>NZ_JBYQVE010000001.1:0-2695000 GCF_058072805.1 Methylobacterium sp. 1A | reverse complement strand
CGCCCGGTCCACTTCCGCGGCCGGCGCCGATGAGCCGGGGTATAGAGCCACGGTTCCCGGCCGTCAACACCCTTTTTGCCGACCGGCGCGGCGGGCCGTCCGGAAGCCTCGCAGTGGATCGTCGTGGTCTTTCCCGCGCCGGGGCTGGCGCTCAGGAGCAGCACGCCTCAATCTCGACACGCTGGGTCGTGAGATGAGATTGCCGGGCGCGGATGTCGCCTCCGGTATGGTCGAGCCCGGCCTCAGCGCCGCGGATCCCGCGGGAACGCCCGTTCGCCATCGTCTTCTCAGGGCCTTCGAGTGAAGCGCGAGCGACTCAAGATCGGCGACGTGGCCGCCCTCCCCCCGGCACGCGGGGTGCACGAGCCTCTCGACCATCTCGGCGCGACCGCGACGCAGATCGACCGACGCGCCGTCAACCTCCGCTGGCTCTGCGCCAGCAGTCTCACCGGCCTGACCGGCGCCGGTCTGATCGCTGCGGCGCTTCACGTGTCCCTCCAGGGCGACGTCTCCTTCGCGGCCATTCCCGAGAAGGCGGCGATCATGCCCCGCCCCCAGCCGAGCGAGAGCGGCGCCAACATCGCCCGCAAGGGCGACCGGCTGGTGCGCAACCTCATGATCGCCTCGGCCAAGCAGAGCTTCAAGGCGCCGGTCACGGTCCGCCTCGGCGACCGCGAGATCATCAAGGCCAAGGCCTTCGTGCGGCTGACGACGCCCCTGTCGATGACGACGGGCGTCTACGCCGCCGAGCCGCCCCGCTTCGACCCCATGAAGTTCGTCTCCGACGAGCCACTGGAGCGCGCGCCCGATGCGTCCGCCGACGCCCCCAGCGCCGAGGTCACCGTGGTCAAGCGCGAACTCGCCGACGCTGCCGTCGACGCCAACGCGCCCGCCCTCAGCGACGACGACGTCACCGCGCAGGTCGAGGAGGAGCGCCGTATCGCCGCCGAGGCAGGGCGCCGCGCCGCCATCCCGATCGCCCCGCAGATCATGCTGTCGCGGACGCTCCAGCAGGGCGCGGCCGGCGACGGCGACGGCGCGGCGCCGAAGGACGCGAACCCGTTCAAGTCCATCGAGGTGCTGGTCGTCCCGGAGAACGTCACGAAGGTCGCCAAGGTCGAGTTGAAGGCCAACGAGGCGCCGCTCGTGGAGGAGCGCGATCTCGCGTTGAAGCGCGGCGAGACACTGGAGACCACGCTCAAGGCCACCGGCCTCGCGAGCGACGATGCCGTTCGCGGCATCGTCGCCGCGCTCGGGGGCAAGACCCGCACCGCTGCCCTCAACGAGGGGCAGCCGATGCGCGTCCAAGTCGCCCCCGGGCCCCGTCCTGGCGATCCCCGCCAGGTGACGCGCGTGGTGCTGTACGGCGAGAACGGCATCGAGGGCATCGCGGCCCTGAACAACCGCGGCGCCTTCGTGTCGGTGGCGCCCCCCGCCGAGGAGGCCCCCTCCCCCAAGGGACAGCCTCAGGCGGAGGCCGGCGAGGACGAGGACGAGGATTCCGGCTCCGGGCCGCGCCTGTACCAGAGCCTCTACGAGACGGCCGCGCGCCACGACCTGCCGCGGGCCACGGTCGAGGACATCGTCCGCGTCTTCAGCTACGACCTCGACTTCCAGCGCCGCATCGGCAGCGGTGACGGGCTCGACGTCTTCTACAGCACCGACGACGAGGCCAGCGCCGATCGTCCGGACCTGCTCTACGCGGCGCTGACGCTCGGCGGAGAGACCCGCAAGGTCTACCGCTTCCAGTCGCCGGACGACGGCACGATCGACTACCTCGACGAGCAGGGCCGGTCGCTGAAGAAGTTCCTGCTGCGCAAGCCCATCGCCGACGGGATCATGCGCTCCGGCTTCGGTTACCGCCGCCACCCGGTGCTGGGCTACGCCAAGCTGCATACGGGCGTCGACTGGTCGAACCCGATCGGCACGCCGATCATGGCGGCCGGCAACGGCGTGGTGATCCGCGCGGAGATGACCTCGGGCTACGGCAACCGGGTCGAGCTGCAGCACGTCAACGGCTACGTGACGACCTACAACCACATGTCGCGGTTCGGCCGCGGCATCCGCGAGGGCGTCAAGGTCCGGCAGGGCCAGATCGTCGGCTATGTCGGCTCGACCGGCCTGTCGACCGGCGCGCACCTCCACTACGAGGTGATCATCAACGGCCACTTCGTCGACCCGATGAAGATCCGCGTCCCCCGCGGCCGGGAACTCGACGGGCGCCTGCTCGCCGACTTCAAGCGCCAGCGCGAGCAGATCGACGCCACCATGCAGAAGTCGAAGAGCGCGACCGCCCTCGCCCAGCGCGACGCGGCGGTCCGCTGAGGGAGCGCGCTGTCGTTCAGGCGAAGCCGAGCCGGGCGCGGACAGCCTCGGGCGTCGCGCCGGCCTGCCGAAGGTCGGCGAGGGATCGCGAGCCGCGCGACTTGGCCAGCTTCTCGCCTCCGGTATCGAGTAGCAGCGCGTGGTGGCGGTAGCGCGGGACCGGCAGGCCGAGCAGGGCCTGCAGGAGCACGTGCAGGTCGGTGGCCGCCTCGAGGTCGCGGCCCCGCACCACGTGGGTGATCCCCTCCGCCGCGTCGTCGTGGACCACGGCGAGGTGGTAGCTCGTCGGCACGTCGCGCCGGGCGATCACCGCGTCCCCCCAGCGTGCCGGATCCGCCGCGACCCGGTGCGCGCCGGCCGTGTCGAAGGCGACGTAGCCGTGGGTCGGGCCGGCGCGGCGCAGGGCGGCCGCCATGTCGAGCCGCCAGGTATGCGGGTCGCCGCGGGCGATCCGGTCCGCGGCCGCCGCCCGGTCCAAGTGGCGGCAGGTGCCGGGATAGAGCGGCACGCCGTCCGGATCGCGGGGGCCGTCGCCGCCGGAGGCGACGCGCGCCCGGATCTGGCCGCGTGAGCAGAAGCACGGATAGGCGAGCCCGCTCGCGATCAGCCCGTCGAGGGCGACCCGGTAGGCCGCCATGTGCCGGGACTGGCGCCGCACCGGTTCGGGATAGGTCAGCCCGAGCCAGGCGAGGTCGGTGACGATCCCGTCGACGAAGTCCGGCTTCGAGCGCGCGGGATCGATGTCCTCGATCCGCAGGCGGCAGACGCCCCCCATCCGGGCGGCGAGGTCCGCGTTGAGCAGCGCCGAGTAGGCGTGGCCGAGGTGCAGCCGCCCGTTCGGGCTCGGCGCGAAGCGCAGCACCGGCGCCGCGTCGGTCACGGACCGGTCCGGCAGATCACCCGTTCCGGCGGTGCAGGCACTGCGGCGCGCCGGGCTGGCAGGCGATCCCGGGCAGCGAGCAGGCCGGTCCCTCCGCCAGGCGGCGGCAGACCTTGCAGCCGTCGGTCCACTCGAGGCAGGCCGGATCGTCGGCCGCCGACACCGCCGGCGACGCGTGCCGCGCCGGCGCCAGGGCGCCGATGAGCACGGTGGCGATCACGAGGACCGCGATGCCCCAGGCGGCAAGCGCGCCGCTCGACGAGCGCGATGCGGGCGACGGAGGGCTGACGGTCGACATGGGCCTCCTGTTGGCGCGGGACCCGCCCGCCTGTCAACGCGCGCTCAGGCGGCCCGCGCGGATCGGCGCTCCAGCAGCGGCGGGAGCAGCTTCAGATTCAGCGGCTTGGCCAGGAACCCGTCGAAGCCGGCCGCCCGGGCGGCGGCCTCGTCCTCCCGGCCGGCATTCGCGGTCAGCGCGACGAGGTGGAGGCGGTCCGCGCCGCCCGCTTCGGCGGCGCGGATCCGCCGGGCGGTCTCGTGCCCGTCGAGGCGGGGCATCCGCACGTCGATCAGCGCGAGGTCGAAGGGGCCGTCCGTCTCCAGCCGAGCGAGGGCCTCGAGGCCGTCGACGGCGTGGATCACCGTGGCACCGAGGCGCTCCAGGGCCCGGGTCGCCAGCAGGGCGTTGATCGGGTTGTCCTCGGCCAGCAGGATCCGCAGGCTGGAGCCGACGCGCGCCGGCTCCGCCGCCGGCGCGGTCGCGGCCTCGACCGGGCCCGTCGACGCGAGCAGGCGCTCGAACAGGGAGCGCGGCCGGACCGGCTTGATCAGGTAGCCGTCGAAGCCCGCCGCGCCGGGGGACCCGAAGCCGCGCCGGTCGAACGGCGAGAGGAGCACGAGGCTGGTGCGAACCCCGCAGGCGCGGGCCGCGTCGGCGATCTGGCGCACCGCCGCGTCGCCCAAGGCCCGGTCGGCCAGCACCGCGTCGAAGGCCGCGCCCGACAGGGCGTCGAGGCCCGATTCCAGGCTGTCGACGATCACGGTGGCGGCCCCGGCCCGGGACAGGCTGCGGGCGAGGTACGGGGCCTGGAACGGCGAGTCGGCGACGATCAGGCAGCGCCGCGGGGCCAGCGTCGGCAGCGGCGCGCGCCCGCTATCCTCGGCCGCCGCGACCTCGGCGAGCGGCAGCAGGACCCGGAAGGTCGAGCCCCGGCCGAGGCGCGAGTCTGCCTCGATCCGCCCGCCCATGCGGGTCACGAGCCGCCGCGTGATGGCGAGGCCCAGCCCCGTGCCCTCGTGGCTGCGGCTCGCGCTGCCGTCGCCCTGCTCGAACTCCTCGAACAGGATCGGCAGCCGCTCCTCCGGGATCCCCGGGCCGGTATCCGCCACGGCGAGCACGACCTCGCCGCCGGTCCCGGCCCGCGCGAAGCTCAGGCTGACGCCGACGCCGCCGCGCTCGGTGAACTTGATGGCGTTGCCGGCGAGGTTGATCAGGATCTGCCGCACCCGGTCGGCGTCGCCCAGGATCGCGGCCGGGAAGTCCTCGGCCACGTCGAGGGCGATCTCGATGCCCTTGTCCTGGGCGCGGGGCGCCAGCAGCTCGACGACCCCCTCGGAGAGGGCCGGCAGGTCGAAAGGCTCGGCCGCGAGGTCGAGGCGCCCGGCCTCGATCCGCGAGAAGTCGAGGACCCCGTCGATCAGGCCGAGCAGCGCCTGGCCGCTGGTGCGCACCGCCTCCACGTAGGTGCGCTGCTCGGGGTTCAACGCGGTCCCGAGCACGAGGTCGGCCATGCCCAGGATGCCGTTGAGCGGCGTCCGCATCTCGTGGCTCACGGTCGCCAGGAAGCGGGATTTGGCGACGCTCGCCGCCTCGGCGCGCTCCAGGGCCGCGTCGCGGCTGCGGATCGCCTCGACCCGCGCGGTCACGTCCCGGCCCGCGCGCAGCCAGTGCGTCGCGTCGCCGTGCGCCACCGGCATCTCCACGAAGGCGAACCAGCGCGCCCGCCCGTCCGCCGTCCGGACCTGCGCCTCCAGGCGGCGGACCCCGTCCGGCCCGATCTCCACGGCGTTCCGGTCGAGGATCTCGAGATCGTCCTGGGAGCCGATCAGCGCGATCGGCTCGCGGCCGAGGAGGCGGGCGAAATCCTCGTTGGCGTAGGTGATGCGCCCGCGGGCATCCCGCTGGACGATGATCTCGGTGGTGGCGGCCACCAGGGCGCGGTAGCGGTCCTCGCTCTCGCTGATCCGCCAGAGGCGGTCCTGCAGCCGCTCGGCCTCGCGCTCGGCGCGCCGCGTTCCGAGCCGGCGCCAGAGGGCGAAGGCCAGTGCGGCCGCGGTCAGGAGCGCCAGGACAGGCGCCAGCGTGTCGATCATTCCGGCCTCCCCGGCATCGGGCCGGTCCGCCGCAGGATCGCAGCCGAAGCTGAAGGCGGCGTTGGGAAAGGCCCTTAACCGCCGGTTGCGGACTTCGCGGAGTCCGCGGCGGAATCCGCGGCGGAGTCCGCGACGCGGCACGGGATCAACGGTACCGTGCGGTGATCCGAGAAGCGGCTCGCGAGTTGCCTGCCAGGACGCAGGTCCGGACGGAGACGGTACATGCCCGGTGAGCACTACGACGTCATCATTGTCGGGTCCGGTCCCGGCGGCGGCACGATGGCGTGGCGCCTCGCCCAGACGGGCAAGCGCATCCTGCTGATCGAGCGCGGCGACTACCTGCTGCGCGAGCCGCGGAACTGGGACAGTCAGGCGGTGATCGTCGACGGCTACTACCAGGCCAAGGAGACGTGGTACTCGTCCGACGGCAAGAGCTTCCATCCGGGCCTGCACTACTACGTCGGCGGGAACTCGAAGTTCTACGGCTCGATCCTCTTCCGCCTCCGCGAGAGGGACTTCGCCGAGATCCGCCACCAGGACGGCGTCGCGCCGGCCTGGCCGGTCGGGTACGACGTCTTCGAGCCGTACTACCAGGCGGCCGAGGAGCTGTTCCACGTCCACGGCCTGCGCGGCGAGGACCCGACCGAGCCCTGGTCGACCAAGCCCTACGCCCATCCGCCAGTGGCGCACGAGCCGCGGATCCAGGAGCTGTTCGACAACCTGAAGCGGGCCGGCCACCACCCGTTCCACCTGCCGGTGGGCGTGCGGCTGGTGGAGAAGGACGGCCGCGCGGTGCCGACCTCGCCCTGCATCAAGTGCGAATCGTTCGACGGCTTCCCCTGCCCCACCAACGGCAAGTCGGACGCGCAGACCATGGTGGTCGACCCCGCCCTGCGCGACTGCCCGAACCTGACGCTGCTCACCCGCACCTACATCGAGCGCCTCGTCACCGACGCCTCCGGCCGCACCGTCACGGGCGTCGTCGGGAACCGCGACGGCGCGCCGTTCGAGGCCTCGGCCGACATCGTGGTGGTGGCCTGCGGCGCCCTCTCCTCGGCGCTGCTGCTGCTGCGCTCGGCCAGCGACCGCCACCCGAACGGCCTCGCCAACGGGTCGGATCAGGTCGGGCGCAACTACATGCGCCACAACAACTCGACGGTGCTGGCGATCTCGAAGGTCCCGAACCCGACCCGATTCCAGAAGACGCTCGGCCTCAACGACTTCTACTTCGGCGATCCGGACCCGAAGGATGGCTGGGATTTCCCTCTCGGCCACATCCAGATGGTCGGCAAGTCGGACGGCGCCCAGATCCACGGCGAGGGCCTGCCCGGCTTCCTGCAATGGTTCCCCGACAAGCCGTTCGACTGGATCGCCAAGCACTCCGTCGACTTCTGGCTGACCTCCGAGGACGTGCCGCTGCCGCAGAACCGGATCTTCTACAAGGGCGGCAAGGTCCATCTCGACCTCACCGAGACGAACGTCGAGGCGCACAAGCGGCTCCGGCACAAGCTGCGCGAGATCTGCAGCTTCACCGACATCCACCCGCACCTGTTCGACCGCTCGCTCTACCTGGGCAAGAACGTCCCGATCGGCGGGACGGCCCACCAGGCGGGGACCCTGCGGTTCGGCGCGGATCCGAGGACGTCGGTGCTCGACACCAACTGCAAGGCGCACGAGCTGGACAACCTCTACGTGACCGACGCCAGCTTCTTCCCGTCGATCGGCGCCGTGAACCCGACGTTGACCATCATCGCCAACGCCCTGCGGGTCGCCGATCATCTCGTCGCCCGGATGGGCGCCCGGGACGCGATCGCGCCGCCCCGGCTGTTCGACCACACCGAGCCGCGCGAGCCGCTGCCGGCCTGAAGACCGGCGGGGCGCGAACCATCGCTCTCCTGCTCGTCCCGAGGTGCCGGCACCGGACACGCGTGATCGTCCCCGCGCGCGCGTGGCGCCGGGGGCATGGCCCGGGAGGCGAGCACGAGGGACGCGGGACGCCGCGGGAACCCAGGTGTCGGCCAAGTACGCGCGGGATCCGATCCCCGCGGCGCCCCGCGGCATCGGCCGGGCATGATCCCCGGCCGGTGCCGTCTGTCTCGTCGCGACGTCTCCGACGTCCCGGTCCTGCGACTCCCCGTTAGCGGTCTCTGTCGAGGTGCAGGCACGCCGTACTCGCACGCCGTGCCCGCACCTCCGGAACCCGCATCGGCGCCGTGGCCTTCCAGCCGTCCCCCGCCTCGTAGTGGGCGGGTCCGCAGGTCGCTCAGGGTCGGCCCAGAGGCGGGTCGGCGCGGGGGCATTTCCTCACCCCGCCGGGCAGAGTGCCGCCCGGTCTCACGCCCGCATCCGAGGCACGCCCCGCACCGGTCCGTCGCCCGGGGCGATGGCGGCTGAGAGCCACCGACGCGGGCGCCGCCCCGTCCCCGGACCCGCACGGTCAGCCACCGGGCGGGCCCCCGAAGGACGCCCCGGGATCGCTCCCGAGCCGCCGCGGACAGGTGCGGTCAGGAAGCACAAAATAGGAACATTGTCAAGGCAAACTGAGCCGCGCGCCGCGGTCGACGACGCCTCTCCGTCATCGCGAGCGCAGCGAAGCGACCCAGGGCCGCGCACCATCGGCAAGGTCGCGCTGCTGGCTCGCTTCGCTCCGCTCGCAAGGACGTCGGTGCCGAGAAACCATCGGCCGCGGGCACCGTCACATGGGCCGAGCCCTGCCGTCACTCCGGGACGCCGCGGCGCGACTTCGGGATGACGGGCAAGCCGTCGCATCTGCTATGTCGGCACTCCGACCCTCCACCGAACGCGACGCCCGTGGCCATCGACCATATCGATCTCAGCCGGATCGACCTGAACCTGCTGGTCGCCCTCGACGCGCTGCTCGACGAGCGCAGCGTCACGCGGGCCGCCGCGCGGGTCGGGATCGGCCAGTCGGCGATGAGCTCGAGCCTCGCCCGCCTGCGCCGCCTGTTCGACGACGAGCTCCTGACCCGGGCGCCGGACGGGATGCGACCGACGCCCCGCGCCCTGAAGATCGCCGAGCCGCTGCGCGCCACCCTCCGGCAGGTGCAGGCGCTGGTGCACCGGGAGGAGCGGTTCGACCCGACCACCGTCGAACGCGTCTTCACGGTGAGCCTGCCGGACAGCGTCGAGGCGCTGCTCGGGCCGCGGCTGATCGCGCAGCTCCGGCGGGACGCGCCCGGCATCCGGCTGCTCCTGCGCTCGGTCGACCGGACCCGGATCCTCGACGAGCTCGACGCCGACCGGGTCGACCTCGCCATCGGCCTGTTCTCGGAGGGGCAGCTCCACCACAAGCAGCGCCTCCTCTACCGGGACAGCTACGTGGTGCTGTTCAACGCCGCCCTGATCGGCCTGGAGCCGCCGATCGGGCTCGACGATTACCTGCGCTTCCCCCACGTGCTGACGTCCCTGCGCGAGACCGCCCACGGGGTCGTCGACGACGCCCTCGCGCTGATCGGGCGCTCGCGCACCCTGGCGGTGACGACCCCGCGCTTCCTCGTGGTCCCGTTCATGGTCCGCGCGGCGCCGGTGATCGCCACGATGCACGCCCGGCTCGCCACCTCCTTCGCCAGCGCCCTGGCGCTGAGCGTCAGCCCCGTGCCGGTGCCCCTCGACGACGTGCCCGTGTCGATGCTGTGGCACGCCTCCTACGACCACGACCCGGCCCACCGCTGGCTGCGGGACCTCCTGGTCCGGCTGGCCCACGAGCCGCCGGCGCCGGGCATCATCTGATACGCTTTCCGCTTGAACGCGACGGTCGACGCATTCCGTGCCGTCCTCACGAGCGGAGCGAAGTGACCCAGGACAGCGCGAGGCTGGCCGCCGTCGCGCGATCTGGATCGCTTCGCTCCGCTCGCGAGGACGGACGTGCGGACGGCATCGACCGGCCGCGAGCAGACCGCACCGTCACAGGCACGGATCCGCTGCGGCCTCCAGGCGGCCGCTCGCGATCGCCGCGCGGAACAGGGCGAAGTCGGCCGCATTGCGCTCCGCGTAGGCCGCGGCCCAGTCGGCGATCGCCCCGCTCAGGTCGTGGTGCTTGCCGCTGCCGCAATAGCCGGCGATCGCCGCCGCGTCCCCGGTCCGCGCGTGGGCGCGCGCCAGCAGCGTCCCGTAGGCGTACGAGAAGGTCAGGAGCGGCGCGCCGGACATCCGCGCCAGCGGGATCGCGCCCTTCAGGTTCTTCATCTGGCGCACGTAGAACGGCCGGCCCGCGATGCTGGTCCAGCCGAGCAGCGGGTCGCCCACCGCCTGGAGCAGGCGCTGGCCGTAGATCACCCGCTCGCCCTCGTGCCCGGAGAACGGCGCCGGCACGCCCGGCAGGTACGGCGCGTGCGCCGGTCGGACCGCCTCCTTGACCTGCAGGAAGAGCGCGTCGGCGTCGGAATTGCCGAACAGCAGGGCGAGGTAGGCCCGGGTCCCGACGCTGCCGACGCCGACGACGCGGTGGGCGACGTCGACCACGTGGTAGCGGTCGAGCATGAAGCGCCGCTCCCGCGGCAGGGTCTCGGCGTAGCGCTCCAGGCCGGTGACGACGCCCTCGCGGGTCGCCGCGTCCACGGGCGTCAGGATCGGCGCGTCGGTCTGCAATTGCCAGGTGCCGTCGGTGCGCCGCTCGGCCACCTGGGCGAGCAGGCTGCGGTTGTTGCGACGCCGCGCCTTGTCGACCGCCCGGCGGACCACGGCCCGGGCCTCCGCGTTCATTTGGAGCCCGGCGATGTGCGGGCCGTCGGCGCGGGTCGTCTGGTACCAGACGTCGAGGGAGCCCTGCGGCGCGAGGCGCCGCATCGTGTGCTGGTAGCCGGAGACCGCCTCCATGACGGCCGCCCGCCGCTCGCCCGCCGGCAGGCCCGCGTCGTCGGTGGCGACCGCCAGCCCGGCCGCGAGGCGCTTGAGGTCCCACTCCCACGGGCCGATCGTGACCTCGTCGAAATCGTTGAGGTCGAGGACGATGTCGCGCTGCGGCGTGCCGAACAGGCCGAAATTGTCGGTGTGCGCGTCGCCGTTCATCACGACGTCGATGCCGCTG
Organism: Methylobacterium sp. 1A; assembly: GCF_058072805.1. Classification (NCBI taxonomy): domain Bacteria; kingdom Pseudomonadati; phylum Pseudomonadota; class Alphaproteobacteria; order Hyphomicrobiales; family Methylobacteriaceae; genus Methylobacterium; species Methylobacterium sp. 1A. The sequence continues at coordinate 2,684,375 of NZ_JBYQVE010000001.1, read as the reverse complement.
CGCGGCCCGCGCGACAGGTCCCAGGCCATGACGTGCGCGGCCCCGCGCAGGAACGCGAAGGGCGAGCTCGCCATCCGGGCGACCCGCAGCGGGATCAGGTGCGGCTGGCGGCCCGCGTGGGCGGCCTCGATCAGGGCGACCGGGTCGGGCCGGTCGGGATCGGAAGCCAGCGCGGCCTGGCCCGCGTGGGGCACCTCGGCGCGCAGCCGCTTGCCGGCCTTGCGGCGCTTGTCCCAGGCCTCGACGCCCGCGCGGAGGTCGATCCGCGGGAAATCGGCGACCGGTGCCAGCACCGAGTCCACGGCCGGGGCATCCGCCTCCCGGTCCTCCGGCGGCACGGTCTTGTCGCTCTCGATGCGATCCATCGCTGTCCCATCGCGGCAGCCGGGTCGGCCCCGCCGGTGCGCTCGACCGGCCCGAAGCCGGGGCGGCGGACCGCACGTTAGCATCCGGCCGGCTCTGTGACGTCACGGGCCCGGACGGCCCTTGACCACCCTACAGGGGGGCCCTCTAACGAACCGAGTATTCGGGGGGTGTTCCTCCGTCTCGTGTCGTTCACGGCCTCGCGATCACAGTGCCGGAATCGACCCGGACGGCCGGGGAACACCGTTACATCAGCGAGACGTCGCATGCCCAAAGGTTCAGATCTCCTCGTCGCGGCCCTCGAGAACGAGGGCGTCGACCGCATCTTCGGGATTCCCGGGGAGGAGAACCTCGACGTCGTCGAATCTCTGCGCAACTCCAAGATCGAGCTGGTCCTGACCCGCCACGAGCAGGCGGCGAGCTTCATGGCCGCCACCCACGGCCGACTCACCGGCCGCCCCGGCGTCTGCCTCTCGACGCTCGGCCCGGGCGCCCTGAACTTCTCCACCGGCGCGGCCTACGCCCATCTCGGCGCCATGCCGATGATCATCATCACCGGCCAGAAGGGCATCCTGTCCTCGCGCCAGGCCAAGTTCCAGATCGTCGACGTGATCTCGTCGATGAAGCCGATCACCAAGATGGCCCGGCAGATCGTCTCGGCCTCCTCGATCCCCACCATCGTGCGCGACGCCTTCCGGGTCGCCACCGAGGAGCGGCCCGGCCCGGTGCTGCTGGAGCTGCCCGAGGACATCGCCTCCGAGGAGGCCGAGGCCGACCTCGTCCCCTCGCACCCGATCGACATCCCGGTCGCGCACCCGACCGCGATCGCGCGCGCCGCGGACATGATCCTGAAGGCCAAGCGCCCGCTGATCATGCTGGGCGCCGCCGCGAGCCGCCCCCGCGCCACCGGCGAGCTCGGCGGCTTCGTGCAGCGCACCGGCATCCCGTTCTTCACCACCCAGATGGGCAAGGGCACGGTGGCGGGCGGGACCGACCTCTACATGGGCACCGCGGCGCTCTCGGAGCGCGACTACGTCCACGAGGCGATCGACAAGGCCGACCTGATCATCGCCATCGGCCACGACACGATCGAGAAGCCGCCCTTCTTCATGGGCCAGGCCGACCAGAAGGTCGTCCACATCGGCTACATGCCGGCCAACGTCGAGCAGGTGTACTATCCGGATGCCGAGGTGGTGGGCGACCTCGGCCCGACGCTGAAGCTCCTGGCCGACAAGCTCGACGGCAAGCTCCCGAACGCGGGCGCGCTGCTGCACCTGCGCGAGCACATCCTCGGCCATATCGCCGATCGGGCCGGCGAAGACCGCTTCCCGGTGACGCCGCAGCGCCTCGTGCGCGACGTGCGCCGGGTGATTCCGGAGGACGGGATCGTGTGCCTCGACAACGGCATGTACAAGATCTGGTTCGCCCGGAACTACCGCACCTACGTCGCCAACACGCTGCTCCTCGACAACGCGCTGGCCACGATGGGCGCGGGCCTGCCCTCGGCCATGATGGCGGCGATGCTCTACCCGAAGCGGCGCGTGATGGCCGTCTGCGGCGACGGCGGGTTCATGATGAACAGCCAGGAGATGGAGACCGCCGTCCGGCTGAAGCTCAACCTCGTGGTGCTGGTGCTCGACGACTCGGCCTACGGGATGATCCGCTGGAAGCAGGCGGTCGACAAGTTCGCCGATTACGGCATGACCTTCAGCAACCCGGACTTCGTCCTCTACGCCAAGTCGTACGGGGCGACCGGCCACCGGGTCGAGTCGGTCAACGACCTCGTGCCGACGCTGGACCGGGCCTTCGCGGCGGGCGGAGTGCACCTCGTGGCGGTGCCGATCGACTACTCGGAGAACACCCGCGTGCTGGTCGACGAGCTGCGCGCCAAGGTGAAGGATTTCGAGCCGGCCGAGTGAGGCCGGTTTCGCAGATGGTCGGCACGCAAGACAGGGCAGCGCGATGAACCCGTTCACCTTCCAGACCACGCCGAACGTGCTGTTCGAGGCCGGCGCCGCGAAGAAGCTGCCCGAGATCGTCGGCAGCTTCGGGGCCAAGCGCGTCCTCCTCGTCACCGACAAGGGCGTGCGCGGCGCCGGCCTCACCCAGGCCGCCGAGGCGGCCCTGGCCGCCGCGGGCGTCACCCTCGACGTCTACGAGGACGTGGTCGCCGACCCGCCCTCGACGGTCATCGAGGCGGCGGCCAAGCGCGCCCGCGAGCTCGGGACCGACCTCGTCCTGTCGATCGGCGGCGGCTCGGCGCTCGATACCGCCAAGCTCGTGGCCTACCTCGCCAAGTCCGACGAGCCGCTCGACGCGATCTACGGCGTCGGCCTCGCCAAGGGCGACCGCCTGCCGCTGATCCTGGTGCCGACCACGGCCGGCACCGGCTCGGAGGTGACGCCGATCTCGATCGTCACGACGCCGACCACCGAGAAGAAGGGCGTCGTCGCGCCGAAGCTCCTGCCCGACTGGGCGGTGCTCGACCCGGAGCTGACGCTCGGCCTGCCGTCGCACGTCACCGCGGCGACCGGCATCGACGCCATGGTCCACGCCATCGAGGCCTTCACCAGCAAGAACAAGAAGAACCCGATCTCCGACCAGCTCGCCAAGCAGGCGCTGGCGCTGCTCTCGGCCAACATCCGGACCGCCTGCACGGACGGGAAGAACCTCGAGGCGCGTTCCGGCATGCTGCTCGGCTCGATGCTGGCCGGCATGGCCTTCGGCAACGCGCCGGTGGCGGCGGTGCACGCGCTCGCCTACCCGGTCGGCGCGATCTTCCACGTGCCGCACGGGCTCTCGAACGCCCTGGTGCTGATGGGGGTGATGCGCTTCAACCTCTCGCACGCTGAAGGACTCTACGCTGAGCTCGCGCCGATCCTCGACCCCGCGGCCGCCGACCTGCCGCGGCCCGAGGCCGCCAAGCGCTTCGTCGAGAGTCTCGACGCGATCTGCCGCGACTGCAAGGTTCCGGCCTCGCTCGCCGAAGTCGGCGTCGCCCGGCAGGACCTGGAGCGCATGGCCACCGACGCGATGAAGCAGACGCGGCTCCTCGTGAACAACCCGCGCGAGGTCACCTACGACGACGCCTTCGCGATCTACGCTGAGGCGCTGGGAGAGGCGCGGCCGGCGGCGTGAGCATGACGATGGCGGTGATGCTGGGGCTGTCGCCCGATCAGTCCAGCCCACACCGTCCTCGCGAGCGCAGCGAAGCGACCCAGGGAGACGCGCCGTCGTTGAGCATGGCGCTGCTGGATCGCTTCGCTCCGCTCGCGAGGACGGGGGCGACGGTTTCAGCCTCGGGGCTGTGAGGAGAGACGCCAGCATGGACCAGTTCGACGCGTTCCGGGCGATGAGCGAGTTCTGGACGCGGGCCGGCGCGGGCTTCTTCACCCCGGGCGCCGGGCAGTCCGCGCCCGGGTTCGGCTGGCCGACCTTCCCGGGCGGCGACCTCGCGGATCTCGCCGCGGCGCAGGCCAAGCTGACCGAGGCCTGGACCGCCGCCAGCGCCCTCTCGCAGACGCTGACGCGCTCGCTCCAGGGCGGCCCCGGCGCACCGGACCCGACGGCCGGAGCGGTGCTCGCCCGGATCTTCGATCCGCAGGCCTGGCTCGGCGGCTCGGCCGAGTTCGACGCCGCCCTGACCCGCATGGCCGAGGGCCCGCAGCTCGCCGACCTGTGGCAGACCGAGCGGCGCTACGCGGCGCTGTTCACCGCCTGGGCGAGCCTGCGGCGGGCGCAGAGCGAGCATCAGGCCGTGATGCTGCAGGCCTGGACGCGGGCGGCCGGGACCTTCGCGAAGGAGGCCAATGCCCGCGCCGAAAACGGCGAGAGCTTCGCCTCCGCCCGCGAGATGATGAGCCGGTGGATCGAGACCGCCAACGCGGTCCTTCTGGAGGTCCAGCGCTCCGACGCGTTCCTGGCCTCGCAGCGGGCGGTCCTGCGGGCCTCCACGGACCTCCGGCTCGCCCAGCAGGACGTCGCGGCCTTCCTGTCCGAGTTCTACGGCCAGCCGACCCGGGCCGAGCTCGACGACGTCCACAAGAGCCTGACCGAGCTGCGCCGGGAAGTCCGGGCGCTCCGCCGCGAGCGTCGGCAGGCCGGCAAGACCGCGAGAGCCGGCGGTTCACGGGTCGGGGAGGACGCCCATGGCTGATCAGGAGAAGCCGAAGGGGCCGGCCGCCCCGCTGAATCTCACCCCGGCCGCGTTGCTGGCCGAGGTCGGCACCCTCGGCCGCCGCATCAGCGAGGGCGCCAGGCTGTTCGCCGATGTCAGCGACGCCGATGTCGAGATCGCCACCACGCCGAAGGACCTGGTCTGGAGCCAGGACAAGGTCAGCCTCTACCGCTACCGGCCGCTCGCCGAGAGCAAGGGCCTGCCGCCGGTGCTGATCGTCTACGGCCTGATCGGCCGCTACACGATGGCCGACCTTCAGGAGGACCGCTCGCTCGTCCGCAATCTCCTGAATCTCGGCCTCGACCTCTACGTCGTCGACTGGGGCAATCCGGGCCGGGCCGACCGCTACGTCACCATCGACGACTACGTGGACGGCTACCTCGCCGAGTGCGTCGCCTTCATCCAGGAGGCGGCCGGGCGGGATAAGGTCAGCCTGCTCGGCATCTGCGAGGGCGGCGTCTTCACCACCTGCTACGCGGCGCTCTACCCCGAGACCGTCAACGCGATGGTGCTGACCATCACGCCGATCGACTTCCACGCCGACACGCGGGAGAACCGGGCCGGCCACGGCTTCATCAATGTCTGGACCCGGTCGCTCACGCCCGAGGATGTCGACCGGCTGATCGAGGCGCAGGGGTCGCTGCCCGGCGCCTTCATGGGCTCGGTGTTCTCGATGATGACGCCGATGCGCACCATGACGAAGTACAACCTCGACCTGCTCGACGCCCTCGACGACAAGAAGAAGTTCCTGAACTTCCTCCGCATGGAGAAGTGGATCGCCGACCGGCCGGACCATCCCGGCGAGGCCGCCAAGCAGTGGTTGAAGGACCTCTACCAGGACAACAAGCTGGTCGAGAGCGCCTTCGAGCTCGGCGGCCGGCGGGTGGACCTGAAGGCCATCACCTGCCCGGTGCTGAACGTCTTCGCCCAGGATGACCACATCATCCCGCCGGCCACCTCGCAGGCGCTGAAGGATAAGATCGGCACCACCGACTACACCGAGATGGGGCTGCCCGGCGGCCATGTCGGCGTCTTCGTCGGCGGCAAGGCACAGAAGCTGCTGGGCTCCGGCATCGCCGACTGGCTCGGCAAGCGGGGGTAGGATGTCTGCCCGACGGTCCTCGATGAGCGCGACGCCCCTCCCCTCCCACCTCTGCCGGGACGCCCACTGGATACGCACATCGTGCGCGGCGCCGTGGCGGCAGGATCGAGCGCGGGTTCCCTCTCCCGTGCGGGAGAGGGACAGGGTGAGGGATCAGGTTGGTCCGGAGAAGCCGCGCCATGCACGCGCTTCGACGGCGCGCTCCATCCTGAAGCTTCTTGTCCCTCACCCCGACCCTCTCCCGCACGGGAGAGGGGGCGTGTCGCGGTCTGTCACCAACGCCAGCGATCGATCCAGTCCGGCGGACATCATAGCCTCCCTGCGCGGGAGGCGAACCGCAACCCGGGCGCCGAGGACCACCCGATGGGCAGCCTGAAGAACAAGATCGTCAGCGCCGACGAGGCCGCCGCCATCCTGCAGGACGGCGACATGGTCGCGGTCTCGGGCTTCGTCGGGATCGGCACGCCCGACGAGCTGATCCTGGCGCTCGCCCGCCGCTTCGAATCCGGCAACGGCCCGCACGGGATCGGCCTGATGTTCGCCGCCGCCCCCGGCGACGGCAAGGAGCGCGGCCTCAACAAGCTCGCGATCCCGGGCCTCGTCCGCCGCGTCGTCGGCGGCCACTGGGCGCTCGTGCCGAAGCTCGGCGCCATGGCGGTGGCGGGCGAGATCGAGGCCTACAACTTGCCGCTCGGCGTGGTCTCGCACCTCTACCGCGAGATCGCCGCCCACACGCCGGGCCACATCACCAAGGTGGGCCTGCGCACCTTCGTCGACCCCCGTCTGGAGGGCGGCAAGCTCAACGCCGTCACGAAGGAGGACCTCGTCAGCGTGGTCGAGCTCGGCGGCGAATCCTGGCTCCACTACAAGGCCTTCCCGGTCAACGTCGCGCTGATCCGCGGCACCACGGCCGACCCGGCCGGCAACATCACCATGGAGCGCGAGGCGCTCACCCTCGACAATCTCGCCGCCGCCATGGCGGCGAAGAACTCGGGCGGCTTCGTGATCGCCCAGGTCGAGCGGCTCGCCGAGGCCGGCTCCCTCAACCCGCGCGAGGTGCAGGTGCCCGGCGTGCTGGTCGATTGCGTGGTGCTGAGCACGCCCGAGAACCACCGCCAGACCTACGGCACGCCCTACAACCACGCCTTCACGGGCCGCCAGCGCGTGCCGCTGGACCGCGTCGCCCCGATGGCGCTCGACACCCGCAAGGTCATCGCCCGGCGCTGCGCCTTCGAGCTGCCGCCCGGCGGCGTGGTCAATCTCGGCATCGGCATGCCCGAGGGCGTCGCGGCGGTCGCCGCCGAGGAGCGGGTGCTCAAGTACCTGACGCTCACCGCCGAGCCGGGCGTGATCGGCGGCCTGCCGCAGGGCGGGCTGGATTTCGGCGCCGCCCTGAACCCGGCCGCGGTGCTGCATCAGAACCAGCAGTTCGATTTCTACGACGGCGGCGGCCTCGATCTCGCCTGCCTGGGCCTCGCGCAGTGCGACGCCGAGGGCAACGTCAACGTCAGCCGGTTCGGCAAGAAGCTCGCGGGCGCGGGCGGGTTCATCAACATCTCGCAGAACGCCAAGAGCCTCGTCTTCGCCGGCACCTTCACGGCCGACGGCCTCAAGGTGGCGGTGGAGGACGGCGGCCTCCGGATCCTCAGCGAGGGCCGCTCGCGGAAATTCATCGCCGCGGTCGAGCAGGTGACCTTCTCGGGGGCCTACGCGGCCGAGCGCGGCCAGCCGGTGCTCTACGTGACCGAGCGCTGCGTGTTCCGCCGGACGCGGGCCGGCATGGAGCTGATCGAGGTCGCGCCGGGCATCGACATCGCGCGCGACATCCTCGGCCAGATGGGCTTCACCCCGATCGTGCAGGATCCGCAGCCGATGGATCCGCGCCTGTTCCGCGAGTCCGTGATGGCGCTGGAACCCTGGCTGCTGGGCCTCTCGCTGTCGGAGCGGATCAGCTACGACCCGGAGCGCAACATCCTGTTCTCAAACCTCGAGGGCTTCCAGGTCCGGACCATCGACGACGTCGAGCTGGTGCGCCGCGAATACGAGCGCGCCTGCCAGGAGATCGGCAGGAAGGTCCACCTGATCGCCAATTACGACGGGTTCGAGATCGACCCGACGGTGAGCGACGCCTACTTCTCGGCGATCGCCTATCTCGAAAACCGCTATTACGAGACCGCGTCCCGGTATACCACGAGCGCGTTCTTGCGATTGAAACTCGGCGCCTCGTTGGCGAGCCGCGACCTGGCTCCCCATGTCTTCGAGACAAAAGCCGAGGCGCAGGCGAGGAATACGGCCCAGAGCGTGCCTCTCAAGCCGCGGCCCGGCATGTCCCAGCCCGACATGCCGCGGCCGCCGAAGGAACCGTTGGATGCCTGAGTTCGAGACCCCCTCCCTGAAGGACCGCGCCCTGCTGGTCGATGCCTGCCTGATCGGCGGCGCATGGTCGAAGGCCGGTTCCGGCAGCATCGACGTCACCAACCCGGCGACCGGCGCGCTGATCGCCAAGGTGCCGAATGCCGGCGCCGACGAGACCCGGCAGGCGATCAAGGCGGCGCACGAGGCCTACCCGGCGTGGCGCGCCAAGACCGCCAACGAGCGCGCCGTGCTGCTGCGCAAGCTCGCGGCGCTCGTGACCGAGCATCAGGAGGATCTGGCGCAGATCCTCACCGCCGAGCAGGGCAAGTCGCTGACCGAGTCCCGCGGCGAGGTCGCCATGTCGGCCGCCTACGTGCTGTGGTTCGCGGAAGAGGCGCGCCGCGTCTACGGCGACGTGGTCCCCTCCCCCTGGGGCGACCGCAAGATCCTCGTCACCAAGGAGCCGGTCGGCGTCGTGGCGGCGATCACGCCGTGGAACTTCCCGTCCTCGATGATCGCCCGCAAGATCGCCCCGGCTCTGGCCGCCGGCTGCCCGATCGTGATCAAGCCCGCCTCGCAGACCCCGCTCTCGGGCCTCGCCTGGGGCGTGCTGTGCGAGCGCGCCGGCTTCCCGGCCGGCACGGTCTCGATCCTCACCGGCTCGGCCCGGGCGATCGGCGCCGAGATGACCGGCAACCCGCTCGTCAAGAAGATCACGTTCACGGGCTCCACCGAGGTCGGCAAGGTGCTGCTGGAGCAGGCCGCCCACACGGTGAAGAAGGTCTCGATGGAGCTCGGCGGCAACGCGCCCTTCATCGTGTTCGACGACGCCGACCTCGACAAGGCGGTGGCGGGCGCGATGCTCGCCAAGTACCGCAATTCCGGCCAGACCTGCATCTGCACCAACCGCTTCCTGGTGCAGGACGGGATCTACGACGCCTTCGCGGAGAAGATGGCCGAGGCGGCCAACCGCCTGAAGGTCGGCAACGGCGTCGAGGACGGCGTCGCCCAGGGGCCGCTGATCGACATGGCGGCCGTGGAGAAGACCGAGGCCCATATCCGCGACGCCGTGGAGAAGGGCGGTCGGGTGGTGGCGGGCGGCCACCGCCACGCACTGGGCGGCCAGTTCTTCGAGCCGACGGTGATCACCGGCGCCACCCCCGCCATGGCGGTGGCCCGGGAAGAGACCTTCGGGCCGCTGGCGCCGCTGTTCCGCTTCCGCGACGAGGCGGAGGCGATCCGCATGGCCAACGACACCGAGTACGGGCTCGCCTGCTACTTCTACACCCGCGACCTCGGCCGCACCTTCCGGGTCGCGGAGGCGCTGGAATACGGCATGGTCGGGATCAACGAGGGGATCATCACCACCGAGGTGGCGCCCTTCGGCGGCGTGAAGGAATCCGGCCTCGGCCGCGAGGGCTCGTACCAGGGCATCGAGGATTACCTGAACACCAAGTACCTGTGCGTGGGCGGCCTCGGCGCGTAGGGCCGGGGCACACGCCGGTCCGGATCGGGACCTGACGGGTTCTCCCTCCCCCCGCGCAGGTGGGAGGGAGAACCGGCGGGGCCTACTTCCCGCTGGGCGCAGCGCCGCTGCCGGTGGCGCCGTTGCCCGAGCTGCTGCCGACGGGGGCGCCGGGCGTGCTGACCCGCGGGCCGCCGCTGGTGCCGGGCGCCATGCCGGCGCCGGTGGACCCGGTGCTCTCCATGGAGCCGGTCCCCGTCCCGGGGCCACCGACCGCGCCGGACTTGTTGACGTTGCCCTGGTTGGCGCCGCCAGTCTGCGGCGCCTGGGCCAGCGCCGCCCCGGACGTGGCGAGAACGACGGATGTGGCGAGGGCGAGGATCGTCTTCGACATGGGACCTCCTGACAGGTCGTTGGTCTGCGGTGTCAGGCCAACCCGGGCGCGCCGGGATGGTTCGGCCGTCCTCAGCGGACGCGCGCCTCGCGCCACGCCGTCCAGGGCCAGCGCCGGGGTTCCCCGCCGGCCGCCGGCGCGATCGAGACCGTCGCGGTCCGGCCGCTCACCAGCCGCGGATCCGCCGTGCCGCCGTCGAGGCTGATCCGCACCGGGATGCGCTGGGCGAGGCGCACCCACGAGAAGGTCGGGTTCACGTTCGCGAGCAGGTTGGAGGCGTCGCTGCGGCCGGTCTCGCCGATGCCGCCGGCGATGCTGGCGACGTGGCCGCGGAGCGCCCCGTCCTCGCCCATGAGCTCGACGGTCACGGGCGCGCCGACGCGGATCCGCGGCAGCTTCGTCTCCTCGAAGTAGCCCTCGATCCGGACGGTGTCGCTGTCGATCAGCGCCATGACGCCGCGTCCGGTGGTGACGTAGGCGCCCGGCCGCAGCTCCATGTTGGTGATCCGGCCGTTGACCGGGGCGCGCACCGCCGAGCGCTCCAGGTTGAGCTTGGCGAGGTCGCGATCCGCCAAGCCCTGCTCGTAGGCGGCCCGCGCCGACAGGTCGGCCGCCTTGGCGGCCTCGACCCGCTGCTGCGACACCGCCGCGTCGGAGAGCCTGCTGTAGCGGGCGTAGTCGGCCGCCTCCTGCTCGGCGGTCGCCTTGCGGCCCTCCACCATCGCCTCCGCCTGCCGCAGCCCCAGGCGGAACCGGTCCGGATCGATCCGGAACAGGATGTCGCCCTTCCGCACGACCTGATTGTCCTCCACCAGCACCTCGGTGACGAGGCCGGAGACGTCGGGGGCCACCGCCACCACGTCGGCGCGCACGCGCCCGTCCCGGGTCCAGGGGGCGTCCATGTAATAGTCCCACAGGCCGAGGCCGACGATCAGCGCCGCGGCGACCATGCCGAGGGTGACCAGGAGGCGGCCGAGGGCGGAGAACAGGGCGGTCATGGCAGGGTCCGGTGGGCGAGGGTCACCACGCCGCCGAGCAGGACGACGTAGAGGGCGAGGTCGAAGAGCGGCCGGTGCCAGACGAGGCGGTAGAGGCCGGTCGCCGCGAGCAGGCGGCGCAGCGGCAGGCCGAGGGCGAAGGCCAGCGCCATCCAGAGGGCGAGGCCCGGTACGAACACGCCGCAGAGGTCGATCTCGCCCATCATGCCGCCATCTCCCGGTGGTCCAGGGCTGGCGCCGCCCGGTAGGCCGGCGCGTCGGCGAAGAGCCCGCGGCGCAGGCCGGTGAGGCCGATCAGGGCGGCGCGCCGCTCCGGCGACGGGGCCGCGCCCGCGACGGCGTCGAGCGCCTCGTCCAGCGCCGCGAGCAGCGCCGCGTCCGGCCGGTCGGTCCGGCCGCGCAGCTGGCGCGCCGCCAGCGCGAGGACCCGGTCGACGGTGTTGCGGGCCGGGCCCGTCAGCCGCCGGCGCACCCGGCGGACCTCCACGAGGTTGATGCCCACCCGGACATCGGCCAGCAGGTCGCCCACGGAGGCGGACGTGTCCGCGGGCAGGCTCGCCAGCCGCGGCGCGATCAGGCCGACGCGGTCGAGCATGAGGGCCGCGAGTTCGAGCCCGTGGCCGGCGCCGCGCCCGGCCGCGGCGGCCGCGAGGCTGCGCCGGTTGATCCCGATCAGCCGCCGCGCGCTCCAGCCGGCGCCGACCGAGCGGATCACCCGGGTCACCGCGGCGGCGATCCACATGCCCACCACCGAGGCGATCACCCCGTTGGCGAAGGGCGCGAAGTCACCGCTGTAGCCGTTCTGGAGGGCCAGCAGGGTCGCGCCGTTCAGCGCCGCGCCCATGCCCATCGGGGCGGTGCGCGGCTGCGTCATCATCAGGCCGCACAGGATCAGGGCCGGCGCGAGCGCGAGGGCCAGCATCTCGAAGGAGGTGGCGAGCGGCAGCACGGCGAACAGGTAGAGGCCCGCGCCGAGGGCGCCGACGATCGCCGAGTTGGCGAAGCTCAGGATCTGCGGCGCGGGATCGTCCTGCGCGGCGAACAGGCAGCAGGCGACCGCGCCCATCATCGGCGCCGCGGAGCCGTCCGGCCAGCCGGTGGCGATCCAGACGGCGCAGCAGGCGAGCAGGCCCGCGAACACCCCGAAGGCCGAGAACGCGGCCAGCCCGTGGTCCCGGTGGCGGATCGACCGGACGCGGGCCGTGTAGGCGAAGGCGAGCGGCGCGCGGGGCGCGGTGCCGGCCGCGAGGTGGCCGCGCAGTGCCCGCAGATCCTGGCGCAGGTCGATGACGTCGCGCAGGCGCGCCGCGAGGCTCGCGAGGAGGAGCGTGTTCCAGTCCGGCGCTCGGCCGAGGGCGGGCTCGAACCCGTCGATCCGGTCGCGCAGCCGCGCGGCGCGATCCGGATCGTCGACCTCGTCGGCGAGCCAGGCGATGAGGTCCGACAGGAAGGCCCGGACCTGCGCCGGAACAGCGCCGGCTTGCTCGAGGGCGGCGACGCGGTCCGCCACGGCGGCGACGATCGGCAGGACCATCAGCATGTGCTGACGGAGGGGCGCGAAGGCCTCGGCGGCGCGCTCCGCGCCCGTCGCCTCGTTGCGCAGGGCGAGGCCGAGGGCGTCGAGGCCGATCGCGTCCGAGGCGAGGCGCAGGCGCCGGCCCTGGCTCGGCCCAACGGCCTCCGGCGCGCGGGCGGCCGCGAGGGCGCTCCGGATCCAGGCCCGGGCCTCCGCCGACCAGTCGTTCAGCCGTCCGACGATGAGTGGGGCCGCCGATTGCGGCACGATCAGCGTGGCGGCAAGGCTGGCGCAGACGATGCCGAGGGAGATCTCCTCGGCCCGCGCCACCGCCGTGTCGAAGATCGCCCCGGGATCGTCGACGGCGGGGAAACCGATCAGCGCCGCCGTGTAGCCGGCGAGCATCGGCAGGTAGCTCGCGGGGGTCCGGTCGAGGAGGGAGACGTAGAGGCAGAGCGCGACCCAGAGCGCCACCGCGAGGCTCAGCAGGAGCGGCGCGTTCACGAGGTTCGGCACCAGCACGACGCTGACCGCCGCGCCGAGCACGGTGCCGCAGACCCGGTACGCGGCCTTCGCGCGCGTCGCGCCGGAGAGGACCTGGCTGGTGATGTAGACGGTGCCGAGGGCCCAGTAGGGCCGCGGAAGGTCGATCCAGAGCGCGAGGTACAGGGCGAGCATCGCCGCCGCGTAGGTCTTCAGCGCGAAGGCCCAGTCGCGCCATCCGGGGAGGGTCACGACACCGGCTCCGGCTTGTGCGCCTCCGCGGCCCCGACGGCAGAGCGGCGCCGGTGGCGGCCGGTGGTCAGGGGGGCGGGGGTGAAGGCCTGCTGGACTCGCCCCAACGTCGTCGGGCCATCGATGCCGGTCACAACCTGATCCACCGTCGCGAGGAGCCGGCGAGGTCACCGGATCAATCGGCTCGCACGCCGATAGATAGCCTCATATCGATCTCGATTGAGGGATGCCGCGAGGGGATCAGGGCTGCGCCGGAAGAATGAGTCGACCCATGACTTGGGTTTGCTCTGCGGCGGGCGCATATGATCCGGTCGCTGCACGGGGCGCGTCCGGACGCGCAGCCGCGGTCGCGGCGATCCCCGAGCCGCAGGCCGGATCCCGCGATCGCGTCGTCAGGCCGAGTGGCTGTTGTGGATCTGGTCGAAGTCGAGGGACGCCGTGTCGATCACGATCTGCGTGCGGCTGATGACCTCGAGCTTGCGCAGGATCTCCGAGACGTGCGCCTTCACGGTCGAGTCGCCGACCTGGAGCTCGTGGGCGATCTGCTTGTTGAGCTTGCCCTGACGGATCATCATCAGGACCCGCAATTGCTGCGGCGTCAGCCGGGCGAGGCGCTCGGCCAGCGGCGCCTTCTTGGACCGGGGCGCGGGCGCGCCGGCCTCGGCGAGCCCGGGCGGCAGGAACAGCGCCCCGCTCATCACCTCGGTGATCGCCCGGGTGAGCGTCGCCTTGTCCATGGCCTTGGGGACGAAGCCCGCCGCCCCGTGCTGCAGGGCCTCGCGGACGATGCGCGGATCCTCGTGGCCGGAGACGATCAGGATCGGGATGCGCGGGAAGCTCGCCCGGATGGTGATCAGCCCGTCGAAGCCGGTGACGCCCCGCATCGACAGGTCGAGGAGCGTCAGGTCGATGCCGCGGTTCGCGGCCAGCACCGCGCAGGCCGCCTCGATCCCGTCGGCCTCGTGCAGCACCGCGTCCGGGTGCGCGAGGCGGATCGTGGCCGCCAGGGCGTCGCGGAACAGCGGGTGGTCATCGACGATCAGGAGATGCACGGAGACCTCGGTCCTTCGCTCGAGATCCTCACAGGATCCGCCGAATACGCGGGCGGGAGGTCCGAAGGTGATCGATGCGGCCCCGGGGCGCAAGCGGGTGTTGAGACGACAGCCCGGCCCCGGGACCTGGGCGTGCCGGCCCGCGGGGACCGGCACGCTTTCGGTTGCGGGCCCTCAGCGCGACGCCACCGTCTTCGGCAGCTTGAACGCCCAGAAGCTGCCGCCCTGGTTGATGCCGGCCGTCGACTTGGCGACCTCGCCGCCCCAGAGCGGGACCGCGCCGCCCCAGCCGGCCGCGACGCCGACCCACTGCTCGCCGTCCTGCTCCCAGGTGATCGGCGAGGAGACCACGCCGGTCCCGACCTGGAACTTCCAGACCTCCTCGCCGGTCTTGGCGTCGAAGGCCTTCAGGAAGCCCTCCGGTGTGCCGGTGAAGACGAGGTTGCCAGCCGTGGTGAGCACGCCGGCCCAGAGCGGGGCCTTGTTCTTGTACTCCCACACGACCTTGCCGGAGGCCGGGTCGATCGCCTTGAGCGAGCCGATATGGTCGTCGAAGACCGGCTTGATGGTGAAGCCGGCGCCGAGGTAGGCGGCACCCTTCTTGTAGTTCACCGGCTCGTTCCAGATATCCATGCCCCACTCGTTGGAGGGCACGTAGAACAGCTTGGTGTCGGGGCTGTAGCCGATCGGCATCCAGTTCTTGCCGCCGAGGAAGCTCGGCACCGCGAAGACCGACTTGCCCTTCTTGTCGTCGCCGGTCGCCTTGCTCGGGTCGCCGGGGCGGTTCTCCTCGTTGTAGATCGGGCGGCCGTTCTCATCGATGCCCTTGGCCCAGTTGATCTTCTCGACGAACGGCGTCGCCGAGATGAACTTCCCGTTGGTTCGGTCGAGGACGTAGAAGAAGCCGTTGCGGTCGGCGGTGGCGCCGGCCTTGATGGTCTTGCCGCCCTTGTTCAGGTCGAACGGCACGAACTCGTTGACGCCGTCGAAGTCCCAGCCGTCGTGCGGGGTGGTCTGGAAGCCCCAGACGATCTCGCCGTTGTCGGGGTTGAGGGCGAGTCGCGAGGAGGTCCACTTGTTGTCGCCCGGCCGGAGCCAGGAGTTCCAAGGGCCGGGGTTGCCGGTGCCGAAGTAGATCAGGTTGGTCTCGGGATCGTAGGTGCCGCCGAGCCACGTGGCGCCGCCGCCGAACTTCCACATGTCGCCGGGCCAGCTCTCGTTGACCTTGCCGGTCATGGTCGAGGGCTTGCCGTTGAGCTCGCCCATGTGGCCCTCGATCACGGGGCGCTTCCACACGACCTCGCCGGTCTCGGCGTCGCGGGCCTCGATCCGCCCGATCACGCCGAACTCGCCGCCCGACACGCCGGTGATGATCTTGCCCTTCACGATGATCGGGGCGGCCGTGTAGCTGTAGCCGGCCTTGAAGTCGTCGATCTCCTTCCGCCAGACCACCTTGCCGGTCTTGGTGTTGAGCGCGACGAGCTTGGCGTCGAGCGTGCCGAAATAGACGTTGTCCTTGTAGAGCGCGGCGCCGCGGTTCACGACGTCGCAGCAGGGCAGGATGCCCTCCGGCAGGCGGGCGTCGTACTCCCACTTCTTCTCGCCGCTGCGGGAATCGATCGCGTACATGCGCGAGTACGAGCCCGTGACGTAGATGATGCCGTCCTTGACCAGCGCCTGGCTCTCCTGGCCGCGCTGCTTCTCGCCGCCGAACGAGAACGACCACGCCGGGACGAGGCCCTTGATGTTGTCGCGGTTGAGGGTCTTGAGCGGGCTGAAGCGCTGGGCCTGCGGGCCGAGGCCGTAGGTGACCACGTCGCCGGGCGTCTTGGCGTCGTTGATGATGTCCTGCTCGGTGACCCCCTGGGCCATGGCCGGCAGGGCGCCGCCCGCCACGAGGGCGGCGACGCCCACCGCGGCGAGGAACCGGGTCCGCATTCTCATGACGTGTCCTCCGTGGTCGGCCCCGGTCCGTGTGGCCGGGGCATCCGGGTTTCGACGCGGGCCGCACGAGTCGCGGGGCGCCCCCTTGGAGGACGAAGCTATCGGGCTTCTCAGAGAAGTCTTATTGGCCATTGGTCCAATAAGGCCACTCTGCGGACCGGCGAATGCAATGTATTCGTCGAGATCGGCGCTCGGATTGGCGCGAATCCGAGGGAGGTCTCGTTCGGGAGATCTGATGTTCGCTCTTACCGTCATCGCGAGCGCAGCGAAGCGACCCAGGGCAGCACAGCATCCCACGATGGCGCGCTGTCTGGATCGCTTCGCTGCGCTCGCGATGACGTATGCGCTCAATACCCCTTCGGCGGCGCGTACGTGACGCCGTAGCTCTCGCAGATCGCCCTGAGCCGACCCTCCGCGTTCAGTGCCGTGATCGCGTCCCCGACCGCGTAGGCGAGGTCGCGGGAATCGGTCCTCACCGCGCCGCCGATCTCCCAGCGCGTTTTCACCAGCCCCGTCGACGGGACCGTGGCGATCGGGTTGTCGTCCTTCGGGGCCTTCGCGGCGGAAAGGGCCGCCTCGATCGCCGCGCGGCTCCCGGCCAGGATCGGCGCCTCGCCGGCGAGGTAGGCCTTCGCGGCCTCCTCGAAGCTCCTGTAATGCTTCAGGTTCGGGCGGAAGCGGCCGCCCTGGGCGGTCAGCAGCATCAGGTCGGCGGCGCCCGTGCCCTCCAGCGCGACGCTCCGGTCGCCGATGTCGTCGAGGCTGTCGAAGCCGTCCAGCGCGCCCTTGCGGTACGCGAAGGCGATCTCCTGCTCGAAATACGGCGCCGTGAAGAACACCTGCTCATTGCGCAGGGCGAGCTGCCGGTCGGTGGGCACGTGCAGCATCAGGTCGGCGAGCGGCGTGCCGGCGAGGTCGCCGCGCCACAGGTTCAGGCGCAGGTCGCCGTCGACGTTCTCGCCGGCGTCGACCACGCGCAGGTCGAGCTTCACCTTGAGCCTGTCGGCGATCGCGCGGGCGAGATCGACGTCGATCCCGCGGGGCTTGCCGGTCTCCTCCCCGGAGAACGGCGCGTTGTCGCCGTAGACCGCCACCCGCAGGGTGCCGTCGGCCACGACCTGGTCCAGGGGGCGCGCGGCCGCCTCCGGCTGGAACCGGAGGGCCGCGAGCAGGCCGCAGGCGAGGAGGAGCCGCGCGCTACTCCTCATGCTTCGACTCGATGTAGCTCCGGATCGCCCACAGGCCCTCCTGCGAGATCACACCCTCGAAGGCCGGCATCTTGGTCACGCCGTTGATGACGGCGCCGTGCTTCATGCGCTCGACGAAGTACTCGTCGCCCTCCTTGCCCTGCGGCAGGTAGCGCAGGTCCGGGGCGAGGCCGCCGGAGATCATCTCCAGGCCGTGGCAGCGGGCGCAGTTCTGGTTGAAGCCCGAGGCGCCGATCGCGATGGCGTGCTTGTCGCCCTTGTAGGGGTTCTCGGCAACCCACTCGGCGCCAAGCGGCTTGAGGCCGTCGGTGTTGACCGGCTGGGGCTGGACGTCGCCGTGCCCGAGGGCGCCGCCGGTCGCCAGCGCCAGTCCCAGCGCCGCGAGCACGCCGCCCGCCGCCGTCTTCATCGTGCGCATCCGCCCCTCCCGTCGTCGTTGCACGACGGTTAGCAAGTACCGGGCGGCGGACCCATTATGCTTTGGTACGGATCGGCCAGATTAGCGCCATCCACCACTTGTGTTGCACTGCATCAAACCCGGTTTGTGCACCTTGGTCTAATATCGGAGGGCGCAACTCCGCTCCTAGACTCCCGGCCAAAGACGAGCGCCGCGGGGCTGGAGGAGACGGGCGGGGATGGTGTCCTCCGGTGCGCGGCGGCCCGGGATGCGCGGCGGGCCATGGGCCGGCCTGCGGCGCGCCGTCGTGCTGGCGGCCGTGGCGGCCATGTCGACCCTGGCGCCGGTCGCGCAGGGGCGGGCCGCGCCCGCGCCGGCGGGCCCGCCCCTGACGATCCGCTACCTGGAGCGGCGCGTCGAGCGGCCGGCGCCGCTGAACAACGAGGACCCGATCCCCGACGACGAGGGCGCCAAGGGCGCGGAACTTGGCCTGCGCGATTCCAACGCCACCGGCCGGTTCCTCGGCCTCGGCTTCGACCTCGGCACCACGATCGTCGAGCCGGGCGCCGACATCCGCCAGGCCTTCCGGGATCTCGCCGACCGCCGCTTCGTGGTGCTCAACGCCCCGGCCGCCGACATCCTCGCGCTGGCCGACCTGCCGGAGGCGAAGGGCAGCGTGCTCCTCAACATCGGCGCCCCGGACACGCGCCTGCGCGACGCCGAGTGCCGCCGGAACCTGCTCCACGTCCTGCCGTCCCGCGCCATGCTGGCCGACGCGCTGGTGCAGTTCCTGGCGTTCAAGCGCTGGGCCCGGATCCTGCTGGTCACCGGTCCGGAACCGGGGGACGCGCTCTTCGCCGAGGCGCTGCGGCGCAGCGCGAGGAAGTTCGGCGCGCGGATCGTCGCCGAGACGCGCTACGACCCGCAGGGCGGCGACGTCCGCGACACGGCCCTGCGCGAGTTCGCCCTGCCGACCCGCGGGCCCGAGCACGACGTGGTCGCGGTGGCCGACGAGGCCGGCGCGTTCGGCGCGAGCCTCAACTACAACACCGCCTCGCCCCGGCCCCTCGTCGGCACGCAGGGCCTCGCGCCGGCCGCCTGGGGGCGGCCCGTGGAGGCCTGGGCCGCCGTGCAGCTCCAGGGGCGGTTCCGGAAGCTCGCCGGGCGCGCCATGCGGCCCGTCGACTGGGCCGGCTGGATGGCGGTGCACGCCGTCGGCGAGGCGGCCGTGAAGGCGCGCAGCACCGACCCCGCGGCGGTCCGCGCCGCCCTGACGGCGCCTGGCTTCGAGATCGGCGGCTTCAAGGGCCGCCCCCTGAGCTTCCGCGCCTGGGACGGGCAGCTGCGCCAGCCGGTCTTCCTGCTCTGGCCCGGGGCCGTCACCGCGACGGCGCCGATCGAGGGCTTCCTCCACCACCGCACGGAACTCGACACGCTCGGCCTCGACGCGCCCGAGAGTGCCTGCCGCGCCTTCTCGGGGACGTCAGAATGACCCGGCTCGCCGCCCTCGCGCTGCTGCTCTGCCTCGCGGGCCCCGCGCGGGCCGAGGAGATCTTCGTCTCGAACGAGCGCGACAACACCGTCTCGGTGATCGACGGCGACAGCCTGGAGGTGCTGCGCACCTTCCCGGTCGGGCGTCGGCCCCGCGGGCTGACCTTCTCGCGCGACGGGCGGTCGCTCTACGTCTGCGCCAGCGACTCCGACGCCGTGCAGGTGATCGACCCGGAGACCGGGCAGGTGCGGCACGACCTGCCCTCGGGCGAGGACCCGGAGCAGTTCGCCCTGGCGCCCGACGGGCGCACCCTGTTCATCGCCAACGAGGAGAACGCCACCACCACGGTGGTGGACGCGCAGACCCGCCGGGTGCTGGCGCAGATCGACGTCGGCATCGAGCCGGAGGGCGTCGCGGTCAGCCCGGACGGGCGCACGGCCGTCACGACCTCCGAGACGACCAACATGGTCCACTGGATCGACACGGCGACACTCGCGGCCGTGGACGCGACGCCGGTCGGGCAGCGGCCGCGCTTCGCCGCCTTCACGGCCGACGGGTCCCGGCTCTGGGCGTCCTCGGAGATCGGCGGCACCGTGTCGGTGATCGACGTCGCCACCCGCGCGGTGATCGCGACGATCGAGTTCGCCGTGAAGGGAATCGCGGCCGACCGGATCCAGCCGGTGGGCATCCAGATGGCGAAGGACGGGCGCCACGCCTTCGTGGCGCTGGGGCCGTCCGACCGGGTCGCCGTGGTGGATACCGCGACCTACCGGGTGGAGAGCTACATCCTGGTCGGCCGCCGGGTCTGGCAGCTCGCGCTCAACGCGGCGGGCACGCGGCTCTTCACCACCAACGGCGTCTCCGGCGACGTGACGGTGATCGACGCCGCGACGTTCCGGCCGATCAAGACCGTGAAGGTCGGCCGCTTCCCCTGGGGCGCGGCGGCGCGGCCGATGCCTTCGGCGCAGGCGACGGACGGGCGCGCCGCCGGTGCGGTGCCGTGACAGTCTGGCTGACGCGGACCCAGGCATCCGCCTCCCTCGTTGGAGGCTTCCGGATCCACACTGGGGGCTGGGCCACAGCGGAGCCGAAGGACACTCGGGTCCCCTCTCCCGTGCGGGAGAGGGACAGGGTGAGGGATCAGGGCCGTCGGGACGAGGCGCGAGGCGACCGCGGGTCAAGACCGTGCTCCATCCTGAAACTCATCGTCCCTCACCCCGACCCTCTCCCGCTCGGGAGAGGGGGCCCGTCGCGCATTGCCGCCGGCGTCGGTGCGCGACCCGGGCCTGTGACCGACGCGGCCTGGGGCGGAGGCAGCCAGATGACTCGGCCGCTGCGGAGCGCACCGTCTCCCAGGCCGCCCGCGCCGCGCACCGCCCTGGCCCGGGGCGCGGGCCTGCTCCTGCGCGCCGCGCTGCTCCTTCTCGCCCTGCTCCTGCCGACCCTCCCGGCCCGGGCCGGCCAGCTCGATCGCGCGGGCGTCGAACGCCACTTCCCGCCCCCGCTGGTGGTCGGCGAGAAGGACGACAGGCTCCCGGTCTGGCCGATCCTGAAGCAGCAGGCCGGGTCCTACGAGGTCTTCGCCTACGCGTTCGAATCCGTCGACCTCGCGCCGATCCCGGGCTTCGGGGGCACGCCCCCCGACCTGCTGATCGCGCTCGCCCCCGACGGCACCTTCCGGGACGTGACGGTGCTCGCGCACCACGAGCCGGTCTTCCTCGAGGGGCTCGGCCCGGAGCCGCTCCTCGCCTTCGTCGAGCAGTATGCCGGCCTGTCGGCCCGGCAGGCGATCCGGGTCGGGCGGCCCAACGCGCGGGCCGCCGGCGCCGCGCCGCAGACCACCGTCGACGGCATCTCCATGGCCACCGCCTCGACCCGGGTGATCAATCAGTCGATCCTGGCCTCGGCGCTGGCGGTCGCCCGCGCGAAGCTCGGCTTCGGGGCGGCCAATGTCGGCCTGAAGGTCGAGGCGAAGCTCGACCTCTACGAGCCCCTGACCCTGGCCGAGCTTCTTGCCCGGGGCTGGGTCCGGCGGTTGACGGTCACGAACGCGGACGCCGCCGCGGCCTTCCGGGGCACCGGCGTGGCCGATCCGTCCGAGGGTCCGGCCGACGCCGTGCTGACCGACCTCTACGTCGCCGCCCTGGACCCGCCCTCGATCGGCCGCAACCTGCTGGGGCCGGCGCGCTACGACGCGCTTATGCGCGAGCTCGGCGCCGGCAACCACGCCGTGATGGTCGTCAGCGCCGGGCCGGAGGACGCGCCCGAGAACCCGGTCGGCGACCGGTTCGTGCTGGGCGCCGTCCCCGACCGGCTGGCGATCGGCCAGGCCGGCCTGATCGTGAACGCCCGCGACATGGCGGTGGAGCGCCGCGACGCCGGCCTCGCCGAGGGGCTGCCGCCCGGCCCCTGGACGATCCTGCGGATCGACCAGGCCGCCGGCTTCGACCCGTCCGCGCCCTGGGTGCTGACCGAGACGATCGTCCGCGAGCGCGGGCAGATCCTGTCGGAGAAGATCGCCCGGACCTTCACGGTCGAGACCGCCCTGCCCGCCGACCTGTTCACGCGGGTCCGGCCCGATGACGGGCCGAGCTGGACCGACCCCTGGCGGGCCCGGGCGCCCGAACTCGCGCTGATCGGGCTGATGCTCGCGGTTCTGGTGCCGGTCCTGAGCCGCCAGCGCGGGCTGGTGGCGGACCAGCGCCGCTTCACCCTCTTCCGCCTCGGCTTCCTGGCGCTGACGCTCGGCTTCGTCGGCTGGTACGCGCAGGCGCAACTCTCGATCGTGACCCTCGTCGGCCTCGTGCGGGCCGTCACCGTGACCCACGACCTCGCCTTTCTGCTATACGACCCGCCCTCGCTGGTGCTCTGGGCCTTCGCGCTGGCCGCCCTGGTCGCCTGGGGGCGCGGCACGTTCTGCGGCTGGCTCTGCCCCTTCGGCGCGCTGCAGGAACTCGTCGCGCTGCTCGCCCGGCCGCTGCGCATCCGCCCGGTCGCGGTGCCGCCCGGCCTCGACCGGGCGCTGCGGTCGCTGAAATACGTCGTGCTGGCCGGCATCCTCGGTGCCGCCGCCGCGGGGTCGCCCCTCGCCGACAGCCTGTCCGAGGTCGAGCCGTTCAAGACCGCCGTCACCCTGTACTTCATCCGGGCGTGGCCGTTCGTCGCCTACGCGGCCGGGCTGCTGGTGCTCAACCTGCTCGTCTACAAGGGCTTCTGCCGCTACCTGTGCCCGCTCGGCGCCGCCCTCGCCCTCCTCGGGCGGGTCCGCGTCCTCGACTGGATCCCGCGCCGGGCGGAGTGCGGCTCGCCGTGCCAGCTCTGCAAGGTCCGCTGCCGCTACGGCGCCATCGCGCCCTCCGGCCGGGTCGACTACGCCGAGTGCTTCCAGTGCATGGAGTGCGTGACGATCATCCACGATCCCGGGCAGTGCGTGCCGCAGGTCGTGGCGCGCAAGCGGGGCCGCCGCGCCGCGCCCCGGCCGGTGACCGTCGGATGAGCGCGCTGCCGCCCTTCGCGCCGGCCCGGCGCCGGCTCCTCGTCGGGGCCGCGGGGCTGGCCGCGCTCGGCGGCGTCGCGGCGTTCCGCGCCGCCGCGGCGTCGCGCGGGCTGGCGCTGCGCACCCGCGCCGGCTTCGCCTTCGGCACCACCGTGGCGCTGACCGCCGCGGGGCCCGACGCGTCGGCGATCGAGGCCGCCCTCGGCGACGGGTTCGCGGCGATGCGCGCCGTGGAGGCGGCCGCCAGCCTGTTCCGGGCCGACAGCGCCCTGGCGCGGCTCAACCGGGACGGATCCCTCGAGGCGCCCGACCCGCACCTGCTCGCCCTGCTGCGCTTCGCGCTCGCCCTCGCGGCCGAGACCGGCGGCGCCTTCGACCCGACCGTCCAGCCGCTCTGGCCGGTCTGGGCCCAGGCCGCCGCCCGCGGCGAGCGCCCCGGGGCGGAGGCCCTGCGGGGGGCCCTGTCGCGGGTCGGCTGGCGGCGCGTGCGGGTCGCGACGGACCGGATCGTCCTGGAGCCCGGGACGGCCCTGACGCTGAACGCCCTGATCCAGGGCTACGCGGCCGACCAGGTCATGGCGGCTTTCCGGGCGCGCGGCATCGCGGACGCCTTCGTGGATACCGGCGAGTTCGGCGCGGCGGGCGCGCATCCCGACGGCACGCCCTGGCGGCTCGGGCTGGCGGATCCGCGCGATCCCGGGGCGGTCGCCGCAGTCATCGCGCCGTTCACGGGCTTCGCCGCGACCTCGGGCGACTACAACATGAGCTTCTCGGACGACCGCACCGACCACCACATCTTCGACCCGGCCACCGGCCGGTCGCCGCGCGGCCTGTCGTCGGTGACGGTCACCGCGCCGACGGGGCTCGTCGCCGACGGGCTGTCGACCGCCTGCATGGTCCTGGGCCGCGCGCGCGGCGCGGACCTCGTCGCGGCCCGTCCGGGCTGCGCCGTGCGCTTCACCGGGAAGGGCTGACACATCCGGCCCCGTCGTGCGGGGCGAGCCCCGAACCGCGGCGCGCGCCCTGCCCTCTCGGGGCCGATGGCTCTACGGAGGGTCCGATCTGCGGCGCAGGCCCTGCATGCGCCCGGACCGGAGAGGACCGTCAGGAGACGCGCGTGACCGAAGCGACCGGGCCGTACTGGCCGACGGATGACTGGGCGGAGCAGGACCCGGGTGCGGCGGGGCTCGATGCCGGGCGGCTCGCGGACGCGGTGGCGTTCGCGCAGGCCCACGAGAGCGCGTGGCCGCGCAGCCTGTACTATCCCGACGGGCGCTACGTCGGGATCGTCGAGTGGAACGAGACGGGGCCCTGGAGCGCCGTCGACGGGCCGGTGCGCCCGCGCGGCGGCCCGGCGGGCGTGATCCTGAAGGCCGGCCGGCGCGTCGCCGCCTGGGGCGACACGGCCCGCCCGGACATGACCTTCTCGATCGCCAAGAGCTACCTCGCGGTGCTGGCCGGCCTCGCCCACGACGACGGCCTGATCCCCGACGTCGACGCGCCGGTGCGCGACAGCGTACCCGACCCGCTCCTCGACGGCCCGCACAACGGCGCGATCACGTGGCGCCACCTCCTGCAGCAGTCGAGCGAGTGGCAGGGGACCCTGTTCGGCAAGTCCGATCAGGTCGATCATTTCCGGCAGATCGGCCCGGGCGCCGACAACAGCCGCAAGGGCGCGGCGCGGGCGCTGCGGCGCCCCGGCACCTACTACGAGTACAACGACGTCCGGGTGAACCTGCTGTCGTACTGCCTGATGCGCCGCTTCGGCCGGGCCCTCCCGGACGTGCTCCGCGAGCGGATCATGGATCCGATCGACGCCTCCCGCGACTGGGCGTGGCACGGCTACGACACGGCCTGGGTCGCGGTCGACGGCGCGCGGGTCCAGTCGGTCCCCGGCGGCGGCCACTGGGGCGGCGGCCTGTTCATCGGGGCCGACGACCACGCCCGCTTCGGCCTCCTCGTCGCCCGCGGCGGCGCCTGGAACGGGCGGCAGCTCCTCTCGGAGCGCTGGATCCGCGCCATGCTGACGCCCTCTCCGACGCTGGACAGCTACGGCTACCTCTGGTGGCTGAACCGCGGCGCGGCCGCCAAGCCGGAACTGCCGGCCTCGGCCTTCAGCGCCCTCGGGGCGGGCAACAACGTGATCTGGTGCGATCCCGAGCACGACCTCGTCGCGGTCCTGCGCTGGATCGACAAGGCGGCCCTCGACGGCTTCCTGCTGCGCCTCGTGGCGGCCCTGCGCCCGTAGGCGGGCCGGCGGCGCTAGAGCGTTTTCGGTTTGGGCTGAGTCGGCTTGGTGGGGTTCACGCGGCGCTGGGAGGCTGATTCACTCAGGCCGGTCGACAGCCGGAGTGATGCATGGGCCGCCCCTACAGCTTGGACCTGCGCGAGCGGGTGGTGACCGCGGCTGCGGCGACCTCGCGCCGTCAGGCGGCCGCCCGCTTCGGGGTCGGCCAAGCAACCGCGATCCGCTGGATGGCGGCGCTCGCCGCGACTGGGACGGTGGCCGCCCGGCCGCAGGGGCGTGCCCGCCGCTCCAAGCTCGACCCGTACGAGACGTTCCTGCGTACGCTGATCGACGAGACGGTCGACATCACCCTGGAGGAGATGCGCGCCCGGTTGCAGGACGAGCATGGCCTCACCGTCGGGCTCGGCACGTTGTGGGCCTTCCTCGACGCGCGCGACCTGACGTACAAAAAAAGACGGCCCACGCCGCAGAGCAGGATCGGCCGGACGTGAAGGCCGCCCGGGAAGCGTGGTTCGAGAGCCAGCCCGATCTCGACCCGGACCGGCTGGTGTTCCTCGACGAGACGTGGACCGCCACCAACATGGCCCGCACCCGCGGGCGCTGTCCCCGCGGCCAGCGGCTGCGCTCCCCCGTCCCGCACGGTCATTGGAAGACCACGACCCTGGTGGCGGGCCTGCGCCTGTCCGGGATCGCCGCGCCGTTCGTGCTCGACGGGCCGATCAACCGCGACGCCTTCCAAGTCTACGTCGATCAGGTCCTGGTGCCCGAACTCGCACCCGGGGACATCGTGATCATGGACAATCTCGGCAGCCACAAAGGCCCGGCCGTGCGCGCGGCGATCGAGGCGGCGGGCGCGCGGCTCCTGTTCCTCCCGCCCTACTCGCCGGACTTCAATCCGATCGAGATGGCGTTCTCGAAGTTGAAGGCGGGGCTGCGCAAGGCCGCGGCGCGCACGCGCGAAGGGCTCTGGACCACAATCGGGCGGCTCGTCGATGCCGTTACGCCCGACGAGGCCGCAAACTTCTTCGTCGCGGCAGGATACGACCCCGATTAAACCGAAACCGCTCTAGCGGCCCCGGACGTGATCGACGAAGCTCCGGAGGACCGGCCGCATCTGGCGGCGGCTCGGGTAGTAGAGGAAGAAGCCCGGGAAGGGCGGGCACCACGCGTCGAGGACCCGGATCAGGCGGCCGGCCGCGATGTCGGCCGCCACCTGCGCCTCGAAGAGGTAGGCGAGGCCGGCGCCGCCGCGCGCCGCTTCGGCCACCAGCCCGTCATCGTCGAGGACGAGGGTGCCGGTGACCGGGATCGACTGGGCGATCCCGTCCTTCTCGAGTTCCCAGAGGTAGAGGCCGCCGCTCGGGAAGCGGCGCCGGACGCAGACATGCCGGTGCAGGTCCTGCGGGTCCGCGGGCGTCCCGTGGCGGGCGAGATAGTCCGGCGCGGCGACGATCGCGCCGCGCTGCGGCGGACCGAGCGGCACCGCGATCATGTCCTGGTCCAGGCTCTCGGCGAAGCGGACGCCGGCATCGAACCCCTCGGCGACGATGTCGCGGAAGCCGTCCTGCGCGCGGATCTCGATCTCGACGCCCGGATGCGCGCGGGTGAACGCGACGGCGATCGGCACCAGCAGCATCTCGGCGGCCGACCGCGGCACCGAGATCCGCAGCGTCCCGGTGAGCCGCCGCTCCGCGGCGGTCGCCACCTCGACCGCGTCGGCGATCGCCGCGAGGGCGGGCTCGAGACCGTCGAGCAGGCGCTGGCCCGCCTCGGTCGGGGCGACGCTGCGGGTCGTCCGCGCGAGGAGGCGCACGCCGAGGCTCGCCTCCAGGCCGTTGATCGCGTGGCTCACCGCCGAGACTGAGAGCCCGAGATCGCGCGCGGCGCCGCGGAAACTCCGGCGCGCCGCGACCGCGGCGAAGAGCGACAGGGCGGGGAGGTCGGCGCGTCTCACTGTTGAGCCGCATAGAACAGCCTGCGCCGCAGGTCACGGATTATCGCCGCCGGCGCCCCGTGCGAAGTCCGGCCCGCATCACGGGAGGCCCGCATGGATCACCGCCGACTCGGAACCGAACTCACCGTCTCCGCCCTCGGCCTCGGCTGCATGGGCATGAGCTACGCCTATGGCGGCCAGCCCGAGGGCGAGGCCACCGCCACGCTGCGCCGCGCCGTCGACCTCGGCATCACCCTCTTCGACACGGCCGAGATGTACGGCCCCTTCGAGAACGAGAAGCTGGTGGGCAAGGCCCTGGCGCCGGTCCGCGACCGGGTGATCATCGCCACCAAGTTCGGCTTCAAGATCTCCGAGACCGGCCAGGGTCCCGACCGGATCATCGGCGTCGACAGCCGGCCGGAGCACGTCCGGGCGGTCTGCGAGGCCTCGCTCCGGCGCCTCGGCGTCGACGTCATCGACCTGTTCTACCAGCACCGGGTGGACCCGGCGGTGCCGATCGAGGACACGGTCGGCGCCATGGCCGATCTGGTGCGGGCCGGCAAGGTCCGGGCGCTCGGCCTGTCCGAGGCCGGCGCTGCCACGATCCGGCGGGCCCACGCGGTCCACCCCATCGCCGCCGTGCAGAGCGAGTACTCCCTCTGGAGCCGCGATCCCGAGGCCGAGGTGCTGCCGACCTGCCGCGAACTCGGGATCGGCTTCGTGCCGTACAGCCCCCTGGGGCGCGGACTCCTGACCGGCGCGATCCGCGACCGCGACAGCCTCGCCGCCGACGATTACCGCCGCACGATGCCGCGCTTCGCGGCGGAGAACCTCGCGGCCAACCAGCGGCTGCTCGACACGCTCGCCGCCCTGGCGCGCGACAAGGGCGTCACGCCGGCCCAGCTCGCCATCGCCTGGGTGCTGAACCAGGGCGACTTCATCGTGCCGATCCCGGGCGCCCGCAAGATCCGGAACCTCGAGGAGAACGCGGCGGCGGCCGGTCTCGTCCTGGCCGAGACCGACCTGCGGGCCATCGCGGACGCGATGCCCGCCGAAGCGGTGACCGGCGACCGCTACGGCGCCGCCGGGCTGGCGATGGTCGGTCTCTGAGCCGTCAGAGCGCCGCGATGGTCTCGGCCATCGCGCCCGCCCGCGGCACGAGGCTTCCCACCTCCAGGTACTCCTCGGGCGAGTGGGCCTTGCCGCCCACCGGGCCCACGGCGCAGAGCGTGGGGCAGCCGACGCTGGCGGTGAAGCCCGAATCGGCGCAGCCGCCGGCGAACTCGCCGGTGACGGGGTTGCCGCCCTCCGCGCTCACCCTTGCGTAGGTCTCGAATAGGGCCCGCGAGGCCTCGTCCTGCACGAGCGGCAGGAACTCGCCCTTGATGGTGAGATGCGCGGTCGTGTCCGGCACCGTCGATCCGGCCACGATCGCGGCGATCCGGTCCATGGCGGCCTCGCGGTCGGGCGGGGTCACGTAGCGCAGGTCGATCTCGCAGGTCACCCGGGGCGCCACGGTGTTCACCGACTGGCCGCCGGAGACCAGTCCGACATTCACCGTGGTGCCGCGGTCGAGGTCGGTGAGCGCGTGGAGCGCGACGGTCTTGTGGGCGAGCTCCAGGATGGCGCTGCGCCCGTCGGCGTAGTTGCCGCCGGAATGGGCCGCCCTGCCGAGCACCTCGAGGTGCATGAACACCCCGCCCTTGCGGCCGGTGACGACGTTGCCGGTCGGTCGCCCCGGCTCGGAATTCAGCACCGCGCGGGCGCCCCGGGCGGTCTCCTCGATGATCGGCCGGCAGGCCGGCGAGCCGATCTCCTCGTCGCTGGTGAACAGGCCGACGAGCGGCACCGGCGCGCCGCCGGCGCGGTGATAGGCGGCCAGAACGAAGGCGTTCATCACGAGGCCCGCCTTCATGTCGGCGACGCCCGGCCCGTAGGCGCGGCCGTCGGCGACCCGGAACGGCCGGCGGGCCGGCTCCCCCTTCGGGAAGACGGTGTCGCGGTGGCCCATGAGCACGACCGGCCGGTTGCCGCCGCCCGATCCGGCCACGCTCGCCTTCAGCGCGTCGCCGTAGCCGTCGACCGGGATCGTGGTCACCGGGATGCCGTGGCCGGCGAGGAACTCCGCGATGCGGATGCCGACCGCGTCGACCCCCGGCTTGTCGTAGGAGCCGGAATCGATGTTCACGAGCTCCTCGAGGAGCGCCAGCATCGCGCCCTCCTGCCCGTCGAGCCAGCGGAGGACGTCGGTGTCATGGGCGGTCATGGGGGCCTCGTACCGGGGTCAGCAGGATTGCGCAGACCGTCTTTGCGAGCGCAGCGAAGCAACCCAGCGTCGCGCAACCTCTGGCAGCATAGCGCAGACTGGATTGCTTCGCTCCGCTCGCAAAGACGGCGCCGCTTCCGAACCGGACGTGGGTGCGATCGGCGGCGGCTATTCCACAGTGACCGACTTGGCGAGATTGCGGGGCTGGTCGACGTCTTTCCCCATGAACACCGCCGTGTGGTAGGCGAGCAGCTGGATCGGCACCGCGTACACGATCGGCGCCACCGTCGGATCGAGCGCCGGCATGGTGAAGGTCGCGAGCGTGTCGAGCCCGTGCTCGGCGGCCCCCTTGGCGTCGCCGATGAGCACGATGCGCCCGCCGCGGGCGGCCACCTCCTGCATGTTCGAGACGGTCTTCTCGAACACCGCGTCGTGCGGCGCGATCACGATCACCGGCACGCTCTCGTCGATCAGGGCGATCGGCCCGTGCTTCAGTTCGCCCGCCGCGTAGCCCTCGGCGTGGATGTAGCTGATCTCCTTGAGCTTCAGCGCGCCTTCCAGCGCCATCGGGTAGCTGGTGCCGCGGCCGAGATAGAGCACGTCCCGCGCCTTCGCGACCTCCCGGGCCAGACCCTCGATCGCCGCCTCGTGGGTGAGCGCCTCGGCCATCAGGCCCGGCGCCTTGATCAGGCCGTCGATCAGCCGCCGCTCGCCCGCCGCGTCGAGGGTGCCGCGGGCGCGGCCCGCCGCGATGGCGAGGCAGAGCAGAACGGTGAGCTGGCACGAGAACGCCTTGGTGGAGGCGACGCCGATCTCCGGCCCGGCCAGCGTCGGCATCACCACGGAGGATTCCCGCGCGATGGTCGAGGTCGGCACGTTGACCACGCTCAGCGTGTGCTGGCCCTTCGACTTCGCGTAGCGCAAGGAGGCCAGGGTGTCGGCGGTCTCGCCCGACTGCGAGATGACCAGCGTCAGCCCGTCCTTCTCCAGCGGCGCCTCGCGGTAGCGGGCCTCGGAGGCGACGTCGATCTCCACCGGCAGGCGCGCCACCTGCTCGAACCAGTACCGGGCGACGAGGCCCGCGTAGTAGGCCGTGCCGCAGGCGGTGATGTAGACGCGGCTGAGCTTGGCGAAGTCGAAGGGCAGCGCCTCGGGCAGCGCGACTCGCCCCTGCGCCATGTCGACGTAGTGGGCGAGCGTGCGGCCCACCACCTCGGGCTGCTCGTGGATCTCCTTGGCCATGAAGTGGCGGTACTCGCCCTTGTCGATCCGGTAGGCCTGGGTGGCGATCGTCTGCCGGGCGCGCTCGACCGTGGCGCCCGACGCGTCGCGGATCTCGGCGCCGCCGCGGGACAGGATCGCCCAGTCGCCCTCGTCGAGATACGTGATGGCGTCGGTGAACGGGGCGAGCGCCAGGGCGTCGGAGCCCAGGTAGGTCTCGCCCTCGCCGAAGCCGATGGCCAGCGGCGCGCCGTGGCGGGCCCCGATCAGCAGGTTCTCCTCGCCGGAGAAGAGGAAGCCCAGCGCGAAGGCGCCGCGCAGCCGCGGCAGGGCGGCGGCCACGGCCTCCACCGGCCCCATCTGCCGGTCCATGTTGCGGCTGACGAGCTGGGCGACGACCTCGGTGTCGGTCTCGGTCTCGAAGACGACGCCGTCGGCCTCCAGCTCCTGCTTGAGCTCGCGGAAATTCTCGATGATGCCGTTGTGCACGACGGCCAGGCGCTTGGTGGCGTGCGGGTGGGCGTTGGTCTCGTTGGGCCGGCCGTGGGTCGCCCAGCGGGTGTGGCCGATGCCGATCGTGCCGGTGAGCGGCTCCTGGGCGAGCCTGGCCTCCAGGTTGACCAGCTTGCCCGAGGCCCGGCGCCGCGCCAGCCGGCCGTGCTCCAGGGTGGCGATGCCGGCGGAATCGTAGCCGCGGTACTCGAGCCGCCGCAGGGCCTCGATCACCTGCCCCGCCACCGCGTCGCGCCCGACGATGCCGACGATGCCGCACATAGGAGTGTCTCTCGCTGTCGCGCCCGGGTGGCCGCGCGCAGGTCGCGCGCAAGGTCCGGGCCGCCCCGCGCCGTGCGGGGCCGAGCGGGACTTCTACCGGATCGGCACGGCGCAGGGCCAGCCCCGCCCGCGCGGCGTGCCGGGCCTCACGCCTTGCCGCGCCGCGCCTTCTCGGCCTGCAGCGCCGCGCGCTTCTCCCCGGCCCAGCCCGGCTTCACCGCCTGCCGGCCCCGGGCCACCGCCATGGCGTCCGCCGGCACGTCGTCGGTGATCACCGAGCCGGAGGCGACGTAGGCCCCCTCCCCCACCGAGACGGGGGCGACCAGGGCCGAGTTCGAGCCGATGAAGGCGCCCGCGCCGATCGTGGTCCGGTGCTTGAGCACGCCGTCGTAATTGCAGGTGATCGTGCCGGCGCCGATATTGGCCCTGGCGCCGACCTCCGCGTCGCCGAGATAGGTGAGGTGCGCGGCCTTGGCGCCGGCCCCCATCCGCGCGTTCTTCAATTCGACGAAATTGCCGAGTTCCGCGCCGGCCTCCAGAACGGCGTGGCCGCGCAGCCGCACGAACGGTCCGATCTTCACGCCCGCCTCCAGGCTGGTCTCGGTGAGATGCGCGAAGGCCCGCACGGTGCAGCCCTCCGCGACCCGCACGCCGGGGCCGAACACCACGTTGGGCTCCACGATCACGTCGCGCCCCAGCACCGTGTCGTGGCTGAGGAACACCGTCTCGGGGGCGATCAGCGTGGCGCCCCCCAGCATGGCGCTGCGGCGCAGCTGCGCCTGGATCGCGGCCTCCGCGACGCTGAGCTGCACCCGGTCGTTCACGCCCTGCGCCTCGGCCTCGTCCACCGGCACGACCGTGACGGGCAGCCCGTCGGCGACGGCGAGCGCGACCGCGTCGGGCAGGTAGTACTCGCCGGCGGCGTTGTCGTTGCCGATGCGGGTGAGCAGGGCCAGGGCGTGCCGTCCGGCGAGCGCCATCAGCCCGGCATTGCACAGGGTCACGGCCCGCTCGGCCGCGCTCGCGTCCTTCTCCTCGCGGATGGCGAGCACGCGGTCGCCCTCGGTCAGCACCCGCCCGTAGCCGGAGGGTGTCGCCGTCACGAAGGCCAGCACGGCCACCGCGGCGCCGTCGGCCAGGGGCGCGCGGAGGCGCAGGAAGGTGTCGGCCGAGACGAGCGGCGTGTCGCCGAAGGCGATCACCACGTCGTCGTCGGGGTCGGCCAGGATCTCCCGGGCGGCGAGCACCGCGTGGGCGGTACCGAGGCGCTCGGCCTGCGGGAAGACCCGGGCGCCGGGGGCCGCCCGCGCGATCTCGGCGGCGACGTCGTCGCGGCCGGGCTCGGCCACCACGGCGATCCGGCCCGCGCCCGCCGCCTGGACGGCGGCCAGGACGTGGCCGAGCATGCTGCGCCCGGCGATCCGGTGCAGCACCTTCGGCAGGTCCGAGCGCATCCGCGTGCCCTTCCCGGCCGCGAGCACGATGGCGGTGAGGCTGCGCGAGGGCGTTCCGGTCGGGGTCATCGCGGGTCCAGGCATCGATCGAGGGCCAAGACGGATGGGCCGGACGGGCGCCCGGCGCAACCCCGTCCGGGCCGATCAGCGCAGCGCCAGGGCGACGTGCTGGCCCGAGCCGTGGGCGAAGCGCTCCCGGCGGCGCTCGATCGAGCTCGGGATCCGCAGGGATTCCCGGTACTTCGCCACCGTGCGCCGCGCGATGTCGACGCCCTCCCCGCGCAGCTTCTGCACCAGGGCGTCGTCGGACAGCACGTCGTCCGGCGTCTCGCCGTCGACGAGCTGCTTGATGCGGTGGCGCACCGCCTCGGAGGAGTGTGCGGCGGCGCCGGCCGCCCCGGGGATCGCCGCGGTGAAGAAGTACTTCATCTCCAGGGTCCCGCGGCTCGTGCCGATGGCCTTGTTGGAGGTGACCCGCGAGACGGTCGATTCGTGCATGCCGATCGCCTCGGCCACGGTCTTGAGGTTCAGCGGCCGCAGATGGGTGACGCCGTGGACGAAGAATCCGTCCTGCTGGCGGACGATCTCGGTGGCGACCTTCAGGATGGTGCGGGCGCGCTGCTCCAGCGAGCGGGTCAGCCAGTTGGCGTTCTGGAGGGCCTCCGACAGGAAGGCCTTGTCACCCTCCGCGGCGGCTTTGCGCGAGACGCGGGCGTAGTAGCTCTGGTTCACCAGGACCCGGGGCAGCGCCTCGCTGTTCAGCTCGACCAGCCAGGAGCCGTCCGGCGCGGCGCGCACGAACACGTCCGGGACCAGGACCTCGACGGCGCTCGATCCGAAGGCCCGGCCGGGCTTCGGATCCAGGCGGCGGATCTCGCCCAGCATGTCGACGAGGTCCTCGTCGTCGACGCTGCAGAGCCGGCGCAGGGCCGCGAAGTCGCGCTTGGCCACGAGGTCCAGCCGCGAGACCAGCGCCTGCATCGCCGGGTCGAACCGGTCGCGCTCGCGCAGCTGGATCGCGAGGCACTCCGCGAGGTCGCGGGCCGCGATCCCGGGCGGGTCGAAGGTCTGGATCAGCGCCAGCATCCGGCCGACGAGGGCCGGGTCGGCGCCGAGCCGCTCGGCCACGCCCTCCACCGTCTCGCGCAGGTAGCCGGCCTCGTCGACGGCGTCGATCAGGAAGCCGCCGATCAACCGCTCGGCCGGCTCCCGGGTCGCGAGGTCGAGCTGGCCCGCGAGGTGCTCGCGCAGCGAGGTCTCGGCCGTGAGGGTCGCCTCGAAATCGGGCGCCTCGGCGTCGAAGCTGCCGCCGGTGCTGCCGTAGGGCGGCGGCGTCAGCGAGAGCATGTCGCCCCCGCCCGCCTCGCGCGCCTGGACGGGGCTCTCGTCGGGAAACACGTTGTCGAGGCGCGTGTCGAAGTCGCTCTCGATCTCGCCGCGGCTCGGGTTGAGGTCGGCCGAGAGCCACGAGTCGGGCTCCGGCGCGTCGAAGCCGTCGGCCCCCGCCTCCTCGGCATGGCTGCCCGATTCGGCGGATTCGCCCGCGGCCGGCAGGTCCGGCTCGGCGCGCTCCAGCAGCGGGTTGCGTTCCAGCTCGGCCTCGACGTAGGCCGAGAGATCGAGGTGCGAGAGTTGGAGAAGCTTGATCGCCTGCAGGAGCTGCGGCGTCATCACCAGGGCCTGGCCCTGACGCACTTCCAGCCGTTGCACCAAACTCATGCGAGGCCCCGATGCCCTTCCGGCGCGGTTCGCCAGCCGGAGCCACGCTGCTCACGGCATGGTTCTTGCTTGTTCCGTCACACTTTCTGTAACGCGATCCGACCCGCGCGTCAAAGCGCGACCGTGCACACCGCTGTTGGCAAGTGCACGGCGCTGCGGGACGCGCAGCGTTCCAGTCACATCCCGATCCGCCGCCCGGCAGTCTGAGGGCAGATCTTAAAGGAAGGTTTGCGCAATCATCCGCGCGCATTTGCCAGGACATCCGAAATCCGCCGGCAAAGCTTTGTCTGGTTGCAGACGCTTCCCCCGCTAGATGCAATATCCGCTCGCTATTCCGTGTTGATCCGAGCATGGCTCGGGGGTGCGCCGCGGTTCCCGCACGAGAGCCGCTGCGCGGAGGTCGATTTCTGCGTACGCGTTTGCCGATGCCGCATCAGAACCGCCTTCTGGCTGCCCTATCCGAGGCGGATGGCGCACTGCTCGGGCCTCATCTGGAGGCGATCGACCTGCCCCTCGGCAAAGTGCTCGTCGAGCCGGCCGCCGCGATCCCGCACGCGGTCTTCATCGACACCGGCCTGTGCTCGGTGGTGTCGACCCTCGCCGAGGGCGGCCGGATCGAGGTCGGCCTGTTCGGACGCGACGGCATGGCCGCACCGGCGCTGCTGCTCGGAACCGACACGATCCCGTACCAGATTTTCATGCAGGTCGCCGGCCGGGGGCGCCGGATCTCCGTGCCGGCCCTGCGCGACGCCCTGAAATCCAGCCCGTCGATGCGCAACCTGCTGCTGCGCTACGTCCAGACCTTCCTGGTCCAAGTTGCCCAGACCGCGATCGCCAACGCGGGCGCGCCCGCCGAGGAGCGGCTCGCGCGGTGGCTCCTCATGTACCACGACCGTCAGGACGGCGACGACCTGTCGGTGACGCACGAGTTCCTGTCGATCATGCTCGGCGTGCGCCGCCCGACGGTCACGGTCGCGATCCACACCCTGGAGGGCGCCGGCCTGATCCGGGCCCGGCGCGGCCGGATCCGGGTCCTGAGCCGCACCCGCCTGGAGGAGGCCGCCGGCCAGACCTACGGCCCGGCCGAGGCCGAGTACGAGCGCCTGATCGGCCCGCTGCGGCGGCCTCAGAGCACGCTGGCGTAGGGGACTTCGGCCACCACCGCGCCGGCCTCGTCGGTGATCACGAAGGTGTCGGCGCGCCAGCCGCGCGGCGCGCCGTAGACGTGCGGCAGGCGGCGCATCTCGCGCAGGATGTCGCGGGCGAGATGCTCGGCCGCCGTCCGATCGGGCAGATCGTCGCCCTCTCGATCGGCGATCAGCGTCCCGTGACGTCGGACGTTGAGGAAGAAACGGGGCAGGTCACATCCCCTTCGAGCGTCGGCCAGCGGGGCCCCCGGCGCGCCCGTCGAAGACAGGGTGTCGCGCCATCGGGAACGGCGTCGCGGGCCTGAGCGAGTTGTCGGATCGGCGTGAACCACGCCGCGCGGGGACCGGCCGCCGAGTGTCCGCCGAGACGGGCGGCGCGCGCAAGGGCGGCCGCTCGCGCACCGACGGGTACCGGGTCGACCGCGCCGGCCATATCGTACTTTCGTGCAGCGGGTTCGGGGATCGGCACAGTCCGTGCCGCACCCGCGGCGTCTGTCCACACTCATACATTTTCTTTGAGGGCGGGCGGATCGCGGCCCGCGCGGCCGCGTTCTCCGCGCGGTCGCCGCGGCGCGAGGATCCGGCGGCCCGTCGCGCGAGGGCGTGCGGCGCGCACACACAGGTTAACGACACCACTCAGGTCGCGGCGCACGCTCCTCAGCTGGCCGTGAGGTTCTGCGCCATGCGCTACTTCACCGATTTCACCGACGACCGCGGCCTGTCCCTCGACGAGGAGGGGCTGCCCTTCGCCGATCGTCACGAGGCGTGTCTGTCGGCGACCGAGGCCCTGATCGAGGCCGTGCATGACCGGCTCCGCGTCCGGGCGGACCGACCGGCCCCCGGAGATGCGGGCCTGGTGCTGGAGGCGCGGGTCCGCGACGCGACCGGCAGCACGGTCTTCCGCGCCCGCCTCACCCTCGACCTGGACTGGCAGCCCTCCGACGGCTGAGCGCGGGCCCTACCAGCCGCAATTGGGGATCGGCGGCTGCGCCTTGGCCATGGCCGACTTCTCGATCGGCACCATCGCGCCCCAGGCGTATTTCTGGGCGTGGGGCGTGACGTTGGCGAAGAGGCAGCCGAGCTGGAAGTGGGTCGCGCCCATCTCGCCCGCGAAGCCCATGCAGTCCAGGAAGGTCCAGGTCTTCGGCACCGGGGTCATGGACCGCCAGCGCGGCATCGCCACGGGCGAGCAGACTTTGACCGCCCCGGTGCCGTCATCGGCGTTGAGCGCGTCCCCCTGGCTCTGCGCCGCGGAGGGGGCGAGGCCGAGCAGGAGGATTGCCGCGAGAATCGCTCGGCCGGGGATCAGGGCGTGTCGGCTCATCGGGTCAGCGCATCGTCCACCACAGGGCCGCGAGGATCGCGAAGCCGAGAACGTTGTAGAGGATCGCCCAGATCCAGACACCCAGGACGGCGCGGCTCGGCTGCCGCGGTCGCGACCGGCCGGGGCGCAGGCGGTTCCGGTCCTCCGGAGTCGGCCAGATCGCCGCCCGGGGCGCCTTGAGGAGCCGCGTCAGCACCTCCGGTAGGTGCGGGCCGGGCGGTGTCTCGCCGGTCATGGCGGTCTCCGATGCGACGATGGGCGGGTCCGGGGCGGAACCGCCCGGAGCCGGACCGGTTCGGGCGACGGGCCGTCCGGCGACGACCGCCGCTCACAGCACCGTGCCGGGTGCCTGCGGGTAGTACTGGTAGGCCCAGGTCTCGGACAGCAGCCGATCCCCGGATCTCAGCTGCAGCCGCATCTCCACCGGATCCGGCCCCTCGGCGTAGACCTTGAGAAAGACCCGCCAGGGGCTCGGCTTGCCGTAGGGCGCCCAGGTGGCGCCGACTTCCTCGACGCTGCCGCGCGACAGGGTGAGCGCGACCGTGGCCTTCTCGGGATCGAGGCCCGACAGGGCCGCGCCCTCGAATTCCAGCACGAACTGCCGCACGAGGTTGGCCCGGCCCGGGCGTCTGTCGGCATCCGCGAGCCACGCGGCCTTGGTGGCCCGGGTCGCGACGCACCGGGCGAGGTCGGTGGCGACCGGCTCCTTGACGGTCCAGCGCAGCCGGTAGGCGAAGCTGCGGTCCGACCCGGCCTGCGGCGCGTCGTCCGGCACCCAGAGGGCGACGATGTTGTCGTCGGTCTCCTGATGGGTCGGGATCTCCACGAGCTGGACGCTGCCGCGGCCCCAGTCGCCCTGCGGCTCGACCCAGATGTCGGGACGGTTCTCCTCGAAGCCGTCGTCGATGTAGTTCTCGTAGGCGCGGTCGCGCTGGAGCAGGCCGAAGCCCTTCGGCGACCGGTCGGCGAAGGCGCTGACGCTGAGGCGGGGCGGGTTGTTGAGCGGCCGCCAGATCAGCTCGTCGGCGCCGGTCTGCATCAGCAGCCCGTCGGAATCGTGCACCTCGGGCCGCCAGTCGCTCGCGAGGAAGCGGCTCATGCCCTCCGAGTACCACAGCATCGAGGTCAGGGGCGCCATGCCGAACCGCTCGACCGCCTTGCGCATGTAGACCGTGCAGGCGACGTCGATGACGACGTGCGGCTCCTTCCGGGCGACGAACCGGTAGGCGCCGGTGAGGCTCCGGCCCTCGAGGAGCGCCAGCACGGTCACGGCGCCGTCCGCGGCCGGGCTGACGTAGAAGCGCGTGAAGACCGGGAATTCCTCTGTCTTCCCGGGCCCGGGCGCCGTGTCGATCGCGATGCCCCGGGCCGAGGCCCCGTACTGGGCTCCGTCCCCGGCGGCGCGGAAGTACGAAGCGCCCAGGAAGGCCAGCCAGTCGCCGTCGTCGCCCGGCTGCCCGGCGGGCGCCTTCTGGAACCGGAACCCCGCGAAGCCCGCCCCGTCCGGAACGTCCTTGGCCGGGTTGCCCGGCGGGTAGGTGAACAGGTCGTGGCTGTAGAGCACCTCGCGGGCCTGCCCGCCCTCCAGGGCGTAGACCTTCACCGGATGGCGGAAGAAGTTGCCGAGGTGGAAGAAGGTCACCGGGTACGGGCTGTCGGCGAACAGGGCGTGGCCCGGCGGGTAGCGGATCTCCTGGAGCGGCCCGTAGGTCAGGGCGTCGAGGGCCGCCGAGGCGGGCGCCTCCGGGGGCGGCGCGTAGGGCCGGTCCCGCAGCGTCCGGGCGAGATCCTTCAGCCGGTCGAGGTCCATGGGCTCGGGCGGTGCGAGGCGCGGCCCGCCGCCGGCGGCCCGGGCGAGGCCGGGATACGGCGCGAGGGCGAGGAGCCCGATGGCGGTCAGGACGCGGCGCGTGATCAAGCTGGAACCCCCGGATTCGGTCGGGCCTCGCGACCCGCGCCGCCCTCTAGCCACGCCGGCGCGGCGGCGCAATTTCCCGGCCGCGGCTCAGCTCCGCGGACCGCAGTTGCCGGTGCTGCCGTCGGTCGTCCAGAGGTTGGCGCCGCCCCCCGGCGGGCACTGCCCCGGCAGCGCCAGGGTGATCAGCTTCGCGAAGGTGTTGGCCTCGTCCTCGCCGTAGCCGATCTCGCCGACCATGCGGCCGGTCCTGTCGAACAGCGCCACGGTGGCGGAATGCTCCATCGTGTAGTCGCCGTCCTTGGTCGGCACGCGCTTGTAGGCGACGTGGTAGGCATCGGCCATGCGGGCGACCTGCTGCGGCGTGCCGACGAAGCCGCGGATCCGCGGGTCGAACGAGGCCAGGTACGCCCGCAGGGTGTCGGGCGTGTCCCGCTCCGGGTCGAGGGTGACGAAGACGACGTTGAGGCGGTCCGCGTCGCGGCCCATCCGGCCGAGGGCCGACGCCAGGCTCGCGAGCGTGGTCGGGCAGACATCCGGGCAGTGGGTGAAGCCGAAGAACAGGACGGACGGCTTGCCGCGGAGATCGGCCTGGGTCACCGGGCGGCCGTCGAGATCCGCCATCGTGAACGGGCCGCCGACCTTCCGGGAATGGCTGAACCGCGATCCCTGCTGGAGGACGATCGCCCCGGTGCCGGTAGCGATCACGGCGACGAGGGCGACGGAGGCGATGAGGGCGAGAGGGCTCGGTGCCATGCTGTGACCTGCGACGGCGCGTCGGGGTGGCCGGTATCGATGCCGCCAATATGGGGTCCGTGTCGACAGGCGTGAGGCCGCGGCCTCCCGTGCGGGGCCGGACCTGGAGAGGCGACGACGTCAGGAACACGCCCGGGAGAGGCCGGTTGGCCAGGGTACGGGCGCTCGCGCCATCCGGCGCCGGGACACTCGGGCCGCGGGCCAGACCGTCCCCTCCGCGACCGCGCACGGGAGCCGCCCCAGATGGCCCAGCAGATCCCCGTCGACCCGCAGGCCCGGGTCGACGATCCCCGCCGCGACGCCGAGCGGGACGACGCCACCCACGCCATCGCCGATGACGTCGCCTATCAGCGCCACGTCCTGGTCAACGTCGTGTTCGTGGGGCCCCCCGGCGCGGGCGACCGGGGTTGGGTCCTGATCGACGCCGGCGTGATGGGCGCGAAGCGCGGGATCGAGGCCGCGGCCCGGGCCCGCTTCGGCGAAGGCGCCCGGCCGGCCGCGATCGTCCTGACCCACGGCCATTTCGACCATGTCGGCGTCCTGGAGGACCTCGCGAAGGACTGGGACGTCCCGGTCTACGCGCACGCCCTGGAGCGGCCCTATCTCGACGGCAGCGCCGCCTACCCGACGCCGGATCCGAGCGTCGGCGGCGGACTCCTCGGCCGCCTGTCGCCGCTGTTCCCGACGAGCCCGGTCGACGTCTCCGGGCGGCTCCGCCTCCTGCCGGAGGACGGTTCGGTGCCGCCCCTGCCCGGCTGGCGCTGGATCCACACGCCCGGCCACGCGCCGGGCCACGTCTCGCTCTGGCGCGAATCCGACCGGACGCTGATCGCGGGCGACGCCTTCATCACCACGGCGCAGGAATCCGCCTACGCGGTCGCGACGCAGGCGCCGGAGCTGCACGGGCCGCCGATGTACCTGACGATCGACTGGCCGGCGGCGCGTGCGTCGGTGCGGGCGCTCGCCGCGCTCGCCCCGGAGCGGGTCATCACCGGACACGGCCGGCCGCTCCAGGGAGCAGAGATGCGCCGCGCCCTCGACGCCCTGGCGGCGGACTTCGACCGGGTCGCGGTGCCGGAGACGGGCCGGTTCGCGGATCACCCGCTCGAAGCCGCCGACGGCTCCGCCTACAGGGCGCCGCGCTGACCGGCGCGATGCGGCCGCGCGGGCGGAATCCCGCGCCTCACGAGGCCCGCGCGAGATCCTGGAACGGGGCCGGGGATCGCGCGGCGGCGAGCACGCCGTCCATCTCGGCCTTCGGCATGGCGTGGCCGAACAGGTAGCCCTGGCCGAAATGGCAGCCCTGTTCGGAGAGCCAGTCGAGGCTGGCGTCGGTCTCGATCCCCTCGGCGGTGGTGGAGAGGCCGAGGCTCGCCCCGAGCTTGATGATGGCGTCGACGAGCTTCGCCCGCTCGTCGCTCATCGTGATGGCGTCGACGTAGCTGCGGTCGATCTTCAGCTTGTCGAACTTCAGTTCGCGCAGGTGGTACAGGCTGGAATAGCCGGTTCCGAAATCGTCCAGCGCGATGCGCACGCCGAGTTCGCGCAGCGACAGCAGGGTCGTCCGGGTCGCCTCCAGGTCCTGGATCAGGGCGCTCTCGGTGATCTCGACCTCCAGGCGCTGCGGCGGGAAGCCGGTCTCGGTCAGGATCCCGAGGATGCGCTGGGCGAGCCACGCGTCCTGGAACTGCTGCGGGGCGATGTTCACCGCGAGGATCAGGTGCGGCGGCCAGGCCCGGGCATCCAGGCAGGCGCGGCGGATCAGGCTGTAGCTGAGATCCGCGATCATCCCGGTTTCCTCGGCCACCGGGATGAACTCGCTCGGGCCCACCACCCCGCGCGTCGGGTGGCGCCAGCGCGCCAGGACCTCGACCCCGACGATCTCCTTCTCGGGGAGCGACACCACCGGCTGGTAGAAGGGCTCGATCGCGCCCGTCTCGATGGCGAGGCGAAGTTCCGTCTCCATGCGGGCGCGAGCGCGCAGCTCCGCGTCCATGGCGCTGCGGAAGAAGCGGACATTGCCGCGCCCGTCCTTCTTGCCCTGGTACATGGCGAGGTCGGCCGCGTGCAGGATCGCGTCGGCGTCCCCGTGCTCGGCCGACACCGCGGCGACGCCGACCGTGGCCCCGACCTTCAGGTCGTTCTGGTTCCACGTCACCGGCTCGGCGATGCGCGCGATGACCGCCTGGGCGAGGCGCCGCAGCGCCTCGCTCTCGTAGCGGAGCGGGACCAGCATGGCGAACTCGTCGCCGCCCAGACGGGCCGCCAGGCCGCCCGACGGCACGAGCTGCTGGAGACGCTCGGCCACGGCGCACAGGACCGCGTTCCCGGCCGCGTGGCCGTAGAGGTCGTTGACCGGCTTGAACCGGTCGAGGTCGATGAGGAGCACCGCCGCGTCCGCGGCGCCCGGCGCGTGCGCCCGCTCCACGGCGTCGATGAAGCGGCGACGGTTCGCCAGACCGGTCAGCCCGTCGTGCCGGGCGATCGCCTCGGCCTGCGCGGCGGCGGCGGCGCGCTCGAGCATGAGCCGCCGGAGGATGATCGATTTGCGGATGCTGGCGCCCCACTGCGCCACGCCCATGCAGGCGGCGAGCAGCAGCAGATCCGTGAGGTTGTAGGTGGCGACGACGCTGTTCAGATACGCGAAGGTCCCGAGCGTGACGCCGACGAACCAGATCCCGACGCCGATCACGAGGAGGCACAGGGTCTCGTACAGCTCGCCGCGGCCCCAGGCTCTCGACGTCTCGATCGGCATGGTCAGGACCCGGTTTCCAACGTCAGAGCGAAGCATGCCGTCCGCTCACGCGCTGTAGATCAGCTCCGGACGCGGCAGCTTCTCTACATCTTTACGGGTCTTTGTCTTGGTTTAATTTGGATTAAATCGCGCCGCCACGCTGCGCGCGGCTCGGGGGCGCCGGTATGTCCCGTCGCGGGAAGAGATGGACAGGGCCGCGCCGTCACGCCTCGTCGACGGCGTCCGGACGCTGCGCGGCCGCGCGGCTCTCCTGAAGGGTGGCGGCGGCCTTGACGATCGACAGGATCCCGCCGCGGGTCGTCTCGTCGGTGATGCTAGTGAAGGCCAGGACGAGTTCCATGACCTTCGGATCCTCGAACAGGGCCGCGGGTCCGACGCGTCCGCCGCCGTTGTCCCGCGGATCCGCGAAGAACGTGTCCACCGGCACCCTCAGCAGGTCAGCGATGGCCTGAAGACGCCCTGCGCCGATGCGGTTGCGCCCCTTCTCGTACTTCTGAACCTGCTGGAAGCTGACGCCGATGGCCTGACCGAGATCGGTCTGGCTCAGGCCCTGTGCCACGCGGAGCGCCGCGATGCGGCCGCCGATCGAGCGATCAGTCTCGGTGGCGGACTTGGGCTTCGGGGAGGACGACATCGAACGGAAACCTTCAGCATGCTGGATGAGTGGCACTTACCCAGAGTCGCGGAGAAAAACACAACCGAAAACTGCTTAGCGCACCAATAAGTTGCGCAATTCCTAGTTGCACTGGACGCATGGCTTGGCTGTTGGTTGTACGCCCAGGGACGGTGAAACCGCAATGGTCAACTGTATCCGTCACGCAGCGCACAGACGGTTTCCCTCCTGCGCCTGTCTTCGCCGGCTACGGCAGCCTCTCAGTCGCCGTGCGCGACGATACATCGGAGATCGGTCGAAGGGGTGGTAAAGTACCGAGGCCTCCGATCGTCGTGGCGGACGGTGACGGATATGTGATGCGGCCGGCATTGTGATGGGACTGCGGCCGCGGGTCTCCATCAAGACATCGGCGATGCAATTCACCGGCGCGAATGTCGCGGCCGGCGGGACACACACCCCTGTCTCCGACATCGGGCCGCGTCTATCGCCGGCCTAAACACTTTAAGTCCCGGTCGAGAAAATCTATGAAATGATGTATTCACCGGCCAGGCTCGACGGTAGAGTCGGTCTCCCATCACAGCGCCCTCGTCGATGACCGACCTTCTCGTCACCCTCCAGGAGCCAGCCGAACCCGCCGGGCAGGCCGGGCCGGGATCCGAGACGTCGGCCCTGCGCGCGCATATCGCGCGGATTCTGCGCAGGCTGCCTCCCGCCAAGGCGACGAAGACGACCTGACCTCGACCGCCGGGAACGGCGCCGCGACCTGCCCGGACGGATCATCCGCTCGGGACGGGCGCCCGGTCCGGACGCCCCTCCTAGGCGACGGCCTCCAGCGGCTGCGGCCGGGCGCGGACGCGATCGAGGATGTCGAGGGTGCGGATGCTGTCCGCGAGCGGCATGATCGGGCTCTCGCGGGCGCCGGCGCGCAGGCAGCGATGCACCTCGTCGATCTGATGCCGCAGCCCGAACCCGAGGTACGGCGTCGGGATCAGCGCGACGCGGCGGAAGTCCAGCGGCTGCAGGAGGCGTTTCGCGAAGGCCAGCCGGCCGACGGCCTGGCGGCGCGGCGGGGCACGGTCGGCGGGCGCCGGCGCGGCCGCGGTGCGCACGCGCGTGAGGAAGGGCGGGCACAGGAACTGCCGGTGCAGGTGGATGCGGCCGCGCGTGCCGACGATCACGGC
Organism: Methylobacterium sp. 1A; assembly: GCF_058072805.1. Lineage (NCBI taxonomy): Bacteria > Pseudomonadati > Pseudomonadota > Alphaproteobacteria > Hyphomicrobiales > Methylobacteriaceae > Methylobacterium > Methylobacterium sp. 1A. Next base: position 2,640,374 of record NZ_JBYQVE010000001.1, on the reverse strand, counting down.
GGCGTTGTCGGCTTCTCCGGTCGAGCCGCAGCTCAGGGTCGCGGTCCTGGCGTTCCAGCCGAGCGCGAGCGCGGCCTGCTGCGCCGCCGCACCGCCCCGATCGAGGCCGACGCCCGAGACCTCGGTGGGTGCGCCGAACAGGTGGAGCGCCAGCGACACGGGGTAGACCCCGAGATCGAGGATCACCCCGCCTTCGGCCGGATCGTCCGTCCGTCCGGGCGGGTCCGGCGCGCGGGGGAAGAACAGGCGGGCGTCGAGATGCAGGGGATCGCCGATCTCGCCCGCCTCCAGCATCGCCTTGGCCCGCACGACGCCGGGCGTGAAGCGCATCCACATCGCCTCCATGCAGAAGACGCCCTTCCGCCGCGCCGCCTCCGCGATGCGCCGCGCCTGCCCGCCCGAGAGCGCGATCGGCTTCTCGATCAGGACCGACTTGCCGGCCTCGATGCAGGCCAGCGCGCTGTCCATGTGGTCGCTGTTGGGCGTGGCGATGTAGACGACGTCGATATCCGGCCGCGCGGCCAGGGCCTCGACGCCGGCGACGGCGGCCGGCGCGCCGGACGCCTGGGGGAAGGCCGCGGCGAAGGCCTGGGCGCTCCCCATGCTCCGCGCCCCGACGGCGGTGAGGCGCGCGTCCGGCCGCCCGAGAAGGTCGCTGACGAAGCGCTGGGCGATGATCCCGGTGCCGAGGACGCCCCACGAGACGGTCTGTGCCATGGCTAGAACCTGGATCTCAGCTGGATCACGGCGCCGCCGCCGGCATTCTGCATGGCGAGCGCGATCTCGGTGATGTGCAGCACGAACCGCGCCGGGAGCGGCGCCGGAACGCCCGCCCGGATCGCCGCGGCCTGGGCCGCGGGTCCGCGGGCGAAATCCATCTGCGACGGGTAGCTGGGCAGCTTGCCGCCGAAGCGGGGAGTCGGCAGCTTCCGACCGAGGAAGATCCGCCCGGGCAGGTAGCGCTGGATCCGGTGCAGCAGCCGGCCGAGCCGCCCGGGCGCCTCGCCGCTCGGCGAACGGAGATAGACCGGGCCCTGGCTGGCCCACGAATCGGTCACGGTCAGGACGCCCCGGTCGCCGATGATGTGCAGGGATCGGTCCTGCGGCGCGACGAGGCCGCAGGTGATCCGCGCGACGACGCCGGATCGGAACTCCAGGCACGCTGTCGAGAAGTCGTTGGCGACCGAGTCCGGGGGCTGGCCGGTGCCCTTGTCCGGGTACAGGCGCGACGCGAAGGCAGTCATGCGCTCGACCGGGCCGAACATCAGGCTCATCCAGGTCAGGTAGTAGCCGGCGTGCTCCAGGGTGCAGCCGACCCGGTACTCGTCCTCGGCCGGCCAGGGGGCGCCGGTCACGCTCCGCCATTCATGCACCGGCTCCCGGAACACCGGCCCGTCCTCCAACTCGGCGTAGACGAGCCGGACCGACCCGACCTGGCCGGACGCGACGGCCTCCCGCACGGTCGCGCCCGCCTCGCCCAGGATGCTCGCGGGCGCGCCGCTCAGCGAGAGGCCCTTCGCCTCGGCGAGTTCCACCAGCGCTTCGGCCTGGGCGTACTCCATGGCGAGCGGCTTCTCGGAGTAGACGTGCTTGCCGGCCTCCAGGGCGGCCTTGGTCACGACGTAGTGACTGTGCGGATTGGTCAGATTCAGGATGAGGCCGATCTCCGGCTCGGCGAGCAGGGCCTCGAGGCTGTCGAAGGCGCGGGCGTTGTAGTGACGGCAGAATACGGCGCGCCGCTCCGGGTCCCGGTCGTAGACGCCGGCGAGGCGCAGTTCGGGGTGGTTCACGAGGGTCGTCATGTAGAAGTCGGCGACGTAACCGCAGCCGACGATCCCGATCTGCATCTCTGTCCCTGAAGGTCATCCGCACCGGATTCGGGTCGTAGCGGCAGCGCTCCGTTCCGCGCCTTCATCAATTGGGCGTAGGATCGGCGCGCCGAGAGCTCAGCGACGCTCTCCGGCGCCCGAATTCGGCGCCCATGTCTCGGCAGTACACGGCGCTCGGGCCGCAGGCGCCGACGCTATTCGGTCGAACGCGCGTTTAACGCTCCGTTTACCGTACGGTCCGACAGTTCCGGTGCAACCGGAGCCCCGTGGACAGCCATGCTCGATGTCGCCTTCTGGTGGTGTGTGGCCGTGGCTTTGACCGGATCGGTCGGCCTCGTCGGCCTGGCCGTCGTCGCCGGCCGGAGCGGCCGCTCGCAGCCGCGCGGCCTCAAGCTTACCCGGACCGAGCCCCTCGTGCTCCGTCACTTCGGGCGCGCGTAGGTCGGCATTCGACCGGCACCGGCCGAGTATCCGGCGTCTCAGATCTTTAAGTTCGCGGTCGGGTCGGGTTCCCGCCGGGAAGATCCGTCGTGCCCAGGTCGCGCGAGGATCCCTGACCCTCAACCGGTTCACCCCGGTCGACGTAGCCGTCGGGCACCACCACCTGAGATCCCTTCGATGGAAGGCGGGTCGGGATCGGGCCGGTCGCGGTCACCGGAACGGACGTAACCGAGGTCGTCGACGGCAGGATCGCGTGCCTCCGGGTGCCGCTCGACCCGCCGACCGGTCGGGCTTGCCACGGTGCGACATCACCGTTTCCGCGGGTTCGATCTCAGGTGAGCCGCTTCCCTTCGCGGCGCCGGACGCTGCCGGTGTCAGGTCAGGGACAGCGATCGAGGTCCGGCCGCCTCACGATCTCACCCGGAGCACGATCTTGCCTCCGAGCCGACCCTCCTCGGAGCGCGCGTGGGCGCTGGCGACCTCGTCGAGGGGAAACTCCAGGCCGACTCGCGGCACCACGAGGCCGCGCTCGAGGAGGCGCGTCACGGCGTCGAGCTTGCGGCCGTCCTGGCGCGAGAAGACGAAGTGGTAGGTGGCGTTCCGGCCCCAAGCGTCGATGAGGTTCTGAGGCATCGCGGTGTCGACCAGGGTGACGACGCGCCCGTCCTCGCGGAGGATGCGCGGGGAGCGCGCGAGCGTGTCGCGGCCGATCGTGTCCAGGACGACGTCGACGCCCCTGCCCTCGGTCAGGCGATCGACGGCGTCCACATAGTCCTCGCGCTCGAAATCGATGACGGCGGAGGCGCCGAGCCGCTCGACGCGCGCCACGTCGCTGCCGCGCGCCGTCGCCAGGACCCGTGCCCCGATGGCCTTCGCGACCTGGACGGCGATCGCCCCGACGCCCCCGGCACCGCCGTGGACGAGGACGGTCTCTGTGACCTGCAATCGGGCCCGCTCGACCAGCCCTTCCCAGACGGTCACGCCGACGAGGCTCACGCTCGCGGCCTCGGAATGGGTGAGGTTGGCCGGCTTGCGCGCGACGATGCCGGCTTCCGCCACGTGGTACTCGGCGTACGATCCCGGACCGTCGAAGATCCGCGGCGTGTAATAGACCTCATCCCCCGCGCGGAACTCGGTCACGTCGGATCCAACCTGGTCGACGACGCCGGACACGTCGTGCCCGATGATGGCCGGCAGCGCGACCTGATCGGTGTAGTCGCCGCGGCGGATCTGGCAGTCGAGCGGGTTGATCGACGTGGCATGCACGGCCACGCGGACCTGCCGGGGTCCCGGCCGAGGGTCCGGCAGCTCCCGGAGCTCGAAGCTGTCCGGCCCGCCGAACTTCGTCAACACCATCGCCTTCAAGAGAGCCTCCCGTCCTGACCGGCCAACCTTGTGTCAGCCGGGCTGCGGGATGACGAACGCGTTCTCCTCACGGGGTCGATGAGCTACGTTCAGCCATGACGATGCGGAGATCGCTTCCCCCCCTCGCGGCGCTCCGGGCCTTCGAGGCGGCCGGGCGCCGCCTGACCTTCCGCGCTGCCGCCGACGAGCTGGGTGTCACGGCGACCGCCATCAGTCATCAGATCCGGCTTCTCGAGCAGACCCTGGGGCTGCGTCTCTTCCACCGCGAGACGCGCCGGGTCCGGCTGACCGCCGAGGGCACCGTTCTGCTGCCCGTGCTGCGCGACGGTTTCGACGCGTTCGCCCGAGCCATCGATGAGATCCGCGGCCGGCACGCGGCCGGCGTTCTCACGCTCTCGGCCCCGACCGCCTTCGTGGCGAAGTGGCTCGTGCCCCGGCTCGCCGACTTCCGGGCCGCGCATCCCGGTTGCGATCTGCGACTGCACGCGTCCGACAACCTGGTCGACTTCGCCCGCGACGGCGTGGACGTCGCCGTCCGATACGGGCCCGGTCCCTATCCCGGCCTCGACGCGCACAGGCTGGTGGTCGACCGGGTCGCACCCGCTTGCAGCCCGCGTCTCGCCATTCGATCCGAGAGCGATCTGGCCCGCCACCCCCTGCTGCACTTCGAGTGGCCCGACCTGACCGACGAGACGCCGACCTGGCCGGCCTGGCTGCGGAAGGCCGGGATCACCGATGTCGATGGCGGTGCGGGCATCCGCTTCAGCGACGAAGGTCACGTCATCCAGGCCACGATCGCCGGTCAGGGCATAGCGCTGGTCTCGGTCGTACTGACCGCCGACGACCTGGCGAGCGGCACGCTGGTTCAGCCCTTCGGGCCCGTCCTCGACGCGCACCCCTACTGGGTCGTCCACCCGCGACATCCGGCCCAGGCGGGACGCGTCGGGGTGCTGATCGACTGGCTGCGCAACGCAGCCATCCGGTGACGCAGGACCATGTGGCGAGGTCTGTATGACGGTTCGCGAGCGGCCATCCGTCGGCGGTTCGGCAATCTTTGTTCGGGGCGGGACCCGGCATCTCGACCATGAGGTGGCGACCGTCCGAAGCGTTGGCCGAAACTCCCTGCTCGATCGCAGTGCTCGTCATGGAGCTAAGTTTTCGCCGATCGCCGGTAAATCTCGACGGCGTAGCAAGCCTAAGCCCAGCGTCCGGTAAAACCGAAGCTTAAGTCAGAAGGACAGGCGATGCTGTGTCGTAAAGGCGTGGATGCAGACGTTCGACGGGACCTGTTGCAAGCCCGCCAAGGCGGTCAACGACGAAGGAGTGCGAATCTGAGATCTTTCGCGATCGATCGCCATCGTGGACGGCCGTTGTGAACCGCCCGATAGGTTCCGCCGGCGACACGTGCCGACAGGCCCTGGAGTGCCTCCAGGCGCGTCTCAGTTCGATAGATCGCTTCGCGCTTCTCGAGCTGGTCAAGCGCGCTGCGAAAGAAAGCGGCCGCCCTTGCCCGATCGAAGAGTGGAAAATGCTCAGCCGTCGCTTCCGGAAGCCGCTCGACGATATCGATCATGGCGGTCGTGGCTTCCCTGTAGGGATCCAAGCCCCCAGCTACCGTCCTCCGACCCGCGCTCCGCTCGCGCTCACCGTGTCCGAACAGATTATGGGCGTGCTGCCGATAGCGGACCAGGGGTACATCGATCTCGACGGTCTGACCGACGACTTGCGCCAGAAACATTACCCACCGGTCATGAGCGATCATCTCGCTGGGGACAATGAAATCGATAAAACGGTCATCGACATCCCACAGATCCAAGAGTTCCCGTCGAAAGACGATCGAAAATCCGAAGAACGTCAGCCACGGATCGTAGGTGAGCGGTTTTCTGAGTCCGGTACGATGAATGCCTTGCCGAAAGACGCCAAGCTCGCGATTGCTGGAGTCGATAGTGATGGCCGTATGGGCGATCATCGAGACGCTGCGATCGTCCAGATAGGGCGAGCAAAACTCAATCTTCTTCGTGTCCCAGATATCGTCCTGATCGCAGAAGGCGACGAATTTTCCACGCGCCAACCGAGCGGCTCTCAAGAAATTGCTTCGAAAGCCGAGCGCGGGCACGTTCTCATGGATTTTGAACTCGATTGCGCTGCCGCAAGAGAAATTTCGGACAATTTCTAGCGTGTTATCCGTCGATGCATCGTCGGAAACGATGATCTCAAGAGGATGTACTGTTTGCCCAACGAGAGTTTCAAGCTGTTCGCGGATAAATCTCGATCCGTTATGCGTGGCAAGAACAACAGAAACACCATGTTCATATCGCATGATGATGTCCTGACGAAACGGATTGCTATCTTCTGCGGTCGGAGCAACAATCAGACCATCTCTCGGTCACGGGTGGCCTCTCGAGTTCTTGCTATCGGGTGAGCGCGTATTCATTTGGGGCCACAGTCTTAATCGAACGGATTTGGATGCAAATAAATGAACGGAGCTGTGGCGCCCGAAGCAGATATTCTGCTCCCTTCTCCCGGTAAGATGCCGACCAAGAACGTCTTTCTTAAACTCGAGAGTGGCGCTTTGCGCCGACGCGGAGGCTGTTGATTTATCATCTTAGTCGTCGGTACTGTCTATAGCCTTCGCTACAAAAAGCAAGAGCGCTAATGAAGTTCCTGTTCTGCACGTTCCGATCATTGACCTGTACCCGCCGGGGGCCGGAAGGGATATCGACGCGGCCGGATGACGGCGTGCGCTCCGACAGATCTGCGTCGCCGAAGCTGACCGGCGGGAATCCACGCCACGTTGCCGATTCGCAAGCTACCCAACCCAGGCGTTCGGAGAGCGGTCGTTGCCTGCCGAAAGCCGCCACTTATCGATCGTCCAGCAACCTCGGATTGAAGGCGCGGTTGGCATCCCACTAAGGAATCCCATTCGCCCCGTGGTCTCGGTAGCCGGATCGAGCGAGAAGGCGATCATGATAGGCCGAGACGGCGGGATAGCTCGGGCGCTCCATTGGCGTCATGCGCCAACGGTTTACGGACAGGCCGAGAACGACATCCGCCAACGTGAAGGCTCCTCCGGCCACATAAGCTCCGGTTGAGGAGAGATGGTGGTCAAGGATCCCCATATTCGCGTTCCAGGCCTCGACCCCCGCCACTATCCGGTCTGGATCGGCGTAGGCCGGATCACGACGAACGAGGCCGAGGAAAGCCGCCCGCCAAGACGCGTTCAACTCGGTCGCTTGCCAGTCCATCCATTGTTCAACCAGAGCGCGTCCACGCGGGTCAGCAGGGAGCAGATCCGTCCGAGCGGCGCTCGCAGCGAGGTAGCGGCAGATCGTATTTGACTCCCACAAGGCCCCTGCCGCGTCTTCAATCACGGGCACGAGGCCGTTCGGGTTGCGAGCCAGAAATTCCGGGGTATCCGTTGCTTGGAAGCCGCTGCCGTAGTCCTGGCGATCGTAATCCAATCCGATCTCGGCACAGGTCCAAAGCACCTTGCGAACATTGATCGAACTGGCCTTGCCGAGAATGCGGATCATGGGAGCGGGTTAGTCAACGCTGGAATGATGAAGAGACGACCACAGAGGGCGTGGTTGCATCTTCCACCCGCGGAGTTAACCGCCCTTGTCTCAAGTGCGCAAAGCGGATGCAGCGAGCGACCTCGAGAGGATCTCGAGCGATGTCCACGGCTACGCCCGCTTCGATGCGTCCACAATCCAGATGCGGTCGGGCAGGGAACCATTCATCTGAGACGTTGGGGAGAGCCATGCGCGGCGGCAGAAGCTGGCCGAAAGATGCCGGTCTGCTCCGGAGTGAAACTGCAGGAAAAGCCGACACCTCCTGTCGCGCGTCGTCAGAACACCGCGTGGTCGCCGCGCTCGGCGACCGCCTCGCCACGGACCACGCGCGCATAGTAGTCGAAGAGCGTCTCCGATCCCGTCGACGGAGTGGCCTGGGCATCGTATCGCCCGGTCGCCGGGTCCAGGACGAGCATGGACTCCGTCGCGTAGTAGCGCCCGATCCGCGCGAGTTCGGCCTTGGCGGCCAGGGCCGGCACCCATCGGCCCATCGTCGTCAGAACGGCGACGATCGCGTCCAGCAGCACGACCGGAATGTGCGTGAAGCGCGGTTCGCGCCCCAGAAGGGCGAAGAGCCGCTCGCCCTGCGCGCGCGGCGTGATCGCCTCGCCCGGGCCGCCGATCGGCAGAACGCGATTGCGGCGGTCCCCATCGTCGAGGCAGTCCGCGAGATAGCGGCCAAGGTCGTCGTCGCTGATCGGCTTGCAGGCCGTCAAGGTCCCGTCCCCGAACACCAGAAATGGCTTGCCGCGTTTCACGCGTTCGATCTGTCCCGAGAGCGATTTGAAGAAGGCGGTGGGCCGAACGATCGTGTAGTCGAGCCCCGATGCGATCAGCTCTGCCTCGAAGGCGCGCTTGGCGTGCTGAAAAGCGAGGATCGGCTTCTGGACGCAGATCGCCGACAGAAGCACGACATGCGTGACGCCGGCTGTGCGGCCCGCGTGCAAGGCCTCGACCTGCGCGCCGTAATCGATCGCCCAGGCATCGTCGGGCAGCCCCGTGCGCGAGGCGAGGCACGACACCATGGCGTCGAAGCGTTCGCCGCGGACACCGTCGCGCGCCAGCGACACCGTGTCGGTCAGATCCACGATGCGCGCGGTAGCGCCTGACGGGATTGCGGTTTCGGCAGGGCGCCTGACGAGGCAGACGACCTCGTGGCCGCGCGAGACCAGTGCCCGAACCGTTGCCCGGCCGATTGTGCCGGTCGCTCCCAGGAAGAGGACACGGCGCGGCCTCACACCGTCCGGTCGATCCGCTTTCATGATCGCTTCATCACGACGTTCAACCATCCTAGCGCGACGGCGGCGCTTGCGCTGCCCCGTCGAACGGCGAAAGCGAAGATACGACGGGATCCGCAGAATGATCCGCGTCAATCTTGACGTTCAGCTGCGCGAGACCGCCTGTCCAGTGTCGACCCTTGGCCTGAGGTGGCTTCCGCTCTCCACCCCAGGCAGTCGCGAAGCCGGACGGCGCGCACCCTGTGAGTGCGCAACCGGCAGTTCGCTCACTTGCGTCGCGCAACGCGAACTTGCCGGCGCCCTCCCTGACGAGCCCGCGCTACGCCGCAGGAAGGTGGTGGGCGGGTTCGGCACGCGCCAGCGGGGCAGTTCCAGCGCGCCTTCGAGAAAGCGTCGGCCGCGGACAGGACGCCGGCGCAGGCCGAGAGTGGGGTGGCGAAGAAGGCCGAGAATCTGGCCAAGCGGATGCCAAACGCCGGATGCCGGGCGCAGCGGCGCTGAAGGTGGTGGCCGGCGGTGAGACCGGCGAGGCGGAGAGCGTCACGATTTCCGGACAGTGGGGTGCAGATCCCCGACGACGTCGCCGACAGGCTGCAGGGCTGATCGTTAGCCGGGCCCCTCGGCCGCGAACCCCCAGACCGGCCGTCTCGAGAACGGTCTCTTCGTCTCGCGATCGGCTTCGAGCCGGTCAACGCGAGGGCGATTCGAACGGCACCACCGTCGCCATAGGCTGAACGATTCCGGTCGTCGCTACACTGACCGGTCGACCAAATGTCTGTGCCCAACTCAACTGAATGACGCTGATTCTTTCTTGTCCGACAGATCGTCTCCGAGATATCTCACTACGTCGACGTTTAGAGAAGCCGATCCAGCGCACGACCGGATGCGCGCACTTGTTGCGTGAACCAAGCGTTTGCCCGATTTGATACCGAACGCGGGTCGAGCACTTGCACTTTTGTCTCACGATGCACATGGAATGCGGCTCCCTCCGGCAGCAGTGAGGGGCCACTGCAGAATTTAGCCGGACGAGCTGGATCTATATTTCGACACGATGATCCTCGATGTCGGCCAGATGATAATTCAGTAATAATTTACCCATCGATGATGATTTAACATTGTTTGCTTGAGCTGAAATCGCGGCCAATGCGCGGGCCTGCAACTAAATAACGTTCCCGCGGTGATACATTCGAGCGCGAATGGTGGTCTCGCACAGGCGAAATGCTCGACGGTCCCGCGACGAACTCTTTATTTCTGGACCAGCGAGACGCCTGCTCAGATCAGTCACCCTCGGGGTGCACCGGGATGCGCACCGCCGTTGCTGCCCCCCTCGATAGCGCTGTCGCCGAGGGAACAGGCTGCGGGTGAGGTCAGGCTGACCGGTTTTCATCGCTGCGGGCTGATCCGAGCGTTTACCGATCAGCCGCGTTTCGGTCACCGACGGCGACACCGGGGTGATCTGCGGGACCCGCATCCGCCGTCGGACTGGAAGCGTGCCGAGTGCGCCAGTGGCGTCGAGACCGGCCGGAAATGGAGAAGCCCGCGGCGCCCACGGCAGCGCTCACGCGGACTGTCTGCGCGATCGAGGGCGACATCCCGCGCGAGGCCGACGAGATCGACCGGCTTCCCGGAAGCAGGGACTACGACCGGACCGCGATCGACACGGGCTCCGGCGAGCGCTTACTCTGCCGCGAGATCGAGGCCGCGGGCTGGCGAACGGCGCGCGGGTGATGGACGCGCCCGTCCCTGAACTTCCCTCGACATCAACCGTTCCTGTGCCACAGCAATCGCAGGGACGACTTCATGACTCGCACGCTCGCGGCGCTCGCAGGAGCCTTGTCCATCGCCCTGGCCGCGCCGGTCTCAGCGCAAACGGTGACGGGCGGCGCGGGAAACACCGGGGTCGCCCCGCCGGCGACAACCGGAGGTGCCGGCCCGGGTGCCCGGGATCTCGGACCGAGCCCGGTCACCCGTGGAAATGAGGCCAACCCGAGCAACTCGTCGATCCCGGGCACGACGCCGGGCGTCAACATTGGCGGCACCCCCACGAGCGGGCCGCCCGGCACTGGCGGCACGTCGGGCGGCCCGTCCCTCGGTCGGTAAGCCCGCTCGGCTCCGCCCCGATCTGCTCACGGGGCGGGGGAGCGCCTGATCTCACCAGCGTGTGAGCCGAGCCGATACGCAACGCGGCCCGGCGGCAGGTTCGCGGCCGGCGGTTACCGGGCGGTATCCCATGCACCGAAAGCAAGTTTTAAGATTACCGTTCTATAAGTCTGACATCGCATTGCGTTCCGATGTTGACCATGACCCTCGCGCTGTTGGCCGTCCTGATTGCCGGGGCGCTGTGTCTCGGAATGATCTCCGCGTTCCTGCCGTTTCAGCGTCCGCGCGAGGAGATCGAGTTGGCAGAGTTCACCGACGAAGAATTCTTCGACATCGGCGGCCCGATCATCGATATGCAGGCGACGCGCTAAGGGCGCTCGACACGGACTCGCCATTCATCGGTCGGCGGGGCATCGAGAGGCGCGCCACGGCGCGCCGGGCAGGTCAAAGCGAGAGGTGCTTCGTGGACCCCCAGCCATTCACCATCGACACCGAGGCCCAGGCTCAGACGTACCTGACCGATCTCCTCAACAATCCGAAGAACCGGTCGATGAGCGAGATCGCGAGGCACTGCGCCCTGCGGGTCCGCAACCCGAAGATCAAGGCGTTCTTTCTGACCGAGGGCGCGAAGATGCTCGCCGAGATGAAAGCCTAGGGGCGAGACAGGAAAGCTCCGACCGGCGAACCGGTTGGCCCGTCCGGATTCGAGCCCCGGCGGGCGTGCAGCGGCAGCGAGAACGTCCCGCGCGGCGGTGCCGTCGGGGCTGAAGGCGGTAGCCTCGAGGGCATGCCGAGGCCCGGTCGACGCGTGGGCAGGCGGGACGGTTTAAGCCTCCGACGAGGACGGCGCCCGGCCTGCGTCCAGGCTGACCTGACCGGCCGCCTTCGGACCGAGCTGATCGAGAGGATCTGCCAGGACCGGAGGAGCCGGACAGGCGGCGCGGTCGGACGACGCGCGCGGAGCAGGGCGCGCCGAAGCTGCACCAGATCGAGGTGCAGACAGCCCGGGGCAAGAACTTGGCGCTTGCGTGCGCGGAAGCGGAGATCTCTGAGCAGAGTGCCTCACGCTGGCGCAAGGCGTACGCCGGTCTCCGAGTCGATCAGGCTTGGAAGATGAAGGATCCAGACCGCGAGAAGGCTCGGCCGCGGCGGCTCGTGGCCGATCTGACCTTGAAGAAGCAGATGTTGGCGGACGTGGCGGCCGGAGCCTCGTAGCATCCGAGCGACGCCGCTAGGCGGTTGCAGATATCCGGGAGAGGTACGGTCTTCCGGAACGCCACGCCTGCCGGACCGTCGACCAGCGCCGCGGCACGCGACGCGATGTGCCCTCCGTGTCGGCCGAAGAAGACGCGTTGACCCCTGCCATCATCACCCTGGCATCCGAGTGCGGGCGCTGCGGCTGCTGCCGTGTCACCGCACTGCTGCGAGCGGATTGCTGGCAAGCGGGCCAGGATCGGGTTCGGCGCATCGGGCGTCGCGAAAGGCTCGAGGTTCCGCAGAATCCCTTTGACCAGGGAGGGCGTGACGACCGCGCGTCGCGACGGCCGGGAGATCGGCGCTGACACAGGCAACGCCCCGGGCTTCGAGGACCTCGCGTGGGCCCCGGGCCTCGCCGACCGCCGGCTCGGGATGCGCGGCCCGATTGTCCAAGAAAGCCTCGCTTGGCAGACGGGAAGGCCGTTGACGATAGATGACGATCATAATAGATTATGGGCGTCATATCAAACCGTCGAGGGCCCGCGGGGGAGCCGGCGATGGATGCGGACTGGTCATCGTACGCACCGGCTTGGCCGGCCCGGATTTCCGTGACCCTGAAGCCAGCCTTGGTCCAGGCCTCCGAGGTCGCGCCGGCCGCGGGGATGGTCGAGGGTAGCGGCGCCGAGATCGAGGGCCTTGAGCAGTTCGGAGGCCCCATCGGCGTGACCATCGTCGACGCCAACATCCAGGTCTCGGATGGCCGGCCGGGGCTCCTGTCCAATACCCCCGAAGCCGGACGAGGGGGCCCGACCTCCCGAGTCCGCTCCTCGGGCATCGCGTAGCCGGCCGCCGAAGCTGTCACGGACGAGGAAGCCCTCATGGACATCAGGACGCGCCGACTGCTGACGGCCCCTCTCCTGCCGACACTGGCCCGGATGGCCGTGCCGAATGTCGCGGTCATGGTCGTCCAGACCTCCATCGGCCTGATCGAGACCTACTTCGTCGCCGAGCTCGGCACCGACGCCCTCGCCGGAATGGCGCTCGTCTTCCCGGTGGTCATGCTCGTCCAGATGCTGTCCGCGGGCGGCATGGGCGGCGGCATCCAGTCGGCGGTCTCGCGCACCCTGGGCGCTGGTCGGCAGGACGCGGCAGGTCCGCTCGCGTGGCACGCCGCCGCCATCGGACTCGGCCTCGGCGCGGTGACCAGCCTGCTCGCCTTGACCCTGGGACCGCGCCTCTACGCGGCGATGGGCGGCACGGGTGCCTCGCTCAGGGCCGCGACGGCCTACGCGACCGTCGTGTTCGGCGCGGCGATCCTGATCTGGCTGTTCAACGCGCTGGCGGCGGTGATCCGCGGGACCGGCAACATGGCGCTCCCGGCCGGCGTCACCTGCGCCGGGGCCGTCCTGCTGATCCCGCTCTCGCCCGCGCTGATCTTCGGGTGGGGGCCGTTCCCCCGCCTCGGGGTCGTGGGCGGCGGTGTCGCCTTCGCCGCCTACTACGCCGTCGGCGCCACCCTCTTCGCCGCCTACATCTGGTCCGGCCGGAGTGTCCTACGCCCGAGCCCTCGCCCGCCGAGGCTGACCTGGGCGCCGTCCCGCGAGATCCTGCGCGTCGGCCTGCTCTCCGGCATCGCCAGCATGACCTCCAACGTCACCGTCATCGCCGCGACCGGCTTCGTCGGGACGGCGGGACCGGCGGCAGTGGCGGGGTACGGGACCGGCGCGAGGCTTGAGTACCTGCTGGTCCCCCTGGTGTTCGGGCTCGGCTCGCCGATCGCCGCCCTCGTCGGGACCGCCCTCGGGGCCGGGATGCACGCACGCGCCCGTCAGGCCGCGCTGACCGGCGCCCTCGTGGCGGGTGTCCTGACGGAGGCCATCGGCCTCACGGCCGCCCTCCATCCTGCCGGGTGGCTCGGCCTGTTCGGGCACGATCCGGCGATGCTCGCCACCGGCTCGACCTACCTGCGCGTCGTCGGACCGTTCTACGGATTCTTCGGGGCCGGCCTCGCCCTCTACTTCGCGGCCCAGGGGGCCGGGCGTGTCGGCTGGCCGCTCGCCGCGAGCGTCCTTCGGATGGCCGTGGCCCTGGGGGGAGCCTGGATCGCGGCGAGGCTCGGGCTCGGCTTGGTCGGGATGTTCGTCGCCCTCTCGGCCGGCTTCGTCGCCATGGGCCTCGTCAACGCGGCCGCCTTCGCGGCCGGCCGGATGTTCCTGGCGGGTCCCGGTCTGAGCACATCACCTGTTCCGCCGGACCTCACGGCGGCCGCCAATTCGGGACGCTGAGACGAGGCCTGCGACGCGGCTGAGGCCGATGGGTGCCGGCGCCTCCGAGGCGAACGGCGTCCGCGTCCCGGGGCCGCGTCTCCTTCGGGATGAGCGGGGCGCCCGCCCATCTCGAGGCGACGGTGCTGGGAGCACCCGAGGAGCAGTTCGGCAGGATCCTCGAACCGACCGACCCGCGCTCGCGATCGATGACGGAGATCGCCGATGAATCCTCCGAGACCCTGGGCCGAATTGGCGAGGCACTCGGATCTGGCTTGCTTTAAAAAATTATGATCATAATTTATATCGGGTCGCAGCGGGCAAGGTGCCGCGTGGATCGGAGGGCGATATGAGCAAGGGCAGCATCAAGACCGCGGTGGTCACAGGCGCCTCGTCCGGCATCGGGCTGGAGACGGCGAAGGCCCTTCAGGCTGCGGGCTACCGCGTATTCGGGACCAGCCGGAGGGCGTCTCCGGCCGTGGACGGCGGGATGGCTACCATCGTCTGTGACGTCACCGATGAGAGATCGGTCACTGAGACGGTCGAGACCGTCTTCGGCGAGACGGGGAGGATCGACCTCCTCGTGAACAACGCCGGCTTCGGCATCAGCGGCGCGGCCGAGGAATCGTCGGTCTCGCAGGCTCAGGCCATGTTCGACGTGAACCTGTTCGGCGTCATCCGGACGACCCGCGCCGTGCTTCCCCTGATGCGCGCGCAGAAGGGCGGCCGGATCGTCAACGTCAGCTCTGTCCAGGGCCTGATCCCGGCCCCCTACATGGCGCTCTACGGCGCCAGCAAGCACGCCGTCGAAGGCTACTCCGAGTCGCTGGACCACGAGGTTCGTGGGCAAGGGATCCGGATCGTGCTCGTCGAGCCCGCCTTCACCCGGACGGCCTTCGACCGGAACCTCGTGCGCCCCGACGCGCCGCTCGGCATCTACGAGGCGGAGCGCGCCGGTCGAGACCGGTTCCTGAGCGAGGTCATGAAGTCCGCCGATGCGCCCGAGGTCGTGGCGAAGGTCATCGTCGAAGCCGCCACCGCGACGAGCCCGAAGCGCCGTTACACGGCGGGCCCCAAGGCGAGGCAGGTCAGCCTGCTGCGCCGCTTCGTGCCGGCCACCGCCTTCGACAGGAGCTTCCGCAAGGAGATGCGCCTCCCGCAGGTCCCGTGATCACGAGTCCGGAGAGGTCGCGGTTCCGGCGCGTGTCGGCGTGCAGGGTTTGAGATCGGCCGGGCGCCAGCGCCGTCGATCCTGACCCTCCGCGCCGCGTCGTCACCAGGCACACCGACAGCACCCGCAGCTCCGCACCGCTTCGTCGACGTGCGGTGGAGTGATCCGAGGTGGCCCAGACAGGGCGAAGCCTGGACGGCCGCGCCTACCTGCGGGCGATGAAAGTCGGGGAGGCGCGCCTCTGCCGCCGGCCACGCTGCTGAGGATCCAAGTCGATCGCCTCGTCAGAGAGCTCGGCGGCCTCGCGAAGCGCGGAGACGGTCGGGTTCGAGGCCATGGGCTTCGGCGACCCTTCGCCGCCAGGAATGCACCGACCGAGAACAGACCCTGGGTGGCTCTGGTGGCCCATAGTGCCCACGTGCACCGCGCGTTCCGCCTTTGCTCGCGGACTGACCAGCGATCGTTCCAGGACAGAGCCTTGTTGCCCAAAGGCTTGAATGGTCGGAGTGGCGGGATTCGAACCCACGACCCCTAGTCCCCCAGACTAGTGCGCTAACCGGGCTGCGCTACACTCCGACGCCGCTAGGGCTCGCGGCTCTTAGCCTCCGCGCCGCGCCCGCGCAAGCCCTTCGGCGCGCGCGGGCCGCGCGGATGTGCTGGCTCTCGCGGGTCAGGCCCGCTACGGGGAGGCCTCGCCCCCGCGATTGCCAGAGGATCATGACGGACCGACCGATCGCCTTCGATCTCACGCGCCTCGTCACGCGGCTGCGCCACGCGAGCCCGTCGGGCATCGACCGCGTCGACCTCGCCTACGCGCGCGCCTATCTCGGCCGGGCGGAGACGGGCGTCGGCGTCGTCTCCACGGCGTTCGGACCGCGCATCCTCGACCGCGCGCAGGCGCTGGAGATCGTCGAGGCCGTGGCGGCCGGCTGGGTCGAGGACCGGGACGCCGCGTCGGACCCGGTCTACCGGCGGCTCGCGTCCCGCTGCGGCGATCCCGCCGCCGCGCCGCCGCCCGGCACCGCACCGCAGGCCGGGTCCGCCGACCGGCGGCGGATCCAGGCGCGCAAGACCGTCGACATCGCGCTGCGCGGCCGGTCGGTCGCGATCCTGCCCCGGGACGCGCTCTATTTGCACACCTCGCACCTGCGCCTCGACGACCCGCGGCGGTTCGACTGGCTCTATACCCGGCGGGACGTCCGGGCGGCGTTCTTCGTCCACGACCTCATCCCGATCACCCACCCGGAATACGGCCGGTCCGGTGAGGCCGACCGGCACCGGGCGCGCCTGCGCACGATCGGGCGGCACGCCTCCGCCATCCTGGTGAATTCGGAGGATACCGGCCGGCGCACCCTCGCGCATCTCGCCGCCGAGGGGTTCGGGCGGCCGCCGGTGGCCGTGGGCCATCTCGGGGTCGAGACCGCCTTCGGCCACACCGGGCCCCGATTCACCCCCGACCGGCCGACCTTCCTGGTCTGCGGCACCATCGAGTCGCGCAAGAACCACCTGCTGCTGTTCCAGATCTGGCGGCTCCTGGCCGAGCGCCACGGGGCGGCGGCACCCCGGCTCGTCGTGGTCGGGCGCCGGGGCTGGGAGGCGGAGAGCGCCATCGACATGCTGGAGCGCTGCCCCGGCGTGCGCGCCCACGTCATCGAGGCCTCGGGATTGTCGACCCACGGTCTGGCGGCGCTGATGCGCAGCTGCACCGCCCTGCTGATGCCGTCCTTCACCGAGGGCTACGGCATCCCCGTCGTCGAGGCCGCGGCCTCGGGGCTGCCGGTGATCGCCTCCGACATCGCCGTCCACCGCGAGATCGCCGACGGCTTCGCGCTGTTCCGCGATCCCCTGGACGGTCCGGGCTGGATCGAGGCGATCGAGGCGCTCGCGCGGCCCGACGGATCGCTCCGCGCCGAACTGGCCGGCCGTCTGGCCGGGTACCGGCCGCCGGACTGGCCCGCGCATTTCGCGGCCGTGGCGCCGACCCTCGCGGCGCTCTGACAGGGGCCGCCGATCCGCGCCGGGCCGGGCCTCCTCGGCCGCCCGCCCGCGGGCGACGGTCGCGGGACGACGACGCACGTTGCGCCGCCGGAGTCTGACGAATAAGGAAAAGCGTCAGTCAGCCAGCCTGGCCGAGAGCGGGCGGAACGGAGATCCTGCCGATGCGGGTGGTCGACCTCGATCGCGAGACGGTCAAGCAAGGGCTCGATGACGGCTCGATGCTGATCATCGACGTCCGTGAATCGCACGAGTACGAGGCCGGGCACATCCCCGGCGCCGTCTCGCACCCGCTCTCCGGCTTCGACCCGCAGGCGGTCGCGGCCCTCGTCGCCGAGGACGGCCGGCGGGCGGTGTTCTCGTGCGCCTCGGGCGTCCGCTCGGTTCACGCGCTCATGGCGGCGCAGAATGCCGGGCTCGACCTCGCCGAACACTACAAGGGCGGTTTCAAGGACTGGTACAGCGCGGGCGAAACGATCGCCTAATCTGCCGTTTCAATCCGGCTCGCGGGACCGTGATGTGCGTTCGCGCACAAGCAACACCGTCGACCGCGGGTTACGGCGCACCCGCGGCGGAACAATCGTCAAGCTCGGCGCGACCGGACGGTCGGCCAACGGACAGCAGGACCCGATGCGCAGCCGGCTTCCCAGCCTACTCACCGTCTTGTCAGGCCTGATCGCGGCTCTCGCGGCAGGCCCCCTCGCGACTCCGGCCCGCGCGCAGGCGCCGGGCGGCCCGCCGCCCAAGGTCACCGTGGCCAAGCCCGTGGTGCGCCAGATCGTCGAGCAGGATCAGTATACCGGCCGCTTCGACGCGATCGATTACGTCGAGGTCCGCGCCCGCGTCACCGGCTACCTCGAGAAGATCAACTTCGTCGACGGCCAGACGGTGAAGAAGGGCGACGTCCTGTTCGTGATCGACCGGCGCCCCTACAAGGCGGCGCTGGAGCAGGCCCAGGCGGCCCTGGCCTCCGCCAAGGCGCGCCAGTCCTTCTCGCAGACGGACCTGGAGCGCGCGCAGACCCTGTCCCGCAGCGGCAACATCTCCGAGCAGGTCACCGACCAGCGCCGGCAGGCCTCGCAGACCGCCCAGGCCGACGTCGACAGCGCCCAGGCCGCTCTCAACAACGCCCAGTTGAACTACGACTTCAGCGAGGTGAAGGCGCCGATCAACGGCCGCATCAGCCGCCGCCTGGTGACCGAGGGCAACATCGTCAGCGCCGACCAGACCATGCTGACGACGATCGTGTCCCTCGACCCGATCTATTTCAGCTACACCGTCGATGAGAAGTCGTTCCTCAAGTACCAGAACAGCCTCGGCATCGGCATGGGCCAGACCCAGCAGGGTAAGGGCGTGCCGATCCTGATCGCCCTGTCCGGCGAGGCGAAGCCCACTCGCAAGGGCACGCTCGACTTCGTCGACAACCGCGTCGACAACGCCACCGGCACGATCCTGCTGCGCGCGACCGTCCCGAACCCCGACCTGTTCATCAAGCCCGGCCTGTTCGGCATTGTCTCGATGCCGGCGACCAAGCCGTTCCAGGGCATCCTGCTGCCCGACGACGCCGTGGCGGCCAACCAGGACAAGCGGATCGTCTACATCGTCGGGCCCGAGAACGTGATCCAGCAGAAGGACGTCGTGCTGGGACCGAAGGTCGACGGCTATCGGGTGATCCAGTCAGGGCTGAAGGGCGACGAGACCGTGGTGGTCAACGGCCTGTCCCGCGTCCGTCCGGGCGCGAAGGTCACCCCCGAGACGATCGAATTGCCCCCGAGCAAGACCTGAGCCCCCGGGGCTCGACACGAACGCCTTCGTGCGCGCCGCGCGGCGCGCCCCGCACCGACGACGCAGGGCCCCGTCCGGGAGACCGGCGGGCCTCAGAGGTTTGACCGATGCGTTTCGCCCATTTCTTCGTCGACAGACCGATCTTCGCGTCCGTCACGTCGATCGTCTTCCTGATCCTCGGCTTCGTGGCCTACGAGAGCCTGCCGGTCTCGCAGTACCCCGAGATCGTGCCGCCGACCGTGACGGTGCGCGCCTCCTACCCGGGTGCCAACGCCGAGACCGTGGCCGCCACGATCGCGACGCCGATCGAGCAGGAGGTCAACGGCGTCGACAACATGCTCTACATGACGTCGTTGTCGACCAACGACGGCAACATGCTGCTGACCGTGACCTTCAAGGTCGGCACGAACCTCGATATCGCGAACGTGCTGGTGCAGAACCGGCTGTCGGTGGCACAGCCGCGCCTGCCGCCGGACGTGCGCAACCTCGGCGTCACGGTCCGCAAGGCCTCGCCCGACCTGATGCTGGTCGTGCACCTGCTCTCGCCGAACAAGACCTACGACCAGAACTACCTCGCCAACTACATCTACCTGAACATCCGCGACGAGCTGCTGCGCCTCGACGGCGTCGGCGACATCACGATCTTCGGCGGTAACGAGTACGCGGAGCGCGTCTGGGTCGACCCGAACAAGCTGGCCGCCTACGGCCTCTCGGTCACCGACGTCACGACGGCCCTGCAGGAGCAGAACGTGCAGGTGGCCGCCGGCCAGCTGAACGGTCCGCCGGCCGCCAAGGGCGAGGCGTTCCAGCTCGTCGTGCAGTCGCAGGCCCGGTTCAAGACGCCCGAGCAGTTCGCCGAGGTGATCATCAAGGCGCAGGACGGGCGCCTCGTCCGGGTCAAGGACATCGCCCGCGTCGAGATGGGCCAGAAGGACTACACGACCAACTCGTTCCTCAACGACACGCCCGCGGTCGGCATCGGCGCCTTCCAGCGGCCGGGCACCAACGCGCTCGACGCGGCGGCGTCGGTCAAGAAGGTGATGGAGGAGGTCAAGAAGAACTTCCCGCCGGACGTCGAGTACCGCATCGCCTACAACCCGACGGAGTTCATCGAGGAATCGATCCACGAGGTCTACAAGACCCTGTTCGAGGCGGTCGGCCTCGTGGTCATCGTGGTGCTGGTGTTCCTCCAGAGCTGGCGGACCGCCCTGATCCCGGTCATCGCGATCCCGGTCTCGCTGATCGGCACCTTCGCGGCGATGGCCGCCTTCGGCTTCTCGCTGAACAACCTGACCCTGTTCGGGCTGGTGCTCGCGATCGGCATCGTGGTCGACGACGCGATCGTGGTGGTGGAGAACGTCGAGCGCAACATGGCCGAGGGCCTGTCGCCGGGCGACGCCGCACACAAGACCATGGACGAGGTCGGCGGCGCGGTCATCGCCATCGCGCTGGTGCTCGCCGCGGTGTTCGTGCCGACGGCGTTCATCCCGGGCATCTCGGGCCAGTTCTACAAGCAGTTCGCGCTCACCATCGCGGCCTCGACCCTGATCTCGGCCTTCAACTCGCTTACCCTGTCGCCGGCGCTCTGTAAGCTGCTGCTGGTGCCCCACCACGCCCGCAAGGAGCCGAAGTTCTTCCTGACGCGGTTCGTGAACTGGCTGGCGAACGGCTTCAACCGCGCCTTCGACGCCACGTCGAACGCCTACGGCCGGACGATCCGGGTGCTCACCGGCGGGATCGTGGGCTTGGGCGTGATGCTGCTGGTCTACGCCGCGGTGATCGCTGGCACGCTCCACCTCGCGCAGACGACCCCCACGGGCTTCATCCCGGACCAGGATCAGGGCTACCTGATCGGCGTCGTCCAGCTCCCGTCCGGCTCCTCCCTCGACCGCACCACGGAGGTGTGCCTGCGCGCCGCCAAGCAGGCCCGGACGGTCGACGGCGTGGCCAACGCGGTGATCATCGCGGGCTTCGACGGCGCGACCTTCACCAACACGACCAATGCCGGCGTGATGTTCCTGACCCTCAAGGGGGCGAAGGAGCGCGCGGAAGTGGGTCGGAGCGCGGCCGTCATCACCGGCGACGTGCTGAAGGCGACCTCGGACATCCAGGAGGCGCGGGTCATCGTGATCCCGCCGCCGCCCGTCCGCGGTCTCGGCAACGGCGGCGGCTTCAAGATGCAGATCGAGAGCCGCCAGTCCTCGGATATCGGCCCGCTCATGGCCGCCGCCGGCGAGGTGATCGCCCAGGCGAACCAGAGCGCGGACGTGCAGCGCGTCTTCACGACCTTCGACAACTCGACGCCGCAGCTCTTCCTCGACATCGACCGCACCATCGCGCGGATGCTCAACGTGCCGCTGGCCAACGTGTTCTCGTCGGTCCAGGCGGATCTCGGCGGTACCTACGTCAACGACTTCAACACCCTGGGCCGCATCTACCAGGTGCGCCTGCAGGGCGACGCGGCGTTCCGCACGTCGGTGCAGGACATCTCGCAGATCAAGGTGCGCTCCTCCACCGGCGCCCTGGTGCCGATGGGCACCCTCGCCTCGGTGCGGGACGTGACCGGTCCGCAGATCGTGCAGCGGTTCAACCTGTACTATTCGGTCCCGGTGCAGGGCGTGGCCAAGCCCGGCGTCTCCACCGGACAGGCGCTCACCGCCATGGAGGAGATCGCCAAGAAGGCGCTGCCCGACGGCTACTCGTACGACTGGACCGAGATCGCCTACCAGCAGAAGGCGGCGAGCGGCACGGCCGGCGCGGTCTTCGCCCTCGGCGTGCTGCTGGTCTTCCTCGTGCTCGCCGCGCAGTACGAATCCTGGGCGCTGCCGCTCGCGATCCTGCTGGTGGTGCCGACCGGCGTGCTCGCCGCGCTCGCGGGCGTGCAGTTCCGGGGGCAGGACAACAACATCCTGACCCAGATCGGCCTGATCGTGCTCATCGGCCTCGCGGCGAAGAACGCGATCCTGATCGTCGAGTTCGCACACGACATCGAGCAGCGGGAGCATCGCGGCCCGGTCGAGGCGGCGGTCGAGGCCTGCCGTCTCCGCCTGCGCCCGATCCTGATGACCGCCTTCGCGTTCATCCTCGGCACCCTGCCGCTGGTCGTGGCGACCGGCCCCGGCGCCGAGATGCGCCAGGCGCTCGGCACCGCGGTGTTCTTCGGGATGATCGGCGCGACCTTCTTCGGCCTGTTCCTGACCCCGGTCTTCTACGTGGTGATCCGCCACTTCTCGATCTGGCTGGGCCGGTTCCGGAAGAAGCACACGCACGGCGATCCCGGCGGCGCCGCCCCAGCCCACGGCTGACGGCACACGCCCCTGGGCCGCGGAACGATGGAAGCCGCGCCGGATCCGCGAGGATCGGGCGCGGCTTCCGCGCGACGGGCGGGGGCACCCGGTGTAGAGGCTCGCGGCATGCACGCCCTCGGTCGCCTGATTCTCGGGGCCTTCGCCCTGCTGCTCGCCGTCCCCACGGGCCTCGCGGTCCTGGTGCTGGCGCTGCTCGTCGACCCGGCCGCGCAGGCCTGGCTGACCGGCGGGGCGCTCGCCGGACTCGACATGGCCCTGTCGGACCTCTCGGCCGGGCTGCCGCCGGAGGGGCTCGCCCTGCTCCTCGCCGGCCTCGCCAAGGCGCTGTTCGCGCTGCTGTTCGTACCCCCGGCCGTGATCGGCCTCGGCGGTGAGATCCTCGGGCGCCGCGGCCTGCTGTGGTACGGCGCCGGTTGCGGGCTGCTCACCGCCGCCCTCCCCTGGCTGACGCGCGGCGCGCTCCGGTCCGGCGGCGCCCGCGACGCCGCCCTCCTCGCGGGCGAGGCGCGCCTGACGCTGATCCTGTTCGCGGTCGGTGCCAGCGCCGGCCTGGTCTACTGGCTGGTCGCCGGGCGCGGCGCGGGGCTCGTCCGGGACGGGCATCGCCCCGAGGGCGCCTGACGCCGCCCGGCACGTCGCCCTTGGCCGCGGACACGCGGGCGCGCTACAGGGGAGCCGCCACGACACGGTTCCCGATGCTCGCCCTCCGCTCTCTCGCCTTCAACGTCTGCTTCTACGCCGTCACGACGGTCCTGGCCTTCGCCGGCCTGCCCATGCTGGTCTCCGGCCGGTCGGTGCTGCGGCTCGCCCGCGCCTGGGGGCGGATCACCCTGTGGCTCCTGCGAGTCGTCGCGGGAACGCGGGTCGAGTTCCGCGGGCTGGAGAACATCCCGGCCGGCCCCCTGCTGGTGGCGGCCAAGCACCAGTCGGCCCTGGAGACGCTGGCCCTCTGCACGGTGCTGCCGAACTTCGCCTACATCCTGAAGAAGGAGCTGCTGCTCATCCCGCTGATCGGCTGGTACCTGTCGCGCAGCGGCATGGTGGCGATCGACCGGTCGAAGGGCAGCCGGGCCATGAGCCTGATGAACGCCGCCGCCGGCGCGGCGATCCGGGACGGCCGCCAGCTCATCATCTTCCCCGAGGGCACCCGGCGTCCGGTCGGGGCGCCGCCCGCCTACAAGCAGGGGCTCTCGCACCTCTACACTGCCCTGAACGTGCCCTGCCTGCCCGTGGCGCTGAACACCGGCCTGTTCTGGTCGCGCAACAGCCTCGTGCGCCGGCCGGGCCGGGCGGTGATCGAGTTCCTGCCGCCTATCCCGCCGGGCCTTCCCCGCCAGGAGTTCCAGGCGCTGGCCCAGGAGCGGCTCGAGACGGCCTCGAACGCCCTCGTCGAGGGCGGCCTCCAGGGCCTCGCGGCCGAGGGGCAGGCCGTGCCGGCCGACGAGGCGCCGGCCGCCGCAGACGCCCGACGCTGAGCCGTTCGCGAGCGCGGTTTTCCGCGTCGGACCGGCGCCCGGCGGCTTGTGGATAACGGGCATCGTCGCCACATCTCGCTCTAGGAACGTCGCCCTTGACGCCTGTGGATATCGCGCGTTAGGTTAGAACAAATGGCGAACAGAAGAGCCCTGTCCTGGTCGGCCGCGCTCCGCGACCTGAAGGACGATCGCACCCGGAGGCAGGATGTGCGTGAAGAACGCCTCAAGACGACCGCGGGTCTGCGCGGCTCCCCCGCGCTCCCGCTCTCGGCCTGGCGCGGCCGCTCCGGCCGGCGCTACGTGGTCGGTGTCCACCCGGCCGGCGGCTTCGACCTCGACGAGATGGCGCGGGCCGTGGTGATCGCCGTCCGCCGGGACAACGCCGGCATCGCCGAGATGGTCTCGGTGGCGAGTTCCAGCGAGAGCCCGCGCGACCACCTGCGCCGGACCTGGCTCGACCGTGTCCGCCGCCGGGGCGCCACCGAGATGCACGTCCACCGCCTCGCCGAGAACGAGGCCGAGCGGACGGCGATCGTCGAGGATCTGCAGGTCGACACCGTCGAGCCGGCGCAGGTCTGACCGGGGACGTGCCGCGCGCGGACGGATCGCGTCCGCGGCGGTCGACCCGTGGCGGTGCTGCCCCAGTTTCGCCCCTTGCGTGGCCACAAGCCGGGGTCACGATGTCCCCGCGGGGACGGGTCGGGGAGCGGAACGCATGGTGCAGGATCGGACGCGGCCGGAGGGTGCCGCTGAGACAGCTCCGGTACGGGGCGCGCGGCGATCCCGGCGGGGGCTGTTCCTGCCCTACATCCTGCTCGCCCTCGTGGTCGTGGGCTGGTCGGCCGGCTGGCTGTGGATGCGGGAGCGCGCGGCCAGCGAGATCGACGGCTGGATCGCCCGCGAGGCGACCGCCGGACGCACCTGGACCTGCGCGGACCGATCCCTCGGCGGCTACCCGTTCCGCCTGGAGCTGCGCTGCAGCGCCGTGACCCTCGAGCGCGCCGACGGACGCTTCCGGCTCGGCCCGAGCACAGCGGTGGCGCAGATCTACCAGCCCCGCCTGGTCGTCTTCGAGAGCGCGGGCCCCTTCCACGTCGAGCAGGGCCCGCTGACCGGCGACGCGTCCTGGACCGCGCTCCAGGGCAGCTTCCACGGCGCCGCGGGGGGCTTCAGCCGCGCGTCCCTGGTCGTCGACAAGCCCGACATCACCGTGACGGGCGCCGAGCCCGGCCCGATCGCGGTCTCGGGGCGGCATCTCGAGCTGCATGCCCGGCCGAGCCCGGGCCGCTTCGACTCCGACGGCGCCGTGGATGTCAGCCTGCGCCTGAACCAGGCGGCGGTTCCGCAGCTCGACGCGGTCACCGGAACGCAGGATCCGGCCGATCTGGCCCTGGACGCGACCCTGACGCAGGCGACCGTGCTGCGCACTGGGACGGTGGCGCGCGAGCTGGAGCGCTGGCGTCAGGCCGGCGGTGCCCTGGACCTGACGGCCCTGTCGCTGGCCAAGGGGGCGCAGCGCGTCCAGGCGAAGGGCAGCCTCGCCCTCGACGCCGCCCACCGGCCCGCCGGGCAGATCGACCTGCGGGCGGCCGGCGTCGACGCGCTGGTCGGCAGCATCGTCGGCCAGCGCTTCGGCTCGGACCGGGGGGCGCTGGTGGGCCAGCTGGTCGGCGGGCTCCTGGGGCTTGCCCAGCGTCCGGGGCCGGACGCGCCGGCCGACGCGACGCCGCTGAAGGCGCTCCCGCCGCTGCGGCTCGTCGACGGCAAGCTCGTCTTCAGCGGCTTCCCGATCCCGAACGTCTACGTGCCGGCCCTGTACTAGGGGAGCGACCCTGCCGGCCGGCACTGCCGGGTGGGCGGTGCGGGCGCGATCGGTATGACCGCTCGGCGCGCCGCGGGCCTGCTCGTCGGTGCGGGATCGGCTATAGGAGGCCGATGGCCTCCTCCCCGCCCCCGACCCGCGTGAAGATCTGCGGGCTCAGCACCGAAGCGACCCTGACCGCCGCTCTGGAGGCCGGGGCGGACTGGATCGGCCTCGTGCACTTCCCCCGCAGTCCCCGGCACGTGGCGCTGGCGGGGGCCGCCGCGCTGTCCGCTCTGGCCCGCGGCCGGGCCGAGCGGGTCATCCTGCTCGTCGATCCGGACGACGCGCTTCTCGCCGCGTCCGTCGAGGCGGTGGATCCGGATCTGGTCCAGCTCCACGGCCGGGAGAGCCCGGAGCGCGTCGCGGCGATCCGTGCCCGGACAGGACGGCCGGTGATGAAGGCGCTCGGCATCGCGACGTCGGCGGATCTCGCGGCCCTGCCGGCCTACGCGGCGGTCGCCGACCGGATCCTGCTGGACGCCAAGGCGCCGCCGGACGCCGCCCTGCCGGGTGGCAACGGCCGGCGCTTCGATTGGGAGATCCTGCGCGGCGCCGCGCTCCCGCCCGGGACCATGCTGTCGGGCGGACTGGATGCCGGAAACGTGGCCGACGCCCTCGCCCGCACGGGGATCGGCGCCGTCGACGTCTCGTCTGGGGTCGAGACGGCGCCCGGGGTGAAGGATCCGGCGAAGATCGCGGCCTTCGTAGCGGCGGCGCGCGGCCTGCGCTGAGGGGACCGCCTCAGCGCGGGGCCGGCAGGGCCGTCCGGCCGGTATTCGGGACCGTGTAGACGCCCGAGGTCTCGGTCTCCGGCGCGTAGGCCCGCAGGCGGGTCGCCTCGCGCTCGTGCCGGACGGCCTCGCGGCGGTGATAGCGCGCCCGCGCGCGGGTCTTGCCCTGGCCGAGCCACGTGAAGATGCCGCCCACCACGATGCCCAGGGCCACCGCGCCGAACAGGATCGCGTAGAGCGGGAGATCGACGCTGAAGACGGGCGCGTCCACGTTGAACGGATCGAAGGAGAGCCGCACCGGCGCGCGATTGGCCACCGCGAGGAGGATCACCAGGGCGGCGATCGGCAGCAGCACGAGGCTCTTCAGGAAACGGATCATCGCGCTCACAGGTCCTTCCTACTCGGCGGCCGAGGCATTCTCGCCGATCCCGGCGGCGTTCAGGCGCTGGCGCATCTCCTTGCCGGTCTTGAACACGGGGATCGCCTTCTCGGACACGGCAACGGCGGCACCCGTGCGCGGGTTGCGTCCCCGGCGCGCCTCCCGGCGCTTGACCGAGAAGGCGCCGAAGCCGCGCAGCTCGACCCGGTCGCCGCGGGCCAGCGCGTCGGAAATGGTGTCGAGGATCGCGTTGACCAGGATCTCCACGTCGCGCTGGTAGAGATGCGGGTTCTGCTCGGCGATCTTGAGGACGAGCTCCGACTTGATCATGGCGTGGGATCTTCTCGCGGGATCGGGGCGGGCTGCGCGGCGGTCGTTCAGGGTTCCGGGCGCCAGAGGGCGAGCATCCCGCCCCGGGCGGCCTCGGCCTCGGCGCCGACGGACCGCAGCCGCGCCGCGAGGCCTTCCAGGCCGAGGAGGTCGGCGCCGATCCCGGCGGCCGACCACAGGGAGAACCGGCTTTCCGAGGCGGGCTTCCAGTCCTTGATCGGCAGGTTCGTCTGGACGCCGCGGGCGCTCTCCAGCCACGCCACCGCCTGCCGCTCGCCGCCGAGCTCGTCGACGAGCTTCAGCGGCACGCTCTGGCGCCCGCTGAACACCCGTCCGTCCGAGACGGTGCTGAGCTGGGCCGGATCCATGCCGCGGCGCTCCGCGACGAGGCCCTTGAACCACGCGTAGGTGTCGCCCACCACGGAGGCCAGCGCGGCGCGCGCCTCCGGCGAGGTCGGGGTGAAGCCCGAGGGCTCGGCCTTGAGCGGCGACGACTTCACCGACTCGACCTTGACGCCGACCTTGTCCAGCAGGCCCGAGAAGTCGGGGTACTGGAACAGCACGCCGATCGAGCCGACCAGGCTGGTCTCGCGCGCGACGATGTGATCGGCCGCGATCGCGGTAATGTAGGCGCCGGACGCGGCGGTGCCGTCCACGAAGGCCACGATCGGCTTCTTGGCGGCGAGTGCCCGGAGGTTGCGGAAGATCTCCTCCGAGCCCGTAGTCGTGCCGCCGGGCGAGTTGATCGAGACGATCACGCCCTTCACGGCGTCCGAATCGCCGACCCGCTTCATCAGCTTGGCGGTGGCCTCGCTCCCGGCGATGAAGCCCGAGACGGAGATGCGGGCGATCTGGGGCTGCACCGCGAAGGCGCCGTCCGCGCCCGTCCGCACCCGGTACCCGAGGGCCCCGACCGCCACGATGAGGCCGCCGACGCCGAGCACGCGCCAGAGGGACAACCTGCGGCGCAGGCGCCGCCGGTCAATCAGCAGTTCGGCATCGGCTGCCATGCTGTCGCTTCCCCTAAAGCACCCCGACCGGCCCCTCGACGGGGTGCGGGAGCCGTACCCCCGCGCCGGGCAAGTCCTTGGTTTCCTTCGGCTCGCTCCGTCCGAGCCGTGCGAGGCCGGTGTTCTAGAGCATTTTCCGCGGGCGTGGATACGGGGCGCGTGAAGAAAATGACGGGGCCGCCCGTCGCTGTCGCGTCGGGCGGCGCGACCGGGCCCGCTGCGCGGCCCCGGCAACCTTGGATTGCCGGCGCCCAAAGAAAAACCCGCGCGGGACCGGGGTCCCGCGCGGGTCTCAACGCGGCGGATCCGCCGCCCGGACAGGCCGGGCGGCAGGGGCCGTCTCTCACTCGTCGTCGGAGCGCTTCTTGTTGAAGGCGGCACCGAGGATGTCGCCGAGGGAGGCACCCGAATCGGCAGAGCCGAACTGGGCCATGGCCTCCTTCTCCTCGGCGACCTCGAGGGCCTTGATCGAGACCTGAACGCGGCGGGCCTTCCGGTCGAACTGGACGACGCGGGCGTCGAACTTCTCGCCGGTGGCGAAGCGCTCGGGGCGCTGGTCGCCGCGGTCGCGGGCGAGTTCGGCCCGGCGGATGAAGGTCTGCATGTCGGTGTCGACGATCTTCACCTCGACGCCGGCATCCTTCACCTCGACCACCTCACAGGTGACGATCTGACCCTTCTTGATCTCGCCGGCCTCGGCGAAGGGGTCACCGCCGAGCTGCTTCACGCCCAGCGAGATCCGCTCCTTCTCGACGTCGACGTCGAGAACCTGGGCGCGGACCATGTCGCCCTTCTTGAACTCCTCGATGACCTGCTCGCCGGGACGGTTCCAGTCGAGATCCGACAGGTGGACCATGCCGTCGACATCGCCCTCGAGGCCGATGAACAGGCCGAACTCGGTCTTGTTCTTGACCTCGCCCTCGACCTCGGAACCGACCGGGTGCTTCTCGGCGAAGGCTTCCCAGGGGTTCTGCAGGGTCTGCTTGAGGCCGAGCGAGATGCGGCGCTTGACCGGATCGACTTCCAGGATCTGAACCTCGACCTCCTGGGAGGTGGAGACGATCTTGCCCGGATGGACGTTCTTCTTGGTCCAGCTCATCTCGGAGACGTGGATCAGGCCCTCGATCCCCGGCTCCAGCTCCACGAAGGCGCCGTAATCGGTGATGTTGGTCACGCGGCCCTTGAGCTTGGCGCCCTCCGGGTAGCGGGCGGCGATGCCCTCCCACGGATCGGCGAGCAGCTGCTTGATGCCGAGCGAGATGCGGTGCGTCTCGTGGTTGATCTTGATGATCTTGACCTTCACGGTCTGGCCGATCGTGACCACCTCGGACGGGTGGTTCACGCGGCGCCACGCCATGTCGGTGACGTGCAGCAGGCCGTCGATCCCGCCGAGGTCGACGAACGCGCCGTACTCGGTGATGTTCTTGACGACGCCGTCGATGACCTGACCTTCCTCGAGGTTGGCCACCAGCTCGGAGCGCTGCTCGGCGCGGCTCTCCTCGAGGACGGTCCGGCGCGACACGACGATGTTGCCGCGGCGGCGATCCATCTTGAGGATCTGGAACGGCTGCGGGGTGCCCAGCAGCGGGGTGACGTCGCGGACCGGGCGGATGTCGACCTGCGAGCGCGGCAGGAACGCCACGGCGCCGTCGAGGTCGACCGTGTAGCCGCCCTTGACCTGGTTGAAGATCGTGCCGGTGACGCGGTCGTTGTTCTCGAACGACTTCTCGAGCTTGACCCAGCTCTCCTCGCGGCGCGCCTTGTCGCGCGAGATGACGGCCTCGCCGAGCGCGTTCTCGATCCGGTCGACGTAGACCTCGACCTCGTCGCCGACCTTCAGCTCGCCCTCGCGGCCGGGACCGGTGAATTCCTTGAGCGCGACACGGCCTTCCGTCTTGGCGCCGATGTCGATGACGGCCACGTCCTTCTCGATCGCGACGACGCGACCCTTGACGACGGAGCCTTCGGTGATCTCGTGTTCGAGGAAGCTCTCCTCGAGGAGGGCTGCGAAATCCTCGCGGCTCGGGCCACGCCCCAGAGCGGTACCTGCGGTCATTCTGTCTCCTGAACGGCCCCCGGCGGAGGCCCGTTGCGTCGGCGGCTCGCGTTGCAGGCGCCCCCGTTCGCCGCGGCCTTCCCGGAGTCTTTCGGGAGAGGCGACCGGTCCCGCGGGACCCGGTTTGCCGACGCGTCGATACGGATGACGAGGGCGGTCCGTCCGGCGGCCCGGCGGGCGCGCCAGAAGACGAGCGCGCGAGGGCGGATCCGGGAGGACGCGCGTCCCTTACAGCATCGGCCTTGCGACTTCAACCGATTAGGGTTTTAGGCTCGCCGGGCAGAGGACGGTCCGCGGGGTCCGGGCGATATCGGTGGTCTTGCCGCCGGCCGCAGATCCGGCAAACTCGTCCGCCGTCGAACGTTTGCGGTCGCGCTTCCGCCGGCTGAGGGGGCAACCCCGCTCGACCGAGGTCCGCGCCGGTCGGCGATCCGGGGCGTAAGGGGGTGAAGCGTGGGTTGTCCTGATCTCGACTCTCGGGCTGCCCGCCGTCGGCGCGGCGGCACCGCGCGCTCCGCGCGATCCGGGGCCTGAGCCCCCGATGCCGAACGGGTACAACACCCCGATGGAGATGCTGGCGCGCAAGCTCGACAGCATCGCGCGGCTGTCCGATTCCGACCGCGCGGCGCTCCTCGATCTGCCGCACACGGTCCGGAACCTGCCGGCCCGCCACGACATCGTCCGGTTCGGCGACCGGCCGACCCACAGCTGCCTCGTCCTCCAGGGCTGGGTCTACCGCTACGCCGCCCTCGCCGAGGGGGGGCGGCAGATCCTGTCGTTCTACATCGCGGGCGACCTGCCGGATCTGCAGAGCCTCCACCTGCACCGGATGGATCACAACCTCGCCACCCTGACGCCCTGCGTCGTGGCGCTGATCGCGCACGACGATCTGCGCGCGGTCCTCCTGCGCAATCCGGGGCTCGCCGGCACCCTCTGGCGCGACAGCCTCATCGACGCCGCCCATTACCGCGAGCGGATCACCAGCCTCGGGCGGCGGCAGGCGCTGGGCCGCGTGGCCCACCTGTTCTGCGAGCTCTATCTCCGGCAGAAGGCGGTCGGGCTCGCGCGCGGCCTGAGCTGCCCGCTGGTGCCGAAGCAATCCGAACTCGCCGACGCGCTCGGCCTGACCAGCGTCCATCTCAACCGGGTCCTGCGCACCCTGCGTGGACGCGGGCTCGTCACGCTGAGCGGCGGCATCCTGACCATCGAGGATTGGGACGCGCTGACGGAGGTCGCGGAGTTCGACCAGACGTTCCTGCACCTGGCGAACAACGCGGCGCCGGCCCGAGAGACCGCCGAGGCGGTCTAGCGGGTGGGGCCGGGTGACGCGGCGGGCGCGCGCCTCAGGCGGCCCGGGCCAGGGTCTCCGGCGCCTCGGTCACCGCGTCGGTGTGGACGTCGAACCGGACCAGATGGGCGGCACCGAAGCTCGTCGTCAGGGCGCAGTCGGTGGCGTCGCGGCCGCGGGCCATGACGATGCGGCCGATGCGGGGCCGGTTGTGGCGGGCGTCGAACGTGTACCAGCGCGGCCCCTCGGGCCCTTCGAGGAAGACCTCGAACCACGCGGAGAAGTCCATCGGCGCCGGGTCCTTCGGCACGCCGATATCGCCGAGGTATCCGGTGGCGTAGCGCGCCGGGATGTTCATGCACCGGCACAGGGTGATCGCCAGGTGCGCGAAGTCCCGGCACACGCCGACGCCCTGTGTGTAGCCGTCGAAGGCGGTGCGGGTCGCGTCGGCCTGCTGGTAGTCGAAGCGCAGGCGGGTGTGGGCGAAGTCGACGATCGCCTGGACGCGGGCCCAGCCCTCCGGCGTGCCGCCGAACAGGGACCACGCGATGCCCGACAGCTTGTCGGTGTCGCAGTAGCGGGAGCCGAGCAGGTACGGCACGACCTCGCCGGGCAGGTCCTGAACGGCGATCTGCCGGGCGCCGGGGGCCTGATCGTCCGGCAGCCCGCTGTCGGCGATCGTGAAATCGGCCGCCATGGTGATCCGGCCGCCCGGCGCGACGATGCGCGTGCAGACATTGCCGAAGGCGTCGACGTGCTGCGACGCCGCGACGGGCGGATCGAAGGCGATCACCTCCGGCGTCAGGAGGTCGCCCCGCCGCTCCGGGCGCACGTTGAGGAGCAGGTTCATCGGCGTGGGGCCGAACGTGTCGAAGGCGATCGAGAAGCCGGTGCGGATATGCATCGTCGGGGACCGTGAGGAAGGACGCCGGCCGACGGAGCGGCAGGCGGGCCGTTACAGTACAGGGCCCAATAAGCCGCGAGCCGGGGTCGAGTTCCGTCGATCAGGCCAGTTCAGGCCGGTTTGAACTGCCCGAATATTTGGCAGAGCGGTGCCCGCGCCGGACGTGCCGCGCCCGAACCGGCCGGCATCCGATGAGCCATGCGAGAGCCTTGCGGGAGCCATGCGGCAGGCAGTGGGCGGGGCTGCGGTCAAGCGGGGCGGTCCGTCACCGCGCCATGTTGCAACGCACACGGCGCCCTCTTATCCCAGGCCGCTCGACTCCAGGGCCTGCCGGCACCGCCCGGCCCGGCCTGCTGCCAGACGATCGACGCCCATGACGCCCGACAAGCTTTCTCTGCCGAAGGACAAGATCCGCGTCCTGCTGCTCGAGGGCATCAACGACAGCGCCGTGGCGCTGATGCGGGCGGCCGGCTACACCAACCTGACCCGCCTGCCGAAGGCGCTGGACCGGGAGGCCCTGCACGAGGCGCTCCAGGGCGTGCACATGGTGGGCATCCGCTCGCGCACGCAGCTCGACGCGGCCGCCTTCGAGGCGGCGGACCGGCTCCTGGCCGTGGGCTGCTTCTCGGTCGGCACCAATCAGGTCGACCTGGACGCGGCGCGCCACCGGGGCATCCCGGTCTTCAACGCGCCCTTCTCCAACACCCGCTCGGTGGCGGAGCTGACGATCGGCGAGATCGTGATGCTGCTGCGCCGGATCGTTCCGCGCTCGGTGGGCGCCCACGCGGGCCGCTGGGACAAGTCGGCGGTGGGCTCGCTGGAGGTGCGCGGCAAGACGCTGGGCATCGTCGGCTACGGCAATATCGGCACGCAGCTCTCGACCCTGGCCGAGGCCATGGGCATGCGCGTGCTGTTCTACGACCACACCGACAAGCTGCGCCACGGCAACACCGAGCCGGTCGAGACGCTGCACGCCCTGCTGGCGCAGAGCGACGTCGTCTCGCTGCACGTGCCGGAGACCGACGCCACCGCCAACATGATCGGCGCCGCCGAGATCCGGGCGATGAAGCCCGGCGCCTTCCTGATCAACAACGCCCGGGGCACCGTGGTCGATCTCGAGGCGCTGGCCGCGGCCCTGCGCGACGGCCATCTCAAGGGCGCGGCCGTCGACGTCTTCCCGGTGGAGCCCGGCTCGAACGCCGAAACGTTCGTGAGCCCGCTCCAGGGCCTCGAGAACGTGATCCTCACCCCGCATATCGGCGGGTCCACCGAGGAGGCGCAGGAGCGGATCGGCTCCGAGGTGGCGCGCAAGCTCGTGGACTATTCCGATATCGGCTCGACGGTCGGCGCGGTGAACTTCCCGCAGGTGCAGCTCCCGGCCCGTCCGACCGGGACGCGGTTCATCCACGTCCAGCGCAACCTGCCCGGCATGCTCGGGCGGCTCAACGACGTGTTCTCCCGCGGCCACGTCAACATCGCCGCGCAGTTCTACCAGACCGACGGCGAGGTCGGTTACGTGGTGCTGGAGACCGACGCCACCGACGCGGATGCCGAGGCGCTGCTCACCGAGATCCGCGCCATCCCGGGGACGATCCGGGCCCGCCTCCTCTACGAGCGCCGCTGATCCCGAGGCGGGCGCGGGAATTTACGATGCGCGCGTGAACGCGGCGGGTCTTGCCGCGTTCGTCTTGCGCGGCCAAGCTGGCCGCTGTTCAAGTCATGGACGGCACCATCGACGGCCTCGGCCGGTCGAGCGCCCGGCCGGCGGAGGAATTGCGGTGACGAAGCGTGTAGCGTGCGCATGGGCCGGCCTCGTGCTCGGCATCGTCGGGTCGGTCTCGGTCGTCTCCGGCGCGTCGGCGGATTGCCTGCGCCGGGTCTACAACCGGTCGAACCTCGTTCTGGTCGCCCGTCAGGACGGCGGCCCGCCCGCCACGCTGCTGCCCGGCCAGTCGCTCCCGGTGCGGCTGGCGCGGCCGGGCCAGATCGACATCGCGGCCTATTGCGGTGCGCCGGGCGCGGGCGGGACCCCGGTCACCCAGCGGACCTTCGATTACGAGGCGGTGCTCGACCGCTGCTTCGTCCGGTTCGGGGGCGACCTGTTCGTGCCGCAGATCGGGCGCGGCTTCATCGGTCTCCAGGAGACGGCCCCGTTCACCGTCAACAACCCGCGCCAGGGCGACATCATCCTCGGGCCCGCGGCCGGCGCGTCTTGCCCGCTGCCGGCCACCGCTCCCGTGCTGAGCCGCCGGGGTTGAGCGTCAGAGATAGTGCCGGAAGACGACGCCCGCGTCGTCGGTCGCGCCCGGTTGCGCGGGCGACACCGGCCCGATGAACGGGCTCGCGAGGCGCAGGGCCACGAGTCCGAGGGCTGCGAGCGCCGGGGTGAGCAGGCGGAACGGGCGAGCGAGCATGGACGCCTCCGTCGCGCCGCCGATCCCGCCCGCGTCGTGCGGACAGACTGGGTGCGCCTGTGAAGGATCGCACCTTACGGCCGAGCTGGACGTGCCGAAGCGCACATGGGTAACGTTAAGGTCGTGCCCGGATCGCGGGGCCGGCGGGGACGACGTGACGGTCGGGCGCTTGCGTCCATCACCTCGCTGGCAAGTCCGCCGATGCCCTCCTATGCTGCCCACATCGGGGGCTGCCTGGGATCGCGCTGCACGGGCCGCGGCGGCGCTTCCCGGGTAGAACCGACTGCGTGAACGAGGACGCGCGTATGCTGACCCAGACAGGCAACTCGATTCTCCGAGGCGATCTCGGCGTCGAGGAGACCACCGAGTCCGACAACATCGTCCGCTGGGACGGCGAGCGGCTCTACGTGGAGCAGGACGTCTACCACAACGGGCAACTGGTTCACCGCAAGTACCGTCGCACCGTCACCGAGCCCGTCGCCCACGCGCTCTGGGCGATCATCAACCGCGCCAAGCAGTGAGCTGGCAGTGAGTTGGCGGGCGCGTCGCGGACGCGCCCGCCCGATCCGGGCTTCCGCCAGCCCCGGCCGCGCCGGAGCGGAGCCTCGCGGACGTGTCCGGCCGGCCACGGCGGGTCGGGGACCGGATCTTCGAGCGGTGCGGCAGGAGACGCCGCCTGTATCGGTTGCGCGGCGGGGCGTTCGGTCCCGGATTCCGGTCCCGGCGTCCCAGATCTCCGCTGTCCTCGACGATCCCGCGGCGGCGCGTCCCAGCCCGAGGCGCGGCCGCACCGACATCCCGTCCGCGCCGGGCGCTCCGGGCTCAGCCCGAGACCGCGCGCAGCTAGGCGGCGACGGCCGCCGTCGGTGCGACGAGGGTGAGATGGGCCGGCCGCAGCGCCTCGAGGCGGTCATGGGCGTTGTCGAACGCGGCCCGGATCGTCGTGCCCGCGTCCTCGACGGCGACCAGCACCGCCAGCTTCTGGGCGGTGGCTCGATCGGCGAGACCGCGCGCGGCCGAGACGAGCGACTGCTCCAGGCTCAGGAATTCCGTCTCGGCATCTTTCCCGGCCTCGCGCGCCACCGACGCGAGGCGGTCCAGTACGGCTTCCAGGGCGTGGCGCAGGACAAGCGTCCGCACGCGCTCCTGCAGGAGCGCCCTCTCGTCGATCTTCATCGGAATCGGTCCGGGTTCGGGAACACGGCCAAGCTCTCATACTTCGGGGGCGTGTGCAGCCACCTTTTTGCAACAGCGCAATACTGTCTCGCGACATGAGCGCTCCGCGGGCTCAACGTCTCGCGGGCCCGATCCGGCACAGTTGTTCTACAATCGTGTGCCGAGTATTTGGGCATTTCCAGAATCGAATGCGCCGTCTCGACAGATTCAGCGCACAGAAACGCCCGCGTGCAGGCCCGGTTCGCAGTCCGAATACCTCCGCTCCGGCAGGGGCGATGCTGGGGGCCACACCGCTCGAGCCACCGTCCGACCCGAGCCCGCGGCGTCCGGAGGGCGCTCCGCGGGTCAGTACGGCGTGCCGCCCCGGCGCCGCTCCCGCAGGGCCTCGGCGTGCCATTCCAGCTCATCGAGGAAGCGGCCGGCCGCCGCCGCGAGCCAGGGCTCGGCGGGGACGCCCTGCGCGTCAATGACCTTCTGGAGTCGCGGGATCGGCAGAAGGGAGGGGATGCTGGACATGCCCATCTCGGCGAGCATGGCCCGCAACGGCATCGCGGCCCGGACGCCGCCGAACTGGCCGGCCGAGTAGCAGCAGATGGCCGAGGGCCGCCAGAAATACTCCTCGAGGAAGTGATCGAGCGTGTTGGACAGTGCCGGCGGCACACCGTGGTTGTACTCGGCCGTGACGACCAGGAAGGCGTCGGCGCGGCGGAAGAGGTCGGCGCAGCGCTGCAGGGGCTCCGGCGCCGTCCCGGCCGGGTATTCCTTGTACATCCGGTCGAGGAGCGGGAGCGCCAGCTCGGCCGGATCGACCAGGGGGGCGGCGTGGCCGCGGGACTCCAGCTGCGCGATCAGGAAGCGCGCGGCGCGGATGCCGATGCGGTCGGTCCGAACGCTGCCGAGGATCACGGGGACGGTCAGGGCCATGGCGCTCTCCGGTTGCCCCGATCATGCCAGAGGCGGCCGCGCCGCTCCAGCCGCGGGCCAAGCCCGGGATCGTCAGACCTTGGTGGTGCTGGTCAGCGCGGCCGCGATGCCGAGCGGTCCGCCGGCCGCGTAGGCGGTCACCGCCTTGGTCACCTGCTGCAGGAAGGATTGCAGGTCGCTGCCGCTGCCGGTCGCCGTCGCGGGATCGGCGGTCGCGGTGGCGGACGTGCTCGCGGACGAGGCCGCGGATGAGGCCGCGGACGCGTCGGTCGCGGTGCCGGCCTGGGCCGCACCCTCGCTCTGCTCGGCATCCGACACCGGCCGGTGGCCGTGATGGCCGCGATGGTGATGGACGGCGGACGCACCGCCCGCGGCCTGACCGGGCGCCGTACCGGTGGCGGTGCCGGTCGTCGACGTGTCGTCGGCGTTGGCCGCGGCTTCCGCGGGCGTCGTGACGCCGTTCTGCAGCCCCATCTGGCTGAAGTCCGACTGCAGCTGGAGGAGCGACGCCATCAGGTCGTTCGACAGGGTCGGAGTCGAGGCCGTCCCGGTCGACGGGGCCGTGTCGTCCGCGGCCGCCTGCTTGCCGGTCTCCTGGTTCGCCGTCGCGGCGGTGCCGACATCGAGGCGGGCAACGTTCGCCGCGCGCGCCTGCCTGAGGGCGCTGACGAGGTCCCGCTGGAGTGAACTGCCCGAAACCGTGTTGACCGACATGGTACGCCTCCGCGACCGCCCTCACGGTGGTCAGGCACGGGTCGTTCCAGAATTTTCCCAATGATTTCAGCGGCGGGTCCGGGCTCTCGGCCGGCAGGATCGGCCGAGCGGCAGAATCTGCCGGCCGCGCCGACCGACAGATACCGCATCGGCACGGATCCGGTCGGGGCGCGCGCGCCGGTCGTCGCGACGGCGCAGGTTCTCGGGCGGTGTCGCCGTCGCCGCCACGAAGATCCGGGCCCGTTCGCATCGTCTCGCGCGGTTCCCGAACAGCCGCGACGTGCCGCCATCGTCGCGCGATTGTCCGAAGTAGAACAGTCGATCAATCGCCCCATCGCGGTCGCGATGAGCGGAGGTAAGTGTGTCGTTCTATTCGCGGGCCACGGCTCAGCTCTCGAGCGTGGCCGGAACAACTGCGCCCGGAACGATGAGTACCCTGTCGGGTTGGCTCCTTACTGGTCACCACGAGGTGCACATGACGACCAAGCCACCGCCCGTTCCGCCGGCCAACCGGTCCGACAAGGGCCCCGGCAGCGCCACCGAAGCGCCGCTCACGCAGGGGCGCGCCGGATCCCAGACCAAGGATCCGGACAAGGTCGGCCAGGCCGGAAACTCCAAGGTGAACACCACCAACCAGGGCTACCAGCAGGATCGCTGACCGCCCGATCCGCGCGGGCACCGCGAGCCGCCGTGCCCGAGACGTGTTGATCCGCATCGGAGAATGATCATGGCGAATGCCAGTCGGCACAAAGTCGGTCCCGGCGCTCAGGGTAAGGGAACCGGATCCGGGGCCATGTCGGACCTGCCCGACGGCGTGCTGCCGGAGAACATGGTGCTCAGCAACCGCGACAAGTCGCGGCGCAGCGACGAGCGCGGTCTGGACAGCAAGAACGTCCAGACCGAGCAGTACCAGGACCACGCCGGCAACCGGCAGGTGGTTGCCGAGACGGGCGCCGACACCGACGGCAACACGAGCGGCCTCGCGAACCCGAAGACGGACGAGTCTGGGACGCAGAGTAGCCTCAAGGCCCAGCAGCACTCGTAGGTCTCCGGCTCACGAGCAGGGCGGCGCGCCGCTCTCCGATCTGTGGCGGGACAAAAGGAAGCGGGATTGGCCGTCTCGGGCGCGACGTTGATCAGAGTAGACGCAACACAGCCTGAGTGGCGACCATGAACACGACAGTCACAGCGATCGCGTCGGCAATCCTTGCCGGCGCTCTCCTCGGGGCGCCGACCGGAGCCATGGCGCAGGCGGGCAGCTTCGCCAACCACGGCTTCGGCAACCACAATTTCGGATCGGCGGCCGTCGGCGGCGGCTTCAGCAGTCCCGGCGTCGGGGCCGGCGCCGCGGGCGGCGGCTTCGCCAACCGGGGCTTCGGCAATCACGCCTTCGGGCCGGCTGCCGGTGCCGGAGGGGGTAGCTTCGCCAATAACGGCTTCGGCAACCACAATTTCGGCCGACCGGCTGTCGGCGGCGGATTCGCCAATCCAGGGTTCGGGCACGGGCTCGGCGCCCACCGGGGCTACGGTCATCATCGCCATTACGGCTACAACCGCGGCTACTACGGCCGCCCCTACGGCTACGGCTACGGCTACGGACGGGGCGGATACGGGCTCGGCGGCCTCGGCCTCGGCGTCGCCGTGGGCGGTCTGTACGGCGACTACGGTTATCCGGGATACGGCTACAACACCGGATACTACGGCGGTTACGCGCCCGTCACGTACGGCTACGCCGACACCGAGACCTACCGTGTCGCGGACGACGACCGCTACTGCGCGCGCCGGTTCCGATCCTACGATCCGCAGAGCGGAACCTATCTCGGCCGGGATGGACGTCGCCACCGCTGCCGGTGAGCCGCGACCGTCCTGACGACGGCCGCATCCGGCTCGGACCATCCCCGCAGACGCCGCGGCGTCGGCGGGGATGAAGGTGCCATCGTCACGACCGGCCGGGACGGCGCGGCGGATCGCCGGCGCTAGGCGTCCGCCTCGCTCGCGTCATCCCCGCCGGTCGCACCCAGTGCGGGCCCAGGCCGATACGCGTCGAGCGTCGCGTAGGCATCGGTGTCGGTGAGCCCGAGCCGTTCCATGTCGGTCAGGAAAGACAGGATGTCGGCGTCGACCGGCTCGCCGCTCTCCTTGCGCTCGATCAGGGTATTGACCAGCTCGAGGGCGCTGATCGACGTGGCGCTGGGTTCGTTCGCATCGGGGAAAGCCATGGCCGGTCTCTCGCAGGAGGGCTCCGGGAACTAGGTCACCGCGAGGCCATCGGCCACACGCGACGGTCGTCGCGATCGATCACAGTCGATGTCGCCGCGCGCTCCGACAGCGCCATGCTGCATCCGTCACATCGTCGGATGCGACGTCGGCGCGCTCTCGCGATACAGGGCCTCGTGCTGCCACGGGGGATGGTGCGCGTCCGGTCCGACGTGCCGGCCGACATACAGGGACGCGAGCAGGCCGAGCAGGAGGAACAGACCGATGGTCACCGCGTCCGGATGCCGGCGCGCGCTGTGGATGCCGAAGCACCCCAGCGTGAAGACGGCCGCCAGGGCCAGGGAACCGAGCATGCCGCCCGACATCGGGATCACCGCCGTGCCTGTCGTCGTGGCTCAGCGCGCCGCGCCACATCGGGGCGGGCGGCACGGGCGCACGACGTAGACGTTCGAGGGCGCGCGAAACATCCCGCCATCCATCGGCGCCACCGCGCGCCGGATCCCGCGGGGAGTGTGGAGGATCGATCTGCGACGGCACCGGTCGGCAGAGGCGCCGGCACGCCCGCATCGCGCCAGTCGAACACGGCACGTCGCACGTATTGACGGATGCCGGAACGGCAACGCTGTTCCCGAACCTCAGAACCCGGGACGGGTGAGAGATCCGAAAACTCAGTTCGATCAAGATGTTGGTAAGTGGATGGCTCCCCGAGCAGGACTCGAACCTGCGACAAGGCGATTAACAGTCGCCTGCTCTACCAACTGAGCTATCGGGGATCACGAGGGGGTCTCTACACACCGGGATGGCGTGACGCAAGGGCCTCGATGCACGATCCGCGTCCAAACCGACGCGCTGCGCCCCCCGACACAGCGCGTGGCGCCTCCCGCGGAGGTCGGGAGGCCCGGAATGTGACTGATCGGCAACATCGTCGCCGAGGCCCGTCGCCGGCTCTGCCGGTCCGCGGCCGGTGGAAGTCATCCGTCTGTCGTCTCCCGCTCCTACGGGGACCGCCTGCCGGCGCGCCGGTGTGACGACCCTGCCGCTATGCCGACCCATCGCTGTCTCGACCCACAGGACCCCTACGCCGAACGCGAGGTGCGCGTCGCCTTCGAGTGGAGCGCCGACCATCCCCGCCTGATCGCGGCCCTGGACGAGCACGAGGCCGATATCCTCCCCGACCTCGTGGAGGCCCAGCGCGACGATCTCCGTCGCGAGATCGTGGCCGCCCTACCGCTTCCAGAGCCGTGCATCCCAGGTCGGACCGAGATCCGCCTGCCGTGATCGCCGACCTGTGTCCCGCGCGGTCGGGCGCGCGGCGATCCAGCTTCGTCCGGGCGAAACAGTGCTCCTGCCTGCCGGCGCATCTGCCGGCAGCGCTCGCGAGACTGAACTGACAATCCGGCACCGGCCGAGATCCGCGAATTCTTCCTCCGATGAGCTCTTGGATGCGGAGGTTGAGCCGGGCCGCGCGATGGCAAAAATTTCGGAGCTTCGGAGTATAAGATAAATGTTTTTGCCGGCTATATTTACCTGTTCAAAAAGATTTGCTTCGATATAGCTGCGGTCACACGAATCTCCGGCCAGAAGCGGCTCGTCGCCATGCGCATCTCACTCGGCCTGAAGCTCTCCGCTGTGATCGGGCTGCTGGCCCTGGTGGCGATCGGCATCGCTGCCTTCGCGGTTCGACAATCGAACTGGGAGCAGGAGCGGGCGGCCGCCACCGACCGGATCTGGAACGCCGGCCTTCAGGCGGGCGCCCTGGGGCAGGCGATCGAGCACGCGGTGGTGCAGGCTACGGCCCTCTACACCGCGGAAGACACGACCGAGGCGCGCACACGGTTGTCGGCGCTCCACGACGCCCTCGCCACCGTGGAGCAGGTGCGGGTGCCCTTCCTCGAGGCCATGGAGGATCAACTCCCCGCCGACCGTCGGCGGCGGTTCGACCTCTTCGTCAAGGAATTCGTCGCCTACCAGACCGATACGGCCGAACTCGGTCTCACGGTCTCGCCCAAGGCCGCGCTGATCCAGGCGACCGACGAGGCGACCGTGAAGAACCGCGAGCGCATGGTCGCCGAGATCGGCATTCTCGGACGGGAGGTGCTGAACCGCCTGAACGCCCGTCGCGCCGCGGACGCGGCCGACCGCCGTCGGGCGCGGATCACCCTGGTGGCCGTGCCGGCCGCGGCGCTGGCGTTCGGCCTCCTCGCGGCGATCTGGATCATCGTGAGCCAGGTGCGGCGGCCGCTGCATCGGCTCAAGGACGGGATGACGGCGCTCGCCGCCAACGATCTCGGCCGCGCGATCCCGTTCACGCACCGCCGCGACGAGATCGGCGAGATGGCCGCCGCCATCGCGGCGTTCCAGACGGCGCTGATCGAGAAGCGCGACCTCGACGCCGAGGCGCAGGCGCGGCGCGACCGCGACCGCAGCCGGGCGGAGGCCCTGGCCGCGGCCACCCGCACCTTCGAGGCCGAGACGCACCGCGCCGTCACCGATCTCGCCGACTCGGCCGAGGCGATGCAGGCGGCGGCCGACACGCTCTCGGGCAACGCGGGCGCGATGGCGGCCGAGTCGGCCGTCGTCGCCGGAGCGTCGCAGCAGAGCGCGGGCCTCGTCGACAGCATCGCCAGCGCGGCCGAGGAGCTCTCGGCCTCGGCGCGGGAGATCGAGGCGCGGGTCCGTCACACCAGCGCGATCGCCACCTCGGCCCTCTCCGACACGCAGGGGCTCAAGGAGACGGTGATGAGCCTCTCGCAGGCGGCCGAGGAGATCGGCGCCGTGGTCACGCTGATCCGCGAGGTCGCCGAGCAGACGAACCTCCTCGCGCTCAACGCCACGATCGAGGCCGCCCGCGCGGGCGCCGCGGGGCGGGGCTTCGCGGTGGTCGCCGCGGAGGTGAAGGCGCTGGCCGGCCAGACGGCGCTCGCCACCGACCGCATCACCGGGCAGGTCGGGGCGATCCAGGGGGCCGCCGGGCGCACGGTCGGCGCCATCGGCACGATCGGCGAGACCATCGCCCGGATGAGCCTGATCGCCTCCGAGGTCGCGGACGCCACCGACCAGCAGGGGCAGGCCAGCCAGGAGATCGCGCGGGCGATCTTCGGCGCGGCCGCGGAGGCCCGGCAGGTTTCCGAGAGCGTGGCGGGCGTTCAGGCCGCGGCCGCGTCCAACGAGGCGCAGGCCGGGCAGGTGCGCGGCAGCGCCGCCCGGGTCAATGCCGGGACCCACAGCCTGCAGCGGGCGATCGAGACCTTCATGGTGGAGGTCCACGGCGCCTGACGGGCGCGCACCGGCCCGTCACGGCCGGCACAATCTGTCTGGGAAGGATGGAGGCCTCGCCCGGAATCGAACCGGGGTGCAAGGATTTGCAGTCCTCTGCGTAACCACTCCGCCACGAGGCCTTCCCGAACGGCGCTGCCGTCCCGTCCGGAGCTTGGCGGACAGCTCCGGGTGCGCGTCTCTAGCAGAGGTCGGCGGTCGCAGGCAACGGCCCCGAGGCCCGGATCGTGCGGACCGCGTCAGCTCTGCCAGACCCTTGGCATCGGCAGGCCGCGGTAGCCCGCGAGGAAGCGGGCGACGAGCCCGCGCAGGGGCCCGACCGCGTCGCCCAGCGCGCGGACCGCCAGATGGCCGTTCCAGGCGCTCGCCGCCGCCGTCGTCCCGGGCGACGCGGCCTCGGCCAGCCGGGTCCGCGCCTCCTCGAGGCGCGCCTCCGCCCCGGCGGAGAGGTCGAGGATCGTCGCGCAGGCGCGGGCGCCGCCGCCGATGGCCGGGCGAGCGAGGTGGTCGCTGATCGGCCCCTCCAGCAGGAGGTCGTCGGCGTAGGCGAGGCGCCCGCCCCGGCGGATCCGCCAGGAATCCGCGAACAGCCCGTCGCCGATCCGCTCGCCCCGGGCGGCGCGGCCGAACGCCACGACCTCCACGGCGAGCAGCGCGGCCCCCTCGGCGAGATCGGCCACGAAGCGCCGCCGCACCCGGGCCCGATCGAACAGGATCGTCTCCTGCGGCAACCAGGCGAGGCCGGCCCCCTCCCCCAGATTCAGCGTGTTGACGATGCGGCTCACGGGGCCGTCAGAGCGATAGATCTTCTCGGCCGCCGTCGTGGTCAGGACCAGCTCGGCCCCCGGTTCGAGCGTGAGGTCGATGGCGAAGGTGTCGCCGCAGGCGACGCCGCCCGCCGTGTTGACGAGGACCGCCTCCGGCGCGCCGGTGCCCCGGGGGAAGCGCAGCCGCGACGGCCCGGCTTCTGCCAGATCCAGGATGCGCGTCCCGCCGCCCGGACGGGCCAGTCCGACACGCAGCTGGACGCGCCCGTCCGAGCGCTGGCGCGCGGGCGCGGTCATCTCGGGCGCGGATGAGGGCGCGAGAGGGCCGTGCATCAGGCGCGCCCGGCCGGCTCTGCCGGCACGGCCTCGATCGGCAGGGTCGGCCGGTCGAGGATGCGCCGGCCGAACAGGCTGGCCACCAGCTCGACCAGCACCCGGGCACTGCGGCCGCGCTCGTCGAGGAAGGGGTTGAGCTCCACCACGTCGAGGGAGCGGACCAGACCGGAATCGTGGAGCATCTCCATGATCAGATGGGCCTCCCGGAAGGTGGCGCCGCCCGGAACGGTGGTGCCCACGGCCGGGGCGATCGACGGATCGAGGAAGTCGATGTCGAGGCTGACATGGAGGTGCGCGCCCCGCGCGGCGACGCGGTCGAGCACCCGCCGCAGGGGCGCCACGACGCCGAACTCGTCGATCGTGCGCATGTCGGTGACGCCGACCCGGCGCGCCGTCACGAGGGCGCGCTCGCCGGCATCGATCGACCGGAGGCCGAACAGGTGGACGTCGGCGGGCGGCAGGGGCGCCGGCGTCGGCTCGGCGAAGAGCGGCGGGAAGCCCGGCTCGCCGCACAGGGCGGCGAGCGGCATGCCGTGGACGTTGCCGGAGGGCGATGTCGCCGGCGTGTTGA
Source organism: Methylobacterium sp. 1A (assembly GCF_058072805.1). Classification (NCBI taxonomy): domain Bacteria; kingdom Pseudomonadati; phylum Pseudomonadota; class Alphaproteobacteria; order Hyphomicrobiales; family Methylobacteriaceae; genus Methylobacterium; species Methylobacterium sp. 1A. The sequence goes on along the minus strand of NZ_JBYQVE010000001.1, from coordinate 2,595,677 downwards.
AGTCGGCGTGGGCGTCGAGCCAGAGGACGAAGACGGGCTGGCCGCGCCGCGCGCAGTGCCGCATCACCCCGTCGACGGAGCCCAGGGACAGGCTGTGGTCGCCGCCGGCGGTCAGCGGCAGCGCCCCCGCGTCGAGGGCGTCCTCCACAGCGCGGGACAGGGCCCGCGTCCAGGCGGCGACACCGTCCAGCCCGCGCGTCCCGGCGGGCCCGTCCGGGGTGACGTCGCCGCGATCCGCGATCGCGTGGCCGAGTTCGGCGAGCGCCCGCACCAGCCCGGCCGTGCGCAGGGCCGCCGGGCCCATGAGGGCGCCGGCCTCGCTGGTCCCGACCTCGATCGGGGCCCCGATCAGCGCGATGCTGCGCGCCCGGTCCAGCTGGTCTTCGCCGCTCATCCCACCTCCATCGCCGTCACGAAGCGACCGTTCTCCGCGGCCGCTCTACCACCCGGACTCATAACCGGCCGATGACGCCGACCGCGAGACGGGATCGGTCAGCAAGATCCGTCACGGTGTGTCCGGGGCGGCCGCGGGACGACGGGCTGGCCGAAACGGGCTGGCCGAAACTTGGCCGGATGCCGCGCATCCCTCAACGCCGCGCGGGCGTCCGTGACGACCCGCGCGGCGAAATCTTGCCGGAACAGGCGCTCGACCATTCACAACTTGGAATCATGGTGCTCAGACTGTTCTTTAAGTTGTATGTTCCGCGTTTGCTCAAGTTTTGAGCGGTGTATCGGTGTTTACGAGATTTTTATAAGGATTGGGCGATTGGTTCACGTCAAATCAATCTCCCGAAGAATACAGGGGCATCATGATCTCGCTATCGCGGCTGAGCACGCGCCTTCCCGCGACGACCGTCGGCCTGGCGCTCCTGAGCGCCACCGCCATGGGCGGATTCAGCTGGTACTCGGCGCGGGCGGGTCTGATGACCGCGGCCCACGAGCGCCTCGAACTCGCCGCGGCGGCGCGCCGGGACGCGATCGAGCTGGTGGCGGATCGGGCGCAGGCCGACTTCCTGGCGGTGGCGGCCCACCCGCAGATCGTCTCGAACTTCCCCGACCTGCTCGAGAACCTCGACCCGGCGAAGCCCGACACCGAGAGCGTCATCGCGGCGTTCCGCGCGCCGCAGACCGCCGAGGCGCGGGTCGCCCTCGACGGCAGCGGCATGTCGTCGATGTATGCCCGCCGGCACGTCAAGGTTCAGGAGGTGGCGCGCAAGCTCGTCGCCCAGCCGGGCTACGCCGACTTGATGTTCATCGATGACAACGGCCGGATCGACTACACCACGACGAAGGGCGCCGATTTCGGCAAAGCGGTCACGGAGGACGGCTTGGCGGGGACGGCGCTCGCACGCCTCGTCGAGCGCCTGAAATCCGCCGACCCGGGCGCGGTCCTGTACGAGGATTTTGCCGCCTACCCGGTGGACGGGGTCCCGGCCGCCTTCCTCGGCCGCGCCATGACCAAGCGGGCCAACGTCGCCATGGGCACCGCGCAGGCGGCCGAGCGGATCGGCTTCATCGTCATGCGGGTCACGCCCGCCCTGTTCGACCAGACGCTGTCGAAGCGGACCGGTCTCGGCGACACGGGCCAGATCCTGGCGGTCGGCGCGGACGGCCTCTTGCGCAGCAACCCGCCGCTGAACCCCGGCGTCCGTGCCGGCGCGGGCCTCGCCGGGATCGGCCTCGCCGCCGACCGGGTCAAGGCCGGCGGTCCCGTCGACTTCGCGGCGGAGAACGGCACCCACATGGCGGCCGCCTCGCCGGTGACCGTTCTGGGCGCGCCCTGGACGGTTGTGGCGGAGCAGACCCAGGCGGAGGCGATCGACGCGGTCCAGGCCCTGTCGCGCACGCTGATCCTGACCGGCCTGTTCGTGCTCGCCGGAACGGCCCTGCTCGGCCTGCTGCTCGCCCGCTCGATCGTGGCGCCGCTCGGTGCCCTCACCCGCGCCCTCAAGGCCCTCGCCGATCGCCAGGCGCTGACCGACGTGCCGGGCAGCGCGCGGCGCGACGAGATCGGCGACATCGCCCGCGCCGTGGTCACGATCCGCGACATGTCGCTGGAGGAGGCCGCCCAGCAGCTCCAGACCACCGAGGCCGCGCGCCTGCGCGAGGAGCAGAGCCGGCGCGCCATGCTCAAGCAGCTGGCCGACGGCTTCGAGCACTCGGTCGGCGGCATCGTCGAGGGCCTGACCGGCGCCGTCACGGAGCTTCAGGGCGCCTCGGACACGATGCGCGCCGCGGTCTCCAGCACCTCCGAGCGCTCGACCAGCGTCGCCGGGGCCGCGCAGCAGACCTCCGACAACGTCAACACCGTGGCGGCCGCGGCCGAGGAGCTCGGCGCGACCGTCCAGGAGATCGGCCGGCAGGTCGAGCAGGCCGCCGGCATGTCCGCCACCGCCGTCGGCGAGGCCCGCCGGGCCGAGCAGACCATGACCGACCTCGCCGCCGCCGCGACGCGCATCGGCGACGTGGTCGGCATGGTCTCGACCATCGCCGGGCAGACGAACCTGCTGGCGCTCAACGCCACGATCGAGGCCGCCCGCGCCGGCGAGGCGGGCCGCGGCTTCGCGGTGGTCGCCGCCGAGGTCAAGGAACTCGCCGCGCAGACCACCCGCGCCACCGAGGAGATCAGCCGTCAGGTCGCCTCGATCCAGACGGTCACGGGCGACGCGGCCGGGGCGATCCAGGGCATCACCGCCCAGATCGAGGCGATGAACCAGGTGTCGACCAGCATCGCCGCCGCGGTGGACCAGCAGGGCGTCACCACGCAGGACATCGTGCGCAGCATGGGGCAGGCGTCGGCCGGCACCGGCACGATGACCCTGGAGATCGCCGAGGTCGCGCGGGTCGCTGGCGATGCCGGCGAGGCCGCGGACTCGGTCGCGCAGGCGTCCGACTCGCTGGCGACCCGCTCGGAGCAGCTCCGCGCCGAGGTGGCGCAGTTCCTCCGCAACGTGCGGGCGGCGTAGAAGCGGACGGGACCCGAGGCGGCCTCAGGCCGCCTCGGCCGGGAGCGGCGCGGGCTTGTGCGCCGCGCGCCCCGCGAAGGCCTGGGCGGCCAGGGGCAGCTCGATCGCCGCGCAGAGCCCGCCCTCGGGGCGGTTCTCCAGCCGCAGGCGCCCGTTATGTGCCTCGACGATGGCCTGCACGATCGAGAGGCCGAGGCCGAAGCCGCTGGCCTCGTTGAGATTGCGCGCCCGGTCGCCGCGCACGAAGGGCTGGAGCATCGCCTCGCGCTCCGCCTCCGGGATCCCCGGGCCGTTGTCCAGGATGCAGACCCGGACGCCGCGCTCGGAGGCCTCCATCTGCACGTCGGCCCGGCCGCCGTATTTCACGGCGTTGTCCACGAGGTTGGTCACCGCCCGCTGGAGTTCCTCGGGCCGGCCCTGGACCAGGACGTGCCGGCTGCGGCTGACGCTGACCGGGGCGCCGAAATCCGAGAAGTCGTCGCAGACCGTCTGCACCACCGAGGCGAGATCCACGAGGCTGTGGCTGTTCGCGTCGCGGATCTGGCCGTCGCGCACGAAGGAGAGCGCCGCCTCGACGAGGCCGTTCATCTGGTCGAGGTCGCGCAGGGTCGAGGCCCGGGCGTTCTCGTCCTCGATGAACTCGGCGCGCAGGCGCAGCCGGGTGATCGGCGTGCGCAGGTCGTGGCTGATCGCCGCCAGCATCTGCGTCCGGTCGTCGATCAGGCGACGGACGCGCGACCGCATTCGGTCCAGCGCCCGGGACACGGCGAGCACCTCGCGCGGCCCCGCCTCCGGCAGCGCCACGTGGTCGTCGCGGGCGCCGAAGGCTTCCGCCGCGCCCGCGAGCCGCTTCAGCGGCGCCGTGAGGGCGCGCGTGGCCCAGACGCAGAGCAGCGCCAGCGTCAGCGCCAGGAACACCACGGTGAAGATCAGCGCTCCCTGGCGGGGGCCCCTCAGAGGATCGTTCGGCAGCGTCGCCTGGACCCGCACACCCGCCGGCGTGACGATGCCGATATGGAGGCGGCCGTCCGACTTGTCGCGCGCCGGGTCGGCCGCGGCGAGGTCGGTGATCGTCACCGGCCGGCCGGCGCCGTAGCGCAGCTTGCGGATCACCGGCAGGTCGGGGGCCGGCTTCGCCCCCGGCGGCACCGTCCCGTCCCAGGGCTCGACTTGGATCAGCGGCAGGCTGCGGCCGCTCGCCAGCAGCGCCGGTCGCGCCGCCGGGTCGGCGGCGTCCATGAGTCTCACCAGAACGCCGAGGCGGCTCGCGGCCACGCCCGGCAGCGTGTCGGGATTCTGCGACTCGTGCAGCATCAGGAACGCCGCGGTGGCGACCACGTGCGCCACGGCGATGCCGGCGACCACGAGGAGCGCGATCTGGCCCGCGATGGTCTTCGGACGCAGCCGCGCGCGGAGCCGCCCCAGCCCGCTCATGACCGCGTGACCTCCGGCGTGAACAGGTAGCCCCCGGAGCGGATCGTGCGGATGAATTCGGGGTTGCGGGTGTCGCGCTCGATCTTCTGGCGGATCCGGGAGATCAGCACGTCGATGCTCCGCTCGAACGGGCCCGCGGCGCGGCCCTGGGTGAGGTCGAGGAGCTGGTCCCGGGACAGCACCCGCCCCGGCCGGAGGCACAGGGCGTGGAGGAGGTCGAACTCCGCACCGGTGATCGAGATCCGCGCACCCTCGGGCGAGAGGACCTGACGCAGGGAGACGTCCAGCGTCCAGCCCGAGAAGTGCAGCCGCCGCCGCTCGTCGGCGTCCGGCGCCTCGGCGGCGACCCGGCGCAGGATGGCGCGGATGCGGGCGAGCAGCTCCCGCGGGTTGAACGGCTTGGCGAGGTAGTCGTCGGCGCCGAGTTCGAGGCCGAGGATCCGGTCCACGTCCTCGGATTTCGCGGTCAGGATCAGGATCGGGATCTGCGAGGTACCGCGCAGGCGCCTGCACAGGCTCAGACCGTCCTCGCCGGGAAGCATCAGGTCGAGCACGATGAGGTCGATCCGCGCTTCCGCCAGGACCCGGTCCATGTCGGCGCCGTCGCCGGCCAGCGTGACGCGGCAATCGTTGCCGCGCAGGTAGCGCGCGATCAGCGCCGAGATCTCCCGATCGTCCTCGACGACGAGGATGTGGGGTGTTGCGGGTGCGCTCATCGCGAAGGAGTCGGTCTGCGGTTCGGCCTGCATCATCAAGCTATTATGACCCCGTCCGCCGATTATTCGAAGATGGGGCACGGAACCATTTTGTAAGCGCGTGTTTCCCGCACGGACCTGAACTGAGTTGCCGCACGGCGTCACATCACAGGGGGGAACGATGACCGGAACCGAGGATCGGAATGACCTGATCGCGCCGAAGCCGCCGGAACTCGCCTCGCCCTGGCGCACCGAGGCGCGGGCGGCGCTGCAGGACGAGGCCCGGGCCTTCGCCCGCGACACCGTCCTGCCGCTCGCCGACGAGCTCGACCGTCACAAGGCCGAGATGCCGCGGACGCTCATCGATGCCATGGCCGAGAAGGGCTGGTTCGGGATCACGATCCCGGCGGAGCACGGCGGGCTGGGACTCGGCGTGTTCGAGTACTGCCTCGTTTCGGAGGAGCTGGCCCGGGCCTGGCTGTCCGTGGGCAGCATCCTGGCGCGCGGCCAGGGCCTTGGCACCCAGACCCTCGACCCGGAGCGCCGGGCGGAGCTGCTCCGGCGCTCGGCCCGGGGACAGTGGATCGGCTCGATCTCCCTGTCGGAGCCCGATGCCGGGTCCGACCTCGCCGGCGTGCAGACCCGGGCGGTGCGCGACGGAGACCGGTGGCGGCTCACCGGGACCAAGCGCTGGGCCGGCTTCGCCAAGGGCGCCGACTTCATCGAGGTCCTGGCCCGGACCCGCGACCCGGAGCCGGGCGAGTCGCGCTCGGCCGGCCTCGAGCCGTTCCTCGTGCTCAAGGAGCGCGACAGCTTCCCGGCCGGCGTGACCGGCCGGGTGATCGACAAGATCGGCTATCACGGGTTCCAGACCTTCGAGCTGTCCCTGGAGGACGTGTGCGTGCCCGAGAGCGACCGGCTCACCGGGCTCTACGGCGACCAGGGGGCGGACGCGGATTCCGGCGGGTTCGCCGCCGTCCAGCGCGGCCTCAACATCGCCCGGGTGCACACGGCGGCCCGGGCCGTCGGCGTCGCACGCGCGGCGGTCGAGGATTGCCAGAGCTACCTGCAGGAGCGCGTCCAGTTCGGACACCCGATCGGCGACTTCCAGGCGCTGCGCTTCGCGCTGGCCGACATGGCCGCCGAGGTCGCGCAGGCGCGGGCCTTCTGGCATCAGGTCGCCCACCTCCTCGACCAGGGCGAGGCCGCCGAGAGCGAGTCGGCGATGGTGAAGCTCTTGGCCACCGAGATGGCGGTGCGGGTCACCAACCAGGCGATGCAGCTCCACGGCGGCAACGGCTACACCACCGAGCGCCGGGTCGAGCGCTACTGGCGCGACGCGCGGCTGACGACGATCTTCGAGGGCACGAGTGAGATCCAGCGGCGGATCATCAGCGACCGTATGCTGCCGCGGCCCGGGGCCTGACCGAACGGGGGCGATCGCGCGCGGCCGTGCGGCGAATCGTCGATCGGGACTCCCCGCCCGGCGCCGCCCGGCTACCTCAGAACTCTGTCCTGCCCGGCGGACCGGGTGCCGCCATCCGGAAGCCCCGTGTCGAAGCCCATCAGCGATTACGCCCTCATCGGTGACACCCATTCCTGCGCGCTGATCGCCCGGGACGGCTCCATCGACTGGCTGTGCTGGCCGCGCCACGATTCGCCGGCGCTGTTCGTGAAGCTCCTCGACGACGACAAGGGCGGGGCGTGCAGCCTCGCCCTCGACGGCTCGACCGGGAGCGCGCGCCGCTACCTTCCCGACACCAACATCCTGGAGACGACCTTCACCACGGAGACCGGCCGGGCGCACCTCGTCGACCTGATGCCCGTCAATCCGCCGAGCCCGGAGCCCGACGAGGGGCCGGACGGCGAGAGCGAGAGCCGCCTGATCCGGCTGCTGACCTGCGAGCAGGGCCGGGTCTCGGGCGTGTTCCGGGTCCGTCCGACCTTCGACTACGCCCGTCGCCCGTGCACGCCGCTGGTCGAGGGCGGGTCGGTCCTGTTCGAGGCCGGTGACTGGCGCGTGCGGGTCAACGCGCACGCGTGCCCGACCCTCGCGGGCGACGCGGCCGAGGTCCGCTTCGACCTCGCGGAGGGCGAGACCGCCTACCTGGTCCTGACCCACGGCGAGGATCAGGACGAGGCCTGCATCGAGGATTTCGCCGGCGCCCAAAGGCGGCTGGAGTCGACCGCCGATTACTGGCGCCGCTGGTGCGCCCGGAGCACCTATCGCGGCGCCTACCGGGACGCGGTGATGCGGTCCGCCCTGTGCCTGAAGCTGCTGACCTACTCGCCCTCGGGCGGGATCGTGGCAGCGGCCACGGCCGGCCTGCCCGAGGCGGTCCCGGGCAACCGCAACTACGATTACCGCTTCACTTGGATGCGCGACGCCGCCTTCACGGTCACCGCCTTCGTGATGCTGGGCTACGTCCGCGAGGCGTCCGAGTTCCTGCGCTTCCTGCGCGAGCGCGACGGCACCTTCGGGCGGGAGACTCGGCTCATGTACGGCATCGCCGGCGACATGCCGCCGGAGGAGGCATTGAGCCACCTCGCCGGCTGGAACGGCGTGGGGCCGGTGGTGATCGGCAACATCGCCGAGTGCCAGGACCAGCACGACATCTACGGCGAGCTGATCCGGGCGCTGTGCGTCTTCCTCGAGGCGGTCGATTACGACCCGCCCGAGAAGGTCAACGACCGGCTGCCGGAGGTGCTGGACAACCTCACCGCCCGGGCCATCCGCCACCGACACGACGCGGATAACGGCATCTGGGAGCTGCGCACCGGGCCGCGCCAGCAGGTCCACACCAAGGCGATGATCTGGGTCGCCCTGCGGGACGCGGCCCGGATCGCCCGCAACATCGCGGGCGTGCCGGAGGCGAAGATCGCCGAGTGGGAGCGGATCGCCGCCGAGATCCGGTCGGAATACCTGGAGAAGGGCTGGAACGCCGAGAAGCGGGCCTATGTCGGCGCCTACGATTCGCACCACCTCGACGCCGCGGTCCTGCGCGTCGCCCTGTTCGGGGCCCTCGACCCGCGGGAGCCGCGCATGCGCGAGACCCTGGCGGCGGTCGAGCGCGAACTGGGCGTCGGCGACCTGATCTACCGCTACCGCATGGAGGACGGGCTGGAGGGCGACGAGGGCACGTTCACGGCCTGCGCGTTCTGGCGGGTCGGCTGCCTCGCCCTCGACGGGCGGACCAGCGAGGCCAGGGCCGCCTTCGAGCGCCTGATCGCCCGGTGCAACGATGTCGGGCTGCTCGCCGAGGAGATCGACCCGGCCACCGGGGCGCAGCGCGGGAACACGCCGCAGGGCTTCTCCCACATGGCCCTGATCAACGCCGCGCTGCGGCTGGAGGACAGCATCGCGCGCTTCGGCGTGGACGACGGGGCGGAGACCGTCACGCGGTCGGCTGCCGAGTAGCGGCGCCCCGGCCCCCGGCACGGGCCGGTCCACGCCACGTCGCCGTTGACCAAGCGAGTGTCGCTGGCGTGGCAGCGGGCGGCCGGTCCGGCGACGATAGTTTCGGGGCCTGAATGGCTCCGGAGGTCCCATGCTCGACGTGACGCCGACCCCTCTGCAGCGTCTCTGGCGCGAGCGCCGTCGCGGCTACAGCCTGCCGGCCGAGTTCTACCTGAGCCCCGAAGTCTTCAAGGCCGACATGGCGGACATCTTCGGCCGCCACTGGATCTACGTCGGCGTCGAGCCCGACGTGCCGGAGGCCGGCGACGTCATGGTCGTCGACATCGGCAAGACCTCGGTGGCGATCGTCCGGGACGACGACGGCGCCGTGCGGGCCTTCCACGATAGCGCCTACGATCCCGCCGGCCGGGCCGCCCGGATCGTCGCGGCCCTGACAGCGCTCGATCCGCGCCACGTCCTGTTCCCGGAATCCCTCGACGGCGGCGACGTCGCCCGCCGGGTCGCGGTCCGGCTCGGCGCGCCGCTGTTCACCCAGGCCGAGGGCGTCTCCGCCTCCGGGCTGATCCGCCCGGCGCGGGGCCGCAGCGTCGAGCAGCGGGCCGCGCCCGGGCTGCTCGCCACCGTCGCCCCCGACGCGGTGGCCGAGTATGCCGGCCCGCCCCGGGAGGCGCGGCCGCTGGCGGTCGCGACGGCGGAGCCCGCGACGGCCGGGACGGCGATCCTCTCGGCGCAGCGCGTCCCGGCCGACCCGGCCACGGTGCCGCTCGCGCTCGCCGAGTTCGTCACCGCCGCGGGCAACGGCGTCACCGACCTCGACGCGTTCCGGCAGCTGGTCGCGGCGCTCCGCGCGACCCCGGGCGCGAGCCGGGTCCTGTGCGACTCCGGGCTGATGCCGCGTCGGACCCAGGTCGGCGCCTCCGGCACCGTCCTGGCGGCGACCTGCTACCTCGCCCTCGGCATCTCGGGGGCGCCGCAGCACCTGCAGGGTATCGCGGGCTGCGAGCACGTCGTGGCGGTCAACACCGACCTGCACGCGGCGATGATCGAGCGGGTGGGCCTCGCCATCGTGCAGGACGCGCAGGCGGTCATGCCCGCCCTTCTGCGGCTGCTGGCCGCGGAGGCCGCGGAGGCCGCGCGCCCGGAGGACAGCCCATGATCGGCGTCGTGCTCCTCTCCGCGGGACGGCATCCGGTCTCGGGCGCGACGGTCCTGCCGCGGCTGGAGGCCCAGGCGATCCGCCTCGCGACGGGCCTCGGCGAGGCCGTCGGCCTCCATGCCGGGCCGGACGCGGCCGCCGTCGCGGACGCGCTGGGCCACGGCCTGTCCCGGATCGTGCACGTCCCCGTGCCGGCGGGCGTCGATCCGGTGCCGGCCCTCTCCGCCCGCCTCGCGACGATGGCGCCCGGCCTGATCCTCGCGGGCCGGCGCGGCCAGGGGGGCGACGAGACCGGGATGGTTCCCTACGCGGTCGCGCAGGCCCTCGACGGCCTCCTGATCCCCGATATCGTCGCCCTCGCGCCCGGCGACGCGGGCGAATTGTCCCTCGACCAGACCCTCGGCCGCGGTGCCCGCCGCCGCGTGCGCCTGCGCGGTCCGGTCCTGGCCACGATCCATCCCGACGCGCCCGCGCCGCTCCCCTTCGCCTACGGGCAGGCGCCGCACGGCGTGATCGAGACCGTTGCGGGCGACCCGGCCGCGGCGGCGGCCCCCGTCCCGGTCTTCGAGGAGCGCCCCTATCGCCGCCGGCCGAAACTCGTGAAAGGTGCGCCGTCCGGCGGCTCGGCGGCGGAGCGGCTGAGGGCGGCGACCGGAGCGGCCGCGTCTGGCGACGGGCGCCTTCTCGTCCGTCCCGAGCCCGACGAGGCCGCCCCGGAGATTCTGGCTCACTTGCGCCGGATCGGCGTCCTCGGCCCGCCGGCCCGCGAATCCCGATGAGGAACCCGATGGCTATGACCTCCGACGATCTCCTGGCCCGGCTGCGCGCGCTCGGGGTCGCCTACAAGCTCTACGAGCACGCGCCGGTCCTGACCGTCGAGGCGATGATGGCGGCCTGCGGCGACATCGTCGGCGCGCACACCAAGAACCTGTTCCTTCGCGACGGCAAGAAGACGTACTTCCTCGTCACGCTCCGTCACGACGCCCAGGTGGACCTGAAGGCGTTCCGGGCCGTCCTCGGCGCGCGGGGCGGCCTGTCCTTCGCCAGTGCCGAGGCGCTCGGCGAGCAGCTCGGCGTCGCGAGCGGCGCGGTGTCGCCGCTCGCCGCCCTCAACGCCGCGCCGGGCAGCGTGCGGATCTTCGTCCAGGACAGCCTGCTCGCGGAGGCGCGGATCAACGTCCATCCCCTGGTGAGCACGCGCACCCTCAACCTCGCGCCCGATGACCTGCTGGCCGCGCTCCGAGCGGAGGGTCACGCGCCGGAGCCGTTCGCGCTGCCGGAGACGTCGCAGGCGGCCTGACGCGGTCCCTGCGAGGCCGCGCGGGACGTCGCGCTCAGCAGGCGGCCACGTTGACCGCGAGGCCGCCGAGGGAGGTTTCCTTGTATTTGGCCTGCATGTCGTGGCCGGTCTGGCGCATCGTCTCGATGACCTGATCGAGGCTCACGAAATGCACCCCGTCGCCGTGGAGGGCGAGGGATGCGGCCGCCACCGCCTTGTTGGCACCGAAGGCGTTGCGCTCGATGCAGGGGATCTGGACGAGCCCCCCGATCGGGTCGCAGGTCATGCCCAGATGGTGCTCCATGGCGATCTCGGCGGCGTTGGCGACCTGCCGCGCGTCGCCCCCGAGGACGGACGCGAGCCCGGCCGCCGCCATGGCGGCCGCGGAGCCGACCTCGCCCTGGCAGCCGACCTCGGCGCCCGAGATCGAGGCCCGGCGCTTGATCAGACCGCCGATCGCCGCGGCGGCGAGGAGGTAGTCGCGGCCGCGCGCTTCGCTCCAGCCGGGATAGAAGTCGACGATGTAACGCAGCACCGCCGGCACGATCCCGGCCGCACCGTTGGTCGGCGCCGTGACGATCCGGCCGCCGGACGCGTTCTCCTCGTTCACCGCCAGGGCGAACAGGCTGATCCAGTCCATGATCTCGTGGGCCGGCCGGCTGTTCGTGAGGCGGTTCGCCTCGAGGGTCTCGTGCAGGCGCTTCGCGCGCCGCCGGACCCTGAGGCCGCCGGGCAGCTCGCCGTCCATGCGCAGGCCACGACTGATGCAGGCCAGCATGGCGTCGCGGACGGCGTCGAGCCCGGCCTCGATCTCCGCCTCGGTGCGCAGGGCGCGCTCGTTGGCCATCTGGACCTGCGGGATGGTGAGGCCTGTCTCGGCGCAGATCCGCAGCAGGTCGGCACCGCTCTCGAACGGGTGGGGCACCGCGACGGCGCCGAGGCCGCCGGTCTCCCCCGCCCCCTCCTCCTCGACGAAGCCGCCGCCGACCGAGTAGCAGACCACCTCGTCCAGCACGGCGCCGTCGGCGTCCAGGGCGCTGAAGCGCATGCCGTTGGTGTGGCGGGGCAGGACCTCGGCGAAGTTGAAGACAAGGTCCTTCGTCGTGTCGAAGGCGACGCCCGGCAGGCCGATGGCGCCGGTCTCGGCCAGGGTTCGCGTGTAGCCCGTCACGGCGTCCGGATCGACGGTCGCGGGCTCGTGGCCGAGCAGGCCGAGGAAGATCGCCACGTCGGTGCCGTGGCCGCGCCCGGTCCAGGCGAGGGAGCCGAAGATCTCCGCGGACACCCGCGCGACGCCGGCCCGGCCGGCGACGCGGTCGCGGAAGCGGCGCGCGGCCACCATGGGCCCGATCGTGTGGGAACTCGACGGGCCGATCCCGATCTTGAACAGATCGAAGGCGCTGATCATCGCGCGGCGGCTCTCTCCAGCGGGCCGGCCCCGAAGGCGGCTTCCTGCAGCAAGCCATACACGTAGGTCGCGAAGGACCGCCAGCACTCAACCCGGTATGTCGGGACCGGGCCGGGGCGACGGATCAGCACGATCTCGGCCTTGCCGAGGAGCGTGCGGGTGGCGCTGCCCGCCGGGAAGGCGGCGTCGCCGAGGTCGAGGGGGCAGCTGGCGTTGAAGGCGATCGCGGCCGCGTCCCCGCGGACGTCGATCCCGACATTGCGGTGCGACACGTCCACGAGGGCGTGCGTCCGGCCGGCGAGGTCGGTGCTCACGGCGGCGGCCAGGATGTCGGCATCGGTCTCGGGCGCGCCGATCAGCCACTCGTCGGGGCCGAGGCGGGCGATCCACCGGGTCTCGTCGCCCGACAGGGTGTTGATCGGGCGGTCGAGGGGGAAATCGGCCGCCGACGTGCGGGGACCGCGCAGGCGCAGGGAGAAGCGCGCCTCGGCTTCGGCCGGCCGGATCAGGAGTCCGGCGCCGGCCGGCGCCTCGGTGCGGCCGAGCGGGAGCGCCCGGGCGGTGCGGTAGCGTGCCTCGAGCATGGATGCGCTCGCCCTTGGGATCGAAGAACACCGGCTCGGCCACGGTCGCGGTGGTGAAGCCGTCCGGAATCGTGACGTGGAGGGTCCGGCCGAGTAGGTCGCGACCGCCCGTCACGAGGGCCAGCGCGATGGAGCGGTCGCAACTCGCGCTCCAGTAGCTCGAGGTGACGTGGCCGAGCCTCCGCATCGGGATCGGCTGGTTCGGGTCGGCGACGACCTGGGCGCCCTCGTCGAGGACGCATCGCGGGTCGTCGGTGACGAGCCCGATCAGCTGCTTGCGGCCGGAGGCGACCCCGTCGGGCCGGGCGAGCGAGCGCTTACCGACGAAGTCCGTCTTCGCCTTGGCGATCATGCCGGCCAGCCCGACATCGTCCGGGGTGACGGTCCCGTCCGTCTCCTGGCTGACGATGTTGTAGCCCTTCTCGGCCCGGTGCACGTGCATCATCTCGGTCCCGGGTCGCGAGGCCCTCGCGCAGCTCCAGCCGAAGATCTAGCTCACGACCGCTAAGGTAATACGCCCCATGTGGTTACGACCTCTGCGATCTACTGCATCTTCCAGTCGTCACTTGTTGCCCCGAGCCTAGCAAGCCTTTTATCAATGACAAAGAAAAGCTACCGGCGGCCCCCTCACGGGCTTGCCTTTCTGCGACGCTTTCTGGCGGGAAGACGACACGTCCGGAATTTTCCCGTCATGAATTCACAATGCACTGCAGCATTGGCATCGATTTAGACAGCGATGAATACATATTGTGCAGGAACGGCCGCGTTCCTTCGCAGGCGCATCGTTCGCGGCGGCGCCGCTTGTTCTTACGCTCCCGCGATCATCGACTCGGTCACGCCGACGGCACGGTTCGCGCCCGGGCACGACGTCGCCGGATCGACGGCGATCCGAGAGGCTGACGATCGTTCTGCCGCAACGGTGAGCGGCACATCTGCGTCGAGGCCGAGTCCCGTTCCCGTGCGTCCGCACCGGATGCCCCAGTCCGCCTGACTCGGCGGTCCCGATGGGCTACGAGGCGTCCGGCCGAAGCAATGGACGCGTGGATGCGGTTAGAGATCGAGCGGAAGTTCCTCGTGGCAGGCGCGGGCTGGCGCGACGCGGCCACATCCATTCGGCACCTGAAGGACGGCTTGGTCGGTCATTTCGCGCGCGGGAAGGTCCGGGTGCGGCTCGACGGCGAGCGTGCCTGGCTGACGGTCAAGGGCGCGCGCGAAGGCATCGCTCGCGCGGAGTTCGAGTACGAGATCCCGCATGCCGACGGCGCCGCCATGGTCGATCAGGTGTGCACCGGCAACGTGATCGAGAAGATCCGCTACTGCGTGCCGCACGACGGACTGACCTGGGAGGTCGACGTCTTCCAGGGTTCGCTGGCCGGGATGGTCCTGGCCGAGGTCGAGCTCGCGCGGGCCGATCAGTCCTTCAGCAAGCCCGCTTGGCTCGGCGAGGAGGTGACCGGCGACCTGCGGTTCCGCCAGTCCACACTGCTCCATCTCTGCTGCGAGGCCGGCCGGCCGATCACGATGGACGACGTGCTGCGGCTGCCGGTGGCCGCTTAGCGACGCGGCCGCGCTCAACCCTTGCTGCGCAGCACGCGGTCGAACAGGGCGCCCATCGCCGCCCAGCCGCGCTCCGCGACCGCGCGATCGTGGACGGGGAAGTCCGGCATCATCCAGCCGTGCGCGGCGGGATAGGTCTCCGCCGCATACCGAACACCGGCTCGCGACAGCGCCGTCTCCAGCCGCTCGGCCATCGCGGACGGGTAGCTTCCGTCGTTCTCGGCGGCCGCGATATACATCTCGGCCCTCAGCGCGGGCGCCAGACGATGCGGGCTCGCGGGTTCCTCGGTCGCGAGATTGCCGCCGTGGAAGCTGGCGACGGCGGCGAACCGGTCCGGATACGTGCCGGCCGCCGTGATGGCCATGCGGCCGCCCATGCAGAAGCCTACCGCCCCGACCGCGCGCCCCGCGACGTCGTCGCGCGTGTCGAGATAGGCGAGGAGCGCCGCTGTATCGGTCGCGGCCTTGAGATTGTCCGTCGTCGCCATCAGCGGGCCGAGGATCGCTCGGAAATCGCCTTTGAACACGTCCGCGGGGACGAAGGGGCCATAGGGCCCGTAGCGGTAGAAGAGATCCGGTAACAGAACGAGATAGCCGCCGGTCGCGAGCCGCCCCGCCATGTCGACGAGGGCCGGTCGGATACCGCCGGCATCCATGTACAGGATCACGGCCGGCCAGGGCCCCGCGCCGTCCGGCGCGACGACGTGCGTCCCGCATACGCCGTCCTCGGTCCGGATCGCGACGTGCTCGTTGACCATGCTCGGTTCCTCGACGGGGCGCCCACACGTTCTGCGCCCGCCTTCGGAAAATCGCCAGGCCGTCGACCGCACCCCACGTCTCGGGCCGCCGGTCGCCATGAGCGAGGAGAAGGCCCGAGACCTGATCCGGTCCGGTGGTGCTGCGGCGACGGTCCACGCCTGCGACCGTGCTATCCCGGTCGCTCCCCCGCGAGGCCAGCTGTCTGACGCGTTCCCGGCGCGGTCCGGCTTCGGTTTGTGGGCCGGACGGTATACGGGTCGCCACGGCGGCCCGCGCGGTGACGGCCCCGTCGCCCGCGCCGGTCTCCGGTCTCCCGATTTCACGATCCGCGGGGGCGCCGGCCTCCTTCGAGAAGGCTGCTCATGGACCAAGCGAAACCCCGGCGCGACACGACGATCGCGCGGGCGGGTGCGGGGCGGACGGGCTACGTCACGGTCCGGGGCGCGCGGGAGCACAACCTGCGCGACATCGTTGTGGAGATGCCGCGCGACGCGCTCGTTGTGTTCACGGGCGTCTCCGGATCCGGCAAGTCCTCGCTGGCCTTCGGCACCCTCTACGCGGAGGCGCAGCGCCGCTACTTCGAATCGGTCGCGCCCTACGCGCGGCGGATGATCGACCAGGTCGGCGTCCCCGACGTCGACGCGATCGAGGGCCTCCCGCCCGCTGTCGCGCTCCAGCAGCAGCGCGGCACCCCGAGCGCGCGCTCGTCGGTCGGCAGCGTCACGACCCTGTCGAGCCTCGTGCGCCTGATGTACTCGCGCGCCGGCACCTACCCGCCCGGCCAGCCGATGCTCTACGCCGAGGATTTCTCGCCCAACACGCCGCAGGGCGCCTGCCCGTCCTGCGGCGGCCTCGGGCGGGTCTACCAGGCCACGGAAGCCTCGATGGTGCCGGACCCGTCCCTGACGATCCGCGAGCGGGCCGTCGCGGCCTGGCCGCAGGCCTGGGGCGGCCAGAACCTGCGGGACATCCTTGTCAGCCGGGGCGTCGACGTCGACACGCCCTGGAAAGCGCTGCCCCGGAGGCTCCGGGACTGGATCCTGTTCACGGACGAGCAGCCGCAGGAGCCGGTCTATGCCGGCCTCACCCCGGAGCAGACGCGGCTCGCCCGCCGCCGCGGCCTGGAGCCGAGTTACATGGGCACCTTCACCAGCGCCCGCCGCCACGTGCTCGGCACCTTCACCAACTCGCAGAGCGCGCTGATGCGCCGCCGCGCCGCGCGCTACCTCGTGAGCGAGGATTGCCCGGCCTGCCATGGCAAGCGGCTGAAGCCCGAGGCGCTTTCGGTCACGTTCGCCGGGCTGGATATCGGCGCGCTCTCGCGCATGCCGCTCTCGGCGCTCGCCGAGGCCCTGAGGCCGGCGGCCGAGGACCGGCAGCCCGAGGCCGACGCCGCACCCGCCACCCTCGACCGCGCGGTGGGCCGGAAGGACCGTGCCGAGCGTGCCGCGTCCGGTGGCTCGGCCCATGCGGGCGCGCCGGACGTGCGCGTCACGCCGAACCTGTCGATCGAGAAGCGCCTCGCCGCCCAGCGCCTGGCCTCGGACCTCATCGCGCGCATCGGGACGCTCGCGGATCTGGGCCTGGGCTACCTCTCGCTGGACCGTGTGACCACGACCCTGTCGTCGGGTGAGCTGCAGCGCCTCCGCCTCGCGACCCAGCTGCGCTCGCAGCTGTTCGGCGTCGTCTACGTGCTCGACGAGCCCACGGCCGGTCTGCACCCCGCCGACGGGGACGCCATGCACGACGCGCTGGCCGGGCTGCGCGCCGCGGGCAATTCGCTCTTCGTCGTCGAGCACGACATCGGCACCATGCGCCGCGCCGACTGGCTGGTCGACGTCGGGCCGGAAGCGGGCGAGAACGGCGGCACGATCCTCTACAGCGGGCCGCCGGAGGGCCTGCGTGACGTCGCGGCGTCCCGGACGCGGCTCTACCTGTTCGGGCTGGTGGAGGCGCCCCCGCGGCCGTCGCGGGAGCCCGCGGGGTGGCTGCGCCTCGAAGGCATCGTTCGCAACAACCTGAAGGGCGTCTCGGTCCCCTTCCCGATCGGGTGTCTCACCGCCGTGACCGGCGTCTCGGGCTCCGGGAAGTCGAGCTTGGTCAGTCAGGCCCTGCTCGAGCTGGTCGGCGAGCGTCTCGGCCGGCCGGTGAAGACCGAGGACGAGCCGGACGATCCCCTGGACGAGGTGCCGGGCCCGTCGGAGGGCCGCATCGCCGGCGGCATGGACGGGATCGGGCGCCTGGTGCAGGTCGACCAGAAGCCCATCGGGCGCACGCCGCGCTCGAACCTCGCCACCTACACGGGCCTGTTCGACGCCGTCCGCAAGCTGTTCGCCGCGACCCCGGAGGCTCGGCGGCGCCGCTACGATGCGGGCCGCTTCTCCTTCAATGTGGCCAAGGGGCGCTGCCCGGCCTGCGAGGGCGAGGGCTTCGTCAGCGTCGAGTTGCTCTTCATGCCGAGCGTCTACGCCCCCTGCCCGACCTGCCACGGCACGCGCTACGCGCCGGAGACGCTGGCGGTGACGTGGAACGGGCTGAGCATCGCGGACGTGCTCGCGCTGACCGTCGACCGGGCCTGCGCGGCCTTCGCGGACGAGCCGTCCGTGCTGCGGCCGCTCACCGTGCTGCGCGATCTCGGCCTCGGCTACCTGCGGCTCGGCCAGCCGGCGACCGAACTCTCCGGTGGAGAGGCCCAGCGCATCAAGCTCGCCACCGAGCTGCAGCGCGGGCAGCGCGGCGGCACGCTCTACGTCCTCGACGAGCCGACGACCGGCCTGCACCCGACCGACGTCGACCGCCTCATGGTCCAGCTCAACGGTCTGGTCGACGCGGGCAACACCGTCGTCATGGTCGAGCACGACATGCGCGTCGTCGCCCGGGCCGACCACGTGATCGACATGGGCCCTGGCGGCGGCGACCAGGGCGGCACCGTCGTGGCCGCCGGCCGGCCCGAGATCGTCGCCGCGGCCGCGGCCGGCCGCACGGCGCCCTATCTGCGCGAGGAACTCGCGACGGTCCGCACGCGGCCGCCGGGCTGAGGTCACCCACCGCGCCCGGCACAGGGCTCGGAGGACGAAGGCGTGCCGCGCGCACACGTCACACGCCGGGTTGCCGGCAGTGGTCCGACGGTCTGGCCGGTCGATCGTGTTCCGCGTCTTGCGCGCGGGAGAACGCGCTGCGGTGCAGTATCGATTAAAGTGAGGTTTGCGGGATCAGTACTGAGCCGCCGGAGTTTCAACCGTTACTGCTAAATTCTCCGGAGGATCGCCATGGGCCTCACCGCGTTCGCCGTGTTCGTCATTCCGTGGGTCCTGCTCGCAGTGTTCCTCACGCGGTCCCCTTCAACGCTTCGCCTGGGGACCGCTTCCGCGCCGTGGCGGTCCATCCCGACCCACAAGGAGATGGCCCGCGCCGACCGTCACGCGCTGCACCCGCATGGGCAGCGGGCGGGCGAGACGGACGGAGTCTCGGGCCGGGACCAGCGCGGTCGGACCGATCCGCCCGCGGGCGGTGCGCTGGGCACGAGCGTGGAGCCCACGGAGCCCGACGACAAGCTCAGCTAGCAGATCCGCGCTAGGCATTCCGGCCGGACGTCACCGGCCGATCCAGCGCCGTCGGCGTGCCGCGCGGCGGACGGTTGGTCAGGCCCTGACCCGTACCGCGCTGCCGCGGACCCGACTTTCAGCGTGGCCCCCGTGCGGGCCACAGCACCCCGCCGAGCCCGGAGTAGCGCCGGTCACGCGCCCACGGTCGCGTGCGGCCTGCAGTAGCTGTCGCGCACCGCGGGAATGTCGTCGTAGCCGTCGACGGTGCAGAAATACGTGCACACCAACCAAGCGGCCAGGGCGAGGCAGAGAACGCCGTTGTAGACCCACAGGCCGATCACCCGCCGGCTCGGCAGGTTCGGCAATCCAACGACGGAGCCCGGTACCCAGTCGACCGCGAACACGATCGTGCAGAAGGCCCCCAGCACGCCGGCCATCATCACGGCGAGAGCGGTGGATGTCATGTCCCCTCCCGATCCCGCTCTCCGCCGGACATGCAGGGCGTTACGCCGACGCGACCGGCGCGGGCACGACACCTTGGGGCGGACACGCGCAGCCGAACTCCTGTCACAGCTCCCTCCTGACCCTCCGATCCGTGTCACACCAGCTAACCGGGACGGCGCCCCCACGTCGAGATCGGAAAACGCGCCGCACCTTCGTAGGACGCGCCGAAGGCAAGAAAGGTTGGCGGAGTACGCTGCCGAGCGGTTCGGTCATGGTCCTTGAAGGCTCTGTGGGCGCACTGGGGTTCGAACCTCGGACCCGCTGCGTAAGAGGACGACGCTCCGGGCGCCGAGACCCGCATGTTCTGCTTGCCGGCGTCGCCGACAGCTTGAGCGCGCTCTTGGAATCGATGGACCCGCCGATTGTCCAACGCTGGGCACCGCTGAAGACGCTCTGCGTGCTTGCCGGAAGTCGCCTCGCCGAACAGACCGCTGCCGCCGCGAACTCTCGGCCGGGAAAGAACGCCTGGTCGTGTTCGACGACTTCCCTGGCTTCGGCCTGCGCGTCGGCGCGGGCGGCTCGCGGCAGCGGATCGTCCAATGCCGCAACGCGATCGGTCAGACCAAGCGGGACACCCTCGGCCGGGTCTTGCTGCTCTCGTCGACCGATGCCTAGCGAGCGGCGAGCGAGCGGCCGGTGCTGGCCAAGTCAGGTTGGATCCGCGCGCCGAGGAGCGACGCGCCAAGGCGTGGGCCGTCGTGACGTCCAGGTCGAACACTGAGCAGCCACCTGGAAGCTGCGCGAGCCGCTTCACGCTGTGAGCCGGGCGACAGTCGCCGAGCGCCTCGGGGTGATCTTGAAGGAGAACGAGCCGGACGCGGCGAAAAGGGCGCGGGCCACGCTCTCGGCCATCTATGCGTGGCTGATCGGGAACGGCAGGGCCGAGCCCAACCTCGTAGTCGGCACGATCGAGACGGCTCAGGAGGAGAAGCGCTGCCGGGTTGCTCTCGCCCGACGAGATCAAGGCTGCGTCGAAGGCTTGTCGGGATGACGACTTCGGCCGCATCGTCCGCTCGCGAACGCGGACCGGTCAGCGCCGCGAGGAGGTGGCGGGCATGACGCGGTCCGAACTCGATCTGGCGAGCGGCATCTGGCGACTACCGGGCCAGCGGACCAAGAATAGTCTGCTGCTCGACGTGCCACTGTCCCGCGCCTCGACCTGCTCGCAAAGGTCCAGCCCAGTGCTGGCTGGCCGCTCCTGTTCGGTGGGGGCGCCGCCAGGTTCTCGGGATTCTTGAACGCGAAGGCCGCGACAAACAAGCGGTCTGGCGTCACGGAGTGGCGGTTGAACGATCTGCGGCGGACGGTGTCCACCGGCATGAACGAGCGGGGCGTGCTGCCTCACAGTGTCGATGCTTTGCTCGACCACATCTTGGGATCCCGAGATGTGGTCGATGTCTACAACTACACCCTCTATAACGTTGAAAGGAGGGTGGCGCTCGATCAGGAGTTGGATTTCTCTCGGCCACACAATCGTTGCGGACCGCTCAATCGGGTGTTTCGAAGCTCCATTATCAAATTAGCGTAGTATTTTTTCCGAAGCTGGAGATTATTATGGCTCTATTTAGACCTTCTGTCACGTAAAGCCGAACATTCGATTGCAATTGGGGAATAATAAAATAATTTATCTACGCGATGATGTTAGATTGAGTCGAAAATTAAGATCTTAGACCGAAATTTACTTTGCTTGATCTAAATTGGCCGCCAACAAATATTCAGCGAAATTTCCCGTATCCGTATGGGTGATATTTGCCGTATTTGCAGTCGAAGATAGATTCAGATGCGAATGATTCGCGGCTGGGCCCCCGGGGTTTCAGTGGCTGAACTGGGAGCCGACAGATGGGTGCCAACAAGCTCGCGATCATTGTCAACTGTTATAATTACGAGGGATATATAGTTGAAGCGATCGAAAGTGTGAGTTTGCAACTCCCTGATGACTGTGAACTGGTCGTCGTGGACGATGGATCGACAGACAATTCGTGGATTTTGATTCAGGGTACTGGTGTAAAATGTCTACGTAAGGAAAACGGCGGTCCTGTAAGCGCCTGCGTACTCGGCTTAGATAATACGACAGCGAGGCACGTTCTGTTCTTGGATGCTGACGATAAGCTTTCTTCAGGGGCTTTACAGAAAATTGTCGGGGCATTGGATGACAAATACTCTAAGCTCCAGTTTCCCTTGTCAATAATCGATGAAAAAGGGGATGAGCAAGGTAGAATTTTCCCTGATCTGAGCACTAAAAAAACCAAAAATTCCTACATTCAGGACATATCTGAAACAGGAGCATATGTTTCGCCTCCGACCTCGGGGAATATTTTTCGAAGAGACGTGTGTGATCTTCTTCGGGAGGCATCCTATGATACGGTGGACGGTGTAATCCTTATCGCGGCTCCGTTCATGGGCGAAATCTACACGTTCAACGAGGCGCTGGGATACTATAGGGTTCACGATAAAAATATGTCCTCGACCGGGCGCTTACCTTCAGTCGAGCGGCTTCAATACAGTCAAGAACGATTTTCCAATCGTTTGGAACATTTGAAGCATATACTTTCCGTCAGAAAAATTGACCATGACATTATTGGGAGTCGCAAAAATTATATATACTTGAGAGACCAGATATACATCAATATTGTTTCTGGGGAAAAACTCACGTTGAAACAGGTAGTCGAGCTAGCGGAATATTTTCCGAAATGGTACGGTTCGGCGAGGAGATTGATGACCTTGAGCGCGGCGATCTCTATGATCTTCTTACCTAATCGTGTAGCAAAACTTATACTTCGTGTCAGGTTGAATGGTAGGACACTTCTCGCCAGAACCGCAAAATCTATCCTCATTTACGCCCGTGGCGCCATCATCAGGCCGGGGCGCAAGGCTCTCCATGAGTGAAACTGAGCTAAGGTTTCGGCCTTCGAGCGTCCTGTCGATATCGGCTGTGCATGGGTCTTCGACGTCGCAACCCAGGCGTCAAGGTTGCCGCGGCGGATGCCGGACCAGCGCACACTGAGCTGTCGCGGCGGCGGCGCATTGCCTGCCCGGCCGATCCGGCCGCGCTCAAGCCTGACTCCCGGCACATTCGCTCTTGACGCCGATGGTCAGGATTATCATCGGCAATCGCACCGCGCCGAAGGATCCGCCCGCGCCCCCCGGCTGACAGGAGCCGCCCCGCCCGCGCGCAGACTATGCTCTCATCCCTGAGCCGACCTCAGCCCCGCCGGCATTCGTCGCGCGGGACTTCGCCGAATCCATTCTGAGATATGTCGCACTGCCGACGGGCCACATCCGGATCGACCCCTGCGCTGGGGCGCATGAGTGGCGTGCGAACCAACCTGTCGACTTGTTGATAACTATTCTTCCCAGCAGAGGAGCATGACAGGCCATCAAATCAGTTTCCGTGCCAGATCAGTCTGACCTCCTGTCGCGGAGAGAGCACAACGGATCAAAAAGCGCTGTCTCGAGCCCGGCGATCACCGATTAGGCGACGCTGCATCCTCGACTCCGAGGGCCTACAGGCGCCACGCTGACGGCAAGCACCCGCCCGCGCAAGATTGCGGATGACGGGTCGATGCGGATGGTTGGGAACGCGGCGATGTCGGGCGGTCAGGGCGGGAGCGGCGCAGATCCGGTCAACGGCACGGGCGGTCAGCCCGGCGCGGACGAGGTGGCGAACGGCACCGGCGCGGCCGGTGGAAACGGCGGCGCTTCTGCCCAGGGGAGCGGCGGAGGTGCGGGCGGTGCCGCAGGCTCGGTCGGAGGCGCCGGCGGCAACGGGGGCGCGGCGGCTGGTGGAACTGTCACCAACACGTCGGGAACGGGTGGCGCCTACTCGACCAACACGGGCTCCAGCTTTTTCGGGGGGGCTGGCGGGGCTGGCCTTGCCGGTCCGAATCCCGGCGACGGCGGCGGCGGCGGCGGCGGCGGCAGCCACGGCCAGTACCTCTCCAACACGGGGAATGGCGTAGGCTTCACCTTTTCCCGGACCGGCGGCACCGGTGGAACGGGCGGTGCCGGCAACGGGACGGGCGGAGGTGGCGGCGGCGGCAGCGGTGGTTACGGCTTCGTTGAGCCCGGCCCCGGATCCTTCATCGCCAGCGCTCAGATCACCGGCGGGAACGGCGGTGCCGGCGGTGCCGCCGGCGGTCCCGGCGCTTTCGGCGGTTCCGGCGGTGAGGGCGGCATCGGACTTTTCCTCTACGGGAGTACGGGCACCAACACCGGCCAGATCACGGGCGGAAACGGTGGTCTGGGCGGGGCCGCGAACGGTGGCACGGCGGGCATCGCGGGCCAGGGGGGAGCCGGTCTGTCCGGCGCGAACATCGCCATCACCAACACCGGCACGATCTCGGGCGGCTTCACCGGCGGCAGCACAACCGTCCGGGCCGTCGCTATCAACGTCACGGGCGGCACCAACAGCCTGACCCCCAGCACGGGAACGCTGAACGGCGGCCTCGGGATCGCCGGCGGCGCCACGACATTGCGCGTCCTCGGCAACGCTCCCAACAATCTCGGACCCGTAGCCAACGCCGGCACGTTCGACATCTCGGGGACGACGGCCGGTGCCTCGATCACCACGCTTTCGGGCACCGGCGGGACGACGCTCGGCGCGCAGGCCCTGACCATCACCAACGGTTCGACCAGCTACAGCGGGGCGATCTCCGGTACCGGCGGCGTGGCGGTCACCGGTGGCACGCAGACGCTGACGGGGGCCAGCACCTACTCCGGTGGCACCACGATCGGTTCGAACGGCGGCGCGGTGTCGAGCACCCTTCAGCTCGGCGGTCCGACCTCGGCCGGCACGGGGACGATCACCTTCGGCACGATGTCGGGCACGGCGACAGCGCGCCTCGGGCTCAACGTGGCCGCTCAGCCGACCAATGGTGGCACCTTCGCCAACACCATCTCCAATTTCGGTTCGGGCAACGAGATCGCGCTCGCCGGGCTGACCAACTCCAGCGTCAGCTACAACAGTGCGAACAGCTCGATCACCATCACCGGCACCCGCTCCGGTGGCGGGCAGGTGAGCGAGAACTTCGTGCTGTCGGCCCCCCGCACGACCAGCTTCGCGGCGGTGTCGGACGGCCAGGGCGGCACGATCGTGCGCGCCGCTACGGCCCCGAACCCCGCGAACCCCTCTCAGCCGGCCAACCCAGCCCCCTGCTACGTGACCGGGACGCGGATCCGTGTCCTGCGCGATCGAGTCATCTCGGACGTGCCGGTGGAGCAGCTCGCGGTGGGCGATCTCGCCATCACGGTTTCCGGTACGCCGCGCCCGATCCGTTGGATCGGCACCCGCGCGTACCCGAGATCGATGGTTCCCTCGGCCGAGCGCCCCGTCCGCATCCGGGCCGACGCGCTGGGCGAGGGCGTGCCCGCCCGAGACCTGTTTGTTTCTCCAGATCACTGCCTGTGGCTGGACGGGCTGCTCGCGGCCGCGGGACATCTGGTCAACGGCTCGAGCATCACGCGTGGCGAGGCGGTGGCGGATCTCACCTACTGGCACGTCGAGTTGGACACCCACGACCTGCTGCTCGCGGAGAATGCTCCGGCGGAGAGCTTCCTGGCGGCGCCCGGCGTGCGCGGAGGCTTCGATGGCGTGCAGGCCCTCGACGTCGGCACCGGGCGCATGCCCTACGCTCCGCGCGCCGAACTCGGACCCGACTTGGCCGCGCTGCGCGGGCGCTTAGCCCTCCGCGCTGTCTCGTTGGACGGTGCGGCAGAGCCGGGCCCGGTGCGAGCGTGGCTGGACCGATGCGGCGTGACGGGCGATGGCCTGCTGCACGTCGGGGGCTGGGCGCGCGACGAGGCGCATCCCGACACCCCGCTGTGCCTGGACGTGTTGGTGGACGGTGCCGTCGTCGCGTTCGCGGTGGCGGCCGAGTTCCGGTCGGACCTGGCCGCGGCCGGCTACGGCGACGGGCGATGCGGCTTCGACCTCGGTGTGCATGTACGCCTCGCTCCGCACGTGCATCATCGTGTCGAAGTGCGTCGGTCGGCCGATGGCCTCCTGATGTGCGCCAAGCGGATGGATGCGGCAGGGTCTTGGATTGCGCTGTTGGCAGCGTAGCGTCGATCGGGACATCCAGCGCCGACCCTCAGCCCCGCCGCGCGGGGCTTTTTCGGCGGCTTGCCCGCGACCGAGTGGATGTGGGCGAGGCGCATCGTGCGACGGTCACGATCGTGAACCAGTCCCCTTCATTTGCGCGCTCATCTTCGAAGTCGACCGTTAGAATTCAATGCTCGAAGCGTTGCGATGGCATGGTGAGCCGAAGCCCTCGGCCGTGAAGCGAGCTTCCGCGGACCTAGCTCGCCCGTCGAGGTTTGGCGGACAGAGAGCGCTTCAACGCTGCGATGAAGATTGTCGGCCGGTCTGCCTTGTCACCGCGCGCTCCACGGGATTGAGATCCTATGAGCCCGCAGTAGGCTAAGTCTTGGTGGGCGCACTAGGGTTCGAACCTAGGACCCGCTGATTAAGAGTCAGCTGCACAGGGCCTTTTGGGCGGATTCGCGTGCCAGGAGCGCGTAGCTAACCGGGGATAAGTTCGCAAGTTGTTAGGGGCACTTACGGGCAACCGTAGACGGGCAGGCCCATTTCTGTGCTTTCTGAGCCCCCGCCCAAAGCCGCCCAAGAAACCCCGCCCAAAATGGCCCGCATACCCTGGCCCCCGAAGGCCGCCGTCGACATCACCGGCACGTTCATCGAGCGCGCCAAGGCCGAGCGCCGCCCGGGCGTGCCGGCGGTCGACGTCCGGGACCAGCGGGCCCCGGGGCTCCTGCTCCGGGTCAGCCCGAAGACCCTGTCATGGGGGTGGAAGGCCGAGCGCCTCGGCAGGACGGTTCGCCTGGATCTCGGGCC
Organism: Methylobacterium sp. 1A; assembly: GCF_058072805.1. Taxonomy (NCBI): domain Bacteria; kingdom Pseudomonadati; phylum Pseudomonadota; class Alphaproteobacteria; order Hyphomicrobiales; family Methylobacteriaceae; genus Methylobacterium; species Methylobacterium sp. 1A. Next base: position 2,569,522 of record NZ_JBYQVE010000001.1, on the reverse strand, counting down.
CGTCGACAGGCTCACCGTGGCCCAGGCCCGGCAGGTTGCCGGCGAGGCGACCGACCTGCTGCGGTCGGGGGCCGGGTGGCCGTCGGCGACGTGGCTCGCCCGGCGGCTGGGCGACCTCGGCATCGTCCGCCTCGAAGACGTGTTCCCGGAGGTGATCAGGCACGACGCGCCGCCCGCGCCCCCTCCCCGACCCCGGACGTGGACGTACGCGCGCGCCGTCGACGCCTACCTGGCAGCGCATGAGGCCGAATGGAGGAAGGCAGCGCACGACGACGCGAGGAAGAACCTCCGACACCCGATCATGAAGCCGTTCGCCGGCATGCCGGTCGCGAGCGTCACCGCGGATGACATCGCCACGGTATTGGCCGCCAAGAACAGGACGCACCACCGCCAGGCCGAGGCGATCTTCGTCCGCCTGAGGCACCTGTTCGCCTGGCTCGCGTCGCCGGGGCCGCGGCGGGACAGCGGTGTCAGCAAGGGGCACCTGGAAGATCTCCAGCGCCCCAGGAAGCCCCGCATGAAGGAAGGAGAGGAGCCGCGGCAGCGCGTCCGCTGGCCGACGATGGACCGCGTCGGCCTCCTCGTCGCACTGGCCCGCACGGATCTCCTGGATCCACGGCTAGCGGCCGCCGTGCTCCTGCTCGTTGCCACGGCGCAGCGCCGGCGCGCCATCGTGTCGGCTCGCGTCGCCGAGTTCGCCGCCCTCGACGACGGGTGGGGGGTGTGGAAGCTGCCGCCGATCCGGCGCAAGACCGGCGAGGCGGGCCGGGCGCAGGCGCACCATGCCGTGCCCCTCCCCCCTGCGGTCTGGTCGGCCCTGCAGGCGCAGATCGAGCCCGAGGCCGTCTACGTGTTTCCCGGGCACCGGCCGCGTAAGAAGGGGGCGCCGGTCGGGCACCTCTCGGAATCGACGCTGACCCATCTCCTGGCGGCCCTTCCCGTCGACGCGAGCCCGCACGACCTGCGCCGGGCGCTGCGGTCGCATGGCGCCCGGGCCCTGCGCCTGCCCGATGCCGTGCTCGACCTCATCTTGGATCATGCAGAGGGCGTCGCTCCGGGCAGCGTGTCGGAGAAGCACTACACGGACGACGACCGCCTCGACCTCAAGCTCCCGGTCATGCGAGCCTGGTGGGATCTCGTCGAGCAACATGCCGGCGCGACCGCCTTCGACATCGATGCCGTGCGGGTCGAGTTCCTGAAGAAGCGCGCCGCACAGAAGGGACGTCCGGCCAGGGAAATCGTAACCCCCGCGTGATAGCCTCAAGATTCTATCCGGAGATCCAGCCATGAAACGCATGCCCGCCGCCCCCCTTCCCCGACACTAGGAGGACCTGAGCGCGCGCGCCGGCCTCCAAAAAATTGGAGGCATCATGGCCCACTGGTTCACCGCCGACACGCACCTTTTTCACGCCGGCATCCTAGCCGCCTGCAAGCGTCCGTTCTCCTCCATCCAGGAGCACGACGCGCTGATCACGGAGGCCTGGAACGCGACCGTCGCGCCGGGCGACACGGTCTATCACCTAGGCGACTTCGCCCTGTCGAAGGACGCGACCGCCGTCGAGCGGGCGTTCCGGCGGCTCAACGGGCGCAAGATCCTGATCGTCGGCAACCACGACAGGCGCTCCCGTCGCCTGCCCTGGGCGGAGCAGCATGAGTGCATCTACGAGACGGCCATCGAGGGCCGGCACCTCGTCCTGTGCCACTACCCCATGCGCTCGTGGCCCAGGTGCTTCCGGGGCTCCCTGCACCTCTACGGGCACACGCACGGCAAGCTGCCCGGCACGACGCAGTCATGCGACGTCGGCGTGGACGTGTGGGGCTACAGGCCGGTGTCGCTCGCGGCCATCGTCGACGCGATGGCTCTGAGCGACACCGTGCCCGAGGAGCTCAGATGAGATCCTCCTGGAGCGCCGCGAACGCGAGCTCGCGGCGCCTCCTGGCAGCGGCGCGCTGGCGGCAGAGAGCCCGCCATTCCCGCGCCTGCTGCAGCCTCTGCGCGACGCGCGCGGCCGATATCCCGACCTCTCGCTCGCACGGCGGCGGCACCATCGACGGGGTCCGATTGCACCGGACCACCTTCCCCTTCTTCGTCTTCTTCGCCACGGGTTGTCCCCTCGGGCACCGATCCAATGGGCCCTATGACGCGCGCTGGGATCGGGGTTGGCGGGGCGCTATCCCGCGAGGAGGATCTGTGAGGACGAGGGCACCGTAGCAGGGACGCGTTTTGATTCGTTTCGGGACAGGCCTCGCATTCGAGGGATCCCCGCAACCTGGCGGTAACCCTGGACGCGGGGATCAGGCCGCGCCCAGGTCCGTCAGAAAGCGGCTTCGTCCTCCCCCAGCCACGGGAGCGTCTCCGGCTCGGGCCTCGGCATGGCGACAAGGCAGGGCGTCCCGAGGCAGGTGTGCTCCGCCCGGAACCCGCGGTCCCCGATGATTGCCGTGGACCAGCAGCGCGACCCGGCTGGGATCATGCGGCCGTCCGGGCAGATGGCACAGGCGCGGGCCTTGCGCGTCGTCACCTCGCTGCTCCTGAGCGTGACGTCCCCGCGCTCAGTGTCCATGGCTCTCCCCCTCGATCTCCTGGTGCATGTCGTCGATGGCCCGGGCGAGGTCCCTAAGCGCCCCGCCGAGGGGCTGCACCGGCTGCGCGAGCTCGGACGCCGCCACGGCCCTGCACGCGCCCTTCACGACCGCCCTGGCCTCCGCCTTGGGCAGCGGCGGCTCGCGCTTGGTGACGCCGCCCACGACGACGTCGCCGGGCTGGAGCGGTGCGGCCGCCTCGACGCCGGCGTCGGACTTCCCCTCGGCGCAGGCGGTGCACAGGCCGTCCGAGTGCCGGCCGCAGCCCTCGTCGCACGGGTCGTTGTGGCTGCACCCGCACGTCCGGCAGACCGGGAGGCAGGACGGAATCCGGAACGTGCCGGGAGCCCCGAGATCGCCCTCCCACCAGGAGATCTCGGGCACGCCGTCGTAGCCGACCACGGCCTCCCGCAGGAGCTGGGCCGCGTGCTCGGATGCCTGCTCGCCTGCGCGCTGGGCCGGGTAGTCGGCGTGCTCGGAGATGGCCATCGCGACGCCGAGCTCCAGGGCGAATCCGCCGATGCGGGCCTGCACGTGCGCCGGGAGGGCGGCCCACGCCGCCTCCCCGTCAAACGCGTGGGGGCTGATGTTCGAGCGCTCAGGCATCGGGGGACTCCTTGGCGGCCGGGGTGGTGGGCTCCAGCACGCCGGACGCGTGCCCGAGGAAGGCGATAGTCAGGAAGGCCAAGCCGAACCCGAGGGACCATGTGGCCAACGTGAAGGCCGCGACCGCCAGGTCGAGCGCCCGCCCGGCGAACGCGAACAGCACCGTCGTCAGCCCGGCCGCGGTGACGAGGCAGGCACCCACGGTGCCCGCCGTCAGGGTGAGGAGGGCGCGCATTCAGGCGGCCTCCTCGGTGTCCGTGGCGGGGGCCGGGGACGTGACGGTGATGAAGGCGGCCGCCGCTTCGCGGGCCTGCCTCAGGGCGAGGGAGAGAGCCTGCCCGACGGAGTATTCCACCGCGTCCTCGCCGCAGATCCAGGCTGTACGAACCGTCAGCTCGCGCTGGTCACCGGAGGTGGCCCGAGTGAGCAGCGCCTTCGCGGTGACAAACACTTGGTGGTCGCACACGCTCGTTCGGTCGTTGTAAGGCTGGACGAGGACCTCGCCCGGGACGACCTCCTTGAGGATCCAGGCTGTCGGAGCCGACGCGGTAGGCGCCGGCTTCCGCACGATTTCGAACCCGGCGTAATCGAGCTCGCAGACGAGGCGCGGGGTGCGGGCCTCGCCGGCCTGCTGGATGAGGATCTCGACGGCCTCGGTCGGCAGGTTGGGGAAGTCGGTCAGGACGCGCATCAGGCGGCCTCCTCGGCGTCCGTGGCGGGCGGCTGAGCCGAGTTGAGGATCTCGCTGACGGCATCGTGCCCGATGACCTCCGCCGCGGCGTACGTCAGGCGGGATGCCTCGAAGCAATCCCGGATCGCCTGAGCGATGGAGTCGGGGGTCGGCGCCGCGTCGAGTCCCTGGGTGTGGCCCTGGTGGGCCTCGTCCACCTTCCCCGGCTCCAGCTTCCCCGTGAAATCCTCGTGCGTGATGGGTCGGCCAGCGTACACGTCGCAGGGCTTCTGGGCCTCGGATCGGGCCGCCCACCATGCCTGGCTCCATTCGCCCAGCTTGATCTCGATGGGCTTGCCCGACGTGGAATCGACCTTGTCGACGAAGGCGGCGGTGAGGTCGCGCAGGTCGGGGCCGACGATCTTAGCCCGCAGGTCGACGAGCGCGGCGAACTCGCGCTCACTGATGTTGGTGTAGTCTCCCGTCGCGACGGCGCGGACGATGCGCTCCCCATCCGGGGTGAGCATCGCGACCGTGCCGAGACGGGGCTCCGGCATCTTGACCCGGATGACCGTGTGGCCGTCCTCGACGGTCGTCGTCGTCCGGACGACGCGCTCCCGGGGATCGGGCTTCGGGACGATATGGAAGCCGGCGAAGTCGAGCTCGCGGATGAGTTGCGGGGTGCGGCCCTCGCCGGCGTGATGCACGAGGATGTCGAGCGCCTCAGACGGCACATGCGGGTAATCGGTCAGGATACGCATAGGGTGGTCCCTTCGATTTCGGGCTGCTGCGGTAGGCGGCGCCACTCCCCCGGCGCCGGGGGGATTCGTCAGAAGGGGATCTCGTCGTCGGCCGGGTCCCAGGCCGGGAGCGACCAGTCCGGTTCGCCGTTCGGCCTGATGAAGGGCAGCAGGCTCCAGTTGTTGAACCGGGCCCGGAGCGCCTTGAGCTTCGCCTGATCGAGGCGCGACACGTCGACCTTCGGCTTCCGGATCGGCGGGACGGGATGCTCGACCGCGGGGGCGGCCGGCGCCGGCGTCGAGGCCTCCGGCTCGGGCGGGGCGTCCTCGGCCACGGGGCGGCGCAGGTTCGCCAGCCCGCTGCGCTTGGGCGCCGGGACGGGCGCGGGGGGAGCGGCCGCCACGGGCGCGGCATCGGCGACGTACTCCTCCGGGACCCGCACGGGCGAAGGGAGCCTCCGCATGGGGGACGGCGGCCGGGCCGCGTTCCGGGCGGCTCCGGCCTGCGCGGCCGCCGCGAAATCGGCGGGGCCGGGGCGCCTTACGGCGGGCGGGACGGGCAGGCACCGGGCGGCCTCGGCCGCGGCCCGGGAGCCGGCGCAGTCGTCCATGATCCGGCACAGCGACCTGACGGCCTCGCGCATCGCCCGCTGGACGATGCCGTCGGTCATCTCGATGGTCTGCTGCAGGCCCATGTCGTCGTGCGCCGCGACGTAGGCCACGGCGGCCCGGCGGGCCTCGATCAGGCGCAGGCGCACCGCCTTGCCATCGAGCGCGTCGAGGCCTTCGAGGAGCGGGTTGGGGGTCACGCAGACCTCCTGTTCAGGAAGTCATTGTCCTCGCGCGCCGGGGCGGTCCAGCGCTCGAACTCAGCGCTCTCGACCCAGAAAGCATGGTAGCGACCGTTCCCCCAGCGGAGCACACGCATGTCGAGGCGCTTGCCGAAGCTGCTGGACCCGAACTCGCCCGTGAAGGTGTAGTCGAGGTCCAGGTGATCGAGCACGACGATGACGAGGTGGGTCTCGCCGGCGCCGCTGGTCGAGGAGTTCTTCCGCGGCGTGACGAGGTCGCCGACGACGAAGGGGTTGGCCCTGGTGTAGAATTCACCCTCCTCGTGGAGGAGGGCCTCCTTCATCTTGCTGAAGTTCGGGTCCATCTGACGTTCCTGTTGTGAGCCTGTTGTCGTGCGGGGTGAAGTGCGGGAGTCGGACCCGACGGCCGCTAGGCGGCTTCCTTGAGCTCGTGGATGAGGTCCTCGGCCCGGCCGCCGAGGCCGAGGCGCTTCCAGTGCTTCCCGACGACGCTGGAGGACACGCCGTACCGGGCGGCCGCCGCGCGCAGGCTCAGGCCCGAAAGCCGGTCCCTCCGGAGCGTCGCGTCGTCGGGGAGCTTACGAACGGACCGGGGCTGCGCGCTGGCGCCCTGCAGGCCCATGGCCGCGATGCGGTGGCAGACGGCGCCGCGGGTGCAGCCGTACTTCTTCGCCATCGCGTGCTGGCCCATGCCGGCGAGCAGGTCGGCCCGGATGACGGAGTCGTCGGGCAGCTTCTTCGGGACGCCGTGGATGGCGCCGCGGCCGGACAGGACGCGGTAGATCGGGGCGATGGAACACCCGAGCTCGCGCGCGATCTCCTTGACGGCCTTGCCCGCCTTCCACGCGGCCAGGACGGCCTCGGGGTCCACGTGCCGGGGCGTGTAGGGCCGGGACGGAACCTCTGGCTGCACGCCGGCCCGGCGCGCCCGGAGCGTCGCAGCGGACTTCGCGCACCGCTCTGCCGCCGGCATCGTCGGGATCGGGACGCCACGCTCGCGGTGGATCGTCCGGACCAGGCTCTCGCTGACGCCGAGGGCCTCTGCCGCGAGGTTGGCCGAGCTGAGGCACCGGGCAGCGCGCAGGATGCGCTCCTCGGTCTCGACCGGGATGGCGCGCCGGGACGGCCGGGGGCCGCCTGTCTGGCCGCGCAGGATCTCGCGGCCGGCCTGGGCGATCTTGATGAGGGCGTTGCGCGACCTCCACGGCCAGCGCGCCGCGACGGCGTCAATGCCGTACCCGTCAAGGATCCGGCAGACCTTGACCGGATCCGGGGCCGCGTAGGCGTACTCGTCGACGGAGATGGCAGTGCGGCTCACGACCGGCCTCCCACGATGGCTCGGCGGGCGCCGAGGGCGGCGAGGATGGCGTCCCCCGGCGGGCGGTGGCCGGAGAGCGTCTCGCAGACGCGCGACCGCGAGGTGCCGGCGCGGCGAGCGAACGCGGCCTGGGAGCCAGCCTCCGCGACCGCCAGCCTGAGCCGCGTGATCAGCGCCTCGGGGGACAGGACCTCGGCCGCCTCCTCACGCTGCAGGGCGGTGTCGTCGTAGGCCTCGTCGGGATGCCAGCTCACGCCGCGGCCCTCCGGCTACGGAACTGGGCGGCACGGAAGGCGGCGCGCGAAGGCGGGTCGGTCGGGAGCCCGAGGGCGCGGGCCCGCTTGAGGAGCCCCGCCGCCGTGAGCCCGATCAGGTGAGCTTCCTGCGTCAAGGACCGCGGCCCCAGGATCGCGGCCAGCACCTCGTCGTCGGAGACGCGGCGGAGCTCGGGGCGAACCAGCGCGACGTGCGGGAGAATCTCGACGCCGAGCTCCCGGGCCCAGCGGGCCGCCATCTCCCTGCCGACGCCCAGCTTCGCGGCGCAGCCCTTGAGCCCCCGGATGCTCTCGAACACCTGCCGCGCCTGCCGCTCGGTGATCCCGAACCCGACCTCCCGCTCCATCCGTCCCTCCGAATCTGGCGTTCGCAAACTTGGAACGTCATTCAAGCACTCGGGATCCAGACTTCAAGCAAAATCGAAAGTTGACGCCAGGACAGCCAAAGTTGACGCCAGGACGAAAGGGCCGCTGCAGCGATTTGCACCCATATAGGGGGGTATGGGTGCAAATCGCTGCACTCATGAATTCACCATCCAATCCTTCGAACACTTGCAGGCTTGCGCACGAGTGCTACGTTCCCAATGTGCGAACGGCACGGAGGAGGACGGGATGAGGGACTACGGGATCGACGAGATCGAGTTCACGCACCGCGTGACGGGCGTCTGCCGGGCGCCGGGCGGGGCCATGATCGCGAACTATGGGGACGGCGGCGACGATTACCCCGAGGCCGTCGAGGGCGGCGTCTACGGCGTCCTGCAGATCGGTTTCGAGAAGCTGCCCCGGTTCGTCGTCATGCGCGGCGGCCGCCTCCACGGCCTCACGGAGACCGAGGCCATGGACCTGGTGGATCCCGCCGGCATCGAGGCGCGCGCGGCCGCGCTGGACGCTCGCACGTACAAGGAGTGGGAGTGGCGGGGGCCGGCACCCCTCGGGTTCACCCGCACGGCCACCGGCGGTCGCATCGTCGTCCGGTCTCATGCCAACAGGCACTTCTGGCGGCAGGCCCGCCCCGAGGAGGTCGCCGCTTGGGACGCGGAGCACGGCGCCCCGGCCCCGTGAGGGCAACCCGTGTCGGCGTCACGTCACGCCGGCGCGGTTTTCTCCTCGTTGTCCCTTGCTTGCGGCGGGAGACAATCGAGGGCGTCGAAACACCGACAAGGAAGGGGTTCCAAGATGTCTCTCAGGTCCGTTCTCAAGGCCGCCCTCGCCGGCGTCAGCAAGGCCCTCCGCGCCGCCGGCCGGGCCGCCCGCGCCGCCGCCGCGCCCGCCATCATGATCACGGAGGCCGTCGTCGACACCGCGACGGGCGCCATCCGATTCGTCAGCCGCCTCGTCTCGCCCCAGCCAGCCGTCAGCGCGGCGGAAGCGCAGGCCGACGCCTACCTCGACGCCGCCGGCGCGGAGCCCGACAACCAGGCACACCTCTCGGCCTGGGCTGAGCAGCACATCGCCGAGCTCAAGGACGCCAACCCCGAGGGGTTCGAGGAGGCGTTGCGCGGGCGGTATCCCGAGGCGGCCGCCCTGCAGGACCACGTCCGCCACCACGCGTGGAACGCGGCCCGCTACGAGGCCCTGGACCTCAACACGCTGCCCGAGCACGTCCGCCTCTGGCTCACGTCGCTCACGGACGACGAGCTCTATCGCGTCGCCGCGTGCCCCATCCAGCGCCTCGACAGGCACCTGCGCGCCAGGTCGGAGCGGGACCTGCTCGTGAACCTCGCCCCCTGCCTGCGCCTTGAGGAAGCCCGTGCCGCCGCCGAGGCGCGCCGGGAGGCCGTCATCGAGGACCTCGCCCGGAGCTCATGCGCCGAGCGCGCGGCGGAGAGCGTGGATGAGTTCCTCGACGACCTGCACGAGCACGCGCTGACGGAGGCCGGGCCCCGCCCGGTGCCCTTTCGCTGAGCGACGTCGGCGGCCGCCACCGCCGCAGGACAAGGACGCGGAATGAAAGAGGGCCCCCGGTAATCCCGGGGGCCCTTTCGTTTGGGCTCTCTGCGCCCGCGCGGGGCCTACGTGCGTCCCCTGTCGGTATCTGTGCGTGCGGATTCGGGCGCACAGGGAAACCCGCAAGGGGAAAATGCAGGCCGGCGTACGATTTCAGGCGCGGCGGGCGTAGCCGGTGCCCCAGTCGGCCGCGCGGGGACGGGCGCGCTCGCTGCGCAGGGCGGCTTCGAGCTCCGCGATCCGGCGGGCCAGGGCGGCTTCCCGGCGGCGGGATGCCAGGAGCTCCCGGCCCAGGCGGTCCACCGACGCGACGGCGTTGTCCGAGCTCGCCTGCCGGAGAGCGGCCGCCTTGGCCTGGCCCTGCAGGTGGGCAGCGAACAGGACCTGGGTGAGCCCGCCCTCGGCCAGCTTGATGTCGCGTTCCAGGTTCATGGCGGGCTCCCGTCCGGCTGAGTCGTCATCATAGATTCAGAGCCCGGACTCCTCGTCCAGCTGAGAGGCGATCTACGGTTACCGATCTCCTGGCCGGGCTGGGGATAACCCCGTGACGCCGACCCACAGGGCCTCTGGACATCGATTTTGGCGTCCCCCGTTACTTCTATAATCTGCAACGGTTGTCGGACGAACGCCGACACGCCTGCCCCGGCGCGTCCCGGGGCAGGTAACGGGGATCCGAGGCTGGTCAGTAGACCGCTAGGTTGAGGGTGAGCACGGCGGCATTGCTGTCCTGGCTCGTGGGGAAAACGAACTCCACGACGTCGCCGGCGAGCACGGTCACGTACGCCGGAATGTTGAACGTGCCATGCGTCGCGCCAGCTACCCAGGTGTTGGTGCCAATTCTGGTGCTGGTCCCGCCCAGGCCGCCGGCGCGCCTGTTGATGGTCACCGTGCATGGCACCGCCGGCGCCGCACCGAACACAGCGAACGACCCCGTGCCGGCCTTCGGGATGTAGATGCCCTCAGTGATCGAGGCATTCGCGATGTGACCTGAGGACCTGCCCGACCAGGGGCTTGGCCGAGATCACTTCTCGATGCCCCAGCCCGGGCGCGCGATGACCTTGCCAAGGGTGCCGACCGGCAGACCCAGGGGGCGCTGCGGCCCGCTACGTTCCGAGCGGCCGGGGCGAGCTCGACCGGCAGCGCGACCTCGTCGAGGGTGTCGGCGCGCAAGAGTTCGGCGTCGGGATCCTGGGGGGCGATAAGGGCGGCGGCCGGCCCCTGGCCGACGATGCCGATGCTGAGTTCGTAGGTCCGCTGGGTCGCGACTTGGTTAATCCCGAACTCGGCGCCCTAGAAGCGGCGGACCTCGACGAAGATGCAGGGCATGTCCGACTGCGTGCAGGGCGGCGCTGCAGCCGGCAAACGCGCGGCCATCGACGAGCGCCCCCGCCTCGCTGCCGAGGAGGAGCGCGGTCACGCCGTCGCGGAGCCTGCGCCTGTCGTGGACTAAGCGGACCCTCCTGTTCAGGGTCGAGGATCCCGGGCGGCCTATCGGAATGAAACCGGTGCTCGTTCGATTGGCACGGGCAGCGATCGGCCGGCTCGATGCTTACATCAGGGGCGAGCGGTGATCCCCGAAGGGAGGCACGCCAACACGGGGAACGGCATGACGATGACGGCGGTGATTACGGATTTCGAAGCGAAGAAGACGTTTCTCTGGCAGGGCTCTGCGCTCTACGCGGAGATGATCAGGCTCGCGCCGAACGATGTTATCCGACGCTACCTGGCGTTCAGGATCGTCGTCAACGCAATGGCCTTCGAGGACATCGTCCAGGTTCGCCAGGAGCCACGGATGCGAAGGATTCGGGACGCTCTACTGGCACACAAGCAAGAGGCTGATTTCTTCGTCGGGCATTCGGCCGCCGGCGAGATCACGGACGCGAAGATCGCCCCGCTGGTGGCCAGGATGGCCGCCGAGATCAGCTCGCCTGATCCGCGCCTGCTCCTGCCAGAGCTGTCGGGAGGGGTGTCGGGCCACAATCTCGGCGTCCTCGTGCCGCTGGTATTCGACAGGTACGTCGAAGACTTTCTTTCTGGGTACCGCCTGATAAACAATTACCTGTGCGTTGCTGGAAATGCCGTCCACGAGATCACGAAGGGTGAGCTACCTGGGGCCTTCTATCGATATCATAGCTCAAAGGCTCTCTATGATTTATCGGAGTACCTCTTCAACAACTGCCTAGCCAACTCGGTTCTGCCCGGCGTGGCCATGCACGCGAAGCTCGACATGCTTATGCATGCTCAGAACATGGTCGACAGCGTGATCATGGACACCCGCAACCCGCACTCGATCAACGGTCTTCTTGAGGTGATGGTCTCTGAGGGCATTGGTGACCCTTCCTCCCTGCAAGCACTCAAGGCGAATGCGACATTCAATGCCACCTACCGCCGGGTTAGGCATGTGCGAAACAAGCTCATCGGTCACATGGACGGTCGGGCAACCATGGAGGAACTCATAAAGAAATTGGACGCGCTGCAAACGTCAGATCACTGCGATCTCGTCAACATGGTCGACCAGCCCGTGTTCAATGCCGCACGTTCCGACCAGGCAATCTGGATACGTTACAAGTCGGGAAATCAAAAGTTCACCGATCCCAACATCGTTGGCTTGGCTGGCCCGCCACCGCCCTCCTACTACTAACCTGGAAGATGGTCGCCTTCACTTGCCCGAGGGAGGTGATCTTGGACAGGGCCTCCTTGTCCGCCGTGTAGGCCAGGCCGTCCATCGTCCAGCCGTTGGGGCGGTCGAGGATGGCCGGCATGCGCTCGCGGAAGCGGCGGACGGCGTCGATGGCGACGCCGTTCACGCTGAACTGCATGGCCCTGGGCAGGGCCTTCTCCCCGAACTCGGCGAACTCGTCCGTGACAGCCAGCGCCAACCCGGCGAGGTCGATGTCGACGCCGACGAAGAACGGGTTCTTGGCGCGCGAGCGGGCTATCAGGGCGCCTCGGGAGAAAAAAAACCCCGGCGCACGGGCATGCGGCCGGGGTGACGAGCATCCGACGCGACCCCGGGCGGGGATGCGCAGGTTGCCAGCCTTCGATCGTAAGTGCCGGCGCGAATTCGTCAAGAGTCGACGCCTCAGGCCGCGAGCCGGGCTTGGAGGACGGCCGCGACCTCCGTCGGGGCGAAGCGGTCGGCCAATGCCTGCGTCGCGGCCGACATCACGGCGGCGAGGTCCGGATGGGCCTGCAGCGCGGCGACGCCGGCGACGCGGCCGTCCGCCTTCACGATGCCGCGCTGGGCGAGGATCTCCACGAACGCGTCGCCGAGCGCGAGGGCAACGTCGCGGCCCTCGGGGCGCTGCAACGCCACACGGCGTGCCCGGGCGCGGGCAGAGCGGATCGCCGCGTTGGCGCGGACTTGGCGGAGCGTCAGACGTGTGGCGGCCATGGCATGTCTCCTTCGCCCGCAAGCGTGCGCGTCGGCCCAGCAAGGCACAACGCCAGCACGTGACGGCATCACTTGCTCGCGCCGAGGCGTTAGGAAGCCCGCCAGGGCCGTTCGGATAGGTCTGACGCGCCGATCCACGGCCGAGCCTGAGAAACCGGCGTGGCGAGCTTCCTAGGGCCTCGGCGGGGCCATCCCTCAGCCGGGCGGGCGCGGCTCTCAGACAAGTCCCCCTGAAATGCGGAGCGACAGGCCTGAACCATGGAAAAACGCCCCAACGGGGCGCGTAGGTCGACCTGACCAGGTGCGAGAACCTGCAGGGCTGTTGCTGGGACGTGGGAGGGCGCGTAGCGCGCGATGCGCGGCCCACGGGGAGAGACGTACCAGAGAGCACGGTCGACCCGCGCGCACGCGTTACAGGAATCCTTGAAGGAGAGGGATAAACCCTCTCCCGGCTAGAATCCCCCTTTTAAGTCCCCCTTCCTTTGGTGCCCTCGCACCCCCCTAAGTCGTTAGGCAAACCTCATCGTTTTCCTTGAAACTGGCTTGGCCGGGGCGATAATGGGTTCCGAGGCCCCGGACGGGCCTGCAGGACCCCCCGATGCCCCGCCAGCAGGCCACCCGAAAGCTCCCCCTGTCCCTCGACCTCGCGAGGGACCTCGTCGTCGACGCATCGCCGGCGGCGAGCCTGCCTGGAATGCACGGCGCCGACGCAGGATCGATTCGTTTCCTGATCCTCGCCCTCTCGCAGGCAGCCTCATCGGCGCGCGAGACTGATGAGATGGAACGCGAGTACCGCCTGACAGAGGCGTACCGGCACGGGGTCGAGTATGCCCGGCACGAGATCGACCTGCCTGCCCTGCGCCGGGCCATGGCGGGTGCCGTGCTCACGACCGTTCGGGCCGCCCTGTCCCGATGCTGCGACAGCCTCGTCACGCTCAGGAGCCTCGATGGCTATGGCCTGAGCACGCCGACCAACAAGGTTTTCCTCGGTCCCAAGGGGACGTTCGTGAGGGACGGCGACGAGCTCGCATCCCTCGGTATCGAGGCGACGCTCCTGGCGGCTGCCACGCCGGGATACGGCGGCACCGTCGAGGTCGACGCCGCGGCGCTCAACGCGTTTCGATGCCGGTACAGCCCCGTCCTCTACCTGCGCTGCCTCGCCTGGGAAGCCAGCCCGGCCGCCATCCCCCGGGGCTGCGAGGCGCGCCGGCAGAACGGCACGCTGCGCCTGACGCTGCCCCTCGGTGAGGCGCAGGAGATCCTCGGGTTCCGAGGCATCGCGAAGCCCAGCCAGATGGAGCGCACGGCCCTGAACCCCGCATGCGCGGAGCTCGCCGCGGCGGGGTTCAGGGTGGCGTGGTCGTGGGTTACGAACTACAGGGGCGAGAGGACCGGCATCCGCCTGTCCGTCGCCCGGAACGAATCGCTCGGGATCAGGACCCGTGACGCCGCAGCCCAGGCGCGAGCCGAAGCGGCGGAGGCACGGCACGCCCGTCTGGCGGAGCGCCGGATCGAGCGGGCGAAGAGGCCCCGGAAGACGAAGCGACCGCCCCGGCCCACCGCGCGGCAATGGAACGCAGTGCCGCCGGCGACCCGGGACCAGTCGAAACTGCGGGCAGCGCTGCACCGCCCGCCGCCTGATCTGTAGACTCCTCGGCCGCCTCGTCGACGGTCGCCTCACGGTTGAGGCGGGCCGCCTCCTGCGGGTCCACCTCGCACTGGGTCTCCAGGATGATGGCGACCTCGACGTCGGTGGCGCGCGGCTCGCGTCCGACCGTCAGCAAATGCGGGGCGTCGCCGAACGGGCGCTCCGGCTGGGGCACGTGGGCCTGCGCCGCGGCCCGGGCGGCCACCTCAGCCTCGCGCCGTTCGTCCCTGGTGCCGAGCTCGTCGTCGACCTTGTCGGCCTTCTTGCGCTCCGACGGCACCTTGCCCGATGCCTCCCTGACGAGCTGCAGGCTATCCACCCGCATGCCGGCACGGTCGTAGGCGTCGACGATCTCCGAGGCGGCATCCTCGTGGTAGCCGGGGACCTGCACGACCCGGGCGCGGCCGTCGGCGGTGACCGACCACACGTCCATGCCGGCCGCGATCTCGGCCGAGGTGTCGGTGCCGGCCAGCCCGTGCGAGGCCAGTGTCGTCGGGCCCAGCCCCACGTCCGGGGCGACACGGGCGATGACCTCGGGATCCGCGACGCCGCCGGCCCGGCGGACAGCCTCGAAATGCCCGCCGGCGCCGCGCATCGTGGACAGGGACCGCAGCGTGGTCACCGCATCGACGACGATGCCGGCAGGCAGGACGCGCGAGATGGCGATCCACAGGCCGACGTCGTCGCGGTAGACGGGGCGCAGGCGGCCCATGGATTGGATGAGCTCCTCCTCGCGGAACTGGGCCTGCACGGCGGCGGCCCAGCGCCCCGGGTACTGAGGCACCTGGATGACCAGGTCGCGGCCGTCCCGGAGCGGATAGGTGCGGTCGACCATGGGCTGCGCGATGGGCTTGCCCTCGTCGTTGAGCCCGTCGCCCTGCACGTCGAACGGGGCCTCGGGCACGATGTCATCGTAGGTCAGCGCCGCGGCCAGGGCGTCGATCACCCACACGGGGAACTCGTGCCTGCCGACCGTCATGAGCGCCTTGTGCCGCTTGGCGAAGTCGAGGCCCCGGATGGCGCCGTAGTGCATCACGTCCAAGTTCGGCGCCTCGGCGTGGGCCCGCTGCACCGCCTTGCGCCCGCGCAGCGGCAGGGCGACGCCGACGCGGCCGCCGGCTTTCACGTGGGCGACGTTGTTCACCGCCCGGCGCACGTTCACGAGCTGACGGGAGGCGCGCTTGCGCCCCTCGTCGTCGGTGTTGAGCTCCGGCACGAACGACGTGGTGCTATGGTTGCTGTCGAGGCACACGACTGTGCGGACGTGCAAGTACGCCGCGATGTCGACCGTCTCCACGTCGCGGCCGTTCCAGACCTTTTCCGAGATGTCGGCGTCGCCGGAGGCGTCGAGGAGCAGCGTCGGGAGCTCGGTGAGGCAAGGGGCCTCGCGCCACGAGACACGCACGTGCTGGCCGGTCTCGCCCATGGTGAGGACCTGCACGCGGGCGTCACGCTCGCCCCGGGCCTGCAGCATGTACGGGTCCACGTCGACGCCGGCGGAACGGGCTAGCGACCGCGTCAGGGCGTCGGCCTTCAGCCCGGCGAGCCGGTCGAGGATGACGTCCCACAGCTTGTTCTCCTGCCGGATGTCCGTCGCCTTGGCCTTGGAGAACAGATCCTTGAGGTACTCGGCCGAGCAATTGGGCACCACCTGGGCGGCGGCGCGCTGGGCCCGGCTGGCGACGGTCTTGGCCGACTTCACGTCGTCGAGGAGCGTGGGCTTCTGCGCCGCGGCGGCGTAGATGGCGGCGGCGGGATCCTCGCCCCGGGCCAATACGTCGTGGACGAGGCGTGCGACCCGGTCGCGCTCCAGCAGCAGGTCCTGGGAGGTCACCCCCTCGCCATCCGATTCCAGGATGTGGGGCTCGGGCCGGGGCAGGAGCAGGCTCGACAGGGGCATGCTGTCGTAGCGGAGGAACTCGAACGCACAGCGCTCGTCCACCGCGAGGGCGACGCATTCCTCCTTCAACTCGGGCGGCAGGCCGATGGTCAGGAACACCGTCGGAGCCAGGACCAGGTCGCAGGCGGCCAGTGCCTTGCGGTCGGCGATGACGGGGCACGTGCCCCCGGCCTCAGGATGGTCGGAGCAGTACAGCGTCTCCTTCTCCATACCCCGGATGGCGGCGACCTTGGCCGAGCACAGGTCGTGCGCCGGGGCGCCCTGGTTGCGCAGGACCTGGCGCTGCTCGACACGCGTGCAGCCGGCACGCTCGACGCCCCTGAGGATGCCGACCTTGAGGCCAGCGGCGTCGGCCTGCGCCCGCACCTCGGCGGCCGCCTGACGGAACGCCGGCGTCGAGGCAGCGGCCGCCGCTGACCGGCGGTTCTCGGCGCGTGAGGCGGCTTCCTCGATGTTGGCATAGGACGGGAGGAACATGACGACGGGCTTGCCCCGTCGGGGACGGGCCGCGATGCGCTCGATGAAGGTGCTGGTCTTGCCGGCGCCGACGGGCGCCCGCATCAGGATGACCTTGGTGAGGGGCGCCTTGGCGTTGCGGGCCTGTGCATCGGCCTGGTCGAGGAACCGGTCGATGGTGGCGCGGACCTCGCGGGCGACGCGGCGCTGCCCCTCCTCGCGCCCCTCCTTGCCCAGCAGGGCGCGCTCGGCGGCCTTGCGGGCCTGGTCGTGCGCGGTGATGGCGGACAGGGACACGGTGTCGGGCTCGATCCAGCCGAGCTCGTCGTCGGCTCCCCGGTCGATGCCGACGCCGGTCCGGACCGCGAGTTGCTTGCGGCCGCTCTCGTCCCGGCCGACGGTCCTGACGAATCGGTCGGGCGTCTCCGCGAGCGTGAGGCGGGCGCTTTCCAGCTTGGCGCGGCAGTCGTGGAGGACGGAGTTGCCGGCGTTGGCGCCGCGGCCGCCCTCATCGCCCCAGGCACTGTAGCGGCCCGACCCGAGGCCGTCGAAAACCTCCTTGCACTCCTCGAACAGGCGGCCGGCGACGGCGTGGCGCCCGGCCTCAGTGGCCAGGAGAGGGCGGTTGGCGATGGCGTAGCGGAACGCGCGCGAGCGGACGTACGGCTCGCGGCCGTCGGTCACCTTGCCCTTGCGCCCGTAGGTGGTGTCGGCGACGCCCTCGCGGTTGCCGGGGACGACGACGCCTGACGAATTGGTCACGGCGGCCGTGACCTCGCCGGTAGCGAGCCGGGCGCCGGTGACGTCGTAGCCGCGCCCGAGGCCGGTGAGCTCGACGACGCGCTCGGAAATGGCTTCAAGGCATGCGCGCAGGGCGGCAGCGGTGACGAGGGGGGCGTGTTCGGGCCCCTGCAGGACAGGGGGCGCTTCCCAGCGGAAGGGGGCGCCGGTGGCGTGGTGCAGGCCGTGCAGCGTGACCGAGTTGCCGGCGCTGAGGATCTCGATGGCGCAGGCCTTGCCGTAGCTGTCGACGACGGGCCGGCCCGCCTTGTCGAGGAGCTTGTGCTCCCTCTTGCGCCGGATTGGGTCGGCCGGGTCGGAGCGGAAGATCACGACCCGCTTGGCGCCGTCGGAACCGCGCCAGAACGGTGTCGCCGGCAGCATCTCGCGGACGATGTCCTCGACGGCCTTCGACATCTCCGGCATGCGGATGTCGATGTCGATGGCGATGGGACCGCCCTCGGCCGGGCCGAGAAACAAGGCCACGTTGTGCGAGGGGGCGAGCCGGCACCACTCGTCGCGCTCGACCGCCGAGGGCATGCGCGTCGCCAGGAGCGACGTCTTGATCATCGTGCCGCCGATGCTGGCGGGGACCCGCTTGGCGGTCAGGCCGTCGGCGGCGCGGCGCGTCTGCGGGTAGACGGCCCAGCCGCGGTCCCACATCGCCGGGGCGACGTCGCCGAACCAGTGGTCGTTCGCGTAGATCCTGTGCCGGGCCGACTTGGCGTCGGCGAGCGTTGCGCCGGGGAAGGCGTCGAGGACGAGCCGCTGGAGCTCGTCGGGCGTCTGAGGGGTCGTCAACCTGCGGGCCTTTCTGCGTATCCGGTGCCGTCTGGGTCGTCGCGTTCGGGAGAGCTCGTCAGGTTGCGGTCTTTGGGCCCGCGCGGTGGGTCTGTTCTGAACAGTGTTCAAAGAGCCGGCGGTGGCCGAAATTGAACACTGTTCACTTAGCCGTTATCGGCTCTGGTGACCCTTCCAACAGATAGATTACGCCCGATTCGGCCAGCCGCAAGTTCGCCGCCGTTGCTTGTGAGCAGCCATGGTGAATCGGCCGAAACGGATAGAAATACGGTGACTAACCGTCCGTTCGTTAACTGTAAGAGCTTTCGCCAGTCATTCTTCATGCGCGAGCGTCTGAGACCGGATAATCATGGACTTGAGATGCGCCGCCGATCCCTGCGTGAGGGAGCAACGCGGCCGCTCCTGCCGCCGCCTCCTCACCGAAGCCCAGACCGAGGAGCTCGGCGTCGAGCCCTGGGCGTGGCTTCGGGTCAACCCAGTCCGCGGCATCCACTGCGCCGTCTACCGGCAGCCGGGTGACCTGCACCCTCGGTACTCCGGCAGGACGCCGACGCCGGCGGATTACGACGCCGCCCGCGCGGACCCTGCCGGGGTGGCGCTGGGCCTGATCCTCGAGGACCTGGCGCGCCGGGCGGGTTAGTCCCCCGTCCCGAGATCCACGAAGCCTTGGGCGCACCCGAGGGCGTTTCCGAACACCTCGCCGGAACGCTCGTTCAGGACGAGCCTGACTGACTGCAGCACGGTGATGCCGGGCTCGCCCGCAGTCGCCGCCCGTCCCTCGTTGACGAGATTTATCGGCATGGCAGGCGTCCCTGCAGGGCCTCAGCAACGAGTTCGGCGACTCTCAGCCCGGCGGCGGCCGGGAGCCGGTTGGTCCTTGCGGATGATGGTTCAGGCTGAGGCTGCATCCCTGCCTCAGCCTGCCAACGAGGATGTCCATGCCGATAGCATTTGAGTCTCGGTGCATCTGACACGTTCGTCGACGGTCCTCGAAGCCATCAGGCTCTGGAACACGCGCTGCTCCATCGCATGCGCGGCGACCGAGTTCGGCCAATATTGCTTCAGGGCGAGGTTCCAGCCTTCACCGATTTCCTCGACGGGTACGTGCTTGTTGACCTCTTTCAGGCGCTGATCGATGTCCTGAGTGTGCCCGACCTTCCACACGCCGCGCTTCCCGAAACGCATCGCGTAGGTCCATGCGTCGGCTTCCGTGGTCCTCGTGACGGTCCCGGTCCAGTCTGTCGGTGTCGGTCCGGTCGTGGGAAGATTGGAGGCCAGGGCGTCGCTCAAGGCCAGCAGCCTCGCGACACTCGGGACCAGGGGAACCGTCACCTCCGTCTTGGGCAGCGCCAGCACCGCGCGCGTATCGGTCTCATCGAGCCGGACAGCACGGACGGTGGCCTCGAACGTCAACTGCTCGCGAAGGACGTCGATCAGCTTCAGTCGTGGGTCCGCGAACCGCCAAGCGCGAAGGATCGGGAGGCCCTTGGGCCATAGAAGCGATCCATCGGCGGCATAGAAGCTCGGGTCCATTCTGGCAGGATCGATCACGTCACGGACATCGACGGGAATGCGCGCGAACTCCGCCATGCCAAGGAGACGGCCACGTTCATGCTCGGCGGTCGGTTCGCCCTGGGTCCCAACGAACACGATGAGGTCGCCCGGCGACGATGCGGTGATGAGGGCGTCCCTGTTTCCGGCCTTTCCAAAGGCGATGACGGGATGCCTCTCGGGATCGAAGCCGTAGAACCGCTTGGCGAAGACGCGCATGATTTCCGCCTATGCTGCCAATGCCGTCGCGAACACCTGATCGAGATCGCTGTCCGACACGGGCGGCATCAGCAAATTACGGGACATTCTCCGCTTCCCGTCCAGAAGCCTATCCAACGTCACGTCGAACGTCTTGTCCCCGAGCGCCGGGTGGACGGCCATCGGGACGTGGATGGTCACGGGGCGCTCCTGGCCGATCCGATAGACGCGGTCGTTGCACTGATCCTCGACGGCCGGGTTCCACCAACGGCTGAGATGGATCACGTGGTTCGCCGCCGTTATCGTCAGGCCCACGCCCGCGGCCTTCGGAGACAGGATCATTGCGTCAAAGCCGCGACGCCTCGCCTGGAAATCGTCGACCATGTCCTGGCGCCGATGACCGGGGGTGTCCCCGTTGATGATGAGCGGTCGCTCCATGCCGAACATCGTCGACATGGCGTTCGCCATCTGCGCCTGCATGCTTCGCTGCTCCACGAAGATCAGCCCCTTCTCACCTAGACGCTCCAGTTCGCGGAGCACCTCGAAGGACTTTCCCAGCCGGGCTGACCTGGCGATCCACGCCTCGCAGCCGGCCACGGACAGAAGATCGTCCGAGAGTGCGTCCCCCGGGTAAAGCGATATGCCTCGGAGATTCTGGATGACTTCGAGCATGGCACCGCGAGCCCGCGGACCTTCCATGCCGAGGGCCTTGGCAACGACGTCGCCGTAAGCCTTCGCCTGCACGTCCGGCATGACTGTCCGGTACGGCGTGACGGTCTTGGTCGGCAAGCCCTCCAGGACGTCGTCCTTCATCCGGCGCAGCATGATCGCCGGCGCGCCGTCCAGAGGCTTCATCATCCGGTCCGAAAGGTCCCGGTAGCGGTCGATGTCGCCGCTCTTGTACGTGTTCGAGAACGTCTTCAGGTCTCGGAGGAAGCCGGGGAAAACCCGGTCCATGATCGACCAAAGATCCTCGATCCGGTTCTCGATTGGCGTGCCGGTCAGGCCGAGCACGAAATCGGCGTTCACGGCCTTCGCGGCCCAGGTATTGAGCGTCCCCGGGTCCTTCACCTTCTGCATCTCGTCGAAGAGCACCGCCGAGAAGCCGACCCGCGCGAACGATACATGATTGTCGGCGAGCGTTTCATAGGTCGTCAGGACCAAGTCCTGCTTCTCCAAAAGCCTCCAGTTCAGCGTTTCGCCTTGGTCTCGGGCAGCCTGATCCGGGTTTCGGAACTTGCGTATGCTGGAACCGAAAACGTCGGCGCGGTTCTCACCCAAAGCGTTCGGTGCGAGGTGCTTCTCGGCCTCCTTGATCCAGTTCTGGAGGAGGGATGTCGGCGCGACGATGAGAAGGGGCCCCTTCGGGACGCCCGCGGCTGCCTTGGCCCTGGCCGCTTCGCGGTTCGCCTTCATCCAGGCGAGGAAGGCCAAGCCTTGGTAGCTCTTCCCAAGCCCCATGTCGTCGGCCAGCAGGACACCAGGCCAGCCGGCCTTCCAGGCTCCGACGAGCCAGGCGAAGCCTTCGACCTGGTGCGGCTTGAAGCTCGTCCGCCCCATGCGGTCCGTCGGCAAACCATCGCTGATCACTGTCGGCCGCGGCTTGCGCGTCACCTCGAACGTGACGTCCTCGAAGTTGGTCTCGATCTTGACCACTACCGGCTCGCGCGGACCCGCCGTACCGGCGGCCGACGTGCTGACGGCCGGCTCGTCATCGTCGGCAGGCTGCACGCTCTCATCGACGGGCTGCCGCTCGTGGATGACGTCGGCGACCTGTCGGAGGATATCCCGCGCCACCGGCACCAGTAGCTCGCCGTCACCGCAGGCGACCCGCTCCCGGCCTTCGACTTCGGCCTTGGGGACATCAGTGGCGAGCTGCCGCGCGTCCTTCAGGGTGATCTCGGAACGGCGACCTTCGACCACCACCGGGAACTTCTCGGGCAGCCATTCCGTGCTGGCCTTCGACAGCCAAGAGAGCTCTGGCTTCTCCCAGACGCCCAGCCCGATCACACGGTCAGAATACTGCTTCGTCTCGACGAAGAGCGCCGACACCGTCGGGTCACCGGGATCGAGGCCGAGATCCAGGGCGATCTGCGTCCTCGGGTTCTTCACGAAGGCGCGCTTGCGGTCCTCCGGGGCGGTTCGCATGGTCCGGACGACTTCGAGCGCCTTCTGCAGGCCCGGATCCACCAGGAGGTACGTACTCCGGCGTAGGTTGTAGGCCCGCCTCACGCCGGCGGCGGTCTCGAACGTCCGCTCGAAGGCACTTTGGTCGGCATGGGCGAGCAGGGTCGAGGTCTCGACGTCAACCAGTTCGTCGAAGGCCCCGCCCGCGACGTCGGCATCCTCCTCGATCACGGGGGCGTCGTCTTCGAGCGAACGGGCCCGTTCCCGGCTCATGAGCACGGGCACGAAATCGATCGCGTCACCCCTCCGCGTGACGTCCAGGGCAAAGGATCCCGCCTGGAAGACGGTCAGGCCCTTCGTGTAGCTGTCCGCCTTAACGGAATCCGGGTTCACGACCGCGAGCGCCGAGGTGACCTCGCTCCATCGCGCGACCCTGGCGTCGATGTCCTGGCCGGAAGTCGAGTTGTAGCCTTCGATGGCTTCGAGCAGTCGATAGAGCGGGGCTGTCAGGCGCCCCGACCGTTCGCCCCAGCGGACCTCGATCCCGGTACGGAGCGGCGTAATCCGGCCGTAGGACGTCTCGCGCCACTCGGTATCGATGCGGCTCTTCTCGTCGCTGATTGCGCCCCGGAAAGCGATGTCCACGATTAGCGGAGCGATCTCCGGCATCCCCATCATCGAAGCCAGACCGGATGGCAGGTCCGCGGCGGCGGCGTTAGCGATGAGAAGGGCGTCACCCTTCCACTCAGCCTGACCCTCCGCAACCAGAGAAAGAAGCCGCCGAACGGCTTGCGCCAACGGCTCGGGAACGCTTGCCCACTCGGCAGCCGGCCTGATGCTGGCCTTGCCGAAAAGGGGGATCCTGACCCGTGGGGGCTCGACCAGGGTGACCTCGACATGGTCGGGGCGACACTCGGTCCGAAGCTTCAGCGCCATCTCACACCCTGTACTCCGACTCCATCACGCGCACGTTCGTGAGGAGGAAGATCTCGTTCGCGACCTTCACCTGCCAATTGTAGCCCTCGGACCCGGCGTGCGTGATCTCCGCCACCTTGAACTGCGGGGTGCTCTGCCGGCCCACGCGGACCTCGTCCGTATCGTACAGGGACTTGCTCAGGGCCGGGGCCGTCGGATCGGCCCTGTCGTGCCAGATGTTGCAGCGGCCGTTGTGGCTCCACTCGGCGACAACGCCTCGACCGACCTTGAGGAGCAGTACGGCATGGCCGCGTTCGATTGGCTTGCGGCCGCCGCTCGTCCAACGCGCGTAGGGTGCCTTCACGTCGAATAGACGCTTGGCCGTCCGGTCCCCGACCTCATCGAAGACGACCCAGGCATCGTCGATGAGGCCGCGCCTATGGACGGCCTCCCAGAAGGCGCGGCGATACCGCCACTGGAAGTCGTAGGCACCCTGGTCGACGACATCGAGGAATTGCCGCAGGGAGAGCGCCGTCAGCCATTTCAGAACGGTCGACTTGCTGGTCATCGGCTGCCAGCGCGCCTGCTTCAAACGGGGGTCCCCGAACCGGGCGACGAGGAACTTCAGGGTGGCGTCCATCGCCGTACGGTCCACGTCGACATCGGCCAGTGGCAGCACCAGGGCGTCGACGTAGGTCCCGCGCCGATGCTCGAAGATGACCGACCCGTCCTGCCTCGTGCCCCAAGCCTGGATTGACGCGAGCCTCGCCTGGGGGCTGAGCGACCTGTCCGTCCTCTGCCGGTCCAGGCCGGCTAGGAAGGCGGCTTCCGCCAGGCCGGCCTCGGCGCCGAGGTTCTGGATCCCGAAATCGGCCAGGACCCGGCTCGGGGAGATCTTCCGGTCGAGCGCGATGCCGGCAATCGTGCGGGGCGCGGTCCGAGGGTCGAATAGGTTGAGGTGGCGGGCAGCCTCGGTGAGCGGCCCGGTCATGCGGGACGCGAGGTCGCGAAGGGTGGCGGCGATATCGTTGAGCGCGGAGGTGGGTCGGTCCGCCTCGCTCGGGTCGAAGCGCACGATGTACGCGGACGCCAGGCGCCTGAAGGTGGACTTGCGAGATGCCGTCCGCACGTGGGCGAGAAACCTGGCAAGGACGGTGGGCTCTCGGACCAGCGGCCTCTTCCCGTCCCACAGGCACCACGGGGCGAGATTTACGTCTCTGCGCTCGGGGACAGCGCCCGCGGAGAAGGCTTGGATGATCCGCGTGGCGATCTGGTCGAGATCCGGCGGCGGTGCCGGCTCGACCTCGATGGTGGGGGCCGGGATCTCCTGGGCGACCATCGCCAGCGCTGCCGTCGTCGGCAACGCCGGAAACGTCGACGGCCGGGTGCGGATCTCCGCGATGGCGCTCTTCACTTGCATGCGGCGATGCTGTCCTGGCTGATCGCCGCCAAGCGGCTGATCTGCGCCTTCACCTCATCGTTGAGGGCGATGATGTCCCTGAGGTTGATCGTCGTGTCGGCATCCATCACGAAACGGAGGTCGATGCGGCGGTT
This sequence comes from Methylobacterium sp. 1A, assembly GCF_058072805.1. NCBI lineage: Bacteria > Pseudomonadati > Pseudomonadota > Alphaproteobacteria > Hyphomicrobiales > Methylobacteriaceae > Methylobacterium > Methylobacterium sp. 1A. Next base: position 2,545,247 of record NZ_JBYQVE010000001.1, on the reverse strand, counting down.
CTTCTCCCAAGCCTCGCGGTCCTCGCCGGAGGCGATAGGCCGGGTCGACGAGTACCCCGATACGGACACGATCTGCTCCCCGCGCCGGTTGCGGAAGTCCCGCAGATCGGGCGACCCCGCCGTCATCTCGCGGTAGGTCGCTGTCGCGCGCTCGGTGGACAGCAGCCAGTTTCGACGGTCACGCTCGGCGAGGTCCGGGACGCCGGTCGTGTCGGTGTGCCCCTCGATGAAGATGGTCTCCAGCGAGGCGCCCTGGAACTTGCCGCACGCTTCCGTACGACCCTGCTTGCAGGCGGCGTACTCGGCCACGACGTCGGTGAGGACGCGGCCGATGCGGGTCAGGGCGTCGCGCGCACGGGCGTCGAGATCGGATCGGTTTGGGGCGAACCTAACGGCGTCCTCGGTCAGTCGGAGCACCCCGTTACGCTCGTCCACCTGTACCGCCAGCCCCTGCGCGATCAGGCGCTTGCTGATGTCGGTGAGCAGGCGGCGGCGCTGGTCCGCGGCGAGTTCCAGCGCCTCGATCTGGTTGCGCACGTCGCCCTGGATCTTGTTGACCTTGTCGTTGATGTCGGCGCTGAGAACCGCGTTCTTGGTCAGCAGCTCCGTCAGGCAGTCCTTGATCCTCTTGGAGTCGTCGTCGCCCTTTCGGTAGTTCAGGGCGAAGACCATCAGCATGATGATGAAAATAAACAGCATGCCGACCATCATGTCGGTCATGGAGATGAAGTAGTTCTCGGACTCTTCGGCCTGTTCCTCTGTGGTGCTGAGCATGGCTTGGCCTTACGCGTCCTCAGCGGCCATCTTCTGCACCTTCGCGAGGAAGGTATCGAACGTTTCGGAGAGGTCGTCGGTGTTCTCCGCCAATGAGCCGGCGATGGCTTGCAGCCGCTGGACGGCAAGGCTGCATCCTTCGTCGATCTTGACCGCGAACGACGCGATGCTCTCCTGCTGCTTGGCCGTCTCGGAGGCGAGGGCTCGGACCGCGTCCGAAAGGGCCTGATCGACCGTGCCGAACCGTTCCTCGTAGGACCGCCAAGCCGTCTCGACCGCTTGGTGGCCTTGCTCCAGGCGGTCGGCGAGCGACTTGGCAGCGTCCTGACCGAGCCTGAGCCCTTCGACCGCACCGCGGGTCGCCTCCTCCATCGCCTTGGTCGAAACGGCGATCCTTTCCGAAGCCTGCAGCAGGGGCGTCGAGGCGGCCGTGACGTCGCTCGCGACCCTCCCGAACGCGACCGATGCCTCGTTCGTCCGGTCCACCGTCTCCCTCGCGGCGGCCGTCTGGGAGGCGAAGGCCTGCTCGGACGAGCGTAGGGCGGCCGACATCCTGTCGACGTCCGCACCGAACTTCTCGACGGTTTCCGTGAAGCCGGACTTGATCGCCTGGGCAGTCTCGGCGGCGGCCTTGCCCGCGGCTGCCACGGTCTGCGCCGTGGCCTCGCGGGACCGCGCGGCGGCGGCCTCGGCCTCGCGGCCGATCTGGTCCTGAATGGCCGCGACGGTCTCCCGGAAGGAGCCCATCTGCCGCTCGACTTGGTCCAGCATGCCCGTCATGCTGTCGCGCACGGCCGTGGTCGCCATCCGTCCCGCTTCGGCCATGTCGCGGTCCAGGCGTTCCCGGGTCGCGTCGGCCGAGGCCGCGAGCGACCTGAGAAGGCTCTCGATGGTCTCCCGGCTCGCCTGATTGTTCGCCTGGAACTGGTTGCCGGCATCCGAGATGAGGCCGGCCAAGCGCTCGGTGGCTTCGGACATCCGCCGCGCGAAATCCTGCCCTGAACCGGCCAGGTCGGACTTGACCGCACCGAGCGCGTCCTTGGTTTGGGCGAGCGTGGCAGAAAGGTCCTTGAGCTCGTTTCCGGCCCCGCCATGGAGGGCGTCCATGAACTTGTTCATGAGGCCCTCGGTGCCGGTCCGGCTGTTGTCTTCCAGCTTTCCGACGGTCGCCTGCAGCTGGTCGGCCAGCGGCGTCACCGCCCGGCCCACAGCGGCCTCCAGCGCCGGTCCGATGACCTGGCCGAGGCGGTCGAAGAACTGGGCGTCGTTGATGTTCTTGAGTTGCTCGACCTGCTCGCGGTTCGAGGCGGCCAGCTGCGTCAGCACGTACTGGGGGGCCAGGAAGTGGGTGCGGTCCTCGATGCGATGGCAGAACCGGTCGAAGCCCGTCTCGATGATGATCGAGTAGACCTTGAAGACGAGCGCGAGGAACAGCGACGAGAAGAGCCCTGCGATGGAGGTCGAGAACTTGAAAGTCGCCGCGTCGAGGAGCTCGCGCAGCGACTGCGTCATCCCCTCCGGCGAGCCGGCCACGCCCGCCGCCGCCTTCGACAACGCGATGACGAGGCCGACGAAGGTGAGGAGCAGCCCGAGCCCGACGAAGTAGCCGGGGACGGTGGGCATGAGCTTCATGCCCATCAGGCGCTCGCGGACGACGGACGGACCGAAGAACGAGGCCGGCCTCATCGTGCGGATCACGACCTGATCGCGCATGCACGTCTTGGCGAACTCCTGCCAGGCATGCCCCACGAGGCCATGGCGAGACAGTCTCTGGTTGATGCGGTCGAAGTTGGCCAGGAATGCCTTCTCGTCCGGGGCGTCGGCCCCGAACTGCTTCCGGGCCAGCCGGAGCGATATCCGGATCGCCAAGACGTGGGCGATCAGCGTGGCGAAGGCCAGCCCGACGGCCGTCGAGACGATGGCGCAGGCCAGGGCGAAGGCGAACTCAGGGTGCCCGACGTTGGCGAAGTCACCGCGCCCGATCTCGCCCCCGACCGCACCGACGAGCGCGAGGTTCGACCGGCTCGACAGTACAGGAAGAAAATAGGACCCGGCGTATCCGATGACGAACAGGCTCCAGAACAGGGGGAACCGAACAAGAGGTGTCCAAACCACCGGCCTCATCGCCACACATGCCCCGCCTCAGTCGGCCGCGTGTTCGTCACGGTTCACCGACGTTCTCTTCTCGACCCATTGGCGCACCGCCTCCTCCACGATGGCGGAGGCAGTCGTTTCGTCGTCCACCGCGAGCTTCTTCAGGTCCTTGATGAGCTCCGGAGGCAGGTAGACGAGAAGCTGCCTCCGGCCGTCGGCGCGGACGCGTGATGCCTCTGTGTTGCCCATCGTCCGCATCGACCCAAAGTCCGGACAGCCAGATAGCCGGATAGCGAGCGCTCAGAATCCCACGCGATTCGAAGCTTTGCAATTCGAATTCACGGCTTTTGCAACCAGAAAGCGAACGGTCGAGTGGTGTGCCGCGGCGTATCAGTCGAAAAGCGTCGCCGGGGCTGGCCGATCCGAGAGGTATTTCAACTTGGTGAGGCGCACCCGTGCAGCGTCTCGCGATACGGCGAAGGCGTCGATGACGGCGGCAATCAGAATATTGGCAGGCTCTGATCCTACCAGGAAGGGAGCGAGTTTTCCGCTCGCGATCACGAGAGGCCGGAGTATTCCGTTGAGCGTCTCACGGGGCATCAGGAAAGCGCCGCTGGCATAGGATGCCTGCCACTCCATCCAATCAGACTGGGGGGCGTCCACCATCGTATCGCGTTTGCAGACGACGCGAGCGCCTGCCCGGTCGGTGAACAGGTCACCTGACGCGAACCGCATTTGAAAAACTTCGTCGTGAAAGACGGCATGACCCAGTTCGTGGGCGAGCGTCGTTCGGTAGCGATTTTCCCGTGAGGCGCTTTCGGAGAGCGTTCCGGATACCTTGATTTCAGGTTGCTTTCCGACGGCGAAATTGGTGACGCCTTCGACGTCAAACCCGTCATCGGTCAGGTCGGCATATACATCGAGATCAGAAACATTTTGTTCGACCAGCACGAAGAGTTCGTCTGTGGTCAGCGGGAAGCGGATGCGGCCCACCCTGTCTTCCAGAAAACGACGAACGATGACCTCGCAAGCTTGGTCGAGGTCTTTCTCCAGATAATACGGACGCGTGCCGAACCGCCCCGTCCTGTCTGCCACCCAAGAGACCATCCTGAGAGTTTACTTGGATGTCCGACGGAATGCACTAAACATTTGCACGACATCCTCTCGTGGAATGTTTGCCTTCCTGACGTCAGATGGCAATATGCCCGATAGGTAAAAAAGATAGTCTGCCTCGACCTTCAAGGCTTCTGAAAATTGGCTAATAATATGGTCAGATGTCGGCTGCCTTCTATCTCTTTCAATATCATTTAAATACTGTGGCGTGATCGGCCGATCATCATCCTCCTTCTGGATCATGCTGGCCAATTCCTTTTGGCTTATGCCAAGCTGCTTTCTGCGGGCAGCGATATAGGAGCCAAAAGTCGAAGACATTGTCGATCTGCCATTGTCAGCCAATTCGCGGATCAGCGTACCACCGACTGATTCGGTCGGGTACCCATCCGCAAAGGTATGGTGAATGTGGGCGTTCTCTCAACGGCGCATGCGTCCGGCAGGGCCATGCCGGGCGCGTCTGGGTCCGTCGGTCACTGAAGCGGGCAGACCTGCATGGTGCCGCAACAGGTCATGCCACGGCGCTTCGCGTCAGCCACGAATTGGGACAGCTCCTTCTTGCGGAGCTTCTCCTGTCGCAACACGCCAACGACGTCATCGCGATGCGGGCAGTTTCGCCTCAAGATTGCGTGCCCATCCCGGCGCCTGCGGCCGCACGGGCACGGACAACGGCCGTTTCGGAGACGGTCGCCCGTCTTTCTCAAAAGCGGATCAAGGGAGGCCAGAACCGAAGCGTCACCCTGCATGAAGGCTTCGTACGCGTCGACGAGGCCGGCCTTCTCGGCGTGATCCAGAGCCAGCTGATGATGCAAGCCGGCCTCGCCATGCGACAGGGCGTGTTGCTCGGGCCAAAGTCCGGTCCGGGCTGCCGTTCGCTGCATGCGCAGGAAATCTTCCAGCCGGTTCCACCATCCCGCGGCCGACTGCGGATCCGTCACGGTCGTGTGCTGGGGCAAACCGAGGCAGAACCAGCCACCACCCTCGATATGCCGCTCGAAGCAGCGAACGGGAAAGATCGTGCCCGGAGCGCGCTCACGCACCCGGACAGCCCCACCCACCTGCATCACCTCAAGCTCGACCCTCAACGCCGCCGTGGCGGCGTTAAGGGTGACGGTCGCCAAGCCGGTCATCCGGTGGATGGACGTGGCGTAAACCAGGAACCAGGCTGGCGCTTCCGCGACTGCCAGCCGAAAGGGGCTGTCAGCCGTTGCCATGGAAGCGGTGCTCCGGCTCCGGGCGCCGGATGGCCGGGGTCGCAGCCGCCAACCTCGACACGGCCGGTGCCGCCGGCGTCCCAAGCAGTGCATCGACGGCCTCGTAGTCGAGGTTGGAGGCCTTGCCAGTGCGGAAGATCTGCTTCACGCGGGAATGGGCGACTTCCTTGGCGGCCGGACCGAGGCTCGTCTCGATGCCCGAGCACTCCTGCTGCAGGGCCTCCGAGCCCGAAACCGCGCGGCTGGAGGCGCACCGGACGCTCCGGTCCCCTCGAATCCCGAGCCGCGTCACTGGCGTCGGTCCCAGTTCCAGCCCGATGGCGATGCCCAGGTCGGCGATGCCCGGGAGCATCGCCTGACACAGGTTGAACGACGAGCGGATGCCGCCCGCCATCCTGACAGCCGTCTCGACCGAGGCGGCCTTGTCGGTCTCGTAACGCGAGCCCTCGGCGACGATGCCGTGCACGCAGTCGCCGATGAAGCGAACCTTCCTGCCGTTGAAGTCATCCTTCACGACCGCGGCGAGCTCGCCTCGGATGACGTGAAGGTTCGCCACCATCGGCGCGATCTGATGCGAGGCGATGCAGCGGTCCACGTATGCGGTGAAGCCGTCCAGGTCGGCGAAGACCGACATCATGGGCATGCGCACCGAGTTGCTCGGCACCAAGAGGCCGAAATCGATGGTGCGGAGCGGGGGCTCGTGGTGGTGGAAGTGAAACACCGCCTCGGAGAGGTTCTCCATGAGCACTCGGTCCGTCTGCAACGCCCGGATGGCGGCGTCGACCTGAGCGCGGATGGGCTGGGTGTCCTGCATCCAGTATGGGCGCCCCAGCTTCTCGTTGAGGAACTGGATGCGGTCCCTCTCGGACAGGGCCATGGCGCGCTCCTGAAGCAGCGAGCCGGTGCGGTTCTGCCCGAGCACCGCGCGGGCGTTGTCGCTGAGGAAGATCCCCGGCATGTCGCCCGCCGCGATCTTGGCCGCGTAGTTCGCCGGCCGACCCAGGAAGAGGGGTTCCGGCTCGTGCTTCCTGCCGCTGCTGATGGCGACCGCCTTCCCGGTGTCGATGCCGATGCGCACGCGGGTGCTCAGCTTGGACTTGCCCAGGCGAGGAGCAGCCTCCTCAATGGTTTCCTTCAGCGCGTTCGCCATCGCGATGGCGCGGAGGATGCGCTGACGCTCGTCGCCGAGCGGCGTCACGACGACGGCGTGCAGGCGAGGGCCGTGGAAATCGACACGCTGCGCTTCGTAGTCAGCGACGATGCGGTCGGCCGCCGAGTAGTGCAGGTGGAGAAACTGCATGAGGCGCCGGCTGGCGGCCTCGGTCTCGCGTCCGTCCTCAAGCATCGCGTCGTGATAGTCGATGAGGTTCACGTAGACGTGGACGCCATCGACGAGGATGGCCTTCCGATCCGGCACGCTGAAGATCGGTGCCTCGTCCCGGCCTAGGAGTTTTCCGCGAGCCATCAGGTCGGCCCGTCGCCGGGTGAGGTAGCCCTGATCGAAATTCTCGACGACCACCGCCGCCTTCGGCACGGTGTTCATCAGGTTGGCGATGCGCGTGCGGCTGCGCGAGACGTCCCAGGCCATGGTCGGTCCTTCCTCAGTCGATGGAGAAGTGGGCGGGGTAGGCACGGTCATGCTTGGCCGGCATGGCGAACGGCTCGGTACTGAACCGCGCTCGGCAATCGGCATCGAGACGGCCGAAAATCCGGTCGCTGATGCGCACGGATCCGTTCGGCTGTCCTTCCTTCGGCTTGTACTGCTCGAACCGGCTCGCCGTGTTCACCGTCTCGCCGATGATGGTGTAGGCGCTCCGTCCCGCCGCACCGAAATCGCCGACGATCGCCTCGCCGAGATGCAGGCCGATGCGCAGGCCCATCGGTAGGCCGTTGTCCGCCGCGACCTGGCCGACATCCCGCACCGCCGCCAGGGCGGCGTTCGCGGCGGCATTCGCGGCCTTGGCCAAACGGTCCTCGTCCGGGCAGGGCCAGAACGCCATCAGGCCGTCACCGAGGAACTTGTCGACCTGGCCGCCGGCGGCGTTGATCGCGCGGACCTGCGGCTCGACCAGGAGTTCGAGCGCCGCCGCGGCCGCCGCGGGGTCGAGCCCCTCCGCATAGGCGGAGAACCCCGAGATGTCGCTGAACCAGACGACCATGCCCTTGTTGACCGGCTTGATCTTGGTCGCGGCCATCCGCATGGCGCCGAGAGCTGCCTGAACCCCGTCCGGGCAGACGAACCGCGAGACCATGCTCTCGATGTCCACGACCTCGCCGGTCAGCGCAGCCCGATGCACCACGGCTTCGTCGAGCTTGACGACGAGGGCGCCGCAGACGGCCTCTAGCCACATCGCCCTGCACTCGGGATCCAGGGCCTCCAGAACCGACCGGTCGATCCTCCACGCGGACGACCGCCGCAACGCGATGACGTCGGCTCCGCGCCGCGCCGGGCCGCCATCTGGGCGGGGCCTGAAGAAGGCCGCCTCGCCGATGATGTCGCCGGGTCCGCGGCCGGCGAGCCTGTGCGTCGAGCGGATGCAGAACTCCCCCGTCTCGATGATCCACACGCAATGGGCTTCCTCGCCGGCTCGGCACAGGACCTGGTCCTCCCCGCACGAGACCAGGTTGAACTCGGTCACCAGCGCGGCTGCCAGCCGCTCCGGATCGGGAAGGTAGCGGCGCAGAAACTGATGCACGCCGGTCTCTTTTTCGGGGGTGGGGGCCATGCCGAATCCTCAAACTACGCTATTCAGCTTATCGCGCGATGAGCTGAGGTCAATAGCGCCTGTTCGCGGCGTCCCCTTTCAAAACCGGCGCAGGCCTACGCCAGCACGCCCGGCTCCCGTACGCTCAGCGTATCAAGGTGCGGTCCGTCACCATGCTTCGACGGCCAGGGATGGGATGAAGTTCGACCGCTCGTCGGCGTGACCCCTTAGGTTGCAGACCACGCGCGTCAGCCCGATCGGATATCGGCCGCAACATGCACGGACCGTGAATCCAGAGGTCCGGCCCGCGGTCTAGGATCAGATTCGTCAGGTCAAAGGTGCAGCACCACGACAGGTCGGCGTACGGGGCCGAAAGGCTGGCCGGATGCAAGGCGTAAAGGGTCAGGGGCCAGGAGCCGCGACCGTTACATTCTGACATCGCTTCGCATGACCGTCGCGAAATTCGGCGTGTCAGATTCCTCCGCACTGGGTTTGGGTCGGCCGTTTCCTGCGGCGAGGCGGCCGCGGTTGGCCCCGGCCTCGTTACGTCATGATGCGGAGGGCCGACATGCGAACCGAACCCGTCATCGTCACAACTGGCGCATCGTCGTGAGCACGGCCGATACGGTTATGGACCACATCGAACGCCTAGCCCAGGTCAGCGCCTCCCGTGGAACCTGACGCGCCGCGTCTTCAGTCCCCAGCAGGGGGAAGGCGAGTCGCTCGTCCTCGGCTGGATGGAGGAAGCCGGCCTGTCGGTCCGGCGCGATCCCGCCGGCAACCTCATCGGTCGACTTGAAGGTTCGGTCCCCGGCGCCCCGGTGCTCGTCATCGGAGGTTACGTCGACACCGTTTCGGACGCCAGTCGCTATGACGGAACTCTGGGCGTGCTTATGGGTATCGCGGCCGTCGAACGTCTCGTCCGGTGCGGCTCGCCGTTGCGACATCTGGTCGAGGTCATCGGCTTCGTCAAAGACGCGGCAGGCCGGTTCGGCATACCTAGGCGCGGCAGCAGGGCCGCCACGGGCTGGTTCGATGCGGACATGCTGGACTTCAATGACGATTACGGCGTCACGCTGCGGCAAGCTATGGAAGCGCACGACCTGAGCCATGAGGGGCCCGTGGCCGCGAGGCGAATTGCGGGCGATGTCCTCGCCTATCTTGAAGTCGCGGCGGAAGCCGGCCCGTTGCTGGAGCGGTCGGGTTCACCGGTCGGGGTCGTTCCGGCCCTGACGGGTTCAAAGATCCTGCGGGTCACGCTGCAGGGACACTCCGTCCGAGCGGCTACGATCACGACGAAAGACCGGCGTGACGCTCTGGCCGGGACGGCGGATTGCATTCTTGAAGCGGAGTGCATCGGGTCGGCGCGGGAGGAGGTCGCGGTCACCGTCATGCGCCTCGACATCGAGCCCGTGCCGACTTGCGTGGTCACGGGTTCGGTGACGTTCGGGGTCCTGGTCGAATCATCCGACGATGCGGGGCGACGCGCTGCCGCGATGGAACTCGTTGGGGCGTTCAACGGGATAGCCGCGCGCCGCCGGTTGGAGATCGCAATCGATCACAGCGTCGATCCGGACGCTACCCGGTGCGAGCCGGGTATCGTCCGGCTCTTCGAGCGCGCCGTCGAGGCTTCCGGCCACCCCGTCACGCGGCTGGCGCAGGCCATGTCGACCGATGCGTCCAATATGGCCCACATCACACCGATCGGATCGTTGCTGATCCGGTGCCAGGGCGGCCTGGGCTGGTGGCCGGCTGGGACCGTGGACCCTGCCGACATCGAGGCCGGGCTGGAGGTGCTGACCTCCGTTATCGGGGACCTAGCCAACGGCTCGCACGCGCCGGAGCCTATAGTGCCCCGCGGTTACGACCACTCGACCTGACTGTCCGTACCTGAAAGCAGTTGACCTGCGTGGAAGAGGGCGCGCCGAAAAAGCGGGCGGTCTGTTATCGACCGAGGCCGTGTCAAAACGCATTGATCGTGGTCGCCAGCGCTGGTCGGCAGGATGATGACGGCGGCGCGGTCGACCGCTTCAGGCTCGAATGGCCTGGATGAGCCAGGGTGCGCCGAACAGGCGGATCATCCGCTTCATGTTGTAGGCGAGGATCGCGAGGCTCATCTCGGTTCTCACGCCTTTCAGGCCCTTCGTCAGGAAGGGCGTGCTGCCCATCCAGGCTTTCAGCGTTCCGAAGACATGCTCGACCGTGGCGCGTCGTACCGCCATGGCGTCAGGCATGGCGTCGAGCCGCCTCTGCATGGCTTCCAGCACCGCCTCGTGCTTCCAGCGCTTGAAGCGCTTGAACGTCTCGGTCGTGCAGCGCGCCCGCATCGCGCAGGCATAACAGGCGTCCAGGTTGCGATAATGATCGATGTCACCGTGTCGATCGGAGCGCGCGTTAGACTTCGTCAGCACAGCGCCGGCGGGACAGACGTAGTGATCGGCCGCCGCGTCGTAGACGAAGTCGGCGCGTACGAAGAGCCCCTTCTTGGCTCGACCCGACGTGTCGGCCCGCGGCATGGCCGGGGTAGCGTCCGCGAACGAGGTGTAATTTCCGGGTCCGTTCGGGTGGGGATTGGGGTGGCCATCGGGGCTGGCGGCTAAGGTGGAGTTTGCGGACTTCAACCCGAGCCGAGGTAACCCCGATGACCGACGACAGAGTGGCACTGATCGAGGCGCTGCAGAAGGCCGACGACGGCAACTTCCTGCGCTCGATCGCCGAGACGGTCCTGCAGATCCTGATGGAGGCCGACGTGGACGGGCTGATCGGGGCCGGGCGCTACGAGCGGTCGGGCGAGCGCAGCACCTACCGCAACGGCCATCGCGAGCGCAGCCTCGACACCCGGCTGGGCTCGCTCAACCTGAAGATCCCGAAGCTGCGCACCGGCAGCTACTTCCCCGGCTTCCTGGAGCCACGCAAGACGGTTGAGAAGGCGCTGGTGGCGGTAATCCAGGAAGCATGGATCGCCGGCGTCTCGACCAGGCGTGTGGACGATCTCGTTCAGGCCATGGGTTTGTCGGGCATCTCGAAGTCGTCGGTGTCCAAGCTCTGCAAGGACATCGACGAGCGCGTGAACGCCTTCCTGACGCGCCCGCTGTCGGGCGCGTGGCCGTATCTCTGGCTCGACGCCACCTACCTGAAGGTACGCGAGGGCGGGCGGATCGTCTCGGTGGCCGCCATAGTCGCCGTGGCGGTCGACACCGAGGGCCGGCGGGAGATCGTTGGCCTGCATATCGGCCCGTCGGAAGCGGAGGTGTTCTGGACCGATTTCCTGCGCAGCCTAGTCAAGCGCGGCCTCGCGGGCGTGCAGCTCGTCGTCTCCGACGCCCACGAGGGCCTGAAGGCCGCCATCCGGCGCGTGCTGAAGGCGACATGGCAAAGGTGCCGCGTTCATTGGACCCGGAACGCCCTGGCCTACGTGCCGCGGGCGCAGCAGACCATGGTGGCGGCCGGTCTGCGCAGCGCCTTCCAGCAGCCCGATCAGGACGCGGCCCGCGCCGCGCTCCAGCATCTGGCCGAGCAACTCCACAATCGCTGGCCGAAGCTGAAGGGCTTCATCGAAGGCACGAGCGACGATGTCCTGGCTTACCTCAGCTTCCCGATCCAGCATCGAACGAAGCTACATTCGACCAATCCGCTGGAGCGCCTCAACAAGGAGATCAAGCGCCGTGCCGACGTGGTCGGTATCTTCCCCAATACGGACTCGATCCAACGCTTGATTGGCGCGGTGCTGTTGGAGGCAAACGACGAGTGGCAGCTCCAGCATCGCTACATGCAGGTCGAGGGCATGGTCGGCCTCACGCCGGCACTGACCGACGACACCATCACCCTTCCACCGCAGGCCGCCTGACCGATGGCCGCTCCAATTCCACCCCAAAAGTCCACCTCATTGACGGACGCGACCATGGCCGGCAGGACGCCCGTGCCCTCGCAGGCCAGAACCTCGTCGCCGCTGTAGTAGCCGCGATCGGCCAGGATCGTGACCTCCTCCGCGCCGATGGCCTGCTTGGCCCGACCGCCCATTGGCAGGAGCTGGGATCGGTCATGGCCCTCGTTGACGACCTCATGGGCGACGACGAGATGATGCTCGGGATCGACCGCAATCTGGACGTTGTAGCCGACGATGCCGGTGCCGCGCCCGCTCGTCGCCATGGAGCGCGCGTCCGGGTCGGTCAGCGAGACCTGTCCGTCGTCTGCGGCCTCTACCTGCTCCTGCATCTCGCGCAGGAAGGCCATCTGGCGGCGTAGGGCGGCGATCTTCTCGCCGATCCGCTGCGTCCGTGCCTCGGGCACGTCGTTACCCTCCCGATCCGCCCGGTCAAGCGCCACGAGGTAGCGGGCGATGCTGGCATCCACCTGTTCCAGGCGCTTGGCGACCTTGGCCACGGTGTAGTTGCGGTCCCGGTTGTTGACCGCCTTGAACTTCGATCCGTCCACGGCGACGGTCGCCCCGGCGAAGAGCTGCAGATCCTGGCATAGCACCACGAACTGCCGGCAGGCCGCCTGGATCGCAGGCCCGTTGTCGCGCCTGAAGTTGGCGATCGTCTTGTGATCGGGAGCCAAGCGGCCGGTCAGCCACATCACCTCGATGTTGCGCTGGGCCTCCCGCTCGAGCCGCCGGCTCGACGGCACCCGGTTGAGATAGCCGTAGAGGTAGAGCTTCAGAAGCGTGGCCGGATCATACGCAGGCCGCCCCGTCGCTGCGGGCTCGAAGCGCGTGAAGCCGAGGGCGCCCAGATCGAGTTCGTCGATGAAGACCTCGACCACGCGAACCGGATTGTCCGCGGTGACATAGTCGTCCAGCGAACTGGGCAGCAACCAGGACTGCCGACGGTCCTGCCCTTCGACGAACCGACCCATGCTGGCCTCCGCAGATCAGGCCAAAAGTCTATCTCAGACCGGCCTTTTGACACAGCCTCGACCCAACTCAGTCACTCATGCGCGGCTGCCCGGATCCCGAAAGCAGACACATGTTTCGTTGCTACAATGGTGGCGATGCACCTTTGATCACCGCTTGGCCGGGCCAGACGGTATCCATAAGGCAGATGTCAAAGGGGTCACCTTCGCGACCGCGTGGTGCCCAATTTGCATCTCATACGGTTGGCACGTTTCGAGGCTCAACGAACTCGACTTGAGCGTGAGGGAGCAAACGCCACCAAGCGTCGGGCGCATGGAAGGCATTGTAGGCCAACCGCAGGACGATCTCCGGTTGACGATGTGACGGGTCGACCCCGCCACGGGCCTCGTTGCGGGCGAGGAGCGTCTCCCAGGAAAGGTCGAATACCTTCCGATCGACCGAGAGACCGTATCGCTCGATGACTTCAAGCTCGGCCTCGAACACCTCCCGGGTCAGGTGGGTGTCAGCCATCACCACGCTGAACCCAGCCGCCAGGGCGGCGTCCAGGGCGGCGACCTTCACGCCGTGGAGGAGCCAGCGGGCTCTCTCTTCCAAGCCCGTCCGTCGCACCTGCTAGTAGACCTGACGGTCCGGCGGCCAGAATGCCTGGCGGAGGTCGTCTAGGGTAAGGTGCACCCAGCCCTGCAGCGGATCGTACCGGCGCGCGTAGGTCGTCTTGCCCGCGCCGGGGCACCCGATCAGCCCTACCACCCTCTGCCGGCGCGGGTTCTCCTCATCGTCCATGAAGCATCAGATCAGGCATGGTGGGTGACATCCTCGTCCTCATCAATCTCGGGGTCGGCCTCGACGGTCTCGCCGCGCAGGTAGCGCGCCTGAACGTCGGCGACGCGGCGGGCGGCCTGGGCGTGACGGTTCGACACGAGGCTGTCCGGGCCGAGCTCCGCGCCGCGCTTGGCCGCGAGCAGGTCTGGGTCTCCCCAATGGTCGAGAAGAACCTGGAAGGCGTTGTGCCGGGCGACATCGAAGGCGATGCGCTGGCCCATCATGTCCTTGTAGGGGTGAGCCGGATGGATGCCGGCACAGGGGACCCAGCCCGCCGGGATCGGGGTGGTCGCCGCATGAGTGCGGCCCCCGCGCAGGAGTTTGGGCAGGACATGGGTGTGAGGGCCCTCCGGGCTGGTGCCGCCAGGTCCCGGGATCGGGGCGTAGACCTCGATGCGGCCGATCCGGGCGAGGAAGACCCGGTGGGGGCTAAGCGCGACGAGTTGGCGGCCGATGGGGCTCGCTGGGTCGAACAAGGGAAGCCCGACGCCGGATCGGAGGCAGGCGATGGCCTCCGGATCGCTCGTGCGGACGCAGGCATCGACCGCCAGGAGCCCGAGGCCGAGGTCGAACAGGATCGCGTCCCGGTCCCGTTCGCAGGCGGCGTCCCGGTCCGGGCCGAGCTCCGTCACCACGCCGCGCCGGTTCATCGAGCAGCTCGCCTCAGGCAGGCACAGGGCGACGGCGTGGTTCCAGCCTGACGTGACCGCGGTCTCGTAGGCCACCGGGCGCAGGTCGGAACCGGGAGCGAGCGCGATTGCGCCCCGCTCCGTCGACAGGCCCATGCGCCCGTCCGGCAACGGCGACGTGGCCTCGTCGGGATCGCGCATGAACTCGGCGATGGCCCCGAAGCTGCCGAGGCTCCAGGCGGTGCCGGGATCCGCCAACGCCTCGCGCAGCAGGGTCGTGACCGCGTCAGCCCGTGATGGTGACGTCATCGCCTTCCTCCGTCTGAGCCCCGGACCGCGCCCAGGGCAGGATGTATAGTGTTCCGTCGCAAGCCCAGCCCCGCTCGACCGTGACACCGAACGCCCTGGCAAGCAGAACGTCGGTCAGGGCTTCCTCCGGGGTACCGTCGGCGACGAGGCGGCCACCGGCCAGCACGACGATGCGGTCGCAGAACCGGGCCGCGAGCGTCAGGTCGTGCAGCACGGCGACGACACCGGTACCGTCCCGCGCGATGGCCCGGAGCAGCGCCATGGCGTCGAGCTGGTGCGCCGGGTCGAGGGCCGTGACCGGCTCGTCGACGAGAAGCCACGGCGCCTCGACCGCGAGCGCCCGGGCGAGCAGCGCCCGCATGCGCTCGCCCGAGGACAGGGTCGGCTCGGCTCGGTCGGCGAGGTGGAGGATGTCGGCGCGCGCCATCGCCCGTGCGACCGCGGCATCGTCGACTTCGGTGGGGGATGCGAAGGCCCGGCGGTGCGGCAGCCGGCCAAGCGCCACGATCTCGCGAACCGTCATCGGCCAGCCGACCCCGGCCCCCTGGAACAGGGCGGCGATGCGGCGGGCCCGTTCCTCGCGGGCCAAGCCGGACAACGGACGGCCGTCGAGGGTGACCCGGCCCTGCGTCGGCGCGATCAGCCCCGCTAGGACGCGGAGGAGCGTGGTCTTGCCGGCTCCGTTCGGGCCGACCAGCCCGATGAAACGACTGGGCTCCAGGATCAGATCGATGTCCGAGACGATGGTCCGTCCATCCAGCGTCACCTGGGCGTCGTGCAGGCCGAGGCTCATGCCCGCCTCCCGCGACCGCGCAGGAGCAGCACGATCAGGAACGGCGCCCCGACCAGCGCGGTCACCACGCCGAGCTTGAGTTCGGGTCGGGTGGCGAGCATGCGCACCCCGATATCCGCTGCGAGGACCAGGACCGCCCCCGCGAGGCCGCTCGGCAGCAGGCACGCACCGGGACGAGCACCGACGAGGGGTCGCATGAGGTGCGGCACGACGAGGCCGACGAAGCCGATGGCACCGGAAACCGCGACCCCGCTGCCGACGGCCAGGGCCGCACCGGTGACGAGACGCAGGCGCACGGAGACCAGACGGACCCCGAGGCTCGCGGCGGTGTCCTCGCCGAGCGTCAGGGCGTCGAGCGCGGAGCCGGTCGACAGCATGAGGGCCCAGCCGACAGCCATCAGCGGCAGGCATAGGAGCACGTGGTCCAGGCTGCGGTCGCTGAGCGAGCCCATGAGCCAGAACACGATCTCCAGGGCCGCGTAGGGGTTCGGCGACAAATTCAGCGCCAGCGCGGTCAAAGCCCCGGCCAGGCTCGACAGCCCGACTCCTGCGAGGATCAGCCCGAGGGTGCTGCTGCCGCGGGCGGCGAGCGCGTTCAGGAGGAGCGCGGCGACGCCGGCGCCCGCGATGCCGCCGAGCGGCAGGGCAAGGCTCATGGTGGCGGCGAAACCGCCGTAGAAGACGACGACCGCGCCGAGCGCCGCCGCGGAGGAGATGCCGAGGATGCCCGGGTCCGCGAGCGGGTTGCGCAGGTAGCCCTGCATCGCGGCGCCGGTCAGGCCGAGACTGAAGCCGACCAGGGCTCCAAGCAGGGCGCGCGGAACACGAAGCTCCCACAGGACCAGGGCCGGCAGCGTCGTGCGGCCGGCGATGAGGTCCGAGAAGGCGGCGGGCACGTCGAAGGGCGAGTAGCCGATGGCGATGGAGGCGAGCGTCAGCCCGACGACGGCAATGCCGAGGATAACGACGACGGCGCGCCTGGCCCGCGGCGTGCCGAGGCGCCGGGATACCGGCGGGCTGATCGCGGTGATGGGGGCCTTCATGGTCCGGGCGCCCGTTCGTTCGCAGCCTCGGCGAGCCGCGCCACGACCTCCGCGACCTGTGGCCCCGGACAGGTCCAGAGGCGGTTCGGGATGTCGACCGTCCGGTGCGCTCGCGCGAGCGCCTGGAAGACGGGATGGTGCAGCAGCGTGTCGGCGAGCGAGGGCGAACCAGGCGCGCCTTCATCGACCACGATCAGGTCAGGGTTCGCCAGCGCCGCGGCTTCGAGGGGCACCTGCCCGAAGCGGTCACGCCCGATCTCGGCCGAGACGTTAACGAGGCCGGCGGCGCGGATCAGCGCGTCCCCGAGCCCGCCAGGTGCGACCGTGAAGGCGTTCGGACGCATCACCAGGGCGCGCAGAGGCTGCCTGGCCGGTACGATGGCGGCTAGACGCGCATCGAGCGCCGCCACCATCGCCTCGCCCCGTTCGGGGTGACCAAGGGCTTCCGCGACCCGCCGGATCTGCGCCCGGACGCCGTCGAGGTCGGCCGGCACGCCGAGTTCGAGCACGGGGGCGCCGACGCGCTTCAACATGCCCACCGTCGTGCGGGTCGTGAAGGCACCGGCGATCACGAGGTCGGGCTTCAGGGCTACGACCTCCTCGGTCAGGCCCCGCGTCACAGGCAGCCCAACCGCCTCGGTCGCCACGGTCGACCCACGTGGATCTCGGGCGAGGTAGGTGACGGCCAGAACCTGGTCGCGATCCGCGAGCCGCAGGACGAGCTCGTCGGCGCACAGGTTCATCGAGACAACGCGTACCGGTCCTTCCGCCGCGCTCAGGGGCGCGGCGGACAGGAGTGCCATCATGGCGAGCACGAGGCGCCTCGGCATCCGCGACCTCAGAACGACGTCACGCGGACGCCGCCGAAGACGGCGAGCCCCGGCCCCTGGAAGCCGGTCGGGTTCTGGTAGCGCTGGTCGAACAGGTTATCGATCCGCCCGAACACCGTCAGGGTCTCGCTCCAGGCATAGTTGACCGACAGGTTCACCAGCGTGAAGCCGGGGGCCTTCAGGCGGGGTACGGAGAAGTCCCTGTTTCCGTCCACGAACGACCCCAGCACGATGAGCGTGCCGGTCATGGTCAAGCCCGGCATCAGGTTCCAGATCGCGGTCGCGCTGACCTTGTTGCGGGGCCGGCGCAGCAGCTCCTGGTGGACGATCTCGTCCTTCGTCACCGTGGTGGTCCAGTCGAGCCGCCCGCTCCAGAACTCGTTGAAGCGCAGGGCGACGAAGCTCTCGGTGCCGTAGGCAGTTGCACGGCCGACGTTCACGTTGGTGGAGAAGGTCGGGTAGTAGGCCGTCTGGATCAGGTTTTTGAAGTCGGTCTGATAGTAGGTTGCGCCCACGGTCATGAAGCCGTCGAACAGCGGCTGCTCGAAGCCGCCGTCGAATCCGAAGCTCTCCTCGGGCCGCAGGTTCGGGTTCCCGAAGAAGCGGAAGCCCGGATAGTCCTGATAGAGCTGGCTTAGGGTCGGCGGCTTGAAACCGGTGCCGACGCTGCCCTTCAGGCGGGTCCCAGTGACGGGCACGATGTAGCTCGGCGCCACCCGGTAAGTGGTCGCGCCGCCGAACTGGTCGTTCGCGTCGCGCCGGATGTTGGCGACCAGCGCGGCGCCCGCGAAGGGCATCGTCTGAAGCTCGGCGAAGCCGGCGGTGTTGCCGTTGGACCGGTCGATGCCGGTCGTCTCGAAGCGCTCATCCTCGCGCTGGGCACCGAACAGCACGAGGTTGCCGGGTGAGAATTGCCAGTCGCCGCGGTAATCGAACCGGGTTCGTTCACCGAGGTAGGTGGTGGGCGTCGGCGGCGCTAGCGGGTCGAGCGGGCCGGCGAACAGGCGGTCGAACTTGGAGTAGTTCGCGCCGAAGACATTGTGGAAGCCCGGCACCGGCGTCCACTCGGCCTCGCCCCTCATAATCAGTTGCTGCTGGTCGTTGAGGTTACGGTACGGCAGCGGCGCGTACGGGAAGCCGCCGTCGGCCTGATCTAGATACGCGCTATCGGAGAAGCGCAGGACGTAGTTGAGACGGAACTCGTCGGTGAGTTGCGCCCCGAGCTTGGTCGAGACCGTCTTGATGTCGGTGAAGGCGGTCCGCAACGGCACCCCGCGAGGCAGCAATTCGAACGGCGTGACCTGGACGGCGGATTGCCGGATGTGGCCGACCGAAACCGAGTAGTCGAAGATCCCCTCCGAGCCGGAGATGTTGCCGAACTGGTTGAACGTGCCGAACGAGCCGCCCTCGACCGTCGCCGTCGCCCGGGCCGGGCCCTCGCCGCGCTTGGTCACGACGGAGATGACGCCGCCGATGGCGTCGGCCCCGTAGAGGCCGCTCTGGGGCCCGCGCAGCACTTCGATCCGCGAGAGGTCGTAGGTCTGCAGCTGGCTGAAATCGAAGGAGCGGTTCGGGGTCGAGGGGTCGTTGACGTCGATGCCGTCGATCTGGACCTTCACGTGGTTCGAGTTGGTGCCGCGGACGAAGACCGAGGTCTGGCCGCCGGCGCCGCCGGTCTGCACGACGTTGAGGCCCGGCACCTGCTGCAGGGCATCCGGCACCGTCCGGCGCTGCTGCTCCTGAAGCAGGCGGTCGGTGAGGACGGTGACGCTAGAACCCGTGTTGGCGATCGGCGTAGGCACGCCGGTGGAAGAGACGGAGATCTCGGACAGCGAGACCGCGGCCTGCGTGCCTCCCTGAGCATCGGCGAAGGGCGCGGCGACCTGCTGCGCGCGGGCGGGAATGGAGACGAGCAGCGCGGATGCGGCGCAGGACAGCGCCAGGCTACGCCGAAGCGCGGTGGGAACGGGATAGGACACGGGACGGCCTCGGGGGACGGCTGTGGCACGTCACCGCGAACGAGGCCTCGGCAGTCGCGTCCGCAAGGGAACCACGACGCCGCGACACCTCCCAGGACACCCCGCCCGGCAAGCTCCGCGTGTGACCACGGCTGACGGCAGGTCTCCTGGCTCGCGGGTCGTCGCCCTCTCATCGTCTTCCCGGGCGAGGCCGCCCAGTGACGTCGTGATGAAGGACTCGCCGCTTACAGTTGCGGGGGCAGCCGCGGCATCGGCCGAGCCCTCACGGGCGTGGCCTCACCGCGTTCCCTTTTGATCCCCGAGGGGAACCGTCACGCTCAAGCTAGGCTGCGGTGTGTCTATCCGTCAACGTGTGGAAACAAGTTGTTCAGATTTGTGGCGTCCGGGACGGATCGACCGTTGTCCTGGTTGTTAGGCTTGAGCGGTCAGGGGGCATCTGCCGGTCTAACCTCGACACGGTCGAACCCACCGAGGCGATAGATAAGGAACGACAGGAGCCACGCCGCCGCGAATAGGCCCACGATGCCGAAGCCCATCACGCCGAAATGGTCGTTGATTGCGGCGACCCGCTGCCAGAACCAGCCCTGGAGGTTGAGTTTGCCCGCCAGGAGGTTCAGCGCCTCCAGCGTGCCGACCACCAGCGCGACCGCCACCGACACCAGGGTGATGGTGAGGTTGTAGAACAGCTTCCGCATCGGCTGGACATAGGCCCAGCTGTAGGCGCCGAGCATCAGCACGCCATCGGTCGCGTCGACCAGCGTCATCCCTGCTGTAAACAGCGCCGGGAAGACCAGGATCGTCCAGATGTCGGTGCCTTGGCTCGCCTGGGCGGCCGACAGTCCGAAGAGGCTCACCTCCGTGGCGGTGTCGAAGCCGAGCGCGAACAGCAGACCCAGCGGGTACATGTGCCATGAGCGCGTTACGAGGCGGAACAGCGGCCGGAGGATCCGGGCGAGAACGCCTTGGTTGGCGAGCAGCATGTCGAGGTCAGCCTCGACGTAGCGGCCGGTGCGCCTAACCTGTCGAAACGCGCGCCAGACGCCCACCAAGACAACGAGGTTCACGATGCCGATGATGATGAGGAAGGCGGCCGAGACGCCGGTGCCGATCAGGCCGCCGAGTTCCCGGTAGCCTTCCGAGGCCGTGATCAGGGTGGTCGAGGCCAGCGCAACCGCGGCCGCTGCCACCACCACGACGGTGGAGTGTCCGAGCGCGAACCAGAAGCCGACCGAGACCGGCCTCTGGCCCGCCTGCATCAGCTTGCGCGTGACATTGTCGATGGCGGCGATGTGGTCGGGATCGACCGCGTGACGCAGCCCGAAGACGTAGGCCAGCAGCGCGGTCGAGAGCAGGGCCGGCTGCCCCGCGAACAGGCCGTAGGCCCAGGACCACACCGCGATGTTGGCCGCGATCAGGACGAGGTAGAGCAGACCGATACGGCGCCGGACGACGCCGGGCGCCGTACCCTTCGATTGGACCATCCCTTTTTTCCATCCCCTATCCGTCCGACCTTGCCACGCCGCGGCGGCTTGGCGGGATCCCGTCGCCCGCCTGACCACCGTGTCGATGCATCTCCCGGCCAATGCTTGAGCGGCGCAGGAGCCTCTGCGCGTCCGCCGATGTCCAGATCACCCCGCCGCGCGGCTTTTGCACGGCGCGTCGCGTCAGTTCAGTCGCGACGGCCTGGGCGGAGCGCCCCTGGTCTCGCATGATGGCTTCCAGCAGGGGCATCATGCCGACGACGTAGCGATGCGCGCGAGCCATCGAGGCTCTGCGTCCGGCGTCACCGCTTCGTTTGGGTCGGGCGCCATCACCGACCGAAACCGGTGTTACGCGCTTCGCGGAGGCGTTCGCGATGTTGTCGGGTCGATGACGACGCATCAGAACCGCCCGGCGATGGTGAGGCGCACGGCCGTGGGCTCGACAGGGTGAAAGACGCGGTCGATTAGCCCCTCGGCCGGCTCGCCAGGCAGGCGGGATACGTAGGCGTAGGTGATCTGGTCGGACTTGCTGTTCGTCAGGTTCAGTACGTCCAACGAGACGCTGATGCCGTTCTCGAAGTTGTAGCCGACCCGGCCGTTAAGGAGCGCCGTCGGGCGCGAACGGATCGAGTTGTCCTCGATCAGCGGGCGCGGGCCGAAATAGCGGAACCGCAACGACCCGAACCAGCCGAGTGGCTCGCCGAAGATCACGCCCGCCGAAGCGATGGTCGTGGGGGCTTCCGGCACCCGGTTGCCGACCGGATCGTAGTCCGAGAACCGGGCGTTGGTAATCGTGAGATCGCCCTCCAGCGAGAGCCACGGCGTGACCGCATAGCGGTTTGTCCACTCGACGCCGAAGCGTCGGGTCGGACGGCTCGGCTCCGTCGTGCCGGTGTCGCCCTGGAACAGGTTCTCCGAGGCGAAGTCGAGCCGGAACAGCGCGACCGCCGTCTCCAGCCCGGCGATGGACCGGTTTCGTAGACCGATCTCGTAGCCCGTGGACGGCACGAGGAAGGGTGAGCGGGTCGTGTTGAAGAGGGACGACGTCGGATCGACGGTAGCGGTCACGCCGCGCACGTCGTTCGAGTGGAAGCCGCCGCCGTAGTTCACATACAGTTCGGTGTCGAACCACGGCCCGAGCACGAGGCCGAGCTTCGGGTTGACGATGGCGTCCCGCGCCTTGCCGGAATTGGCCGGCGTGTCCGAGACGACGCTGGCGTAGTAACCGTCGGCACGGAAGCCGACGCTGGTGCGTAGCCAATCAGTCCAGCGGACCCGGTTGTCGAAGTAGAAAGCTCCGCTCGTCTCCAGCACGCGGTCGTCGAGTACGCCGGAGCGGTACTGGCGGTTCGTCGTATTGAACAGGCCGACGCGGATCGAGTCCGTGCGGGTCTGGACGCCGATCTCGTTCTCCATGGGCAGGCCGAACAGGTCACCCTGGAAGATGTGCAGGGCCTCGCCGCCGCCGATGATGCGTTGGTCGAGCTGGTGGAACTGGTCGCCATTGACCGGGTCGTTCAGGAAGTAAGTGAAGTCGTTGAACAGGTTGAGCTGCGAGCGGATCACATAGGCCGAGGCCCGGGTGATGCCGGTGTCGTCCGTCGCGCTGAACTTGCCCGAGATCGAGAAGCGGGACGTGTCGCCCCCGTCGGTTGGGTTGATCGTGCCGTAGCGGCTGATCAGCCCCTCTGTGACGGCCCGCTCAGGGATCTGGTTGGTGGCCGTCCACTTCGCCGCGTAAGCCATGCCGGTGACGGAGAAGCCGTCCAGCGCCGTTCCCTGGCTGTAGCGGGCCACGCCGTTGATCTTGCGCAGGGCGTCCGGGACGACCCAAGGGCCGTTGTAGACCTGCGCCTCGCCGGCCAGGAGGAGGTTGCCCTCGCCGAGCGGGACGTTGGTTATCGAGAGCGCCCGCTTGTAGCCGAAGCTGCCGATGGAGGTCAGGGCGACGTTCTTCGGCGTGCTGTCGAGGTAATCGATGCGCACCGAGCCGGCCGAGGCGAAGTCGCCGTCGCGCACGAAGTACGGCCCCTTGTGGAACTCCACCGCGCCGACGAGTTCGGGGATCAGGAAGTTGATGTCGGCGTAGCCCTGGCCATGGGCGTGGGTGCGCATGTTGAGCGGCATGCCGTCCAGGAACAGGGCGATGTCGGTGCCGTGATCCAGGTTGAACCCGCGCAGGAAGAACTGGTTGGCTTTGCCCTCGCCGGAGTGCTGGGTGACGATCAGGCCCGGCACCGATTCCAGCACTTCGCCGGGGCGGGTGACCGGAAGGCTGTTGACCTGCGCGCCCGTGATGACGCCGGAACTGGCGGAAGCCACGGGCGTGCTGATGCCGCCGATGCCGGTCGTGCCGCCCACATAGCCCGCGCTCGCGGCCGGACCGATCTGCGGGGACGCGGCTGCGGCGGTCTCGGCGGTGACGGAGATCTCCTCCAGCGTCGTCTCGCCAATCGCCGCGCTCGGGGTGGATCGGTCCTGAGCCGACGCTGTGCATGCGAGCGCAGCGAGGCCTAGACCCGACAGGGTCGAAAGTATTCGGGTGGGTGGGCGACGGGACACGAGACCTCGGGCGACGGCAGTGGCACGTCACCGCGAATGAGATCTCCACGCCGGGCATCGGCCCGGCGCTTCGACACCCGTCAGGACACCCCGCCCGACGCGTTTCGCGTGTGACCACGGCTGACGGCAGGTCTCCTGGCTCGCGGGTCACTGCCCTCGCACCGTCTTCCCGGATGACGCGCATCCAGTGACGCGGTGGTGCTGAGCTCGCCGCTTACAGTTGCGGGGGCAGCCGCGGTTTCGGGTTGCCCCACACCGCGTTCCCTTTTGATCCCCGAGGGGAACCGTCGAGCAAAGCTTAGCATTCGGGCTCCGCCGACCGTCAAGGCTTAAGATCCAGTTTACGTTTGAACGTCGGTCTTCATCCCTGGGGTGTGTCAGAGTGGAGACGCAGGCAGGCCGTCAGACGCCGGTCTGGGCGTCCAACATGCAGGCTTCTGGATCTACAGGTAGCTCAAGGCTGGCCAAGTCGCGGTTCGCTTCAGGCGCACCATGGCACGGCACGCCAGCCAGAGGGGAACGCTCACGGCGGCCGCGATGAGCCAGAGCGCGAGGGGCGAGCCGGCCTCGACCCGTCCCGACGACCCGGCAAGGCCCAGCGCCGTCGCGCCGTCGTAGAGGACGCGCAACAGCGCGAGGTGAAGCAGGTAGAAGAACATTGGCGCGCCGCCGAAGACGCGAAGGGCGCCGAGAAATCGCTGCGGCAGCAACTCGAACAGCGCCAGCAGGCCGAGGCCGAGCCCGAGCGTCAACAGCAGGAAATCGGCCGAGGGCGGGTACTTGGTCAGGTTGACGAAGGACAGCGCGGTGGCGAGCGGTGTGGCCCCTGTCTGCCACGGCATTGGCTCACCGTAGCCGTTGAGCCCGCGCAGGACGAGGAAGCCGACCAGGGCGGCCGCGCCCAGCCCGAGGAGCCCCACGCGCCGGCGCGCGGCGTCGACCCCGCCGGCGAAGAGCGGACCGAGGGCGTAGCCCGCCGCGATCACGCCGATCCACGGCAGGAGCGGGTACGAAGTCCGCGCCAGACCGCCCCAGGGCAGCGCGATCATCCCGCGCTGGTGCAGGATCGACCAGAGCACGTAGCCCGGCTCGTCCGCCCGGATCGTGACCCCGTCCAGCAGGTTGTGGCCGAGCATGAGCGCCAGGGCCCCGGCCATGAGGACGGCCCGCGGCAGCCAGAGCAGGCCGGCCAGCGCCACCATGCAGAGACCGATCACCCAGATCACCTGCAGGTACAGGATCGGCGGTTGGACGCTGCCGGCCCAGGCGAAGTTGACGAGCGTCAGCTCCAGCAGGATCAGGAGCAGACCGCGCTTGAGCAGGAAGGCGGCGGTCGCCCGTGCGCCGTGCCTCTGCCCGTGGAGGTGGGCCGACAGGCCGGTGAGCAGGATGAAGACCGGCGCGCAGAGGTGCGAGGCCGCCCGCGTCAGGAACAGGTCGGGCGGCGTCGCGGCGAGGTCCATCGGGTCGCGGACCTGCGCATGCAGGTAAAAGAACTCCCGCACGTGGTCGACGAGCATCAGCAGCATCACCAGCCCGCGCAGGGCATCGATGGAGACGATGCGCCCGGTCCTGGCCAATCTTTCCGTCGACGCCTCCAACGTGCCCGGATGCACGCCCATCAGAAGCGCGCCGTCATGCTGACGGTCACCCGCCGGGGTTCGCCGACGCCGACCCAGAAGGCGTTGTAGGAGCGCTCGTAGTAGGTCTCGTCGAAGATGTTATCGACGTTGAGCCCGAAGCGCAGGTTCTCGTAGCGGTAGTAGGCCAGGGCGTCGGTCAGCACGTAGCCCGGGAGTCGGAACCGCTCGTTGCCGCTGTCCCCGAGACGCGAGCCGACGGCCCGGACACCTCCGCCGAACCCAAAACCCTTCCAGTCGCCGACCTGGACCTCGTAGACGCCGAGCAGGCTACCGGAGTGGCGCGGGATGTTGAGGAGTGGCGAGCCGACCCTCAGGACCTCGTCGCGGGTCACGGCGGCGTCGATGAAGGCGTAGCCCCCGATCACCCGGAACTCGGGCGTTACTTGTCCAACGAAGCTCAGGTCGAAGCCCTGGCTGCGCACCGCGCCGGCGGCGATCTGGAAGAAGAAGTCCCGCGGGTCCGTGGTGAGAACGTTCTCCTTCTCGATGTGGAAGGCCGCGCCGGTCACGCTCAGACCGGTGAAGAGGTCGAGCTTGACCCCGGCCTCGTAGCCGAAGCCGGTCTCCGGGGCGAAGGGGCGGGTCGCGATGTCGAAGCCGGTGTTGGGCCGGAACGAGGCCGCCACGTTGCCGTAGAACGAGAGGAAGGAGAGCGGCTGGTAGACGAGACCCGCACGCGGTGAGAAGCCGGTCCGGTCCTGCTCAGTGCGTTCGTTGCCGACCTTATCGCGGAAGGTCTGGTTGTAGAAGTCGGTTCGGTTACCGAGGAGCAGCTTCCATTCCGGGCTGAGCGCGATCTGGTCCTGCACGTAAACGGCGGTGTTCCCGACATTCTCGCTCGCGCTGTAGCGCCGGGTGAAGGGCGGCTTGGGCTGGCCGTAGACCGGATTGAACAGGTCGATGGCGAAGGGGTCGATCCGCGGCGTCGAGCGCAGCAGGTTCTCGGTGCTGTTGTAGCGCTCGTGCTCCAACCCAAGCAGCACGGTATGGGCGAACGGCCCGGTGTCGAAGTGTCCGACGAGTTCGGCCTGCCCGATGGCCACCCCCCAGGTGAAGTCGTGCCGACGGAACTCGCGCAGCAGGGTGCGGCCGTCGTCGAGGAGGCCGGTCGCGCCGGTCTGCATGCCGGTCAGGCTGCCGGTGTTGAAGTGACCGGCGATCCGGAGCTGCCAGTCGGCATTGACGGCGTGATCGAGGCGGATCTGGAGGATCCCAGCCTCCGAAATAGAGTCGTCGCCCGGCTCGCCAAAGAAGCGGGAGCGTGGGACGAGGCCCAGGCGATTGTTCACCGCGACCGTCCCGCGGTCGAAGGTCTGGCGGTTGCGCAGGTACTGCGCCTCGACGGTGAGCTTGGTGTCCGGGCTGATCAGCCAGCTCACCACGGGCGCGGCCAGGACGCGATCGCCGTCGACGAAATCGCGGAAGCTGTCCTGCCGGGCGAGCGCGCCGTTGAAGCGGTAGAGGACGGTGCCTTGCTCGTTCAGCGGCCCGCCGGCGTCGACGGTGGTGCGCGCCGTGCCGAAGCTCCCGAACAGCGTGCCCATCTCGACGAAGGGCAAGGCCACGGGCTGCTTGGTCAGGATGTTGACGGTGCCGCCCGGGTCACTGCGTCCGTAGAGTGCCCCGCTAGGTCCCTTGAGCACCTCGATGGACTGGACATTCTGCGTGTCCGGGGCGCCATTGTAGCCGCGGGCGATGTTGAAGCCGTTGAAGAAGATGTCCTGGGTGGCGAAGCCGCGCACGGAATAGAGGGCGAGGTTCTGGGTGTCAAACAGCGTTGAACATTGACCCTGGATCGGCGTCGAACTTTGACCCCCTGGATGGGTATGGCGGGACGCCCCTGATCAGCCCGGCGAAGGCGGGTCGGGGTGGCGCAGCCGGGCTGATCAGGGGTCCAGCAGGCGCGACGTGTGTGCTGGCCTCAGGCGCGGTTCTTGAAGCGCCAGCTCTCGTTGCCGGTCTCGACGATCTCGCAGTGGTGGGTGAGCCGGTCGAGGAGCGCGGTGGTCATCTTGGCATCGCCGGCGAACACGCTCGGCCATTCCCCGAAGGCGAGGTTGGTGGTGACCACGATCGAGGTCGTCTCGTAGAGCTTGCTGATCAGGTGGAACAGGAGTTGGCCGCCCGACTGCGCGAACGGCAGGTAGCCGAGTTCGTCGAGCACCACGAAGTCGAGCCGCGCCAGATGGTCGGCGATGCGGCCGTGCCGGCCGGCGCGTGCCTCGGCTTCGAGCCGATTGACGAGATCGACGACGTTGTAGAACCGGCCCCGCATGCCATCCCGGATGCAGGCTCGTGCAAGGGCGATGGCGAGGTGGGTCTTGCCGGTCCCGGTGCCGCCGACGAGCACGACGTTGCGCTGATGCGCCAGGAACTCGCCGCCGGCGAGATCACGCACCAGCACCTCGTTGATCGGAGTGCCGTCGAAGGCGAACTCGGCGATGTCCTTGGCCAGGGGCAGTTTGGCGATGGTCATCTGGTAGCGGATCGAGCGTGCCTGCTTCTCGGAGATCTCTGCCTGGAGCAGGTCGCCGACGATCTGCTGCGGCTCGTGGGTGCGCTTCACTGCGACCTTGATGATCTCGTCGTAGGCGGCCTTCATGCCGAAGAGCTTCAGATCGCCCATGGTGGCGAGGATCTGCTGGCGTTCCATCATGGTGCTCTCCTTAGGCTGTCGTAGCGGGCACAGTCGGCGACCGGCTCGTGGCGCAGCCGCAGGCTCTCGGGCGTCAGGATGGTGACGGGCGTGGTCGGCTCGCGCTGCCGGGCGAGGATGTTGAGGACGACATCGGCCGAGTGGACGCCCTCGCGCAGGGCCTCGGCACAGGCCGCCTCGACCGCCGGCAACCCGTCACCGAGCACAGCGGTGAGGATCTCGACCATCTGCCGGTCACCCCCGGCACTGCCGGCGAGCTTGCGTCGAACCCGGTCGAGGGCGGCGGGCAGCACCCAGTCCTTGAACGGTGCGCCGTTCCGGAGCGCGCCAGGTTTGCGGGCGAGCACAGGGACGTAGTGCCAGGGATCGAACACGGTCTGATCCCGGCCGAAGGCACGCGCGTGCTCGGCGACGACGCGCCCGTCCTGCTGGATCTCGATGCGCTCGGCGTAGGCTCGCACTTCGACCGGGCGGCCAATGGCGGAGGCCATGACCGAGTATCGGTTGTTGTCGAAGCGTACGAGGCAGGTCGCGGACACCGAAGCGGTGACGGCGTGGAAGCCGTCGAAGCGGCCAGCATAGGGCACCAGCGCCGCCCGCTCGGCCTCGAACCGCTCCCAGA
Organism: Methylobacterium sp. 1A; assembly: GCF_058072805.1. Classification (NCBI taxonomy): domain Bacteria; kingdom Pseudomonadati; phylum Pseudomonadota; class Alphaproteobacteria; order Hyphomicrobiales; family Methylobacteriaceae; genus Methylobacterium; species Methylobacterium sp. 1A. The sequence goes on along the minus strand of NZ_JBYQVE010000001.1, from coordinate 2,517,126 downwards.
CGGTGCGCTCGCGCTCCTCGGGATGCGGATGGGCCTTGGCGTAGGCGATAGCTCCATCGAGTAGGAGCGCGTTCAACTCGTCGTAGCTCTTCACCCGGACGCGCGGGGTGAAGAAGCGCTCGCGCACCAGCCCGACCTGGTTCTCGACCTGCCCCTTCTCCCAGCCCGAGGCCGGCGTGCAGGCGACCGGATCGACGAGGTAGTGCGAGCACATCTGCAGGAAGCGACGGTTGTAGGCGCGCTCGCGACCGACGAAGATCGTCTCCACCGCGGTCTTCATGTTGTCGTAGATGCCGCGCTGGCAGGTGCCGCGGAAGAACGCGAACGCCCGGTCGTGGGCGTCGAACACCATCTCCTGGCTCTCGCGCGGATAAGCCCGCACGAACAGCATGCGCGAGTGGCAGAGCCGGACGTGAGCGACCTTGACCGTGACGGTCGTGCCGCCGATCAGCACGATCTCGTGGCTCCAGTCGAACTGGTAGGCCTCGCCTGGGGCGAAGATGAGCGGCACGAAGGCCTGCGCCGTGACCGAGGCGCGCTCGCGCTTCCAGGTTTTGGCATAGCGCCGAACGGCATCGTAGCCGCCCTCGTAGCCGAGCCCGCGCAGCGCCTCGTAGATCCGGATCAGCGTCAGTCGCTCGCGGGCGGACCTGCCGGCGTTGGTGGTCAGCATCCGATCGAGATCGTCGCGCCACGGCCCGAGCTTGGGCAGAGGCTGCACGTCGCGCTCGTAGGTGAAGGCGGTGGCCCCCGACCGGATGACCTTCCGGACCGTGTTGCGGGAGACGTGCAGGTCGCGGACGATGTCCTTGATCGCGCGGCCGCGGGTGAAGAACTCGCGCCGGATGCGCGCAATCGTGTCCACGCCCTTCATCCCCCTGCACCACCCTTCCGGCCGCACCAGAGGGCAGTCTGCGAGAACGAGGTTAGGGGGTCAGAATTGGACGCCGATCCCCCGCCTCAAGGGGTCAAAGTTGCACGCCGAAACACACGGCGGTTGTAGTAGACGTCCGTCACGGCTGGCCTCCCGTGCGGTCCGGGTGCGTGAAACACGCCGCCCGGCAGAGCACGCCCGCCTTCCTGACCGCGAGCTCGGGCTCGATCAGCCCTTCGAGGAGCTCGCGCTCCAGCTGGTAAGTGAACAGGACCGCCGCGGCGGCGGCCGCCTCGTTCACCTGCCTCAGGTCGATCCTGTTGGTCACCAGCTTGCGGTTGATGAACAGCAGGCGCTCCGGGCGCACGGCCGGGATGAGGGAGATCGTCATGACGGCCTCCCCTCAGTGCCGCGGGGCCAGGGTCTCGCGCGTGGCCAGGATGGCCTCGACGAGACGGCGGAGCGACCGGATGCTGCCCGGGCGCCAGGCCTGCTGCACGGCGGCGAGCTCCTCGCCATCGAGCTCGGGACACCAGTCGAAGTTCAGGCCCCGTTCCCGGCGGACGTCGGCGAGGATCCCGTCGACCAGCGCCGGGACGTGCTCTCGCCCGGGCGTGGGGACGTCTATGACGACGAATCGGTCCAGCAGCGCGGCGGTGAGCCCGGCCCGGCCGTTGGCGGTCGCCAGGAACGTGAACCCCGACAGGTCGACGACCGACTCGACGTAGGGGTCGAAGTAGCGGTCCCCGTGGTCGAGCATTGCCAGGAGCGCATCCTGGAGGTTCCCGTTGTGCCGGCTTTCGCCACACTTCTCGGCCTCGTCGAGCACGATCCCGCACGTCGCCAGCCGGTGCCTCTTCGCCTCCTGTATGGGCACGCAACCGCGCCCCGTGCCCCACTGGCGGCTCGTCCCGGCGAACGAGGCGTCCGCGACGCCGGCGCAGGCGTAGACGATGCTGGGCAGCCCCATGCACGTGAGGATGTCCGTGGCGAGCCTGGTCTTGCCGGCGCCCGGGGGGCCGACGAGCAGAGTCGGGGGCAGCTTGGCGAACGGCCGGCCGACGGCGTTGCCGAGGATCCGGTCGATCTGCCGGGCGGCGTGGGGATGCCGCGCCACCAGCGCCGCCCTGGTCTCGGACAGGTCGCGCAGGGGCAGGCACCGCAGGCGCTCGCCCGCGATGCCGGAGAACTCCGACCGCGGCGTGCTGCCCGACGAGTTCTTTTGCCCATCCCTGGCCGAGCCCGGCAGGTGGGCCACGGACCGAAGCACCGTGATCCCGGGCTCCTCGGCAGCCGCCGGCCGCCCCTCGTTCAGGAGGTCTGCCACGACGCGGTTCGCGCGGTCGTGATCGAAATCCTCGTCTCGGGGGTCCAGGCCGGTGTCGTCCCGGACCGCGCCCCGGGGCTCGTCCGCCCCTGCTGCAGCCTGGGCGTCCGTGAGGCGGAGCTCGCGCCAGAACTCGACGACGCCGGCGTCGCGCTCCATGTCCGGGCCGATCATCGCGCGCAACTTCGCGATGTCGGCGTCCTTCGCCGGGTCGTAGACGTCGGCGACCTGCAGGTGGCCGACCTCCCTGAGCACCGCCGCGGTCGTGAGCATCAGGAACAGGATAGCGTCGTCATGCTGCCCCGACGCCGTGACGCTCACGGCGTGATACGCCATGCACGTGCAGACGTAGTGCCCCATGAAAGCGCCCACGAACCGGAGGCGTCGGGCGATCTGGACGCAGGCCCACTGGACGTCCGTGGAGAGCCCGTCGTCGAGCTCGTACCGCTCGGCGCACTCCGCCGCCGAATTGACGTCGTCGGCCGTGGGGTTCTCCCGCAGGGGCTCCAGCAGGGCCACGAGGAGGGGCGGCAGGGCCCTCGTCTCGACCTGCATCGCCCACGCGCGGCAGTCGAGGAACGGCGAGTTCCACGCGAAACCCTGGCCCTTGTAGAGGGCGTCGAGGTCCGGCGGGGCGTTGGGGAGCGTGACGGCGGGGGGCGTCTGCAGGCGCAGCGAAAGACGCGCCTCTGCAACCCGTTGAGGGTCGAGGGTCATCGGTGTTCCTTGGTCCGATGCGCCGGTGAGAACCGACGCTGGGGAGTGGGACTGTACGCGGGGCGGGTTAAGATTCCGTCTCTGGATCCTGTGATCCGGGGAGGCGGCGCTGTTTTCGCGCCCACTCGATGAGCTCGCTGGCCTCCTCTACGATGGCGCGCGCCTTCCTGCCGACGACCGCGTCGACCCGGGCGCCGTGCTTGAGCTCCGCGATGCCGCCGCGCAGGGACGCGACGGCCATGAGCATGTGGCCCATGGCGCGAGGGTGCTCGGAGGCGGCGCCCCGGGCGAGCAGGACGAGGACCCAGGGGGGTAGCCCCCACCGCTGTATCCTGTCCCGGTTGCACGTGCGCGCGTTCAGCCCAGTGACCTGCGCCAACGGCTTCGACCACTCCGGTCCGAGGATGCGGGAGGCGGCGACGTTGACGGCTTCGACGAGGGCGACGGCGATGTCGCCGTGGGCGAGCGCCTGGCCGCCGACGTGCGCCGTGCGCTCGACGTAGACGAGGGGCTGGCCGTCCAGCAGGCCGACTGCGGTGCCGTCGTACAGCCCATCGTCGAGGGGAACGAGCTCGATGATCATGGATCCCTCAGGGGGCGAGAAGGTCGACCGAAACGACGATGCGGCCGCCGTCGTTGGCGACCGCCCAGATGGCGAAGCGGATCGCCCAGGGGCGACCCGCGACGGTGATGGAGACCCGGCTCACAGCATCATCAGGGCCTGGCGGATCTCGTAGGCCTTGGAGACCTGCCCGGAGACGCGGCCGCGCTCGTAGGCGGTGTCCATGGCCTTGGCGACCGTCCGCACGAACTCGGCCGGGAAGCCCGCCGGCAGGGCGAACAGGTGCTCGTCGGAATCGTAGATGTCGATCTTCCCGTCCTCGGCGCGATAGGCCTGGTAGGGGCCGGCGTTGAAGGTCTCGGAGGTGTCAGCGTCCAGGGCGGTGATCCCTGTATGGAGGGGCACCCCGGCGGGATTGCCGGGGCGCGGGGTGGGGCCAGGGATCAGGCCGCGTCGCGCTCGACGACGTCGTAGAGGCGGCCGCTCTTGGCAAACCCGTACGAGTTCCTGCCGTGGGCGTCGTAGCCCTCGTGCTTGACGCGGCGGTACAGCGCCTCAGTGCAGGGCTCGGCGCGGTAGCCCAGGGTCGCGGCGTAGGCGTCGGCCACGGCCCGGTCCGGGAATGTCTCGCGGCTGCCGTCGTAGGCCACGAACCACCTGCCCTCGCCATCCTTCTCGACCACGGGGGCGGTCGTGCTGTTCCAGTGGTAGGCGTCGGCCAGCGCCTCCTCCTCGGTGCGGCCGATGCCCCAGATCGCCTCGACCTCGTTGGCCACGAGCTCGGCCGGCAGGGCGATGTAGAACCGCTGCGGGTTCCTGACGTAGAGGAGATCCTCGGAGGGGACGGGGCCGAACTCGGCCCTGAGGCGGGCGAGGAGCTCGTCCGTGGCGGACTCGTAGTCGGCGCCCTCGGGAGTGTTGAAGGCGATGTGCTCGCCGATGGCCTGGGCGGCCAGGTCGCGGTCGATCTGGTTCTTGGCAACCTTCCAGGCGGCGATGGCGGTGTCGATGGTGACGCTGGTCATGGGAGTGCCTCTTGTTGTCCCCTGGATCGATGAGAACCGGTCCAGTGTGTCTGTATTTAGCAGACACGGTTTGGATTGCAAGGGGTCTTCCTGTGATCCCCGATCACACACCCCGCGACCCTGCCTTCCAACAGTGTTAACAGTCCGTCTACACAGGTTAACGCCATCAAATCAATTGTGCCGAGGCGTGACCTATATAGAAGTCACTCGGCCGGAATTTGCCTGAAGTAACTCATATATGTCCCCCCCATAGGACACCCATTAATCGTTCACCAATACTGGCGTTAACCTCTGGCCGAGGTTGCCTTCCGCCCACTGGACGAATCCCCCGCCCTGATCGAGGATGCCGGCCTTCCTCCTCGGCCGGCCGGCCCGGGAGCCCGCGTCGGCCGGCGCGGGGGCCCAGCCCGGGGGCCTTGCTCGGGACGATCAGGGGGTCCTCACGCCAAGGGGGACCCCTTTCTCGTTCGAGGGGGACTAGGCGAATCCAGAATTCGTGCTTCGATCGTGATGGCTCTGCGGACGCCCCGACTGGCGGGCGCGGCGGGGTGAAGATCCAGCCTGACGGAGGCCGAGATGCGCTGAGCTCCCACGCTCCCAATCCCGGCCTTCGCCGGGAGGCTTGAAAAGGGCTCCGTCCAGGTGGCGGAGCCCTTCCTGATTCCTGAGGGGGAACGAGTGATCGAGCAGCCCAAGCACCCGGCACGCCTGATGCCGTTCGACGACCTGGTGGCAGGCCTGGAGCGCGCCCGCGCCGCTGGCCACGTCAGCCGGAAGGTGTGCGCCGAGACCGGCCTGCACCTGTACTGCTACACGCAGCGCTGCGTGTACGATCAAGGCTGGGACGCCTTCTCCCTGCTGGCCCGTGGCCTCATCGTCGACCCGGCCGCCCGCACCGTCGTCGCGACGCCGTTCCCGAAATTTTTCAACCTCGGCGAGGGCGGCCGCACCGCCCCGGCCGGCCCGTTCGAGGCCTACGACAAGCTCGACGGCAGCCTCATCGTGGCCTTCCACTTCGCCGGCCGTTGGCGCGCCGCGACCAAGGGCGCGTTCGACAGCTCGCAGGCCGCGTGGGCGCAGGCCCGCCTCGACGCGATGGACACGCACCCCCTCGTCCCGGGCGCCACGTACCTGTTCGAGGCGATCTACCCGGAGAACGTCATCGTCGTCCGGTACCCGGTGGCGGGGCTGTACCTGCTGGCGGCCTACCATGAGGACGGCGTCGAGTTTGACTACGGCGAGCTGTCCCGGGCCTGCATCGCTACCGGCCTGCCGCTCGTCGCCAGCGAGGGTTTCGACAGCATCGCCGACATGGTCACGCGGGCCGCGACGCTGCCCGGCGACAAGGAGGGCTTCGTCGTCCGGTTCGAGGACGGCACGCGCCTCAAGATCAAGGGCGACGAGTACAAGCGCCTCCACAACCTGATCAGCCGGTGCACGCCCCTGGCCGTGTGGGAGATCCTCGCCGCCGGCGGCGACCCGACGCTGATGCGCAAGGACCTGCCGGAGGAGTTCTGGGGCGACTTCGACGAGATCTGCGGGATCCTCGACGACCGCTACCGGAAGCTGCAGGCCCGCGTGTGGCAGGTGGCCGGCGAGGTCAGCGACCTGTCCGACCGCGAACTCGGGCTGCGCCTGTCCACGATGCCCGACGACGTGCGCCCCTTCCTGTTCGCCCACCGGAAGGCGGCGACGCCCGAGGCGAAGGTGAAGGTCGCCCAGAGCATCGCCAAGTCGATCCGCCCGACCGGGAACGTGCTGGCCGGCTACGTGCCGTCCTACGCGATGGCCCGCGCGCTGGACGAGGCTGCCTGACCATGGCGAACATCTCCACGACCGGCACGTTCACCGTCAAGATGTCGCCCGGCACGCTCGCCAGGCTGTCCCTCTGGGCCTGCCGCTCGCAGCTCGAACGCCTCGCGGAGATCGAGCGCCTGCTCGCCGGCGACCTGTCCGGCCGCGATGCCGTGGTCGAGGTCTGCATGCAGCTCGCCCAGTTCGGCGACTACCAGGAGGGCGAGCCCCTCCCGAACTACCTAACAAGCCTCCCGGCAGCCCAGGCCTATGCCCGCCGCGTCATGCCGGGCGCCAAGCTGGGCATGCTGGGCACCCGGGCCGTGCTGGTCACCCCGCCCGACGACGAGCGGCTGACCGCCGAGGAGCGCTCGGCCATGTGGGCCCAGCGCGTCGAGCCGCACCCCGTCGCTCACCCCGAGGCCTTCGCCCTGCTGCGGGTCATCGTGCGCCTGATGACGGCTATCGTCCGCGCGGACCTCGCCACCGCCGAGGCGGAGATCGCGGAGGAGGAGATCTCCGAGATGGTCGACGAGGTGGCGGCCGCCGCCGTCTCCCCGCCGGCCCGCGCCTCCTCCCTCCCCGCCGTCGGGTCCTTCGGATGACCGAGGCCCTGCTCACCCAGACCATGACCGCCTGCACGACGGTCTACGTCCACGCCTGGCACTGCGCGTTCGCCTGGGCGCGCGCCGTCGATTCGATGATGGGGGGATCCCGTGGCTAGGCGCAGCACCGCCGGCACCGACCGGCTGAAGTTGGAGGTCGGCGCGGCCGAGGCCGCCTACCGGCTCGCGGAGGCTACGCGCCTCGTCGAGGCGATCCCGCCGATGCGTCGGTGCATCGCCTGGATCGACCCGTCATCGTCCGAGGTCAACTATGACTGGCTCGCCTGCATGATCGCGGAGCACCTGCTCGGCTGGCGGGACGCGGAGATCCCGGTCGACGCCCGTGGCGAGAACGCCTGCAAGGTCCTGACCCAGACGGGCAGCCTGCCCGATGGATGGGTGCCGAACCCCATCGGCCGCTACGCGCGGGGCGTCTTCCTCCCGACCGTGTTCGGTGACCAGCGCCGGCGCCTGCTCTGGTTCTCCGGGATCCCGGAGGCCCTGAAGCTGGCCAAGACCCTGCTGAGGGTGCCCCAGGGCGGCCTTATGTGGTCGCGCGACTTCGGCGGCCGCTTCACGCTGGCCACCCGGAACCCCCTGGAACCCTGGTCCTGCCAGTCGGGGCCGCATTGCGCGACCGACGCGCTGGCGGTGATCGACGCCGCGCTCGCCGGGGTGCTGGCCCGTGCCGAGGCGACCATCAAGGCGACGGAGGCCTGATCATGAGCAACGACTGGAACGGCCGGGTCTTCACGAACGGCGTGGCCGCGGTCCCCTTCATCACGCTGGGCATCGACGTGGCCCAGGGCAGCGAGGACCCGGCACGCATCCCGAGCCGCGGCCGTCTCGGTTGGGTGTTGGCGGACGAGGTCGACGACACGCCATGGAATCCCCAGCCCGACCCCGGGGCGGCCGCCTACGCGCGCTGCGCCGAGGAATGCCGGGAGCGCCAGTCCGGCGAGCCCGAGTGCACAGACACGTGCCTGAGGGCCGACGAGGCGAGGAGGAAGGCGTGAGCGACAGGCCCATCGACCACAACGTGACCGCGCTGGTGGAGTTCGTGCGCCACGCGCCGGGCCTCCCCGGCCACTGCGTCATGCATCTCATCCGGCAGGGCGTGGCCCGCCGGGACGCCGAGGCCGCCTTCCGGCGAGCCATCGACGCCGGCCGCCTGGTGAGCGACCGGTACAACGTCCTGCGAGCCGCCTAGCGCAGCTTCCCGAGCCCTTCCCTCACGGCCGCCTCGACCGCTTCGCCCAGGCCGTCGGCCTCACGCCCGTGCTCCCGTGTCTCGTACAGCGACGCGGGCTCGCCCCGGCGCTCGACAAGGACCGTGCTGCGCTCCGTGCCGACCATCACCCGCACTGCGACGTCGACGTACCGGCCGGCGCCGGGGCCGTCCTCGACGGGGTAGAGGGGCTTGCTCATGCCGTGGCGCCCGGGCGGGCCGTCACGAGTGGCGCGACGGCGACGACCAGGCGGGCCTGCCCCGGCCACACGACGGCCTCGGACCCGACGATCTCGGCGCACCAGGGCTGCGGGGGATCCTGAATGGAGGCGTAGGCATCCCCGAACGAGACGCGGGCGATCTCCAGGGTGCCGTCGCGCTCGATCCACCACCACTGCAGATCGTCGCTCATGCCCGGTCCGCCAGTCGCTCGCGGAGCGCCTCGGCGACGAGCCCGGGCACATCCTCGGGGCGATGCTCGCCGAGGATCAGGGGCATGCCGCTCCCGCCCACGACAAGCTGGACGCTGACCAGGCCGTCGGATGCCGGCTCGATGTCGAGGACGTAGCGCATGCGGGGAGACTCGCAGCTCGCGGGGGCGCCGGCAATCCGTAGCCCCGCCCAAGAACCGGCCCCGCCCAAACCCCGCCCAAGGCCTAGACATGGAAAAGGCGCCGCGTGGGCGCCTCGGGGTAGATCGTTGTTTCTGTTTCGGGATTTTGGTGGGCGCACTAGGGTTCGAACCTAGGACCCGCTGATTAAGAGGGAGTGTAATTAGTACGTTTCGTACCGTAGACGCTACATAGGTACGAAACGGACCTTGCCAAGTCCTTGATTTTGCGCGATCCAGCGCTGAGAGCCACTCTCACACACGGCATGACTGTGTGTCGGATTGAACGCTCGCGCTGAATATGTGCTGGATAGAAATGCGCCTCACCAACCAGTCCGCCCTCGCCATCGTCCGGCCGGAAGGCCGGCCGCAGATCACCGTCTTCGACGACGAGGTGCCAGGCTTCGGGGTGCGCGTGAGCGCCAAGACCCGGGTGTGGATCATCTCGTACCGGAACAAGCTCGGGCAATCGAAGCAGGAGACGGTTGGCCGCGTCGGCCTGCTCTCCGCGACCGAGGCCCGCAAGGCCGCCGCGGACATGCTGAGCCGGGTCCGGCTCGGCGCCGACCCGCACACCGAGCGCAAGGCCGCCAAGGTGGCCGCGAGCGTGACCTTCGGCAGCCAGATCGAGGCCTACCTCGACATGCGCAGCAAGGACGTGAGCGCGAGCTACCTGCGGGACCTGACCCGGTCCCTGAATGTCGACCTGGCACCCCTGCACAAGGTCCCGGTCGCCGACATGACCCACGGCCAGGTCCACGAGCAGATCGAGCGCATCGCCCGGAACCACCCGCACGCCGCGAAGCAGGCGCGGGCCGGGCTGTCGCGCTTCTTCAGGACCATGGTGAGCAAGGGCATCGCCTCGCGCAATCCGGTGGTCGATGTCGAGACGCCGGCAACCAGCGGCGCCCGCGACCGCGTGCTGAAGGACGACGAGCTGCGCGCCGTCTGGCGCGCCACGGCCGGCGCCGATGAGTTCAGCCAAATCGTCCGGCTGCTCATCCTGTCCGGCCAGCGCCGCGAGGAGGTCGCCGGCATGCTCTGGAGCGAGATCGACCTGGCGAACGCCACCTGGTCGATGCCGGGCTCGCGCACCAAGAACGGGCTCCCGCACGAGGTGCCCCTGTCCGCCCCCATGCTGGAGATCCTCCGGCGCCGGGACGATGTCCGCCTGGAGGGCCGGACGCACGTCTTCGGCCGGTCGGGCCGGACCGGCTTCTCGGGCTTCTCGAAGGGGAAGGCGCTACTCGACGAGCGCTGCCAGCTCGCGACGCCCTGGCGGATCCACGACCTGCGCCGGTCGGTCTCGACCGGGCTCGCGAGGATCCGGGTGCCGCCGCATGTGATCGAGGCGATCCTCAATCACGTCTCCGGCGCGAAGGCCGGCGTGGCCGGCGTCTACAACCGGCACCTCTACGACGCGGAGAAGCGCGAAGCCCTAGACCTGTGGGCCGAGCACACCGCGACGCTCGCTTAAAGCAACCAGGTCAAACGAAAAAGCCCGGCCTTTCGGCCGGGCTAGTTAGGTCCCTTTGCACGGGGACATCAAGACCGGGAAGCTTTGGAGAACAAACCGGTCCCGATTGGGGAATTAGAAGTCGCGCTGGACGCGGAAGCGGAAGGTGGACACGCCGTCCGACGTCGTGGTCCGCGGAACGAAGGTGCCGTTGTTGATGCCGGCGACGTTCGCGTAGGCCGTCGGGCTCTTATCCTTGTCGATCACGCGTCCGCTCTTGACACCAATTTGGGTGTAGAGGCCCTCGACGCCGATATCAAGGTCCTTAACCGGCGACCAGATGATGCTGCCGCCCGCCACGAACTGGTAAGTATCGCGCAGCGCCTCGCTGAGCTGGTAGAAACGGGTGCCCGGTACGCCGACCGCGTTTGCGCCAAACGAGTTGCCGGTCGGATTAGCGAGCGCGAAGGCCGCACCCTGCGCAAGACGCGCGCCGCTGCTGAAGTCCATCTCACCGTACGACCCGAAGAAGGCCGAGCGCCACTCCGGCGACCAGTAGTGCAGGTACGAGGCCGTGACGGTGAAGCTCGTCGACTGCTCCAGCTGACCCGTGAACGGGTTGACCGTCGCGTCATTGAAGAACTGACTGAACTTCTGACCCTGGATCGTGGCCGGGCTCTGAGCGTAGGATCCGCTGAACGCGGAGTAGCCGGTGTAGAGCTGCGAGCCGGAGCCGTAGGCGCCCTGCAGGTAGAGGGCGTCGCCCGGCGCGATGAACGGCGTGTTGATCTTCAGGCCGCCCTGCACCGCCCAGCCGTACGAGTTGCTGGTGTGCGGGATGCTGATGTTCGAGCCGGTGCCGGTGCCGGCGCCGTTCGCGACGTTGCCGACGTTCAGCTCGTGGACGGCCGCCGACAGCTGAGCCGAGCCCCAGGCCTGGTCGAGACGCAGGGCGCCGACGAAGTCGGGCATGCGCGAGCGCTGGATCACGTCGACGAAGCTGTACCGGGTCGGCACACCGCCGGTGTAGCCGATGAACACTTCCGCCGGCGAGTTCGTCTGAGCGAAGTTCGCGATCGACGCGTTGTTAGTGATACCGGCCGGGTTGTTGGTCGACGAGAAGATCGGGCTGCGGCGGAAGACCGGGTCTTCGGCCGAGATCGTGGCGGACAGGCCGTTGCCGAGCGTGGCCGTGTAGGCGAGCAGGTTGGTCGAGGCGATGTCGGAGCCGAGCGTGGCGCCGGCGAACTCGAAGTCGTGGGCGTAGAAGTCGAAGAACGACGAGGCGCGACCGGCGGTCATGCCGGCGAACTGGATGAAGGCCTTGTCGACGTTCACGAACTGCTGGTCACGGCCGAAGCTGTCGATGCCGAGGCCCGGGAAGGCCTGGCCGATGCGCTGCTGGGTGCCGGAGGTGCCGACGCCGGAGTAGCCGGTGCGGGCGCCGGCATCGAGGCGGACGAAGGCGCGCAGAGTGCCGTAGGCGGTCTGGGTGCGGGCATCCATGTTGATGCGCAGGCGACCCTGGTAGCCCGACGTATCACCAGTGTTGGTGCCGTTCTGCCGCGAGTAGCTGGTCATGTAGCCGCCCTCGAACCGGGCGCGGCCCGAGATGCGCAGGCAGGTGTCGGTCCCGGGGATGTAGAAGAAGCCGGCGCCGTAGGCGCCGCAGACGCGGACGTACTCGATCGGAACCGCCTTCTTGACCGGGAGGTCGGCGGCATGAGCTGCGCCCACGGCCACGAACGCGGCAGCCGAGCCCAGCAACGATGTCTTCAGAAACGTCATCAGCAACCCCAAAAACTTCGAGACCCGTGAACGCGGTCCTGCCCGGCATTCCGGGTCTTGCCGCTCTTAATTTTTTCGGGCCCGCGTCTTGATGGCGTGCTCCGGGCAGATCCGCTTGCTTCGGGGATCTGCTGGTTCTGGATCATGCCTGATTTGTTGCGGTCAGCAATGCCGTTCAGGCCAGACACAGTCGGTTTGAGGCAGGCGTGTCAATCCAGCAACATTCGCTTTATGCCCCGAGATTGGATGCCGCGGCAACAGGAACAAAGTGATGGGGCGCAGCTACTTAGTCGACTATTCGGCTATCAACCCAAGCATCCAGGTCGCCCCGGCGGATGCCGTAGCAGCGGGCTGATAGCTTCAGCATCTTGGGCCCTGTGCCGTTCTTGCAGATGCGGCGCAGGGTGTCGGGATGCATCCCGATCTCCTTGGCCGCCGCCTGCAGCCGGACGACGTGTTTCGGGTTCGAGGCTGGTAGCTCTTCCATACTCCTACGGTACGAAACGGACACACCGCGGTCAACGATCTGCTAGCAGATTTTAACCTGATGGTCCTTTACGTACCGACGAGATCCGTGGCATGAACAGCTTGCCCCGGGGCGGGCAGTGTGCCCGCAACCTACGGTACGGTTCGTACCGACACCCAGGAAAATCGTTATGCGCCAGATCGTTACCGACGACGGCACCGTCATCCGCAACGGTGTCAGCCGGCCGTTCCGTCCGTCCGACGCCGGCACGCGCCGGGCCCCGCCAACCAGCGCGGATCCGCGCGAGCGCGATCCGCACTCCGACCCGCGGGACCGCTCGTTCATGGCCTTCCGCGCCTTCGCCCGGCAGCTCTGATGAGCCAGCTGACCGCGACGTTCCTCACCATGCTCTTCGGCCCGATGGCCGTGGCGCTCGTCGTCCTGGGCCTCGTCATCCTGCTGGAGAAGCGGGAGGCGAAGATCGCCCGCTACCTGCAACCGAGCCAGCCGTCGCGGTCGGCGCCCCCTCCCCCTCGGAAGGCGCGCCCGGTCCTGACGCTTGTCCGCAACTGAGGGTCCGTTTCGTACCATGCGCAGCCACCATGAGATCCTGACGGCGGCCCAGGCCGGGCTCGCCGTGGGCAACCACTCCTTCTTCACGACGCTCATGGCCGAGATCGGCGAGGAGCGTCCGACCAAGCACGGCTTCGAGGAGCTGGAGCTGGTCATGATGGAACGGGCCAGCGACGCCTTCGCGGAGCTGTACCCGGACCACGTCGGCGTCGGCCTGATCGACGCCGTCTACAGCGGGATCCCCGCGCTCCGGCTCACCGGACGCGAGGTGTCGGCCGCGGTCGCCCGCCGGTGCATCGAGAACTGCCCGGCATGACCGCACTCAACCCCATCACCGCCCTGCGCATGAAGCGCGCGAAAGCTCGGAGAGCACCCATGCCCGTGTCCCAGAAGCCGCGTCGGAAGAAGGGCGAGACCGGGGGCCCATCCCCCTACTCGGTCGCCGGCACCCTGCTCTACTCGTTCTACGAGGCCGGCATGCGCCGGAAGGCCCAGCAGGTCCTGACGCCCGAGGAGCTGATGGCGCGCAGCGAGCGCCGCGCCCGCGGCCGTCGCGTCCGCAACCGCATCCACGTCGCGCTGCTCGGCATGCTGAGTAAGCGCCGCCACCACGCCGCCCCCGGCGAGGTTTTCTACGCCCCGGCCGACGTCGCCGGCAGCCGCCCCGCGGAGCGCCGCAAGCGCCAGGGCGCGCACCTCCACCAGCACCCGAGCGTCGTCGCCCGGTTCGCGAACCACCCGACCCGCGCGCAGATCGAGGAGGCCGCCGCCCGCATCGAGGCCGCGCCGAAGCCGAAGCGCGCGCCGCGGAAGAAGAAGGTCGAGGCCGCATGAGCCTCGCCACCACGATCCTGGTCCTCCGCTGCGCCGCGTGGCTGATGGCCAACCTGTTCCTGCTGCTCGGCATCGCGGGCCTGACCTTCGGCTCGGACGGTGACGCCGGCACCAGGGTCTGGGGAGCGATGGGCCTGATCGCCCTGTTCTTCGCCCTCAACGCCTACGGCCTCGACCTGCTGGCCACCCACTACGGCGTCTAGCCGTAAGTCCCTGAGATAGCAGGCATATCCAATATGGCGACGGTCCGAAACGGACCGTCGCCCAGCCCAAGAGGAGGACGACATGGCGGCTCGGCCGCATCACCAAGCCATTCCCTTCGAGACCCAATCCCGCACCGGCCACTACGGCCGGAACGGCACCATGCAGGCCCACGGCATCGCCGTGGAGGTCTTCGGCGGCGAGGCGCACCTCGTCGGCCTGGTCTCGCGCGGCCGGCGCTCCGGCGCCGCCCGCCTCTCCATCCCCTTCGCCAACCTCGACGCCGTGATCGCGGCGCTCATCGCCGTCCGCGACGGCACCGACTGAGAGGACACGCCATGAACATGCACTCCCCACTCGCGGCCGGCCTCAAGCTCTTCCGCGTCGACTGGGCCATCGAGACGGCCGCCTCGTCGCCCGAGGAGGCCGCCGCCTTCGCGAGCGAGATCCAGAGCCAGGGCTCGACCGCGACCATCTTCTCGGTCGAGGACCGCCAGACCGGCAAGGTCACGACCGTGGACACGGCGCTCGACGGCGCCGTGGGCGAGAACCTGATCGCCCGCCGGCCGGAGGACACCACCTTCGTCGCTCGGACCCTGCGCCCCGGCCACGAGTACCGGACCCGCGAGGGCCTGAAGGTCGAGATCCTCTCGTTCGACGAGCCGGGCGAGTTCCCGGTCGGCGTCCGCATCCATCTGCCGGACGGCGGCACGGCGACCGGCCTGCGCACCAAGGCCGGCCTCCACCCGGCCAGCAAGGGCGATCACCCGGGCGACGTGTTCGAGGTGAACCCGCCCATGACGAAGTGGGTGCGGGTCTACGACCGGAAGCTCAACGAGGCCGGCAAGCAGGTCGTCGGCGGCAAGGAGTTTGCTGCGGAGCGCGGCCTGAACTGGTACATCTTCGACACCGAGGCGGAAGCCCGCGCGTCGCTCCAGGGCGTCCGCGCGGTCTTCCCGATCACCTACCGCGAGGGGGAGGGTCTTGGGTAAGTCGAACGCACCGAGCTGGATCGACCAGGCTCGCACGAAGACGGCCGCCGATGTCGGCACGCTGGACGAGTGCGACGCCTACCTGACCCGGCTCAAGCGCAATCTGGAAGAGCTGAAGGAGCAGAGCGCCAACACACCGGACGCGCCTCGCAATCTTCGGCTCGCCTACTTCCACCGCCAGCAAGCAATCCGGGAGCTTAAAGCCCGGCGTGCGGAGCTTTGTCAAGTATAGGGGCGTACGCGCCCCGATAAATCTACTGACATTAGACTGATTTTTGTTGACCCCACACGGTACGAAACGTACCGTTCAGCCTCTCAGGAGAACTCCAATGCGTATGGTTCATGCTCTCAACGAGACCGTTGGCGAAGGCGCGCAGCAGGTCAAGCAGACCGGCGTCGGCGGTGACGCGAAGATCGTCTACGCTCTGCTCACCGGCATGGTTTCCGACAAGATCGTCTACCCGGTCCGCGAGTACGCGACCAATGCTTGGGAGGTTTCGCCGCCCAAGAAGCCCTTCGAGATCGAGCTGCCCACGCGGTTCAACCCGCAGTACACCATCCGTGACTTCGGGCCGGGCCTGCCGCACTCGTTCATGATGAACAAGTACGCCAAGATCGGCGAGAGCACCAAGGACGGCGACGACGACGCCGTGGGCGGCTGGGGCTTCGGCTCGAAGGCCGCCCTCGCCTACCTGATGCGCTCGGACGGCGCCGGCGCCTTCACCGTCATCTCCCGCTTCCGCGGGTTCCGGCGCGTCTACTCCATCGGCGTGTCCGAGGCCGGCAAGATCCAGATCTCGTTCCTGGGCGAGTGGGTGCTCGATGCCGACGACCGCGGCACCGGCCTGGAGATCTCTTTCCCGGTCCGCGAGGCCGACATCGGCCGCTTCCACGAGCACGCCAAGGCCGTGCTGTGGTCGTTCCACCCGCGCCCGGTCATCTCGCCGGCCATCGACTTCGGCGAGCCGAAGGTGCTCAACAAGGGCGACGGCTGGACCGTCTACCGTCAGGGCACCGTCCCGTTCGACGGGCCGCAGGTCATGCTCGGGCCGGTCATGTACCCCATCGACCCCTACAACATGCCCAGCACCAACATGCTCGACCACGAGACCTGCATCGTGTTCGAGGCGAAGATCGGCACCATCTCGGTGTCGGCCTCGCGTGAGAACCTGCAGTACGACGACCGCACCCAGTCCGGGCTGGAGGCCCTGTTCGAGGCCTACCGGATCGACTGGATGCGCAACGCCCGTGCCCAGGTCGACGCCTGCACGACCTACTTCGACGCCCGCTGGAAGGCCGGCGACATCGCCGACACGCTGCCCGGCCACCAGTGGCACATCGTCCGCGAGATCGGCTGGCGTGGCTTCCAGTTCCACGACAAGCTGTTCCCGAACGACTGGCGCGTGAAGACCGCCCGTTGGCCGGAGCTGCGCGACCGGACCCGCAACGGCATGCCGGTCACGTTCAAGGCCGATTGGGAGATCAACCCGGGCGAGCTGCAGGACCGCAAGATCGTGGTCCAGCACAACACCAGCCGCTCCCTGGAGCGCCTGGAGGCGGCCGGGCTCGTCGACGAGCGCCTGCTCTGGGTCCGCTGCAAGCGTGCCGACCTGGCCTACGCCCTGGAGCGGATGGGCAACCCCGAGTACGTGCTGCTCGACGACATCAAGCTGCCCAAGGTCGTCCGCGGCCCGCGGGAGAAGCGGCCCGAGAGCGTCAAGCGGCGCAAGGTCGTCAACCTGCAGACCCTGGAGACCTGGTCGGAGTTCGTCGATCACGACGACGAGCTGCTGTACCTGCGCATCAAGGGCCGCGGGAAGAAGCTCACGCACATCCTCACCATCGACGGCGAGGTGCATGAGTTCACCGACCGCTACAGCACCAACCTGCGCGGCATCCTGCACGCGATGCGGAAGAACAGCCTGATCGACCAGATCGGCGGCGACATGACCTGCGTCGTCGTCAACGAGGACGAGCAGCCGCTCGACCACTGGATCTCGCTGGGCGACCACCTGGTCGAGCTGCTCGATGCGGCCATCGACCCGAGCCAGGTCGCCCCGACCATCCCGTGGTCCTACGCCAGCTTCCCGGAGCCGCTGCGCCGCACCGTGGACAAGGAGATCGACCTCGGCCTGGCCCCGCCGGAGCTGAAGGAGATGATCAACGAGATGCGCCGGCTCAACCGCGAGCGGGACACGCTGGAGCGCGACGACAACGATCACGACCGCCTCGCGGCCGTGCTCCTCTCCTTGACCGGCACCGACCTCAAGTCGGTCGCCAAGGACCCGACCCAAGGCGTCAAGACCGCCTGGAAGGAGTTCACGGCCAAGTATCCGCTGTTCGTCACCCTGCTGAACGCACTGTTCCAGTACCACTACACCAAGTGCGACGGCGACGTGCAGCGTAAGTTCGACCACTACTTCAGTCTCATCAACAAGTAGTCGTCCGCCAACGCACTGATCCTACGGGGTCAGTGCGCCTGCAATACATCGTCCGTTTCGTACCAACAGCCAGCCATATTGGATATGATCATGACCAACGCTGTTCGTCTTCCCTACACCATCTCGAACCAGTCGCTGACCTTCTTCGTGAAGGGCAAGCCCTACTCGCTGACCCGCGAGCACGAGCGCTACGCCGAGGCCAAGCAGCTCCTGCTCGCTCCGGGCGAGCACGACGCCGAGCACCTGATGGCGCTCGTCGACGTCCGCAAGGCGCTGCTGCGCGACAGCTACGGCGCCATCACCTTCATCGGCCAGGACATCGTGTTCAAGGGCCAGGTGCTCACCGGCCTCTGGGTCGAGCGCATCCTGGAGTTCCAGAAGGCCGGCGAGCCCTTCGCCCCGCTCTGGAACGCGCTCGGCTCGCTCATGCAGAACCCGACGCAGGCCGCCATCGAGCGCCTGCCGGTGTTCCTGGAGAAGTCGCAGCTCGGCTTCCTGGAGGACGGCCGGTTCGTCGCCTACAAGGCCGTGCGCGGCGACTACATGGACATCCACACCGGCAACTCGTTCCGCAACATGATCGGCGACACGCCGCACATGCCGCGCGACCGGGTCAACTCGGACCCGAACGCCTGCTGCTCGACCGGTCTGCACGTCGGCACGCCCGACTACGTGAAGGACTTCGGCCTCGGCGCCGATGGCCGCCGGGTGATGCTGATCGCCGTGTGGCCGCACGACGTCGTCTCCGTGCCCTACTCCTACGACGGCACCAAGATGCGGATCTGCGCCTACGAGGTGATCGACGAGCTGGACGAGGAGTACGCGGCCACCATCCTCGGCCGCCCGGTCCTCACGCCCCGCTCGCAGATGCCGGCGCCGAACGACGCCTCCCTCGACGAGGTCGATCAGGACGAGGGTGTCGACGACACCGTCGAGGAGGAGCAGGACGAGAACCAGATCGAGCTGCTGCCCGAGGAGGATGAGGACGAGGAGGGCGAGAGCGACGCCGAGGGCGATGCCCCCGAGATCACAGCCTACGAGAGCGTCAAGGAAGGCGACGTGATCTCGTACAGGGATATTGATGCTCCGTTCTGCGGCTTGGTCATCGAGATCGACCCGAATGACACCCTCCGGGTGTGCGTCCGCGGCATCGACGATGGGCACTGCTGGGTCAGCGACACCGACTTCGAGGCCATCATCCCGGCCGCAGAGGTCACTGCTGCCATGCTCGTCGTCGAGGGGAGCATCGTCACCCTCGCCGATCACCCCCGACTGCGCGACGGCAAGTACACGGTCGCAGGGCTGATCGAGAGCGGCGACGGTGCGCAAGACGTGCCCGATGACGCCGTGTTCGAGGTCGAGCTGGACGACGGCGAGGACGGCCGTGCCTCCGTGCAGAACCGGCACATCGTCGGCGTCGAGCTGGCCGGAGAGACCTTGTGGCCGCGCACCGTCGCCGAGCAGGTCGAGTTCCCGGTCGAGCCCGAGGCCCCGGCGCTCACCGCCAAGGTCGGCGACCGCATCGAGACCGTGGAGGGCGGCTGGCCGCCGGCCGGCATCTACGAGGTCGCCCAGGTCGACGAGGGCGCCGAGTTCCGCCTGATCGTCCAGACCGAGCACGACGGCCTGCAGGGCGTCCTGAACCGCTACGTCAAGCGCATCGTCCGCGACTGACCGGCACCGCACCCCGCCTCCGGGCGGGGTGCTCGTACTAGCACTCCGAAACAGCCAAGCTTGGGAGAATTTCGATGAAGCTCACCGCACGGGCGGTAGCCTTCAGCTCAGTCGTGGGCTCCAGCATCATGCTGCTGAACGAGGCCGGCGCCTGCGTCGGCATGCTCGGGCTCATGAACGCCACCGAGGCGCGGACGCCCGAGGAGATGACTGCGTTCGCCGAGCGGATCGCCGCCGCGATCAACGCCGGCCAGGCCGAGCGCCAGGTCTACCACCCGGGCCGGGGCTCCACCTACGACGTCATCGCCGACAAGGCCCTGTTCCAGGTCAGCACGCGCAACCTGATCGAGGCCAAGTCGCGCACCATCGCCGATGGCGACCCCGTCACCGTCTACCGCAACGAGCACGGCACCTTCGTCCGCTTCCCGGACGAGATGGTGTCGCCGCGCTTCGAGGAGGTCCAGTCGTGAAGCTACCCCCGATCTACATCGTCATGAACCGGCACATCATCGCCGCCAACCGCAAGCTGCCGCTCGATGAGCGGCAGCCCGCCGTCCGGGTCACCCGCGGCAAGCACGGCCAGCCCTACTACTACGACGAGGTCATCTTCCACGGCCCGTCGCAGCTCCTGAACGGCAACGGCGAGCCCGTCATGCCGTGCGGGGCCACCATCGCCATCGTGACCGAGGGCGCGGTCACGCTGAAGGCCCGCGGGCGCGAGGATGTCCACCTCGCCGCCTGCGCGCCGCTCGATATCGCCGCCTGACGCATGTCCACCACCCGCGGTCCGAAACGTACCGCCAGCCCATGAGGATCACCATGTTCTTCCACTTCCGCCGTGCCTCCCAGAACCGCAAGCTCGGACCGATGCCCGCCGTCATGGCTTCCGCCGCGACCTGCCCCGCCTCCTGCGGCCTCCGCGGCGCCGGCTGCTACGCCGAGCACGGGCCCGGCTCGATCTTCTGGCGCAACCTGACCGCCGGCACCGCCGTCAACCAGGTCACGCTCGACCAGCTCTGCCACCTGATCCGCGCCCTGCCGAAGAAGATCCGCTGGCGCTACGGCACGGCCGGCGACCTGCCGCCGGCCCACGACGACGTCCTCAAGCTGGCGCGGGCCAACGGCGGTCGCGAGGCGATTGTCTTTACCCACGGCCGACAGTACGAAACGTACCGAGAGGCCCGGAAGCTCGGCCTCCACGTCAACTGCTCCACCGACAGCGCGGCCGAGGCCGACCGCCTGCTCGACGAGGCCCCGGACATGAGCGTCGTTACGGTCCTGCCGTCCGACGCCGGCCGAGGCCGCCACCGCACACCGGCCGGCCGTGAGATCGCGGTCTGCCCGGCCACCTACGCCGAGCGGGTGACCTGCTCGACCTGCAACCTCTGCTCTCGCGCCCGACCCCGAGGGGTGATCGTCGGCTTCCCGGCCCACGGCACGCGCAAGCGCATGATCGACCGGAGGCTCGCCCAGTCATGACGCCCAGCATCGCCAAGGTGCAGGCCCTCATTCTTGAGGGCCTGTCCCTCAAGGAGGTCCAGGAGGCGCTGCCGAACCTGAAGCCGACCAGCGTCCGCACCTACTACGGCACGGCCAACGCCGCGCTGAGCCCAGAGCAGCGCCTGCAGCGGGACAAGGCCCGAGCGGGCCGGCCGCAGCAGCGCGCGACCTACCACAAGAAGTTCCAGCAGCGCGAGGTGCTGGGGCCCGTGCATATCCGCATAGGCCGCAAGCTTCTGGCTGCTCGCCTCGCCGAAAGTCTCACGCACGGTCAGTTCAGCGACCGCTACAAGTTCGCCAATCGCGTCGTTCTCGCCGCGATGGAGCAGGGATACCACGACTTCACAGTCTCAGAGGTCAGCGCCATAGCCGATATCGTCGACATGACTGTGGAAGAACTTCTCACGCCGCCGAGTTTCGGAGCACCCCCCGAATGATCTTGCACACCAAGCCGTTCTTCAACCTGCTGCGCATCCACCACAAGCTGCCGCTCGCCCACCGCGCGGCCGACCTGACCGGTCGGCTCAGCTCCATGGCCGACCCGGCGACCGGCGAGCGCATGCGGGTCGATCCCCTCACCCGCCGCTGCCTCGGGCTGTTCCTCGCCCGCCGGCTGCAGCCGTCCGCCACCGTCAACCAGCAGGACGTCGGATGATCCAGGCACCGGGCTACGGCCTGCACCGACACGACAACTTCGTCTTCCTGCACGAGCAGGACGGAGGCCGGTGCCTCATGCCGCGCCTGGCCGGGCTCGACAGCCCGTTCCAGGTCGAGAACCGGTGGTGGCTCCCCTGCCCCCACCGGTTCGGCGAGCCGGAGGAAGGCCCCGCGCTCGCGCATTCCTTCGTGCGGACCATGAGCCCGGCCCAGACCGGCGGGCTCTACCACGTCCGCCCGACCGACGTGCGCTGGCTGTGGCGCCTGTCGGCGATGATCGGCGGCGCCCAGCGCGTCGTCGAGCCCTTCGGCTTCGTGAAGCGCCCGCGCGCCCGGCGCGCCGCGCAGCTGCTGACGCTCACGAACGCCGCGCCGCAGTGCTTCATCGACATCGAGCCCGCCGACACCGTCGACCTGGAGACGCTCGCGCAGCTCCCGCGCACCCGCAACCTGATCCTGTGCGGCCCGATCCGGCTGCCGGGCGCGATCACCCTGAACCCTGACGGGCTCGACTGGGACCACGACTGGGCGGCCGAGGGCCGGCGCCAGCTCTACCACTTCATCAGGAGGCAGCCATGACCACCCGTGAGATCCCGCAGGCCTTGCTCGACCGCGTCGTCGAGCTGGCGCGTGAGGCCTACCGGCAGATGCCGCTGGATCAGCAGGATCAGGCGGCGCGCGTCGAGCGCGAGCCCCGCCAGGACTTCCAGGCCCGATGCCAGGCCTGGCTCGACATCGTCACGTCCGGCGACCCGACCGACCGCAAGGAGCGGATCGCCCGGTTCATGGAGGAGAGCCTGGAGCTGGTCCAGTCGCTCGGCATGACCGAGGACGAGGTCCGCCAGCTCGTCTTCTACGTGTTCGGCCGGCCGGCCGGGATCCCCCGGCAGGAGTTCGGCGGCATGCTGACGACCGCCATGGTGCTGGCCGAGCACACCGGCCACGACCTGATCTACTGCGGCGAGGTCGAGCTGGCGCGCTGCTGGAAGCCCGAGGTGATCGAGAAGATCCGCGGGAAGCGCTCGCGCCGGCACGGCCGCGGGCCGCTGCCGGGCACCACCGAGGCCGACCTGGTTCCCGAGGAGATCGGCCGCGACGAGATCCTGGAGGCCGCCCTGCACGCGCACCAGCACGGCGAGGAGGACTGAGCGTGACCGAGACCCGCGAGCTGCGCCCAGACCAGATCCAGGACCTGGGCCGCCTGTTCTACCGCGAGCGCCGCTGCATCCACGGCGGCGAGCCCGGCACCGGCAAGACGCCGACCATCTGCGTCCTGCAGCGGGCGCGCTGGGACAAGCACGGCCACAAGAGCGTGTGGCTGCAGCCCATGAAGCTGCTCGACAAGAACTACGACGAGGCCATGCTCTGGGGCGAGTGGGCCCCGGGCGAGGTCGCCATCGTGGACGGCTCGGCCGCCGAGTGCTCGGCGATCATCGCCGACCCGCGCGTGAAGCTTCTGCTCATGGGCTACAAGCGCTTCGAGCTGACCGCCGACGAGATCCCGGACGACTACAAGGGGATCGACATCGACGAGTGGCACAAGGCTTTCGGGGGCCACGAGAGCCGGCGCACCCAGGCGCTGTACCGCTGGTGCCAGCGGCGCGGCGCCGACCTGTGGTTCGTGCCGATGACCGGCACGGTCTACAACGGCCGGCCGAGCACCATCTACCCGGCGCTGCAGATCATCGAGCCCCGCTACTACGGGACGCCCGAGGCCTTCAGCATGATGCACGACATCGTGGATCCGTGGACCGGCAAGGTGACCGGCCACTGCAACCTCGACCGGCTGCAGGCGATCCTGTCGACCCACTCGATCAAGCGCCTCTGGACCGACGTCCACGGCCCCGAGGAGATCGTCGTCGAGGTCGGCCGGTGCCCGATGAACGACCGCCAGCGCAAGGCCTACGACAAGTTCCGGGACGAGGCGGTGCTGGAGCTGGAGAACTTCTTCATCGACGGCACCAAGCCCGGCGTCGCCTTCACCCGCGCCCGTCAGATCATGGAGCACCCGAACGTGTTCCCGAACCTGATGGAGGGCGGGATCGGCACCGTGGACATCTGCTTCGGCGAGACCCCCGGCAAGCTGTCGGAGTTCATCGACGACTGCGAGAAGATGACCGCGCTCGGCCGGCCGATGTTGGCCTACGCGGCGCTTGTCCCGCAGCAGAAGCAGATGTTCGAGCACGCCGTCCGGCTCGGCCGGCGCGCCGGCATCATCAACGGCGAGGTCAGCCCGGCGCAGGCCGCCAAGGTCGACCGCGGGTTCCGGTCCGGTGAGCTGGATACAATCATCGGCTCGCCCCAGGTTGCAGACTGCGGCTACAACTGGCAGTTCTGCGGCTTGAAGGAAGTCCAGGACGTGTTCTTCGTCTCGATGGACTACCAGGACACTGCGTTCTTCCAGGCCTACAAGCGCGCAATGCGTCAAGCCCGGCAGGCTGCACTTCGGATCAAGATCTACACCTACATCGACAGCATCGACCAGCACATCATGCGGCTGACCAAGCGGAAGTCGCAGGATGCCACGCAGGTCGAGCGCGGTCGGGTCGCTTTGCCCTGGTAGCTCGGTCCGAAACGGACAGAATGCCGCGGCCTCACCAATCGCGGTAGACGGGCTGGACAACTAGCAAATCCCCGTCTATCTCGATGCGTGTCGGTACGAAACGTACCGGCGAGTTCCAGTCTGAAACCCAATCGAAGTTAGGAAATTCACATGACCGACGCCATCGCCCGCGCTCTCGCCGCCGCCGAGACCGCCGCCGCCGAGACCCCCACCCAGACCGCCAGCGTTCCCGCCGCCGCGCCCGCCGCGAGCGTCCCGGCCGCTGCCCCGGCCGCCCCGCGCTCCCTGATGCAGTTCATGGAGAGCGCCTCCATGAACGTGGAGGTCTACCTCTCGGTCTCCGACCTCGGCATCCGGTTCGGCAAGGACAAGCAGCTCCACGACGCCGTGGAGGTCGAGATGGCCTTCAAGGACGCCAAGGCCGGCTTCGTCCTGCGCGTGAACACCCCCTCGGGCGTGCAGTACCTCACCTCGTGGGACGGTGTGACCGAGGCCCGGTCGCGCCAGAACTGGTCCGCCGTGATCGCGGACGCGAAGAAGATGGACGGCAACTCCTACCCGTCCGATCTGATCGAGCTGCCGGTCCGGCTGCTCTCCGACTACACCCGCAAGGAGGGTGGCCCGCTCGCCGCCGGCACCGTCGTCGGCCTCTCGCTCTCGTACATGAACGCCAAGGCGTTCGGCGCCTTCCTGAAGGAGCAGTTCCCGAAGGTCGGCACCGACAACTCGTTCAAGGTCCGCCTCATCGCGGTGCCGAAGAAGGGTTCGGGCCAGGACTACGGCGTGTTCGGCTACGAGGTGATCGACGAGGCCGCCGCGACCAAGGGCGGCAAGAAGGCCGCCTAAGCGCCACCCGGGCCTAGGCCCCGACTTCAAGCCCGTGTCTCGCCCGAGGCACGGGCTTTTTCGTCAGTCCGTTTCGTACCGAGGTGCCGCCGTGAACGACATCGAGAAGCCATCCACCATCACCATCGACCGCGAGGCCTTCTCCCGCCTCTGCACCGAGGCCTCCCTGAACCGCCGGCCGCTCGCCCGGCACCTATTCAGCGTCGCGAAATACCTGGGCGTCGGCGCCCTGGTCCATGCCTGGCTGATCGGCCCCCGGTTCGAGGTCGAGAGCCTCTGGAGCTGGGCCTACCTGCTCGCCTGGCCCCTGCCGCTCACCGGCTGGGTGCTCGCGAAGCTGGGCATCTTCTTCCTCTACGCCTTCGTCATCAGCGCGATCTGCGCGCTCCTGTGGTGGGCCGCCGTCGAGATCGCCGAGCGCCGGGGCGCCGCGCGCCGCCGCACCCGCGGCTTCCGGCAGCCGCCGCGCAGCTGGGACGCCCGCCAATGATCCACGTCTACGACGGCATGGCGGTCCTGCGCCGCCGCTTCGACACCGACCACCTCGGCCGCGGGCCGCGGACGGTGTTCACCGAGATGCTCTCCCTCCCGGCCGCCGACGTGGCCGTGTGGGTCTTCGAGGGCGCCGGCTCGATCAAGGCCCGGCGCGAGATCTTCCCGGGCTACAAGGACCGGCCCTCGTCCCTGATGGACGGTGTGCGGTCGCTGATCGACCTGACCCGGGACGCCCTGCGCCACACCCGGGCGATCCAGGTGGCGGTCCCGGGCCGCGAGGCGGACGACGTCATCGCCCACCTCTGCCACACCTACGGCACCACCCAGGACGTCCGGGTCCACACCATCGACCGCGATCTCCTGGCGCTGCAGCGCGACCGCGTCCTGGTCGACGTGAAGCCGCTCAAGGTGGTGCTCGATCCAGCCGACCACTCCAAGGACGTGGTCATCCCGCCGAGCCAGATCCGCCTCTACAAGGCGCTCTGCGGCGACGGCTCGGACAAGATCCCGGGCATGAAGGGCTTCGGGCCCAAGGCCTTCGTCGCCTGCGATGCCCGCGCCCTGCAGCTCGCCATGGACGCGCTCGTCGCCGGCCAGCCCGACGACACCCTGTTCGTCGCCGCGGGCGTGAAGGAGGCCATGGCCGCCCGGATGTGCCTGCCCGAGCAGGCCGAGCTGTTGCGTGCCTTCTGGCAGATCGTCGGCTTCCTGCCGATGCCGGACAACTGGCACACCTTCCTCGCCTCCGGGACCGAGGACGCCGCTGCGGGCGACGCGATCCTGCGCCGCTTCATGCACTGAGGAGGTCCCGATGAACGCCCACTCCCCCGTGGCCGTCGAGCCGCAAACCATCCTGGTCGATGCCCGCAACCCGGAGGTGATCGCCGAGATCGCTGAGCTGATCCAGCGCTCCGAGTTCATCGGCTTCGATCTGGAGACCGAGGACAGCAACCGCCACGACGGCATCAACCGCTACTGCAAATACAACGACGAGGGCTTCAAATCTAAAACCAGTCGGACTGTGTTCGACTGGCGCCGAACCATCATCTGCGGCGCCTCGTTCTACTCGGAAGAGCAGCCCGACCGGGCCTACTACATAAACTTCGGCCACGCCGACGCTGAGAACCGGCTGCCGATTGACGTCCTGGGTGACCTGCTCGGCTGCCTGCCGGAGGGCGCCTACTTCATCGCCCACAACTCGGCGTTCGAGCAGACGGTCTGCAAGGCCGTGCTCGACTTCGACTTCCGGCCCGGCTCGATCATCTGCACCATGACGCAGGCGGTCTCGGCCTACGGCCCGGACACCTACAGCATGGACGCCTGGCGGGCCGCCGGCCAGGGTGCCATCGGCACCCTCGTCGACCAGCTCATCCGTGCCTCGACCACCGGCTGGGACAAGGAGACCGGCGAGATGTCGCCGGCCCTGTCCGAGCTGGTGTTCAAGATCATCGGCAAGTCCTCGAAGGCCGCGTTCTCCTGGAACGGCTTCGTCAGCTCCATCGCCTACGGCTACGGCCTGAAGCAGGCGGTGAAGAGCCACTTCGGCGTCCAGATGCGGACGTTCGAGGAGACCCTGGACGGTGAGGCCCACATGGGCCTGGTGACCGGCGAGCAGGTCGCGGCCTACGGCGCCGACGACGCCTACTGGGCGGTGCGCCTGTTCCGGCACCTCCTCACCTACATGATCCGCAACGGCGGCTCCGAGCTGGTCAACACGTTCTTCACCCAGGAGAACGTGATGCCGGCCGTGTTCGCCAGCATCGCCATCGGCGGCATGCGGGTGAACGCGCCGGCGATCCGGCAGCGCACCGAGACCGAGCGCGCGGTCGCGGCGCAGATCCTCCGGGAGATGAAGGCCGCCGCGCAGCACTTCACCTGGCCCGAGGGGCCGAACGAGAAGCTCCTGCGGTACGAGAAGTGGTACGGCCCCAACAAGGACGGGGTCATGGGCTGGCCCAAGTACCGCGAGCGCGTGCAGGCCTGGCTCGACGCGCCGGACAGCGACGACGACTACCAGCAGCTGCTGCAGGTCCGCGGGCCGGTGACGAACGGCTGGGCGACCGAGAACGGCGTCAACGAGAAGACGCTCACGGGCGTGAACCTCGCCCACTACATGCCGGTCCGCACGGTCCTCTACGACCTGCTCGGCTGCCACGTCGTGATCTCGAAGGGCAAGGTGGCCTCGGACGGCGAGGCCCGCGGGCGCATCGTCGACCGGCTGAAGGACGGCAAGCACCTCTCGAAGGCCGAGCTGATCGACGCCTTCAACGGCATCCAGTCCGAGCTGGCGATCCGCATGCAGGCCGGCGGTGAGGACGCGCTGGCGGCCAAGGTGGTGTTCGACGAGAACGACGCCCGGTGGGCCCGCATTGAGGCGGCCGAGAAGCCGGCGCGCGAGGATCTGGAGCCGTTCGCGGTCTACCACAACCGCCACGCCCTCCAGGTGATCGACTGCCTGAACCGGCTGTCGGGCGTCGAGCAGCGCATGAAGCTGTTCCTCACCCCCTACGGCATGCTCACCGACCCCGAGACCGGGCGTATGTACCCGTCCGTCACGTCGCTGCTCGCGACGCGCCGGATGGCGGGCTCGAACCCGAACCCGATGCAGCTCGGCAAGCGCGGCGAGGCCGCCTACGTCCGAGGCTTCTACCTCGGCGACCACGACGACCACCTCATCGTGTCGCTCGACTGGTCGGGCGTGGAGCTGGTGGAGATCGGCGAGTTCTCCGGCGACCCGGAGTTCTTCAAGGCCTTCGGCCAGATCCCGCACCAGGATCTGCACGCCGGCACCGCGACCGCGCTCCTGACGCTCGACTGCCCCGGCATGAACCTCGGGCTGTTCAAGACGCTCAAGGGCATGTCGAGCTGGCCGGAATGGCTGGAGGCCCACAAGGGCGAGGCCGACCGGCTGCCGCGCCTCATGACCAACCTGAAGGGCGAGCTGCTCGTGGCCGAGAAGGCCTACGGCTACTGGCGGACCGTCTTCGGGAAGGAGGCCAACTTCAACTACTTCTACTCCGGCTGGCTCGCCACCATCGGCGAGCGGGCGGGCTGGTCGCAGCAGAAGACGGCCGACGCGACCGAGGCCTACCGGGCCCAGTTCCCGGTGGCCGAGGCCTGGCGCGTCCAGCAGATCTCCGACGTGAATATGCTGGGCTACGTCACGCTGCCGGACGGGCACCGGTACTGGCGCTACGAGGCGACCAACCTCTGGGCCCAGGACTGGTGCGACAAGTTCCTGCTGCAGACGCTCGGCAGCGAGAACTTCAACGCCGTGATGCGCTGGATCATGCGGAAGATCCAGAAGCGGGCCGGCAACCAGACGGTGAACGCCCTCATTCAGGGGACGTGCGCCACGCTGGCGAAGCGCTCCATCGTCCGCACGATCCAGCACTTCCGGTCGCTCGGCTGGACCGACCGCGAGTTCCGGTTCCTCGTCCCCATCCACGATGAGCTGGTCTGGTCGGTTCACCAGGACCTGGTGGTGCCGTTCGTCCGGGACGCGCACCGGATCATGGTCGACCACGGCGACATCTTCAAACGGTGCAAGCTCGACAGCTCGCCGGCCATCGGCGTCACCTTCGAGCCCTGGAACGGCAAGAAGGCCTTCGGCGGCCAGATCGAGCTGTTCGAGCCGGACGCCGCGGTGGTCGGCGAGGAGCGCGCCGGCAAGCGCCTGGACGACCAGGGGATCCTGGACGTGGTCGCATACCTCAAGGAGGCCCGCATCCGTATGCGGGAAGCCGCATGACGTGGTCGCATACGCAACGCCTGTTCGACGACGCCGTCATCCTCGCCCGCGAGGCCACGATGAAGGCGATGCCGGACAAGCTCTACCCATCGTCCGGTGATCGGGCGCGGCTCGCCGCCGCCCAGATCACCGCGACCGCCACCATCTTCGCGGCCCTCGTCGAGGCCGACCTCGCCGCGCAGATCCGAGCCATCAGGGAGCAGCACGATGCACGGACCCAAGATCTACAAGCGTGACAGCAACGGCGGCATCCGCGTCTGGCAGTACCAGGTCGACCAGGTCGACGGCTGCTGGCGCACACAGAGCGGCCTCGTGGACGGCCAGCTGGTGACGTCCGGCTGGACGACCTGCGTGCCGAAGTCGAAGCCCACGGCCGCCGCGCAGGCGCTGTTCGAGGCCGAGGCCGAGATGGGCAAGAAGCTCGACAAGGACTACGCGCTGACCATCGAGGGCGTGGACGAGCCCCGGGACTGCGGCGGCAAGGTCATGCTGGCGCACAAGTTCGAGGGCTTCCCCGTGTTCTCGGGCGCGGTGTTCTCGCAGCCGAAGCTCGACGGCATGCGCTGCAAGGTGAACCGCCACGGCATGTGGAGCCGGACCGGCAAGCCAATCCTGTCGTGCCCGCACATCTTCGCCAGCCTGGCGCCGGCCTTCATCAACACGCCGGACCTGGAGATCGACGGCGAACTCTACAATCACGAGCTGCGGGACAACTTCAACAAGTTGATGTCGGTCCTGCGGAAGTCGAAGCCCACGGACGCCGACATCGCCGAGGCGGCTTCTGTTGCCCAGTTCCATGTGTACGATCTGTACCGTCCTGGGAAGAACTTCGGCGACCGCTACCGCGCGCTGGAACTGTTCGTCGACAACCTCGGTGCGCCGGAGATCGTGCTCGTGCCGACCGCCGAGGTGAGCGGCATCGAGCAGCTCGACACCGCCTACGGCTCCTATCTGGCCGCCGGCTACGAGGGCCAGATCATCCGCCTCGATGCCGAGTACGAGCGCAAGCGCTCGAAGAACCTGCTGAAGCGGAAGGAGTTCGAGACCGCCGAGTTCCCGCTGATCGCCATCGAGGAGGGCAACGGCAACTGGGCCGGGCTCGCCAAGAAGGTCCGCTTCCGCCTGCCGGACGGCCGCGAGTGCGGCGGCGGCATCCGCGGGACGGCCGAGCAGGCCAAGGAGCTGCTGGCCCGGCCGAAGCCGAAGGTGGTGACGATCCGGTACTTCACGCCGACCCCGGATGGCATGCCGCGCTTCCCCGTGGCCATCGACTTCGACCGGCCGGATCAGGTGGCGGACGCGGCCTGATTTGCCCAGGGCTGATGGTACGGTTCGTACCGTCAGCCCCCATATCTTGTGACCCTAAGCAACCCCCAGAGCATCATGTTGACCAACCAGCTCCCATCGGTGCGCGCTCAGTTCGTGCATCGCCGTACCTACCTGCGTCCGCTGGACGAGGACGGTGTCCTGTTCGAGACCGTGGACGAGGCCATGGACCGCGTCATGGGGCACCAGCGCTGGCTCTGGGAGAGCCAGCTGCAGCGCGCCCTCAACGAGGCCGAGCTGGACGAACTGTCCGAGCTGCGCGCCCTGATGGAGGCCAAGCGCGTCTCGGCGTCGGGCCGCGTGAAGTGGATGGGCGGCACCGCCCTGGTCCGCGAGCGCGCCGCGGGCGCCTTCAACTGCTCGTTCTCGGTCGCCTACACCCCGGCCGACCTGGTCGACATCTTCTGGCTCCTGCTGAACGGCTGCGGCGTCGGCTTCAAGCCGGTAACCGGCCTGCTGTCCGGGCTGCCCAGCTCGGTTCGGAAGATCACCGTGGTGCCCAGCACGCGCACCGAGCGCGGCGGCCAGGAGCTGTCCTCCGAGCACATCGACATGGAGGCCAGCACCTGGCGCATCGTCTTCGGCGACAGCGCCAAGGGCTGGGCCAAGGCCATCGGCATGCTGTTCGGCGAGAAGCCGCGCGTGGCCGAGCTGATCCTCGACTTCAGCGAGCTGCGCCCCGGCGGGAAGCGCCTGCGCGGCTACGGCTGGATCTCCTCGGGCTGGGAGCCGCTGGCCAAGGCCATGGCCGCCATCGCGACGATCCTCCAGCAGGCCAACCACCGGACCCTCACGAAGGGCGAGATCATCGACGTGGTGAACTGGCTCGGCACCGTGCTGTCGTCGCGCCGGTCCGCGCAGATCTGCCTGATCGAGACGGACGCGGAGACGCTGGACGAGCTGCTCACCGAGCTGCGCTGGTACATCGACTTCAAGACCAACCGCTGGGAGCGTGGCCAGGGCCAGCGTGAGCAGTCCAACAACTCCATCGGCTTCCGGCGCAAGCCGTCCGCCGCGGTGATCGAGGAGCTGCTGCGCCGGATCCTGCCGACCGGCGAGCCGGGCTTCGTGAACGTCGCCGAGGCGCGCCGCCGGGCGCCGGAGATGGAGGGGCTCAACCCCTGCGCCGAGATCCTCCTGGCGAACAAGGGCTTCTGCAACCTGATGCAGGTCGTCTGGCACCGCTTCAACGGTGACATGAAGGGCCTGATGCGGGCGCAGTACCTCGCCG
Source organism: Methylobacterium sp. 1A (assembly GCF_058072805.1). Classification (NCBI taxonomy): domain Bacteria; kingdom Pseudomonadati; phylum Pseudomonadota; class Alphaproteobacteria; order Hyphomicrobiales; family Methylobacteriaceae; genus Methylobacterium; species Methylobacterium sp. 1A. The sequence goes on along the minus strand of NZ_JBYQVE010000001.1, from coordinate 2,485,590 downwards.
GCCGGGCCAACTACCGCCAGACCTGCGTCTCGATGCGCGACGGCGTGCTGCAGCTGCAGTGGAACGACATGCAGAAGCTGCTGCGCCTGTGCGGCGTGTCACCGACCGGCGCCGTGGCCTGGGAGGGGATCGAGGATCCGCTGATGCTGGAGGCCGTGCGCGACGCGGCGATCTCCGGCGCCGACAGCATGGCGGACGACTTCGGCACGCCGCGCGCGCGGCGCGTCACCCAGGTGCAGCCGGCCGGCACCAGCTCGAAGGCCCTCGGGCTGGAGGGCGACGAGGTCCACGAGGGCGCGCACCTGTCGCTGTCCCGGTGGATCTTCAACTGGGTCAACTTCCCGGCCAACGACCCGATGCTGGAGAACTTCCGGGCCGCCGGCTACGAGCTGAAGGCCAATCCGAACGACCCCACCGGCATGCTGGTGTGCTGGCCGGTCGAGTACCCGGCCAGCTCGAAGTTCACGGCGATCACCACGCCGGACGGTGAGCACCTGGAGGTGAACCAGGAGAGCGCGGTCAGCCAGCTGGAGCGCTACCGGCTGCTCATGAACCACTACGTCGAGCACAACTGCTCGATCACGGTGTCCTTTGACGAGAGCGAGATCCCGGCCATGACCCAGTGGTTCATGGATCACTGGGACGAGTACGTCGGGGTGAGCTTCCTAAAGCGCAACAACCCGCTGGCGACCGCGGAGGAGCTGGGCTTCAAGTACCTCCCGCAGGAGTGTGTCTCCCGCGAACGGTACGAAGCGTACGTCGCCCGGCTCTCGCCCATCGACATCGACGCGGACAAGTCCGCCGAGCTGTTGGAGGTCGAGGACTGCTCGACCGGCGCCTGCCCGATCCGGTGATCGCATGACGATCCCGGAGATCATGCGCCGCCTTCGCGAGAAGGCGGCCGAGAGCGGCGACGCAGAACTGGAGCAGCTCGCCGACGAGCTGCGCCGCCGGCCCCCGGTCCGCCGGGCGCCCGTCACCTCGAAGAAGGTGACCGACGAGCTGCGTATCGAGATCCATCGGTACGCGACGGACAATCCCAAGGAGAGCCAGGCCGCCATCGGTCGACGCTTTGGCGTCAACGGCGGCCGGGTCTCCGAGATCATGGCAGGGTTCCGCGAATGACGTGTCAGATCGAAGCCAAGGTGCTCGTCCGCTCCCGCGGTGTCGACGCCCCTCCCCTCACCAGCTTCCAGCTCCGCTACCCGTTGCAGATCCACGCGGAGCTGATGACCCACCGGCTGTTCTCCCGGAACGCCCGGTCCAGCCGGGCCGTCCCCACGGCGCGGATGTTGGAGGAGGTGCGGAGCGCCCCCTTCATCCCGCGCTACTGGGGCGCCAACCAGAAGGGCATGCAGGCCGGCGCCGAGCACGACGCCCAGGTCCTCTCCAACGGCCGGTGGCAGTGCCGTGAGCGGGCGTGGCTCGACGCGCGGGACGCCGCCGCCCAGGCCGCCGAAGCCTTCGCCGAGGCCGGCTACCACAAGCAGATCGCCAACCGGCTGCTCGCCCCGTTCCTGCACATCGACGTGGTGCTCACCACCGTCGACCTGTCGAACTGGAACGCGCTCCGGGACGACAAGGCGGCCGAGCCCCACATCCGGGACCTGGCGGTGGCGATGAAGGAGGCGGTGGAGGACTACGGCGAGCCGTCGTTCCTCAACCACGGCGAGTGGCACCTCCCCTACATCACGCAGCTCCACGACAAGGGCGTCGGCTTGGTCGGCTACTCGGCGGACGGCGGCGAGCGGCGGGTGCGGTTCCGTGAGCCCGGCGAGCGGGTCCTCGACGTGGCCGACGCGGTGAGGGTGTCCGTCACCCGGTGCGCCCAGGTCAGCTACACCCCGTTCCACGAGGCGAAGCTGACGATTGAGGAGGAGTGCGCCCGGCACGACGCCTTGGTCACCGCCCGGCCGATGCACGCCTCGCCGGCCGAGCACCAGGCCCTTCCCGACAGGATCGTCGGCCGAGACGAGGACGGTGAGCCCATCTGGGCCAACCCCAAGCTGCACGGGAACCTGAAGGGGTGGATCCAGTACCGGAAGGGGCTGTCCGGCGAGCGCGCCTGACCGCTCCTGACCGCAAAAATACTAGCAAATCCGGGGGCCGCCATCTTGCCGATGGCGGCCCTTCTCGGTACGAAACGTACCGTCATGAAGAACACCGGCAAACCAACCGAGGCCCGCTTCGAGGCGTCCATCGCGGCGCTGGGCAAGGCGGGCTACTTCTACCGGATCAAGGACGCCGCCGCGGTGCGGGGCCTGACCGGCCGGGTCGGCGCCGGCATGGACGCCACTCCATCGGACTACATCTGCGCGGTGAAGGGTCAGACCTTCTTCTGCGAAGTCAAGTCGACCCAGCACCCAACCCTGTTCGAGTTCAAGCTCCTCAAGAAGGGGCAGAATGCTCACGGCGCCCGCATCGTTGCGGCCGGCGGCGGATACTTGGTGCTGGTCCACCGCCTGGAGACCGACGACTGGTATCTACTCGCCATGTCTCGGATCCGGGCTCACCAGAATGACACCGGCCGCAAGTCGCTGAGCTGGGACGAGATGAGGTGCTTCCAATGTACGACGGAGCAGACCCCCGCGGGAAGCCGCCCACTGTGGTGAAGGAAGAGCTGGTCCAGATCGGACCGAACGAGGTGGCCATCGAGCGTGAGCACCGCACGGCCTTCCAGCCGCAGCTCGGCGCGCCGATGTTCGACTACATGATCGACGTGGAGACCACCGGGACCAACCCGGAGGAGAACGCGCTGATCCAGATCGCCGCCGTGCGCTTCAACCGGCACACGAAGGAGATCGACCCGAAGTTCTTCGACCGGGCCCTGCAGGTCCCGCCCGGCCGCTACTGGGCCGAGGACACCCGCGACTGGTGGATGAACCAGCCGGACGTGCTGCGCGGCATCCTCTCGCGCGCCGAGCCGCCGCAGATCGTCATCAAGGCGTTCTGGGACTGGGTCGCCGAAGGTTCCAGCCTGTGCCCCCGAGCATTCTGGGGCAAGCCAACCACGTTCGACTTCAATTTCATCGGCTCGTACTTCCGCCAGTACGGCCTGATGCAGCCGTTTCACTATCGCGAGGCCATCGACCTGAACAGCTATCTGCTGGGCCGGGGACACGAGAACCGTCGCGAGTTCTGGAAAACCATCGAGCCGGTCGGGGACGCGCACAACGCGCTGCACGACTGCCTCTACCAGATCCGGGCCATCTTCAATGCGTGACGATGAGATCTACCGCCTCGGCGACCCGCACCTGGGTCGCCGCTTCGTTAAGGGCGTGCCGCTCGACCGCCGGGGCGAGCGCGAGAACCTGGTGCGCCTCGACCTGAACCGGCACCTGTCGGTCGACGGGCTCAAGGCGCACATCACCATGGGCGACCTGTTCGACAAGCCGCAGGTCTCCTACGAGGACCTGGCCTTCGCCGCCACCGCCTACACCACGGCGGCGCAGCTGAACCCGGGCACCACCTACTACATCCTCCAGGGCAACCACGACGACAGCCGGGACCTCGGCGAGGTCACCGCCTGGGACATCTTCTGCCGGCTGATGCTGGTGCTGCCGAACGTGAAGCCGGTCACCGATGTCCTCGTCGGTCCGCACTTCACCCTGTTCCCCTGGGATCCGGTCGAGCCGGCCGAGGCCATGGTGGAGAAGGCGGCCTGGCTCATCCGGCAGCAGGGCTGCACCACCGCCTACGGTCACTGGGACGTCGATCCCCGGACGTCCGGCCACAACCTGATCCCGACGAAGGCGCTCGCCGCCGCCGGCATCACCCGGGCCTACACCGGGCACGTCCACAAGCCCGAGGCCTTCCGCCGGGACGGCATCGAGGTCGTCGTGGTGGGCTCGATGCAGCCCTACGCGCAGGGCGAGGACGGCGGCCAGGGCCATATCCGATATGCCACCCTGACGCTGGCCGAGCTGGAGGCTGCCGGCGACCTGTCGAGCACCGTCGTCCGGCTGCAGCTCGCGCCCGGTGAGCAATTCGACGGCGAGCCGCCGAACTGCCTGTCCTGGAACATCGAGCGGGTGAAGGGCGAGGACGACGAGGCCCCCGCCGACATCTCGATGGAGGGCTTCGACACCCGCGCCGCCGCGCGCGAGGCGCTCGATGCCCACGACATCATCCCAGAGGTCCGCGCTCAGATCGACGAGCGCCTTTCCGAGGTGTTCGGTCGTGACGGGTAACTTCTACCAGGTCGGACTGGGCCTCCTGATGAAGGACGTCCAGTTCACTCAAGACGAGCTGGCCATGCTGGCCTTCCTCTGCAAGCACGCCGCTCGTGGAGACGCAGAGTTCGAGGCTGCGCTCGACGTGATCCACAATGATCTGGCCGCGACCAAGGCGTTGAACCGTCTGAAGGACACGTTCCGCTCGCTTGGCAAGGCCCCTATTCTGCAGGCGCATTATGATCGAGCAAATCGCGTTTACGGTTAGGTTCCCGCCGACCGACCACTTCCCCCTCGGCCGGCACTTCGACCGCACCATCGACTTCAAGGCCGGTATGACCGGCATCGTCGGCCCGAACGAGGTCGGCAAGTCGCTGTGCCTGGAGATGATTGAGTTCCTGCTCTTCGGGAACAAGGCGCTCCGCGGCGCGGCGGCCGACTACAAGCACCTGAAGGCCTCCGGCACCGTCCTGATCCGGGGCGAGCGCTACTACATCGAGCGCACGGCGAAGAACGCCTCGCTCGGCACCGAGACCGGGCCGCTCGCGGTCGGCACCAAGCCGGTCAACGCCCTGCTGCTGAAGATCCTGGGTTACGGCCTGGACGTGTTCCGGGTGGCGAACGTCGCGAACCAGGGCGATGCCGAGCGCCTGTCGAAGATGCTGCCGACCGAGCGCAAGGCCATGGTCGACAAGCTGATCGGCGCCGACCAGATCGAGGCCATCGCCAGCTGGTGCGGCGAGCAGGCGCTGGGCCTGTCGCGCGAGATCGCCGGCCTGGAGGCGGGCCTGGGCGCGGAGCCGGTGAAGCCGGTGCAGCCGGAGGGCTACCGGCCGGCCGGCGAGCTGCACGAGCTGGTGCGCCAGCTCCGGGACGCCGCCGACGCGGTGGTCCGGGCCGAGGCGTTCCTGGCCAACGAGCCGGTGGTGCCGGTGGTGGGCCCGGCGCCTACCGACATCCCGCTGGCGACCCTGGAGAAGGCCGACCAGATCCTCGGCCTGCGCACCTACGACTTCGACCTGGCCGACGCCGAGCTGGCCGCGGTGGCGATGGAGCGGTGGGAGCGCCGGCAGCGGTTCGTCGAGCGGTACTTCCCCTGCCCCACCCTCACCGCGCAGGAGATCGAGGAGCAGACCCGGCGCGTTGGCCTGATGCAGGACCGCGCCCGGCTACGCCAGACACCGGAGATCCTCTGCCCCTGCGGGAAGCCGATCACCACGGCCGATGCTGAGATCGCTCGGATCGAGGCCGAGATTGACGCGATCCCGGTGCTGAAGGGCGTCTACAACCTCGCCGAGGAGGCCGCCGCCCTGAAGCGCTGGACCCCCGAGGTCCTGGCCCAGTGGAAGGAGCTGGAGGGCGTCCAGCCGGCGGCCGAGCTGGTCCATGACCCGCGCGACGCCAAGGGCGCAGTCCACGTCGATGACGTGCAGAAGGCGCTCCGCGAGCTGGGCGTGGACGGCAAGAGCCGGATGGAGATCCAGGCCCTGGCCGGCGAGCTGCGGGCCTACCAGGCGGTCTGCGCCGCCCGGGATGGCTGCGCGGCCCGCCACGCGGCCTGGGAGGCCGAGGCGGCCTCGGTGCGGGAGACGCTGGCCGCCGCGCGCGCCGTCGCCTCCGCGGACCGGCTGGCGCAGGCTGAGACCCTGCTGGCGGCCGTGCAGGTCTACGACGCCCAGCTCGCGACCTACCAGCGCTCCTACGCCGACTGGGCGCAGGGCCGCGACCGGCTCACCGACCTCCGGCGCGAGCTGGAGAGCTGGCGCAACGGCAAGCAGGCCATGAACGACCTGCGCGCCGACACCAAGACGTACCTCGTGCCCGCGCTCTCGCGCGTCGCCTCGCACCTGCTGGCTCAGATGACCGGCGGCGCGCGCGGGCGGATCGCGGTCGACGAGGACTTCGAGATCCAGGTGGACGGGCAGCCGCTCAACACCCTGTCGGGCTCCGGCAAGGTGTGCGCGAACCTGGCTGTCCGCCTGGGCCTTGGCCGCATCCTGACCAACGGCGTCTTCCCCGTCTTCATGGGGGACGAGATGGATGCGTCCATGGACAACGACCGGGCCGGCCACCTCCACGACGCCCTGTGCGCCCTGGAGGGCAAGCTCAGCCAGATCCTGGTCATCACCCACAAGCGCCCCGCCTGCTCGCGGGTCATCACGCTGGAGAACTGAGGTGGTAAACCGTCAACTTCGGGCGATGGGCCTGCGCATCCGCGCAGCCGACGCCCCACCAGTGGACGACGGCGTCCGCCGGCCCAAGGGCCGGCCGGCGCCGGCGCGTCCCGGCTGGGAGGACTTCCTGGTCGCGGTGAAGCCGGTGGGCGACCCATGGCCGCCCTCCCTACGCCTCCGTATCGAGCGCGCCCGTGAGCGCTACGAGGCCGGCACCCACGAGATGGTCAGCTGCACCACGCCGGACGGCTGGACCCAGCTCTACAGCCGTCCGCGTCGGGTGCCCGCCGGCCCCCGGCCGTATTTCACGGAGGCGCGGTCGTGATCCAGGTCGCCACACCAGCCCCCGCGTGCCCGTTCCCGGGCCCCCAGGTCTACTTCGGCTCCGGTCGGCGCATCGACGCCTACCACTTCGAGGCCAGTGACCTGCCGCCGCCGCTTGTCGGCCGCGCCCTGTCCCGCCTGAACCGCTACGGAGGTGCCGGCGAGCGCGCCGTGAACGTCGCCCAGCACTCGCTCCTCCTGTCCCACCTCGTCGGTGACTGCCCGCACCGGCAGCGCGCCGCGCTGATGCACGACGTGCCGGAGATGTGGACGGGCGAGATCCCGCGGCCGATCAAGCGGCTCTGCGCCGGCATCGAGGCGGCCGACGCCTGCATGATCGCTCGGATCGGCACCGTCTACGGCATCCCGGCCTGGGCGTTCGAGGCGATCAAGGAGGCCGACACCGCCATCTCGTTCGACGAGCGGCTGTTCATGTTCGAGCACATGGACCCCGCCGACCGCGAGATCGCCGAGCAGAACAAGCTCGGCATCCACATCGTGCCCGTGACCCCGGAGATCGCCGCGGTGTCGTGGACGCGGCGCTTCTACCAGCTCTTCAGAGAGGACCTCGTGTGATGACCGATGAACCAGAGTTCATGATCCGCAAGCTGCCAGGACCGGACGACGCGCCGAGCTGCGGCCCGGATCCCGCGCTGGAGCGCATCCAGGAGCTGACCGCGCCGGCTGGCCCCATCACTCAGGAGCACGCGGAGAAGATCATGGAGGGCATCGCTGTGCCCGCAGTCGATGGTACGGATCGTACCGACACCGGCATGCTCCGCTACAACTCCGGCAAGCACCGGATGACGCTCATCCCGGCGAGCTTAGGCCGGTACACGGCGGCGGTGCTCGAATACGGGGCGATCAAGTACAACGCCAACAACTGGCGCAAGGGCGGCAGCTGGACGTCGGCCATCGACAGTCTCCAGCGACACCTCGATGCGTTCCGGGAGGGCGAAGACTGTGACGTCGAGAGCGCTCTGCCTCACCTCGCCCACATCGCCTTCAACGTGATGATCCTGATCGAGTTCTTCGACAAGGGCCGGGGCCAGGACGACCGCTTCCGCTACCCCGACCAGCCGCCGGGGCAGCAGCTCCCCGTCCGCGATCTCACCTTCAACCAGCCGCCGGAGAAGAAGTCGTGACGTCGATCAAGCTGAAGCGGCTCACCGAGACCGCGATCATCCCGACCTACGGGTCCGACCAGGCGGCCGGCATGGATCTCCATGCCGACATCCCGGCGCCGGTCCGCATCGAGGCCGGCGGCCGGGCGCTGATCCCGACCAACATCGCCATCGCGCTGCCGGTGGGGCTCGCCCTGCTGGTCTGCCCGCGGTCCGGGCTGTCGGCCAAGAGCGGCGTGACGGTCCACAACGGGCCGGGCGTCATCGACGCCGACTACCGGGGCGGCATCGGCGTGATCCTGCACGCCACCGAGCGCGCCTTCGTGGTCAACCCGGGCGACCGGGTCGCGCAGGGTGTCATCGTGCCGGTGGCGCGGGCCGTGTTCGAGGAGGTCGACACCCTCGACGAGACGGCGCGGGGCGCCGGCGGCTTCGGCTCGACCGGCGTGGGGAGGGCTGCGTGATGAAGCTCTCGGACCAGTACCGGCTGAACACGCTCCTCAAGGAGCGAGAGCGGCTGCGCCAGAGCATCGGGGACGTGCTCGCGGACGATGACGTGAAGGTCACCATCCGTGGGAGCGAGGCGCAGGGTCCGGTCAGGCAGGCCTGCCTGCGGGCGATCCGCATGCTCTACGACGACCAGCTCCTGGTGAACACCAAGGCGCTGGAGAAGCTCGGGGTCGACGTGGACGATGGGCCGGTGCAGCCGACCCAGAAGGAGCGTGGCTACGCGGTGGAGGCGCGGTCATGAAGCTCGAAAACCTGTACGCGGTGAACCAGCTCACCAAGGACCGCAGCGACGTCCTGTCGAAGCTGCACTCGGTGCGCAACCCGGACACCCGCTACTTCAACGTCCACTTCCACGGCACCGCCCAGGAGCAGGCCGTGGCCGAGGCGGCGGCAGCCGGGCTGGTTCCCTACTTCGAGGCGCGGCTGTCCGAATTGGACCGACAGCTGAAGGCGCTGGGCGTCGATCTGGAGGACTGACACAGGGGCCGGCGGTCTCCCGCCGGCCTCTCTCGTTTCAGCTGTCGAGGTGGTCCGGCTCCAGCTGCGAGTTCACAGCTCTGGTGAGCCACTCGGCGGTCTGTTTCTGCACCGTCGAGCCTACGAGGCGGCCGTTGGCGTCGAAGACGAAGCCGCCTTCGTGGCGCCATGGAAGCGGGTGCTGATCGGCGCCGGCAGGCGGCGCCGGCATCGGCTTGCGGCCTCGGAACGGGATGATCTTCGCGTCCTCACTCATGACGGCCTTCTAGCCGTCACGGTCCGTTTCGTCCAATCGCGCCTGCCGGTCGGCGACCCAGGCGACTACCGAGCAGGCGACGATCACCACGACCCAGACGGTGGGCTCGGTGAGGGTCCTGAACATCAGACCTTGTTCGAGAGCATGCCGATCTGCATCGCTGCAGTCGACACGGTCTGCTCCCAGACGGTGTAGTCCGTGTAGACGAACATCCGCAGCTTATCGCCGGCCGTGCATCGCGCGATCCGCGCGTAGCTCGCGGTGTAGCGCGAGGCGTTCGGCCGGAAGGTCCAGAGAAAGTGCGGGCCGTCGCCCTGCGCGGTGTGGACGCCGAAGCCGAACTCGTACTGCTTGCCCGAGCCGTCCGGCGGGCGGAAGGAGGCGTTGATCAGGTAGAGCCCCGTCTCCGGGACCGAGTACCAGTTGTTGGACCCGTCGAAGAGGTTCTCCGCATCCGCCGTCTTCTGGTTCATCGGGACGCGCGGCCAGGCCGTGTTGCCATCCGTCACGTAGGGCTTCACGCCCTGGCCCGACACGTCGCAGAAGTGCGTCTGCGGAAGGATCGCAGGGATCGCCCACCCGGTGTGGTAGGGCGCATCGCTCGCCTTGATCAGCATCATGCCTCCCCCGCCGCCTGGCGGCAGGAGCCGAGGGGAGACCGCGTTCTTGATCTCGGATGCGACGCGCGAGAAGCCGTCGCTCACCCGTGAGGCAAGCGAGGCCATGTCACGCGATCCCGCTCTCGAACACCGTCACGAAGTTGGTGTCGGGGGTGCCGATCTCCGTCTTCGTGTAGGCGTCGGTGATGCCGTAGCCGGCGATGCTGGTGGGCTTGTTGGCGATGGCCGACCACTCGGGGGTGATGTCGGCCAGCTGGATGTAGCTCGCCGAGGCGGTCTTCGAGCCGGAGCCGGAGTAGACCCACCGGAAGCCGTCCGTGGTGGTGACCACGGTGCCCTGGCCGATGGTGCTCTGCTGGGCGGCCGTCAGCGCCGTGAGGTCGCCGGAGGACGCCACCTGGATCTGGGAGGCGATCACCGGCAGCCGGGCCGGGTCGATGGTGCCCGAGGTGATCAGCGAGGCGTCGAAGGCGCTCGGCGGGAAGCTGGAGGGCTTGCCCGTGATGCCGGCCCACGGCGCCGCGTCCGCCGAGCCGGCCGACGCCGCCCGGTCGACGATGCCGTCGCCGTTCGTGTCGTAGGTGGCCTTCTGCATGTCGCCCGAGCCGGCGCCGGAGACGCGGTCGAACACCTCGTTGATCGCCGCCACCAGGTTGCCCTTGGCGGTCGTCTTCAGGGCGGCGTTCGTGCTCGCGTTGCCGTTGACCAGCGTGCGCAGCGACTTGAACTCGGTGGCGATGCGGGTGGTGAGGTCGGTGAGGCGGGTGGAAAGGCTGGCCATGATGGTCCTCAGATGAGCTGGTTGTCGAAGAGCAGGGTGAGGTCGCCCGGGTCGGTGTCGGTGCCGTCACCGGGCGGGCCGGCCTGGCCCGGCGGTCCGGGCGGCCCCTCCCGGCCGGGCACGCCAACCTTGGCGACGACGTACTCGACGACATCGGCGGGCGGCGGCGCCTGACCGGCCGTGGAGCGCGTCACGCGCCTCGTCGTCACCCGCCGCTGGATGCTGGTGGAGACGATCTCAACCACGCTGGGAGACCCCCCGCTTCAGCTCCAGGTTGATGATGTGCGTGACCAGGTCCCGCCCACCCGTCAGCGTCACCAGCACGTCGCCCGAGTAGTTGCCGGGCGACATGACCTCGAACACCTCGCTCTCTGCCGCCGTCACCAGCTGCTTCTGGGTGGCGTCCACCGTCACCGACAGCTCGATCCGGCCGCCGCTGGTGCTCAGCAGCGTGCAGATCGCCGTCGCCCCGACCAGGTCATCCATGTCGAGCGGCAGAACGAGGCTCCAGTCCTCGTTCGTGCGATGCACGACGTTCAGGATGAGATAGTCGACAGCGCCGGTCATGATCTTCTCGAAGTTCGATCAGGATATGGTGCCCGACATCTTGTAATGCCAGGCACGAACATCTTCAGAAGATCAGGGCGGCGAAGTGCTCGGGGCGTGGCCCGACTTGCTCTGCGAGGCCTTGACCCCGATGCCGTCGAAGCTGCCCGGCGCCGGCAAGGTGACCGTGTTCTCGGCGAACTTGAAGTTCAGGGTCCAGCTCTCGGCCTCGGACGGCACGACGTAGTCGAGCCACGAGCACCAGCTGTAGGCCTTCGAGTACATCTGGGCGTCGCCGAGCGAGGCCGCCGGGTCGGTCGGGACCGGCAAGATGTACTTGTCGCCCCCGAGCGGCCCGAAGTCCTCCTCGAACGCCTGGCGCACCGGGATGCGCTGCCCGGTCGACGTCTTGATGGTGCGCTTCACCACCACGTCGCACTGGTCCCGGCGGTCGACGTGCTGGGCCAGCAGGATCGGGTCGCCCGGCTTGACCTCGGGCGTGAGGTTCACGCGCTCGATCATCGAGAGCGGATAGCTCTTCTTCGAGATCTTGGTCCCCATCCAGCCGCCGCAGCCGCCGACCATCGCGATGAAGGTCCAGAAGGCGATCTTGTTCACCGTGTGCCTCATGGTTTGACCAGCTTCAGGGCGCTCAAGATCCAGCCCCAGATCTTCTGGAGATGCTCGCCGGCCAGCACGACGGCCGCCAGGCCGGCCAAAAACGACGCCACTGACCATTTGATGACCCTCCCGATGCCAAATAGAATATTGATCAGCTTCAGGACGGTCTTGAGCCGGGTGAAGTCTTCCGGCTCAAACCGCACCAAGATGTTGATCCCTTGCTTGAGGTTCTTGGCTTCCTCATCGTCGATCCTGATGAGGATCTCTTGCAGCAGGGGATGGACCTGATCGAACTCGATCCGCGGAGCCTGGTCGATCCGCGGGCCGAAATGACCGTGCGACAGCAGCTCGATGTCCGGGTCACGCTTCTCGTGAGGGACATCGGGCATGCTGCCGCGCTGGAAGCGCGAGCCCTTGGCCACGGGATCAGCCCTTCTTGACCGGCTTCCCGGGCACGAGGGCCGCCGGAGCCGGGCGCTGGATGACGCCGGCCAGCTTCTCCTTGGTCTGCTGCCAGGCGGTGACGCCCGCGACGGCGCCGGCCGGGATCAGCACGGTGGTGAGCGACGACCCGAGGGTGGTGACGTGCGTGAGCGCGGTCGGATCCTTGGTGACGATGGTGTTGATCGCCGCCGCGACGCAGACGAAGCCGTAGCTGAGCGTGACCGCCCCGACGCAGTACATATTGAAGGGCCGCGCCCAGCGCTGGAACCGGTCGCCGGCCGTGATCTCGGCGCGCAGCGACAGGTTCGCCTGCTCGATCTGGACCTGCTTGGTCTGCTCGACCATCGCCTCCAGCTTCGCCTTGTTGTCCGCCTCGAACTGCACCGCGGCGGCCTGGGCCGCCGGGTCCTGCAGCGTGGTCGAGATGCTCTCCGGCGTCGCCTCGGGCGCGCCGATGGCCGAGGCCAGCGAGCCGATCAGGTTGCCGGCGATGGCGCCCGGGACGCCACCGATCACCGTGCCGAGGATCGGCGCGCCGATCTTCATGAGCTGGCCGGCGACTGGGCCCCACTCCACGTTCTTCAGCCCATCGAAGTTCATGGCTCAGACCTTTGCTGCTTCGGCCAGGAAGGCGTTGGCGCGCTCCTGGTGTGCTCGGATGAAGTGGAAGGCGACGAACAGCGCGATGCCGACCACGGCGACCGCGATGCCGACCTGCAGCCAGTCGACACCCTGCTGCGCCGCCGCGATGGTGCCCGTGCCGCCGCCGGCCGCCGTGGTGGTGGCGACGGTGGTCCCGGTCTTGACCTTGGTCTGGGACGTGGCGGCCTCACCCTTCAGGGCGGTGTTCACCGCCACCGGGCTCGCGCCGGCAGCCGCCAGCGCCATCTTGATCGCGCCCGCCTCGATCTTCGCGACGCGGGCCAGCCAGCCCTTGCCGAAGGTCTTGAAGGTCGAGAGGCCCTGGTAGAAGGACCGGCGCTGGCCGGAGATCGCCTTGATCCGGGTGACGGCGTCCGCGATGGCGGCGGTGGCCGCCGCGAACTTCTTCCCGCGGCTCGGGCCGGAGTTCACCGAGCTGTCGAAGATCGGCAGGTCAACGCCGTCCGGCAGCTGGTCGCAGCCGGCCGTGGTCCAGTATTTCGCGCGGTAGATCTCCGCGGCCTGGTCCTTGGTCAGGTTGGCGATGTCGAGCGTCGGGAACGACGCGGCGGCGATGCCGTACTTGGTGCCCTTCAGGACACCCTTGCCGACCTTGCCACCGGTCCAGTTGCCGGGGTCCTTCGAGTTCTTGGTGTAGCCGCCCTCGCCCTCGAAGATGTAGGGGAGGCAGCGCTCCAGGCGCACCGCGCTACTTGAGGCCGGCATGGATCTTCTCCGGGTCAGCTTCGCCATAGACGGCGGCGTATTCGGCCCGGATCAGCTTCAGCAGCCACTCGCTGGTCGACTTCTTCGCCAGCTTGGCCATGACGGCAGCACGCGCTCGATCAGCGCGGGTTCCGTAGGCCATGATTGCTTGGTTGCGGGGCATGCTCGCATATAGGTGCGTCTGCTAGTAGATTTGATGCCTTCCCCTAAGTCCTAGGGGAAGGTTCACGCGGACATTTTCAAATCAAGTCCCAACTTGTTCAAGATGTTCATCACGTCGGCGGCGCTGGCCGCCGCCTCGATGTCGACGTTGACCTTCATCCGGGCCAGCTCCAGGTCGGCGGACTGCTTGGCCATATCCAATATGGTCGTCGCCAGCTCGGCCGGCGTGACGCCGCGCAGCGCCGCCTCGCCCTCGATCAGCGCCGAGCTGCCGCCGGCCTGCACCGAGGCGGCCTCGGCCGCCTTCATCACGTACATGGCGCGCAGGGTGGCCGGCGTGCCGTCCGCCTCGGCCCGGTCGACGAAGTGGCTCCTCGCCAGGTTCTTGGCGGCCTCGCGCAGCGCGGTGAGGTCGGGTCCGAAGATCATGGCGTCACCGTCAGGTCGAAGCTGCAGGGCAGGTTCGGGAAGGCCTCGAAGGAGATCCGGTAGGTGCCAGCCAGGGTGAAGCCGATCTTGAGGCTGCCGCCCGGATGCTCGTGCGTGCCGCTCACCGGCCCCTCGAACCGGACGGTGCAGGCCGGCACGCGCGGGATCGAGACCTCGGTCCCCACCGACGCCGTGGCCTGCTCCGGCACGCCGGCCAGGGCCGGCCGGTCCGCCAGCACCGGCTTCTTGCCAGTGAGCTTGACGTAGCGCGTGGTGCGGAACTCCTGCTGGTCCCAGCCGGCATCACCGAGCAGGATCCGCTCGCCGCGGTCCTGCCAGTCCTGGGTGAAGCCGATGGCCTGGTTCACCACCCCTGTGATCCGCCCGGTCTCGTCGTAAACCGCTGCCTCGGCCAAGGTCTTGTAGTCGCGCTCGTCGCTCATTTCGCCAGCTCCGTGACGGACAGGTAGACGCCGCCAACATTCTCACCGTTCGTATCGCGCACCCGCAAGATGAATGACCGGATGACGCCGGGCGTCCAGCTGAACACCAGCGTTGTCGGCATCATGAATAGTGAGCTGGCGCTGACGTTGGGCTGGTAGAGGTACGAGAAGATGTTGACGATACCGTTCAGATTGGCCCAGTTGTTGCCGCCGTCATCAGAGTAGTCGACGTACAGGTTGCCGTTCGTGGCCAGCGCCGGATGTGGCTGGCCGCCGTCGCCTCGCCGGAACGCGAGGATCTGGAAGGAGCTGGTCTCCGAGCGGCTGTCGATGGCGAGCTGCGCTGTCGGACCAGTCGAGGTGGCCGACACGGTCTGCGAGACGGCCTTGCCGGCGATCTTGATCGTGTCGACCGCGAGGTCGCCGATCTTGGCGTTGGTGATCGTGGCGTCGCGGATGAACGCTCCCTCGATCACTGCCTCCTTGTCGGTGACCTTCAGGACGTTCTGCCCGCGTCCGTCGCGCAGGGTCAGGCCGTAGGCGTCGGTCCCGTCGAACACGCCGACGTGGCCCATCGAGAGGTGCTCGATGCCGTCGTTGCCGTAGATGCGGATCAGCTGGTTGGTGGCGTTGAGCTGGAAGTTGATCCCGCCCAGGAAGATGAAGTCGGCCTGGACCGAGCCCGCACCGATCTTGTCCGCGGTGATCGCCCCGGCCTTGATCTTGTCCGCGGTCACGCTCTCGGCGCCCAGGTGCTTCGCCTGGATCGCATTGGCCGCGATCTGGTCAGCCTGGATCGACCCGGTCTGGATCCGGGTGCCGTCGATGATCGTGCCGCCCACCAGCACCGACAGCCCCGTGAAGTTCGAGGTCGTGGCGATGAGGATGGTCTCGGGGTCGTTCGAGATGTTGGCCCAGTTGTCCTTGCCGATCTGCAGCTTGCCGGGCTGGCGCTTGTCCCACCACACGTACCAGGCGCCCGCGTCGATAGGCGTGGTGGCCGCTGCGATGGCCTGCGTCACCGGCTTGCCGTCGTCGCCCGTGTAGACGATCTGGCCGGCGGTCCAGCCGAACTTGTTGGTGAGCACCCCGTCCGCGTCGCGCTCCACGAAGAAGGAGACGCCCACGAGCTGCACGCCGCGCGCGCCGATCTTCAGGCTGTTGGCCGAGATCGAGTTGGCCGACAGGGCGCCGCCGTCGATCTTGGTGGTGTCGGTGCCCGAGACCCACGAGGCCAGCGTGGTGGTGCCCACCTCGATGGTGTCGGCCGTGATCGCCCCGGCCGCGAGCTGCTCCGCGGTGATCGAGTTGGCCTTCAGCCGGTCGCCCTCGATGCTCCCGGCCTGGATCCGGTCGCCCGTGATGGTGCCGGCCACGATCTTGGCGTTCGTGACCGAGCCGTCCGCCAGCTGGTCGCCGGAGATCGCCGGGTTCGTGGCGGTGGCCGGCGCCGAGTAGCCGTCCGCGGTGACGCCCGAGGTGGAGACCGAGCGCAGCCAGAAGGTGCGCTGCGTCTCCACCGGCACCGTGCCGTCGTAAGAGAAGGTCGACCCGGCCGATACCTTGCGCATCGCCGAGCCCGAGGGCGGCGACTGGGCGACGGAGGCGCGGTCGATGGACCACACCTCGATCCAGGCGAGGTCCTTGGCGGCCGGCGCCGTCCACGAGAGCGTGACGCCCTGGTAGGTGCCGGTCGCGACCACGCCGGTCGGGTTGTCGGGCTTGGCCTTGCTCGATGCCGTGGTGATCGAGGCGACCGGCGACCAGTCCGACTGGCCGAAGCCGGACGCGGCCACGGCCCGGACCTTCACCTGGACCGGGATGGCCGGCCGGAGCCCGTGCAGCTCGAAGCTGGCGTCGCTGACCGGGAACTCCAGGAAGCCGCCGCCACCCTGCGCCGCCGCCACGGTGTAGCGGCCGGCCGGGCCGTCCCAGGTCGCGCGCAGGACAGCCGTCACCGTGCCGTCCGCCGCCGTCTCGGCGTCGGAGGTCAGGGTGGGCTTGGCCGGCACGGGCGGCGGCGCAGCGTCGAACAGGGTGACGGTGGCCTTGCGGGACACCTCCCCGCTCACGTTCAGCCCGGTCTTCCCGTAGGCGTCGTAGCCGGCGATGCGGACGAAGTAGGTGGTCTCGGGGACCGCCGGCAGCGCGATGTTGGTGTTCGGGCCGTCGTAGGCGGGCGGCACAACGGCCGGGTCGTAGCCCGACGCCGGCTCCATCCACACCAGCACGCCCGCGAAGTCGCCGGGCGGCGCGTCGTAGGAGATGAAGATCGTCTCCGACACGCTGTCCAGCACCGGGGTGATGACGGGCGGCGCCGGGTGGCTCACCGACAGCTCGACCGGGGTCGAGAGCTGGCCGGTGGTGTCCCGGGCCCGCACGCGCACGGTGAAGGCGCGCAGCGCCTGGCCGTTCTCGGCCAGGTTCTGGGCCAGCGTGTAGGGGAAGACGAGCTGGCCCTGCACGGCCTCGCTGTGGACGACGACACCGGCCGGGCTCACCACCTCGACCAGGTAGTCCTTCACCAGCGGGTCGGCCGAGGCGCCCCAGGAGAAGCGCGGGTTCACGGCGCGGAAGATCGGCGCCTCGGGCTCGTCGAGGAGCACGAGGTCGGTGGGCGGCACGACGGAGCGCACGGTGGTGCTGTCGGCCACCGTGTAGCTC
Source organism: Methylobacterium sp. 1A (assembly GCF_058072805.1). Taxonomy (NCBI): domain Bacteria; kingdom Pseudomonadati; phylum Pseudomonadota; class Alphaproteobacteria; order Hyphomicrobiales; family Methylobacteriaceae; genus Methylobacterium; species Methylobacterium sp. 1A. Next base: position 2,468,475 of record NZ_JBYQVE010000001.1, on the reverse strand, counting down.
AGCGTCACCGGGGCGCTCTCGGTGGAGCCGTCCAGGCTCACCGCGGTCACCATCAGGGCGTAGACGGCCGGGGCGGGCGACAGGAGCCGGAAGGTGGTGTCGCCGGGCTCGGCCACGATCTCGGCCGGCTGGCCGTTCACCGACTGCCGGACCCGGTAGCCGCGGATCAGCTTCGTCTCGGAGGCGTCCCAGCTCGCGATCAGGCTGAAGGTGCCGTCCGCCGCGAGGTCGGGCCCGATCCGCGCGTTGGTGACCGGGTAGACGAACTTCGAGAGCGGGCCGGTCTGCAGGCCGGTCAGGTCCCGCAGCTCGACGTCGCCGTCCACGAAGGCCCACTTCAGCCGGTTCACCTCGATGGCGGTGATGTCCAGCTGGTCGGGCTCGTCGTCGGCCTGGCTGATCGAGGTGATGCGGAACGCCTTCGGCGCGCCGATGGAGAACACGGCGTATTCCGGCAGCGGGTCGGCGAGCGCCTGGGCGAGCACCAGCTCGCTCTGCGCGCCCGGCTGATCGACCTGCAGCGGGTAGGTCACCACGCGCAGGCCGCCGGCCGTGTCCGACACGGTGAACTGGACGCTGTAGCTGATGCCGGCCTCCAGGTAGATCTGGTCGCGAAGCGGCAGCCGCAGGGGGCCAGCCGGCAGCGGCTCCATGTTGCGCACGCGCCCGGAGATGACGTTGGTGGACTGGTCGTCGGCGACCAGGATCACCTGGAACGGCAGCAGGTAGCGGCCGAGCCGGTTCGTCTTGAAGTTGACGATGATCTTCTCGGTCAGCGAGGTGGCCAGCCGCAGCCGGCCGCGCTTCACCGCCTCGGCGGCGTCGCGGCAGCCGACCGCCACGAACTCCTCGGGGTTGCGCCCGTGGACGTCGATGGCGTTCTGGTCCCAGACGCGGACCCGGTCCTCGCGGTACTCCAGGCCCGGGTTCTTGAACGACACCTTGAAGTCGTTCTTGCGCTCGGTGATGTCGGTGAGGCTGTAGTTGAAGCTCCCCTCGATGGTGTTCTCGGGCGCGAAGATCGCCACCGCCGGCTGATCGTCGGCGTCCCAGATCACCGTCGAGAAGCCGTCGCCCCGGTCGACGTACCGACCGCCGGCGATGCCCACGACGTAGTTGATCAGCTCGTTCAGCGACCGAGCTTCCTGGATGTATTCGTTGAACCGGAAGCCGTGCGCAGAGCAGTGCTTGCCGAACTCGTAGTAATCCCACTGGTCAGGGACCTCGGGATAGTAGGCGTTCTTGCCGTACCGAGCGTTCTTGATCAGGTTGTACGCATGCCAGGCCGGGTTGTTGGTGTAGGCCATCTTGAACGTGCCGTCCCACAGCCCCGGAAACTCGGACAGCTGGGTGGTCTCGTTGAAGACGTGGTTCGACGGCACCGGGATGATGACGCCCCGGTAGATGCCGGTGAACTCCGGCAGGCTGGTGAAGGTGTCGGTGGCGCGGATCGTCAGGTGCGCGAGGGCCAGGTCCGGGAAGCTGTAGACCTGGGCCACGACCTCCTGGATGCTCTCGAACGTGATGTCCTTGAAGTTGTCCTTCGTGGTCGGCGGATCGAGCCGGGTGACGCGCACGTCGTAGGGCTCGTTGATCCGGGCGACCGGGATCCGGTACTCCTTCGGGTAGTTCGAGCGCGTCAGGCCGGAAATGACCACGTTGCCGGGCGCCGCGATGGGCGTGTCCGGGAAGGTCTGCGTGCCGACCCAGCTGGTGTCGTTGTAGCTGTAGACGATCTCGCCGCTCTCGGGCGTGAGCAGCCAGTCGAACACCGTCACGCTGCCGGCCGGCGGCGCGGCGCCCGAGGGCGAGAACCAGGCGCGCCGGGTGTCGCCGACGTGGTCGGTCCACTGCCAGACCCAGAAGTCGGAGATGATCGAGCTGGTGAGGCCGGTGGGGACCTGCCACGCCTTGCCGTCCCAGGCGCGCGGCGCCCAGTGCTCCTCGGTGGTGATGAACCACATCGCCCCCTGCTCCTTGGCCTGGAGCGGCGGATCGGTCTCGGGCGCGAGGTAGGTCTCGTGCAGGGCGGCGTTGACCAGCGAGCCGGCCCGGACGCTGTCCGGCCGGTAGTTCGAGCCGCCGGAGGTGTCGGGCGGCGGGGGCGGCTCGTTGTCGAACGGGATCTGCCAGACGCTCGACGAGCGCGGCTTCACCTCGATCTTCATCGTCATGCCGTTGGCGAACTCACCGCCGGTCGTGCTCACAACCAGGAGGCGGTTCACGACGAACCGGATGTCGATGTAGTCGATCTGGGTCTTGTCGCCCTGCGCCACCACCATCTGGTTCTGGGCGCGCATGGGCAGCCCGACGTTCTTCGACGAGGCGAAGCCGCCGAGGTTCGGCCGGATGCTGTCGGCGGGGTTGGTCCCCTTCAGCATCCGCAGCTCGAAGTTGGAGATGTTCGGGGTGCCGGTGCCCTTGTCGAGCAGCGGCACGTCACCGACGTAGAAGCTCGACGCGCCGTCCTTCAGGCCCTGGATCGGGCCCTCGGACAGGGCGAGGATCAGCTCGACGGTGTCGGCGCCGAACAGGTTGTCGTCGTAGCGGGTGGCCGAGCGCGGCTGCGAGCCGGTCAGGCTCTTCCGGCCCTTAAGGGGCGCGTTCATCAGATCCCCCCGGTGTCGACAGCGTCGATCTGGAACGACAGGTACTGGCCGCCGATTTTGTCCTCACCGCAGAGGATCGGGATGCGGGTGCCGATGTCGACGGTGTTGTGCGGCGCGCCCAGGTAGTGGCTCTTCTTCTCCACCTGGTCCTTGTTGTCCCGCTTCGGCGTGTTGAACATCTGCAGGATGCCCCCGAGCACCATCATGATGCCGAGCTTCAGCAGGATCGGAGCGAACACCTGGCCGACGCCCGGGATGAAGGAGGCGGCCACCAGCACGGCGCCGATCAGCACCTGGAAGAAGCCACCGTTCTTGCCGCCGTTCAGCTGCGGGAAGATGTGCAGGTCCTGCACCTTGGACGGGGCGATCAGGTCCTCGATGGTCTCGTGACCGGCGACCTTCACCCGCAGCGGGCCCGACACGGCGTTACCGCGGAACCCCGGCAGCTGCCGGGTCACGGCCTTGATCGCTTCGGCGACCGTCGCCGCATGGACCACGATGGGCTCGGGATGGATGCTCTTCAGGCTTCCGTGGAGATGGATGCGTCGCTGCACGGATGACCTGCCCCCGCTCTACGGCGTAGCAGGCAACGCCGTCCGAGCCGATGATATAGTGTTGAAGGTGTGGGTAGTTCAAGAAACTGACAAGATCATCCCGGGTCAGGTTGCAGTCTGTCCCGGTATGTGTGTGCCATGAGGCGGCGGCGAGATCTTCGTACTTCAGGAGGTCATCGCCGGAGATGTCGAAGCCGTTGGCCGGGTCGTGGCACAGGTTCTTGACCTCGACCACCTCACCGGTCTTCAGGACGAAGCCGCAGCGCTCGGGGGCGGCCAGGTCGTCCTCGTACCGGCCAGCCAGATCGGATATGGTCGCCTCAGACATCGAGGCGGCCCTGGCGCGCGTCTTCGAGCTGGTCGCGGATCCGCTGCGGGATCAGGTCCCAGGCGTCGATCTCGGTCTCGGTGAGGAGCTTCGAGCCGTCGACCTGCGGGTGCCGGAGCACGGCGACGGTGGTGTCCCGGTAGAGCGGGCGGTTGTAGCTCTCGATTGTCGAGAGCTGGCCGGCCAGGTGGTGGATCATCCGCTCGCCCGTGAGCAGGATCGCGCCGTGGTTCGCGACCGGCGAGCGGATGGCCATCAGCAGGACATCGCCCGGCAGTCGCTGGCGTGGGTGCCCGGTGAACAGGGTAAAGCCGACCTCGCTGTAGAGATCGAGGTAGAGGTTGAGGTGCTTGCCCTCGGCGTCCGGCTCCCACCACTCATCGGGCCGAGCAACGTCCGGCACCTCGATGCCGAAGTTCATCCGGTAGAAGTCGCGCATCAACCCGAAGCAGTCTGTGCTGCCGTGCTTGAACGCGCGCCCGAGGAGGCCATCCGTCTTCATGCCGCCCTCGCGAACTCGCCGTGATGCTCGCGCGCCGCTGCCGCGTAGGCAGCGCTGGCATCCTCCAGGGCATGGAAGTAGCCGAGGCTGATCCGCTTCCCACTGACCGTGAGGCGGGCCTGATACTTCTTCTGCCGGTCGCGCCAGACGACACCCTTCACCCCAGTCGAGCTGCTGTTCAGAGCCGGGCGGTTCTGCATATTCTGTGCTTGTGTAGCTTCTCGCAGCTCGGACCAGCGGTTGTCGTCGCGGACACCAATGCGGTGGTCTACCTCATGCTCCGGCCATTCCCCGGTCATGTAGAGCCACGCCAGCCGGTGCGCCCGGTAGAACTTCCCGGCGATCCCGATGACGATGTAGCCCTTGGTCGAGAGCGTGCCTGCCTTCGAGCCAGCACGCATGCGCTGGCTGACCCTCACCTTCCAGGTGAAGATCCCCGTCACCGGGTCGTAATGCAGCAACTCGCGAAGGCGGACAGCGGTCAGCATGATCGCAATATGGTACGTTTCGTACCGATCTGCTAGCGGGCGTTTCGCTGCGACGCCCTGGGCTTGCGGTAAATATCGACTTCTTATGCCACCGTCCGTAGGGTAGTTGGAAGCGCCCCGCACGAGCCTGCTATGAACGACGTTGTCGAAACCCCAAAACCTACCACTTCGTATAGCCGCGATATTCCCTTCCTCGATGTTAGATATAAAGCTGATGTTTTGCACCAGCTTCTAGGCACGTACAATAGTATCCTAGTTCGAAATGGCGACAGCGTCAGAAGCTGGGAAGTAAACTATGACGGTCACAGATCTCGAATTGCGGTCAACAATCCGGATAAACAACATCTCGGAGCCGCATTTGCCTCGGATTTTTTTAGATTATACATCTATACGAATAGCCGTAAACGTAATCTACATTTAAGATATAATGGCCGAGATATGGATCTGAGCCTAGCTGATTTTCAAACGGAAGCTGAGATTGACGAGATCCATAATCAATTTGAGGCCTATCACGCTTCTAGTAAGATACCGGTCGTAGACACATTCAAAAATGTTACAATTTTCATTGGCCACGGGCGAAGCCGACTGTGGAGGGATCTAAAGGATCACCTCCAGGATATGCACCATTTCAAAGTCGAAGCTTATGAGACAGGCGCGCGAGCCGGATATACAATACAAGAAGTATTAAAGGATATGTCGACCAAAGCTTCCATTGCTTTACTCGTTCACACGGCGGAAGATGTGGACCGTGAGGGTAAAGAGCACGCTCGTGAAAACGTTGTTCATGAGACGGGTTTGTTCCAAGGTAAACTTGGTTTCAAACGCGCAATTGTGCTCCTTGAAGAGGGCACAAACGAATTCAGCAACATTGCGGGGTTGCAACAAATTCGTTTCCAGAAGGGCAACATCAAGGAAGTTTTCGGAGAGGTACTTGCCGTGCTGAAGAGGGAATTCGGTTCGAGATAGGTCGCACTACAGCGTCACAAAAGGAAATCCCTCGCTCGGGAGGAACATCCGAGCGGGGATTAGCTGGTCCGGGCCGTCCGAAAGCGAGCGCAGCTCGAAGCTGATCGACTGCCCAGAGATAAGATCTTTAACCCGACCGATGAAGAACATCTCATTGTTCGAGATCACCACGCCGCGCTCCAGGTGGTCCCTGAGCACGGTGTAGCGCTGCACCAGCGCGCCATCGAAGCGGCCCTCGAACGCGGCCTCGTTGAACAAGCCAACAGGGTTCATGAGGCGCAGCGTCGGCCGGCTCTTCTCCTCCTCGGAGGATCGGGAGTAGCCGGAGAACTGAACGGCCAGGTGGTCCCAGGTCTTCCCGTCCCACTGGGTCGAGGAGCCCATCGGGCCGTCCCGGAAGCGCAGCACCGCGCTCGCGCCGTCCGGCACGTTCATCAGGTTGATCTCGTAGAGGATCACCTCACCGTCAGCGGTGAGCTTCAGACCCTCGTCGACGTGGGAGCTGGGGACGGTCATGGCTGGATCAGCATCTCGATGTCGAAGGGCTCCATCTGGAAGACGCGCCAGCTGGTGCCGTTCACGATGCGCCCGCCGACCTCACCCGGGCTGGTCTTGATCGGCTTGGGCATCACCAAGGGCTTGTTGAAGCGACAGATGATCTGGCCCTGCCGTGGGTGCATGACGTAGAACGGCAGGTACATCCGGTGCTCCTTGTAGAAGTCCTCCAGGGCGTGGATGTTGAGCTGCGGCTCGACACTGGGATCGGGCGCCGCGCCGAACGCCGCCTGGAAGGCGAACATGGCCGGGAAGTTCAGGTGCAGGATCACCTCGTCGGGCCCGGTGGGCGCCGAGGCGAAGCGATACCCGCGCCCGAACTTGACCGTGGCGCCGGCGGGGTACTCGTCCTGCGGGGTCGAGTACGGGAAGTCGAAGGTCTTCAGTGCCATCTCAGCCTCGCGCCGCCACGCTCTTGATCAGCTGCCGGATCGCGCCGCCCCGCTGGATGTTGTCGCCGATCATGTGGACCACGTCGTTCTGGCTCGGCGGCGGGACCTGCTCGCGGTCGACGACGTAGACGTTCGCCGCCGCCGAGGCGCCGCCGAACTTCTGGCCGGCGTCCACCTTCGGCGCCCGGTTCACCATTGCGCCGCCCAACGCGTTCACCTGGTCGAGCTGATCGCGGCCGATGGCGTCCACCGCCGACCGGCGCAGCAGGTACTCGCCCGGCTGGGCCAGGATCATCTTGCTGTCGCGCATCGTCAGCGCCGCATCGAGACCCGGCACCGCGCCACCGCCCGCCATGCGGATCGGGCCGCCCGAGTACATGCCGACGCCGAACAGCGACGACAGGATGCTCGCGCCCGCGCCCGAGCCGCCTGCGAACAGCGACTGGAAGATCGAGTTCGTCAGGCTCTTCGAGATCTGGCTCATCAGCCCCGAGAGGATCGTGGTCGCGAACGACTTCAGGGCGTCGCCGGCCTTCATCGACCCGTTGAACAGGTTGGTGAAGAAGTTGTCGAAGGCGCCGCCCACCACGTTCAGGCTCTCGGTCAGGGTCCGCTGAGCCTGCACCACCGGGTCGACCACCTGGCCCTTGAAGTCGAGCACGCCACGGTTCTTCAGGAAGCTGTCCATGGCGCCGGAGGCCGCCTCGCCGTAGGTGCGCTGCGTGCCGGCCTGCTGCCGCGACAGGTTCATGGTCGGCTCCAGGACCTTGTTCCGCTCGCGCAGCTCCAGGATGCGGCGCTGGACCTCGACACCGTCACGGTCGACGTCGAGCCCGGCGTCCTTCATCTGCTTGAGGGTCTCCTCCAGCGCGACGATCTTGGCCTGGTTGCTCTCGTAGGTGCCCTGAAGCTCCTTCTGCTTCTCCAGCTGGTTGATCTCTTCGCGCAGGACGTTGAGCCGGTCGGTGTTGCCGGCGCGACCCTCGTTCTCCGGCCGCTCCAGCTCCTTCTGCTCCGCACGCAGCTGGGTGAGCCGGTCCTCGTAGGCCTTCAGGCTGTCCCTGCCGATGGTCTCCGCGGTGGCCAGGCCCTGCTGCTGGAACAGCCCGGCGAAGCGCTTCCGCGTCGCGTCGGACTGGGCGGCGCGCGCGTCGTCGTCCAGGCCGGGCTTGTTGCCGTCCTCCTGCTTCGCGATGTCGAGGAGCTGCTTCAGCGTGCCGTAGGCGTCCCGGCTGGCGCTCATCGCCGCCGCCGGGTCCTGGGCGCGCTTCACCGCCTCCAGCTGCGTGTCGTAGGTCTCCGACAGGGCCTTGTCGGTCCGCTTCAGCTCGGCCAGCTGGCGGGCGCGCTCGTTGGCCTGGGCCTTCTGCTCGTTCTCGGCCTTCTTGCGCTCCTCCTCGGCCGCCGTCTTGTCGTCGGTGGCCTGACGCATGCGCTTCAGCTCGGCGTCACCCGTGGTGCCGAACGGGTTGCCGACCGCGCCCTCGGCCGCCCGGAACTTCCGCTCGATCAGCGCCACGAACTCGTCGGCCGCCATGTCGGCCCGGCCGCCGTTGCCGGTGATCGCAGAGCGCGCCTTCGAGGCATCGCCGCCGTAGACCGCCGTCAGGGCATCGAGCGCCGAGCCCGAGCCGGCGCGCAGCAGCGCCATCGAGCCGGCCGCGCCCTGCTGGTGCATCAGGTACAGCTCTTCCGGCGTCGCCTCTCGGCCCATGTTCGAGCGGAAGGTGCCGGCGTTGCGGTCGGTGAACTCCTGGAAGGCACGGATCTGGGCGCCGATGTCGGTGTCGACGTCCCGGGTGCCGTACATCTTCTGCCAGGTGGACGGCATGAACTGGAACACGCCGGTCGCGCCAGCCGACGAGCGCCGCGCGCCGGAGACCACGTCGGGCGAGTAGCCGCTCTCGATCTGGCCGGAGGCCAGGGCGTAGCGGATCCGCTCCTCGCTAGCGCCGGCCGCGCGCAGCTGGTCGACGATGGCCTGCTGCGTCGAGCCGGCGCTGAACGCCACCGTGGGGCCGAGCGTGGACGGCAGCTTCAGGTCGACCTTGTCGGCGTTGATCCGGTTGATGCTCTGGCCGATCTTGGCCACCTCGCCCAGCAGCCGGTTGATCTCCTGCACGGCCGCGCGCATCTGCTCGGGCGTCGAGCGCACGTCATCCCGGACCTTCTCCAGGCCCTTGATCTGCTCCTGCAGCAGGTCGCGCCGCTCGGTCGCCCGGTCGGCCTGGAAGGTCAGCAGCTGGGTCTGCACGCGGCGGTGCAGCTCCGCGTAGGAAATGGCCAGCTTGTTGAGGTCGGCCTGGCCCTTCTCCTGCAGCTCCCGCTGCTTGTCCCGCAGCTCGGGCGAGTTGGCGATGATCTGCTCGGCGTTGACGCCCTGCTCGATCATGAACAGGCGCTCGCGCGCTGTGTTGATCACCTCCTGGTAGTGGGTGGCCAGGCCCTGCAGCTCCGTCACCCGGGACGGGTCCTGCGTGGTCGAGGCCTGCCGCTGCAGGACCTCCAGCTGGCTCTGGGCCGTGCGGATCTGCTGGTTCAGGTCGGCCTTCGCGTCGCTGGACACCGCCTGGAAGCGCTCGCGGATCTCCTTCGTCGAGCCCTTCAGCAGGGTGTTGAAGCTGTCGATCACGTCCCGGTAGGCGTCGTCGACCGCCTTCGGGTCCACGCCCTCGGCGATGGCCTTGCGCTTCGCCTCCTCGATCTCGGCGAGCTGCGCCTTGACGATGTCGTCGGTCGAGCGCGCAGCCGTCTTCATCGCCTCGAAGGCCGAGAAGCCCTGCGCGTTCCGGCCGGCGTCGGCCACGGCCCGGTCCTGCTGGCCGTAGATGTTGTCGCGCGCGTTGCGGATCGCCTGGAACTCGGGGGACGCCTGGATGGTGGCGGCCTGGAGCCCGCGGTTCACCCGCTCGGCCTCGATCACCGCGGCCTGCTGGCTCTGGACCGAGCCGACCTTGTCGCCGAACTCCTTGATCGCCGCCTCGACGCGCCCGATGGTCTCTTCGAGCTGGCCGAGCATGGTCCGCCGGTCGCTCTCCGACAGGCTGTTGTCGAGCGACACGTCGGTGCGGGACCGCTGCAGGTTCAGCAGCATGGTCGACATCGCGGAGGCGATGGGCGCGGTCTGGGACCGGACGTCGCCCGGCCGGAGCCGGGTCTTGCCGGACAGGATGTCGGCGGCCTGGACAAACTCCGGCCCGAGGTCGCGCATCTGCGCGAGCGGGTCGAGGTCGACCGAGCCGGCGTCGCCGAGGCCGGAGAACTCGCCGCCCGGGATGACGACCCGGCGGGTCCGGTTCTTCTCCTCGCGGGCGGCCTCCAGCTTCGCGAGCTGGTCCATCTTCTCGGTGATGCCGGCGAGCTGCTGGGCGAGCAGGGCCGGCATCTCCTGGTTCAGCTCGCCGCGCAGCTTCTGCAGGGCGCCGATCAGGCCGTCGACCGACGTGGTGTTGCTGTCGACCACCAGGCCGAGGTCGGCGAACGCCTTCTGCGCCTCGATCACCGCCGTCTGGCGCAGCAGGCCGTCACCGTTCAGCTTGTCGCGCCGGTCGATCAGCGACGTGATGGTGCTGTCCAGGCTGCCGGGCTGCTGCTGCAGGGTCTGCTGCCGGCCGGTCAGCTCGTTCTGGATCTTCTGCAGCTCGTCGAGCTTCGCGGTGGCCCTGCCCGCCTCGTCCTTCACGTTGACCAGGTAGTAGACCAGGCCGGACACGGCAGCGATGCCGGCGGCGCCGGCCGTGATCGGGTTGGTCAGCAGACCGGCCAGCGAGGCGCCCGAGGTCAGCCCGCCCAGCAGGCCGCCGGCCAGGTTCAGGGTCTTCAGCGCGATGGCGCTGGCGGCCACCGCGGCCAGGCCGGAGGCGAGCACCGGCAGGGCCGGCCCGAGCCCGGAGACGTTCTGGGCGAACGTCGCCATACCGCCGGCCGCGAGCTGCAGGATCGCCACCAGCGGGCGGAAGCCGGTGTCGACGACGCCGAACACGGAGTTGGTGAGCCGCTGCAGGGTGGCCGACAGGCTCTCGTTGGCCTTGCCGGCGCTCTCGGTCGCCGCCGAGGTGAGCAGGAACTCCTGCTGCAGCTGGGTGATCTTGTCCGACTGGCCGGACAGGGCGGCGAAGGCCGAGGCGGCGCGCAGGTCGAGGGCGCGCAGGGCCTCGGACGTGCCGAAGCCCTTGGAGCGCAGGTTCTCCAGCACGCCGGCAAAGCCCTGCGTGCGCAGGTCGACGTCGGCCAGGTTGATGCCCAGCTCCTTCAGCACGCCGCGGAGCTTGTCCGTGGGCGCCGAGAACTCGGTGATGAGCTGCCGGATGCCGGTGCCGATGGTCGAGCCCGACTTCACGCCGGCCTGGGCCACCGCGCCGATGGACGCCGTCAGCTCGGAGAAGCTGATGCCGCTGTCGCGGGCGATGTTGGCCGCGTACTGGATGCCCAGCTGCAGCTGGTCCATCGTCAGCTTGGTGCGGTTCAGGGCCGCCACGAAGACGTCGGCCACCTCGCCCGAGCGGCCGGCCTCCAGGTTGTAGGCGCCGAGCACCCCGGTGATCGCCTCGACCGACTGCTGCAGCGTCGAGCCCGACGCGGCGGCCAGGTCGACGACCGGCTTCAGGGCCTTCGTCACCTCGTTGGCCGACAGGCCGGTCTGGCCGAGCGCCACCGCCACCTGTGTCAGCTCGCTCACGGAGAACTTGCTGGTCGAGGCGACCTCCAGGAGCTTCCCGCGGAAGCCGTCCATCTCGGCGTTCGCGGTGCCGGTGATCGCCTGGAACTGGGCCAGCTGCTCGTCGAACTGGACCACGGCCGAGGCGGCGCCGCGGATCGCGGTCGCCACCAGACCGAACATGGCGTAGTTCGCCGCGAGCTTGGCCTGGAAGGTGAACTGGTCGGCGCCACCGTTCAGGTCGAACGCGGCCCCGCGCGCCTCGAAGCTCGCGCGCGCCCGGTCCTGGGGCGTGAGCGGCGCCGGCCGGCCGGCGTTCATCGCCTCCTGCCGGTCGCGGCGCAGCGCGGCCAGCAGGGTGCGCTGCTGCTCGATGGTCAGGTTCTCCTGGGCGATCCGCGCGGCGAACTCGCTGCGGGACACGCCGTAGCGGTTGGCGAAGCTCTCGTCCTTCGTCTGCTCGCGCGCGGCCGTCAGCGGATCCAGCCGCGCCTGCTCCGCGCTGGCGAGCCCCTTCCGGTTCCGGTCGAACCGGCGGTTGGCGTCCTGGGCCTCGTAATACTCGCGCAGGGCGGCGCGCTTCTGCTCCGAGGCAGCCGCCAGGTCGTCGGCGCGCTTCTGCCGCTCGCGCTGGGCGTTCTCGTACTGGGCCGCGTTGTACTCGCGCACCGCGGCGCGCTTGTTCTCGGCCTCGATGCCGCGCGCCAAGTCCCGGTTGACGATGTCCCGCCGGCGGTTCTCGTCCACCGCAGCGTAATACTCGCGCAGGGCCGCCTGCTTCGCCTCGGAGGCGGCAGCCAGCTCGGCCGCGCGCTGGGCCTTCTGGTTCGCCGCAAAGGCGTCGCGCTCCTCCAGCGAGGAGCCGGTGCCGGCCTTGCGGACGGCGGCCTCGGCGGCGACCCGCGCGTTCACGACGGAGGCATCCAGGTAGCCGGGAACGGAGAGCTGGGCGTTCCGGGACATGGCCCGGTTCGCGGCCAGCTGCACGGACTGCTCGACCTGCTGCGCGGTGCCGGCGATCAGGCGCTCCATCGCCTTGCCGGTGGCAATGCTCAGCCGGGCGGCGATCTGGTCCGCGGTGGTGTTGATGCCGGTGATGGCGTCGGCGACGGCGCGCTCGGTCAGGCGCACCTCGGCGATGGTCCGGCCATCGGCGACGCGGTTGCCCTCGGTGGTGCGCTGGCCGGCGCCGCGGGCGAGCGACAGCTCGCGCTGCAGCGTGATCTCGCGCTCCAGCTCGCGGTTCAGCTCCTGCTGCTTCCGCTTAACGTCCTCCAGCTGCTTCGTCAGGCCGACCTCGGCCGCCGTGCCCTTGGCGGCCTTCAGCTTGGCGTCGAGGTCCGCGATGGCGCCCGGCATCTCGCGCGCGGCGCGCGCCGAGCGCTCGAACCAGGTCTGGACCTGCTGCGCCGTCTGGAGACCATTCTGCAGGACCTCGAACGTGCGCCGGAGGCTGGCCTCCAGGTCGTTCGTGCCAATGCCAAGGTCGACGTTCAGATCATCAGCCATTGACCGCTCGGGCAAACGCCATCATCTCGTTGAGCCCGTTCAGGTCCTCAGCCTCCGGCTCGGCCTTCCCGAACAGTTTCCCGGTGACGAAGAGCAGGCTCTCCGTGACCGACATGGCTTTGACCATCTCGTAGCGGATGAAGAGACCAGTCATCCGCCGTAGATCGTTGAGGGTGCGCTTCCAGTAGAGCTTCGGAAGATCGCTGGGCGCGCACCGGAAGCACAGGATCAGGCTGTCTTCCCAGGAGAGTTCGCCGAAGAAGTCAGAGATGATCCGGCTGCCGCTAGCTTGTCCGCCCTCGTCGCGAAGAGTGCCGCGGACTTCGCGAGGCGGCGGACGAAAAAATCCAGGACGTGAGACCCTGCCCAGTCCAGCAGCTGCTCGGCGGTGTCGGGGTCGAGATCGAGCGGCACAGCCGGCTCGTCCTCGTTCTCGGGCAGGATGTTGCCGCGCTTGTCGCGGGGCGCCAGCATCAGATGCAGCGCGGCCGTCGACACGGTCGAGTTGAAACTCAGCTCGGGGACGTTCTCTGGGCTCTGCACGAGGGCCGCGATCTCGTTCAGGAGCCCGAAGCTCATGAACACGGTACGCTGCGTACCACCGACATCGAGCGTGATGCGGGCTTGCGGCTTCTCGTCGGACGACATCTCGACCCCTCGTTTGGCTGGGGGAGATGTGGGTTCCAGATGTCCAAAAGAAAAGGCCCCGGTTGCCCGGGGCCTGATCTTGTTGACCTCCCGAATTACCGGGAGAAGATCGAGAGCTTCTGGTTGAAGTCGGCCATGTAGCCTTCGTCGTTGGGCGTCGGCACCAGGGGCGTCCACTCGAACGGCATGTTCGAGAAGTTGTCCGAGCTGAAGCCCATCGAGAAGCCCTTGGTGATGCGGCACTTCGGGAAGTGCAGCGTCACGGGGGTGTTGCCGTCGAGCGCGATGCCGATCACGCGGACCGCGAAGTTGTTGTTCGCCTTGCCGGGATCGCTGTCGATCTTGTTCAGCAGGCCGACGCGGGCGCCCGCCGAGAACGACATCCCCTCGGGGACCGGGTAGCCGGCGAAGGTGAGCTTCGCGTCCGCCACCGCCGACACCTTGGCGATGTGGATCTGGTCGTCCTCGTTCTCCTGGAGGTAGATCCAGGAGCCGACCGCGGCGCCCGCGATGGCGCTCGCCGCCGTGACCTCGGTGGCCGCCGCCGCGACCGGGCCGGTGATGCCCACGGGCTTGGCCATGTCGACCAGGCCGGCCGGATCCTGCGACAGGCCGTAGGCGAAGTTCTTCGCGGTGTACTCGTACACCTCGGCCGAGCCCGTCATCGGCATGCCGTTCACGACGGACGCCACGATGTCGTTCTGGATGCCCTGCGTGAGGTCGACCTTCGAGGTCGTCACGTCGACCTTGCAGTTCTTCACCAGGCCCACGGAGTGGAGCAGCGGGTTGATCTCGGCCTGCTCCGTCATCGGCGCGATGCACAGGGTGGCGGTCGAGAAGTGGAAGCGACCGCTCTTGGCGGTTCCCGGGTTCATGGCAAGGTCTCCAACAGTGGTCTGCAATCGGTCGCTTGCAATATGAGCATGCGTCCCCATTTGTCCAAAGACTTCCCCTAAAAATTAGGGGAATAGGGGAAGATGTTATGCCACGCGAATACAAGACCTCCGGCGAGAAGCCGATCACCGTGATGGTGAAGCCCGATCTGCACGAGATCCTGAAGCACCGCGCCGAGCAGAACCACCGCTCGGTGACCAAGGAGGTGGTCTACCTGATCGAGACCGCGCTCGGCTGCGCCAGCGAGAGCGTGCGCGAGACGATGCACCTCCTCTACAAGGCGGGCGTCGAGGTCACTGAGGAGACCACTGACCAGCCTGCGTGACGCGGGCGGTGACCACCAGCTCGACGGTCGGGCGCATGTCGACCCGGCCCATCGGCGAGGCGGCGACGCCGTCGAAGGCCACGGCCTCGAACCCGGTGGGGGAGCCGTCGTCGTTGAACATCGGCCACTTCGAGCGCGCCTGGAGCCGCCGGTAGAAGGCGTCCACGTAGTCGGTCGAGCGCGTCAGGCCCGGGTCCTGGACCGTCATCACCACGACGCCGAACGACAGGTCGTGGAACTGGTCGTTCTCCGTGCAGGAGAAGGCGACCAGGCCGATCAGATCGGCGTTTGGCAGCTCGGTGGCCTCGGCGTGCGCGTCGAACTCGTAATACTGGGGCTCGCCGGGCATGTCGCGGATCGCATCCACGATCATGCGGACAGTCGAGTTGCGGGCGATCTTATACACGGGTCTTCCCCTTCTTCTTGGACTTGGCCACGGCCGAGCGCAGCGACTTGTCGAGAACGAGCGGCAGCCGGCGGCTGATCCAGTAGACCAGGGTGTTCTGCAGGAAGGGCCGGTGCGAGCCGCGGGGGTTCTCCAGCTTGTAGGCCAGCGGGTGCTTGGGATCGCGGTCCGGCGCGCCGGCCTTCTTTAGGTAGCGGACGAACAGGCTCTCCTCGCGCGCGATGCCGCCGCCGGCCGCGCCCGGGAAGCTCGCGCCGGTCACGCCGGCCTTCTCCCGGCCGGACGCCTGCGCCATCAGGCTCAGCGTCACGGACACGCGCCGCGGTCCCCGCCGCACGACGATCTTCGGATCGACCAGGGCGGCCATGGCCGGGCCCAGGTACTGGGTCAGCAGGGCCTTCAGCGCGCCCGTCTCCACGAAGAAGGTGGTCGGCTCGCCGGCCTTCCGGCGGCGCTTGTTCGCCACGGTCTGCTTCGTGAGGGCCAGCCACTCGGTGGTGGTCTTGCCCTGCAGCCGCTTCGACATGCTGTCGGACGAGAGCACCCCGGCGTTCCGGCTGATGTCGTCGAGCGAGATGGTGACCGAGCCCGAGGACGGCGACTTCAGGCGGGTGAACACCCGCGCAGCCTGGCCGGCGAACTTCTCCGCGTCGGCGGTGATCGCCGCCACGATGGCCTTCTCGTCGGCGACGATGGCCTCCATCAGGCGCTCGATCCCCTTCGCCTCGGCGCGCTCGCGCAGCAGCTCGACGGCGCGCGCGGCCACGAAGCCGGGGTCGCCCGTCTTCGAGCCGCCGACCCGGAACAGGAGCTGCAGGTCGGCCGCCATCACTCGATCTCGGCGATGGTGACCCCGAGCGTCGGGTTGATCCGCTTCACGGTCTTGCCGTTGACCTGGTCACCGAGCTGCAGCGGCGCGGCCGTGATGCAGCGGAGCCGGTCGGTGGCGATCCGGGCGCCGGGGTCCTCGTTTCCGTGGGTGTAGCTCTCGATGCTGACCCAGATCGGGCCCTTCTCCTGGTACGGGCCCTCCGACATCGGCAGGCCGGTGACCGGGTGCTTCACGGCCGAGCTGCGCCGCTGCCAGCTGACCTTGCCGGTCATCTGGAACAGCACGAAGCAGCGCGAGACCACGTCGTCGAGCGCGAGCGGCAGCTCCCAGTTCCCGACCAGCAGGACGCGGCCGGCCGGGTCGCGGAACAGGTCCTTCGCCCGGACCGGCTCGCGCGGCCGGGTGCGCAGCCCGAGGCGCGGCAGCACGAACACGCTGGTCGGCAGCGCGGTCGGGTTGACCGGGAAGATGACGCCGCGGAAGCGCGTGGCGGACGGCGGCAGCTTCCGCATCCAGACCTCGTTCTGGGCCTGGATCCGGGACAGGAGCATCGGCATAGCTTAGCCTCCGGTGCCGACCGCGGGCGCCGCTCCCGTCACGGGATCGGTGGTGTTGGTGGTGAGCCCGAGCAGGAACGGCAGGGCCTCGCTGGCCGAGGTGTCACCGGTCAGCTCCTGGGTGATCTGGCGCAGCTCGTCGGCGGTCGCCGCCACCAGGCCGTCGAAGGCGGCGGCGTCCTTCAGCCGCTCGAACTTCAGCGTCCCGTCCGTCTTCGACTGGGCGATGCGGTAGCGCAGCGACGGGAACAGGGCGGTGGCGGCCGTCAGCATGACGGCGCGGCTCGCGCGCACCTCCACCAGCGTGCCGGCGCTGAGCGCCGCGTCCAGCCGGTCACGGCCGATCACGCCGGCCAGGGTGACGTAGGCGGTGAACAGGTCGACCTCGTCGTCGCGCAGCTCGTCCTCGTTGAGGGCGAGGTAGGTCCGCACGTCGGCCGGCATGACGCCGTAGGGCGGGAGGTCGATGACGCGGTAGCCGGCGCGAGCGCTGTAGCCGCGCCCATCGGCGGTCCAGCTCACCAGCGTGGTCCGGCGCTCGAAGAAGCGGTCCGGGGCGATCACGTTGCTAATCGCGGGGACCTTGATGGAGACCCCGGTGGCGTCAGCCTCCGGGGTCAGAGCCTGGTCTACGACGAGTGGGACACCCTGGCCGTCATACAGGCTGTAGGCGACAGAGCCGACATCGGGGATCACCAGTCCCTGTGGCGCCTCGAAATCGACCCAGAGCGTCACGGGGGTTGAAGATACGATGTCCACAGCTCGACCCTACTTCTTGTGCGAGGCGCCCCGGCGGTTGTGCGTGACCTGGGCGGTGGTCGGCGGCTTCGGTGCGGGCTCGGGCCGGCGGGCACTCTCCGCGTCGACCGGGAAGCGGTCGAGGAAGCTGGCCAGGGCCAGGTCGCGGTCGCCGTCGCTCTCTTCGAGCGTCTTGAGCCACTCAGCATCGGAGGCCTCGTCGTTGAGCTGCGCCGAAACGAGGAGCTGGCCAATCGAGACCTTCTCCTGCGCCCACTGGGACTTCTCGATGACGGTATCTCCGTGCGCGCGGATGTGCTCGTGCTGTTCGGAATGCACGAGCTGGAACGCGCCGGTCGTAGAGACCAGGATCTTCATGGTGTTCGGGCTCCGGCGTCAGGTGACCCCCGGGTTTCCCCGGGGGCCGGCGGGATCAGCCGACTACTTGGAGTAGTCGTAGATCTCGCGGGTGTCGCCGAAGACCAGGCGGAAGCCCGAGACCTCGGACTTCACGTAGGTGATCGACTGCGTCTGGATCGCGCGCTCGCTCTCCGAGATCAGCGACCCCGCCTCGATCAGCTGCTCCAGGGTCTCGCCCTTGCGGTAGCCGAGGAGTTGGCCGGCCGGCATCGTGGTCGAGAGCACGAAGTTGATCTGGCCGTTCAGGATCGGCACGCCGCCGATGCGGAAGCCGGTCGCCGCGAGGTTCTCGGCGTCGGTCCGGGTCGTGGCGTTCGCGGTGGGGAGCGCGAACAGGAACAGCCAGTCGAGGTAGGCGTCCCAGTTGCCGACCACCGTGTCGATGGGCACACCCGCCTTGGCCCGCGCGACGAACCACTGCAGGAGGTGCTTGTACGAGATCCGGCCGGGCTCCGACTTGCCGGCGCCGTGCAGGTCGTCGAAGGCCGACTGCAGGACGACGGGCGCCGGCTGGTTGACCGTGTCGCCGTTGATCAGCAGGTCCGTGGCGAGACCGACCTTCGAGAGGTTCAGCTCACGCTGCATGCGGTTGGCATACGGGGTGAGCAGATCCAGGCGCGAGCGGCGCTGGAACTCGTAGGAGGTGCGGTAGCCACCACCGATCTTCCACATCTTGACCCGCGTCTCGCTGGTCTTGATGGAGCCGATGCGGAACCGGCCGAACTCGGAGACCGGGCCGAAGACCTTGAAGTCCTCGGGGTTCTCGTCGTTCACGACGGTCGAGATCATCTCGACGCCGTTGATCGTCCGCGTGGACGCGATCAGGCTGTCGAGGTTCTCGTAGTCGACCTGGCGCGAGGCGAAGCGCACGACGTCGTCGACCACCTCGGGGAACAGCGCGCGGGTGCCGGGGCTGTACTCGAAGGTGTCGGAGGCGAGGTCGAGGACCACACCGCTGTCGTAGTCGTTGCCGACCGGCAGGTTGAGGAACTTGAGCGCGGCCTCGTAGCCGTTCAGGCCCTCGTACAGCTCGGGCTTGTCGGCGGCCATCGGGTCGATGGCCAGACGCAGGTAGTCGCGCATCTCCAGGCCGTACTGGCGCGCGTCGGCCACGAGCTGCAGGCCGGCGTCCGCCGACGAGCGCTTGTTGTCCCGCAGGGCCAGGGTGGCGAGCAGACCTTCCGGCGACTTGCGGTTGGCGGTCAGCTTAGTGAGCGGCTTGAGATCCATGTCCCGTATTCCTCGGGGGCCTGTTGGTGGTACGAGACGTACCGTTAAAGTTGAACCTGGTAGTCCTGCCGCCCCTGCACGCGGTACGAAGCGTACCGCGGGCAAAAGGCGTAGTTCTGGTGACCGGGCCGGAGGCTTAGAGCTTCACGACCGAGGCGTACTTCTTGCCCTTGATCGTCAGGATCTCGGCGACGAAGGCGCCGACATCGTCGGCCGCGCCCTTCTTCACGAAGCCGTCGCCGCCGGCCACCGCCGTGTCACCCTGCGCGAGGGCGTCGCCCTCCAGCACGGGGACCAGGTCCGTGAACCGGAACTGGGCGGTGATGACGCCGCCGGCACCCGGGCCGCGGTTCTCGAACACGTCGATGCGGGCGACGCGCGGGCCGATGGCGGTGCCGGCCTCGGCCAGCTTCATGCCGCACGGCACGGCCGGATCCGGCTCGACCAGGCGGCCTTCGAGGTCCGCCTTCGAGAGGCCACCCGGATTGGCGAACGCCATGGTCCGGTTGAACATCTCGTTCTTGATCGAGTGGACGTGGACCTTCTGGTGGAAAGGCGTGCTCATCGCCGGATCTCCTGTTGCGGTGTCGAGTGGAGCCGGCGATTAGGCGCGGCGCTTGAAGGCGGCGTTCCCGCCCGTGCGGGGCGCCGAGCTGCCGAGCGAAAGGCCGCCCGAGAGCCGGGCGCCGAGCGCCTTGA
The DNA here is from genome assembly GCF_058072805.1 of Methylobacterium sp. 1A. Taxonomy (NCBI): domain Bacteria; kingdom Pseudomonadati; phylum Pseudomonadota; class Alphaproteobacteria; order Hyphomicrobiales; family Methylobacteriaceae; genus Methylobacterium; species Methylobacterium sp. 1A. The sequence goes on along the minus strand of NZ_JBYQVE010000001.1, from coordinate 2,449,166 downwards.
GGCTGTCGAGGGCGCCGGTCACCTGGGTGACGGCCTTGGCCTCGTCCTCGTCGAGGGTCGCGGTCGGCTGGCCGATCATCGCGAACAGCGGCGAGAGGAGCTTGCCCGGGAGCGCCTTGGCGTTGTCGAGCTGGGTCTTGAGGGCGTCCCGCTCGGTCGTCAGGTCGGTGACCTGCTTGGCCGTGTCGGTCGCCTTCAGGGCGTCCAGCTCGGTCTTCAGCGCGTCGGCGCGGGTCTTCTCCGCGGCGGCAGCGGCCTCGGCGGTCGCCTTGGCGGCCTCGGCGTTGGCGAGCTTCGTGGCGTTCTCGGCGATGATGCCGGCGAAATCCTTGGCGTCCATGTCGAACAGGTCCTTCTGGGGCGCCGGGGCCGGCGGCTTCGGGGTTGGCGTGGGCGCAGGCCCGGTGGAGAGTTCCAGGGTCATGGAGGGGACCTCCTGACCCGAAGCGGAGAGCTGCAGCCGGCTGCCCTTGATCCGGGCACCTTGCGCGCCGCCCTGGCCGACAAGGCTCATCTCGAACCAGCCATCCAGCTCGTCCACGATGACGTGGGCGCCCTCGACGCCCATCTTGTTCCCCTTGTCGTCGACCCCGAGCCAGATGTTCTCCAGGTCGGCCTCGGGCCCCATGAAGTCGAAGCCCGTCTTGTTGGACTTCGCCGACTTCCCCAGGATCGCCACGCTCACCTGGTCGATGGTGCCCGAGTTGACCTTATTGATGAGGCTCTCGTGCTCGTTGTCGATCCAGAACAGGGTCAGCAGCTCCGTGGCGCCGTCGACACCAGTCCCTTCCGAGATCTGGCCGTGGAACACCCGCCCGATGGGCAGCTGATCCCCGTCCGACGACCCGTGCATGATCTGTAGGGGCCGGCTCTCCTTCTGCAGCTCACCCATCATCTGGGCGAGGAAGTTCGCCGTATGCACCGCGCCCTGATAGACGGGGTGCTTCTTGCGAACCGGAGCAGTCGAGAGCGCGGCGGCCTCGAACACAGCCACCTTCTCAGGATCGGTGTCGGGCGCAGCTGCTTTCAGCTTTGCTCTCAGATCATCGTTGAGGGGTAGCTGCTTCACTGCAAGAAGTCCGCTCTGTTCTTGCGAGTAGATAGGAATGATCACAGATTGCTTCAACAATCGAGGCGGTTACGTCCCCTAAACTTTAGGGGACGCCGCGATCAGCTCCATGGCCCGGGTGAACAGCGGGGTGTTGACCAGCCGGCGGGTCTGGCGCCGGTTCGTAGCGGTCGCGCGGGTGCGTGCCGGGCTCGCGGCGCGGCCGACGCTGTCGGTCTTCGGGCTCACGTTCTCGGGCTTCGCGCCCCCGCCGGTGTTCGAGCCCGCGGCGCCGGAGGCGTCGGCCACCTCGGTGAGGAAGCCGGTGCCGGACAGCTCGGGCGCGCCATCGGGCGGCAGCCGCTTGTAGACCCACAGGTGGTATTCGACGTCGGTGATCAGCCCGTCCGACAGGTCCTGGCGCAGGCGCTGCGAGCGCAGGGTGAGCTGGGGCTCCAGCTCGGTCCAGGGCCGCAGCTCGGCCGGGTCGAACTCCACCTTCGCGAAGCCGGCGTAGCCGCCCTGCTGCAGGATGAAGGAGAACATCCGGGACAGGAGGTCGGCCAGGGGCTCGTTCAGCTGGTCGGCGTAGAGGGCAGCCAGACGCGCCTCGACGGACCCGGTGTTCACGCCCGACGTGCCCCGGCCGAGGATCGTCGACATGGTCTTCAGCGCCGCCTGGTTCTGCGCGTTGAGGACGTTGATGATCGGCTCGACGTTGAGCGCCAGTCCCGGCGACTTCTCGTTGATGATCTTCAGCTCGATGCTGTCCGAGTGGACAATCGACTGGTCGACCGCGATGTTATCGAACGAGGTCTGGATCTCGGCGAAGCGCGCGTTGATCCAGTCCTGCCGCGCGGCTTCCTGGCCCGGCTGGTTGAAGTTGGCCGGCATGTTCTTGCGGAGGATCTCCTCCAGCACCTTGATCTCGATGCGCGGGTAGCCGTTCACGCGCATGATCCGGTAGAGGTCGTTGATGACCTGCTGCCGTGCTGCCACGGTGTTGATGACCGAGACGAAGGGCGAGTTGGTGTAGATCGCGGTCGGATCGCGCCGGTAGAAGCCGACCATGAAGGCCGGCGTGTCGATGGGGACCGGGTCCGAGCGGCCGGCCACGACCTGGCCGGGCTTGTACTGGCCCGGCTGCTTCTCGGTCCAGCGGATCGAGGCCATGTCGACGTTGCGGATGTTGTCCGGCAGGCCGGCCTTGTCGAAGACCAGCTCGGCCCCGATGGCGCCGCGCATCAGGAGCATGTAGCGCAGCTCCTCGCACTGCCGGTACATGCCCTGCTTCAGCTGGAAGCCCTGCGTGAAGTCGGTCTGGTTCGACAGCTTGGCGATGAGCTGCTGCAGCTCGCGGCTCTTCTCGACGTCCACGTTCCCGTCGATGTCCTCGACGTAGGCGATCATCTGGGTGTCGGCGAGCGTCAGGTAGCCGTTGACCGTCCCGGACACGTCCGGGTCGGCCTGCATCAGGCTCCGCATGATCGTCTGGCTGTTGTCAGCCTGACGCGACGTGAAGATGTCGTCGAGGTGATCACGGTACGTCGGCTGCGTCAGGACCTGGTCCGCCGCAGTCGGGTTGTACGTCGAGGTGATCGAGATGCCGCCGGCCTTCGCCTTCTTCTTGAAGGGGATGATGGACAGCAGCTTGCCGGAGAGATTGTCGGCCACTAGCGTAATACTCCGGCGTTGTCGGCCCCGCGATACATGGGTCGGCCTGTGGGCAAGAACAACCGAGAGCCTGCGCCGAAGAAGACAGCACTGCGCTGATCGGTGGTGAAGTCGATGCCGGCCTTGAGCCGGACCGCGGTTTGCTGCAGCGCTGCGGCGTGCAGGAAGTGGTCGTCGCCGTTGATCTTGTTCCAGACAGGCGGTTCGTCCGGCGCCTCGATGCGGATCATGTCCCGGAAGTGGGTCTTCACGAGGCTGGCGTAGGGGCCGTAGCCGGCGAGCTGCCAGCTGCGGTTCCGGCACTGCTTCGCGACCAGGTCGAGGGCGTTCGTCCGGTTGATCTGGTAGTGAGTGATCTTGTCGAACTCGTCCGTGACCTCCTTCATCGGGGCCGCGGTCTTCGAGGTCGAGTAGGCCATCGGCATGACGATGCCGTTCGTGGCCTCGCGCACCGCCTCGGTGGTGGGGGTGTAGGGGTAGTAGTCCATCGCCCCCTGGACGATCCCGAGGCTCTCGACCCGGCCCTTGATGAACTCGACGATGTCGGCCTGCTGGACCTGGTGGAACTCCAGGATTGCGTGGGGCTTCCCGATCACGACGTGGCAGGTTTGGCCGACGTCGCAGCCGAGGAACAGGTCGCCGTTGGCCAGCTCGCCGGGCTCGACCTGGCGCGGGTTCATGATTGCGGTCAGGTCCTCCTCGGAGATCCGGGCGTTGCTGTCGTTGAAGGCCTCGCCGATGACGGTGTTGAACCAGCCGCGCAGGTTGTCCTTGCGCTGGTACTCCAGCAGCTGCCGGAAGATGTACGGGATGGTGATGTTCGAGATCGAGAACGGCCGGACCCGGTAGCCGCGCGCGCGGCGCGATGGGTACTCGGCGACCCACTCGCGCTGCCCGCCGTCCAGGTCGAGCGCCCGCGAGCACCGCTCGCAGCGCACGTAGGTGCCGTCCATGTCGATGGCGTCGACCTCGTCCTGGCCGAGCTTCGACAGGTCCTCGTGGTCCCCGACCAGTCCCGGCAGGCAGAGGAAGCGCGGGTGGAAGATCGGTGTCTGCCAGTGGCCGCAGACGCAGCGGATCGGGTACTCGTGCTTGTCCGAGGCCTGGTAGGCGGCGTCGATCCCGTAGCCGAGGTAGGTCGGCGTCGAGAAGCGCTGCGTGATCTTCCACTTCGAGCCCTGGAGGCGCGACTGGAACAGCGAGCGCATCGCCTGGTCGGCCAGGTCGACCTCGTCCTCCATGAGGATGTCGGCCGAGATCGAGGTGGCCTCGCCCTCGGTGGTGCCGGTGATGTAGCCGTAGCTCTCGTCGACCTGGTAGAGCGCCTTCTGCCGGACGGGCTTGGCCACCATCGGGCCGTTGAAGATCGGCTCGTTCTCGATCAGCGTCTTGATCCGGGTCTGGGACAGCCGGTCGCGCATCGGCTGGGTCGGCATCGAGAAGATCCCGGCCGTGCCGACGTTGCGCTTGAGGAAGCCGAAGAACTTCCGCATCTGGACCTCGGTGAGGCCGATCTGCGAGAGCTTCATGCAGGTCAGGTCGGGATGCATGTCATCCACGATCTGCCGCTGGAACTCGTAGCCCTTGAAGCTGAACTTCTTCTGGCGCAGCCGCGTGTTCGTGGTGATCCACTCCGACATCGACATGCTGGTGCTGTCGTCGGGGAACCGCTCGTCGAGCCCGCCGATGAAGCCGGTCAGGTGCGGGTTGGTCATGACCGGTGGTCCGGGTGGTTCCACCAGTCGGTCGGGCCGAGCGCCTTCTCCCGGTCCTCGGCGTCCAGCTCCTGCACGGCCTCGGTGAGCGGGCAGCTGTCGGACCAAAGCGGCGGCAGCTGCCGGGGCAGCGGCTCGACGATCCAGGCGATGTGCTGGCCGAGGTGCGCGCGCCGGTAGAGGTCGGCGTCGGCGCGCCGGGCGAACTGCAGCGCGTCCTCGGCGCGCTCGGACCCAGCAACTAACCCCGGGTTGACTGGGCTGGTTTCATCACTCACTTCCATGGGAAGCAGGGCCACAAACCACGGTGCGAGAGGGCTCGCGTCGGGGTGACTTATTACCCACGGTCCAGTGTACGTTTCGGACAGGGCGGTCTTGGCAGCAAGATCAGACATTTAGCCCAGCCAGTAAATCTTCCGTTCCCTCTATGTGGTGATGGCGTCGCAAAGAGAAAAGACGGCGAAATTAGGCACATTATCACTAATGTGTCGATATAGCCCGCCTGGAAAACGGATTTGGCAACAACTATGTTCGGCTCCCCACGAGGAATGGCCACGATGACAGACCGGGTGTTTCCCAACCTCCCGCAGACGCTCGGCTTCAGTTTCGAGGCCATCCGCCAGCAGATGGAGGTCGACCCCGGCTTCCTGACCGATCCGGCCTGCCCCTACCCGGACCAGCTCAAGGGCTTCCTGCGCAAGCTCGTAGCCCCGGCGCGCGGCGCCGAGATCGACCCGGAGGACGCGATCTTCCGAGAGGGCCAGGGCCTCGACGACGAGGCCGACAGCCTGATCCGCGAGGTGAAGACCGCTATCAACTCGATGAAGCGCCTCCAGCGGGACATGGAGAGCAGCGACGACATCAGCGAGCGCCTCCAGTTCCTGAAGAACTACTCCTCCCTGATGGACCGCTACCTGGGCATCCAGGAGAAGGCCCACGGTCTCAAGCAGATGTACGAGTTCCAGCGCCTGGTCATCGAGATCATGGAGCAAGTTCTCGACAAAGATGCCCGCCTCGATTTCAAGGAGCGACTGAAAAAGATCAACGCCGGCTGAGCGTTTCTCAGTCCGAGTTCACGGTACGAAACGTACCATTCTGTACGTATGAGGTTGGAGAAGAGCGAGATGTCTGCCGAGACTACTAAGCCGATGGAGAATATCTTCGCGGAGCACTGTGAGCGGTTCTGGGCCGCCGGGCTCCCAGTGATGCCCCTCCAGCGAGGGGACAAGAAGCCGATCATCATGAACTGGCAGTCCCTGCAGAGCAGGATGCCGAACGAGGCCGAGCGCACCAGCTGGCGCGCCTTCCACCGCCACGCTAACATCGGCCTGCCGCTCGGGCCGCAGTCCGGGCTGGTCGCCATCGATGTCGACACGGACGATCCGACCGTGCTGGGCGTCCTGCAGAAGGTCCTGCCGCCGTCGCCCTGGCGGCGGATCGGCCAGAAGGGCTTCGTGCTGATCTACAAGTACGACGGCCAGCCGATCATCCGCATCAAGCACCGGGATGCCGAGGGGAAGATCCAGTCCCTAGTCGAGATGCTCGGCGCCGGCTCGCAGATCGTGCTGCCGCCCTCGATCCACCCGAAGACCGGGCAGCCCTACTACGCCAACAAGGACCTGCTGGACTGCATCGCCGACATCCGGTCGCTGCCGCCGAACATCGAGCAGATCCTGCGCGACGCGCTCGGCCAGGCCGGCGTCCAGGTGGGCTCGGCGGCCTTCGGCGCGGTGACGAACTACATCTCGACCGGCAACCGGGACAACTCGCTCGTGTCCATGGCCGGCCTGTTCGCGCGGGATGTGCTCCGCGGCCAGCGCACGCTGCTGGAGGCCTGCCGCGAGATCGAGGTGGCGATCAGCCAGTTCATGCAGAAGACCTACGGGGACAACATCGACCCCCAGAAGGGCCCGCAGAAGCTGATCGAGTTCCTGATCCGCGACGTGACCGGGCCGAAGGCGAAGTCGCTGCCGAAGGGCTGGGACGAGGGCCTGTCGGCCGAGCAGCGCGAGGCCTGGGGCCTCGACGCCTTCTCATCGGACAACGAGACCTGGGACGCTGGCGAGATCCTGAACTACTTCAACGCGCACATCGAGAAGGCCGGCGTGAAGGACAGCGCCGAGCAGTTCACGACGGTGGTGAAGCACGTCCTGAACCGGATGGCGGCCTCGAACCTCGAACCCATCGAGGAGGACCAGATCATCAACTACGTGGCCTCGGTGTCGGGCAAGAAGCTGACCGTCGCCGCGGTGCGCCGCCAGCTCGCCGCGCTCCGGCAGGGCGAGATCGCCGGCACGAACCACGCCGAGATCGCCGAGGCGGTCGCGCGAGACCTGGAGGAGCTGGGCGGCGAGATCCGCTTCCACCAGGAGAAGCTGTGGCAGTGGCGCGGCTCCTCGTGGGACGAGATGGACGAGGGCGAGATCCTCAAGCACATCATCAACGAGTACGGCGCCTACAAGACCGCCGTGCGCGCGTCGGACCACGTCGGGATCCTGAAGACGATCCGGGGCAAGCGGAAGGGCGACCTGAAGCGCCGGGCCGAGACGGGCATCAACTTCGTCAACGGCTTCCTGACCGAGGACCTGGAGCTGCGCGAGCACCATCCCGACTACGGGATGACCTACACCCTCCCCTACCCCTACAAGGCCGAGCTGGCCGGCAAATGCACCCGCTGGCAGCAGATGCTGAACGACTACTGGGGCGACGACCCGGACTACAGCGAGAAGGTCACCGCGCTCGGTGAGGTGATGGCGCTGACGATGTTCGGCAAGATGACCGAGGTGCAGCTCGCGGTCTGCCTCTACGGCGTCGCGCACTCGGGCAAGAGCCGGATCATGGAGATCATGCAGGCCATGATGCCGGCCGAGGCGCAGACCTCCCTGCCCCCGACCCTGTGGGGCGACAAGTTCGGCCCGGCCCAGCTCGTGGGCAAGCTGCTCAACTTCGCGGGCGAGCTGTCCGAGAAGCAGGTGATCGACAGCGCCAAGTTCAAGCAGATCGTGTCGGGCGAGGTGATCGAGGCGCAGGAGAAGAACAAGCCCATGTTCAACTTCCGCCCCCGGGCGGCGCACTGGTTCGCCTCGAACCACACCCCGAAGAGCCAGGACAGCTCGGACGGCTTCACCCGGCGGTGGCTGTTCCTGGTGTTCACGAAGGCGTTCCCGAAGGACGCGCGCAAGATCAACGACTACGACAAGATCGTGGTGGCCGAGGAGCGCGAGGCCATCGCGGCCTGGGCCGTGGCCCACATGAACCGCCTGCGAGTGGAGAACTTCAAGGTGACGGACCCGCCCTCCTCCATCGAGCAGCGCGAGATGCTGGAGAACGAGCTGAACTCCGTCCGGGATTTTATCTGCGGCTTCCGGGAGCACGGCTGGATGCGCCTGGGAGCCGAAGCGAACAAGGACTTCAGCGACCAGCACAACTACACCACCTTCACGACCCTCTGGAACGAATATCGGTCGTATTGCGTCAGTCAGAGTGTCTCGCCTGTTGGGTCAAAGGTGCTCGCAAAGCGTATGGCGCAGCTCCAGGGTCAGTTCGGGTTCAAGGTGGACAAGGTTTCTGGTGCGCAGGGCCTTCCGATCTCAGTGTTCCGATACCTCACACTTGTGGCCAATCGAAAAGCCGCAGCGTGATGATCGCGAAGACGGTCTGGGATCGGATCAAGGGCGAGTACGAAGCTGCGAGCTGGAGAGAAAAGCGGTAGGCGATACTTTGCCTGCCCGGTTTTCATGGCACGAAACGTACCACGGAGGGTTCCCAGAACATGGCCGTCATCGAGAGCACTGCGCGGATCACCCGCAAATACCTGATGAACAAGACGAAGCACGAGATCTGCGACCTCGTGTTCGACCTGCTCCGGCAGAACGACCGGCTGGAGGCCGACGTCAAGCGCCTCCGGCGCGCCGCCGGCCCGGCTCCGAAGAAGGGGGCCAGCCGTGGGAAGTGACCTGCCCAACATCGCCGAGGAGCCCGGCTTCCGCCGCCGCATGGAGGCGAAGGAGGACCCGCTCAAGAGCTTCGACCCGGCGAGCGCCTACGCCACCGGCCGGAAGGCCTTCGAGCAGATCTTCCGCTCGCCGCTGCCGAGCCCGAGCGCGATCCGGGACAGCCTGGCCAACCGTGTCGGCGCGATCCGGGAGCGCCTCGACCGCGGCGAGCGCGTGGTCATCATGGCCGCCGGCAAGCGGCTTGCCGTGTTCGAGCCGGCGCCCGGAGCGGTGCTCGCCGCCTGCCTGCGCCGGGACTACGCCGCCGCCGGCCGCGTCACCGACGAGATGGTGGATGCGGCTCGATCCTTCCTCCCGGGCGTTGACCGGGAGGCCCTGCGGCTCGCCATCGACAGCGCGCTGATCGCAGAAAGCAATCTGAAAGCATCAGGAGAGCACTGAGATGCGTACCCGTGTGGTCGACAAGACCGGCGTCGAGATGGCCGGCCCGGACACGCCCGGCCTAGCGGCGGCCGAGGCCCGGGAGGGCAACACCGTGCTGATGGCGGGCTCGGCCGGCGCGGTGAGCCGCGATCAGGCCGGCATCCTGCCGATGCGCGGCCTGGAGGTGACGCCCGAGATGGTCGACGCGGCCGTGAATGCGGCGGCTGGGCTCGGCCGTGCCTTGGATCCGAGCGAGGCACGCGCCATCTTGAAGGCCTCGCTGTCGGCGTGTTCGCGCGCCTGAACCCCTTCGTCCGAAACGTACACTGGAGATCACGATGTCCACGAGCTTCAAGCCCCGTTCCCCCTCGGCCCTCAAGAAGGCCGGCGATCCGCGCTGGTCCGCGCGCGTGAAGGACGGGATCGTCCTGGTGAAGGACATGGCCTCCGGTGAGGAGGTCCAGGCCACGGCCTACACGGTGGACGGCGACGCGGTGCGCTTCGCGCTCCCGGGCGACAACGGCCTGCGCCAGGTCCTTCGCGAGGAGCCCGGCTTCGACGCCCTCGTGAAGGTGCTCCAGAAGTCGCCGATGGCGGCCCCGGCCGCCGACACCTCGGTGAAGGGCCCGGCGGCCGGCGCCAAGGCCGCCTGACCTTACGGTGTTCTGCCAGATTGCCCGCCACTCGAAAGGGTGGCGGGCTTTTTATTGCCTGAACAAGGCGCGGGCAGCCAACTCCTTGCCGTTTTGTTCAGAAACCTATGGTTGCCTCACGGAGCTGTGATGCCTCTATAGGAACGAAATTTCCGATGTTGGCGCGAAGAAAATTGCCCCTAGCCGTAGTGACGATGGTCTACAATGAGGCCGTCCTGCTGCCGGTCTGGCTGAGACACTACGGCCGCCAGGTTGGATCCAAGCACTGCTACGTGCTCGATGACGGATCCTCGGATGGATCGACGCGCAACATCCCTGCCAGGGTCTTCCACCTCGCGAGAGCGCAACCAGACGAGAACCGCCGGGCAATCATCGCCAACGAGTTCTGCGCGGGGCTGCTCGAAGGCTATCACCATGTCCTGTTTACGGATGTGGACGAGCTGGTCGTGGCCGACCCAGGGCGGGCCCCGACGCTGAAGCATTGGGTTGCCTGGAACCGGAAGCTGCCGCCTGTGGTCAGCCCGTTCGGCGTCGATCTTCTTCATGATCATGAGAACGAGCGAGAGATCGACTGGGCAAAGCCGATTTCGAAGCAGCGCAAGCTGATCCGCCCGTTTTCAGCTTTGTGCAAGCCGACACTTGTTTCCGAAAAGCCGAATTGGGGTGCTGGCTTCCATTTCACTCAGCATGTAACAAAGGCATATATCGGAGAACTGTATCTTTTTCATCTCGCATTTTGTGACAACCGGATGCTCGAAGATCGGCAGTTGCGCAGAAATGCTGTGGCAAAGGACAAGCCAGTGATGGACCATCACGGCATACCCCCAAGTGCCTTGTTGCGGCACGTCCAAGGTTATGTCCAGTCTTTGCCTAGGACTGGTTCAAGACTTGGATCTGGGGAGTTTTTCTTCGAATGTACCAAGCGGATGTTTGCGGCGAACCTCAATAATCGCGAATTGGTGCAGGCGGAAGAGCTTTGGGAGCTTCCGAAACGCTTCCGCGGGGCATTCTGACGAAGATGGGCCGGCACCCTTTCGGATGTCGGCCCCATAGGTACGGAACGTACCGTGTGCTCCAGGCACAATTTGAGCGTGATCAGACGATGATGTTGCCGCCGCCGTCGATCACGGCGCCGGCCAGGAACTGGCCGTTGCCCTGCCGGACGTTGTGGTGGGCGCGGTTCGCGCCACCGTTCGAGGCGTTGTAGACGCAGGCCGAGCCGGCATCGAAGCCGAGGAACTCGTTGTCGTGGACGTTGGTGAACGAGCCACCGCTCTGCATCGCCACGCCCCAGATGCCGACGCCCGTGTTGGGCACGCCCGCGCGGGTCGGGAAGTGCAGCATGTTGCAGTCGTGGACGTTGATCTGCGTCGAGCCGTTGTTGTAGACGAAGCCGCGCTTCCGGGTGGAGCCGGCGTCGAGGTAGAACAGCCCGTCCGAGATCTTGAACTGCGCCCAGCTCTCCAGGTCGAAGGCGAGGCCGTCGCAGTTGATGTGACCGCCCTTCCAGGAGTGGCCCGGCGACTGGTAGCCGGACGCCTGGGCCCGGAAGCCGGTCTCGGCGCCCTGGATCACGCAGTCGGTGAAGGAGCCGCCCTCGACCGTCTGCTGGCCATTCGCGCCGTTGCCGCCACTCATGAGGATGCCGGTCTGCACGCCGTAGCAGTTGAAGCCCACGACCGAGAAGTCGCCGACCGCCGAACCGTTGACCGCATCCACGTCGCCGAACAGGTACAGGCCGCGGTTGCCCTTGGTCCCGTAGCTCTCGTTCTCGAACGCCACGATCCCGACGCCGTTGATGCGCGCGAAGGCGGGGTTCTGGATGGCCAGGAAGTTCGACGGGTCGGACCCTGGTCGGCCTTCGAGCACAACGTCGCGGACCGAGATGGTCTCGAACAGCGAGCCGAGCTGCGCGGCGCCGCGGATGTAGAGCAGCGAGCCCTGGTTGATGTTCGGGGCACCCGACGCGATCATGGTGATGCCTTCGCAGGTCATCGCCCGGCCGTTGAGGATCGTGCCGTTCTGCATCCCGCCCGTGAACACGAGGCGGCTGCCCTTGTCCGAGCCGTAGAGCTTGGCGCTGACGCCATCGTTGTTGATCTGGAAGGTGTCGGCCAGGGTGAAGTCGCCGTGCGGGACGACGAAGGCACCGCCGCCGTTGGCGACCAGCTCGCTGGCCGCTGCCGCGAACGCCGCGGTGTTCTGACCACCAGACGCGCCGGCGGAGGCACCGTAGTCGATGGGGTTGTACTTGCGCTCGCGGAAATTGATGGCCTCGGGCATCTAAGCTCTCTCTTCTGGATCGCAGGCTCCGTGTCCTGCCCGGACGGTACGAAACGTACAGTCGGGGCAGGACACACCTCCCCCCTTGGGAGGGGAGGTGCGCCTAAGTCTTGCGAAGACTTAGTTGTTGTAGATGTAGCCCAGCGGGCCCTCGACGGTCTGACCCTCACAGTTCGCGTCGTTCGACGCGAAGTGGTGGTTGCCGGCGAGGCAGCGGTAGACGGCGTGGGTGTTCGGCTCGTTGTTGTTGAAGAACTCGCCGGTCACGCCGAGATGCTGCTGGCCCTCACAGTTGGCGGCCGTCGACAGGAAGTAGTCGCCGCCCGTGAAGCACGAGTAGACCTTGTGCGTGGCCGCGGTCGCAGCGACCAGGGCACGGCCGAGGGTCATCTCGTAGTTGAAGCCCGGCCCGGCGTAACCGGACGTCACCTTGTGGATCGAGCCGTTGTAGTAACGGTTGATCGGGGCGAACGGGTTGTCCTTGTTCAGCAGCGAGAAGGTCAGCTTCCAGGTGGTCGGCGACGGATCACCGCCCGAGTGGAAGATCTGGATCGTCGGGAAGAACGTGGTGATGTTCCCGGACGGGTCGCGGTTGAAGCCCGGCGAGTGGTTTAGGTAGTAGCCGGTCTGATCGGTGGAGAGCTGGCCCAGCGGGGTCCACTGGAACGGCTGGCCCGAGAGGAACTGCGAGATGGGCATCTTGTAGAGCGCCATCTGGTAGGTCTCACGGTCCGGGTTGTGCGCCGGATCCTTACAGGGCTCGGCGTTGCAGTTCCGGCCGGGCAGCGAGGACATCATGTAGACGTCGCCCGCGGCGTAGTCGTAGGCGAAGTCCGAGTTCGGGCCGACCGTGGTGCCATCGGTGGCACGGCCGGGGACGCGGACGGGCGCCTCGAAGTTCACGCCGTCGTTCGTGTGACGCACGAAGATCTGCGCGAAGTTCGGATCCGCCGGCACCGAGGTGTCGGTGGTGATGACGAACAGGCTGGACTGCCCGTCCGCATTGAAGACCGATGGCTGGCCCAGGCCGTAGTTGTTGGAGGCGTCGCCGAGCGGCTTCAGGACGCTGTCGCCCTGGTAGTCGACCCAGTTTACCTTGTCGTTGGAGTAGGCGAGACCGAGCTGGTTGTTGTTGCCGGGCTGATTGTCGGCGCCCGAGTAGTACATGATGTACTGGTACTGCTGGCCGTCCTGCGGGTTGCGGAAGTTCCCCTTCGTGACGCTCGGGTCACAGGTGTACTGCCGGTTCCAGGTTTGCCGCGGGTACAGGACCTGCGAGATCGGCGAGAAGCCGCCGGAGGCCGAGTAGGAGCGGTGGTAGATGACGTCGGTCGCGCCCTGACCGCACCACCACACGTCGGTCGTGCCGTTCTCCGAGATCACGGAGGGGGCGTAGTTGTAGCCCTGCGGACGGACGTAGTTCTCGAACCACGGCTGGGCGTTGGGGCCCTGCCACTCGGCGACGGCCGGGGACAGAGACAGGACGGCAGACGCCGCCAGAGCCAGGCCGAGGCCCAGCTTGCGAAGGGTGGATCTCACGGGAGCCTCACGATGTAGGTGGTGGAGGGTGGTCTCGGGTTGAGAGGCACACGTCTCCCGTGGTGAGAGGCGCGTGCCCCTCACGATCAAGCCGCGGTCAGCGTGGCGGGGCGGACGGACCGCTCCTTGGCCTTGCCGTCCCCGAGGTCCTCGCGGGTGTCCACGAAGATCGAGAAGCCCTTGGTGCCGGGCCGGCCGGCCTGTCGCACGCCCGTGACCTCGGCGGTCACGCGGGTGGGCGAGGTCTTCCCCGGTACGAAGGACACCTTGGTCCCGACTGGGTATCGCTTCTGGGCTTCTTCGAGGGTGAGCTTAGCCACGGTACGTCTCCGACTGCTGCCGTCTGGCGGCTCGCTGAAGATGGTACGAAACGGACCATGGACAAGGGGCAAAAAACATCTTACCCCGGGGCCATCCGAGCTTGTTCATAAGATCGGAGATAGCTATCTGCGATATCGCTGTGTGATCGCAGAGAGATCCCTGGGAGCAACAAGATGATCTTGGTGGTCGGGAACACAAAAGGTGGCGTCGGCAAGACGACGCTCGGGGTACAAATCGGACTGTCGAGGGCGCGCGCGGGCCGGCGCGTCTGGCTGGTAGACGCTGACGTGCAGGGCACGGCCTCGTCCTCGATCCAGTTCCGGGCGGACGCCGAGATCGAGCCGGCGCTAGCCTGCTCGTCCTACTCGGACCCGCGCCAGCTCCGCAGCCAGGTGAAGCAGCAGGGCTCGAACTGGGACGACATCATTATCGACGTGGGCGGCCGGGACACGGGGGCGCTGCGGGCCGCCCTCATGCTCGCCGACGTGGTGCTGGTGCCGTTCGCGCCGATGTCCTTCGACCTGTGGGCGATGGAGGACATGGCGAAGGTGATCGAGGAGGTGAACGCCGAGCGCGACGGCCTGGTCTCGCTCGCGGTGATGAACCAGGCAGAGCCCCGGGCGGTCTCGACCGACAACGCCGAGGCGGCCAAGGCCGTGCAGGAGATCCCGGTCTTCGAGCTGCTGGAGCCCCGGCTGGTGAAGCGGAAGGCGTTCTCGGCCTCCTCCGGGTCCGGGCTGGCCGTGGCCGAGCAGAAGCCGGTCGACCCGCGGGCCGTTGCCGAGCTAGATCGGTTGGTGAAAGCTATCTACGAGCAGCAGGAAGGATCGCATTGAGATGGCCCTCAACACGAAGCGGCCCGCGCCGCGCGCGCCCCGATCCCAGGCCGAGGAGGATGCCGCGTTCGAGCGCGTGGTGGGAGCCGCGCCCGACGCGCCGCCCAAGCCAAAGCCCGGTCCCAAGGCCGGGTCGAGCTACGGTCTCGGGATCGCGACCAAGAACGCCGGCCGGCGCCAGCTCACGGTGACGTTCCCGGTCGAGGTCCTGGAGCGCCTCAACCGGGTCGCCGAGCGCACGCATCACCAGCGCGCCGGCCTGATCGTGCTCGCGGTCCAGCGCCTGCTGGACGGGGACGATCCCACCTTCTCCGACCGTGGTTGACGCGGCTGTTCGCGGTGCGGCAACAACTCGGGTTGATTGCCGCGCTGCATCATGGGACACCGCCGGTCGACGGGCCGCGCTCCAGCCGCTGCCCGTCATGTCACTCTGTGACGTTTCCTCCCAAGACTTCGGGCCGCTCCCTCGGGAGTGGCCTTTTTTGTGGGCGGTGCGCAGTTCACACCATGGTGAAGGCTAGTCAGCTTGGTTGCGCGCAATGCAATTTATAGCCTAGGTTAGCTTATCGTCGGCAACGACCCTGGCTGCCGGCGGCCCTATCGCGCTCACTCCGCCCGCAACGGTATGTGTCTCATGCCAGAAAGTCACTCTCCTCAGTACGTAATAACTGGGAAGTCAAATCAAGGATTTGTGCAGCAAACACGGGGAAGGGCCGCGAGTGCTATTGCGCTTGCGAAGTCTTGGGTGGCTGCCGGGCATACTGATGTGCAGATCGTAGACCCAATCGGCAAGAAGCTTCACTTGGGTGGATATCGATACGCGATATCGGCTGGCGGCTAATCCGCGTATAGAGCTGCCTCGCGCATCTGGTGCTCTATCCACGGACCATCGGAGCGAACCAGGGCTCGCGGTGACGCCAGCCTTGGGTTCGGACGTAGCGGACCCAGCCAGCCGGGTCCGGGTAGACAGTGTGGCCGCCGCGCCGGCCACAGCCCGAGCACCGCAGCCGATGCCGGACCTGGTCCATGTCCAGATCGCGCGGCAGCGGGAGCGCGGTGGCGGCCAGCTCCACCGTGTGACGGCAGCGCGGGCAGCGAACGGAAAGGGCGAGGTCCGCCTCGCAGACCTCGCCCAGTAGGATCGGTGGAACTGGATCTCGGCCCATGCGGTCAAGCTAGGTCGAGAACGTAAAGAGAACAGGCTAGATCGTTGGCTCGTCGACCTCGGTCTCG
Source organism: Methylobacterium sp. 1A (assembly GCF_058072805.1). NCBI lineage: Bacteria > Pseudomonadati > Pseudomonadota > Alphaproteobacteria > Hyphomicrobiales > Methylobacteriaceae > Methylobacterium > Methylobacterium sp. 1A. The sequence continues at coordinate 2,433,485 of NZ_JBYQVE010000001.1, read as the reverse complement.
TCAGCCGACCCGATCATCTTCGCATCGTCCCGTAGCCGGGCCCCGCGAAGCGCGTCGCGGTAGGCGCGCAGGTCCGTCAGCGCCTCCTGGTACTCGCTTTCGCGGGTCTTCTCATCCTTGAGAGAGTGAGTGAGGACGTCGGCACCCGTAGCCAGCGTGGCGGCAGAGGCCACGAAGGCGGCCTCGGCCACCGCAATCTCGTGGGTCTTATCGAGCCCGTTGACCCAGAAGTTGTTGTTGATCAACCGCAGGCCCGTGCTCGCGTCGATCTCGTCAGATCGAATGCCGTCGATGATGCGCTTCAGCTCGACAATGGTGTCCGCGGCTTCTTTGATCATAGGGTTTCCTCTGAGAAAGCTATCTAGTTGATCTGCGACAGCTCGGGGAACGGTCGCATCCTGATGCCGGGCTGGTAGCAGGTCAGGTTGGTGACGCCGCCCAGGCCGCGGGTGGCGGGGCGCAGTCCGGCCGGGGTCCAGACGAAGCCCATGCGGTCGAGGCCGATGTAGCCGCCCAGCGCGTTGCGGGCGTTGTACTCGATGCACACCATGCCGCTCCCGTCCGGGCTCACGAGCGGGTCGCTGATGCCGGTGGAGCGCAGCGAGAAGGGATCCGCGAAGAACGAGCGGGCCCAGTCCAGGATCACCGCCTTGTCCGACGCCATGACCGGCGCTGGCGCGCGCGGGGCGGCCTGTGCGGTGGCGGACAGTACGATCAGGACGAACATGCTGCGCATCAGCGCCCCGTAGCTCTGATCGTATCGTACCGCAAGCGTGGCCGGATTATGGTAATGATACATTCATTAATGGATGGGTACGTCAACCCGAGGTAGAGGAAATAACCTCCGCGACAGGCCTTGACGAACTTGTTAGAAGGCCCGCGTTTCGCGCATCCCCAGGTTCTGGAGGAAGGGTTCAGATATGACCCAAGAAGTGACAAAGACCCAGCTGCCGCAGTTCGAGCAACCGCGGGTCATCACTCCAGAAGACAAACTTTACTGGTATCACTCCATGCAATTCTCGGACGGATCTAGCGTCAAGGGAAGCTGGACGATCCACAATTTCGATCAGTATATTGGCGGGTTCGACCTCGCGGGCAAGACTTTGCTAGATGTCGGGACTGCCTCGGGCTACCTGGCGTTCCACGCTGAAAAGGCAGGAGCGGTTGTGACGGGGTTGGACGCTTCGTCCACTCACGAGTTTCGGCATTTCCCCTTCGCACAGTCCTTATCGTACCAGGACATCGTCGAAAGCCGGCGGCAGTGGGAGGTCCAGAACCTCAACCCGATCAAGAACTCCTGGTGGTACGCCTGGCACAAATTCAACAGCAAGGCGAAGTGCGTCTACGCGCCGATGGCGCAGCTCTACGAGTGGGAGGCCCAGTCGTTCGATGTCGTGCAGGCGGGCGCCATCGTCGAGCACCTCTCGGACCCGGTCTACGCCATCGGTGCCTGGGCGCGTCTCGCGCGCGAGGCGGTGCTGATCCCGTTCACGGACGTGCTGCCGCTCGCCGAGATGCAGATGCGCCCGATCACGCAGCTCGACACGGGCGCGTTCTGGGTGTGGTGGCACCTGTCTCGGGGCCTGTACGAGAAGCTGTTCGACAACCTGGGCTTCGACGTCCACTTCACGACGGCTCACGCCGATCACCACGACGACGAGAAGGTCGAGACTGAGCACGCGACGCGGCCCTCGATCATCGCGATCCGGCGCGGCTCGGCCTCTGAGCGCACCTTCGACACCTCGAAGCTCGTCGACCCGGTCCGCGTGACGCCCGTGGCGCCTCCTGCCCCCGAACCCGAGGCTCCGAAGCCGCGCAAGAGCGGTCTTCTGAGCGGTCTGCTGCGGAGGTGAGCCCATGCAAGCCAATCCGCAGGCGAAATACGAGCGGTTCAGGGGGATATTGGCCCCTCCCTTGGACAATCACCCGAGTGGGGCCTTCCCGATCACCGCTGGTGACCGGCACTTCGATCTGAGCCAATACCAGAGCGAAAGTGCCGGCGCGAACGTCGATATCTTCGATGATTTGATAAAATCGCACCCGAACGAGCTATTTCTCGATCTTGGGTGTGGAAAACGCGAAAAAACCCACGATAATTGCTTATATTTGGAAGTTTATCCGTCAAATTCTGCCGATTTGATCGTCGAACCGGACTGTTACTACCCGATCAAAGACCAAAGTCTGTACGGAATTGGCTGCTTCGCGGTGCTGGAGCATGTCCCCAAGCCGTGGGTGGTGGTCCGCGAGATCCACCGGATGCTGAAGCCGGGCGGCTACGCGATGATCGACTGGCCCTTCCTACAGCCAGTCCACGGCTACCCGTCGCACTTCTTCAACGCCACGCGCGAGGGCCTGACCTCGATCTTCGAGGATGCGGGCTTCACGGTCGAGCGGGCCTTCACCGGGGCCCATCAGAGCGCCGCCTTCACCGTCCGCTGGATCCTGCAGATGCTGCTGTACCGGCTGCCGGAGGCTGAGCGGCGCCGGGTGAAGAAGATGCAGCTCCACGAGATCGTCTCGCTGGACCCGATGGGGCCCGAGTGGACGCGCCTTGTGAACGCCCTCCCCGCGGCGGCGCAGTCCGAGCTGGCGTGCGGCAACATGCTGGTCGCCCGCAAGGGTGGCGAGCCCATCGAGGCGGGCGATCCGCCTCTGCTGATGGGCATCGACGAGGATCCGATGCGGGTCGGCGGCCACCTCCGCTCGATCCTGGATCGGATGCGGGGCCGCTTGTAGGTCTCGCGCTCAAGGCCTGCCCCCGTGCCCGGTGGGTTCCCTGGGCCGGGTCTCGGTGGGCGGGCCTTGAGCAACTGGTGGGCCTACCCCGCGGGCCTGGTCTTGGTGGGCGGCGCTTGACCCGGCGAGTATTCGAGTGCTATTACCCAAATATTGAAATTTTCCGGAGAAGCACAGGGGCAATAGTGTTCACCAAGGCCTGAAATATTACACAGAAAAGGGCCCACCCATCGCACTATTCACTTGACAGTTGTATTTGTTTTTATTTGCAAAATAACCTATTTATTCCTACGATAGGAGTTGACAGGGCCTAGGCCCGTCTGTATGGTCTTAATGTGCCCTCATATAGAGGGAGTGAGTGAGGCAGTCGCCTCGCCCAACTAGCCATATCGGATATGGCTCACACCCCCCGCACCGGCCTCCGGTGCCAGCCTACGAGGATGTCATGGCCCTGAACAACGCTGCTGTCGCCGATATCGGTTTCGCTTCGCTCGTCGGTGCGGAGAGCATGAAGCTGCACGCCTATAGTGCCTTCACGCTCCTGTTCATGATGAACTCAGGCACCGACACCAAGGTCATCCGCAAGCACCTGGCCGCCCGCGCCCATGATACGGGGCTGATCGCCGAAAACACCTGGCAGAGCTACGTCAAGGGTGTGGAGACGGCGGCAACCATGTTCCACACCCACGCCACGGATGAGGTGGCGGCCATATTGGATATGGCGGCCGATGAGGCGGTGGACGCGGTTCGCCAGCTGTACGAAGGCCTCAACATCCTGTCCGGTTCGGATATTCGGGCCTGGGCCACGGCGGGCGAGTTCCTGCCGCTCGACAAGGCGGCGGCCAAGGCGGCCAAGGCGGCGGCGGCCAAGGCCAAGTCGCTGGCCAAGGGCCAGGCCGATGCGGCCCTGTTCTTCGCCCAGAACGCGGCGGACAGCAGCACCATACCCGATATGGCTCCTGCGGCCCCGGTTTCGGCCCTGGACGCGGTTCTCGCCGGGATCGCGGCCCTGACCACGGCCGACGCGATGACGGCCCTGGCGGCCCTCAATGAGCGGATCGGCGCCCTACAGGCGATGGTCGATGCCGCCCCGGCCCCGACCACGGCCCCGGTGCTGGCCGATACCATCGAGCCGGAGGCCCTGTCGGCCCTGGCCAAGCACTTCGCCAAGCAGGCGGCCTAAGCCCCACACCGGGCGCCCTACGGGGCGCCCACCCACGCCCACGCGCATCGGCGCGCACCGAGGCCCTGTCTCGGTGTGCGCCCATGCGCGCGCTCGTGCGCGCAGTGCCCCCATGGGCACCCAGCCATATCCAATATGGCTTCCCCTCCCCCGGTCCAGTGTTCGGAGAACAGCAATGGCCCACGCCAATCCCGAGTTCGCGCTCGGCCTCATGCGCCATGAGGCGAGCCCGGTGCGCTTCCAGACGCGCCCGCCGGCGAGCCTGGTCTCGCTGCGCTACGCGATGCAGGCGCTGATCGCGATCCCGACCGAGGAGCGCACGCCCGCGCAGCAGCACCAGATCGACCTCTACTTCACGGTCTCGCGCCAGACGCGCCACGCGACCGCACGCGGGCGCAGTCTCGTGGACGCCATCGCGGAGCCGGTGGGCGGCATGCACGGCGCCGATAAGCGCGCGGAGCGCTTCGTCGAGCCCAAGCGCCGCTATCCCGCCGACGTCCAGGCCGGACGCGAGAAGGTCAGGCGCGGCACCCTGCCGAGATGACGCCCTGGCACTACGCCACGGGCCCACCACGCGAGGGCACGCCCCGCGGACCGCGGCACGCCCGAGAACCGTCTCGGGCGACCACACCAACAGCCATATCGGATATGGCCGCACGGAGGACATCATGGATACGACTTTATTCTTCATCGGCACCGTGCTCATCACCGCCTACGTGGTGCTGGCCGAGGTGGTGGTGCCGGGCGCGCCGGGCATTTTCTAGCGTGTCTGGGGCTCACGGTACGGAACGTACTTCCTAGATGGTGGTTGGTGGGCTATGTGGTGGCCCGTCGCACCATCTAGGATCACCCAGCGGACGCGCAAAACGCGGTCCTGGTCTCGTGATCGGTGCTAGGCACGTAAGTTCTTGTCTTTATTCTTCTTTTACCTTTTTCTAGGGTGGAGGAGAAAAACTAGAGCTTATAAATCCCGACCTTAGTTAGCTGGAAATCCGAACATTAGGAACAATGTTATTGTTCTATAAGGGGTAAGAGGCGAACTCGTAAGCCTTAGAATTGGTACGAAACGGACGAGAGGGCCATGACCGACGCACCGACACCGCTGAGCCTCACCGAGCTACCAACCAGGATCAGGAATAAGATCCGCATCGACCACGAAAACGAACGCGAGGCGTGCTGGGAGTGGACAGGCTCATTTCGTGCGCCAACCCGCTACCACAAGGAGTACCCGGTGAAGGAGGACACCTCGCGCTTCCGCCACACCACCGGCTGCATGGTGAACGCACGCGGGACACCGACCGTGTGGGTGAGCGCGCTCGGCTACCCGGTGGCCGCCTATCGCGTGGTCTACGGCCTGGTCCACGGGATCGACCTGAAGGCCGTGCCCAAGCTCGGGCGCTGCCACAACGACCGGTGCGTGAACCCGCACCACACGCAGGACATGGGCGCGGTGCCGGACACGCGCCCGCTGCTCGGCGCCATGCGGGTGCTGGAGCAGTTCACGCCCGGCGAGCCGCATCCGCAGCCGCAGCTGGTGGGCGACCCGAACGCGGAGACACCGCTCGCAACCCTTCAGCGGGTGCGCCCGTTCTCCGAGATGTCCTTCGAGAGCGCCGAGGACGAATGCGAGCTGCCGCGCGGCTCGATCACACCTGACATCTGGGCCACCTATCTCGCCTGGGACGAAGCGAACCCGGATTGGCGCACGCCCAAAACAGGGTGTACGGAACGTACCAAGATGATCCCAAAGAAAGCGCGGACGCATCATTCGATCGGTACGTTCCGTTCCAAATCGCTGGGACACTATGCAAAATTAACAGGTGGTCAACTCATCCAGAAGTGGATATGTGACGCCTGTAACATGAGGGGAACGAATGCCAGGACGCTCGCTCGGACGCTCACTCGGAACCGTGCCGAAGCGCCTGCTCGCCCTCCAGTCGACCGTGGTGGAGAGCGCCCCCGGCATCACCTCGCCCGAGCTGCGGGCCTTCCTCTTCGTCGCGGACAATGAGGGCGCCTGCCAGCGCGACGTCCGCAACTTCCTCGACATCCCTCAGGCGACCGCCAGCCGTGTGGTGGGCAACCTCAAGGCCGGCAACTTCGACCTGATACACTGCGAGATGAAGGGCCGGCAGCACGAGCTGCGCCTGAGCCCCAAGGGCCGCCAACTGCTGGCCCGCCTCGCGTGCATCCTCGGCTGCTTCTGTGCCACCCCGGCTGCCAACTCGATCCTGAACCAGTTCGAGGTTGGACCGTCATTATCCAGCTTCTCGCCCATGTACGATCCATGCCGCGACGAGCACCGCTTCGGCTGCGATGTGAGCTAGTCCCCAGGTTCTGCGCATGCCCCGGGGTGAAACCTGGGGTTGGCGCAACTAGAACAGAATGAGAACATCGATGCACGTCGCGAGCCTGACGTGTGGGCGCACCGAGCCAGTTTGGTAAGGAGGACCATATCCGATATGGGCATGCCACGAACGCACACCGACTTGGGGCCACAGAACGTGGCCAACGTCCTCGACGGCATGCACGCCACGCTGCGGCTGCCGCACGAGTGGAGCCGGCGCGCTGGCTCGCACACCAGCGAGGGGATGCCCTGCGACCCCTGCTCGCCCGCCGCCCGGTCCTGGTGCCTGTCTGGCGCGCTGGACCGCATGCTGGGCCAGATCGTGGATCCGATCCTGCGGGCTCGCCTCGCCGAGGACACCGAGATCCTGCTCCTCGACACCGCGCGCCGCATCTTCGGCACGCCCTGCCTCGAAAGCCTGCAGCAGCTCAACGACAGCCGCAGCACCAGCCACACCGACGTGCTCGACGTTATCGCAGAGGCTCGCGCCACCCTGCCGGCCTATCGCGCCCAGCCCTCGCAGATCGAGTATTTCACGCCGCGCGCAGTCATCGACTACGCGGCGGCGCTCAGCCGTTCCGTGAACGCCTGACGGCCGTGGAACAGGCTCGGCCACGCCCCCTCGACCCGAGCCCGCAGCGCGTGCTCGTTCAGCACCTCGATCCGGCCCTTGTCGACCTGGCGCAGCACGCCCTCGTTCGTCATGGCCGTGATCGCCTCAGTCACGGACGGTCGGCGCGCACCGAGCCTCTTCGAGATGTGGATGTGTGTGAGCGGCAGCGTCTGCTCACGCAGCAGGTTCAACGTCTCCAGCAGGTAGGCCGCGACCCGCTCGGGCACGCCAAGCCGTTGCTGACCGGCGGCTTGCTGCGCCAGCTCTTCCAGAGCCAGCGCCGTGAAGTTCAGCAGCAGCTCACGCGAGGCCGGCGAGCTGTCCATCATGCGGCGCGCCGCCGAGATCTGGCAGCGCAGCGCTTGGCCGCCGTGATCCACCACGGTCATGCGCGAGGACAGGCTGTTGGAAATCAGGGCCTGGATGCCAACCATGCCGGCGTCACCGTGCATGGCGACCTGGACAGTGTTGTCCTTGTTCTCGCCGGCCACAGAAGCTGGAGCGGCGCTCGGGCTCCATCCTGTGGGGCTTACAAGGTCGACGCATACGCTGTTGATGGGAAAGTGAAGCAGTGCCGGCCGGGTGCCGCCATGAACCAAGGTCTGGCCCGGTCTAACTGTTACACGCTCGAATACATCTACCCAGCTGTCATCAATCTGTACCAGCGCGGCAACTATCTTATTCGTGTGCCCGCTGTAGTACAGCTCACCTCGATTGTCAGTCATGTCGGTCAGATCCTCGGACCGGCTATTGTGGCAGCGGATGCACGCATGTTAAGCCACTTCACCGACAAAATACTTTTGCTGATACAAAACTGCAGTCGCAGTCATCGCTCAGCTCTGGTCGGTGATTTAATATCATCTTAGGCAAATATTCCGAGTAACGTGACCGTGAGCACTGGATAAATCGTACCGACGCTCGCCGAACGCTGGCCGACGATATGGTACGCTGATCCACCATTTTCGTTGCACGAAAGTCAACGCCTTCGGCACATATCCCCGTGCGTGTTCTTGTCCTGTTCTCACTGTGCAGTGCGGAAAAATGCGGCGAAGGCTTTCCAACGTCCACTACCAGACCGTGTCCACGCTAGAACTAGATGGTACGGATCGGACTAACAAGTCAAAAGTCCGGCAACAAGTTCGAGGTCGCATTCCATATCGGATATGGGAGAACAAGCCTATGCGGCAGCCACCCAGAGAGACGTCCCAGCAGCGCGCAGATAGGCTGCTCGCTCAGCACCAAGCCCGCCGGGCCGAGCGGAGCTACCCTCAACCCACCACAGTCGCGCATTCGCACGCCTGAACCACACGGTCCGAAACGGACCCAGCCAACAAGGATCCTACCGATGCGAGTGCCACCTCTGGTCGACGTTCCGAACCCGAGCAAGCAACAGATCTTCGACGCCGTCGTCGCGCATGCCAGCCAGATGCCGGGCAAGAGCCGCGCCCACAACCTCCCGCTCGTCCACGCCCTCGTGGGCGTGGCCTGGGCCCACGACGAGGCCGCCCTGCAGACCACCAAGTCCAAGGTCCTGGCCGCCCTCGCGGCCACGGCACGGGACGCCGCCCAGGCCGCCGGCCTGGTCGAGAGAGATCAGCTCGACGACCTGACACCGCGCCAGCGCGAGCTGGTCGCTGAATGCCAGAAAGATCTCGATACGTCATGAGAGGTGGGGGCCGTCGAGCCCCCACCCTTCCTTACTCGCCGCGCCGATATTCTCGAATGAGATCCAGGATCTCGTCGTCGAGGTCTTGAAGGGGGCTTAACAGGCCCACGGCACGGTCGGTGTCAGTGTGTCGAAGGATGCCCCTTTCAAAGAGGTATCGCTCGCCGTTCACGTTGCGAGCCCAAGACCATTCAGCTATCCTTTTGAACGAGTTAGCGCTGAAAAACTCCTGTGCGCCTTCGTACGCAACCGCAGAATGCTCAAGCAGCTCAAATTTACGTTCAAGGTTCAGGCGTGCGCGCTTCAGGCTGGTGGTAGAGACGCCGTCGGTATTAGCGGCGTTGGCTTTGACTTCCTCGATAGCTTTGAAAGTGCCTTCGACAACATGCACGATGTTCATGCGGTCGAACGCGGCAAACATAGCTTTCCCGGGAAGGGGCGCATAGGGCCTTTCAACCCAATCTGGCTCATTGCCTAGTTTTTGCTTGACTTTTTCGAACGTTGTCAGGATGCCATTCGATCTTTGTGCTGCTTCGTGGCATCGCTGATACAGTTTATCAAGTTTGCTCGCGAACCCAACGCGCCGAGCTGCCAAATCGTTGATTGGTTTTACCCAGCGCCAGAGCGCCTTTTTCATCGTATCTAGTATGTGCTTGCTGCGGTCTAAGCTAAGCAGCTCGTGCTGTCGCTGATGTCGTTCCTTGATCCGCTTTTCAGCGTTAACCCAACTCTCGCCAAATGCTTCTTGTCCGCACTTGGAACCAAACAGAAGGCGATCGCCATCGCTAGTTATACAGGTGAAACCCTTTTTGTGGTGGTGCCCCTGACAGGACACGCAGTACACTTTCTGTGTAGGCCACTCCTTGAATTGGTAGAGGTTCAACACGTCGAGAAGACGCGCGTCTGGTTTGATCTCCCATGCCAGGTTCGGCTGTTCATAGGGATCATCGAGCATAAGCGCCTGTAGGCGTAATTCTCGATCGCTGATCTTGGCTGCCAAACAGAACTCCCTTCAAGCGGGAGCATAACGCTGGCACCAAAAACGGCTGCTGTCTATGGCTGGCTGGCCGCATACCCACAAGATGTAGGTCAATCCCCAGGAGTTTCACATTTGCGGAGTTGGTTGCGGCTGTGGACAAGCTCGCAGCTGCCCTGGCGCCTTTAAGCGCCCGAGCAGCCGTCGCAGCGAGGTCGCCGCCGCCTGCAAAATGATCGCGACTAGTTAGAGCTCGTCGATATCCGCGACGCGCGCGAGGCCAGCGTCGCGAACGCCGCCCACGCTACCAGCCTTAGTTTCTACCAGGCCGAGCTGGAGCGTGTGCTTAAGGCCCCTCAAGCATGGAGAAGCGATGACGTGGCCGTTCACCAGGCGCCTGCCGGCGCCAAGCACCAGATCCGATATGGATCCACCACCAAGCCGGCGGCTACGGACGTCACGCAGGCGTTGCGTGTGGTATGGTAGCGCTGCCAGCGGCGGCAACACGTCGACGACTTGTGCCGCAGCGACGCTTCCTTGCGCGTCCGTCTCAACAGCCGACGCCAGCAAGCCATCGGACCCCGCGTTGACACAAATGGTCCGAGGGAGGGAGCCCGCCCGGCGCAGCCGCGGCGGGCTCCTGCCTGACAGCTGGTCTCCTACCAGTTGGTCTGCCCGATGCGCAGACGCCCAATCATGGCCTGGGCTTGAACGCGGGCCTTATCCTCTGTCGGGAGCGGGGTATCGGAGCGCTGGACGAGCTTCCCGTGCTTACGGATGGCCCAGTGGTAGCCGCCGGCCGCGCGCTTCGATGGGAGGAGTTCGAACGTGAAGGGCTCAGCCTGCTCAGGTTCGCTCATCCAACGGGTTCCCGTTCGCCAAATTCAGGCTGGAAGCACGTGGAGCATACCGCCAAGCGCTCCAAGCGCTCCAAGCGCTCCAAGGCCGATCAGTCCCCATACGATGTACAGACGCATCCAGCTCTCCTCGACGGTCGACGAGGGCTGAACGTCTTCATGTTCGTCAAACCAATCGGTCACTGCGCTGCATCGGGTTCGGTGGGAGGTCCCGTGCCCTATGGCCCGGACACGACAGCGAGGTGACCTTGACCGTAAGGCTCAGACCTTTTCTGCAGCGCGCGCATGGCTCTGCCGCGCGTCCTGCCGGACGTGCTTCTTGCGGCGTTTAACGGGGAGCGGCTCGTCCTCTGCCCGATGGCTCAGGGCGAAGTCGTGCAGCCGTTGGGCGCGTTCTAGATCGCCATCAACGGCACTCGTGAGGGCGTAAAAGGCCGCCCGCACGATGTCTTTCTTGGAGGCCTTGGGATGGCGCTCACGGACGGCAGCGATCAGTTCCTTCCGCGCAATCCCAGGACCAGCGAGCCCCTGAAGGGTGGTTGCCAATTGATCGATCGAGGCCATGGATGCACCTGTGCCCGGCAGATCTGCGATTTGATCCTTCGGTCATAGGGGTCTGCGCGGCAGTGAGGCAACCCTACGCTCAGGAAGGTCGTCAGCCTCACAAGCTCGCCTGATCTCGATTGGGCACCTAGTCGTTGCGCGGGGGCAGGCGCTCTTCCAGATGGGTCGCTGCATCCGCGTAGAGCTCGAAGCGCCGCAGGAGGATGGCGCGCTTCTCTGGCTTCCGTGCCGTGTCCACCTTCGACTTCGCCTTGTCGGCGCGCTCGCGCATTTTCTTGGCGAGCTTCAGGAAGGCGTCATCGATCTTCGCGCTGACCTTCTCGGCTTCGGCGTTCGCAGCATCTTTGTGGTCCCGCAGTGAGCCGGGAAACGTGCTCTTTTTGTCCGTGGCCATAGCTGTCTCCTGCGAATTTCCCGCGGTCCATACGCCATACAATGCGACGACGCGATCACGGCAACGCTCGGCTCGTGAGCTGCTCGGGCCTTCGGGTTACATTGAATGGGTCTGTCGCTTGTCGAAAGCCAAATCGCCACGATCCCTGAGCCAACGCTGGCAGCTGTCGAACAGACAGTTCGGCCATCAGCTGCTGAGTGGCAGAAGTTTTTCGTGCTGAATATGTGCCGGATAATTGGCGCTGCTATTCAGCAACGGCGCCCCGTGAGGGGAAAATATCTCAACAGTATCAGAGAGATGCTTGGTGGGCGCACTAGGGTTCGAACCTAGGACCCGCTGATTAAGAGTCAGCTGCTCTACCAACTGAGCTATGCGCCCGATCGCTTCTGCGACCGCCCGGTGGCCACCAAGTCCGTCCGGGGTGGCGGGCTGATACCAACGCGGCCGGGGCCTGTCCACCCCCGGCCGCCGCTTTTCTCATTCCGCCGCCGCATGCTGTGCATGCACGCGCACGGAATGGGCCGACAGCTTGTTCAGCGCCGACAGATACGCCTTCGCCGACGCCACGAGCGTGTCCGGATCGGCGCCGCGCGCGGTGACGCTGCGCTCGCCGTCCCGCAGCCGCACCGAGACCTCCGCCTGCGCGTCCGTCCCGCCGGTCACGGCATGGACCTGATAGAGCTCCAGCTGCGCCTGATGCGGGACCAGCGCCGAGATCGCGTTGAACACCGCGTCGACCGGCCCGTTGCCGTCCGCCTCCTCGATCCGCGTGCCGGTCTCGTCGGCGATCCGCAGCGTGGCGCGCTGCGGTCCGCGGGTGCCGGCGATGACCGACAGCGAGACCAGCCGGATGCGGTCGTGGGCCGTGGCGAGGTTCTCGTCGACCAGCGCCTCGATATCCTCGTCGTAGACGTGCTTCTTCCGGTCGGCCAAGGCCTTGAACCGGTCGAAAGCGTCCTGGAACTGGTTGTCCGACAGGTGCAGGCCGAGGTCCTCCAGCTTGGAGCGGAACGCCGCCCGGCCGGAGTGCTTGCCCATCACCAGGGAGGTCTTGGTCAGCCCCACGGAGGCCGGCGTCATGATCTCGTAGGTCTCGGCGTTCTTCAGCATGCCGTCCTGGTGAATGCCGCTCTCGTGCGCGAAGGCGTTGCGGCCGACGATCGCCTTGTTGAACTGCACCGGGAAGTTCGTGGCGTGGCTCACGAGCTTCGAGGCGCGGGTCAGCATCGTCGATTCCACGCCGGTCTCGTAGGGCAGCACGTCCGCGCGGGTGCGCAGCGCCATCACGATCTCCTCGAGAGCGGCGTTGCCAGCGCGCTCGCCGATGCCGTTGATCGTGCACTCGACCTGCCGGGCGCCGCCCTCGATGCCGGCCAGGGAATTGGCGATCGCGAGGCCCAGGTCGTTGTGGCAATGGACCGAGAACACGGCCTTGTCGGCGTTCGGCACGCGCGCGCGGACGTTCGCGAACATGTCGCGGTACTCCGACGGCGTGGCGTAGCCGACTGTATCGGGGAGGTTGATGGTCGTAGCGCCGGCCTTGATCGCCGCCTCGACGCAGCGGCACAGGTAGTCGAGCGGCGTGCGGGTCGCGTCCATGGCCGACCACTCCACGTCCTCGACGAGGTCGCGGGCCTGGGCCACGGTCCTGAGGATGATCTCGACGACCTCGTCCTGGCTCTTGCGCATCTGGTGCGCGAGATGGATCGGCGAGGTCGACACGAAGGTGTGGATCCGCGCGCGCTTGGCGTGGCGCACGGCCTCGCCGGCCCGGGCGATGTCGGCGGGGATCGCGCGGGCGAGGCCCGCGATGGTCGCGCGCTTGGTCCTCCGGGCGATCTCCGAGACCGCCTCGAAATCGCCGTTCGACGCGATGGGGAACCCGGCCTCGATGATGTCGACGCCCATCGTGTCGAGCAACTCGGCGACCGCGAGCTTCTCGTCGAAGGTCATGGTGGCGCCGGGGCACTGCTCGCCGTCGCGGAGCGTCGTGTCGAAAATCAAGATCCGGTCGCGGGCGGAAGCGGTGCTGGTCGTAGTCATGGCATTACCCTGTCGCGGGCCGCCCGGCACGTGATGGCGCGGCGCGGCGTGGTGCCCTCGCGGGCGGATTCGCGAATGAAAGAACTCCCCTGAAGGCCCAGGCGCGCGCCCGGACGGCCCTCAGGGGCGGGTAAGCAGAAGCGGGAGAAGGAGCCCGGAGCGGCGCGCACGGGACCGCAGCGCCGTAGAGGCGGCGCGGGCGGTCTCGATCGCTGAGCCGGCTCTGGCCAAGGCTCGTCTCTCCTGTCGGCGACCCGCGCGGGACGTTCTCACGGCGCGGTGCCGCCCGTAGGTATCCCCGGATCGACCGGAACACAAGCGAGACCGACGTGTCCGGAGGCGCGGACCGGGGCTGTCGCGGCCGGCAGGTCCGCGAGGATCGCCGCCGCGAGATCGTCGTAGAACAGCATCTGCCCCGCGGCCCAGACCTCGAACTCCGCCAGCAGCGTCGGGTCGAAGGCGGTCAGGTGGCCGCCGGCGATCCGGATCCATCCCGCGGCCTCGGCCTCGCCGAGCAGGTTGCCGACATGGGCCCGCGACACGTCCAGCCGCTCGGCGAGGCTGCGCAGGCTGAGCGACACCGCCGCCGGCGCGCCGGGCACCGTGGCGGCATAGTGGGCCCCGACCAGGGCCGTGAGCAGCGGATAGCCGCAGTCCCGTCCGGCGAAATGGAGCACCCGCGGGAACGGCGCGATGAGCGTGCCGTGCCGCAGCACGTGGGCGGCCGAAAGGCGCACCAACTCCCCGAGCCGGTCGGGGCCGTCGAGCATCCCGGCGTGGCCCGGGTCGCGACGGGTCACCGCGTCCATGGCGGCGACGAACAGGCGCCCGCTCCGCGCGATCTCGGTTACCAGGGCCGGCGCCGCCTGCAGGCATTTCACGCGCCCGTCGCCCCGATCCGCCACCGCGGTGACGAATCGCCCGGCCTTCAGGGCCGACACGAAGCCGGCTGTCTGCCTCGGGCTCGATCCCACCATCGCCTGGAGGACCGTCAGGGTGGGACGCGGGCCCCCGTGATGGCGCCACGCGTAGTCGTTGTGGATCAGCATGAACGAGACCACGTAGCGCCCGATCTGATTGAGCAGCTTGTGGCTCGGCCAAACAATCTGCGCCGGTTCGATCATGCCCTGGCAGTAACCGGCGACCGCCGGGCGGAAATCGCGCTCGGATCGAAGCAGAGTGATCCGCGCCCGGAAATGATCGTCCAACATCCGCGCCCCGAATCAGCCGGATCCGGCCGAAGGGATGCCGCGCGCCCGGCCTTCGGTCCAGGATTTCCTGCAAAGTTTGGACTCGGTGGTGAAGAACGCGCCGGGATACGACTCGCAGTGCTTGTCTCAGCGCTGCCGGAGCGAGCGGTCCGCCGGGCCTGGCCGGCGTCAGATGCGAAGGGGACCGTCCACCGTGTGCGATCTGCATCGACCCTCTCTCTCCCGGCGCGGCCTGCTGGCCGCGGCCGCGGCCGGTACCGTGATGGGGGCTTCCGCCGGGATCCGGCGGGCCGAGGCGGCCCCCGACGGCGCGCGATCGAACGCCATCACGCCCGAGGCGGCCCTCACGCGGCTGCGCGACGGCAACGGCCGCTACGTCGCCAACACGTCGACGAACCGGGACTTCCCGGCCGGTCGCGCCGCGCGGGCCGCGGCGCAGTATCCGATCGCGTGTATCGTCGGCTGCGCCGATGCCCGGGTCGCCCCGGATTTCATCTTCGACCAGGGACCGGGCGATCTGTTCGTCGTCCGCGTCGCCGGCAACTTCGTCACAACCGACGGTCTCGCCAGCCTCGAGTACGGCGTATCGGTCCTGGGCGCGCCGCTGATCCTCGTCCTCGGCCATTCCGATTGCGGGGCCGTGAAGGCGACGATCGACGTCATGAAGACCAACGCGTCGCTCCCCGGTCATCTCCCCGTGCTGATCGAGGCGATTCGCCCGGCGGTGGATCTGGCCGAAAAGGCGCGTGCGCAGGATCCCCTCGCAGAGGCCATCGCCCAGAATGTCCGGCACAGCGTCCGGCGCCTCGAGCAGGCCGGCCCCATCATCGCGGAGGCCGTCGCCGCCGAGCGGGTGAAGGTCGTGGGCGGCTTCTACGACATCGGCACCGGCCGGGTCGTGATCCTCTGACCGCGGTGCCCGATCCGTCCCGGCCTGCGGGCCGGCGCTTTACCGAAGCTTGCCAATGACGGTGCAGCCTCGATAAAGCCCGCCGGCACGTCGAGACCGAACCCGCGAGACCGTCATGGCCAGCTACAAGCTCCTGCTCCTCCCCGGCGACGGGATCGGCCCGGAGGTCGCCGGCGGCATGCAGGTGGTGCTCGACACCCTCAAGGAGACCGGTCTCGCGACCTTCGAGACCGAGACCGACCTCGTCGGCGGCAGCGCCCTCGACGCGCACGGCGTCCCGCTCGCGGACGCGACCCTGCAGCGCGCGAGGGACGCGGACGCCATCCTGCTCGGCGCGGTCGGCGGACCGAAATGGGCCGGTGTCGCCTACGAGAACCGCCCCGAGGCCGGCCTGCTGCGCCTGCGCAAGGAACTCGACCTCTTCGCCAACCTGCGCCCGGCGATCTGCTACCCGGCACTGGCCGAGGCCTCGGCGCTGAAGCGCGAGCTCGTCGAGGGACTCGACATCATGATCGTGCGGGAGCTCACCGGCGGCGTCTATTTCGGCGAGCCGAAGGAGATCACCACGCTAGAGGACGGCTCCAAGCGGGCGGTCGACACCCAGGTCTACACGACGGCTGAGATCGAGCGGATCGCCCACGTGGCCTTCGACCTCGCGGGCAAGCGCTCGGGCCGGGTCGCCTCGGCCGAGAAGCACAACGTGATGAAGTCGGGCGTTCTCTGGAAGGAGGTCGTCACCAAGGTGCACGCCGAGCACTACGCCAACCTGCAGCTCGAGCACATCCTCGCCGACAACTGCGCCATGCAGCTGGTGCGCCGGCCCAAGCAGTTCGACGTGCTGGTGACCGACAACCTGTTCGGCGACGTGCTCTCCGACATCGCCGCCATGCTCACCGGCTCGCTGGGCATGCTGCCCTCGGCCTCCCTCGGGGCGGTCGACGCCAGCGGCCTGCGCCGCGCGCTCTACGAGCCGGTCCACGGCTCGGCGCCCGACATCGCCGGCCAGGACAAGGCCAACCCGATCGCCATGATCGGCTCGCTCGCCATGTGCCTGCGCTACTCCTTCGGCCTCGGCGACGCGGCCGACGCCCTCGACGGCGCCATCACGGACGCCCTCGCGGGCGGCGCGCGCACCGCCGACATCGCCGGCGAGGGCACGAACCCGATGGGTACGCGCGCCATGGCCAGCGCGGTGGCGGACGCGCTCCGCACCCGGGTCGGCTGAGACACGTCTTCGGCGTGTCGCAGCACCGGGGTCGGTCCCCAGCCGCGTGTTTCGACGCATGGCGATCGGGCGCGACCTTCGCTATGACGCGCCCATCGAGGATTGGGAGCGTCATGAAGGCCGGAGACGGGGCGTCTGAGCGCGCGAGCGCGGATTTCGGCTTCGAGCGCGTGGCGCTCGACGAGAAGCAGGGGCGCGTCGACAGCGTCTTCCACTCGGTCGCCCGCCGCTACGACATCATGAACGACCTGATGTCGGCGGGCCTGCATCGGGCTTGGAAGGCGCAGCTCGTCTCGATGCTGCGGCCGCCGCAGAACCGCGCCTTCGCGCATCTTGACGTCGCCGGCGGCACCGGCGACGTGGCCTTCCGGGTTCTGGCCGCGGGCGGTCCGCGCACCCGCGTCACCGTCCTCGACATCAATGAGTCGATGCTGCGGGTCGGCGCTGAGCGGGCGCGGGAGCGCAAGGTCGACGAGGCCGGCGACCGGATCGCCTTCGTGACCGGCAACGCCGAGGCGCTGCCGCTGCCGGACGGGTCCTTCGACGCCTACACGATCGCCTTCGGCATCCGGAACGTGCCGCGGATCGAGACGGCGCTGGCCGAGGCGCGGCGGGTGCTGAAGCCCGGTGGGCGCTTCCTCTGCCTGGAATTCTCGGCCGTCGACATCCCGCTGCTCGACCGCATCTACGATGCCTACTCGTTCAACGTCATCCCGCGCATCGGCGCCCGGGTGGCCGGGGACGCCGAGTCCTACCGCTACCTCGTGGAGTCGATCCGGAAGTTCCCGACCCGCGGCGCCTTCGCGGGCATGATCGAGCGCGCGGGCTTCCGGCACGTCACCGACCGGGCGCTGACGGGCGGGATCGTGGCGATCCATTCGGGCTGGAAGGTCTCTTGACCGCCGCCGCGCGCGACGGGAGCCAGCACCGGTGATCAGCGCCGCCGTCAACCTGTTTCGCGGCGCGCGGGTCGGCTTCGTGCTGGCCCGCGAGGGCGCCCTCGCCCTCGTCGACCCCTCTGAGCTGCCCCCGCACCTGCGCCTCGCCCTGCGGATCGGCCGCTCCCTCGAGCGGCCCGGCCTCGACGACGGGGCGGCCCGGCTCTCTGCGGCGATGACGCGCCTCGGCCCGTCCTACGTGAAATTCGGCCAGTTCCTGGCGACGCGGCCCGACATCGTCGGCATGCGCGCGGCCTTCGACTTGGAGAAACTGCAGGACCGGGTGCCGCCCTTCCCGCAGGCGGTCGCGCTTCGCACCGTCGAGGCCGCCCTCGGCAAGCCCGTGAGCGCCCTGTTCGTGTCGTTCAGCGAGCCGATCGCCGCCGCCTCGATCGCGCAGGTCCACAAGGCGATCGTGCAGGATCCCGACGGCACGCAGCGCGCCCTCGCCGTGAAGGTGATGCGGCCTGGCGTCCGCGAGCGCTTCATGCGCGACCTCGAGGTCATGCGCTTCATGGCGCGGGTGGTGAACGCCCTGTCGCCGCAGGCGGAGCGGCTGCGCCCGCGCGAGGTGGTGGAGATCCTCGCGCGCTCGGTGCTGATGGAGATGGATTTCCGCCTGGAGGCGGCGGCCGCCTCCGAGCTCGCCGAGAACACCAAGGACGATCCGGACTTCCGTGTGCCGAGGCCGGAATGGGAGCTGACCGCCCGCGAGGTGTTGTCGGCCGAGTGGATCGAGGGGACCCGCCTGCACAGCGCCGCGGAGCTCGCCGCCCGGGGGCACGATCCGCAGACAATCGGCCGGACCGTCATCCAGAGCTTCCTGCGGCACGCGATCCGCGATGGCTTCTTCCACGCGGACATGCACCAGGGGAACCTGCTGGTCGATGCCGAGGGCCGGCTGGTCGCGGTCGATTTCGGCATCATGGGCCGCCTCGGCCCGAACGAGCGCCGGTTTCTCGCCGAGATCCTGCTGGGCTTCATCCTGCGGGATTACCGCCGGGTGGCGAAGGTCCATTTCGAGGCGGGCTACGTGCCGGCCCACCACTCCGTGGAGGATTTCGCTCAGGCGATCCGCGCCATCGGCGAGCCGATCCACCAACGCCGGGCCGACGAGATCTCGATGGCCAAGGTCCTGACCCTGCTGTTCGACGTCACGGCCCTGTTCGACATGAGCACCCGCACCGAGCTGGTGATGCTCCAGAAGACCATGGTGGTGGTGGAGGGCGTCGCCCGCTCCCTCGACCCGCGCCTCGATATGTGGACCACGGCCGAGCCGGTCGTGCGCGCCTGGATCGCCCGCAACATGGGGCCGGTCGGCCGGGCGCAGAGCGGCCTGGACGCCCTCAAGGTCGTCTCCGACGTCGTCGGCGACATCCCGGACCTTGCCATGCGGTTGAAGCGCGTGCTGGTCCGCCTCGACGAGGCCGGCACCGGCGATGCCCGCCGGCTGGAGCGCTTCGCCCGCAACGAACGCTATCGCGCGATCTGGTCGACGCTGGCCCTGTGGGGCATCGCCGTCGGCGCGCTGATGCTGGCGTTCCGGGGTCTCTGACGCGGCACCATCCCCGATCCGGGACCGGGACCGCGCGTCGTCCGCGGGCGCTCAGCCGGGCTCGGGTCCCTGGGCGGGCGCGTCCTCCGCTGTGGGGACCAGGGCACGCAGCTCGCGGGCCAGCTCCTTGAGCCCGGTCGAGCCCTTGGCGAGCACCCTGTCGGCCTGACCGGCCAGACGGCGCCGGTCCTCGGCCGTGATGTCCTTGGCGGTGAGCACCACCACCGGCACGTCGCGGCTGTCAGGCCGGGCCCGCAGCGCCCGCAGGAACGCGAATCCGTCCATCTCGGGCATCATCAGGTCGAGCAGGATGAGGGATGGGCGCTCCGTCTCCAGGGCTGCCAGAGCGCGCAGGCCGTTCTCGGCCTCGCGGACCGGGAAGCCCTCGCGCGCGAGATAGGCGCAGACGTGCTCGCGGACGTCGGCCTCGTCCTCGACGACGAGGATCGCGCCGTCACCCGAGGCGAGGCGGAAGCGGTCGACGATCTGGCGCAGGCTTCCCCAGTCGATCGGCTTCTGCAGGTAGTCGGTGGCGCCGAGGGAGAAGGCGAGGTTCTGCTCGTCCAGGACCGTCACCATCACGATCGGCGTCGCGCCGATCTCGGGATCGGCCCGGATGGCCCGCAGCACCGCCCATCCGTCCATCTGCGGCATGGTGACGTCGAGGAGCACGGCCCGCGGAAGCAGGCTGCGAGCGAGATCGAGCCCGCGCCGCCCGTCCTCGGCGACCGTCACCGAGAAGCCCTCGCGCTCCAGGAAGCGCGCCAGCAGATCGCGGGTGGCGGCGTCGTCGTCGACCACCAGGATCGTCCCGCGGTCGCCGTCTCCCGATGCGGCCGGGTCCGCGTCCCCGGCCGCGGCGGCCTCGAAACGGTCCGGCAGCGTCAGCGTGAAGGTGGTGCCCTGCCCCTCACGGCTGTCCACGGTGATCGAGCCGCCCAGCATCTCGGCGAAGGCCCGGGTGATCGCGAGGCCGAGCCCGGTGCCGCCGAACCGGCGCGTCGTGGAGGCGTCGGCCTGGGTGAACCGCTCGAACAGCTTGCCGACCTGCTCCCGCGTCATGCCGATGCCGGTGTCGGTCACGCAGAAGCGCAGCGCACCGTCCGCCCGGGCGACCGCCAGGGTGATCCGGCCATCCTCGGTGAACTTCGCGGCGTTGCTCAGGAGATTGATCAGGCACTGCCGCAGCTTGGTCACGTCGGTATGCGCGCTGCCCAGGCCCGGCTCCAGCTCCAGCGCCAGGGTGTTGCCCTTCTTGGCGACGAGACCCTCGACCGTGACCGCGACCTCCTGCACCACGGCGGCGACCTCGAAATCCTCCGCGTAGATCTCGACCCGGTCGGCCTCGATCTTCGAGATGTCGAGCACGTCGTTGATCAGGCCGAGGAGGTGGCGGGCGTTGGTCTCGATCTTCTTCATGTCGGTGACGAGATCGGCCTCGCCGATATCCTCCAGCTCCTCCTGCACCATCTCGGAATAGCCGATCACCGCCGAGAGCGGGGTGCGCAGCTCGTGGCTCATATTGGCCAGGAACTGGCTCTTGGCCGCGTTGGCGGCCTCGGCCGCCGCGCGCGCCGCCTCGATCGCGGCCTCGGCCTCCTTGCGCTCGGTGATGTCCGTGTGGGTCCCGACCCACTCCCGCAGGGTGCCGTCGGGTTCGAGGATCGGGACGGCGCGCACGCTCATGTGCCGGTAGGTCCCGGAGGCGGCGCGGATCCGGTGCTCGGTGGCGTAGGGTTCCAGGCTGGTGACAGCGCGGGTCCACGCGGCGCGGGTATGCGCACGGTCCTCCGGGTGGACCGCGTCGAGGAAGCCGAGCCCCGCGTAGGCGGCCTCGTCCTGGCCGGTGAAGCGGGTCCAGGCCGTCTGGCGGCGATGGAGGCTCCCTTCCGGGTTGGCGGTCCAGACGATGGCGGCGCTCGCCTCGATCAGCGAGCGGAAGCGCTCCTCGCTCCGGCGCAGCCGGGCCTCCGCGAGGTGGCGGATGGTCTCGTCGACCACCACGAGGCCGACGCCCTCGACGCTCTGGTCGGCCGCCGCGCTCTCCTCGCCCCGGAGCGGATAGAAGCTCATCGAGAAATGCCGCACGCCGCCCGGCGCCGAGGGGGTCGGCACCGCCACCGGGACGTTCGGCGAGACCAGGCCTTCCGTCAGGGCCGCGGCCAGCTTCGGGGCCAGCTCCTCCCGCAGAGTCGGGAGCATGGCCCAGATCGGCGCGCCGAGATCGGCCCCGAAGCCGCGCTCGCTCATGGTGGCGAGCGCCCGGTTCATGTGCCGGATCTTCAGGTCACGGTCGAGGAAGCCGAGCCCCACCGGCGCGTTGGCCAGTACCCCGTCGAGGAGGCGGGACATCCGCAGGGATTCCTGCCGTCGCACCAGGGCGAGGCGCGCCAGCAGCACGATCGCTCCGAGGGCCGCCGCCGCGGAGAGGAGGAACAGAAGGAGTCCGCGCCACGCTTCGCGCGCCTGGATGGTCGCGAGCTGCTCCAGGGTCGCGGCCTGCCGGGCCGCCGACTCGGCGCGGATCGCGTCCATCAGCTGCTTGCCCTCGCCGGTGCGGACGAGGTCGATGGCGGCGTCGAAGCCCCGGTTCCGCCGCGCCTCCACCACCCGGGCGGCGAAGTCGCGCTTCTGCGCGATCAGCCCGGCGAGCGACGGGCCGCCGGCCCGGACCGACTCCTGCGCGGCGGCGCCGAGGCCGGTCAGCTCCGTGTCGATCTTGGTGAGGGCGGTCGTGTAGGGTCGGAGGTAATCCTCGCTGCCGACCAGCACGAAGCCGCGCTCCCCGGTCTCCAGGTCCTTGACCTCGGAGATCAGGCGCTCGATCCCGGCGATCGTCGCGTTCGCCCGGGCGGTCGCGGCCCGGTCGGTCTCGCCGGTCACGTAATTGGCCGTGCCGCTGCCCAGGGCAACGATCAGCAGGATGAAGGCGACGGGCGAACCGAGGAGCCAGCCCAGCGGGCCGGCGCCGCGCCAATTGCGCCGGCGCAGGCCGAAGATCGATCCGGCGCGCGACGGGGCGCTCACGTTTCCACCAGCCCGGTGGTGGCGCCCGACGCCTCGGAATCCGGCCGGCCGTGCGGCTGGCCGAGATATTCCCGCGACCGCATCTCGATGAGGCGCGAGACGGTCCGGTCGAACTCGAAGGCCTCGCGGCCGGTCCGGGCGGTGTAGAGGTCCTGCGCTTCGGCGGCCGCGGAGGCCACGAGCTTCACGTGCCGGTCGTAGAGCGTGTCGACCAGCGTGATGAAGCGCTTGGCCTCGTTCCGCTCCGCCTCGCCCATCACCGGGATCCCGTCGAGGATCACCGTGTGGTAGGCGCGGGCGAGTGCCATGTAGTCGGAGGCGCCGAGGGGCTGGCGACAGAGATCGTCGAAGCCGAACCGGGCCACGCCGGTCGCCTGCTCGGGAACCGCCACGGCCCGGCCGTGGACCGTGACCGTCGCCGGGAGGCCGCGAGCCTTGCCGGTCAGGGCCTTGAAGGCGGCGTCGAGGGCCGCGCGCGCCGCCGCGTCGGCGGGGACATGGTAGACCGCCGCGCCGCCGAGCTTCTCGAGCCGGAAATCCGTCCGGGAGTCGAGGCGGACGACGGTCACGCGTTCCTGGAGGTTCGCCACGAAGGGCAGGAACAGCGCCCGGTTGAGGCCGCCCTCGTAGAGTCGGTCGGGCTCGACGTTCGAGGTCGCGACGACGGTGACGCCGCGCCGGAACAGATGGTTGAACAGGCGACCCAGGATCATCGCGTCGGCGATGTCGGTGACAGTGAACTCGTCGAAGCACAGCAGGGTCGCCTCGTCGGCCAGCTGGTCGGCCACCGGTCCGATCGGGTCGTCGCCCTTGACGGTGCCGGCCTTCAGCGCCTGACGGTAGGCGTGGATCCGCTCGTGCGCGTCGGCCAGGAAGCCGTGGAAATGGACGCGCCGCTTCGGCTCCGGCGCCGCCTCGTGGAAGAGGTCCATCAGCATGGTCTTCCCGCGCCCGACCGAGCCCCAGATGTACAGGCCCTTGATCGCCTCGGCCTCGTCCTTGCGACGGAACAGCCACCCCAGGGCGCTCGTCTTGCTGGCCCGCTTGCGGCGCTGGAGGTCGACGACCAGCCGGTCGAGGGCGCGCACGAGGTGCGCCTGGGCGGGATCGCGCTCGATGGCGCCGTTGGCGACCAGCGCCTCGTAGCGCTCGTGGACCGGGCCGGGCGAGACCGCACCGGCGAGCGCCGCCGGCGACGGGGCGATGGGCTTGCCGGATCTGTCGTTCACGCCGCCGGTTCCTCGCTGCTGATCGCGGTACCGGTTCGGCACCCCCTGCACCCGCGTCGGCGGTCAACGACCCGGGGCCTGTTCCAGTGCCGCGCAAGCTCGGCCTGAATCAAGCCCGCGGCCGAACAGCCGCGGGCAAGCGTCCCATTGAGGCGTCCCATCGAGGCGTCCCATCGAAGCCTCCCATCGGTCCCACGCATGGCAGGCCCGCGGCCGGCCGGCCCCGCACTCTGCTGCATTGCACAATGAATACGGGGATGCGACATCCCGGCGGTCTCTTGGGAGGAGCGTCCGGATCACCCCGCGCGGCAGCGCGCACGAACCGGAGCTTCATCATGGCGGTACAAGCCCTCGATGGGCCGACCCACACCATCCGGCGTCTCTGGCCGGCGGACCGCGCTGCGGTCCTCGACTATTTCCTGCGGCTGGATCCGGAGACCCGGGCGAGCCGCTTCATGGGCAATGTCAGCGAGGCCGGAGTCCGGGCCTACGCCGCGCAGGCGCTGACCGCGGAGGGCGTGATGTACGGCGCCTTCGTGGGCGGCGTGCTGCGCGGTCTCGCCGAGCTGCGGCCGATGGGGCCGGGCGCGTCCCGCTACGCCCTGGGGCCGCACGCTGAGGCGGCCTTCGCGGTCGAGCAGACCTTCCGCCGCAAGGGGATCGGGGCCGCCCTGTTCGCCCGGATCGCCCGCGCGGCGCGGCATCGCGGCGTCAAGGATCTCCACGTCCGCTGCCTGTCGGGAAACGGGCCCATGCTGCGGCTCGCGGCCAAGCACGGGGCGGCCCTCCAGCACGAGGGGCGCGAGACCGAGGGCGCCCTGCACCTCGCGCGTCCGACGCCGTTCTCGCTCTGGTACGAGGGGATCGCGGAGGCGTTCGACTTCACCCTGGCGGCGGGCTTCCCGGAGCGGGTGCAGGCCGGGCGCTGAAGGCAGGCTTCAGCCGGCGATGTCGCCGACGAGGGCGAAGGTCAGGAGATCCACGGACGTCGCCCCGCCGCGCAGGAGCGCGCGGGCGGCGGCGTTGCCGGTGGCGCCGGTGGTCATGACGTCGTCCACGAGAAGGACCCGGCGCCCACGGACGCGGTGCTGCTCGGCGGAAGCGACCCGGAAGGCGCCGCTCAGGTTCTCGGCCCGCGCCGCGCGGCTCAGGCCGACCTGGGATCGCGTGGCGCGCACGCGCACCAGGGCCGTGGCGACGCACGGCCGCCCCGCCGCATCCGCGATCGCCCGCGCCAGCAGGGCGGACTGGTTGAAGCGCCGCCGCCACAGGCGTCCGCGATGGAGCGGTACCGGCACGAGGCACTCGGCCTCGGCGATCAGGGTCCGGCCGCTCGCGGCCATCATCCGGGCCATCACGCCGGCGAGATCGAGCCGGTCCTCATACTTCAGGCGATGGACGAGCCGCCGCGCCACGGAATCGTAGAGGGCGACCGCCCGGGCGCGGCCGAAGACCGGCGGTTCCGCGATGGCCCGGGGCGACACCAGCGGGCCGACCCCGAGGTCGACCGCGAAGGGCGTACCGTAGCGCTGGCACACCGGTTCCTCGATCAGGCGCAGGCTCGACCAGCAGGACGGACAGAGGGCGCCCGGGTCGGCGGTGGCGCCGCCGCAGCCCGCGCAGGTGGGCGGGTAGATCAGGGAGACGACCCCGCGCGGCAGACCGCGCAGGGCCGTGGCGACGGCCTGGAAGGCCGTCATGCGCGCGACGCGCTCCCGCAGACCCGGCTTACTGGGCCGAGACGGGGCGCGCCTGCGGCGCCATCTGCTGCCGCTCGACCTGACGGTCGCGAGCGTTGGCGCGGTGGCGGCCGATGGCGCAGCCGGCCGCGGCGCCGACGAGGCCGTGATGGCCGGCGTAGTGACCCGCGATGCCGCCGACGATGGCGCCCTTGATGCAGCCCTTCGCCTCGGCGCCGCCCGCAGCGGCCAGGGTGGTGAGGGCCACGGCGGCCCCGACGAGCATGCGCTTCATGATGTGTGCTCCCTGAGGAATCTCGGCCGTTGGGCCGGTTGCAGCAGGAACAGCGACGCTCCCGAGTCGTTCCAGCATCCTAGCGCAGCTCACGAGACCGTGCGCGGCGACGGTGGCGCGACGCGACCGCAGATGCCATCTGCCCCCCGATGGATGCTCCCGCCGCCCTGTTCGACACGCGCCTCGCCCGCCGCCGCCTCGCCCGTGCCGGGCGCCTCGGCTACCCGGGCTTCCTCCTCGACCGCCTCGCCGAGGATCTCGACGACCGGCTCGGCGCAGTCCTGCGCAGCTTCGTCTCGGTTTTCGACCTCGCCACGCCGCGTCCCGTGGCGACCCGGCTGCTCGCCGCCCGCTATCCGGCGGCGCGGCAAGTCCGCCTCGCGGCCCTGCCGGAGCCGGGTGGCGACCTGATCGTCGGAGATCCCGAGGCGCTGCCGCTGGCGACCGGGAGCCTGGACCTCGCCGTGTCGCTGCTGGCCCTCCACGCCGTGAACGACCTCCCCGGCACGCTGATCCAGCTGCGCCGCGCCCTGCGGCCGGACGGGCTGTTCGTCGGCTGCCTGCTCGGCGGCGCGACGCTGACGGAGCTGCGCCAGAGCTTCGCCCAGGCCGAGAGCGAGGTCGAGGGCGGGGTCAGCCCCCGCGTGGCGCCCTTCGCGGCGGTGCGCGAGGCCGGCGGCCTGCTGCAGCGGGCGGGCTTCGCGCTGCCGGTGGCCGATACCGACACGCTGACGGTCCGCTACGCCGACCCGTTCGGCCTGATGCGCGACCTGCGGGCCATGGGCATGACGAACGTGCTCACCGAGCGGCGGCGGACGCCGCTGCGGCGGGCGACGTTGCTGCGCATGGCCGAGATCTACGCCGAGCGGTTCTCGGACCCGGACGGTCGCGTGCGGGCGACCTTCGAGGTGCTGTGGCTCTCGGGCTGGGCGCCGCACGAGACCCAGCAGAAGCCCCTGCGGCCCGGGACCGCGAAGACGCGCCTCGCCGACGCGCTCGGGACCGTCGAACTGAAGCCCGAGGGAGGGAACACGCCATGAAGCTGCCCGGACCGGACCACCCGATCACCGTCGAGCCCGAGTCCCGCCGCGTCCGCGTCGTCGTGGCGGGCGCCGCGGTCGCCGAGACCCGGAACGCCCTGCGGCTGCAGGAGGCTCAATACCCACCGGTCTTCTACGTGCCGCGAAGCGACATCCGCGCCGATTGTTTCGTCGCCTCGGCGCGGACGAGCCACTGCCCGTACAAGGGCGACGCCCACTATTTCGACCTCGTCGTCGACGGCGATCGGCGCCCCGACGCGGTCTGGAGCTACGGCGACCCGTACCCGGCCGTCGCGGCAATCCGCGACCACGTGGCTTTCTACCCGGACCGGGTCGACGCCATCGTGCTGGAGGACTGAGCCGGCCGCGCGTCCGGTTCAGTCGCGCACGAGGCTCCAGAACCCGTGCTTGCGGCCGTGCGCCCGCCGCAGAGCAGCGCGGTAGGCCTGTGGATCCGGATCGACGTCGCCGGTCGCGATGCGCCCCGCCAGGGCGTCGAGCTCCGCGAGGTAGCGCGCGCCGTGCGGGTAAGCGGCGCTGCGGCCGGTCTCGAGGATCGAGTCGAGGAGCCGGCGATACAGGATCGTCGCGGCCTGGGGGTGATCCTGCGCCAGCGCCTCGGCGACCGGCGCCAGCACCGCGTACTGGTCGCCCTGCCAGGTCTCAGGCCGCGCGACGACCAGCGCGGCCGCACGGCGCAGATCCGGCCAGGCCGCCAGGAAGGCGAGCGCCCGGTGCGGCTGCGGGAAGGCCTCGGCGTGGTCGAGGGCGCGCCGGAGCGCCTCCTCGTCCTCGAAATCCGGAAGCTTGGCGAGGAAGGTGCGCAGCATCGGCGCGTCGAGCTCGCGCTCGAACCGCCTCCAGCGCAGGGCCTGCGCCTCATCGCCCCGGCCGAGCGCGTCGAGGATCTCGATCTCCAGCGCCTGCCGTTCCCGCTCGGGTCCGCGCAGGTCGAAGCCGGCGATCAGGTCGGCCCGCGTGGCGATGCGCAGGCCCGGGTCCTGCATGCGCCGGATCCAGTCCAGCGCCTCGGTGGCGCGCCCGGCGTCGAGGAGCCGCCGGGCAATCGCGACGCGGTTCTCCCGCCCCGGCAAGGTCGCCCGCTCCAGGGCGATGAAGGTGTCGGTGTCGCCGCGCCGGTCGGCGACGGCCTGGCGCAGGCGCAGGATCTGGATCCGGGCCGCCTGCCGGTGATGGGTCGCGTCGCGGCGGGGATCCCCACCCTGCGGCAGGGCCGCCTCGGCGGCGGCGAGCCTGTCGTCGATCTCGGCGAGGGCTTGCTCGGGCAGCGCCGGGATCATGTCGCCGAGGACGGTTCCGAGGGGGCCGAACGGATCCGCCGCGAACGGCTCGACGAGGCGCGCCGCTACCCGGGCGGCGTCCTCCGGCGGCAGGGCGCCGGCGATCTCCACGAACGCCGCGGCGGCGCGGTCGAACACGCCCTGCACGGCGCCGGTGCTGTCGTCCACGCGGTTCAGGACCGCGTCGGCGCCGTCGAGAAAGCGCCGGAGCCGGTCGAGCGCGGCCCCCGGATCGAGGGGCCGCAGCTCGTTGAGGATCACCGTCACGGTCGTGTTGAGGTCGGCCGCGAAGGTCCGGCGCTTCTGCCAGTCGATGTAGCCCTGGGCGCCCTCGAGGGCCGTCAGCCGCCGGTCGACGATCGCCGCGACGGCCTCGGGGCCCTGGAGCGAGGCGAGCGCGGCGCTCACCAGCTTCTTGAAGGCCGGGTTGCGCCCGGTCTCGCCGAGGATCAGCGCGATCAGCCGGTCCGGGCCGAGCGCCGCCAGCGTCTCCGGCGACGGGGTCGTCCGCCGTGCGCCCTTCGGCAGGGCGGGCGCCCTGCGACCGGCCGGCGCCGCGGCCGGGGTCACGCGCCGCGCACGCGCCACGAGATTTCCCGCCGTTGCGGACGATCGCGCATGTCCGTCCCGTCCGCCGCGGCTACTCCACGACCCGGGCGCGGGGCCGGTCGCTGCCCTGCGCCGTCTCGTCGTGCCAGCCGCCGGCCTGATCCTGATAGCGGATCCCCTCGGTCGACCCGGGGACCTGCTGCTCCGCCGCCGCGGCCTGCGCCGCCTGCAGCGCTTCCTCGCGGCTCGGGAACGTCTCGGAGAACACGTCGCCGACCTTATAGGCGAATCCGCCGTCGTGCTCGACGATGCGATAGGTAATCTCGGACATCACGCCTCCTGTACGCGCCCTCATCGTTGACCGCGAACCCGCCGGACGCGCCTGGGTTCCAGGCGACGGGGACTCGGCCTCCGATCCGCCGGAAAGTGGCCCTAACCCGGCTCGGTCCCGGCACGCAGACGACGACGATGCAGCTTCGCCCGATCCTCGCCCTCGCCCTTCTCCTGGTCGCCCGACCCGCGAGCGCCGAGGAGGGCTTCCTCGACAAGCTGTTCGGCGGCTCCGGGCGCGGGGCGCCGCCGAACCCCTTCGCGTCGAACTATCCCTCGGCGCCGCCGACCGCGGAGGAGGCGCGCGCCGCCCGGGAGCGGCGCTCGGTCCGCGGCGAGCGCGGTTCGCCGGCCGGTCCCCTGCCCCCGGGGCGCATCCCGGAGGAGTGAGGCGCCTCAGGCATTCCCGACGACGCCGGCCTCGTCCTGCGCCTGCAGCACGTCCGGGCGCGGCATCGAGATGATGTTGTAGCCGGCATCCACGAAGTGGATCTCGCCGGTGACGCCGCCCGAGAGCGGCGACAGCAGGTAGAGGGCCGAACCGCCGACATCCTCCAGGCTGACCGTGCGCCGCAGGGGCGCGTGCGCCCGCTGGTGGTTGAACATCAGTCGCGCGTCGGCGATCCCGGCCCCGGCCAGCGTCCGCATCGGGCCGGCGGAGAGCGCGTTCACCCGGATCCCGTCCGGGCCCAGGTCGCTCGCCAGGTAGCGCACTGAGGCCTCGAGCGCCGCCTTGGCGACGCCCATGACGTTGTAGTTCGGCATGACCCGGGTCGCGCCGCCGTAGGTCAGGGTCAGCAGCGAGCCGCCCTGGTTCATCCGCTTGGCCGCGCGCTGCGCGATCTCGGTGAACGAGAAGCACGAGATCGTCATCGTGCGCACGAAATTCTCGCGCGTCGTCACGTCGACGTAGCGGCCCTTGAGCTGCGCCTTGTCGGAGAAGCCGATGGCGTGGACCACGAAGTCCAGGCCGCCGTCGAAGCGCGCGTCGAGCGCCTCGAAGGTCGCGTCGACGGAGGCGAGATCCTCGACGTCGCAGGGCAGAACGATGTCCGAATCGAGCTTGGCGGCGAGGGGCGCCACCCGGCGGCCCAGGGCCTCGCCCTGGTACGTGAAGGCCAGTCGCGCGCCCTGGGCGTGCAGCGCCTTGGCGATCCCCCAGGCGATCGAGTGATCGTTCGCGACGCCCATGATCAGGCCGCGCTTGCCCGCCATCAAACCCGTCATGCCGACTCACATCCTGACCGACCACGCCGGACCCGCGAAGCGGGTCCGGACCGCGGTCGCGACCAGCGAACCGCGGCAGGCTGCCTTAACGCGGCTCGCGCCGCGATCCAAACGCGGCACCGAAGACGGCCGGCAAAAAAAAGCCCCGCCGGCGGGCGGGGCGTTTGTGGCGTCGTGGGCCGGGCTCAGAAATGCCCGTCCGTGTGGGAATCCGCTTCTTCCAACGCGGCCTGCTTCGCGTAGATCGCCGCGACACCGGCGATCATGAGGCCGCCCAATGTTCCGAAGATGAAAGTCCCCATCGCCACCACCAGATCTCAACAGCGGGTAAACGCCGGCCCGCGGCCGGCGGTTCCGCGCCGGGCGATCAGGCGTCGATGTGCTTCAGGACCAGGGTGGCGTTGGTGCCGCCGAAGCCGAAGGAATTGGTCAGCACGTGGCCGAGCTGCGCGTTGTCCCGGCGCTGCTGCAGGATCGGCATGTCGGCGAAGGCCGGGTCGAGCGTGTCGATGTGTGCGCTCTCGCAGATGAAGCCGTTGTTCATCATCAGCAGGCTGTAGATCGCCTCCTGCACGCCGGTGGCGCCCAGGGAATGGCCGGTCAGCGACTTGGTGGCCGAGATCGGCGGGCAATCCTCGCCGCGGCCGAACACCTCGCGGATCGCCTCGATCTCCTTGTCGTCGCCGACCGGGGTCGAGGTGGCGTGCGGGTTGATGTAGTCGATCCGCGCGCCCTTCAGCCCGTCCAGCGCCTGGCGCATGCAGCGCACGGCGCCCTCGCCCGACGGCGCGACCATGTCGTGGCCGTCCGAGGTGGCGCCGTAGCCCGCGACCTCGCCGTAGATCCGGGCGCCGCGCGCCTTGGCGTGCTCCAGCTCCTCGAGGACCAGCACGCCGGCGCCGCCCGCGATGACGAACCCGTCGCGGTTGGCGTCGTAGGCGCGGGAGGCACGGGACGGCGTGTCGTTGTACTTCGACGACATGGCGCCCATGGCGTCGAACAGCACCGAGAGCGTCCAGTCGAGATCCTCGCAGCCGCCCGCGAAGATGATGTCCTGCCGGCCGCCCTGGATGATCTCGGCTGCGTTGCCGATGCAGTGATTCGAGGTCGCGCAGGCGGAGGAGATCGAGTAGTTCACGCCGCGGATCTTGAACCACGTCGCGAGCGTCGCCGAGGCGGTCGACGACATCGCCTTCGGCACGGCGAACGGGCCGATGCGCTTGGGACCCTTGTCCCGCGCGATGCCGGCGGCCTCGACGATCACGCGGGTCGAGGGACCGCCCGAGCCCATGATGATGCCGGTGCGCTCGTTCGAGATGTCGCCCTGATCCAGGCCGGCATCCTGGATCGCCTGATCCATGGCGACGTGGTTCCAGGCGGTCCCGCCGCCGTGGAAGCGCATCGCGCGCCGGTCCACCACGCCCTCGGGATCGAGGGTGGGCGCGCCGGAGACCTGGCTGCGGAAGCCGTGCTCGGCGTAGCTGGCGTCGCGCGCGATGCCCGAGCGGGCCTCGCGCAGGGAGGCGAGCACCTCCTGCGTGTTGTTGCCGATGGACGAGACGATGCCCATCCCGGTGATGACGACACGGCGCATGATGGTGACACTACCTCCGTCGCGGTCCCGGTCGCCCGGGCCGCGTCACGGTCAGCTAAGGTGACGCGGACACAATCTCAACCGCCGAGACCGCCCGGCGTTGCGGCCAAGCCGCGAACCGGACGCGCGACGGCTGCGGCTCAGCTCTGGAACAGGCCGACCCGCATGTCCTGGACCTGATAGACGCGCTCGCCGTCGGCCTCGAGCCAGCCGTCGCCGATGCCGAGCACGAGCTTGCCCTGCCGGACCCGCTTCACGTCGACATTGTAGACGACCTTCTTGATCGTCGGCAGCACCTGGCCGGCGAGCTTCACCTCGCCGACGCCCAGGGCGCGCCCGCGGCCCGGCGAGCCGAGCCAGCCGAGATGGAAGCCCAGCATCTGCCAGAGGGCGTCGAGGCCGAGGCAGCCCGGCATCACCGGGTCGCCCTGGAAATGGCAGGGGAAGAACCAGAGGTCCGGCCGGATGTCGAGCTCGGCCGTCACGTGCCCCCTGCCGTGGGCGCCGCCCTCGGTCCCGATGGACGTGATCCGGTCGAACATCAGCATCGGCGGCAGCGGCAACTGCGCGTTGCCGGATCCGAAGAGTTCGCCGCGCCCGCAGGCCAGAAGATCCTCGTAGGAATAGTGCGACCGGCGGTTCGCACCCTGCGCTTGTGTCTCGGCGTCTGGCGGCATTGCGTTGGCTGTTTCCTCGGATGTGCGCGATCTTCGCGTCGCGGGCGACTATACTCGGCCCATCGGCTGGCGCGCGGGTTAGCACGGGGCGCCGCGCCTTCAAAGCCTGCAGCCGCGGGTATGCGGCAACGCTCGGGTTGCGACTGTCCGACCACTTCAATATACTGAGGAGACATCCGTTCCTTCAGGCCCCTCGTCGAGCGTTCAGTCCAGCGATGTCCGAACCGGTGCCATTCCAGGCCGTCTTCAACGGCCGGGTCCCCGCCCCCCAGTTGGAGGCCAACGGGACTCCGCGCCGCGGCTGTCCGCTGTCCGACCTGCGCGACCGTCTGCGTCGGGCCGGCCTGCGCCCGACGCGGCAGCGCCTGTCCCTGGGCTGGCTGCTCTTCGGCCGCGGTGACCGCCACCTGACGGCGGAGATGCTGTACGACGAGGCGATGCGCGCCAAGGTGCCGGTCTCGCTGGCGACCGTCTACAACACGCTGCACCAGTTCACCGAGGCCGGGCTCCTGCGCCAGCTCGCGCTCGACGGGTCGAAGGCCTATTTCGACACGAACCCGACCGAGCACCACCATTTCTACCTGGAGGACGAGAGCCAGGTGATCGACATGCCGGATTGCGGCATCACGGTCGATTCGCTGCCCGAGGCGCCCGAGGGCATGGAGATCGCCGGGGTCGAGGTGATCGTGCGCCTGCGCCGCAGCCGTCCGGCGGGCCGCCGCCAGGGCTGAGGCCCGGGTCCAACGCAGTACGCGAGCGACGCGAGGCCCGGCATCGTCCGGGCCTTCGCTTTTTCGGGCTGCCGGCGTGCCGGGAGCAGGCGCGCCGCCGCCCGGAATGACGGACGGGCGCCGTCGGGGCGCCCGGACCTCTATTCCACGACCTCGTTCGGGTAGACGCCCCAAAGGCGATTCTGGCGAATGTAGCCGTCGACGTCCCGCTTGTTCGGCAGCGCGACGATCATGCGGCACCACGTGCCGGTGCAGCTCTTGACGCTGCCGATCACGCCGGTCTGGAGCTTGGCCTCGTCGTCGGCGCCGTCGTCGGCCTTGGCCCGCAGCGACACGGCCGCCTTCTCGACACCCTTGTCGGGGCCGGCATTCACGATGGCGGTGCGGCGCCCGGACAGCAGCGAGTGCAGCACCCAGCCCTCGGTGCCCTCCGAATCGCGGATCCTGCGCCAGGTTTCGAACTCGCCCACGATCTCGACCGGCAGGCCGGCCCGCTGGAACACCCAGAGCGTCCTGTGATCCTTCGAGGGGCCTTCGCGGAGGTTGACGCGATCGGTCTTCAGGCTCGCGTAGCGCGGCAGCGGCAGCTTGGTCACCGGCCCGACCCCGGCCTCGGGGCCGGTCGGCGGCGCCGCGCGGGCACCGGTCGCGAGGCCGCCGGCCAGCACCGCCGCGACGGCGAGGCTGAGGCATGACACGCGCATGGTCGTCTCCCTATCCAGACGTGGCGTTGCTGGGCGCCGGACATGTCGAAAGCGGGGCCGGTTCGACACGCGGACCGGCCCGCATCCGATTGTGTTCCGGCCCACCTCTGGTAGAGAGGCCGATGGGTCGGAACGGGCTCCGGAACCGGCGCCCCGTGACCGATCCTGTCTGGCCGAGTTCGGTTAACGGACGCTTGCGGGACGCGGTCCGGGCGGGAGCCACCGGGCGCGAGCCGCGATCAAGGCCGCTGGGCTGACGGGGAGAGAGACGTGTCGAAGCGCAAGCCGCTGGTGGTCGTGACGCGGCGCCTGCCGGATGCCGTCGAGACGCGGATGCGCGAGCTGTTCGACGTCCGGCTCAATTCCGAGGACGCGCCGATGGCGCCGGACGCGATGGCGTCGGCCCTGCGCGAGGCCGACGTGCTCGTCCCCACCGTGACCGACGAGATCGATGCCGGGCTGATCGCCCAGGCCGGCCCGAACCTCCGCCTGATCGCCAATTTCGGCAACGGCGTCGATCACATCGACGTGGCAGCGGCACTGGAGCGCGGCATCACGGTCACCAACACGCCCGGCGTGCTGACCGAGGACACCGCCGACATGACGATGGCGCTGATCCTCGCGGTCGCCCGCCGGGTCACCGAGGGCGCGCGGATCATCCCGGACGACGAGTGGACCACCGGCTGGTCGCCGACCTGGATGCTCGGCCGGCGCATCACCGGCAAGCGCCTCGGCATCGTCGGCATGGGCCGGATCGGCCAGGCGCTGGCCAAGCGCGCCCGCGCCTTCGGACTGCAGGTGCACTACCACAACCGCCGCCGGGTGCCGGCCGCCATCGAGAGCGCGCTGGACGCGACTTACTGGGAATCCCTCGACCAAATGCTGGCGCGCGTCGACATCGTGTCGGTGAACTGCCCGCACACGCCCGCCACCTACCATCTGCTCTCGGCCCGGCGCCTCAAGCTGCTCAAGCCCGAGGCGATCGTGGTCAACACGGCCCGCGGCGAGGTGATCGACGAGAACGCCCTGGCGCGCCTGATCGAGGGCGGGGAGGTCTCGGCGGCCGGCCTCGACGTGTTCGAGCAGGAGCCCGCCGTCAGCCCGCGCCTCGTCAAGCTCGCCCGCCAGGGCAAGGTCGTCCTCCTGCCCCACATGGGCTCGGCGACCTACGAGAGCCGCACCGACATGGGCGAGAAGGTCATCATCAACATCAAGACCTTCATGGACGGACACCGGCCGCCGGACCGCATCCTGCCGAGCATGCTCTGAGCGGCGGACACTGAGCAGCGGACGGCGGCGCCTCACAGGGCGTCGCCGGCCACCGCCTGGGGCTTGGACATGCCCTGCACACCCTGGAAGAGCCGCTCGCTGGTCAGCTTGAGGAAGTAGAACCCGAATTCGGGGTTCTGGTAGTAGAGCTGCTTCACGTCCGAGTAGGACACGCACAGCGCGTGTCCCGCCTCGACGCAGACCAGCGAGGCGGTGCGGGCGTTGCCGGGCGACAGGAGCCCGAGCTCGCCGACGATCCCCCCCTGGCGCACCTCGAGGTCGACCTCCGGGATCCGGAACACGCCGCTCTCGATGTAGTACATCTCGGTGGCGAGATCCCCCTTGCGGAACACCACCTCGCCGATGCCGAACGGGCGTCGGGAGCCGAAGGGACGGAGCCATTCCAGGGACAGGTCGTTCTCGGCGGCCGTCTCCACGTCCCGCACGAGGCGCAGCATCTGCCAGAGCCGGTAGGCGTTGAACGGCATCTGGATCAATTCGGTCAGCACCACCGGCATGCTGCCGATCATGATGCCGTAGGTGATCACGGCGCAGCTCGCGCAGAGCGAGATGATCCGCAGCGGGATCATCGTGCTCATGGCCGTCGCCGTGATGGTCAGCGCCGTCCCGAGATAGCCGATGCCCTCGACCCAATCCATCGCCGCCCCCTGTCGCGTTTCGGCCGGGGGATGCCTGTCTTGTCCGGCTGCGGCAAGCGTTCCGGCAGGTTCCGCGCCGCGCGCGCTTCAGCCTGTGCCCGCCCGGATACGCTCGCCGGCGCCCGTCTGTACGACGGCGGACACGGCCTCGGCGGCCCGGACGCCTTCCGCGTAGGCGCCCCCGACCGTGCCCCACTGCTCCCGGGACAGCGCCTCGCCGGCGAACCAGACGGTGTCGGCGACGGCGGCGCGGAGGGCCTGTCGCGCCGGCGCATGGCCCGGCGGGACCACGGCCCACGAGCCGCGCGACCACCGGTCGTGGCGCCACGCACTCACCGCGGGGATCGTCAGGTCGCGCAGCCGCGCCCGGCCGAAATGCTCGCCCAGGACCGCGCGGACATGGCGGCGCACGCCGTCCGCACCGGATCCTGCCGCGTCGATCGCCGCCGCCTCGTGCAGGTCGAGTTCGTAGTAGTGGAACGGCGTGTCGTCGATGCGGGTGAGGAGGCCCGGCGGGGCGCGCCGCCCGCCGTGGATCGCGGCGAGCCGGTCGCGGCCGCGGAACGGGCTCGACGGCCAGTGCAGCACCGCGTGCTCGTAGATGCCGGTGGTGAAGCCGTCGATGGCGGCGCGCACCGCATTCGGCAGCGGCGGCGTGAAGGCCGGCCCGTCCCGGAGCACCATCATCGGCACCGTCACGATGACCGCGCGGGCGGCGTAGACGGTCCCGTCGGCGCCGGTCGCGCGGACGCGGCCGCCCGACCAGTCGATCCGGGTCACCGGCGTCGCGAGCGCCACCGGCAGGCCGTCCGCCAGGCGGGCGACGTAGCTGCCGTAGCCGTCGGCCAGGAAGTAGTTGTCGCCGTACTCCATGCTGGGGAAGTCGTGGAGCGAGACCGCCTGCAGCGGCCGGCCCGAGACGAGGCCGTGGACCTGCGCGACCCGGCCGCCCCAGGCGCCGAGGCCGGCCGGCAGGGCGCTGGCGGCCGGCCGGTCGGGGCCCGGTCGCGCGGCGCCGCGGGTCATGGCGCGGTCCGCGCGGTCGAAGGCGCGCGCGTTGGCCCGAACGTCGTCGGCGCGGCCCGGCCGACCCCCGACCCAGACATGGCTCTCCTGCGCGGCCCGGCGGAGCCGCTCGCCGCGCGCCCGGCCAAGCGCCACGAGGGGATTGATCGGCCCGGCATGGAGCCAGTGGGCACCGAGATCGAGGGCGTGGCCGCGGAGGGCCACCGTCACGGCCCGGCCTCCGACGCGGTCCCGCGCCTCCAGGACCGCGACGGGCACGCCCCGGGCCGCGAGGGTGCGGGCCGCGCCGATGCCGGCGGCGCCCGCGCCGATCACCAGCACGTCGGGCTTCTCGGGTAGAGGCGCGAGGCGCGGCCTGTAGGTGGGCCGGACGACCGGGTCG
The DNA here is from genome assembly GCF_058072805.1 of Methylobacterium sp. 1A. Lineage (NCBI taxonomy): Bacteria > Pseudomonadati > Pseudomonadota > Alphaproteobacteria > Hyphomicrobiales > Methylobacteriaceae > Methylobacterium > Methylobacterium sp. 1A. The sequence goes on along the minus strand of NZ_JBYQVE010000001.1, from coordinate 2,396,548 downwards.
CTCCACCGGTGATCGAGCGCCCGCGGCGCCGAGACCTGTCCTGTCGTGTCCTGCACGCGTGCTCCCCGCACCCTGCCGCCCCTGCGACGGAGCCCGATCTTGCACCGGTCGCCGCACCGCTCCACAACGCGCCAGCGCCGCTTCCGGCGCAGGCCGGAATTCTCGCCCGATGCTCGTCGAGTCCGCCGCGGCGGCTTTGCGCCAGACCTTCTCGCCGCCGCTGCGCGCGATCCTGTGGAAGTCCCTCGGCCTGACGGTCGGGCTCCTGCTCCTGATCTGGCTCGGCCTGACCCGGCTGATCCAGGCCTTCCAGGCGAGCCACCACATCTCCGCCCAGTACCCGATCCTCGACAGCCTCGCCTACTACCTCGCGGGTTTCGGTCTGGTCGTGGCCCTCGCCTACCTGATGCCGGCGGTCTCGATCCTGGTGGCGGGCTTCTTCCTCGACGACGCGGCCGAGATCGTCGAGCGCACCGATTTCCCGAACGAGCCGCCCGGACGCGCCATGCCGTTCGGGACCGCCATGCTCTACGCCCTGCGCTTCGCCGGTGTGACGCTGCTGGTGAACCTCGCGGCCCTGGCGATCTTCTTCGTTCCCGTCATCGGGATCGCGGCTTTCTTCGCCGCCAACGCCTACCTGCTGTCCCGCGAGTACTTCGAGATGGCGGCGGCCCGGTTCCGCCCCCTTCCCGAGGCCGCCGAGATGCGCCGCGCCTTCTCGGTCCGGACGCTCGGCGCCGGTTGCCTGCTGGCCGGCCTGATGATCGTCCCGGTTCTCAACCTGCTGACGCCCCTCTTCGGCATCGCCCTGATGGTCCACCTGCACAAGCGCCTCAGCCGGCGCCTGCTGGTGGCCGGGCCAGCGCGTTAGGCCGGCGCGCCGATGCGGCCAATGCACACGCTGGCCGGCCGGCCCGCCGGGCGCTACCCTCACCGTGACCTGGCCGGATGTCCGGGGCGGAGAGCCGATCGATGAAGGCGCACGACGCGGGCTCGGACGTCCCTCCGCCGCCCGGCAAGGCCCCGTTCCTGCTGGTCGGCCTCGCCGGACTCGGCCTGCTCGCCTGGGGTGCCTACGGTCACTGGCAGCGCGACGTGGAGGCGACCGCGACGCTGGAGCGGATCAAGACCCTCGTGCCGCAGGTGCGCACCGTGGCCGCCGCGCGGGCCGAGGGCCCCATCGATCTTGTGCTTCCCGGCGAGATCCAGGCCTTCACCACGGCGGCGATCGCCGCGCGCGCCACCGGCTACATCGCGGAGCGCCGGGTCGATATCGGATCCCGGGTCAAGGCGGGCGACCTCCTTCTGCGCATCGCCGCACCGGATCTCGACCAGCAGCTCGCGCAGGCCGAGGCGCAGGTCGGCCAGCTGAAGGCGCAGCTGCTCCAGGCGCAGGCGCAGGTCGAGCAGGCCCGCGCGAACGTGAACCTCGCCAACCTCACCAACAACCGCACCAGCACCCTGGCCGTGCAGGGCTGGGCCTCGCGGCAGAACGCCGACAACACCAAGGCGGGCGTGCTGAGCCAAGCCGCCGCGCTCGCCGCCGCCGAGGCCGGCGTGAAGGTCGCCACCGCCAACATCAAGGCGCAGGAGGCCGTGGTCGACCGCCTGAAGGCACTCACCGCCTTCGAGCGTGTCGTGGCGCCATTCGACGGGGTCGTGACCGTGCGCAACGTCGATGTCGGCGACCTCGTCCGCGCCGACAACGGGGGCACGCCGCTGCTAACCTTAGATCAGGACAGCCTGCTGCGCATCACCGTCAACGTGCCGCAGAAGGATGCCGTCGGCGTCAAACCCGGGGTGCGGGCCGAGATCACCGTGCCGCAGATGCCGGGGCGGCGCTTCGAAGGCTACGTGGAGCGCAGCTCCGTCGCGCTGAACGCGGCGTCGCGCACGCTGACCACCCAGGTGGACGTCCCCAACGCTGACCGGGCGCTGCGGGCCGGGCTGTACGCCTACGTCACCCTCAAGATCCCCCGAGCGGAGCCCGGGGTGTCGATCCCCGCCGAGGCGACGGTGTTCGACGGCAACGACCTCAGGGTCGCCACCCTCAGCGACGACGACCGGGTGACGTGGCGGACGATCCGCGTGCGGCGCGATCTCGGGCGCACGCTGGAGCTCGACTCGGGGCTACCCGCCGACAGCCGGATCATCTACAGCCCCGCCCCGGATCTGCGGGACGGCCAGTCCGTCGAGCCCCTGAAGTCACCGCCTCCGCCCGGGCCGCTCCGCTCGGCTCAGCGGTGAACGCGGGAGACGCTCGACCGCGGGAATCATTCGAGCGCGGGAATCATTCGGGCGCGCCGGCCGCGGACCGCGTCGCGACGGCGGGCCGGCGCGCGGATACGGCCTCTGAGCTGTCGGAAACCGGTCGGTATATCGGTGCCGAGCTGGCGACATGAGCATCGCGCCGGTCGGATCCGTTGCTCAAATGCGCGCCACTCGTAATGAAAGGTCGCGTTCAATCGACGGGATCCGCTCGCCGGCACAAGCGCGGTGCCGAAGATTTCACCGATCGTGCGGTCGACTGTGCACGATCCGCCGAGTGCTCCGTGACGGTCGCGCGCAGCTGATCCGTGATCTGAGACAAGCCAGCTAATTGCCTCTTAACAACTGACATTTATCGCTGGCCGGACGTGTGACCCAGCGACCTGTGCGATGCTAGATCCCGAGACACCGACGGCGTGCGCGGACCGAGCCGGGCACACCCGCGCGGCCGCGACGCGGACGGGCCGTATCACGTCGATTCGCGCCGCGGTCAGCGTCGCCTTCCTCTGTGTCGGTCTTCTCCTGGGCGCGCTCGCGCTCTCGGCTGGCTTGGCGATCACGCAGGTCGGGACGCTCGTCACACGGACCTACGACGAATCCCTGACCTCGATCAGCTTCGCCCGCGCGGTGGCGGCCGACTTCGCGAAGATGCGCGCTGCCCTCGTCCGGCGGATGCAGACCGGCGACGCTGCCGAGGTGGCGAAGCGGGATGCGGACATCACCGACCTCTCGGCGATCCTGGCCGAGGATCTCACCATCGCGGCCGAACGGGCCCAGTCCGAGCGGGCGGCGCGGACGGCCGAGGCCGTTCAGACCAGCGTGGCGTCCTGGGAGAGCCTGCGCCGCGTACTCGATCCCGTGACAGTTCGGCCGGATCAGAAGGCGGCTCTCGAACGGCAGGCCGACGCAATCGAAGGCCAGATCGATCTCCTGATCAACGTCATGGCCGGCGACGGCTTCACCTTTCGACAGGCTGCGCGGCAGCGCGTGCGGGGCTTCGTCCGGTGGCACGCCATCGCGGCGGCCCTCGTGATCATCGCCTGCGGGCTGATCGCCTGGCTGCTCACCCGCCACATCGGCGGATCGGTCGGCGCTGCGGCCGAGGCGGCCGAACGGATCGCGGGCGGCCAGCGCGACGATCGGATTCCCACCGGCGGCCGCGACCGGTTGGGCCGGCTGCTGAACGCCGTCGCGGCGATGCGGTCGACCATCCGGGCTCTCACGCTCCGCGAGGGCAGCCAGCGCCGGGGCACCGAGACGCAGGTGACCGACGCGCTGCAGACAGCACGGGAAGGCGTCGTCGTGGTCGATGCCGACGGCCGGATCACCCTGGCCAACGCGCAGGCCCTGCGCTTCTTCGACGGGCTCGACGCTGCCATCGGGGCCGGTCTGTCGCTGACGAAGGTTGCGCACGAGCCGCAGGACTACCGCTCGGATGTCCCGGAGGATCGCTTCGGAGCCCTGGCCCGGGACGGCGACGTCCGGTTGGCCGACGGCCGCTGGCTGCGGGTGAGCCGCACTGCGACCCGGCAGGGCGGCTTCATCGCGGTGTGCAGCGATATCAGCCTGCTCAAGGAGCAGGCGCATTTCCTGACCCGGACCAACCTGCGCCTCGATGCGGCCCTCGACACCATGTCCCAGGGGCTCTGCCTGTACGACGCGCAGCATCGGTTGATGGTGGTCAACCGGCGCTACGGCGAGATCTACGGCCTGCCGCCCGGCACGGTCGTACCCGGCATGACGGCCCTCGAGGTCCTGAGCGCCAGTCTCGCGGCCGGCAACCATCCCGGCTGCGATCTCGAAGCGCTGCTGCGCCAGCAGCGGGACGCCTTCAGCAACGGCGTTTGGCAGACGCATTTCCAGGAGCTGAGCAACGGCCGCATCGTCGCCATCGACCGGCGCGAGGCCGCCGATGGCGGCTTCGTGGCCACCTACGAGGACGTCACGGAGCGCCGCCGGGCCGAGGCTCGCATCGCCTTCCTGGCGCATCACGACCTGCTGACCGGCCTGCCCAACCGGGTGGCTGTGGGGCAGCAGATCGACGTGGCCGTGGCGCAGGCCGGGCGCGACCAGGGCTTCGCGGTCTTCGCCATCGACCTCGACGACTTCCGGCCGGTCAACGAGACCCTGGGCCACGGGATCGGCGACGAGCTACTCGTCGCGGTCGCGAATCGGCTCACCGCCTGCGTGCGCGAGATCGACTGCGTCGCGCGCCTCGGAGCCGACGAGTTCATCGTGGTCCAGCGCGGCGTCGACCGGCCTGAGGACGCCGCCATCCTCGCCCGGCGCATCATTGAGGTCGTCGGCGCGCCCTACAGCCTCACCCACCACACGATCTGCGTCGGGCTCACCATCGGCATCACCCTCGCCCCGAGCGACGGGTCCGACGCGGACAAGCTCCTGAAGAACGCCGAGGTCGCCCTCGACCGGGGCAAGGCCGAGGCGCGGGGCGCGTTCCGCTTCTTCGAGCCGGCCATGGATGCCCGCCTCATGGCCCGGCGGATCATGGAGCGCGACCTGCGTGACGCCCTCGCCCGGGAGGCGTTCGAGGTCTACTACCAGCCGATCTACAGCCTCGAGACGGACCGGATCTGCGGCTTCGAGGCGCTGCTGCGCTGGAACCACGCGGTCCGCGGCTCCGTCTCGCCGGCCGAATTCATCCCGATCGCCGAGGAGCTCGGGCTGATCGTGCCGCTCGGCGAGTGGGTGCTGCGCCGCGCCTGCGAGGAGGCCGCCCGCTGGCCGGACGAGCTCAAGGTCGCCGTCAACGTCTCGGCCGTGCAGTTCACCTCGGCGAGTCTCGTCACCGCCGTGCGCGAGGCGTTGCGGCGGACCGGGTTGCCGGGCCGGCGCCTGGAGCTGGAGATCACCGAGACGGTCCTGGTGGCCAATCCTGGTGCGACGACGGCGATCCTGCATAGCCTGCGCGCGCTGGGCGTGCGCGTGGCGATGGACGATTTCGGCACCGGCTACTCGTCGCTCAGCTACCTGCGCTCCTTCCCGTTCGACAAGATCAAGATCGACCAGTCCTTCGTGCGCGACCTGTGCGTGAAGGACGGGACCGATTTCATCGTTCGGGCGGTGATCGGCCTCGGTGCCAGCCTCGGCATGACGACGACCGCCGAGGGCGTCGAGACGGAGGCGCAACTCGCGCAACTGCGCGCCGAGGGCTGCGACGAGGTCCAGGGCTACCTGTTCAGCCGCGCCGTCCCCGTCTCGGAGGTCGCCTCGGTCATCCGCCGCTGGAACGGCACGCTCCGGGCGATCGCCTGACCATCGCGGCGTCCGGCGGTGCGCGCGGCCCCCGCGAGGGGACAGCGCGCGTCGTTGGCCGGTCAGATGACCGGTCGGAGATCCGCCCTACTCGGCCGCGTCGAGGCGCGGGCGCTCGATGTGGCTGCGCTCGGCCTTGACCAGCTCGGCCGTGCGGAACGCCACCTCCAGCGCCTGCTCCGCGTTGAGACGCGGGTCGCAGTAGGTGTGGTAGCGGTCCTGCAGGTCGTCTGCCGTCAGGGCCCGGGCGCCGCCCGTGCACTCGGTCACATCCTTGCCGGTCATCTCCAGGTGGATGCCGCCCGCGAAGGTGCCCTCGGCGCGGTGGACGCCGAAGAAGCCCTCGATCTCCTGCATCACCCGCTCGAACGGCCGGGTCTTGTAGCGGCCGGCCGGGATCGTGTTGCCGTGCATCGGATCGCAGATCCACACGACCGAGCGCCCTTCCCGCTCGACCGCCCGGATCAGCGCCGGCAGGTGGTCGCCGACCTTGTCGGCGCCGAAGCGGCAGATCAGGCTGAGGCGCCCCGGCTCGTTCTCCGGGTTGAGCAGGTCGATGAGCCGGATCAGGCCCTCCGCCTTCATGGACGGGCCGCACTTGAGGCCGATCGGGTTCTTGATGCCGCGGGCGTACTCGACGTGGGCGTGGTCCGGCTGCCGGGTCCGGTCGCCGATCCACAGCATGTGGCCGGAGGTCGCGTACCAGTCGCCGGTCGTCGAATCGACGCGGGTCAGCGCCTCCTCGTAGCCGAGCAGCAGGGCCTCGTGACTGGTGTAGAAGTCGGTGGTCCGCACCTCCGGATGGGTCTCCGGATTGATGCCGATCGCCCGCATGAAGTCGAGCGCGTCGGTCATGCGGCCGGCCACGTCCTGGTAACGCGAGGATTGCGGCGAATCCTTCACGAAGCCCAGCATCCAGCGATGCGCATTCTCGAGGTTCGCGTAACCGCCGGTTGCGAAGGCGCGCAGCAGGTTCAGCGTCGCGGCCGATTGCCGGTACGCCTCGAGCTGGCGGCGCGGATCCGGCACCCGCGACTCCGCGGTGAAGCCGATGCCGTTGATGATGTCGCCCCGGTAGCTCGGCAGGCTCACGCCCTCGAGGGTCTCGGTCGGCGACGAGCGCGGCTTTGCGAACTGCCCGGCGATGCGCCCGACCTTCACCACGGGCGAACCGCCCGCGAAGGTCAGCACCATCGCCATCTGCAGGAACACCCGGAAGAAGTCGCGGATGTTGTCGGCAGAGTGCTCGTCGAAGCTCTCGGCGCAGTCGCCGCCCTGGAGCAGGAAGGCCTGGCCCGCGGCGACGCGCCCGAGCGCGGCCTTCAGCTTGCGGGCCTCACCGGCAAAGACAAGCGGCGGAAAGCTCGCGATCTGCGACTCGACGGCACCGAGGCTGGCGGCGTCCGGATAGGTGGGGACCTGCTCGATCGGCAGATGTCTCCAGCTCTTCGGTGTCCAACGCTCGCCCATGGTCTCTCTCCGCGCACCTCTTCGTGCGATCGCGCCTACGCGCGAAGCGCGGCTTATAGAGAGGTTCCTCTACACTGGCGAGTGCCGTGAACCGGGGGGCAGGCGCGTCCCGGATTCAGGTCTCGGATCAGGCCTCGCCGTCCTCGACCTCGATCCCGTGCTCGGCCAGAATCCAGAAGATCGCCTCCAGATCCTCGGCCGAGACGTCTCGGGGCGGCAGCGCCTCCTCCAGGTCGTCGTAGGTCAGGTTGCGGCTGCGCTGCGCCTCAGCTTTGGCGAGGAGGCGGTCGATCGCATGCCGGATGTCCGGGGAGAGGGCCTCGTGGCTCGGCGGCCGGTGGAAGGCCGGCCGCAGGGCGTCCTCCAGCAAGCCGTCGATGATCGCCTGCCGCCGCGCGTGCGCGTCGTCCTCGCGTCGTCCCTTGCCGGTGCCCTGCTTGCCCATGACCCTGATATGGCTCGGTCGCGCACCGCGTCGAGCCCCGGCCGCGGCGGAGGTCTCAGCCGACGCCGACCGGGTGCTTGGTGACCTCCGGGACGCGCATGGTCACCAGCTCCTCGGCGGCTGTCGGGTGGACCGCGATGGTCCGGTCGAAATCGGCCTTCGTGGCGCCCATGGTCACGGCGATGCCCACCGCCTGGATCACCTCCCCGGCATCGTGGCCGAAGATGTGGACGCCGACGACGCGGTCGCTGGCGCAGTCGACCAGCACCTTCATGAAGATCCGCTCCTCGCGGCCGGACAGGGTCGCCTTCATCGGGCGGAAGCGCGCCTTGTAGACGTCGATCTTGCCGTAGATCGCCCGGGCGGCCGCCTCGTTGTGGCCGACGACGCCGATCTCGGGGGTCGAGAACACCGCGGTCGGGATCAGGCGATGGTCGACGCAGGCCGGCTTGCCGCCGTAGACCGTGTCGGCGAAGGCGTGACCCTCGCGGATCGCCACCGGCGTCAGGTTGGCGCGGTTGGTCACGTCGCCCACCGCGTAGATCGACGGCACCTTGGTCTGCGAGTACGCGTCGACCGGGATCGCGCCGGCGGCGTCGGTCTCTATGCCGACCCGGTCGAGGCCGAGGCCCTCGACGTTCGGCCGCCGCCCCGTGGCGACGAGCACCTCGTCCACCAGGATCTCGCCGCCGTCGTCGAGCTGCGCGCAGAGGCCGCCGTCCCGGCGCTCGATGCGCCGCAGCGTGCGCCCGAGCCGCAGGTCCATGCGCTGGGCGTAGGCTTCGGCCAGAGCGTCGCGGATCTCGTCGTCGAACCCGCGCAGCAACCTGTCGCCCCGGTGCAGCAGCGTCGTGCGGCTGCCGAGCGCCGCGAAGACGCCCGCGAACTCCACCGCGATGTAGCCGCCGCCGATTACCAGGATCCGGTCCGGCAGACGCTCCAGCTCGAACACCTCGTTGGAGGTGATCGCCAGGTCGATGCCCGGCACCGCCGGCTCCTTCACGGGGTGCGCGCCGACCGCCACCAGGATCCGCTCGGCCCGGATGGTGCGGCCGGACGCGACGAGGCGGATCGTGTGGGGATCCTCGATCACCGCCCGCTCTGGCACAATCTCGACGCCGGCGCGGATCAGGTTGGTGTCGTAGATGCCTTCGAGCCGGGTCACCTCCGCGTCGCGCCGCGTCTTGAGCGTGCCCCAGTCGAAGCGGGGCTTCTCCACCGTCCACCCGAAGCCCGCGGCATCCTCGAACTCGTCGGCGAAGCGGCCGGCATAGACCATCAGCTTCTTCGGGACGCAGCCGCGGATCACGCAGGTTCCGCCCACCCGGTACTCCTCGGCCAGCATCACCCGCGCGCCGTACCCGGCCGCGATCCGCGCCGCGCGGACACCACCGGACCCGCCGCCGATGACGAAGAGGTCGACGTCGAACGCGCTCATGCCGGACCGTCCCGCTCGGATCTCACGATCGCGCCGCCCCGAGGGGCCGCGCGCATCCAGGTGATGGCAGCGCCGAGCCCCGCCGTCCACCACGCGGCCCAGCCGTTGTGCTCGACGAAGGCGATCGAAGCCGCGCAGGCCACGAGGCCGAGCGCCGCCGCGCGGTCCGGTCGCGGCAGCCGCGCGATCCGGGCGAGCATCAGCATCGCGGTCAGCGCCGCGAGGATCGCGCCGGGCAGGCCGAGTTCGGCCCAGACCTGCAGGAAGCTGTTGTGCGGGTGCCCGACCCCGAGGAGGACGCGCATCTCCGGCGGCACCGTCTGCGCGACGGACGTCTCGGCGAAGCGCGCGCTGGTGCCGACGCCCGCGCCGCGCCAGGGATCGGCCGCCACCGCGGCCCCGAAGCTGCGCGCGATCGCGACCCGGGCCCGGGACGAGGACTGAACGAGGCGTTCGTGGGCGGCCTCCGGCATGGCGCGGGCGAGGAGGTCGCCCTCGACCGGGGCGAGCGCCACGGCGAGGCCGAGGCCGAGGCCGGCAAGGCCCAGGCTGACGCGCACGGGAAGCAACCGCGCCAGGGTCGCCATCGCGGCGCCCGCCACGAGGCCGAGCTGGGCGGCGCCGCTGATCGAGCGGAGCACGCCGAGGCTCGCGAAGGCGAGCGTCGCGGCGGCGAGGCCGCGGGCGCGGTCCTTCCAGAGGACGAGGGCCAGCGGGCCGGCCACGAGGTCGAGGGTCAGGGCCGGCCGGTTGTGCACGAAGGCTGCGACCCGGCGCCCGAGGGCCCGCTCCAGGGCCAGATCCGAGGCGAGATCCACGGCGATCAGGAGTCCCGCCAGCGCGATCGCGATCGCGCCGAGCCGCGGCGCGAAGGCCGGGATCCGGCCGGGCGCGAGGCAGGCCAGCAGGTAGGCGGCAAGCAGCGTCGGGATGAACTCGCCCAGCACCCGCAGGGAGGCCGCCGGGAACGGGCTCCAGGCCAGCGAGACCAGCGCCCAGGCCAGGAAGGCGAGCGCCGCCCCGGCGAGCGGCGTCCGCAGCGGGGACAGCAGCGCGCGGCGCAGGGCGGACGCGTCCTCCGCCCATCGTCCGGCCAGGAAGGCGAGCGCCGCCAGCCCGACGACCAGCGGGCTCGACCGGTTGGCCAGCACCATGGCGAGCGGCATGGCCGCGAGGAGCGCGCCGCCCGCCGCGTACATGCGGCCGGCCGCTCTCATGGACGACCTCTCACGGCGATCCGCCCCCGGGAGCGGCTGCTCTCACTGCATCTGGTGTCCGCGCTTGCCCATCTCGGCGCGGACGCGGACCATGACGTATTCGGAGACGTCCTGCGTCCAGTCCTGCATCTCCTGCACCATCTCGTCGAGGAGCTGCGGCTGCGCCTCGACGTAGTGCTTGCCGGCGGGCGAGCGGAAGAAGGTCGCGATCTCCTTCAACTCGGTTTCCGAGAACTTCGACGCGTAGGTGCGCGCCGCGATGTCGATCATGCGCTGCTTCTGCAGTTCCATCTCCGGCTGCAGCGAGGCCAGGACCTCCTCGAGGTCCTTGGACAGCTCGGGACGGGTGACCGCCTGCTTGCGGATCTGGTCGGCGAAGGCCGGCAGCACCGAGTCGAACGACCGGGCGATGCCGGAGCTGAGCATCACCTCGCGGGCCAGGGCGAGGTGGGCCGGCGTGTAGGTGGCCGCGGCCGGGCTGTTGGCCGCGGGGGCGCCGGCGGCCGGCTGCGCCGCCGGCTTGGCCTGCGCGGCCTTCTGCGGCTGCGCGGCCGCCGCGTGGGGGAGCGCCGGGAGCGCGAGGCCGAGCGCGAGGCTGAGCGCGAGGCCTGGCACGGCGGTGAGGCGACGGGACATGCTGGACTTTCTTGCGAGGATGGCCGGCGATGGAGGGCGGCGCCTCAGGTGAGGCTGCCGAGAACGGTGACCTCGGCCTGCCCGTCCCGCGCCGCCGTCAGGATCGCGGCGTCGGCGATGCCGAGGAACAGACCGTGCTCGACGACGCCCGGCACGGCCCAGAGGGCGGCGCCGAGGGCCTCCGGATCAGGAATCGCTCCGAGGCGCGCGTCGAGGATGTAATGGCCTCCGTCGGTGACCAGGGGCTTGCCATCCGTCAGGGCGCGCAGCCGGACCTCGCCGGAGCAGCCGGTCCCGGCGATTGCGGCCTCGACGGCCCGGTGCGTGGCCTTGAGGCCGAAGGGATTGACCTCGATCGGGAGCGGGAAGGCGCCCAGCCGCGCCACGTGCTTGGCCGCGTCGGCGATCACCACCATGCGATGGCTCGCGCAGGCGACGATCTTCTCGCGCAGGAGTGCCGCGCCGCCGCCCTTGATCAGGCGCAGCCGGTCGTCGACCTCGTCGGCGCCGTCGATGGTCAGGTCGAGCTCGGGCTGCTCGTCCAGGGTCGCGAGGCGGATGCCCAGGCCCTCGGCCTGCGCGCGCGTGGCCTCGGAGGTCGGGACGCCGACGATGTCGAGGCCGGCGCGGACGCGCTCGCCGAGGAGCGCCACGAAGGCCGCCGCCGTGGAGCCCGTGCCGAGGCCGAGCCGCATGCCCGGTTCGACGAGGTCGAGGGCGCGGGCGGCAGCGGCCCGCCTCAGGTCCGGCCCACTCACCGGGACACGGCCCGGTCGGCGAGGGGGAGCGAGGGAGCGCGGGTCATGGGCAGCCGGTCTTTCCGTGGGCGTCGGGCGGCCCCTAGCACGGGACCGGGCCGACCGGAACGCCCCGCCCGCACGGCCGCGTCACGGACGGCCGCCCTGTGTCGGGGTGGCGCTGGCGCCCGCGCGACCCGGGGCCGGACCGGTCAGCGGCGCGTCGGACGCGCCCTCGGCGCCCGGCTTGCCCTGCTGGGTGCAGACGACCTGCTCCTTCTTCACCAGCACGAAACAGATGCTCATCTCGCCGGTGCGGTAGTTCACCCGGAAGACGCCGGCCTCGCGGGTATGCCGGCTCGCCACCAGCCCGTATTCGGACGGGGTCTGCGGCCCGGCGCCCTCTCCCGATCCGAAGCAGACCGTCTGGCCGATGCCGCCCGCCGATTCCTGGAGGCCGTACTGGCAGGAAGTCACCTCGCCGGTCACCTTGTCGACCCGGTACATCCGGTTCAGGTCGGTCTGCGGGGCGGGCACGAACTCGAAGGAGGTCGCCGCCGCCGGCAGGGCTTGCAGCGCGGCGCAGGCGGCCAGGAGGGGCAGGAAGAGTTTCATCGCGGGTCCCGGGGCTGGTACGCGCTGCGTTTCGCTGCGCTTTCGGGCGAGTCTGGGGCGCCCGGTGAGACGATCCGCGCATACGCCGTGCTGCGCCGGTCGGCTTGCCCCGGGTGCCCGGCCCCGATAGCGACGCCGTTCGAGATCCCGCCGAGCACGGAACCGCCCAGGCATGTCTACCGAATCGACGCGCAAGCCCCCGATCGCCGTTTTCGACCTGGACGGGACGCTCGCTGAGACCGCGGGCGACCTTATCGGCACCCTCAACGTGCTGATGAAGCGCGAGGGATTGGCCGAGCTGCCCCTCTCGCAGGCGCGCGGGCTGATCGGCGCCGGCGCCCGGGCGCTGATCCGGCGGGGTTTCGAGGCCGAGGGCCGGCCACTCTCGCCGGAGGACCACGACCGGCTGTTCGACGCCTTCATTGCCCATTACGGGGCGCACCTCGCCGACACGTCCCACCTCTTCCCGGGCGTTGTCGAGGCGCTCGACGCCCTCGAGGCGGCGGGTTTCCGGCTCGCGGTCTGCACCAACAAGTACGAGGGGCAGTCGGTCGAGCTGCTGCGCCTCCTCGGCATCGGCCACCGCTTCGCGGCGATCTGCGGTCGGGACACCTTCCCGCAGTCGAAGCCCGACCCCCGCCACCTGACCGGCACCATCGCCCGCGCCGACGGCGATCCGGCCCGCGCGGTGATGGTGGGCGATTCCCGCACCGACATCGACACCGCCAAGGCCGCCGGGATCCCGGTGGTGGCGGTCACCTTCGGCTACACCGACCGCCCGGTCGCCGAGCTCGGGCCCGACCGGGTGATCGAGCACTTCTCGGAGCTGGTCGAGGCGGTCGGCGCGCTCGTGCCGGCGGCCTGACCTGTCAGCGCAGCCACGCCTTCAGGCGCCGCGCCGCCTCGCGGCACTCGGTCTCCGAGCCCGCGAAGGAGAAGCGGACGTGGTGGTTGCCCACGTCCGGATCGAAATCGAGGCCCGGCGTCGCCGCGACGTGCGCCTCGTCGAGCATGCGCCGGCAGAAGTCCGAAGCGTCGTTGGTGAGGTTCGAGACGTCCGCGTAGAGGTAGAAGGCGCCGTCGGCCGGGTGGACGCGGCCGAGGCCGAGGGCCGGCAGCGCGTCCAGGAGGATCGCGCGGTTGCGTGCGTAGCCGTCGCGAACGGCGTCGAGTTCGTCCGTCGCGTCGAAGGCTGCCAGGGCGCCGACCTGCGACAGGTACGGCGCGGAGATGTAGAGGTTCTGGGCCAGCCGCTCGATCGGGCGGACCAGCGCCTCCGGCACGACCATCCAGCCGACGCGCCAGCCGGTCATGCAGTGGTACTTCGAGAACGAGTTGATCACGACCGCGTCGGGGTCGAAACGCAGGGCCGTGACGGTGGGCTCGCCGTAGCTGAGGCCGTGATAGATCTCGTCGGAGATCAGCGGCAGGCCGAGGCCGCGCGCCGCCGCGCAGAGATCCTGCAGGGCGCCCTCCGTGATGACTGTGCCGGAGGGGTTCGCCGGGCTCATCACCAGTGCCCCAGAGACTGGCGCGCGGGCGTGGGTCTCGCGCAGCAGGGCGGCGGTCGGCGCGAAGCGGTCATCGGCGCGCAGCACCATCGGCGCCGGCACGAGGTCGAGGGCGGCCAGGATGCTGCGATAGGCGGGATAGCCGGGCTGCGGGACGGCGACGCGGGCGCCGGAGTCGAACAGGCTCATGAAGGCGAGGATGAAGCCGGCCGAGGATCCGGTGGTGATCACCACGCGCTCCGGGCTCACCGCGACGCCGTGCCGCTCCGCGTAGTCCCGGGCGATGCGGGCGCGCAGGGACGGCAGGCCCAGGGCCTCGGTGTAGGGCACGCGGCCGGTCGCGAGCGCCCCCTGCGCGGCCGCGATGACCGCCCGGGGCGCCGGCGCCGACGGCTGGCCGACCTCCATCCGCACCACGTCGCTGCCGGCCCGCGCCTTGGCGGCGGCGGCGGCCATGACATCCATCGCGAGGAACGGCTGGACGGCGGCGGCGCGCCGGGAGATCGGGATCATGGGGTCTGCTCTGAGCCGGACGACGCTGGAGCCTCCGGGGGTTAGACGCTCCCCCTTCCCGCCTCAAGCCGGCGGCGCACGCCGCCCTCACCGCGGGAATTGACCGGACGCCGCGAAAACGCCTAACCCAGCCCCTACCGCTCGCGCCACGCGCGGGCCGCCCCGCCGCGCAAGCGAGGATCTATGCCCTTCATCCGCCCCCTGCCCGCGCTGGTCCTGGCGCTCGGCCTCGTCGCCGTCCCGGCCCTCGCGCAGACCGCGACGCCCCCCGCCGCGCCGTTCACCGACGCGCAGCGCGCCGGCATCGAGGCGATCGTCAAGGACTACCTGATCAAGCATCCCGAGGTGCTCCAGGAGGCCCTCGCCGAGGCCGAGAAGCAGCAGGCCGAGACGCAGCGCCTGGCCCAGGCCGCTGCCCTCAAGGAGTCGCGCGAGGCTCTCCACAACGGTCCCCACGACGTCGTTGCCGGCAACCCGTCGGGCGACGTCACGCTGGTCGAGTTCTTCGATTACAATTGCGGCTACTGCCGCAAGGCCCTGGGCGACATCCAGGCGCTGATCAAATCCGACCCGAAGCTTCGGGTGGTCATCAAGGACTTCCCGGTCCTCGGCCCGGAATCGCTGGAGGCCAGCCAAGTCGCCGTCGCGGTGCGCCAGCAGCTGAAGGGCGACAAGCTGTTCGAGTTTCATCAGAAGCTTCTGGAGACCAAGGGCCGGGTGAACGGCGCCCGCGCGATCCAGGTCGCCAAGGACATGGGCGTCGACACGGCCAAGCTGCAGAAGGACATGGCCTCCCCCGAGGTGAAGGCCGCGCTCAGCGAGAACCGCGGCCTCGGCGACCGCCTGGGCCTGTCGGGCACGCCGGCTTTCATCATCGGCGACGAGGTGATCCCGGGCGCCGTCGGCGTTGAGCCGATGCGCAAGACCATCGCCGACGTGCGCCAGTGCGGCCACGCCTCCTGCTGAGCTGACGGATCGGGCCGAGGAACCCCGAAGGCGGTCCGCGCAGCCTTGTCGCGCCGGGGCGCCTTCGTCTAAGAGCCGCCAGCCGCAGGGCCGCGGTGGGGTCCAGGGCCGAGCCCGGATGGACGCACCGACGTGCCGCGAGACGAAGTAGGCCGGATGCCAAAGAACGACGCCATCGATCCCGAGCTCGTGCGCGAGCTCGCCAACCTCGTGACCGAGACCGGCCTGTCCGAGATCGAGGTCGAGAAGGGCGACCTGCGCATCCGCGTGGCGCGGCGGCTCGAGCCCGCGAGCGTGCAGGTCGCGGCGCCCGCGCCGCTCGCGGCCGTCGCCCCGCCTCCGGTGTCCGCGCCCGCCGCGTCGTCTCCCCTCGCCCCGGCCGAGCCGGCCCGCGCGCAGCCCGGCACCGTGCCCTCGCCGATGGTCGGGACCGCCTACCTCCGCCCCTCGCCCGACGCCAAGGCCTTCGTGGATGTCGGCTCGACGGTCGCGGTCGGCGACAAGCTGCTGCTGATCGAGGCGATGAAGACCTTCAACGAGATCGTGGCGCCCCGCGCCGGCACGATCAGCGCCATCTTCGTCGAGGACGGTCAGCCGGTCGAGTTCGGCGAGGCCCTGCTCGTCATCACCTAGGACGTCCGCCGGGCGCCCGCCGCCCAGTCCCGAACGACGCCGCAACACGAGAGGATAGAGCATCCTGCGCGGTCCGGGATCGCCAGGACGCTCTAACGGGTCCGATGTTCGACAAGATCCTGATCGCGAACCGCGGCGAGATCGCCCTGCGCATCCTGCGGGCGGCGAAGGAGCTTGGGATCGCTACCGTGGCGGTCCACTCCACCGCCGACGCCGACGCGATGCACGTGCGCCTCGCCGACGAGAGCGTCTGCATCGGGCCGCCGGCCGCCCGCGACAGCTACCTCAACATCCCGTCGATCATCGCGGCCTGCGAGATCACCGGGGCCGATGCCGTGCATCCCGGCTACGGTTTCCTGTCGGAGAATGCCCGCTTCGCCGAGGTTCTGGCCCATCACCAGATCGGCTTCATCGGACCCAAGGCGCAGCACATCCGCACCATGGGCGACAAGATCGAGGCCAAGCGCACGGCGCTGAAGCTCGGCATCCCCTGCGTGCCGGGCTCCGAGGGTGGCGTCGACGACATCGACACGGCCAAGCGCGTAGCTGCCGGGATCGGCTACCCCGTGCTCGTCAAGGCGGCGGCCGGCGGCGGCGGCCGTGGTATGAAGGTGGCGCGCTCCGAGGCCGAGCTGGAGCAGGCGATCGGCATGGCCAAGTCCGAGGCCAAGGCCGCCTTCGGCGACGACGCGGTCTATCTCGAGAAATATCTGGAGAAGCCCCGGCACATCGAGGTGCAGGTGCTCGGCGACGGCCGCGGCGGCGCCGTGCACCTTGCCGAGCGCGACTGCTCCCTCCAGCGCCGACACCAGAAGGTCTGGGAGGAAGGCGGTTCGCCGGCCCTCAACGAGTCGATGCGCGCCGAGATCGGCGGCATCTGCGCCAACGCCATGAAGGAGCTCGGCTATCTCGGCGCCGGGACGATCGAGTTCCTCTACGAGGACGGGCGGTTCTACTTCATCGAGATGAACACCCGCATCCAGGTCGAGCATCCGGTGACCGAGATGATCACCGGGATCGACCTCGTGATCGAGCAGATCCAGGTCGCCTCGGGCGGCCCGCTGTCGGTGAGCCAGGCGGACATCAAGGTCGAGGGCCACGCCATCGAGTGCCGGATCAACGCCGAGCACCCGGAGACCTTCCGGCCCTCGCCCGGCGAGATCACCCACTACCACACGCCCGGCGGCCTCGGCGTCCGCGTCGATTCGGCCGCGTTCCAGGGCTATCGGATCCCGCCGAACTACGATTCGCTGATCGGCAAGCTGATCGTCCACGGCCGGACCCGCAACGAGTGCCTCATGCGCCTGCGGCGCGCCCTGGACGAGTTCGTCATCGACGGGATCGACACGACGCTGCCGCTGTTCCGGACGCTGGTCCGCAACCCGGACGTGCAGAACGGCCTTTACGACATTCACTGGCTGGAGCATTTCCTGGAAGACGGCGGCATGAAAGCCTGACCGGACCTGGGCGGGGCTGCGGCGAGCGCGGCGCGCGCGGGATCTGGTCTTCGCGCCGTCCGCGCGCGACATTCACGGCATGCACGACACCGCCCGCGTGGACATCACCCCTGAGATCCTGCTGAAGGCCTACGCGGCGGGCATCTTCCCGATGGCGGAGGATGCCGACGATCCTACGCTCTACTGGGTCGAACCCAAGGCGCGCGGCGTTCTGCCCCTCGACACGTTCCGCGTTCCCCGGCGCCTCGCCCGGACGGTGCGGTCCGACCAGTTCGTGGTCCGCTGCGACACCGATTTCGACGGGGTGATCGACGGCTGCGCTGCGCCCCGGCGGGACAGCGAGCGCACCTGGATCAACGGGCGGATCCGCGAGCTCTACGGCGCCCTGTTCGACATCGGCCACGTCCACACGGTCGAGGTCTACGCGGGCGCGGACGGCCGGCTCGTCGGCGGCCTGTACGGCGTCTCGCTGGGGGCGGCCTTCTTCGGCGAGAGCATGTTCCACGAGGTCCGCGACGCCTCGAAGGTCGCCCTCGTCCACCTGATGGCCCGCCTGCGCGCCGGGCGCTACCGGCTCGCCGATACCCAGTTCGTCACCGACCACCTGTCGCAGTTCGGTGCCGAGGAAGTGCCGCGCCACGTCTACAAGCGCCGCCTCGCCGAGGCTCTCGATCAGGTCGCCGACTGGAACGTCTGGCCCGGCGACGGTTCGGTTCCGGGTACGCGGGTCCTCGAGGCGCTCGAAGCTCCGGATCGCCGTTAGTGCAGTGACGCGGGCCGGTGGCCGCTAGCGCCGACGCCGGTGGCGGTAGCCGGTCGAGAACGAGGCGTATTGACGGCCGCGCACGGACCGGTAGCGTCGACGCCGGCTGGTGCTGGCCTCGACCGTCTCCTCCACCTGCGGGATCGGCTCGGCCATGGCCGCCGCGGGCGTCGCCGCCATGGCGACCGCCGTATCGGCCGAGGCGTAGCCCCCGGCGACGTTCTTGGCCGCCGGTCCGAACATCGCGAGACACTGGTTGTAGGCGAGGTCGTTCTTGAGACGCTCGCATTCACCGATGGAGCGCGGTGTCCCCTGCGCCAGGGCCGGCAGGGGCGCGAGCAGCACGACGAGAGCGGCCAGCGGCTTGAGGCAGAGAGTCGGGCGGTGCACGGAGGGGGTCTCGAGCGGCGACGGCAGGCTTGTGATCCCCGAGTGCGGCAAAATCGAGGGTCGGCCTTAGCGATCGGGCCGCTCCATCCACCGGATCAGCGGCATCAGTGGGAAGATCCACGCGATGCCGAGGATCGAGTAGATCACCGCCTGCACCGCCGCCGGCGTCTCCGAGATGCGGCTATCGGCCAGGGTCATCGCCAGCGGCCCGTAGAGGCAGACGAAGACCAAGATGGCGAGGGTGCCGATCAGGGTCCGGGTGCGGCGGCGCATTGCTGTGTTCCTGGACCGTGTCTTCGAACAGTACTCCTGGTCCCGCGGGCGGCGCCGCGGGCTCGGACGGGCGACGGCTACCGTCCTAGAACCCGGTTGGCAACGCGCCCGCTGACGCGGGCTGCGGCGCCGGCGCCGTTGATGGGCGACCGGACATCCCCTAACCCCGACACCGCGGGGAGCATCCCGGTCTCCGCGGAAGGGACGTGCATGGACATGAGCGGCGCGGGCGACCGGCGGTCGGGGGCGGTGCGAGCCTGGCTCTACGTGGTCGCGGCCCTGGTGGTCGCCATGGTGGCGGTCGGCGGCGCGACGCGGCTGACCGGGTCCGGCCTGTCGATCACCGAGTGGCGCCCCGTCACGGGCGCGATCCCGCCGCTCACCGAGGCCGACTGGGCGGCCGAGTTCGCCAAGTACAGGGACACGCCGCAATACAACATCCTCAACCAGGGGATGGGGTTGTCGGCCTTCAAGGTGCTGTATGGCTGGGAATGGGGCCATCGCCTGCTCGGCCGCGTGATCGGCCTCGTGTTCTTCCTGCCGCTGATCGTGTTCTGGTGGCAGGGCCGGATCAGCCGGCGGCTCGGCCTCGGCCTGCTCGGTCTCGGCGCGCTCGGCGGCCTCCAGGGCGCCATCGGCTGGATCATGGTCGCCTCGGGCCTCCAGCCCGGCATGACGGCCGTGGCGCCGCTCAAGCTCGCCCTGCACCTCACCACCGCGAGCCTGATCCTGGCCGGGCTGGTCTGGCTGGCCGCGGGCCAGCGCCCCGGCGTCCTGGCGCCGGCCCCGGCGCGCCTGCGGGCGACCGCCCTGCTGCTGCCGATCCTCGTCCTAGTGCAGATCTTCCTCGGTGGCCTCGTTGCCGGCTCGCATGCCGGCCTCGTCTACAACACATGGCCGACCATGGACGGCCATCTCGTCCCGCCGCTGGACAGCCTGTTCGCGATCCGGCCGTGGATCGAGAATTTTATCGACAACCACGCCTTGGTTCAGTTCGACCACCGAGTGACGGCCTACCTCGTCTTCGTCGTGGCGGTGCTGCACGCCGTCGACGCCCGGCTCACCGGCCCGAAGAGCGCGGCTGGGCGGGCCACGGGGGTCGTCATCCTCGTCCTCGCCCAGATGGCGCTTGGGATCGCGACGCTGCTCCTCGCCGTGCCGCTCTGGGCGGCGCTCGCGCATCAGGTGCTCGCCATGGCGGTGCTCACGATGGCCACCGTCCATGCCCGCCTCGGCCGGGGATCCGGCCTGGTCGAGCCCGCAGCCGCCGAGCCGCCGCTGGGCTTCGAGGGGCTCGCCGCCGGCCGCATCTAGGCTCTCGTGCGGTGCAGCGACCTTGCTGCGCCGCACGAGACTTTTACCGCTTCCAGTGGAACCTTGGGATAACTCCCCATCAGCAATCTGCACATGGAACGACTAAGACTTCTCAAGCTTTAAGCTGCACGCGTGGCAGGAGGCTTCAAGATGTCTCTCGCGGAGGATGGTCGACCGCTCTCCCTGACCTGGCACTACACGCCGCGGGAGATCATGGCGGATGGCGTGATCCATGGTCTCGGCGTGGTGTTCGGCCTCGCCGGTGCCGTGGCCCTGGTGGCGACCGCGGTCACGGCGCATCTCGGGTTCGGCGAGCGTGCGGCCGTTGTCGTGTACGCCACGGCCCTCGTCATGATGCTCGGCGTCTCGGCCGTCTACAATCTCTACCCTGTGAGCCCGCGCAAATGGCTCCTGCGCCGCGCCGATCACGCGCTGATCTACCTGATGATCGCCGGGACCTACACGCCGCTGGTGGCCCTCGTCGGGTCGGGCCCGCGGGCGTACGCGCTCCTGGCGATGATCTGGGTCGTGGCCCTCATCGGGATCGCCGTGAAGCTGTTTCTGCCGGGCCGGTTCGACCGCCTCTCGATCGGGCTCTACCTGTTGCTCGGCTGGAGCGGGTTGTTCGCCTACGAATCAGTGATCGCGGCGCTTCAGCCCACCGCCCTGTGGCTCTTGGGAATGGGCGGAGCGCTCTATTCGATCGGCGTCGTGTTCCACATCTGGCGGACCCTGCCCTTCCAGAACGCGATCTGGCACGGCTTCGTCCTCGCCGCCACGGCCTGCCACTACGGGACGATTTGGGCCAGCCTGAACGGCTCGCCGATGACGTAGCGTTGGGATCGATTGCGATCGTGCGCGTAAAATTCCGGTTACCGTCCTGATGGAAAGGTCGAGACGCGGCGACCTGCTTTAAGTTTCCTGCGACCACGGGTGCACCACAACCTAGGGACTGATATTCCCGGGAGCTGGACCGTGGTCCCGAAGACGAACGACTCTGGCATCGCTCAGCGTTACCGGATCCTGCACGTGTTCCGCGCGCCGGTGGGCGGCTTGTTCCGGCACGTGATGGATCTCGCTCGCCTTCAGGCGGCCGCGGGGCACCATGTTGGTCTCGTCTGTGATTCCAGCACCGGCGGCGACCGCGCTGCGGGCGCCCTGGCGGACCTGGTGCCCTGCCTGGACCTCGGCCTTGTCCGGCTGCCGATGCGCCGCAATCCGCATCCGTCGGACTGGTCCTGCCTCCGGGCCGTGGCGCAGAGGGCCGCGGAGGTCGGCGCGGAGGTCCTGCACGGACACGGCGCCAAGGGCGGGGCCTATGCCCGGCTCGCCGCGGCGGGTCCGGCGATCCGCGCCTACACGCCGCACGGCGGCAGCTACAATTACCGGCCGGGCAGCCCGCTGCACCGCCTCTACATGGGTGCCGAGGCGGTGCTCGCCCGCCGCACCGACGCGTTCCTGTTCGAGAGCGAGTACGTCGCCGGCCGCCATCGGAGCTTCGTCGGCGGTCCCGAGCGCGTGACGCGGATCGTGCACAACGGCATCGCCGAGGCCGAGTTCGCGCCGCTGGACCGCGTCGCCGAGCCCTTCGACCTGCTCTATGTCGGCGAGCTGCGGGAGGCCAAGGGCCTGCCCTACCTGCTCGAGGCCCTTGTCCGGCTGCGGGCCGAGGGCCGGGCGCTGCGCCTGCTCCTCGTCGGGTCGGGACCGGATGCCGAGATCCTTCGCGACACCGTTGCGCGGCTCGGCCTCGCCGACGCGGTGGCGTTCGAGCCGCCGCAGGCGATCCGCTCCGTGCTCGCACGCGGGCGGATCCTCGTCGTCCCGTCGCTCGCGGAGTCGCTGCCCTACGTCGTGCTGGAAGCTGCCGCGGCGGCGCAGCCCCTGGTCGCCACTCGGGTCGGCGGAATCCCGGAGATCTTCGGCGCGGCCGCGCGCGACCTCGTGCCGTCGCGCGACCCGGCGGCGCTCGTGGAGGGGATCCGACGGGTCCTCGACGCCGCGCCGGAGGCCCTGGCCGAGCGGACGCAGAGTCTGAGCGCCTCGATCCGGCAGCGCTTCTCCCTGGAACGCATGGGCAGCGAGGTGATCTCCGGCTACGCCGCGGCCTTCGAGGCCCGCGCGGAGCGCCGCGATCCCGCACCGCGCGCGATCGCCGGGGCTCGGACCGCCTGACGACGAGACCAGCAGCAAGAGGAACGGAGGCCTGTGCGCCGCGGTGGAAAAGGCGGCGGCGCCCGCGCTCTTAAATGTTCCCACAACGCCCCGTGCCAGGGTTTCGCCGAGGCAGCGACCGCAAGGCTCGGGGGGAGCCGATCGATGAGCGCGTTCGACATTCGCGATCTTCTCGAGGCCGCCGTCCCGATGGAGGCGTCCTCGACCCCGGCCGCGGGCAGCGTGCCCCTCGCCGAGACCGCCGTCCCCTGCCCGACGGCGATCTCGCCCGTCGTGGTGGCCGGTCTGGTGCGCGGGCTGGAATGCGCGCTCATTTTCGGCTTGGGCGCATTGCTGCACGTGCTGATGCTCCGCGGCCGCGTCCCGTTCGGGCTGACCTACGCGGGCGCGATCGGCATGATCGCGGTGATCACCGTGACGCTGATCCAGGCGTCCGGCGGCTACCGGGTCGCCGCCTTCCGGAGCTTCTTCAAGACCGCCGTCCGGCTGATCGCTGCGTGGTCGATGACGTTCCTGATGGTCGCCGCCGGCCTCGTGTTGGCCAAGGTCGCCGACCACTACTCGCGCCTCTGGCTCGCGACCTTCTTCGGCACCGGCCTCGCGATGCTGCTGGTCGGCCGCTTCGTCCTGTTCCGCATCATCGATGCCCAGACCCGGGCAGGACGGTTCGACCGGCGCACCGCGATCGTGGGCGGCGGGCAGCCCGCGGAGGACCTGATCGCCGCCCTGGAGACGCAGAGCGAGAGCGGCATCCGCATCGTCGGGGTGTTCGACGACCGCAACGCCGATCGCTCTTCGGACGTGGTGGCGGGGCACCCCAAGCTCGGCAACGTCGACGACCTCGTCGCCTACGCGCGTCACGCCCGGCTCGACCTGATCGTCTTCACGATCCCGATCACCGCGGAGGCCCGGATCCTCCAGATGCTCGCCAAGCTCTGGGTCCTGCCGATCGACATCCGTCTCTCGGCGCACGCCGCAAAGCTGCGCCTGCGCCCGCGCAGCTACTCGTATCTGGGCTCCGTCCCGGTGCTGGACGTGTTCGACCGTCCGATCGCCGACTGGGACGTCGTGGTGAAGGCGCTGTTCGACCGCTGCGTCGGCCTGATGATGCTGCTGGCGCTGTCGCCGCTCATGCTGGTCATCGCCCTCGCGGTCCGGCTGACATCGCGCGGGCCGGTGCTGTTCCGGCAGAAGCGCCACGGGTTCAACAACGAGCTGATCGAGGTCTACAAGTTCCGCTCGATGTACGTGGATCAGTGCGATGCCGGCGCGGCCAAGATGGTGACACGGGGCGATCCCCGGGTCACGCCGGTCGGGCGCTTCATCCGGAAGACCTCGCTCGACGAGCTTCCGCAGCTGTTCAACGTGCTCAAGGGCGACCTGTCGCTGGTCGGCCCGCGCCCGCACGCGCTGCAGGCCAAAGCCGCCAACACGCTCTACGACCAAGTGGTCGACGGCTACTTCGCGCGCCACAAGGTCAAGCCCGGCATCACCGGATGGGCGCAGGTCAACGGCTGGCGCGGCGAGACCGACACCTCAGAGAAGCTGCAGCGGCGCGTCGAGCACGACCTCTACTACATTGAGAATTGGTCGGTGCTGCTCGACCTGCAGATCCTGCTGACCACGCCGTTCGCGCTGTTCAAGACCGAGAACGCCTACTGAGAGAAAGGGCCGGCACCGGAGCGGTGCCGGGCGGAAGCCCGCTACGGCAGCGCGCCGGCCTTCTCCTTGGCCTTCAGGATCGTGTCGCGGCAGCCTTGGGCGTCGCCGGCCTTGTCCTGCTGGCGCGCCTGGGCGACCAGCTTCTTGGCCTCCTCCACGCCCGAGGCGGTGGGCTTCACGGCGGCGTCCGATTTGGTGAGCGCTGGCGGCGTGTCGAGCGCCTTGGGCGAGTTGGAGGACGTGGTGCCGCCGGGCGGGGTCGTTCCGGTCACCGAGGCGGCGCCGGCACTGTCGAGCCGCCGCTGCAGCGTGTCGACCTCGTCGGCGCACGGGGTCGCCTGGGCCGGCGTGGCGGCCGCCAGGGCCAGGGCTGCGACGGCGAAACGGATGATCATCGAGACGAGGCTCCACGGTGTCGGGATGCGGCCGGCGCCGACCCCTCATGCATGAGCGGACGGTGATGCGCCGGTGCGGCTACCGGGGAGACGCCGGGCGAACGGGCCCGTTCCCGAGACAGGAGGCCGCATGCGGTAGCGCGGAAACGCGACGGGCGCCCCGCGCGGCCTTCTGGCCGCGGGAGGCGCCCGCCTCTCGACGCCGCTGACGGATCAGTACTTCCGGATGATCGGCTCCGGCGACATCGGCACCGGATCGGCGCCGAAGGCGTAGCGGATGCCGGCGTAGACCGAGAAGGGCTGCGCCAGGGTCGTGGTCCGCGGATCGCTGATCCGCAGGTTGCCCGCCACCGCGCCCGGCTCGGCGTAGGTGCCGAACGTGGTGTAGCGGTTGTTGGTCAGGTTGGTGATGAGGCCGAAGACCTCGAGATTCTTCGTCACCTGATACTTCGTCTGGAAGTTCAGAACGTAGTAGGGCGGCAGCTTACGGTTCAGGTTCGACTCGTCGCCGCGGAAGTAGGACGACGAGAAGGCCTGGAGGTAGAGGCCGAACTGCCAGTTGGGCGTGACGAAGTAGTCGAACCCGGCCTTGATCTGGTGGGTCGGCACCAGCGGCACGACGTTGCCCTTGCGGACCTGGATCGCGCCGTCATCCGCGAGCGGGTTGTTGGGCGACGACAGGGTGCCGTTGAACTGGAAGGTCGCGTCGACCAGCGCGTAGTTGGCGTAGACCCGCAGGTAATCGGCCGTGTACTCGCCGCCGACCTCGATGCCCTGCCGCTGCGTCGACGGCACGTTGACGAAGTAGGCGCGGGCGGTGTTGCCGGGGGTGGCCAGCGACAGGATGTCGTTGGCGAGATCGGTGCGGAAGGCGCCGATCTTGTAGGTGATGATGCCGCCGTCATAGGTGTTCGGCAGCTGGCCGCGGAAGCCGACCTCGTAGGTCCGCCCGGTGACCTGCTTGAGCGGCGGGTCGGCCACCAGCGAGTTCGGCAGCAGGCACGGCCGGTCCGGGTTGGCGCAGGCCAGCTCCAGCGGGGTCGGGGCGCGGTTCGATTCCGAGTAGCTGCCGTAGAGGTTCAGCGCGTCGAAGAACCGGTAGGTGAGGCCGGCGACCGGGTTGATCTTGTTGAAGTAGTGCGTGCCGGTCACGTCCGGCGAGAAGCCGGTCAGATCCTCGCTCTGGATGCGCGCGAAGTTGAGCCGCGCGCCGGCGGTCAGCGACAGCCGGTCGGTCACGTCGAGCGTGTCGAGGGTGTAGAGGCCCATGTAGAGGTTGGAGCCGTTGACCGAGCTCGGCGCGATGCCGAGCGCGCCGGCGGTCCGCAGCTGCGGTGTGCCGAGGCCCGGGACGTTGCCGTAGAACGGGTTGCTCGGGTTGGTTGTGATCGACAGATCCGGGTTGATGACGCCGAGCGTGCTGGACGACTTGAAGCCGTAATTGGCCGCGTCGATGCTGCCGCCGACCACGAAGGTGTTGGACAGGCCGAAGATCCGGTCGCGGTTGGCGGCCTGGAGCGAGCCGCCGAAGCCTGTAGCTTCCGTCCGGGTCGTGTCCAGCGTGCCGTACGGGATGCCCGCCCGGAACGGGATGCGCTGGTTCTGCTGGCCCAGGATCAGGAACTGGTTGCGGAAGGCGAGCTGCGACTGTCCGGCCGCCGGGCTGAACCCGTCATCCTCGAAGCAGAGGTTGCCGCGGAAGCTGGAGCGCGTGCTGCAGTTCTCGAAGTTGCCGTCGTTGCCGTCGACGTAGGTCTGGCTGAAGCGGCGGAAATAGGCGTTGCCGGCGAGATCCCAGGTCGGCGAGATGTCGACCCGGCCGGTCAGCTGGAGCGTGCCGACCTCGGTGGTGGTGGTCTGCGGGAAGGTGAAGATCGCCCGCGGGTCGCGGTGAGTGAAGTCCACCGGCGTGGCCGCGGCCGCGCCGAAGAAGCTGCGGGCGGCGAGCCCGATCAGGTGGAACTCCGCATCCTGCGAGCGGTAGCCGATGTCACCGTAGAGGCGGCCGATCGTGCTCGGGCTCTCGTAGCGCCAGCCGCGGTCGTTCAGGCCGTCGCCGGTGAAGTAGACGCTCCACGGGCCGGAGACCTTGCCGTACTCGAGGTAGCCGGCGGTGCGCGCGTCCGAGCCGCCCCAGGCCGAGATCTCGGTGCCCTGCCAGGTGAAGCCGTTCTTCATCTGGATGTTGACCGCGCCGCCGAGCGCGTTGAGGCCGAAGACCGGGTTGCCGGTGACCACGTCGATGCGCTGGATCGCCTGCGGCGGGATCAGGTCGAAGTTGACGATGTCGCCGAAGGCCTCGTTGATGCGCACGCCGTTCTGGTAGACGGCGAGGCCCTGCGGCACGCCCTGCACGGGCGAGGCCGTGAAGCCGCGGTAGGTGATGTCGACGCGGTTGTTGTTGCCCTGCGAGTCCGAGACGTTGATGCCGGGCGTGCGGCGGGCCAGCGTCGTGGTCAGGTTGTCGCTGGCGCGATCGATCGTGATATCGCTCGCCGTGACCGATTCGACGGTGCTGGGGATCTTGTAGAGCGGCTGCTCGGAGCCGCGCAGCCGTACGCCGGTGCTCGGTCCCAGGGAGCCGGCCGGCGGCACCGGTCCGGGACCGTTGAAGATCTGCGCCTGGCTCGAATTTCCGCCGCCGGACCCGACCGGCGACGTCGAGACGACGCTGATCTCGCCGAGCGTCACCGATTGCTGAGCCTGCACCGCCGCCGGAACGACAGTCCCGGCGAGAACCGACGCCGACGCGACCAGGCTGCTCCGAAGCGCCCGAAGTGACATCCCCAACCCCCTCAAACCCAAACACGTGCTCGTGACTGCCGAGCTTGGGTCTTTCTTGGCGGGTGCCGGGAACGCGCACAATTGGTTCAAGAACACGTGAGACGCGTTTCGGCCTCATTTCCGGGCCGCGCCGACCGAAGCCGCCGCCACGTGGTTAAACAGCAACAGTTTCGGTAAAGATTTCAGGCACTTAAGGATATTTCGGCAATCTGCCCGGGATAGTTTGGCAATGATCGCTGGCGCGGGGTCAGAGCCGCGCCTGAATCAGGCGCGCGATCTCGCCGAGCCGCTGCTCGAGCAGCTGCGGAACCTCGCAGACATAAGTCAGCGACTGGCTCCGCTCCTGAAAGATCCGGCGATCCCAGGCGAACTTCGTCTCCAGCTCGGACTGGTCCTTCGGGAGTTCCGTGGCGTCGGAGGCGCTCGGCGCGTCCTTCACCTGACTGATCTTGTCGGCCTCGTCGCGGATCCGCTCGGCCATACGGCGCTGGCCCTGCGCGTAGCGCGCGATGCCGCCGACCACCTTGTTGCGCTCGCCGTTCAGCACCTCGAACACGCCGGCGTAGACGCGGGTCAGGGCCTTGTCCTTCGCGTCCTTGTCGGAGCCGAACTTCTCCGCGAACGTGTCGAGAAGCGGGCCGACCTGCGAGAGGTCGGTGCGGCGCGACGCGATCTTCTGCGCCAGGACGGCGGCGTCGTTGTCGCTGCCCCAGTCGCCGGCGGCCTCCACGTCGGGGCCGGTCCAGAACTGGCCGGGACTGAGTGTGGCAACCTTGCGCTGGACGCAGGGCCAATCCGGATCCTGTTTCGGCTGCGCCAGGGCTGGACCGGAGAGGATCGCGAGCCCGAGCGCCGGGCCGACGATGCGGGTCAGGAGGACGTTCATCGGGCGGACTCCATCAGGTGTTGTCGCCGGCCGGGCCGCCGCGCCGGGCCATGATGCCGCGGCCGGGGTCGTAGGCGACCACCGCCATGCCGAAGAAAGCGAGCCCCACGCCCACCACCACGGCGCAGGCGACCGGCTCGAACTGGAGGTAGAGGGCGTAGCGGACGAGCTGGACGGCGTGGCTGAACGGGTTCAGCTCGCAGATCCAGTAGAGAGTCTCGGAGGATTCCCGGATCCGCCACAGGGGGTAGAGGGCCGACGAGGCGAAGAACATCGGGAAGATCACGAAGTTCATCACGCTGGCGAAGTTCTCGAGCTGGCGGACCAGCGAGGACAGGAACAGCCCGATCGCTCCCAGCATCAGCCCCGTGGCCAGGAAGGCCGGCAGCGCCGCGAGGTAGCCCAGCCACGGGATGTCGCTCTCCCAGAAATACGCCACGGCCAGGAACGCGTAGGCCTGCACGATCGACACGGCGACGCCGGCGATCAGCTTGGCGAGCAGGAGCAGCCACCGCGGATAGGGCGAGGTGAGCAGCACCTTCATCGAGCCGACCTCGCGGTCGTAGACCATGGACAGCGACGATTGCATGCCGTTGAACAGCTGGATCATCACGGCGAGGCCCGGCACCACGTAGACCTCGTAGAGCACGTAGGTCTGGTAGGGCGGCTCGATGGACACGCCGAGCGTGTTGCGGAAGCCGGCGGCGAAGATGAACAGCCAGACCAGCGGCCGGACCAGCGCCGAGAAGAACCGCTCCTTCTGATTGAAGAAGCGCAGCAACTCGCGGCGGACGATGCCGCCGAGGCAGATCAGGTAGCCGACCGCGTCGAGGCGGCCGATCCGCGCGGCTTGGCCGCGCGGCGGGGCGGTGCCGATCCGGGTGGCGAGCGGTGTCGGGTTCGTCATGCCGCCGCCCTCCCCGGCTCGGCGACCAGGCGGCGGAACGCGTCGGCGAGCGCCTCGCCGGGCCTGCCGATCCCGCCGGCCCGGCCCCGGGCGACGATCCGGCCCCGGTGCAGCACCACGGCGTCGTCGTCGTCCGCGATCTCCTCGAAGATGTGGGTCGCCCAGAGCACCGACAAGCCCTCCTCCCGCACCAGGGCGCGGACGATCGCCACGATGTCGGCCCGCGACTCGAGGTCGAGGCCGACGGTGGGCTCGTCGAGGAGCAGCAGGTCCGGGCGGTGGATCAGCGAGCGGGCGATCTCGATCCGGCGCGACTGGCCGCCCGAGAGCGTGCGCACCTTGTCGTGGCGGCGGTCCGCGAGTCCGACGCGGTCGAGCAGCTCGCCCACACGGACCTTGGCGGCGCCGCGGGCGATGCCGTGCAGGCTCGCGTGGTAGAGGAGATTCTGCTCGACGGTGAGATCGGTGTCGAGGGTGCGGGCCTGGAACACGACGCCGAGCCGCGCCAGCGCCCGGGACGGCTCGCGATCCAGGGCGTGGCCGAAGATCGAGACCCGCCCGGTCTGGTTGTTGTAGAGCCGGGTGATAACCGAGAACAGCGTCGTCTTGCCGGCGCCGTTCGGCCCCAGCAGCGCGGCGAAGTGGCCACGCTCCACCGTGATCGAGACGTCGTCCAGCGCGGCGCGGGCGCCGAACTTATGGCCGACATGCTCGATCAGGAGGGCCGCCGGCTCGGTCGCGCTCATCGGCCCAGGACCTTCCGGGCGTCGGAGACGGCGTCGAGGCACTCGTCGAACTCGCCCTCCTTCTGCTCCCGCTCGGCCACCCGCAGGGCCTTCTTGAGCTTCGGCACCGCCGTCTCGGGCGGGTTCAGGGCGAGGGCGTCGCGGATCATCGTGATGCCCTCGGCGCAGGACGCGGCGTCGTCGGCCGCGAGGGCCGGGCCGGCGGCGAGGAGGCAGGCGGAGAGGAGGAGGATGCGCATCACTTCACCGTCAGCGTGCCGGTCATGCCCTTGGACTCCAGGCCGTGCACCGACCACGTGTAGGTGCCGGGCTTGATCGCGACGAACTCGATGGCGATCTCGCCGGGATCGTCGAACTCCAGGTGATCGGGTGGGCCGCCGCCGTGGATCTCCTTGTGCTCGATCACGATCTGGTTGAACCAGATGTAGCGGAAGAACTCCGGCGCGTAGAATTTGTATTCCTGGTGCCCCTTGGCGACGATCCGTAGCCGGTAGGCCTTGCCGGATTCCAGCGTGATGTCCTTGTTCTCGACCACGAAGTCGTTGCCCTGATCGTCGCCCAGGACGAGGTCGGGCAGGTTCTCCCGCTTCTTGGTCAGGTCGAGGGCACTGGCCGGTGCCGCGGCGAGCAGCCCTG
The DNA here is from genome assembly GCF_058072805.1 of Methylobacterium sp. 1A. Taxonomy (NCBI): domain Bacteria; kingdom Pseudomonadati; phylum Pseudomonadota; class Alphaproteobacteria; order Hyphomicrobiales; family Methylobacteriaceae; genus Methylobacterium; species Methylobacterium sp. 1A. Next base: position 2,366,438 of record NZ_JBYQVE010000001.1, on the reverse strand, counting down.
CTAGGCCGAGGGCCGCCGTTCGAAACATGCGTGTCATGTCGTGTTCCACCCTAGGGCCGCGTCGCGCGCGGCCGTCCTCGCTCGGCGCCCGGAGGTCGCGCGGATCAGTTCGGCGAGATCGCCACGCCCCAGGGCAAGAGCCCGACCGGGATGCTCTTCACCACCTTCTCGGCGGCCACGTCGATCACCGAGACGTCGTTGGAGGTGCCGTTCGTGGTGAAGAGCTGCTTCTGGTCAGGCGTGAAGGCCAGCTGCCAGACCCGCTGGCCGACCGGCAGATACTTCTCGACCGCGTAGGTCTTGGCGTCGATCACGGCGACGCGGTTCGCCGGCCCGAGGGCCACGAAGGCCTTAGACCCGTCCTTGGTGATCCGGATGCCCACCGGCTGGATCGCCTCGTCATTCACGCCCGGGATCTTGAAGGTGATCTTCCTGATCACGCGGCGCTGGGCGACGTCGATCACGCTCACCGTGCCGCCGACCTCCGCGGAGACCCACAGGAACTTGCCGTCGGCGGTGAACTCGGCGAAGCGCGGCCGGGCGTCGACCAGCACGTTGTCGATGACCTGGAATGTCTTCGTATCGATGAAGTGGGCCATGTTGGTCGTCTCGGAGGTGTTGACAAGGATCTTCCCGTCCGGCGACAGGCCCATCCCCTCCGGCTCGACGCCCACCGGTACCTCGGCGAGCACCTTGTTCTTCTCGATGTCGATGATCGTGACCTGGCTGTCGTCCTCGTTGGCCACGTAGAGCGGGTTCCCGGAGGCGTCGAGGATGAACTGCTCCGGATCCGGCCCGGAGCGCAGCGAGCGCACCACCTTTCCGGAACTGGTGTCGAGCACGTCGATCCGGTCGTCGTCGCTCGCGCAGACGAACAGCTCCTTGCCATCCTTGGAGACGGTCACACCGCGCGGGCGCCGCCCGACCTTCCACGTCGCCGTCACCGCCATCGTGTTGGTGTCGATGACGCTGACCGAGTTGCCCTTCTCGTTCGTCACGTAGGCGGTGAAGGCGGCGGCCGGCCCGCACAGGGCGAACCACGCACCGAGGGCGACCCCACTCAGACATGCCTCGACGCGGCGGCTCATACGGTTTCCTTCCCTTGCGACGGCCCGGCGCCCTGGGCGGACGTTCTCGGGGGACGTTTGTAGTGCGATTTCCGCGCGTTGCGAGGGCCTTGGCCGCTCGCCATCGCCGCAGGCCGCGGGTTCACTTGAACTTGCAGGTGGTCTCGGGGAGGTCGACGCCCAGCGTGTCGAGGGGCGTGCGCTGGTGCAGGAAACCCTGCTCCGGCGCGACGGAGACCAGCGCCTTCGGCTGTACCACGATGATCGCCTGCCGGAGCTGGTGGTCCCAGGGCCGGAAGCTCAGCGGCACGCCCTTGTAGGCCGGCAGCGTGAAGGCGGGCTCGACGAGGTACGGGGCGATCACGGCCGGGTCGTTGGTCTTCTTGGCCGTCACGGCCTCGCCCACCGTCCGCACCGCGGCCCAGACCTGATAGTCCAGCGGGCGCATCAGCCGGGAGGCGAGCCGCCGGAACCGGTTCTGGGCCTGCGCGGCGCCCCAGGTCTCCAGCACGGGGGACCAGGTCGTCGGCGTCAGCGCCTGCGTGCCGCCGACGGGGCGCGGATCGACCGTGCGGTAGGGCACGTAGTCGCCCCAGTCGCCCTCCTCGTCGGCCACGATGGCCATGTCGTAGTCGAGGCCCCGGGTGAAGACCATCGCCTCGGCGCGGGTCGGCGTGTCGCCGCGCGCCTTGGCGAGGGGGCCGAAGGTCCAGGGCTTCTCGGCGGTGATCTTCAGCGCGAACTTCCGCGCCGAGTTGCGCATCGCGTCGGCGTAGGCCTTGTCGGCGTCGGTCGGGCCGACGATCAGGAAGAGCTTCCGCCAGCGCATCACGGTCAGGTACTGCGCCAGGGCGTCGGTGAGCATCGCCCGCGACGGCAGGATGTGGAACACGTTGGCGCGGCACTCGGCGCCGCGCAGACGATCGTCGGACGCCCCCGCGTTGAGCACGACCGCGCCCGTGTCCTTGACGGCGTCGGCCACGGCCAGAACCGCGTCGGCGGGGAGCGCCAGGACCAGGTAGCGCACGCCCTTGCCGATCAGCTCCTTGGCCGCCGCCACGGCGTCCGGCTTGTCGTCGGTCAGGGCGACCTCGTCGAGGACGTAGGTCTGCTTGGTGAAGCGGCCGGTGGTGTTGTTGTCGGCGATGCCCATCTTGGCACCGGCCAGGCCCTCGTCCTCCGGCGCCGCCTCGGCATCGTACGAGGACGGGGCAGGCTGCGGCCGGTAGATCAGGCCGACATGGGTCTCGAGCGCCTGCGGAGCGGCGGCCTGGGCCGGCTGCGCCGCCGCGGCCGGCGCCGGGTCCTCGGCCCGCGCCGCCGCCGGGGCGATGGCGAGCGCGACGGCGGCCGCGCGCAGCCAGGACGGGCGCGTCTTGTGCCGGAGGGCCGTGTCGGGTGCAGGATGGTGCATGCGCGCGGCCTCTATCAGCTTCCGCTCAGGCCGCTCAACCGCGGCGTCTCGTCCCGACGTTCACGTTACCGTCGTGGGATAGGCGGGCGCGGAAGTACATTGCCAAATTGTCCCTTCGCCCGACCTATGGCGGGAACGATGCCGCCGCCTCGGGCGGTCGCACGCCTCGAGAGGAAGCTCCCGCCGATGCGCCACACGTCTCTCCGCGCCGCGCTCGCCTGCGGCGTCGTCCTATGGACCGCCCTGCCCGGTGCGGCCGGCGCCGCCGAGAAGGCCGCCGTCTTCCCGGTCGAGCTGTTCGATCCCGGTGCCGCCTACGGATCCCGGACGCGGCCGGTGGACGCCCGGAAGCTCTCCCTCGTCACCGACGAGTTGCGCAACGCCCTGCGCGACAAGGCCGGTCTGGAGATCGTCGATACCGCGCCCAAGGCCGACGTCGTGGCCAAGGAGGGGCCGCTCTACAAATGCAACGGCTGCGCGGCCGACATCGCCAAGAGCCTGGGTGCGGACCTCGTCGTGACCGGTTATGTGGAGAAGGGGTCCGGCCAGATCTTCAACCTGAGCGTCGCAATCGCCGAAGCCGATACCGGCAAGGTGGTGCGCGGCGGGCAGGTGACGATCCGGGCCGACACCGACGATACCTGGGCGCACGCGATGCGTTGGGTGGTGAAGAACCGCCTGCTCGCCGAGCCGCTGCCCGGGAAGTCCTGAGACGGCCCGTTCAAGTCCGAGTGTTTCGTGCCCGCGTCCACCATCCAGCAAGACCCCCTGCCCCGGCTCCTCGTCAGCGTTCGCGATCCGGCCGAGGCCGAGGCAGCCCGCCTCGCCGGCGCCGACCTGATCGACGCCAAGGACCCGGAGCGCGGGGCGCTCGGCGCCCTGGACGAGGACGTCGTGCGGGAGATCGTCGCCCGCGTGTCCGGCGGTGCCGCGACGAGCGCGGTGGCCGATCCGGCGGCCGGATCCGTCGCCGCCCTGGCCCGGACCGGGGTCGACTGGGTGAAGATCGGTCTACGTCCTGCCGAGATCCGGGACGCGGCGGCGCTGGCCGATCGCGTCGCGGCCGCGCCGGGCCGGCTGATCGCCGTGCTGTTCGCCGAGGACGGGCCGGCGGCCCCGCACGTGCCCGCCCTGGCGGCCGCCGGCTTCGCCGGCGCCATGATCGACACTGCCGGCAAGACCGGCGCCCGCCTGCCCGACCTCGCCGCGCCCTCCGATCTCTCGGCCTTCACCGCCGCCTGCCGGGCTCACGGCCTGATGAGCGGCCTCGCCGGGTCGCTGCGGGTCATCGACATCCCCGGCCTCTGCGCACACCGGCCGGATTACCTCGGCTTCCGCGGCGGCCTGTGCCGGGACTTCGACCGCCGCAACGGCATCGATCCCCTGCGCGTGGCCGAGGCCCTGCGCGCCCTGCGGCCGAGCCGGCAGGACGCGGCGTGACGAGCGTCATCAAGATCGGCGGCAGCCTCGAGGCGGATCCGCATCGCCGCCGCGCCCTGCTGGAGGCGATCGGCGACGGCGCGCACGGGCGCTGCATCGTGGTGCCGGGCGGCGGCGCCTTCGCGGACGCCGTCCGGGCCGCGCAGGCGCGGGAGCGCTTCGGCGACGCCGAGGCCCATCGCCGGGCGCTCGACGCCATGAGCGACGCGGCCGGCATCTTCCGCGGGATCGAGCCGCGGCTCGTGCAGAGCCTGGAGCCCTGGGCTGAGACGGCGCCCGCGCGGATTCGGGTCTGGAACCCGCGCGCTCTCCGAGCCGGCCACCCGGACATCCCGGAGACCTGGGACGTCACCTCGGACAGCCTCGCCCTCTGGCTCGCCGCGCGGGTCGGGGCGGAGCGCTGCGTCCTGGTGAAATCCGTTGATGCGCCGCCGCGCGTCGACCCCGCCGCGCTGGCGCGGGACCGGATCGTGGACGCCGCCTTCCCGGGCTTCGCGGCATGTTTCGGGGGTACGATCGAGGTCTGGGGACCGCACCGCCGCGTCGCGGTAGAGACGAGGGCCGCCGCGTGAGCACCGCCGAGCACATCGTCTTCGTCACCGGCCGCCTCGCCCGGGCGCGGCTCGAGAAGGTCGCGGCGGGGCTTCCGCAGACCCTCCACTGGAGCATCGCGGATGCCGGCGTGAAGGTCGCGGCGCTGATGACCGAGGAGATCATCCGCCGGCGGGTCGTGCTGCCCGAGGGCGCCACGCGGATCGTCCTGCCGGGCCGGTGCCGGGCCGATCCCGAGCACCTTGCGGCGCATTTCGGCGTCCCGGTGGAGCGCGGACCCGACGAGGTGGTCGACCTGCCGGCCTGGCTCGGCCTGACCGCCCGCAAGGTCGACCTGTCCCGGCACGACCTCCGGATCTTCTCGGAGATCGTGGACGCGTCGAAGATGAGCGTCGACCAGATCCTCGCCAAGGGGCTCGATCTCGCCGGGCGCGGCGCGGACGTCATCGATCTCGGCGGCCTGCCCGATACCCCGTTCCCGCACCTCGAGGATTCCGTGCGGGCCCTGAAGGGCGCCGGCCTGAGGGTCAGCGTCGATTCCTTCTCCCGCGAGGAACTGGTCCGGGGCGCCGGCGCCGGCGCCGACTTCCTGCTGAGCCTGAACGAGGAGACCCTCGATCTCGCCTTCGAGACCGACGCGATGCCGATCCTCGTGCCGATGCGGCCGGACGACCTGCCCTCCCTCGATCGCGCGATCGAGCGCATGCTCAAGGCGGGGCGGCCGTTCCTGGCCGACCCGATCCTCGAGCCGATCCACCACGGCTTCGTCGACTCGATCGCGCGTTACCGCGACACCCGCGCCCGCTGGCCCGAGATCGACATGATGATGGGCACCGGCAACCTCACCGAGCTGACCGAGGCCGATTCCCTGGGCGTCACGGCGCTGCTCGTCGGGATGTGCTCGGAGCTGTCAATCCGCAACGTGCTGATCGTGCAGGTCTCCAACCACACCCGCCGAACCGTCGAGGAGCACGACGCTGCCCGGCGGGTCATGTACGCGGCCAAGGCCGATTCGGCGCTGCCGAAGGGCTACGGACAGGCGCTCCTCGCCCTTCACGACAAGCGCCCGTTCGTGCAGACCGCCGACGAGATCGCCCAGGCCGCCGCCGAGGTGCGCGACCGGAATTACCGGATCGTGATCGCCGAGGACGGGATCCACCTCTACAACCGCGACATCCACAGGGTCGGCACCGACGCGATGGCCTTCTTCCCCGACCTCGACGTGGCGAGCGACGGCGCCCACGCCTTCTATCTCGGCGCCGAACTCGCCAAGGCCGAGACAGCGTGGCGGCTCGGCAAGCGCTACGTTCAGGACGAGGCCCTCGACTGGGGCTGCGCGGCCGACGCCGACGTCGAGGATGCCACCGCCTTCAAGAAGGCCGGCCACACCCGCCATTCCGGACCCGACGCGCCCCCGCCCGGGACCCGCGACGCGCGCTTGGCCGGGCCCGAGGCCGGCGCGAGCCCGCCCGAGACCGTCCCGGAGGCCGCGGCGCGCGCCGCGGTCGCGCCCGAGCGCCCGCAGGATCCGCCGTCGAAGCTGGTCTGCGGGCGCCTCGTCCCCGCCGACAAGGCGTGAGGCCATGCCGCTGATCCTCGAGACCATCGTCACCACCTTGTCCCCGGCGGGCGAGCTGCACCTCGTCCCGTTCGGGCTGATCGGCGAGGATGAGGGCTACGTCCTCGCGCCGTTCCGGCCATCGCCGACGATCGTCAACCTAGAGGCCAATCCCTGCTTCGCGGCCTCGAGCCCGCGCGACATCCGGGTGATCGCCGGCGCGGTGACGGGCCGGCGCGAGTGGCCGACGCTGCCGTGCGCGGCGATCGAGGGCCGCCGCCTCGCCGACAGTTTCGGCCACGCGGAGTTCGAGGTCGCCTCCGTCGAGGCCCACGAGACTCGGCCTCGCTTCCGCGGCCGGATGGTCCACAGCGCCGCGCACGCGCCGTTCATCGGCTTCAACCGCGCGCAGGCGGCGGTCCTCGAGGCCGCCATTCTTTCGACCCGGCTCCACATGCTGGAGCCCGAGAAGGTGTTGACGGAGATGGCCTACCTCGCCATCGCCATTGGCAAGACCGCGGGACCGCGCGAGCGCGAGGCCTGGGGTTGGATCGAGGACAAGGTCGCGGCGGCCCTCGGCCCCGAGGCGCGCGTCCTCGATCGCGACGACCGCTGAGGGCGGGAGGAGAAGGACAAGATGAAGAAAATCACCCTGGCCCTGGCGGCCACGGCGGCCCTGGTGGCGGCGACCGCGCAGGCCCACGGCCCGACCCGGCGCAAGATCACCGAGTCGATCGAGATCAACGCCCCCGCCGACAAGGTCTGGGCCGTGGTCGGCGACCTGAAGAATTCCGACTGGATGCAGAACGTCACCAAGACGGAGCTCAACGGCGACCCGGCCGGCAAGTTTAAGCGCGTGCTGACGCTCAAGAACGGGAATCAGATCTCCGAGACCAGCAACAAGTACAAGCCGGAGGACAAGCTGTTCTCGTACTACATCGACAAGGTCGACGTGAAGGATCTTCCGGCGAACGACTACTCGGCGACGATCACGGTCGAGCCCGAGGGCAACGCCAAGTCGAAGGTCGAATGGAAGGCGGCGTTCTACCGCGGCTACATGAACAACGACCCGCCGCCGGATCTGAACGACGAGGCCTCCGAGAAGGGCGTCGGCGACTGGATCAAGGCGAGCCTCGCCAACCTGAAGGCCAAGGTCGAGAAGGGCTCGTGAGCCCAGCACGGGGCCGCGCGGCCCTCGCCGCCGGCCTCGTCCTCGTGGCGACGGCCTCCCGTGCCGAACCGGCCCGGGAGGCCATCGTCACCGCCCAGCTCGGCGGCGCGGTCGAGATCGTCGACCTGGCCGCCGGGAAGGTGGTGCGCCGCATCCCCGTCGACGGGGCCCCGGCCGGGATCGCCCTGTCGCCCGATCGCCGGCGGGCCTACGTCACGCGCCCGGAGGGGCACGGCCTCGCGATCCTCGACCTCGACGCTGGCAAGGTCCTGTCCGAGGTTCCGCTGCCCGGCGGCCCGCTCGGCGTCGCTTCCGACCCACGGGGCGGCGCGGTCTACGTGGCCGACTGGTACGGGCACCGCCTGTTCGTGCTGACCGAGCGCGACGGCACCCTGGTTCCGGACGGCGAGATCGCGGTCGGCGCTTCGCCCTCGGGGATCGCCGTCAGCCCCGACGGGGCGACGCTCTACGTCGCCAACCGCGAGGCCGACACGGTCTCGGTCGTGGACGCCGCGACCCTGCGGGAGACCAAGGTCATCCCGGTGGGGCAGCATCCGTTCGGAATCACGCTCGATGCCGCGGCGGGGCGCGCCTACACGGCCAACGTGACCGGCGACGACGTCTCGGTGCTGGATCTGAAGACAGGGCGCGAGATCGGCCGCATCCCGACCGGCCGCCGGCCCTACGTCATCGCCCTCGCCGGCGGGCGCGGCTTCGTGACGGACCAGTATGCCGGCAGCGTCACGGCGTTCGACCTCGCCACGCTCAAGCCGATCGCCGACGTCGATGTCGGCGACCACCCGGAAGGGATCGCCGCGGATCCCGACGGACGCCTCTACGTCGCCAACTGGGGCGACAACACGCTGAGCGTCCTCGATTCGAAGACGCTCAAGGTGCTGGCGACCATCCCGACGGGCAACGGCCCACGCTCGTTCGGCGCGTTCCTGCGCTGAGCGTCAGCCCGGTCGGCGCTGGGGCGCCCGCCGGTAGGCCGCCCGGGCCATCAGGAGCGCACCGCCGACCTGCAGGAAGCCGGTCTCGCCGAGATCCGAGGGGGTGATATGCGCCTGGATCAGCAGCCGTGTCAGCGCGTTCAGCGCGAGCAACGTCAGGCAGAAGGCCGCGGCGGCGAGCAGGCTGGCGACGAACTCGGGCATGATCTCCCTCCCGTGTCGAACGGGGAGAGATTAGCAAGCCGCGCGCCAAGGCCAAGCTGCCGGGCCGTCCGACCTCAGCGCTTGCGTCCGGCGGGTGCCGGCGCCGGCGTCCCGGCCTGCGCGGCCGGCGTGGGCCGCGGCGTCTCGACGGCGAGCCGCTTCACCGGCCAGCCGTCGCTCCAGCGCTCCATGTCGGCGAGGCGCGGATTGTTCTTCAGCGCCGTCGCGTCCGATCCGGCGAAGGCCGCCGCGGCGGCGAGGTCGAAGGTCTTCCAGAAACCGAGATAATCGAGTGCGTCGACCCGGGCGAGGTTGATCTGCGAGACCAGGGTCTGCTGCTCGCCGGACAGCGCCATGTCGGCGGACCATCGGAACGGCGGCGGCTTCGTCGCGTCCTTGGGCGCGTCCTTCGGCTCAGGGCCCGGCTTGATGGCGCCGCCGTCGTAGGCCATGTCCACGCCGGCCGGGGCCGCCAGGGTCGCCGTCAGGGCCGGGAAGCCGTGATCGTCCGACAGCGCCCGCACGAAGAGCTTGCGCTCCAGCGGCACGGCACTCGCCTCGCGCAGGAGGCGCTTGGCCGCGAGATCGGCGGCCCGCGTGTCCTTGTCGCCGACCATGGTCACGATCAGCGTCGCGGGATCGATCGCCGACAGGTCGTTGAGGGCGATGCCGCGGGATTTCGGCCCGCTGGCGATGCCGCCAGGCATCACCGCGAAGATCAGCTTCGGCACCGGCAGGCCCTGGGCCTTGGCCGCGGCAGCCAGATCCATGGCGAGCGGAGCCCCGGCGAGGTGGCCGATCATCGCGACGCGGCCGAGGTCGGGCTTCGCCTCGCCGTCCGTCGCGATCTCGGCGAGGGCCGCCTTGACGAGGGATTCCGCGACGGCCGGGGCGTCGGCCGGGCGGGTCCGGTTCACCTCCTGAAATCGTGGATACAAGATGAGCCAGCCCTGGCGGGCGAGATGATCGATCCAGCCGCCGTAGCTCTGCGGATTGACCGCGCCCCACCCGTGCAGGACGATCGCGACCGGCCGGCCCGTCTCGGGGGCCGCGCCCGCGGCGTAGAACGCGTAGGTCGAGGCCGTGCCGCGCCCGAGCAGCCGCTTGGTCACCGTCGCCTTGCGGTCACCCACACCGCCCGCGCCGTCGGCGGGCTGGGCCGGCGGGGTCGCCGCCTGAACGGACGCGAGGCCGGCCAGGGTCATGATCGCGGCGGCGGTGAGCGATCCGCGAAGAACTGTGAGACGCATCCGGGACTCGACTGAGAGACGCACTGCGTCGGCAGGTCAGAATGCGCTGAATAGCAGATTCTCTCGTCTTGGCGACCCGCTGGCGCAGTCTCCTGTCAAGGTTCCGCGGCGGAAGCTAGGTCGGGCCGCAGCCCGCGGGACCCGGACGGTCGAGCTGCCGCGCCAGCGCCGCCAATTCCGCCGGCAGGTCGCGATCCGCCGTGCCGTAGACACTGAGCAGCCCCTCCCGGACCGTGTCGAGAACGGCGGATTCCGCCGAATCCCGCGAACCGGGGCGTCGGAGTGAATCGGCGTGGTTGGTTGCGACAATCTTCATGGCGGCGTCGGGGATCGGTTGTACTGCGGAAGTCCGGGCGCGGCGCGCTCCGGAGTGGCGTACAACTGTGCGGCCGCCTCAGGTTTCCAAGCCGGACGGGATTATTTTGCCGCCCGGTCCGATAACGGACGGTCCCGACCCGGCCGAGGGTCGCCCGGCCGCCTGCTCCACCCAGGCGAGGATGTCTTCGGCGCGCCACGGCTTCGGGATGAAGGTCGCCGAGACGCGCAGGTCGCTCGGCTGGTCGCCCGCGTCGCCCGAGGTGAGCAGGACCCGCACGCGCGGCCAAGTCACGCCGATGATCCGCGCGAGCTCGAAGCCGCCGATCGGTCCGGGCGTGCGGACGTCCGAGAACACGACACTGACCTCGTCCGCGCGATCGTTGAGGATCGCCAGGGCGCGATCGGCGGTCTCGGCCTCGATCACCGTGAAGCCGGTATCCTCCAGCAGCGTGGCCGCGAGGAAGCGCTCGTCGGGCTGGTCCTCCACGACGAGGATCACGGGCTTCTGGCCAGGCTGTACCGAATCGCTCATGGACCAGGACACTCTACAGGGGCTGAACGACGGTCGCTTCGATCGGTTCAACGCCCGAGCGCCGCGAAGGGCCAGACCCGCGCGGGCACAGATCCTCCTTGGATCCTTGCACGATTGTGAAGTTGTGGCCGTGTCTTGGGTAACACAGCCACCCCGGAACGCGCCCGATCGGGCGTCCTGGGCCGACTATTCAGCCGACGCCGTGCGATTTCAGGAAGGCCAGCGCGCGCTTCCAGCCGTCCTCCGCCGCCTCGCGGCGGTAGCTCGGACGATAATCCGCGTGGAAGCCGTGCGGCGCGTCCGGGTAGACCACGAGTTCGACGCTCTTGCCGGCCGCCCTGGCGCGGTCGCGCGCCTCCTCGACCGCCGCTACGGGGATGCCGGTATCGGCCCCGCCGTAGAGGGCGAGGAGCGGCGCGTGGATCTCGGCCGCCACGTCGCCGGCGGTGCGCGGCTGGATGTCAGTCCGCTCGCCACCGACCGGCCCGTACCAGGCGACGGCCGCCTTCAGGTCGCGACGATGCGCCGCGTAGAGCCACGTAGCGCGCCCGCCGCGGCACCATCCCATGACGCCGAGGCGGTTCGGGTCGCCTTTCGCCGCCGAGGCCGCCCAGGCCACCGTCGCGTCGAGATCGCCGATCCACTGCGCGTCCGGCGTCTTCGCGATGACGTCGCGGATGATCTGCTTCGGATCCGACATGGTCGAGAGGTCGCCCTGGCGGGCGTAGAGCTCGGGGGCCACGGCGCAGTAGCCGGCCTTCGCGAGCCTGCGGCAGATGTCCTTGATGTAGTCGTGGACGCCGAAGATCTCCTCGATCACCAGGATGATCGGGAACGGGCCCGCGCCCTCCGGAACCGCGCGGTAGGCCGGCATCGGCCCGTCCGCGGCCGGGATCTTCACCTCGCCGGCCTCGATGCCTGCACTGTCGGTGTGAATCACCTGGGCCTCGACGCGGGTGGTCGCGAGCGTCAGCCCGCTCATCAGGCTCGTCATCACGAAGCCCCGTCGCGACAGGGGCGGCGTGATCAACCCGTCGAGTCCGGCCCGGTCGTGATCCGCCATCATGCTCTCTCCCTCGTTCCGAGGCTGAGGGCTATCCGCGGGCAGCCGCCCGGGTCAAATCGGCCGCCGTCGCCGGGCCCTCAGGCGCCGGCGGCCGCCAGGGCCCGGACGGGCCGCGGGCTGGCGGCGCGCGCCGGCTCGGCGATCTCGCGGGGCTTCAGCATGTCGCCCAGGCTCACGAAGGTCTCGGCGGCCGGCGAGATCACGGCGCGGATGCCGTAGCCCAGCGCGAAGGAGCGGATCAGCTCGGCGTCCCGCGGGATGCCGAACCGGTCGAGAGCGGCGAGGAACGCCTCGCGGAACAGGCTCGGCCGGCACCAGCGCTTCTCGGCCATCTGCAGCGGCCAGTCCCACAGGCCCTCCGCCCGGCGCGTCGCGAGCGCGGAGCGGGCGATGAAGTAGCCGGTCTGGCGGTGCTCGATTCCGTCCGCCTGCACCGACCAGTCGTCGTTGCCGAACAGTTCGACCTCAGCCGCGTCGCCCATCGGGTCCTCCGCCCTGAACCAGCCTTCCGGCGCACCGGAACATTGCCGGAACACTGGAGCGGAAATCGGCGGTGGTCAAGGCGCTTGTTCCCGGTGCGTTCGCGAATCGCGCGGGCGCGCCTCAGCGGGCCTTGAACATGGCGTGCTCGATCCGGTCGCCCGGGGCGATCCCGAGCTTCGCCGCGGTGCCGGCGTTCAGCTCGAGCACCGCCACGACCGGGCCGCCCGACGGGATGATCGCCGTGGAGAGCGGCTCGGTGTCGGCGGCGATCCGGCTGATCGTCCCGTCGGGCCGGATGAACACCATGTCGAGCGGCAGGTAGGTGTTCTTCATCCACATCGTGACGGGCTGGTTCTGCTCGAAGTCGAACAGCATGCCGTGGTCGGCCGCCATGTGCCGGCGGAACATGAGGCCGCGGGCGCGGGCGGCGTCGTCGCGCATTACCTCGACGTCGAAGCGCTTCGGCCCGGCCTTCGTGACGATCGTCAGCGGCTCCGACTTGGTCGCGGCAGCCCGGGCGGCCGCCTGCGCCACGACGGCGGGCGCCGGGGCGATCGCGGTCAGGGCGAGGCAGGCGATGGCGGCCGCCCGGGCGGTGCGAAGGAGGGATCTCACAGGCTCATGCCTCTCGTGGGATGGCGCGCGGACCGTGAGGCCCGTCGCCCGGTGATAGACTAGGACATGCCGAAGGGGAATCCGGCTCCGGATTTTCCGAGCTTCGACAAGGAGATAGGACGGGGTGTGCCGGGCCGGGGAAACGCGGCCTCAATGGGACGCGGGCATCGTCCCGTCGATCAGCCGCACCTCCGCCGCCATCACGCCCTTCGAGCCGTCGCCGTAGCGCACCAGGACGGACTCGCCGGGCTTCAGCTCGGCGATCCCGTAGCGCCGCAGCGTCTCCATATGCACGAAGATGTCCGGAGTCCCGTCGCCGCGGGTCAGGAATCCGAACCCGCGCAGGCGGTTGAACCACTTCACGACGGCGGTCTCGAGCCCGCTGGTCGGCGTCACGGTGACGTGCGTGCGCGGCATCGGCAGCTCGGAGGGATGCACCGCCGTCGCCTGATCGAGGGAGATGACCCGGAAGGCCTGCCAGCCGCGGGGCCGCTCGATGGCCTCCACGACGATGCGGGCGCCCTCGCTGGCCGCCTGGTAGCCGTCGCGCCGCAGGCACGTGACGTGAAGCAGGATGTCGGGCGCGCCGTCGTCGGGCACGATGAACCCGAAACCCTTGGAGACGTCGAACCACTTGATGCGGCCGGCCACCTCGACGAGGTCGAGCGCCTCATCCTCGTGCTGATCCAGTTCGCCGGTTCGGGCGACAATCCCCCGCTCGGGGTTCTCCGGCCCGGATCCGCGTTCGTCAGACATGGCCGAGCAACCTACACCGAATCACGCCGCGCGCTCTCCCAGCAAGATTAACGAAGTCCTGATGTCCGGGAAGCCCATTTGGCCGGCAGAACAGTGACGCCAAGTTGCAATCTTGGCGCAAGGAGGCGGGGCCGCAACAGTCGATCGGTCGCAGGCTCGGGCGAAACCGCCGTTTAAGCGTCGGGGCTGCCGAGGGGTTTTCCGGATGCCGGCTCTCCCTCCCGGCACTCCCGCGCACGCCGCGTCGGTGTTCACGTTTCCGAGAGCCGACGCACCCGCTTCGGGCTCGGTCGGAGCGTCCGTCGCACGGCGCGATGGAAAGGGCGGCCCCGACATGGTTTGGGTGCACCATCATGTCCGTTGACGTCACCCTCGACCGTCCCGTCGCCGCCTCCCCGGTCGCGCCCGCCTCGCAGCGGCGCCGCCTGCCGGTCGTCGACGCGGCGCGGGCGGCCGCCCTGCTGGCGATGGCGAGCTACCACACGCTCTGGGATCTCGGTCACCTGCGGCTGACCGCGGAGAACTACGCGCTGACGCCGACGGGGCGGCACGCCGCCGAGGCGATCGCCGGCACCTTCCTGGTCCTGGTCGGCATCGGCCTCGTGCTGATGAACGGGCGCGGGGTCCGGCTTCGACCGACGCTGCTGCGGCTCGCGCGGATCGGCGGGGCGGCGCTCTTGGTGACCCTCGGCACCTGGGTCATGTTCCCGGACGCCTTCGTGTTCTTCGGCGTGCTCCACTGCATCGCCGTCTCGAGCCTGCTCGGGCTGCCGTTCCTGTTCCTGCCGGTCCCGGTCACCGCCGTCGCGGCCGCGGCCGTGCTCGCCGCGCCGCACGTGGTGCACGCGCCCGTCCTCGACGCGCCGGCCCTGTTCTTCCTCGGCCTCGGCTCGGTGTTGCCGCGGACGAACGACTACGTGCCGCTCTTCCCCTGGTTCGGGCTTGTGCTGGCCGGCATCGTCCTGGGTCGTCTGGCCCTGCCGCGGCTCGCCCGGTCGCGGCTGGGAGCCTGGGCGCCGCGCACGCGGCTCGGCCGCGCCGCCACCTTCGCGGGCCGGCACAGCCTCGCGATCTACCTCATCCACCAGCCGCTGCTGCTGGCGCTGCTGACCGGGCTCGTCACGGTGGTCGGCGCCAATCCGCGTGCCGGGCTGCGGGCGTTCCGCGCCGATTACGTGACGATCTGCGCGCGCACCGGCGGCGAGCCGCCGCTCTGCCGCATCGCGGCCCGCTGCACCTCGGAGGCGCTGCTCCGCGAGGACCTGTTCCGGGAGGATGGCCGCCCCTTCAGCGGGACGGAGCGCCTGCGCGCGCAGGCGATCTCGCAGGGCTGCTACGCCACCCTGGAGGCCGCCGCGCGATCCGCGCGCTGAACGCGGCGACCGACCTCGCAGGGTTGGTCGCCGGCGCGGACCGGATCAGTCCTTGGCGCGCTCGACGTAGGACCCGTCGGCCGTCATGACGACGACGCGGGTGCCGGCGGCGATGTGGGGCGGCACGGTCGTGCGCACGCCGTTCGACAGGGTCGCGGGCTTGTAGGACGACGAGGCGGTCTGGCCCTTCAGGACCGGCTCGGTCTCGGCGACCTCGAGCGTGACGCGCTGGGGCAGCTCGATGGTCAGCGGGACGCCGTTATGGACGGAGAGCATCACCGCCATGCCCTCCTGGAGATACGGGGCGGCGTCGCCGACCACGTCCTGCGGCACCGCGATCTGCTCGTAGTTCTCGGGGTTCATGAAATGGAACCCCTCGCCGTCGCTGTAGAGGAAGGTGTGCTCGCGATCCTCCACGAAGGCGCGCTCGACCTGCTCGGTCGTCCGGTAGCGCTCGGACACCTTCACGCCGTCCGTGATCCGGCGCATGTCGAGCTGGGTCACCGGGGTGCCCTTGCCGGGGTGGATGTTCTCGGCGAACAGGATCACGTAGAGCTTGCCGTCCTTCTCGACGACGTTGCCCTTACGGAGCGTTGAGGCGATCACCTTCACGGAATTGCGTCCTGCATTGACATGGGGGCCGGCACGCGCCAAGCGCGGGCGCTGCATCTCGGACCCCGCCACTATCGCATCTGCGCCGCGGTTGCCAGCGGGCGGGCGTGGACCGTCGATGGCAACCGGCATCGGCCGCGGCGCGTCTCCGCGGCCCGGAGCCAGTCAGGTCCGAGGATGAGAGTGCTCCAGAACGCGACGCGTCTCCGTCGGAGCCGGCCGGTCCCACCCCGGCGAGGAAGCCGGTCGTGAGCGGACCCGCCTCCCCGTGGTGGAAGGCCGGCCGCCACGCCGACCGGCGCCCGGCACTGCTCCTGCGCAACCGCGTCCTCGCGGCGTTCCGCGCGTGGTTCGCGGACCGCGACTTCGTCGAGGTCGATGCCGCCTGCCTGCAGGTCTCGCCCGGCAACGAGGCGCATCTGTCGGCCTTCGCCACGGAAGCCATCGGTGCGAGCGGCGCCCGCACGCCCCTCTACCTGCACACCTCGCCGGAATTCGCCTGCAAGAAGCTCCTGGCCGCGGGCGAGACGCGGCTGTTCAGCGTCGCCCGGGTGTTCCGCAACCGCGAGCGCGGGCCGCTGCACCATCCCGAATTCACGATGCTCGAGTGGTACCGCGCCGGCGACCCCTACACGGCGCTGATGGCGGATTGCGCCGACCTGCTCGCCGGCGCGGCCGAGACCGCCGGCGCCCGCCGCTTCACCTTCCGCGACCGGGAGACGGATCCCTTCGCCGAGCCGGAGCGCCTGACCCTGGCCGAGGCCTTCGACCGCTTCGCCGGGATTGACCTTCTGGCGAGCGTCGCGCCGGGCGGCGAGACGGACCGCGAGACTCTGGCCGCCGCCGTCGCGGTCTCCGGCCTCCGGGTCGCCCCGGACGATACCTGGGCCGACCTGTTCTCCCGCGTTCTCGTCGCGCGGATCGAGCCGCATCTCGGCTTCGGCCGCCCGACCATCCTGTGCGAGTACCCGATCAGCGAGGCCGCCCTCGCCCGTCCGGCGCCGCACGACCCGCGGGTGGCCGAGCGGTTCGAGCTCTACGCCTGCGGCGTCGAGCTGGCCAACGCGTTCGGCGAGCTGACCGACCCGGCGGAGCAGCGCTGCCGGTTCGAGGCCGAGATGGCCGAGAAGCAGCGGGTCTACGGCGAGCGCTACCCGATCGACGACGAGTTCCTCGCGGCGCTGGCCGTCATGCCGGAGGCGTCGGGAGTTGCCCTGGGCTTCGACCGCCTGGCGATGCTGGCCTGCGGGGCTACCCGGGTCGAGGACGTGATCTGGACTCCCGTGGCGGAGACGCGGCCATGAACCGGGTCCTGCGCAGCGCGGACGACCTCCTCACCGCCGGCCTGATCTCGGGGGCGGAGGCCGAGGCCCTCGGCGCCGTCCTCGCGCGCTACGCGGTCTCGGTGACGCCCGACATGGCCGAGCTGATCGACCCGCAGGACCCCGACGACCCGATCGGCCGCCAGTTCGTGCCCCGCGCCGCGGAAGCCGTGGCGACGCCGGAGGAGCGCGCCGACCCGATCGGCGACGCCGCCCACGCCCCGGTGACGGGGATCGTGCACCGCTACCCGGACCGCGTGCTGCTGAAGCCGCTCCACATCTGCCCGGTCTACTGCCGCTTCTGCTTCCGCCGGGAGATGGTCGGACCCGACGGGCTCGGGACCCTCACCGACGCCGAACTCGACGCCGCCCTCGCCTACATCGCGCAGGATGCGCGGATCTGGGAGGTGGTGCTCACCGGCGGCGACCCGTTCGCGCTCTCGCCGCGCCGCCTCGGCGCCATCGCGGAGCGCCTCGCCGCCATCCCCCATGTCCGGGTCATGCGGGTCCACACGCGCGTGCCCGTGGTGAAGCCCGATCTCGTCTCCGACGCCCTCGTCGAAGCGCTCAAGCGGTTCGGGCGCGCGGTCTTCGTCGCCGTCCACGCCAACCATCCGCGGGAATTCACCGCCGCCGCCAGCGCCGCCTGCGCCCGCTTGGTCGATGCCGGCATTCCCCTGGTCAGCCAGTCGGTGCTCCTGCGCGGCGTCAACGACGAGGCCGCGACCCTCGAGGCGCTGATGCGGGTCCTCGTCGAGAACCGGATCAAACCGTACTATCTCCACCACGGCGACCTGGCCCCCGGGACGGCTCACCTGCGCACGGACGTGCCCGAGGGGCAGGCGCTGATGCGCGCCCTGCGCGGCCGCCTCTCCGGCCTCGCCCAGCCGACCTACGTGCTCGACATTCCCGGCGGCCACGGCAAGGTGCCGATCGGACCGGGCTACCTGCACGACACCCCCGACGGGGTGCGCGTGACCGATCCGGGCGGGCAGGACCACGCCTACCCGCCGAAGGCGTGACGGAGACTCTTCGATTATGCGCAGGCTTTGGGGCCGCCTCACCTCGGTGAACGTGCAGAAGGCGGTGTGGGGACTCGACGAGACGGGCCTGCCGTATGAGCGGGTCGAGGCCGGCGGCGCCCACGGGGTCGTCGACGACCCCGGCTACCGCGCGATGAACCCGAACGGCCTCGTCCCGACCTTGGAGGAGGACGGCTTCGTCCTGTGGGAATCCAACGCGATCCTCCGCTACCTGGCGGCGGTGAGCCCGGCCCTGGCCCTGCCGGCTGACCCCCGGGCGCGCGCCCACGCGGAGCAGTGGCTCGACTGGCAGGCCACGAGCTTCACGCCGGCCATGCGCGACGCCTTCTGGCAGCTCTACCGCGCGGCCGATCCGGACCGCGGCCTGATCGCCGCATCGCTGAAGAAGAGCGAGGCCATGGCGGAGATCCTCGACCGCCATCTCGCGGACCGGACCTACGCGGTCGGCGACAGCTTCGGCATCGCCGACATCGCCCTCGGCTGCGCGGCGCATCGCTGGCTGAACCTTCCGGCCGAGCGGATCGAGCGCCCGGCGCTGCGGCGCTGGTACGACCGGATCGCCGCCCGGCCCGGCGCCGCCCGGGCGCTCGGCGAGCCCATCGCCTGACGGCCGCCGCGGGCGCCCGGAGCCTTGCCGGCACGCCCGCGCGATCCACTTTCCCCGACCGCGCCGCCCGGACCGGGACCGGCCTTTCACGGAGCCCCCGATGGCGATCGACCCGACCCTGCGCGACGCGCTCTCCGCCGTGACACCGGCGAGCCTCGCCCGCGCCCTGGCGCGGGCCGGGGTGAAGGCCTGCACGCCGCACGGGCTCTCGGCGCGGGGGAGCGGAACCGTGGTCGGGCCCGCCTACACGATGCGGATGATCCCGGCCCGCGACGACGCCGCGGGCGATCTCGCCGCGGCCATCGATGCCGTCCCCGAAGGCGCTGTGGTCGTGATCGATGCCGCGGCCTCCGCCCTCGCCCTGCCATTCGGAGCGATCCTGGCGGCACGCCTCGCCCAGCGCGGCGCCGTCGGTCTGATCACCGACGCGGCCCTGCCCGAGGAGATCGGCCTCCCCGCCTGGTGCCGGCCGGCCGCGGCCACAGGGGCCCTGGCCCTGGTCGGCACGCAGGAGCGCGTCGCCTGCGGCGGCGCCGCCATCCATCCCGGCGATATCCTGGTCGGCGACTCGAGCGGCCTCGTCGCCGTGCCGGCGGCGCTCGCCGAGCGGGTCGCCCTGGAGGCCGTCGAGCAGCAGCGCCTCGATCTCTGGATCCAGCGCGAGGTCGAGCGCGGCGCCGACCTCGCGAGTCTCCTTCCGCCGGACGCCGCGGCGCTCGCCCGGTTCGAGGCCGAGACGAAGCCGGCCTGAGCACCGTGTTCTTCCCCGTCTCGAAGGTGATCTTCTTCCTGATCACCCCGTCGAACTTCTGCATCTTCGCGATCCTGCTCGGGATCGCCGTCGCGGCGGTGACGCGGTGGCGGAGGACCGGCCTCGGCTTGGCGCTGCTCGGCACCCTGCTGCTCGGCGCGGCCGGGCTGGCGCCCCTGTCGGACGTGGCCCTGATCCCCCTCGAGCAGCGCTTCCCCGCCTATCCGGAAGACGGGCCGGCCCCGGCCGGGATCATCGTGCTGGGCGGCGGCATCGAGACGGGCCTCTCGGAGGCGCGTCGCCAGATCGTCGTCAACGATGCCGGCGAGCGGCCGATCTATCTCGCCGACCTCGCCCGGCGATACCCGGCGGCGCGGCTGGTCTTCTCCGGCGGCAGCGGCTTCATCGCGGGCGGCATGGCCGAAGCCGACATCGTGAGCCGGCAGGCGGACGTGATCGGCGTGCCGCGGACGCGTCTCATCCTGGAGAACCGCTCGCGCAACACCCACGAGAACGCCGCCTTCTCGGCGGCCCTGGTGCAGCCGAAGCCCGGCGAGCGCTGGCTGCTCGTGACCTCGGCCTGGCACATGCCCCGGGCGGTCGGCTGCTTCCGCCAGGCCGGATTCGCGGTGGACGCCTTCCCGGTGGATTACCGGACCCGCGGCTGGGGCGACGTCGCGCATTTCCACGGCTTCGCGTCGGACGGGCTGCTCCAGTTCGACTTGGCCGTGAAGGAGTGGATCGGCCTCGTCGCCTATCGCCTGTCCGGCTACACGCCGGACTGGCTGCCGGGACCGGATTCCAGGGGGGCTTCCGAGGCCGCATCGGAGGCCGGCAGCGACAGGCGGTAGATCCCGCGGAAATCGTCCGGGTCGACGGGCTTCCCCTTCCGCAGGATCGCGATCCGCTCGGCATGGGCGAGCCGCACCGCGACCCGGCGCACAGGCTGCATCAGCGGGCCCCAGCCGTCCGGGTGCGGGCCGCCGAGGGCGCGGGCTACCTCCGAGGGGCAGACGGTCTTGTCGGCGCCGCGCTCGGCCACGAGGCGCAGCATCGCCGTCTCGATCGCGGCGTCGTCGGGTCGTGGGTCGGTCATGTGCGGGCCTCTTCGGCGGGCGACAGGAGCGGCGCCTCGAGCGGTCCCTCGTGGGGCCCCTCTCCGGCTTCGAGGAGCGCCTTGCGGATCTCCGAGGCAAACTGGCGGCGCCACATGATAATCACGACGGCCGTCGTCGAGACGAACAGCACGTAGGGGCTGATGAACCAGCCGAGATAGGCCAGTGCGAAGAAGAACGCGCGCTGACCGCGGGCGAAGTGCCGCCCGGCGCTGACGTTCATGGCCGCGAGCCGCCGCACCGCCCGCAGCATCTCGACGTCGCTCGTGCCGGACCCCTTGTGCGGCACGGCGCCCAGCAGGATCGCCGTGTAATTGAACAGCCTGTAGGCCCAGGCGAACTTGAAGAACGCGTAGACGAAGATCAGCGCGAGGCCGGCGACCTTCAGCTCCCAGGTTAGGCGATTGGCCACCGTCCCGAAGGGCAGCGTGGCGAACAGGTTCAGGACGTCGTCCCCGGAGCGCGACAGGGTCAGGACGGAACCCAGCGCGATGAGCGAGGTCGAGGCGAAGAAGGCCGTGCCGTTCTGCAGCGACGCGTTGATCTGCGTGTCGACCACCCGGTTGTCGCGGCCGATGACCTGGCGCGCCCAGTTGGCCCGGTGGCCGTTCATGATCTGGCTGAGGGAGACCATCCTGCCGCGCAGCCGGCCGACGGACAGGCCGTAGGCGATCCAGGCGAGGACGAAGTAGAGCAGCGCCGCGAGATCGAGATGCGAGAAGGCGGCGCTGCCGGCGGACAGGTCGGTCATGGTCTCCGGATGGCGGATACGCGAAGGGGCCGTCCGCCATACCAGTCCGCGGGCGCGCGCTGAACCCGCGGCGGCGATCTCAGTCGCGCAGGATCCGGAATTCGCCGTCGCGCGGCACGTCGCCGCCGTCCCGCGCGGCCACGTCGGTCACGCGCGCACCCGGCGGACCCGACCGGCACAGGGCCGCCATCTCCGCCACGGCCTCCGTCGCGCCGCTGAAGACCGCCTCGACCGTGCCGTCGTCGCGGTTGCGCACGGAGCCGGAGAGGCCGCGGGCGCGGGCCTCGGACTGCGTCCAGGCCCGGTAGGACACGCCCTGGACGCGACCGGTGACGATGACGGAGATCGTCCGGGTCTCGCTCATGCGGGCGCGGTCTCGCCTGGAAGGGCCCGCGCCGGCGGCGCGGGCCGGGATGGCCTCACTCGGCCGCGATCGGGCGACGCATGCCGGCGCCGAGGGCCGGGGTCCGCGTCGCGCCGGTGCGGACATGCGTGGAGTAGAGCATCAGGCCCGTGAAGGCGATGCCGCCCACGATGTTCCCGATCAGCGTCGGGATCTCGTTCCAGAGCAGGTAGTCCATCACCGTCAGGTGGCCGCCCATGAGGATCGCCGACGGGAACAGGAACATGTTCACCACCGAGTGCTCGAAGGTCATGAAGAAGAACACCGTGATCGGCATCCACATCGCGATGACCTTGCCGGGCACCGAGGTCGACAGCATGGCGCCGATGACGCCGGTCGAGACCATCCAGTTGCACAGCATGGCGCGGACGAAGAGCGTCAGCATCCCCGAGGCGCCGTACTTCTCGTAGCCGAGGGTGCGCGCCTCGCCGATCCCGGCGATGAGCTTGCCGACGGCGTTCGGCTCGGTGGCGAAGCCGAAGGTGAAGACGATCGACATCATCACCGCGGTGGTCAGGGCGCCCGCGAAGTTGCCGAAGAAGACCAGCACCCAGTTGCGGGCGACGCCGGCCACGGTGACGCCGGGGCGCTTGTCGATGAGGGCGAGCGGCGTGAGCACGCAGACGCCGGTGAACAGGTCGTAGCCGAGCAGGTAAAGCATCGAGAAGCCGACCGGGAACAGCAGCGCCGCGACCAGCGGCTGGCCGGTCGCCTGGTTGACGCTCACCGCGAAGGCGGCGGCGAGCGCCAGGATCGCGCCGGCCATGTAGGCTCGGATGAACGTGTCCTTGGTAGCCATGAAGACCTTCGCCTCACCGGCATCGACGGCCTTCTTCACGAAATCGGCGGGCGCCAGATACGACATGCACAACTCTCCCTCGCGAACGCACGCCGATCGTCGTTGACCGACGGGCGCGCCGCGCAATCACGGATGGCCGGACGGGCGCGGTGCTGCCGCTCGCCCTCCAGCTCGCTCGTGGGCAAGCATGTCGCGTACCAACTGCGCGACGCTCAGGCGGGCAGGCCGCGGGCCCAGGTGCCGAGTTCCCGAAGATAGGCGGGCGGCAGCTGCGCCGCGCGCGCCGCCGCGACGACCGCCTCCAGGTACCCGGGCCTCGGACGCCCGGGCGCCGTCGAGCATCCGCGATAGATCAGGGCGCGCTTGACGCCCTCCCCGGTGCGGACCGGCAGCGCCGCCTTGGTGTAGAGCCCCCCGGCGACGCCCTCGTAGCGGTCGAGGGCCGGGATGTCGTCGGGAGCGAGTTCCCACAGGACGCCCCAGACGGTGCGCCTTCGATCGGGCACGACGGACGCGTAGCCCTCGCGCATGATGATGAAGCGGTGGTTCGGCAGATGTCCGCCGCCGATCAGCCGCGAAACCGGGCAGCGCAGCGCCATCGCGGCGGCATCCATGTTGGCGCCGTAGGCGAAATAGAGGGGCATGCCGGAGCTGTGAGAGCCTACTCGCCCGCGGGAGGATCGAGGCGCCGCGCGGCCCGCTCGTTCGCGCGCACGGCCGCGTAGGCGATCGCCAACGTGATCGCCGGAATGCCGAACGTTACGAAGATCCAGTCGTAGTTCACGGCTTCAGGCTCCGGAGGGCACGCCTCGCGCCGTAATGTAGTGCGCAGCCGGTCCCAAGCCGAACGAGCGTGAAGATCGCGTTCTCGACGCGCAGCGCCGGTGCACTCGGCACACCGAAGCTCGCGGCCGTCATCGGCGTGACGAAGCCGATGACGGCCGCGAGCGCGACGCGTGCCCCGCGATCAGGCGAATTCCAGGATCACCGCGTCGACCGCGAGACTGTCGCCCTCCTTGGCGTGGATCTTCCCCACCGTCGCGTCGCGCTCGGCGCGGAGGACGTTCTCCATCTTCATGGCCTCGACGACCGCGATCGGCTCGCCGTTCTTCACCTCCTGGCCCTCGGTGACGAGGATCTGCTTCACGAGGCCGGGCATCGGGCAGAGCACCTGCTTGCCCGAGCCGGCCTGCTCCTTCACCGGCATCAGGGCGGCGAGCTCCGCCTCGCGGCGGGTGTAGACCCGGGCCTCGGCGGCCGCGCCGGCGTGCTGCAGGAACACGCCGTTGAGCAGGCTGCGCACCTGGATCGCCACGCGCTCCGAGCCAATCGTGCCGATCCAGACCGGCTCGCCCGGGCGCCAGGCGCTCGCCACCGTGAGCGCCGTGCCGTCGTCGCGGGTGACGAGGATGTCCTCGCCCTCCGGCTCGACCGTCACCGGGAAGGATTGACCCGCCAGGATCACCACGCGCTCACGCTCGAAGGCGAAGAGGCCGGGCGCGCGCATCTGCCCGGAGATGCCGCGCTTGCGCTGGTTGAGCTTGTGGTCGATCGCCGCCGCCGCCGCCATCATGCGGATCGCCACCGGGCCGGCGGGCTCCGGAGCCGTGAAACCCTCGGGGAATTCCTCGGCGATGAAGCCTGTGGACAGCCGACCCTCCTGCCAGCGCGGATGGGCCATCAGCGCCGAGAGGAACGGGATGTTGTGGCGGATGCCGTCGATGGCGAAGGCGTCGAGGGCCTCGCCCTGCGCGGCGATCGCCTCGGCCCGGGTGGGCGCCCAGGAGACCAGCTTGGCGATCATCGGGTCGTAGTGGATGGCGATCTCGCCGCCCTCCTCCACGCCGGTATCGTTGCGGATGATCGCCGTGCCCTGCTGGCCCTCCTCCGGCGGACGGTAGGTGGTCAGCCGACCGATCGAGGGCAGGAAGTTGCGGGTCGGGTCCTCGGCGTAGACGCGGCTCTCGACCGCCCAGCCGTTCAGCTTCACGTCGTCCTGGGTGATCGGCAGCTTCTCGCCGGCCGCGACGCGGATCATCAGCTCGACGAGGTCGAGGCCGGTGATCATCTCGGTGACCGGATGCTCGACCTGCAGACGGGTGTTCATCTCCAGGAAGTAGAAGGACTTGTCCTGCCCAGCGACGAACTCGACCGTGCCGGCCGAATCGTAGTTCACCGCCTTGGCGAGCGCGACGGCCTGCTCGCCCATCTTACGGCGGGTCTTCTTGTCGAGGAGCGGCGACGGCGCCTCCTCGATCACTTTCTGGTTACGGCGCTGGATCGAGCACTCGCGCTCGCCGAGGTAGACGACGTTGCCGTGCTTGTCGCCGATCAGCTGGATCTCGATGTGGCGCGGGTCGGTGATGAACTTCTCGATGAAGACGCGGTCGTCGCCGAAGGAGGAGGCCGCCTCCGACTTGGCGCGGGCGAAGCCCTCCGCCACTTCCTCGCCCGAGTAGGCGATGCGCATCCCCTTGCCGCCGCCGCCCGCGGAGGCCTTGATCATCACCGGGTAACCGATCTCGTCGGCGATCTTCCTGGCGTGTTCGGGTGATTCGATCACGCCGAGGAAGCCCGGAACCGTCGAGACCTCGGCGGCGGCGGCCGCCTTCTTCGACTCGATCTTGTCGCCCATGGCGGCGATGGCCCCCGGGTTGGGGCCGATGAACACGATGCCGGCGGCCTCGAGCGCCTTCGGGAAGGCCTCGCGCTCGGAGAGGAAGCCGTATCCCGGATGGACGGCCTGGGCGCCGGTCTTCTTGCAGGCCTCGACGATCTTCTCGATCACGAGGTACGATTCGGAGGCGGCAGCGGGCCCGATATGCACGGCCTCGTCGGCCATGGCGACGTGCACGGCGTCGCGATCGGCATCCGAGTAGACCGCTACGGTCTTGATGCCCATCCTTCGGGCCGTCTTGATCACCCGGCAGGCGATCTCACCCCGGTTGGCAATCAGGATCTTGTCGAACATCGCTGGCGCACTGCTTTCGAGATCGCCGGATTGCGCACCGGCTTGACTGTCCCGATAGATCAGTTGCGCCGCGGACGGAAGCTGCGCCTTGGTCTGAGGCTCAGGCGGCCAGGGCGAAGGTCATGCGCGGGGCCTGGACCGTGTCGCGGGCGCGACGGTTGGCCTCGAGGGCGAAGGCCACCAGTGATTCGGCGCTGCTCTCGGCCTCGCGGACGACTTCCATGGCGATCCGGGCACCCACCGCGCTCGGGCCGTCGCGGCCGCTGAGCGAGGCGGCGAGCCACGCGGCGACGTCGCGGTCGATGTAGCCGGTCGGGCGCGAGCCCCACACGGCGAAGTCGACGACCGAGGCGACCAGGAAGTCGGCGAAGGCGTCGGAACCGATCACCGCCCGCTCGAGGGCGATCAGGAGGTCGGCCTCCTCGCGGTTCATGAGGCCGTCCGGGAGAACCTCGCGCTTCAGGACGAACAGGTCCTC
This sequence comes from Methylobacterium sp. 1A, assembly GCF_058072805.1. Taxonomy (NCBI): domain Bacteria; kingdom Pseudomonadati; phylum Pseudomonadota; class Alphaproteobacteria; order Hyphomicrobiales; family Methylobacteriaceae; genus Methylobacterium; species Methylobacterium sp. 1A. The sequence goes on along the minus strand of NZ_JBYQVE010000001.1, from coordinate 2,340,834 downwards.
GTCGCTGATCGTGCCGGCCGAGACAGCATGGTTGCAGAACTGTTGAACGGAAATGGTGGTCATGATCGCCTGCCTCCCCGACCTTTGTTGCGGTCGGCTCTAGTCCCTGTGTGTCTTCAACTTACGGGACCGCTCCCCTTCCAGAGGTTAATGGCGAGATCTGAACGGAAGTTCAGGTAAACACCCCCCGAGCAAGCAGGCTTATTGGGACGTTGACCGGTTGCGTTACCGGACGATGACCGTGGCTCCCACGGGCACCCGGTTGTAGAGGTCGACCACGTCGATGTTGCGCATCCGGATGCAGCCCGAGGAGACCGCCTGGCCGATCTTCTCGGGCTCGTTCGTGCCGTGGATCCGGTAGAGCGTGTCCCGACCGCGATCCGACAGGTACAGGGCGCGGGCGCCGAGCGGGTTCATCGGGCCGCCCTGCATGGCGTGGACGTGCGGCCAGCGCCGGATCATCTCGGCCGGCGGGTTCCAGGCCGGCCACTCCGCCTTGCGGTCGATCCGGGCCGTGCCGGTCCAGCCATACGCCTCGTCGCCCACCGACACGCCGTAGCGCATCGCCCGGCCGTTCGGCAGGACGAGGTAGAGCTGGCGCTCCTTGGTTTCGACGACGATCGTGCCGGGCGCTTCCCGGGTCGGGTCGGCGATCTCGTAGCGGGCGAAGTGCGGATCGAACTCGGCCTCGGGCACCAGGGCCATGTACTCGGCGTCGCGGGCCGAGAGCGCCGGATCGGGCACGCCCTTGAAGGTGCAGCCCGCCAGCAGCAGGGCGCAGCCGAGTCCCGAGATGATGCGCATATCCCCGCCTCGAAGGTCGTCGCGACCGCGGACGGGGCGCGCGGATCGCCGATCCGGGTCCGTCCCGTGGAAGAATCACGCAACCATAAGGGGGCAACGGCACCCCGCCGTAGTCCGCGCGTTGGGCCCGTGGCACATTGCCGGCTCCTGTTGCCGGTGCGCGACAGGCGAGCATCCCGGGAGCGACCCTCGTGACCACCCTCTACGTGAGCCATCCCGCCAGCTTCGATCACGAGGTCCCCGAGGGGCATCCGGAGCGACCGGCCCGGATGCGCGCGGTGGAGCGGGCCCTGGAGGACGAGCGCTTCGCGGGCCTCGTGCGGGCCACCGCGCCCCGGGGCGAGATCGAGGCCGTCACCCTCGCGCACCCGCGCGAGTACGTGGACGCGCTGGTGGCGGCGGTGCCCGAACACGGGATGGTCGGCATCGATTCCGACACGATCCTGTCGGCGGGCAGCCTCGAGGCGACGCTGCGGGCCGTGGGTGGCGGGATGCATGCCGTCGACGCCGTCGTCGGCGGCGAGTGCCGCAACGCCTTCGTGGCCATGCGCCCGCCCGGCCACCACGCGGAGCGGACCCGCGCGATGGGCTTCTGCCTGTTCAACCACGCCGCCATCGCGGCGCTGCACGCCCGGAAGAAGCACGGCGCCGAGCGGGTGGCGCTCGTGGACTGGGACGTCCACCACGGCAACGGCAGCCAGGACATCTTCTGGAACGACGCCTCTGTGCTCTACTGCTCGACCCACCAGATGCCGCTCTACCCGGGAACCGGATCGCCGTCCGAGCGGGGCGAGAAGGATACGATCGTCAACGTGCCGCTGCGGCCGAACGACGACGGCGAGGTGTTCCGCGAGGCGTTCGAGACCGGCATCCTCTCCCGCCTGGAGGCGTTCCGCCCGGACGTGATCGTGATCTCCGCCGGCTTCGACGCGCACCGGCTGGACCCGCTCGCCAACCTGCGGCTGGAGGCCGAGGATTTCGGCTGGGCGACCCGCCGCCTGATGGACCTGGCCGAGCGCTGCGCGGGCGGCCGGGTCGTCTCGATCCTCGAGGGCGGCTACAGCCTCGAGGGCCTCGGCAAGTCGGTGGCCGCCCACGTCGACGCGCTGATGGGCCGCTGACGGCGGCTGCGTTGCGGTCGTCCGGCGGCACGCGATAATCGGCGTCTCGGAGGAGATCGCCGCCATGCCGCCACGGAACCGTCTGCGCCCACCCCTGCGGAGCATTCCCGTCCCGGCCGCGGGCACCGCTCGATGACGCTCGCGGGCTTCCTGACCTACGCGCTGGCCCTCGGGGTCGCTGCCGCGATCCCCGGGCCCGGCGTCGTCGCCCTCGTCGCCCGGGCCCTGGGCGCCGGTTTCGGCGCCGCGATGGCCTTCTCGCTCGGCCTGATCCTCGGCGACCTGACCTATCTCGCCGCCGCGATCTTCAGCCTGTCGCTGATCGCGGAGGCGCTCGGGGCGGTCTTCGTCGTCGTCCGCTACGGCGCGGCGCTCTACCTGGCCTACCTGGCGTTCCGGCTCTGGCGCGCGGCCGGAGCCGCAGCCCGGGTCGAGGGGGAATCGCGGGACCGGCCGTGGACCAGCTTCGTCGCCGGGCTGACCATCACCTTGGGCAATCCGAAGACGATCGTCTTCTACCTCGCGATCCTGCCAACGCTCGTCGATCTGCGGGGCGTGACGGCGGCGGATTGCGTCAGCCTCGTCGTCATCACGGCCGCGATCCTCTTCGCCGTGATGACGCCCTACGCGGCGCTGGCGGCGCGGGCGCGCGAGTCTCTCCGGCGGCCGGCCTTTCGCGCGCGGCTGAACCGCGGCGCCGCGGCGATCATGGCCGGCGCGGCGGTCTGGACCGTCCTGCGCCGCGCCTGACCGGTGCGCTCTTCCGGGCCTCAGCCCTCCAGGGGCTCGTCGCCCAGGAGCTCGATACCGAAGCCCGAGAGGCCGACATAGGAGCGGGACGAGGTGGCGAGGTTGCGGATCGAGACCACGCCGAGATCGCGCAGGATCTGGGCGCCGAGCCCGACCTCGCGCCACTGCCGCGCCCGGAGCGCCTCCGTACCCTCGTCGGTGACGCTCTTGACCGGGACACCCGCGGTGCCGTCCCGGAGATAGACCAGCACGCCGCGCCCGGCCGCCGCGAAGCGCTTGAGCACGGCGTCGATCTGCTTGCCGCCGCCGATCACGTCGGCAGCGACGTTGGAGCGGTGCAGGCGCACCAGCACGTCGCGGCCGTCGCCGATCTCGCCCATCACGAACGCGAATTGCTGGATCGACTCGAAGGGCGTCGAGAAGACGTAAGCGTTCAGGTCGCCGTGGTTCGAGCGCACCGGGAAGTGTCCGACCCGCTCCACCAGACGATCGCGGGCCTGCCGATAGGCGATCAGGTCAGCCACCGAGACCTGCTTGAGGCCGTGCTTCTCGGCGAAGGTCTCGATCTGCGGCCCCTTCATGACGGTGCCGTCGTCGTTGGCGAGCTCGCAGATCACGCCCACGGGCGGCAGCTCGGCGAGGCGGCACAGGTCGACGGCGGCCTCGGTGTGGCCCGAGCGCATGAGTACGCCGCCGTCGCGGGCGATCAGCGGGAAGACGTGGCCGGGCCGCACGAAGTCGCCGGCGCCCATGTTGCCGTTGGCCAGCGCCCGCACGGTGTTGCAGCGCTGCTCCGCCGAGATGCCGGTCGTCAGCCCGTGCTTGACGTCGACCGTGACCGTGAAGGCCGTGCCCAGCGGTGCGTCGTTCGACGCGACCATCGGGGCGAGGTGCAGGCGCTGCGCCTCGCTCTGGGTGATCGGCGCGCAGACGATGCCGCAGGTGTTGCGGATGATGAACGCCATCTTCTCCGGCGTGCAGAGCGAGGCGGCGACGACGAGGTCGCCCTCGTTCTCGCGGTCGTCGTCGTCGGTGACGACCACGATCTCGCCGCGGGCGAAGGCCGCGATGGCCTCTGTGACGGTGCAGTGGGGCACGGGCATTCTCGAATCGTTGGGACGGACCCGGATCAAGGCTGGGATCCGACCTGTCCGCGATGGCGCAGATAGTGATCGGCCAGCACGCAGGCCATCATGGCCTCCGCGACCGGCACGGCGCGGATGCCGACACAGGGATCGTGCCGGCCCTTGGTGACGAGATCGACCTCGCCGCCGTCGCGGGTGACGGAGCGGCGCGGGGTCAGGATCGAGGAGGTCGGCTTCACGGCGAACCGCACCACGACCGGCTCGCCGTTGGAGATGCCGCCCAGGATGCCGCCCGCGTGGTTCGCCAGGAAGCGCGGCCGGCCGCCGTTGCCGGCCCGCATCTCGTCCGCGTTGTCCTCGCCGCGCAGGGCCGCCGCCGCGAACCCGTCGCCGATCTCGACGCCCTTCACGGCGTTGATCGACATCATCGCGGCGGCCAGGTCCGCGTCCAGCTTGCCGTAGACCGGTGCGCCGAGACCGGGCGGCACGCCCTCGGCGACGACCTCGATGACGGCGCCGACCGACGAGCCGTCCTTCCGGAGTCCGTCGAGATAGGTCTCGTAGAAGGACGCCGTCTCGGCATCGGGGCAGAAGAACGGGTTTTTGCCGACCGCGTCCCAGTCCCAGCGGGACCGGTCGATGGCGTGCGGGCCCATCTGCACGAGGGCCGCCCGAATGGTCACGCCCTGGATGACCTTGCGCGCCACCGCGCCGGCCGCGACCCGCGCGGCGGTCTCGCGCGCCGAGGACCGGCCGCCGCCGCGGTAGTCGCGGATGCCGTACTTCACGTCGTAGGTGTAGTCGGCGTGGCCGGGGCGGTAGCTGTCGCGGATCTCCGAGTAGTCCTTCGAGCGCTGATCCGTGTTCTCGATCATCAGCGCGATCGGGGTGCCGGTGGTGAGCTGGCGGCCGCCGGTGCGGTCGTCCGCGAAGACGCCGGACAGGATCTTGACCTGATCGGGCTCGCGGCGCTGCGTCGTGAAGCGCGACTGGCCGGGCTTCCGGCGATCCAGCTCGGCCTGGATCTCCTCGGCCTCCAGGGGCAGGCCGGGCGGGCAGCCGTCGACGACGCAGCCGAGCGCGATCCCGTGGCTCTCGCCGAAGGTCGTGACGCGGAACAGGTGGCCGAAGGTGTTGTGCGACATGGCGCGGCTGCCTTAGCGCGGGAGCGGCGGGGGCACAAACGCGGCCCGTGCAGGGCGGCCGGGCAGGCCCGCGCGCGGCGACGGGCCGAAGCGGTCGCCAGCCTCATGGCGACTTCGGCGAACCGGGCAGATCGAGCCCGCCCCGCGCCTTGAGCGCCCGGTACGCCGCGACCGCCGCCGCGAGATCCCGGCGCAGCCGGCGCTCGTCGCCGAGATCGGCGAGGGCGTAGGTGAGGCCGAGGATGTGGGCGGCCTCGTAGCCCTCCGGCAATTCGCCCGCGCTGCCGAGGGCGATCGCCGCGTTCGGCAGCGCGTCGGCGAAGTCCGACAGCCGAGTCCTGAGCGCGGCGCCGCTGGCGCGAAGATGGGCACCGGCCGCCGCCGGACCGTGGCTGCGGATCGCCGCCACCGTTCCCTGCGCCAGCGACAGGTGCACCGCCTCGCGGTTCGCCGGAAACAGGTAGACGAGGTAGTAGCCCCGCGTGGCGCTGGTGGTGACGGCGGGATCGAACACGGCGATCCAGGGGATCGCGGCCCAGTGGCTCCCGCGCCCCGGGCTGCCCTTCACCAGGAACGGCCCGTCGATCGGCTCCAGGGCGGCGCGCAGCTCGTCCGGCGCACCCCTGCGGATGACGGCGGCGAGCGGGTGGCCGGCCGGCGGGTCGAGCCGGGCGAGCGGGTATTCCTCGACGATCCGCCGGAGGGCGTAGCCGAGGCTCACGGCCGCGCCAGCACCCCGCCGGTGATGGCCTCGCGTACCCCGGTGGTCGCCGGGAAGGTGATCGGCAGGCCCTTGAGCGAGCGCACCGCGAGGTACGCGAAGGCCTGCGCCTCCAGATAGGCGGAGGACCAGCCGATCGCGTCCGCGGTCGTGATCTCGGCGCGCAGGTGGTAGTTCAGGAGCCGCACCAGCTCGCCGTTGCGGGCGCCGCCGCCGGCCACGATCCAGCGGGTCGGGATCTCGGGGGCGTGGTCGAGGGCCCGCGCCACGGCCCGGGCCGTGAAGGCCGTCAGCGTCGCGGCGCCGTCCTCGGTGGAGAGCTGGCCGGCGAGCTTGTGGGAGAACCAGTTCCGGTCGAGCGATTTCGGCGGCTTCCGGAAGAAGAACGGGTGGGTCAGGAGCCAGGCCAGCAGCTGCTCGTCGGGCCGGCCCCTCGCCGCGGTTCGGCCGCCATCGTCGAGGTTCTTGCCCTCGCGCTCCTGCATCCACTCGTCGATCAGGGCGTTGCCGGGGCCGGTATCGAAGGCAATGACGCCGCCCCTCGAATCGATCAGCGTCGCGTTGGCGACGCCGCCGATGTTCAGGATGCCGAAGGGCCCGTCGAAGCCCGAGGCCTCGGCGAGCGCCTTGTGGAACACCGGCACCAGCGGCGCCCCCTGCCCGCCCGCCTCGATATCGGCCCGGCGCAGGTCCGAGACGACCGGGATGCCGAGCCGGGTCGCCAGCGCCTGCCCGTCGCCGATCTGGATCGAGATGCGCTGGTCCGGCCGGTGGATCACCGTCTGGCCGTGGAAGCCGATCACGTCGATCTCGGAGGCGGTCAGGCCGTGCTCCGCCAGGAAGCGCTCCACGGCCTCGGCGTGGGCGAGGGTGACGAAGGCCTCGGCCTCCGGCAGCCGCCCGGGCCGGTCGGCGGGATGGAGCACGGATTCGGCGTCCTTGGTGGCCGCGCGCAGCAGCGCCTTCTCGTCGTCGGCGTAGCCGCGGTAGCCGGTCGGGCCCAGCGGTTCGAGGAAGTTGTTGTGGCCCTTGACCACGTGGACCCGCTCGCCGTCGGTCTCGATCAGCGCGATGTCGACGCCGTCCAGCGAGGTGCCGCTCATCAGTCCGATCGCGCGCATCATCGCCATGCCGCCCTGCCCCGTGCCTTTCGGCCAACGCCCTGCTAAGAGCGCGCCGTATCCTGAACCCAGCGCGAGCTAGCATGCGGGGCCTCGGCCTGTCGCGCCAGCGCGCGACCCGAGATGGCATCCATGACCGCCGAGAGCTTCGCGCCGAAATCCGACTTCCTGCGGATCCTGACCGAGCGCGGCTACATCCACCAGACCTCGGACCTCGCCGGCATCGACGCCGCGGCCCTGGAAGGCCGGCTGACCACCTATGTCGGCTACGACTGCACGGCGCCCTCGCTCCATGTCGGGCACCTCCTGTCGATCATGATGCTGCACTGGCTGCAGGCCACGGGCGGCAAGCCGATCGCCCTGATGGGCGGCGGCACCACCCGGGTCGGCGATCCGTCCGGCCGCGACGAGACCCGCAAGATCCTCACCGTCGAGCAGATCGACGCCAACAAGGCCGAGATCCGCAAGACCTTCGACCGGTTCCTGCGCTTCGGCGAGGAGACCGGCGATGCCGTGATGGTCGACAACGCCGAGTGGCTGACCAAGCTCAACTACATCGAGATGCTGCGCGACGTCGGCCGGCATTTCTCGGTGAACCGCATGCTGTCGATGGACAGCGTGCGCCTGCGCCTGGAGCGCGACCAGGAACTCTCGTTCCTGGAATTCAACTACATGATCCTCCAGTCCTACGACTTCGTGGAGCTGAACCGCCGCTACGGCTGCGTCATGCAGATGGGCGGCTCGGACCAGTGGGGCAACATCGTCAACGGCATCGATCTCGGCCGCCGCATGGGCACGCCGCAGCTCTACGCCCTGACCTGCCCGCTCCTGACCACGTCGTCGGGCGCCAAGATGGGCAAGACCGCCGCCGGCGCCGTCTGGCTCAACCCGGACATGCTGAAGCCCTACGAGTACTGGCAGTTCTGGCGGAACACCGAGGACGCGGACGTGGCCCGCTTCCTCAAGCTGTTCACCCTCCTGCCCATGGAGGAGATCGCGCGCCTCGCCGCCCTCGCCGGCTCCGAGATCAACGCGGCCAAGACGGTGCTGGCCACGGAGGCGACCGCGCTGATGCACGGCCGCGAGGCCGCCGAGGCCGCCGCCGAGACCGCCCGCAAGACCTTCGTCGAGGGGACGCTGGCCGCCGACCTCCCGAGCGTCACCGTGCCGTCCGCCGCCCTGGAGGCGGGCCTCGGCGTGCTCACCGCCTTCGGGCCGGAGGTCGCCAAGCTCGTGCCGTCCACCAGCGAGGCGCGCCGTCAGATCAAGGGCGGCGGCCTGCGGGTCAACGACGTGCCGGTCACGGACGAGAAGGCTGTCCTCGGCCGCGGCGACGTGACCGCGGACGGGGTGATCAAGCTCTCCTTCGGCAAGAAGCGGCACGTGCTGTTGCGGCCCGAATAGGCCGCCCGAGACCGCCACGAGGGACGGAACGCGTGAGCATAGCCCGCATCCTGGTGATCGACGACGAGCCGCCGATCCGCCGGCTGCTCCGCACCGGTCTCGGGACGCAGGACTACGCGGTCGTCGAGGCCGCCGACGGGGCCGCGGCGCTCGTCGCCCTGGAGGCCGGCGGGGTGGATCTCGCGCTCCTCGACCTCGGCCTGCCCGACATGGCCGGCCACGCGCTCCTGGCGGCGATCCGCGAGCGCTGGCCCGACCTGCCGGTCGTGATCCTGTCGAGCCGCGACGACGAGCGCGGCAAGGTCGAGGCTCTCGATCTCGGCGCCGACGACTACGTCACCAAGCCCTTCGGCATGAACGAGTTGTTGGCGCGCATCCGCGCGGCCCTGCGCCATCGCCTCGCCATGCAGGGTGAGCGGCCGGTCTTCCGGGTCGAGGACCTCTCGGTCGACCTCGTCCGCCGCATCGTCCGCGTCGGCGAGCGCGAGGTGAAGCTGTCGCCGCGGGAATACGAGTTCCTGCGCGTGCTGGTGCAGCACGCCGGCAAGGTGCTCACCCACGCGCAGCTCATGCGCCACGCGCCGGCCTCGTCGGACCCGCAGTACCTGCGCGTCTACATCCGGCAGCTGCGCCAGAAGCTCGAGCCCGATCCCGAGCGCCCGCGCTACCTGCTCACCGAGACCGGCGTCGGCTACCGCCTACGCGCGCCGGATTGAGCCCGGCGCGCCGGCTCAGGGCTCCAGCCCCTCCTCGACGCGCCGCGCGGCGCGCAGCTTCTCGACCCGCGCCACCGAGAACACCGAGGCCTCGTAGAGGAGCAGCATCGGGATCGCGAGGGAGAGCTGCGAGATGACGTCCGGCGGGGTCAGGATGGCGGCGGCGACGAAGACCAGCACGATCGCGTAGCGGCGCTTCTCGCGCAGGAACGCCGCGTCGATGATCCCGATCTGGCCGAGCAGCGTCAGGATCACCGGCAGCTGGAAGGCGATGCCGAACGCGAAGATCAGCGTCATGATCAGCGACAAGTACTCGTCGACCTTCGGGAGCAGCTTGATCGTCGGCTCCCCGGCGACGCCCACCTGCTGGAGCGACACCGAGAATTTGATCAGCAGCGGCATCGCCAGGAAGAACACCACGAGCGCGCCGAGCAGGAAGAAGATCGGGGTGGCGACGAGGTAGGGCAGGAACGCCTTGCGCTCGTTGCGGTAGAGGCCGGGTGCCACGAAGGCGTAGATCTGGGTCGCGATCACCGGGAAGGCCAGGAAGGCCGCGCCGAAGACGCTGAGCTTGATGTTGGTGAAGACCTGTTCGAGGAAGTGCGTGGCGATCAGCTCGGCGTTCTGCGCACCTACGATGGAGACGTAGGGATAGACCAGCACGTTGTAGATATCGCGCGAGAAGAAGAAGCACGCGAAGAACATCAGCACGAAGGCGATGAGCGACTTGATCAGCCGCGACCGCAATTCGATCAGGTGCTCGAGCAGGGGCGCCCGGGACGCCTCGATCTCGGCCTCGTCCGCCTCGCTGATCATCGGGCAGCCGTGCCGTTCTTGGACTCTTCGGTGGCGGGATGCGCGGCGGGCGGGTCGGGCGGAGGGCCGAACGGATCGTCCACCGAGCCGGGCACGGGCAGGGGCGCCTCCGCGACCTCGGTCGCCGCACCATGGTCCGACGCGCCGGCTGGCGTCACCGGATGCGTATCGGCGGCGTGAGGCGCCGCCGCGGCTTCCTGCTCGGCCTTCAGCTGCGCCGTGGCGTCGGCCAGCGACCGGGTCTCGACCGGGGGTGTCTCGGGGCCGGGCATCTCCGGTCCCATCTTCTCCGGACCCATCTTGGCCCGGCCCTCGACGGCGCCCTTCAGTTCGTCTCGGATCGTCTGCACCGGATTGAAGGTCGAGCCCGCCGTGCGGACGGTGTTGCGGATGCCGTCGACCTCGCGCCGGACGTCGTCGAGCTCGGCCTCGCGGATCGCCTCGTTGAACTGCATCTGAAACTCGCCGGCCATGCGGCGCAGCTTCGTGGTGATCTGCCCGACGGTGCGCAGCGCCTTCGGCAGATCCTTCGGCCCGATGACGATGAGGGCGACGCCGCCGATCAGCATCACCTCGCCCCAGCTCATGTCCAGCATGTCGTCGACGGTCCTGCTGCCCCGAGATCCGGCACGGCGGCCGGACCCCGTCAGGCTCTACACGAGCGCGCGCGCTCTGACAGTCCTACAGTCAAGCTCGCCGTCAGACCGGCTTGCGCTCGCCGCCGGGGATATGACTCGCCGGGATCGCGGTGCCGGGGCTCGTCTCGGCAGCGTGCGGGATGGTGCGGACCGGCTCGGCCGGCGGCGGCGCGGTTTGGGCCGCCGGCGGAGTCTCGTCCTCGGCCATGCCCTTCTTGAAGGCCTTGATGCCCTTGGCGACGTCGCCCATCAGGTCGGACACCTTGCCGCGTCCGAAGAGCAGCATCACGATGACCGCGACGATGACCCAGTGCCAGATACTCATGCTGCCCATGGCAACCTCCTGCGGGCGCCCCGAAGAAGCGGGAGCGTGACGCCACGTCCGGTTGAGGATTTCGGGGCGAACCTAGGGATCGCGCCGCCCGAACACAAGCAGAGGCGATGCCACGGCCGGTGGAAGGCCGCGATGGATCGCCGCGCGGTGTCTCAGGTCAGGCGGCGGCGAGGGCCGCGGCGAAGCGGTCGCGGGCTTCCGCGACGTCGAGCCCGTCGCCGGCGGGATCGAGCCGCGCCAGCGCGGCGGCGGCGCGCCGCGCGGCCTCGCCGGTCAGTTCGGGCGCCGCCTCGGCCACCGCTTGCATCTCGTCGCGCGCGCCGTTGCAGTGGAGGCCGATGTCGATCCCCGCCGCGAAGGCGCGCTCCGTCCGGTCGCGGAACGTGCCGGTCAGCGCGTGCATGGACAGGTCGTCGGTCATCAGCAGGCCGTCGAAGCCGATGGCGCCGCGGATGATGTCGCGGATGACGGTGTCGGACTGGGTCGCCGGCCGGTCGGGATCGATGGCGGTGAAGACGACGTGCGCGCTCATCGCCATCGGCAGGTCTGCGAGGGCGCGGAAGGTGCGGAAATCCTGCCCGGCGAGATCCGCGCGGGTCGCGTCGACCACCGGGAGGCCGTGGTGGCTATCGCAGGTGGCGCGCCCGTGCCCCGGAATGTGCTTCATCACCGGCAGGACGCCGCCGGCCATCAGGCCCTCGGCGACGGCGCGGCCGATCTCGGCGACCCGCTCCGGGCTCGTCCCGTAGGCCCGGTCGCCGATGATGTCGTGCGAGCCCGGCGCCGGCACGTCGAGGACGGGGGCGCAGTCGACGTTGATGCCGACCTCGGCAAGGTCGTGCGCCATGAGGCGCGCGCCGAGCCGGGCGACGGTCGCGGCGCTGCCGTTCAGGCGGCCGTAGCGGCCGCCGGCCGGATAGGCCGGCCAGTGGGGCGGGCCCATCCGCTGGACCCGGCCGCCTTCCTGATCGATCAGGATCGGCGCCCGGTCGGACCCGACGCAGTCCCGGAGTGCCCCGGTGAGGGCGCGGACCTCGTCGGGCGTCCCGATGTTGCGCTTGAACAGGATGAAGCCCCAGGGCTTCACGTCCCGGAAGAAGGCCCTCTCCTCCGCCGTGAGCGACGGGCCGGTGCAGCCGAGAATCAGGGCGCGGGAGGTCATCTGGAACGACTCGGGGACAGCTCGGTTGCGGCGCGAAGACGGCGCGAGAACGGCGGCGGAACCGCCGGACGGCGCGAATCGATGGCGACAGAGTCGGGCGGGAACGGGGAGCCGGCAAGACCAAACCGGGGCCCCGGACCGGTGGCCGGGGCGATCGCGCCGCCCGTGTTGCCTAGGGGACTCGGTCGGACGGGCGACGCGGATCACCGCGGACGGGCACGCCGTCCCGTCCGCGAGGTGCCGTCAGGAGATCAGTTCTTGGCCACGAAGCACTGGCCGCCCGCGCCCTGCAGGGCGCTGCACAGGCTCGCGGCCTGGGCCTTCTCCAGCGGTCCGACGCGGACGCGGTAGATCGTCTTGCCGTTGACCTCGGCCTGCCGGATCAGCTCGGGCTTGCCGGCGAGCTGCGCGTACTTGGCCTGCAACTGGTGGAACGCGGCCTTGGCCTCGGCGGCGGAGCTGCGCACGCCCAGCTGGACCGAGAAGCCGCTGACCGGGCCGGACTTCACGGCGTCGTCGTCCGTCGTGGTGCTGGCGGTGGTGTCGGGCGCGGCCGCCCCGGCCGGAGCGACGGCGGCGATGCGCTGGGCGGCCTTCGGCGGCGGCTTCACGGCCACCGGCTTGGGCGCCGGCTGCTCGACCGCGGCTTCCGGCTGCGCGTCGACGGGCGTGGCCGTGGTCGCCGGCATGGCTGCGGCGGTCTGGCGGACGGGCCTGGACTTCGGGGCCGGCGGAGCGGGCGGCTCGTCGCTCGGCAGGACCATGGTGGGGATCGGGGCCGGCCCGGCATCGGCGGCCTGCTGCTCGCGCGGCGGCGGCGCGGGCGGCGCTTCGGGCTTGACCGCCACGGTGCGGACGCGGCGCGGCTCCCCGAAGGCCTCGAACGGGCCGCTGCCCGGCGTCGTGCCACCCTGGGCGCCGCTCGGCTGCGACGGGCCCTGGGCCGCCCGCGCGGCCTCGGCCACGTCGAGGGGCTGCTCCTCGCGGTTCACGATCTTGATCTGGCCGTCCTTCTTGCCCTTCGGGTCGTAGATCTGCCGGTTCTGATCCGGGATCTCGACGCCGTCGGCGACCTTCGGGGCGACCTTGAGGGGCGTGGAATCGGCCTGGACCACCGGCACGCCGCCGTGGCCCGAATTGCTCAGGCCCTTGTAGGTGAGCGCCCCTGTGACGGCGAGCGCAACCACGGCGACGCCGGCACCCACCGAGACGAGCCGCCGCCGCGGATTGGCGCGCCGGAGCGCGCGGCTGTCCGCGTAGGTCTCCTCGTCGCCGGTCGAGGTCGGGCCGCTCTCCGGAGCGTAGCCGGCGCCCTCGCGGTGCGTGTCCTGCTCTACCGAGGCGAGATACTGGTCGAACGCGTCGGCCGGCGTGGCCTTGGCGGGTTCCGGGGCGAAGCTCGGCTCGACCCGGGCATTCCAGGCGGCCTGCTGCGGCGCGGCGGGCGCGACGGCGCGCATCTCGTCGCGGGCCGCGAGCAGCGCCCGGAACGGGTCGTCCTGGCCGACGATGCGGGCGAGTTCCGCCAGCGGGTCGCCCTTGCCGGACGCCTGCGGCGCCTGGCCCTTCTCCTGACGCAGATCGCGCGCGAGGGCGTCCAAATCGACCTGAGCGCGCGAAGCGTTCGTCATGGCAGCATCCTCACATCAACGCCGAAGACCGGCCCGATGCACCCGGGCCTATCGCATCTCGTCCGGCGCGGTCACACCGAGAATCGCAAGGCCGGCCGCCAGCGTGCTCCGCAGAGCTTCGACGAGCGCCAGCCGGGCCCACGTCGACTTTCGGTCGGTTGCATTAACAAACCGTAATTGCGGCAAGTCTTTGCCCTTGTTCCAGAAACTATGCAGCGCGGAGGCCAGTTCATAGAGGTGGAAGGCGATTCTGTGCGGCTCGTGCGCCAGCGCCGCGGATTCGAGGACCCGCGGGTACTGCGCGATGAGGCGCATCATCTCGATCTCGCCCGGGTCGCTCAGCACGGAGAAATCCGCCTCGCGGGCCAGCGCCGCGGCCGAGAGGTCGGCGTCCGGGAAGGCCTCGCGCGCCTGCCGCTGCACCGAGCGGACGCGGGCATGGGCGTACTGGACGTAGAAGACCGGGTTGTCCTTCGTTTGCTCCACGACCTTGGCGAGGTCGAAATCCAGGGTCGCGTCGTTCTTCCGGTAGAGCATCATGAACCGGATCGCGTCGCGGCCCACCTCGTCGATCACGTCGCGCAGGGTCACGAACTCGCCGGCCCGCTTGGACATCTTGACCGGCTCGCCTGCGCGCAACAGCCGCACGAGCTGGCAGAGCTTGACGTCGAGCGTGGCCTTGCCGTCGCTGACCGCCTTCACGGCAGCCTGCATGCGCTTCACGTAGCCGCCGTGATCGGCGCCCAGGACGTCGATCAGCTCGGTCGCGCCGGCGAGGTACTTGGCCCGGTGGTAGGCGATGTCGGAGGCGAAGTACGTGTACGAGCCGTCCGACTTCAGCAGCGGGCGGTCGCTGTCGTCGCCGAATTCCCGGGTGCGGAACAGCGTCTGCTCGCGGTCCTCCCAATCCTCCGGCAGCTGACCCTTGGGCGGCGGCAGGCGGCCCTCGTAGACGAGGCCCTTGGCGCGCAGTTCCGCGAGCAGGGACTTCACGGCCCCGCTCTCCTGGAGCGTGCGCTCGGAGAAGAACACGTCGTGGCGGATGCCGATCGCCGCCAGGTCGGCCCGGATCATCTCCATCATCATGCCGAGCGCGGTCTCGCGCACCGCGGGCAGCCACTCCGCCTCCGGCTTGTCGAGGAGCGCGCGGCCGTGGGTCTCGGCCAGCGCGGCGCCCACGGGCTTCATGTAGTCGCCCGGGTAGAGGCCCTCGGCGATGGCGAAGGGCTCGCCCAGGGCCTCGCGGTAGCGCTGGAAGGCCGAGCGGGCCAGCACGTCGACCTGAACGCCGGCGTCGTTGATGTAGTATTCCCGCGTCACCTGCCGGCCGGCGGCGACGAGCAGGTTGCACAGGGCGTCGCCGAACACCGCGCCGCGGCCGTGCCCGACATGCATCGGCCCCGTCGGGTTCGCCGACACGTACTCGACGTTGATCGGGCCGCCGGGCAGCCGCGCGCGGCCGAACGCCTCCGGCGCCGTCAGCGCGTCGCGCACGACCGCGTGGAAGATCGCGGGGTCGAGCCGCAGGTTGATGAAGCCCGGCCCGGCGACGCTCGCCTCGACGATCCGCGGGTCCGCGCGGAGTTCCTCCGCCAGGGCCTCGCCGAGCGCCTTCGGATTGGTCCGCGCCTCCTTGGCGAGCACCAGGGCGGCATTCGTGGCGAGATCGCCGTGCGACGCGTCGCGGGGCGGCTCGACGACCACGCGGCCCAGGTCGAGGCCCTCGGGCAGGTGGCCGGCGCGGGTCAGCGCCTCCACGGCCTCGCGCACGCGCGCCTCGAACAGGGCGAAGATGTTCATGGATCTCGATCTCGCTCGCGCGGGGGTCTCGTCGCCCGGCCCGTCCGGCCTGCGCCCGCCCCGGCGGTCTAGCAAGGGGGCGGGAGGGTGTCACGGCGCCGGGCCGCGCACCGACCGCGCGGAATCCGCGGTCGCGGCATCGCTCCGGTAACCACGTGCGCGTCGCCGACGGGTTATCCCGCGCGACGAATACGGATCGCCCAGTGTCCGTCTTGTCTCGAACGAGACGACACGGTGTCATCGTCGGCGATCGTGAGTAGGCCGATCGCGGAGTTATTGATGAAGACCTTGACGATTGCGGGAACGGCGCTCTGCGCGCTCATCCTGGCCGCGCCGAGTGCCGAGGCGGGCGGGTTCCGCGGCGGCGGATTCCATGGTGGCGGATTCCATGGTGGCGGATTCCATGGCGGCAGCTTCCGGGGCGGTTACCGCGGCGGCTACGGCTACCGCGGCGGCTACGTGGCCCGCGGCTTCTACGGGCGCGGCTACGGTTACGGCTACCGCGGCGGCTACGGTCGGGCCCTCGGCTACGGGCTGGCCGGCGCGGGGATCGGCCTCGGGCTCGGGCTCGCCGCCGGCAGCGTCTACGGCGGCTACGGTTATGGCGGCTACGGTTACGGCTACCCGGCCGCCTACGGCGGCTACGGCTACCCCGCCGCCTACGGTGGCTACGGCTACGGCGGGTGCTACGGCAGCTTCACCTGCGGCTGCGGCTGCTGACACGCGCCGGCCCCGCGCCGGGCCCTCAGGGCTCGGCGAGGGGCAGGCCCCGGCTGGGCAACTCCCAGTGGAGGTCCGGCGTCGTCGCGTAGAGCTTGCGGTGCGCCAGGACCGCGTAGGTGTCGGTCATGCCGGCGATGTAGTCGGCGACACGACGGGCGACCCGGGCCTCGGTGGCCCCGTCGAGACCGGCGCTCCACTCCTCCGGCATCCGGGACGGCGCCGCGGTGAACGCGGCGAACAGGTCGTTGACGATGGCGTCGGCCTTCTTCCGCACGGCCACCACGCCGGGATGCCGATACATCCGCTCCCACAGGAAGCGCATGATCTCGGCGTCGGCCGCCGCGATCTCCGGCGAGAACACGATGACCGGCTGATCCGCGTTGCGGATGTCCTCGACGCGCTGCGGATCCAGGGCGGCGATGCGGCGGCCGCCCTCGCGGATGACGTCCTCGACGAAGCGGGTGATCACCCGGCGGGCGAGCTCGTGGATCATCCGCGACGGCTCCAGGCCCGGATGGAGCCGGTCGATCTCGTCGAGCAGCCCGGCCAGGAACGGGACCGCCCGCAGCTCCGGGATCTCGAACAGGCCGGCGCGCAGCCCGTCGTCGAGGTCGTGGGCGGCGTAGGCGATGTCGTCCGCCAGCGAGGCGGCCTGGGCCTCGGGGCCGGCCTGGCTCCACAGGTCGAGGGGATTCAGCGCGTCGTATTCCAGGATCGCCGCCGGGATGCCGCGGGCGGCGTAGCGGGGCGTCGGTTGGCCGTTCGCGGTGAGCAGCGGACCGTTGTGCTTGACGAGACCCTCCAGCGTCTCCCAGGCGAGGTTCAGCCCGTCGAAGCCGGCGTAGCGCCGCTCCAGCCGGGTGACGATACGCAGCGCCTGGGCGTTGTGATCGAAGCCGCCGTGGCGCGCCATGCAGGCGTCGAGGGCATCCTCGCCCGTATGGCCGAAGCAGGTGTGGCCGAGGTCGTGGCTGAGGGCCAGCGCCTCCGCGAGGTCCTCGTCGAGCCCGAGGGCGCGGGCGAGCGCCCGGCCAATCTGGCTCACCTCCAGGGTGTGGGTCAGGCGGGTGCGGTAGTGGTCGCCCTCGTGATGCACGAAAACCTGCGTCTTGTGCTTCAGCCGCCGGAACGCCGTCGAGTGGATGATCCGGTCCCGGTCGCGCTGGAAGTCGCTGCGGGTCGGCGAGCCGGCCTCCGGGATCAGGCGGCCCCGGGTGCGGGCCGGGTCGGTGGCGTAGGGCGCGCGCCAGCGCTCACCGTTCGGTCGCACGGCATCCGCTCTGTAACTCACGCACCCTGCTCATGACGGCTCCCCGCCCGGCGCGTTGCGGCGCGGGCTTGCGGCTCATATCTTGTGGGTCGAGGCGCCCTCGGCAACGGGCCGGGCGCGCCGTCCACCGAACGAATGCGTGGCCAGAGACCGATGGCTGAGATCACCCTGACCGCCCGCGCGGCCAAGCGCATCAACGAGATCATGGTGGCGGAGCCGGCTGGCTCGTCGCTGCGGATCAGCGTCAACGGCGGCGGCTGCTCGGGCTTCTCCTACGCCTTCGACATCACCCGCGCCCGCGAGGCGCAGGATGTCGCGATCGAGCGCGACGGCGCCACCGTGATCGTCGATCCGGTCTCGCTCGAGTACATGAGCGGCTCGACCATCGATTTCGTGAACGATCTGATCGGGCAGTCTTTCAAGATCGAGAACCCGCTCGCCACCGCCTCCTGCGGCTGCGGGACCTCCTTCTCGTTGTAGCCCCCGCCCCGGCGCCGACGCGCCGTTGCGTCCGTACGACACCTTTCCAGGCTCGATCGCCCGGGCCGGCGCGCGCGATTGCCTCGCCCGGCAAAACACGGCACGGCTAGGGCATCCCCGCGAGAGCCCTGGTCCGGACGCTGCCATGAACCACCCGAAGGCCCGTCTCCGCCTCCGGTCGGCCTGGGCGACGGCCGCCACGCTGGCCCTTCTCGGCCTCGCGCCCGCGCCGCTCGCCGCGCAGGAGGGCGCCGCCGCCGTCCAGGACGTGACGGTCAACGACGTGGTGATCCCGCTGGGCGGCACGCTGCTGAAGGCTCCGAAGCTGACGGCCAGCGGCACCCGCCTCTCCAAGGAGGATCTCGCGGCGATCCTGCGCCCGGATTCCAACGTGCCCTGGGAGCAGCGCCTCGCCCGGCTCGACGCCGGCAGCCTGACCGTCCCGGTCCTCGTCTCCGAGAACGCGGGTCCCGGCGAGAACCGGCAGACCGTCACCTACCGCGACGTGGTCGCCCGCGACATCCGGGCCGGCCGCGTCGGCGAGCTGACGGCGGCCGGCGCGACGGTCAGCTCCGTCGCGGGGCCGAACCGCGGGTCCGGGACCTACGGTCAGGTGCGCGCCACGGACCTGGATCTCGCCGCGCTCAGCCGGCTCTACACGGTGCCCGGCGACGGCAAGGGACCGGTCCAGCGCGTCTACGGCACCATCCAGGTCTCGGACGTCACCTACTCGGACGCGCGCGGCACCACCGTGAAGATCGCCCGCCTCGACGGCCGCGACCTCGGCGGCCGGCAGGTCCCGGACGGCTGGAGCGGTGCCTTCGCCATCGTGGCGAACGGCTTCGACGGCGCCAGCGACCGCCGACCGCTGGCCGCCGCCGCCGCCGATCTCATCGACGCCACCTCGGTCGGCAGCCTGGAGATGCAGGGCCTGAGCGTCAGCGACACCGATCCGAAGGGGCCGGTGCTGTTCGAGATCGGCCGGGCCGCCTACACCTCCTCGGGCTCCGAGGGCGGCACCACCCTGGACAACCTGTCGATGACCCGCGGCGCGCTGCGGATCCATGTCGGCCGCGTGGCCGCGCTGGGGACCTCCCTGGCGCCGACCGTCGCGACCCTCCAGGGCATCGCCGCCGAGCCGACGGGCGGCGCCGGCTTCTCCGACGTCGAGATGCGTCGCCTGACGCCGAAGCTCGGCACGCTCACCCTCACCGACCTGTCGATCGACCTGCCGCCCGAGGCGGAGGTCGAGCGGGCGCCTCCCCGCGACGTCCGGCCCCCGGCCCGCGGCGCCCTGCCCGAGCCGGGCCGGTCGGCGCGGACACCCGAGCCCAGGCCGGCCGACAGGACCGCGGATCCCCTGGCGGTCACAGTGTCGCCGCGGACGTCCCCCCGCGTCGCGCTGCGCGAGGCGGCCCTGGCCTTCGGCCCGCTGACCGATGGCGTGCCCAGCGCGACCCGCATCAGCCTCACCGGCCTGAGCCTGCCCGCCGACCTGCTCGCGGGCGCGCCGCTCCTCGGCCTGCTGCCGGCCTACGGCTACCGAGACCTCGACCTCGACCTCGTGGCCGACGCGAGCCTGGACGAGAAGGCCCGCGACCTCGCCCTGCGCGAGGTCACGATCTCCGGGCGGGACATCGGCACCGTCCGCCTGTCCGGCACTCTCGGAGGCATCGGGCCCGAACTGTTCTCCGGCACCCTGCCGGCGGCGACCATGGTGATGTTCTCGGGCAGCGCCAAGACCCTGAACCTGACGGTCGAGAATGCCGGCCTGTTCGAGCGCTTCCTGGCCGCGCAGTCGAAGGATCTCAGCCTCAAGCCGGACGAGTTGCGCAAGGAATACGTCACCGCCAGCCTGCTCGGCGTGCCGATCATCCTGGGCAACAGCGCGGCCGCCAAGGGGATCGGCGCCGCCATGGGCCAGTTCGTGATGAAACCCGGCAAGCTCGTGGTGCACGCCAAGTCCAAGGAGCCGGCGGGGATCGGCTTCATCGACCTGGGCGCGGCGCGCTCACCGGCCGCCGTCCTCGACCGGCTCGAGGTCGAGGCGAAAGCGAACTGAGGGACGCCGCGATCGGCCGAGGCCGTGGCCCGGCTCCGAAGGCGACGCCCGCATATTTGGAAGGGCCGCCCATGCTCGCCGTCCGCCTCTCGAAGGCCGCCCTCGTCGGCGCCCTGGCACTGACCTGCACGCTGGTCGTGTACGGCAACGTCACGGAGCCGGCGGTGAACCTCGCCTTCGTGCAGCACGTGCTGTCGATGGACACGATCCTGCCGGATTCGGGCATCGCCGACCGCGCGATCACCGATCCGGCACTGCAGCGCGGCGCCTTCGCGATGATCGTCGCCGCGGAGGCTGTCACGGCGCTCCTGCTCTGGATCGGCGTCGCGCTGATGCTGGCGCGGCTGCGGGCCCCGCGCGGCGACTTCGACCGGGCCAAGACCTGGGCGATCGCCGGCCTGAGCGTCGGCTTCCTGGTCTGGCAGGCGGGCTTCCTGGGCATCGGCGCCGAGTGGTTCGGCATGTGGATGTCGAAGGTCTGGAACGGCCAGCAATCCGCCTTCCGCTTCGCCATGACGGTCCTCGGCGTGATGATCTACGTCGCCCTGCCCGAGGCCGAGGATCCGGAGGCGGGCCGCAGAGGCTGAGATCGCGCGGCCAGCGCTGCCCCGACGCGGGGGCTGTCGTGCCGACCGCGTTCTCGGAGTTCGCCGCACCGCCACCCGGAACGATCGGGAATCGCGATCAGTTCGTTCCATAAATTCTGTTGGATTGAACGCTTGGCGAGAGGGATGGTGGCTCCCTGTTCCGGAGCCGAGCCGTGTCGCGCAGGACCAACCCTCTTTCGATCGCGTGCCGCATCCGCGGTTCCGTAGCCAGGCTTGGCTCCCGCCTCGCGGTCAGCCTCGGAGCCGTCGGCCCGAGGCGGTCGAGGTCGCGATCGTCGGCCGGGTCCTGGACCTGCACCCTCGCTCGCCGCGCCCACCGCCATCAGCCTCCACCTGATCCACCTTCCGGCATCGCGTGATGCCCGAGCCCAGTTCGAGGAGCGTCAGGAGAGAGATCGGACCGCGGAACCGCGATCTGCAAAAGGCAGAGCAACGGTCATCGAGTTATTCCACGCCGTTGAGGAGACATTGCCGTGAGCCAATCCGCCCTTCCCCGCCGTGCCGTGCTGGCCGGCCTCGGCCTCGGAGGCCTCGCTGCGGCCGCCCCGGCCTGGGCCGCCGGCACGGTCAGACTCCCCCTGCCCGGCGGTCCCGAGCAGCGCGCGGTCACGACCGCCTTCCCCGGGAAGGGCGCGATGATCCTGCAGCGCACCCGGCCGCCGCTGCTGGAGACACCCTTCGCGGTGTTCGACGAGGGCGTGTTCACCCCCAACGACCGCTTCTATGTGCGCTGGCACTGGGCCGAGATCCCGACCGCGATCGACGTGCCGTCCTTCCGACTGACAGTGCGCGGTCACGTCGAGACGGCCCTGTCGCTGTCCCTCGACGCACTCGCCGACATGCCGCGATTCGAGATCGCGGCGGTCAACCAGTGCTCGGGCAATTCGCGGGGCCTGTTCGTGCCGCGGGTCCCCGGCGCGCAGTGGGCCAACGGCGCGATGGGGAACGCCCTCTGGACCGGCGTGCGCCTGAAGGACGTGCTCGACCGCGCGGGCGTGAGGGCCGGCGCCGTGCAGGTGCGCTTCGCCGGCCTCGACGAGCCGGTCGTGGGCGACGCGCCGCACTTCCGGAAATCCCTCGCCCTGGACCATGCCCGCGACGGCGAGGTGATGATCGCCTACGCGATGAATGGCGCGCAATTGCCGCTGCTGAACGGCTTCCCGCTGCGCCTCGTCGTTCCGGGCCGGTACTCGACCTACTGGGTCAAGATGCTGTCGGACATCGAGGTTCTGGACAGGCCCGACGATCAGTACTGGATGGAGACGGCCTACCGCATCCCGGACGTGCCGGGAGCCAACGTCCGGCCCGGCCAGACCGGCTTCAAGACGGTGCCGATCGACCGCATGGTGCCGCGCGCCTTCGTGACGAACCTGCAGGACGGCGCCCGGGTCGCGGCCGGCGCGCCGGTGGCCGTGCGCGGCATCGCCTTCGGGGGCGATTGCGGGGTCAGGTCCGTGGAGATCTCGACCGACGGCGGCGCGTCTTGGGCGCCGACGCGGCTCGGGGCCGACGCGGGCGCCTACAGTTTCCGCCGCTTCGACGTCGGCTTGCCGGCCCTCGCGACCGGCACCCGCGCCGTCAAGGTCCGCTGCACCAACACGAACGGACTCGCGCAGCCGATGGACCCCGTCTGGAACGGCGCGGGCTTCATGCAGAACGGCGTCGAGACCGTGACGCTCCAGGTCGCCTGAGGAGGAGTTTCATGTCCCTGACGCCAACAGCGCGCTGCCTGGCCGCGCTCGCCCTGATCCCCGTCTCCGCGGCCGCCGCGCCGGAGCCGATGCGCTTCACGTCGCAGCAGGTCGAATGGCCCACGTCCGATCAGGTCTTCCCGGCGGGACCGGGCGCCGAGGCGATCAGCAACACCTGCCTCGCCTGTCACTCGGCCGGGATGATCCTCACGCAGCCCGCCCTGTCGAAGGCGCAGTGGAGCGGGATCGTCGACAAGATGATTCACAGCTACAAGGCCAGCGTGGATCCCGCCGACCGGCAGGCCATCATCG
The DNA here is from genome assembly GCF_058072805.1 of Methylobacterium sp. 1A. NCBI lineage: Bacteria > Pseudomonadati > Pseudomonadota > Alphaproteobacteria > Hyphomicrobiales > Methylobacteriaceae > Methylobacterium > Methylobacterium sp. 1A. Next base: position 2,318,440 of record NZ_JBYQVE010000001.1, on the reverse strand, counting down.
ACTATCTCGCCGCGCTGAAGCCGCGGCCCTGACTGCGCCGCTCACGGCGCCCCGTCTCGGATCAGGCCGAGCAGGGCGTCCGCGGCGCGGCTCCTGTACCGCTCCCTATGGCGCAGCATCCGGAAGGTCCGTGCCGGCAACGGGAACGGCGGCGCGACGAGCGCGCCGGCGGCCAGCTTGCTCGCCACGACCGCCTCCGACAGGACGCTCGCACCGGCCCCGGCCTCGATCGCGGCGAGCACGGCCTCGTTGGAGGGCAGCTCGAGCGACACCGCCACATCCGCGAGCGCCAGCCCCGCCGCCGCGAGCGCCGCCTCGAAGGCGGAGCGCGTTCCGGAACCCGCCTCGCGCAGCACCCACGGGTGGCCCGCGAGATCGGCGGCCGTCAGGGTCTCCCGGGCCGAGAAGGGGTGGCCGGCCGGCACGACGAGCACGAGCCGATCCTGCGCGACCGCCGCGCTCGCCAGGACCGGATCCTCGACCTCGCCCTCGACGAAGCCGAGTTCGGCCGAACCATCGGCGACCGCCCGCGCCACCTCCGCGGTGTTGCCCACGGCGAGCCGGATCGTGATGTCCGGATGGGCGGCCCGGAACGCGACGAGATGGCGGGGCAGCCAGTGGCTGGCGATGGTCTGGCTCGCGTGAACGCGCAGGCTTCCCCGCCGCAGGCCACTCAAGTCAGCCAAGACCCACTCGGCCGCCTCGGCGCGGGCGAGGACCGCACGGGCCTCTTCGAGGAAGACGCGACCGGCATCGGTCAGCTCGATCCCGCGGCCGACCCGGTGGAACAGCTTCACCGCGTGGCGCTCTTCCAGCCCGGACACCGCGGCGCTGACCGCGGACTGCACGATGTTCAAGGCCTCGGCCGCGCGGGTGACGTGCTGACGCTCGGCGACCGCCACGAAGATGCGCAACTGATCGAGGGTCATCGACGGGCTCTGCGACCGCGAGGGACGATCCAGGCTACCACGCCTTCGCGCTGCGCCCTGTCGTGAGCGCGAGCGCCGTCGCGGCCAGCGCCAAGGGTGCGAAGGACACCCAGAGAACCGTGTCCCAGCCGTAGCTCGTCAGCAGGCCCCCGGACGAGAACGAACCGAGCGCCACCATTCCGAACACGATGAAGTCGTTGATCGACTGCACCCGCGTCCGCTCCTCCGGGCGATGACAGTCCAGCACCATCGCGGAGGCGCCGACGAAGCCGAAGTTCCATCCGACGCCGAGGAGGATGAGGGACAGCCAGAAATGCCCGACGTCCGCGCCCGCGAGTCCGACGAGCGCGGCCGCCCCCGTCAAGGTGAGGCCGGTCGCCACCACGCGGGACGCGCCGAAGCGCGTGATCAACCGCCCGGTGAAGAAGCTCGGGCCGTACATGGCGATGACGTGCCACTGCAGGCCCAGATTAGCATCCTCCTGCGCGTGGCCGCACAGGCGCATGGCCAGCGGGGCGGCCGTCATGACGAAGTTCATCAGGAGGTAGGACACGGCCCCGCAGATCACCGCGATCACGAAGCGCGGCTGCGCGAGGATGACGGCCAGCGGTCGTCCGCCCGAGACGGACCCGGCGGCCGGCCGCGGCAGGCGAACGCCCGCCAGGATCAGGGCGGCCGCGGCGGCGACGGCGGCCTGGGCCAGGAAGGTGGCGGCGAACAGGTAGGGAGGCCACAGGTCCATGGTGTGGGTGACGAGCTGCGGCCCTATCACCCCGCCGAAGACGCCGCCGGCCATGACGGCCGACAGCGCCCGCGGGCGGCGATCGGCCGGAACGCAGTCCGCGGCGGCGAAGCGGAACGAGAAGACCACGGCCGCGTAGGCGCCCCCGAGGAACATCGCCGCGCAGAACAGCCAGAAACTGGCCGCGACGATCGCCCAGGCCGAGAGCAGGCCGACGAGCACGCCGCACCCGGTGCCGACCATGAAGGCGGTGCGGCGCCCGTGGCGCCTGGCGATGCTGCCGGTCGGAAGGGCGCAGGCGGCCATCCCGACCACGAAGATCGAGATCGGCAATGTGGCCAGGACCTTGCTGGGCGCGAGCATGTTGCCGACGACCGCGCCCGTCGCGAACACGACGGTCGAGTTCGCGCCGGCGAGGGCCTGCGCGACGGCTAGCCTGACCACATTGCCGGTGCCCGACCGGTCGGCGACGGGCGCGCGGTCGATGGCCGAGGGGGACGTGCGGGACATCGGGACGCTCTGGATTCGACAAGGCTCCGCGGCCGGCCGGTGCGACGAGGGCACCGGTATAGCGGCGGCGTTCCCGTCCGTATCGCGATGCGATGACAAACCGTGCCGCCCGGTCCTTCGCCGCGACTCGCGTATCCGGGCCGATCGGCGCCCGCTCGCCGCAGGATCGCCCGCCGTGCGGCAGCGATCCCGAGCGGTCGCGCCTGCCGCGGCTCTTCAGCCCTGTAGGCTTTCGCCCCACCGCCCGACACGGCCTCCGCCGCGTCGCTGAAGGTGCCGCGTTCCAGCACCTCCCGCGCCGCGTGCGCGAGACCGCCGAGGACCGCCCGCGCGAACCACCCGCCGATACTGATCCGCACCTCCCTCGGGCGCCCCTACGCCAATCGGGTCCCGCGGGGGGATGGCCTGCCTGGCCGGGGATCGTCCGAGGTTGAGATGGAGGGAGGTTCAACGATCCGTTCGGGAGGCGCGCTGAACGCAGTGGCCGATCTGGACCGATGGCATCGGCCGAACGGCCGGCGCGACACGCGTCACTGCGCGATGATCTCCGGATGCTGCGCGGCGAGGTTCGCCCGCGTCGCCTCGGCCCAGGCGCGGTCGCGTTCCCGGCGCGGCCGGTCGAGGCGGACGTCGGCGATGAGACTGGCCGGGCGCCGCGACACGAGGAGCAGCCGGTCTGCGATCCCGATCGCCTCGGCGACGTTGTGCGTCACCATCAGCACGCTCATGCCGGCCCGGTCCACCGTGTCCACCACGAGGCCGCGCAGCTCCGCGGCGGCGGCGTCGTCGAGGGACACGAACGGTTCGTCGAGGACGAGGACGCGCGGGCCATCGGCCAGGGCGCGCGCCAGCGCTACGCGCCGCTGCATGCCCAGCGACAGGGCCTTCGGGTAGCGCGTCCGCCACGCCGCCAGGCCGAGCCGCGCGAATAGATCGTCGAGATCGCGCCCGCGCCGTGCCCGGGGCAGGCCGAGGCGGACGTTGTGCTCGACGCTGCGCCAGGGCAGCAGCCGCGGCTCCTGGAACACGATGCCCGCCCGGTCCGCGCCGGAGACGCGGCCCTCGAAGGCGGTGTCGAGGCCGAGCAGGATCCGCAGGGTGGTGGTCTTGCCGGCGCCCGACGGCCCGATCAGGCAGACGATCTCCCCGGCGCCGACGCCGAAGGTCAGGTTCCGGACGGCCTCGACCGCCTCGGCCCGGGCGGGCCGGTACCATTTCGACGCGATCGCGACCTGGAGGACGGGCTCAACGCCAGCGACGGACATAGGCTTCGAGCCGCTGGAGGAGGAGGACGTCGATGCCGATCATCACGGCCATGAAGACGAGGCTGTAGCCGATGATGGCCGCCACGTCGGTGCTCTGGACGAAGTAGTAGTTGATCGCGAAGCCGACCCCGTCCGGGCGCCCGAGCAGCTCCACGACCAGCACGATCTTCCAGGCGAGCGAGAGACCCGACCGCGCCGCCGTGACCATGTAGGGCTGGAGCTGCGGGATCAGGATGTCGCGGGCCCAGCTGCGCCGGTCGAGACGGTAGGCGCGGGCCATCTCGTCGAGCCCGGGATCGAGATTCCGCGCGCCCTCGCGCACGATCACCGCGACGTTCGGCAGCTTGTTGAGCACCACCGCCAGGATCGCGGCGGTCTCGGTGAGGCCGACCCAGACATAGGCCAGGACCGTGATCACCAGGGCGGGCGTGTTCAGGAGGACGAGCAGCGGCGTGTCGAGGGTGAGGTCGGCGGCCTTGGACCGTCCGAGCGCGACGCCGAGGAGGACGCCGAGGACCATCGCCACGGTGAAGGAGATCGCCACGCGGAGCAGCGTCATGCCCACGTTGTGCGCGAGGTCGCCGCGCTCCGCCTCCTGAACGATGAAGCGCAGCACCGCGAGGGGCGCCGGCAGCAGGCGCGAGCCCGCCTCCATCGCGGCGAGCTGCCAGGCGGCGAGGAGCACGGCCAGGGACGCGATACGGGTCAGCGCGCCCATGCGGTCCCGATGATCCTGATAGTCTTGACGGTCGACACGCGCGCCCGCCGGGCGGCCGCCTCAACCATTGCGGCCGGTGTAGTAGAGGTCCGGCGGGAGCGCGTTGCCCTTTCCGACGAGGCGGGCGCCGCCGAGCCGCGCCATCACCGCGTAGAGCTTCTCGGCGTCGGCGCGCTCCTCCGCGATGGAGCGGCGCGGAATGCCGGCCAGGAAATCGTGCTTCAGGGCCTCGAAGGTCGCCTCGTCCTCCGCCGCCATCAGCGGGCGCACGATCTCCCACGTGCTCGGGTCGGAGGCGAGCATGTCCTTTGCGGCCCGCGAGGCCCGGGCGAAGGCCGCCACGGCCGCGGGCTTCTCCTTCACGGTGGCGTCCTGGAACAGGTAGCCGATCAGCGCCACGTCGCCCGGGACCCCGAGGGCGTGCATGATGTCCTCGGTCCCGACGAGCTGCCGATAGCCCTTGGCCTTGAGGCGGGCGCAGTAGGTCCAGTAGGTCAGCGCCGCGTCGAGGGCGCCCTGCTCCAGCTTCAGCGTGATCAGCGGCGGGGCGCCGTAGGCGATCTCGGCGGCCTGCTCGAGGTCGATGCCGGCCGCGTCCTTGGCCTGTGCCCGGAGGAGGAGCCAGTTCTTGTCCAAGGGGCCGCCCGCCACCCCGAGGCGCTTGCCCGCGAGATCCTTGAGGCTCTTCACCGGGCTGCCGCCCGGTACCATCACGCCACCCTCGGAGGTCGAGTACGGGATGAAGCGGACCGCCTGGCCGTCGTTGCCGAGGCGGGCAGCCCAGAGCAGGTCGCCGATGATCGTGTCGACCTGCCCGCCGATGAAGCTGATCCGGGCCGCGTCGTTGCCGGCGAGCTTGACCGCGTCGAGCTCGAAGCCGTTGGCCGTGTCGAGGCCGCGGGCCTTGATCACCGCCGCCTCCCAGGTGGACGTGCCGAAGGGCAGGCTGCCGAGGCGGATCGTCGGCACGTCGGCGCGCGCCGCCCGCAGGCCGAGGCCGCCGAGCAGGCCCCCGGCGAGCATCGCGCGCCGTGACAGCATCACGCCTTCTCCCATCGTATTGCGCAGTCTTCAGCGGCGGCAGACTGGAGTGCCGATCGAGCCGGACGCCATTGCCAAAAGGTCATAGGGCTCACACCGGTTTCCGTCCACCGCGGCAAACACGCTTGCGCGCAACCGGCCGCGGCGGCACCCTCGGCAGCGACGGTTTCATCGGAGATGGATCATGAGCGAGCGACGCGAGGGCGCACTGGACGACGCGACCGTGGAGGCGCGGCTGAAGGCCGAGCTGCCCGCCTGGCGGCTGGAGGACGGGTGGATCCGGCGCACCTACAAGACGTCCGGCTGGAAGAGCACCCTGATGGTGATCAACACGGTCGGCCACCTCGCCGAGGCGGCGTGGCACCATCCGGACATCACGGCCTCCTACGCCTGGGTCGAGGTCCGGCTGATGAACCACGCGGCCAAGGGCATCACCGACAAGGATTTCGCCCTCGCCCGGAAGATCGAGGAGGTCGTCTCCTGGCAGCCGGGCCTGGAGGGACAGGGGCTCGAGGGCACCCCGACCGATCCGCGCTTCGCCTACATCAAGTACGAGAAGTAGCGGCCGCCGCGTGCGTCACCGCGGCTCCTTCACCCGGCGGCACTCCGTCTTCAGGTAGGCGGTCTTGCCGATCTCCTCGCGCAGCTCGGTGCGGGCGATGATCTCCTGCCAGCCGGTGGCGCAGCCGAGTTCGTTGGCGACTCGGACCTTGCGGACCTCGAGCGCCTGGGCGTCCGTGCAGGAATCCTGGGCGATCCCGTTGGCACAGACCAGGACGACGGCGATGAAGGCGTTCATGGGCAAGACGGTCCTCGGTTCCGTCGCACCCTACGCGCGGGAGTACCGCCGGGTTTCCGGCGGTGTGGCCCAGCCCGCGTGAAACTTGGTCACGGTCGGCCCGCCCTGAGGGGGCGGAGGGGCGGGCCGACCGTTCCTCGCGGCGCCCGCGGGCGCCGCGATCGCGTGATCCGGCCGATCAGCCAGCGTGGGGCGCCGGCGCGCCGCCCGTCTCCGGGCGGATGCGGTAGCAGCCGATGTAGAGGGCGGGCAGGAACAGGAGCGTCAGGAAGGTCGCCGCCAGGATCCCGCCGATCATCGCGAAGGCCATCGGCCCCCAGAACACCTCGCGGGCGATGGGGATCAGGCCCAGGCTCGCCGCGGCCGCAGTCAGGAGGATCGGCCGCATGCGGTGGTGGGTCGCCTCGAAGACCGCCTGCCAGGGCGCCATCCCCTCGGCCCGGAACTCCTCGATCTGGCTCACCAGGATCACCGCGTTGCGGATGATGATCCCGATGAGCGCCAGGATGCCCAGGATGGCGACGAAGCCCATCGGCTTGTCGAACAGGAGCAGCGCCGGCACCACGCCGATCAGGCCGAGCGGTGCCACGGTGAAGACGAGGAGCATCCGGCCGAAGCTCTGGAGCTGCATCATCAGCAGGAACGCCATGGCCAGCAGCATGACCGGGACCACGGCCGCGATCGGGCCCTGGCCCTTGGCGGATTCCTCGACGGCGCCGCCGGTCTGGACCGTGTAGCCCTCCGGGAGCGCCTTGATGAAGGCGTCGAGACCGGGCTGCAGGGCGGCCACGATGGTGGCCGGCTGGGTCGCGTCGTGGATCGTGGCGCGCACCGTCACGGTCGGGAGGCGGTCCCGGCGCCAGACGATCGGCTGCTCGAGATCGTAGCCGATCCGCGCGAAGGCGAGCACCGGCACCACCGTGCCGTTGGCGAGACCGACCTGCAGCGACTGCAGGGTGTCCAGCGACGACCGCTCGGCGGCGCGGGCGCGGCCGACGACGTTGACGAGGTAGATCGAGTCCCGGACCTGCGTGATCGCCTGCCCGCCCTCGATCCCGTTCAGGATGCCGGCGACGTCCTGGCTGGTCACGCCGAGCTGGCGCGCCTTGTCCTGGAGGATCTCGACGCGCAGCACCTTGCCGGGCTCGTTCCAGTCGAAGGTCGGCACGTCGATGCGCTTGTCGGCCGCCACCACGTTGGCGAGGTCGAGCGACAGGCGGCGCACCGTCTCCATGTTCGGGCCGCTGAGGCGGTACTGCACCGGCCGGCCCACGGGCGGCCCGAGGCTCAGGGGCTGCACCAGCACGTCGGTGCCGACGAAGTCGCGCAGGCCGATCGTCTGCAGGCGCGCCATCACGCGGTCGCGCACCTCCAGCGACTTCGTGACGATGACGATCTGGCCGAAGAACGCGTTGGCGAGCTGCTGATCGAGCGGGAGGTAGAAGCGCACCGCGCCCTCGCCGACGTAGGACGACCAGCTCGTCACGTCCGGATCGTCCTTCAGGTTCGCCTCGAACCGGTCCATCTGCGCCCGGGTCTCGGCGATGGTGGCGTTCTGCGGAAGGGTCAGGTCCACCAGCACCTCGGACCGGTCCGAGGACGGGAAGAACTGCTGCTGCACGTGCCCCATCCCGACGATGGCCGCCGCCATCAGCCCGAGACAGACCACCACCGTCGTCCAGTGCCAGCGCATGGCGAGCCGCAGCGCCCAGACGAACAGGCGCGTGAAGATCCCCTCCTTCTCCGTGTGGTGCTTCATGGTCTTCGGCAGGAGCGTGACGCCGACGAGCGGCGCGAACAGGACCGCCACGACCCAGGAGACCAGCAGCGAGGCCGCGATCACCACGAACAGCGAGTAGGTGTACTCGCCGGCGCCGGAGCCGTTGAAGCCGATCGGCAGGAAGCCCGCCACCGTCACGAGCGTCCCGGTCAGCATCGGGAACGCCGTCGACGTGTAGGCGAAGGTGGCGGCCTTCCGCAGCGTGTCGCCCCGCTCCAGGCGGGCCACCATCATCTCGACGGTGATCATGGCGTCGTCGACGAGGAGGCCGAGCGCGATGATCAGCGCGCCGAGGGAGATGCGCTGGAGGGTGACGTCCATGATCTGCATGACGACGAAGACGATCGCCAGCACCAGCGGGATCGACACGGAGACGACGAGGCCGGCCCGGACGCCGAGGCTCACGAAGCTCACCCCCAGCACGATGATGACGGCCTCGACCAGCGCCTGGGTGAAGCCGCCGACCGCGTGCTCGACCTGCTTGGGCTGGTCCGACACGAGATGGACGCCGACACCGAGCGGCAGGGTGGCCTCGATGGCGCGCATGCGCTCCTTCAGCGCCTCTCCGAAATGCAGCAGGTTGGCGCCCGGACGCATCGCGATGGCGAGGCCGATCGCGGGCTTGCCGTCCACCCGGAACAGCGGTGCGGGCGGATCCTCGTAGCCGCGGCTGATCTCGGCGATGTCGGCGAGGCGAAAGAAGCGGTCATTGACCCGCAGGTTGAAGTCCTGGAGCGAGGCCTCGGAGGCGAAGGAGCCGCTGACCCGCAGCGAGATGCGCTCCGGCCCGGCCTGCACCACGCCGGAGGCCGAGACCGCGTTCTGCGCCTGCAGGGCCTTGATCAGGGCCTGGAAATCGATGCCGTAGCCGGCGAGCTTCCGGGTGGAGAAGTCGAGGTAGATCGTCTCGTCCTGCGTGCCGATCAGCTGGGTCTTGCCGATATTGGGCACCCGCAGGACCTCGGTGCGGATGCCCTCGACGTAGTCGCGCAGCTGCCGGTGCGTCAGGCCGTCGGCCGTGAACGCGTAGATATTGCCGTAGACGTCGCCGAACTCGTCGTTGAAGAACGGACCCTGCACGCCCTCCGGGAACTGACCCTTGATGTCCCCGAGCCGCTTGCGGACCTGGTAGAAGGCCGGCTGGATCTCGTTCTTCTTGAGCGTGTCGCGGAACTGGACGAAGACTGTCGACGATCCGGGCGTCGTGTAGCTGCGGACGAAGTCGAGGCCGTTGAGCTGCTGGAGCTCCTTCTCGACCCGGTCGGTGACCTGATCGAGGGTGTCCTTGATGGTCGCGCCCGGCCACGTGGTCTGCACCACCATGGTCTTGATGGTGAAGGGCGGATCCTCCTCACGGCCGAGGCGGGTGTAGGCCATCAGGCCCGCGATCAGCGAGACCAGCATGAGGAACCAGACGAACGAGCGGTGCCCGAGCGCCCAGTCGGAAAGGTTGAAGTCCTTCACGCGAAAACCCCGTGCGGCCGGATCAGACGGCGCCGTCGGTCAGGCGCACGGCCTGGCCTTCCTCGATGACGTGGACGCCCGCGACCACGACGCGCTCGCCGGCCTTCAGGCCGGCGACGACCGCGACGCGGCCGTCCTCGGCGTTGTCCCGCGCCGCCACGGTGACGTCGCGGCGCGCTACCGACTTCCCGTCGGGCGAGACGACCCAGACCGAGCGGCGGTCACCGTCCTCGAGCAGCGCCGAGGCGGGCAGAAGGACGGTGGGCGCGACCTTGCGCATGAGCGACACGTTGATGGTCGCGCCGAGCCGGAAGGCCGGGCCGGGATCGTCCAGGGTGATCCGGATGCGCTTGGACCGCGTCCCCGACTCGGCGAGGGGCGCGATCTCGCGGACGCGCCCGCGCGCCGTCAGCTCCGGCGCGCTCTGGAGCGCGACGGTGAACACGCCGTCCGACGGCAGAGCCCCGACATGGGCCTCGGGAATGTCGACCACCGCCTCACGGACGTCGGGCCGCGCCACGGTCACGACGCCCTGGCCGGCGCTGAGCACTTGGCCGACCTCGGCGAGGCGCTGGGTCACGACACCGTCGAACTCGGCCTTCAGCTCAGTGTAGCCCATCTGGTCGCGGGCCTTCTGGAGGCTCGCCATCGCCTGATCCACCCGGGCCCGGGCGGTCTCGCGCTTGGCGACAGCCTGATCGAGCGTCGCCTGGGAGACGGCGTTGCCGGTCATCAGGCGCCGGGTCCGCGACTCCGCGGCCTCTGCGTTCTCGGCCTGCGCCTTCGCGTCGGCCAAGTCGGCCTCGGCGCGGGTCAGGTCGAAACGGGTCACGATGGTGTCGAGGGCCGCGAGGCGCTGGCCGCGGGTGACGAGGTCGCCGATCGTCACGTCCCGCGCGACCATGCGCCCGGGGATCTGAAAGCCGAGCTGCGCTTGGTAGCGCGGCTCGATCGTGCCGGCGAACGGCCCGAACGTGACGGTGTCACTCGGTACGACAACCTGCGTCAGCACCGGACGGACCGGGGCCGCCGCGGCCTCGCCTCCCTCCTCGCCGTGACCGTTGCACCCGGCCAGTGCCGTCGCGAGGAGGCCCAGGACGAGATACGCGCGCGCCGTCATGGGCGGTCTCCGATCTCGGCGGCCGCGACCGTCTGGCCGGGACGCAGGAACTGGATGCCGGCGACGACCACGCGCTCGCCCGGCTCGACGCCGCGCTTCAGCGCGATGATATCGGGGCCGAAGCGATCGATCTCCACCGCGCGGACCGAGACGGTCTTCCGGTCCGGATCGTAGACCCACACCGAGGGCTTCCCGTCGTAGCGGTAGAGCGCCGACCAGGGCAGGATCACCGATTCGTGCGGCGCGAAGCGCCCGCGGCCGATCACGACGGCGCCGAGCCCCATGGCGGCGGGCGTCGACTTAAGGCCGATCTTGACCCGCACCGTGCCGCTGGCGGCATCCACGGTGGGAGAGATCTCCCGCACGGTCCCGACCGCGGTGACGGACGGGTCCGACTGCAGCGCCACCGCGACGGTGTCGCCGGCCGGCGGCTGGGCCAGCAGCGATTCGTAGACGTTGAAGACCGCGTCGCGGGGCCCGTCCTGCGCGACGACCAGCACGGTCTGGCCCGACTGGACCACTTGGCCGACCTCGAAGCTGCGGCTCGTCACCACGCCGGACACGCCCGCGCGCAGCTCGGTATAGGAGAACTGCTCCTGCGCGGTTCCCAGCGCCGCCTTGGCCGAGTCGACCGCCGCCTGCGTGGTGCGCAGCTCCTGCTCGGCGTTGTCGTAGGTCGAGCGGGTCGTGAAGCCGCCGGCCAGGAGCTGCTTCTGGCGCTCGTACGACATCTTCGCCTGCGTCAGCAGCGCCTCGGCCGAAGCCAGGGCGGCCTTGGCGTTGTCGAGATTTGCCTGCTGCGTCAGGGGTTCGAGGACGGCGAGGACCTGATTGGCCGAGACGTGGTCGCCGACCTCGACGCGCCGCTCGGCGACCTTCCCGTTCGTCCGGAACGAGACGTTGACCTGCGCCTGGGCCTGGACGTCGCCGGTCACCACCACGTCGAGCGCCATCGGTGTGCGACGCGCCTGCACGACCCGCACGCGCGCCACGGCGGAGTCGAGCGCCGTCTCGGGTGCGGCCTGGGCGCACCCGATCGACCCGAGCGCGGTTAACATCAGCAGCGCGGATGCCGATGGAAGGAAGGCGATGCGGTTCATGCGATCGACCGTGTCGGCGCGACTCGTGCGAATTGCGTGGCGCGTTCCTACGCCATCCGTTACATACCGTCCAGACGGTTTTTAGTGCAGGTCCGTGATGCAGGCGAAGCGACAGCGACTGGCGGCGCGCCCCGAGATCATCCTGGAGGCGGCCGCGGCCGTTCTCCTGAAGGGAGGCGTCCGCGGGCTGACCATCGACGCGGTCGCGGCCGAGGCCGGGCTGAGCAAGGGCGGCGTCCTGCACCATTACGCGTCGAAGGACGCCCTGGTGGGCGCGCTGGTCGCCCGCAAGCTCGCGGACGTGCGCGCGGAGATCGACGCCTGTGCGCGGGAGATACCGGCCGGCCCGTCGCAGCTTCCCAGGGCGATGGTGTCGCATATCCGCGGGCACTACTGCGACGACAACGAAGCGGCGCGCGCACTCCTGCTGGCATCGATGGAGTCACCGGAGGCGCAGAAAGACTTCCAGGCGTTCGTCGCGGATCAGCTGGACCAGCTCGGACGGATCGAGGGCGCTCCCCCGGGCGAGGGCTCCGTCCTGTACTTCGCCATCCTCGGTCTGTTCATGAGCCGGGCGCTGGGCTTTCAGCAACTCGACGAGGACGCCCTGGCGCCGATGCTCGAGGCCCTCGACCGCATCGCCGGGCGAGCCGGCGGCTAGATCCGGACGCTCAGGCCTGGAACGCGAGGACGGCGCGCGTCCCGGCGCTTCGGGGGGCATACGACAGGGCCGAGCGCAGGTTCGACGCCATGGCGCGCACGATGCGCGACCCGAGACCGGTGCCGCGGACCTCGCCCTCCCCGGTCCAGCCGATACCGTCATCCTCGACGGCGAGCAGCACGGTGTCGGCGGCGTCCCGCTCGACCGCGACGCGGATCTCGCCCGACGTGCCGACCGGGTAGGCGTACTTGTAGGCGTTGGTCACGAGTTCGGTCACGACAACGCCGACCGACACGGCCTTGTCGGTCGAGAGCCTCACCGGCGCGGCACGAAGGCGGATCGCGTGGTCGCGCCCGCTCGCCCGCATGGCGGCCTGCAACTCCTCGACCAGGCTCTGCAGGTAGGCGTCGAGCTCGACGGATTCGACGTCGTCGGACGTGTAGAGGCGGCGGTGGATGCCGGCGATCGCCGAGATCCGGGCCTGCATCTCGTCGAGCGCCGCCTTGGCGGCCGGGTCCGTGACGGCGTTGCGCTGCATGTGCGCCAGGGCGGCGACGAGGGCCAGGGAGTTGGCCACGCGGTGGTTGACCTCGCGCAGCAGCAGCTCGGCGCGGTCGCGCGCCTCGCGCATCTCGGCCTCGGCCCGCTCCTTGTCGCGCCGCAGGCTCTCCTGCCGGAGGGCGGTGGCGACGGCCTCGCCGAGCAGCTCGCGGAACTGACCCTGGACGTCCTTCCAGACGTAGTCCACCGCTCCGGCCTTCAGGGCCGCCACGGCGACGCGGCTGTCCTCGGAGCCGGTCACGTAGATGACCGGCGGCGCCTCGGGCAGCGCGCGGATCTCGGGCAGCAGGTCGAGGCCCGTCTGTCCCGGCATGTGGTGGTCGAGGGCGACGGCGTCGATCCCGCCCTGGGCGAGCCGCGCCAGCCCCGCCGCGCCGTCGGGACAGAGCTCGACCGCGTAGCCGCGCGCCTCGAGGGCGCGCCGGACCAGGCGGCCGAGGCCGGGATCGTCGTCGATGTAGAGGATGCGTGCCGCCGCGGCGGTGCCGTCCCCGCTGGCACGCCGAGCAGTCATGGGTTCTGCGGAACCTGCATGACCGAGAAGAACAGACCGAGCTGGCGGATCGCGTTCGCGAAGCCGTCGTAGCTCACCGGCTTGGTGATGTAGACGTTGGCCCCGAGGTCGTAGCAGCGCTGGATCTCGCGGCTGTCGTCCGTCGTGGTCAGGACCACGACCGGGGACCGACGCGTGTGCGGGTTCGCCTTCACCTTCTCGAGGATGTCGAGGCCGGTCATGTCCGGCAGGTTGAGGTCGAGCAGGATCAGCAGGTGCCGTCGGGCGCTCGCCTCGCCGGAGCCGTCCGGCCCGAGCAGATAGTCCAGCGCCGAAGTGCCGTTGCGGAACGGCACGATGTCGTTGTTGACGCCGGCGCGTCGGATGTTGCGCTCGATCAGGCGCGCATGGCCCTCGTCATCCTCGATCATCACGATGCTGACGGGGTGCACGGGCCGCTCCACGCTCATTAGGCGGCGATGGGCGCCGGTTCGGGGTCGATCCGGACCGCTGTAGCTGTCCCGTGCGGCAAGGTCACGTCGAACGTCGTGCCCACACCGAGTTCTGAACGGATCTCGATCCGGCCCCCGAACGAGCGCACCAGCGCCTTCACGTGGGCGAGACCGATCCCCTCGCCCGGGCGGTCCTGGGCGCCCGATCGGCGGAAGAGTTCGAAGACGCGGGCATGGTCCCGCGCGGCGATCCCCCGGCCGTTGTCGGCGACGGAGAAGCAGACGCCGCGTTCGCCCACGGCCTTGGCCGTGACGGTGATCCGTCCGGGCCGGCTCGGGTCGAGGTATTTCACGGCGTTGTCCAGCAGGTTGCCGAAGACCTGCTCGATCGCGAGCCGGTCGGCGACGATCTCGGGCAGGTCGCGGGCGATCGTCACCGTGGCCCCGACCGCCTCCGCCTGATGCCGCTGGGCATCGGCCACGCCGCGGAGCACGCTCGTCATGTCGAGGGCCTCGGGCGAGAATTGTCGCCGGCCCTCTCGCGAGAGCTTGAGGATGGCGGCGATCAGCCCCTCCATCCGGTTCACCGCCGCCTTGATGAAGCCGAGCGCCTCGCCGAAATCGGCGTCGAGCCGCTCTGCAGCCGGGTGACCCCGGAGGGCCGCGGCGACCTCGGTCCGGGTCGCCTCCAGCTCGCTCGTGAATCCCATCACGTTGACCAGCGGCGCGCGCAGGTCGTGGCTGACGATGTAGGCGTAGCGCTGGATCTCCTCGTTGGACTCGCGCAGGTCGGCTTCGGCCTGACGCTGCTCGGTGATGTCCGTGTGGACGCCGACCCACTCGCGGATCTCGCCGCGCGCGTCGAGGACTGGGATGGCGCGGATCGCGAAGTGTCGCCACGTCCCGTCGCGGACCCGGACCCGGTGCTCGTGGACGTAGGTGCGCCGCGCCCGGACGGTCGCGTTCCACGTCTCGACGGAGGCCTCCATGTCGTCGGGATGGACCGCGTCGGCCCAGCCGTAGCCCTGATACTCCGCCCGCGTCTGACCGGTGATCGCGCTCCAGCCCGGCTGCTCGCCGAGCATCCGGCCCGTCGCATCGTTGGTCCAGAGCACGCCGCGCACGGCCTGCACGGCGGCCCGGAACCGCGCCTCGCTCGCCTGGAGCTCGCGCTGCACGCGCTGCTGGTCCAGCGACGAGGCGAGCATCGCCAGGAACAGGATTAGGAACGTGGCACCGGCGACGTAGAGGGCGAGGTTCTGCTGAGCCGGGGCGCTGGTCACCGCGTGGGCGGCGTGGGCGCCGCCCGCCTCGGCGGTGATCGTCGCCGCCGCCATGCCGGTGTAGTGCATGCCCGCCACCGCGAGGCCCATCACGCAGGCCGCGACGAGCTTCTGCCAGACGCCGTGTTGCCGGAAGGAGAGCCACAGGGCGGCGGTCGCCGCGGTCACGGCGATCGCCACCGAAAGCGCGATGATCGCCGGGCTATAGGCGAGGTCGCCGGGGATCCGCAGCGCCGCCATGCCGGTGTAGTGCATGCCTGCGACGCCCAGGCCCATCAGCGGGCCGGCGACGAGAAGGCTGCCGGTCCCGTCGCCGACGCGCGCCACCCACAGGAAGGCGGCGCCGGTCGCCGCGACGGCGATCGCGAGGGACAGGAGCGTGAGCCCGGTATCGTAGGCGGCCGGCAGGCCCATCTCGAAGGCCAGCATGCCGATGAAGTGCATCGACCAGATGCCCCCGCCCATGGCGAGGGCGGCGCCGGCGATCCACGGCCAGCGCGGTCCCGCGACGGGCCCGCGGATCCGCGCGCCCAGGTCCAGGGCGGTGTAGGACGCGAAGATCGCGAGGCCGATCGACAGGGCGACCAGCGCCGGATTGTAGCCAGTATGGACCATCGACTGCGATCGACGCGTGAAGGAGCCTCCTCGCGATGTATCCCGGGTGATCCGTCGGCGCTATCGCGATTCCGAGACGCATGAAGCTACCGAACATCGAGCCGCGTTGGCGAGCTCCGAGACCGGCGCCGGGACCAGAGCGGATCGGCCATCGCGATCGGCATCCCGGTGCGCGCCACACAGGCTCAGGCAAGCAGGGTCAGCGATGATCCACCGCGACTCCCGTCAGACGAGACCGGCAGACAGGATGCGCGGAGGCTGGATGACGGCGACGCTGTCATCCCGGCCGGAACGCCTCGGTGGACAGGCGCGTATCGCCGCCGCCGCGCGGCCGAGCCGCGTCGAAAAAAAACGCGTTCGTCACACAGCGACGGTCTCTCCCGGCGGGCGCGCGCGTTCTAGGTTCTGTCGATCGCTCAACGCGAATGCAGGTTCATGAACGGACACGCCGCGGCACGATTTCCGGACGACCTGCGCGAAGCCCTGGCGCAGGCTCTGTACGATTGCGAGCGGACGGACGGGGAGGATCGCGCCGCCTGGACCGACACGGACCTTGAGGCCCGCCACCCGGGCCTGCGCGAGCGCTATCGCCGATCCGCCGACGCCCTGGCGGCCGGTCCGCTCGCGGACCTGATGGCCGCCCGCCATGCCGACGAGGAGGAACTGCGGGTGCTGCGCCGGCAGCGGATGTCGCCCGAGCGCGAGCGGGAGCTGCTGGAGGCGAACAACCGCCTCGTCGCCCGCGCCGAGGCCGCCGAGACGGCGCGGCACACCGCGGAGGAAGCGCTCGCGACGCTGCGCCGCGAGCGGGATGTCGCGCGGGAAGCCGAGGCGTTCTGGCAGCAATTCGCCTTCGACGCCGACGATCTCGCGACCCGGCGCCTCATCGAGCAGACCGACGCCCGCGCCGAGGCCGAGCGGCGGGCGATCGAGGAGCGGTGCCGACGGGAGCGCGCGGAGGCGGCGCTGCGCCTGTTCGCCGACCGGGCCGACGTCATGCCCAAGGAGGGATGGGCGTCGGAACTGGCGAAGGCCAATCGCGACATCCCGCTCTGGTGGTTCCACGCGGCCCGCGTCGCCCTCGAGCCGCCGGACCTGTCCCGACCGACCGAGGGCGGCGAGGCCTGAACGCCTCAGGCCGCCGCGGGCTGCTTCGCGGGCGTGTCGCGGAACAGAGCCGTACAGCCGGAGCCGCGATGCATGCTCAGGATCGACGCGCGGTCGATCTCCGGGTGCGTCTTGAGCACCTTCTGAACGCAGGCGAGCACCCGCTCGTACTGCGCGGCGTCGTAATTCGGTTCGAGCGGGCTGACGGCGATGTAGGTCTCGACCACCAACACGCGCTCGGCGCGGTCGTGGGCGACGTCGACGGCGATCCAGGACGACTTGATCAGGCTGGTGCTGGCGAGCATGGGCGTTCCTCGTGCAGCGTTACATCGTTTCACCCACGGCCGCGACGCGTTTTTCATCCCGCGGCTGGGGCAATTTTGGCGAAATCATGGACCGCCTGTCGGCGAATGCCAAGGGGTCGCCGCCCCGGACCCCCTGCACGCTGTGCAGCGTGTTGAGCGCGAGCCCGCACCGGCTTACGGTCGGCCATCGGCCGGTGCCGGAGGTGTCCACAATAGGCACTCGCATCCGGCAAATGGCATGTGGTATACAAATTGGCGGACTCGTCACCCCGGGTCCGCGTGACGGTGTCGCGATACGACGGGACCGCGCTGTGGGAGGGAGAACAGACATGATCCGTTCGAGGATGGAAGGCCCCTGCCCCTCAGTCGCGGCACGCGCGTCACGGGCCCGTGCAGGCATCGAACCGATATCCCGCGCGGCCTGAGCCGCCCTCCGACATCCCCAAACCGACTCCAGCTCCGAGACCGATCATGACCAAGGCCCTCGAAGGCGTCCGCATCCTGGACTTCACCCACGTTCAATCCGGCCCGACCTGTACGCAGCTCCTGGCTTGGTTCGGCGCCGACGTCATCAAGGTCGAGCGGCCGGGCGCGGGGGACGCCACGCGTCAGCAGCTTCAGGATATTCCGGATGTGGATAGCCTCTATTTCACGATGCTGAACCACAACAAGCGGTCGATCACGCTCGACTCGAAGAACCCGAAGGGCAAGGAGGTTCTCTGGCGGCTGATCAAGGAATGCGACGTCCTGGTCGAGAATTTCGCGCCCGGCGCCCTCGCCCGCATGGGCCTGACCTGGGAGAAGATCCACGAGGTCAACCCGCGGATGATCCTGGCCTCCGTGAAGGGCTTCGGTCCGGGCCGCTACGAGGATTGCAAGGTCTACGAGAACGTCGCGCAGTGCGCCGGCGGCTCCGCGTCGACGACGGGCTTCCGCGACGGAATCCCGATGGTGACGGGCGCGCAGATCGGCGATTCCGGCACCGGCCTGCACCTCGCCCTCGGCATCGTCACGGCGCTCTACCACCGGACCCAGAGCGGCCTCGGCCAGAAGGTCGACTGCGCCATGCAGGACGGCGTGCTCAACCTCTGCCGGGTCAAGCTGCGCGACCAGCAGCGTCTCGCGCACGGGCCTCTCAGGGAGTACAGCCAATTCGGCGAGGGCATCCCGTTCGGCGAGGCGACCCCGCGTGCGGGCAACGATTCCGGTGGCGGCCAGCCGGGCCGGATCCTGCGCTGCAAGGGCTGGGAGCAGGACCCGAACTCCTACATCTACGTCATCACCCAGGCCGCCGTCTGGGAGCCGATCTGCGACATCATCGGTGAGCCGGATTGGAAGACCGATCCGAACTACGCGACCCCGAAGGCCCGCCTGCCGCATCTCAACGAGATCTTCACGCGGATCGAGGCCTGGACGATGAAGGTGTCGAAGTTCGAGGTGATGGACACCCTGAACAAGTACGACATCCCCTGCGGCCCGATCCTGTCGATGAAGGAGATCGCCGAGGACGAGTCCCTGCGGAAGACCGGCACCATCGTGGAGGTCGATCACCCGACCCGCGGCAAGTACCTGACGGTCGGCAACCCCATCAAGCTGTCGGCGAGCCCGAGCGAGGTCACCCGCTCGCCGCTCCTCGGCGAGCACACCGACGAGATCCTGCGCTCCGTGCTCGGCTACTCCGAGGCCGAGGTCGGTGAGATCGCCGAATCTGGCGCGATCGGCGCGGTGCAGAAGATCGCGGCGGAGTGATCGGTCTCCGGCGATCCGGGGGCGAGATCCCGGATCGCCGATGTTACAATCCGGGGGCGTGCGTGAAGCGCGGCCCCGGATTCCGGGTGACGCCGTTCGACAGCCGGGGCACGGTCGCGCCGCCGAGCCCGCGTTCGGTTTGTTTCTCCCCGGCCCTGCTCAGGGTCCGGATGACACCCAGGAGCCTGCATGCGCATCGCCTTCATCGGTCAACAGGATTTCGGAAAAGCGGTCCTGGAGGCGTTCCTCAAACGAGGCGATGAGGTTGCGGCGGTGTTCTGCGCGCCTGAGAAGCCCGGTGCCAAGCCGGATGTCCTCAAGACGGCGGCCGTCGAGAAGGGGCTGACGGTCTTCCAGTTCCCCAGCCTGAAGAGCCCCGAGGCCGAGGACGCCATGCGCGGCCTGAACGCCGATATCGGCATCATGGCCTACGTGCTCCAGTTCGCGCCGCAGAGCTTCGTCAACATCCCGAAGCACGGCACCATCCAGTATCATCCGAGCCTGCTGCCGCGTTACCGGGGCCCGTCCTCGATCAACTGGCCGATCGCCCGGGGCGAGTTGCAGACCGGCCTGACGATCTTCCGGCCGACCGACGGCCTCGACGAGGGGCCGGTGATCCTGCAGAAATCCTGCCCGATCGGCGCCGACGCGACCCTGGGCGACGTCTACTTCGACAACCTGTTCCCGATGGGCGTCGAGGCCATGCTCGAGGCGGCCGACCTCGTCGTGGCCGGCCAGCATGTCGAGATCGATCAGGACGAGGATGCCGCGAGCTACGAGGGCTGGTTCCGCGGCGCCGAGGCGGAGATCCACTGGTCGGCCCACGCCGAGCAGATCTACAACCTGATCCGCGCGGCGAACCCGGCGCCCGGTGCCTGGACCACGCACGACGGCAAGAAGCTCCAGATCTTCGACTGCAGCCTGCATCGGATCCGCAAGCTCGCCGACGTCGTCGGCAAGCCCGGCGAGGTGATCGCCGTCGACGACGAGGGCTTCAGCGTCTGCGCGCAGGGCGGGCGGCTCGAGATCCGCAAGGTCAAGGCGGAGGGCGGCAAGAAGGTCGCGGCCGCCGAGTACGCCCGGGAGGCCGGACTGGCGGTCGGTCAGTTTCTCGGGCGCTAGGTCAGCCGCGCCTCAGGTCGTCTCCGGCGCGGTCGGCCGCGCCGCATTCAGACCGTAGCCGCGGAAGCGCTCGACCGTCGTGCCGATCTCGTCGTCGGACAGGATGATCGGCGTCCCGATCTGCCGCGCGACGGCGTATTGCTGGCAGAGCGTCTCCAGCTCGACGGCGAGCCACAGGGCCTTCTCCAGGCTCGCCCCGGCCGCGATCATCCCGTGATTGGCGAGGAGGCAGACGTTGCGGTCGACGAGCGCCGCGAGGGCGAGGTCCGAGAGTTCCGCGGTGCCGTATGGCGCGTAGGGCGCGCAGCGTACCGTCGGGCCGCCGAAGGCCGCGATCATGTAGTGGATCGCCGGGATGGCCTCTCCGCACATCGCGAAGGCGGTGCAGTAGACCGGATGCGCGTGGACCACCGCGTGGAATCCCGGACGGGACGCGAGGATGTCTCGGTGGAAGCGCCATTCCGATGACGGCTTCCGATCCGGCGCGTGGGTGCCGTCGAGACCCATCCGGACCACGTCGTCCGGTCCGATCCGTTCGGTGGGCACGCCCGACGGGGTGATCAGGAGCCCGTCGCGGAAGCGCACCGAGACATTGCCCGACGTGCCGCGGTTCAGCCCCTGTGCGTCGAGTGCCCGCGCCGCCGCCACGACGCCCTCGCGCGCGATCTGCTCGTCCCTGTCCATGCCCGATCTCCGGAAGGCCCGGTTCCCGGTATGCAGGTAGCCCGGCGCCGTAAAGACGGCGCCGGGCTCATTCGCTTCGGTTCGGCGCCGCGGCGCCGAGCGATGGGGGCCCGCTACTGCGCCAGCACCGGCGCGAGGCCCGCCTCGGGCTTCTTGGTGTAGGCGGCGCGCATCGGCTTGAGGACGAACAGCGCCAGCAGGGCCGCGAGGATGTTGAGGGCCGCGGCCGCGAGGAACACCGTGTGCCAGCTTCCAGTCATGGTCGTGAGCACGCTGGTGTAGGGAACGATCAGCGCCGCGGTGCCCTTGGCCGTGTAGAGCAGCCCGGCATTGGTCGCCGCGTACTTCGAGCCGAACGTGTCGCCGCAGGTCGCCGGGAACAGCGAGTAGATCTCGCCCCACGCGAAGAACACGAGACCGGTCAGCAGCACGAAGGCGATCGGATTCTGGCCGAACTGGCTCAGCGCGTAGATGCCCAGGCCCTCGATCGCGAAGGACAGGAACATCGTGTTCTCGCGGCCGATATGGTCGGAGACCCAGCCGAAGAACGGGCGCGTCACGCCGTTGAGAACCCGGTCGAGCGTGGCCGCGAAGGTCAGCGCCGGCAGCGTGATCCCCAGGAGCGAGACCGGGACGTCGGCGATCTTGAAGTCCTTGGCGATCGGGCCGAGCTGCGCGGTGGCCATCAGGCCGCCGGCGGCCATCATGACGAACATCGCGTACATGACCCAGAAGATCGGGGTGCGGACCATCTCGGAGGGCTTGTAGTCCCGCTTCGACTGGCTGACCCGGGCGACTTCTGGAACCTGGCCCTTGGCCGGCGCGCGCAGAAACAGGGCGATCAGCATGACGATCACGCCCTGCCCGATCCCGAAGTAGAAGAAGGCCGCCTCGTAGCCCTGGGACTTGATCATCGCCTGGATCGGCACGACCGTGAGTGCCGAACCCGCGCCGAAGCCCATGGCGGTGATGCCGGCGGCCAGGCCGCGGCGGTCGGGGAACCACTTCAGCGAGTTGCCCACGCAGGTCCCGTAAACCGCGCCTGCACCGGTGCCGCCGATCGCGGCCGCGATGTAAAGCACGGTGAGCGAGTCCGCGTAGGAATTGATCACCCACGCGACGGCGCAGAGCAGGCCGCCGAACAGCGTGACGATGCGCGGACCGTACTTATCCACGAACCAGCCCTCGATCGGGACCAGCCACGTCTCGGTGACGACGAACAGCGTGAACGCCACCTGGATCGCCGCGCGATCCCAGCCGTGCCGCTCCTGCATCGGGCTCACGAAGAAGGTCCAGCCGTACTGCATATTGGCAATCATGCACATGCAGACGACGCCGAAGGCGAGTTGCAGCCAGCGGCCGCGCCCAACCGGTTTGACGATCTCGGACATACCGTTCCCTCTTGGCAGTATTCTTGTCGGCGTTCGCGCTCGAGCCGGGCTTATGCCCTGCCACGACGCAGCTTGTCAGAACAACGTGATCGGAATTCTTCGAAAAATTCTTGGCCCGCAGGCAAATAATCTCTGCAGTACAGCAGCATCCGTCGCCGAGTCGGCCTTGATGTCCGATGGTCGACGGTATGCCAGCAAGATGGTGCTGATTTAATCCCGGGGTGTCAATCAAACCTGCAAAAAAACACAGGTTCGCGACCGGGGATTAAATCGCCTTCCCGAACGTGCCTCGCTAGGCGACGGGTGATGGTCGCGCCGCGGCCAATTTTTCAGGTGCCGAGCGCCGGCAATGGTCACAGGTCTGTGGGACCGCTCCGCGATCGACTAGGATCTCGCAAAGGTTTGGGTTAGGTCGTTTGAGAGCGCACGACAGAGAATGCGTGCGAGACATCATGCGTGTGAGCTGACTGGACGAGGGATGTCGAATTCCGAACCGCTGAGCGTGAAGCCCATCGTCGCCAGCTCCAGTCTCCGGACATTGGCCTACGAGGCGCTCAAGACGGCCATCACCAACATGGACATCTACGGGCGTCCGGACGAGGTGCGGCTCGACGAGCGCAAGCTGTCGCAGGATCTCGGTGTCAGCCGCACCCCGGTGCGGGAGGCCCTGACGGTTCTGGAGCAGGAAGGCTTCGTTCGCTCCGAGGCCCGGCGCGGCGTCTTCGTGATCAAGAAGAACAAGCGCGAGATCGTCAGCATGATCCACGCCTGGACGGCGCTGGAGAGCATGGCGGCACGCCTCGCCTGCGCGCGCGCCACCGACGGCCAGCTTCGCTCGCTGCGCGAATCCTTCCCCGAGTTCTTCGAGGGCCAGCCGTCCGAACACATGGACGAGTATTCGGACGCGAACATCCGATTTCATCAGCGGATCATCGCGCTCGGTCACTGCGAGGCGATCGCCGATCTGACCAGCAATTTGCTCATGCACGTTCGCGGCATCCGCAGCACCGCGCTCCGGCAGGGCGATCGGGCGGAGCGCTCCATCCGGGAGCACGTCGCCATCATCTCGGCGCTCGAAGCCCGTGATGCCGATCTGGCCGAGAGACTCGTGCGCGAGCACGGTCTGGGCCTCGCGCAGCACGTCGACACCTACGGCGATTATCTGGATTGAGCGACCGTTCTGTCCTCGCCTGACGGATCGTCCGGCGCGGACGACACCTCGTGCCTCTGCGGCATGATGATGGGCCAAGGGCGCGAGCGGCGCTCGGGGGGAACCCTCGATCGCCGCGCCGGCTATCACACGAGCTCAGCACGCGCCTGAACATAAATCGCGCGCAAGCGTTGATGCAGTGCAGAACATGTTCGGCAGGCCACGACCTTTCAAAGCCGGTCAGTTGTGCATTTTTATGCATGACTGGGCCACAATCCGAACTTTGTGGGCTCGATCTGCGCGTCCCATGCATGTTCGACATAATCGATATTCGTAATCTGGCATACCAAGTTGCGCAGCGGCATGGCACGCAGTGCGTCGCAACATGAGGCGGTTCCAGACCGCGCCGGAGAATCCGATGATCGCCAGCTTCCTCGCCATCTTTGTCGCCTTCGCCGCCTGCCAGGCGCTGCTCACCGTCAAGTTCGCGGACTTCCTCTCCGCCGACCGGGCACGGAACACTGTCGAGCCGACCGCCGACGTCACGAACGCCAAGCTCGCCTGAAGTCAGAGCTGGATCCGCGATACCAGAGATTGCGTAGGGGTAACGCTTTCCTCAAATTTTACGCGTAGGGTGAACCGATCGTTGACCGTGCGGGCGAGGAGCTACCGCGTTGGCCCTCGGCGCAGCCTCGGTTTTCTCGGACGGCCCCTTCGTCCTCCTCGTATCGGACCGCCCGTCAGAACGATCGGCCCTTGAGCGTGCCATCGCGCTCGTGATGAACTGCTGGGCGATCCCGCCCGGCGCGCCGCTACCGTCAGGCCGCCCGCACCTCGTCATCCTCGACCTGCCGCCGGCCCAGACCGCCAGAGTGCAGTCGACCCTCCCCCACCACGGACCGCCGGTTCCGCGCCTCGTCCTCGTGCGCGGCGAACCCATGCCGGCTACCCGCTATCTGCGTCAGCTGCCGGCCGCCTCGCCCCGGCAACTCGTTCTGGCGAACGTCTTCGCCATGATCGAGGAGGCGACGCGGTCCGCAGAGCTGCGGCAGCGCCGGCTCCTGGAGCGCGTCTCGGGCGCGACCGCCGTCGTCGCCGAGATCTTCGACAGCGCCGCCCTCGGGGCCCGGCTGCAGCGCGCCGACGCGGATCGCGGGACCGAGCTGGTTCTGGCGGCCATCTCCGAGGTCGGGATCTCCGAGTGGCTTGCCGAGGTCTGGCGCCACGAGATCGGCGTCTATCAGCACACCCTCGGCGTCGCGGGCCATGCCGCCACGTTCGGCTCGCAGATCGGGCTCGGTCAGACCGATCTCGCACTGCTGGTGCGGTCGGCGCTCCTGCACGACATCGGCAAGGCGCGCATCCCCGTGGAGATCCTCAACAAGCCGGGGCCGCTCAACGCCGAGGAATTGCGGCTGATGCAGCGCCATCCCGACATCGGCGCCGATCTGCTCCGGGCGCACGGCGATTTCGAGGACGCGGTGATCGACGTGGTCCGCCACCACCACGAGCGTCTGGACGGGAAAGGATATCCCGATCGGCTGTCCGGCCCCGCGATCTCCGACCTCGTGCGCATCGTGACGATCTGCGACGTGTTCTCCGCGCTGACCGAGCGGCGGACCTATCGGCAGCCCGCCTCGCCCGCCGAGGCGCTGTCGATCATGACGGACAGCGCCGGGCATCTGGATCCGGATCTCCTGCGGGCCTTCGCGCCCTCCATGCTCAAAGGCAGCGCCCTGGCGGCCTGAATCCGCAGCTTGAATTCGCGGCCTGATCCGCGGCCGGGCGTGGCTCTGGCGCCACGCCGGTCGGCGGGATCCTGCCGGCGCGCCGCGCGCCGCGCTTTCGCCGCAACCGCGCCGGAGGGAAGCGATCCCGTCTCACGCAACGCCGTCCGGACCGTGCCCAAACTCAGTCGCGCCATCGCCGCCGCCCTCCTGCTGGCCCTCGCCGGGTGCGGCGGTCTCTCGGTCCTGCCCGAGTCCTCTGTCGAGAACGCGACGCACACCGCCGTGCTCGACGAGGTCGCGGCCGCCGCGGCGATCTCGGCCTACCGGGTCCAGCACGGCCTGAGCCCGGTCGTGGTCGATCCGGCTCTCGTGAAGGCGGCGGCCTTCCAGGCCGGCAACAACGCCCGCCGCGGCCAGCTCAGCCACGATGTTGGCGGCAGCTTCACCTCGCGCATGGCGTCGGCCGGTCTCGCGAGATCCTGGGCGGCCGAGAATCTCAGCGCCGGCTCCGAGACCCTGGAACAGGTGCTCGCCCGCTGGAAGGCGAGCCCCGAGCACAACAAGAACATGCTGCTCCCGCAGATCCGCAGGATCGGGATCGCCCGGGTCGATGCCCCCACGACGCGGTACAAGCGCTTCTGGGCGCTCGTGATGGCCGGGACCTGACGCCGGGGCGTCTCAGGGTTCGGACGGCGCGAGATCGACGATCCGGAGCTGGGCGCGCTCGGCGCCGCGCCAGCGGTCGCAGGACAGGGTCCCGGCCACGTGCATCTCTCGGCCGATCCCGTTCAGGAGGGCCAGGCCGAGCGGCCGTTCGGCCGCGCGGAAGCAGATCGCCCCGACCACCTGACCGTCGCGGCTGCGCAGTCGCGCCCTGACATGGTTCGAGCCGACCACGCCGGCATCGACGAGGCGATGCCGGCCCAGCGCGAAGAGCGGCTCGGGCGCGCCCTGGCCGAACGGGCCGGCCTGCTGCAGCAGCCGGACCGTCTCCGCGGTGGCGCCGCCGGCGCTGAGGCCGCCGTCGATCAGCAGGGCGTCGGCCGCGCGCGCCACCGCGACGCTCGCCCCGAGCAGCATCGCCAGGTGCGCCTCGAAGCGCGGGATGTCGTCGGCCCGCACGGTGACGCCGGCCGCCATGGCGTGGCCACCGCCCTTGCTGGCGAGCCGCGCCTCGACGCAGGCGCGGACCGCGAGCCCGAGATCCGCGCCCGGGATCGAGCGCCCAGAGCCCGTGGCGGTGCCGTCCGGGCGGATCGCGAACGCGAAGGCCGGGCGGTTGAAGCGCTCCTTCAACCGCGAGGCGATGAGGCCGACGATGCCGGGGTGCCACTCGGCGCTGGCGGTCACCAGCACGGTGCGGGCTGGATCCAGCGTCAGCGCCCGGTCCATCTCGGCCTCGGCCTCCTGGACGGCCTGCGCCTCGATCGCCTGGCGCTCGCGGTTCAGCCGATCGAGGTCGGCGGCGATCCGGGCCGCCTCGCTCGGGTCCGCCGTGGTCAGCAGGCGGGCGCCCAGTGCCGAATCGCCGATGCGGCCCCCGGCATTGATGCGCGGCCCGAGGACGAAGCCGAGGTGCCAGGCTTCCGGCGGCTCGCCGAGCGAGGCGGCGTCCAGCAGCGCCGCGAGCCCGGTGCGGCCGCGATGGCGCATCACCGTGAGGCCCTGGGTCACGAAGGCCCGGTTGAGGCCCGTGAGGGGCACGACGTCGGCAACGGTCGCCAGGGCGACGAGATCGAGGGCGTCGGTGAGCTGCGGTTCGGGACGATGGCCGCCGAAGAAGCCGTCCTGCCGCAGGGCGCGGTTCAGCGCGACCAGGGTCAGGAACACGATGCCGGCGGCGCAGAGATGGCCGAGGCCCGAGAGGTCGTCGAGGCGATTCGGGTTGACCACGGCGCGAGCCGGCGGGAGCACCTCGGAGGCCGCGTGGTGGTCGAGGACGATGACGTCCAGGCCGGATTTCTCGGCCTCCTCCAGGGGCGCGTGGCCGCTCGTCCCGCAATCGACGCAGACGAGGAGCGTCGCGCCCTCAGCCGCGAGCGCGGTGATCGCCGCGATGTTGGGTCCGTAGCCCTCGGTGATCCGGTCGGGAATGTGGATCGGCGCGCGCAAACCCAGTTCGCGGAGGTATCCGGCGAGCAGGGCCGCGCTTGCGGCGCCGTCGACGTCGTAATCGCCGAAAACCGCCACGGTCTCCCCGCGCTTCACCGCCCGAACGAGTCGGCGGACGGCCGCCTCCATGTCGAGCAGCGTGTCCGGATCCGGCATCAGGTCCCGCAGGCGCGGCGCGAGGTGGCGGGGCGCCGCCTCCGGTACGATCCCGCGTCCCGCGAGCACCCGGGCCAGCAGTTCCGGCAGGCCGTGGGCCTGGACCATCTTGGCGATGTGATTCTGGACGGCCGCGCCGCCGCAGCGCTCCTGCCAGCGCCGGCCGGTCACGGAGGCGGCCACACCCAGGAAGGGCGGCAATTCGGCGAGGAGCGGAGCGGACGACACGGGCGCCACCCTACACCGGCCGGCGCGGGGAATCTTGCGCCCCGCCGCAACAGCGACGGCGAACCCGATCGCCACAACGAGAAAGGGCGGGCATCGCTGCCCGCCCCTCGACGCTGCCGGAGACCTGGGTCTCAGAGCGACTTCAGCACGCTGTCCACGACCTTCTTGGCGTCGCCGAACAGCATCATGGTGTTGTCGCGGAAGAACACCTCGTTCTCCACGCCCGCGTAGCCGGAGCCCATGCCGCGCTTGATGAACAGCACGGTCTTGGCCTTCTCCACGTCGAGGATCGGCATGCCGTAGATCGGCGAGGCCTTGTCGGTCTTGGCGGCCGGGTTGGTGACGTCGTTGGCGCCGATCACGAAGGCGACGTCCGCCTGCGGGAACTCACCGTTGATGTCCTCCAGTTCGAAGACCTCGTCGTAGGGCACGTTGGCCTCGGCGAGCAGCACGTTCATGTGGCCCGGCATGCGGCCCGCCACCGGGTGAATGGCGTACTTCACGTCGACGCCCTCCTTCTTCAGCATGTCGGCCATCTCGCGCAGGGAGTGCTGCGCCTGGGCGACCGCCATGCCGTAGCCCGGGACGATGATGACCCGCTCGGCGTTCTTCATGATGTAGGCCGCGTCGTCGGCCGAACCCTGCTTCACGGGCCGGGTCTCGACCTGGCCGGTGCCGGCCGCGGCGGTGTCGCCACCGAAGCCGCCGAGGATCACCGAGATGAACGACCGGTTCATCGCGTGGCACATGATGTAGGACAGGATCGCGCCCGACGACCCGACCAGCGAGCCGGTGATGATCAGCGCGAGGTTGCCCAGGGTGAAGCCGATGCCGGCCGCCGCCCAGCCCGAGTACGAGTTGAGCATCGACACGACCACCGGCATGTCGGCGCCGCCGATCGGGATGATGATCAGGCCGCCGAGCACCAGCGAGGCGATGACGATCAGCCAGAAGATCGCCTTCGACTCGGTGCCGATGAACAGGGCGATCAGCAGCACGAGGCCGGCGGCCAGCAGCGCGTTGATGAGGTGGCGCTGAGGCAGCATGATCGGCTTGCCGGACATGCGCCCGTCGAGCTTGGCGAAGGCGATCACCGAGCCGGTGAAGGTGATGGCGCCGATGGCCACGCCGAGACCCATCTCGAACAGCGACTGCTTGTGGAAGTGCCCGTTCTCGATGATGCCGAACGCCTGCGGTGCGTAGAGGGCGCCCGCGGCCACGAAGACGGCCGCGAGGCCGACCAGCGAGTGGAAGGCCGCCACGAGCTGCGGCATTGCGGTCATCGGCACGCGCTTGGCGATCACCGCGCCGGCGCCGCCGCCGAGCCCTAAGCCCAGCAGGACGAGGATCCAGGCGCCGGCACCCGCCGGCGGGTGGCCGACCAGCGTGGTCAGGATGGCGAGCCCCATGCCGACCATGCCGTACAGGTTGCCCTGCCGGGAGGTCGTGGGGTGCGAGAGCCCCCGCAGCGCCATGATGAACAGGACGCCGGCGACGATATAGAGAAGAGAGGAGACGTTCTCTGACACCGGCTCAGCCCTTCTTCTTGTACATGCCGAGCATGCGCTGCGTGACGAGGAAGCCGCCGAAGATGTTCACGCTGGCGAGTACGATGCCGATGAAGCCGAAGAACCGGGCGAGGCCCGTGCCCTTCTCGATCAGCGGAACGCCGACCGCCAGGATCGCGCCGACGATGATCACCGACGAGATCGCGTTGGTCACCGACATGAGCGGGGTGTGCAGGGCCGGGGTCACCGACCAGACCACGTAGTAGCCGACGAAGATCGCCAGCACGAAGATCGCGAGCCGGAACACGGTCGGATCGACCGCGCCGCCGGTGGCGGCGCTGAGCCCGTGGCCCATGCCGTCGGCGATGACCTGCGCCTGGTCGGCGGCGTTGCGCGCCACCGCGGCCGCGGCGCGCGCGGCGTCGGCTAGCACGCGGGCCTGATCGGCCGCCTGATCGGGAGGGACGATGACGTTTGCCATTCTGCTACTCCTCTCGGCCAGGCTTCACTGCGCGCCTTCCGGGGTGGCCGCACCGGACGCCTTGCTGGCCTCCGACTTGGCCAGCCCCACGGAGGCGGCTTCCGAGGCTGCGCCATCGGTCTTGGGCTGGAAGGATGCGTGGACGACCGAGCCGTCGCGGGTGAGGTTCGTGGCCTTCACCAGCTCGTCGTCCCAGTTGATGGCCAGCGCCTTCGATTCCTTGTCGATCAGGGTCTCGACGAAGGCGTAGAGGTTGCGCGCGTAGAGGCTCGACGAGGTGGCGGCGAGCCGCCCCGGCACGTTGACGTGGCCGACGATCTTCACGCCGCGATCGTTCGTGACGACCTCGCCGGCCTTGGCGCCGGCGACGTTGCCGCCGCGTTCCACCGCGAGATCGACGAGGACCGAACCCGGCTTCATCGACGCCACCATCTCCTCGGAGACGAGCTTCGGCGCCGGCCGGCCCGGGATCAGCGCGGTGGTGATGACGATGTCCTGCTTGGCGATGTGACCCTTGACCAGCTCCGCCTGCTTCTTCTGGTACTCGGCCGACATCTCCTTGGCGTAACCGCCGGCTGTCTCGGCCTGCTTGAATTCGTCGTCCTCGACGGCGACGAATTTGGCGCCGAGCGATTCGACCTGCTCCTTGGTGGCGGGCCGGACATCGGTGGCGGTGACGACCGCGCCGAGCCGGCGGGCTGTCGCGATGGCCTGGAGGCCGGCCACGCCGACGCCCATGACGAAGACGCGGGCGGCCGGCACGGTGCCGGCGGCGGTCATCATCATCGGCATGGCCCGCCCGTACTCGGCGGCGCCGTCGACGACCGCGCGGTAGCCGGCGAGATTCGCCTGCGAGGACAGGACGTCCATCACCTGCGCGCGGGTGATGCGGGGCATCAGCTCCATGGCGAAGCCGTCGATCCCCGCCTCGGCCATCGCCTTGAGGGCGTCCTCGTTGCCGTAGGGGTCCATGATCGCGATCACGGTGGCGCCGCGCTTCAACTGCGGCAGCTCCTCGGCGCTCGGGCGCCGGACCTTGAGCACGAGGTCGGCATCCCCGGCAGCATCGGCGGCGCTCCCAGCGATGCTGGCGCCGGCGGCCTCGTACTCGGAGTCCAGGATTCCGGCCTTTTGACCGGCCCCGGACTGCACCACGACGTCGGCACCGAGAGTCTTGAACTTCTTGACGGTCTCAGGAACCGCGGCGACGCGCGGCTCCGCGGAGTCCGTCTCGGACAGCACAGCAATGCGCATGCGAGGGTTCCCCTGGAAAAGCTCGGCCTTTCGAATGCGCGAACCGGCGCAGCTTTTCGAGAGGCGGATCTACGATACCGCGATGGATGCGGCCGGAATGTAACTTGCGCCCAATTTAATTGCCAACAATGTGTCAGCGACCCGCCCGGCGAACGCGAGCGGGTTCGTCATCCGCGGCGACGCTCGACGCCGCCGCCCACGGCCCTCTCAGGCGAAGAACAGGTAGAGGACCAGGAGAATGCCGACGACCAGCGGGGCCTTCCACCCCACGGCCGGCGCGAGGGCGCCCACCGCGCCCGCGGCTCCGGAGGCGATCACGCCGACGATGGCCAGCAGCCACGCCTCGCGGATCCCGCCGATGGCGAGGGCCAGCACCCAGCAGATGACGACGCCAGTGGCGATTTCGACGAACCGGACAAATCCGCGATAGGTCTGCTCGTGCGTCGTCGCGTCCATCGCCGGGCTGTAGGTATGCCCGGCCACCGTGTCACTCTCGGCCATCGTGCGCTCGTTTCCCTAAGACGCGACTTCTTGCGGTCGCGGTCGGATGTAGCTCAAGCGTTTACCTGCCGCAATCGGACGCACGCAAGTTGATCGCTCTCCCGGTGGATCTTCGCGTCGAATCAGGCCGGTTTCGGCAGACCGGCTTCGGTGAGTGCCCGGCCCTGGCGTTTCGTGAGTTCGTCCAGCGAGAAATGCTCGATCTCGGCCTCGAACAACCGGTGGTAGTTGAGTTCAGATCTGAGGTGGAGGAACACGGCGCCCAGCCCCACGGCCGCGCGATCCATGAAGACGAATTCCTGCGGGACAGTCACGGGCCCGCGCTCCTTCAGGGCCTGATGGACTTGGAAGGCCTGTCGGCGACCGTACTCCCCCGGCTTCACGCCGTCGGCGACGGTGCGAGTACGGTCTTCGAGCAGCGGCCCGTAGATGAAGCGGGCCCAGATGTTCAGGATCTCGATCTTCTCCTTGTCGAGATCCTTGAATCCCCAGACCTCGTAGGCGTGGACGATGCGGGCATCGTCGTTCTCCAACAGGCCGCGGTAGAGATCCACGACGCCGCCGACGAAGCGCGGATGGAAGATCCGGACGCAGCCGTAGTCCAGCAGGTTGATTCCCGCGGCCTCGCCGGCGTCCAAGAACACGGTGTAATTGCCCAGATGCGGGTCGCCGTGGATCACCGCTGCCCGGCTGAATGGGTGCCACCACGCCTTGAACATCGCCTGGGCGATCCGGTTGCGCACCTCGACCGGCTCGTCGGCGAAGCCCAGGATCTTGTCCCCGTCGAGCCAGCCGAGCGTGAGCAGACGCTTCGTCGAGAGCTCCGGAAAGACGCGCGGCACGCGCACCGCCGCGATGTCCTTCAGCACGGCCCCGTAGAGCGCCGCGTGCTTGGCCTCGCGCTCGTAGTCGAGCTCCTCACGCACCCGGGCGCCGATCTCCTTCGCGATCTCGCGCGTGTCGAGCCACGTGTTCATCCGGCGGTGCAGCGCGAACGCGACCTCCAGCTGCTTCAGGTCGGCCTCCACGGCCGACTGCATGTCCGGGTACTGGAGCTTGCAGGCGAGACGTTCGCCGCCCTTGGTGGTCGCGCGATGGACTTGGCCCAGCGAGGCCGCCGCCGCGGGTTTGAGGTCGAAGCTGCCGAAGCGCTCCTGCCAGCCGGCGCCGAGCTCCGACTGCATCCGGCGCCGGACGAAGGCCGCGCCCATCGGCGGGGCGTCCGCCTGAAGCTTCTGCAGCTCGGTCGCGTATTCGGGCGGGAGCAGGTCCGGAACGGTGGCCAGCAGCTGGGCCACCTTCATGATCGGGCCCTTCAGGCCGCCCAGCGCCTGCGCCAGGGCGGCGGCGTTGGTGGTGCCCTCCTTTCCGAACAGCCGTGCCACGGCCATCCGGGCGGCGACGCCGCCGACGTTGGCGCCCACGCTGGCGTAGCGCCCGGCGCGGGCGGAGAAGCGGTTGGCTTCGCGGTCGGTCTCGGCCATCACTCGATCTGCTTGTCTGACGATGATGCGCAGATAAGCCGCCCCCGGCCGCGAACCAGGGGCGTGGGTCCCTGCGCCGCGGGGGCCGACGGGGTCCGCGGCGCTCGGCTCAGGCCTGTCCTTCCATGCTCTCGAGCTCGACGATCATGCTCTCGATCATGCCGAGCCCGATCTGCCAGAAGCCCGGGTCCTTGGCGTCGAGACCGAAGGGCGCGAGCAGCTCACCGTATGGCTTCGAGCCACCGGCCGCGAGCAACGCGAAGTAGCGGTCCACGAAGCCGTCCTCCGCCCGGGCGTAGACGCCGTAGAGCGAGTTCACCAGGCAGTCGCCGAACGCGTAGGCGTAGACGTAGAACGGCGAGTGGATGAAGTGCGGGATGTAGGCCCAGAACGGCTCGTAGCCGGAATCCAGCGTGATCGCCGGACCGAGCGATTCTGCCTGGACGGACAGCCACAGCGCGTTGATCTGATCTGTGGTCAGCTCGCCCTTGGCGCGGGCGAGATGGACCTTCCGCTCGAACGAGTAGAAGGCGATCTGGCGCACCACCGTGTTGATCATGTCCTCGACCTTGGCGGCGAGCATGGCCCGACGCTGGGTCGTGTCCGTGGTCGCGGCGAGGAGCCGACGGAAGGTCAGCATCTCGCCGAAGACGCTCGCCGTCTCGGCCAGCGTCAGGGGCGTCGGCGCCATGAGGGCGCCGTTCGGCCCGGCGAGCACCTGGTGGACGCCGTGGCCCAACTCGTGCGCCAGCGTCATCACGTCCCGCGGCTTGCCCTGGTAGTTGACCAGCACATAGGGGTGGACGGAGGGCACGGTCGGATGCGCGAAGGCGCCCGGCGCCTTGCCGGGACGGGTCGGCGCGTCGATCCAGCGCTCGTCGAAGAAGCGCCGCGCGATCCCCGCCATCTTCGGAGAGAAGGCGTCGTAGGCGGACAGCACCGTGTCGCGGGCCTCCGTCCACGGGATCGTGCGCTGCTCGACGCGGGGCAGCGGCGCGTTGCGGTCCCAGTAGGGCAGCGCCTCCTGCCCGAACCACTTCGCCTTGAGCGTGTAGTAGCGGTGGGACAGGCGGGGATAGGCCGCCCGCACGGCGTCGACGAGGGCTTCCACCACCTCGGGCTCGACCCGGTTCGACAGGTGGCGCGCGTCCGCGACGTCCTTGAACCCGCGCCAGCGGTCGCTGATCTCCTTGTCCTTCGCCAGCGTGTTGGTGATGAGCGTGAACACCCGCAGCTGACCGCGCAGGACCGCGCTGATCGCGCCGGCCGCCTCCTTGCGGACCGCGCCGTCCGGATCCTGAAGCTTGTTGAGCGTCGGCTCCAGCGGCATCTCCTCGCCCTGCACGGTGAAGCGCAGCGCGGCGATCGTTTCGTTGAACAGCCGGTCCCAGGCGGCGTTCGACGTGACCGACTTCTCGAGGAACAGCTTCTCGGTGCGATCGTCGAGCTGGTGCGGCTTCTCCCGCCGCAGGTCCTCGATCCACGGGGCGTAGTGGGCGAGCGGCCCTTCGGCCATCGCGGCGTTCATGGCCGTATCGTCGACGCGGTTCAGCTCCAGGGCGAAGAAAAGGAGATCCGCCGAGGCGCTGGTCAGCCGCTCGCGGGTGTCGCCGTAGAACTTGGCGCGCGCCTCGTCGGTGGTGTCGCCGGAATAGACGAGACCCGCAAAGGACATGAGCTTGCCCAGCAGGTCCTCGATGCCCTCGTAGGCGCGCACCGCCTCGGCCAGCCGCGCGGACGCGTCCGGGCCCGCGGCGAGCTCCGCGATCCGGCCGGCGTAGGTCTCGGAGAAGCGGCGGCACTCCTCCTCGGCGCGGGTCATGTCGCCGGAGAAGTTCGGATCATCGAGGCCGGAATAGAGATCCGTGAGGTCCCATTCCGGAAGATGGCCGAGGTCGGCAGCCTTCGCAGCGGCGCGCGCGGCACTCACGCCCTCCGGCAGGCGGACAGTCACCGGCGAGGCGGTGTGGCTCGGCATCATGGTGTGCGATCCTCTCCAAGGGCTCCGGCCCCGTACCCTGATATCGAGCGTGCCGCCACGCGTTCAACGCGGAGGGACCGTCGGACCGGCGCGCGATCGGTGACGACGCGGCGCAAACGTCGTTAAGCGGCACTTTACGACTGTCGGTCACCCTACGGCTCGAAACGAAACAGTCGCCGAATCGGAAGGCCGCGACCGGGTCGAGCCCGCGTCGCGTGTCCGGCCTTCGCGCGCCGTTCAGGGAGCCGCCATGTCCGCCACTGTGCTCATCGTGGATGACGATCCGGTCCAACGGCGCCTGGCCGAGGCGGCCGTGCGCCGTTTCGGCTTCGAGGCGCGGATCGCCGAGACCGGTGCGGACGCGCTGACCCTGCTGCGATCCGAGGGTGCGGATGTCGTGCTCCTCGACCTCGTGATGCCGGGGCTCGACGGGCTCGGTGTCCTGGCCGAGATGCGCAAGAGCGGCCTCGCCACGCCGGTCATCGTCCAGACCTCCAACGGCTCCATCGACACGGTGGTCAGCGCCATGCGGGCCGGCGCCGTGGATTTCGTGGTCAAACCGGCGGGCGCGGAGCGGCTCCAGGTCTCGATCAAGAATGCCCTGCGGGTCGACACGCTCGAGGAGGAGGTGCGCCGCATGCGCCGCCGCGCCTCCGGGGCGCTCACCTTCAAGGATCTCACCTCGAAGAGCCCCGACATGGAGCGGGTGATCCGCCTCGCAGAGCGGGCGGCGAAGTCGAACATCCCCGTTCTGATCGAGGGCGAGTCCGGCGTCGGCAAGGAGGTCCTGGCCCGGGCGATCCAGGGGTCCGGCGACCGGCGCGGCAAGCCGTTCGTGACCGTCAATTGCGGGGCGATCCCGGAGAACTTGGTGGAATCCACCCTGTTCGGCCACGAGAAGGGGGCGTTCACCGGCGCCACCGAGAAGCACGCCGGCAAGTTTGTCGAGGCCTCGGGCGGGACCCTGTTCCTGGACGAGATCGGCGAGTTGCCCCTCGACGCGCAGGTGAAGCTGCTCCGGGCCCTCCAGGAGGGCGAGGTCGATCCCGTCGGCGGCAAGCGCTCGGTGCGGGTGGACATCCGGCTCGTCTCGGCGACGAACCGGTCGCTGCTCGACCTCGTGAAGCAGGGTAAGTTCCGCGAGGATCTCTACTACCGCCTGAACGTCTTCCCGATGACGCTGCCGCCCCTGCGGGCGCGCCGCGAGGACATCCCGGACCTCGTCCGCTCGTTCTGCGCGCGGTTCTCGGCCGAGGAAGGCAAGCGCGTTCGGGCGATCAGCCCGGAGGCCATGGCCCTGCTCACGCGCTATCCCTGGCCGGGCAACGTCCGGCAGCTGGAGAACGCCCTGTTCCGCGCCGTCGTGCTGGCGGACGGCGACGAGCTGACGGTCTCCGAATTCCCCCAGATCGCCGCGCAGGTCGAGGGCTTCGACGTGCGGATCCCGGCAGCGCCGGTCCAGCCGCAGATGCCGGCCTACGCCCCCGAACCGGTGCGGGAGATCGTCCGCGTCGAGGTCCGCGACCCGCACGCCATGTCGCTCGTCGCCGAGGAGACCGGCGAGATGAAACCGATGGACGTCCTGGAGGCGGAGATTATCCGCTTCGCGCTCCAGTTCTACCGGCAGCGGATGTCCGAGGTCTCGCGCCGCCTCGGCATCGGACGCTCCACCCTCTACCGCAAGCTCAAGGATCTGGGGCTGGAGGAGGATGATAAAACCGAGGACGCGGCCTGATCGAGCGCGGCGTGCGCTAGCGCACCGTGCGCATTCGTTTCGGCCACGGTCGCTAAAATTCTCGGCCCTGCTGCGTCGCGCCGGCAGATGATTGAGCGGATCGTAAGCTGAGCAGCATTAGAAATGACACATTCATCTGCAGGACCGAGCCTCTATTCGCGATAACTGCGGTTGCTCAAAGCCACGCTTGCGCGGATAATCACAATCTGAGCGTGCGGTCCTGCCGCCGCGCCCCGGGAGATCACGATGCGCGTCCCGCGCTCCAGCCTCATCGCGCTGGCCGCCCTTCTCGGCGGCACGCTGGCACCGGCCGGCTCCCTCCGCGCCGCGACGGCCGCGCTGGACCAGCCGGCCGCCGATGTCCCCGCGACCCCGCCCGCTGCCGCGCCGGGGCCGGCGGCGCCCGCGCCGGCGGATCCGTCGGCGCCCGCCGCGACCGCCCTTCCCGACTACAAGCCTGAGGCGCCGGCGGCCGAGCCGGCCCCGGCTCCCGCCGCGGCGGCCCCGGTCGCCCCGACGGACCCGCTCGGCGCCGCAATCTTCGCCCGGTTCGCGGATGCCGCGCCCCTGCTGCTCCGCCTCACCGGCAAGGACCGCGACGCGATCCGGAGCTTCTACGAGGCCCGCAGCTTCAAGCCGCTCTGGATCTCCGGCGGGGCCTGGACCGACGCCGCGAAGGCGGTCTCGGCGCGGCTGGCGGCCGCCGCCGAGGACGGGCTCGACCCCCGCGCCTACACGGTCCCGGCGCTCGCCGACAAACCGGACGAGAAGGCGGTCGCCGACGCCGATCTGCGCCTGTCCGCGGCGGCGGTTCTCTACGCCCGGGACGCCCGCGGCGGCCGGATCAACCTGGCCTCGATCTCGCGGCTGATCACCCCGCACCTCGATCTGCCGGCCGGCAACGACGTCCTGGCGAAGCTCGACGAGGCCGGCGCGAAAGCCGGCGAGGCACTGCAGGCCTACAACCCGGCGACTCCGGGCTATCTCGCGCTGAAGGCCCGGCTCGCCAGCCTGCGGGGGCCTACGCCGACCGCGGTGAAGCCGCTGCGCCTCCCGGCCGGGCCGGCCCTGCGCGTCGGCATGCGTGATGCCCGCGTCCCGCTGCTGCGGGCACATTTCAACCTCGAGAGCCGCCCGGCCGCGACCCTGGACAAGGGGCCCGGCGAGCCGGAGGAGTACGATTCCATGGTCGCCGACGCGGTGGCCAAGTTCCAGCGCGGCCGCGGCCTACCTGGGAACGGCGTCCTGAACGTCCAGACGGTGCTCGCCCTCGCCGATGCCGGCCGCACGGCGCGCCCGACGGGCGGTGAGGCCGAACTCATCGTCAACATGGAGCGGTGGCGCTGGCTTCCGGGCGATCTGGGACCGGATTACATCCTCGTCAACGTGCCGGAATATCGCCTGCGCGCCTACCGGGGCGGTGTGATGCGCGACGAGGCGCGGGTCATCGTCGGCAAGCCGGAATCGCGCACGCCGCTGTTCTCCGGGATGATGGAGTACGCGGTCGTCAACCCGTCCTGGTACGTCCCGCCGTCGATCCTGAAGACGATGGCGCCGAAGCTCGCCGGCTACGGCGGCAAGACCTGGGGCGGCTACGAGGTCGTCCGTCGCGGCGGGCACATCTCGCTGCGCCAGCCCCCGGGGGAGCGCAACGCGCTCGGCTTCATCAAGTTCATGTTCCCGAACCAGCACGCGGTCTACCTGCACGACACGCCGAACCGCTCGCTGTTCTCCGCCGCGAAGCGCGATTTCAGCCACGGCTGCGTCCGCGTCGACGACCCGTTCCGCCTCGCCGACGCGGTGCTGCCGAACTGGTCCGCGGATCGGCTGAAGAAGCTGATCGGCAAGGGCGAGCGCACCATCCGGCTGCCGGAGAAACTGCCGGTCCACCTCGCCTACTTCACCGCCTTCGTGGACGACGGCGGCGCCTACCGCACCCTTCCGGATCTCTACGGCTACGACGCGCCGATGCGCGCGGCCCTCGGGCTGCCCGGCGGCGGCGGGCCGGCGATCGCGCGGCTCCCGGACGAGCCGCCGCGGCGCAAGGCCGAGCGCGCCCTGAAGCCGCCCGCGCCCCGGACCGTCCATCGCCGCGCGCCCGAGCGGCCGGTCGCGGATGCCGACGCGTGGCCGGGCGGGCGCTACGAGGAGGCGGAGACGCCGCGCCGCGCCCAGCGTCGCGCCGCCCGTGCCGACAGCGCGCCGGAATACGGCGAGCCCGGCCTCTGGACGCCCGCGCCGCAGCAGGCGGCGCCGCGCGGGTGGTGGTAGCCCACCCGCGCCAGCAGCAACTTTCAGGTGCGCGGCCGCACAGCCGGGCACGATTTCGCCACGGTCGAGCCTTAGCCGTTTCGGTCGCGAACCCGGTTCAACAGGCGTCGGGTCAGGCTGTCGGGAGAGGATCAGGACCGTCGTGCCCAGTCTCCCGCGCGCCCTTCGCCACGTCACCCTCGCCCTGTCCGGCCTCGCGCTCGGACTGATCGCCGGGACGGCCGAGACCGAGGACGCGGTCGCCAACGGCGACACCCGCTCCCTGTCGATCTACCACACCCACACGCAGGAGAGCGCGACCATCACCTTCAAGCGCGATGGGCGCTACGACCGCGCGGCCCTCGAGCAGCTGAACTGGCTCCTGCGCGACTGGCGGGTCAACGAGCCGACAAAGATGGATCCGCGGCTGTTCGATACGGTCTGGGAGGCCTATCGCCAGGTCGGGGCGACGCAGCCGATCCACGTCGTGTCGGCCTACCGGTCGCCGGGCACCAACGCGATGCTGCGCCGCCGCTCCAGGATGGTGGCCGAGTACAGCCAGCACATGCTCGGCAAGGCGATGGACTTCTTCCTGCCGGACGTGTCGATCGACCGGATCCGGGAGGTCGGTCTTAGGATGCAGCGCGGCGGCGTCGGCTGGTACCCCCATGCCGGAACGCCGTTCGTGCACCTCGACGTGGGCTCAGTGCGGATGTGGCCGCGCATGACCCACGATCAGCTCGCCCGCCTCTTCCCGGACGGCAAGACCGTCCTGCTCCCGAGCGACAACCGCCCCTTCCCTCGCTACGAGGAGGCCAAGGCCGAGATCCTGGCCCGCGGCGGCACCGTGGCGGGCCTCACGACGCAGATGGCCAGCGGCGAGGAGGAGGATGGGCCCGGCCTGTTCGGCTTCCTGGCCAGCCTGTTCGGCGGCGGCCGGTCGGCACCGGAACCCGCGCCGGTGCCGGCCCCGGTGGAGACGGCGCGGAAGTCGCGCCGCGCGCCCGTCGTCGCCGTGGCGAGCGCCGATCCGCAGGATCCGGCGGGCGCGCGCGCGGCCCTCGCCTACGCGGCGCCCGCGGCCGACGACGCCCTGCGCGGCTCGCTGGCCGAGCGGGCGCAGGCGAAAGGCGCCGAGACCAAGCCCTCCGACACCAGGCCCGCCGACGCCAAGGCGCTCTTGACCGCCAGTCAGCCGGTCGCCGTCGACGATACCGTGACCGCCGTCACGGCACCGCTCCCGCCGCGGCGCCCCGCCGATATAGCCGCCGTCGCGGCGAGCCTGAACATGCCCCTGCCGCCGCCCCGCCCTGTGCAGTTCGCGGCGCTGGAGCGCGGGATGGCCAACCTCGCGCCGGCGGCCGAGATCCGCGCCCTCGACAAGCCGGCGGCGGCGGTTCCGGCTCGCGCCCGCTCCCTCGTGGCTCCGGACGCGGATGCCAAGGCGCAACTGCGCGCCCTGTTCGACTCCGTATCGGCCGGCCCGGGCGCTGCCCCGGCGAGCCGCGCCACGCCCGTGCACGTGGCCGCCACGCGCCTGCGCGGTGCCGCGCCCGACGCGGTGGTCGGCGCCGCGCCCGATCGGGTCACCACGCGCTTCAGCCCCCGCAGCCCCGGCGACGACCTGCCGACCCGTTTCACCGGCTCGGCCGCACGGGCCGTGTCGGGGGCGCGGTGATTCGACCGTCGTCGTCAGGACGTCCGCATCGGAGCCGCGCAGTGGGCCGGGCCACCCGGGGCGGTCGACGCCGGATACGCGCTCAGCGCAGAGGCTTGGACAGGTTGACCGCCAGCGCGCCGACCAGCGTGGTCGCGTAGCTGTCTTCCTGCGTCGCCGAGATGCGCTCCGCCTCGCTGCCGCTGTTGGCCGCGACCGACATCATCAGCATCACGGCCGTGACGACACCGCCGAGACCGGCGACGAGAGCGAGATAGGCGCGGACGGCGACGCTCGGGACAGCCGCGACCGCTTCGGTCTCGGCGAGGCACAGCGGCGATGGGCTGTGGGACATGGTGGCGGCCGCTTCTGACGGGCGATGCTGAACCCGACGCGGGCCGATTAGGCGCACGTCGGACGTACCCGTTCAATCGAAGAACGCCTCAGAAAGAGGCGAGTTCGACCGAAAGGCGAATTTTTCCACTGATCCTCATACGGACGGTTGATAGCCGAAAGGGGGACGCGCTCGGCGTCCCCCGGACCGGTCTCAGCCTTCCTTGCCGGCGACCTTGCCGAGCGCCGCCTGGGCGGCCGCCAGTCGGGCAATCGGCACCCGGTAGGGCGAGCAGGACACGTAATCGAGCCCCACCTCCTGGCAGAAGCCGACCGAGGCGGGATCGCCCCCGTGCTCGCCGCAGATGCCGAGCTTGATGTCCGGCCGGGTCTTGCGGCCGCGCTCGACGCCGATGCGCACCAACTCGCCCACGCCTTCCTGATCGATCGTGATGAACGGGTCGGCCGGCAGGATGCCCTTCTGGGTGTAGGGGCCCAGGAAGGTGGCGGCGTCGTCGCGGGAGATGCCCAGCGCCGTCTGGGTGAGGTCGTTGGTGCCGAAGGAGAAGAACTCCGCGGTCTCGGCGATCTCATTGGCCTTGAGGGCCGCGCGCGGCAGCTCGATCATCGTGCCGACCTGATAGTCGAGGGTCGCGCCCTTCTCCTCGGCCACGGCCTTCGCCATGGCGTCGATCCGGGCCTTCACGATGTCGAACTCGGCGCGGGTGAAGACCAGCGGCACCATCACCTCGGGCGTCACCGCCTTGCCGGTATCGGCGGCCGCCTGGACCGCGGCCTCGAAGATCGCGCGGGCCTGCATCTCGGCGATCTCCGGGAAGGCGATCGCGAGGCGGCAGCCGCGGAAGCCGAGCATCGGGTTGTGCTCGGACAGCTCGCGCGTCCGGTGCCGGATTTTCTCCTCGGAGACGCCCGTCGCCTTCACGACCTCGGCGACCTCGGCGTCGGTGTGCGGCAGGAACTCGTGGAGCGGCGGGTCGAGGAGGCGGATCGTGACCGGCAGGCCGGACATGATCGTGAACAGCTCCAGGAAGTCCTGGCGCTGGTAGGGCAGGATCTTCGCCAGCGCCGCGCGCCGGCCCTCGGCGTCGTCGGCCAGGATCATCTCGCGGACCGCGATGATGCGGTCACCCTCGAAGAACATGTGCTCGGTGCGGCAGAGGCCGATGCCCTCGGCGCCGAAGTTGCGCGCGGTCCGGGCGTCGGTCGGCGTGTCGGCGTTGGCGCGGACCTTCATGCCGCGGATCGCGTCGGCCCACTCCATCAGCGTGGCGAAGTCGCCCGACAGCTCGGGCTCCAGCATCTTCACCTCGCCCTGGATCACCTGGCCGGTGGAGCCGTCGATGGTGATCCGGTCGCCGGCCTTCAGCGTCGTGCCGCCGACCGTCAGGGTCTGCGCCTTGTAGTCGATCCGGATCGAGCCGACGCCGGAGACGCAGGGCTTGCCCATGCCGCGGGCCACCACGGCCGCGTGGCTGGTCATGCCGCCGCGGGTGGTGAGGATGCCCTCGGCGGCGTGCATGCCGTGGATGTCCTCGGGCGAGGTCTCGATCCGGACGAGGATGCACTTGCGCTCGGCCTTGCGGTGGGCCTCCGCGTCCTCGGAATTGAACACGATCTCGCCGGTCGCCGCGCCGGGCGAGGCCGGCAGGCCGGAGGCGATGACCTTGCGGTCGGCCTTCGGGTCGATGGTCGGGTGCAGGAGTTGGTCGAGGGCGCCGGGCTCGACGCGGCCGATCGCCTCCTCGCGGGAGATCAGCCCCTCGCCCGCCAGATCAACGGCGATGCGCAGGGCGGCCTTGGCCGTGCGCTTGCCGTTGCGGGTCTGGAGCATCCAGAGCTTCCCCTTCTCGATGGTGAATTCCATGTCCTGCATGTCGCGGTAGTGCGACTCCAGGATCCCGTAGATCCGGGTCAGCTCCGCGAAGCTCTCGGGCATGGCCTTCTCCATGGAAGGCTTGTCGCTCTCCGCCTCTTCCCGCGCCTTCTCGGTGATGTTCTGCGGGGTGCGGATGCCCGCCACGACGTCCTCGCCCTGCGCGTTGATCAGGAACTCGCCGTAGAGCGCCTTCTCGCCGGTGGAGGGGTTGCGGGTGAAGGCGACGCCGGTGGCCGACGTGTCGCCCATGTTGCCGAACACCATGGCCTGCACGTTGACGGCCGTGCCCCAGCTCTCCGGGATGTTGTTCAGCTCCCGGTACTTCTTCGCGCGGGGGATCATCCACGAATTGAACACGGCGCCGATCGCGCCCCAGAGCTGGTCATCCGCGCCCTGCGGGAAGTCCGAGCCGTGCTCGTCGCGCACGATCTTCTTGTAGGTCTGGATGAGGGTCTTCCAGTCGCCGGCGCCGAGCTCGGTGTCGAGGTCGAAGCCCTTGCCCTCCTTGTACTGCTCCAGCGCCTCCTCGAAGGCGTGGTGCTCAACGCCGAGCACCACGTTCGAGTACATCGTGATGAACCGGCGGTACGAATCGTAGGCGAAGCGCTCGTCGTCGGCCTCCTTGGCGAGGGCCAGGACGGTCTCGTCGTTGAGGCCGAGATTGAGGACCGTGTCCATCATGCCGGGCATCGAGGCGCGCGCACCCGAGCGGACCGACACGAGCAGCGGGTTCGTCGCGTCGCCGAACTTGCGGCCGGTGAGCTTGCCCACCTGGGCGAGCGCTTCCGCGACCTGATCCTTGAGCTCCGGCGGATAGGATTTGCCGTGATCGTAGAAGTAGGTGCAGACCTCGGTGGTGATCGTGAAGCCCGGCGGGACCGGCAGACCCAGGTTGGACATTTCGGCGAGGTTGGCGCCCTTGCCGCCGAGCAGGTCGCGCATCTGCGACTTGCCCTCCGCCTTGCCGTCGCCGAAGGCATAGACCCACTTCGCGCTGCCGGTCGCCATGTCGATCCCGTCCGTATCTGGTGCCCGGCGCCGGCCGAGCTGATGGGCGGGGTTGGACCATCCCGCAGCGCAACGCAAGATGAACGCGCGATGGCCCTGTGCGTGCGCGACTGACGGCTCGAGCGGTCTGTCAGGTCCGCGCCGTCGCGGCGCGGGCGCGGCCCGTCAATGCAGGATTCCGAGCCCGATCACGCCGACGACGATCAGGTAGATCGCGACGATGTAGTTGAGCAGCCGCGGCATCACCAGGATCAGGATTCCGGCGAGGATCGCGATCAGCGGCTGGAGGTTCGAGATGGTGATGGTCACGGACGCCTCCTAAAGGCCGAGCTTGGCCGCCGGTATCGACGCCTCTACCCCACGGAGGTTCCCTGTAGCTTGGGCGGGGCGGCCGGTGGTCCGGCCGCCCCGGGGCGGATCAGGGCTTCGGCGTCGGGGTCTCGGTCCCGGGGATCGGGTCCTTGGCCTCGCCGGTCGGCAGGCTCACGGCGATCGTCGGGTGCGACAGCTCCGGATAGGGCTCGATCACGTTGGCGCCGTTGAGCGGCTTGTTGGCGCCGTTGTGACAGGTGGCGCAGTTGATCTTCGGCACGTCGCCCAGGATCCCGAGCCGGTTCCGCGGGAACGTCGATTTCAGCGGCTCCATATAATCCTGGTTCAGGTCACGCACCATCCGGATGCCGTACCAGGCATGGACACGGTTGGGCGTGCTGGTGTCCCACTGCGCCACCGACCGGGTGTTGTGGCAGAAGGTGCAGTTGACTCCGAGCGATTGCGACATGCTGATCATGATCGCGAAGGTCTTCTCGGCGTCCTGGATCGGCTTGCCTTTGGTCTCCGGCAGCGCC
The DNA here is from genome assembly GCF_058072805.1 of Methylobacterium sp. 1A. Classification (NCBI taxonomy): domain Bacteria; kingdom Pseudomonadati; phylum Pseudomonadota; class Alphaproteobacteria; order Hyphomicrobiales; family Methylobacteriaceae; genus Methylobacterium; species Methylobacterium sp. 1A. The sequence continues at coordinate 2,274,236 of NZ_JBYQVE010000001.1, read as the reverse complement.
GTGGTGGCGTTGACCCGGACCGCGTCCTCCGACGTCTCCTTGTGCTGATAGAAGGCCTGATAGACGTCGTAGGGCAGCGAGGTGTTGCCGACTTCTGCGGAGGCGAGGTTCTGGCTGTTGTTGCGCGGGATGAAGCGCCCCGCCCCCTGAACCGGATGATCGAACCAGATATTGGCCGGCACCGGATTGCCGCGGTGACAGGTGTAGCAGGTCACGCCCGCCTGATGGACGTGGTTCTCCTTCCAGGACGAGTTGATGTACTGGGTCATCTGGAGCATCCGCCGGGCGACGCGCTTTTGGTAGAGCTCGTCGGACGCCATGTTCTCGGTGCTGTGGCAGTAGGTGCAGCCCTGCTGCGGGGCCACCCACTCGGTGATCGACACCATCAGCCGGTTGAACTGCTCGGCCGAGAGATCGCCCAGAACCTGGACGTTCTGGTAGACGGCGGAGGCCTTGTCGCCGCCCGCATCGGCCGGATCGGCCGGGGTCGGGGCGACGTTCGCGGCGGCCAGCGCCTCGTTGCCGGCGCGGGTGCGGATCAGGTCCATGCCCGTCCCGCGGAAGCCGGTCTGCTTGTTCGCCATCGGCGGGTGGGTCCAGCCGGCGCCGCCGAACATCGCGATGGTGAGGAAGAGGGCCAGTGCGCCGCCGGCCACCGCCAGAATCGTCTTCATGACGGCCTCCTCACGGCTTCATGCCGGGTGCGAGATGGGCGGGATCCACGATCGGGCCGTAGACCTGCGGGTACGAGGGCGCGACGCCGTGCTTGACCGCCCAGAGGTACCAGTTGTCGACCACGGTCCCGGTGAGCAGGATGCCGATGCCGCCGGTCAGCGTCGTCAGCACGGCGAACCACCACGCCCAGCGGTGGACCGACTCCATCGTGGCGTTGAAGCCCATGGTCCAGCGCCAGAACAGGGCGGCGCGCTCGGTGGCCGTGCCGCGGTCGACGATCTGGTCGATCTCGCGCTCCGCGCCGTAGCGCGAGCAGGCCAGGATCGTGCCCCCGTGCATCGCGAACAGCAGCGTCGACCCGTAGAGGAACGTGATCGAGAGCATGTGGAACGGGTTGTAGAACAGGTTCCCGTAGCGGAGCGAGAAGGCGGCGGTCCAGTCGAGGTGCGGGAAGATGCCGAACGGCACGGCTTCCGACCACGAACCCATCAGCACCGGCCGGATGAAGCCGAGGACGAGGTAGAGCCAGATCGCCGACGCGAAGGCCCACGGCACGTGCAGGCCGAGGCCGAGCGCCCGCGCCCGCTTGTAGAGATGGACCCACCACAGCAGGATCGAGGCCGTCAGGAAGAAGCCGGCGATGAGCCACCACCCGCCCTCGTTCAGGGGCGGAAGGACCTTCAGGCCGTACTTCGGGAGAGGCGGCTCGAGGGCGAGCCACGGCAATTGCCGGACGAACTGGACCGGGTCCCAGTTCACCGAGGCCCACATGTTGAGCCCGATGATCTCGAAGGCGATCACTCCGCATGTGATCGACAGAGCCGCGATGTAGCCGATGTAGATCGGCCCGACCTGACTGTTGCCGATCAGCCCGAACAGGTAGCTGTTGAACGGCTTGCCGACCCGCTCGTCGACCGCGACCGGGACGCCCTGATCCGGCACGAGCGGGCGCACCTGAACCTGCGTGAAGATGTTCTGGTAATAGGCCATGGCCTGCCCTCCCCCGGAGTGCCGCGCGCTGGGCGGCGGCGACCCGCGTTAGTCCCCTCGTTCCGATCGCGTCCGACCCGTCACCGCCAGACCGGCAGGTTGAGCCACCAGCCCCACCATTGCGGCCAGCCCTGCGTCCAGAACGGCCCGCTGATGACGATGCAGACCGCGCTCCAGAACCCTGCAGAGAGGGCCAGGAACAGGCCGAGGCGGTGGATGCCGAGCGTGCCGATCGAGTAGCCGATCGTGTCGCGGAAGAAGGTGTCCTCGTGCTCGGGCGTCTTCACGGTCTCGCCCTTCTTCGGGTTGGTCGCCGACAGGATCAGGCCGCCGTGCATCGCCAGGGCCAGCGTCGTCGTGAAGAAGAACGTCACGGCCAGCATGTGGGCCGGATTATAGTGGAAGTGGAGATACTGGTATCCGGTGTTGGACACCCAATCGAGATGGCTGAGGATGCCGTACGGGAAGCCGTAGCCCCAGGCGCCCATCAGCAGCGGCCGGATCACCACGAGGGTGAAGTAGGCGAAGATCGCCATGCCGAAGGCCGCGGGGACGTGGTAGCCGATCCCGAGCTTGCGGCAGATCTCGACCTCGCGCAGCGCCCAGGAGACGAACGAGCCGAGCGCGCACATGGTGATGATCTGCCAGAGCCCGCCATCCTTCAGCGGCGCGAGTCTCAGGCCGTAGCTGACATCGGGCGGCGCGATGTTGATCTGCCAGATGTTCCAGGTCGGTCCGATCGCGGCGCCGTAGATGACGAGCGCGGTGCCCAGCACCGTGAAGAACATGCCGACGACGCCGAAGAAACCGACGAAGAACGGCCCGACCCAGAAGTCGAACAGGTCGCCTCCGAGCAAGGTGCCGCCGCGAACCCTGTATTTGCGCTCGAAGCTCAGCATCGCCATGGCGGCTGCTCCTCAGTCAGGCCGGAGAAGAGGAAATATGGGTGGACCGCGGCCCTCGCGCGCCGCGGTCCGAACCGGCACTCAGGCCGGCATCTGCGGCAGCGCGAGCGTGATGGTGTTCTGGGCCGCCTTGTTGTTTCTCGGGCCGTCCAGCCAGTTGAACCGGTCAGTCGAGAGCAGGATGAAGTGGATCAGCAGCGCCAGGATAAAGAGGAAGGTGAACAGAGCTACCAGCGTGCGCCGCGGATCGAAGAGCAACCAAACCTTGTGCATCCGATCCTCCTCAGCCGATCATCGTGACGAGGGCGTGGGCCGCATCGCGAACGCCCTCGAGAGAGGCGTAGCCCTGCGGTCCGGGGAGCCACGGACGCCACAGCCAGACAAGGATGTGGGCGACCACGGCGATCGCCGTGAAGATGAGGAAGCTCGTCAGGAAGATCGCGTGGAACTCCTTGGCTTCCGGTTCCGTCAGCCCGGACAGGCTGCTCGGTCTTTCTGTTGTGACGGGTCCACTCGCCATCGTTCAGACCTCCGTGTGTTGGCCGCGCCTCTGGCGAGGCGCGACGGGTTCAGCCGCGATGCCTTTCGGCTGTCACGGCCCGACTTCCCCCGCGTGACCGGACGGAAGCGTCTCGCTCAGGGGCGTTTCAGCCCATGAAGGCGAAGGGGATCGCCTGAACCGCCATGGCGCGGGCTTCGCCGAAGACCGAGCGGCGCGCCGGCGCCAGGCCCGGGCGGGCCGTCTCGCGGCTGGGCCGGAACCGGTTCAGCGCCGCCGCGGCGAGGAAGAACGGGTAGGTCGCCGCCAGGATCAGCCGGAACTGAAACGCTTCCTGGTGCTGGCGGCCGGTCGGGACCATCGTTCGCATCGTCAGGTCTCCTCTGGGTGAAACGGAAAGGCGGCTCATGCGGGCACTCCTCCCGCGAGGGCGGCCCGGGCCCGCGCCACGTGGGCGGGCGCTACGGCGGCGGCCTCGGTGTCCCGGGCAGCCCGCTCGGCGGCGTCGCGCAGGCGCTTGGCCGCGGAGATCCGGGCGAGCACCGGCTGGGCCTCGACGAGGGCGTCGAGTGCCTGCCGGGCGGCCTCGTCCCACGGCAGCTCGGCGTGCCGCCGCGTGGGAGTGGCCTCGACCTTGTCCATGTCGCGGGCGAGCGGCAGGATATGGAAGAGGGTGTCGAACAGGGCGTTGCAGACCTCCTGGACCAGGTAGGTCGCCCCGGCGTAGCCCATGAACGGCGTGCCGGTGTGCCGCCGGATGATCGCGCCGGGGAAAGAGGCCGGCACGTAGGTCGCTCGGGCGCCGCACTCGGCGAGGTACATCCGCTCGTTGAACGAGCCGAACAGCACCAGCGGCGGCTTGGCCGCGACGGCGGCGCGGACGGCCGCGTTGTCGGGCTTCAGACCGGCCGAGCGCCCGAAGGCGAAGTGGCAGGGCAGGCCCATCTCGTCTTCGAGGAAGTGGCGCACGCCGCGCGCGTAGGTCTCGGTCGCGACGATGCCGAAGCTCGCGGTCCCGAAGAAGTCCTGCGTCACCGAGCGCCAGAGATCCCAGACCGGCTTGATCGTGGTGTGCCGCTCCCGCTCGATGAACGGCTCGGGATCGAGGTTCAGGATCGCGCCGAGCGAGCGCAGGAACTTGGTCGTGGACAGGATGCCGATCGGCGCCTGCAGGTACGGGCGCTCCAGATCCTCGCAGAGCAGCCGCCCGAACTCCCGGTAGAGGCAGATATTGGCGTCGGCGTTGACCAGCTTCGGCACGTCCGCGAGGTGCGCGCCGAGCGGGAAGGTGAGGTTCACCTCGGCGCCGATCCCCTCGACCAGGCGACGGATCTCCGCGAGGTCGGACGGCATGTTGAAGGTGCCGTAGGCCGGGCCGATCAGGTTCACCCGCGGCTTCTCGCCGGGCTTCTTCTCGGGCCGGGCCGGAATGCCCTTCTTGGCGAACTTCTTCGCCCCGTACTCCTGCCAGAGCCACCGCATGGCGCGGTCGGCGGCCTGCCACTGATCCTCGTCAATGGTGCGCGGCAGGAAGCGCTGAAGGCCCGTGCCCTCGGGCGTCACGCCCCCGCCGATCATCTCGGCGATGGAGCCGGTGACCACGACGCTGGGCTGGCCCGGATCGAGGGTCGCGTGGGCGCGCTTCATGGCGCCCTCGGTACCGTGCCGGCCGAGTTCCTCCTCGGCGAGCCCGGTGACCACGATCGGCAGCTCGTGCGGCGGCAGCGCGTCGGTGTAGTGCAGCACCGAGGTGACCGGCAGGTTCTCGCAGCCCACGGGGCCGTCGATGACGACCTGCAGGCCCTTGATCGCCGTGAAGACGTAGACCGCGCCCCAGTAGCCGCCAGCCCTGTCGTGATCGAGGATGAGCATCAGGCCATCTCCCCGATCGGCTTCTTCGGACCCTCGATCTTCGGGCCCTGGCGCTTCTGCGGGACCTCCTGCCAGACGCCCGCGGCGTGGCCGGTGCCGACGCCCTCGAAGAAGTCGCGCATGGCGTCGAAGCGCGCCCTGTTGCCGAGGGCGGCGTTGATCACCGTGGCGAGCGACCCGGCGCCGGCCGCGCCCATCAGCGGGCGCGCCGAGATCAGGTTCGTGAAGTAGAGCGCCGGCGTGCCGCGCTCCTTGGCGCGCTGCACGACCGGCGTCGTGCCGATGGCGAGATCGGGCTTCAGCGCTTCGAAGGCGAACAGATCATCCTCGAGGGAGGCCCTGTAGCGGACCTCCGTTCCGCGAGACTCGAGCCAGTCGCGATCCGCCTCCGACCAGGGCGTGCGCGGGCAGGCGGTGCCGACATAGGGGACCTCGGCGCCGCTCTCGACGAGGAGGCGCGCCACGAGCAGCTCCGATCCCTCGTAGCCCGAGAGCGTGATCCGCCCCTTGATCGGCATCGCGCCGAGCGCGCCGCGGATGCCGGGCAGGATGCGGTTCTTGGCCGCCTCGACGGTCGCGCGAGCGACACCGCAAGCCTCGCCGATCCGGTCGAGCCAGTCGGCGGTCCCGTCGACGCCCACGGGGGCCGAGCCGACGATCGGGCGGCCGGCCGCCTCGAACTCGCGGATCGAGGCCGTGTAGAACGGGTGAATCGCCGCCACCGCCGCGCAGTCGAGGGCGGCGTAGAGCTCGCGCCATTCCCGGGTCGGCACGACCGGGCCGGCCGAGAGTCCCAGCGGCTCCAGGAGCGCACCGATCACCACCGGGTCGGCCGGGAAGACCTCGCCCAGCAGCGCGACGCTCGGGCGCTCGGAACGGCCACCGCGGGGGGCGGCGACGGGCCCCTGCTCGGCCTCCGCGCGGGCGACCTTGAGCATGGCGCCAGCGAGCACGTCCTTGGCCTCGGCGTGGGTCGGGACGCCGAAGCCCGGCACGTCGATGCCGATCACCCGGACGCCGTCGATCGCCTTCGGCAGCAGCCGCAGCGGCACACCGGAGGCCGTCGGGACGCAGAGGTTGATGACGACGACGGCGTCGTAATCCTCCGGCTTCGCAGTCGCGTGGACCGCCTCGCGGATGTCCTCGAACAGCTTGCCGGTGACGAGCGTCTCGGAGTTGAACGGCACGTAGCCGACGCTGCGCCGCGCCCCGTAGAAATGCGACGTGAAGGTCAGGCCGTACACGCAGCAGGCCGAGCCCGACAGGATCGTCGCCGTGCGGCGCATCCGCAGACCGACCCGCAGCGAGCCGAAGGCCGGGCACATGCTCTGCGGCTGGTCGTGCGGGCCCTGGGGATAATCCTCGCGCAGCTGCGCCAGGGTCTCCGACATGCCGGCGGCTTCCGCGGCCGCCACCATCGCGTCCTTACCGGCGTGGCAGCCCAGGCCGTCGCTCTGCGCCGCGGCGAGGTCGACGGTGGCCGGCGCCTTGCGGGCCCGCAGATCGGCGATGTCGAGGGAGACGGCCATGCGCGTCAGACCTCGTCGTACACGACTTCGAGGGACGGCTTGGACACGTGGGCGACGCCGCACATGTCCTCGTGGGTCGCCGGAACCAGCACGACGTCGCGGCCGGTGGTCTCGCTGGAGAACAGGCCGAGCAGCCCGTCCTGCGAGAGCGGCGTCGGGCGGTGCGGCGCGGCCTCCGCGACATTGGCGGCGAGTTCCGCGAACAGGGTGCCCCAGCGCCCGTCCGGCTTGCCGATGATCTCGTAATTCGCGCTCTTGCGGCGGATGTCCTCGTCGGCCGGGATCGAGGCCAGGACCGGGATGCCGGCCGCCTCCGCGAAGGCCTGGGCCTCGCCGGTGCCGTCGTCCTTGTTGATCACGAGGCCGCCGACGCCGACATTGCCCCCGAGCTTGCGGAAATACTCCACCGCCGAGCAGACGTTGTTGGCGACGTAGAGCGACTGCAGGTCGTTCGAGCCGACGACGATGACCTTCTGGCACATGTCCCGGGCGATCGGCAGGCCGAAGCCGCCGCAGACCACGTCGCCGAGGAAGTCGAGGAGGACGAAGTCGAAGCCCCACTCGTGGAAGCCCAGCTTCTCCAGAAGCTCGAAGCCGTGGATGATCCCGCGGCCGCCGCAGCCGCGCCCGACTTCGGGACCGCCGAGCTCCATTGCGTAGACGCCGTCGCGCTTGAAGCAGACGTCGCCGATCGCGACCGACTCGCCCGCGAGCTTCTTCCTGGTCGACGTCTCGATGATGGTCGGGCAGGCCTTGCCGCCGAAGAGGAGCGAGGTCGTATCGCTCTTCGGGTCGCAGCCGATCAGCAGGACCTTCTTGCCCTGCTGGGCCATCATGTAGCTGAGATTGGCGAGGGTGAACGACTTGCCGATGCCGCCCTTGCCGTAGATCGCGATGATCTGCGTTTCTTTCTTCGCCGGTGCGGTGGACACGGCATCGGGCTCGATCGCGGCCTCGGCGCGGAGCTGAGTCGCCTGGGACAGGGCAGCCTTGTTGAGCTGAACGTTCACGCGGCGTCCCTCCAGTCGAGGATCATCTTCAGGCAGCCCGGATCCGCGAACGCGGTGCGGTAGGCGTCCTGGGCCTGTGCCGCCGGGGCACGGTGGGTAATCAGACCGTCGAGGGAGAGCCGGCCGCTCTCGATCATCCGCGTCACCGCCACCGTGTCCTCGGGCCTGAACTCGGCCGAGATCCGGATCCGGGCCTCGCGCATGAAGGCGGGCGGGAAAGCGAAGCTGAGGGGCGCCTCGTAGAACCCGGCGAGGACGATCTCGCCCCCCGGTGCGAGCCGGGCGATCAGGTCGTCGAGGCCGGCGGCGTTGCCGCTGACATCCGTGATCGTCGCGTAGTCGCGCCGGGGATCCGCGTCGGGCGCGACGACGGTGTATCCGTGCTCGCCGGCTGCGCGCACGGGGTCCGTCTCCCAGACGGTGGGCGCGGCGCCCGCAGCCAGGGTCAGCCGCGCGAGCAGCCGGCCGAGGACGCCGTGCCCGACGATGAGCGGAGCCGCGCCGGGGGCGAGGCGCCCGAGGGCGCGATGGGCAGTCGCCGCGAGGGCCAGGAGGCAGGCCTGCTCGCCGAGGGCCTCGTCCACCGGCACGAGGCGGGCGGCCGGTGCGACCAGATGGGACGCGGCGCCTCCGAACAGGCCGCGAACGGCGCCGAAGCAGCGGGCCCCCGGGACGTAGACGGTCTGGCCGACCCGGACCGAAGCGCCGGCATCCGCCTCCACGACCGTCCCGACGGATTCGTAGCCCGGCACCAGGGGGTAGCCCATGCCCGGGAAGGGCGGCATCCGCCCCGACCAGAGCAGGCGCTCGGTGCCGGTGCTGATCCCGCTCCAGGACACCGCCACGACCGCGTCCGCGTCAGTGGGCGGCGTCAGGGCCAGGCGCTGAACCGACAGGTGCTCCGGGTTTTCCAGAATGACGGCCAGAGCGTCCATGGCTGGAAGTGTCCACCCTTTGCGTTGCGACTCTCTCTGGTGCGAAGCCGCTATGTGTCATCCTAGATAGACACAGGTCAGCGTCAAGTCACACTTACTTGGCTGGGCCTGTTTTTTGAGCTCTCAGCACCCGCGCGAGCAGGGGGCGACGTGTCGGATGCTCGTGCGTGGCGGTGAAACCTGCGGCCGCGAGCATCGCGCGCAGCTCCTCGGCCCGGCGCGGCCGGCCGGAGCCCATCGCCAGGAGGTAGAAGCCGAAATAGGCGTCGCCGACCGGCTCCGCGCCGGGCGTCCCGGCCATCGGCTCCGCGATGAGCAGCGTGCCGCCCGGCGGCAGCGCCGCGTAGGCCGCCCGCAGCAGTGCCTGGGCCGGCGCGTCGTCGTGATCGTGGACGATCCGCACCAGGGTGATCGTGTCGGCGCCCGCGGGCAGCCCGCCGTGGAAGTCGCCTCCGCGGCAGGCGATCCTGTCGCCGAGGCCGGATTGGTCGAGGCGCGCTCGGGCGCGGTCGGCGACGGCCGGCAGGTCGAACAGGGTCAGGCGGGGGCCGGCGTGCCGCGCCGCCACGGCCTGCAGGAAGGCGCCCTCGCCGCCGCCGACATCCATGAGGTGCCGGACGCGCGACAGGTCGCAGGCGTCGAGCACATCCTCGGCGATCAGCGCCTGCGAGGCACCCATCAGGCCGCTGTAGGGAGCCACCGTGCGCGCGTCGCCCGTCGCCCCGGCCGCGTAGGGCCAGTAGCCCGCGAGGCGGGTCGGCTGGGCCTGCCCGCGCAGCAGGGCGACCGGATCCGCGAGATCCGCGTAGAGCAGCGCGTGATGCTCGATCATGGCGGCGATGCCGGGATTGCCGACCAGGGCCGCGCCCAGGTCGGCGAGCCCGAATCGGTCATTCGACAGGGCGCGCAGCAGACCGAGGGACTCGGCGGCGCGCAGCAGGCGTCGTGCCGCGTCGGGCGTGAGGTCGAGCCGCCGCGCCAGCGCGTCGACCGTCTGCGGGCCATCCGCGAGGATCGCGAACAGGTCGAGGCGGATGCAGGCGGTCAGGACCTGCGCGTAGACGAAGCCGGCACAGAGGTCGAACAGCGTGCGCGTGTTGCGCTGCGCGATGCGGCGCGTCAGCGGAAAACCCGCCGCCCAGCGCTGGAACCGGGGGCTGGCGACGAGGCGGTTGCGCCACGCGAGCCACCTGTCCGCCCACGCGGGCGGAACGGGCGGCACCGTGCCGGTTCCGGGGAGCGATCCGGCGCTCAGACCGCCACCGCGCGCAGGCTCGCGGGCAGGAACAGCCGCGCCTGCGCCTCGATCTCGGCGGTGAGCGTGGCCACGCCCGGACAGGGCGGGATCGCCGCGATCGCCTCGCGGGTCAGCCGGGACAGGCGCTCCATCGCGCCGCCGGTCCCCAGCAGGGCGGCGGCGTTGGGGCGGCCCAGCGTCGCGTCGCGCCCGGCGGGCTTGCCGATCTCCTCCTGCCGGCAGGCGACGTCGCGCAGGTCGTCGGCGACCTGATAGGCCTCGCCGAGGCACTCGCCGAGGCGGCGCCAGGGTTCCGGATCCGCGCCCGCCGCCGCGGCACCGGCCACGGTGGCGGCGGCGAACAGGGCGCCCGTCTTCGCCTGCTGATAGTCGCTGAGGCTGATATGCGCCTCCGATTCCCAGGCCTGCCCGGCCGCGATGCCGGACGGCGACCCCGCGGCGCGGCCGAGGAGTCCGACGAGGCGCCCGAGGCGCGCCGGATGAGGCCCGACGGACCGCGCGAGGGTCTCGAAGGCGAGGACGATCAGGGCGTCGCCGGTCAGGACGGCGATCGGCTCGCCGAAGGCGACGTGGACGGAGGGCTTCTGCCGCCGCATCGGCGCGTCGTCGAAGCACGGCAGGTCGTCGTGGACCAGCGAGGCGCAGTGCAGGAGCTCGATAGCGGCGGCGGCCGCCACGGACCCCGCCGGGTCGTCGTCGCCGCAGGCGCAGGCCACCGAGAGGCACAGGCGCGGCCGGATCCGATGGCCGCCGGGAAACACCGCGTAGCGGAGAGCCTCCGCCAGAAGGGGCGGGGCGCCGGGCGCCTCCGCGTGCGCAACGGCGCGATCCAGCGCCATCTCGATCCGCCGACCGAACTCCATATCGTTGCCTCCCGTGTTGTATGCGGTTGTCAGCAACAGGTGTCATTTCTTATTGACACTTTGCGGAGGGGAGATCAATCCCGTGGTGGGGGAGTTCGGAGCGGCCGTGGCGCAGGAGCGCGTCGTCGTGATCGGTGCCGGGATCGGTGGCCTCGCCGCCGCCCTGCGGCTCGCCCATGCCGGCTTCGAGACGACAATCCTCGAGCGCGCGCCGCAGCCCGGCGGGAAGATGCGCGCCGTCCCGGTCGGGGACCGCGCCGTCGAGGCCGGTCCGACCGTCTTCACGATGCGCTGGGTTCTCGAGGAGCTGTTCGCCGAGTGCGGGGCGGATCTCGGCGACCGGGTCGCCCTGTCACCGGCAAGGCTCCTCGCCCGTCACGCCTGGAGCCGGGACGAGCGTCTCGACCTCTTCGCCGATATCGACGCGTCGGCGGACGCGATCGCGGCCTTCGCGGGACCGCGCGAGGCGGACGGCTACCGGCGCTTTTGCGCCCGCTCGGCCGAGGTCTACCGCACCCTCGAAGGGCCCTTCATCCGCGAGGGCCGGACGGGTCCCGCCGGCCTCGCGCAGCGGGTCGGGCTCTCGGGCCTCGGCGATCTCTGGCGAATCCAGCCCTTCACGACGCTCTGGTCGGCGCTGGGGGCGTACTTTCGCGACCCGCGGCTGCTCCAGCTGTTCGGCCGCTACGCCACCTATTGCGGCGCCTCGCCCTTCACGGCACCGGCGACGCTGATGCTCGTCGCCCACGTGGAGCAGGCCGGCGTCTGGACCGTCGCGGGAGGGCTCAGCGGCCTCGCGCGGGCGGTGGCCGATCTGGCGGCGGAGCGCGGCGCGACCTTCCGGTACGGCGCGGAGGTCGCGCAAATCCTCGCGGACGGCGGCCGCGTCACCGGCGTGCGCCTGAGCGACGGCACGACTGTGGCCGCCGACTACGTCGTCTGCAACGCGGACTGCGCGGCCCTGGGGGCGGGGCTGCTTGGGCCCGATGCGGCCGCCGCCGGCGAGCGGCTCGCGCCCGGCGAGCGCTCGCTCTCCGCGGTCACGCTCTGCGCGGAGGCGGTGCCGGCGGGTTTCCCGCTGGCGCACCACACGGTGTTCTTCTCGCGCGACTACCGGGCCGAGTTCGACGCGCTCCTGCGCGCCCGCCGCCTGCCCGACGACCCGACCGTCTACGTCTGTGCCCAGGACCGGGACGCGGCGGGCGCCGCGCCGCGGGGGCCGGAACGCCTGCTCCTGCTCGTCAACGCTCCGGCGGATGGCCGGGAGCGCCCCCTTCAGCCGCCGGAGATCGAGAGATGCGAGAGGAACCTGATCCGCCGGCTGGAGGCCTGCGGGCTCACCCTGGACTTCACGTCGTCGGCGGTCACGACGACGCCGCGGGACTTCGACGCCCTCTTCCCCGGGACGGGCGGAGCCCTCTACGGTCGGGCGGCGCAGGGATGGGCGACGACCTTCAAGCGCGCGGGCGCGCGGACGGCGCTGCCGGGCCTCTATCTCGCGGGGGGCTCGATCCATCCCGGCCCGGGCGTGCCGATGGCGGCGCAGTCGGGGCGGCTGGCAGCGGCAGCGATCCTGGACGACCGCGATTCGATGGCGCGGTCGCGCGGGGCGGCTACGCGTGGTGGTACGTCGATGCGGTGAGCGACGACGGCCGCCAGGGCCTCACGATCATCGCGTTCATCGGCAGCGTGTTCTCGCCCTACTACGCCTGGAGCGCCGAGAAGGACCCCTTCGCCCACTGCGCCATGAACGTGGTGCTCTACGGCGACCGCGGCCGCTTCGCCATGACCGAGCGCCGCGCCGCCAGCCTGTCGCGCAGCGCCGACCACATCGCCGTCGGACCCAGCGCCATGCACTGGGACGGCACGGCGCTGACGGTGCGGATCGACGAGCGCGGCGCGCCCCTGCCCCGGAGGATCCGCGGCACCGTGCGTCTCGAGCCGCGCGGGTTCACGGGCGGCCCGTTCCATCTCGACCGGGCCGGGCGCCACCGCTGGTGGCCGATGTCGCCGTCCTCGCGGGTCGAGGTGGATTTCGACGCGCCGGACCTTCGCTGGAGCGGGAGCGGCTACTTCGATACCAACGACGGTGACGAACCGCTGGAGGCCGCCTTCTCGCGGTGGACATGGTGCCGGGCCGACCTGCCGGACGGCGCGGCGATCCTCTACGACGTCCATCACCGCGACGGCGGCGGCCAGAACCTGTCGCTCCGGTTCTCCGCGGACGGCAGCCGCCGCGAGATCCGGCCGCCGCCCGGCGCGGCGCTCCCGGCGACGCGCTTCTGGCGGATGCCGCGCGAGACCCGCAGTGACGGCGGCCGCTCGCGGGTGCTCGCGACCTACGAGGACACGCCGTTCTACGCCCGCTCGCTGCTCGCCTCGACGCTGGGCGGCGAGCCGGTCCGGGCCGTGCACGAGAGCCTGTCGCTCGACCGGTTCCGCAACCCGATGGTGCGACTCATGCTGCCCTTCCGGATCCCGCGGCCGCTGGCTCCGTGAGGGCCTCGGCGCCGCCCGTCCCGGATCGCCGCCGGCTCGGGGTGACGCTCCGCGGCATGACGCGCTCCGCGATGCAGGCGAAGGTCGCCATGCTCAGCACGAGGCCGAGGGGGAAGCCGGTCAGCGCGGCCGCCTCCCGGACGACCGCGAAGAGCGGCACCGCGCAGAGCAGGGCCCGCTCGCGCGGCCGCAGGCCGCCCGCGCGGTGCGCGGCGAGCGCCAGGAGGAGCACGGCCGGCACGAGGGGCGCCAGGTCGTAGACCGGGAGGTACGGTGACAGCAGCGGCGCGGAGACGAGGAGCGCGGCCGCGCGCAGCGTCGGGTCTGTGGGCCGGGACCAGGCGCGGCAGGCGAGGCCGAGCGCCAGTACGGCGACGAGACCCTGCGCCGTCCAGGCGGCGGCCATCGAGCCGCCGAGCAAGCGCACCGCGCCGAACGCGCTGGCGTTGAGGTTGAGGCTCGCCGCCGCGTTCTGCAGGATGATCCGGTTCGTGTCCCCGAGCGTGCCGAGGAAGCCGGTCCAGGGCGCCGTCCCGAACAGCGCCAGCGACGCGAGGCAGAGGGCCAGCACCGTCGACGCGCAGGCGGCCAGGCACGCGCGCCGTCCCGTCACCAGCAGGAGCAGGGGGGCGAGCGCCGCGAAGTGCGGCTTGTAGGCCAGCAGGCCGAAGCAGAGCCCGGCGAGCCACGGTCGGCGATCGACGAGCACCGCGCCGAGGGTGAGCAGCGACGCGGTGAACAGGCCGTTCTGGCCGTAGACGAGGTTGCAGAGCACGAGCGGGTGCGCGAGCGCGATGAGGGCCGCGTCCCGCCGGCCGGCCGCGACCCGCATCGCGAGCGCGAACAGGGCGAGGGAGAGCGCGGTCCAGAGCAGGTAGGCCGGCTGCAGATCCAGCAGTGCCATCGCGGCCGCCGGCAGGAGGAACACCGGGGGATAGTGCCACGCGAACCGGCACGCCTGCCCGCAGGCCGCCTTCAGGTTCGCCAGGTGCACCGGCAGATCGTAGGGGTCCGCCCCCCGCCCCTCCAGCGCCGAGCGGCCCGCCACCCAGACTTGGACGAAGTCGTTGCCGAGGGGGTCGCCGTACCAGTTGCGCCGCGGGTCCGGGCCGGTCCCGTAGACGAGGAGGACCAGGGCGAGGCCGAACGGCAGCAGCACCCAGGCCGCCCGCCTGCCGAAGGCGAACAGCCGGTCATCGCTGCTCAGGAGATGCGCGAGATCTGACCGGAGCGCGGCGGCGCGTGCTGACGGTGAGCCCGGCGCACGGGTGTGGAGGGGCGCTGGCATGACGGAGGATTTCCGCGTCCGGATTCCGCGGCAGCCTAGGCGCGCGCGGTTCCGGGCCCGTTAACAGGGGTGTTTGCGGCCCGGCCCGGCTTGTGCAAGAGGGCGGCGGCTGCGATCCTCGCGCCGTCAAACCGGGGCGATCACATCGATGCGACTGGACGAGGCGTCTCCGGCCCCGCGCGTCCTGATCTACAGCCACGATACCTTCGGGCTCGGCCATCTGCGCCGCTCGCGGGCGATCGCCAACGCGATCGTGGCGTGCAACCGCGGCGCCCGGGCGATGATCGTCTCAGGCTCGCCCGTGGTCGACCGCTTCGCCTTCGCGGCGGGCGTCCGGACGGTCAGGCTGCCGCCGGTGACCAAGTTCGCCGACGGCGGCTATGCCAGCCTCGACGGCGCGACCCCGCTGGCGCGCACCGTCGCGCAGCGTTCCGCGATCATCGCCCAGGCCTGCGACGCCTTCCGACCCGACCTGATCATCGTCGACAAGGAACCGGCCGGCTTCCACGGCGAGTTGCTGCCGGTGCTGGAGAAGGCCGCGGCCCGCGACATCCGCCTCGTCCTGGGCCTGCGCGACGTCCTCGACGACGCCGACCGCCTCGTCCCCGAATGGGAGCGCAAGGGCGCGGCCGAGACGATGGCGCGCTTCTACGACGAGATCTGGGTGTACGGGCTGAGCCGGATCCACGAGCCCCTGGCGGCGCTGCCGATGGAGCCCGAGATGGCCGCCCGCATCGACGGGCGCCTGATCTACACCGGCTATCTCCGCCGCGACCTCCCGGAGCGCCGCGCCGGCCGCGAGGAGCCCCCGATCGCGAACGGCCCCTTCATCCTGGTGACGCCGGGCGGCGGCGGCGACGGGGCGGCCCTGATCGACTGGGTGATCGCCGCCTACGAGGCCGATCCCGCGATCCCCCTCCCCGCGCTCATCGCCTTCGGTCCCTTCCTCGACGCCGGCATCCGCGACGGGTTCATGGCGCGCATCCGCCGCCTCGGCGACCGGATCGCGGCCATCACCTTCGACAGCGAGATCGAATTCCTGATGCGCAAGGCCGCCGGCGTCGTCGCCATGGGGGGCTACAACACGTTCTGCGAGATCCTGTCCTTCGACCGCCGGGCGATCCTCGTGCCCCGGACCGAGCCGCGGCGGGAACAGGCGATCCGGGCGCTGGCGGCCGAGCGACTCGGCCTCGCGCGGGTGCTGATGGAGGCGGAAGGCCGGGCGCCCGGGCGCATGGCGGCGGCGCTCCGCGACCTGCCGGGACAGGACCCGCCGTCGCGGGTTCTGGTGCCGGGTCTCCTGGACGGCCTCGACGCGGTCGCGCGCCGCGTCCGGGCGCTGACCGCCCGCGGCGGCGCGGACGTCGCGGCCCGACCGTACCTGCAGGCCTATTCGTGAGCGCCAAACGGGTCGCCGTGGTGCTGAAGGGCTATCCGCGGCTCTCCGAGACCTTCATCGCGCAGGAGTTGCTGGCGCTGGAACGGTGCGGACTGGCTCTCGAGATCTGGTCCCTCCGGCGCCCGACCGATCGGGCCCGCCATCCGATGCACGCGCAGATCCGCGCGGAGGCCGCCTACCTGCCCGAGTACCTGCGCGACGCGCCGCTGCGGGTGCTCCGGGGCGTCGGCGCCGCGCTCCGGCGGCCGAACCTGCCCGCGCTCCTGGCGCTGTTCGCCCGCGATCTCCGACGTGACCCGACGGCGTCGCGGCTGCGGCGCCTCGGGCAGGCCCTGGTCCTCGCCCGGGAATTGCCGGCCGAGGTCGCCCATATCCACGTGCACTTCCTGCACACGCCGGCCAGCGTCGCCCGCTACGCCGCGCTCCTGACCGGGCGCCGGTGGAGCTTCTCGGCGCATGCCAAGGACATCTGGACCACGCCCGACTGGGAACTGGCCGAGAAGCTGCGCGACGCCGAATGGGGCGTGACCTGCACCCGTGACGGCCTCGCCCGGCTCGACAGCCTCGCCCCGGGCCGGACGCTCCTCGCCTATCACGGGCTCGATCTCGCCCGGTTCCCCGACGCGCCGCCGCCGCGCGAGCCGCGCGACGGGACGGACCCGGACCGCCCCCTCCGGCTCCTCTGTGTCGGCCGGCTCGTCGCCAAGAAGGGGCACGACGACCTCATCGACGCCCTCGCCGCCCTGCCCGCGCACCTGCAATGGCGGCTCGACCTGATCGGCAGCGGCGAGCGGCGCGAAGCCCTGGAGGCCCGGGTCGCTGCCTGCGGCCTGGCGGAGCGGGTCCGCTTCCGCGGCGCCCTGGCGCAGCCCGCGGTGATCGAGGCCATGCGCGCGGCGGACCTCTTCGTCCTGCCGACGAAGCCCGCCCCCGGCGGCGATCGCGACGGCCTGCCGAACGTGCTGATGGAGGCCGCGAGCCAGGCGCTCCCGATCCTGGCGACCGCCTTCGCCGGCACGCCGGAATTCATCACCGACGGTGTCCACGGCGTCCTGACGCCGCCCGGCGAGCCGGCAGCGCTGGCCGAGGCCCTGTCGCGTCTCGCGGGCAATCCGGGCCTCCGTCAGCGGCTCGGCGCGGCGGCCCTGGCCCGGCTCGTGCAGGACTTCTCCGAGGAAGCGGCGATCGCGCTGATCGCCGGCCGGCTGCGCGCGTCCGCGGGTCTGCCGCAGGGCGCGGTCGCCCGCGAATCGGAGTTGTCCGCGTGCGCGTCCTGATCGCGGTCACGCATCTGCTCGGCGCGGGGCACCTCACCCGCGCGGCCGCCATCGCCCGCGCCTTCGCGGCGGCCGGCCACGAGACGATGCTGGTCTCGGGCGGCGTCCCGGCACCGATGGTCCGACAGGACGGGTTGCGCCGCGTGCAGCTGCCGCCGCTCCGGATCACCGGCACGGACTTCTCGACGCTGCTGGACCCCGACGGACGCCCGGCCGGGCCGGCGCTCCTCGAACGCCGCCGGGCCCTGATGGTCGACACCCTGGCGGCCTTCGAGCCGGACGCGGTGATCACCGAGCTGTTCCCGTTCGGCCGGCGCGCCCTGGCGGCCGAGTTCCTCGCCCTGGTGGACGCGGCCCGCGCCCGGCGGCCGCGCCCGCTCGTCCTCGCCTCCGTGCGCGACGTCCTCGTGGCCTCGACCAAGCCGGAGCGGATCGCCCTGGCGCACGCGCGTGTGGCGGACCTCTACGACGCCGTGCTGGTGCACGGCGATCCGGCCCTGATCCCCCTCGAGGCCTCGTGGCCCCTCGACGCGGCGACCGCCGCGAAGGTCCGCTACACCGGCTACGTGGACGAGGGGACCGTGCCCGCGCCGGCCTCGCGCCGCTCCGGCGTGGTGGTCGCCGCCGGATCCGGACCGGCCGGGCTGGTCCTGCTGCGCGCGGCCGCAGGCGCGGCCCGGCTTCGGCCGGATCTCGGCTGGCGGATCCTCGCCGGCCACGGCGTCCCCGAGGCCGAGCTGTCCGAGATCGGTCACGGTCTCGCGCTCGGCATCCTCGGTCGCGCCCAGCCGGACTATCGCGCGCTCCTGGCCGGCGCCGCCCTGTCGGTCAGCCAGTGCGGCTACAACACGGCCGTCGATCTCCTCGCCACCGGCACACCCGCTGTCCTCGTGCCCTTCGAGGCCGGCGGCGAGACCGAGCAGCGCCTGCGCGCCGAGCGCCTCGCCGCCCGGGGCCTCGCCCGGGTGCTGCCGGAATCGGAGCTGACGCCCGGGACCCTGGTGGAGGCCATCGCGTCGCGGGGCGTCCTCCCCGCGCCCGGCGATCCCGGGATCGATCGGGACGGCGCAGCGCGCACGGTCGCGCTGGTCGAATCCCTCCGCGGGGGCGAGCGATCGCGCCCCGTCCGGGCTAAGCCGGCCGAGCCGGCCCTCGACGCTCTCCGCCGTGCTCTCGACGCCGTCGCGGCGCGGGGCCTGCGCGTGCCGCTGTTCTGGCGCGACGACGACGCGGTCGCGGGCGGTCCGGACCTCGACCGCCTCATCGGTCTCGCCGAGCACCACGGCGTCCCGCTCCTCCTCGCCGCGATCCCGGCCGGCATCGACGCCTCGCTGCCGCGGCGGCTCGAAGCGGCTGCCGGTGTATCCGTCGCCGTCCACGGCCTCGCCCACCACAACCACGCCCCGCCGGGCGAGAAGCGGGCCGAGTTCGGCGCGCACCGCCCTCTCGACACCCTGGTCGCCGACGCCGCTGCCGGCCTCCGGATCGCCCGGCAGCGTCTGCCGGAAGGCTCGCTGCTGCCTGTCTTCGTGCCGCCGTGGAACCGCGTCGCGCCGGAACTCGCCGCCGCCCTGCCGGATCTCGGCTATCGCGGCCTCTCGGCCGTGCCCGGCCCGTCGATCCCGGGTCTGCGCCGGCTCGATGCCACCCTCGACCCGATCGACTGGCGGGGCAGCCGGTCCCTGCGCGATCCGGAAGCCCTGCTGCGCGGCCTCGCCGCCGACATCGCGGGCGCGCCGGAGCGGCCGCTCGGCCTTCTGACGCACCACCGCGTCCACGACGAGGCCGTCTGGGACTTCGTCGGCGCGCTGGTGGCCAACCTCCTGCGGCACCCGGCGATACAGGTCGTGGATGTTCGGGCGCACTTCGGCGCGTCCGCGATGGACAAGGGGCCGGCGGCATCTAAGTCTCAGGTCTCACAGATCGCGAGGACGGGTTGAGCCCGCTATTGTCCATCCGCGACCTCGCGGTCGCGTTCCGCACGGAGAGCGGTCCGTTCGAGGCGCTGCACGGCCTGTCCCTCGACGTTCACCGCGGCCGCACCCTCGCCCTGGTCGGCGAGTCCGGTTCGGGCAAGTCGGTGACCGCCCAGGCGATTCTGCGGATCCTGCCGCCCTCCGCCGCCATCACCCGCGGTCAGATCCTGTTCCGGGACGGCGAGGTCGAGGCCGACATCGCGCGGCTCCCCTCCGAGGGCGAGGCGATGCGGGCGATCCGTGGCCAGCGCATCGCCATGATCTTCCAGGAGC
Source organism: Methylobacterium sp. 1A (assembly GCF_058072805.1). Taxonomy (NCBI): domain Bacteria; kingdom Pseudomonadati; phylum Pseudomonadota; class Alphaproteobacteria; order Hyphomicrobiales; family Methylobacteriaceae; genus Methylobacterium; species Methylobacterium sp. 1A. The sequence goes on along the minus strand of NZ_JBYQVE010000001.1, from coordinate 2,254,988 downwards.
CCATGACCTGCCTGTCACCGCTCCACACGGTGGGCGACCAGATCGGCGAGGCGCTGCGCATCCACACCGGGGCCGACCGCAAGGAGGCCGATGCCCGGACCGAGGGGGCGCTGGCCCGGGTCGGCTTCCCGGACCCGCACCGCGCCCTGCGGACCTACCCGTTCGAGCTGTCCGGCGGCCTGCGCCAGCGCGCCATGATCGCCATGGCGCTGATCCTGAAACCCGCCCTCCTCGTCGCCGACGAGCCGACCACCGCGCTCGACGTCACCACCCAGGCCCAGATCCTCGCCCTGCTGGCCCGGCTCCAGGAGGAGACCGGGATGGCGATCCTGCTGATCACCCACGACCTCGGCGTGGTCGCCAACATCGCCCACGACGTCGCCGTCCTCTATCGCGGACGCCTCGTCGAGGCGGGCCCGCGCGACACGGTGATGCGCGCGCCGGGCCACGCCTATCTCCGCGCGCTCCTCCACGCGGTGCCGCGCTTCGACATGGCGCCCGGCGAGCGGCTCACGCCGATCCGCCCGGCCAAGGCCGAGATCCCGCCCGGCCAGGCGCCCGCGCCCCTGGCCGGGCCGATCCTGCAGGTGGAGGGGGTGAGCAAGAGCTTCACGCTGCGCGCCGGTCGGCTGTGGCAGAAGCCGCGGATCGTCCACGCCGTGTCCGACGTCTCCTTGAGTTTGGCGGCGGGCCAGACGCTGGGGCTCGTCGGCGAGTCCGGGTCGGGCAAGACCACGGTCTCGAAGATGATCATGCGGGCGCTCCGGCCGGATTCCGGGCGGATCCTGTTCGACGACGGCAGCGGCCCGCGGGACGTCCACGGCCTGAGCGGCGACGCCCTCTTCGCCTATCGCCGCACGGTCCAGTTCGTGTTCCAGGACCCCTACGCGTCCCTCGATCCGCGCATGACCGTCCGGCAGATCCTGTCGGAGCCGATGGAGATCCACGGCGTCCCGGCGGCGGAGCGGCGGGAGCGCTGCCGCGCCCTGATGGCCATGGTCGGCCTGGAGCCCAGCGGTCTCGGCCGGTACCCGCACGCCTTCTCGGGCGGGCAGCGGCAGCGCATCGGGATCGCCCGGGCGCTCGCCCCGAAGCCGCGGCTGCTGGTGCTCGACGAGCCGGTCTCGGCCCTCGACGTCTCGGTCCAGGCGCAGATCCTGAACCTGCTCAAGGATCTCCAGGCCGCCCTGGGCCTCTCCTACCTCATCGTTTCCCATAATCTGGCAGTGATCGACTACATGGCGGACACGATCAGCGTGATGTGCCGGGGCCGCATCGTCGAGGAGGCGCCCCGCGCGGCCCTGTTCCGCCGGCCCGTCCATCCCTACACGCGGGCGCTGCTCGCCGCCGTGCCCGATCCGAGCCTGGACCATCCCCTCGACTTCGCGGCCGTCGCCTCCGACCGCAACGACCCGACCCGCTGGGAGGAGCCGTTCCGCCTGGCCCCCGACGAGGCCGGGGCGATGCGCCCGGTCGAGACCGGACACCGGGTGCGCTTCAGCGCCGCCCACAGTGCGGAGGCCGCGTGATGCAGGCCCGGCCGCCCGTGATGCTGGAGCGCCTGCGCCGCAAGGTGCTGTCGCCGTTCTTCGACCGCCTGGGCTACGACCTCGTCCCGGCCGCCCCCGACTGGACCCACCGGCCGACCTCGCCGCGGGAAGTCGCCACCCTGCTCGAATCGGCCGCCGCCATCCTGGAACGCGATCTCGCCGCCGCCGGCCTCGTCCCCGACGGCGACGTGCTGGAGCAGGTCCGGGCGTTCTGGGCGCTGATACCCACCGCCCCCGTCCGGCAGCGGCGCGGCGGCAGCGGCTTCAACGGCGCGCTGCAGCTCTACGTCGCCATGCGGGCGCTGAAGCCCGACTTCGTGATCGAATCGGGCGTGTTCCGCGGGCTCACGACCTGGGTGATCCGGCAGGCCCGCCCGCAGGCGCAGATCTTCTGCCACGATCCGGACCTGTCGGGCCTGCAGTACCGCGACCGGCAGGCCCGCTACAGCACGGCGGATTGGTCGACCGCCGACTGGTCCATGCTCGACCCGGCGCGGACGGTGGCGTTCTTCGACGACCACGTCGCCCAGGGCCGGCGGGTCGTGGAGGCGCGGGCGCGCGGTCTGACCCGGCTGCTGTTCGACGACGACGCGGCCGGGCACCGGATCCACGCCCATGGCGGCCCCGCGCACCCGACCATCGCGATGATCACCGGGCCCGAGCGCAGCCCGGAGCCGATCCGGTGGACGCGGAACGGCCGCCATTTCGAGCAGCCGGCCGACGACGCCCTGGTGCGGCAGGCCGCCGGGCTGATCGCCCGGTCCCACGCCTTCGACGACCTGCACAGGGCGACCGGCTACTCGCCCGCCCGGCTCACCTCCGTGACGTTGCGGGGCAGCTCATGAAGGCCTGGGACATTCAGGACGGCACCCCGTCCGCTCTCCCGCTGCGGGGCGGGAACGACAGCACCGTGTCCCGCCGCGCCCTGCTCGCCGGGCTCGGCGCCAGCCTGATCTGGTCGCGCGCGCCGTCGCGGGCCTTCGCCGACACCCCGCCGGCCGACGCGCCCGGCCCGCCGACCACCCCCTACGTGGCCGACCTCGCCGCCCACGGACGCCGGCTCGGCAGTGCGGGCGGCACGATCCGCACCCTGATCGCCAAGGCGCGGGACGTCCGCTACCTGTCGGTCTACGGCTACACCCGCCTCGTCGGCTACGATGCCGACCTCAACCTGCGGCCCGATGTGCTGGAGCGCGTCGACGTGGAGGGCGGCCGCTTCACGTTCACGCTCCGCCAGGGCCACCGCTGGTCGGACGGGCACCCGTTCACCGCGGAGGATTTCCGCTACTACTGGGAGGATGTCGCCAACGAGAAGGCCCTGAGCCCCGACGGGCCCGCGGCCTTCTTCCGGGTCGACGGCAAGCTCCCGGAGGTGGAATTCCTCGATCCGGTCACCGTCCGCTACAGCTGGGACCGGCCGAACCCGATGTTCCTGCCGGCCCTGGCGGCGCCGCGCGACCCGCTGATCTACCGGCCGTCGCACTATCTCAAGCCGTACCACGCCCGCTACGTCGGCAAGGAAGCGGCCGACGCGAAGGCCAAGGCGCTGAAGCTCCGCAGCTGGGCGGCCCTGCACAATCGCCTCGACGACAATTACGAGCTCAACAACCCGGACTGCCCGACCCTGCAGGGCTGGGTCCCGCGGACCCGCTCGCCGGCCACCCGGTTCCGGTTCGAGCGCAACCGCAGCTACCACCGGGTCGACACGGCCGGCACGCAGCTCCCCTACGTCGATTCCATCGTGATGGACGTGGCCTCGCAGGGCCTCCTGGTCGCCAAGACCAATGCCGGCGAGGCCGACCTGATGTTCCGCGGGCTGATGATGCCCGACATCCCGAGCCTCAAGGAGGGTGAGGCGGCGCATCGCTACCGCACCAACCTGTGGCCCGTGGCCCGCGGCTCGGAGATCGCGCTCTACCCGAACCTGACCACGACGGATCCGGCGTGGCGGCAGCTCAACCGCGACGTGCGGTACCGGCACGCCCTGTCGCTCGCCATCGATCGGCGCACCCTGAACAACACGCTCCTGTTCGGCCTGGGCACCGAGGGCAACGACACGATCGTGCCCGAGAGCGCGCTGTTCGAGCCCGAGATGCGGACCCTCAACGCCGCCTACGACCCGGCCCGGGCCGCCAAGCTGCTGGACGAGATCGGGCTGACGGCCCGCGACGGTTCTGGCACGCGGCTGCTCCCGGGCGGTCGCGCCCTGGAGCTGGTGGTGGAGAGCGACGGCGAGGCCGAGATGGTCCTCGACGCGCTGCTGCTCATCACGGAGTTCTGGCGCGAGGTCGGGATCCGCCTGATCACCAAGCCGCAGGAGCGCACGAACCTGCACCGGCGCTCGATCGCGGGCGTGACCGTCATGGTCGCCGCCCAGGGCCTCGACCTCGCCGTCCCGACCGCGATCATGCCCCCGACCGAGCTGAGCCCGGCCCAGCCGGAGCATTATTCCTGGCCGCTGTGGAGCATGAACGTCGAGAGCCGCGGCAAGAGCGGCGAGCCCTGCGACGTACCGGAGGTCCAGCGCCTCATCGAGCTCGACCGGGAGTGGCGCCACACCGACGATGCCGGCCGGCAGGCCGCGATCTGGCGCGAGATGCTGATGAACCACGCGCACAACACCTGGGTGATCGGCACGGTGGCGGGCGCGCTCCAGCCGGTGGTCGGCGCCGATCGCCTGATCAACCTCCCGAAGCGCGCCCTCTATTCCTGGGAGCCCACCGCGATGATCGGCGTGCAGCGTCTCGACGAGCTGTTCTGGGACAAGGGCACCGAGACCGGCGCCGACAAGCGCGCGGAGGCCCGGTGATCGTCCAGATCCTCCGCCGCGTCGTCACGATGGCGGTGACGCTGCTGGTCATCTCGGCGCTCGTCTTCGTGATCATCAAGCTGCCGCCGGGCGACTACCTGACCAACCGGATCATGGAGCTGCGGGCCACCGGCGACGCGAGCTCCGTGGCGAAGGCGGAGCTGCTCATCAAGCAGTACGGGCTCGATCGGCCGGTCTGGCAGCAGTACCTGATGTGGATCGGCGTGCTGCCCGGATCGGTCGGGTTCTCCGGGCTGCTCCAGGGCGACTGGGGCTGGTCGTTCGAGTACGACAAGCCGGTGGCGGATGTCGTCGGCGACGCCCTGTGGCTGACCCTGCTGATCAACCTGACGGCGGTGGTGTTCGTCCACCTCGTGGCGATCCCGGCGGCGATCTACTCCGCGACGCACCGGAACACGCTCGGCGACGCCGTCGTCACCCTGCTGGGCTATGTCGGCCTCGCCGTGCCGGGCTTCCTGCTCGCCCTGATCCTGCTGTTCTACGCCAACCGGTGGTTCGGGCTTTCGATCGGCGGCCTCTACGATTCGGCCCTCACCAACCAGCCCTGGACCTGGGAGAAGGTCCGCTCGCTCCTGGCGCACCTGATCGTGCCGACGCTGGTGATCGGCCTCGGCGGCACCGCGGCCATGATCCGGCGCATGCGCGCCAACCTGCTCGACGAGCTGGCCAAGCCCTACACGGTGACCGCCCGCGCCAAAGGCCTGCCGCCCCTGCAGGCGCTGCTGAAATACCCGTTCCGGATGTCGCTCAACCCGTTCGTCGCGGATATCGGCAACCTGCTCCCGCACCTCGTCTCCGGGTCGGTGCTGGTCTCCCTGGTGCTCAGCCTGCCGACTGTCGGGCCGCTGCTCCTCGAGGCCCTGCGCAGCCAGGACCAGTTCATGGCCGGGTTCATCCTGATGTTCGTCGCGGCCCTCACCCTCGTCGGCATGCTGATCTCGGACCTGATCCTGGTCTGGCTCGATCCGCGCATCCGCATGGGCCTGCGATGACTCGCCCCGCGATGACCGACGCGCTGCCCGAATCCGGACACTTCGTCGATCCGGCGCCCTTCGAGCCGGAGGCCCGGACCGAGAGCCCGGTCGCCACGGCCTCCGCGTGGCGGCTCATCCTCCGCAAGTTCCTGCGCCACCGCCTCGCCGTGGCCTCGGCCCTGATCCTGCTCGCGCTCTACGCGACCGTGCCGTTCGTCGAGCAGCTCGCGCCCTACGGGCAGGCCCGCCGCAACGGCGACTTCCTCTACGCGCCGCCGCAGGGCGTGCACCTGTTCCACGAGGGCCGCTTCGTCGGGCCGTTCGTCTACCCCTACCGGGCCCATCTCGACCTCGACACGTTCCGCCGGGACTACAAGGTGGACGCCGCCGCCCCGCAGCCGCTGCGCTTCCTCTGCCGGGGCGACGGCTACGACTGGCTGGGGCTCGTCCGCACCGACCTGCACCTCGTCTGCCCGCCGGAGAACGGCACGCTGTTCCTCCTCGGCACCGACAAGCTCGGGCGTGACCTGTTCTCGCGCATGATCTACGGGGCCCGGATCTCCCTCACCATCGGCCTCGTGGGCGTCGCCATCTCGTTCGCGCTCGGGCTCTTCTTCGGCGGCATCGCGGGCTATTTCGGCGGCGTCGTCGATGCCGGGGTGCAGCGGCTGATCGAGGTGGTGCGCTCCCTGCCGGAGCTGCCGCTCTGGCTCGCCCTGTCGGCGGCGCTGCCGCCGAACTGGAGCCCGCTGCTGATCTTCTTCGGCATCACGGTGATCCTCGGCCTGCTCGACTGGCCGGGGCTCGCGCGGGCGGTGCGCGGGAAGCTCCTGGCGCTGCGGGAGGAGGATTTCGTCCAGGCCGCCGAGCTGATGGGCGCCTCGCCGACCCGGGTGATCGGCCGCCACCTGATCCCGAACTTCATGAGCCACCTGATCGCGTCAGCGACGCTGTCGATCCCGACCATGATCCTCGGCGAGACCGCCCTGTCGTTCCTGGGCCTCGGACTCAGACCGCCGGTGACCAGCTGGGGCGTGCTGCTCAACGAGGCGCAGAATCTCGCGGCGGTGCAGCTCTACCCCTGGCTGCTCCTGCCGGTTCTGCCCGTGCTGGTGACGGTGCTCGCCTTCAACTTCATGGGCGACGGCCTGCGCGACGCTGCCGACCCGTACCACTGACGGGCGCGCGCCGCGCCGTGTGGCCTACCCGGCGAGCGGCAGCGGCGCGATCCGCGTCGGGGCGGCGACGCCCTTGCGCTCGAGGAGGCCCGGCGGCGGCACCGGGGCGTCGATGGTGCAGACCACGCCGGTCGGCTCGTAGCTCAGCACCACCTCGCCGGCGAGCTCGCGCGCCAGACTGCGCTCGATCAGGCGTGATCCGAATCCGGTCCGCGTCGGCTTCTTCACCGGCGGGCCGCCGCGCTCGGACCAGCGGAGCGAGAGCTGCATCTCGTCCAGGCGCCGCACCGTCCAGGCGATCTCGACCGTGCCGCCCTCGGTCGAGAGCGCGCCGTACTTCACGGCGTTCGTGCCGAGCTCGTGCAGGGCCATGGCGATGGACAGCGCGAGCCGCGGCGGCAGCCGCAGGGCCGGTCCCTGAACATGGAACCGCGAGGCCCGGCCGTCGCCGGCCTCCAGCGGCCGGATCGCGTCCGCCACGACGGCTGAGAGTTCCGCCCCCTCCCAGCTCTCCCGGGTCAGCACGTCGTGCACCCGCGCCAGGGCGAGGAGGCGCGCCTCGAAGGCGGCGCGCGCCGCGTCGGCCTCGGCGCCTTCCAGCCCGCGCAGCGACTGGGCCGCGATCGACTGCACCGTCGCCAGGGTGTTCTTCACCCGGTGGTTCAACTCGTGGATCAGGAGCAGGAGGTGCTCCTCGGCGTTCTTCGTGTCGGTGATGTCGATGTTGCAGCCGGTGTAGCCCAGGAAGTTCTGGGCGTCGTCGAGCCGCGGCACGCCCTCGCACTGGAGCCAGCGCACCGCGCCCGTCCGGTCGATCACCCGCGCCTCCGTGCGGAACGGGATCCGGGCCTCGAACGCCTCCGTGAAGGCGCTGCGGAAATTCTCCAGGTCGTCGGGATGCACGATCTGGTGCCAGCCGTCGTCGTTGAACCGTGCGGCCGGCAGCCCGAACAGGTGCTCGAAATGGAGGTTGGCGAAGCTGACCGCGCCGGTCTCGTCGGTCATCCAGATCAGGGCCGGCGCCGAATCGGCCATGTGCCGGAAGCGCGCCTCGGACTCGCTCAGGGCGCTCAGGCCGCGCTTTGTCTCGGCGAGTGCCCGGTCGCGCTCCTCCTCCCGGGTGCGCAGCCGGAGAGACGCCTCCGACAGCACGACGCCGAGCCGCTGGATCTCGTGGACCGGCGACGACACGCGCGGGATCGCCTCGCCCCGGGCCAGGGCAGGCCCCGAAGCGGCCAGCAGCCGGAGGGGGCGCGAGACCCGCGACCAGAGGTTCACCGCCAGGAGCGACGAGGTGGCCAGCACCAGCAGGCCGAAGCCCGCGAAGGCCCAGATCCAGCGCCGCACCCGCGCGTCGACGAGGGCCTGCGGGATGCTGGTCGCGACCATCCAGCCGGTGAGCCGCGAGCGCGCCTCGATCACCACCACCGGCTTGTGCTGGCGATCCTGGCCCTCCCAGACCCCGGGCGTCGACGACTGCACCTGGCGGAGGCTGGCGAGGCGCTGCTTGCCGACCACCGCCTCAGGATCGGGCAGGCGCGCCAGGACAATGCCCGACCTGTCGCTGATCCCCGTCGTCCAGCCCGGTACGACCTCCCGGGACAGGATGCCCTGCAGGCGCGACAGGGGGACGGTGAAGCTCAGAATATAGCCGACCTCGCCGTCGACCATCACGGGCACGCCGACCGCGTAAGTGGCCTCGCTCGGCGTCGGGCCCGGCACGTAGCCGCTCACCATGGCGCGCTGCGTCCCGCGGGCCAGATCCTGGTCGAAGGGTAGCGTCACGATCGGCATCGGCGCGCCGCGCGGCACGCCGGTATTCACCATCTCTTGCCCGTTGGGCCGGCGCAGGAGCACGTCCAGGTCGATCGATTCGCGGACGAGGCGCGCCTGGGCGTCGAACGCTTCGAAGTCGCCCTGCCGGATCCGCGGTGAGGTCGCCAGAGTCTGCAGCACCGACACGAGACCGGCGGTGTCGCGGTCCAGGGACAGGCCGATGCCGCGCACGTTCTCGCGGGCGTCCTGCTCGAACCGTGCCCGCTCGGCGGAGGCGTAGCGCATCAGCAGGATGCTGGTGAACAGCAGGCCGGGGCCGATCAGCGCGATCACCAGCGCGATCAGGTAGACCTGGGTCGAGAAGCCGTTTCGCCCGAAGCGGTGCAGCCGCCGCGACAGCCAGGAACGGCGCGCGGGAATCACCGCGGGGACGCCCGCGCCCTCGGCGTGATGGTCCGGACTCAAGCGGGGTCCGTCCCCGGCCCGCGGTGCCACGCGGGCTCGTCGCCGTTCCCTCGCCTCATGACCGGTCGATATGACCGAGATCGCGTGTCGGGTCGAGGTGGTCGCGCACGCGCTGCTTCAGCGCCTTCACGTCCGGGAAACCGCCGTCGCGCACCCGTTCCCACAGGAGCACCCCGTCCAGTTGGATGTTGAAAGCGCCCCCCGTGGCCGGGACGAGGGCGACCTCGCCCAGATCATCGCGAAACGTCGAGAGGAGTTCCTGCGCCATCCAGGCGGAGCGCAGCAGCCAGTTGCACTGGGTGCAGTACGTGATCGCGACGCGCGGCCGTCCTGGCCTCGCCGCGCCCTCCACCGTCACGTCGCTGCCGGGCTTCGCGCCCGCTGGCCCATCGTGCATGCCCGCACAGCGCACCGGGCCGGCGCCCTTGTCAACCTCACGCACGCGCACGTCGGCGTGCCCCGGGCCGGCGACGGCGGCGCTCCGCCGAGTGCGGTGCGTATCTGGACGCCTGCTCGAACGCTCGTCCGGCTGTCGGCCAACATCGCCGGCCGCGCTTGACGTCGCGGCCCGCCGCGCTCTAGAAGGCCCGCCACCGGGTCGCGACGCCCCCACGGGCGAGCGGCGATGGCGTGCGCTCAGGCGGCACGCCGGTACGGACGGTTAGCACAGCGGTAGTGCGTTCCCTTCACACGGGAAAGGTCGCAGGTTCGATCCCTGCACCGTCCACCATCATCCCCTATCCCCCGAAGGTCTGATCCCGCGGCTCCCCGCGTCGGTTTGCCACCCGAAAAGCGCGTGCTAAGGGCGCTCGATCGGTGAACGCATAAGCTTGGACCCGGCCCGATCCGGGTCGCAGGTCACAGGCAGGGGAAGGGCGGGAACAGCCATGAAGGACATCCTCGACAAGCTCGAAGAGCGGCGGGCGCAGGCCCGGCTCGGCGGCGGTGAGAAGCGCGTCGAGGCCCAGCACAAGCGCGGCAAGCTGACGGCGCGCGAGCGCATCGAACTCCTCCTCGACCACGGGTCGTTCGAGGAGTTCGACATGTTCGTGCAGCACCGCTCCACCGATTTCGGCATGGAGAAGCAGAAGATCCCCGGCGACGGCGTCGTGACCGGCTGGGGCACGATCAACGGCCGCACGGTCTTCCTCTTCTCGAAGGACTTCACGGTGTTCGGCGGCTCGCTGTCCGAGGCGCATGCCCAGAAGATCGTGAAGGTTCAGGACATGGCGCTGAAGATGCGCGCCCCGATCATCGGTATCTTCGACGCCGGCGGCGCGCGCATCCAGGAGGGCGTCGCGGCGCTCGGCGGCTACGGCGAGGTGTTCCGCCGCAACGTCATGGCCTCGGGCGTCATCCCGCAGATCTCGGTGATCATGGGTCCCTGCGCGGGCGGCGACGTCTACTCGCCGGCCATGACCGACTTCATCTTCATGGTTCGCGACACGAGCTACATGTTCGTGACCGGCCCCGACGTGGTGAAGACCGTCACCAACGAGGTCGTGACCGCCGAGGAACTCGGCGGCGCCAAGGTCCACACCACCAAGTCGTCGATCGCCGACGGGTCCTTCGAGAACGACGTCGAGGCGATCCTCCAGATCCGCCGCCTCCTCGACTTCCTTCCGGCGAACAACATCGACGGCGTGCCGGAGCTGGAGAGCTTCGACGACGTCAATCGGATCGACGCGTCCCTCGACACGCTGATCCCCGACAACCCGAACAAGCCCTACGACATGGGCGAGCTGATCCGCCGCGTGGTGGACGAGGGCGACTTCTTCGAGATCCAGTCCGCCTACGCGCGCAACATCATCACCGGGTTCGGCCGGATCGAGGGCCGGACCGTCGGCTTCGTGGCCAACCAGCCGCTGGTGCTCGCGGGCGTGCTCGATTCGGACGCCTCGCGGAAAGCCGCGCGCTTCGTGCGCTACTGCGACGCCTTCGGCATCCCGATCGTCACCTTCGTGGACGTGCCGGGCTTCCTGCCGGGCACGGCGCAGGAATACGGCGGCCTGATCAAGCACGGCGCCAAGCTGCTCTTCGCCTACTCTCAGGCGACGGTGCCGCTGGTCACGATCATCACCCGCAAGGCCTTCGGCGGCGCCTACGACGTCATGGCGTCGAAGCACGTCGGCGCGGACGTGAACTACGCGTGGCCGACGGCGCAGATCGCCGTGATGGGCGCGAAGGGCGCGGTCGAGATCATCTTCCGCAGCGAGATCGGCGACCCGGAGAAGATCGCGGCGCGCACCGGCGAGTACGAGGACCGGTTCCTCTCGCCCTTCGTGGCGGCCGAGCGCGGCTACATCGACGAGGTGATCATGCCGCACTCGACCCGCCGCCGGATCGCCAAGGCCCTCGGGATGCTCCGCACCAAGAAGATGGAGCAGCCCTGGAAGAAGCACGACAACATCCCGCTCTGAGGCGGGCGCACGGGCCGGCGGCCGCGCCGCCGCCGGTCTCAGCTGCGGTTGCTGTTCTCGATCACCGCGCACAGCGTCAGCGGGCCCTTGTCGGGCGACACCATCGCTGAGCAGGTGACCCGGGCCCCGCCGAGATCGACGTTGCTGTGCCTGAGCTTCGTGGCCGTCGCCTGGGCCCGGTGCGCGGCGTCGGTGATCACGGCGGCATCGATGCCGGTCACCGCGTGCCCGGCCTGCCCGAACAGGTCGTAGTAGCGGTCGGGCGGGTTCGCCCCGCGAAACTGCGCGCCCACAGAGGACAGGTTTGGCCCGCCGCAGGCCAGCGTCAGGGTCATGTCCGGACCGGCCGTGAAGCTCGCGTAGTCGCTCCGGCGCTCGGCCGTCTTGGCCGCCGTCTCGGCCGTGACCTTGTCGACGAGCGCGTCGCAGGACTGTGCCCGGACGGGGCCGGCGCCGGCCGAGAGGGCGGTGAGGACGAGGAGAGGCAGGAGCGCGCGCATGCCCGCGAGGTAGCGCGGCGGTCCGGAAAGGCGAGCGGCGCGGCGTTCCGGCGCGCCGCGCCCCACCCCGATGCGGATCAGGCGGATTCGCCTCGTCCCCGGACCAGAACGGGTCCCTCGCCGACGAGGAGGCGCCGCTTGAGGCGGGCGATGCCCTCCCGCTGCAACTCGCTGGGCGGGGAATGCGCGCTGGCCACCTGGGTCAGCATCGCGATCAACTCGCCCCGCTCGGACACCGTCAGCGCGTCGCGCAGCAGCGGCGCCAGGGCGTCGGCGACCTGCGAGAACGGGAGACGCGCCTGCGTGTAGCCCCAGGCCCTCTCGAAGGTGGCCGAGATCCGATCCACCTCGAGCGGACGCTCCATGTATTCGAGGATCCGCGTCTTCTCGCTGGCGGTGAGGGGGCTGCCGGTCCGGACCAGCTGGATCATCAGGATCACCGCCGCCAGGCGCGGGTCGCGGACGCGCTGCAACGGCGTCCCCACGAGGTTCTGGAAGGTCGAGACGGCGCGGCGCTGAAGCCCCTTCGTGTCCCGGTTGACCTCCTGCAGGCCCTTGACGGTCCCGTGCGTCCGCAAGATCCAGAACAGTCCCGCGACGATGATCCCGATGAGGCCGAGCAGGATCGGCATGAGCGTCCCCAGATCGAATCGACGCGGGACGCTCTCACGCACATCTCGGTGTGTCAAACCCGCGTCAATGCCTGCGAATGAACGCTGTGACTTGCGGGATCGCGCGCGCAGGCGACACATCCATTGCGCGCGACCTGGATCTACTTCACCGATGCGGCGACCGTCGGCGTCCGCGTGACGCTCTCGCGTGCTCAGCTGGCGGTCGCGGACGCGTCCGACGTGCCGAGCTCGAGGAGGACGATCTCCGGCGGGACGCCCATCCGCACGGGGATCCGGCTCATCCCGAAACCGCCCGAGACGATCATGTGGCGGCCGTCCTGGACGATGTGGCCGTAGGAGTAATCGTGGCCGCGCACCTTCCGGATGGCGGGGGCGTGGCCGAACAGCCGGACCTGGCCGCCATGGGTGTGGCCGGCGAGGGTCAGCGAGACGCGGTCGGGCACGGAGACGAAGATGTCGGGTTCGTGGGCCATCAGGATCACGGGCGCCGAGTCCGTGACCGCTCGCAGCGTCCGCGGCAGGTCGGCCAGGCTGAACGTGTTCCACGCGTTGAGGAACGGCAGCTGGTCGCCGAGCCCGGCCAGCCAGAACGGCCGCCCGTCCTTCACGAGGCGCACGGCCTGATTCTCCAGGACCGGGATGCCCTGCGCCTCCAGCAGGCGCCGCACCGCCGGAACGCCGCGGCCGGCCCGCTGGACGGCGTGGTCGTCCCACCAATCGTGGTTGCCGAGGATCGCGTGCGTGCCGAGGGGCGCCTTCAGCTCGGTCATCATCCGGGCGAACTGGTCGAGCGGCAGCTTGCGCCACGCGATGCGCCCGGCCGGGTAGTCGCCGAGCAGCAGGACCAGATCGGGCGCGAGGGCGTTGGTGGCCGCGACGATCTCCGCCACCCGGTCGAACGGCATGTACGGCTCGCAGATGTGGAAATCCGCCAGCACCGCCACCCGCAGGCGCAGCGCCGGATCCCAGCGCGGCAGGGACGGCGCGTAGGACGTGACCACCAGCCGGTGCAGCGGCTCGACGTCGAAGGCGTAGACGCCCGTCGCGGCGGTGAGGCCGGCGCCCACGCCGAGCCCGGTCAGGAACTGCCGGCGGCTCGGCATGATCAGCATCGCGATAAGACCTGTAGGCTCCAGAACCCGCCGGGGTCCCGCTAGGCGCGCAGTCCGGCGAAAGCGGGGCGGGCCGCCTTCACGGCCGCGAGACCCTGGCCCGAAACCGGTTGACGGAATGTGGCCTGCCGCCGCGCTCGGTCTATAAGGCAGTGTCTCGTCCAGCGAAGCGATCCGGAACAGATGTTGAACCGCCCCCTGCGCATCGGCACCCGCGGCTCTCCGATGGCGCTCGCGCAGACCGGGATGGTGCGCGACCGGATCGTGGCGGCCAATCCGGGCCTCGAGACCGAGCTGGTGGTCGTGACCACCGTGGCCGACAAGATCCTGGACCGGCCCCTGTCCGAGATCGGCGGCAAGGGCCTGTTCACCAAGGAACTCGAGCAGGCCCTGTTCGCCGGCGAGGTCGACGTCGCCGTGCATTCGATGAAGGATGTGGAGACCTGGCTCCCCGACGGTCTCACCATCGCCTGCATCCTCGCGCGCGACGACCCGCGGGACGCGTTCCTGTCGCCGCACGCCGACGGACTGGCGGGGCTGCCGGCCGGCGCCCGGGTCGGGACCTCGTCGCTCCGCCGCGGCGCGCAGGTGCTGATGCGACGGCCCGATCTCCGAGTGGTCCCGCTGCGGGGCAACGCCAACACCCGGATGCGCAAGCTCGAGGCCGGCGAGTGCGACGCGACGCTCCTCGCCATCGCGGGCCTGGAGCGCCTCGGCCTGGAGAGCATGGCGCGCAGCGTCCTGTCGGTCGAGGAGATGCTGCCGGCCGTGGCGCAGGGCGCCCTGGGCATCGAGTGCCGCTCGGACGACGCGGCGATCCGCGACCTCCTGGCGCCCATCGCCTGCGCGCGGACCACCATCGCGGTCTCGGCCGAGCGGGCGCTGCTCGCGGAACTCGACGGATCCTGCCGGACGCCCATCGCCGCCCTGGCGCAGATCGACGGGGACACTCTGCGGATCGACGGGCTGCTCTTCCTGCCCGACGGCAGCCGCCACTGGGCGGCGTCCCGGCAGGGGCCCGTCGCGGAGGCGGAGCGGATCGGCCGCGAGGCGGGCGCGGCCCTCAAGGCGGCGGCCGGCGCCACCTATACCCGCCACCTCCAGTGAGGGCCGGCCGATGCCCCGCGTGACTGTGGTCGACGTCTTCACGCACGCCGGCACGGGCGGCAATCCCTGTCCCGTCGTCTCCGACGCGCGGGCCCTCGACGCGGAGGCCATGCGGGGCGTCGCCCGGCGGTACGGCCACGAATCGGGCTTCGCGCTGCCGGCCGATGACCCGGCCCACGATCTGCACCTCCGCTTCTTCGTGCCGAACCACGAGATGGAGATGTGCGCCCACGCCACGATCGGCGTCCTGTGGGTGCTCGCCCGTGAGGGGCGCCTGCCGGTGGGGTCGGTCCGCATCGCCACCGGCAGCGGTTCCGTAACGGGGTTCGTCAGCCCGCGCGGCGCGGATGCTTGGAGCGTCGCGATCACGCAGTCGGTCGGCCGCGTGCGGCCCCTGACGGACGAGCAGAGCGCTGCAGTTCAAGCGGCGCTCGGAATCGGGCGCGACGCCCTCGCTGCGCGGCCGGTCCACAACGCTGTGACGTCGCGGGTCAAGACGCTCGTGCCGATGCGCGACGCGGCGGCGCTGAACGCCCTCGCGCCCGCCAGCGATGCCGTCGAGGCTGCCTGCACGCGGATCGGGTCGACCGGCCTCTATCCCTACGCCGTGCTGGACGGCCCGGCCCGGCTGTTCGAGGCGCGGCAGTTTCCCCGCGCCTCCGGCTATCCCGAGGACGCCGCCACGGGCATCGCGGCCGCAGCCCTGGCCTTCGGGCTGTTGCAGGACGGCCTCATCGAGCCGGACGACCGTCCGATCCGGATCCTGCAGGGTCGGGCTATGGGCCGCCTGTCCGAGATCCGGGTGCGGCTCGGCTTCGTGGACGGCCGCCCGGTCGGGTGCCTGCTTGAGGGCGACGTCGCGCTCGCCGAATCCACCGACCGCGTGACCGCGACGGATGAGGGCGGCCGGATCGCGGGGTAGTGGCTCACCCCGCCGTCACGGCCCGGAGGCCGCCGTCGGTAACCGTGGCCTCAATCCACCTTGCCGTCCCGGTCGCGGCGGATGCTGCGGCGGACCGCGATGAGCTGCCAGACCCCGACACCCAGCGCCAGGGCGAAGACGAGTCCGATATCGAGGGCGGCGAACAGCCCGTCGCGCACCGATGAGCCCCCGCCGCGTCGATCAGGACGGTGCGGAGCGGCCGAACGCCTCGCGCTCGCGCATCCGCTCGATCAGGTCGAGGACGTGCACGACCCGGCCGCCGACGTCCCACCAGGGCCGCAGCGCCGGGCGCGCGCGCATCGGCAGGACCGGCTCGGCCGCCACGGCCTCGATCAGGAACGCCGTCTCGGGAAGCGGGGCCGCGCCGAGGCCGGTCGCGTCCGCGGGCGTTCGGATCGCGCGGACGATCAGGGCGAGCTTCCGCGCCGTCGTGACCCGGGCGCGGTGGCGGACCGAATCGTAGCCCTGCGCCGCAACGACCCGGCCGATCTCGGCGTAGATCAGCCCCGCCGCCCGGATCGAGGGCCGGCAGCCGCGTGGCAGCACCGCGATGCCCGCCTCGGCGCGCGCGTAGAGGCTGTCCGCCTCGGCGAGGAGGCGGGCCACCACGCCGGCCAGGGCCGGGCTCGGCCGCGGATCGGCGAGGAACGCGTCCGGATCGAGCCCCGCCTCCCGCATCCAGTCCAGCGGCAGGTAGAGGCGGCCCATCCGCGCGTCCTCGCCGACGTCGCGCGCGATGTTGGTGAGCTGCATCGCGGCGCCGAGATCGCAGGCGCGGGCCAGCGCGTCGGGACAGCGGGTCCCCATGATCAGGGACATCATCGCCCCGACCGAGCCCGCGACCCGGGCAGCGTAGGCGTGGAGCGCCCCGAGATCGGCGTAGCGCCGGCCCTCGGCGTCCCAGGCGAAGCCCTCGATCAGCGCGCGCGGCAGCGCTTCCGGGATCGCGTGGGCCGCGACGATCTCCGCGAAGGCGCGGTCCGCCGGGGCGTCGGCGGGACGGCCCGCGTAGGCCTGGCCGATCCGGGCCTCGAGACGCGCCACGGCGCCGCGCCGGTCGGCCGGGCTCGCCGCATCGTCGACGAGATCGTCGGACAGCCTGCAGAAGGCGTAGAGGCCGTAA
Organism: Methylobacterium sp. 1A; assembly: GCF_058072805.1. Lineage (NCBI taxonomy): Bacteria > Pseudomonadati > Pseudomonadota > Alphaproteobacteria > Hyphomicrobiales > Methylobacteriaceae > Methylobacterium > Methylobacterium sp. 1A. Next base: position 2,238,378 of record NZ_JBYQVE010000001.1, on the reverse strand, counting down.
GCCGCCTCGCGCATGTCGGCCGGCAGCAGCTGGCCGGCCGCGAAGAAGCTCTTCGAGCCGGCCCGGATCGCCAACCGGCAGGCGGTCCGGTCGGCCGCGGCGGCGAATTCAGGCGGTAACGCGGGCATCGGGGACCACGCTGTCGAGGATGCGGGCGGAGGACAGCACCCCGGGGAGGCCGGCCCCCGGATGCGTGCCGGCCCCCACGAGGTAGAGGTTGCGGACTGCGCTCGACCGGTTGTGCGGACGGAACCAGGCCGATTGCGTCAGCACCGGCTCCAGGCCGAATCCGGAGCCCCGGTAGCTCAGGAAATCGTCCTGGAAATCCAGCGGCGTCGTCACCTTCGAGGTCACGATGGCCTCCGACAGGCCGGGCATCACGCTCGCCTCAAGCAGGGCGGCGATCCGGCGCCGGTACGGTTCGGCGAGGGTCTGCCAATCCTGGCCGCCGGCGAGGTTCGGCACCGGGGCCAGCACGTAGAAGGCGTCGCATCCCGGTGGGGCGAGGCTCGGATCGGTGGCGGTCGGACGGTGCAGGTAGAGGCTCGCGTCCTCGGCCAGCACCTTGCGGTCGAAGATGTCGGCGAGCAGGCCGCGGTATCGGGGCCCGAGCAGGATCGTGTGGTGATCCACCGCCGGGTAGCGCCGCTTGGTGCCGAAGTACCAGACGAACAGTCCCATCGACGAGCGGGCTCGCTGGAACCGCCCCGGGCTCCAGCGCTGCGCCTCCGGAAGCAGGCGCGCGTGCGTCACGGCCGAATCGGCGTTGGACACCACGACGTCGGCCGCGATCGCCTCGCCGCTGGTCAGGTCGACGCCGGTGGCCGCCCCCGCCTCGACCCGGATGCGCGCGACCTCGACGCCGAGGCGCAGGCGGCCGCCCTGCGACCGGATCAGCCGCACCAGCCCGTCGACCAGCTGCCCCGTACCGCCCATCGCGAAGTGAACGCCCCAGCGCCGCTCGAGGTCGGCGATCAGGCAGTAGATGGCGCTGGCCCGGAACGGGTTGCCGCCGATCAGGAGCGGATGGAAGCTGAAGACCGTGCGCAGCCGCTCGTCGCGGATGAAGCGCGCCACCACGTCGTACACCGAGCGGTGTCCCGAGAGGCGCAGCAGGTCGGGCGCGATCTTGAGCATCGCGCCGACGCTGCCGAACGGCACGTGTCCGAGCTGCTCGAACCCGATCCGGCAGACGGCGCGGCTGTGCGCCATGAAGCGCTCGTACCCCGCGACGTCGTCCGGCGCGAAGCGGGCCACCTCGGCGCGCATCCGGTCCACGTCGCCGCTGTAGGCGAAGGACGTGCCGTCGGCGAAGCGGATCCGGTAGAACGGATCCATCGGCACCAGCGTCACGTCGTCGGCGAGCCTGCGGCCGGCGAGCTGCCACAACTCCTCGAAGAGCTGGGGCGCGGTGACGATGGTCGGACCGGCGTCGAAGGTGAAGCCGTCCTGCCTGTGGACGCGGGCCCGTCCCCCGGGCTGCGCGAGGCGCTCCAAAACGGTGACGCGATAGCCGCGCGCGCCCAGCCGGACCGCCGCGGCGAGACCGCCGAAGCCCGAGCCGGCCACGACGGCGTGCGGGCGCCGATCGATCTCTTGCGCAACCCGATGGTCGACCGCGAGTGTCAGCATTGCTTGACACTATCGCGGTCCTTTCCCGCCGCGCAAGGACGAAATCATGCGCGTCCCTGGCGGCGATGGTCGCGTCAGAACTCGCCCGCGAGGCCGGCGCGGACACCGACAGCGTTGTCGCCGCCGTAGGCCACGCCGGCGGTCACCGCGATCGGGACGCAGCAGGTCGGCAACCGGTGCGCCACAGCGAGACCGCCGGCCCACTCGCCCCGGTAGGTCGCCCCGTTGGTGGCCCAGGTCGTCTTGCCCGGCGCCGACGGCATCGGCGCGGTCGCCATCGCGATGGCCATGGCGACGCCCTGCCGGGCCTCCTTCCGCGTCTGGATCGCGTAGCGCTGGACCGAGTCGGTCTTGGCTTCCAGGTTGTTGACCTGCGCCTGCACCGAATCGATCCGGTTGCCGAGGCCGGCGATCGTCGACGGTCCGTAGGCCGAGGCCGCGAGGTTACCGTTCGCGTCCGTGGTCACGAAGGCCGTCGCTCCGCTCTGGGCGGCGGCGCTCGCCTGCGAGGCGATGCCGGCCAGCGTGTAGGTGTTCGCGGAATTGCCGATCGCCACCTGGTTGGCCTGGGTCGTCTTCACGTTCGCGCCGATCGCGATCGTGTTGGCCTGATTGGCGGCCGCCCCGTTGCCGAGCGCGACGCTGTTGTTGCCGGCCGCCGAGGCGGCCGCACCGACGGCGGTCGAGCCGGTTCCGGTCGCGCCGGCGACGAAGCCCAGAGCGGTGCTGCCGGCTCCGGACGCCGCGGAGGCCGTGCCGATGGCCGTTCCGCCGAGTCCCTGTGCACTCGCCGCGTAGCCGAGGGCGACGCTGCCGGTGTTGGCCGCGCTGGCGCCCGTGCCGACGGCTGTCGAGGCCGTCCCGGCCGCGCTCGAACCGTAGCCCACCGCCAGCGCGTCGCTGCCGACGGCGATCGGCGCGGCCTGGTTGCTGGTGTTGTTGGCGGCGACGCCCGTGACGCTCGTGAGCTGAGAGAGCCTCAGCTCGTTGATGACGGTCTGCCCCTGGGACTGCGTCACGTTGCCGGTGATGATGTAGATGCCCTGATTGGACCCGCCACCGGTACCACCACCGGTTCCGCCTCCGCCGGTCCCACCCCCGCCGGTGCCGCCGCAGGTGCCGCAGCCGCCCGTTCCGGTCCCTCCCGCGGTTCCCAGGGTGAGACCGGTGCCGAGCAGCCCGTCTCCCGGACCGGTCGTGCCGACGAGCACGCCGGTCCCGAGCACACCCCCGCCGGTGGTCCCGACGTTGAGCCCCGTTCCGAGGACGCCGGTCCCGGGAGCGGTGGTTTCGACCGTCACGCCGGTGCCGAGCACGCTGCCGCCGGTCGTGGTCCCGACATTGACGCCGGTCCCGAGGACGCCGGTCCCGGGATTGGTGGTGCCGACCGTTACGCCCGTGCCGAGAAGCCCGCCATTGGTCGTCCCGACATTGAGGCCGGTTCCGAGCACGCCGCTGCCGGGGCTGCTCGTGCCGATCGTGAGCCCGGTGCCGAGGATGCCATTCGTGGTTGTATCCAGCGCGCCGCGCAGGAGCTGCGCCTGGGCGGGCGTCGCCAGGGCCGTGCAGAGCAGGAGCCCGGCCGCGATCGGGATCGCGCGGGCGGCGCCCGGACGGATGACAGCGATCATCGCAGTCCGCGGCGTAACCGGGACGACGGTCAAGGGACGCATCTGGAACTCCATTGCTGCGCGGCCGGGGAGCGATTCTGATCCGGCCCTGCAACCCGTTGGTCGGCAAGCAGGAACGAGGTGCAGCTTCTGGTAGAATGATTAACGCTAACTTTCAGTTGTATTTGGTTTCGTCGTTTCCCGTACAATGACGCGGTTCGCGGAGGTTGGCGCGCGCCCCGTGGCCCGCCTCAGAAAACGCGTGTTTGCGCGGCGATATCGCGCCGCAAAGGGGCTATAGGGGCTTGGAAATCCGAGCTTTCGGCAGGGAACGGACGCGTGATGGACGGTCGAGGTCAGACCATTTTCGTGGCGGGCCATCGCGGCATGGTAGGCTCGGCGATCGTGCGTCGCCTGCGTGAGCTCGGTCACGAGCGGATTCTCACGGCCGACCGCCGGACCCTCGACCTCCTCGATCAGGCCGCGGTCCGGCGCTTCTTCGCCGAGAACCGCATCGACCAGGTCTACCTCGCCGCCGCGCGCGTCGGCGGCATCCACGCCAACAACACCTACCCGGCCGAGTTCATCCACGAGAACCTGCTGATCCAGTCGAACCTGATCGACGCCGCGCACACGCACGGCGTCGACCGGCTGCTGTTCCTGGGCTCGTCCTGCATCTACCCGAAGCTCGCGCCCCAGCCGATGCGCGAGGACGCCCTGCTGACCGGGCTGCTCGAGCCGACCAACGAGCCCTACGCGATCGCCAAGATCGCGGGGATCAAGATGTGCGAGAGCTACAACCGGCAGTACGGGCGCCGCTATCGCAGCGTGATGCCGACCAACCTCTACGGCCCGAACGACAACTTCCATCCCGAGAACGCCCACGTGCTGCCGGCGCTGATGCGCCGCTTCCACGAGGCGAAGCGGGAGGGTGTGGCGAAGGTCACGGTCTGGGGCACCGGCCGGGCGATGCGCGAGTTCCTGCACGTGGACGACATGGCGCGGGCCAGCGTCTACGTGATGGAGATGGACGACGCGGTCTACGCCGCGAACACGCGCCCCGACCTGTCGCACATCAACGTCGGGACGGGTGAGGACTGCACCATCCGTCAGCTCGCCGAGGCGCTCGCGCGGGTGATCGGCTACGCGGGCGAACTCGCGTTCGACGCGACCAAGCCCGACGGGACGCCGCGCAAGCTGATGGACGTGTCGCGGCTGCGGGCGATGGGCTGGCGGCCGGAGATCGCCCTCGAGGACGGCCTGCGCCAGACCTACGGCTGGTTCCTGGAGAACCACGCGACGCTGCGGAGCTGACCGGGCCCGCCGTCGCGCCGCCCGGCTCACCGACCATCGCACAGCCACCGGGCATCCGCTCGGCGAGGAGACGGACCATGGCCCACCGGCCGCCCGACGACAGCGCGGACGCGCGACGGCGGAAGTTCCTGCAGAGCTTCCAGAATTTCGACGCGAACAGCCGGTTTCCCGCGCCCTACGCGCAGTTCGCCGGGAAGCCGCTGACCGAGGCGTCCGGTCAGGGCTGGCGCTACGACGCCCTCGGGTATCGCAACGACGCGCACGCGGACGCGCGGCCGCCCTCCGAAACGCTGCGGGTCTTCGTCGTCGGCGACAGCACGCTGATCGACGGCCAGGTCTTCGCCGACACCGTGCCCGGACGCCTGGAGACCGGGCTGAAGCAGGCGCACGGGCGCGGCGCGCGGGTCTACAATTTCGGCGCGGTCTCGGCCTGTCTCAACCAGATGATCGCCCTGATCACGACGCGGCTGATGGACCTGCAGCCCGACGTCATCCTAGTCGTCGGCGGCGCGACCGACATCTTCCAGCCGTGGAGCTTCGATCCGCGGGCCGGCGTTCCCTACAATCACTTCGCGAACGAGAGCCTCTACGACTACTTCTTCGACCCGAGGAAATCCGCCGAGGACGCGGAGGACCTGTCGTATGACGGCCTGCAGGCGATGATCTTCAATCGCCTCGAGAACCTGCGCGCGCTGACGAACTGGCAGTCCGACATCTGGGAATGGGAGGGGGTGCGGCAGTTCGAGCTGGCGCTCAGGCGCCTCGCGCGGCTCGCGCCCGGGATCGGCGCGCCGGTCCGGTTCCTCCTGCAGCCGACGGTCGTCCGCAAGGGGACGCTCGCGGGCGCGGAGGCCGGCGCCGCGTCCGGCGCGTTCCTCGCCTATCTCGACCGCCAGTACGAGCGCTTCGAGAGTGTCCTCGGGCGGCTGGACACGGCCGACCGGGCCTTCGCGGCGCGGAACCTGAGCCGGCTGTTCGAGGCCGACACCCGCGCCCTGTTCACCGACATCGTCCACGTGACTTCGGAGGGGCGCCAAGTGATGGCCGACCGTCTCCAGGCGGAGGTGGTCGAGACGGTCGGGGCGGCGACGGCCGCCTGAGCCATGGCCGAACCGATCGTCTTCGTGGGCGACTCGATCACGGAGCTCTGGGGCTTCCACCGGGCCGGCACTTTCGAGGCCTACGGCCTCATCCCCCGTGGCGGCTCCGGGCAGACGGCGCGCTGGATCACCATGCGGTTCGCCCGCGACCTCGCGGAGACCGGCGCCCGGGGCGTGCATCTCCTGTGCGGCGTCAACGATATCGGCCGCAACGAGGGTGTCTTCGTCCCGGTCGAGGAGATCTGCCGCACGCTCGCCGGCATGCTCAACGAGGCCCGCGCCCTGGGCGTGAAGGCCTGGATCGGCTCGCTCACGCCAGTGGACGGCATCCCGTGGAACCCGGAGGTGCGGGACGCCCCCGCCATGATCGCGGCGGTCAACGCGTGGCTCCGGGACCACGCCCACGAGCACGGCGCGACGTTCATCGATTACCACGCCGTGCTGGTGTCCGAGTCCGGCGGGCTCCGGCCGGATTACGGGACGGACGGGCTCCACCTGAGCCCGGCCGGATACGCGGCGATCGAGCCGTTGATGCTCCGGGCGCTGGGGCGCATCCCGGATGCCCCATCCGCCCCTGCCCTGTCGGTGAACGGTGCGCCCGCGAACACGGCCCGGTCCGTCCGCGCGCGCCTCATCGGCGCCGCGGTGGCGGCGGCGGCCCTGTTGGCCGCCATCGCCGCCCTGGTCCTCGAACTCCGCTGATCAGACCCGGCGCACCGCGCCGTGCGCCGCGCTCGTCGTGAGCATGGCGTAGGCGCGCAGGGCCGCGCTCACCTTCCGCTTGCGCGGCTTCGCCGGCTGCCAGCCCGCCGCCTCCTGGGCTGCCCGCCGCTGGTCGAGCTCCGCCGTCTCGACATCGAGGTGGATGCGCCGGTTCGGGATGTCGATGGCGATCCGGTCGCCGTCGCGCACGAGGCCGATGAGGCCGCCCTCGGCCGCCTCGGGCGAGACGTGCCCGATGGACAGGCCCGACGACCCGCCGGAGAATCGTCCGTCGGTGACGAGAGCGCAGGCCTTACCCAGACCCTTCGATTTCAGGTAGCTCGTCGGGTAGAGCATCTCCTGCATGCCGGGGCCGCCGCGGGGGCCCTCGTAGCGGATCAGCGCCACCTCGCCGGCCGTGACCTTGCCGTTGAGGATGCCGTCGACGGCCGCGTCCTGGCTCTCGAACACGCGGGCGGTGCCCGTGAAGGTCAGGATCGAGGCGTCGACTCCCGCGGTCTTCACGATGCAGCCCTGCTCGGCGAGATTGCCGTAGAGCACGGCGAGGCCACCATCCTGCGAGTAGGCGTGCGTCGCGTCGCGGATGACGCCGCCCTCCCGGTCCAGGTCGAGCTCGTCGAAGCGCGATTCCTGGCTGAATGCCACCTGGGTCGGCACCCCGCCGGGGGCGGCGCGATAGAAGTCCTGGACCGAGGCGGCCGGTTCGCCGCGCACGTCCCAGCGGGCGAGCGCCCCGCCGAGCGTTCCGGCCGAGACGTTGCCGACGCCGGTGTCGAGCAGGCCGGCCCGGTCGAGCTCGCCCAGGATGCCCATGATGCCGCCGGCCCGGTGGACGTCCTCCATGTGGACGTTGGCCACCGCCGGAGCGACCTTGCACAACACCGGCACCCGTCGGGACAGCCGGTCGATATCGGCCATGGTGAACGGAACCTCGCCCTCGTGGGCGGCGGCCAGCAGGTGCAGCACCGTGTTCGTCGAGCCGCCCATGGCGATATCGAGGGTCATGGCATTCTCGAACGCCTGGAAGCTCGCGACCGCGCGCGGCAGCACGCTGGCGTCGTCCTGCTCGTAGTGGCGGCGGGCCAGATCGACGATCAGGTGGCCGGCCTCGACGAACAGGCGCCTGCGGTCGGCGTGGGTGGCGAGCACCGAGCCGTTGCCCGGCAGAGCGAGGCCGAGGGCCTCGGTGAGGCAGTTCATCGAATTCGCGGTGAACATGCCCGAGCAGGAGCCGCAGGTCGGGCAGGCCGAGCGCTCGATGACGGCGACGTCCTCGTCGGAGATCCGGTCGTCGGCGGCCGCGATCATCGCGTCGACTAGGTCGACCTTCTTGGCGATGCCCGGGAGCTGGACCTTACCGGCCTCCATCGGGCCGCCCGAGACGAACACGGTCGGGATGTTGAGGCGCAGGGTCGCCATCAGCATGCCGGGGGTGATCTTGTCGCAGTTCGAGATGCACACCATCGCATCGGCGCAGTGCGCGTTGACCATGTACTCGACGGAATCGGCGATCAGCTCGCGAGACGGAAGCGAGTACAGCATCCCATCGTGGCCCATCGCGATTCCGTCATCGACCGCGATGGTGTTGAACTCCTTGGCGACGCCGCCGGCCGTCTCGATCTCCCGGGCGACGAGCTGGCCGAGGTCCTTGAGGTGAACGTGGCCCGGCACGAACTGCGTGAAGGAGTTCACCACCGCGATGATCGGCTTGCCGAAATCCGAATCCTTCATGCCGGTGGCGCGCCAGAGGCCGCGGGCACCGGCCATATTGCGGCCGTGGGTGGTGGTGCGTGAGCGATAGGCAGGCATCGAGAGCTTCGACTGGTTCAAAGGTGAAGGGCTTCTGCGCCCGCGCCCGCGCATCCGCAAGCGTCGCCGGGAGACCGGCACCCGTGGCATGCTTCTGGCGGATGGCAGGCGGGAGGGGCGGATCGCGATGACACAGGTGGATTTCCTCCGGCGCGCGATCGCGCAGGGTCAGGGCCGGGCCGAGGCCGATCTGGTCCTGAAGGGCGGCCGCTTCCTCGACCTCGTCACCGGCGATCTGGTGGCCTCCGACATCGCGATCTGCGGCGACCGGATCGTCGGGACCTTCGGGCAGTATCGCGGCGCCCGGGAGATCGACGCGTCCGGGAAGATCGTGGTGCCGGGTTTCATCGACACGCATTTCCACGTCGAGTCGTCGCTGATGCCGCCGCAGGAATACGAGCGGTGCGTCCTGCCGCACGGCGTCACCACCGGGATCTGCGACCCGCACGAGATGGCCAACGTGCTCGGCACCGACGCCTTCACGTGGTTCCTCAGATCCTCCGAGACGCTGGCGATGGACCTGCGGGTGCAGCTCTCGTCCTGCGTGCCGGCCACCGACCACCTGGAGACCTCGGGCGCCCGGATCGAGGCGCAGGATCTCCTGCCCTTCGCGACGCACCCGAAGGTGATCGGCCTCGCCGAGTTCATGAACTTCCCGGGCGTGCTGGCGGGCGATCCGGGCGTGCTGGACAAGCTCGCGGCCTTCCAGGGTCGGCACATCGACGGGCACGCGCCGCTCCTGCGCGGCCTCGCGCTCAACGGCTACATCGCGGCGGGCATCCGCACCGAGCACGAGGCGACATCGCCCGAGGAGGCCCGCGAGAAGCTGTCGAAGGGCATGACCGTGCTGATCCGCGAGGGCTCGGTGTGCAAGGACCTGCACGCCCTGGCGCCGATCCTGACCGAGCGGACGGCGCCGTTCCTGGCCTTCTGCACCGACGACCGGAATCCCCTCGACATCGCCGAGGAGGGGCACCTCGACTTCGTCATCCGCACGGCCATCGCCCTCGGCGTGCCGCCGCTGGCCGCCTACCGGGCGGCCTCCTGGTCGGCGGCCCGGGCCTTCGGGCTGCACGACCGGGGCCTCGTCGCGCCCGGCCAGCGCGCCGACCTCGTGGTGCTCGACGATCTCGCCGCCTGTGCCGTGTCGCAAGTCCTCAGCGCGGGCCGGCCGGTGGACGCCGCGCTCTTCGACGCGCGCGCGTCGATCGAGCCGATCGGCCGCCGGAGCGTGCGGGCGCGGCACGTGACGGCCGCCGACTTCGCCGCTCCGGGCTCCGGGCCGTCGACGCCGGTGATCGGCGTCGTGCCCGGCAAGATCATCACCCTGCGGCACGACCTGACCCTGCCCTATTCCGGCGGCGAGCGACGGATCGACCTCGACCAGGACGTCATCAAGGTCGCGGTGGTCGAGCGCCACGGCCGGACACAGCCGGGCGCGCGCGGCGTCGGGGTCGCGTTCGTGAAGGGGTTCGGCCTCAAGCGCGGCGCCATCGCCTCGTCGGTCGGGCACGACAGCCACAACATCACGGTGGTCGGGGTGGACGACGCCGACATGGCCGTGGCGGTGAACCGGCTCGGCGCGATCGAGGGCGGCTTCGTGGTGGTCGAGGGCGGCTTCGTGGTGGCCGAGATCGCGCTGCCGGTCGCCGGGCTCATGAGTCTCATGCCGTTCGACGCCATCCGCCGGTCGCTCGTAACCCTGCGCGAAGCGGCGCGAAGCCTGGAGGTCGTCCTTCCCGAACCCTTCCTGCAGGTGGCCTTCCTGCCCCTGCCGGTGATCCCCCACCTGAAGATCACCGATCGTGGGCTCGTCGATGTAGACCGCTTCGCGCTGATCGATCCTTGAAATTAGATTGCGCGCAATCTAAATGGGCTGTGCGGAGGCGAGTCGGCGCCTACATGCCGGCGGCATCCCCAAACCGGAGAGTCCCATGCCCGTAGACGTGAAGTACCGTACCACCGCCACGGCCACCGGCGGCCGCGACGGCGCCGCCCGGACTGCCGACGGCAGCTTCGAGGTCAAGCTCTCGACCCCGAAGGAGCTCGGCGGCGCGGGCGGTCCGGGCGCGAACCCGGAGCAGCTCTTCGCGTCCGGCTACTCGGCCTGCTTCCTCGGCGCCATGAAGGCCGTCGCGCCGTCGCTGCAGCTGAAGGTCCCGGCGGAGGCCACCGTGACCGCCGATGTCGGCATCGGCCCGCGTTCCGAGGGCGGCTTCGGCATCACCGCCGACCTGACCATCAGCCTCCCGGGCCTGGACCGCGCCGACGCGCAGAAGCTCGTCGACGCCGCCCATCAGGTCTGCCCGTACTCCAACGCGACCCGCGGCAACGTCAACGTCGGCCTGAAGCTGGCCTGATCCCGCCCGGGGCCGGCCCGCGGACGCGTCCGCGGGCCGCTTTTTTCGCGCGCGGCGCGACGGCGGTGCCGATCCCGGCCCAATCTCGGATGCGGACCGAGCGTCCGCGGCCGCTCACCCGTCGGCCCGGGCCCGCATGCAGACATGCCCCCCCGCGTCGAGGGTCACGCCCTCGAACGCCGTCCCGGCGACCCGCCCGCAGACCCGAAACACCTGGTTCGCCGTCATCGGCGCGATCCCGCGATAGGTGAACGTCCGCGGCACGCGTCCGAGGAGCGTCTCGGCGAGGTTCATCAGCAGCGTCGCCTGCATCGGGCCGTGCACGACGAGGTCGGCGTAGCCTTCCACCCGCGTCGCGTAGGGCTGGTCGTAGTGGAAGCGGTGGCCGTTGAAGGTCATCGCCGAGTAGCGGAACAGCAGCGTCGGGGTCGCCGGCACCTCCCAGATCACCGCGTAGGATTCGGAACCGTCGCGCTCGGGCGCGGCGCCGGTTCCCGTCTGTGCGCCCGCCGCCTCGCGGTAGACGATATCCTGCCGCTCGCGGATCGCGACGCCCCGTTCTGTCGAGACCGTGTGGTCGACGGTGACGAAGCACAGGCTCCCGCTCCGCCCGCTCTTGAAGGCGACGTCCCGCACGGTCTCGGTGCGCGTGACCGTGTCCCCCGCGCGCAGGTCCGAGAGCGTCTCGATCTCGCCCCCCGCCCACATCCGCCGGGGCAGCGGCACCGGGGGCAGGAAGCCGCCCTTGGCGGCGTGGCCGTCGGGCCCGAGGGAATCGGCCGGCGGCGTCTCGGGCGCGAGGCACCAGTGCAGGGCCGGCGGCGCGATCCCGTCGGCGACCGGCGCCAGGTGCGGCGCGAAGGTCGCGCGGAACTCGGCGAGGAGGCGCGGCGTGACGAGGTCGGACGCCGCCCGCGTCCGGCCGATCCAGGCGCTGAGATCGGTCATGTCAGTACGAGCGCGGCAGGCCGAGGACGTGCTCGGACAGGTAGGCGAGGATCAGGTTCGTGGAGATCGGCGCGACCTGATAGAGGCGCGTCTCGCGGAACTTGCGCTCCACGTCGTACTCCTCGGCGAATCCGAAGCCGCCATGGGTCTGGATGCAGGCGTTGGCGGCCTCGAAGGAGGCGTCGGCGGCGAGCATCTTGGCCATGTTGGCCTCGGCCCCGGGATTGGCCCCGCCCTCGTAGAGGGTCAGCGCCTCGCGGACCATCAGCTCGGCCGCGCGCATGTTGGCGTAGGCCTTCGCGATGGGGAACTGCACGCCCTGGTTGGCACCGATCGGCCGCCCGAAGACGGAGCGCTCGCCGGCATAGGCCCGGGCCCTGTCGATGAACCACTTGGCGTCGCCGACGCACTCGGCGGCGATCAGGATCCGCTCCGCGTTCATGCCGGACAGGATGTAGCGGAAGCCCCTGCCCTCCTCGCCGATGAGGTTCTGCGCCGGAACGCGGAGATTGTCGAAGAACACCTCCGTGGTGGCGTGGTTCATCATCGTGCGGATCGGCCGGATCGTCAGGCCGTTGCCCTTGGCCGCGCGCATGTCGACGAGCAGCACCGACAGCCCGTCCGTGCGCTTCATGCCCTCGGCCCTCGGCGTGGTGCGGGCGAGGAGCAGCATCAGGTCCGAGTGCTCGGCGCGGCTGGTCCAGATCTTCTGGCCGTTGACGACGTAGTGGTCGCCCTCCAGGCGGGCCGTCGTCTTCAGGCTGCCCGTGTCGGTGCCGGAGGTGGGCTCGGTCACGCCGAAGGCCTGGAGCCGCAGGCGACCCTCCGCGATGCCCGGCAGGTACTCGGCCTTCTGCGCCTCCGAGCCGTGCCGCAGCAGCGTGCCCATCGTGTACATCTGCGCGTGGCAGGCGCCGCCGTTGCAGCCCGCCCGCTGCACCTCCTCGAGGATCGCGGCGGCCGCCGAGAGCGGCAGGCCGGAGCCGCCGTACGCCTCGGGAATCAGCACCGACAGGTAGCCGCTCTCGGTCAGCGCGTTCACGAATTCGGTCGGGTAGGCCATCTCCCGGTCGAGGGCCCGCCAGTACGGTCCCGGGAAGCCGGCGCAGAGCTTGGCGACCGCCTCGCGGATCTCGGTATAGGCTTCCATCGGGGGCTCCTCAGGCCGTGCGGCCGCCGTCGACGGGGAGATCGACGCCGGTGATGAACGCCGCCTCGTCGGAGGCGAGGAACAGGGCGGCGGCGGCGATGTCGCTCGCCTCCGACAGGCGCCCGAGCGGGATCGTGGCGATGAAGCGGTCGCGGTTCTCGGGCGTGTCGAGGACGCCCATGAAATGCTCGAGGAGCCCCGTGGCGCCCATGACCGGGCAGAGGGCATTCACCCGGATCTTCCAGGGCGCCAGCTCCAGGGCCAGCGACTTCGAGGCGAGGCTCGCCGCACCCTTGGAGGCGTTGTACCACGTCAGACCCGGGCGCGGCCGCAGCGCCGCCGTCGAGCTGACGTTGAGGATCGCGCCGCCGCCCGCGTCGCGCATCAGCGGGGCGACTTCCCGGACGTAGTGGAAGATCGACTTCACGTTGACCCGGAAGACCCGGTCGAAATCCTCCTCCGTGACGTCCATCAGCGGCTTGTTGCGGTGGGTGGTGCCGGCGTTGTTGACGAGAATGCTCGGCACGCCGAAGCGCTGCCGCGTCTCGGCGACGCTGGCGGCAACGTCGGCGGCCAGACCGACATCGGCGGCGATCGCGATGGCGTTCTCGCCGAGCGCCGCCGCGACGCGCCCGGCCGCCGCGCCGTCGATGTCGACGCAGGCCACTTTTGCGCCCTCCGCGGCGAAGCGCTGGGCGATCCCGGCCCCGAAGCCGCTGCCCGCCCCCGTCACGAGCGCGATCTTGCCGTTCAGTCTCATCGTCTCCTCCCGCCCATTCCGATGCGCTGCCAGATCACTGTCCTCGAGCCCGGGGCGCGAATTCCGCGCGGATCCGCGCCCCGTGCTCGTCGATGGCCGGGACCGGCCCGAGGGCGCGGACCGCGCCGTCGATCAGCACCGGCGGCGCCACGATCCGGGCCGGCCCCGAAGGCGTCCGGACCTCCGCGCGGATCAGCGCGGGGTGCGTGGCGAGGTCCGCCAGCGTGTTGACGAAACCGTAGGCGGTGCCCGCCGCCTTCAGCCGGGCGGCGGCCGCGTCGCGGGTCAGCCGCACCAGCGCGGCGCCGATGCGCAGGTCGACCGCGGCGCGGTTGGCCACACGGGCGTTGTTGGACGCGAAGCCCTCGGCCCGGGCGAGCTCCGGCTCGCCGAGCACGCCGGCGCAGAAATTCGCCCACTCGCGCTCGTTCTGGATCGAGATCAGCACGAGGCTGCCGTCGGCCGTGGGGAAGGCGCCGTAGGGGCAGATCGACGGGTGCGCGAGGCCGACCCGCTGGGGCGCCTTGCCGGTCCCCTCGAAGTAGAGCAGCGGGACGTTCATCCAGTCGGCGGCGCCGCTGAACAGGCTGACCTCCAGGGCGCAGCCCTGCCCGGTGATCCCGCGGGCGATCAGCGCTTCGAGGACCGCGGCGTGGGCGTCCATCCCGCAGGCGACGTCGCAGACGGAGACGCCGACGCGGCCTGGCCCCGCCGGGTGGCCGGTGATCCCGGCGAGCCCGCTCTCGGCCTGGACCAGCAGGTCGTAGGCCTTCATGGCGCTGTAGGCATTGCCGGCGCCGTAGCCGGAGATGTCGACGGTGATCAGCCGCGGATAGCGCGCGCGCAGCTCCGCCGAGCCGAACCCCGCCCGGGCGGCCGCGCCGGGGGCGAGGTTCTGCACGAACACGTCGGCCTGCGCGAGGATCGCGTGCAGGAGGCGGGCGTCGGCCGGATCCTTGATGTCGGCGACGAGGCTCTCCTTGCCGCGGTTGAGCCAGACGAAGTAGCTCGCCAGCCCGTTGACCGCCGCGTCGTAGCCGCGGGCGAAATCCCCTTCCGGCCGCTCGATCTTGATGACCCGGGCCCCGGCATCGGCCAGCCGCGAGGTGCAGTACGGCGCGGCGACGGCCTGCTCCAGGGCGAGCACGGTCAGCCCTCGCAGCGGCAGGTTCTGGCTCATCCGCATCCTTCGGCGTCCCGCGGTCTCAGTGGGCCGGCAGCGAATGAACTGGAACGGCCAGACCGCCCGCCAAGCGGGCCACAGTGACAGGGTCGCCCGGCCATTGGCTTCGGGACGTCTCTCCCAGAGACTTCCAGCGTCTTCGCGAGCGCAGCGAAGCGATCCAGACGTGCCACGCTCACCGACGTCGCGCCGCCCTGGATCGCTTCGCTGCGCTCGCGAAGACGGCGGTCGGCCTCACTCAGCCGCGCGCAGCGCCGGCGGCCCGCGAACCTCCTCCATCGGCTCGGGATCGTCGAGCGCCGCGTCCACCGCCCGCGGCTTGTCGCGGAACGAGAAGCGGCGCGCCAGCCGGTCCAGGTAGATGTAGATCACCGGCGTGGTGAAGAGCGTCAGCACCTGGCTCACCGCGAGGCCGCCGACCATGGCGTAGCCGAGCGGCTGCCGGATCTCCGAGCCGGTCCCGGTAGCGACCATCAGCGGGATGCCGCCGAGCAGGGCCGCCATCGTGGTCATCAGGATCGGCCGGAAGCGCAGCAGCGCGGCCTTCCGGATCGCGACCTCGGGCGAGAGGCCCTCCTCGCGCTCGGCGACGATGGCGAAGTCGACCAGCATGATGCCGTTCTTCTTCACGATGCCGATGAGAAGGATGATGCCGATCAGCGCGATCAGGCTGAAGTCGAATCCGGCCCACATCAGCACCGCGAGCGCGCCGACGCCGGCCGAGGGCAGCGTCGACAGGATGGTGATCGGGTGGATGAAGCTCTCGTAGAGGATGCCGAGGATCAGGTAGACCACGAACAGGGCCGCCAGGATCAGCAGCGGCACCGTCGAGAGCGATTGCTGGAAGGCCTGAGCGGTGCCCTGGAAGCCGCTCACCACTGTCGGCGGGACCTGCAGCTCGCG
This sequence comes from Methylobacterium sp. 1A, assembly GCF_058072805.1. Lineage (NCBI taxonomy): Bacteria > Pseudomonadati > Pseudomonadota > Alphaproteobacteria > Hyphomicrobiales > Methylobacteriaceae > Methylobacterium > Methylobacterium sp. 1A. The sequence continues at coordinate 2,222,886 of NZ_JBYQVE010000001.1, read as the reverse complement.
CATCGCCCGGCCGATCGCCTCCGTGGCCTGCCCGAGGGCGACGTCGGGGGCGAGGTTGAAGCTGATCGTCACCGCCGGGAACTGGCCCTGGTGGTTCACCGCCAGCGGCGCCACCGGCTCCGTCGTCCAGCGGGCGAAGGCCGCGAGCGGCACCTGCCCGCCGCCGATCGGTGCCTTGATGTAGATCTTGTCGAGGCTCTCGACGCTGCCCTGGAGCGCCGGCAGCACCTCCAGCACCACGTGGTAGCTGTTCAGCTGCGTGAAGTACTGCGCGATCTGGCGCTGGCCGAACGCGTCGTAGAGCGTGTCGTCGATCAGCTGGGGCGTGATGCCGTAGCGCGAGGCGGCGTCGCGGTCGATCGACAGCGTCAGCGTCGTGCCGCGGGTCTGCTGGTCGGTGGCGACGTCGCGCAGCTCCGGCAGCGTCTTCATCTTGTCGAGGATGCGCGGCGCCCAGGTGTTCAGCTCGGCGAGGTCCGGGTCCTGGAGGGTGTACTCGAACTGCGTCCGCGAGGTGCGGCCGCCGGTGCGCACGTCCTGGGTCGCCTGGATGAAGGTCCGGATGCCCTCGACGCGTTCCAGTTTGGGGCGCAGCCGGCCGATCACCTGGAAGGCGTTGACGTCGCGCTCGTCGCGGGGCTTGAGCGTGATGTACATGCGCCCGGAATTGAGCGCCTGGCCGTTGCCGCCGAGCGACATGCCGACGGTGGCGACCGCGGGATCGGCCTGGACGATCGCGCCGACCTTCTCCTGCAGCGCCTTCATCGCCGAGAAGGAGATGTCCTGCGACGCCTCGGTGACGCCGATCATGAAACCGGTGTCCTGCTGCGGGAAGAAGCCCTTCGGGATGGCGACGAACAGGTAGCCGGTCAACGCCAGCGTGGCGAAGAAGACCAGCAGCGTGACGCGGCGGAAGCGCAGCGCGACGTCGAGGGCGTCGGCGTAGACCGCGAGCAGCCAGTCGAAGGCGGCCTCGCTCATGCGGTAGAGGCGGCCGTGGCGCTCGGCGTCGTGGGCCTTCAGCAGCCGCGAGGCCATCATCGGGGTCAGCGTCAGAGACACGAAGGCCGAGACCGCGATGGTCATCGACAGCACCACGGCGAACTCGCGGAACAGCCTTCCGATGATGCCGCCCATCAGCAGGAGCGGGATCAGCACGGCGATCAGCGACACCGAGATCGACACGATGGTGAAGCCGATCTCGCCCGCGCCCTTGAAGGCGGCCTCCATGGGCCGCATCCCCTCCTCGACGTAGCGGCTGATGTTCTCCAGCACGACGATGGCGTCGTCGACCACGAAGCCGACCGAGATGGTGAGCGCCATCAGCGAGAGGTTGTCGAGGGTGTAGCCCGCCATCCACATCAGCGCGCAGGCGCCGAGCAGCGCGAGCGGCACGGTCACGCTCGGGATCACGGTCGCCCAGAAGCTGCGCAGGAAGACGAAGATCACCCCGACGACCAGCACGATCGTCAGCAGCAGGGTGAACTGCACGTCCTCGACCGAGGCGCGGATGGTCTGCGTGCGGTCGCTCAGGATGCCGACCTTGATGGCGGCCGGCAGTGTGGCGGTCAGGCGGGGCAGCTGGGCCTTGATGCTGTCGACCGTGTCGATGACGTTGGCGCCGGGCTGCTTGAACACGACCAGGAAGATGCCGCGCTTGCCGTTGGTCCAGCCGGCCTGCTTGGTGTCCTCGGGGCCGGCGACCGCCTGTCCGATGTCGCGGACGCGCAGCGGCGCGCCGTCGCGATACGCGACGATGACGTCGTTCCAGTTGTGGGCCGCGGTGAGCTGGTCGTTGGCGTAGATGGTGTAGCTGTGGCTGCCGCCGTCGATGCTGCCCTTCGGGTTGTTGACCGTGGTGAGGGTGAGCTGCGCGCGCACGTCCTCCAGCGACAGGCCCTTGGCCACGAGCTTGGCCGGGTCGATCTGGATCCGCACGGCGGGCTTCTGCTGGCCGCCGATGAAGACCTGCGCGACGCCCGAGATCTGGCTGATCCGCTGGGCAAGCTGGACGTCGACCGCGTCGTCGACGTCGATCAGCGGCATGCTGTCGGACGTGGCCGAGAGCAGCAGGATCGGCGAATCGGCCGGATTGACCTTGCGGTAGGTCGGCGGGGTCGGGAGGTTCTTCGGGAGCTGGCCGCTGGCGGCGTTGATGGCCGCCTGGATGTCGCTCGCGGCGCCGTCGATGTTGCGGTTGAGGTCGAACTGGACCGTGACCGTCGAGATCCCGAGGGAGCTCGTCGAGGTCATCTGCGACACGCCGGGAATCTGCGAGAACTGCCGCTCGAGGGGCTGCGCCACCGACGAGGCCATCGTCTCCGGGCTGGCCCCGGGCAGCTGCGCGGTCACCTGGATGGTCGGGAAATCCACCTGCGGCAGCGGCGCGACGCCGAGCAGCGGGTAGGCCACGATCCCGAGGAACAGGATGCCGACCATGATCAGCGTGGTCGCCACCGGGAACCGGATGAACGGTGCCGAGATGCCGCCCTTCATGGCCGGGCCCCGCGCGGGGACGCGCCCGCCGTGAGGCGTCCCGCGCGCGTCACTGGACCGCCTCCGCCTGCGCGGTGTGGGCCGCGTGCGGATCGGCCACGAGGCTGCCGTCCTGCACCTTGTACTGGCCGGCGACGATCACCCGCTCGCCGGGCCGGAGGTCGCCGCTGAGAACGCGCGTCCGCCCCGAATCCGAGCGACCCGCCTTCAGCGCGCGCTGATGCGCCCGGCTGGCATCGTCCACCACGAAAGCGAACAGCCCGTCGGGCCCGTGCTGGATCGCGTCGTCCGGCACCGTCGTGGCGACCGCGACCGTGCCGACCCGCATCTTGGTCGAGACCGACAGGCCCGGCCACAGCGCGTGGTTCCTGTTCTCGTAGACGGCCTTGAGGCGGATCGTGCCCGTCGCGGTGTCGACCTGGTTGTTGAACAGGGCCAGCTTGCCGTCGGCGAGCTTGGTCAGCCCGTCCGACGTCCAGGCCTCCACCGGCACGTCACCGGCCTTGAGGGCCGCGGTGATGGCGGGCAGCTGATCCTCCGGGGCCGTGAACACCACGAAGATCGGCTCGACCTGGGTGATCGTCACGATCGGGGTCTGGCCGGCCGCGTTGACGATGTTGCCGATATCGACTTGCCGGAAGCCCGTGACGCCGTCGATGGGCGCGCGGATCGTGGCGTAGCCGAGCTGCGTCGTGGCGTTGTCGATGGCCGCCTGGTCGGACGCCACCTGCGCGGTGAGCTGGGCGACCAGGGCCGTCTGCGTCTCGGTCTGCTGCCGGGAGGCGAAGGCGCCCAGCCCGGTGTAGCGGACGAGGTCCGCCTTCGCGTTGCCGAGGTTGGCCGTGTCCTGCTCCTTCTTGGCCTTCGCCTGATCCAGCGCCGCCTGGTAGGGCCGCGGGTCGATCTGCACGAGCACGTCGCCCTTGCGGACGGTCTGACCCTCGCGGAACGCGACCTGCTGGATCTCGCCGTCGACGCGCGTGCGCACCTGAACGGTGTTGTACGCCTGGACGGTGCCGAGACCGTTCGACACGAGGGCGAACGGCCCCTGCTCGACCGTGCCGAGGGTGACGGGCACCGGCAGCGGGGCCGCCGCCCGGGACTTCACCGCGGGCTGATTCAGGCGCGTGTAGCCGTAGGCGCCGCCGCCCGCGACGGCGAGCAGCAGGAGGATCAGGCCGGCCGCGCCCGAGCGCTTCTTCGCCGGTTTGGTCGCGGCGCGACGCGCGTCGCCGTGGCGCCGGTCCGTGACCGTCTCGTCCGCGCGAGACTCGTCGCGGTCGTGCACGTCCTCACTCAGCATGCGCCGCTATCCGCCCGTTGATCCGACCGCTTCGCGGGCCGGGATAATTTTGCATTCAATAGCATACAATGGCCGCGCCGGACATCGCGGCGCTCCCCGGATCGCGGCAATGTTCCGTGAGCGGAAAGCGTGCTACCGCCGCCGAGAGTGGGCCGCGCCGCGGGGCCGGACGCCCCGCGCGGACGACAGGCGCCCGGCGTGCCCGCGCGGGATGGCCGCCGACGCCGCGCCGAGGATGTGAGACCGGGACGCCGCATGGCCTCGACCCTGGAACTGGACGGCCTGAACGAACTGCGCGACGCGCTGATCGAGGAGCGGCAGGTCATCGTCGCGTCGGTGCGAAAGCTGCGCGACGCGCGGCGGCAGAAGGGCACCTTCGTGCTGGGCGACGGCGCGGATGCCGGGCCGCGGCTGGTCGCCGTGCAGGAGCAGATCGTGGTGGTCGAATCCATCATCGCCGCGCTGACGCGATCCCGGGCCTGAGGTGCTCGCGGTCCGATCGGACGCACCCGTGCGGCGCCCGGGCCCTGGCCGATACCGGTCGGGATTGTCACAGTTCGGTGTCCGAGATGTTTCTGAGCGCTCGCGGCGTGCGCGGCCCCGTGCGGACACTGTTCGAGGCGGCGGGCGGCGTGGCCGGTCGCGTATTCATCGATTATCGTCAATAGATTATTGAATTCATGTCCGGGCAGGCGCCGAAACAGCGGCTCCGGATGCAATTCGGTCCAGCCGGATCATCGCCCCGGTCGATCGACCGCCGTCAGCCTCCCCATCCTCGCCGATCTACGATCCGGTGTTCGGTTTGCCGGCGATGGATTGCGCCGCGCGTGACGATCCCGTCGGCTTGTACAGGATCTGCTCAACTTTCGGGCTGGACGATCGCGATCCTGTCCTGTTAGCGGACCGCACCTCAAGGCGCGGAACCTCGAACATGGACGCCTTCGATCACGCCAATATCGCGCGCGATGCCGACGAAACCGTCGATTCGCCTCTCGCGGATGAGCTCGTCGTGCTGTGGCGGGCGCTCGCCGCGGACCGGCGCGCCCAGGACGAGCGGACCGCGCGCCTGCGCGCCATGCGCCTCATCGGCGGCGAGGACGGCGCCGACTGATCACGCGGTCTCCGGCGCGCCGCCCGGCAGCCGGCTCGCCAGCACGAAGCCGACCGCCATCGCCATGGCCTCGGCCTGGGCGATCAGCGTCGGCTCGCCGGCCTCGCGCGCCGCCTGCAGCAGCTCGATCGCGTGCCGGCCGAGGCGCAGGTCCACATCGTCGCCGGCCGGGACCCCCTCCGGAAACCCGTGATTCTGGCTTCGGTCAGTCATTGGCGTGCGTGGGTCTCGAAGCTGTGGGCAGGGGCCTGAAAGGCGCCGAGGCCGCGATCCAGGATTGCGTGTCGGTGACGTCGCCGAACACCCGCATCACCGCGCTCACCGACCGGTGGATCTCGTCGGCGGAGATCCCGTCGAGGTCGTGGCTCGCGGAGGCGTCGGACAGGAAGGTCACGTCCTGGCCGCGGTGGAAGCCGTCGACCGCCGTCGCGAGGCAGGACGACTCGCCGGCGAAGCCCGCGATGACGAGCGGCGGCGATCCCCGCTCCATCGCGTCCGCGAAGGCGGGGCTGGCGTAGCAGGACGGGCGGTCCCGGTCGAAGATCATGTCGCAGCCGTGCGGCTCGAACCCCTCGATCCAGCGGACGAAGCGGCTGCCCGCCTGGAACAGCGGCGCGCCGATCCAGCGGACGTAGACGACCTGCATGCCGCTCGCGCGGGCATGCGCGAGGGCGCGCCGGCAATTCGACAGAGCGGGCTCGATCCCCGCCAGGGCGAGCGGGCGGCCCGCGATCTCGTATTCCTGCTGCATGTCCACCAGCACCAAGGCCGGGACGCTGCGCGGCCGGCGATACAGCGCCGGGTTGATCGGCCGGTTCATCGCGCGGCCACCGCCCGGTCGACGGACGGGCGGGTCACGGCGCGGCTCCGCGAGCGGTCGAGGGCGCCCGCCCGGTGCCAGCGCCCCTCCGGCCGGATGATGACGTAGGGGTCAGCGCCGAGGCCGATCGCCTGCGGGTGCGGCTCCGCCTCCATCAGCATCTCGACGTAGTCGAAATCCGAGAAGACCAGCTCCTGCGCGCCCTCGAAGACGCGGAAGCCGAAGCGGCTCCAGAAGCCGACGAGGCGCTTCTGGGCGTGGCCGTAGAGCCGCCGGTAGCCCTTGACCCGGGCCAATTCGATCCCGGCGCGGACCAGCGCGAAGGACAGGCGCGTGTTGCGGAACTCGGCCCGGACCGCGAGGCGCTCGATCTTGGCGAAATCCGCGAAGAACCGGATGCGCAGGCAGCCCGCCGGCTCGTCGCCGACGTAGCCGATCAGGTGCGTCGCCGAGAGGTCGTTGCCGTCGAACTCCTCCTCGTACGGGCAGGCCTGCTCCGCCATGTAGACGGCGGCGCGCAGGGCGATCACGCGGGACAGGTCCTCCATGTTCCGCGCGACCGCGACGCTGATGCCGGTCCCGCCGGACCGGTGGGTGTCATACGGGGGCGCCGGCTCCGCCTTCGGTGCGCGGGCGAAATGGTACAGGGCACCGCGGGCGGAGGTCTGCGCGGTGAAGCCGAGGGTGGTCAGCAGGTCGGCCCCCTCGGGGGTGGCCGCGCGGGCGTAGAAGTCGACGCCCCGGTAGGTCGGGCTCGACAGACGGTCGAAGACGAGGCCGACGCCGCCGGAGAGGCGCCGCCGCGCGTAGACGGCCCAGACGTAGATCCCGGCCGGACGCTCGTGCTGGCCGGCCAGCAGCGCGGCGGGCGGGTCGGACGCGTCGAGCGTCCCGGCCTTGAGCGCCGCCAGGCCATCGGCGTTCAGCATCAGGCAGGCCACGAACCCCTCGCCCCGCGGATCCGCGGCGTCGAACCGGTGGCGCTGGGCGATCGCCAGGACGCTGTCGGGATTGATCGACATCACCCGCTGGACGGTGCGCAGGGGCGCGAGATCGGGCAGATCCGCGCGCGCCGCCGCGATCAGCCGCGCCAGATCGTCCGGGGTCGGCGTGAAGATGACGAGGTGCCGGGCAATTCGGCCGACCTCGAGCGCATTCAGCGCGTGCCGCGGCTCGGGAGAGACTGGCGCTGTACCGAGTTGATCGGCGTCCTTCGCGACGAACTGCGCGCGAGCAATGTGCACCGTCATCGGATGACCTGTCATTCGGGTACGGATTGACGGTTAAGCACTTCGCATCTAGCGCTCTGGCTGTATGTGCAAAATTTGAAACAGGGGTGTTCCGTCGATGGAACAGGCGGAGGCGATCCGGGACCCGATGCCCGACTGGCAGAGCATCCGGGTCTTCCTGGCGCTCCAGCGGTCCGGCAGCTTCCGCTCGGCGGCGACGAAGCTCGGCCTGTCGGTGAACTCGGTGCGGCGCCGGATCGACGATCTCGAGGCGCTGATCGGCGCGCCGCTGCTCACCCGCCACGTCGACGGCATCCGCCTCACCGCCGAGGGCCACGCGATCCTCGAGGCCGCCGGCCGCATGGAGGCGGCCGCCTTCAGCCTCGTGCGCACCGGCGAGGGCGCGCCCTTCGCCGAGACCGGCGAGGTGCGGATCGCCGTGACGGAGGGGCTGGGCGCCTTCTGGCTCGCGCCGCGGCTCGTCGAGTTCCAGCGTGCCAACCCGCGCCTCACCGTCGACCTGCGCTGCGCGATGGAATCCGCCGACGTCCTGCGGCTGGAGGCCGACGTCGCGATCCAGCTGACGCGGCCGACCAGCCCGGACCTGCGCATTGTCAAGCTCGGCCGGATCCACATGGTGCCCTACGCCGCGCGGAGCTACGAGGAGACCTACGGGCTCCCGGCGCGCCCCGAGGACCTGGAGCGCCACCGGATCGTGGTGCAGGACGGCGGCCAGACCGTCGCCCTCGAGGATTACGTGCGCACGGTGCCGGGCTTCCCCGCGAAGGTCCCGATCACCCTGAAGATCAACGTCAGCAGCGCGTATTACTGGGCGATCGCCAAGGGGGCCGGGATCGGCCTGCTGCCGACCTATGCCAGCGCGATCGGTGCCCAGGTCGTCCCGGTGGACAATCTCGGCCGCTTCAGCGTCGACATCTGGCTGACCTATCACCCGGACGCCGAGCGGATCACCCGCGTGCGGCGGACGATCGACTGGCTCCGGGCCTCCTTCGATCCGAAGCGCTATCCCTGGTTCCGGGACGAGTTCATCCATCCCCGCGACCTGCCGGGTGCGGTGAAGGGCGCGGCCCTCCCCGACCTGTTCGCCGGCTTCATCGCCATGACGCCGTGACGGCTCCTTGATTCCGGCGGGCCGCGACGGCCGCTGGTCCGGGTCCTGCAACGGCCGACGCCCGCCCTTGACCGCGCGGCGCGCATGATCCTTGCTCCGGCCGCCGCGACGACGAGGTTGCCCGTGCTGCTGACGCCCCGTGAGAAGGACAAGTTGCTCATCGCCATGGCGGCGCAGGTGGCGCGCAACCGCCTCGCCCGCGGCGTGAAGCTCAACCATCCGGAATCGGTGGCGTTGATCACCGACTTCGTGGTCGAGGGCGCGCGGGACGGCCGCACCGTGGCCGACCTGATGCAGGCCGGCGCCACCGTGCTGACCGCCGATCAGGTCATGGAGGGCGTGCCCGAGATGATCCACGACATCCAGGTGGAGGCGACCTTCCCGGACGGCACCAAGCTCGTGACCGTGCATCACCCGATCCGGGGCGCGGCCTCGTCCGACATCCCCGGCGCGGTGACGACGCTGCCCGGCGAGATCGTGTTCAACCCCGGCGCCGAGCGGACCGTGATCGAGGTCGCCAATGTTGGGGACCGGCCGATCCAGGTCGGCTCGCACTATCACTTCTTCGAGGTCAATCCGGGCCTCGTGTTCCCGCGGGAGCAGGCCCGCGGCAAGCGCCTCGACATCGCGCCGGGCACCGCCGTGCGGTTCGAGCCGGGATCGACGCGGGAAGTCGCGCTGGTGCCGCTCTCCGGCGGGCGCACCGTCTACGGGTTCCGCGGCGACGTGATGGGCAAGCTCTGACCATGGCCAACACGCCCAAGCCCGCCAGCCTGCCCCGTTCGGCCTACGCCGACATGTTCGGCCCCACGGTCGGAGACCGCATCCGGCTCGCGGACACGAGCCTGGAGATCACGGTCGAGCGCGACTTCACCACCTACGGCGAGGAGGTGAAGTTCGGCGGCGGAAAGGTCATCCGCGACGGCATGGGTCAGAGCCAGGCCACGAACGCCGACGGCGCCGTCGACACGGTGATCACCAACGCGGTTGTCCTCGACCACTGGGGCATCGTGAAGTGCGATGTCGGGATCGTGCGCGGCCGGATCTTCCGGCTCGGCAAGGCCGGCAACCCGGACGTGCAGCCCGGGGTCGACATCGTGGTCGGGCCGGGCACCGAGGTCATCGCCGGCGAGGGCAAGATCCTGACGGCGGGCGGCTTCGACAGCCACATCCACTTCATCTGCCCGCAGCAGATCGAGGAGGCGCTCTGCTCGGGCATCACCACGATGCTCGGCGGCGGCACCGGGCCGGCGCACGGCACCTTCGCCACCACCTGCACGCCGGGCCCCTGGCACATCGCCCGGATGATCGAGGCCGCGGACGCGTTCCCGATGAACCTCGCCTTCGCCGGCAAGGGCAACGCGTCCCGGCCGGAGAGCCTCGTCGAGATGGTGCGGGCCGGCGCCTGCGCGCTGAAGCTGCACGAGGACTGGGGCACCACGCCCGCGGCGATCGACACCTGCCTGTCGGTGGCGGACGCCCACGACATCCAGGTCATGATCCACACGGACACGCTCAACGAATCGGGCTTCGTCGAGGACACGATCGCGGCCTTCAAGGGCCGGACCATCCACGCCTTCCACACCGAGGGCGCGGGCGGAGGCCACGCGCCGGACATCATCAAGGTGGCCGGGCTGCCGAACGTGCTGCCGTCGTCCACCAACCCGACGCGGCCCTACACGTGGAACACGATCGACGAGCATCTCGACATGCTCATGGTCTGCCACCACCTCGACCCGTCGATCCCCGAGGATCTCGCCTTCGCGGAGAGCCGGATCCGGCGCGAGACCATCGCGGCCGAGGACATCCTGCACGACATCGGCGCGCTCTCGATGATGTCCTCCGACAGCCAAGCGATGGGCCGGGTCGGCGAGGTCATCATCCGCACGTGGCAGACGGCCGACAAGATGAAGCGCCAGCGGGGTGCCCTGCCGGGCGACGCGTCCGGAACCGACAACCTTCGGGCGCGCCGCTACGTCGCCAAGTACACGATCAACCCGGCCATCGCGCACGGCATCTCCCGGCACATCGGCTCGGTGGAGCCCGGCAAGCTCGCCGATCTCGTGCTGTGGAATCCGGCCTTCTTCGGCGTGAAGCCCGACCTCGTGCTGAAGGGCGGCAGCATCGCGGCCGCGCCCATGGGCGACCCCAACGCCTCGATCCCGACGCCGCAGCCGGTGCATTACCGGCCGATGTTCGGCGCCTACGGCCGGGCGCCCTTCGCCACCGCCCTCACCTTCGTCTCCCGGGCGGCGGTGGAGGACGGCCTGCGCGAGCGGCTGGGCGTGCAGAAGGAGCTGGTCGCCGTCGAGAACGTCCGCGGCGGCATCTCGAAGAAGAGCATGGTGCTGAACGACGCCACGCCGGTCATCGAGGTCGATCCGGAGACCTACGACGTGCGCGCCGACGGCGAGCTGCTGGTCTGCGAGCCGGCCGAGGTCCTGCCGATGGCGCAGCGCTACTTCCTGTTCTGAGCGCGGCCATCCATGATCCGCGCCACCCGCATCCTCCGCCGCGACGCCCTGTCGGGCGGCGAGATCGTCGACCGCGTCGTCCTCGATCACGGCGACCGCCACCGCCGCCGCGTCGCCATGCGCGGCGCAGGGGGCCTGGGCTTCCTGCTGGACCTTCCGGAGCCCGCGGTCCTGGAGGACGGCGACGCCCTGGTCTTGCAGGACGGACGACTCGTCTGGGTCGAGGCCGCGCCGGAGCGCCTGCTCGAGATCCGGGCTCCCAGCGATCACGCCCTCAAGCGCCTGATCTGGCACATCGGCAACCGGCACATCGCCGCCGAGATCGGCCCGGACGCGGTCTGGATCGCGCACGACCACGTCCTCGCCGAGATGGTCCGCGGCCTCGGCGGCACCGCCGAGCCGGTGGAGCGCCCGTTCCGGCCGGAGGGCGGCGCCTATTCCGGGGATCACGGCCACGGCCACGGGCACGACCACCCGCATGGCGGCCACCATCACCACCATGCCGCGGGCTGAGCCCCTGGAGGCGCTGCGCCTGATGGCGTGGCTGTCGCCCGGCTACCCGGTCGGGGCCTACGCCTACTCGCACGGGCTCGAATGGGCGGTCGAGGCGGGCGACGTCCGCGACGAGGCGAGCCTGACCGCGTGGCTCCGGGACGTCTGCGAGCGCGGTGCCCTGCGCAACGACCTGATCCTGGCGGCCCATGCCCACGCGGCGGCGCTGTCCGCGGACGGCGCCGCGCTCGTCGCCGTCAACGACCTCGCCCTGGCCCTGGCGCCCTCGCGCGAGCTGCACCTGGAGACGAGCCAGCAGGGCCGCAGCTTCCTCGACGCGACGCGCGGCGCGTGGCCCTGCGACGCCCTCGACGCCCTGGCCGGGCATCTGCCGGGGCCGGTCGCCTACCCGGTCGCGGTCGGCCTCGCGGCCGGCGCGCACGGCATGGATCCGGGCCCCGTGCTCGCCGCCTACGGCCTCGCCTTCCTGCAGAACCTCGTCTCCGCGGCCCTGCGGGCGGCGCCGGTGGGGCAGGCCGCCGGCACGCGGGTCGTCGCCGCCCTCGCGCCGAGCCTCGCCGGGCTCGCCGAGGCGGCCGCCGCGGCGGATCTCGACGCCCTCGGTGCCGCCACGTTCCGCCTGGATCTCGGCTCCTTCCGCCACGAGACCCAGTATTCCCGCATCTTCCGATCCTGAGCCCGCAGCATGACCTCCACGAACGGCCCCCTCCGCGTCGGCATCGGCGGACCTGTCGGTTCCGGCAAGACCGCCCTGATGGAGCAGCTCTGCAAGCGCTTCCGCGACCGCTACGAGATCTGCGCCATCACCAACGACATCTACACGAAGGAGGACGCGCGGATCCTCACGGTCGCGGGCGCCCTGCCGGAGGAGCGCATCCTCGGCGTCGAGACCGGGGGGTGCCCGCACACCGCGATCCGGGAGGATGCCTCGATCAATCTCGCCGCGGTCGCCGAGATGAACCGGCGCTTCCCGAAGCTCGACCTCGTGCTGATCGAGTCCGGCGGCGACAACCTCGCGGCGACGTTCTCGCCGGAACTCGCCGACATCACGCTCTACGTGATCGACGTCGCCGGCGGCGAGAAGATCCCCCGCAAGGGCGGTCCGGGCATCACCCGGTCCGACCTGCTGATCGTCAACAAGACGGACCTCGCGCCGCTCGTCGGCGCCGACCTGTCGGTGATGGAATCCGACACGCAGCGGATGCGCGGCACCCGGCCGTACGTGTTCGCCTCCCTGCGCGAGGGTGCGGGCGCGGACGCGGTGGCGCGTTTCGTCGAGGAGGCGGGCGGCCTGGGCCGCTGAGCCGACGCGCCGGTCCGGGCGACCGACGCGTCACGTTCCCTAGCGGCCGGCCTCGGCCGAGCGCGCGCGGACCGACGACGTGCTCGGGGCGCCCATGAGCGCGTCCAGGCGGCTCATCCGCGCGTTGAAGTCGTTCAAGACGGTCTGGCGCGCCTTGATCGCGGCGCTGGGCTGCGCCTTGGCGGGGGTGTGCCGCGGGCGGGCCTCCGCCTGGACCGCCGGAACGGCGAGGAGCGCGGCCAGCGCCGCGATGGTCAGAGTGCGGGTCATCGTGAAATCCTTCGGCGCCCGCCGTGTCGGACGGCGCGACGCTGCACGAGGATATGCACGCCCGAAGCGCGGCCGCGTGCGCGAGCGCACAGCACGCAGACGTGATCGCGATCGGCGCCGACGAGCAATCGCGGCGTTGACAGCGGTTCGTGACTGATTCAACCCGCGATATCGGGGCCTTCTGAACGGTATCGCGCATGCGAAATCTGCGGTGGCTGGCCGCCCTGCCCTTCCTCGGCATCCTGGTCGGCCCGTTCTTCCTGAACCGGGTCGAGCCCTTCGTGTTCGGCTTGCCGCTGCTCCTGGCCTGGCTGGTGTTCTGCGTGATCGGAACCTCCGCCGTAATGGCGGTGATCTACCTGACCGACCCGCAGAACCGCGCGCCGGAGGATCCCCGATGAGCGTCGCGCTCGTCATCGTGGCCGCCGGCTTCGCGCTGGCGATCGGCCTCGGCCTCTACGCGCGTGTCGGCCGCGAGATGGGGCTGGAGCAGTGGACCGTCGGCGGCCGCGGCTTCGGCACCGCCCTGGTCTTCCTGCTGATGGCCGGGGAGATCTACACGACCTTCACGTTCCTCGGCGGCTCCGGCATCGCCTACGGCAAGGGCGGCCCCGCCTACTACATCCTCTGCTACCTGACGCTCGCCTACGTCACCTCGTACTGGCTGCTGCCGCCGGTCTGGCGCTACGCCAAGCAGAACAACCTCTACACGCAGCCCGACTTCTTCGCGCGCAAGTACGGCAGCCGGGCGCTCGGCATGCTGGTGGCGCTCGTGGGGATCGTCGCCCTCGTCCCGTACCTCGTGCTGCAGTTCAAGGGACTCGGGATCATCGTCTCGACGGCGTCCTACGGCGCGATCTCGTCGACCGCAGCGGTCTGGATCGGCGCGGCCGCGCTCACCGCCTACGTGGTGGTGTCGGGCGTGCACGGCTCCGCCTGGACGGCGGTGATCAAGGACACCAGCATCCTGTTCGTGGTGGTGTTCCTCGGGATCTACCTGCCGGTCCACTACTACGGCGGCTACCAGGGTCTGTTCACGGCGATCGAGGCCGCCAAGCCCAGGTTCCTGGCCCTGCCCGACCGCGGTCAGAGCCCCGTGTGGTTCACCACCACGGTCCTGCTCACCGCGCTCGGCGGCTACATGTGGCCCCACACCTTCGCGTCGCTCTACACGGCGCGGGAGCCGGGCGCCTTCCGGCGCAACGCGGTGATCCTGCCGATCTACCAGCTGATCAACCTGTTCGTGTTCGTGATCGGCTTCACCGCGGTGATGCAGGTGCCGGGCCTGACGGGGCCCGACGTCGACCTGTCGCTGTTCAAGCTCGCCCTCGCGACTTTCCCGCCTTGGGTCATCGGGCTGATCGGCGCCACGGGCGTGCTGACCGCCCTCGTCCCGGGCTCCATGATCCTGATCGCCGGCGTCACCCTGGTGGCGAACAACCTCGTCCGCCCGCTGCGCCCCGGCATGGACGACGCCGCGACCGCGCGCCTGTGCAAGATCCTCGTGCCGGTGCTGGCGCTGGTCTGCGTCGGCTTCACCCTGTCGGGCGGCGACACGATCGTGCAGCTCCTGCTCATGGGCTACAACTTCGTGACGCAGCTCTTCCCCTGCTTCATCACCAGCCTGATGCGCCGCAATCCCCTCGACCGCCGCGCCGCGATCGCCGGAATCGTCGCGGGTGTCGCCACCGTGGCGGTGACGGTTCTCTCCGGGTTCAGCCTGGCGAAGCTGCCGGTCCTCGGACCGCTCCAGGACGTGAACGTCGGCATCGTGGCGCTGGTGGTGAACGTCGTCGTGACGCTCGTCGTGACGCAGACCGTGCGCGCGGGCGCGACCGCCGCGCAGGCCGCGGAGTGACGCCGCTCAGTCCTGTCCGCGGCGGGCGGTGAGCCAGGACGCCAGCAGCACCGCGACGCTCACCAGCCCGACGAGGAGCGTCGAGGCCGCGTTGATCTCCGGGTTCACGCCGAGCCGGACCTGGCTGTAGAGCCGCATCGGCAGGGTGGTGGAGCCCGGGCCGGAGACGAAGCTCGCGATCACCAGGTCGTCGAGCGACAGCGTGAAGGCGAGGAGCGCGCCGGCCGCCAGCGCGGGCGCCAGCAGCGGCAGCGTCACGGTCATCAGCACGCGCGCCGGCGCCGCGCCGAGATCGGCCGCGGCCTCCTCGAGGGACCGGTCGAGGCCGCGCAGGCGCGCGCCGACCACCACCGCCACGAACCCGGTGCAGAAGGTCGTGTGCGCGATGACGATCGTCACGAGGCCGCGGTCCAGCCCGATCCCGATGAACATGAGCAGGAGCGACAGCCCGATCATCACCTCCGGCATCACGATCGGCCCGAAGACGAGACCCGTGAACAGGGCGCGACCGCGGAAGCGGCCCTGCCGCTCCAGGGCGAGCGCGGCCAGCGTCCCGAGGAACGTGGCGAGCAGGCTCGCGAGGAAAGCGACCTTCAGGGAGACCCAGGCGGCCGACAGGAGCGGCGCGTCGGCGAGCAGGGCGCCGTACCAGCGGGTCGAGAACCCGCCCCAGACCGTCACCATCGGCGAGGCGTTGAATGAGTACACGATCAGCACCGCGATCGGCCCGTAGAGGAAGCCCAGGCCGGCCACCAGGGCGGTGCGGGTCACCCAGCTCACGGCGCCTCGCCCTCGCCCGCGCGCAGGCTGTCCCGGAACAGGACCACCGGTCCGATGACGATGGCGAGGATCAGCACGGCGACAGCCGCGGCCAGCGGCCAGTCGCGGTTCGAGAAGAACTCGCTCCAGAGCACCCGGCCGAGCATCAGCGTCTCCGACCCGCCGAGCAGGTCGGGGATCACGAACTCGCCGACCATCGGGATGAAGCAGAGCCCCGCGCCGGCCGCGATCCCGGGCAGGCTGAGCGGCACGGTCACGGTCCAGAACACCCGGCTCGGCGAGGCGCCGAGATCCGCCGCGGCCTCGCGCAGGGTCGGATCGAGGCGGTTCATCACCGCGTAGAGCGGCAGCACCATGAAGGGCAGGTAGGCGTAGACGAGACCGACGATCACCGCCGCGTCGGTGTTGAGGATCGTCAGCGGCGCGTCGATCAGGCCGAGCCGGCGCAGGGCGAGATTGAGCAGGCCCTCGGGCTTCAGGATCGCGATCCAGGCGTAGATCCGGATCAGGAAGCTCGTCCAGAACGGCACGATCACCAGCGCGACGAGGAGCGGCTGCCAGCGGGACGGCGCCCGCGCCAGGGCGTAGGCGAGCGGCGTCCCGAGAGCGACGAGGATCAGGCTGGCGACGCCCGCGTAGGTCAGGGAGCCCAGGGCGGCGTCGCGGTAGAGGGGGTCGGCGGCGAGCGTGCGGTAATTGTCGAAGTTCAGGGCCTCGAGGAAGGCCGACCAGCCGTCGAGCCCGCCGCGCCAGTCGAGCAGCGGCAGGTAGGGCGGGATCGCCGTCGCCGGCTCCGAGAGGCTGATCTTCAGGGTGATGACGAAGGGCAGCAGGAAGAACGCCGCCAGCCACAGGAAGGGCGGCAGGCGCGCCAGACGGTCGAACATCCGGCCGCGCTTGCGGGCGCGCGCGGACCCGGCCTCCGTTCGCCCGGTCGCGCGGTCGGCCTCCGCTCCGGCGGCCCTCATGCCGGCAGGATCACGGCGACGTCGGCGGGGAAGCTGGCCCGTGCGTCCGAGCCCGGCGCCGCGGCGGCCTCCGCGGGCCGCCCGCTCGCCCGCAGCGTGGCGCCGTCGGGCAGGCGCAGCGTCCGGCGCACCCGGTCGCCCAGGAACACGGCGTCGGCGACGACCACCGGCAGCCCTTCCGCGCCCAGCACCACGTCCTCGGGCCGCACCGCCACCACGACCGCGGCCCCTTCCGCGAGCGCGGCCTCCGCGACGCCCCGCACGGGGCCGTGGGCGGTCTCGACCGTGTGGACCGTGTCGGCGCCTCCGGCGCCGATGCGACCGGGGATGAGGTTCACGTCGCCGAGCAGGCCGGCGACGAAGCGGCTCGCCGGGCGCCGGTAGAGATCGGCCGGCGGCCCGACCTGGATCAGGCGGCCCGCTTCCATGACGCCGATCCGGTCGGCGAGCATCATCGCCTCCTCGGGATCGTGCGTGACGACGACGAAGGCGGTGCCGAGGCGGCGCTGGACCGCGCGCAGCTCGCCCTGGGTCTCCTCGCGCAGGCCGCGGTCGAGCGCGCCGAGCGGCTCGTCGAGCAGCAGCAGCTTTGGCTCCCGGGCGAGCGCCCGGGCCAGGGCGACCCGCTGGCGCTGGCCGCCCGAGAGCGTCTCCGGTCGACGGTCGCCGAACCCGTCCAGGCGCACGAGCTTGAGCAGTTCCGACACGCGCTCCGCCGAGGCGGAGCGGCCGAGGCCCTTCAGCCCGTAGCCGATATTGCCGGCCACGCTCATGTGCGGGAACAGGGCGTAGGACTGGAACATCATATTGACCGGCCGCCGATGGGGCGGCAGCGCGGTCAGGTCCTGCGCGCCCAGCAGGATCCGTCCCGAGGTCGGGCTCTCGAAGCCCGCGATCATGCGCAGGAGTGTACTCTTGCCGCATCCGGACGGGCCGAGCAGGCAGAAGAACTCCCCCGCCTCGAGGTCGAGGGACACGGCGTCGACGGCCCGATGGGTGCCGAAGCGCTTGGTCAGCTCCTCCAGCCGCAGGCGCGGCGCCGGCCCCTCGGACAACGGATCAGGAATCCTCGCGCAGCGCCTCGGCCACGCGCGCTTCCAGGAGGTCCGGCCGGCGCAGGACCAGGGCGCCGCGGGTGCGGTCGACCAGTCCCTCCGCCGCCATCGCGGTGAACTCCCGGGTCACCTGCTCGCGGCGGCAGCCGATCCGCGCGGCGAGGACGTGGTGGTAGGGCGGCGGCGAGACCACCCGCTCGCCCGCCGTGCCGGCCCGGGGCACGGAGAGACGGAGCAGCTCGGCGTAGAGCCGGTGCTTCAGGTCGAGCAGGGCGTGTTCCATGAGCCGCGTGTTCAGCTCGCGCACGCGCTTGGCCAGGAGCCGGAACAGCCGGTCGGCGATCGCCTCGGAGGCGAACACGATCTGCCGGAAGACCGGCGCCGGCACCACGCAGACCTCGCCGCGGGTCAGCGCCGTGACGTTGGCCGAGCGGCCGATCCCGTCGATGGCGGCGAGCTCGCCGAAGAAGGCCCCGCCCCGCATCTCGCCCAGGATGACTTCCTTGCCGGACTGGGTCCGGTTCAGGATGCGGACCTCGCCGGAGGCGATGAAGTACACGTCGGTGGAGATATCGTCGAAGTCGACGAGGACCTCGTTCTCGTCGAAGCGGCGCCAGTGGCAGCGGGGCTCGTAGGGGCTGAGCTCGATGCCGGGATCCTTGAAGAAAGGTATTGTCCCCAACCGCGCCATCGATCGTGTTCCCTCAACTCCGGCCTCCGTCCCTGCCCTGACGGGGGCCGGCCAGCAGATCTGGGGACGGGAGCAGCCCGCACAGTGAAGCCGCGCCCCGCCGGGGCGGTGCTGGATCGATCGGGCGCCGCAATCGTGACGGTCGCGGGCGGGGCGGTCAAGCCGCGTCCCGATGAACAGGAGTTTATTAGCGTGGATCAGGTATCAGGGCTAAATTCCTGGCCCGCCGAGGCGGGCAGTATCGATGCATCAAGACGTACCTTTCCCGCGCTCGACATCCTCCACCGGTCCCCGCCAGCAGGCGACACTCGCGCGCCCCTTCGAGCGTTCGGGCCGCAGCCTCCATTCCGGGCG
This sequence comes from Methylobacterium sp. 1A, assembly GCF_058072805.1. Lineage (NCBI taxonomy): Bacteria > Pseudomonadati > Pseudomonadota > Alphaproteobacteria > Hyphomicrobiales > Methylobacteriaceae > Methylobacterium > Methylobacterium sp. 1A. The sequence goes on along the minus strand of NZ_JBYQVE010000001.1, from coordinate 2,204,529 downwards.
GCACGCCACGGTCCGCGTCAGCCCCGCCCCGGCCGGCCACGGCATCGTCTTCCGCCGCCACCTGAAGGACGGACGGGCGGTCGACGTGCCCGCCCACTGGCACTACCGGGAATCGCAGCCGCTCTCCTCGGCGCTGCGACGCGACGGCGTCCTCGTGCGCACGATCGAGCACCTGATGGCCTCGCTCAGCGCGCTGCGGATCGACAACGTGCTGGCCGAGATCGACGCCGACGAGTTGCCGATCTTCGACGGGAGCGCGACGCCCTGGTGTGAGGCGATACGGATCGCGGGCCGGCGCGAGCAGAGCCTGCCCTGCCGGGTGATCCGCCTGCTGCGCACGGTGGCGGTCGAGAACGGGCGGCGCCGCCTCGAGATCGAGCCGGGCCCGGGCCTGCACATCACCGGCCACGTCGCGCTGGCGCATTTCGGATCGATCGACTGGTCGGGCGCGATCACGCCGGAATCCTTCGAGCGGGAGATCGCGCCGGCGCGCAGCTTCGGGCGCTACGCGCGGGCCATGGCGGGCCGCGCCTACGGCTACCTGATGCGGAACGACTTCCTGCAGGGCGTCTCGCCCCGCTCGGCAGCGCTGCTGGTGCGCGGGCACGTCCTGGGCGGGATGCGCGTCCCCGGCGAGCCGGTTCGCCACCGGATCCTCGACCTCGTCGGCGACCTCGCGCTGGCGGGCCACCCGGTCGAGGGTCGGATCTCGGCGTTCCACACGGGGCACGAGCTGAACCACGCCCTCGTCACCGCCCTCATGCGGGACGGCAAGGCCTGGGAACTCGTCTGAGGGTCGGGTTCAGGCGGAGGCGCGGCGGGGCGTCTCGCAGGCGACCGCGACCGCTCCGAAGGCGCGGACGAGGTCCGCATCGAGCTTCGCCCTCATCGATTCGAGGATGGCGTAGGCCTCGCGCGGGGCCTTCGGCGCCTTGTAGGGGCGCGCCTCGATCAGCGCGGCGAAGATGTCGGCGATGGTGATCAGGCGGACGAGGTCGGGGATCTGCTGCCCGCGCAGCCCGTCCGGATAGCCCGACCCGTCGAGATACTCGTGGTGCGAGCGGACCACCGACAGGGTCAGCGCGTCGTAGTCGCCCGTCAGCAGCATCTCGTGTCCGAGCGCCGGGTGGCGAGCCATCTCGGCGCGCTCCGTCGGCGTCAGCGGCGCGGGCTTGTTCAGGATCGCGAGGGGGATCTTGGCCTTCCCGATGTCGTGGAGCAGCGCGCCTTTGACGAGGTAGCGGGAATCCGCCTCGTTGAGCCCCAGGACGCGCGCGAACTCGGCCGCGATTCCGGCCACGCTCAGGCAGTGGCGGTGCGTGACGTCGTCGAAGCTCGCCACGACCCTGAGCCATTCGCGCACCTTGGCCTCGCGGATCGCCTGGTTGACCAAGTCGGCGCCGTTCTCGACCAGCGCGGCCGGGGGCGCCTGATCGGCGCGGAACAGGCTGACGAAGGCCGAGCGGGCCTCGTTCACCTGCTCCTGCCAGTTGCCGGTCTGCGGCGGGGCCTTGGCGGTGCCGATCAGGGTCGCGACCGCGTTCAGCAGCATGGCGCTGACCGCGGCGGCCGGCATCGCGCGGGTCGCGCCGAGGGCGGTGGCCTGGATCTCGCCGCGGCCGAGGTTGCCGTGGATCAGGGCCAGGAACGGGATGCCGGGCCCGCGCGCGGTGGACAGCGCCTGGCGCAGCCGGCGCACGGATTCGGAGGTCAGCGCGCTGACGTCGCTGATGATCAGCCCCGCCCCCCGCGGCGGGACGGCGTCGCCGTAGAGGTCGTGCAGCACAACGGGCGTGACGCCGCCGAGATTGCGCGCGAGCCTCTCGGCGCGCTCGACATCGTCGGTCAGGATCAGGGTCTGGCCCAAGATTCCCCCCTGTGGCTCGCCCCCGCCCGGGCGCTTTTCCGGCTCACGCGACGACGTTCTAGAGCCGATGAACGCACTATCAGCGTCTATTTGCGCAGCACTCGCCACAGGTTTGACGGCATTCCGTTAAAAATCCGACAGCCGAAGCTGATGTTTCAAGCTTAAAATAGGCGCCGCGTTGTGTCGGAGGGCGACACGGGGATGCCGGCCTGCCCGCGCGACGGCGGCGCTTGCCTCGCGGCGTCCGGACCGCCAGAACGCCGGCATGCTGCGCGTCAACGACCTCACCTACCGCATCGGCGACCGTCTGATTCTCGATTCCGCGAGCTTCACGATCCCGGAAGGCGCCCGCGTCGGGCTGGTCGGGCGCAACGGGGCCGGCAAGACCACCCTGTTCAAGGCCATTCTCGGCGACCTCCCGGTCGACGCGAAGTCGGTGGCGTTGCCCAAGGGCATGCGGATCGGCGCCGTCGCCCAGGAGGCGCCGGCCGGACCGGAGACGCTGCACGCGGTCGTGCTCGCCGCCGACACGGAGCGCGCCCGCCTGATGGCGGAGGCCGAGCACGCGGACGGTCTGCGTCGGGCCGAGATCGAGACGCGGCTCGTGGATATCGGCGCCCACTCGGCGCCGGCCCGGGCCGCCGCGATCCTGCACGGGCTGGGCTTCGACGCGGCGGCCCAGGCGCGGCCCTGCGCGGACTTCTCCGGCGGCTGGCGGATGCGCGTGGCGCTCGCCGCCGTCCTGTTCTCGGAGCCGGACCTGCTGCTCCTCGACGAGCCGACCAACTACCTCGACATCGAGGGCACGCTCTGGCTGTATGATTACCTGGAACGCTACCCGCGCACCGCGATCATCATCAGCCACGACCGCGACCTGCTCGACACCAGCGTCGACCACATCCTGCACCTCGACCGCGGCAAGCTGACGATCTACCGCGGCGGCTACACCAGCTTCGCCAAGCAGCTCTCGGAGAAGCGCGTTCTCCAGGCCAAGGCGAAGGCCAAGCAGGATGCCGAGCGCGCGCACCTGCAGAGCTTCATCGACCGCTTCAAGGCCAAGGCGACCAAGGCGCGGCAGGCCCAGTCGCGGATGAAGCGGCTCGCCAAGATGGAGCCGATCGCCGCGCTCCTCGAGGACGACGTGCCGGTGATCCACCTGCCGAGCCCGGAGAAGCCGCTGTCGCCGCCGATCGTCGCCATGGAGCGCGTCAAGGCCGGCTACGGGGACCGGATCGTCCTGACCGGCCTCGACCTCAGCCTCGCGCCGGACGACCGGGTCGCGCTGCTGGGCGCGAACGGCAACGGCAAGTCGACCTTCTGCAAGCTGATCGGCGGCCGGCTCGGGCCGGTCGCCGGTGAGGTGAAGCGCTCCTCCAAGATGGAGGTCGCCTACTTCGCCCAGCACCAGCTCGACGAGCTGCGCCCCGCCGAGAGCGCCTACGCGCATGTCCGGACCCTGATGCCGGATGTCCCCGAGGCGAAGGTCCGCAGCGCGACGGCGCGGCTCGGATTCGGCGCCAACAAGGCCGACACGCCGGTCGAGAAGCTGTCGGGCGGCGAGAAGGCGCGCCTGCTCATGGGGCTCGCCGCCTTCCACGGCCCGCACCTCCTGATCCTCGACGAGCCGACCAATCACCTCGACATCGAGAGCCGGCAGGCCCTCGTGGAGGCGATCAACGACTACGAGGGCGCCGTCATCCTCGTCTCGCACGACCGGTTCCTGGTCGAGGCCTGCGCCGACCGGCTCTGGCTGGTCGCGGACGGCACGGTGAAGACCTTCGACGGCGACATGGACGATTACCGGCGCTTCGTCCTGTCGGGGCCCGAGCGCGAGACCGAGCGCGAGACCGAGCCGTCCGGCGGCCAGAAGGCCGAGGCGCGCCGCGCCGGCGTCGAGCGCCGCGCGGCCCTCGCGCCCCTGCGCAAGCGGCTGGAGGCGATCGAGGCGCGGATGGCCAAGCTGACCGCGGCGATCCAGAAGATCGACGCCGCCCTGGAGGACGGGTCCGCGTTCCGGGAGAACGCCGCCAAGGCCGGCGAGATCGCCAAGATGCGGTCGGACGCCGCGACCGCGCTCGCCGCCGCCGAGGAGGAGTGGCTGACGGTCAGCGCGGAGATCGAGGCGGCCTGACGGGGCCGCCTCACACCGAGCCTTCGATCGCCCGCTCCAGGATGTCGACCCCGAGGTCGATCTCCGCGTCGGTGGCCGTGAGCGGCGGGGCGATCCGGAACACGCCGCCCATGCCGGGCAGCTGCACGATGTTCATGCTCAGCCCGAGTTCGAGGCAGCGCCGCGTGATCGCGTCGCCGAGTTCCGGGGCCGGCACCTTCGTGTCCCGGTCGGCCACGATCTCCACGCCCTGCAGGAGGCCGCGCCCGCGCACGTCGCCGATGCAGGCGAAGCGCTGCTGCAGCGCCCGCAGCCGCGCCGCCAGCCGCGCGCCGGCCGCCTCGGCCCGGCCGACCAGGCCGTCGCGCCGGACGATCTCCAGCACCTTGAGGCCGACCGCGGCGGGAAGCGGGTCGGAGACGTGCGTGGTGTAGAACAGGAAGCCGCGGGCGTGGCAGAGATCCTCGATCTCCGGCGTGGTCAGGACCGCCGCGAGGGGCAGGCCGGCGCCCAGGGTCTTCGAGAGGGTGAGGATGTCGGGCACCACCCCGTCGCGCTCGCAGGCGAACATCAGGCCGGTGCGGCCGATGCCCGTCTGGGCCTCGTCGAGGATCAGCAGCATGCCCCGCTCGGTGCATTTGCGCTTCAGCGCCGTGAGGTAGCCGGGCGGGAGTTCGAGGATGCCGCCGGAGCTGAGGATCGGCTCCGCCAGGAACGCGGCGAGGTTGCCGGTCGACTGCCGGTCCACCAGCGCGAAGGCGTAGTCGAGCTCGGTCTGCCAGTCGGCGGCCCCGTCCCGCGCGAAGGTCGGGCGGTAGGCGTTCGGGGCGGGAATCGCGAAGGATCCGACCGGGGCCGGGCCGTAGCCCTTGCGGCCGGCGCTGTAGGTCGCCGAAGCGGCCCCCGCCGTCATGCCGTGCCACGACTGCGCGAAGCTCACGATCTCCCAGCCGCCTGTGGCGAGCTTGGCCATGCGCAGGGCGGCCTCGTTGGCCTCGGCGCCGGTGGTCAGGAGAAGCGCGCGCTCCAGCCCGCCGGGGGCGAGGCCGGCCAGCTCGGTCGCGAGGTCGACCACCGGCCGGCTCAGCATGCCGCTGAACAGGTGATCCAGGCGCCCGACGTGGTCGGCGACGACGGCGGCGATCTCGGGATGCCCGTGACCCAGGATCGCGCTCATCTGGCCGGAGGTGAAGTCGAGGATCTTCCGGCCGTCCGCGTCGTAGACGAAGCTGCCCTCCGCGCGCTCGATGATGACCGGCGCGAAGGCGCCGCCGTAGCGCACGAGGTGCCGGCGCGCGCGCGTCCAGAAGTCGGGGTCGTCGTTCCGCGTCGTCATCGATCCGGGTCCCGTGGCAGGCCCCGCCATGCTAGGACCGCCCGTGACCCCAGAGAAGCTTATAGTTCTGAACCAAGGGTTCAGCGATCCTGATGGCCCAGAGCCTCGACATCGACCTCCTGCGCAGCTTCGCCACGGTCGCGGAGACGGGCGCGCTGAGCCGGGCCGCGGAGCGGGTCGGGCGCAGCCAGGCCGCCCTCAGCATGCAGATGAAGCGACTGGAGGATCTGGTCGCGCAGCCGCTGCTGCGCCGGACCGGGCGCGGGGTGGTGCTCACGGTGCAGGGCGAGCGGCTCCTCGTCCACGCGCGCCGGATCCTGGCCTCGCACGACGACGCGGTGGCGGAACTGTCCGGCGGCCGCCTCAACGGCACGCTCAGGTTCGGCTGCCCGGACGATTACGCGCAGGCCTTCCTCCCCACCCTGCTGCGCGGCTTCGCGCACCTGCATCCCGACGCGGCGATCGAGGTGGTCTGCGGCGCGACGCCCCGTCTGGAGGAGCGGCTCGCCCGCGGCGAGCTCGATCTGGCCCTCGTCTCGGTCCCGCTGGCGGCCGGGCGGGAGATCCTGCGGCGCGAGGACCTCGTCTGGGTGGCGCCGCGCGGCGCCGAAGCGCCATGGCCCGACCCGTTGCCGCTCGCGCTCGGCGACCCCGACACGCTGGACCACCGGGCGGCGCGGGCCGCCCTCGACGCGGGCGGGCGCGCGTACCGGATCGCCTACGCGAGCGGCAGCCTGTCCGGGCTCCTGGCGGTGGCGCGCTCCGCCCAGGCGGTCGCAGTCCTCACCCGGGCCGCGGTCCCGCCCGACCTGCGCGTCCTGAACCGCGGCAGCGACCTGCCCGCGCTGCCGCGGATCGGCCTGACGATCCACCTGGACGAGGCGCACGCCGCGCCGCTGACCCGCGCCTTCGCCGCCCACCTGCGCGCGGTGCTGCCGACGCTCTGATCGGGCGGTCCCGCCGGGCTCCCGTTCGTCCGGACGGGGTAGCCCTGGTCCGATCGCGATCGCGGCCGCCCCGAGCCGGTCGGGCCTGTCGCTAGCCCGCCTCGGACGGCTTCCGCCAGACGACGACGATCTCGTCGTTGTCGACGTTGATCCAGTTGATGTGGGTGCGCGGATGGGCTTGGCGGATCGTCTCGAAATGCGCGCTGTTGCAGAGCAGGTAGATGTCGCTCCCCGTGTCGTCCAAACCGGCCTCCGCCTCGCGCAGGACGGAGCGGAGGCTCGGACCCGGCAATTGCACGGCCCGGAACCGCCGGCCGGGCACGTCCGGAAAGGCCAGGCTCCAGGCCGCCGTGACCCGCGGGCTGTCGTACGCCACGACCGTGTCGGCGCCGACGAGTCGGGACGGGCTGTGATCCAACCGGACATCCTCGCTCCAGTTGCGATTGGCGGCGCCGATCGTCTTCGTCGTCTCCGGCGACACGACCGGGGTCGTCGCCGTGGCCGTCGCCATCGCGGCGGCAGCGACCTGCGTGCCCCGCCGGTCGGTCACGTCAAGCGCGGCGTCGATCACTTGGATGCGGTTCTCGACGAGCGCGAAGACGGCCCCGGCCGCCTCCGGCGTGAGCGTGTAGATCGACCGCGGATCCGGCGCCGCGACGGGATTCACGTCGCGCGCCGGGGTAAGCACGGTCGCCTCGCCGGGCGGCGCCTTCTGTGCGGCCGCCGCGATCGCGGCCATCGGAGGTACGTAATCCATCGCGCAGTCTCCAGCTTTCGACCCGATGCGGAACCCGGCCTCCGACCCGCGCAGCGCCGTCGCCCGCGCATCGACCGTTTGCCGACGGCCATGCGGGCGTGGATCGACGACAGTCGCGGCGATGCGGAGGGGCGCCACCGCGGGCATGCCGCGGCTGCGCCGTCCGAGCGGCTCGGACCGTGGCCCGTTGTCCAGGCAGGTCGGTCGGAAGCGCCCCGCGCCCGTCGGAGCGGCCGCTGACGCGGAGTCACGGCGAGAGAGGGGATCCACCTCGGTCATCGGGGGCCTGCCGGTCCTCATGACCGCGAGCGCCCAGTCCGCGAGCTTCATGCTTCGTTGAATCGGATTTGTATCCAACGACTTGACTCTGTCAACGGCACGCAAGTTGAATCGTCTCCGCGACAGACTTTCATAGCCCGTATATCTGAGCGAAATCGTCGGAATTCGGCGGTCCGCTGTACGCGTTGCTTCCGCTCTTCTCAGAAATGGCGGGCGGCGCTCCGAATAATCGGAGATCGACGAGCGCCTCCCTCCGAGCCCGGGCGATCCACAGGCGGCGCGCGTCGCCGTGAGCCACGGTTCCGCCGCGCTGGTCGCGCAGGCGGTCCGACGGTCGGCACCGCGAGGGGGCTCCTCCCGATGGGCGCGATCGGCGGTCCCGGCCCGCCGGATCCGCACGGGTGCGGTGTTTGCCCGCGGCCCGCGGACATGCGAGAGAGGCCGGATGTTGACCGTCGATAGCCTCTGGCGCGCGCGGCACCGGCTCGCGCAGTTCGGGAAGAAGCGGACCGGATCGCCGCGCATCCTCGTGATCGGGGTCTGCCAGGCCGGATCCATCGCCAAGACGATGCGCTACCTGCTGCCGCACGCACAGGTGGATTTCGTCTCGGCCTTCACGGCGTCCCGCCGGTTCCCGCGGCTCGCCGACCTGATGGCGCACGCGGACGGGTACGACCACGTCTTCACCAGCATCTACCTGCCCAAGTTCAAGGGCGGCGGCTCGATCGACACGCTGCGGACGCACCCGAAGGTCCGACTGATCCCGACCATCGTGTTCAGCGCCTACCATCCCGACCTCGTCCACGTGGGCGTTCAGGATCACGTCACGCTGAACGGCCTGATCTCGGGTCCGATGGGGCACTCGCACTCGGCGATCACGCTGTTCGCCTACCTGTCGGGCTTCTCGCAGGCGCAGGCGCTTCGGCTGTTCTCCGAGCCGGTCTTCGAGCGCCTCGGATACTTCAATCTCTGGGACGAGTCGGTCGCGTACCTGCGCGGCCTCGGCGTCCAGGCCGGGTACGATCTCGACACGCACCTCACGCGCTGGGCGCGTCGGGGCTGCTTCATGCACTCGATCAACCACACGAAGCTCTACGTGGTGGCCGACCTCGCCCGCGGCCTGCTGACCCGGGCCGGCGTGCCCTTCGAGGAATGCGACCTCGACGCGTTCCTCCCGGACGACCTCGGCGGCCAGGGCAGCTGGCCGGTCTATCCGGAGATCGCCCAGCATTACGGCGTGCCCGGCAGCGCCCTGTTCTTCAAGGCGGAGACGCGCCGGTCCGGCCCCGCGCGCACGATGAGCCGGCCCGAATTCGTCGCCGCCTCCTACGCGAACTACGACCGGCGCGAGCGGAAGCTCCTGATCTCGCAGCGCGTCCAGGGCTGGCTCAACGACGCGCCGACGGTGGATTTCCTGCGCGAGGCCGCGGGCCGGGGCGACGCGCCGGCGCGGCCGGCGAGCCGGGCCCCGGCGGTGAATGCCGGCAGCCTCGCCGGCCACGCCTCGTAGCGTCCGGAAGGGCACTTCCCCGCGGGCCCGGCGTTGTCGGCCACGGCCCGCCGCCGCGGGAAGGACGTCGAGGTGTTCCGATGAGTTCCGTGTCCCGCCATCGCACCGGTCGCGCCGCGACCGCGGCGGCCCTGACGCTCGCCGGATCGGCGGCGGCGCTGGTCGGCTGGAGCGCGCTGGCCGTGGACCGGCGGATGACCCTGCCGCCTGCCCTGCCGGGCCGCCACGAGCGGATCCGAACCCGCCGCGCCGGCGCGCTGTCGCTCTACGGCTCCGCTGAGGCCGAGGGCGTGCCGCTCCTGCTCATCCACTCGATCAACGCGGCGGCCAACGCCTACGAGGTCCGGCCGCTGTACCTGCGCTACCGCGGCACGCGCCCGGTCTACGCCCTGGAACTCCCGGGTTTCGGCTTCTCGGAGCGCTCGCGCCGCCGCTATACGCCGCGCCTGATGGTGGAGGCGATCCACGCGGCGGTCGACGAGATCCGGAGCCGGCACGGCGGCTGGGCGATCGACGCCCTCGCCCTGTCGCTCTCGTGCTCGTTCCTGGCGCGGGCGAGCCTGGAGCGGTCCGACGCCTATCGCAGCCTCGCGCTGGTCAGCCCGACGGGGTTCGACGCCCGGCTCTCCGGGGAGGGTCCGCCGGACGGCCATCGCGGCCGCGACTGGCTGCTCCGCGTCCTCGACCGCCCTCCGCTCGGCCGGCCGCTCTTCGACGCGCTGGTCACGCGGCCGAGCATGCGGTTCTTCCTGGAGAAGACCTTCGGTTCCTCCGAGATCGACGAGGGTCTGCTCGCCTACGATCACGCCTCGGCTCACCAGCCCGGCGCCGAGCACGCCCCGTTCTGCTTCATCGCGGGCCACCTGTTCCCCACCGACGCGACCCGCCTCTACGAGCGCCTCCGCCTCCCGGTCTGGATGGTGCACGGGGAGCGCGGCGACTTCGTCGACTACCGGCTGGTGCCGCGGGTCGCCGACCGGCCGAACTGGCGCGTCGACACCCTGCCGACCGGCGCGTTCCCGCATTTCGAGCGGCCGGAGGCGGTGGCGGCCGGCTACGACGCGTTCCTGGCGAGCATCATCCGCCTACCGGCCGCGCGACCGGCGTGATCCGTTAACGGGCCCGCGGGACACCGGCGCGCAGGCGCTCGCAGGCTGGCGGGTCGAGCGCGCCGGCCGCCGAACGTCGAGGTCGTGTGTCGGAGGCCGCAGCGATCCGCGTCGGTGGACCCGGCGCGCCCCCGTCCGTAAGGATGGAGGCGCCGCCCGGAGCGGCGTCCGTGTTGGAATCCGATGATCGACCTGACCCTCGAGGCCGCCCGCACCGTCGTCGACACCGCCCTCCGGGCGGCGCGCGCCCGCAACCTCAAGCCCCTCGCCGTCGTCGTCTACGATGCCCGCGGCGCGCTGAAGGCGGTCGCGGCCGAGGACGGCACGTCCCTGCGCCGGGCCGAGATCGCGAGCGGCAAGGCCAACGGCGCTCTGGCGCTGGGCCTCGGCTCCCGGGCGATCTACGCGCGGGCGGAGCAGCAGCCCTACTTTGTCGCCGCCGTGACGCACCTCGCCGGGCCCGACGCCCTCGTGCCGGTGCCGGGCGGCGTGCTGATCCGCTCCGGCGAGGGACGCCTTCTCGGCGCGGTCGGCATCTCCGGGGACACCTCCGACAACGACGAGATCTGCGCGGTGGCGGGGATCGAGGCGGCCGGCCTGAGGCCGGATACCGGCGCCTGACCGTGCGCCCGCGCCGGCGCGACTGGCTGGCCGGCGCGTTCGCCCTCGCGGCCGTGCGGCCCGCCCGCGCGGCCGACGCGCTCTACCGCCGCGGCAACGACGCCGATCCCGAGACGCTGGACCCGCACCGCTCGTCCACGGTCGCGGAGGCGCACATCCTGCGCGACCTCTGCGACGGGCTGCTCACCTACGACAACCGGGGCACGATCATCCCGGGCGCGGCGCGCGCCTGGTCGATCTCCGAGGACGGGGTGAGCCTGCATTTCGACCTGCGCCCCGACGGCCGCTGGTCGAACGGCGAGCCGGTCACAGCGAACGACTTCGTCTACGCGTTCCGCCGGATGCTCGACCCGGCCACGGCGGCGAAATACGCCGAGATCCTGTTCCCGATCCGCAACGCCGCCGCCGTGAACCGCGGCGAGCGGCCGGCCGACGCCCTCGGCGTCGCCGCCGAGGCGCCGCTCCGGCTCGCGATCACGCTGGAACAGCCGACGCCCTACATCCTGGAACTCCTGACCCACCAGACCGCGCTTCCGGTCCACCGCGCCGCGGTCGAGCGCTACGGCGACAGCTTCACCCGTCCGGGAAACCTCGTGACCAACGGACCTTACCGGCTCGCAGACCGCGTGCCGGGCGGCGCGATCACGCTGGAGGCCAACCCGCACCATCCGGACGCCGCGAGCCTCGCGATCCGGCGCGTCGCCTTCCTGCCGACGCCCGACATCGCCGCCGCGGTGCGCCGCTACGCCGCCGGCGAGATCGACTCCCTCTCCGACCTGCCCGTCGACCAGATCGCCGACCTGCGCCGCCGCTTCGGGCCGCAGGTGGTGCTCGGCCCCTCGCTGGGGCTCGCGGCGCTGGTGGTGAACACCCGCAAGGCGCCGTTCTCGGATTGGCGCGTCCGCCGGGCGCTGTCGCTCGTGATCGACCGCGAGTACCTCGCCGACGGCCTCAACGGCGGCACCATGAGCCCGGCCTACTCCCTGTGCCCGCCCGGCCTCGACAATTACCGCACGCCCCCCGAGACCGAGGGCCGCCTCGGCCTGCCGATCGACCACGAGGCGGAGGCGCGCCGCCTGCTCGCGGAGGCGGGGTTCGGCCCGGACCGGCCACTCACGGTGGAGTACCGGTTCAACATCAGCGACAACAACCGCACCATCGCGGTGGCGCTCGGCGAGATGTGGCGCGACCTCGGGATCGTGACGCGCTACGTCTACACGGACGCGAAGACGCATTTCGCCTACCTGCGCGACGGCGGCGACTTCGACGTCGCCCGCTACAGCTGGATCGCCGACTATTCCGATCCGCAGAACTTCCTGTTCCTGCTTCAGAGCGGGAATGACGGCATGAACGCCGGCCACTGGTCGGACGCCGCCTACGACGCCCTGATGGCGCGGGCCGCCACCGAGCGCGACCTCACCCGCCGGGCCGGCCTGCTCTACGACGCCGAGGCGATCGCCCTGCGCGAGCTGCCCTGGATCCCGCTGATGCACTACCGCTCCAAGGCGCTGATCGCGCCGCGGCTGCACGGCTACCACCCGAACCTGCGCAACGCCGCGCCGACCCGCTTCATGAGGCTCGACGCGTGATCCGCTTCATCCTGCGCCGCCTCCTCCAGGCGGTGCCGACGCTGCTCGCCGTGGTGACCGTCAGCTTCTTCCTGATGCGCCTCGCTCCGGGGGGGCCCTTCGACCTGGAGCGGCCGCTGGCGCCCGCCGCCATGGAGAACCTGCGCCGGGTCTACGGCCTCGACCGGCCGTTGATCGCGCAGTTCGGCAGCTACCTCGCGGCGCTGGCGCGGGGCGACCTCGGTCCCTCCTTCTCGTTCCGCGACCAGAGCGTCCTCGGCCTGATCGCCCGGGGCCTGCCGGTCTCCGCGACGCTCGGCGCCCTCGCCCTCGCGCTGGCCACCGCGCTCGGCGTCGGCCTCGGGATCGTGGCGGCGCTCCGGCGCGGCGGGTTCGTCGACCGGCTCCTCGGCGTCGGGGCCGCCCTGACCCTCTCGCTGCCGAGCTTCGTGGTCGCGCCGCTGCTGCAGATCGCCTTCGGCCTGACCCTGCGCTGGCTGCCGCTCGGCGGCTGGAACGACGGTGCCCCGAGCCACCTCGTCCTGCCGGTGGTGACCCTGGCCCTGCCGCAGGTCGGTGCCCTGGCCCGGCTCACCCGGACCTCGCTCGCCGAGGCGCTGCGGACGCAGCCCGTCCGTACGATGCGCAGCCTCGGCCTTCCGCCGGCCCGCGTCACCCGGCACGCCCTGCGGGGGGCGCTGCTGCCGGTGGTGGCCTATCTCGGGCCGCTGGCGGCGGCCCTGCTCACCGGCTCGGTGGTGGTCGAAACGATCTTCGGGCTTCCGGGGATCGGCCGGTACTTCGTCGAGGGTGCGCTCAACCGCGACTACACGCTGGTGATGGGCACGGTCCTGCTCGTCGCCGGGCTGGTGATCCTGCTCAACCTCGCCGCCGACCTCGCCTGCGCGTGGCTCGACCCGCGCCTCCGGGGGGCGGCGTGACGGCGGTTTCCACGGCGCCGGCCCGGCGCGCCGTCCTCCGGTTCGCGCGGGAGCGGACCGCCGTGGCGGCGCTCGCCGTGCTGGTCCTGATCGCCCTCGCCTGCCTGATCGGCCCGGGCCTCACCGGCCACGACCCCGAGCGCGCCTATCCGGACCTGCGCCAGCTCCCGGCCGGCCTCACCGCGCAGCCCGACGCCGCGCGTCTCCGGCCGGCGCTCGAGCGTCTGGCCTTCCGCATGCGCGCGCGGCTCGACGCGGTCGAGCGCGACGGCGACACGTTGCGACTCGCCCTCGGCTCCGATGCCGGCGTCGACCGGCGCAGCCTCGTCTACCTGCCGCGCTCGGCTCTGTTCGGGACCCCGACCGTCGTGGACGAGCGGGACGGCGGCCGCGGGCTCGTCGTGGCGGTGCCGGTCCGGCGCCTGCACTTCCCCCTCGGCACCGACATCCAGGGCCGCGACCTGCTGACCCGCTGCCTCGTCGCCGGCCGGATCTCGCTGGCGATCGGGCTCGCGGCCAGCCTCGTCGCCCTGCTCATCGGCGTCGCCTACGGGGCGATTGCGGGCTTCGTCGGGGGCGCCGTCGACGCCGTGATGATGCGCGCCGTCGACGTGCTCTACGCGCTCCCCTTCGTGTTCTTCGTGATCCTGCTGCTGGTCTTCTTCCGCCCGAGCCTGCTGCTCATGCTGGTGGCGATCGCCGCGGTGGAGTGGCTCGACATGGCCCGGGTGGTGCGCGCCGTGACCCTGTCGCTGCGCGAGCGCGACTTCGTCCGCGCCGCCCGGGCGCTCGGCCTCGGAACACCCCGGATCATCCTCCGGCACATCGTGCCGAACACCCTCGGCCCGGTGGCCGTGACCGCGACGCTGCTGGTGCCGCAGGTGATCCTGCTGGAGAGCTTCCTGTCGTTCCTCGGGCTCGGCGTGCAGGAGCCGCAGACCAGCTGGGGCGTCCTGATCGCCGAGGGCGCCCGCTCCATCGAGGCGGCGCCGCACCTGCTCGCGGCCCCGGCCGCGTTCCTGATCGCGACCCTGGTGGCGCTCAACCTGAGCGGCGACGGCCTCGCGGACGCGCTGGACCCGCGCCGGGACTGAGTCCGGGTCCGGCAAGCTCCGCGACGTCAGCCCAGTTGCCGGATCGGGGCGCCGGCGAGCCAGGCCTCGATGTCCTCCACCGCCTGGGTGAAGAAGGTCCGGTAGTTGTTGCGCGACACGTAGCCGAGATGCGGCAGCGCCAGCACGTTCGGCAGGCGCCGGAACGGGCTGTCGGCCGGCAGCGGCTCGGTCTCGAACACGTCGAGGCCCGCGCCGGCGATCCAGCCCTCCTCCAGCGCCTGGACCAGCGCGGCCTGATCGACGATCGGCGCGCGCGAGGTGTTCACGAGAAACGCGTCGCGGCGCATGCGGCGCAGCTCGGCCGCGCCCAGGAGGCCGCGGGTCCGGTCGCCCAGCACGAGGTGGATCGTGACGACGTCGCTCGCCTCCAGCAGGGCTTCCTTCGAGGCCGCCCGCTCCACCCCGGCGGCGGCGGCGCGGCCATCGTCGAGGTTCGGGCTCCAGGCGATCACCCGCATGCCGAAGGCGCGCCCGATCTCGGCCACCCGCGTCCCGATCTTCCCCAGGCCCAGAACGCCGAGGGTCGCGCCGGCGAGGTCGGTCCCGATCGTGCTCTGCCAGGGGCCGCCCGCGCGCAGGGTCAGGCTCTCCGGCGCCACGTGTCGGGCCAGTCCGAGGATCAGCGCCCAGGTCAGCTCCGTCGGCGGCGTCGGGCTGGAATCGGTGCCGCAGACGACGACGTTGCGCGCGCGGGCCGCCGCGAGGTCGATGGCGAGGTTGCGCATGCCGCTGGTGACGAGGAGTTCCAGCCGCGGCAGCCTTTCCAGCAGAGCCGCCGGGAACGGCGTCCGCTCCCGCATGATCACGAGGATCTCGGCCTGCGCGATCCGCGCCACGAGGTCGTCCGGATTCGGGATGTGCTGGCTGATCGCGGAGATCGCGACGCGGTCGGAGAGGCGCGCCCAGTCCGCGAGCGCGAGGGCCGCCTGCTGGTAATCGTCGAGGATCAGGCCGGTGCGCATGGGGATGGGGTAGGCCTCGACGGGTGGAGCGTCAACGGATGCCGGGCGACGGCGCGCGGCGCCTACGCCCCGGCCAGGGCCGCGAACGCCGCCGTGACGCCGGCGGCGCCGGGATCCTGGACACCGGCGAGATCCCCGGCCGCGAGGTAGCTGGAGCGGCCCGCGCCGGCGCGATCCATGCCGGCCGTGGCCTCGGCGCCGGCCCGGGCCGCCGCCGCGGCGGCCGCGAGATCGCCGCCCTTCAGGGCCTCGACGGCGGGGATCAGGGCGTCGAGCAGGGTGCGATCGCCCGCCTGGGCGCCGCCGTAACCCTGGACGCGCGCCACGCCCTGCCCGAGAGCCTCGGGCCACGCGGCGCCGTCGGCGAGGGCCGAGGCCGTCGCGGCGAAGAAGATCGAGCCGAGCACGCCGCTCGATCCGCCGACCGCGCGCCCGATCCGCTCGGCGAGCGCCCGGCACAGGGCCGCGGGCTCCGCCTGCGGCAGCCGGTCGAGATCGGCCAGGACGGCGCGGGCCGCGCCCGCGAAGGTCGTGCCGGCATCGCCGTCCCCGACCTTGGCATCGAGGCCGTTCAGGGTGTCCTCGGCCCCGATCAGGGCCTCGGCGACGGCCCGGATCCGGGCGGCGGTGACGGCGTCGTGCGAGGGCGCGAAGGCCTCGCCCGCGAGTCCCTCGGGCACCGGCCGCAGGATCGGCGGCGTGACCCGCACCGCCGCGGGCCAGACCGGGACCGGGACGGGCTCCGACAGGGCGCGCTCCAGCGCGTCGTCGAGCGGCAGGACCGACAGCGAGGCACCGTGCATGTCGAGCGCCGTCATCAGCGGCGCGGGCCCGAGCAGCAGGCGGACGCGCCGCCCGAGGTCGGTGGCGAGCACGGCGCGGGTGAGGACCTGCATCTCGAGCGCGGAGGCGGAGCCGAGATTGTTCACGAGCAGCGCCAGCCGGTCCGCACCCGCGACGGCGCGCGCGAGACGCTCGGCCATCAGCTCGGCGAGGTCGCTGGCCTTGGGCAGCGCGATGCGCTCCGCGCCGGGCTCGCCGTGGATGCCGAGGCCGAGCTCGGCCTGTCCCTCCGCCAGCCGCTCGCTGCGCGGCGAGCCGGGGATCGTGCAGGTGGAGACCGCGATGCCGAGCGACTTCGCCGCCCCGGCCGCCCGGCGGGCGAGCGACGCCACGGTCTCGAGCGGTTCCCCGGCCTCCGCGGCGTGACCCGCCACCTTGTGGACGAACAGCGTCCCGGCGACGCCGCGCGGCTGCTTGGCGTCCGGCAGCGCGATGTCGTCCGCGACGATCACGGTCTCGACCCTGTGGCCCAGCGCCCGGGCGCGCTCGGCGGCGAGCCCGAAATTCAGCCGGTCACCCGCGTAGTTCTTGATGACGAGCAGGCACCCCGCCGGCCCCGTCACCGCGAGGATCCCGGCCAGCACCGCGTCGACGCTCGGCGAGGCGAAGACGTCACCGCAGACAGCGGCGCTGAGCAGGCCCGGTCCGACGAAGCCCGCATGGGCCGGCTCGTGGCCGGAGCCGCCGCCGGAGATGACCGCGACCTTCCCGGGATCCGGAGCGGCGCGGAGGACGACGCGGATGCCCGGGTCGCCGTCGAGCCGTGCCAGGCGTCCGCCGCTCGCGGCGACGAGGCCGTCGACGGCGTCGTTGACCAGGGTGGAGCGGGCGTCGATGAAGTGGGCCATGGCGTGACCTTCGATGGGGCCAATCCGCGATTCTGCGTCGGCGGATCCGCGCGCATTGTCCGCCTCGTCGAGCCCTGCTGGCAACGGTCTCCGTCCTCGCGAGCGCAGCGCAGCGATCCGGCCCGCGCCACGCCGACCGAAGTCCCGCCGCCCCGGCACGCTTCGCTGCGCGCGCGACGACGACGGTCCTGCCCGTCCCTTATTCCTTCACGGCGCCGGTGAGGGCGGAGACGTAGTACTCGACGAAGAACGAGTAGAGGATCACCAGCGGCAGCGAGCCGAGCAGCGCGCCGGCCATCAGCGACCCCCACTTGTAGACGTCGCCGTCCACGAACTCGCTCACCACGGCGATGGGCACCGTCTTGTTCTGCGTCGAGGACAGGAAGGTCAGCGCGTAGATGAACTCGTTCCAGCACAGGGTCAGGGAGAAGATCCCCGCCGAGATCAGCCCCGGGAAGGCGAGCGGCAGGATGATCTTGGTGAGGATCTGCCACCGGCTGGCGCCGTCCATCAGCGCGCATTCCTCCAGCTCGTAGGGAATGGTCTTGAAGTAGCCCATCAGGAGCCACGTCGAGAACGGGATCAGGATCGTCGGGTAGGCGAGGATCAGGGCGATCGGCGAGTCGAACAGGCCGTAGGCCTGGATGATCGTGGCGAGCGGGATGAACAGGATCGAGGGCGGCACGAGGTAGGCGAGGAAGATCGCCGCCCCGACCCAGCCGGCGCCCCGGTAGCGCACGCGGACGCAGGCATAGGCGGCGAGCACGCTCGCGAACAGCGACAGCACGGTCGCCGCCACCGACACGTACATCGTGTTCCAGAGCCAGCGCGGATACTGCGTCTCGAAGAGGAGCTTGTTGATGTGCTTGAGCGTCGGATCCACGACCCAGAACGGGTTGAACCGCTCCATGTCGATCAGCTGCTCGTCCGGTTTGATGGCCGTCAGCGCCATCCAGTAGAACGGGAACAGCAGCACGGCGAGGATGAGGAGGAGGGGCAGGTAGGTCGTCACGAGCCGCCGGGGCAGGCGCTCGAGATAGGCCATGCCCTCCGAATTGTCCGTGAGCCCGGCGGGCCGCGCCTCCAATACGGAGTTGAGATGCGGATCGGCGTGGGCGGGCGGTGCGGGCGCGCTCATCGGTCGTTCCCCCCGGATTGCCAGGCCCTGCGCTGCAGGCCGAACCACGAGATGCCGATGGCCGCGAGCAGGAACGGCACCATGGCGGTGGCGATGGCCGCGCCCTCGCCGAGCGTCCCCGAGAGGATGCCGCGCTGGTACGACAGGGTCGCCATCAGGTGGGTGGCGTTCACCGGGCCGCCGCGCGTCATGGCCCAGATCAGCTGGAAATCGGTGAAGGTGAACAGCACTGAGAAGGTCATCACGACCGCGATGATCGGGGTCAGCAGCGGCAGGGTGATCCGCGAGAAGATCTGCCAGTTGGAGGCGCCGTCCAGCGTCGCGGCCTCGTAGAGCGAGGGCGAGACCGTCTGGAGACCGGCGAGCAGCGTGATGGCGATGAACGGCACGCCCCGCCAGATGTTGGCGAAGATCACGCAGGCCCGCGCCATGGCGGGATCGCCGAGGAAGTCGATGTTGCCGTCGATCACCCCGAGATGGCGCAGCGACCAGGAGATGATCGAGAACTGGCTGTCGAAGATCCACCAGAAGGCGATGGCCGACAGCACGGTCGGCACAACGAACGGGATCAGCACGATCGACCGGATGATCGACTTGAACGGCATGTTCTTGTTGAGCAGCAACGCGAGGTAGAGCCCGACCCCGAACTTCACCACGGACGCCACCGCCGTGTAGAGGCAGGTGTTGAACACCGAGAGCCAGAAGACGTCGTCGTCCCAGAGCCACTCGTAGTTCTCCAGGCCGACGAAGACCCCGTCGCGGCCGATCCGCGCGTTGGTGAAGGACAGCCAGATGCCCTTCAGGAGCGGGTAGGCCAGGAACAGGCCGAGGATCAGCGCCGTCGGCAGCATGAACCAGAACCCCGCCCAGCCGCGGCTCGCGCGCACGCGCTGCCAGGCCGAGCGGGTCGGGATTGCGGCCGGGGCGGGCTGCGTCAGGGCCGTGTGCGCCATGGTCTCGCCTCCGGCGGGTGCGGTCAGGTGTTCCGGAAGATGCGGGTGGCGGCGCGCTCGGCGTTTTTGATGGCGCCCTTCACGTCCTCGCGGCCGGTGCAGTGACTGGCGAACATGTCGACGATCACGAAGTCGGCCAGCACCGCGGCGATCCGCTCGCTCACCGGCGCGAGGCCGCCCGCCGCCAGGGAGCGCCGTCCCGCCTCGGCGAAGACCGCGTTCTTCGGGTCGCTCGTCCAGATCGGGTTCTTCGGATAGTTCGACAGCGGCTCGCAGAGGTAGCCCTGGGCCGCCTCCAGCCAGGGATTGTAGTTCGCCGCCTCCATCATGAAGGCGATGAAGGCCTTACAGGCGTTCGGCGCCTTCGAGTACTTGAAGGCCAGGATCGGGAAGGCGAGCTGGAACTCGGTGGGCTTGCCGACCGGGCCGATCGGCCAGACCGCGTGGTCCATGTCCTCGGCGAGCTTCGGGTTGTCCTTCTTGGCCGCCGCGTAGATCGAGATGCCGTTGTTGGTCAGGTACAGGTCGCCGGCCAGGAACGCCTTGTTGTTCGACGAGTCGTTCCACGACACCGTGCCGGGCACGAAGGTCTCGTACAGCGACTTGACGTATTCGAGCGCCTTGGCGGTCTCGGGCGAGTTGATGACGATCTTCTCGTTGGCGTCGACGAGGTTGCCGCCGTGCGACCAGAGCGCCCAGTGGCACCACGTGTTGCCGTCACCGGTGGCGTGGCCGAGGGCGAAGCCGGCGGGGGTGTTGTTCTTCTTCAGGCCGCGGCAGAGTTCGAGGAAGCCCGCGGTGTCGGTGGGGAACTTGTCGAACCCGGCCTTCTTCATCGCCGAGATGCGGTAGTTCGGATAGCCGCCGTTGAACGCCACGGGGATCGCGATCCACTTGCCCTTGACCTTGCCGTAGGCCTCGGCCGACGGGAACCAGGGGCCGTATTTCTTGCCGAGGGATTCCGCCACGTCCTCGAGCGGCAGGCATTTGTCGGGAAAGAGCGCCGGGAACGAGAACAGACCCCAGACCATGTCGGGCCCTTGGCCCGTGTTGGCGGCGACCGACGCCTTGGGCTGGATGTCGTCGAAGGACTCGTTGGTCACCGTGACCTTGACGCCCGTCGCCTTGGTGAAGGCGTCGACGAGCTTCATGAAGGCCTCGTCCTCGGCCGGCACGAAGCGCTTCCAGCGCAGGAGCGACAGGCTCGCCCCCGGCTCGGGCTTCCACTCCGCGTTCTGCGCCCAGGCCTTGGCGAAGCCGAGGAGGTCGCCGCCGGCGGCGAGGCCTGTCGCTGCGGCGCCCGCGAGGAGGGACCGGCGATCGAGAACGGACATCGTTTCTTCTCCCTCGGTGATCGTGATCCTGGAGGCGCCGCGCGCCTCGAATCCGCGTCGGATCCGACGCGGGTCAGTTCGGCAGGCGACGGCCGGTCTCGGCGTCGAAGAAGTGCACGCGGCTCGGCCGCAGGGAAATCGTCTCGCCCGGCCGCTCGCGCACGCGTTCGCGCAGCACGCAGGTGAGGTCCTGGCCCCCGGCCCGCACCGCCAGCATGGTCTCTGAGCCGGTCGGCTCCACGACGACGACCTCCGCGGCGATCCCCTCGGGCGCGAGGTCGAAATGCTCGGGGCGGACGCCCAGGATGAGCGGCCGACCGTCGACCCCGGAGGGCGCGTCGGCGAGCGGGATCGACAGGCCGGTCTCGGTGGTGAAGGTCAGACGCCCGTTCGCCCGGACCTTGCCGGGCATGAAGTTCATGGCCGGCGAGCCGATGAAGCCGGCGACGAACAGGTTGTCGGGCCGGTCGTAGAGCTCGAGGGGCGGCCCGATCTGCTCCACGACCCCGTCGTGCATCACCACGATCCTGTCGGCCATGGTCATGGCCTCGATCTGGTCGTGGGTGACGTAGATCGTCGTCGTCTTCAGGCGCTGGTGCAGCTCCTTGATCTCGGTGCGCATCGCCACGCGGAGCTTGGCGTCGAGGTTGGACAGCGGCTCGTCGAACAGGAAGACCTGCGGGTCGCGCACGATCGCCCGGCCCATGGCGACGCGCTGGCGCTGGCCGCCCGAGAGCTGGCGCGGGTAGCGGTCCAGCAGGGGAGCCAGCCCGAGGATCTGGGCGGCCTTGTTGACCCGGAGGTCGATCTCGGAGGCCGGCGCCTTCCGGATCCGCATCGAGAACGCCATGTTCTCGCGGACGGTGAGATGCGGATAGAGGGCGTAGTTCTGGAACACCATGGCGATGTCCCGCTCCTTGGGCGGCACATCGTTCACCACGCGCTCGCCGATGCGGATCTCGCCGCCGGAGATGTTCTCGAGCCCGGCGATCATCCGCAGGAGCGTTGATTTCCCGCAGCCCGACGGGCCGACCAGGATCACGAATTCACCGTCCCGGATATCCACCGACACGCCGTGCAGGACATTCGTCGATCCGAAAGCCTTGCGAACCTCGCGGATTCCCACCGAGGCCATGCTTCCTCCCGATCAAGGCCGCTCTGTCGGCGGCTCTAGGACAGCAGTACAAATGAGGGTTCGCGGGAAAGCAAGCCGGCCTCCTGGCAAAGCTGCAGATAATCTTGGATCTGTCAGGCGAGCTCGCTCGGCGCCCGTGACGAGCGCGGCCCGGTGAAACATCCGGCGGGATGAAGGGCGCCGCGGAATGCTATGGGATCGCGCGCCGGCCGCGGTCCCGGAACCGGGCCCGTCGCGCGCGGACATCTCAGGGTCACACATCCAGGGGACATGAGCACATGTCGTTATCGGGCCTGACCGCGCGGGAGATCCTGCCCGCCGACGGATGCCGGGGCGCCCTCGTGGGCCGGGTGTGGCGGCCGGACGTGGCCGGTCCGAGCGTCGTGGCGATCCGCGCCGGCGCGGACGGTGCGGCCCGAATCGTCGACGTCACCGCCGCCTTCCCCACCGTCAGCGACCTGTGCGAGGCCCGAGACCCCGCCGCCGCCCTGCGCGGCGCCCAGGGCGAGGACCTCGGCAGCCTCGACGCGGTTCTGGCCAACACGCCGCCGGACGCGCGCGACGCCACCAAGCCCTGGCTCCTGGCCCCGGTCGACCTCCAGGCCCTGAAGGCGGCGGGCGTGACCTTCGCCACCTCGATGCTGGAGCGGGTGATCGAGGAGCGCGCACGCGGCGATCTCGCCGCCGCGGCGGCGATCCGCGCCGAGGTCGAGCGCCTGGTCGGGCACGACCTGCGCCGGCTGAAGCCCGGCTCGCCCGAGGCCATGGCCCTCAAGGAGGTGCTGGTCGCGCAGGGCGCCTGGAGCCAGTATCTGGAGGTGGGCATCGGCCCGGACGCCGAGATCTTCACCAAGGCGCAGCCGCTCTCGGCCGTCGGCTGCGGCGCGGATGCGGGGCTGCACCCGGACTCGCACTGGAACAACCCCGAGCCCGAGGTGGCGCTCGCGGTCGCCTCCGACCAGCGGATCGTCGGGGCGACGCTCGCCAACGACGTGAACCTGCGCGACTTCGAGGGCCGGTCGGCGCTGCTCCTCGGGAAGGCCAAGGACAACAACGCCTCCTGCGCCGTGGGGCCGTTCCTGCGCCTGTTCGACGACACGTTCGGCCTCGACGACGTCCGCCGCACGACCGTGACCCTCGAGGTGACCGGCACGGACGGCTTCCGGCTGGAGGGCACCTCGCCGCTCTCCGAGATCAGCCGCGACCCGGAGGAGCTGGCGGAGGCGCTGATGGGGAGGACGCACGACTACCCCGACGGCGCCCTCCTCCTCCTCGGCACCATGTTCGCGCCGATCCAGGACCGGCACGGGCCGGGCCTCGGCTTCACCCACGCCGACGGCGACCGCGTCGTGGTGGCGAGCCCGGAGCTCGGCAGCCTCGTCAACCGCATGCGCCGCTGCGACGCCTGCGAGCCCTGGACCTTCGGCGCCCGCGCGCTGATGCGGAACCTCGCCGCGCGCGGGATTCTGTGACAGAGCGGCCACCGGACCGAGCCCCGAGATGATGCCGATGACCGACACCGCCTTCCTCGACCGCCTCGCCGCGATCGTCGGACCGTCCGGTCTCGTCACCGGCGCGGAGCTGCGCGGGCGCTCGGCCAACTGGACGCGCCCGACCGAGCCCTGCGCCGCCCTGGCCCTGGTCCGCCCGCGCAGCACGGAGGAGACCGGCGCCGTCATGGCCGCCTGCCACGCGGCGGGCGTCGCGGTGGTCCCGCGGGGCGGCGCCACCGGCCTCGTCGACGGCACGCTCTGCCAGCCCGACGAGATCACCCTGTCGACCGAGCGCATGACCGGCATCGAGCCGGTGGACCCGCTCGGCATGACGGTGGTGGTCGGCACCGGCGCGACGCTCGAGAGCGTGCAGGACGCCGCGTCCGCGGCGGGCCTGTTCTTCCCCCTCGATCTCGGGGCCCGCGGCTCGGCGACGATCGGCGGCGCGATCTCCACCAACGCGGGCGGCCTGCGGGTGCTGCGCTACGGCATGATGCGCGAGATGGTGCTCGGCCTGGAGGCGGTGCTCGCCGACGGCACGGTCGTGTCGTCGATGCGGCCGCTCATCAAGAACAATACCGGGCTCGACCTCAAGCAGCTCTTCCTCGGCACCGAGGGCACGATGGGCATCGTCACGCGGGCGGTCATCCGCCTGCGGCCGGAGCCCGCCGGCTACGCGACGGCGCTGATCGCGTGCCCCGGGGTCGACGACGGCGCGCGGGTGCTGCGGGCGGCGCAGAGCGCCTTCCAGGGGCGTGTCTCCTCGTTCGAGGGCCTGTGGCCGGACTTCTACCGGCTGATGACGGCACCCGGGCGCGCGACCCCGCCGCTGGGACCGGACTACCCGTTCTACGCGATCATCGAGGTCGAGTGCGTCCCCGAGGAATCGGACCGGTTCCTCGGTCTGCTGGAAGGGCTGATGGGAGACGGCACGATCCTCGACGCCGTGGTCGCCGCCTCGGAGGAGCAGCGCCGCGGCATGTGGCGGATCCGCGACCGCGTCGAGCACCTGAACGCCGACGGGATCGACCGGGCCTTCGACGTGAGCGTGCCGCTCGCGCGGATGGACGGCTACGTCCGCGGCGCGCTCGACCGGCTCGCTGCGATCCCGGGCTGCCGGGCGGTCGTCTACGGGCATATCGGCGACAACAATCTCCACTGGAACACCACCCGCCTCGACGCCGCCGGCAACGCGGCGATCGACGCGGCGATCTACGAGCCGCTGGCGGAGCTGAACGGCTCCGTCTCGGCGGAGCACGGGATCGGGCTCGAGAAGCGGGCCAAGCTGAAGCTGTCGCGCTCGCCCGAGGAGATCGCCGTCATGCGGCTCGTGAAGCGGGCGCTCGATCCGGACAACCGGCTGAACCCGGGCAAGATCTTCTGAGGGCTCCGCCGTGGCGATCCGTCTGGCGGTGCGCCTGACGCCGCGCGGTGGGCGCGACGCCGCGGAGGGCTGGGCCCGGGACCACAAGGGGCAGCCCTACCTGAAGGTCCGCGTCGCCGCCCCGCCGGTCGAGGGCGCGGCCAATGAGGCGCTCGTCGCGCTGATCGCCAAGGCGCTGAAGGTCAGCCGCGGCTCGGTCCGCATCGTGACCGGCGAGCAGAGCCGGCTGAAGATCCTGGAGATCGACGGCGTCGCGCAGGCGGATCTGGATCGCGTGTTCGGTTCGCCGTGAGCGGTCGCCTACGTCTTTGCGAGCGCAGCGAAGCAATCCAGTGTTGCGCGACATCGGAGGCCTGAGGCGCGCCTGGATTGCTTCGCTATGCTCGCAAGGACGGTGAGCCTGAACGTCATCCGCTCTCGGACGATGCGTCCCACCTTCCGCGACGCATCGTCCATCGACTGATCGATCAGAACGCGACCTTGTCGCCGCCCTTCAGCGCCAGCATCTCGCGCGCCTCGTCGGGCGAGGCGACCGCGAGGCCCAGCCCCTCGATGATCGCGCGCACCCGCCGGACCTGCGCGGCGTTGGTCTCGGCGAGCTTGCCCGGACCGTCCCAGAGGCTGTCCTCGAGCCCGACGCGGACGTTGCCGCCCATCGCGGCCGCCATGGCGGCGATGTTCATCTGGTTGCGGCCCGCGCCGAGCACCGACCAGCGGTACTGATCGCCGAACAGACGGTCGGCGGTGCGCTTCATGTGCATCACGTCGTCCGGATGCGCGCCGATCCCGCCCTGCAGGCCGAAGACCGTCTGGATGAACAGCGGCGCCTGCACCAGCCCGCGGTCGAAGAAGTATTTCAGGTTGTAGAGATGCGCGGTGTCGTAGCACTCGAACTCGAACTTCGTCCCGTTCGGGCCGCAGGTCGTCAGGATGTGCTCGATCTGGCCGAACGTGTTGCGGAAGATGATGTCCTTGTTGCCGAGATAGTCCCGCTCCCACTGGTGCTTCAGGTCCTTGAAGCGGTCGAGCATGCCGAACAGGCCGAAGTTCATCGAGCCGAGGTTCAGCGAGGCGACCTCCGGCTGGAAGGTCGCGGCCGGGCGCACCCGCTCCTCGATGGACATGGTCGGCGCGCCGCCCGTGGTGATGTTCACCACGCAGTTCGAGCGCTGCTTGATCACCGGCAGGAACTTGACGAAGGCCTCGGGTGTCTGGTCGGGCTGGCCGTTCTCCGGGTTGCGGGCGTGCAGGTGCACGATGGCGGCGCCGGCCTCGGCGGCGCCGATGGCGGCGTCGGCGATCTCCTCGGGCGTCACGGGCAGGTGCGGCGACATGCTGGGCGTGTGGATCGCGCCCGTCACCGCGCAGGTGATGATGACTTTCCGCTGTGAGGCCATGCTCAGTCCTTCCGTGAAGCCTTGTGGGCGCGGAGCGCCGCCAGCCGCGCGTCGCGGCGGTTCATGCGTGCGGGCAGATCGGTCGGCGGCTGCCACTTGGCCAGGATCGCCTCGGTGGCCGGCGCCTCGTAGACCGAGGGCGGAGCCGGGTCGGCGGCGAGGCTCTTGTAGAAACCGGTGTAGCGGGCGCAGTAATCGGCGATGCCGCCGGGCGCGTTGAGCTCGATCGTCTCGAACGGACCCATGAAGCTCCAGCGCAGGCCGAGGCCGTCGGCCACGGTCTTGTCGAGGTCCTGCGGGGTCACGTAGCCCTCCGAAGCGAGGCGGAACGCCTCCGCCAACAGGGCGCCCTGGAGCCGGTTGAGGATGAAGCCCTCGATCTCCTTCAGCACGGTGATCGGGACCTGCCCGATCTGCTCGTAGACCTGACGGGCCCGCACCAGCGCCTCGGGCGCCGTCCACGGCGCGCCGGAGATCTCCACGAGCGGGATCAGGTGCGGCGGATTCACCGGATGGCCGACCAGGCACCGGGCCCGACCCGGCAGATCCTCGGTGAACAGGGAGCAGCGGATCGCCGAGGAGGACGAGGCGATGACGGCCTCCCGCGGCGTCGCGGCGTCGAGGTCCGCGAAGAGGCTCCGCTTCACCTCCAGCCGCTCCGGGCCGTTCTCCTGCACGAAGGCGACGCCGTCGAGGGCCGCCGCGAGGGTGCCGGCCGCGCGAATGTGCTCCGCGGCACCCGCGGGGTCGGCGCAGAGGTCGTTCGCCGCCAGCGTTCGCAGCCCCTCGGCGCAGAGCGGGATCGCGGCCTCGGCGACGCCCGCCGCGGGGTCGAACAGGCGCACGTCCCAGCCGGCACGGGCGAAGATCATCGCCCAGGCCCGGCCAATCAGGCCGGCGCCGACGATCGCGACGCTCTCGGTCATAGCCACAGCACCTTCCGCCTCAACTCCTGATCCTCGCGCAAGAGACGCGACTCGCCCGTCCACTGCACGCTGCCGCGCTCCAGGGCCACGGTCCGGTCGGACAGCGCCAGGGCGAGGTCGAGGTGGTGGTCCACCAGGATGATCGCGATCTCCCGGCGCAGCCGGTCGAAGGCCTCGAACAGCTCCTCCGTCACCGCCGGCGACAGGCCTTCGAAGGGCTCGTCGAGGAGGAGGAGTCGCGTGTCCCCCGAGAGGGCGCGGGCCACCGCCACCATCTGCTGCTCGCCGCCGGACAGGCGGGCCGCGTCGACGGTCCAGCGCTCCTTCAGGCGCGGGAAGAACTCGAGGACCTTCTCCTCGTCCCAGTGGATGCCGGCGCCGGTGAGCCGCCGCAGCCGGCCGAGGCCCAGATTCTCCGCGACGGTCATGCCGGCGAACAGCGCCCGCCCTTGCGGGACGTAGCCGATCCCGAGCCGGGCAATCCGGTCGGGCGACAGGCCGGCGATGTCCTGGCCGGCGAGCACGATCCGGCCGGCGGCCGGCGGCGCGGTGCCGATCAGGGTCTTGAGCAGAGTCGACTTGCCGGCCCCGTTGCGTCCGAGGAGCGCCACGACCTCGCCCCGGCGCACCGCCAGGTTCACCCCGTTCAGAATGTGCGACTTGCCGTAGAAGGTGTCGACGCCCTCCATGGCGAGCAGCGTCTCGGCCTCGGCGGCGCTGGCGCGCGGCTTCGCGGCGATCGCCGCCGTGCCCGAGCCGAGATAGACCGCCTGCACCCGCTCGTCGTCCCGGGCGTCCGCGACCGAGCCGTCGACCAGCACGGCGCCGTCGGCCATCACGGTGACGCGGTCGGCGAGGCGGAAGACGCGGTCGATGTCGTGCTCGACGAGGAGCACCGGGATGTCGGCCGAGAGCGCCTTGATCAGGTCGCCGACCCGCTCGCGCTCGGCCGCCGCGAGCCCGGCGAGGGGCTCGTCGAGCAGCAGCACGCGCGGCCGCGTGGCCAGGGCCAGCCCCATGTCGAGGAGCCGCTGGCCGCCGTAGGACAGGCTGCCGGCCTCGGCCCGCTCGATGCCGGACAGGCCGGTCCAGCGCAGCAGCTCGGCGGTGTCGTCGGCGATCTCCCGGACGGCCAGCGCGTCCCGCCAGGGGCTGAAATGCGCGGCGTGCCGGGCCTGCACCGCGAGGCGGACGTTCTCCTCCACGGAGAGGCCCGGGAACAGGTTGGTGATCTGGAACGAGCGCCCGATCCCGGCCCGGGTGATGGCGTGCGGCTCCAGGCCGGCGATCTCGCTTCCGTCGAGGCGGATGCTGCCGCCGCTCGGGCGGAACATCCCGGACAGCAGGTTGAAGGCGGTGGTCTTGCCGGCGCCGTTCGGCCCGATCAGGGCGTGGAGCGTCCGGTCGGCGACCGCGAAGGACACGCCGCGCACCGCCTTCACGGGCCCGAAGCTCTTCCGAATCTCGTCGGCGACCAGCACCGGGCCGTCACCGCGCCCCTCCGCGATGAAACGGGCCGGGACGCGGCCCGAGGCGCCGGCGCGGCGGGCCGACATGGCCGCGCCCTCGGTCGGGACGCGCCGGAACGGCTTGAGCAGCCGCGCCACGATGCCGACGAGCCCGTCCGGCGAGAACACGATGAAGGCGACGAACAGCAGGCCGAAATACAGCAGCCAGTCGGCGGTGTAGATCGACAGGAACTCGCGGAAGAGGATGTAGAACAGCGCGCCGAGCGCCGGCCCGAGGAACGAGCGCATCCCTCCGATCACCACCATGGCGAGCAGCTCGCCCGAGAAGGCGATGGAGATCGGGTCGGCCGAGGTGAAGCGGTGACTGTAGGCCGCGAGCGCCCCCGCCAGCCCGGTGATCGTCGCCGAGATCACGAAGGCCGCGAGCTTGTAGCGGTTGGTGGCGTAGCCGAGGAATCCCGCGCGCTGCTCGTTCTCGCGGATCGCCACCAGGACGGTGCCCATGGGCGAGCGCCGGAAGCGCCACAGGGCGATCAGGACCGCGAAGGCGATCCCGGACACCGCGGCGTAGTAGGCGCCGGGCTCCTGCAGCGCCGCCCAGCGGTGCAGGTTTCCGATGCCGTTCTCGCCACCGGTGAGGTCGGTCCAGCGGAACGCGATGGCGTAGAGCATCGCCGTGAAGGCGAGTGTCAGGAGCGAGAAGTAGACGCCCCGCCGCCGCAGGATCAGGCCGCCGGCGGCGAGGGACGCGAGCCCGGTGATCGCCAGGGCGCCGAGGAGCGGCAGCGCCATGTCGCCGGGGAAGAGGCGCGTCTGGAGGATCGCCACCGCGTAGGCGCCGATCCCGAACCACGCCCCGTGGCCGAACGAGGTGAGCCCGGTCCAGCCGACCAGGATGTTGAGGCCGAGCACCGCCAGGGCGAAGATCACCACGTCGGTGGCGGTGATCAGCGTCAGGCCGATCGCGTCGAGGGCGAAGGGCAGGACGATCAGGGCGGCGAGCGCCGCCCAGAGCTGGCGGCTCTCGCGCAGGATCAGGCCGCGCTGCGGCAGGGCGAGCGGCAGCGGCTCGGCGGTTCCGGACATGGGACGCTCTCCGCTCACTCGAACCGGGCGATGTGCTCGCCGAACAGGCCGCGCGGGCGCAGCAGCAGGACGAGCACCATGAGGGCGTAGACGGCGGCCTCGGTGGCCGGTGGGTAGGCGTAGGCGGTGAGGCCCCGGACCACGCCGACGATCAGCGCGGCGAGCACCACGCCCCAGAAGGAGCCGAGACCGCCGATCACCACGACCACGAAGGCGAAGGTCAGGATCTCGGCGCCCATGGCGGGCTGCACGCCCGTGACCGGCGCCATCATGGTCCCGGCGAGCGCCGCGAGCCCGACCGCGATCGTCACCACTGCGGTCATGTAGGGCCGGAGCGAGATGCCGAGTGCCGCGACCATGTCGGGGTTCTGCACGCCCGCCCGGACCACCCGCCCGAAGCTGGTGCGGGTCAGGAGCAGCCACAGGCCGGCGACGCAGGCGAGGGCCACGACGAGGATCGAGAGCCGGTAGCGCGAGTAGATCAGGTCGCCGATGAAGACCTGCCCGCGCAGCCACAGCGGAATCCCGAAGGGCACCGGCGCCGCCCCGAAGGCCATGCGCAGCGCCTGCTCCGCCACCATCGCGAGCCCGAAGGTGAGCAGCAGGCCGAGCGTCGGGTCGCCGCGGTAAAAGCGCCGGAGCAGGAACCGCTCGATCAGGAGGCCGAGCACCGCCACCGCGAGCGGCGAGGCGATGAGCGCCCCGCCGAAGCCGATGGTCGGCGTCAGCAGCACAGTCATGTAGGCGCCGATCGCGTAGAAGGCGCCGTGGGCGAGGTTCACGATCCCGCCGAGGCTGAAGATCAGCGACAGGCCCAGCGCGATCAGCAGGTACTGCACGCCGATCAGCAGGCCGTTGAGCACCTGCTCCAGGATGAAGACGAGCTGCATGGACGCCTCACGCCGGGAAGGTGCAGGCGTTCTCGTCGCGGGTGGTGGCGAGCACTTCCAGGCTCTCGTCCGGACCGGGCAGCGGTCCGGTCGAGGTGAAGATGTCGTAGGGGTTCTTGACCTGATCCGCCGGCAGGGCGGTGATCGCGAACATCTCCTGCATCAGTTCGTGGTCCCAGGGGCGGAAATAGCCCTCGCGGACCTTGGCGATGTCGAATTTCGCCCCCGATTCCAGGTGCTCCACGACCTTGATCGACTCGGTCGATTTGAGCTCGTTCATCGATTGCGCGACGATCTTCATCGCCGTGTAGTCGCCCCAGCCCTGGTTCTCAGGCGGCTTCTTGTACTTGGCCTTGAAGGCGGCGACGAACTTCTTCGCCGAGGGCGAGTCGATCTGGTGGTGCCAGATCACCGGCCAGGTGCCGAGGAAGTTCCCCGGCCCGGCGCCCCAGGCGAGCGCCGTGTCGAAGCCGAAGCCGGCGACCGGGAACGGCAGGCCGAACTCGCTGTACTGTTTCAGGAAGTTGGTGATCTGCGCGCCCGCGAGGTTGCAGATCACGAGGTCCGGCTTGGCCTGACGGAGCTTGAGCAGGAACGGCGAGAAGTCGGTGAGCTCGGTCGGGATCAGATCCTCGCCGACGAGGGTGGCGTCGTTGGCGGCGAAGTACTTCTTGGCCTGCTTCAGGAGATCGTGGCCGAAGGCGTAGTCGGCGGTGAGCGCGTAGACCTTGCGCCCCTTGATCAGGCCCCGGTCCAGCAGTGCTCGGCCGCAGGCCCGCACCATCATGGTGTTCTGCGATTCGACGTGGAACATGAACCGCTTGCAGTCGGAGCCGCGCAGCGCGTCCGAGTTAGCGCCGGTGTTGATGAACAGGATCTTCTCGCGCTGCGCGACCTGGCTGATCGCCAGCGCCGAAGCGGAGTTGATCTCGCCGACGAGGCAGGCGACGCGGTCACGCTGGACCATGCGCTCGGCCTTGGCCGAGGCGGTCTGCGGGTTGACGCTGTCCTCCGACAGGAGCTCGACCTTCCGGCCCGCGATGCCGCCGGCGGCGTTGATCTCCTCCACCGCGAGCTGGGCCGCCTGCACGGCGAACTCTCCGAGCGGCCCGAGGAAGCCGGTCCGCGGCGTGAGGTGACCGATCCGGATCACCTCGGACTGTCCCTGGGAGAGCGCCGGGCTCGCGAGGGCCGGCGCGAGGAGCGCCGCGCCGCCGGCGCGCAGGAGGCTGCGGCGAGAAAGGGAATTCCCGTACCGGTCCGTCATCGTTCCGCTCCCGTGCGTGTCCTCCAGCCGGGTTGTTGTGGCGAGCTCTGACGGCCCTCACCCGAACTGTGATCACAGATCACTAGCGTGATAGTGCCGGATCCGTCTAGTGTCGGCATATGAATTCCACTTTGGCGCTGGCCGACCTGCCCCAGCTCGAGCGGCGGACCCTGTCCGACACCGTCTACGAGGCCCTGTCGGATCTGCTCGCCTCGGGGCGGCTGGCGCCGGGCGACCGGTTGTCCCTTCGGCAGAGCGCCGCGGCCCTCGGCGTCTCGGTCATGCCGGTGCGCGAGGCGGTGAGCCGGCTCGCGGCGGACGGCGTGCTGGAGGTGGCGCCGAATCGCGTGATCCGGGTGCCGGTCATGGGCGCGGCCGCGTTCCGGGCCCTGGTCGAGACCCGCATCGCGGTCGAGGGGATCGCGGTGGCGCGGGCGGCCGAGCGGCGGACGGGGGCCGAGCTCGCGGCGATCCGGAGCGCCGAGACGGCCTTCCGGGCCGAGGCCGAGGCGGCGGAGCCCGACAGGGCGCGCGCCGTCCAGCTCAACCGCGACTTGCATTTCGCCATCTACGGCGCCTGCGGGCTGGCACCCCTGCAGGAGATCATCGCGCGGCTCTGGCTGAAGGCCGGCCCGGTGATCAACCTGGATCTGCGCGCCCACCCGGAGCGCCTCCTCCAGGGCTTCGCTCTGCGCCGGCACGCCGAGGCCGTTTCGGCCATCGAGATCCGGGACGGCGCGGCGGCCGCGGCCGCGATCGCCGCCGACATCCGGGAAGCCGCGGAGTTCATCTTGACCCGCGGCGGATTGCGGGACGTTCAGGGAGAGGATTGATCATGGATCTGGGGATTGCCGGCCTGCGGGTCCTGGTGACGGCGGGCGCTGCCGGGATCGGCCGCGAGATCGTCGACGCCTTCCTGGACGAAGGCGCGCGCGTCTTCGCCTGCGATATCGACACGGACGCCCTGGCCGCGCTGCCGGACACCGTCGGGCGCAGCCGGACCGACGTCGCCGACCGCGACGCCGTCACCGCGATGATGGACCAGGCGGTCGAATTCCTCGGCGGCCTCGACGTGCTCGTCAACAATGCCGGGATCGCCGGTCCGACCGGCCGGGTCGAGGAGATCGCCCCCGAGGAGTGGGACCGCTGCCTCACGGTCTGCCTGACCAGCCAGTTCAACTGCGCGCGCCTGGCGGTGCCGCACCTGCGCCAGAGCGCCAACGCCTCGATCGTCAATCTCTCCTCGGCCGCGGGCAAGTTCGGCTTCGCCCTGCGCAGCCCCTACGCGGCCGCCAAGTGGGGGGTGATCGGCTTCACCAAGTCCCTGGCGATCGAGCTCGGCGGCGCGGGGATCCGGGTGAACGCGATCCTCCCGGGTCTCGTGGCCGGGGATCGCCAGCGCCGGGTGCTCGAATCGAAGGCCCAGCAGCAGGGCACGAGCTTCGCCGACATGGAGGCGCGGGCGTTCTCGTTCGTGTCGGTGAAGGAGTACGTCACGGCGCGGCAGCTCGCCGACCAGATCCTGCTGCTCTGCTCGCCGCGCGGCCGGACGATCTCGGGGCAGGCCATTTCCATCGATGGTGACACCCGGATGCTGTCCTGAAATTAATCCAGCGCCGGAGATGCTGCGGCGGATCAATCCTCAGAGTATTGCAAGATCGAGCTCAGGGCGCCGCGACCGCGGTCGCGACGCCCGCCGCGGTAGCGGAAGACACGAGCCGGACCGCCAGCGCCGGCCCGAGGATGCGAGGAAGCGACCATGAGCGACAAACGCCGGATCACGCCCGCCGACCTGCGCTCGAAGGCCTGGTTCGACAACCCGCACAACCCGGGCATGACCGCCCTCTACCTGGAGCGCTACCTCAATTACGGGCTGACGCCGGAGGAGCTGCGGTCGGGCAAGCCCCTGATCGGCATCGCTCAGACGGGTTCCGACCTGGCGCCCTGCAACCGCCATCACGTCGAGCTCGCCAAGCGGGTGCGGGACGGCATCACGGCGGCCGGCGGCGTCGCCTTCGAGTTTCCCTGCCACCCGATCCAGGAGACCGGGAAGCGGCCGACCGCGTCCCTCGACCGGAACCTCGCCTACCTGTCGCTGGTCGAGGTGCTGTACGGCTACCCGCTCGACGGCGTCGTGCTGCTGACCGGCTGCGACAAGACCATGCCGGCCTGTCTGATGGCGGCGGCCACCGTCAACATCCCGGCGATCTCGCTGAACGTCGGACCGATGCTCAACGGTTACTTCCAGAAGGAGCTGACCGGGTCCGGCACGATCGTCTGGAAGACGCGCGAGCGGCATGCCGCCGGCGATATCGACTTCCAGCAGTTCATGGACATCGTCGGGTCGTCGGCACCGTCCACGGGCCACTGCAACACGATGGGCACGGCCTCGACAATGAACGCCCTCGCCGAGGCGCTCGGCCTCGCGCTGCCCGGCTCGGCGGCGATCCCGGCGCCCTACCGCGAGCGCGGCCAGGCGGCCTACGCCACCGGCCAGCGGATCGTCGAGATGGTCTGGGAAGACCTCAAGCCCTCTGACATCCTGACCCGCGAGGCCTTCGAGAACGCGATCGTGGCCAACGCCGCGATCGGCGGTTCGACCAACGCGCCGATCCACATCAACGCCATCGCCAAGCATATCGGCGTGCCGCTGAGCTGCGACGACTGGGAACGGGTCGGGTTCGAGATCCCGCTGCTCGTGGACATGCAACCCGCCGGCCGCTGGCTCGGCGAGGAGTATTTCCGCGCGGGCGGCCTGCCGGCGGTCTTCGCCGAGCTGATCGAGGCCGGGAAGGTCCACGAGGGTGCCCTCACCTGCAACGGCCGGACCGTCGGCGAGAACTACCGCGGGCGGCACAGCTGGAACCGCGACGTGATCCGCGCCTACGGCGAGCCGCTGATGGAGCGCGCCGGCTTCCTCAATCTCAAGGGGAGCCTGTTCGATTCCGCGATCATGAAGACCTGCGTGATCTCGGAGGAATTCGCCGCCCGCTACCTGCGCAATCCGAACGATCCGATGGCCTTCGAGGGGCGGGTGATCGTGTTCGACGGTCCCGAGGACTACCACACGCGGATCGACGACCCGGCGCTCGACATCGACCAGAACACCATCCTGATCATGCGCGGGGCCGGACCGATCGGCTATCCCGGCGCCGCCGAGGTGGTGAATATGCAGCCGCCCGGCGCCCTGATCCGACGCGGCGTCACCTCGCTGCCCTGCATCGGCGACGGCCGGCAATCCGGCACCTCCGGCACGCCCGCCATCCTGAACGCGTCTCCCGAGGCGGCCGTGGGCGGCGGGCTGGCCCTGCTGCAGAGCGGCGACCGCATCCGCATCGATCTCAACCGCCGGAGTGCCGACATCCTGCTCCCGGCCGAGGAGATCGCGCGCCGGCGCGCGGATCTGGCGGCGCGCGGCGGATATCCCTACCCGGCGACGCAGACGCCCTGGCAGGAGATCTACCGCGATCAGGTCGACCAGCTCGACCAGGGCATGGTGCTGAAGGGCGCGGTGAAGTTCCAGAAGGTCGCGCAGGCCTCCGGGGTGCCGCGGGACAACCACTGAGGCCGTTACCGGAACCCGCCCGACGGGCGGCCGCGGGGCTGCGACGGCCCGTCGGGCGAGGTTCGCGGCAGCCCGCGAGGCCGACCGCGGAACCGGGCCCCGGCAGCCCGTTACCAGCGTGACACCGCGGCCGATTTGCGCCGCAGTGAATTTTGAATACATTTCCCCGCGGGTGGGCGCGTCCCATCTCGGGAGGGATCGATCGTGACGGAAGCGAGGGCGGATGCCCCGGCGCCGCGTGCAGCGGCGCGCCTCGAGGCCGGTTTGCCGCGCCGGCTGGCGGAGCAGCTCCAGGGTGAGGCGCGCTTCGACGCCTTCACGCGCGGACGCTACAGCACCGACGCGTCGATCTACCAGATCATGCCCGCCGGCGTGGTGCTGCCGCGCTCCGCCGCCGACATCGCCGCGACCCTGCGCATCGCCGCCGAGCACGGCGCCCCGGTCATCCTGCGTGGCGGCGGCACCTCGCAGAACGGCCAGCCGATCGGGTCCGGCCTCGTCGTCGACTGCTCGCGGTACTTCAACGGCGTCCTGGCCTACGACGCGGAGGCCGGCACGATCACCGTCGAGCCCGGCATGGTGCTGGAGCGCCTGAACACCCGGGTGAAGGCCGACGGCTGGTTCTTCCCGGTCGAGCCCTCGACGGCGACCCGCTGCACCATCGGCGGCATGGCGGGCAACAATTCCTGCGGGGCCCGCTCCCTGCGCTACGGCAAGATGAGCGACAACGTCCTCGCGATCGAGGCGCTGCTCCACGACGGCGAGGCCTTCGGCTTCGGCCTGACCGGAAACGCGCATCCGGGCGTGAACGGGTCGGATCGGGCCGCGGCGCTCGCCGCGCGGATGCGCGGCCTCGCCGAGGACCACCGCGCCGAGATCGAAGCGCACTACCCGAAGGTTCAGCGCCGCGTGGGCGGCTACAACCTCGATTCGCTGATCGAGGCCCAGCCGAACCTCGCGCACCTGCTCGTCGGGTCCGAGGGCACGCTGGCCGCGACCACCGCGGTGACGCTGAAGCTATCGCGCCTGCCGACACACCGCGTGATGGGCGTGTGCCACTTCCCGTCCTTCCGGGCGGCCATGGAGACGACGCGGCACATCGTCGGCCTGGACCCGGTGGCGGTCGAGCTGGTCGACAACAACGTCCTCGTGCTCGGCGCCGATATCCCGCTGTTCCGCACGACGCTCGCCGACATCACCAAGGGCAAGCCGAACTGCCTGCTG
This sequence comes from Methylobacterium sp. 1A, assembly GCF_058072805.1. Classification (NCBI taxonomy): domain Bacteria; kingdom Pseudomonadati; phylum Pseudomonadota; class Alphaproteobacteria; order Hyphomicrobiales; family Methylobacteriaceae; genus Methylobacterium; species Methylobacterium sp. 1A. The sequence continues at coordinate 2,168,455 of NZ_JBYQVE010000001.1, read as the reverse complement.
CTCACCGAGTTCGCCGGGGACGACCTCGCGTCGCTCCGGCTCGACCTGAAGCGCCTCGACGCCTGCATGGCCGATCACGGCTTCCCGGACGCCGTCGTGGAGGTCGTCGAGCCTGCGCGCCAGAAATCCGTCTGGGAGGTGCGCGAGGCCTGCCTCAACATCATGATGTCGATGAAGGGCGACGCGAAGCCGGTCTCGTTCATCGAGGATTGCGCCGTCCCGCTGGAGCACCTCGCCGACTACACCGACGCGGTGACGGAGGTCTTCACCAAGAACGGCACCCGCGGCACGTGGTATGCCCACGCGTCTGTCGGCTGCCTGCATGTCCGCCCGATCCTCGACATGAAGGAGGCCGGTGACGTCCGGCGGATGCGGGCGATCGCGGAGGAGACCTCCGAGCTGGTGCGCCGCTACAAGGGCTCGTATTCCGGCGAGCACGGCGACGGCCTCTCGCGCTCGGAATTCGTCGAGCCGCTGTTCGGCGCGACGCTCACCCGCGCCTTCGAGACCGTGAAGGACACGTTCGACCCGGACAACCGGCTCAATCCCGGCAAGATCGTGCGGGCGCCGAAGTTCGACGATCGCAGCCTGTTCCGGTTCAAGCCGGACTACGCCGTGTCAGCGCCGATGAAGACCGCCCTCGACTGGTCGGACTGGGGCGGCTTCGGCTCCGCCGTCGAGATGTGCAACAATAACGGCACCTGCCGGAAGCTCGTCGGCGGCGCCATGTGCCCCTCCTTCCGGGCAACCCGAGAGGAGCAGCACCTGACCCGGGGCCGGGCCAATTCCCTGCGGCTCGCCATCTCGGGCCAACTCGGCAAGGACGCCTTCACCAGCCCGGAGATGAAGCGCACCCTCGATCTCTGCGTCTCCTGCAAGGCCTGCCGCCGCGAGTGCCCGACCGGCGTCGACATGACCAAGATGAAGATCGAGTTCCTGCACCATTACCACGCCCGCCACGGGCTGCCCCTGCGGGAGCGCCTCATCGCGACGATGCCGCTCTACGCCGGGGCCGCCGCGCGGCTGGCGCCGCTCCTCAACCTGCGGGACCGGTACCCGGCCCTCGCCGCCCTCTCGGAGCGCGTCGCCGGCCTCTCGGCCAAGCGCTCGCTGCCGCGCTGGCGCCGGCCCTGGAGCGAGCAGGGCGAGCCCGCCCACGCGCAGGACGTCGCGGGCGATTTCCGCGACGTGATCCTGTTCGGCGACACCTTCAACCGGGCCTTCGAGCGGGAGAATCTCGAGGCGGCCGAGCGGGTGCTACAGGCGGCCGGCTACCGGCTGCACCGGGTCTACCCGTCCCGCGGCCGGCGCCCCCTCTGCTGCGGCCGGACCTGGCTCTCCGCCGGCCAGACCGACCGGGCGCGCCAGGAGGCGCGCCGCACCCTCGACGCGCTGCTGCCGTTCCTGCGCGCGGGGGCACGGGTCGTCGGCCTCGAGCCGTCCTGCCTGCTCACCTTCCGGGACGAGTTCGCGGCGCTCCTGCCCGGCGAAGAGGCCGCGCTGCTGGCCAAGCAGTCATTCCTGTTCGAGGAGCTTCTGGCCGCCGACCTGACGGCCGGACGCATCGCGCTGCCGTTCGCCGATCAGGGCGGCCGGGTCGCGCACCTGCACGGCCACTGCCATCAAAAATCCTTCGGCGTCATGGGCTCGGTCGAGACGGTGCTCCGGTCGGTGCCGGGGCTCGACCTGCGGGTCATCGAGTCGAGCTGCTGCGGGATGGCGGGCGCCTTCGGCTACCGGCCGGAATCCATCGAGACGTCCTTCGCCATGGCGGAGCTGTCGCTGTTCCCGGCGCTGCGCGCCGCAGGGCCCGACGACCTCGTGGTGGCCGACGGGACGAGCTGCCGTCACCAGATCCACGACGGGCTGGGTCTCCAGGCGGAACATGTGGCCCGCGTGCTGGATCGGGCCCTCGTGCCTCGACACTCCATTGCCGGGCACCTACACATAGACCACAGGTCGCACTGACCTGACGTGTGTCGGGGGACCATGAACAAAATCGAGCCCGGGATCGGCATCAGCCGCCGCTACCTCCACGACGAGGTCGCCGAGCGCATGCGCGAACTGATCCGGTCCGGCGAGATGGAGCCGAAGGCGCGGATCAACGAGAGCGAGCTGACCGAGCGCTTCGGGATCTCGCGGACGCCGCTCCGCGAGGCGATCAAGATCCTGGCGACGGAGGGGCTGCTCGAACTGCTCCCGAATCGCGGGGCGCGCGTCGCCAGCATCTCGGACGGCGAACTCGAGGAGATGATGGAGGTGATCGCCGGGCTCGAGGCGACGGCCGGTGACCTCGCCTGCCGCACGATCACCGACGCCGACATCGACGCCCTGGTGGTCGACCACGACGCGATGGTCGAGGCCTGGAAATCGGGCGACGAGGCCGGTTACTTCAGCCACAACCGGCGCATCCACGAGGGGATCATGGCGGCGAGCCGCAACACGATCCTCGCCAACATCTACGAGAGCCTGTCCGGCCGGATCCAGCGCTCGCGCTACTCCGCCCACCAGACCCCCGAGCAGTGGGCCCGCGCCGTCTCCGAGCACGAGCGCATGATCGCGCTGCTGCGCGCCCGGGACGGTGCGGCGCTGGCCGTCCTGATGCGCGAGCACATCCGCGGGAAGAAGTCGGTGATCGCCGCCAATTACGGTGCGGCGGAGACCGCCTGAGCCTCAGCCGCGATAGACCGCGCCCGCGATCAGCCGGGCGTCCCGGTCATCTCGAACCAGAACGACGCGCCCGGCGTGCGGGAATCGTTCGCGTAGAGAAACGGGATGTCGGGGCCGGTGCCGCGGGCGGCGAAGGCCGTCTTGACCCGGGCGCTCATCGCCGGGTCCTGGCAGATATACATCACCGGCACGGTCACCCGGAACGGCGGCGCGCCGCACAGCAGCATCGCCGCCAGAAGGTACTGCTCGTTGTACAATCGGCAGTTCCAGGCGGACGGGTAGTCGTCCGGAATGAAGATGTCGTGGATCTGCACGATCACGCCCGGTGCGAGGCGCGGCATCACCTCGAAGAAGAACACCGTCACATCCGAATTCGCGAAGGAGCGGTGCGAACCGTCGAAGAAGAGGATGTCGCCCGCCTTCAGTTCCTCGAAGATCTTCAGATCGCAGGATTCCAGCGGGCTGCGCACGGTCCAGTCGCAGAGCGCGTCGATCTCGCGGCGGGGCATCGGATCGATCGAGGTGATCCGCGTCGGAAGGTTCAGGGTGTCGATCGCGTGCCGCGCGAAGCAGGTCGAGCAGCCCGAGCCGATCTCGAAGAAGCGAGACGGGCGCTTCCAGGCCAGCATGGTCATCAGCGCGGCGCCGTCGAGGGCGGTGAACCACGTGTTGTTCCAGTGGGGTATCGCCCCGCCGGTCACGGGCGCGTCGTGCGGGACGCTGTGCAGCAGGTCCGCCCGCGCCTCGAGTTCCGTGAGGAAGCTGTCGTAGGCCGCGTGCGACCGAGCGAGCACCGCCTTGAGCTGGCCGTGCGGCGCCCGGCCCGGCGACCAGCGCGCGGACGGCACGACGGGGTAGTAATCGTGGACCGTGTGGCTCCAGCGAAAAACTTCCCGGCTGGCCCGGAAGATATCCACCCCCGCGCGACGGCCCGCGCTCCTGACGACGTCCTTCAGCATGATCGATCCCCGGCTCCGGATCGACAATGCCGGGACTGCAACTTATGGTCGAGTCGGGCGGAACACCTACGCAGTCCGACCTGCCGGCAGGGTTAGGGCGCGATGAAGGGACGATCCCCGGGCCGGGCCCGGATTCGGACAGGCCGTCGACACAATTATCGCGGGCGACGCGCCCCCCGCCGCTCAGGCAGCGCTCGGCGCCCGCAGTCCGGCCACCAGATCGGTGAAGCGGTCACCCTGGACGATCACGTGGCCCCGGAGGGTCTCCGCGGCGCCGGCCTCGTCGCCCGCGATGATCGCGGCGACGATCGCCTCGTGCTCGGCCAGCGATTGCGGCAGGCGCTGGCGCACGCGCAGCTGCAGCCGGCGATACGGAGCCAAGCGGCGATGGAGCGACAGCGCCTGCTCCGCCAGGAAGGCGTTCCGGCTCGCCCGGTACACCACCGTGTGGAACACGTAGTTCTCGGCGTAGTAGGCCTCGGTGTCCTCGGTGGTCAGGGCGGCGCGGCAGCCCTCCAGCGCGGCGCGCAGCGCGGCGGCGTCCTCGGGGACGAGCCGGCGCGCCGCGAGACGGCCGCAGGCCGCCTCGATCTCCGCCATCGTCTCGAACATGGCGAGCAGCAGGTGCGGCTCGGGCGCGCTGACGATCGCTCCCCGCCGGGGCTTCGTCTGCACGAGGCCGGTGACGGCGAGCTGCAGCAGCGCCTCCCGGATGGGCGTGCGCGAGACCCCGAAGCGGGCCGCGAGCTGGTTCTCGTCGAGTCGCGATCCCAAGGCGAGCTCGCCGGAGACGATCTCATCCTCGATTCGTTGCCGCAGCCGCTGCGCGTGGCTCATGCCGCCGTTCCCTCCCCCGATGAACGGGTCGCGCGCCGCCCCGCCGTTTAAGGCCGGCGGATGTTCGGCGCGCGCGAACATTATGCTGGAGCATTGACAAAATATACAAGCCGGTTTTCCATGCATACAACGAGGCGCCGCACTATTGCAGCGCACAAAATTACGCCGCGTTGTTTGCGGTGCGGGAGAGCTCCATGACGCCAACTCGTCGATCGCTGATCGCGGCCACGCTCGCGGCACCGGCCATCCTGCGGTTCGGCCTGAACAGCGCGCAGGCGGCCACGACGCTGAAGCTGTCCCACCAGTTCCCCGGCGGCACGATCGACGAGGGCGATTTCCGCGACCGCATGTGCCGGAAGTTCGCCAAGATGGTCGGCGAGCGCTCGAAGGGCGCCCTGGACGTCCAGGTCTACCCGGGCTCCTCGCTGATGAAGACGAACGCCCAGTTCGGCGCCATGCGCAAGGGCGCGCTCGACATGTCGCTCTACCCGAGCCCCTACGCGGGCGGCGAGATTCCGGAACTCAATATCGGCCTGATGCCCGCCCTCGTGACGTCCTACGCGCAAGCCGTGGCGTGGAAGGCGGCCCCGGTCGGCCGCAAGCTCACCGAGATCCTGGACGCGAAGGGCATCATCCTGGTCTCCTGGGTCTGGCAGGCCGGCGGCGTCGCAAGCCGGGAGCGCGCCCTCGTGGCGCCGGCCGACGCCAAGGGGATGAAGGTCCGCGGCGGCTCGCGCGAGATGGACATGATGATGAAGGAGGCCGGCGCGGCCACCCTCTCGATCCCGTCGAACGAGTCCTACGCGGCGATGCAGACCGGCGCCTGCGACGCGGTGATCACCTCCTCCACCAGCCTGATCTCTTTCCGCCTGGAGGAGCTGTCCAAGGCGCTGACTTCGGGGCGCGAGCGCTCCTACTGGTTCATGCTCGAGCCGATCATGATGTCCAAGATCGTGTTCTCGGGACTGCCGAAGGAGCAGCAGGACCTGATCATGGCGGTCGGCACGGAGCTCGAGGCCTTCGGCCAGGCCGGCGCGAAGGAGGACGACACCCGCGTCGAGGAGATCTTCGCCAAGGCCGGCGCTAAGGTCGTCCAGGTCGACGAGAAGTCCCTCGGCCAGTGGCGGGATCTCGCCCGCAACACGGCCTGGAAGGACTACGCCGCCAAGAACGCGAACTGCGCGGAACTGCTGAAGCTCGCGGAGCAGGTCGCGTGAGCCACGGCTTCGACGCGGCCACGGCCGCCCCGGAGGCGCGCGGGGCCGAGGAACCGCGCCTTCCGGGCCTCCTCGGCACCTTCGATCGGGGCATGCGCCTCCTGAACAATGTGATCCTGGCCGTCGGCGGCCTCTGCCTGGTGGCAGCCTGCCTCGTCCTGACCCACAGCGTCGTCGTCCGCTACCTCCTGAAGGAGCCGACGGAGTGGCAGGACGAGATGGCGGTGTACCTCATCATCGGGGCCACCTTCCTGTCGGCGGCCGGCGTGCAGGCCAAGCGCGGGCACGTGGCGATCGAGGCCTTGACCGGCCTCCTCCCGCCGGCGGCGAACAGAGTCCGGCTCCTGCTGGCCGACGTCGTCAGCCTCGCCTTCTGCCTATTCTTCGCGTGGAAGAGCTGGTCGCTCGATCACGAGGCCTGGGTCGACGGTCAGGTCTCGCAGTCGACGTGGGGACCGCCCCTCTGGATCCCCTACACGCTCATGTCCGTCGGCATGAGCCTGCTGTGCCTCCAGTTCGTCCTGCAGATCGCCGAGGCCCTCGCCTACGGGCCGCGGGCCGCCGGCTGGGCGCAGCCCAAGATCGGGCTCGGGGCCGACGTGAATCGCGACATGCACGGGGCGGCCGAGGTCACGCCCCGGGGACCGGACCCGATGGGTCAGACCGTTTCCGCGAAGGTTGAACGATGAGCACGGCCGCGATCGGCTTCCTGTACGCGGGCGCGACCCTCGGGGCGATGCTCTCGGGCATCCCCATCGCCTTCGCGCTGGGCTTCGTGGCGCTCGCCTTCATGGTGGCGTTCATGCCCGGCGCCTCCCTCGATACGGTGGCGCAGAACGTCTACGAGGAAATGGCCTCCATCACCCTGCTGTCGATCCCGCTCTTCATCCTGAAGGGCGCGGCAATCGGGCGGTCCAAGGCCGGCCAGGATCTCTACACGGCCATGCACGCCTGGATGCACCGCATCCCGGGCGGCCTGGGCATCGCCAACGTCTTCGCCTGCGCGCTGTTCGCCGCCATGGCGGGCTCCAGCCCGGCGACCTGCTCGGCGATCGGCTCGGCCGGCATCCCAGAGATGCGCAAGCGCGGCTACTCGCCGGGCTTCGCGGCCGGGATCATCGCGGCGGGCGGCACGCTCGGCATCCTGCTGCCGCCCTCGATCACCATGATCCTGTACGCGGTGGCGGCCGAGCAGTCGCTCGGGCGCCTGTTCCTCGCGGGCATCGGGCCGGGGCTCCTGCTCGTGGGCCTGTTCGCCGCGTGGTCGATGGTGCGCTTCCGCTCGGAATACGCCGCCGCGAAGGTGGCCCTGGAGCGCGGCGGGCCGGCCTCGCCGATCCTGGCGGACGAGCAGTACAGCATGGCGCAGCGCTTCTCGACGCTGCCGCGGGTCCTGCCCTTCGTGGTCCTGCTCACCGGCGTGATGGTGGCGCTCTACGGCGGCTACGCCACGCCGTCCGAGACCGCAGGCCTCGGCGGGCTGATGGCCCTGGCGCTGATCGCCGCGATCTACGGCGTCTGGCGCTTCCGCGACGTCACGCCGATCCTGACGGCGACGCTGCGGGAATCGACCATGCTGATGCTGATCATCGGCATGTCGCTGCTCTACGCCTACGTGATGAGCTACCTGCACATCTCGCAGTCGGCCGCCGCCGCGATCGTCGCGATGCAGCTGTCGCCGTGGGTGCTGCTGGTGACCATCCTGGCGCTGGTGATCGCGCTCGGCTTCTTCCTGCCGCCGGTCTCGATCATCCTGATGACGGCGCCGATCATCCTGCCGCCGCTCAAGGCCGCCGGCTTCGACCTTGTCTGGTTCGGCGTCGTGATGACCATCACCATGGAGATGGGCCTGATCCACCCGCCGGTGGGCCTCAACATCTTCGTCATCAAGAACATCGCCCCGGACATCCCGCTCTCGGACATCATCTGGGGCACCCTGCCCTTCGTGATCCTGATGGCGGTCGCGATCCTGATCCTGTGCCTCGTCCCGGGCATCGCGATGTGGCTGCCGGACCTGCTGCTGACGACGACGCGGTAGGTCGATCCACCCGGCCCGTGCGAGGCAGGCCCCTCTCCGCCCGGAGAGGGGCCTGTCGCGCGTGGGGACGCGGTCGCGCGAGCGCCGCGTCCCGCGCAGCGGCGGCCCGCGTCGGCGCGCTGGCCGGCGCGACCGGAGCCGCCTATGGCAGCGCGCGCGCCGCCCCGCCCCGATCCAGAGCTTCGGACCGAACCATGAGCCTCGCCTCCGTGCGCGCCTTCTTCGCCGAGAAGGCGCCCGACATCGCGGTCATCGTGCTGGAGACCAGCACCGCGACCGTCGCCGAGGCGGCGGAGGGCCACGGCGTCGTCCCGGCCCAGATCGCCAAGACGCTCTCGATCCGGGTCGGCGATCAGGTCGCCCTGGTGGTGACGCGCGGCGACGCGCGGCTCGACAACCGGAAGGCCAAGGCCGCCTTCGGCGGCAAGGTGCGGATGCTCGACCTCGGCGAGGTCGAGGCGCTCACCGGCCATCCGGTGGGCGGCGTCTGCCCCTTCGGCCTGCTGACGCCGCTGCCGGTCTACTGCGACGTCTCGCTGCGGGCGTTCGACGAGGTGGTGCCGGCGGCCGGCAGCACCCACAGCTCGGTGCGGATCGCGCCGGCGCGGATGGCCGAGCTGACCGGCGCCGCCTGGGTCGATGTCTGCGCGCTGCCGGGCTGAGCGGCGCGGTCAGCGCCGTTCCCGCTCCACACGAGGCGCGGGTCCCCTCTCCCGTGCGGGAGAGGGACAGGGTGAGGGATCAGGTCTGTCCGGACGAGGCGCGCGCCGTCGACGCAGGACCGCGCGCTTGATCCTGAACGTTCTCGTCCCTCACCCCAACCCTCTCCCGCACGGGAGAGGGGGCATGGCGCCACTGTCTCGACACCCAAGAGGCCTTCCCTCCGGACCGTCGCACCACGTGACAGGGTGCGGCCCTAGCGTCCGGTCCAGTTGGGCGGGCGCTTGCCGAGGAAGGCCTCCATGCCCTCGCGGAAATCCTGGCTCATGTAGCACATGAGGATCAGGTCATCGCCGGGATGCGGCGCGCCCTCGGCGCCGGCCTCCTCCTCGGCGAGCCGCCGCAGACCCTCCTTGGTCGCCTGCATGGTCAGCGGCGCGTGGTTGGCCAAGAGCTGGGCCAGCGTATCGACCCGCTCCGTGAGCGCGATCCGATCGTCGACCACCTCGCCCACGAGGCCGATGGCGAGCGCCTCCTCGGCGCCGACGAGGCGGGCGGTGAAGATGATGTCCTTGACCCGCGCCGGGCCGATCAGGCCGGAGAGCCGCTTGAGGTTGCCCTGGCTCAGGCAATTGCCGAGGGTGCGGGCGATCGGGAAGCCGAAGCGGGCGTCGCGCGTGGCGATGCGCAGGTCGCAGGCCGCCGCGATGGCCGCGCCGCCGCCCGTGCAGGCCCCGGCGATCGCCGCGATGGTCGGCACCCGCAGCCGCTCCAGGGAGCCCAGCACTTTGTCCATGAAGCGCTCGTAGCCAAGCGCGTCCTCGGCGGTGCTGAAGTCGCGGAACTGGGCGATGTCGGTCCCGGCCGCGAAGGCCTTGTCGCCCGCGCCGGTGATGATCAGCGCCTTGACCGCGGGGTTCCCGGCGATCGCCTCGCAGCAGGTGATCAGGCCCTGATACATCGCGAAGGTCAGCGCGTTGCGCGCCTGCGGACGGTTCAGGACGATGCGGGCGATGCCGGCCTCGTCGGTGGTGAACAGCAACTCGTCGGTCGCGGGCTTGGCGGTCATGCGCGGGTCTCCGGGTGGCGGCGTCAGGCCGCGGTCTCGCGGACCACGCCCCGCGCGATCAGCGCGTCGATCTCGGCCGGCGCGTAGCCGGCCTCCGCCAGGATCGCGCGGGAATGCTCGCCGAGCAACGGGGCCGGCCCGTGCACGCGTCCCGGCGTCTCGGAGAACTTCACCGGCAGGCCGAGCGTCTTCATGCGGCCGACCCGCGGGTGATCGACCTCGACCACCATCTCGCGGGCGAGGGTCTGCGGGTCCCGGTGCATCGCGTTCACGTCGAGGACCGGGCCGGCCGGGACGCCGCCGGCTTCCAGCCGGGCGAGCCACTCGGCCGAGCCGTGGGCCCGGAAGATCGGCGCGAGGGTCACGGCGAGCGCGTGCCGATTGGCCATCCGGTCGCGGTTGAGCGCGAAGCGCGGATCCTCCGCGAGGTCGTCGGCGCCGATGGCCTTGAGCAGGCGCAGCCAGTTGGTCTGGTTGGCCGCGCCGATCGTGATCCAGCCGTCGGCGGTCTCGAAGGCCTCGTAGGGCGCGTTCAGCGGATGGGCCGAGCCCATCGGCCCGGGCGCGATCCCGGTCGCCATGGCGATGGCCGACTGCCAGTAGGTGTGGGTGATGCCGGCCTCGAACAGCGACGTGTCGACCGCTTGGCCCCGGCCCGTGCGGAGCCGGTTCGCGTAGGCGGCGAGGATGCCCATGGCGGCCAGGATGCCCGCGGTGATGTCGGTGACTGGTGGCCCGCACTTCATCGGCGGCCGGCCGGGCCCCTCCCCGGTCACCGACATGAGGCCGCTCATGCCCTGCGCCACGAGGTCGAACCCGGCCCGGTCGGCGTAGGGACCGGTGCGGCCGAAGCCGGAGAGCGAGCAGTAGACCAGCTCCGGGAACTCGACCTTCAGGGTCTCGTACCCGATCCCGAGGCGCTCCATCGTGCCGCCGCGGTAGTTCTCGATCAGGGCGTCCGCGCCCTTGAGCAGGCGCCGCAGGACCGCGACACCGTCCGGATCCTTCAGGTCGAGGCTGAGTCCGCGCTTGCCGCGGTTCATCATCATGTAGGCGGCGCTCTCGCCCTCGAGGGCGGGCGGGACGGTGCGACGGGTGTCGTCGCCCTCCCTCTTCTCGACCTTGATCACCTCCGCGCCCATGTCGGCGAGCATCAGCCCGCAGACCGGCCCGGCCATGATGTGGGCGAGCTCGATCACCCGCATCCCGGCGAGTGGACCCGACCGCTTCATCGTCTCCGCCATCGCGCGCTACTCCCCGGCCGGGACGGTGGCCGCGGGGCCGACCGGCGGCGTGACGGGATCCACGAATTCCCGCTCAGGGTGCATCGTGAAGGCCAGCGCGGCGCCGAGCAGGCACAGGCCGATCGAGCCGACGAACGGCAGCGTCCAGCTCCCGGTCACGTCGACGATGACGCCGAAGACGATCGGCGAGACGATCGCCGCCACCGCCGAACCGGTGTTCATCAGGCCGCTGGCGGTGCCGGCGTATTTCGGCGCGATGTCCATCGGCACGGACCAGATCGGTCCGATCACCAGTTCGGCGAAGAAGAAGCCGGAGGACAGGAGCAGCGCGACGAGGGTCAGGTCCCGGGTCATGAACACGCCCGCGAGGCTCGCGGCCGCCCCGAGGAAGCCGATCACGATCACCGACAGGCGCGCGAGCTTCACCTTGCCGGTGCGGTGCAGGATCGAGTCGCTGAGCAGGCCGCCGACCGTGTCGCCGACGACGCCGGCGAAGAACACGCCCGAGGCGAACAGGGCCGAGTTCTTCAGGTCGAGGCTGTAGTTCTCCTTGAAGAAGCTCGGCAGCCAGCCGAGGAACAGCCACAGCGTCCAGCCGTAGCAGAAATACGTGACGGTGACCGGCAGCATCCGGCGCGTCAGGGCACCCCACGGCACGCTCTGCTTCGCGCCGACCTGGCGGGGCGGCGGCAGCGTCGCGAGCTCGGCCTCGGTGATCGCCGGATGCTCGGACGGGTCGTCGCGGAAGTACAGCCACCAGATCGCGACCCAGACGAAGCTCACCGCGCCGAGGATGACGAAGCTGGTCCGCCAGCCGAAATGGTAGATCAGGAAGGCCACGATCGGGGGCGCCACCGCGTTACCGAGCCGCGCGAAGGCGTGGGTGATGCCCTGCGCGAAACCGCGCCGGCCGGGCGCCGTCCAGTTCTGCATGGCGCGGGTCGCGGTCGGGAAGGTCGCGCCCTCGCCGAAGCCGAGCAGCACCCGGGCCATGAACAGGCTGACGAGGCCGCCGACCATGCCGGTCAGGATGGTCGCCGAGGCCCAGATCACCCCGCAGGCGAGCAGCGTGCGCCGGGCGCCGAACTTGTCGCCGACCGAGCCGCCGATCACCTGGAAGATCGCGTAGGGGTACGCGAAGGCCGACAGGATCAGACCGAAATCGGTCTTCGACATGCCGAAATCGCGCATGATCTCCGCACCGGCCGTGGCGATGTTCACCCGGTCCAGGTACGTGATGAAGTACATCAGACAGAGCAGGCCGAGCACGCCGTTCGTGGCGCTGAAGCGCTTCGACATCGACCGTTCCTCCCATGGGGGCGCCGCCTCGCGCGGTCGCCGGGCACCTCGGCTCTCGGGCCGGGCGCTCTTTCGTAATGCATTATTCAAACGCGTCGCGCGGCGGAAGGCAACCGCCGACTTGCATCCGGCACGTGAATTCATTCCACGGGGTGCAACTGAAAACGGGGGCCGCCCGGGCCCCCGTCTCGTGTCGGTCGCGGCCGGGAGGCCCCGCGGCGCCGGTCAGGCCGTCGCGGGCCGGAGCTGACCCTGCTCGGCCTCGGTCGGGGTGCCGATCGCCTTGCCGAGCGCCTTGCCGCGCGGCCCGACCCAGCTCCCGACCCACTTGCGCTGCCAGAGGGCGAGGCAACCGAGCACGATCGCGGTGAAGACGGCGTAGCCGACGAAGCCCAGCGAGAACGAGCCGGTATACTGCTTCGACAGGCCCATGACGTTCGGCAGGATCGCGCCGCCGAGCGCGCCGATCTCGCCGATCATCGAGCCGGCCACCGCCGTGTTGGTGGGCCAGCGCAGCGGGACGAGCTGGAACAGCGCGCCGTTGCCGGCGCCGAGCGCCGCGAAGCACAGCATGAACAGGAGCGTCGTGAGCGCCAGCGACGGGGTCGCGGTCAGCGAGAGCAGGGTCGCGATCGCCGCCAGCAGCACCACCGACAGCACCGCGATTCCGCCCATCCGGTCGGCGAAGTAACCGCCGACGATCCGGATGCCGGAGCCCATGAAGGCCGCCAGCATCGTCAGCCGCCCGGCCTCGACCTTCGTCACCGCGAACTGCTCGTAGAAGAAGGTCGGCAGGAAGTTCGACAGGCCGATGAAGCCGCCGAAAGTGATGACGTAGATCAGCGAGAACGCCCAGCCATCCTTCGTGAACAGGCAGGAGACGTGCTCCTTGAAGGACTGGTGCTCGCAATCCGGCGGCTCCTTGGCGAGCACGATCATGACCGCCAGCGGCAGCAGCATGACGAGGCCCGCGAAGGCGTAGGTGGTCTGCCAGCCGTAGGCCTGGGCCAGCGGCGGAGCGAACAGCACGGCCAGCACGGTGCCGGAATTGCCGGCGCCCGCGATGCCCATCGCCAGCCCCTTGTGTTCCGGCGGGAACCAGCCGGAGCCGAGGGAGAGCGCGACGCCGAAGGACGCGCCGGCGATGCCGAGCAGCACGCCCATCGCGAGCACGTCGTTGTAGGAGGAGACGAAGAGATAGCCGTAGGCCATCGCCAGCATGATCACGACCATCTCGGTGATCGCGGCGTTCTTGCGGCCGATATACTGGGCCAGAACGCCGAGCGGGAAGCGCATCAGCGCACCGGCGAGGATCGGTAGCGAGATCATGAAGCCGGTCTGGGCCGGCGTCAGCTTGTAGGTCTCGGTGATGAACGGGCCCATGGCGCCGTTCAGGACCCAGATGGCGAAGCAGAAATCGAAGTAGAGGAATGCCGCGAACAGCGTCGGGGGGTGACCCGACTTCATCACCGTTTTGAAGCTGGCCATAGCTGGTGCTCGTCGTAAGTGGGCGAACCGCCGTGCGGTCGCTCATGCCGGGGATCCGGACTCACACCGTCCGCTGTTTGGAGCGTCGTTGCTCCGCCGCCGCAGCAGGCGCGGCTGACTGGGCAATGCAGCAAGCGTGCCATCCCGGACGGACGCCCGCCGACCGGATCGCTCGGCCGTCGCGGCGCCGCGGCCGAACCGCGTTCCGCCAAGTCGCTGGCGCCGAGTCGCTGCCGCTCGGCGAGGCAGGCGTGCCGAGTAAACGGGCGCTCGCCCGGCGCCCTCACGGATCGGTGAGCGGCGCGGCCGAAATCGTTGCTGCACGAGGGCAACACACGCGGCGAGAAACGATCCGGAAGACCCTGTAAGTTGCCCTTGATGACCGTCAGCAACTTGGCGGTAAAGCGCGACCTTTGCTAAGCCCCGGGATGAGCTGTGCCGCGACTTCGTGCCGGCCCGCTCGCCTGCGCGTCGCGGCAAGCCCCGGCGGCGCCTCCCGAGGAATTCGAACCATGTCCGCCCCGATCCGTCGCCTTCTCCTGGCCGGCTTCACGGTCCTCGCCCTCGCCTCCGCCGCGCACGCCCAGGGCCGCGGCCCCGTGGGTGATGCCGGGATCGACGGGTTCGGCGACGACAATCAGCTCTACCAGGATCAGAACGGCGCGCTCTACGTGCGTCGCGGCGGCCGCTACCTGCCCTATACCGGCCGCACCAACTTCGTGCGCCCGGCACCCCCGCCGCCCGCCACGCAGGCCCCGGTCGCGCCGCCGCCGGCCGCCAACCTGGAGACGGACCCGACGGTCCCGGCACGCCCGGGCAGCGCGCCTGCGGCCGAGGGGCTCTCGCCGCTGGAGGCCGCCAAGGCCAAGGCCGTGCTCCGCGCGCCCGACAACGAGCCGATCGACTACGCCAAGATCTACGGCCCGATCACGGACGACGTGTTCCCGGTCCAAGCGTTCAATTACAAGAAGATGAACCCCGCCTTCCTCCGTCAGGAGATCGCCTATCACGGTCCCTACGAGCCGGGGACGATCATCGTCGACCCGCGGGCCCACCAGCTCACCCTGGTCGAGGCCAACGGCCGGGCCCGCCGCTACGGCGTCGGCGTCGGCAAGCAGGGCTTCTCGTGGTCGGGCACCGCGACGGTGAATTCCAAGCAGGCGTGGCCGGACTGGTATCCGCCGAAGGAGATGATCGCCCGCAGCCCGAAGCTCGCCAGCGAGGTCGACAAGCTGCAGAGCGGCCTCGGCGTCGCCGGCGGTCTGCGCAATCCGCTCGGCGCCCGCGCCATGTACCTCTGGCAGGGCAACAAGGACACGCTGTTCCGCATCCACGGAACCCTCGAGCCCTTCTCCATCGGCAAGAGCGTGTCGTCGGGCTGCATCCGGATGATCAATCAGGACGCGATCGACCTGTTCAGCCGGGTCGGCGTCGGCAGCAAGGTGGTGGTGCTGAACTGAGGCCGGGCCAGGCCCACCGCCCGAGCGCCGCCGGTCCGGGACCGGCGGTCCGCCGGTTCAGGTCAGCCCGCGCCGGTGCTCGCCGAGGATCCGGCGGACCGTCCCGGCCTCGGACCGGTACACCAGGGTCTCGGTCTGGATCTTGTCCGGCCGGAAGCGCACGCCGCGCAGGAGAGCCCCGTCCGTGATGCCCGTGGCGGCCACGATGACGTCACCGCTCGCGAGATCGGTCAGGTCGTATTTCCGGTCCAGATTCTCGATGCCCATCTCGGCGGCCCGGCGCCGACGGTCCGGGGTGTCGAGAATCAGGCGTCCCTGCATCTGGCCGCCGATGCAGCGCATCGCGGCGGCCGCCAGCACGCCCTCGGGCGCCGCGCCGGTCCCGAGATAGAGGTCGATGCCCGTCTCCTCGGGGCTCGCCGTGAAGATGATGCCGGCGATGTCGCCGTCCGAGATCAGGCGGACCGCCGCGCCGGCCGCCCGCACCTCGGCCACGAGCGCCGCGTGGCGCGGCCGGTCGAGGATCAGCGCGGTGATCTGCTTCGGGTCGACGCCCTTGGCCCGGGCCAGCGCCGCGATGTTGTCGGTCGGGCTGGCGTCGAGATCGACGAGGCCGGGCGGGTAGCCGGGCCCGATCGCGATCTTCTGCATGTAGACGTCCGGCGCGGCGAGGAGCGAGCCGCGCTCGGCCATCGCCATGACGGCGATGGCACCCGGCATGTCCTTGGCGCAGAGGGTCGTGCCCTCAAGCGGATCGACCGCGATGTCGACCTCGGGCCCTTCCCCGAGACCGAGCTGCTCGCCGATGAACAGCATCGGCGCCTGATCGCGCTCCCCCTCCCCGATCACCACGGTGCCGCGGATCGGCAGGCCGTTGAGTTCGTCGCGCATCGCGTCGACCGCGGCCTGGTCGGCCGCCTTCTCGTCGCCCTGGCCGCGCAATCGGGCGGCGGCGATGGCGGCACGCTCCGTCACGCGGGCCAGTTCGAGGGCGAGCGTGCGCGGGACGCCGCGCGATGCCGGCTTGGGGGCCTCTTCCATGGTTTCCTGCCTCTGGCCGGGTCCGATCTTGGGGTCGGATCCCGGATGGATACCGTCGGATGACGGCCGCGCAGCGTATACGCCGGTTCGCTAATGCCCACTATCCTGCATCAAGCGGTGGGGGGTCACGCTACCGTATGCACTGTTATTCACGCTCGATCCGGATCAGCTGCGGCGGCTCCGCCAGCAGTCCGTCGGCGCCGATGGCGTCGAGGGCGTCGCGGATGTTGCCCTCGGTCGCCGCGTAGGTGATCAGCACCAGCGGCACCGGCCGGCCGGAGCGGCCGCGCGGATCGGCCTCCGGCCCCTCGACGCGGCGCTGCAGGATGCTCTCCAGGGAGATGGATCGCTCGGCCATCCGCTGCGCGACGCCGGCCGCGACGCCCGGGCGGTCATGGACGGTGAGGCGGATGTAGTAGCCGCCCTCGTGACGCTGCATCTCCACGCGCTCGCTGGCGCGCATCGCCGCGGCCGGAACGCCGAAGGTCGGGCGGATCACGCCGCGCGCCACGTCGGCGATGTCGGCGACCACCGCGGAGGCCGTGGCCTCGCCGCCGGCGCCGGGACCGATGAGCGTGAGCTCGCCCACCGCGTCCGCGTCGATCGTCACGGCGTTGGTCACGCCCATGACCTGCGCGATCGCCGAGGATTTCGGCACCATGGTCGGGTGGACCCGCTGCTCGATGCCGGCCTCGGTCGCCTGCGCCACGCCGAGCAGCTTGATCCGGTAGCCGAGCTCGTCCGCCATGCGCAGATCGAGGGGCTGCACCCGGGAGATGCCCTCGACCGACACGCCGTCGGCGTCGACGGCGGTCCCGAAGGCGAGGCTCGTCAGGATCGCGAGCTTGTGCGCGGTGTCGAACCCCTCGACGTCGAAGGTCGGGTCCGCCTCGGCGTAGCCCAGGGCCTGCGCGTCCTTCAGGCAGGCCTCGAAGGTCAGCCCCTCGCGCTCCATGCGGCTGAGGATGTAGTTGCAGGTGCCGTTGAGGATCCCGTAGACGCGGGAGACCGCGTTGCCCGGCAGGCCCTCGCGCAGGGTCTTGATCACCGGGATGCCGCCGGCCACCGCCGCCTCGAAGGCCAGGGCCACGCCCTTCGCCTCGGCCTGCGCGGCCAGGGCGGCGCCGTGACGGGCCAGCAGCGCCTTGTTGGCGGTCACCACCGGCTTGCCCGCCGCGAGCGCCGCCTCGACCACGGCCTTGGCCGGTCCCTCGGCGCCGCCGATCAGCTCGACCACGCAGTCCACGGATTCCGACCGGGCGAGCGCCACCGGATCGTCGAACCACGCGATGCCGGACAGGTCGAGGCCGCGGTCCCGGCCACGGTCGCGCGAGGAGACCGCGGTGACGCGGATGTCGAGGCCCGCCGCAGCGAAGGCGGCGCGGCGGCGCTCGACCATCCGGACCACGGACGCACCGACGGTCCCGAGTCCGGCGATCCCGAGGCGAAAGCTCACTGTCATGACCCCTTCCGTGCCCGGGCGACCGCGATGGGCCGGGCGCCCGATGCGGCGCACTTCTGCAAGAATTCCGCCCCGCCCGCAAGGAATTGGCCCGGGACCGCGGGGCGTGTCACCCGGCGGTCTCCCGGTGGCGGATCGCCGTCGCCACGAGGGCGTACAGGACGACGGCGTTCAGCACATGCCAGAGCGGGTGCGTGCCGGTCGGCAGCAGCGCGCAGGCCGCCCGGTCGCCGGTTCGCGCCGCGAGCGAGATCAGGAAGAGCAGGCCGATGCCGGCGAGCCGCCGCCCGGTCCCGACGAAGCGCTCCTCCGGCCGCCGCGCGGCGGCCCAGGCGACGCCGAACAGCGCCAGCAGGGCGGGCAGGTAGTCGACCGAGCCGTTGGTGAGCCGCGCGACGTCGAGGCCGGTCAGCCCGTCGAGCAGGGGCGTGAGCGCGAATCCGAGGAGCGCGAAGCCGCCCGTCGCCGCCGCGACCCGGACCGGCGCCAAGCGCAGGAACCGCGAGAGGGCCAGCGCGAGATAGGCGTAGATGAACAGCGCGATCGGGACGACGTCCGCGAGCATCGCCCAGTAGACTGCCAGGGTGTGGAACAGGAACGAGCCGACGCCCACCACGGCGATCAGGGTCGCCAGCCCGAGGCAGGTCCGGTCCGGCGGATCGGCCACGGCGGCGCGCCGCGCCGCGGCGGCGGCGGCCAGCAGGAAGGCCGCGTTCGACAGCGCGTTCGCGGGCTCGGCCCAGAAGTCCAACCCGCCCCGCTCGCAGTAAGCCGACACCGGCTCGAACCAGTCCATTCGCCGACCCTACTTCCCCGTCCTTGCGCCGGGATGGCCTTGTCAGCGCGACGCGAAGCGCGGATGACGGCCGGGCGGCGACCGGAAGCGAGGCGATGCGGATCACCACCTGGAACGTCAACTCGATCAAGCAGCGGCTCCCGCACCTCCTCAGCTTCCTGGAGGAGGCGCGGCCCGACGTGGTCTGCCTGCAGGAGCTGAAATGCCAGGACGAGGCCTTCCCGCGCGCCGACATCGAGGCGGCGGGCTACGCGGTCGAGACGCTGGGCCAGAAGGCCTATAACGGCGTGGCGCTGCTGGTCCGGGTGCCGCTGGCCATGTCGGAGATTCGGCGCGGGCTGCCGGGCGACGCCGCCGACGAGCAGGCCCGCTACATCGAGGCGCTGATCTCGGGCGCGGACACCCGCCCGGTGCGCGTGGCGTCGATCTACCTGCCGAACGGCAACCCGGTGGACAGCCCGAAATACCCGTACAAGCTCGCCTTCATGGAGCGGCTGCGGCTCCACGCCCGGGCGCTGCTGGACGACGAGATCGCTGTGGTGCTGGCGGGCGACTACAACGTCATCCCGGAGGCGGCCGACGCGGCCGATCCGGAGGCGTGGCGCTCGGACGCCCTGTTCCTCGGGACGACCCGGGCCGCGTTCCGGGCGATCCTCGCCGAGGGCTACACCGACGCCCTGCGCGCCTGCGACCCGCGCGACGGGCTCTACACCTTCTGGGACTATCAAGCCGGGTGCTGGCAGCGGAATGCCGGCATCCGCATCGACCATCTGCTGCTCTCGCCCCAGGCCGGCGACCGCCTGGTCTCGGCCTCGGTCCAGAAGCACATGCGCGGGCTCGACAAGCCGTCGGACCACGTGCCGG
Source organism: Methylobacterium sp. 1A (assembly GCF_058072805.1). Lineage (NCBI taxonomy): Bacteria > Pseudomonadati > Pseudomonadota > Alphaproteobacteria > Hyphomicrobiales > Methylobacteriaceae > Methylobacterium > Methylobacterium sp. 1A. The sequence goes on along the minus strand of NZ_JBYQVE010000001.1, from coordinate 2,149,351 downwards.
TGACGGCGGAGCTGGCGGCCGGTTAGAGCCGCGATCGGGGGGAACGACGATGATCATCTACGGTAGCAGCGTGTCGCCCTACGTGCGCAAGGTGCTCGCGGCGCTCTACGAGAAGGGCGTCGCCTTCGAGCACCGCCCGGTCGGCTTCCACGCGGCGGATCCCGGCTTCCGGGCGGCGAGCCCGATGGGGAAGATCCCCGCGATGGAGGATGCCGGGTATCGCCTCGCCGATTCGAGCGCCATCGTGGACTATCTCGAGCGGCTGCATCCGGCGCCCGCGCTGATCCCCGAGGACGCGCGGGACGCCGCCCGCGCCCGCTGGTTCGACAAGTTCGGCGAGTGCGAGCTGACCCGGCAGGTGCTGGTGCCGTTCGTCGAGCGCTTCCTCAAGCCCCGCCTGTTCAAGGTCGAGGGCGACGAGGCCCTGGCGCAGCGGACTGTCGACACGGCGCTGCCGCCGCTGTTCGACTACCTCGAATCGCAGATCGACGGGCCCTACCTCGTCGGCGGCCGGTTCGGCATCGCCGACATCGCCGTGGCGGCGCCGTTCCACAACCTGCGGCTAGCCAAGGTCGCGGTCGACGGCGCCCGGTGGCCGAAGCTCGCCGACTGGGTGGCGGCGACGCTGGAGCGGCCGTCCTTCACCGCGGCGATCGCCGCGGCGAAGAGCTGAGGCCGCTCAGCGCCGCTTGCACAGTCGAGGGCGGCTCAGCGCCGCTTGCGGATCGAGCCCACGGTCTGGAGCTGCGTCTGCGCCTCGGCGCGGTCGTCCTCGCTGGCGGCCGCCCAGTTCTTCTCGTAGAGCGCGACGATCCAGTCGTCCTTGCGGCTCTCGGCGCCTTCCCGGGCGAGCGAGAGCCACATCAGGCCGCGCACCCGCTGGACCGGGATGCCGCCCAGGCCGTTGACCAGCATGTCGCCGAGCAGCGCCTGCGCCGGGTGGTGGCCCTTCTCGGCGGCGAGGTTGAACCAGCGCGCGGCCTGCCGCGGGTCGGCCTCGACGCCGGTGCCGTCGAGGTAGAGCCGGGCGAGATTGTACTGCGCGTTGGGGTCCCCGTAGTAGGACGCCGCGTAGTTGAACATGTCGTAGGCGCGCTCGGGATTGGGGCGCACGTAGGTGCCCTTGATCCCCTCCAGGAAGTAGGTGCCCAGCGCCGTGAAGGCGCTGCCCAGGACCGCCGAGTTCTGCGGATCGGGCCCGTCATCGGTGCTGGCGTCGGCGATCCGCGAGAAGAACTCGAACGCCTTCAGGTCGTCGTGCGGGACGCCGTCGCCGTCGGCGTACATCCGGCCGAGCTTCCACAGCGCAAGGGCGTGGCCCTGGCCGGCCGCGTACTCCAGCGCGCGGGCGGCGCCCTGCTTGTCGCCGGCATTGTACTCGCGCATGCCGGCGCGCAGCGCGTCCTTGGCCGAGCGGTAGCTCTTGTCGGCGACCGGGACCTGCACGGGCGTGCGGACATTGGCGTCGAGGGCGCGCGACGGCGCGACCGGCAGCGCGACCAGGGCGAGCGCCCAGGCCGCGACCGCGAGGCCGCCGACGGACCGGAACCGACCGGGATCGGCCCCGGCCGGCGCCCTGCGCCGGCTGAGGTCAGTCCTAGACGTCCGCATAGCTCTGCGTCTCCTTGGCACCTCCCGGATGGGTGACGGCGCCGTACAAGGCCGGCCCGACGCCCTGCGCGTATTTCCAGAGGTAGCCGGAGGTCGCGGTGTTGGACCGCGCGGTCCAGGCCTTGCGCCGCTCGGCCAGCTCCGCGTCCGACAGGGCGACGCTGAGCGTGCCCTGGATCGCGTCGAGGGTGATGACGTCGCCGTCGCGCAGCAGCCCGATCGGGCCGCCCACGGCGGCCTCGGGGCCGACATGCCCGACGCAGAAGCCCCGGGTCGCGCCCGAGAAGCGCCCGTCGGTGATCAGCGCGACCTTGTCGCCCATGCCCTGGCCGTAGAGGGCCGCGGTGGTCGACAGCATCTCGCGCATGCCGGGGCCGCCCCGCGGGCCCTCGTAGCGGATCACGAGGACGTCACCTTCCTGGTAGCTGCGGGCCTGCACGGCCGCGAAGCAGGCCTCCTCGCCGTCGAACACGCGGGCCGGGCCGGTGAAGACCTGCTTCTCGGCCGGGATGCCGGCGACCTTCACGATCGCGCCCTCGGGGGCGAGGTTGCCCTTGAGGCCGACGACGCCGCCGGTCGGGGTGATCGGCCGGTTCGCCGGATAGACCACGTCCTGGTCCGGGTTCCAGGTCACCCGATCCATGTTCTCCGCGATGGTGCGGCCGGTGACCGTCAGGCAGTCGCCGTGCATGAAGCCGTGGTCGAGGAGCGTCTTCATCAGCAGCGGGATGCCGCCGACCTCGAACATGTCCTTGGCGACGTAGCGCCCGCCGGGCTTCAGGTCGGCGATGTAGGGCGTGCGCCGGAAGATCTCGGCCACGTCGAACAGGGTGAACTCGATGCCGCACTCGTGGGCGATCGCCGGCAGGTGCAGCGCCGCGTTGGTGGAGCCGCCCGAGGCCGCCACCACCGTGGCGGCGTTCTCCAGCGCCTTGCGGGTGACGATGTCGCGCGGGCGGATGCGCTTCTCCAGGAGCTCCATCACCTTCTCGCCGGCGGTGGCGCAGAACTTGTCGCGGATCTCGTAGGGAGCCGGGGCGCCGGCCGAGTAGGGCAGCGCCAGGCCGATCGCCTCGGAGACGGTCGCCATGGTGTTGGCGGTGAACTGCGCGCCGCAGGCGCCGGCCGAAGGGCAGGCGACCTGCTCCAGCTCGTCGAGGTCCTCGAGGCTCATGTCGCCGACGGCGACCTTGCCGACCGCCTCGAACAGGTCCTGGACGGTCACGGGCTTGCCGCGGAACGAGCCGGGCAGGATCGAGCCGCCGTAAATGAAGATCGAGGGCACGTTCAGCCGGACCATCGCCATCATCATGCCGGGCAGCGACTTGTCGCAGCCCGCGAGGCCGACGAGGGCGTCGTAGGCGTGGCCGCGCATGGTCAGCTCGACCGAGTCGGCGATAACCTCCCGCGACGGCAGCGACGCGCGCATGCCGCCATGGCCCATGGCGATGCCGTCGGTGACGGTGATCGTGCAGAACTCGCGCGGCGTCCCGTTGGCGGCGGCGACGCCCTTCTTCACCGCCTGCGCCTGGCGCATCAGCGAGATGTTGCAGGGCGCGGCCTCGTTCCAGCAGGAGGCGACACCCACCAGCGGCTGGTGGATCTGCTCACGGGTCAGGCCCATGGCGTAGAGGTAGGAGCGGTGCGGGGCGCGGTCGGGCCCCTCCGTGACGTGGCGACTCGGCAGCTTCGACTTGTCGTTCAAACGCGTCACCATGACTTCAGACCAAGCCTTCGCAGCCGATCCCGAGGGTGCGTTGAACCGCGGCGCGTCGCCGTTCGCGAGGCGCCGGGAGATCCGTCCGCGTGCTCGGGAAGTCCTCGTTTCCGAACGGTAAACCGTTGTCGAATTTGCCGTTTACCGCGGATGTTGAGGTGGGCCCGGACTATGGCGGGATCGCGGCGTTTACGGGCAGGTCTCGGGGCGGAGCGGGGATCGTTTTACGGTGTTGCGACCCCGCCACAGCCACGCTTGCGGCCATTTCGGCGGCGACGACAAGATGAAGGACAATGGCGCGGCGCTGACGAGACGCTTCTCCGAGACGCAACTTGTCTTCGGGCAAGCCGAGGATCTCCCGGCCGCGATCCGGGCGGGACGCGGCAATCCGGCACCCGGAAAGTCGCTGTATCACTATCCCTGCGCGGGACCGGCGCCGGCAATACGCCGACCGACGGGCGGAACGACATGTCGCGCCGCCGCCGCGGCGGGTCCGGCGCGCCAATCTGCTTGCGCGCCGCGCGGTCCTCGCTCGCGCGGAACGGCGGGTCCGGCGCGCGTCCGTGGCGGCGTCGCGGGCCTGATCGAATGGAGCCCGCGTGCCGTTCTTCGCCGACGCAGGCCGGGATCGGGCGTCCTGCACCGGCACCCGCTTCGCCGCGGCGCGGCCGGGATCACGGGATCACAGGACGACGTGATCCCGGCCGGATCCGCGCTCAGGCCGCTCCGGCGTGCGGCGCCGGGATCTCGGTCGAGATGGCGTCCACCGTGCGCGGCATCGGGCTGCCCTGCCCGTCCGCGCGCTGGATCCGGACCTGCTGATTGACCGGCTGCATGTTGCCGAAGGGCGTCGAGAAGGCGATCTCCGCGGCGTCGCGCCCGACGCCGATTCGCACCAGCCCGTCGAGGTCGGCCTGCCGGGTGGCGTCGAACAGCCACCAGCGCCCGTCGAGATAGGCCTCGAATACCGCGTGGAAGTCGCTCGGGACGAGGCCGTGGGCGTAGCAGCTCACGAACCGGGCCGGGATCCCGAGCGCCCGGCAGAAGGCGGCGCCGATATGCGCGAAGTCGCGGCAGACGCCGGCGCGCTTCAGGAGCGACTCGTGGGCGGTCGTCTCGCCGTCGCTGGAGCCGGGCTGGTAGGCGATGTGGTCGTGGATCCAGTTGCAGATCTGGTTCACGCGCGCGTGGCCCTTGGGGAGCGCCCCGAACTCGGCGAGCGCGAAGGGCGTCAGCCGGTCCGAGGAGACGAACCGGCTCGGCAGCAGGAACGGCAGGATGTCGAGGGGCAGCTGCCCGATGGGCGTCTCGTTGACGGTCGCCGGGTCGGCCCGGTGCACGGTCAGGTCGACCTCGGCATTGTACTCCAGCGTGAACTGACCGGTCGGCACGTTGACCGCGAGATAGCGGTTCTGGAGATCGGGGGTCGTGTAGAGATCGCGCTTGAGGTTCGGCGTCAGGACCAGGCTCTCGCTCAGGATCTCGACGCTCTTCAGCTTCGCCACCTCCAGATTAAAGATGAAGGTGGTGTCCGAGAGGATGTTGTAGGACAGGCTGCAACCGAGGGTGTAGCGCATCGGATCTCCTTGCCGGATGACGGCTCATCCGCCGTGCAAGCAAGGGGCGCGCCCGACCGTCGGTTCCGGCTCGATCGGGGAGTCGCGGGCGAGACGGGGGCGCCGCTTGCGTCGGACGGCTCCACCGTCATCGCGAGCGCAGCGAAGCGAGCCAGGGCGGCGCGACATCGCCGGGCATAGGGCGTCCCTGGACTGCTTCGCTCCACTCGCAAAAACGGCTGAAGCGATGGAGCCGCTCTCAGCCGCGCTCGGCGGCATCCCGTGGGAGCAGCACCACCGTCAGAGAGCGCACGCCCTGCGCGCCGTGGATGAGGACGCCCTCGATGTCGGCGGTGGCCGACGGGCCGGTATGCAGCACCGCGTAGGCCGAGCGGCCGAATTCCGGCCGGCGGTAGGCCGCCTGCACGTTCGGCACGATGTCGGCCGGGTCGAGCAGCACGACGAGGTGCTGCGCGAGATAGGCGACGGCGTTGACGATCAGCTGGTCCTGCGTGAACAGCACCGAGCCGGTCTCGGCGATGCCGAACACCGCGCGGACCACCGCCACGTCCACGTCCTCGACCTCCTGGGGCGCACGCACGCCCCGCAGGTCGCGGTTGCCGGTCAGCTCCGGCACCGCGGAGGCGATAACCTTGGCGGCGTCGAGGCGCTCGCGCACGCCCGCGAACACGTCGCCGGCACCGGGCTCGGCCACGCGGCCGCCCATGCGCTTCAGCCGCTCGCCGAACTCGGCGACCAGGTCCTCACCGACGAGCGGCGCGAACAGCGGCACCTCCGGCAGCGGGAAGTCGCCGGCCGGCCGGTTCCTGCGGATGCCGTCGAGGATCGCGTTGCGGGCGCTCATCGACCCGTGTCCTTCATGCGGTTCTGCTTGTACCAGGCGTGGAAGGTCTGGCGCGGCGCGTCGGGCATCTCGCGCTTCTTCCCCCAGGTGTTGAGCGGGTTGTAGACCGCGAAGCGCGGCAGGACCTTCAGGGCGGAATCCGCCGCGCCGATCGCCGCCCGGTAGGCGGCCGGGCGCGAGAGCACGGCGCCCGCGGCCTTCATCATGCCCTGCTTGAGCGCCGGGATCTGGTGCTCCTCGACCAGCACCTTCCGCCACGCGAAGATCTGCTCGTGGATGTTGATCTTCACCGGGCAGACGTTGGTGCAGGAGCCGTTCATCGTCGAGGAGAACGGCAGCGTCGAGTATTTCCGCTTGTTGAAGGTCGGATCGATGATCAGACCGATCGGCCCCGAATAGGTCGCGCCGTAGGAGAGGCCGCCCGAGCGCCGGTAGACCGGGCAGGTGTTCATGCAGGCGCCGCAGCGGATGCATTTCAGCGAGGTCCAGAACTCCTCCATGCCGAGGCGCTCGGAGCGGCCGTTGTCGACCAGCACCATGTGCATCTCGGTGCCCGCGCGGGGGCCGCGGAAATGCGAGGTGTACTGGGTGATCGGCGAGCCCAGCGCCGAGCGCGACAGCAGGCGGATGAACACCCCGAGGTGCTCGACCTTCGGGATGATCTTCTCGATGCCGATGGAGTGGATCTGCAGCGGCGGCACGTTGCCGGACAGGTCGGCGTTGCCCTCGTTGGTGCAGGTCACGACCGTGCCGGTCTCGGCGATCGCGAAGTTGCATCCGGTCATGCCGGCATCGGCCTTGAGGATGTAGGGCCGGGTGGTCTCGCGCTGGCTCTCGGCGAGGTAGTGCGCGTCGTCGTTGTCCGGATCGGTGCCGAGCGTCTTGGCGAAGACCTCGGCCACGTCCATCCGGGTCTTGTGGACGGCCGGCGCCACGACGTGGCTCGGCTCCTCGTTGTCGAGCTGCTGGATCCGCTCGCCGAGATCCGTCTCGATGACCTCGATGCCGTTGGCCGCCATGTGGTGGCGGAAGCCGCACTCCTCGGTGAGCATCGACTTCGACTTCACCAGCGTCTTCGCGCCGTGGCTCCGCAGGATCTCCAGCACGATCCGGTTGTGATCGGCGCCGTCCTTCGCCCAGTGCACGTGGACGCCGTTGGCCTTCGCGGCCGCCTCGAACTGCTCGAGGTACCGGTCAAGGTGGCTCAGCGTGTGGGTCTTGATCTGCGAGGCGAGCTCGCGCAGCTCCTCCCACTCCGGGATGCCGTGCGCGGAGGCGTCGCGCTTCTTGCGCAGGTCCCACAGGCGCTCGTCGTGGGCGGCCTGGTGCAGCGGCGCCGCGAGGAAGCGCTCGGCGGCTTCCGACTGGTTGATCGGCCGGTCGCCCCGGATCTTCGCGCCGCGCGGCTGCGGCTCCCGGGTCTGCGGGGCGCGGATCGGCTTCGAAGCGGCTTCCGCGTGCTGGAGACGCCGGCCGTCCGGCGCCCGCTCGCTCTCGTCGTGGCCGGCCCGCACCTCGGGGTGGATGACGCCTTCGCGCTCGCGGGGGTTGAGGTCCTCGGCGCTCATGCGGCGGCTCCGTTCAGCACCTGCGCGATGTGGATGTACTTGAGCGGCAAGCCGAGCCGTTCGGCGCAGCCCTTCTGGTGCATGAGGCAGGAGGAATCCGCCGAGACGACGTAGGCGGCCCCGGCCCGGTTCTGATCGGCGACCTTGTCGTAGCCCATCTTCGCAGAGACGGCGGGCTCGAACACCGAGAAGGTGCCGCCGAAGCCGCAGCACTCGTCCGGCCGGGCGAGGTCGACGAGCTCGACCCCCTTCACGAGGCGCAGCAGGTCGAGGGGCTTCGAGAAGTAGGGCTTCACCAGCTCGGTCGGCCGCGCGTGGTGGATGCCGCGCAGGGCGTTGCAGTTGGTGTGATAGGCGACCTTGTGGGGGAAGTTCGCCCAGGGCAGGTCCTCGACCTTCAGCACGTCGTGCAGGAACTCCACGAGCTCGTAGGTGCTGGCGCGGACGTGGCGGACCTCGTCGGTCTGCGGGATCGCCGTCAGGTGCTCGCGCACCTGGTGGACGCAGGATCCCGACGGGGCGACGATATAGTCGAAGCCGGAGAAGTTCTTGACGAACAGCGCCTCGGTCGCGGCGGCCTCGGCATGGCAGCCGGTGTTGGTCATCGGCTGGCCGCAGCAGGTCTGGTCGAACGGGTACTCGACCGTGCAGCCCAGGCGCTCGAGGAGCTCCAGGGTGGCGATCCCGACCTCGGGCTCGAAGGCGTCGACGTAGCACGGCACGAACAGGCCGACCCGCATGGTCCGGCAACTCCCTGGATCACCCGGCCCGGCGGCCTGGAACGGTTCAAGACTGACCGAGGGTCTACCGGAAGGGGCGGCCCTTGGCGAGGTCGCCCGCTGCGGCACCGTGCCCGCTGTAACCGGGGAGTTTTCCTGGGAAGCGATGCCGCGCGCTTGATTTCCGACGCCTCAGAGTCGAAGGACGTCTGGAAGCGTTCCGAAGAGATCATCACCATGGAAGAACTGCTCGCCCGCGTCACGACCCGCACCGGGCTCGACGCCGCGACCGCTCAGACCGCCATCGGGCACATCCTGGCCTTCCTGCAGAAGGAAGGGCCCGCGGCCGAGGTCGGCCAGCTGCTGGCGGCCCTGCCGGGCTCCGAGGCGCTGATCGCCGAGTCGAATGCCGGCGAGAGCGGCGGCGGCGGGCTGATGGGCATGCTCGGCGGGATGATGGGCGGCGGCGGCGTCATGGCGCTCGGCCAGAAGCTGATGGCCGCCGGCGTGCCGATGGGTCAGATGCAGCCGCTCGGCCAGGAGCTGTTCGCCTTCGGCCGCGAGAAGGTCGGCGAGGACGCGATGGGCCCGATCATCGGCTCGATCCCGGGGCTGAACCAGTTCGTCTGACCGCGGGCCGGTGTGCGCGGCCGCACTGCATTCGGGTGACGCCTGGACGAAAGTAAAAAAGAGGTTGCGGAGCGAAAGCTTGACGGAACCTGTCCACGCGATCCCTGTTATTGGGGATGTGGCCCGGATCGACGCCTTCGGCAGTGTCCGGTACCGCACTCAAGCAGGCCGGCCATGCCCGTCTTCGAAGCCAAGAACCTGGACAGCGAGTTCGAAGGGCAGTCCCTGCTCGCTGCCATCCTGCACCCGACCCGCGCGGCGCAGACCCGGGCCCTGAGGCACGGTCGCCTGCGCGCTGAGCGCGCGGCGGCCCTGGCCGATCCGATGACGATCGAGCCGCGCTTCCCGATCGCGCCCGGCGAGCTGGCGCCGACCGGGTTCACGGGCCGCTGAGGTCTACCAGGCCTGCGCGGTGACGAGGCCCTGGCGGGTCACCACCACCCATTCCCGACCGTGGCGCTCGACGCCCTCGACGCGGCCGACGCCCGGGATGACGTCGCCGGGCGCGACCTCGACGAGGCGGCGCCGGCGGTTCTCCAAGATCGCGGTGCCCTCGTAGACGTCCCGCAGGGCCCAGCCTTCGATGATCGGCGGCTTGTCGGCCGCGGCCGGCTTCGCCTTCGGCTCGCTCACCTTGGCGTCCGCGACCTTGACCTCGGGCTTCGCCTCGGCGGCGCGGGCGGGCTCGCCGATGCTGCCGGTCTGGGTCGGCTCCGCCTTCGCGGCGGCCGGAGTCGCGGCCGCGCGGCGGTCGAGCTGCGCGGCGAGGCCGCTGAGGCGGGTGTTGTGGTCGCGCTCGACCTGCTCGAGCCGCTCGCCGAGGGCCGTGATCTTGCCGTTCAGGCTCTTGTCGACCTGCGCCAGGCGCTCGCCGAGGGCGGTGCTGCGGCTGGCCGCCTCCTTCCGCGCCACGTCGGTCGAGGCGCGCAGGTCGGCGAGCACGGTGTGGAGCTGCGCGATGTCGGCGGCGAGGCGCACGGTCTCGGTGCGGCCGGCATCGAGCGTCGTCTCGAGGGCCGCGAGCGCGTCGGGCCGGACCGAGGCCGGGCGGGAGAGCGCCATGACGCCCCCGCCCAGGAGGACACCGACCGCCAGGGTCGCGCCCGGGATCGCGAACCGCTTCGGATCCAGGCGCGCCAGCGACGCCAGCGCGAACGTCCCGCCGGCCGGCGAGGCCGCTGTCTCGGTCGCGGCGGCCGCGGCGTCGGTCTTGCCGGTCACCGCGGCCTTGAGCAGGTCGGCCGGCGAGATGCCCTGGGAAACGCCCTGCTTGGCTTCGATCTTCGTCATCGCCCCGAACTCCGCACGCGGACTCGCGCTGCAAGCGTTCGTTAAGGACGTTTGTTTACGAAACCCTTACCGCACGCCTGTCGCTCAGGCCGCGAGCCCGCGCTTCTTCAGGAGCGGCTCGATGCTCGGCATCCGCCCGCGGAAGGCCGTGTAGGCCTCGCGCGGGTCGCGCAAATTGCCGGCCCCGTACACGAAGGTCCGCAGCCGCTTCGCCGTCTCCGGATCGAAGATGTCGCCGGCCTCGCGGAACGCGTCGAAGGCGTCCGCGTCCAGCACCTCAGACCAGAGGTAGCTGTAGTATCCGGCGGCGTAGCCGTCCCCCGAGAAGATGTGGGCGAAGTGCGGCGTCCGGTGCCGCATGCTGATCTCGGCCGGCATGCTGATCCGCCGAAGCGCCTCGGCCTCGAAGGCGGGCACGTCGAGACCGTCCTCGCCCTCCGCCGAGAGGTGCAGGGTCATGTCGACGATCGCCGAGGACGTGTACTCCACGGTGGCGAAACCCTGGTTGAAGGTCCGCGCGGCGAGCAGCTTCCGCAGCAGGGCGTCGGGCATGGGCTCGCCGGTGCGATGGTGGCGCGCGTGGGTCCGCAGGACTTCCGGCTGCTCCAGCCAGTGCTCGTAGAGCTGCGAGGGCAGCTCCACGAAGTCGCGCGATACCGCCGTCCCGGACAGGAGCGGGTAGGTCACGTCCGAGAGCAGCCCGTGCAGGGCGTGGCCGAACTCGTGGAACAGGGTGCGCGCGTCGTCGAAGGACAGCAGCGTCGCCTCGCCGTCCGGCGCCTTGGCGAAGTTCATGACGTTGACGATGATCGGCGTGACCGTCCCGTTCAGGCGCTCCTGCGAGCGGAAGGCGCTCATCCAGGCGCCGGACCGCTTCGAGGCGCGGGCGAAGTAGTCGCCCAGGAACAGGCCGACCTCGGACCCGTCGGGATTGCCGACCCGCCAGACCCGGACATCGGGATGGTAGCGCGGCACGTCGGCGAGTTCCGTGAAGGTCAGCCCGAACAGCCGCGAGGCCGTGTCGAACGCCGCCTGGATCATCCGCTCCAGCGGCAGGTACGCCTTGATCTCGCTCTCGTCGAGGTCGTGCTCGGCGCGCCGCACCTTCTCGGCGTAGTGCCGCCAATCGTGCGCCTGGAGGGCGAAGTTGTGGCCCTCCGCCTGGATGGTGGCCTGGAGACGGTCGCGCTCCTCCGCCGCCCGCGCCCGGGCCGGCGTCCACACATCCCGCAGCAGCCCGGTCGCCGCATCCGGGCTCGCCGCCATCGTGTCGTCGAGGGCGAAATGGGCGAAGCTCTCGAAGCCGAGCAGCCGCGCCCGCTCGGCGCGCAGCCGGATGATCTCCGCGATGATCGCCCGGTTGTCGGTCGCGCCGCCGTTCTCGCCGCGCCGCGTCCAGGCCGCGTAGGCGCGCTCGCGCAGGTCGCGCCGGGTCGAGCAGACCAGGAACGGCTCGATCAGCGAGCGGGACAGGGTGATGACGTGCCCGTCGAGGCCGCGCTCCCTCGCGGCACTCTCGGAAGCGGCCCGCAGGAACGGCGGCAGGCCGGCCAGATCCTCCTCGCCCTGCAGCGGCAGGGTGAAGCTGCTCTCGTCGGCCAGGAGGTTCTGGCTGAACGTGGTCCCGAGCTCCGACATGCGCGCCGCGATCTCGGCGATGCGGGCCTTGTCCTCGGGCCCGAGATCCGCCCCCGACCGGCGGAAGCGGATCCGGTACCGGTCGAGGACCCGGCGCTGCTCCGCGCTCAGGCCCTCGGCGTCGATCGCCGAGATCCGGGCCCAGAGCTCGGGGTTGAGGTAGATGGCGCTGCCGTGCCGGGCGAGCTTTGGCCCGATCTCCCGCTCGATGGCCTGCAGCTCGGGGTTCGTGTGGCTGCCTGTCAGGTTGTAGAACACGCCGGCGACGCGCTCGAGGGCGAGGCCGGCCCGCTCCATCGCCTCGACGGTATTGCCGAAGGTGGCCGGCGCAGCCTGGTTCGCGACGGCGCGGATCTCGGCATCGTGCGCCGCGAGGGCGGCGTCGAACGCGGGTCGGTAGTGCTCCGGCCGAATCCGCTCGAAGGGCGGGAGGCCGTGCGGGGTGCTCCACTGCGCCTCGCGGAAGGGATTGTCCGGCGGCAGGCTCGGGAGCCCGGCATCAGCTGCGTCCGACATGCAGTCCTCAAATTCTACGTCCACGCGACCGCGCGATCGTCCGCCCCGCCGGTGCGCCGACATGGGGTGTGCCGGCGCGATCCGGAAGACAGTGGTCCGATCGGCGCGGCCGTCAACCGGGTCTAGGCGATCCGAATGGCGTCTCGCCCGTTGTAGAGGCCAACGCCCACGCTTCGAGGCCCCATGCCGGGACGCAGCCTGTCGATCCTCCGATCCGCGACGCTCCTGGCGGGCGGCGCCCTCGCCGCGGGGCTCGCCCTCCCCGCCACGCCGGTCGGCGCCGTCGAGACGCCGGCGGCGACGGTGCCGACGCCCCCGCCCCTGCCGCCGGAGCGCCCTGAGGCTCTGAAGCCGCCCGTCGCCGAGCCGGCGCCACCGATGCCGCCGGCGCGGCCGCCCGAGCTGAAACCTGCCGTGGCTGAGCCGAGCAAGGAGCCGAGCAAGGACCTGGCCCGGGAGCCGTCGAGGGAGAATGGCCGGGACAAGCCGCCGGAGGCCGGGCAGGAAGCCGGGAAGGAAGCCCCAAAGGAACCCGCGAAGGAGACAGCGAAGCCCGAGATCCCTTCACCGCCGCCGGCGCCGCCCGCGCGGCCGCCCGAGCTGTCGGGCGCGGCCGCCCTGGCGCTCAAGGTGACACCGCCGGACGATTCCGCCTGCCGGACGCGCCTCAAGCGTCTCGGGGTCGAGTTCGAGCCGCTGCCGCCGATCTCCGAAGGCCAGTGCACCGCGCCGCTGCCGCTCAAGGTGACGAAGTTCGCCGACGGGGTGGTGCTGCCGCAGGGCGCCACGCTGACCTGCCGGACCGCCGAGGCGCTGGCGCGCTGGGTCACGGAGGTTCAGATCGAGGCCGATCGAACGCTGAAGCATCCGCTGACCGCGCTCGAACTCGGCGGTTCCTATGTCTGCCGGGGACAGAATCACGACGTCGACGCGAAGCTCAGCGAGCACGCCTTCGCCAACGCCGCCGACATCATGGGCTTCGCCTTCGCGGGACGCGCGAGCATCCCCGTCAAGGCGATGCCGGACGGTTCCGAGGAGGCGCAGTTCCTCGGCGCGGTGCACGCCAAGGCCTGCGGCTTCTTCCGCACCGTCCTCGGCCCGGGCTCGAACGCCGCCCACGCCAACCATCTCCACCTCGACGAGCGCGAGCGTAACGGCGGTCACCGCCTGTGCCAGTAGAGCGGCGTGGAACGTTCCCGCCGATCCGGCATTTCTCGGCTCGGGAGCGCGCCCGCTCCCCGGAATGACGACGGCGATGATCCCGAAACCCTGGCGGCCGGTCTGCGTGGCTCTCCTGGCGAGTTGTCTGGCCGCGCACGGTGCGGCTGCCCGGACCGGGAAGGGCCGGAAAGCCGAGACGGCCCAGCCGCCGGCGCTGACCGCCGAGGCAGTGAACGCCGCGACCCTGGCGCAGTCGGGCGCCGGGAAGGGCGAGGGCACAAAGTCCGACGCGAAGGCTCGTCGGGCCAAGTCGTCGGACGACAAGCCCGATCCGCTGATCGTCAAGGCCCAGGTGCTGCTCGATCGCGCGCGCTTCTATCCCGGAGCGATCGACGGCCGGAAGGGCGACAATTACCGGCACGCCCTCTCGGCGTTCGCGGTGGCCCAGGGGCTTCCCGCCGGCGAGGACCTGACGCCCGAGATCTGGGACAAGCTCCAGGCGACCAGCGACAAGCCCGCCGTCACCGACTACACGCTCTCCGAGGCCGACGCCGCGGGCCCCTACGTCGAGCGGATCCCGCCCAAGATGGAGGAGCAGGCCGAGCTCAAGTCGATGGGCTACACCAATCCCCGCGAGATGCTGGCCGAGCGCTTCCACATGAGCCGCGACCTCGTGAGCGCGCTCAATCCCGGCAAGCCCCTGGACAAGGCCGGCACGACCATCGCGGTCGCGGCGGTGGACCCGATGGGCACGGACAAGCCGAAGGGCAAGGATCTGCCCCAGGAGCCGAAGGTCGAACGCATCGAGGTCGACAAGTCGAGCCGCGACGTCCGCGCCTACGGCGCCGACGGGAAGCTTGTGGCCTATTACCCCGCGTCGATCGGCAGTGCCGAGAAGCCGGCCCCGAGCGGCGAGACCAAGGTGAAGGGCGTCGCGTTCGACCCGGACTACACCTACAACCCGAAATACGCGTTCAAGGGCGTGAAGGCGCAGCACAAATTCACCATCCAGTCGGGGCCCAACAACCCGGTCGGCCTGGTCTGGATCGACCTGGCGATCCCGAGCTACGGGATCCACGGGACGCCGGAGCCCGAGAAGGTCGGGAAGACGGAGTCCCACGGCTGCATCCGCCTGACCAACTGGAACGCCCGCGACCTCGCCGCGCATGTGACACGGGGCGCCAAGGTCACGTTCAAGGACGATTGAGCGGCCGCGCGGCGACACTCGCATACGCCCGCGCGAAACCGCCCGCACAAAAATGTATCATCGGTTAACATAGCGCCCGGTCTGGGTGTCGGAACGGGCCGGGAACGCTTGACACATTGCGCATTACGGGCGACGCCTCAGGTTGTCTCGCGGGCTGACCCTCGGGCCGCGTTCACCCGTCCGGACGCTGCTCACGCGGTGCGCAAGGCGTGACCAGCCGCATGGCAAGATCCCCGGCGACGGGGGCATTCGAAGGGAAGACGGCCCGGCGTGATTGCTGACCCCAACGACGACGTCCTCAACGGCGTCCGTGTTCTCGTCGTCGAGGACGAGGCCGCGATCTCGATGCTGCTGGAGGACATGCTCCTCGATTTCGGCTGCGCCGTGGTCGGGCCGGCCGCGCGGCTGTCCTCCGCGCTGGAGATGGCGTCGCAGGAAGCGTTCGAGGTCGCCATTCTCGACGTGAACGTGGCGGGTGAGCCGATCTACCCGGTGGCCGAGGCCATCGCCAAGCGCGACCTTCCGCTGGTCTTCTCGACCGGTTACGGCGGTGCCGGCATCCGCGAGCCGTTCCGCGACAGGCCCGTCGTCCAGAAGCCGTTCAGCCAGGCCGACCTGAAGCGGACCCTGATCGGGGCGATCCGCGCCGCCCGGGACTGAGACCCGGCGCGTCGGCTCCGGCGGCCTCGGGCCGCCCGTCAGAGACCCTCGATGGTGAAGACCCGCTCGACATGGGCGGGCCAGGTGCGGGATCCGACGAACACGGCGTCGGCCCGGAACGTCGACCCGGCACACCACGGATTGCGTCCGATCCAAGCGCGGACCGCGCGGGAGAACCGCCGCCGCTTGGCGGCGTCGATCGCCTCCCGGGCGTCGTCGCGGCGCGCCCGAGCCTTCACCTCCACGAACACGACGGTCTTCCAGCGCCGGACGACGAGATCGATCTCGCCGCCCGCGACGCTCACGCGCCGGCCGATCGGCCAGTACCCCTTGAGCATCAGCGCGGCGAGCGCCAGCCACTCGGCGCGGTGGCCGAGCTGGTAGGCGGCGCGGCGCCGACCGGTCCGGTCCGGCAGGGCCCCGGTCATCCCTGGTCCCGCGCCAGCGCCAGCGCGCGGGTGTAGACGAGGCGCCTCGGCTGACCGGTCTCGTCGGATACAAGGCTGGCGGCATCCTTGATCGAGTGCCGCTCCAGCGCCGCCAGGATGAGGGCGTCGAGGGCGGCATCCGAATCCGCGCTGCGCTCCGGCGCCGTCGCCGCACCGATGATCACCACGATCTCCCCCTTCGGCGGTCCCTCCTGGGCGAAGCGTGCGCTCAGGCTGCCCAACGTATCGCGCCGGATGGTTTCGTAGAGCTTGGTCAGCTCGCGGGTCACGGCCGCCGGCCGCTCCGGACCGAGCACCGCAGCGGCGTCGGCCAGCATGTCGGGCAGGCGATGCGGCGATTCGAACAGGACCAGGGTGCCGGGAACCTGGATCAGCGCCTCCAGGCGGTTGCGCCGCGCACCGGCCTTCTGCGGCAGGAAGCCCTCGAAGAAGAACCGGTCGGTCGGCAGGCCCGCCGCGACCAGCGCGGTCATCACCGCGGACGGCCCCGGGACCGGCGTGATGGCGATCCCGGCCTCGATGGCGGCTTGGACCAGCTTGTAGCCGGGATCCGAGACGAGCGGCGTCCCGGCATCCGAGACCAGAGCCAGGGCCTCGCCGGCGGTGAGCCGCGCCACCATCCGCTCGCGCACCGCGTCGTTGGAATGCTCGTGATAGGCGAGCAGCGGCGTCGTGATCCCGTAATGCGCCAGCAGGTTCCGGGTGACGCGGGTGTCCTCGGCCAGGACCGCGTCGGCGGCCGCCAGGGTCGCCAGCGCCCGGATGGTGATGTCGCGCAGGTTCCCGATCGGCGTCGCCACGATGTGCAGGCCCGGCGACAGGGGTTCGGTCTCGCTCGCGAGGCCAAAGGCCGTGAAGGTCGTGCTGCGCGGGCGGTCGGGGGCGAGCTTCGGGGACGGAGCTCGGGTCGGGGCAGCGGGCCCCGGGTCATCGAATCTGCGGGTCATCACCGGCGATCTTGCCACACTGGTCGCCTCTCGTCGCGGCGAGGCCGCGTGGCCGGGGGGCAAGTCCCCGCCGCCGCGTTTACATTTGAGAATCCGCCGGTCAGGCTGCGGAGCCTGCCCGAAGGAGTACGCGCCATGGCGCGCCCGACAAGCGCGCGGGACCGTCTCGTGCGTGTCACCGCCCAGACCGCCGCGCTCTGCGCGATCCTGCTCTCGCTCGGCGGTTGCGTCGGCAGCGACCTCGCGCGACGCGCGACCGGGCCGCAGGCCGAGCTGTCACCGCCGGCCGCCGTGCCGGATGCGCCGGGCGCCGCGCCCGCGGCGCCGTCGATGCCGGCCGCGGGCGGCGGCGGGCGCATCGGGGCGGGCTCGGTGAAGGTCGCCCTGGTGCTGCCGCTGACCGGCCAGGGATCGACCGTGGGGGCCGCGATGCGCAACGCGGCGCAGCTCGCCTACGACGAGGCCCAGCAGCCCGACCTGACGCTCATCGTCGAGGACGACCGGGGCAGTCCGGACGGCGCCCGGGAGGCGACCCAGGAGGCGCTGCGGCAGGGCGCCGAGATCGTGCTCGGCCCGCTCTTCGCCGGCAGCGTGCAGGCCGCCGCGGCCGTCGCCAGGACCGCCGGCAAGCCGGTCATCGGCTTCTCCACGGACGCGACCGTGGCGAACCAGGGCGTCTACCTGCTGAGCTTCCTGCCGCAGCCGGAGGTGGACCGCGTGGTCGAGGACGCGGTCGCGGGCGGAAAGAGGTCCTTCGCGGCGCTGATCCCCGAGACCGCCTACGGCAACGCCGTCGAGGCGGCGTTCCGGGAGGTCGTCGCCCGCAAGGGCGCGCGCGTCGCCGCCGTGGAGCGATACCCGGCCGGCGCGCCCGGCCCGGCGGTCGAGCGGCTCGCGCGGGTGATCGCCGGGCCCGGCGCCACCGCCGACGCGCTGTTCATCCCCGAGACCGCGGACGCGATGCCCGCCGTGGCGGCCGCGCTGACGAAGGCGGGCTTCTCGCCGGCACGGGTGCGGCCCCTCGGCACCGCCCTCTGGAACGAGCCGTCACTCTTCGTGGTGCCGGCCCTCCAGGGTGGCCGCTTCGCCGCGCCGGACCGCGTCGGCTTCTCGAATTTCAGCGCGCGCTACCAGGCCCGGTTCGGCGCCGTCCCGCCGCGGGTGGCCTCGCTCGCCTACGACGCGGTGCTGCTCGCGGCGGCCCTGTCGCGGCGCTACGGCTCGCAGCGCTTCGCCGAGACCACCCTGACCAACGGCCTGGGCTTCGCCGGCGTCGACGGGACGTTCCGGTTCCGGCCGGACGGTCAGAGCGAGCGGTCCCTCGCGGTCTACGAGATCCGCAACAACGCCGCGACGCCCGTCAGCCCGGCGCCCCGGGTCCTCGCGAAGCCCGCGATCTGATCAAGCGGCGAGCTCGGCGACCAGGGCGTTGAGCACCGGCGCCCCCTGCGCCGTGGCGGCGATGCGGCCGCCCGGCTGCCGCTCGAGCAGGCCGTCCCCGATCAGCATGCCGATGCGGTTGCCATTCAGGGGCCGGCCCTTGAGCGCCGCGTAGCGGTCGGGATCGATCCCCTCGCGCAGGCGCAGGCCCATCACCAGGAACTCGTCGGCCTGGTCGGCGGCCGAGAGGCTCTCGGTCTCGACGATCCCGTGGCCCTCGGCCTCGACGCGGGCGAGCCACGCCTCGGGCGACCGCTCCGTCACGGTTCCGACCCGGCCCCGGCCCGTCACGAGCCGTCCGTGGGCGCCCGGACCGATGCCGGCATACTCGCCGTAGCGCCAGTAGAGCAGGTTGTGCCGCGATTCCGCCCCGGGCCGCGCGTGGTTCGAGATCTCGTAGGCCGGGAGGCCGGCCTTCGCGCAGAGCTCCTGGGTGACGTCGTAGAGGGCGCGACCGACCTCGTCGTCCGGCGTCACCAGCTTGCCGGCGGCTGCGAGCCCGTGGAACGGCGTCCCGGGCTCGATGGTGAGTTGGTAGAGCGACAGGTGCTCGGCGGCCCGCGCGAGCGCATCACTTAGCTCCGCCCGCCACAGATCCGGCGTCTGCCCCGGCCGGGCGTAGATCAGGTCGAAGGAGGTCCGCGCGAAGGCCGACTGCGCCAGGGCGATCGCGCCGAGCGCCTGCGCGGTGTCGTGCAGGCGCCCGAGGGTCCGCAGCGAGGCGTCGTCGAGGGCCTGGATCCCGAGCGACACCCGGTTGACCCCGGCGGCGCGGTAGCCCTGGAAGCGGCCCGCCTCGACGCTCGACGGGTTGGCCTCGAGGGTCACCTCCGCGTCCGGCGCGACCGCCCAATGCTCCGCCACCGCGTCGAGCAGCCCGGCCACGGTCGCGGGCTGCATCAGCGAGGGCGTGCCGCCGCCGAGGAAGATGCTGGTCACGGTCCGGCCCGGCGTGCGGGCGGCGGTGTGGGCGATCTCGGCGCGGAAGGCTGCCAGGAAGCGCGGCTCGTCCACGCCCGCGTGGCGGACGTGGCTGTTGAAGTCGCAGTACGGGCACTTCGCGGCGCAGAAGGGCCAGTGCAGGTAGATCCCGAAGCCCGCGTCGCGGGTCGGATGGTCCGGGCCGGTCGATGACATGATGGCGGGCATGTGAGCGCCCGCGCGTCGTTTGGCAATCAGGCGCCGGGCGCGAGGCAGGCGCGGCTCAGCTCGACGAAGGCCCGCGCCCGGTGCGACAGGCCCCGCCCCTGCTGCCAGTCGACCCCGTGCTTCTCCTCGGCGCTCATCTCGCCGAAGGTGCGGTCGTGGCCGTCCGGCCGGAAGATCGGGTCGTAGCCGAAGCCTGCGGAGCCCTTCGCGGCGACGAGGTCGCCGAAGACCCGTCCCTCGAACAGCTCGGTGTGCCCGTCCGGCCAAGCCAGCACGAGGGCGGACACGAAGTGCGCCCGGCGCTCGGCGGCCCCGCGCCGGTCGAGTTCGGCGAAGATCCGCGCCATCGCGCCGGTGAAATCCTTGGTCGCGCCGGCCCAGCGGGCCGAGAAGATGCCCGGCGCGCCGTCCAGGGCGTCGACGCACAGGCCGGAATCGTCCGCGAAGGCCGGCAGCCCGGTGGCGTCGGCCGCCGCCCGCGCCTTGATCGCCGCGTTCTCCGCGAACATCGTGCCGGTCTCGTCGGGCTCGGACAGGCCGAGCTCGCCCGCCGACACCGCCTCGATCCCGAACGGCGCGAGCAGGTCGCGCATCTCAGCGAGCTTGCCGGCATTGTGCGTGGCGATGACCACCTTCCCGGTCAGACGGCGGCTCACGCGAGGGCCTCCTTCTGCAGGGCGACCAGCCGCTCGGTGCCGGCGCGGGCGAGGCCGAGGAGCTCGAGAAGCTGCTCCTGCGTGAAGGGCTCCATCTCGGCGGTGCCCTGCACCTCGACGATGCCGCCCCGGCCGGTGAGCACGAAGTTGGCGTCGGTCTCGGCCGCCGAATCCTCGGCGTAGTCGAGGTCGAGGACCGGCGTGCCCTTGTACAGGCCGCAGGAAACGGCGGCGACGTGGTCGCGCAGCGGATCGACGGAGATGATCGAGCGGGTCCGCATCCAGGCGAAGCAATCGTGCAGCGCCACCCAGGCGCCCGTGATCGCGGCTGTCCGGGTGCCGCCGTCGGCCTGGATCACGTCGCAATCGATCGTGATCTGGCGCTCGCCCATGGCCGGGAGGTTGGTGACGGCGCGCAGCGAACGGCCGATCAGACGCTGGATCTCCTGGGTCCGCCCCGACGGCTTCCCGGAACCGACCTCGCGGCGGGTGCGTTCGTGCGTCGCACGCGGCAGCATGGCGTACTCGGCCGTGACCCAGCCCTTGCCGGAACCGCGCAGCCACGGCGGCGCGCGCTCTTCCAGCGATGCGGTGCAGAGCACCCGGGTGTTGCCGAAGCTGACGAGGCAGGAGCCCTCGGCGTAGCGCGAGACTGCGCGCTCCAGGCTCACGGGCCGCAACTCGTCGGCGGCACGCTTGGAAGGCCGCATCGCGGGCCCCTTCTGTCGAGAGTGTCGAGGGCCGGGCTCTTAGGCCGCCGCGCAACCGCGGGCAAGCATCGCCGTACGGATTGATCCGCGCGGGACGGTTGGACATGATCGGACCACAGGATGACCCCGTGACACACCCCAGTCCCAATTTCTCGAACGGCCAAGCGATGCAGGCGCTCGCCGCCCTCAACGAGCGTGCCCGGGAGATCTTCCGGCAGATCGTGGAGAGCTACCTCACGACCGGCGAGCCGGTCGGTTCCCGGAATCTCGCGCGCATCCTCCCGATGGCGCTGTCGCCGGCCTCGATCCGCAACGTCATGGCGGATCTGGAGCATTCCGGCCTCATCTTCGCGCCGCACACCTCCGCCGGCCGCCTGCCGACGGAGCTCGGCCTGCGCTTCTTCGTGGACGCGATGCTCGAGCTCGGTGACGTCAGCCAGGACGAGCAGGCGCGCATCGAGGCGCAGATGCGCGCCGCCGCCTCGGGTCACACCTTCGACTCGGCCCTGGCCGAAGCCTCGACCATGCTGTCCGGCGTCTCCCGGGGCGCCGGGGTCGTCCTGACCACCAAGGCGAACGTCAACCTGAAGCACATCGAGTTCGTGCGCCTCGATCCGGCCCGCGCTCTCGTCATCCTCGTCTCGGACGACGGCTCGGTGGAGAACCGCCTCGTGGACCTGCCGGCGGGCCTGCCGGCCGGTGCCCTCCAGGAGGCGACGAACTTCCTCAACGCGCGCCTGCAGGGGCGCACCCTCGGCACGCTGCGCGCCGAGATCGAGGCCGGCCGCAAGGCGATGAAGCGGGAGCTCGACGCGATCACCGAGCGCCTCGTCGATGCCGGACTGGCCACGCCGGTCGGCCCGACGGAGGCTCGCCAGCTGATCGTGCGCGGGCAGGCCAACCTGCTCGACGACCTGCGCGCGGTCGAGGATCTCGAGCGGATCCGCCTCCTGTTCAACGATCTGGAGACCCAGAAGGACGTGATCGATCTCCTGTCCCGCGCCGAGGGCGGCGAGGGCGTGCGGATCTTCATCGGCTCGGAGAACAAGCTGTTCTCGCTCTCCGGATCCTCGCTG
This sequence comes from Methylobacterium sp. 1A, assembly GCF_058072805.1. Classification (NCBI taxonomy): domain Bacteria; kingdom Pseudomonadati; phylum Pseudomonadota; class Alphaproteobacteria; order Hyphomicrobiales; family Methylobacteriaceae; genus Methylobacterium; species Methylobacterium sp. 1A. Next base: position 2,127,786 of record NZ_JBYQVE010000001.1, on the reverse strand, counting down.
ATCGCGGCGCCGTTCCGCGACGGCTCGCAGAAGATCGTGGGCGTCGTCGGCGTGATCGGTCCGACCCGGCTGAACTACGCGCGGATCGTGCCGATGGTCGACTACACGGCGCGCGTGGTGTCGAAACTCCTGGACGGCGGGCGGTAGAGGGCACCGGGCAGAGGATCCGCCCGGCACACCGATCTCCCTGTGATTGCCCGCTCAGGCCGGGATCACGTCCACGATCTCGTAGGTGTCGGGATCGATGATCACGATGTCGTCGCGGACCAGGACGAAGTCGTAGCCCTCGTATTCCGGCACCAGCTCGATGATCGCCGGCGGCAGCCTGTGGAGCCTGACCGAGCGGGGGATCGCGGTGCCGATCGCCAAGCCGAAAGCCACGTCCCGGAGCGGCGAGACGCCCAGACGCGTGATCGAGCTGCGGAACTCGGTCCGCTGACGGGTGTCGAGGCGGCCGACAGCGCCGCGGACGGCGCCTCGGTCGCGGGCACCGGCACGGCCGTCCCGTTCGCCGGCCGGACCGCGACCGCCGCGCTCGGGACCGGCCGCGTCGCGGTTGCCCCGCTCGGGTCCGGCACCCGGCTCGCGGCCACCCCGATCGCCGGCACCGCGTTCACCCGCACCGCGTTCGCCCGCACCGCGTTCGCCCGCACCTGGATTCGCGGCCGCGCCGCCCCGGTCCGCCGGTCCGTTGCGCTCGGCCGCGCCGCCCGGGCGACCCGGTCCCTCGGCGCCGCGCGGCCCACCCTCGGCACCGCCGGGACCGCGCATCGCCCCGCCTTCGGGCGCGCCGCCCCTCATCCCGCCGCCGGCACCGCCAGCAGGGCCGCCGGCCGGGCCGCCGCCGGACGGACCCGCGCCCGCTCCGGCCCCACCACCCGGGCCGCCGGCGCCGCCGCCCGCACCACCGGGTCCGGCCCCTCCGCCGCCCGGGCCGCCCTGCGCGAACGCCGTCGCCGCGCCGGCGACGACGATGGCGGCCGCGACCGCGTCTCTCAGAACTCGCTTCATGGCCTCTTCCTCCTGCGGTGGTCGGAACGCCATCGACGCCCACGCCGGCCCGCAACGGGGTCCTGAGGCGAACCGTTCCCTCCCGCGGCACTGTGGACCCGCGGCCGGTGACACCGCCCTGCGCTGTCCTCGGCTAAGTCGGATCACGGCCTTGCGATCGGGCGCGTCACCTGTAACGTCGCGCCGCACCAAGAAGAGACCGGCCTCGGCCGGCACCAAGATTGATCGACGGAGACGCCATGTCCGCCTCGCGCGACGATACGATCGGTATCGCACCGAGCGACCTCGATGATGCTGCGGACCGCAAGCGCCGGATCTGGGCGATCGTCGGCTCGTCGTCGGGCAATCTCGTCGAGTGGTACGATTTCTACTGCTACGCGTTCTTCGCGCTCTATTTCGCGCCGGCCTTCTTCCCGAAGGGCGATTCGACCAGTCAGCTCCTGCAGACCGCCGGTATCTTCGCGGTGGGCTTCTTCATGCGGCCGATCGGCGGATGGCTGTTCGGGCGCATCGCCGACCGGGTCGGCCGCCGGACCTCGATGGTCATCTCGGTGCTGATGATGTGCTTCGGCTCGCTGCTGATCGGCATCCTGCCGACCTACGAGCATGTCGGCACGCTGGCCCCCGTGCTGCTTCTCCTCGCCCGCATGCTCCAGGGCCTGTCGGTCGGCGGCGAGTACGGCACCTCGGCGACCTACATGAGCGAGGTGGCGATCAAGGGGCGGCGCGGGTTCTTCGCCTCGTTCCAGTACGTGACGCTGATCGGCGGCCAGCTCCTCGCCTCGCTGGTCCTAGTGCTGCTGCAGACTGTGATGACCGGCCCGGAACTCACCGCCTGGGGCTGGCGCATCCCGTTCTTCATCGGCGCCGCGCTGGCGGTCGTCGCGCTCTATCTCCGGCGCTCGCTGGCCGAGACGAAGGACAGCAGCGACAAGGAGACCGCCGGCACCTTCTCGGCTCTGGCCAAGCACTGGCGGGCGTTCCTGGTCGTGGTCGCCTACACGGCCGGCGGCTCCCTGAGCTTCTACACGTTCACGACGTACATGCAGAAGTACCTCGTCAACACCGCCGGCATGCCGAAGACGTCGGCCTCGCAGACGATGACGGTGGTGCTGTTCGTCTACATGATCATCCAGCCGATCTTCGGCGCGCTCTCCGACAAGATCGGCCGCAAGGCGAACATGCTGCTCTACAGCGGCCTCGGCACGCTCATGGTGGTGCCGCTGATGACGGCCCTCGGCACCAACAAGGACCCCTACCTCGCCTTCGCGCTGATCACCCTCGGGCTCGCCGTGGTGTCGTTCTACACGGGCATCAGCGGCATCGTGAAAGCCGAGCTGTTCCCCACCAACGTCCGGGCGCTCGGGGTCGGCCTCTCCTACGCGATCGCCAACGCCACCTTCGGCGGCACCGCCGAGTTCGTCGCCCTGTGGTTCAAGGACGCCGGCATGGAGAGCACGTTCTTCTGGTACGTGACCGTCCTGATGGCGATCGCCTTCGTGGCCTCGCTGATCATGCCGAACCCCAAGGTCCACGGCTATCTCGACGGCGCGGGCACCGTCGAGGAGGCGCTGGGGAAGAAGCCGCGCCTCGCCCACGCCTGATCGGACGCCCGGCTGGACCGGGCCGGACTTTCACGCTGATATGCCTCCCGCCGGGCGCGCCAGACGCCCGCGGGAGGACGCCATGTCGAGGAACGCCGCCGCCGGGGCGCTGGCCCTGCTCTGTCTCGCCATTGCATCGCCGTCCGGAGCCGCCGAGCCGGGTGTCGCCGACGGGCCGTTCAGGCCGACGCAGCCCGCGGGCTACTTCTTCGTCGGTGGCCGCTACGCCACCGCGGGCGGCAAGACGACGGCGTCCGGCCAGATGTTCGTGGAGTACCGCGTTCCGGAGCGGGTGACGCAGCCCTACCCGATCGTCCTGGTGCACGGCACCGCCCAGACCGGGACCAACTTCCTCGGGACGCCCGACGGCCGGCCGGGCTGGGCCGACCGCTTCGCCGCGCAGGGCTTCGCGGTCTACGTCGTCGACCAGGTCGGTCGCGGCCGCTCGGGCGGCGACCCGGACACCTACGGCCCCTACGCCCGCCTGCCCGCCGAGGATCTGGAGACGGTGTTCACCGGGCAGGAGCGGTCCGCGCTCTACCCGCAGGCGAAGCTCCACACGCAGTGGCCGGGTGGCGCCGGGATCCGCGGCAACGCCGCCTTCGATCAGTTCTACCTCTCCCAGGTGCCCTACATCTCCAGCGCGCTGCGGAGCGAGGAGCTGGTCGACCCGGCGCTGATCGCCCTGCTGGAGAAGATCGGCCCGGCGATCCTGCTGACGCACTCGCAGGCGGGCGTCTTCGGCTGGGCGGTCTCCGATCAGCGGCCCGACCTCGTGAAGGCGCACGTCGCCGTCGAGCCGAACGGGCCGACCTTCTACGACATCCGCTTCAAGGGCGGCGCGGACTGGTACGAGCGCGTCGGCGAGGCGCGGGCGCGGCCCTATGGCATCACCCGGGTGCCGCTGCACTTCGAGCCGCCGGTGAGCGGCCCGGCCGACCTGACGGTCGTCCAGGCGGAGAGCGCCGCCGCGCCCGACAGGATCCGCTGCTGGCTCCAGGCCGAACCCGCGCGCCGATTGCCGAACCTCGCCCGGGTGCCGGCGGTGATCGTGACCGCCGAGGCGTCGTTCCGGGCGACAATGGACGATTGCACGGCGGCCTTCCTGACTCAGGCGGGCGCGAAGCCGGACCGGCTGGCGCTCGCCGACCACGGCATCCGCGGAAACGGCCACATGATGATGCTGGAATCGAACAGCGACGCCGTGGCGGACGCGATCTCCGGCTGGATCCGGGGCCGGGTCCAGGGCCCGGTCCAGGGCCAAGTCGAAGCACCGGCCCGGCCTTAACCCACCGCTTACCCTGTCGGGCGAGGGTGCCCCCGTCATCCGACGAGGGACTGCATGACCGACATGACCGACACCGTGGGCGTCGCGGGCGACCGCATCCGCTCGATCATCGAGCGCGTGGAACGGCTGGAGGAGGAGATCAAGGACCTGATGGAGGCCAAGAAGGAGGTCTTCGCCGAGGCCAAGGGCGAAGGTCTCGACGTGAAGGTGCTCAAGGAGATCCTGAAGATCCGCAAGCAGGACAAGGACGAGCGCGACGAGCAGGAGACGCTCCTCGACGTCTACCTGCGCGCCATGGACGCGCCGTCGCCGGCCCCGATCGCCGCGGCGGCCTGACAGGCTTGACCGGGTGCGGCGCCGGGCGCCGCACCTCCTGTCCCGACCTCGAGGCTACGCCGCGAGATAGGCGGCGATGTTGCGCCGGATGCGCTTCAGGGGCTCCTCGGCCGGGTCCGGCAGGACGAAGCGCTTGCCCGTGATCGTCTCGTAGGCGCGGATGTAGACCGCCGCGGTCTCCAGGACGACCTCGGCGGGGATCTCCGGGATCGCGTCCTTGTACGGGTCGCAGCGGGCGACGACCCAGTTGCGCACGAAATCCTTGTCGAAGCTCTCCGGGGCCGAACCGGCGGCGAAGCGCTCGGGATAGCTCTGCGCGAACCAGTACCGGCTGCTGTCCGGCGTGTGGATCTCGTCGGCGAGGACGATCCGGCCCTCGGGATCCGTGCCGAACTCGTACTTCGTGTCGGCCAGGATCAGGCCGCGCTCCGCCGCGATCGCCGTCCCGCGCGCGAACAGCGCCAGGGCCGCCCTCGACACGGTCTCCCACTGCGCGCGCGTCAGCAACCCGCGCTCGAGGATCTCCGCCTCGGTGAGCGGCTCGTCGTGGCCGCCGTCGAACGCCTTGGTGGTCGGCGTGATGATCGCCTCCGGCAGGCGCTGGTTCGGCCGCATCCCGTCGGGGAAGGTGTGGCCGTACATGTCCCGCTCGCCCGCGCGGTAGCGCGTCAGGATCGAGGTCGACGTGGTGCCCGCGAGGTAGCCGCGCACCACCACCTCCACGGGCAGGATCTCCAGGCGCCGGCCGACCACCACGTTGGGATCGGGATAGGCGAGGACGTGGTTCGGGCACAGGTCGGCGGTCTGCTCGAACCAGTAGCGGGCGGTCTGGGTCAGGACCTGGCCCTTGAACGGGATCGCCGCGAGCGCCCGGTCGAAGGCGCTGATCCGATCCGACGTGATGAGGATGCGACGGCCGTCGGGGAGGTCGTAATTGTCCCGGACCTTGCCGCGGTAGTGCCGGGGCAGCTCGGGCAGGGTCGCGTCGCGCAGGACCTGATGCGCGTGCGGGGCGAGATCTGCCGTGTTCATCGGGCTTTCCGTCAGGCTGAACGGCGATCGCGCCGCCGGACTTCTGTGCGCGGACGGGGCGGGAAATTCCAGTCCCGGCCTCACCGAGGGCGCCCGGCGCCGGCCCTCGCCCTGGTCGCGCCCGACCGGGACCCTACACTTACGCGGGGACCAACGACGGTGGACGACCGGCCGCGCGACGCCGAGCGCTTCTGCCGGACGGCCGAGGCGCGATGAACGAGACACCCCAACCGTCGGTCAGAGATCCGTTCCTGCGCCGGATCGAGACCGTGGCCCTGTTCCGGCTGTCCGACGCGGAGCGCGCCGCCCTCGTCGCGCTCCCGCTGCAGGTCGCCCAGTTCGAGACCAACCAGGACATCATTCGGGAGGGCGACCGGCCGTCCCGGAGCTTCACGCTGCTCAGCGGTATCGCCTGCACCTACAAGTCGACACGCGCGGGCAAGCGGCAGGTGATGAGCTACCACGTGCCCGGGGATGTGCCGGATTTCCAGAGCCTGTTCCTGGAGGTACTCGACATCAACATCGCCACGGTGAGCGCCTGCCGCCTCGGCTTCGTCCAGCACGACGCGGTCCGGGCGATGCTGCGGGCGCACCCGCGCCTCAACGAGGTGTTCTGGCGCGCGACGCTGATGGACGCCGCCCTGGTCCGGGAATGGATGCTCAACACCGGGCGCCGGGAAGCGTATGCGCGGATGGCCCACCTGTTCTGCGAGCTGATGACCCGCCTCGACGCCGTCGGGCTGGCACCCGACCGGACCTGCGACCTGCCGATGACGCAGCCCGAACTCGCGGATGCCCTCGGGATCACGTCGGTCCACGTCAATCGGACGATCCGCGATCTCAAAGCCGCCGGCCTGATCACGCTCCGGGGTCGCCGCCTCACCGTCCACGACTGGGCCGGGCTGCAGGAAGCGGCCGAATTCGATCCGACCTACCTGCACCTGCGCGACGCGGAGACGCGCTGATTGGGACGCGCGGACGCGCGCGACCTGCAGCCGAGTATTGTCAGAAAATCGAGGATCCTGTCGCCGGCTCTACCGATCCGATGGTCGGGGGCTCAGCGGGATGATGGTGCCCAGGGACGGAGTCGAACCGCCGACACTGCGATTTTCAGTCGCATGCTCTACCAACTGAGCTACCTGGGCGTCGTCCGCGCCGGTGCCGGCCTCGGACGTCGCGGGGTATAGTGAGTGCTTGGCGGCCTGTCCAGCCTCGCGTGACATTGACGGGACCGGAAGGCCGAAAAATTCAGCGCCCCGGATCCGGCGGGGGCGGCGGCGCGTCGGGATCGAGCTCCTCGGGGATCGCGTAGCGCTCGTTGAGCCAGCGCCCCAGATCGACGTCGGCGCAGTGCTGGGAGCAGAACGGCTGGAACTCCGGCGCGGACGGTTTCCGGCAGATCGGACAGGGCGGCGGCCGGCGTTCGCGGTTCATGCGAGGGCGCCCCACCCGGCTCGCACAGGATACCCCTCGCCGTCGAGCAGGCTCAGGGTCTCGTAGAGCGGCAGGCCGACCACGCCGCTGTACGAGCCGACCAGCTTGACCACGAAGGCCCCGGCCAGGCCCTGGATCGCGTAGCCGCCGGCTTTGCCGCGCCACTCGCCCGAGGCCACGTAGCCCTGGATGTCCCGGCCCGAGAGCCGCTTGAACCGGACGCGGCTCTCGACGATCCGCTCGCGGCGCCCGCGGGGCGAGAGCACGCAGACCGCCGTGTAGACCCGGTGCTGCCGGCCCGAGAGCAGGCGCAGGCAATCCGCGGCCTCGTCGGGGATCTCGGCCTTCGGCAGGACGCGCCGCCCGACCGCGACGACCGTGTCGGCCGAGAGAAGCCAGGTCGGCGTCGTCGTGTCCTCCAGGTGGAGCGCCGCCTCGGCGGTGGCGAGCTTCGTCCGCGCGAGGCGCCGCGCAAGCTCGCGCGGCGGCTCGGCCTTGCGCGGTGTTTCGTCGATCTCGGCGGGCAGGAGCGCCGCCGGCTCGATCCCGATCTGCTGGAGCAGCGCGAGACGGCGGGGCGAAGCGGACGCGAGCACGAGTCGCGCCGTCGGCTCATGCGTCGCGCCGATCGCTTCAGGTTTGGCGTCCATGATGTCCCGTTCGCACAATCGACCGGAGCCGCGCGACCGGAGCCGTGCGCGCCCTGCGCGGCGGCACTTCGTCGGCCGGGACAGGCTCGATGCGCCTGCCTGATAAGGGAAGGGGTCCGGCTTGTGAACTCGAGCGGGTGCCGACGCCCTGGCGAACGCGCGTGGATTCGCCTGGGCGATCCCGCGCGGCCCGGTGCGTCCGCGGGCAGCGTTGCTCAGGTCTGGCGGCGCCTCGGCGTGACCGAGGGCGCCGACGAATCCAGCTCAGAGCCCGGCGCGAAAGCGTCCGCAAGAACAGCGCAAGATGTCGAGGCGGCACGTAACCCATCGTTAACCACGATCGACGCAGGATGGCGTCACTCCAATGGGATCGTCATCGATGCTGAACGCTGACCCGCTCGTGCCGCGCCCGAAGCTCGTCAATGCGGCCCTGCTCGCCCGCGCCCTCGACGGGCTCCGGCCGCAGGTCGCCTCGCCGGTCGAGATGTGGCAGCGCCTCACCGATCAGTACGTGGTCGACCTCGACGCGGTCGCGGCGCTCCTGCCCGCCGACGAGCCGGAGACGCGCTGGCTTCCCGCCCGCGACTGAGTCCGGACCGGACGGCGTTGCACCTCTCAAGGGACGCGTCGTGCTGCGCTGGCACATGACGTGCTTCAAGTCTTCAGCAACCGGAGGAAGCGACTAGGCAACGACAACGCGGTGGCTCGCACGCCGGAGCACCCCGCGGACCTTTCGATCACTCGAAGCTGAGGTCCGTCATGTCGGAATTGCTCTCCGTTGCCCTCGTCTGTGCCGGCACGCTGCTGGCCCAGGACTGCTCGCGCGACACCGCCCTCGACGTCATCGTCGCGCCGGCGCACACGCCGATGGAATGCCTGATGCACGCCCAGACGATGGCCGCCCAGGCCGGGTTGCCCGGGGGCAGCGACCGGTACCTCAAGGTCGCCTGCGAGCATCGTCGGAGCGAGTCCGACCCGCGCCCGGTCATTCGCCGCGCCTCGTGACGGCGGGGGTGTGACGGACGATTCGGCACACCCGAATGTGATCGGCGCGGCGCGTGGTGCATCAAAGTCACGTCACGACAATTCTTGTTCGCATCCGCCTATCGGACAGTTGCCGCCCCCGGGAACGGGACCCATCCTGCACGGCCACGCTGATGCAACCCTCACTCCGGCATCCGCCAACGTTGCCGCCCCGATGGCCCGCGTGCCGGGCAGGGCTCAAGCGAGTGCCTGCCCGATGCTGTACGACGCGTTCGATCTGCAGACCGACATGGCCGCCCAGACCCGGGCGTGGGGGCGGCTGCTGAACGACATCTGGTCGCCCTGGGTCGGGTGGGGCGAGCCGGCGACCTGGATGTCCGCCGGGGCCCGGATGATGATGCGCGCCGGCCTGACCTTCGCGCGGCCGCCCTACGGCATCGAGTCGGTGAATGTCGGGAACCGGAGCGTCCCGGTCTCCGAGGAGGCGGTCGAGGTCACGCCCTTCGCCACGCTGCTCCACTTCAAGAAGGACATCCACACCGAGCAGCCCAAGGTGCTGATGGTGGCGCCGATGTCGGGCCACTTCGCCACGCTGCTCCGCGCCACCGTGCGCACGATGCTGCCCGACCACGACGTCTACATCACCGACTGGCACAACGCCCGGGACGTGCCGCTCTCCGACGGGACCTTCGGCTTCGACGACTACGTGAGCCACCTCATCCAGTTCCTGCGGACCATGGGCGAAGGCGCCCACATGGTGGCGGTGTGCCAGCCCGCCGTGCAGGCGCTGGTGGCCGCCGCCGCGATGGCGCAGTCGAAGGACCCGGCCGCCCCGCGCAGCATGACCCTGATGGCCGGCCCGGTGGATTGCCGGATCAACCCGACGGGCGTGAACGAGCTCGCGACCTCCAAGCCGATCGAGTGGTTCGAGAAGAACCTGATCGCCACGGTGCCGTCCCGCCACAAGGGGGCTGGCCGCAAGGTCTATCCGGGTTTCGTTCAGGTCTCGGCCTTCATGGCGATGAACGCCAAGCGCCACGTCCAGGGCCACGCCGACCTGTTCTGGCACATGGCCAACGGCGAGCACGACAAGGCCGAGGCGATCGAGACCTTCTACGACGAGTATTTCGCGGTGCTCGATCTCGCCGCCGATTTCTATCTGGAGACGGTCAAGACCGTGTTCCAGGACCACGCCCTGGCCCGGAACGCGGTGTCGTATCGGGGCGAGCCGATCGACCTGCGCGCGATCCGCCGCACGGCGCTGATGACGGTCGAGGGCGAGCGGGACGACATCTGCGCGGTCGGGCAGACCATGGCGGCCCACGACCTGTGCTCGGACCTCGCCCCGTACATGCGGACCCACCACCTCCAGGCCGGCGTGGGCCATTACGGCGTCTTCGCCGGGCGGCGCTGGGAGTCGCAGATCTACCCGCAGGTGCGCAACTTCATCCAGGCGCACAACTGACCGGCGCGCCGGTCGGGCCGGCGTCGCGCCGATTTGACCCGCCGACCCGCGCGGCCCACCATGCTAGGCACGTGTGACGGGGCCCGCCGGGGGCGGCTCCGTGGGCCACTCCTTCGGCGTGAGGCGGAACGGTCGGCGTGATCGGCAGCAACGGCACCGAGAGCAAGACACGGGTGGGCGGAGCGGACGCGGCGTCCACGCGGCTCGACCGGCTCGTGGCGCAGGCGCGGGCCGCCGCCCTGTGGGAGCAGGCCTGGCCCGTGCTCTGGCGCGGTATCGGCGTCTTCCTGCTCTTCCTGGTCGTCTCCTGGGCGGGCGTCTGGCTCGACCTCACGCCGCTCTGGCGCCAGATCGGCCTCGGCGCCCTCGCCATTCTGTTCGTCGCCGCGCTCCTGCCGCTGATCCACATCGCCCGGCCGGACCGGCGCCTCGCCCTGGCGCGGCTCGACCGCGAGGCCGCTTCCCGCGATCCGAAGCTGCGGCACGGGCCGGCCTCGGCGGCCCAGGACAGCCTCGCCGTCGGCGCCGCCGATCCGGGGAGCCGGCTGCTGTGGGACCTCCACCAGCGCCGCGCCGCGCAGGCGATCTCGGCCCTGCGGGTCGGCCTGCCGCGGCCGGGCATGACCCGGCACGACCCCTTCGCGCTGCGCGCCGGCTTGGTGGTCGCAGCGGTCGCCAGCCTGTTCGTGGCCGGCCCCGAGTGGCGCCAGCGGATCGGCGCCGCCTTCGACTGGCAGGAGCCGGCGGCGCCCGGCCCGAACTTCCGCGTGGACGGCTGGATCGACCCGCCGCTCTACACGCGGCTTCCGCCGCTGCTGATCGCGATGGACGGGAGCGACCAGCACCTGCGCGCGCCGGTCAACGCGCAGCTGATCGTGCGGATCGCCGGCCAGGGCAAGGCCGCGTCCGAGACGACCCTCACGCCGAATGCCGGCCTCGTCCCGGTGCCGGGCCAGGAGGCGCGCGCCGACCTGCGCGAGGAGCGCTACCGCATCGTCGGCGGCGCCGCGCTGACGATCGTCACCCCGGCGGGCAAGCAGCGCCTCACGGTCGACGCGATCCCCGACCGGCCGCCGGAGGTGACCGCCGTGGGCGGCCCCGAGGTGAACGGGCGCGGCACCTTCAACCTGACCTACCGGGCGAAGGACGATTACGGGATCAGCTCGGCCGAGGCGGTGATCGAGCCGCTGAAATCCGCGCGGGCCCTGGTCCCGGTGCCGCAGATCAACCTGGCGCTGCCGGGCGACGCGAGCGGCGACACCGACACCAAGACCCTCGTGGACCTCACCGAGAGCCCGTGGTCCGGCGCGAAGGTCCGCTACCACATCGTCGTCAAGGACGAGGCCGGCCAGGAGGGGCGCACGCCGGACACCGAGATCGTCCTGCCGGCGCGGCCGTTCCGCGAACCGCTGGCGCGGGCGCTCGCCGAGCAGCGCCGCCGGCTCGTCATCGCGCCCGACACGGATCGCCGCTGGGTCCAGGGTGCGCTGGACGCCCTGCTGGTCGCGCCCGACACGTACACGCCGCAGCCCGCGATCTTCCTCGGCCTGCGGACCGCGACCGAGCGCCTGCGCCGCGCCCGCACGGATGCCGACCTCGTCGCGGTGGCCGACCTCCTCTGGGAGATGGCCCTCAAGATCGAGGACGGCGACCTGTCGGACGCCGAGAAGCAGCTCCGCCAGGCCCAGGACCGGCTGAAGGAGGCGATTGAGCGCAACGCGCCCGACGACGAGATCAAGCGCCTGACGCAGGACCTGAAGCAGGCGCTCGACAAGTTCCTGTCCGAGATGGCGCAGAAGCAGGGCCGCGAGCCCCGCGAGCAGAGCGAGCGCGGCCAGAACAACGGGCAGACCAAGACCGTCACGCCGGAGGATCTCGACAAGATGATCCAGGACATGGCGGAGGCGATGAAGCGCGGCGACACCGCCGAGGCGCAGCGCCTGATGGAGCAGCTGCGCAACATCCTGGAGAATCTCCAGACCGCCGAGCGCGGCGGACGCTCCGATCAGGCGTCCCGCGAGATGCAGAAGCAGATGCGCGATCTCGACGCGATGTCGCGCGAGCAGCAGGGCCTGCGCGACGAGACCTTCAAGGACGGCGAGGAGCAGCGCGACGGCCAGCGCCCGCAGAACCGCGGCCAGCCGCAGCAGGGACAGCGCGGCCAGCAGGGCCAGGGGCAGCAGGGCCAGCGCCAGCAGGGTCAGAAGGGTCAGCAGGGGCAAGGCCAGCAGGGTCAGGGCCAACAGGGCCAGAAGGGTCAGGGGCAGCAGGGCGAGGGCCAGCAGGGCGGCGTCGGCGAGCGCCAGCAGGCGCTCCGGCAGCGGCTGGAGGACCTTCAGAAGCGCATGAAGGAGAACGGCATGCGCGGCGAGCAGGGCCTCTCCGACGCCGAGGACGCCATGCGCGAGGCCGAGAACGCGCTGAAGGACGGCGATTCGGACGGCGCGGTCGACGCGCAGGGCCGCGCCCTCGACGGCCTCAAGCGCGGCGCCGACGGCATGGCCCAGCAGATGCAGGAGATGGCCGAGGGCCAGGGCGAGGGCCAGCAGGAGGGCGGCCAGCAGCCGGGCCAGCAGGGTCAGGCCGGCGCGCGCGACGACGATCCCCTCGGGCGCCCGACCCGCGGCCGCGACATGAGCGACGGGCGGGTCCGCGTCCCCACGGCCGACGAATCCGCGGTCCAGCGCGCCCGGCGCATCATGGAAGAGCTTCGGCGCAAGCTCGGGGACCCGAGTCGCCCCCGCGAGGAACTCGACTATTTCGAGCGCCTGCTCCGCCGCAACTGAGCGCCCGACACCTCAACGACGCGCCGAGCCGCATCGCGGCTCGCGCCCCACCCGGATCCCCGACCGCATGTCGTCCAACACCCTCGTCCTGATCGCCTGCCTCGCCGTCGCCGCGGTCCTGGTCGCGGGCCTCGCCAACATGATGCGCGGCGGCAGCGTGAACCTCTCGCAGAAGCTGATGCGCCTCCGGGTGCTCCTGCAGTTCGTCGCGATCGTGATCATCATGGGCGTCGTCTGGTGGCGCTCGGCGTGAGGGCGTCGGGCCGGGTGTGACCGCGCCGCCGCACCGAACACCTTTCGATCCGGTGAAGGATGAATAGGCCGCCCCGCCGCGCGGGCCTCTGCTACGCTCGGTAGAAGCAAATCGCTGCGCCTAACCGGCCGAGCCCGCATGACTGCCCCTTCCCGCCTCCGTCTGTTCGGCCTTCTGACCGGGGCGGCGATTCTGCCGGCTTCGGCCGCCGACCTCGCGCCGCCGCCGCCCGCCGCCTACGCGGCCCCTGTCCAGCCGCTCAGCATCGTGTCGGAGATCCGGATCGGCGGCGCGGTGCAGGATCCCGGGAGCGCCGAGGGCAAGCTCCCCGGATTCAGCAAGGCGAACGTCAACGGCGAGATCCTGTTCGCCAAGCCGCGCATCGGCGACGATCCGTTCTGGCAGGCCTTCGTGCCGCGGCCGACCGTCGGCGGCAGCTACAACACCGGCGGCCGGACCAGCTACGCCTATCTCGGCGCGACCTGGACGCTCGAGATCTTCCCCGAGACCTTCAACCGCCGCGTGTTCCTCGACGGGTTCTTCGGCGGCGTGGCCCATAACGGCTGGACCGGCCCGAAGGCCGAGACGCCCTACGGCTTCAACACCCTCGGCTGCTCGCCGATGTTCCGCGAGGCGGCCGCCCTGGGCTTCCGCCTCACGGAGCACTGGAGCATCATGGCGACGGTCGAGCACATGTCGAATGCCGGGCTCTGCGCCAACAACCGCGGCCTGACCAATTTCGGCGGCAAGATCGGCTACACGTTCTGAGGCACGCCACCCCGTGGTCAAGCTCAACCGCATCTACACGAGGACCGGCGACAAGGGGACGACCGCGCTAGCGGACGGGCAGCGGCGCTCGAAGGCGGACCTGCGGGTCGAGACCTACGGCACCGTCGACGAGACCAATGCCTGCATCGGCATGGCGCGCCTGCACACGCAGGGCCCCCTCGACGGGATGCTGGGGGCGATCCAGAACGACCTGTTCGACCTCGGCGCCGACCTCGCGACGCCGCCGACCCCCGAGCCCCTCCCCTACGAGCCGCTGCGGATCGTGGCGAGCCAGGTCGACCGGCTGGAGCGCGACATCGACGCGCTCAACGCCGCGATCCCGCCGCTGAAATCCTTCGTGCTGCCCGGCGGCTCGCCGGCTGCCGCGGCCCTGCACCTCGCCCGGACCGTCTGCCGGCGCGCCGAGCGGCTCGCGGTCAGCCTCGCTGCGCGGGAGGACGAGACGGTCTCGCCGGAGGCGCTGCGCTACCTCAACCGCCTGTCGGACTTCCTGTTCGTGGCGAGCCGGGCGGCGAACGGCGACGGGGCCGACGACGTGCTCTGGGTGCCCGGCGCCAATCGCTGAGCCGGCATCGCGGTTTTCGCGGGGCCGCCACGGCGCCGCGTTGACAAGGCGGAAATGTGGCCGTTACGGTCCGGCGCCTTGCGTGCCCCGGCCACGCTGCGCCTCGCGCGCCCGTGGGAGTGGCCTGCACGACGACAAGAATCCTCCGGGGAAGGATCGTGACCGCCATGAAGGTGCTGGTGCCCGTCAAGCGGGTGGTGGACTACAACGTCAAGATTCGCGTGAAGGCCGACGGCTCCGGCGTCGAGCTCGCCAACGTCAAGATGTCCATGAACCCCTTCGACGAGATCGCCGTCGAGGAGGCGATCCGCCTGAAGGAGAAGGGCAAGGTCACCGAGATCGTGGCCGTGTCGATCGGCCCGCAGCAGGCGCAGGAGACGCTGCGCACGGCGCTCGCCATGGGCGCCGACCGGGCGATCCTGGTGAAGACCGACGTGAACTGCGAGCCGCTCGCCGTCGCGAAGCTCCTGAAGGCCGTCGTCGAGAAGGAGAGCCCGGAGCTCGTCATCCTCGGCAAGCAGGCGATCGACGACGACTCGAACCAGACCGGCCAGATGCTCGCCGCCCTGCTCGGCTGGCCTCAGGGCACCTTCGCGTACAAGATCGAGCCCGGCGAGGGCAGCCTCGACGTCACCCGCGAGGTCGATGGCGGCCTGCAGACCGTGAGCCTCAAGCTGCCGGCCATCGTGACGACGGACCTCCGCCTCAACGAGCCGCGCTACGCATCGCTGCCCAACATCATGAAGGCCAAGAAGAAGCCCCTGGAGGAGCTGGCACCCGACGCGCTCGGCGTCGACGTCACGCCGCGGCTCACGGTGCTGAAGACCGCCGAACCGCCGGGCCGCTCGGCCGGCGTGAAGGTCGCCTCCGCGGCCGAGCTCGTCCAGAAGCTTAAGGTCGAAGCCGGCGTCATCTGATCCGAGGCGGGGCTCCCGGTCGACGGTCGAGCCCCGCGCCACCACCTTCGAGGGCACCAGCAGATCATGACGACACTCCTCTTCGTCGAGCACGGCAACGGCCAGATCAAGGACAGCACGCTGAAGGCGCTCGCCGCCGCCAAGGAGATCGGCGCGCCGGTCCACGCCCTCGTGCTGGGCACCGGCTCCAAGGCCGTGGCCGAGGCCGCGGGCAAGCTCGACGGCGTCGAGAAGGTCCTGAACGCCGAGGACGGCGTCTACGACCACGACCTCGCCGAGCCGGTCTCGGCGCTCATCGCCGCCATCGCCGAGCCGTACGACACGATCATCGCCTCGGCCTCGACAACGGGCAAGAACGTGCTGCCGCGCGTGGCCGCCCTGCTCGACGTCGCGCAGGTCTCCGACATCATCAAGGTGGTCTCGCCCGACACGTTCGAGCGGCCGATCTACGCCGGCAACGCCATCCAGACCGTACAGGCGCCCGCCGGCAAGAAGGTGATCACCGTGCGCACGGCGGCCTTCAAGGCGGCCGAAGAGGGCGGCGCCCCGGCGCCGGTGGAGGCCGTCTCGGCGGCGGCGCCCGAGGCGGGCGGCTCGAGCTTCAAGGGCGAGGAGATCGCGAAGTCCGACCGGCCGGAACTGGCCTCGGCGCGGATCATCGTCTCCGGCGGCCGCTCGCTCGGCTCCTCGGACAAGTTCCACGAGCTGATCGAGCCGCTGGCCGACTCGCTCGGTGCCGCCGTCGGCGCCTCGCGCGCCGCCGTGGACGCGGGCTACGCGCCGAACGACTGGCAGGTGGGGCAGACCGGCAAGGTCGTGGCGCCGGACCTCTACGTCGCGGTGGGCATCTCGGGCGCGATCCAGCACCTCGCCGGCATGAAGGACTCGAAGGTCATCGTCGCCATCAACAAGGATGAGGACGCGCCGATCTTCCAGGTGGCCGATTACGGCCTCGTCGGCGACCTGTTCCAGGTCGTTCCCGAGCTGCAATCCGAGATCGGCAAAGCCAAGGGCCAGTAACGGCACCGGATCTGGCAACCCGCGAGCATTGTCGCAGAACGCGGCTTCACGGGTTCCTTCCGGATCGAGGATTGGTCTAGAAGGCAGCAGCGGCGAGACTTCGCGCGGTGCCGTCGCGTCCGTGCCGTCCAGAGAGCTGGGCGGCAGCGCTGCGGCATCCGCCTTGGGGGCACAGGTCGGCACATGCATATGGAGATCAAGCGGGTCGGCATCGTCGGCGCGGGCCAGATGGGCAGCGGCATCGCGCAAGTCTGCGCCACCGCCGGCTTCGAGGTTCTGCTGAACGACCGCGATCCCGCCCGGCTCGAGAACGGCCTGTCGGTGATCGAAGGCAGCCTCGCGCGCCTCGTCTCGAAGGGCACGCTCACCGAGGGCGACAGCGGCGAGGCCCGCTCGCGCATCGTCCCCGCCCGCGACTTCGCTGCCCTCGGCCCGTGCGATCTCGTCATCGAGGCGGCGACCGAGAACGAGGCGACCAAGCGCGAGATCTTCACCACGCTGTGCGGGTCGCTGCGGCCGGAGACCCTGGTGGCGACCAACACGTCGTCGATCTCCATCACCCGGCTGGCGGCGGCGACCGACCGGCCGGAGAAGTTCATCGGCATCCACTTCATGAACCCGGTGCCGGTGATGCAGCTCGTCGAGCTGATCCGCGGCATCGCCACCGAGGACACGACCTACGAGTCGGCCAAGGCGTTCATCGCGAAGCTCGGCAAGACGTCGACGATGTCGGAGGATTTCCCGGCCTTCATCGTCAACCGGATCCTGCTGCCGATGATCAACGAGGCGATCTACACGCTCTACGAGGGCGTCGGATCGGTCGAGTCGATCGACACCGCCATGAAGCTCGGCGCGAACCACCCGATGGGCCCGCTGCAGCTGGCCGACTTCATCGGCCTCGATACCTGCCTGTCGGTCATGCAGGTCCTCTACGAGGGCCTCGCCGATTCGAAGTACCGGCCGTGCCCGCTCCTCGTGAAGTACGTCGAGGCCGGCTGGCTCGGCCGGAAGGCCAAGCGCGGCTTCTACGATTACCGCGGCCCGACGCCGATCCCGACCCGCTGAGAGGGCCGTGTGCGGGACGGCCCGAGCCGTCCCGCGCGCGACGCCTTACTTCGGCGCGCCGTTCGCGCCCGGCTGGGCCGGCTGCGGATAGGACGGGTTGCCGCCCGGAACGGCGGTGCTGTTCGACGGCGACGACCCGCCGGACTGGCCGTTGACCGAGCCCGTCACCTCCTTGCGCGACGCGTCCTGGCTCTGGCTGGCGTAGTCCTTCGGCGAGTTGGCGCCGTTCCACGTGAGCAGGCCCACGGTGGCGATCGCCAGCAGGACGAGACTCGCCACCAGGACCCAGAGCACCGGCTTACCGCGCTCGCCCTGGCGGCTCTCGTTGGGGTTCAGTCTCTCGGCCATGTGCAAAACCTTCCTCGGCGGGACGCCACACGCCGGAACGGGCGCTGTGCGACACGATCTCGTTACCGGCCGCCAACGCGGGGCCGCCGAGGCAGGTTCCTGACGGGGCCGGCTCAGCGCCCTGTCGTCAGCAGGATCTTGCCGAGATGGGCGCTTGATTCCATCAGCTCATGCGCCGCCCGCGCCTCTTCGAGCGGGAACGTGGCGTGGGTGACGGACCGGATGCGTCCGGCCTCGAGTTCGGGCCAGATGTCCCGACCGAGACCGTCGGCGATCGCGGCCTTGTCGGCCTTCCCGCGCGGCCGGAGCGTCGAGCCGGTGAAGGTCAGGCGGTTGCGCATGATCGGCGTGATGTTCAGCCCGTCGACCTTGTAGCCGCCCATCAGCGCGATCATCACCAGCCGCCCGTCCGGTGCCAGCGACTTCAGGTTCCGGGCGAGGTAGCTGGCGCCGATCATGTCGAGGATGACGTCGACGCCGCGCCCGTCGGTGAGGCGCTTCAGTTCCTCGGCGAAGTCGGCCTGCTTGTAGTCGATCGCGGCATCCGCCCCGAGATCCTCGCAGAACCGGCACTTCTCGGCGGAGCCCGCCGTCGCGAAGACCCGGGCGCCGACATGCTTGGCGATCTGGATCGCCGTGGCGCCGATGCCGCTCGACCCGCCGTGGACGAGGAAGCTCTCGCCGCGCGTCAGGCGGCCGCGCTGGACCACGTTGGAGTAGACCGTGAAGAAGGTCTCCGGCAGACCGCCGGCATCGACCAGCGAGACGGCCTTCGGTCGCGGCAGGCAGTGGGCCGCCTCGGCCACGGCGTACTCGGCGTAGCCGCCGCTGATCACCAGGGCGCAGACCTCGTCGCCGGCCGACAGGCCCTCGACCCCGCTGCCGAGCGCGACCACGCGGCCGGCGACTTCGAGGCCGGGAATCTCGGTGGCGCCGGGCGGCGGCGGGTACACCCCGGACCGCTGCGCGACGTCGGGCCGGTTCACCCCGGCCGCCACCACCTCGATCAGGACCTGGCCGGGCCCCGGGCTCGGCACGGGCGCGTTCTCCAGGCTGATCACCTCCGGTCCGCCGGAACCCGCGTAACGGATCTGGCGCATGGTCCCGGGCAGGTCGGTGGTGGCCATCAGCGATTGTCCTTCGCGCGCACGTCGTCTCGGCCGCGCTCACGGTGTCGCGGCCCGGCTCTACTTGCGGCAACGGGCGCGCTTGGCAAGCCGCGCGCCCGTTGCCGGTCCGGGGAGCCGCCTAGCGGGCCGCCGCCTTCACGGCGGCCGGGAGGACGATCGCGCCCTGCGCGAGGCTCTTCGGCCAGACCGCGACCTGCTTGCCGTCCTGCCACTGCGCCATCAGGCCGGTGACGAAGCCCGGCCCGTACTTGATCGAGTGGGTGAATTGGTCGTCCTTGCCGTAGAACTGCGTGCGCCCGACGGTGCCGACCCAGTCGGTCTTCTCCAGGGCGTCGACGAGCTTGTCGGCCTCCGTGGTGCCGGCCCGCTTCACCGCGTCGGCGGCGTAGTAGACCTGATCGTAGGCCATGTACCCGGCGTAGGACGGGTCGCTGCCGAAGCGCTTCTTGAACGCGGCGCTGAAGGCGAGCGACTTGTCGGTGATCGCCGCGCCCGGCACCGCGATGCTCTGGAAGATCACGCCCTGGGTCGCGCCGTTGGTGTTCGACCAGAAGGTCGAGGACGTCGCCTGTGAGTTCATGCCTGTCATGGCGAGCGGCACCTTCTGGTTCTGCCACTGCACGGTCGGCTGCACGCCGACATGCGAGATGCCTGTGACGATCAGATCGGGTTTGGCCGCCTCGATCTTGTTGTAGATCGGCGTGAAGTCGCCCGTGTCCGGCGAGAAGCGGATGTGGTCGACGACCTTCACGCCGATCTCGGGCAGGCACTTCTCGTAGCCGACGTCGAGAGGCCGGGTCCAGGCCGCGTCCTCGCTCATGATCGCGGCGGTCTTCACCTTCATCAGGTCGATCAGCATGTCCTTGGTGGAATCGCAGATGGACTGGGCGAGCGCCGCCGAGGTCAGGTAGCCGTGGAAGGTGTACTTGTTGCGCGCGTAGTCCTTGTGGACCGCGGCGCTGATCTCGTTCGAGGCAGCGCCGGGCGTGATCATCGGCGTCTTGAGCCGGGCCGCCCAGGGCATCAGCGCCAGCACGACCTCGGAGATGTAGCTGGCGATGACGAGGTTGACCTTGTCCTCGGAGACCGCCCGCTGGAAGGCTCGGACCGCGTCGGAGGCCGAGGACTTGTCGTCGTAGGTGACGACCTGGATCTGGCGCCCGTCGACGCCGCCCTGGGCGTTGATCTCGTCGGCGGCGAGCTGGACGGCCTGCGGGATCGAGGCCCCGACCACCGACTGCGCCTCGGCGATCACCCCGATCCTGATGGGATCCGCGGCCCGCGCCTGTGTCGATCCCAGTAATCCGGCCACTGCGAGCAGGGCGAGGGCCCGGCTCGAGACGCTGCGTTCCATCGGCATGGGCTTCCTCCTGCGGCCCGTGCGGCTTTTGCCGCCGCATCGGGTTCAGGACAGGATAGTGCAGCACGCGGATGCTTGAATACAGTGTGCAGATGCGGAAAGCCGTGACAGACGGGCGCTCACCTGTCCGCCCGGCCGAAGATCAGGCTCAGATTGTTGGCGGGCATGGCCACGCGCCGGACCAGGCTGAGCCCGTGCCGGGTCGCTTCCGCCGCGACGGCGTCGAGGTCCCGCACGCCCCAGGCGGGATCCCGCGCGCGTAAGGAGGCGTCGAAGGCGGCGTTGCTCTCCGCGAACGGCCGGTCCGCCTCGCGGAACGGCCCGTACAGGAACAGGACGCCGCCCGCGCTCAGGACCCGGCCGGCGCCGGCCATCAAACCCTCGGTGGCGGCCCAGGGCGCGATGTGGATCATGTTGATGCACACGATCCCGTCGACCCGCGCGACGGGCCACGCCGCGGCGGCGGCGTCGAGCGCGAGCGGCGGCCGGATATTGTCGAGCCCGGCCCGGAGCGCGTGCGCGGCGATGCTGCGCCGGGCGGCGGGTTCGGGATCGCTCGGCAGCCAGTCCAGGCCAGGCAGGGCCGCGGCGACGTGAACCGCGTGCTCACCGGAGCCGCTGGCGATCTCCAGAACGGTGCCGCTGTCGGGCAGGATCTCGCGGAGCACGGCCAGGATCGCGTCGCGGTTGCGCGCGACGGCCGGCGCCGTCAGGGCCTCGGTGACGTCGACGTCCCAGCCGAGCATGGAGGCCCTCCATCGGTCTGCGCAGTCCGTCGACGGGATGGCGGCCGGACGCGTCACGCACCCATATTGCGCGGGCGGACCCGTTGCCATACCGCATTCCACCGGTGTTCTGCCCGTTCGACGCGCTGTTCGCGCCAGCCTCCGCGTCTCTCGCGGTGCGAACCGTCCCGATCGGTCCGGCAGGGTTGAGAGCGCCGCCGCACTTCCGGACTTGCCGTCCTCCGAGACGTCCAGGGATTCGCCCATCGTGCCCGACCCGCAAGCCGCCCGGACACTGCCTAAGGTCGCGACCGGCATCACCGGTTTCGACGACCTGACCCATGGCGGTCTGCCGGCCGGGCGGCCGACGCTCATCTGCGGCGCCGCGGGCTGCGGCAAGACGCTGTTCGCCACGACCTTTTTGGTCAACGGCGCGACGCTCTACGGCGAGCCCGGCGTGTTCATGAGCTTCGAGGAGCGGGCCGAGGATCTGGCGGCGAACGTCGCGTCGCTCGGCTACGACCTCGACGGTCTCGTCGCCGCCGGCCATCTCGCCATCGACCACGTGCGCGTGGAGCGGAGCGAGATCGAGGAGACCGGAGAGTACGACCTCGAGGGCCTGTTCATCCGCCTCGGCTTCGCGGTGGACTCGATCGGGGCCAAGCGCGTCGTCCTCGACACGATCGAGACGCTGTTCGCGGGCTTCACCGATCCGACCCTGCTCCGCGCCGAGCTGCGCCGCCTGTTCGGCTGGATCAAGGATCGCGGCCTGACCGCGATCATCACGGGCGAGCGCGGCGACGGGCCGCTCACCCGCCAGGGCCTGGAGGAGTACGCCTCCGACTGCGTCGTGCTGCTCGACAACCGCGTCGAGGACCAGATCACCACGCGACGGTTGCGCGTCGTCAAGTATCGAGGCTCCGCTCACGGCACCAACGAGTACCCGTTCCTGATCGATCACGCGGGGATCAGCGTCCTGCCGGTGACCTCGGCGGATCTCGTCTACGGGGTGCCCGACGGCATCCTCTCGACGGGGATCGCCGGGCTCGACGCCATGCTGGGACCGCGGGGCTTCCATCGCGGCTCCGGGATCCTGATCTCCGGCGAGGCCGGGACCGGGAAGAGCATGCTCGCCGCCTCGATCCTCGACGCGGCCTGCCGGCGCGGCGAGCGCTGCATGGCCTTCGTGTTCGAGGAGAGCGGTGCCCAGATCATCCGCAACGCGCGCTCGATCGGGCTCGACCTCGCCGCGCACGTGGCGAGCGGCCGCCTCCGCTTCGAGGCCGCGCGGCCGAGCCTGTTCGGTCTGGAGACGCATCTCGCGCGGATGCACCGCGACCTCGACCAGTTCCGGCCGGACGTGGTGGTGCTCGACCCGATCTCGGCCCTGCGCGGGTCGTCGGGCGAGCTGCAGGCGACGCTCCTGCGCATGATCGACCTGATCAAGACCCGCGGCATCACGGCGATCTTCACGACCCTCCGCGGCGACGGCTCCCTGATCGAGGACAACGATCTCGGCGTGTCCTCCCTGATGGATGCCTGGATCAAGCTTCAGAACATGGAGGCGAACGGCGAGCGGACGCGGACCCTCTACGTCATCAAGGCGCGGGGTATGAGCCACTCCAACCAGATCCGCGAATTTCTGATGTCGTCGGACGGGATCCAGTTGGTGGATGCCTATATTGGTCCTTCAGGTGTTCTCACCGGCACCGCGCGCCTGGTTCAGGAGGCTCAGGAACGCGCGGCCGCGCAGCAGCACCGGGACGCGACCGAGCGCCGGCTCCGGGATATGGCGCGCCGACGCTCCGCCTTGGAGCGTCAGATCGAGGAGCTCAGGGCCGGTCTCGAGGCGGCCGTGGACGAGGAGGAGAGCCTGCGTACCGAGGACGCGGCGCGGGGCGTCACGCTCGCGGCGGAGCAGCAGGCGTTGAGCGCACGACGGAGTGCCGCGGAATGAGCGATACGACATCGGACGACCAAGCACCCGAGACGGATCCCGACCGCGATTCCGGCCACTATCACCTGCGCCTCTACGTCGCCGGGCAGACGGCCAAGTCTCTCGCTGCCCTGAGCAACCTGAAGCGGTTCTGCGAGGAGCACCTGGCCGGCCATTACGACATCGAGGTCATCGACCTCATGAAGAACCCTCAGCTCGCCGCCGGCGATCAGATCCTCGCGATCCCGACCCTCGTGCGCCGGCTGCCGTCGCCGCTCAAGCGGATCATCGGCGACCTGTCGAACACCGAGAAGGTTCTGGTCGGCCTCGACATCCGTCCCAAGGCCGACCGGCCTTGAACGCGGCCGCCTCGTCTCCGACGGACGCGGAGCACGTCCGGTTGCGGCTGTTCGTGGCCGGAACCGCGTCGCGCTCGCTGCGCGCGGTCGAAGTGCTGCGCCGCATCTGCGAAGCCCACTTCCCGGGCCGCTACGAGCTGGAGATCGTCGACATCTATCAGCAACCCGACCTTG
The DNA here is from genome assembly GCF_058072805.1 of Methylobacterium sp. 1A. Taxonomy (NCBI): domain Bacteria; kingdom Pseudomonadati; phylum Pseudomonadota; class Alphaproteobacteria; order Hyphomicrobiales; family Methylobacteriaceae; genus Methylobacterium; species Methylobacterium sp. 1A. Next base: position 2,104,555 of record NZ_JBYQVE010000001.1, on the reverse strand, counting down.
CCGAGCGCGACGGGATCCTCGCCGCGCCCACACTCCTGAGACTGGCGCCGGGGCCGGAACGGCGCCTCTCGGGCGACCTCCTGGACGAGGGCCGCGTGCTGCGCAGTCTCGAGATCGCGTCCGCCGCGGAGCCGCTCTGATGGGTGTGGACGCTCTGCTGCCCGGCGACGAGCCCGGGCTCGACGCCTATCGCGCCCATATCCGCGAACTCGAGGCGCGGCTGGAGGAGAGCGAGGAGACCCTCGCGGCCATCCGCCGGGGCGATTTCGACGCCGTCGTGGTGGAGGGGCCGAACCACGAGCGCCTCGTCTACACGCTCGAGAACGCGGACCTGCCCTACCGGGCGCTGATCGAGCAGATGCAGGAAGGCGCGTTCACGTTGGCGCTGGACGGGACGCTGCTCTACTGCAATCGGCGGCTGGCCGAGATGCTCGGCGAGCCGCAGGAGCGCCTGACCGGCCGCACGCTCCAGGGTTTCGTCCACGCGGACGTCGACCTCGGGCGCCTGATCCGGCACGCGATGGACGGGCCCGTCCGCGAGGAGATCGCGCTGCACGCGGCGGGATCGGAGAGCGCGACCTTCCTGTCGCTCAGCCGCTTCGCCTGCCAGGGCGATCAGCCGCTCCTCTGCGGGATCCTGACGGATCTGACCGAGCAGCGACGCAATATGCAGGCGTTGGCGGAGGCTCATGCCAAACTCCAGTCCGAGAGCGCCGAGCGCGAGCGCGTGGAGGAGGCGCTGCGGCAGTCGCAGAAGCTCGAAGCGGTGGGGCAGCTGACCGGCGGCGTCGCCCACGACTTCAACAACCTGTTGACGGTGATCAAATCCTCCACCGACCTGCTCAAGCGCCCGGACCTGCCGGAGGAGCGCCGTCGCCGTTACGTCGAGGCCATCTCCGACACGGTCGACCGCGCCGCCAAGCTGACCGGCCAGCTCCTGGCCTTCGCGCGTCGCCAGGCCCTCCGGCCCGAAGTTTTCGAGGTGGGCGCCTCGCTGCGGGCCGTGGCGGAGATGCTGGATTCGGTCACCGGAGCGCGCATCAGCGTTCTGGCCGAGATCCCCGCCACCCCCTGCTACATCCGCGCCGACCTCAGCCAGTTCGAGACCGCGCTGATCAACATGGCGGTGAACGCCCGCGACGCGATGGGCGGTGAGGGCACCCTCACCCTGAAGCTATCCGGCGACCGGCCGATGCCGGCGATCCGCGGTCACGCGGGGTCGCGCAGCACCTTCGCGGCGGTGTCGCTGTCCGACACCGGCATCGGCATTCCGGCCGACGTGCTGCCGCGCATCTTCGAGCCGTTCTTCACCACCAAGGACATCGGCAAGGGCACCGGGCTCGGGCTGTCCCAGGTCTTCGGCTTCGCCAAGCAGTCCGGGGGCGACGTCGACGTGTCGAGCAGCCCGGGCCACGGCACGACCTTCACGCTCTACCTGCCGCAGGCGGAGCACGCGCCGGACATGTCCGTCACGCCGCGGAGCGAGGAGAACGGGCTCGACGGCGCCAGCCTCTGCGTGCTGGTCGTCGAGGACAACATCGAGGTCGGCCGCTTCGCCACGCAGATCCTGGAAGATCTCGGGCACAAGACCGTCTGGGCGACCAATGCCGAGGAGGCGCTCGTCGAGATCGAGAGGATCCCCTTCCGCTTCGACGCCGTCTTCTCCGACGTCGTGATGCCCGGCATGGGCGGTATCGCGCTGGCCCGCGAGCTGCAGCGGCGCCTGCCCGACCTGCCGGTGGTCCTCACCTCCGGCTACAGCCACGTGCTGGCGCAGGAGGGCGTCCACGGCTTCGACCTGATCCAGAAGCCCTACTCGGTGGATCAGCTCTCGCAGACCCTCCGCAAGGTCGTCGGCAAGGGCCGCGCCGGAGCCCGGCGTCGGCGCTGAGGCCGGCTCCTAGCGGGTGCCGTACATCCGGTCGCCGGCGTCGCCGAGGCCCGGGACGATGTAGCCGTGGTCGTTCAGGTGGCTGTCGATCGCCGCGGTCCAGACCGGCACGTCCGGATGGGCGGCCTGGAACTTGGCGAGGCCCTCCGGCGCCGCCAGTAGGCAGACGAAGCGGAGGTCGGAGGCGCCCCGGGCCTTGAGGCGGTCGAGGGCCGCGATCGCCGAGTTGGCGGTCGCCAGCATCGGATCCAGCACCAGCACCGTCCGGTCGGCCAGATCGGACGGCGCCTTGAAGTAGTACTCCACGGCTTCCAGCGTCTCGGGATCCCGGTAGAGCCCGATATGCGCGACGCGGGCCGACGGGACCAGCGACAGCATGCCGTCGAGAAAGCCCACTCCGGCGCGGAGGATCGGCGCGAGCACCAGCTTCTTGCCCTGGATCTGCTGCCCCTGCATCGGCTGGAGGGGCGTCTCGATGGTGACGGGCTCCAGCGGGAGGTCACGGGTCACCTCGTAGGCCAGCAGCATCCCGATCTCGTTGAGGATCTGCCGGAAGCCCTTGGTCGAGCGGTTCTTGTCCCGCAGATGGGTCAGCTTGTGCTGCACCAGCGGGTGATCGACCACGGTGACCCGAGCCGTCGACATGCCCCGAACCCTCCCCTTGCGGTTGAGGAGCAATGCAGGAGCGAAGGCCGGGGTGCAACTCGTCCCGGTGATCCCGGCGGAAGGCCGGATCGACGGAGGTGCGTGAGGACTCTGGTAGGCATCGCGGCCGGGCGCTGAATCCTCTCGGAAGGATGGGGGCTCGGTCGGCGCGGTCCGTCGCGTGCGGGTCCGGCACAAACGTCACTTGTCTCGTCGCCGTCAACGCTTTCGTCTGGATAAGAGAGATTTTCGGGCGAACCGGATACCCGAACCTGCGCGACGGTTCACCTTTATCTGATATGATAATGTAGCTTTGCTCGGTAAATTATCGGTTTCTGCAGTATTTTTATAAGCAAAAATCGTTCTGTGATGTTTCTAAGGCGCGAGTTGCGCGGGATCCCGAAGTGGCTAGATGCAGTCGCCTGCGTCGGGCCGCCCGATGCGACCGTCCCGCACTCGGATCTGGCCGAGGATCGTCATGCGCGCATCCATTCCACTCAAAGCAATCCTGGCCCTTCTCTTCGCGGGACTTGCCCTGATCTCCGCGGCGCAGGGCGGTCTGTCCCTCCGTCAGCTGGCCGGGATCGGGCAGGCTGCGACGGCGCTGGCCAGGGACTGGGTGCCCTCCCTCGAGAAGGTCGGCGCGATCGAAGTGGCGGCCTCCGAGGTGCGCATCAAGCAGTACCGGCTCATCCTGCTGTCGGATACGCCGGAGCACCGGGACGCCAATGAGGCCGCCCTGGCGACCACGCACGCGCGGCTGCGCGACGCGCGCCGGGCTTACGAACCGCTGATCACCACCGCCGAGGAGCGGCGGCACTACGACGCGTTCGGCGCGTCCTGGACCCGATTCGCGGAGGTGGATCGGGACGTGCGGCGCCTCGTGGAGGCGGGGCGGCAGACGGAGGCGACCGCGCTGCTGATCCGGCCCGACGTCGTGGCACTGTACGACGGTGCCCGGGCGGCCCTGGCCCGTCTGGCGGACCACGACGAGAAAGCGGCGCAGCAGGACGCGGACGCGGCGATGATCCGGGTCGAGGCCGCGTCCGCCGCGGCCGTCGCCAGCATCGGCCTCGCGCTGGTGTCCGCCCTGGCGGCGGCGATCTTCGGCCTCCTCTACATCTCGCGGCCGATCGCCGCGATGACCGCCGCGATGACCCGGCTGGCGCGGGGTGAGGCCGGCACCGAGGTCCCGTTCCGGCATCGTCGCGACGAGATCGGCGCCATGGCGGCGGCCGTGCAGGTGTTCAAGGACAACCTGATCCGCACCCGGCAGCTGGAGGCCGAGGCCGAGGCGGCCCGGCAGGACGCGGAGCGTCAGCGCGGCCTCGCGATGCGGCAGGTCGCCGACCGCTTCGCCGACGCCGTCGGCGGGATCGTCGCGCAGGTCTCGACCGCGGCGGCCGGCCTGCAGGCCACGGCCCGCGGCATGACGGAGACCGCGGCCGAGACCGCGGGGCAGTCGACCACCGTCGCGGCCGCGGCCGAGGAGGCGGCCAGCAACGTCGGCACCGTGGCGGCGGCGGCCGAGGAACTCGGCGCCTCCGTGCAGGAGATCGGCCGGCAGGTCGACGGCTCGGCCAGCCTCGCCCGCGCGGCGGTCGCGGAGGCCGACCGGACCGGCGCGCTGGTCCGGGACCTGAGCGAGGCCGTGGCGCGGATCGGCGACGTGGTCGGGCTGATCTCGACCATCGCGGGCCAGACCAACCTGCTGGCGCTCAACGCCACGATCGAGGCGGCGCGCGCGGGCGCGGCCGGCCGCGGCTTCGCGGTGGTGGCCACCGAGGTGAAGGCGCTGGCCGAGCAGACCGCCAAGGCGACCGAGGAGATCGCGGGTCAGATCGGGCGGGTGCAGGCCTCGACCGGGCAGGCCGTCGCGGCGATCGGGACGATCACGGCCCGGATCCGGGACATCGACGGCGTGGCGACCACGATCGCGGCGGCGGTGGAGCAGCAGGGCGCGGCGACCCACGAGATCGTCCGCAACGTCGGTCAGGCCGCGGCCGGCACCGGCGAGGTGACCCGCAGCATCGTCAGCGTCGCGGGGGCCGTCGAGAAGACCGGTCAGGCCGCCGGGCAGGTTCTGGCCGAGGCGTCGCGGCTCTCGGAGCAGTCCGAGCACCTGAGCGGCGAGGTGGCGCGGTTCCTCGATCGCGTCCGCGCGGCCTGAGACGGCACGTGGCGTTCAGGGGTGCGTCCGGGCCGATGAGCCCGGACGCCGCGTCGCAGAATCAGACCGCGCGGCCGCCACCCTCGGTCCGGCGCTTGGCCATGAACGCGTCGAACTGCTCGCGGTCGCGAGCGCGCTTCAGCTCCTCCACGAAGTCCGAGAAGGCGCGGCTCTCTTCCTCGAGGGCGCGGCGCTGCGCCTCGAGGCGGTCGAGCTCGGCCCGGCGGTACTCGTCGAAGGCGGCATTCCCGCTGCCGCCGCGGCGGTTCGCGGCCTCGAAAGCGCGGGCGAAGCGCGACGCGGGGCGCCCGCCCTCGAACCCCGACACCGTCCGGCGCGCGGCGTCCCGCATCTCGGCGAAGGCCGGGTAGCCCGCGAATTTCCAGGCCACGAGCGCGAGGCCGACCGGCCACCAGTAGATGAAGCCCACCACGATCGCGCCGATCTCCAGCGACCGACGCGGGAACGGGCCGGACCGGCAGAGCCTGCCGGTCGCCCAGGGAGAGGAGGATTGAGAGGTCACGGCTGTGCTCCGCTGTTCATGTGAACGCGGTTAACATGCGGGTCCGGCGGGGGCCTTTCAAGGCCGCCCACCGCCGCCGTCGCGCTCGCCGGGGCGCCCCGCCCCGTGGACCAGAGCGAGGACTCCGGCCCGCAGCAACTCGTACTTGTCGGGGAAGCCGGGGCCGCGCGGCAGATGGCCGGCGGCCGAGAGGGTGGCGAGGCCGTGCGCGAGGGCCCAGACCTCCAGGGCGATGAAGCGGGGCGCCACGCCCCCGAACCCGTCCGCGAAGGTCGCCTGCAGCGCTTCCACCAGCAGGTCGAAGGGACTCGGCCGCGCCTCCGCACCGGGGGTGCCGGGCGGCGCGTCGGGATCGGCCTCGCCGGCGGGTGCCCCGCGGGTCTCGAAGATCGCCGCGTAGTAGGCCGGCTCCTCCTCGGCGAAGGCGAGATAGGTCTCGCCCATCCGGGTGAACCGCTCCAGCGGCGTCCCGCGCGACGTCAGGGCCCGCGCCAGACGCGCGGCGAGCTCCGCGAAGCCGCGCCCGGCCAGCTCCTCCAGGAGCGCCTCGCGGCCGCGGAAATGGCGGTATAAGGCGGCCGGCGTCACGCCGACGAGCCGCGCGGCGTCGACCAGGGTGAAGCCGCCGATCCCGCGTTCGGCGATGAACCGGCGCGCGGCCTCCAGCAGGGCCTCCTTCAGGTTGCCGTGATGGTAGCTCCGCCGGTCGTCCGGTCCGTCCCGCCAGGGTCGCAAGATCTCACATCCTTCGCGCGCCTATTACACCACACCGGACCTCTACGCCCCTGTCGAGTCCGAAGACCAACGCAGTCGGTTTTTCCGAGGTCGGCCTCTACATGACCGGTGAACACGACGGTTGTTTCAGGCGCATGGGGCGACGCTTGACCGCCCCCGGAAAACTGTAACAGTGTTACACATCCGCAACCGGTCTTCCACGGCAGGACAACGAGCATCGCGCATGGCTTTCGTGAGCCTCAAGGCGTGGCGAACCCGCTCGGCGGAGCGCGCCGCGATCGCGGCGCGCCTGAAGCAGGATCTGCGGACGGCCCTCGGCCTCGGAGAAGCCGACACGCTGGCGGTCAACGAGATCGCCTGCGCCGATCCGGGCTGCCCCGACATGGAGACGATCGTGCTGGTGATGCGCGCCGGCGCGCCCACGCGGGCCCTGAAGATCCGGCGCCCGATCGACGCGGTGGATCCCGACGACATCGCGGCGCTCGTGGCGGAGGACCGGTCGTCCGACGCGTCGCCGTCCGGCGTCTCGACAATGTGATCCGGCGCGGGGGCTTTCCGTCTTTGGGGCGCACAGGTCACAGGGACGGGGCCGGGCGCGCGACGTAGCATCCCGCCACCAGCAGCCCCCCGCGCCGACGGGGTCGCGGGAGGATCGCACGCCATGAAGAGCCGCCGTCACGTCCTCGCGCTCGTCGGCCTCGCCCTCGCCGGCCCGGCCCTGCTCGAGGTCCCGACCGCTGCCCTGGCGGGCGAGACCCGGCCGTTCTCGGACGCGGCCTTCGAGGCCGCGCAGAAGGGCGGGAAGCCGGTGCTGATCGCGGTCAGCGCCCCGTGGTGCCCGATCTGCCGGACGCAGAAGCCGATCCTCGCGAAACTCGCGGCCGAGCCGCGTTTCAAGGATCTCCAGATCTTCGACATCGACTTCGACAGCCAGAAGGAGCTGCTGCGCCGCCTGAACGTGCGGATGCAGAGCACGCTGATCGCCTACAAGGGCGCGACCGAGGTCGGCCGCTCGGTCGGCGAGACCCAGCCGGAATGGATCGAGGGCCTCGTCGAGAAGACCCTCTGACCGACGGCGCGTCGCCGGATCTCCCCGGTCCGGTCCCGTTCAGGGAAGCTCCGGCATAAGCCCGATCCAGACCCGCACGACGGGTCCGGCGGAGATGATCACCGGTGTCGAGCCCCCCTTTGTCAGACGTCCCGGGTCCCGATGCGATCGTGGCGGTGCCCGTGCGCAACGAGGAGGAGCGGATCGCCGCGTGCCTGCGGGCGATCGACGCCCAGGAGGGTGCTGAATCGGGGCGCGTCGGGCTCGTGCTGTTCCTGAACAACTGCACGGACGGCACCGAGGCCCTCGTCACCGCGCTGGTGCCGACGCTGTCGATCCCGGTCCGGGTGTCCGTCGAGAATTTTTCCGGCGCCCATGCCGGATGGGCCCGGCGCCGGGCCATGGACGCCGCCGCCGCCTGGCTGGGTGATGCGGGGAATGCGGGGATCATTTTGTCGACCGACGCCGACAGCCGGGTCCCGCCCAACTGGGTGGCGCGCAATCGCGCGGCGATCGAGGCCGGGGCCGACGCTGTGGCCGGCCGGGTCGAGCTCGACGCGGCGGAGGCGGCGCTGCTGCCGCCCTCGCTCCCCGCCCGCGGCCGGCTGGAAGACACCTACGACGCCCTGATCACCGAGGTCGAGGCGCGGATCGATCCCGATCCGAACGACCCCTGGCCCTGCCACCGGACCGCGATCGGCGCGACCCTCGCGGTGACCCGCAGCGCGTACCTCGCCGTCGGCGGCATGCCCGAGATCCCGCTCGGCGAGGACGGCGCCTTCATCGCCCGGCTGCTGGAGCACGGGCTGCGGGTCCGGCACGCCACCGACGTCTGCGTGACCATCTCGGCCCGCCTCGCCGGGCGCGCGCCGGGCGGCGTGGCGGACACGATCCGCTCCCGCTGCGAGGAGCCCGACGCGCTCTGCGATGCCCGGATGGAGACCTTCCCGCGCGCCGTGCGGCGCTACCTCTGGCGGCGGCGATTCCGCCAGATGCACGGGCGCGGGGCGCTCGCGCGGAGCGACGGCTGGGCGCGGGCGATCGGCATCGTTCCGCCGGAGGCGCGGCGCATCGCGTCCCTCCCGCTGGGTCAGGCCATCGCGGAGGCGGAGCGCGCCAGCCCGCGCCTCGCCTACCGCCCGATCGGCCCGCGCCAGCTGCCCGGGCAGATCCGGATCGCGCGGGTCGGCGTCGTCGCGATCCGCCTCGGCCTGGGGTTGATCGGCGTGGCGCAGCGGCTCGCGGGCGCGGTCGCGCCCGGGCGGACGGTCTCCGACCCGCGCGGCAGCCGCATCTGACTCCGTCAGGGGCGGCGTTCCAGCACGTCCCGAGGTGCCACGCCGAACCGGCGGCGGAAGGCGCGGCTGAAGGTAGCCGCGTCGGTGAAGCCGCAGCTCGTCATCACCGACCCGATCCGCGTGCCGCCGCGGAGCCGCCTGTAGGCCCGGTCGAGCCGGGCGTCGCGGATCTTCGCCGCCACGCCCTCGTCGCCGGTGAAAGCCGCGTAGAGGCGGCTTCGCGAGACCCGCAGAGCCGTCGGCAGCGATTCCGGCCCGAAGGCGGGATCGTGCAGTCGGCGCTCAATATGGGCGAGGGCCAGGGCCCGCACGGCGTCCCCGGACAGCTCGTCGCCGGCCGTCTCGCCTTGGCGGTCGGCCAGGGCGCGCAGCAGGTGCAGGACGCCCTCGAGGGCGATGCCGGCTTCCGCCTCCGACATACCGCCGACCGTCTCGGAGAACGACCGCAGATAGGTCGCGAACAGGCCGCTGAGCGGCGTCGCGCGGAGACCGCGCCCGGCGAAGGCGTGCACGCTGCCGACCTGGCTCACGAAGGCGGCGCGCGGCACCTGGAGGCGGATCTCCTCGTAGGAATCGCGGCTGCCGATCGCGAAGGGCTGGTCCATGGCATGGACTGCGATGTCGCCGGCGCCCAGCACGGCGCCGCTGTTGCCCTGCTCGATGTAGCCGCTGCCCTGGACGAGGAGCACGATCGCGATGTCGTCGCGCCCGTCCCGGCGCACGTGCTGCGTCGTGCGCTCGACCCCGATCGGTTTGCTCAGGGTGTGCAGGATCGCGCCGTGACGGGTGATCGCGAGCCGGCGGCCCGCCGCGAACGGGATGTCGGGTGCCAGCGGCGTCGCGTCGACGCGCGCCAGTGCCGTGCTGCGCCAGTAGTCGAAGGCGCGCTTCTGATCGACCGAGTCGGTCGTCTCGACGACGATGGGAACGGTTTCGCGAACACTCAAGGCACGGCGATCCCATGCGCCGACGTCGGCCGACGCTCACGCCCGCAACGGGGACGCCGTCGAGAAGGTTGCCGATCCGCGGGAGAGGCGTGACCTGAGCTAATGACCGGCGCGGACCCGCCTCACCGATCCGCCGCCGCCACTCGAGGGTCGGAGCGGGTCGCGGACGCGTCGGCGAAACGCAGCACCACCGCCCGCCCAGCGGCCGGCGGCGACGGCAGGCTCGCGCGGAATCGCGCGGTCTCGGTCGCGGCGAGGATCGTCCGCGGCGGCGCGACCGTGAAGGTCTTGATCGTCCGACCGCCGGCGTCGCGGATCTCGACGCTCAGCGGCGCGACGGGCGCGTCCGAGCGCGCGACGCCGACGAGGTCGCCCTCGACGACGAGTTCCGCGTGACTGTCGTCCTCGGCCGGGTTGTTGAAGGCGACGACGTCGCGGATCTCGATCCCGCGCACGTTCACCGGCAGGCCGATGCGCGCGAACAGGGAGGCGGTCTGCGGGACGGCCCGGACCACGCTGGTCCGGGCGAGGCAGACGAGCGGGATCGCCGCCAGGAGTGTCAGGCCGAGAGCCAGCGACGGGGTCAGACCCGGGATCGCGCGGCGCGCCTTCCCGGCGGCCTTCCCGGCGGACTTGCGCTTGGCGGACCGTCGGGATTCGGGCGCCGGAACGTCGGTGGCATTCCGCACCGAGGCGGTCGCCTCCTCCCAGGCCGCGTCCGCGAGGGGATCGGTCTCGGCCTGCGCGGCGAGCTCCGCCTCGTGGCCGGCGAGGACGTCGGCGGGCGAGATGAACCACGTCTCGCGGCAGGCGGCACAGCGGACCGAACGGCCCTCCATGCCGACCTTGCTGGCGTCGATGCGATATTCGCTCGCGCAGCTCGGGCAGGCGATCAGCATCCGCGCCATACTCGCATCGATCGGCCGCGACCGGGCCGGACTGTGAATTGCTTGAAGAAGTGTGCCCGAACAGGGTTAAGGGGCCGTGAAATCCCCGAGGCCTTGAAAACGCCCGCCGCTCCGGCGATTCCCGAGGGACGGACAGACGAGATACGGCACGGCTTTGAACCTACAGGCGAGCATGAAGAGCCTGCTGCCCGGCGCGGAGCGGCCGGTGGTGCAGTTCGAGAATGTCGGCATGCGCTACGGCCTCGGGCCGGAGGTGCTGTCCGACGTGAGCTTCCGCATCGCGCCGCGCTCCTTCCAGTTCCTGACCGGCCCGTCCGGCGCCGGGAAGACGACGCTGCTGCGCCTGATCCTTCTGTCGGTGCGGCCGACCCGCGGGCTCGTCTCGATCTTCGGCGAGGAGGTGAGCGACATCTCCGCGAAGGCGCTGACCGGGCTCCGGCGCCGGATGGGCGTGGTGTTCCAGGATTTCCGGCTCCTCGACCACCTGACCACCTACGAGAACGTCGCCCTGCCCCTGCGCGTCCAGGGCCGGGCCGAGGCCAGCTACCGGGCCGAGGTGGTGGAACTGCTGCGCTGGGTCGGCCTCGGCGAGCGCATGCACGCCCTGCCCCCGCTGCTCTCGGGCGGCGAGAAGCAGCGCGCGGCCATCGCCCGCGCGCTGATCGCGCGGCCCGACCTGCTGCTCGCGGACGAGCCGACCGGCAACGTCGATCCCGGCCTCGGGCGGCGGCTGCTGCGCCTGTTCCTGGAGCTGAACAAGCTCGGGACCTCGGTCATCATCGCCACCCACGATTTCGGCATCATGGACGCCGTCGATGCCCGCCGGATGGTCCTGGGCGAAGGCCGGCTGCGGATCGAGGAATGAGTACTCAGGCGATGCCGCGGACGAAGGCCGGTGGATCGGCCGTGCCGCCCGACCCGTCGACGCCGGCCAACCTGCGCCGCAACGCGCCGCTGGTGCCCACCGACACGGCGGCGGGGCGCTCCCTCGCGGCGGTCATCGCGATCCTCACCTTCCTCGCCGGCCTCTGCGCGGGCGCGGCCGAGATGGTCGCGACCAACGCCGCCCAGTGGCAGGGCGACGTGGCGCGGGAGGTCACGATCCAGGTCCGGCCCGGTCCCGGCCGCGACGTCGACGCCGACGTCGCGCGCGCCGACGGCATCGCCAAGGCCGAACCCGGGATCGCGGAGACGCGGGTGTTCAGCAAGGCCGAGGCGGAGCGCCTGCTCGAGCCGTGGCTCGGGACCGGGCTCGACCTGTCCGACCTGCCGGTGCCGCGGCTCATCGCCCTCAAGCTCTCCAGCAGCCAGGCGGCCGACCTGAAGCGGCTGCGATCACGCCTCGTCGAGGCGCTGCCGGGCGTCGCCAGCCTCGACGACCACGCGCTCTGGCTGCAGCGGCTCTCGACCGCCGCCAACGCCTTCGTGGGGATCGGGATCGGGCTCGTGCTGCTCGTCCTGATCGCCACCGGCCTCGCGGTGACCTTCGCGACACGCGGCGCCATGGCGAGCAACCGCGAGGTGGTGGAAGTGCTGCATTTCGTCGGCGCCGACGACGACTACATCGCCCGCGCGTTCCAGCGGCGGTTCTTCGGCCTGGGCCTGCGCGGCGGCGCGATCGGCGCCGGTCTGGCCCTCGTGGCCTTCGTGATCGCCGGGCTCCTCGCCCGGGCCGCGCGCTCCGGACCGGCCGGTCAGGAGGTCGAGGCGCTGTTCGGCGCGTTCCATATCGGCCTGCGCGGCTACGCCAGCGTGATCCTGATCGGCGTGATCGCGTCCCTCGTCACAGGCGTCGTCTCGCGCGTGACCGTGCGGCGCTTCCTGGCCTGATCCCTGCTGCGTCACGAAGACGTGGAAATAGGGGGTCTTCCGAGCGCGTTTACCATCTGGAAACTTTATCGTTGCGGTGTGGAAACAGCCGACCGCGCCGGCCTCCGAGCCGCCGCAATCGGCGCCGATTCTCCGGAGGATGACCACGCGTATGCTGCGCGCATCGGATCCGCCCTCGACCGACGCCGTCGGCTGGGCCTGGCACGAGTGGGGTCTCCCGCGCCGCGCCGCCGCGCGCCCGCGCGACCGGCGGCGGATCGCGCTCTGGACCTGCGGCCTCGGCGCCGGGCTCGGGATGCTGGCCCTGTTCGCGGGGTTTCTCGTGTTCGTCGGCGCGCTCGCCCGCCAGGAGCGGACGCCGACCGACCGGGCGGACGGGATCGTCGCGCTGACCGGCGGTGCCCAGCGGATCGGCGACGCGATCGACCTGCTCGCCGGCGGCTACGGGCGGCGCCTGCTCATCACCGGGGTCAACGAGCGGACCAGCCGCGACGAGATCGCCCGGCTGAACCCGACCCAGCGCGCCCTGATCGCCTGCTGCGTGGATCTCGACTACCGGGCGCGCAACACGATCGGGAACGCCATCGAGACGCGCCGCTGGATGCGCGCGCACCGGTTCAGCACCGTGGCGGTCGTGACCTCGAACTACCACATGCCGCGGACGCTGGTCGAACTCGACCACGCCCTCCAAGACAGCGACCGCGTCCTGCCGCATCCGGTCGTGAGCGAGGCCTTCGATGCCGATCGCTGGTGGCAGAACCCGCCGGCCGCGCGCCTCCTGGCCTCCGAATACATGAAGTTCCTGGTCAGCTGGGTCCGCACGCGCTTCGAGGCCGATCCCGAACGCTCCCGCGCGGCGATCCTGATCGGGCGCGGCAAGCCGGTGAAGATGGTGGCCGAGCCGCTCATGCTCCGCGGCGTGGATTGAGGGCGCGGCGCGCGCCACGCCCGCCCCTACAGCCCCTTGCAGCGGGCCTTGATCGCGGCCGAGAACTCGCGGTCCGACCCCTGGACCTGGGCGAGGCGCTCGCCGCGCTCCGAACCGGACAGGCAGCGACCGTAGACGCTCGCCACGCGGCGCATCGTCTCCACGTGGCGCCGCCAGACGCGGCAGTTCTTGGCGTCGTCCCCGTCCGCCTGCTCGAGCTGCTCGAGGGCCTGGCGCTGCATCGACTGCGCCACCAGGACGTCGCGCGCACAGGTGGTCTCGCCCTGGGCGGCGGCGCCGGAGATGCCGGCCGCGAGGGTCAGGGCGGCGGCCGTTCGGAAGCTCTGGATCATCACGCGGCCTGCGGTGCCGTCGAGCGCGTCAGGAGCGCGTAGAGCGCGCCGGCGTCCCGGGCGGCCCGGATATGCGCGAGCATGCCCGGCTCGCGCAGGATGCGGGCGACCTGCGCGAGGGCCTTCAGGTGATCGGCGCCGGCGCCCTCGGGCGCGAGCAGCAGGAAGGCGATGTCCACGGGCTGGCCGTCGAGCGCCTCGAAGTCCACCGGCCGGTCGAAGCGCGCGAACAGCCCGAAGAGACGGTCGAGACCGGGCAGCTTGCCGTGCGGGATCGCCACGCCGTCGCCGATGCCGGTCGACCCGAGCCGCTCGCGCTGGAGCAGCGTGTCGAAGACGGGGCGCTCACCGAGGGCGGGCAGGCGCCGCGCCGCCTGCGCGGCGAGGTCCTGCAGCACCTGCTTCTTGGCGCGGGCGCGCAGGGCCGGCACGACCGAGTCGGGGTCGAGGAATTCCAGAACTGGCATCGAACGACCGTTGCCCCGTCGCCCGTTCGCGAGGAAGCGGGCCTCGTCGCAGGGGCATCGACGACCGTTCCGGCCGCGCCCCCACCAGATTCAATAAGCGGGGAAACCAGCCGGTTCCGGCTCCGTTCCTCCCGACCCGCGGCGTCACTCGGTGGCGTTCGGCGGGTCCACCCAGCCGATCGCTCCGTCGCTCCGCCGATATACGACGTTGACGCGGCCGGTGCCAGCGTGGACGAACACAACCACTGGGGATCCCGTCATGTCGAGGGCCGTCACCGCTTCGCCGATGGTGCGGCGCTGGAGAGTCTTGGTGCTCTCGGCGACGATCGGCGGGTGGGCGTCGCCCTCGGCGGCGTCGTCCTCCTCCACCTCCGGGGCGGCGAACACCGCGTAGGCGGCCTCGACCGCCGCGTCGTCCCCCGGGCCGGTCGCGTGCTGCTTCAGCTTGTGCTTGTAGCGCCGCAGACGGGTCTCCAGGCGCTCGGCGGTCTGCTCGAAGCTCGACCGCGCGTCGTGGGCGAAGCCGTTGGCCTCGATCGTCAGGCCAGAGACGAGGTGCAGGACGCAATCCGTCCGGAAGGCTGTGCCGTCGCGCCGGAGCGTGACGTGGCCGTTGCAGGAATCGTGCATGTGCGAGTCGAGATACTTCGCCTGGATCGCCGACATCCGTTCCTCGACGCGGCCGCGCAGACTCTCGCCGAGATCCACGCCGTGGCCAGTCACTCGCAACGATCCCATGCTGCCTCCCCCGTTCCGATGCAGTCGGCCGAATTAGAGAGCCGGCTCGGGTTAAGTCAACGGAGCCCCTTGCGGTTCAAGCGCTTGCTTAACGCTGGGTTCAGCCGGCCTGTCCGTATACACGGGGCCTCCGGCACCTTGCCTTGCGACGTGAGACGACCGCCTGCATGATGATCGACCCCGGATTCTCCGCCACCGCGACACGCCGCGCCGTCCTGGGGGGCGCGCTCGGCGCTGCCGCGGGACTGCTCCCGGCAGCCGCGCGGGCGGCCGACCCGGAGAAGGCCCCGGCCATGCCCGGCGCCGGCGAGGCATTCGCGGCGGGCACGCTGACCGACCTCGCCCGCGCCCGGGCCGCCGCCCCCTACGCCGCCCTGAAGACCGGCGACGTGCCGACGGTTCTCAAGAACCTCTCCCGCGAGGCCTACGAGGCGATCCGTCCCGCGGAGGGCCGCGCGGTCTGGGCCGACCGGAATGCCGGCTACGTCCTGGAGCCGCTGCTGCGCGGCTCGATCTTCGAGACGCCGGTGTCGCTGTTCGTCGTGGAGAACGGCGTGGTGCAGTCGGTCGGGTACGACAAGTCCGCCATCGCGGCGCCGGGCCTCGATTTGCCCGACCTGACCGCCGACACCGCCTTCTCGGGCTTCCGCCTGCGCGCCCGGTTCGACGGCGCCGACGGGCTGTCGAACTTCGCCCTGTTCCAGGGCGCCTCGTTCTTCCGCCTCGTCGCCGAGGGTCAGGATTTCGGCATCAACGCCCGGGCGCTCGCCCTGCGGCCGGCGGATTCCCGCGGCGAGGAATTCCCGCTGTTCCGGGCCCTGTTCGTCGAGGCGCCGCGGGCGGGCCAGCCGGTCATCGTCCACGCCCTCGCGGAATCGGAATCGGCGACCGCGGCGTTCAAGATCACGCTGACGCCGGGCCGCGACGTCTCCACGGCGCAGATCGACGGGACGGTCTTCGCCCGCGCCGAACTCGACCATATCGGTCTCGGCGGCATGCAGGGCAGCTACCTGTTCGGGCCCCTCGACCGGAACCGCGTGGACGACCTGCGCGCCGCGGCCTTCTCGGTGGAGGGCCTGGCGATCCACAACGGCTACGGCGAGCCGATCTGGCGCCCGGTTCACAATCCCGAGGCGCTGCAGGTCTCGGCCTTCGTGGATCGCGGGCCCAAGGGCTTCGGCCTCATGCAGCGCGCCCGCGCCTACGACGATTTCGAGGACGACCGGCGCCACTGGGAGCAGCGTCCGTCCCTCTGGCTGGAGCCCCTCGACGACTGGAACGAGGGCGCGGTCACGCTGCTGGAGATCCCGAGCGATTCCGAGCTCAACGAGAACGTCTTCGCCTACTGGCGGCCCAAGGCGAAGCTCGCGAAGGGCGCGGAGATGCGCTTCCAGTGCCGGCAGCACTGGTCCAAGGGCTGGCCGGACCCGCTGCCGCCGGAGATCGCCCGGGTGCGCGACAGCCGCTGCGGCCACGGCAGCACGGGGAACCGCCGGCTCTTCGCCGTCGATTTCGAGGGCGACGCGCTGTTCCAGCCCGGCGACATCGACGTCGACCTCGGCGCCTCGGCCGGGACGATCACGCGCCAGGAACGGTTTCGGTACCCCGATCGTAAGACGCTGCGGATCCTGTTCGAGCTCGATCCGGGGAGCGAGCGCGCGAGCGAGCTGCGTCTCGCGCTCCGGCGCGGCCAGGCCCGGGCCAGCGAGACCTGGCTGTTTCGCTGGACACCCTGAACCCCGACCCGATTGCTGAGGAACGGCCTCCCCCGTGCGACTGGACGAGACCATGATGTTGCCGCCAGCGACGGACGCCGGTTCCGGGCGCGAGACCGTGACCGACGGCGGCCGTTATCTGCCGCCCGAGGCCCCCCTGTCGATGCCCGTCCAGGATCTCGCGCGCTGGGATCCGGGGCTCGGTCACCGGCCGGAGCGCCGGGTCCGGACGCCCTGGCCTGAGCGGATCCTGGTGTTCGGCGGCGCCCTGGCGCTCACGGCCTTCGGCGGCTGGCAGATGGTCGAGACCGTGTCGGTCTCCGGCAGCCCGACCGCCCTCCAGCTCGTGCTGGTCGTCCTGTTCTGCCTGACCTTCTCGTGGATCGCCCTGGCCTTCACCAGCGCGGTGCTCGGCTTCGCGACGCTGCTGCGCCGGCCCCGGCCGACGCCGAACCCGGCCGCGCTGCGCACGCGGACCGCGGTCCTGATGCCCGTCTACAACGAGGCGACGGCCCGCACCTTCGCGGGCATCGAGGCCATGCGCGAGGCGGTCGAGGCGACCGGGCTGGGCGATCATTTCGACTGGTTCGTCCTGTCGGACTCCACCCAGCCCGATGCCTGGATCGCCGAGGAGCGGGCCTATCTCGACCTGCGCGGCCGGCTCGGCCCCGAGGCCCGGCTCTACTACCGGCACCGGCCGAAGAACCATCACCGCAAGGCCGGGAACATCGGCGATTTCGTCACCCGCTGGGGCGGGCGCTACGACCACATGCTCGTGCTGGACGCCGACAGCCTGATGAGCGGATCTGCCGTCGTGGCGCTCGCGGCCGCCATGGAGGCGGACCCGGACGCCGGGATCATCCAGACGCTGCCGCTGATCATCAACCGCAACACCCTGTTCGCCCGGCTCCAGCAATTCGCGGCCCGGATCTACGGCCCGGTGATCGCCGCCGGCCTCGCCGCGTGGTCGGGCCGGGACGGCAACTACTGGGGTCACAACGCGATCATCCGGACCCGCGCCTTCGCGGATTCCTGCGGCCTGCCGGACCTGCCCGGGAAGCCGCCCTTCGGCGGACACATCCTGTCCCACGACTTCGTCGAGGCCGCCCTGATCCGCCGGGCGGGCTGGGCGGTGTACATGCTCCATCGCCTGCCAGGCTCGTACGAGGAGAGCCCGCCCTCGCTGATCGACGTGGCGGTGCGCGACCGGCGCTGGGCGCAGGGCAATCTCCAGCACGCGCGGGTGATCGGCGCCGCCGGGCTGCATCCCGCGACGCGGCAGCACTTCGCCACCGGCATCGCCGGCTACCTCGCCTCACCGCTGTGGCTGCTGCAGCTGGTGGTCGGCATCCTGCTGGTGCTCCAGACGGCGACGGAGCGGCCGGACTATTTCGGCGGCGCCGGCTTCTCGCCGGTCTTCCCGCGCTTCGATCCGGTCCGCGCGCTCCAGCTGTTCGGCCTGACCATGGCGGTGCTGCTGGCACCCAAGTTCCTCGGCCTGATCCTGGCGCTGCTGGACGGTCCGGTGCGGCGCGCCTGCGGCGGCGCCGGACGGCTCGTCCTGTCGAGCCTCGTCGAGATCCTGCTGTCCGCCCTGGTGGCGCCGGTGGCGATGGTGATCCAGTCGGGCTCCGTGATGGGCATCCTGCTCGGACGGGACACGGGCTGGAACCCGCAGCGGCGGGACGACGGCTCGATCCCGCTGCGCGACATCGTCGTCCGTCACCGCTGGCACACGCTGCTAGGGCTGGTGGCGGGCGTCGCCGCCTTCGCGATCGCCACCTCGCTGTTCCTCTGGATGAGCCCGACGATCCTGGGTCTCGTTCTGGCGATCCCGATCTCCTGGGCGAGCGGCCAGCTCGGGCTAGGCCTGGCGCTCAAGCGACGCCTGCTCCTCGCCACGCCGGAAGAGGCCACCCCGCCGGAGATCGCGGTCCGCGCCGCGTCCCTCGCGGCCCGCAATGCAGAGCGCGGGTTCGACGAGACGGATGCCCTCGCGGCCCTCCACGCCGATCCCGACCTCGCGCGCGCCCACACGCGGATGCTTCCCCTCGGACAGCGGCGGCCCCGGGGCGCGATCGATCCGGACCAGACCCTGGCCACCGCCAAGATCTGCGAGGCCGAGACGGTGACGGAGGCGCAGGCGTGGCTCTCGCCGAAGGAGCGGATGGCGCTCCTGCACGACCGGGCCCTGGTCGACCGTCTCGTCCGCCTCGACGCGCGCGAACGGTGATCGCGGTCCGTCCGCCCGCAGAGTGACGGGTCGCGGCGCGCGCCCGAGATCGCTCAGCGCCGCTCGCGAAGACGTGTCGGTGCGCCCCGATCGCGAGGTCCACCGAGGCCGCCAGCCGGACCGAGCCGTGAGAAGTGATTAACCATTCGGGTCCTAGATTCGCGCATCGTCATTCGGATCCGGTCATGACCCTCCTGTTCGTGTTCCTGCTCCTGCCGCTCGCGGTGGCCATCGTCCTGGCCCGCGGCGAGCCGATCCGCACCATCAGCTGCCTCGGCGCGATGGGCGTCGGCTGCGTCATCGCCGCCACGAGTCTCGTGAGCCTCGTGCGCCACCGGATCCGGACGACCTGACACCGGACCGGAGCAAGCTACCGTCAGAGGAATCCGACCTGACGCGGGCCGCCGCCCAGGCTGCGCCCCGCACGGGAGACGAGCTGGGAGAAGGCCAGGGCCGCCGCCGTGGCCTGGGCGCGGGACGGGAAGCTGCGTCGCGATTCGAGAACGGGCTCGTCAGTCTCGTTGACGAGAACCCAGGACCACAGCGACCGGCTACGCTCTCGTATCTCGAATTGCACGGGCGCCTCCCTGTCCGGGACATGCGAAGCGAAAGACTTGCATCCGCGGGTGACATCCGGATGACGTTGTTTCGCGACCGTCAAGGCGCGCCGGCCGCCGCGAACTTCCGCTGAAGACTATTGTCTTCGTGGACGGAGCGCGGGGAGATCGATGGTTCAGCATCGTGCCAGCTATCCATCGAGATCTGACCCGAATAATCGGATGCGAAGTCCGTGCCAGGATGAGCGGACAGCCGGCCAGCTATCCCCAGGAACTGCGCTGGCCCCGTGACGGCCGCCTCGGCATCCGCGCTGCCGACGCCCCGACGGGCCTGCGACGCGCGGACTTGACTGGATTGTCTGGATCTCGATGCTCTGACCCGTTGCGGGCGGGGTCGAGGGCATTCTGGCGGCAGCACCCGGTGGCGCTGCGAGGCGGATCGACGTGATGGCAGATCACAGCAGAGTCCCGAACGAACGGTCGCGCCGCCTTCTCGGCGATCTGGCCGAAACTCTCGGATGTTCGGTCGACGTCTTCTTCGATCCGGACCCGCAGGACGACCGTTCGATGACCGAAGAATTGCTGACCCTGTGGTTCTCGATCAAGGATCCCGATGCCCAGCACCGCATCCTGGATTGTGCCCGGGCCGTAAAGGCCGAGGCCGGAGCGGACGCGCAGCCGCGCCCCTGACCGGTGCCTTGTTTCCGACGGCTTGGCGCTCCACCCAGGCAGCCCGTCCGTCGCCGCGCCCCCAGTCGGAGAACCCATGAAATCCGTGAACGCTCTGATCGCCGAGGAACTCGGTGTCGGGGAGGCGCAGGTCGCGGCCACCGTCGCGCTCCTGGACGGCGGCGCGACCGTGCCGTTCATCGCGCGCTACCGGAAGGAGAATACGGGCGGCCTCGACGACACGCAGCTGCGCAGGCTGGAGGAGCGCCTGTCCTACCTGCGCGATCTCAACGAGCGGCGCGCCGCGATCGTCGCGAGCATCACGGCCCAGGGCAAGATGTCCCCGCCCCTGGCGGCGGCCCTCGACGCCGCCGACACGAAGGCGCGGCTGGAGGACCTGTACCTGCCCTTCCGGCCCAAGCGGCGCTCGAAGGCGCAATCCGCCCGCGAAGCCGGCCTCGAACCGCTGGCCCAGGCCCTGCTGAGCCGTCCCGACCGCGCGCCCGAAGCGGTCGCGACCGCTTACGTGTCGGACGCGCGCGGCGTGCCGGACACCGAGGCCGCGCTGGAGGGCGCCCGCGCCATCCTGATCGAGCGCTTCGGCGAGGATGCCGACCTCGTGGGGCGCCTGCGGGCGGATTACTGGCGGACCGGCCAACTCGTCTCGCAGGTGCGCAAGGGCAAGGCGAACGAGGGGGCGAAGTTCTCGGACTACTTCGACTGGAGCGAGCGGCTGGAGCGCATGCCCTCGCACCGGATCCTGGCGATCTTCCGCGGCGAGCGGGAAGAGGTGCTCGACGTCGGCTTCGCCGCGGAGGGAGAGGAGTCGGCGCCGGGCCTTCCCGGGCCTTTCGAGACGGCGATCTGCCGCCGCTTCGAGATCGCGGCGCGGGGGCGTCCCGGCGATGCCTGGCTCCTCGACACGGTGCGCACGGCCTGGCGGACGAAGATCCGGGCCGGGATCAAGCAGGACCTGCGCGGCCGGCTGTTCGAGCGGGCCGAGGACGAGGCCGTGTCGGTCTTCGCCGGGAACCTCAAGGACCTGCTCCTCGCCGCCCCGGCGGGCGGGCGGGCGACGATGGGGCTCGATCCGGGCTACCGGAACGGCGTGAAGGTCGCGGTGGCGGATCGGACCGGGCGGGTCGTCGCGGTCGAGACGACCTACCCGCACGAGCCGCAGCGGCGCTGGCGGGAGGCCGTGGCGACGCTCGGCCGGCTCTGCAGGCTGCACGGCGTGGAACTTCTCGCCGTCGGGAACGGCACCGCGTCCCGCGAGACCGAGCGCCTCGCCGCGGAGATCATCGCGGCGAACCCGGACCTGCCGCTGGCGAAGGTCGTGGTCTCCGAGGCCGGCGCCTCGGTCTACTCGGCCTCCGAGATCGCCGCCAAGGAGTTGCCCGACCTCGACGTGTCCCATCGAGGCGCCGCGTCGATCGCCCGGCGCCTCCAAGATCCCCTGGCGGAACTGGTCAAGATCGACCCCAAGTCGATCGGCGTCGGGCAGTACCAGCACGACGTGAGTGAGGCGAAGCTGTCGCGGTCGCTCTCGGCGGTGGTGGAGGACGCGGTCAACGCGGTCGGGGTGGACGTCAACACCGCCTCCCCGGCCCTGCTGGCGCAGGTCTCCGGCCTCGGCGGCGCGATGGCGGCGCGGATCGTCGCCCACCGCGACACCCAGGGCCCGTTCCGCACGCGGGCGGCGCTCAAGAAGGTCCCGGGGCTCGGCCCGAAGACCTTCGAGCTGGCCGCCGGCTTCCTCCGCATCCAGGGCGGTGACGACCCGCTCGACGGGTCTGGCGTCCACCCGGAAGCCTATCCGGTGGTCCGCCGCATCCTCCAGGCGACGAAGAGCGACATCCACGTCCTGTTCGGCAACACCGCCCTCCTCGGCCGCCTCGCGCCGGAGCCCTTCGTCGACGCGCGCTTCGGCCTGCCGACCGTGCGCGACATCATCGCCGAACTCGAGAAGCCGGGGCGGGACCCGCGGCCGGAATTCAAGACGGCGCGCTTCCAGGAGGGCGTCGAGACGATCGGGGACCTGAAGCCCGGGATGCAGCTCGAGGGTGTCGTCACCAACGTCGCGGCCTTCGGGGCCTTCGTGGATATCGGCGTTCACCAGGACGGGCTCGTCCACATCTCGGCGATGGCCCGGCGGCGGATCGCGTCGCCCACCGAGGTCGTCCGGATCGGCGAGGTCGTACGGGTGCTGGTCCTCAGCGTCGACGTCCCGCGCAAGCGCATCGCGCTGTCGCTGCGGCTCGACGATCCCGTCGAGCCGGGCCAGCAGACCCGGAGGACGGCCGAGCCCCGGCAGGACGCGCCGCGGAGCCGACCGAGCCCGGGTCCGGCCCCCGGCGGGGCGCTGGCCGACGCTCTCCGGCGCGCGGGCGCCGCGCCGCGGCGCGAGTGAGGCACGCCTGACGCGCGCGCACGGCCTCCGCGTCGCGGCCGGAACTGCCGCCGGTGAACCGAGAACATGGTTAGCGCTTCGTAAACCTCCGTGCGGTCAGAGTGCGGGCGTCGTGCCGCGGAGCGCGATTCGAAACACCTGATCGCGGTTCCGGGATCGCTGCGGCGACCCCACGGCTCGGAGGCTCTGATGCAAGCGCACGTTGCGGGGATCGACAACCCGAACCCGATGATCGGCCCGGCCCGCCTGATCCGGGCGGCCTTCGAAGGCGCCGACATGGCCGCCCTGGCCGCCGAAATCCTCGCCGAAGGCGGCGACTCCGCCCTCGACGCGGGGACGGCGCTGGACATGGCGACGATCCTGCTGCTGAAGCACCGCTTCACCGAGGGGCTCGCGCTCCAGAGCGAGGTGCTGGACGGACAGCGGGTCTTCTCGCTGCGCTCGAACCCGGATCAGGCGCGGATCCGCGTCCTCGTCCTGGTCACGGCCGGCGACCTCATGGCCAACACGCCGATCGACTTCCTGCTGAACGACGGCGATTTCGGCCTCACCTACCTCTATCTCCGCCCCGGCGAGCCGGTCCCGCACGACCTGCCGGCGCACGACGTCATCGTCACGGGCATCGCCTACGCGCGGACCGCCGAGCCGCTCCTGGAAGCCCTCGCGGCGGCGGCGGACCAGTGGACGCGGCCGATCGTCAATCACCCGCGCCACGTCCTCAAGACGTCCCGCCACGGGATCGCGGACGCGCTCCGCGGGGCGGATGGGATCCTGGCGCCGGAGGTCGTCCGCGTGAGCCGCTCCATCCTGAGCGCCGCGGCGTCCCGCAGAGCCGAGGGCCCGACCTACCCGCTCCTCGTGCGGCCCCTGGACACGCACGCCGGCAACGACCTCCAGAAGATCGACCGGGCGGAGGACCTGCATCTCTACCTCGCGCAGACGGATGCCGAGGCGTACTACGTCACGCAGTTCTGCGATTATCGCGGTGCCGACGGCCTCTACCGCAAGCTACGCGTCGTGTTGATCGACGGTGTGCCCTACCTCTGCCACATGGCCATCCGCGACCACTGGATGATCCACTACCTCAACGCCGGCATGCTGGAGGATCCGGTGAAGCGGCAGGTCGAGGCCGCCGCCATGGCCACGTTCGACACCGACTTCGCCGAGCGCCACCGCGCCGCGTTCGCCGAGATCCACCGCAGGATCGGCCTCGATTACCTGATCATCGACTGCGCCGAGAGCGCGGACGGCCGTCTGCTGATCTTCGAGGCCGATACCGGGATGGTCGTCCACGACATGGATTCGGTGGAGCTGTTTCCCTACAAGGCCCCGCAGATGCGCCGGGTCTTCGCCGCGTTCCAGGACGCGCTGCGGGGGCGGGCTCGGCGGCGGACCGCCTAGGTCGGCCGCCTCGGGACGGGGGCTGCGGGCGTCGGGTGCTTCACCCGGCGCCTTCACCAGGGGATGCGACCGAAGCGGTCGACCAGCCGCTGGTACTCGGCGTTGCTCTCGGCCTTGGAGGTGCCGCCCGAGCCGACATCCGAGGTCCCGGAGCCTGGATGCACGAGGCGGCACACCAGCGGCAGGACGAAACCGTGCCGCACGAGCTGCACGTTGGGGCCGCCGTTGCGCAGGACGTTGGCGAGCCACGGACGGACCTGGATCGCGTCCTGCAGCGTGACGGGCGCCGTCGCCTCGACGAGGTGGGCGCGGCGCAGGCCGGTCTCGGCGAGGCGGCCGAGCCACTCGTTGTCGTAGTGCCACTTCGCGGCCGGGCTGATCGCGCCGACCTGCGCGAAGGTGGTCCGCCGCATCAGCCAGCCCGACGGCGTCGCGAAGTCGTTGATCCGCACCACCTCGCCGGCCTCGTCGGTCTCGAGCTGCGTCGAGGAGACAAAATCGAAGCTCTCGAGGGCCCTCAGCGCGAAGCCCAGATAGGCGGGCAGCCAGTGATCATCGTCCTCGAGGAAGCCGACGAGGTCCCAGCTGTCGTCGACGGCGGCGATGGCAGCGTTCAGCGCGGGGATCTGGCCCCTCTGCGGGCCGCGCGCGAAGGTGACCTGCGGGTGCGCGGCGAGCCGCGCCGGGATCTCGATCCCGGGGTCGATCCCGACGAAGAAGTGGATCGTCGCCGGCCGGTCGAGCTCCTGGGCGTTGGCGCTCGCGATCGCGTGCTCCAAAAAGTACTGGCCGGCCTTTCCGGCCAGGGTCGAGGGTTTGAGCCTCGACGGCGTGATGATCGCGATCCTCATTCCCACGCCTCACCGTGTCGGGCGTCGCGCGCCGCGGCGCGGAACGCTGTCAGAGCTTGAAGGATTGCTCGCCGATATGGCCGAGCTCCTTGCTGAGATACGGATCGCACCAGATCCGGAAGCCGGCGGCGCGTGCCCGGTCGCTGAAGTCGAAGTCCTCGCCGATGTTCACGCCGGCTTCCTCGTCGACGCGGAAGCGGAAATAGGGCTTCTTCAGCTTCTCGAAGACCGTGGACTTGATCAGCAGGAAGCCGGTCGGGATCCGGGACATCTCCAGCAGACCCTTCGGCGCGTCGGCCGGCTGCTCCGGGAGGATGTCGCCCAGGAAGTGGAACGGGGCGGTGCGGCGGGAATAGGTCGCGCCGATGATGTCGACCTGCCGCACGAGGAGCTTGAGGAGTGCGTCCTTCGGGAAGGTCATGTCGCTGTCGATGAACAGGACGTACTCCGCCCCGTACTTCTGCGCGTATTCGAGGCCGAGGTTGCGGGCATCGGCGACGATCGACGACTTCCCGACTACGATCGACATCGGCATCTCGCCGAGCGAGTGCATCATCGATCCGAGGCTCACGGCGAAGTCCGCGTGGACCATGGTCCCGCAGGGGATCGCGATCGCCACATGGGGCAACTTCGGCGACGCGGAAGGGGTCGCGGCGCCAACATCACCGGACGCTTGAGCGATCACATCTGAGCTCCCTGCAAGGTGCGCCCCGTACCCGCCGCGCCGACCGAACCGGATCGGCACCGGTCGGGCAGGCGCGACAGACTTGGTTTGCGTCACAGCTTATGGCTGCGGATGGTTAATGGATCTTGAACACGCCCCGCGATCCGTAAATACTTAGCGCTTCAAGGATCGATTCATTAACGATCACTTCGGACGCACTCGGAGTCGGCAATTGATTTAACCCCCGCGAAACGTTTGGAGGGCGATTACTGGCGTACCCGAGAAACGGGTGCATCAAATCAGAAAGATAAGACCTATGTCCTCGATCACCCTGTCGGCCGCCACGCGTCAGAACCTGCTCTCGCTGCAGGACACCGCCCAGCTGATGGCGACCACCCAGAACCGGCTCGCGACCGGCAAGACCGTCAACTCCGCCCTCGACAACCCGACCAACTTCTTCACCTCCCAGGCCCTCGACGGACGCTCCTCGAGCCTGAACTCCCTCCTCGACGGCGTCTCCAACGGTATCCAGTCGATCCAGGCCGCCAACCAGGGCATCACCTCGATCCAGAAGCTCGTGGACCAAGCCAAGTCGATCGCCAACCAAGCGCTCTCGACCCAGCTCTCCACCACCGGCACCGCCGCCAACGCCTACAGCGCCAGCACCGCCTCCCAGACGGTGCTCATGACGATCAACGGTACCTCGGTCTCGGCCACGGTCGCCGCCTCCTCCAGCATCAGCGCCACCGTCGCGGCCCTGAACTCTGCGGTCAGCTCGGCCTCGACCTCTTCGAGCGGTTCGTTCGGCGCCGGCGCGATCTTCTCGGTCGACAGCACCGGCACCAAGATCGTCCTGAACGCTCAGGCGGACGTGGAATTCCAGAACTCGGGCAGCCAGACGGCGCTCGGCTTCACCGCCTCGGCCACCACCGCCTCGACCTACGGCACCGCCGCCAGCACCGTCGTGTCCAGCGACCTGTCGATCTCGGGCGTGACGCAGCGCGCCTCGCTGGCCAACCAGTACAACAACCTGCTCAACCAGATCACGCAGCTCGCCGGCGACGCCAGCTACAACGGCGTCAACCTCATTGCCGGCAAGGGCAATGACCTGAACATCAAGTTCAACGACACCGGCAGCTCGACCCTCAACGTCGCCTCGGTCGACGCCACGGCGAGCGGTCTCGGCCTGTCGTCGATCACCAGCTCGAACAACTCGTCGAGCCAGAACGGCCTTGGCAACTTCCTGCTGAACGCCGACGTCAACAAGACCTTGTCGACCCTGACCAGCGCCGGCAACTCGCTGACCTCCGCGGCGAGCTCCCTGGGCTCGAACCTGTCGGTGGTTCAGAACCGCCAGGACTTCTCCAAGCAGCTGATCAACGTGCTGCAGACGGGCTCGGCCAACCTGACGAACGCCGACCTGAACCAGGAGGCGGCCAACTCGCAGGCGCTGTCGACCCGCCAGTCGATGGGCATCTCGGCCCTGTCGCTGGCCAACTCCGCCCAGCAGGGCGTTCTCCAGCTCCTGCGGTAAGCGAAACGCACCGCGAAGCGCCAGAGGCCGGCCGGGGCAACCCGGCCGGCCTCTCTCTATGTCCGCGCCCGCGATCGTGGAGCGCGGCATCCGAAGCCGACGTCGCGCCGGCAACCGCCCCGGCTCGACGGAGCGCCGAGGAGAATCCACGCGGGAAGGCGGCCCTCGCATCGCACGCATTCTGAACAGGACGATCCAGAGCCCGTTGCGACCGCGGGGTTGCCAAGCTTAACCGTATCGGCCAGCCTGTCCGTAGTTACTGCGTACCGACCCGAGCTGAGCCGGAGTGCCGATGCGAGTGAACCACCAGCGCCGTCTCCTCAACAAGGCAGCGGAGGCACGTGATTACCAGATCACGATCCGTCAGAGGGCGGACGCGTCCTGGCCCGGCGACCACAGCCGGCTGACGGCGCTCGAGAGCACCGGCCATCTCCGGCGGATCGACCCGCTCGAGGATCCGGGTGGTCCAGTGGCGGTCTGGCAGATCACCGCGGCCGGCCTCTCCCAGCTCCGGGCTCTCACGTCGGGAGCCGAGTGATGGCGTCCGTCAAGATCCGCGCGACCGACGACGGGACCTTCGTGGTCTACCGCAACGGCGCCGCCGTCGCGTCGGGATTGACCCGCGAGCAGGCCGAGCGCTGCGCGACGGTCCTGGGCTGGATCGCACAGGGGCGCTGACGGCGCGGCGGCTATTCGGCGGCCGTTTTGGGGACCGCGTCGCCGAGAGCCTCACGCCGCGCGCTGTTCAGGACGCGCTGACGCGCTTTCGGATCCTGTATCGCGTGCCAGAGGCGAAAGAGTTCGTGCGTCATGCCGAGGTCGACGGCCTCGCCATCCGGTCCGTAGAAGGCCTCGACCGGACAGCCAATGACGGCTGCGATCTCGCGCAGGCGCGCGACAGCTCGAACATCGATGGCCATTGGAGACAGAATTCCTACACGCCGGGCGCGCAAGGGCTATCATTGCCCAACCCTGAGCAGCAAGGGATCGCCCTGTACTAGGCCTGATCCGATCGTATCAGTTTGAACACTTCTGGGCATGTGGTCGACACGCTGCGCGAGCGGATTGCAGCGCGTAGCCTCACGAAGGCGTGAACAGTCTCCGCACAGTCCGGCGCCACCGGCGTGCCGGCGTCCGCGATCGGGCCGGCCACGGCGCAGCTCGTCGTGTTGCGCGACCCGGCAGACCGGAGCCGGGGCCACGAATCCGCGCCCCGACCTGTCATTGCGGGCGCTGAACGGGCGATCGTCAAGCAATCGGCGAGACAGCTGCCAAGGAATTAGCGGATGGAAGCTTCCCGTTAACGAAGCGTAAACCTTTGTGACGTGATCCTAGGACGGTGGACGGGCACGGGATCCGGCCACGCAGATCGGGCGAGGCTCCGATGATCGTCTTGATAGCCGCAGCCATCGTCAGCGGTCTCGCGACAGCCACGATCCTGGCGCCGGTGAGCGCCCTCGCCGCGCTGATCATCGCACCCCTGGCAGCCAGCGCGTCGGCTATCCTGGCCTGCATCTTCATCGCCTGGCGTAACACGCGCGACGATGTCGGGCCGCCCGACCTCGAGACGCAGGCCGACGCGATGGTGGCGGTCCTCTGCGAGGTTGCCCAGCAGGGCAAGATCGTCCCGGCCGCCGCGCCGGTCCGGGTCCGCGGCCACCGGTCGGCCTGATCCCGGCGCGCCGCGACCGGCGTATCGCCGGCCCGGGCCCGATCCCAGCGGCACCGGTCGCGGGCCCATCCTGCCCGGAATGAGGCCGTCCGTACCCCTCTCCGCCGTCCAACCTCTCCCCCGCGCGCAGTCAGTCGGGCATCGCGCAGGACGGAAGAGACGCTGGGCGTCGTTCTGTTCGAGCAGGTGGGTCAGGGCATCCCGCGGACCCCTGCCGGAGAGGCGTCGTGCGACCATGTCGGGCGCGCCTCCGCCGAGTCGAACCGCGCCTTCGACCTCGTGGCGCTGCGGCTGGCGCAATTCCTGAGCGCCCATCCGGATTTCGGGGTGCGGCTCGCTGCCCGCATGGACTATGCCCGCCTCATCACCGACGCGTTCGACGCCGACAACGTCTCAGGACTGCCCCGCGGCGAAGGTCCGGTGCGGATGCCGCAGGGTTAGGAAACCGTCACGCCGCTCCGCAACCCGCTCGGGCGGCCCGCATCCACGAGCCGGCCGACCTGCTGGCGCGGATTCGCGCGCCGCTGAACGGCAGAGATTCCACAAGGACCGGAAAACGAAGTACGGCGACGGGGCGCGGTCGCATCGTGAGGATGCGTCGGGCAAACTGACCGGGACCGTTTTCCGCAGGATCGGATAACGGTATCGGAGAACGAAGGCGCGCCGAGACGCACCGCAAGACACACGCGAAGACGCATGTGGGGTCGATCCCGCCGCCAGCGGCATCGGGAGCGGCCCCGACGGAGGGGCGCCATGCAGATCGATGTTGCGGCCGTCGAGTCGACGGCGGGGATTAAATTTTCGGGACCGCCGCTGCGCGCCCGCGGCTGGCTGCGCCGGGTGGATGCCGGGCTCGGCCACCTCGTGGAGATCCCGGCGGCACTGCTCGTCCTAGCCGAGATCGCGGTGCTGCTCGCCGGTGTCGTCAGCCGCTACGTGTTCCGCGATCCCATCATCTGGTCGGACGAGCTCGCCTCGATCCTGTTCCTGTGGCTCGCCATGCTCGGCGCCGTGGTCGCCTTCCGGCGCGCCGAGCACATGCGCATGACCGCTTTCGTGGCCATGAGCGGCCCGCGCCTGCGCGCCTTCCTGGAGACGGTCGCCCTGGTCGCCGGTCTGATCTTCGTCGCCCTGCTGCTCGAGCCGGCCTTCGAGTTCGCCAGCGAGGAGACCTTTGTGCAGACGCCGGCGCTGGAGCTGAACAACGCGTGGCGCGCCGCCGCCCTGCCGATCGGTCTCGGCCTCATGCTGATCGTGGCGCTGATCCGACTCCTGGAGACCGCCGACTGGAAACTGACCGTGGGGGCGCTGATCCTGGGAGGCGGTGTTGCCGCCGCGCTCCTGGCGCTGCAGCCGTGGCTCGCCAACCTCGGGAACCTCAACCTGCTGCTGTTCTTCGTCGTCGGCGTCGGAGCGCTGGTCTTCTCCGGCGTGCCGATCGCCTTCGCGTTCGGCCTGTCCACCTTCGCCTACATCACGCTGACCACCGACGCGCCCTCCATGGTGGTGGTCGGCCGCATGGACGAGGGCATGAGCCACCTCATCCTGCTCGCCGTGCCGCTGTTCGTGTTCCTCGGCCTGCTGATCGAGATGACCGGCATGGCGAAAGCCATGGTCGGCTTCCTGGCCTCGCTGCTGGGACACGTCCGCGGCGGCCTGCACTACGTGCTGGTCGGCGCCATGTACCTCGTCTCGGGCATCTCCGGCTCCAAGGCCGCCGACATGGCTGCCGTGGCGCCCGTGCTGTTCCCCGAGATGAAGGCCCGCGGCGCCAAGGAGGGCGATCTGGTCGCCCTGCTCGCCACCACGGGCGCGCAGACCGAGACGATCCCGCCCTCGATCGTGCTGATCACCATCGGCTCGGTCACCGGCGTGTCGATCACCGCCCTGTTCACCGGCGGCCTGATGCCGGGCCTCGTCCTCGCCGCGACGCTGTGCGCGCTGGTCTGGTGGCGCTACCGCCGCGAGGACCTGAGCCACGTCGCCCGGCCGTCCGGCCGGGTCATCGGTCGCGCCTTCCTGGTGGCGATCCCGGCGCTGGCGCTGCCGTTCGTGATCCGCTTCGCCGTGGTCGAGGGCATCGCCACCGCCACCGAGGTCTCGACCATCGGCATCGTCTACGCGGCGCTGGCCGGCCTGCTGATCTACCGCCAGTTCGAGTGGCGGCGGCTCTACCCGATGCTGGTGACCACCGCGACCCTGTCGGGGGCGATCCTGCTGATCATCGGCGCGGCCACCGGGATGGCCTGGGCGCTCACCCAGTCGGGCTTCTCGCAGACGCTCGCCGAGGTGATGAAGAGCCTCCCGGGCGGCGCGCTCGGGTTCCTGTTCGTCTCGGCCTTCGCCTTCATCATCCTGGGCTCGGTGCTGGAGGGCATACCGGCGATCGTGCTGTTCGGGCCGCTGCTGTTCCCGATCGCGCGGGCAGTCGGGGTCCACGAGGTCCACTACGCCATGGTGGTCATCCTCGCGATGGGCATCGGCCTGTTCGCCCCGCCCTTCGGCGTCGGCTACTACGCGGCCTGCGCCATCAGCCGGATCCATCCCGATGCCGGGATGCGCCCGATCGTCGGCTACATCGTGGCCCTGCTGGTCGGGCTGCTCGCCATCATCCTCGTCCCCTGGTTCTCGATCGGCTTCCTCTGACGATCTCCACCGCGGGGACGCGCCGCGCGCGATCAGATCATGCCGGCGCTGCCGGTCCGCGCGATCCGCTCGCGCTGCTCGGCGTAGCGTTCGGCCGCGGCGCGCCGCACTGCACCCTCGAGCCGGCTGACGAGATTCGCGAGGGTTGTCATTGTGCCGAGATCCCGGTCGTGGCCGGGCGGGGGCCCGGCGTGCTGCACTGCAATATGCGCGCAGCTCCGGGGACATGTCAGGGTCTGCATCTCGGAGCTACCATGCAGCGAGATCATAATGTGCGCGGAGGGATGTGGACCGGCCCGACTTTCCGCTCGGAATGTCGGCTACCGGTCGCGTGCCCCGAGATCGACGCGGCTCCCTGAATCTGCGTCCCGCATATGGAGGCCGATTCCGCCGCTGCCGTCCTCGAGAGCGGAGAGAAGCGATCCAGGGCGGCGCGTCCACTGAGATCGTGGCGCTGACTGGATTGCTTCGCTCCGCTCGCAAAGACGGGGCGCCGCATCAACCGGATGGGATCGCGACAGCCCTATCGGGCCTGCGGCCTCGCCTGCCCGTCGAAGGGCAGGTCGCCCCGCGCCTCAAGTCCCTCGCGGATCGCGCGCTTCGTCACCTTGCCGTAGCCGGATTTCGGCAGGGCCTCCCAGAAGAACACGCGCCGAGGCAGCTTGTAACGAGCGACAGTCGCGGACAGCCACGCGATCAGCTCTCCCTCCTGCACCGCGGCCCCGGGACGGGCGACGCAGACCGCGACGCCGACCTCGCCCCAGCCGGGATCCGGGACGCCGAGAATCGCGGCCTCGGTGATCGCCGGATGCGTGAGGAGCTTCTCCTCGATCTCGCGCGGATACACGTTGGAGCCGCCGGAGATGTACATGTCCGAGGCGCGGCCGGTGATGAACAGGAAGCCCTCGGAATCGAGATGGCCGAGATCGCCGGTCCGGAACCAGCCGTCGCGGAACGCCGCCGCGTTGGCCTCCGGATTGTCGTAGTAGCCCGCGAACACGGCCGGGCCGCAGACGCAGATCTCGCCGGTGACGCCCGGCGGGCACTCGCGGCCCTCCGTGTCCTGGATCTGGACCTGCATGCCGGTGCGCTCGAATCCGCAGGTGCCGACCTTGACGTCCGGCCCGTCCTCGGCCGCGTGCAGGCGGGGCGGCAGCACGGTGATGTTGCCCGTCACCTCGCCGAGGCCGAAGTATTGCACCAGCACCGGCCCGAGCACCCGCAGCGCGTGCTGCTGGTCCGCCCGGTACATCGGCGCGCCCGCGTAGATGACGTGGCGCAGGCTGGAATGGTCGTGCGTCGACACCGCGGGGTGCTCGGTCAGCAGCTTGACGATGGTCGGCACGGTGAAGAGGTTCGTGACGCGCCACGCCTCGATGAGAGCCCAGACCTCCTCGGGATCGAGCCGCTCGCCGGCGGTCAGCACCGTCTTGGTGCCGGCCGCGACCTGCGCGAGCTGGTGGATGCCGGCGCCGTGCGAGAGCGGCGCCACGACCAGGGACGCGTCGGCCTCCGTCGTGCCCGGCATCAGGTCGCAGAGGTGATTGGTGATGACGAAGGCCATCTGGCCGTGGGTCAGGACCGCCGCCTTGGGGCGGCCCGTCGTGCCGGAGGTGAAGAAGAACCAGCACGGATCGTCGTGCTCGACATCGGCAACGGGCGCGGCCGCGCCGAGATGGTCCGCGACGAGGGCGTCGTAGCCGGCCCCGAAGGCCGCGTCGCCGATCGCCACGACGCGGTCCAGATCCGGGCAGGCCTCGCGCACCGCGGCGGCGTGCTCCGGGAAACCCGCGCCGCAGATCAGCGTCGAGGCGCCGCTGGCACGGGCGAGATAGGCGATCTCCGCGGGCGTCTGCCGGAAATTGGCCGGCACCCAGACGGCCCCGAGCCGGAAGCAGACGAACATCGACTCGAACAGCTGGTTGCTGTTGCGCGCCTGGACCAGGACGCGATCACCCTTGGTCACGCCACGGGCGGCGAGCGCTGCCGCCATCGCGTCGACCCGGGCGTCGAGCTCGGCCCAGGTCCAGCGCCGCTCGCCCCAGGCGAGCCCCACCGCGTCCGGAAACCGGCGCGCGGCGCGGCGCAGGAAATGGGCGAGATTCATCACCCGCCGGGAGCACGGCGCGACCCCGCCGCGCGGCGCCCCCGCGGCGCCCATCAGGTGAGCTTCCCGCAGGCCTTCTCGAGCAGCGACCAGCCCTCGTCGCCGTACCGGCCCTTCCACTCGGCGTAGAAGCCGGCCTTGCGCAGCTTGTCGCGGAAGGGCTCCGGGTCGGGCTTGTTGAAGACCATCCCGTTCTTCGACAGGTCCGCCTGCAGGTTGGCGTTGAGCTGAGCGACGTCGGCCCGCTCCTTCATCCCGGCGGCGTTGATGTGGCGGGCCACCGTCTCGCGCAGGTCCGCCGGCAGTCGCTCCCAGGCGCGGCGGTTCGCCAGGAACCAGTACCCGTCCCACATGTGGTTGGTGAGCGAGCAGTACTTCTGCACCTCGTAGAACTTCGTCGTGGAGATCACCGCCAGCGGGTTCTCCTGGCCCTCGACGATCTTGGTCTGCAGGGCCGAGTAGGTCTCGTTCAGGTTGATCGACGCGGGAGCCGCGTCGAAGGCCTTGAACATCGAGGTCCAGAGCGGCGAGACCGGGACGCGGATCCGGAAGCCCTTGAAGTCGTCGGGCGTGGCGATCGGCTTGGTCGACGAGGTGGTCTGGCGGTAGCCGTTGTCCCAGATCTTCTCCATGGCGACGAGGCCGGCCTTGGCGATCTGCTGGCGGACCCAGGCGCCGAGCTCGCCGTCCATGGCCGGCCAGACGGCGTCGTAGCTCGGGAAGGCGTAGCCGATACCGTTGATCGACGCGTTCGGCACCAGCGTCGAGAGGATCAGCGGCGACATCGTGAAGAACTCGACGCTGCCCGAGCGCAGCTGGCTGAGCGTGTCGGTGTCGGAGCCGAGCTGGCTCGTCGGGAAGATCTTGAGGTCGAACCGGCCGCCGGTCTCCGTACGCAGCGCCTCCGCCATCTCGCGGGCGCGGATGTTCATCGGATGCGTGTCGGGCAGGTTGTTAGCGTACTTGTACGTGAATTCTGCCTTCTGCGCCCGCGCCACGTGCGGTGCCGCCACGGTACCGGCGATGAGGGCCGTCGAGCCGGTCGCCAGGAATCGGCGGCGGGACAGGGGCGTGCGGTACGGGGACATGGCGGCCTTTCCGGTGCGGGCGCGGGGCCCGGCGTTTCCTCGGGTCCGCGTTGGTGCGGACTCCTGATTGCGGCCTCGATAGCCGCTGACCGGTGCCAGTCAACGGACTTTCGCGGCCGCGTCCCCGGGAATGATTGCATCCGGCCGCCGCTGATACGGGGCGACCGGAGGCGGCCCCGGCCGCGCGAGACCGTGGCGACGGGACGATGGCGCGGATGGCGCGCTCGGCCTCAGTCCCGGCCGGGCAGATGCACTGTCCAGGGTTGCTCGAAGGTGTGTTCCTCGAGGTTCACGCCCGGGCCGCCGCGGTCGACCACGACGAAGTCCTGCGGCTGGCCGTAGGGCGTCAGCACCCCGTGCCACGTGTTGCGCGCGTAGCAGACCCCCTGCCCCGGCGCCGTCACGAAGGCCTGGGGCGGGCCGGGACGGCCCTCCGCGTCCGGGCAGACCACCACCAGGAACGGCGCCGCGCTCAGCGGCAGGAACGCTTGCGCGCCCAGCGGGTGCCGCTCGACCAGGCCGAGCCGCAGCGGCACCGGGTAGGGCTGCGCCTCGACCAGCCCGATCACCACCCGCGACCCCTCGCCC
Source organism: Methylobacterium sp. 1A (assembly GCF_058072805.1). Classification (NCBI taxonomy): domain Bacteria; kingdom Pseudomonadati; phylum Pseudomonadota; class Alphaproteobacteria; order Hyphomicrobiales; family Methylobacteriaceae; genus Methylobacterium; species Methylobacterium sp. 1A. The sequence goes on along the minus strand of NZ_JBYQVE010000001.1, from coordinate 2,069,939 downwards.
ACGACCTCGACCGCCGCCAGATCGTGGAAGCGCCGCGCCATCCCGCCGTTCATCGGCCGCGGCGCCACCGCGGCGGCGTCGATTACCGTGCCGAACGGCGCGAACGCCTCGGCCGTCAGCGGCCGGGCGACGACCGTGCGGGCGCCCGCGCTCACCGGCCGAGCCCGCGCGGCGCCAGCGCCGGGTGGCGGTTGACGTCCTTGTACAGCAGGTACCGGAACGGGCCCGGCCCGCCCGCGTAGCAGGCCTGGGGGCAGAAGGCGCGCAGCCACATGAAGTCGCCCGCCTCGACCTCGACCCAGTCGCGGTTGAGCCGGTAGACCGCCTTGCCCTCCAGCACGAACAGTCCGTGCTCCATGACGTGGGTCTCCTCGAATGGGATCGAGGCGCCCGGGCGCATGCTGACGATGTTGACGTGCATGTCGTGGCGCAGGTCGTCGGAGGCGACGAAGCGGGTCGTCGCCCAGGCGCCGTCGGTGCCGACCATGCCGGCCGGCTCGACCGCCGATTCGTGGGTGACGAAGGACGTCGGCGCGTCGAGGCCGGCGGCGGGCTGGTAGGCCTTGCGGATCCAGTGGAACCGCACGGGCGCGTCGCCGTCGTTGCGCAGGGCCCAGGCCGCCCCGGGGGCGAGGTAGGCGTAGCTGCCCGGCCGCAGGGCGTGGCGCGCGCCCTCCAGGGTGAGGCTGGCCGTGCCGGCGACCACGAACAGGACGCCCTGGGCCTGCGGCTCCGGCTCGGGGGCCTGGCTGCCGCCGCCGGGGGCGACCTCCATGAGGTACTGGGCGAAGGTCTCGGCGAAGCCCGAGAGCGGCCGGGCCACGATCCAGGCCTGGGTCCTGTCCCAGCCCGGCAGGAGGCTGGTGACGATGTCGCTCATGACGCCGTGGGGGATCACCGCGTAGGCCTCGGTGAACACCGCGCGGCCGGTCATCAGCCGCGTCTGGCCGGGTAGGCCACCGCACGGGGGGTTGTAGGCTCCAGCGCTCATGGTCGGTCTCCAGAATTCGACTTCAAGCTGTAAACGTCTGTCGGGGAGCTGGTCACGCGGTACGCGGCTCGGCGACGGGTGCCTCGAGGATCTCCGCCGTGTCGGTCGTGTCCTCGCCGTTCAGGACGCGGTTGGCCCGCACTCGGTCGATGTCGCCCTCCCAGGCGGCGATGACGACGGTCGCGACACAGTTGCCGATCAGGTTCCCGAGGGCGCGGGCGATGCCGACGAACCAGTCGACCGACAGGACGAGGACCAGCCCGATCACCGGGATCTCCGGCACCGCCGACAGCGTGGCGGCGAGGACGACGATCGCCGAGCCCGGCACGCCGTGGGCGCCCTTGGAGGTCAGGAGCGCGATGCCGAGGATCAGCATCAGGTGGCCGAAGGACAGGTCCGTGTTGGTCGCCTGGGCGATGAACACGGTGGCGAGGGTTAGGTAGAGCGAGAAGGCGTCGAGGTTGAAGGAGTAGCCGGTCGGGATCACGAGGCCGACGGTGGATTCCTTGATGCCGAGCCGCTCCAGCTTGCGCATGACCTGCGGCAGCACGCAGTCCGACGAGGCGGTGCCGGCGACGACGGTCAACTCCTCGCGCAGGTAGGCGAGCAGCTTGAAGAGGCTGAATCCCGCGAGCCGCATGATGCTGCCGAGCACCACGACCACGAAGAGCGCGACGCCGGCGTAGAAGAGCATCACCAGCATGCTGAGCTGCTTCAGGGACCCGACGCCGTACTTCCCGACCGTGAAGGCGACCGCGCCCAGCACGCCGAGCGGCGCCAGCCGCACGATGAAGCCGATGATCCGGAACAGGACCTCGGTGATGCGCTCCAGGCTGTCGGCCAGCGGCTTGCCGCGCTCGCCGAGGAGCGAGAGCCCGGCGCCGAACAGGATCGCGAGGAGCAGGACCTGGAGGATGTCGCCCTTGGCGAAGGCGTCGATGAAGGTCGTCGGCACGATCTTCATCAGGAAGTCGACGGTGCCCGTCACCTGCCCGACCCGGTCGGTGTAGCTGGTGAGCGACTTGGCATCGAGGGTCGCCAGATCGACGTTCATGCCGTGACCGGGCGCGAAGACGTAGGCGAGGACGAGCCCCAGCGCGAGCGCGATTGTCGTCACCACCTCGAAGTAGATCAGGGACTTGAGCCCGACGCGACCGACCTTCCGGAGGTCGCCCGCGCCGACGATGCCGTGCACGACGACGCCGAAGACCAGCGGCGCGACCACCATCTTGATGAGCTTGATGAAGACGTCGCCCAGCGGCTTGAGGGTGACGGCGAAGTCGGGCCAGAGCCGGCCGACGAGGATGCCGATCATCAGGGCGGCCACAACCTGCCCGAACAGCGACCCGTACAAGCGCTTCATCGCGATCTCCCTCGGAAGGCTCGCCCCGACCCGACCGCGATCGTCCCGCCTCTCATGGGCGGGTCCGGTCGAGCCCGACCGCGCGGCGCGGCGGCATTGTGCAAAGCGATGCCTGCTCGGCCTTCCCGGCGGCAAAATCGTGCCGAACGATCTAGACGTCAAATATCTATTTCATTTAGTTTGAAATGCTCAGAGTTTTAATCCGCCCATGGAACTACGCCATCTCCGCTACTTCGTCGCTGTGGCGAAGCACCTGAGCTTCACCGCCGCCGCGGAGAGCCTCGGTGTCGCGCAGCCGCCGCTCAGCCAGCAGATCCGCGATCTGGAGGCGGAGATCGGGACGGCTCTCTTCGAGCGGACGACCCGGCGCGTGGCGCTGACGCGGGCCGGTCACGACTTTCACATTCAGGCGATCGGGCTCCTGGAGCGGGCCGCCGAGGCCGTCGAGCGCGCCCGGGCGATCGGCGCGGGCACCGCCGGCATCATCAATGTCGGCCTGACGGGCTCGATGCTCGCCGGGCCGCTCGGGCACGCGATCCGGGATTTCGCGCAGGTCTATCCCGCGGTGGATCTCCGGATCCACGAGATGTCGCCGGATCGCCAGATCGCGATGCTGAAGGCGGGGCAGACCGACGTCAGCTTCCTGCGAGCCCCGCCGCAGGATGCCGATCTGGTCCGGGTCCGCGCGTGGAGCGAGACCGTGCAGGTCGTCCTTCCGAGGGGGCACCGTCTCGCGCGGGGCAGGCTCCGGCTCGCCGACCTGCGCGACGAGCGGTTCGTGTTCCTCCGGATGTCCGATTCGCTGTTCGCCAAGTATCTCTGGGATTGCTGCGTCGAGGCCGGGTTCGTCCCCACCATCACCCATCAGGCCGTCGAGGCGGCCTCATTGACGAGCCTCGTCGCATCCGGCCTGGGCATCGCCATCATCCCGGAATACGTCGCCCGGCTGGCGCATGCCGACGTGGTCTACAGGCCGCTCGAGGGACCCCGCATCCGCGCCGACGTCTTCGCGCTGTGGTCGCCCGCGAAAGCCGCCCTGGTCTGCAACTTCGTCGATCTGGTCCGCGACGGTCGGAAGACGCTCGCCGACTAGGCGGATCACCCGGGCCTCGGCGCCATGGCGGGTGCCTGTAGGACACGCGCGCCCCTCGGATCGCCGGCCGTGGCGGAGCAGCCCGATGCTTTTCCCTCACTGAATTTCTTGTATCCGCCTTCTTTTGGGTTCGCCATATTCCCGAAACGAATCTGATACGCTATTGCAGCTTAAGGTCCGGAGCGCTTGAAGCCACAATGCCTTCCCAGTTCATCCGCTCCGCGGCCTGGGCACCCACGATTGCTTTGTCGTGGTTCTGGGGGCTCGGGTTTTTCTACGCGATCCATGTCACGCTGACATACGGCTGGCTCGGGTTCCTTGCCTTCGCCTTGCCGAACGCGACCGGTCTCGGCCTGTTCGGCTGGATGCTCGGCGCGCCCCGTCGGAATCTCGACGCGATCGTGGCCGCCGTGCAGGGCCCCTACGCGCTCCTGTTCATGGGAGCCCAGTTCTTCGCCGTCGCGATCACGATCTTCGGCTTCGCGGCCTACGCGTGGCTTCCCCTGTTCGGCCACGACGCCGCCGTGGGCGTGATCGCATTGGTCCTCGTCGCCTGCTCGCTCGGCCACGCCGTCCCGCTGCGCGGGATCCGCATCGTCCATTGCGGAGCGCTGGCGGTCGGGCTCGCCGCGAGCGTGATCCTGCTCGGCGGTCTGTCCGCGCACCGGGACGGCTGGGATGTCCCGCTGCAGGCCTTCGACGAGCGCTTCTACGGGCTCGTCGTCCCCTCGCTGGTCGGCTTCCTGCTCGGCCCCTGGATGGACATCCAGCAGTGGCAGCGGGCGGTCGAGATCCGGCGCTCGGGCGGGTCGGTGCGCGCGGCCTACGTGACCGGCGCGCTCCTCTTCCTCGGTCTCCTGACGATCAACGCACTCATGGCCGCGCGGGCGGGTCTCGGCATGCCGGTCGTCTCGTCCGACGGCCTGTCGGGAGCCTACGCGGCCGTGGCGCAGGCGATCGGGCGCGAACCCGCGACCGGCGTCGCGGTGGCCTTCGTGATCTGGACGGCGATCGCCGCCGCGACCACGATCGACAGCTTCTACAGCGCCACGCGCTGGCTCGGAATCTCGGTCACGGCCCGCAGCAATTCCCCGCTCCTCGCCTTCGTGCCGGCCGGCCTCGTGGCGTCGCCGGTCTGGATCCTCGGTGCCGCGCTCGCCACAGCGGCGGCGGCGATCTGGGCGAACCTCTCGCTCCTCTACCTGATGATGCCATTCGCCACGCTCCTCGTCGGGGCGGCGGCGTGTCTCGTGTGCGAGACGCTCGGCGCGACCCGCCGCTACGACCCGGTTCTCACCTCCATGATCGGGGCGACGGCGTGCCTGATCTTCGTGACAGGCTATCTGGCCCCGAGCTGGGCGCTGCTGGCCATCGCGCCGCTGATCGGCCTGATCGGCGCACTCCCGATGATCGCCGAGGTCCTCGGCTGGCGCGCGCCGCCGCCGGTCGCGGAGCTGATCCCGGCGGCGGAGCGGGCGCCGCGGGCGGCGGCGGTGCCCGTGGCGGTGGACCAGACCGACGCCGTCGCATCGCACGGGTTCGACGGGCACTGGTTCGTCCTGCGCCTCATCCCGACCTACGATGACACCAACTCGGTCGGGAACGTCTACTTCGCCAATTACGTGCGCTGGGTGGGCAAGGCCCGCGAGCTTTTCTTCAACATCTGCATGCCGGATTTCGACCTGAAATCGACGGACTTCTACATCCTGACGAAGTCCTTCCAGCACGACTTCCGCCGGGAGGCGATGGAGTTCGAGCCGGTCACCGTCCGCATCTCGATCGCGAGCCACAACAGGAAGTTCGTGACCCTGGCGCACGAGATCCACAGCGAGGTCAACGGCCTCCTCGGCCGGGGCGAGCAGTCGCTGATGTTCGTGGACACCGTCCACTATCGCCCGCTCGATATTCCGCGGGCGATCATCGAGGGCTTCCTGCCCTACTGGCCGAAGACGTCCCCGCACGCCGTCGCGGGCGCAAGCGGCACGACCGGCGTCGCGCCGCTCGGCGTCTGACCGCGCCTCACGCCGCCTGAACCGCCGCCGGGAGGAGTTGACGGCTGCGCGCCAGCGCGGCGGCCTGCTCGGCCGGCAGCGGCTTGCTGAACAGGTAGCCCTGGAACTCGTGGCACCCCTGCTCCAGCAGGCAGGCGCGCTGGGCGTCCGTCTCGACGCCCTCCGCGGTGATCGTCATGTCGAGGCTCGTCGCCATGTCGATGATCGCGTTCACGATCGCCGCAGCGCTCCGCTCCTGAGGCAGGTCGCGGACGAAGCTCTGGTCGATCTTGATCTTGTCGAAGGCGATCCGGCGCAGGTAGCTCAAGCTCGAGTAGCCGGTTCCGAAATCGTCGAGGGACAGCCGCACGCCCATCTCGCGGAGCTTGGCGAGCGTGGCGTTGATCGCCGGCGTGGCCTCCAGGAACACCGATTCGGTCACCTCCAGCTCCAGGCGCGGGGCGGCGAGCCCGCTCGTGCGCAGCGCGGAGCGGACAAGTTGCGTCAGGTCCGAGTGCCGGAACTGCCGCGGGGACAGGTTGACGGCGATGCGGACATCTCCCGGCCAGCCCGCCGCGATCCGACAGGCCTCCCGGAGGATCCACTCGCCCAGCGGTATGATCACCCCGGTCTCCTCGGCGAGCGGGATGAAATCCCCGGGCGAGACGAAGCCGCGCACCGGATGCTTCCACCGGATCAGCGCCTCGAAGCCGCGCACGCGGCACTCCTTGGCCGCCACGATCGGCTGGAAGTAGAGGACGAACTCGTCCCGATCGAGGGCGCCCCGCAGGTCGGCCGTCAGGGCGCGCCGCGCCTCGATCCGCTCGTCCATCTCCGCTTCGTAGAAGCGGTAGCCGTTCCGGCCCTCGCTCTTCATGCGGTAGAGGGCGAGGTCGGCCCGCCGCATGATCTCCTGGCAACCGTCCTGCGGGGCGATCGCGATCCCGATGCTGACGCTGACGGTCAGCCGGATGCCGTCGATGGTGAACGGCGACGCGAGCGCCTCGACGATGCCGTTCGCGAGCGACTCGATGCCGTGCAGGTCCCGGGCGCTCCGTCCGGTCGCGAGAACCGCGAACTCGTCCCCCGCCAGACGGGCGAGCTGGACGTCGGACGCCTCGAAGCTCCGCAGCCGCTCGGCGACCGATTTCAGGAGCCTGTCGCCGGCCGCGTGGCCGAAGGTGTCGTTGACGCTCTTGAACTCGTCGAGGTCGAGGGCGAGTACGGCGAACCGGTCCCCCTGCGCGAGCCGTTCCCGCGCCGTTTCCTGGAGCTGATGGAACAGGACCCGGTTGGGCAGATCGGTCAGGGAATCGTGCAGGGCGAGATACGACAGCCGCTCCTCGGAGCGCCGCTTCTCGGTCACGTCGGAGCCGACGCCGCGATAGCCCGAGAATGCGCCGGCCCGGTTGAAGGTCGGCTTGCCGCTGAGGCACCATGTCCGCCGCTCGCCGGCGATGTCGAGCTGCAGGTGCAGGTTCCGGAACGCACGCCGCTCGGCGATGCAGCCCCACAGGGTGGTGCTCGAGTGGCTCCTGGGCGGTGCCACCGGCGGCAGCAGCAGCCGCTCCAGCGGCAGGCCCATCAGCTGGCGCTCGGAGGAGCCGGCGACCTCGATCAGGCGCGGCGAGACGTGCTGGAGGCGCAGGTCGGCATCCGTCTCCCAGAGCCAGTCGCTGGCGCTCTCCTCGAACTCGTTGAGCAGGAGGTGGGTGAATTCCTGCTGCCGTTCCAGCTCGATCTGCGCGATGACCCGCATCGTCAACAGCCGGCTGAGATGCACGATCGTGAAGCAGATGAAGATCGCGTAGAAGAACAGCAGAACCGCGACGTAGATGTAGAAGGGCTCCCCGGTCGTCGCGAGGGCGATGAACGAGCCGAGGATGATCAGGCCGGAATAGCCGATGGCGACGCGGGGCAGCACCGCCGCGCTCATGCCGGTCGCGATCAGGCCCGCGATGCTGGAGGCGATCAGGAGCCGCCCGTGCGCGTCGGCCCCGGCGAAGAGCATGACCGGGATGGAGGCCAGCAGGAGGCCATAGGCCTGGGCGGCCAGCACCACGCCCTGGACGAACGAGGACGGCACTTCGAGCGGTTTCGGACGGGAGCGCCAGCGCCAGCACTGCTGAAGCGAGACCACCGCCAGGGGCAGGACGAGCGCCTCGAGCCCGGCGAGGTAGACCCGGTTGCCCGGTTGCCAGAACAGGTAGACGATGACCTGTACGACGCTGAGGCTCACAAGAATCGTGAAGGGAACCAGGCGGAGCGCGACGTCGAGCTGCTCGACGCGGGCGCGCGCGCGAAGGTTCGCGTCGAGTGGATCCGCTTTGCGATCGGTATCGATCAGGAAAGAAATCAACATCTCGCGCGACGCAAACGCCCTCTGAGAAACCTTTACGATCGAAAACTGCGGGTCTCGCTATTTAGATGCATGCACAATCGCTCGCTTGCACAAGTACAAGTCGCTCGTCGGTTTACAACTCGTAAATATCGCACCGGCACCCGGCGCTGCGGCTCGCATCCGCCGGGCGGCGGCGCTAAGAGGCGAGCGCGCCCCGGTCGCGGCTCAGCCAGAGCCGTCCGCCGGGCCGCGTAGGATGAAGCAGACGATGCCGCAAACGCTGGGCCTCAACCGCATCCTGGGCGGTGCGATCGGTGTCATCGCCCTGGTGTCGGTCCTGACCAGCGGCGCGGTCCTGATTACGGCCGATCAGCTGCGGGACGCGACCGATGCCCGGAGCCGGTCCAACCAGCTGATCCGCGCCCTCGACGGCTTCCGCGCGGCCATGCTCAATCAGGAGACCGGACTGCGCGGCTACCTGATCACGGGCCGCGACGGCAGCCTGGAGCCCTACCGCACGGGGCGCCAGACACTGGACGAGGCGATCGACAGGCTCAGGACCCTGATCGGCCACGATCCCGAGCGGACGCGCCTCTTGGCCGACGCGGTGGCCGCGGCCCGCAGCTGGCAGACCGAGGTCGGCGAGGTCGTCGTGCGAATCGCGGCCGATCCGGCTAAGCGGGACGAGGCGGTCAAGATCGAGGCGGACGGTCAGGGCAAGCGGCTGTTCGACACCTTCCGCGAGAAGCTCGCGGCCATCGAGGGTCTCGAAGGAGCGGTGCGGGCCGCGCTGGCCGAGCGCGTCGCGCGGAGCGAGCGCAACGAGGGCCTCGCCCTCTGGGGCGGAACGCTGATCACGCTGCTGATCTGCCTGGGCATCGGGGTCGCCATCAACCGCCTCGTCGTCAGGCCTCTCGTGGCGGTGATGGGCTTCGTGGGACGGGTCGGCGAGGGCGACCTGTCGAGCACGCTCGATGTCCGCGCCGGCGGCGAAGTGGGCCGTCTGAGCACGACGCTGAACACGATGGTCTCGGGTCTGTCGGACTTGGCGCGGACGAACCGGGCGGCGACGGCGGACCTGAACGCGGCCGCGGCCGAGATCCGCGCCTCGGCGCAGGAGCAGGCGGCCTCGGTCGAGCAGCAGTTCGCCGCCGTGCAGGAGACGGCCGCCACGGTGGACGAGATCACCCATTCGGGGGCGCAGATCTCCAAGCGCGCCACCGAGGTGATCGCCACCGCCCAGGCCACCGCCCAGACCTCGCGCCAGGGCCTGCGCGCGGTGTCCGACACCGCCAAGGCCATGGACGCGATCCGCGAGCAGGCGGAGGCGGTGGCCGGCAACATCGTCAGCCTGTCGGAGAAGACCCAGACGATCGGCGACATCATCGAGACGGTCAACGACATCTCGGAGCGCACGCACCTGCTGGCGCTGAACGCCGCCATCGAGGCGGCCGCGGCCGGCGAGAGCGGGCGCAGCTTCTCGGTGGTGGCCTCGGAGATGAAGCTCCTGGCCGACCAAGCCAAGGCGGCCACGGGGCAGGTGCGGGGGATCCTGGGCGAGATCCAGCGGGGCATCAACACGTCGGTGATGCTGACCGAGGAGGCGGTCAAGCGCGCGGCGGCGGGCAAGACGCGCTCGGACACGACGCAGCGCACGATCGAGGAGATCACCGCGCGGGTGGAGGAGAACGTGCAGACGTTCCAGCAGATTGTGGCCTCGACCAACCAGCAGCAGCTGGGCATCGAGCAGGTGATGGGGGCGCTGCAGAACATCCGCCAGGCCAGCCAGCAGACCGCGGCCGGCACCCGGCAGGTCGAGGCCGCCTCCGCCAACCTCACCGAGCTCGCCCAGGCCCTCATGGCCCTGGCCGAACGATACCGGCACTGATCCGCCGCTCCGACCGTCCTCCTATGGCTACGGCCCGATCGTTCGGACCGCACTCTCCTTGTCCGGCTGGTCCGGATCGGCGGAGGCCGGAGACACTCAGCCGCGATGCGCCGGCCGGTGCGGCGCCTGTCGCCGGGACGCGGTCGCGGCGCGCGCGCGGGCTGCCCGGACGCGCACGATGTCGGCCATCCCGACCGGCCGCGGCGGTGCCTCGCCGGTGAACGGCATGCGGCTGTGAACGTCGCCGTAATAGTCCGACCCGCCCATCCCGAAGCCGCCGGCGACGACGGGTCCGTCGAGGAGCGGCTCTCCGGCCGACGCTCCGGTGGCGATGAGGACGAGGAGTGGGACGGCGAGGAGGAGGCGCATGATCACATGCGTACACCGTCCTGCGTCAGCTTCGCGGCGGCGGCGGTCACGATGGCGTGCGCGCTGCCGGGCCGCGGCGCTGCCCTCAGGTGTCCGGGTCGACGCCGCGATAGCGCGTCGGATGCGTGCGCGCCTTCTGCCAGCCGGTCCGCCCCTGCGCGAAGCCGACCTCCAGGAAGTGAACGAGCGGGTTGACGCCGGCCACGCGAACATCCGGGTTCGCGTCGAGATACCCGTCGGTGCTGAAATGCCCGCTCGGGTCACGGCCCTCGCGCCAGCCGAGATCGAGGTAGTGTCGCGCCGGACCGTGGGGATACTGGCACGTGTCGGCGTACCAGCTCCTGTAATAGGCCTCATCGAAGCCCGGGAGCGGGCTCTCCAGATAATGATCGAGACCGTACCGGTCACGGATCAGGCCGGCGACGCGCGCGGCGACGGCCGCGTAATCCCGCAGATGCGTCCCTTCCACGAAGGCCTCGTCCTCGGCGAGACCGAAGCGCGCTCCGCGCAGCGCCGCGAACGGGTCGAAGAACGAGACTCCCCGGCGTGCGCAGACGGCGCGGAGGAGATCGGAATAGACCTCGACCGCGGCGGGATCGCGCTCGGCAACCCTCGAGGCCGGCGTCGGCGGCAGCGCCGAGACCAGCGTGTCGAGGGCGAAGGCCTGGAAGCGGTCGACGATGCGATCCGCGTGGTCGGAGAAATCGGCCGTCGCCGATCGCCCGAGCGCCGACGGCGAGCGGATGTCGTTGGTCCCGACGAACAGGACCGCCAGAAAGGCCGGCAGGGGCGCACGCAGCAGGTCGAGGGCCCGGCGGTAGGAGCGGGCCGTCGCGCCCGCGAGCCCGGCATTCAGCACGGGACGGGAAACGACCGGCCGCGGCATGTGAGCCGCGTGCGAGTCGCCGGCGAGCACGACGCAGCCGCTCGGCGCAGCGTCGAAGACGGCCTGGATATGGCCGATCTTGTGACGGCGGAGGGCGCCGCTGCGGAGCGCCCTCACGGCCTCTGACAAACCCATACGAATCTTGAACACCGCCCCCGCGTCCCGCACCCTAGGAGGCTCAGTTTTCCCAAGTCCAGTCCCCCCGAGCGCGAATCCGATTTTCAACGCCGCCGGTGTTGCCGGGCGACAGTGCCGGGAATGCCGCCCGGGTCATGAATGCTGGCCGGTGGCGGAACCAGATTCGCCGGTGCGCTGTTGTGGAGCCCTCCGCGATGGTGCAATGGAGCCGCCCCTGCGGGCGCCGTCGACCGCCACGAATCCCGCTCGTGCTCTCGTCCTCGATCGATAACATGGTCCGCGGCTACTTATCGTTCACGCCCTTCAAGTTGAGAGACCTTCATCCGGCACCGGTGGCGCGGCGACATGTCTTTTTCATTCACGGATTCGACGCCCGCAGCGGCATCCGCTTCCCCGCCTTCTTCAAGCGGGAGCTTCACCGTCACGCGACCCGGTTCGGGGCGATGCCGCGCGCGGTCTCGGAGATCCGGACCGATCCGGATGGTCTGACCCGGAGCTGGACGGTCGACGCGCCCGCCGACGGCGACGGTGCGGCGGTCCGCTGCGAGACCCTGATCTGGAGCGATATCGTCCATGCGGATCTCGCGCGTCCCGTGTCGCGCAAGCTGGCTCTGCTGGCGCGGAGCGTCGCGGCGGGGCTCGCACAGGGATTGGTCTTCAAAACGTCCCGGTTCGGATGGCCCTACACGGTGCTGACCGCTTTCCCGTTCTTCGTCGCCTTCGTGGCCCCGGCGCTCCTGATCGCGCTCGGCACCGCGATCTACGCTGCCGTCAGCCCGTCGGCGCCGACGGAAACGATCGGCGTGGCGCTGCTTCTCGTGGCCGCGGCGCTCGCGCTCCTCTATGGCGCCAAGAAGGCGCTCGGGCGCCTGTTTTTCTGGCACATCCTGAGCATCCGGATCTTCTTCTGGCAGCACGCGACCGGTCGGCGGCCGGATTACGCGGACCGGGTCGCGGCCTTCCGGGACCGTGTCCTGGCCGAACTGGCCCACTGGCGCGCGAACCCCGCGGACGCGCCCGACGAGGTCATGATCGTCGGCCATTCCCTCGGCGCAGCCATGGCGGTCGAGGTCGCCGCGCAGGTCCTCGCGCGCCTCGGGACCGACGATCGAGGGCATCCGCGCCTGTCGCTCGTCACGCTCGGCTCGGGGCTGCCCTTCGTGGCGCTCCAGCACGAGGCCCGCGCGCTGCGCGACGACATCGCGACCCTCGTCTTCAGCGACCGCATCGTCTGGTGCGACTACCAGGCCCCCCAGGATTGGCTCAACTGCTACGGCTTCAATCCGATCTTCGATCTCGGATTCGGACGACCCGCCTTCCTGGCCTGCAACCCGCTCATCCGTTCCGCCGGGGTCAAGGACAGGATACCCGAGGACGACTACAAGCGCCTGCGCCTCAAGCCTTTTCACATGCACTTCCAGTTCCTGAAAGCCAATTTCAGGCCCGGGGAGTACGATTTTTTCGAGATGATCCTCGGGCGGCAATCGCTGCTCGACCGCGCCCTGCGGCCGGTCTGCCGCCGCGCGGTCCCGCCCGTGCAGGGCGCGTGATCGCGTCCGCGGGAGACGCGTCGGGACACGATCGGAGCCGCCGGTCCGAGCCGCCGGATATCAGACGGCCACATTCCGGTCGTCAGCACGCCGCCGGAATGTCTCGGCATCTCGGAGTCAGGAGCGGACCGGTGGGAGCGATGGGAATGAGGATGCTGCCGGTTCTCGTTGCGCGGAAGGGCGCTCTCGTCGGGATGCTCCTGGCGGTGCTCGCCGTCCCGGTCGCGGGCGAGGCCGGCTGGAAGGGGCCGGAGGCGCAACCGCTGTTCGTCAATGAGGCCAATCCGGCCGGCTACAACTACGCGCCGAGCGTCATCACCGAGAACGGGACCACCGACATCTGGTGGTGCGGTCAGGGCAAGACGGACGTCATCTTCCATCGCTCCTACACGCCGCAGACCGGCTTCTCGCCGGCGCGGATCGTGTTCCAGCCGACCCCCGACTCCTGGAACCGGCAGTACGTCTGTGATCCCAGCGTGATCCGGGGCCGCTTCGTCAACCCGGCGGACGGGCAGACCTACGCCTACGCGATGTACTATTCGGGCGCCGACAACCTGCCCGGAAACAACAACCAGACCGGCCTCGCCTTCTCGAACGACAAGGTGACGTGGGTCGACTACCCGGAACCGGTCATCAAGCCGATCAACCCGGTCGTCGCGCAGGGCAATTACGGCACCGGCCAGCCGGCGACCTTCTCGGACGGTCGGTCCGGCCTGTTCGTCTTCACCACGGATCTCACCGGGCCGCAGGGCGTGCCGGGCTTCGGGGACCTCTACGTCCGGCACACGGCCGACGGCGTGCATTTCGGGGCGCCGGCGCGAGTCCCCAACGCCACGACCGACGGCTCGACCATCAACCCGAACTCGGATTTCGCCTACGATCCCAAGACCGGCGAGGTCTACGTCATCACCGGGTTGCCGGGCCGCGTGTGCCACCAGGTGGCCTGCAAGGATCCGGGGCGCAATCCCGACCGGGAAACCTACCAGATGGGGCTGTTCAGGATGCCCCTGAAGGCGGTGCTGAGCGGGGCGCCGGCAGCGTGGACACCCCTGGGCTACCTGAACTCCGACGTCACGGGCTTCTACCTGAACCACAGTCCCGGCTTCCAGCGCGACGGGGCGGGGTTCCTGACGCCGTTCCTGCCGGACATCACGGTCTTCTTCTCAGGGGGTGACCCCTATCCCGGCACGTGGCGGATCGCCGAGGCGCGGCGGCCGAAGGGCGCCGACCGCCTTCCGCTGCGGCGCGCCTTCGGGCCCGTCGGCCACTGGGTGACGACCGGCTATATCGGGCCGGGCTACACGATCGAGCGCAGCCTCGGCACCGTGTTGACGCTCCCGGCGCCCGGGACCGCGATGCTGATGAGCTGCGCGGCGGGACAGGACCACTTCCTCAGCCGCGACCCGCGATGCGAGGGCCAGACACCGCTCGGGCAGACCGGCTACGTCTACGAGGCGCAGAGGCCGGGGAGCCACCCGATCTACCGTTGCATCGCCGGAGGCCGCGATCATTTCGTGTCGACCGTCCCGGACTGTGAGGGTCACATGTCCGAAGGGATGCTCGGCTACGCGCTGGACTGAGAATCCGTCCCGCGGCGCGAGGCGGCGGCCGGATCGCCTGATCCGCCCGCGCCGGACGGGATGGACTCCCGCCGCTTCAAGTCTCCGATGACCTCCTGGTCGGGACGCCCCTGATCGATGCCGTCCGGGGGGCTTGCGCGCGCGGGCCGTAAATTTTCCGGTAACGCTACCGGCGCGGCGAAAATACTCGCGCGCTTAATCCGGACTTAACCCTAACCGGTATTCTTAGTCATCCCCGAGAATCGGGTTGCTCCGGTTGGAAAGATAGCGATCCATGTCTTCGATCACCCTGTCGGCCGCGACGCGCCAGAACCTGCTCTCGCTGCAGGACACCGCCCAGCTGATGGCCACCACCCAGAATCGGCTCGCGACCGGCAAGACCGTCAACTCCGCCCTCGACAACCCGACCAACTTCTTCACCTCCCAGGCCCTCGACGGACGCTCCTCGAGCCTGAACTCCCTCCTCGACGGCATCTCCAACGGCATCCAGTCGATCCAGGCCGCCAACCAGGGCATCACCTCGATCCAGAAGCTCGTGGACCAGGCCAAGTCGATCGCCAACCAGGCGCTCTCGACCCAGCTCTCGACCACCGGCACCGCCGCCAACGCCTACAGCGCCAGCACCGCCTCCTCGACCGTGCTCCTGACCATCAACGGCAGCTCGGTCTCGGCCACGGTCGCCGCCTCCTCGAGCGTCAACGCCACGGTCGCCGCCCTCAACGCCGCGGTCAGCTCGGCCTCGACCTCGTCGAGCGGCGCCTTCGGCGCCGGCGCGATCTTCTCGGTCGACAGCACCGGCACCAAGATCGTCCTGAACGCTCAGGCGGACGTGGAATTCCAGAACTCGGGCAGCCAGACGGCGCTCGGCTTCACCGCCTCGGCCACCACCGCCTCGACCTACGGCACCGCCGCCAGCACCGTGGTGTCCAGCGACCTGTCGATCTCGGGCGTGACGCAGCGCGCCTCGCTGGCCAACCAGTACAACAACCTGCTCAACCAGATCACGCAGCTCGCCAGCGACGCCAGCTACAACGGCGTCAACCTCATTGCCGGCAAGGGCAATGACATGAACATCAAGTTCAACGACACCGGCAGCTCGAACCTGAACGTCGCCTCGGTCGACGCGACCTCCAGCGGCCTGGGCCTGTCGTCGATCACCAACTCGAACAGCTCGACCAGCCAGAACGGCCTCGGCAACTTCCTGCTGAACGCCGACGTCAACAAGACCCTGGCGGTCCTGACCACGGCCGGCGCGGCCCTGAACTCCGCGGCGAGCACGCTGGGCTCGAACCTGTCGGTGGTTCAGAACCGCCAGGACTTCTCCAAGCAGCTGATCAACGTGCTGCAGACGGGCTCGGCCAACCTGACCAACGCCGACCTGAACCAAGAGGCGGCCAACTCGCAGGCGCTGTCGACCCGCCAGTCGATGGGCATCTCGGCCCTGTCGCTGGCCAACTCCGCCCAGCAGGGCGTCCTCCAGCTCCTGCGGTAAGCGACACGCATCGCGTCGACCGAGCGGCCGGAGTCGAACTCCGGCCGCTCGCGTTCGCGGGGTCCCGAGGCCGGATCCGGCCGGAACGCGAGAGACCGGTCCCGGCGGCACGACCGCCCGCAGCCCGCCGCTGTCCCCCGGATTCCCGTGTAGGCAGCGCCGGTCATCGCGGATCGGGAACCGGCGGACCCGCCCCCTTCCGGCATCGCAGGATCCGAACGCCCGGTGGCCGACGCCGGCACTGTCGGGACCAGAGGTCACACCCCCTTCTCGCATCCGCGTGCCGGTTGCGGTTGGACGCGGCGGCGGCTCCGGATAAGACCGGGCCATGAGCATCGAAGATCTTCGGGGGGAGGTCGAGCGGCTGCGTCGGCGCGAGCGCGCGCTGGTTGAGGAGAACGCGCGCCTGCGCGCGTCACAGGCCCCGGTCACCGCCCCGACAACCACTCTGGCCGGAGTCGGCACCGCCCGCTCCGATCTTCTGTTCACCGCCGCCGACAAGACCCGAATGGCGATGATCGTCACCGATCCGAACCTGCCCGACAATCCGATCGTCTTCGCCAACCGCGCCTTCCTGGAACTCTCCGGCTACTCGGCGGGGGAGCTGATCGGGCGCAATTGCCGCTTCCTCCAGAGGCCCGCGACGGATCCGGCCGATGTCGCCCGCATCCGCGATGCCATCGCCGCGCGGCGCGACGTGGTGGTCGAGCTGCTGAACTATCGGCGCGACGGCAGCACCTTCGTCAACGAACTCTACATCAGCCCCGTCTTCGGACCGCTCGGCGAGTTGCTTTTCTTCTTCGGCAGTCAGCTCGACCTCACGCGCTTCCGGCAGCGCGAGGCGCAGGCCGTCGAGCGGACCATCGCGCCGCGGCATGCACGGGCGGACGACGCGGTGGGCTTCTGCATCGTCGAGCTGCGCTTCGACGGGGATGGCAGGGCCGCGGATTACCGCGTCGTGGAGACCAACGCCGCCTTCGAGGATCAGTCCGGCCTCGGCGCTGCGGCGGGACGCTGGATGAGCGCGCTCGAGCCGGACCACGCCCGACGCTGGTTCGACACCCTCGGTGACGTGGCGCGATCCGGGCACAGCGCCCGGTTCAAGGGAGCCCTGTCGCGAACGGGACCCATCCTCGACGTCCGCGCGATGCGGACCGGTAGCGGGACGCAGAACCGCGTCGCGATCCTTCTCGAGGATCCGGCGGCCCGGCAGGCGGACGAGGAGCGGCGGGAGGCCCGGACGCGCGACCGGAAGATCGAGCATGACCTGGTCTGGCGGACGAGCCGCGACCTTCTCGTGGTCTGCGCCCTCGACGGAACCTGCCAGGCGGTCAACCCGGCCTGGACGGAGCTGCTCGGGTGGCCGGCCGGCAGCTTGGTCGGCATCCGCATCGATACCCTGATCCATCCGGACGACGGCGAGACCGCGGCCAGCGCGTTCGAGACGCTGCGGACCGGCCACACGCTGTCGGACCTCGACGTCCGGTTCCGGACCGCCGACGGCGCGTATCGCTGGATCGCCTGGAACGCCATCGCGCGCGGGGACCGGTTCCACGCGACAGGGCGCGACGTCACGGAGCGCCGCGCCCTCGAGGAGCAGCTGCGCCAGTCGCAGAAGATGGAGGCCGTCGGGCAGCTCACCGGCGGCGTGGCGCACGACTTCAACAACCTGCTGACCGTCATCAAGTCGTCGACCGATCTGTTGAAGCGACCGGGCCTCAGCGAGGATCGGCGGGGCCGCTACGTCGACGCCATCGCCGACACGGTCGACCGCGCCGCCAGACTGACCAGCCAGTTGCTGGCCTTCGCGCGCCGGCAGGCACTCCGACCGTCGATCTTCGACGTGGTGCAGTCGGTGGCCGCCATCGCCGACATGGTCGGCACGCTGACCGGCGCCCGCATCCACGTCGCGACCGACACGGATGCCGGCACGGACGCGGACGGCCGCAGGCTGCGCTGCCACGTCGATGCCGACCCCAGCCAGTTCGACACGGCCCTCGTCAACCTCGTGGTGAACGCCCGCGATGCCATGCAGGGCGAGGGCCGCCTCGTGATCAAGGTGCGGCGCGCGGACCGGATCCCGGCGCTGCGGGCGCATCCGGCCGTGCCCGGCGATTTCGTGGCCGTGTCGGTCTCGGATACCGGCTCGGGCATCGAAGCGGACCTCCTCGAACGCATCTTCGAGCCGTTCTTCACGACGAAGGGCGTCGGCCACGGCACCGGCCTCGGCCTCAGCCAGGTGTTCGGCTTCGCCAAGCAGTCGGGCGGTGACGTCGCGGTCGACAGCGTCGTCGGCGTCGGGACCACCTTCACGCTGTTCCTGCCGCGGTCCCAGCAGGCGGAGGTCCAGGAGGGCGTGCCGGACGAGCCGGAGCCGCTCGCCGAGGGTCACGGCACGCCCGTCCTCGTGGTGGAGGACAACGAGGAGGTCGGCGCCTTCGCCCGGCAAGCCCTCGTGGAACTCGGCTACAGGGCTGTCTGGGTGAAGGACGCGCAGGCGGCTATCGCCACGATCGAGGCGAACGGCCAGGAGATCGAGATCGTCTTCTCCGACGTGGTGATGCCGGGCATGAACGGCGTCGATCTGGCCCGGGAGATCAGGCGCCGTCGTCCCTACCTGCCCGTCGTCCTCACCTCCGGCTACAGCCACGTGCTGGCGTCGGAGGGCACCGACGGCTTCGAGCTCCTGCACAAGCCCTACTCGGTGGCCGACCTCAGCCGGGCCCTGCGCAGGGCGCTCCGGGAACGGTCGGCGCTGACCTTCGGCTGACGAGGCCGCATCCGTCCGGACCGACACGCGTTACGTCCCCGACCGCCCGAAGATTCGGACAGGACACCGCACCATGTCGTCGGATACGCCGCGTCCCGGGGACGACCCGCTGCCTCCCATCGACGATCCGCTGCCGGAGCCCGCACCGCCCGACGGAGACCCGCCGGCCGAGCCGCCGGCGCCGCGTCCTCCCGGTCCCATCGAAGCGGGATGAGATCGGGCGCCGGACGGCCGCCCGTCTGCAAGCGGACGAGGACTGCATCGGGGCCGGGGGAGCTTCCGGCGGAACCGAAGTGTTCACCGGCCCGCGACGGGCCCCTGGCGATGCCGCGCCGCTTCTCAATGCAGCGGGTAGCGGCTCAGCAGGTCGTCCGTCCTCTGGACGGTCTTGTCATAGAGGCAGGCGGGCAGCGCCGCGTTCGCGCCGCTCCCGTTGGCCCACTCGCTGTCGGTCAGGTCGCCGCAATCCGCGTCCCGGAAGGCGATCCAGGCACGCTGCGCCCGCTCGAGCCGCGTCTTCCAGAGTGCCCTGGCGTCGGGGTCCGGCGTGCGGTCGTCGTGATCGATCACCGACATCGCCTTCCTGTACGCCGCGTTGAGCTTCGCGTCGGCCTCCTGAAGGGCGCGGGTCATGCACGCCGTCGTGCCCGGCGTGGAGGTCTCGGTCAGGCAGAGTTTCGCGGACGGCTGGTCGGCTCCGGCGGTCGTCGGCACGGCGAGGCAGGCGAGCAGCCCGGCAAGGACGGGGGCCGAGGCCTGCAGCAGGCGTGGGCGCTTGTGATTCATGGCTCTGGGATCCGGTTCGCGCGTCGCATCGACCCGGCTGAGGGGTCCTGCGCGCGGCGGGTGACGGCGGGTCGGAGCGGAACGCGGCCCGGGCCGCGACCTCAGCGTGCCTCGACGACCACGGCGGTGCCGTAGGCGACGACGCCCATCATCGACTGGTCGGTGTCCGCCGTATCGAAACGCATCATGACGACGGCGTTGGCGCCGAGTTGCGCCGCGTTCTGCGCCATGCGGTCGATCGCCTGCGACCGCGCCTGCTCGATCAGCTGGCTGTACTCGCTGATCTCGCCGCCCATGATGCTGCGCAGTCCGGCGGTGAAATTGCCCACCGCACCGCGGCTGTGCACCACGGCGCCGAAGCAGGGGCCGCGGACCTCGCGCACGTGGTAGTTCGGAATGTTCTCGGTCGTGACGATGATCATGGCAGCTCACTCAGCCGGGTGGTTGGGAAAGACGGGAGGCAGTCAGGGCGAGCACGACAGGTCGCCGCCCGGACACTTGATCTGGGCTGCCAGGTCCTGGATCCGCTGGCGCGTCAGCGTGATCTTGCACGCGCCCAGGAGCATCGGGGCGATGCTTCCGTTGTCGTCGGGCGTCAGCGTGTTGAAGCCTGTCCGCAGGTTGCACTCGGAATCGCGGAAGGCGATCCAGGCGCGCTCGGCGGCGACCAGATTGCGTCGGCCGTTCTCGTCGAGCTTGCTGCGCAGGGTCGCGTAGCGGCGGTTCAGCTCCGCATCGGCCCGGTCGAATTCCTGGGCCGTGCAGGTGTTGGCGTCCATCTGGTTCGCGGAGGCGCCGCAATCGACCTCCGCCGCGTATCCGGCGGTCGGGACGAGGATCACGGCAGTGAGAAAGGCGTTGCGCAGCATGGCGGACTCGGTGCGGGAGAGGGCGGACGACACGGCGGCCGATGCGCAGATCACGGGTCGTCGGACGCCGACTGTGCGTCGCGGGCCCGGAAGCCGTAATAGCCGCGGTCGGCGTCGTAGAGGACGTCGAAGCCGTTCAGGACGTGCAGCCCCGTGTTGACGAAGGGCTGCGGGCGCACCGTGTTGAGGACGATGCGTTCGGGAGCGAGCGGCGCGGCTCGGTCGCCGACATCGATCGCGTAGCCGGCGGCGTCGCCGAACTGGAAGCCGAGGCGCGTTCCCGGGCGGAGCACGGCGTGATCGCCCGCATCGGCCCGGAGGCTGTCGGCGACCTGGGACGGCGGCAGCGTCAGGAACATTCCGGTGACACCGGTATCGAGGAGCCCCCGGCCGCAGGCGGCGGGCTCACGGCCGTCGACGGTGATGCAGACGGGAACGCCGAGCCAGTCGCCCGGCACGTGCGGGTGCGGGTCGAGCTTCACGAAGCGGTAGCGGCCGCGCGTGTTGGCGCGCGTCAAGCCGACATGCACGCCGCGTCGGGTCAGCACGTAGCCGCGGTGCACCGAACCGGGTCCCGGCGGCTCCGCGTTGAGGAGCGGATTGGTGTCCGGCGTGCTCTGCGTCTGGCTGTCGTCCTCGCGGCCGAAACCGATCCCCATCATCGCCACGTGGGCCGGCGCCACCTCGGGCGTGCAGCTGCGAGCGCGCGCGGTGCAGTCGATCCGGTCGACGGCGAGAACCCGGATGGGCTGCGTGACCACGCTCGCTCCATCGCGGCCGACGATGGAAACCGGGACGCGCACCCAGCGTCCGACCATGATCCGGCCGGAACTCGAGTAGGTCAGCCGTCCGGGCTCGCTCGGCAGGCTCTCGTTGTCGGGAATCCGAGCGGCTGAGACCACGATGCCGGTCGAACCGGTATCAACGAGCACCGGACGAGGCTCGCCGCCGAACGACAGACCGAGGCGCGGGGACTTCGTGATGGCGTCGCCGGGTCGCGGCGCGTTGAGGAAGGGCAGGAAGATGCCGCGTCGGTCATCGCCGTAGCTCGGCCCATCGTCGGCCCGCGCCGACATCGCCGGGCCGATTAAGGCCGCGCTCACGATCCCGACGCCGAGGAGAGCCGAGACCGATCGGGTGTGAGGGTCCCCAGGACGGACGGTCAGGCAAGCTGAGCGCGGAGGATGCTGAAACACCTGGCACATGTCGGCCCCGGGAGATGTCGTTTCCGAGTCGACACCGCGCGCGATCCGCACCGGCGTCGAGAACAGCTCTGCAGTCCGCGCACGGTCGCGCAGGCGTGGTGGACCGGATCCGGGCGGTCGGCGGCGAGAGCCTGTCCACCCTCAGGCGGTCGGGAGCACGATCCGGTCCGCCACGCGCGCAGCCGACGCCTCGACGAGAGATTTTATGAATACCTCTCAGATGAAGAGAAGCCCTTAACAGTATTCGCCGTCCATCGATCAGGCTCTCACCGATCAGCGGACGCTGTATTGGCCCCTCTCCGATCCCGGGTCAACGAATCGTGAGAAATAGTGTTACCGGTTCAGTAAGCCGGGATGGCTTGCGGCGGATGATGAGCATTCGACGCCGTCGCCTCGTGTGTTCTGGACCGAACGCAGCGCCCGCGTCGCTCTCGATCGGAGCGCGCCGACGGTCCTGTGCGTCAAGGCTGATCGGGGTGACCCTGCCGTCGATGGCGACGGGCACCGCCGCCGTCGGGCGGTTACCGGACGACCGACGCCATCTCGGCCGCGCCTGCCGGAAGAAATTTTTCGCGGCACGCCACGCCGGCCGCACGAAACCGCGTCTGGCCGGCCCATGCCCCTGTCGAGGCGGACGATTGACCGCCCGACCAGGGAGACCCGAGATGACCAAGACCAAGATCCTCGTGCTCGCCGCCAGCCTCCTCTGCGCCGCGGGTCCCGCTCTCGCCCAGGAGGCTGCGCCGCAGCACGGGAACCAGGAGTTCCTCGGCGTCGATCTCGACAACGGCGGCGTCTACTACAACGGTCGCAACTCCGGCCGTTACTGCGTCTACCGCACGGTCGAGGTCTACAACCGCTACACCGGCTACTTCGAGGCGCGGCGCGCCCGCCGCTGCGGCCGCGGTCTCTACCTGCCGTGAGGAGCGAGACCATGCTGACCGCCCTCTCGCCGCTCCACCTCGCCGCCCTCAGCCTGATCGTCGCGTATCTCGGCTGGGGCTGAGATGCCCGCTCCCCGCACCGGCACCTGCGCCCCCGATGTCATCCGCATCGTCGCGGAGCCCGCCTCGACCGGCCGCGCTCACACCGTGAGATTGTTTCCCGATCCTCCAGCGGATAACCCTGTCGCGCGTGCCGACCGGGCGCGCCCCGTTCCGAGGACGATGAAACCGGGCCGCGACCCGGACAGGAGGACGCGCTTGCCGAGAGCCAACCCGGTATCCGCGCTGCGGCGGGCCACCCGCACCGCGCTCATCCTGCTCGGGATGAGCTGCCTCGCCCCGCTCGCGCCGGCCAGGGCCGCCCCGGATCCGGCAGCCTTCGCCGACAATGCCGATGCCGTGGCGGTGGTGATCGGGAACCGCAGCTACAAGCAGACCGTGCCTGTCGACTACGCGCACAACGATGCCGAGGCGATCCGCGCCTACCTGATCGAGCGCCTGGGCTACCGCGAGAGCAACGTCTTCCTCCTGAAGGACGCGACCCTCAACGAGTTCAACCAGGTCTTCGGCACCGAGCGGAACCCGCAATCCGGCCGCCTCTGGCGCAGCGTGCGCGAGGGCCACTCGAACGTCTTCGTGTACTATTCCGGCCACGGCGTCCCGGATCTCGCCACCAAGCAGCCGTTCCTGCTGCCCGAGGACGGCAACCCGAACCAGGGCGAGAGCGGGTACGCGCTGGAGACCCTGTACCGCAACCTCGAGCTCGTGAAGCGCAAGATCGGCGCCGACCACCAGCTCGTCGTGATGGTCGATGCCTGCTTCACCGGCGAGACCGGCCGCAAGGGCGAGAGCCTGCTGGCGGTGTCCGCGCCCGGCTTCGCGCCCGCCCGGCCGAAGACGGAGGGCGGCATCGTCCGGCTGGTGGCGACATCGGGCGCGACACCGGCCAACTGGGACGAGGCGAACAAGCTCGGCCTGCTGACCAGCCGGTTCCTGATGGGCGTGTCGGGCCTCGCCGACGCGCGCGACCATCAGGGCGACGGCGACGGGCTCGTGCAGTGGACGGAGCTGAAGCGCTACCTCCGCCGCGAGGTGGAGGACGCGGCCCGCCGCGCGTCGGGCCGCGAGCAGGTACCCGAAATCGACGAGGCCCCGATCGTCCTCAAGGCCTCCCTGCCGGTGGCGGCCGTCGCGAAGGGGGTCGAGGCCATCCGGGACGAGGCGGGCTGGCGGCGGGCCGAAGCGCTCGGCACCCGGGAGGGCTTCGAGGCCTATATCGGCGCCTGCGGCGAGACCTGCCTGTACCGGCCTCAGGCCATGGACAGGCTCCTGGCCGGGCGGCGCCGGGACGCGGCGGCGATCGACCAGGAGAACTGGGCCAAGTTCGGGACCCAGCGGCAATATCAAGCCTATCTCGATTCCTGCGGCGAGGTCTGCGCCTATCGCAGCCTCGCCGAGGGCTATCTCGGCGGCAAGAACCCGAGCGCCGATCCGCGCGTCAAGCGCTGCGACGAGCTCGCCGCCGGCACGGACGATCCCGACCGTCCGAGCGGGGTCGCGGGCGTGAAGCTCGGCCGGATCGAGCCCGCCGCGGCGATCGAAGCCTGCCGCGGGGCCGCGGCCGCCTATCCGGACCTGCGCCGGCTCTCCTACCAGCTCGGCCGCGCCTACGACCGGGCCGACCGCTACAAGGAGGCCCTCTCCGCCTACGACCGCGCCGCCAAAGCCGGGAGCATCTCGGCGCTGAACAACCTCGCCGCCCTCTACGAGAACGGCCAGGGCGTGAAGCGCCAGCAGGCCGAGGCGTTCCGCCTCTACCGGCAGGCGGGCGAAGGCGGGAACGTGGTGGCGCTGGCCAACGCCGCCCGGATGCTGGAGTACGGCAACGGCATCCCGAAGGACGAGGCGCAGGCGGTCGCCCTGTATCGCCGCGCCGTAGCCGGGGGCGACGTCGCGTCGATCAGCAAGCTCGTGCCGCACTACGCGACGGGCGCCTACGGCTTCCCGAAGGACCTGCGCCAGGGCTTCGACCTCTTCCGGCAAGCGGCGGACCGGGGCGACCCGGTGGCCATGGCCACGATGGCGACGCTGATCGACAACGGCTTCGGGCGATATTTCCCCGGCGTGCGCTCGGCCGACATGATCCTGCGCGCGCTGAAGCACGGGGAACTCGGCGCCGCCTCCGTCTCGGCGACCGACACCGCCGCCCAGAAGCTCAAGCCCGAGACGATCCGCTCGGTGCAGCGCGCCATCAAGGACGCGGATTACTACACCGGTGCCCTGGACGGGCGGTTCAATCCGGTCTTCGTCCGCGCCCTCGATCAGTACGCCCGGGCCAACGAGACCGAATGAGGCGCCTCCTCCTCGCCGCGCTGCTGCTCGCCCCGGCGGCGGCGCGCGCCGAGTCCGCGACGCAGGCGCTGGCACCGTTTCTCGACGCGGTGGCGGCCTGCGCCGGCCGGCCGGACCTGACGCTCGCGGTCGTCGGCGTCGAGCCCGGCCAGACGGCCCTGTCGCGCGAGCAGTCCGAGGAGGTGCGCCTCGCCGTCGAGACGCGGCTCCAGGCGACCGGCCGGGTCAGGCTGGCGGCAGCGGCCGACGTCGTGCGGATCAAGGCCCTGCGCGAGGGCACGACGGGCCTCTCGGGCGCGGAGGCCGAGGCGCAGATCCGGTCCGCCTTCGCGGGGGACGCGGCCGTGTTCCTAGTCGAGCCCCGCCGGGCCGGCGAGACCGCCTCCGTCCGGCTCCAGGCCGTGACGCAGAGCGCCGCCTGCAAGGCGACGAGCGACCCTCTGGTCGTACCGATCCACGTCGGCGCCGGCGTCGCCGACGTCGACGCGGTCATGGACGGTGCGGTGAAGGCGTTCGCGCAGGCCGCACCGAATGCCGGCGCCGTCGAGGTCTGCCCGTTCGTGGCGGAGGGCGGCCATTCCACCTGCGCCGGCGCCCTCACGGACCGCCTCGTCATCGCCCTCGACGCGGAGGCCCGCTCGGCCAACCGGGTGCTCCGCGGCGCGCGCCTCGACGTGCGCCGCCGGCCGCCCGGCACCGCCTGCGCCGGCACCGTCACCGCGCGCGGCCGCTTCCGCACGGACCACGACCGGCAATCCTGGATGGAGGTCGAGTTCCAGCGCGACGGCGCCGTCCTGGCCCCGACGGGGCGACGCCGGATCGCGACGGAGGGGCTCGGCTGCGATCCCGTCCCGCGGCCGTTCCTGGATCACCTCGCCGCCACCGCGCGCACGGATGCCGGCCGCCTCTCGGTGGCGGCTGCCGCCACCCCGTTCGCGGCCGGTCAGCGCCTGGAGATGCGCATCGAGGCCCGCGTCGCGCAGAACCTGTACTGCTGGGTGGTCGCGGCCGACGAGACCGCCTTCGTCGCCCTGCCGGTGCGCGACAACCCGGCCTCGCAGCTGGCCCTCAAGCCGGGAGACTCGCGGCGCTATCCGCGGGGCTACGGCCTCGACGAGATCGTCGCGGGGGAGCCCTTCGAGAACCTGTTCGCCTGCTTCGGCGTGCCGGGCGGCCTGCCGCCGGAGCTCGCCGCGCGGTGGCTGGCGGCGGCGCCGGGCGCCGACGGCGAGGCGCGTCTCCTGCAGCCCCCGGACGTGCTGGACCTCCTCGACCGGATCCGGGCCACGCCCGGGGTCACGGAGGCCGCCGCGCGCGTCGTGGTGCGCTGAGCCGGAGCGCGACGGGATCAGAACCGCGTCTGGACCGCCCAGAGCAGACGGGTGGCGCCCGGATGGCCGCCGGAGGTCGACGGATGGCCGGTCGCGAGGTAACCATAAGGCGAATCGAACGATCACAAGGGGTTGCGTGGCAACCCGCGACCGGGAGGCGCATGACGGGCGGATACGATGAGCGCTGCGCGGCCGACCTCGCCAACGTCGGCGACGGCCGCGATCTCTCCCGCGCCGACCGTGCCTGGCTCGCCCGCGTGGTCACGGGTGCCGTGCGCCCGAACCGCGACAAGCCCCTGTGGGACCTCGCCCACGCCCTCGCCGCGCTGGCCGAGGCGGCCGGGGCCCTCGACGGGCGCGATCTCATCACCCTCGCCCTGGACCCCGGCCTCGCGCGACCGGCCGCCCTCGCGGCCCGCTTCGGCGGCGGCCCGGCCGTCGACGACCGCGGCCCCGTGCTCGGCACCGCCTGGTCCACCGGCTGGGCCGGGCTCGCCCGGCTCCTCGCGCTGGCCGAGTTCGTGCTCACCGCGGAGGACCTGGCCCAGTTCGCGACCGTCGCGGGCTGGCTCGACGAGCTCGCCGCCGCGCCCGACGCGGAAAGCGCGGCGATCCTGGCCAAGCGGCTCGCCCGGCATCTCGCCGCCTACCGGAACGCCCATCTGCCGCTGGCGCCGCTGGAGCGGCGCTTCCGGGCGCTCCTGACCTTCTTGGGCGGCCGCCGGTCGGTCGCGGACGACGACATCCTCGATTTCTGGCGCGCCGAGATGGCGACGGGCGAGCGGCCGGGCTTCCGCATCGTCGCGGAGCATTTCGTGACCTTCGAGGCGGCCGGCCGCCTCCTCGAAGGCCTCGACGCCCTCTCGGCTCCCGCCGCCCTCGACGCCCACGCGGGCTGGGAGGAGCGGCTGGACGCGGCCCTGGGCGATCTCGCGACCGCCGAACCCGCCGCGGCGCTGGCGACCCTGCTGGCGGACTGGCCGGAGGGCCCGAAGATCCTCACCGGCGCCGAGCGCGAGGACCTGGCCGACTTCCTGCGCCTCGAGCCCTATCACCGGACCCGCCCGCTGACGACGCTCCGGGCCGTGAGCTTCGGCCGGGTCCAGTCGGGCATCGCCAACCGCCTGCGCCGCGGCGGCGGCGGCGGCGCCATCGCCGAGCGGGCGACCTGCCTGGAGGCCGAGAGCTACGCCGAACTCCGGACGCGCGCGGGACTGCTCGCGGCCCATCTCGGCCGAATGCTGCGCATCGCGGCGGCCCTCCGGATCGCCGATCGCGACGCGCTACCCGAAGCGGTGCGGGCGGCGCTGGAGGCCGCCGAGGCCGACCTGCGCCGCGTCCGCCGCGCCGGATTCGACGATCGGAAGGGCCTCTCGGCCGGGTTCGCGGCCGCCGAACCGGCGCTGCTGCGCCTCGCCGAGGCGGCGGCCGACCTGGAACGGTCGCTCGACGGACTCGCCCGGCACCGGCCGCTGGACGCGCTGTTCCCGGCGGATCGGGACATCTTCGCGGTCGCGTTCGCGGCGGCCTATGCCGGGGAGGCCGCGGCGTGAGCGACGCGGCACGGCTCCTCGCCGAGATCCACGCGGCCCGCGCCCTCGTGCGCGATGCGGCGACGACCGCCCGGCCGGACCACGCGGGGCTCTGGGCCCACGCGACCCGTGCGCCCGACGGCCCGGTCGACCTCGCGACGGTGCGGGCGATCCGCGGCGACCCCGCGACGGCCCGGCGCTACCGGACGATGCTCGGCGCCCTGGCGCTCGCCCACGCGCCGCTCGCCGCGGCCGCCTCGGACGGCGCGATTCTCCGGCGCCGGGTCGGCGCCTACGCGCTGGAGATCCTCGAGGCCGCGGACGGCGCGCCTCCGCTCCTCGTCCTGCGCGGCGAGTCGGGTCAGATGCCGCGGGTGATCGAGGCGTGGCTCGGCGACGAGACGGTCCGGCTCGACCTCGGTCCGGCGATCGAGGGCGCGGCGGTGCTCGCCCTCGACCCGGCCGTGCCGGACGCGGCCCTCATGGGCCGGATGCTCCGCGACCCGGCCTGCGCGGTGTTCCTGCTTTGACGAGCCGTCGGACGAGCCGTCGGACGAGCCGGCAGGCCGGTCTCGGCCCGTCCGGGAGACCGGCCCGCGCATGACGCGTCCGGCCATCCTCGTCGTGGTGCCCACGACCCGCGGACCGCTGGTGCTGCGCGGGCTCAGGCCGCGCCCCGGCCTTCCGGCCCCGGCCGCCTTCGCGGACGGCGATTATCGCCCGCTGCCGTGGTCGGCCGATTACGCCCGGCTCTGCGGGGCCGCCGGCCCGCTCGCCCGGTGGACGGGCCGGACGCCGGAGCCCCACGAGCTGCGGCTGTCGGGCTCCTTCGATGCCGGACGCTCCTGGGAGGTTCCGGTCTGCCTGGCGCACGGCCTCGCCGAGGGCGGCCACCCGCTCGCCGCGGCACCGGAGGAGGCCGACCTCATCCTCTGGGCGACCGGCGCGGTCGATCTCGACCTCGCGGTGCTGCCCGGCGACTACGCGCTGCTCGACAAGATCGAGCGCTCGGCCGCGACGATCGCCGAGGCTCCGGACGCCGCGCTGGCGGTCCTCCTGCCGGACGGGCCGGAGCGCGCGCAGGCCGAGGCCGTCTTCCGCGGCATGGGCCGGAACGTGCGGATCCTGCCGTCGCACAGCGTGCCCGAAGCCCTGGCCGCATTGACCGCGCCGCGGCCTCCGGAGAGGGCCGAGACGCCGCCGGCGCGGCGATGGTGGCGTCTTGCATTGCCGGCCGGCGCCGTCGCGGCGGCCGGCCTCGCCGGTGTGCTCGCTCTCGGGGCCACGCGGCCCGATCCCGTCAGTGAGCCACGCCCCGACGCGCCGGCCGGTCCCGCCACCCCTCCCCCCAGCATCGAAGTCCGGATCGCGTCGCCGATCCACGTCTCCGAGCTGCGCGCCCCGGCGGGCTCCTCCTGCCGCCGCGTCGCCTTCGGAGCCGACCCGCCCGAGCGGCGCCCGGTACCGGCGGAGTCGGGCGATCACCTGGCCGCGAGCCGCCTCACGCCGGACCTGTGCGGGCTCGCCATCGGAGCGGAGCCGGGCCTGCGCGTGCAGGTCGGGCCGGAACTGCGCGACGCCGCCCTCCCGGCCGTCCGGCTGGCGGACGGCGCGCTCGGCTATTTCCTGCGCGAGGGCGCGCGGCAGAACCTCGTCTACACGGTCCAGGCCGTTCCGGAGGCCGGAACCGGCGCGGTTGCCGGCCGCCTGGTCCACACCCTGGCGCGCTGATGACAATCCGGCGTGTTGCGAATGCTGTCGATCGACCCCGCGAGCGCGGGCCCGATTCGCGGACCGAGAGGAGGGAGAGGATGATCGCGATGCGCCGGAGAGGCCCTCTCCTTCTGGGAACGGTCTGCGCGCTGATCGTGCTCGGCCGCGGCGACGCCGTGCGGGCGCAGAGCGTCGGCTTCGATCCCGCCGATTACGGCCGGGCGCAGTTGCCCCTGCGCCAGACGACCGGCGACGCGGCCGCCTATGTCGACCAGAACAAGGGCGCCTTCGAGCCCGTGAGCGAGCTCGACCCGAAGGACGGCCTCGCGGCCCTCGCCCGACCGATCGGCCGCGTCGACATCGTGCTCCAGAACGGCCGCACCGGGCAGCAGGTTGGTGCCTCCTGCACGGGGACGCTCCTGACCGGCGACTACGTGCTGACCAACCACCATTGCCTGCCGCAATCGGGCGACCTGCGCCCGGTCAAGGCGTCGATCCTGATGGATTACCTGACCCTCGACGGGAAAGGCTCCCGCCGGTTCGAGATCGACCCGAAGCCCGTCGAGTTCGACGCCCGCCTCGACTTCGCCCTCGCCCGCGTGGCGGGCAATCCGACCGCGACCTACGGCGCCGCACGGCTCTCGGGCGAGCCGGTGACGGCCAACCGCTCGATGCTGGTCATCCACCATCCCCTCGGACGTCCGAAGGTGATGAGCCGCTTCCGCTGCTTCGCCATGAAGGACCAGGCGGAGGGCCCGGACCTGCGCCACCGCTGCGACACGCTCGGCGGCTCGTCCGGGTCGCTGATGTTCGACGCCTCCGTGGCCGGCATCGCGCTCCACAAGGAGGGCGGCCTCGATCCGAAGGATCCGACGAGCTTCAACAGCGCGACCCGACTCTCGGCGATCCTGGGCCGGAGCCCGACCCTGGCGCGGATCGCGGCGGCCCAGGGGCGCCCGGTCGCCGCCGCGGATCCGGGGACCGGGCCGGTCGGGCCCGGCCCGGCACCCCAACCCAGGCCGGCGACCGACGGACCCCTCGATCCGGCCGGGATGAACGCCATCCTGCGGGGACGCTGAGCGCCGTCGCGAAGATCGCGAGGCCGGGCGACGAAAATCGCTCTGGGCCGCCCATGAACGGGGTGAGAGGGGCCGAAGCAAGGCCCGGGACACTGGAAGGGGAAGCGATGCGGACCCACGATCTGCCGCGCGCCGCGCGGGCGCGCCTCGGCCGCTCCGGACTGTTGCTCGCCGTCGGGCTCGCCCTCGCGCTGGCCGCGCCCGCGCGGGCGAACCCGCTCACCGAGGTGCCGGGTGCCCGGGCAGCGCAGTCGGACGAAGCGGCTCCGCCGCGGGACCCGGCCGCGGACCGGGCGGAGGCCGAGGAGGCGCGGGCCGCGAACCCAGGGGCGACCGCGATCATCCGGTCGCTCGCGCCGTTCGCCGACGGCAATCCGGGAGCGCCCGCGCGGCCGCTGGCGGTCAGCCCCGACGACGGCGGCCCGGCGGTCCGCGTCGTTCCCGCCCGGTCGATCGATCTCACCGTGTTCTTCGCCTACGACAGCGCGCGCCTGACCCCCGAAGCGCGCATCCAGCTCGAACCGCTCGGCGAGGCCCTGCGCGCCGAGCCGCTCGCGGGCCACGGCTTCCTGATCGCCGGCCACACCGACGCCGCCGGCGGCCGCGCCTACAACCGCCGCCTCTCCCTGGCCCGGGCCCGGGCCGTGAAGGCGCATCTCGTCGAGACCTACGGCATCGCCCCGGAGCGCCTGCGAGTCCACGGCTGGGGACCCGCGCGGCCGAAGGATCCCGACGCACCCCTGTCACGGGTGAACCGCAGGGTGGAGGTCAGCCTGATCGCGCCGGCCCGCAGCGGTGCCCTCCGCTTCGTCCTGCCGGTCGCGGATGGTCCGTGCAGCGACCTGGCCGACCCGCGCCTGCGGACGGATCTCGACCTGGACGATTTCCGCGCGGCTCCGACCCCGCGTCCCTGCGCCGAATGACGCCAACTCGCCTCACCGACGGTCCGAAGACGGAGAGACCCGCGATGTCCTGGAGGATCCCGATGCCCCACGTCCGCACCACCGCGTTCCGCACCACCGCGTTCCACGCCGCCTGCCTCGCCGTCCTGGCGCTCGGATCCGCCTACGCGGCACCGGCCCGGGCGCAGACCAAGCCCAACGTCGTCGTGATGGGCGAGGACGCCGACGAGGACGCGGTGCCCCGCGGCAACCGCATCTTCCAGCGGGTGATCCACGAGCTGTCCGAGACGATGAACCTGCGCGGCTACAACGTCTACGACGAGACCGCCGTCGCGATGGGGTTCACCCAGGCCAACCGGGTGCGCCGGCGGGATGCCGAGCTGATCGAGGTCGCCCGCGCGGTCCAGAATCCGCCGCTCGACGTGGTGGCGGTGTTCCAGATCTACGCGTCGGCGTCGAAATCCGCCTACTCGGATATCGTGCGGCCTGAGATCCGTATCCCCGGACGCCTCCTCAACGTCCGCACCGGTCAGTCGCTCGGCTCGTTCGAGGTGGCCGGGCTCCAGCTGCCGCCCCTGCCCCAGGGGTGCGACCGCGAGTGCCTGCTCGAGCGGGTCGGCGCCGAGGCGAAGACGGTGGCCGCCGACCTCGCGGCCGCACTCACCGCGAAGCTCGACGGCGTGATCGCGCCCCGCCGCGGTGCCGATGCCGGCGCCGCGCCCCCTGACGCCGCGCCGGTCGGCGGCGCCGTGGCGGCGGCGCCCGGCGGCGAGGGCTGCGGGGGTTTGCCCAGCGCCTACGTCGTCCGCCTGAGCGGCTTCTCGGCCCAGGAGGTCCAGGCGGCCGAGGAGTACATGGCGGCCTTCCGCTGCTACGAGCACCACCGTCCGGTGCGCGCGAGCGGGGCCAGCACCGAGTACTGGTACGAGACCCGCTCGGATTCCGCCCGGCTCGGCCGGAACCTGCGCCTGATGCTGGAGCACATGAGTGCGCCGGGTCAGGTCCAGTTCTCGGGCAACACCTTCGTCATCAGCCGCGTGGCGACGCGGTAGCCGAACCTCGCCTTCGCCGCCTCGTCGTCCCACCGTTCCCTGAAGGTTGACCATGTCGGTTCGCGAGCGCCTGCGCGGCGCCCTCTCCCATCTTGTCCCGCAACGCCCGGCGCGGCGCGTCATCCTGGCCGGACTGGTCTTCGCGCCCCTGGCGATCGCGGCCCGCGAGGCCCGGGCCGACCCGGTCTTTCCGGGCGCCGGCGCCCTCGGCCTCACGCCGCCGGCCGGGATGAGCGTGAGCCGGCGCTTCGCCGGCTTCGAGCATCCGGCCGGCGCGTCGATCATCCTGGTGGAGATGCCGCCGGAGGCCTGGGACCAGATCAACGGCCGGTTCACCCCCGAGGCGCTGGCCGCCACGGGCTTCCGGGTGAAGGGCGGGGCCGAGCCCCTGCCGGTCGCGGGCGGTGAGGGCTTCGTCCTGCGCGGCACGCAGCCGGCCAACGGCCTCACTTACGCGAAATGGGTCGCCGTCGTGCGCGGCGCCCCCGGGACCGGGCTCGTCACCGTGCAGGTCCCCGAGAAGGCGGCCCGGCAGGTGCCCGCCGCTTCCGTCGAGGCGGCTCTCCGCACGATCGCGTTCCGGGCGAAGGCGAGCCTGACCGATCAGGTCGCGGCGCTGCCCTACACGGTCGGCGACATGGCGGGCTACCGCCCGGCCGCGGTCTTCGCGGGCAACAGCCTCCTCCTCACCGAGGGACCCAAGGACGTCGATCCCGAGCGCGAGCAGCCGGTGATCGTCGTCGCGCCCTCGCTCGGTCAGGCGCCGGTCCCGGCGGGCGCGGAGGTCGCGGTCGCCCGCCGGCTGTTCGCGGCGCAGAAGGACTTCGCCGACGTGAACGTCACGGACGAGGCGCGGTCCAGTCGCGGCGAGGCGGTCGTCGTGCGGCTGCGCGGCACCGGGACCGACACCAAGAGCGGCCGTGCCCTCGGCGTGACGCAGACGATGGTGTTCGACGGCCAGCGCTACCTGCGGGTGCTGGGCTTCGCCGATGCCGGTCGCCCCGACGCTCTGGACAGGGCCGACCGTGTCGCCGCCTCGGTGGCGATGCGCTGACCGACCTCTGCACCCACAACGAGAGCCTTCCCGATGCGCCCGCCGCTTCTCGCCCCGCTGCTCCTGGTCTCCGCCCTCGTCCTGCTCGCTGGCCCGGCGCGCGCGGAGGAGAACGAGTGCCGGCGGTCCCCCTCGCTCGCGTCCGGCGCGCCCCCAACCTTCGGGCGCATCAGCGCGCCGGGGCGCACGGCCTTCGTCAAGGACGGGCTCGCCCGCGCCGGCTGCCCGGACCCGAGCGCCGCCTGCCGCGAGCGCGCCTACCTGGTGAGCGCCGATCCCGTCATCCTCGGCGAGCGTCGCGGCGCCCATGTCTGTGCCCATTATCGGGGCGCGGGCGACGATATGGGCCGGACCGGCTGGCTCCCGGGCGAGGCCGTCGCCGTCGAGCCGCCCGGTGCCGTCGCGCCTGCGGACTGGCTCGGCACCTGGACCCGTGCGGAGGCGCGCATCCGCATCACCCAGGCCGACAAGCCGGGGCTGCTGACCTTCGGGGGCGACGCCACCTGGGGCGCCGGGGATCCGGAGCGGGCGCGCCGCGGCGGCGTCCATATTGGCGAATTCGCCGGCACGGTCGCCCCGCAGGGCGCCGCGGCGAGCTTCGCCGTCGGCGAGAACGGGACGCTGCCGGTCGAGGCCGGTGACGCGTCCGATTGCAAGGTCTGGCTGCGGCGGGTCGGCCCCTGGCTGGTCGTCGACGACAACCTCGCCTGCGGAGGCGTCAACGTCACCTTCCGCGGCCTCTACCGCCGCCAGCCATGAGCGTCGCGGCGAGACGCGGCCGCCCCGGCCCCGCTTAGGGCTTGTGACCGATGGCCATCCGCACGATGGCGCGGCCGTGCCCGTCCCGGCGAAGCCTGCGCGTGATTCTCATCCTGCTGCTGATCACGTGGCTGCCGGTCGTACCCTTCGCGCTCGGCCTCGCGCTGACGAACCTGACCGGCTGCACCGTCAACGAGGCGGGGACGCACCCCTGCCCGGTGGCCGGACACGATATCGGTGGCCTGCTCTACACGCTGACGATGACGGGCTGGCTGCTGATCCCGTTCCTGCCCTTCATGGCCCTGACACTGCTGCTCACCGTCGTGCAGGGCCTGCTGATGATCCTTCGAGCGTGGTTGCGGCGATGATGCGGTTCACCTTCCGGCGCGCGGCCGCGCTGCTCGGCCTCGGCGTGACAGCCGTCCCGCTGTGGAGCCTGGCGATCCCGGTGACGGCGACCCCGGCACGGGCGCAGGCGACCGAGGTGGAGGGACCGGCCCTCCCCTACGCCTCGACGCCCGACCTGCGGGCCGCCACGGTCGCGCGGGCGGTGCGCGACCAGCGCGCCACGAACCCGATCGCCGCGGCCGAGACGGCGCGAGAGCTGGCCCGGCACGATTACGACAGCGTCTTCCGCGGCTTCCTCGACGGGACGCCGCTGCGGCCGGACGATGCGGGCGACGTGCTCACCGCCTTCATCGCCCTGCAATGGATGGTCGCCAACGACGCGACGGTCGAGCCGAGCGCGGCGGCCCTGCGGGCGATCCGGACCCGGTTCGTGGCGCCGATGGCGGAAGGGCCGCCCCTGTCCCAGCCGGCCACCCGGGCGGCCTTCGCCGAGCAGGTCAAGCTGCGCGCCGTTCTCCACCATGCCGGCTGGCAGGCGGCCAAGCGGCTCGGCGTGCTGCCGCGTTTCCTGGCGGGCCTGCCCAACGAGTTCATCCCGGTCGCCACGCTGCGGAATCTGGCGCTGACCGAGGACGGGCTGGTGCCGAAGGGCCGGGCCGGACGCGCGGCCCCTAAGCCGCCGGTCGCGGAGGGCCCGCCCGTGCCGGACGCGCGGCCGGCTCCCTCCCCGGCTTCCTCCGCTCCGGACGCGGCCGGTCCCCCGCGACACGCCGCCAATTGGGATCAGGTCGAGGGCGTGTACTTCCGTTCGACCACCGGGTTCGGCGTCGGCGGTCTCATGACCATCGATTTCGAGCCGCTGATCTTCCTGCGCGACGGAACCTACTACGAGATCGCCGACACCGCGCTCGAAGACGTGGACCTCGCCGCCGAGCGGGCCGCACGGCCCAAGCGATTCGGGCGGTGGAGTGCCAAGGGCGCCGGCTTCGTCCTGACGGACGCGCGCGGCCGCGCGAACGACTACGCCCTCGGCGACGGCAGCTTCTTCCGGGCCTTCCCGGCCGCCGCCAATGAGCGGGTGGCGCGGGCCTACCGGCGGCTGTCGGGCGGCGGCAACACCGCCCTGGGCGGCGACGTCGCGATCGCCGTCGAGAGCCGCTACGACTTCCACGCGGACGGGAGTTACGGCCGCGGCGGCTCGGTCGGCGCGACGAATTCGGGGGCGAGCACCGGCGTCGGCACGGCGATCGCCCGTCGGCGCGCGCCGGAGGGCGGGCGCTACGCCCTCGATCGCCACACGCTGACGCTGACCGCGGCGGATGGCCGGACCCGGCGCCTGTTCTTCGCCTACGGCTCGCAGAAGGATCCCCCCGAGATCGACCGCGAGATGATCTTCGTGGGCGACGACGTCTTCAGCCCGGCGGACTGATCGGGATGCCGAGGGCGGCCCCTCGATCGGCGCGGATCTCAGGACGCGGGGCATCGGCGGATTCCGGGCCGAGCAGACCGCCCCCGAACCGCGCCCAGTCCTCCAGCGAGCGTCCGGGGGCGGCCTGCGGGCCCTGCTTAACCGGTCGCGGCGTCTGCGGCGCGCCGAGGCGCCCGTAGCGCCGGTACCAGCATCGCGCCCTCTGCACCGGCCGTCCCAACGCCTTCCGCATGCCGTCCCCCTGTGCAGCGCGCGCGAATGTCCACGGCCAAGCTAATCCAGGCCGGTCGCCCGGGCATGTCGGGCCGACCCTGACACGATTGCCGATCTCTCCGACTGCGGATCGGCGCCGGGCAACACAGATGAGCCTGCGGGACAGCGACGGGCGGTCTCCCGCCGTCCGCGCGTACCGGGGAATGCGCGGTGGCCCGCGATGGCGGCCGGCATCGCCGTCCCGACAGACCGCGCCGCGCGGTCGGATCCGGCATCGGGTCCGATCCGTGCGGACGTCCTTCACCGTCTCTGGAGCTCAGCCCATGAAACGTCTCGCGATCGCCCTCACGGCGCTGTCGAGCCTCGTCCTGTTCGCCCCGTCGAGCGAGGCGCGGCCCCACGGCCGCGGCTTCCATCATGGGCCCCACCATCTGGGTCACGGCGTCTGGAGGGGACGGCGCCACGGCCTCCACCGGTATCGCCATCACCGTCTGCACCGGCACTACCGGCGGCACCGGGGCTACCGCGGATATCGCGGCGTCCACTTCCGCCCCGCCGGCTACGGCTTCCGGCCCCACGCGTATCGCTCGGGTGGCTGGGGCGGCTATCGCGGGGTCGGCTTCGCGACCGGCGCAGGCCTTGGCCTCGCGGCCGCGGCACGGCCCGGTCTCTACGGCGCGGCCTACGGGCGGCCCTACGGGTACGGCTACGCGCCGGTCGGCTACGGCTGCGCCTACTAGGCGGCGCATCCGGACCGGGAGGCCGGGCCGTCACGGCCTCCCGGTCGACTTTCCACGCCACGCCCACGTCGGCGTGGCACTCGTGATCCTCGCGTCCGACGACGCGAGGATCTCGTGTCTCTCCGCGCATCATTCGGACGGATCGGGGCGATCTCCGAAAGATCCGGTGCCGCTTTCGTGCAATGGTCAATCGATCATCGCACGCACGGCCTGTCGGGATATTCCCGACAGGCGTCGGTGTGAGCGGTATCCCGGCTCGAAACAGCTTGCTTGGCCGTTCGAACTCGGCGCTTCTGACCCGGCGGGACAGGCTCCCGAGCGGCCGGAGAGATCAGCGCCCATGCTCATGGACATCGTCAAACAGGGCGCCCGCGCGCGCGCCGTCGGTCGGCCCCGCGACGCCTGCCCCTATCCCGGCGAGTCGCGCGAGCGCCGGGCCTGGTACGAGGGCTACGACGGCTCCTCGTGGGCGGTCGCGACGCGGATGCCGCACCCCGCCCGGATGCTGCCCGGATCGGCCCTTTCCGACGCCGGTGCCGCGTCCGACCCCGCCTCCCCGGCCTGACGGCGGCCCGACTTTCCCGTAGGAGAGCTGTGAGCTTACGGGCCGATGCGGGGATACGGGAGGCGGGCGACGGTGCGCGCGGGACGGCGAGACAGGGGCGTCGGGCCGTCCGAGCGATGGGCGCCGGGTCCGGACCGGCGCGCAGCACGTCCGCGCACGGCCGCATGAATGCTCGCGCCCGCGACACCGCGATCCGGAGGCCCGAGCTCCAGCTGAGCCGCGGCAGCCGCCGCACCTTCGTCGCCCTCGCCCTCGCGGCCGCGATCCCGGTCCTGCTGCTCAGCGGCTGGGTCGCGACGCTGATGGCGCAGCAGCAGCGCGACCTCGCCCGGAGCGCCGCCGTCGCCAGCGCGACCCGGGTGGCCGAGCGCGTCGCCTCGGACATCGCCGCCCAGATCGCGGTCCTCGAGGCCGAGGCCGCCTCCGCGACCCTCGACCGGCCGGACCTCGCGGCCTTCTACGCCGAGGCCGTGCGTCTCAGGCAGGCGCACCCGCTCTGGGAGACGGTGGAGCTCGCGCGACCGGACGGCGCCCAGATCGTCAACCTGCTCCGGTCCCTCGAGGAGGAACTCGGACCGACCTCGGACCGGACGAGCTTCGACGCGGTGGTGCGCACGCGGCAGCCGGTGATCGGCGGCATCGGCCCGGCCGGCTCGATCTCGGGCAAGCGCCTCGTCGCGCTGCGCGTGCCGGTCATCCGGGACGGCACGCTGTGCTACGTCCTCTCGATCCGGCTCGCCACGAACGCGGTGAGCTCGATCCTGCGCGACGCCGGCGCCCCCGAGGGCTGGGTCGGCACCATCGTGGACGCGGAGGGCAACACGATCGCCCGGACCCGGGCCGAGGTGGAGGAGCTCGGCCACCCGGCGAACCCGGCGCTCCAGGCGGCGATCCGGAACGCCCCGAACGGCTTCTACACCGGACCGACGCTGGAAGGCGCCGATGTCGAGGTGGTCTACCGGACCCTGCAGCATACCGGCGGCTGGTCGGTGCATTTCGGGATGCCGGTCGCGACGCTCAACGCGCCGGTCTCGCGGTCCTACGCCGTCCTGGGTGGCGGCAGCTTCGTCAGCATCGGCCTCGCCCTGGCGCTGGTCGGTCTCGTCGGCCGCGACATGGCGCAGCGCCGGGCGGGCGAGCAGGCCCGGTTCTCCCTCGCGCTCCGCTCCAGCGAGGAACAGGGCGCCGTCGCCGCCGAGGCCGCGGAACTCGGCACGCTGCGCTGGGACACCGTCGCGCACCGGGTCACCGGCTCGCCCCGAGCAGCCGATCTCCTCGGTTGGACGGCCGCCGCCGAGGGGCGCGACAGCGCCGTTGACGCCGACACGGTCCTGCAGGCGGTCGATCCCGAGGATCGCGGGCGCCTGAGCGAGGCCCTGCGCCGGAGCCTCGCCGAGGGCACGCCGCTCGACGTCGAGTTCCGCGTGATCCAGGAGGGTCGGGAGCCGCGATGGGTCCGGGTCGCCGGCCGCGTGCCGCAGCTCCACGAGCATACCCCGGCCGGACTGATCTACGGCGTGGTGTCGGACATCGAGCCGCGCAAGCGCGCGGAGGCCGAGCGCTTCGCGCTGCTGCGCCGCCTCGGCGAGGCCCAGGAGAACGAGCAGCGCCGGATCGCCCGGGAACTCCACGACCAGGTCGGCCAGACGGTGACCGGTCTGTCGCTGGGCCTCAAGAGCATGGAGCGGCTCCTGGCACGTGGGGCCACGGCGGAGGCCGGCCGGCAGGTGGAATGGCTGCAATCCCTCGCGAGCGAGATCGGTCGCGACATCCACCGGGCTGCCGTCGACCTCCGGCCGACCGCCCTCGACGATCTCGGGCTGCGCGAGGCCCTGGCCACCCTGCTGCGCGACTGGAGCCAGCGGCACGGGATCCGCGCCGACCTGGAGTTCCTGAGCGAGGCGACCCGGCTGCCGGCCGCGATCGAGACGGCCGTCTACCGGATCGTGCAGGAGGCCCTGACCAACGTCCTCAAGCACGCCCGGGCCGCGAGCGTCAGCGTCTCGGTGGAGAAGCGCGCGGGCGAGATGCGGGTCGTGATCGAGGATGACGGCACCGGCTTCAACGCCGACGAGCAGCGTGAGCGCGCCGGCGGCGAGGCGCCGGCCAAGCTGCGGCTCGGTCTGTCGGGCATCCGCGAGCGGCTGTCGCTCCTGAGCGGGACTCTCACGCTGGAATCGTCCCCGGGCATCGGTACGACGCTGTTCGTCACCATCCCGATTCCGGAACATCCCGAGACCTGAGGAGAAGCGCATGACGGACCGCATCCGCGTCGCCCTGGCCGACGACCATCCCATCGTCCTCGCGGGGATCCGGACGCTCCTGAACGCCGACCCGGAGATCGAGCTGGTCGGCGAGGCCACCAGCGGCAGCGAGGCGCTGCCGATGATCCACGCCGCCGACCCGGACGTCGCCGTCGTCGACGTCTCGATGCCGGGCCTCAACGGCCTGGAGCTGACCGAGCGCGTCGCCGGGTCTTGCCCGCGGACGCGGGTGCTGGTGCTGACAGTTCACGAGGACGCGGCCTACGTTCAGCCGCTGCTCAAGGCAGGCGCCCGGGGCTACCTCCTCAAGCGCTCGGCCGCGGAGGACCTGCTCCGCGCGGTCCGCGCCGTCGCGGCGGGCGGGATCTACCTCGACCCCTCGGTGGCGAGCCACGCCATGGCGCATCCCGGGGCCCCGGCGCAGGGCGCGGAGTCCGAGCCGTCGGCCGAAGCGCTGAGCCCGCGCGAGACCGACGTGCTCCGGCTGATCGCGCAGGGCTTCAGCAACAAGGAGATCGCGCGGCGCTTCGATCTCAGCGTGAAGTCCATCGAGACCTACAAGGCGCGGGCCGCCGAGAAGCTGGGCCTGCGCACGCGCGCGGAGATCATCCGCTACGCCGCCGCGCACGGATGGCTCGACGCCCTGGCGCTGCGCTAGGCGCGAGCGAGCGGGGGCAGCCAGTCCCGGGCGACGGCCGGATCCGCCGATTTTTCGCCGGTCAGGGATCAAATCCTGCCGCGGATCGTCTGTCTGGCGGACCGGTCAGGGATGAGGGGGACGGGTGAGCGTCGGATTGATCGCCCTGTTGGACGATGTCGC
This sequence comes from Methylobacterium sp. 1A, assembly GCF_058072805.1. Taxonomy (NCBI): domain Bacteria; kingdom Pseudomonadati; phylum Pseudomonadota; class Alphaproteobacteria; order Hyphomicrobiales; family Methylobacteriaceae; genus Methylobacterium; species Methylobacterium sp. 1A. Next base: position 2,029,530 of record NZ_JBYQVE010000001.1, on the reverse strand, counting down.
CTTCATGGTGAGGGCCGCGGCGGCCTCGCTCGACGACGTGGCCGGCCAGGCGGCGCGCGCCGGCACCAAGGCCGCCGGCGTCGTCATCGACGACGCGGCCGTGACGCCGCGCTACGTCGTCGGCTTCGCCGCGGAGCGCGAATTGCCGATCGTCGGCAGAATCGCCCTCGGATCGCTGCGCAACAAGATCCTTTTCCTGCTGCCGGGTGCCCTGGCGCTGAGCGCCTTCGCCCCCTGGGCGATCACGCCGCTCCTCATGCTGGGCGGCGCGTACCTGTGCTTCGAGGGCGCCGAGAAGGTCTACGAAGCCGTGTTCGCCCATCACGGCCACGGCGACGAGGCGGACCAGGAGGGTGGCGCCGGCGGCGATCAGGCCCGGGAAGACCGGCGCGTGGCGAGCGCCATCAAGACGGACTTCATCCTGTCGGCCGAGATCATGGCCATCACGCTGGCGGCGCTGCCGGAGGGCAGCTTCTGGATGCGGGCGGCGGTGCTGGCCATCGTCGCGGTCGGCATCACCGCGGGCGTCTACGGCGTGGTCGCGCTGATCGTGAAGGCCGACGATGCCGGTCTGGCCCTCGCCCGCAGCACCGCGGGCCCGCCGCTCGGAAGCCTGATCCGCGGGCTCGGCCGCGGCGTCGTCAGGGGCATGCCGATCCTGCTCAAGATCCTGGCCGTCATCGGGACGGCGGCGATGATCTGGGTCGGCGGCGGGATCCTGATGCACGGTCTGGAGACCTACGGGTTCTCGGCCCCGGCGCACGCCGCCCACGCGATGGCGGAGGCCGCGGCGGCGCGCGTGCCGTTCGCCGCGGGCCTCGTCGAGTGGCTCGTCACCGCGACCGTGTCGGGCCTCATCGGGTTGGTCGTCGGCGGGGCGCTGATCCCGCTGACGAACGTCGTGCTGGCGCCGGCGTGGCGCGCCCTGTCAGGCCTGTGGCAGCGGCGCGGCTGACGGGATCCCGTGATCGGCCGGCGCGGAGCCCGGCACAGCTACTGGCGCCGGGACCGGCGCTGCGGCGCCGTGATGCTTCAGGGGCCTGTTGCCGCTCAGGCGACGCAGCAGCACGTAGAAGACCGGGGTCAGGAACAGGCCGAAGGCGGTCACGCCGATCATGCCCGAGAACACCGCGACGCCCATCGCGCGGCGCATCTCCGATCCGGCGCCGGTCGCTGTCACCAGCGGCAGCACGCCCATGATGAAGGCCATCGACGTCATCAGGATCGGCCGCAGCCGGAGGCGGCTCGCCTCGATCGCCGCCTGTAGCGGGGTCCGACCGGCGAATTCGAGCTCACGGGCGAATTCGACGATCAGGATGGCGTTCTTGGCCGAGAGCCCGACGAGCACGATCAGGCCGATCTGCGTGAAGACGTTGTTGTCGCCGGCCGACAGCCACACGCCGAACATCGCGGCGAGCAGCCCCATCGGCACGATCAGCAGGATCGCCAGCGGCAGGGCGAGGCTCTCGTACTGCGCGGCGAGCACGAGGAAGACCAGGAGCAGCGCGAGGGGAAAGACCCAGATCCCGGAATTGCCCGCGATGAATTCCTGGTACGTGAGGTCCGTCCACTCGAAGGCGAAGCCCCGCGGCAGCGTCTCGGCGGCGATCCGCGTCGCCGCCGCCTGGGCCTGACCCGACGAGTAGCCGGGCGCCGCGCCGGCGTTGATGTCGGCCGACAGGAAGCCGTTGTAGCGCATGGCCCGCTCCGGTCCGGCGGTCTGGCGGACGCGCAGCAGAGCGGAGAGCGGGACCATCTCGCCGGAACCGGCCCGGACCTTCAGCAGACCGACATCGTCCGACCGCGCCCGGAACGGGGCGTCGGCCTGGACGCGCACCGAGTAGGTGCGGCCGAACTTGTTGAAGTCGTTGACGTAGAGCGAGCCGAGATAGATCTGCAGCGTGTCGAAGACGTCCGTCACCGGGATGTTGAGCTGACGGGCCTTCGTCCGGTCGATGTCCGCGAAGAGCTGCGGCACGTTCATCTGGAAGCTCGAGAACAGCCCGACGAGTTCCGGCGCCTGGGCGGCCTTGGCCATGAACGCCTTCGTGGCGTCGTTCAGCGCCTCGTAGCCGAGGCCGGCCCGATCCTCGATCTGCAGCTTGAAGCCGCCGATCGTCCCCAGCCCGTTCACCGGCGGCGGCGGGAACATCGCGATGAAGGCCTCGGGGATCGCGGCGTACTTCTTGTTCAGCGACTGCGCGATCGCCGCCCCGTTGAGGGACGGGACCTTGCGCTCGTCGAACGGCTTGAGCGTCGAGAACACGATCCCCGAGTTAGAGCTGTTGGTGAAGCCGTTGATCGAGAGGCCCGGGAAGGCGACGGCGCTCTCGACGCCGGGCTCCCTGAGGGCGATCTCGCTCATGCGGCGGATGACCTCCTCCGTCCGGTCGAGGGTCGCGCCGTCGGGCAGCTGCGCGAAGCCCACGAGGTACTGCTTGTCCTGGCCCGGCACGAAGCCGCCCGGGATCTGGCGGAACAGGCCGACCGTCAGCCCGACGAGCAGGACGTAGAGGGTCATCATCGCGGCCTTGCGCGACACCGCGAAGCCGACACCGCGGCCGTAGCCGTTCGAGGCCCGCCCGAAGGCGCGGTTGAAGCGGCGGAAGAACCAGCCGAGCAGCCGGTCGAGGATGCGGGTGAGACGATCCTTCGGCGCGTGGTGATCCTTCAGCAGCAGCGCCGAGAGGGCCGGCGAGAGGGTCAGCGAGTTGATCGCCGAGATCACCGTCGAGATCGCGATGGTGAGGGCGAACTGCTTGTAGAACTGGCCCGTCAGGCCGCTGATGAAGGCCAGGGGCACGAAGACCGCGACCAGCACCAGGGCGATGGCGATGATCGGGCCCGAGACCTCGCGCATGGCCTGGTAGCTGGCGTCGCGCGGGGACAGGCCGCTCTCGATGTTGCGCTCGACGTTCTCGACGACCACGATCGCGTCGTCGACGACGATGCCGATGGCCAGCACGAGGCCGAACAGGCTCAGCGCGTTGATCGAGAATCCGAAGACGTGCATCACCGCGAAGGTACCGACGATCGAGACCGGCACGGCGAGCAGCGGGATGATCGAGGCCCGCCACGTCTGCAGGAACAGGATCACCACGAGCACGACGAGGGCGATCGCCTCCAGCAGCGTGTGGATCACGGCCTCGATGGAGGCGCGCACGAACTGCGTCGGGTCGTAGACTATCTGGTAGTCGACGCCCTCCGGCATGGTCCGCTTGATCTCCGCCATGGTGCGGCGGACCTCGTCGGAGATCTGGATCGCGTTCGAGCCCGGCGACTGCGAGATCGGGATCGCCACCGCCGACTTGTTGTCGAGGAGCGAGCGCAGGGCGTAGTCGGAAGCGCCGAGCTCGATGCGCGCCACGTCGCGCAGGCGCGTGATCGCGCCGTCGGCGCCGGTCTTGACCACGATGTCGCCGAACTGCTCCTCGCTGCTCAGGCGCCCCTCGGCGTTGAGCGAGAGCTGCAGGTCGAGGCCCGGAACGGCCGGCGACGCGCCGATCACGCCGGCCGCGGCCTCGACGTTCTGGGCCTGGATCTCCCGCACGACGTCGCCCGCGGACAGGCCGTGCTCGGCCACCTTCTGCGGGTCGAGCCAGATCCGCATCGCGTAGTCGCCGGAGCCGAAGAGCTGGACCTGGCCGACGCCGTCGAGCCGCGCCAGGCGGTCCTTGATGTTCAGCACCGCGTAGTTGCGCAGGTAGGTCATGTCGTAGCGCCCGTTGGGCGAGACGAGATGCACGACCATCGTCAGGTCGGGGGAGCTCTTCACCGTGACGATGCCGAGCTGGCGCACCACCGCCGGCAGCCGCGGCTCGGCCTGCGAGACCCGATTCTGGACGAGCTGCTGCGCCTTGTCGGGGTCGGTGCCCAGCCGGAAGGTGACGGTCAGCGTCATGATGCCGTCCGTCGTGGCCTGGCTCGACATGTAGAGCATGCCCTCGACGCCGTTGATCTGCTCCTCGATCGGCGTCGCCACGGTCTCGACGATGACCTTGGGGTTGGCGCCCGGGAAGGTCGCGCGGACGACGACGGAGGGGGGCACCACGTCCGGGTACTCGGAGATCGGCATCGCGAAGAGCGAGAGCAGGCCGCCGATGAAGATGAGCATCGAGAGCACACCCGCGAAGATCGGGCGGTCGATGAAGAATTTGGAGAGATTCATGCCGCCCTCCGAGGGCGTGAGGCAGGGGCGTCCGGGCGGCCGCGTGCGGCCGCCGTCTCGAAGGCGTCGGGGATCTGGATCGGGCGGACGGGCTCGGCGCGCCGGCCGTCAGCGCTGCGCCAGCTTGCGCGGCCCGGGGGCGGCGTCCTGCGGGCGCGCGCCCATCGCCACCGGTTCGGGGCGCAGGAGGGTCCCGGGACGGACGCGCTGCAGGCCGTTGACCACGATGCGCTCGCCGCCCGACAGGCCGGAAGTCACGACGCGCAGACCGTCGACCGCCCGGCCGAGGGTGACGGCGCGGAACTCGGCCCGGTTGTCCGACCCCACGAGGAGCACGAACTTCTTGTCCTGATCGGTGCCGACGGCCCGCTCGTCGACGAGGACGAGGCGTTCCGGCGCGGCCTGGCCGAGGCGCATCCGGGCGAACTGGCCCGGGATCAGGCGGCCGTCGCCGTTGGAGAAGGTCGCGCGCACCCGGACCGTGCCGCTGCGCGCGTCGACCTTGTTGTCGATGAACTGGAGATGCCCGGCCGCGCGGGCGCCGTCGGCGGTCGCCATCTCCACGGGGATGCGGTCGAGCTTGCCGCGCCGGCCGCCCGGCTCGGCGACCGAGGCCAGCGCCTTCAGGACCACGCCCTCGTCGGCATCGAAGCTGGCGTAGACCGGATCGACCGAGACGAGCGTGGTCAGCACGGCGGCCCCGGCGCCCGTGGCCACGAGGTTGCCCGGCGTGATCTCGCGGCGGCCGACGCGGCCGCCGACGGCCGCCCGGACCTGCGTGTAGCCGAGGTTCAGGCGCGCCGCCTCCAGGGCCGCCTTCGCCGCGTCGAGGCTCGCCTTGGCCTCCTTGAACGCGTTGGCGCGGACGTCGAGGTCGCGCGCCGTGACGATGCGCTGGTCCGACAGCTTCTGCCCGCGCTCGAGGTCGCTCGCCGTCATGCCGACCCGCGCCTCGGCGCCCGCGACCTGGGCTTCCAAACGCTGGACCTCGGCCGCGTAGGGCGCGGGATCGATGGTCACCAGCAGGTCGCCGGCCTTGACCACCTCGCCTTCCGCGAAATGCGTGGCCAGGATCGCGCCGCCCACCCGGGCACGGACGTCGATGCGCTCGACGGCCTCCAGACGACCCGAGAACTCGTCCCAGAGGATGACGTCGCGCGGCTCGACGGTCGCGACCGAGGCCGGCATCGCCACCTCGGTCGGCGGCGTCGCGGCGACGGCCACGGTTCCCCGGACCAGGGCGCCGGGTATGAAGGTGTAGGAGACGCCTGCGAGAAGGGCGACCGCGAGGCTTCCGGCCGCGAGGCGCCGGGCACGGAGAGGATTGCGCGAGGGATGACGCTGAGGTTCCACGAGCGACTCCAACATCTGTATAGGTCGCTACACATGTCGGCATGGACGCGGGGCGTCAAGTGACTTATCTACCACTCGATATAAAAGTTGGAGTCCACAGGCAATGGTGATGGGGCGCCCCCGGTCCTTCGACACGGACAAGGCCCTCGACGAGGCGATGGAGGTGTTCTGGCGCCACGGCTACGACGGCGCGAGCCTCGCGATGCTCACGAAGGCGATGGGCATCAAGCCGCCGAGTCTCTACGCGGCCTTCGGCAGCAAGGAGGGGCTGCTCAAGGCCGCCCTCGACCGGTACGCGCAGCGGCGCTCCGAGCACATGCGCTTCGTCCTGGCGGGCGAGACCGCGCGCGACGTGGCCGAGCGCTTCCTGAGCAGCATCGCCGAGAGCCACACGGATCCGGCGAACCCGCCCGGCTGCCTCCTCGTTCAGGGCGGTCTCGCCTGCGGCGCGGGCTCGGAGAACATCCCGTTCGAGCTGGCGTCCCGGCGGGCGCAGGGCGAGATGGAGCTCCGCGAGCGCTTCATTCAGGCCCGACAGGACGGTGACCTGCCGGCGGATTCCGACCCGGTCGCGCTGGCGCGATTCCTGTCCACCGTCGCCTCCGGCATGGGCGTGCTGGCCTCCTCGGGCGCCGACCGGGAGGCGCTGCGGGAGGTCGCCCGGGTCTCGCTGCGGGCCTTCGCGAAGGAACAGGACGCCTGAGCCGGGCTGACCGGGCGCGATCCCGCGCCTCGGTCCACCCGGACGCCGGTCGCCTCTCCGCGACCGGCGGTTCGCCGAGGTCCAGAAACGACAAAGGCCGCAGAGCTGCGGCCTTGTACGTCGTTCGTATGGTTGGGAAAACTGGAGCGGGCGAAGGGATTCGAACCCTCGACCCCAACCTTGGCAAGGATGTATGAAGTCGTTTCCCTGTGTTTCCGCCGATTTCAAAAGTTTTCATTCATCATTGCAAGTCGTTGCAGTATTGACTGCATTCGCTTTGCGCCGTTTCATGGCGTAGCCGCCCGTTTCCGACACGGTGCTGCCTGCGTGCGTCCTGAAGGAGCAAGACCATGAAGCGAAGGAACGCCGTTCGCCTGACGCTCAGGACCATCGAAAAGGCGGCCGCAAAGCCCACCTCCTATTTCATCTGGGATCTCGATCAGCCCGGTTTCGGGTTGCGGATCGAGCCGACCGGCGCGAAATCCTTCTACATCCACTATCGTCTCGGAGGCCGCGGCTTTCCTTCCAAGAAAATGAAGCTCGGCGACGTGCGCAGCATGAGTGTGAGCCAAGCGCGGAGCGAAGCGGCGGAGAAGCTCGTGCTTGCCCGGAAGGGCGAGGATCCGGCAGCCGAGCGGGTCGCGGCGAAGAACTGCCTGTTCGTGCACGAACTGATCGACCTATACGGGTCGGAAGGCCTCGTCCGCTTGAAAGGACGCCGCAAGGGCGAGGACATGACGGAGGAGACCGCAAAGTACACAATGGCGCGGCTGCGCAACCACGTCGTACCGGTCCTGGGCCAGCTCCGGCTCGTCGAACTCGACAAGACGCACGTCGAGTCGCTCTTCAGGAAGGTCGGCTCCGGAGCGACAGCCGCGAAGACTGAGGAGCGGACCGGCAGGGGAGCGGTCGTCCGCGGCGGACGCGGTGCCGCGCGAAAGGTGGTCCGCGATCTATCGGCGGTCTGCACGTTCGCAGTCGACAACAATCTCATGAAGGCGAATCCCGTCGCGAACGCGCGGGTCAACAAGGTGGACAACGAGCGCAAGGACTACCTGACGACTGCGCACGTGCAGCGCCTCGGGCGAGCACTCGTCGAGGCGGAGACGAGTCACGGCGTCCCGCGCGTCGCAACGGACCAGATCCGTCTCTGGCTGCTGACCGGCCTGAGGAGGAACGAAGGAGCCGCGTTGAAATGGAGCGAGGTCAGGCTGGAACATGAAAGACTGGAACTCGAGACTTCCAAGAGCGAGACCAAACGGCCTCTCACGCCCCCGGCGGTGGCGTTCCTGCGGAAGCTGAAGGAGACAGCCGACTCCGCCTACGTCTTCCCGGCGAAAAGAGGCGACGGCTGGTTTACGGGTACGAAAAGGTACCTGCCACTGATCATGCGCCTCGCCGGACTCGACAGGCTGTTCCCGCACCTCCTGCGGCACACCTTCGGATCGAACGCGATCTCCCAGGGATTGAGCATCCCCCTGGCCGGAGCCCTGCTGGGACACGCCAACCTTCGGTCCACGCTGATCTACGCCCACGTCCAGCACGACGTCGCGGCCAGAGCGGCCGGCCCATGCATGACCGACTTCGCAGCGGCGCTGGGCGCGCCGACACGCGACGCGTTCGGTGGAGAACGGTCGAACGCGGCCGATGGCGGAGAACGGTCGTGAGATACCCGACCAAGATTCGTCCGCACTGGATCCCGCTGCATCTCGCTCCGTTCACTCTGCGCCGGATGCAGGAGCCGTGCGCTCGCGATCTCGAGCTGGATGCGGAGTTGGAGCGCGCGTTGGCGGTCGACGCGCCGGATCACATGCTCGTTCGGGCGGACTGGTCCGCCGGACTGATCGAGGTGCTCGCCCGGGATCCGGTCGACGACGACATGGGGCCGGGTGACGGCTACCGCGTGTGCGTGAGCTCGCATCCCGCACTTTTCCGATCCGCGGCATCGCGAACGTCGCCGTCCGCATCGGCGATGCTGTGCGCCGGCCTCGTCGACGCCTTCTGGTCGGCGCTGATCAGCCGCCATTCGGCTCTGATCGTCGGCGACGTCCTGGCCGTCCATGCAAGGGGCGGTCCCAGACCGGTCGACGGCTTCAGGGAGGTGCCTGCCGACGTATGGGCATCCTCGTCCATCGATTGGGCCGCCGGAACGTGCACGTCGCCGGACGGCCATGTGTACTTCTCGATCCACGTCGCCCGGTCGGAACCGCCCTCGCCGCGCCCCGGCGACGAGGGCGGCCCGACAGCGACCGGCAGGCAGACGCCGTGCGACGTCGGTGCGCCGGGGGTCGTTTCGACCGGCGACGTGGAAGGCATGGACGTCCGCGCGGCAAGTCGCTTCCTGGGTGTCAGCAAAAGCTCCTTGGACAAGTGGCGGCTGACGGGCAACGGCCCGCCGTTCCACAGGATCGGAGCCCGCGTGCGCTATCTCAAGTCCGAACTCGAGGGATGGCGGAACCGACGTCGGGACCCGGGTCGTTCGATTTGAACGAACGCTCGTTTACAGATCTCCGTTGTATGATGGCGTTGAACCGGTCTGGTCGGAATGTCGGTCCGGACCAGCTGAGCGCGATCGAGACGATGACGGAAACCGAAGTCGGGCAGGAGCAAGTGGGTCTATGTGAATCAGCGCGGCTTCGGGCGCCAACGTCGGGCGTAAGTCCAATTCAACACCAAAGCGTGCCCCTGGCGGAGTCGATCCCCGATCTCCTACAAGTTCAACGAATCCGGGTTTTCGGTGGGGTCAGGATCGGCGCCGATCGCGACCGCAACCTTCATGGGATTCCGGTCGAGCCCGCAATCGCTTAGGCAGTGTCGCCCAAGGCGCGTGCTTCGGCGCCGATTCGCAAGCGGTCGCCTCTTCGTTTTGTCCACTCTCATACGGACGATCCGGACGTGATCGCCGACAGGTGGATTGGGACGTCGACTGGGCGGGCGGGGCGGCGGCCGGCCACGGCCCTTTTGCGTAATGGCCTTGAACATTCAGCCGAGTTTCGGCGTCCTGCGCTGCGGCTCAAACGTGCCGGTGTGCCACAGGGGCGAACGACGCGCGCCTTCCCGCCGTCCGGTCGCCTCCAGTCTTCGGCGACCTGAGACGCGACCGTGTGGGTTATCGCTCCGGCCCCGCGCAGGACTCTCGGTTTGCGAGAAGCGAAGCCCGCATCGGCGCTTGCTGCGAACCCGGCTGTCACGAATGCGCGGTGCTCGGCCGCTACCGGGTCGGGCGTCATTCGCCGGTCCTCGTCTGACCGTGCCCCGCAATCTTCGACTGCACCGTCGGTGTCCGGGCGCTCGGGCCACTCTAAGCGTCGACGATATGATCGCCTATCGTTCTCGGCCGAGCCAACTACCGGCGACCGCTGCCGAGACTCGCGCTTGACCGCGGCCTCCTTTCGCAATCCGCTTACGGAGGCTGGCGACCTCCGTCGAACCGGAGCCTGCGCGCACTGGTTCGGTTGCAACGGGCTTGCATCGACGAGTCGGCACGACGACTCTATCTGAACCCGGGACGATGAGTGCATCCGACCGGTTCGTTCCCGACACCGATCTTTCGCCGACCGCCTGCCGGAAGGCTCAGGAGCCGATATCGTGACAACGGATCAGAGACGAGATGCCGTGGCGTCGTCGAAGGGCAAAGCACCTAAGACGCTTTCGTCGGACACCAAGCTGGCCGCGATCAGAACTGCCATGGCCGCGGACGACTGGGATACAGCCTTGAAGCTCGCTTCGCGCTTCCAGCGTTTGGGCGAGCAGGCCAGCGTCATCCGGCGGGCTGCGGATTTCCAACTCCGGCCCAACTTCTACCGCCAGTTGGGATACGACGGCGAGAGGGTGCGGGCGGAGGGGATCGCCGCTCTCAAGGAGCGGTTCAGCGTTTCCTGGTCTCAGACGAGCAGCCGGGACTGATCGCTTGACGAAAACCACGACGCTCATCGCGACGAACGTCGACCGGCTCGCTTCGACAGGCGGCCTCTCGAACATCCAAGACTCTCCGGTCGGGGCGAGCGGATTCGGCTCGTTCTCTTGGCCCTTGCCGGAACAAGTCTCGTCCATGCTCCAGGCTTGGCAAAGCGCGGAACGTGCGTCGCCGATGGAGCTCGGTCGTCAGCTCTACGACCTGCTGCTTGCAGGCCGACCTGGAAGGACAATGCCGACCGCGCTCGAACGCGCGCGAGCCGCAAGTCGTGTTCTTCTGGCGTTCAGTACGGCTTCCCCGGAAATGCACTTGCTTCCGTTCGAGATTTTGCACGACGGGGATCGGTACCTCGCCGGAGGCGAGAGGATCCCATTTCGCTGGATCAACGACGGTTCGACCCAGGATGCCAGATCGCACGGCTTCCGGCATTTCCTGGTCGCGGTCGCGAACCCGACCGATCACCCCGATTTCGACCACGATCGGGTAGTCGGCGAACTGCGGAAGGCGATCGACGCGATACCTCAGGCGACCTGCAACATGGTTCCGCATGCCACACGCGGCTCGCTGAGGCGCGCTCTCGGCGAGCGGGATGCCTATGACGCAGTGGTGATCGTCGCCCACGGCGGCAGCGCCACCGCCGAAAGGGACGGTTTCATGGTGCTCGAGGACGAGAGCGGCGCCGCAAGCAGATGGGTCGGCGAGGACGTGGCGCACGAACTCGGTGTTCATCGTGGATGTCTGGTAGTCCTATGCTCGTGCAAATCGGGCGCCGTGACCGCGAAGAACTCGCTCGGGGGCGTCGCACAGCGTCTCATGATCGGTGGACACGTCGGCTCCGTCGTGGCGATGCAGCGTCCCGTCACGGTTTCCTCGGGGCTCGCCTTCCTCGGGCGGTTTCTAGGAGTCGTCGCGGACGGTACCATGGACGTTTTCGATGCCTATGGCGAGGCTGCCGCAGCCTTGGCGGCGCATGCGGATTGGGAACGCGGGACTGCGGCCCTCTACACGCGCTTGCGCGGTCGGTTCGGCGACGGGGGCGGAGTCTTCGCTAACATCGCTCGGCCGAGCGAAGAGGAGATCATCAGGACGTCGACGTTGCTGAGCGCCGATCAAGAGACCTCCCGGTTCGCCTTCTCGTTGCCGCGGTTCAAGCTCGGCTCGCCCGAGGGCCAACCGGGTGCGCCGCCGCCGGAAGCCGATGACGAAGCCTACCGGTATCGCGGGCTGACCATCGCCGCCAACGACGTGCAGGCGGTCGAGCCGCTGATTCAACTCGTCGGAAGATTTCTGCCGAAATCCGAAGATCTTGCGCGCCGCGCCCGGATCATACCCGGCCACGTGGTCGACGCATCCTTCGAGGCGAGGGAGTTCACTCACTACGTGCTCGTCGGAAGCCGATCGCACGATTTCTCGCGGTCGAAGCTTCCCCAGTACAGCCGCGACTTCGCTTTCGAATTTACCGAGTGCGGGCCATGGCGCCTGATCGACCGGCGGGAGGGAATCTTCTACGACGTCGCCAACCCGGCACTGGCCGCCGCGCCCACCCCGAATGCGAGCGACTACGCTCTCGTCGAGAAGATCGTGGACCCCCAAAACGACCGGGTCCTGCTCGTCATTGCAGGCATGTGGAGTTCGAGCACGCTCGCAGCTGGGCGGTATCTCTTCGACAAGCGGGATGAAATCGTGCGCCGGTTCGGAGCAGGCGGCTTCCAGTTCGTGCTGGAGACGCGACAGGGCACCAGCGAAGTTACGAGGGTGGTCGTGAGCCGCGAACCACTGCTGGTCAGTGGATGACCAGCCTCTCGAGGGTCGACGACGCGGGATCGACGGGTGGATCGAAGCGCAGCACCGCCGCGAAGGCGCGGTCTCCGACCTGATCGGCCAGCCACCGCCACCGACGTTGCAGATACAACCCGCAACCCTCGGTGGCTCTTCCACCCAGACCGGCCACCATGAATACCGACCTGGAACGGCCGCCGGCCGACCGGCAGCCCGCGACCACGCCGTAATCGATTCTGGCGGAGTATTCGTCGCGGCTCAGCTTCGACGGATCGTCCAATGCGTATCGAGCGCCGTCGGCGAGCCGGATCGCCCATTGGGAGCCGAAGTCGAAATCGAAGATGAACTGCAGTCCCGTCGAGCCGAGAACTTCGTCGAGAGCGGAATTGCTTCGGCTGCCGAACACCACCGACGTCGCCGCGTCCGGCTCCGACGATGCAAGATCCGTGGCGAGATCGTCCGGCGAGATGAACCCGACAGCCGCACCGGCCTCCGAGGCTAGGCTATGGACATGCAGCGCCGAGCGCACGTCGCGTTCGGCGTACGCGTTGCTCGGATACCGGAACGGATCCCCATCCCGTGCACCCACCACTCCCTGGCGGAACCGCGGGAGGCAGAGCCGAAGCGTCGGCTGAAGGCCGAGGCCGAGAAATTGCGCTATGCCCTGGTCGAACATGGCGGGATACTAACCGCTTTCGCGCGACGCCTCCAGTGGCGCGAGGCTCGTGGCGGACTGCGGCCGAATGCCGGCTAGGCGCACGCGCGTCGGAACGCGTCCGAACACGGCTTCGGGAGCGGACGCATCGTCGGGGGCGAACATCTGGATGCTCTTGCGCAACGACGTCCAGGCGAGTGCACGCTGCTTGGGGGCCCATGAGAACTCGCGCAGGATGGCCTCTTTGGAGATTTCTCCGTTGAGTTCGAGAAGATCCTTCACACGCAGCAGGGATGGGTTTCTGTCCGACATGACAGGTATGCCGCCTTCCGCGGCCCGGAATACGTCCAGCCACCGTCCGGTCCAGGCTTCCCACGAATAGACTTCGCGAGCGCGACGTGCGACCTCGCGAGCGACTTCCGCCTCCTCCGGCAGCTTGTCGAGAAGATCGCAAAGGCGGTTCGTGAGTTCGCTGCGGAAGTAGAACCATCGGACCTCGACGTGGCGACGTACCGAGGGGGCCAGACCCGAGAGAATCGGCTCCATCATCTCGAGTAGGAAGCTCTCCACGTTCATCAGCGGAACGCATCCGCCGCAGATCGCCTCGAGCGTGGAGATGGACCAATGAGTCGAGCGGTGAGGCGCGAGAACCAGATCGCTCGTACGGAGCGCCTCCCGATAGCGGCTACGTGGGAGCGTTTCGACGGTCAGCCAAGCCGCACGCGTCATCGTACCAGGCAGACGCACCCTGGTCGGGTTGGTCAGGTGTACATGGAAATCCTGTCGCCTTTCCCAGAGCCGCGGGAGGACGTCCGAGACGAGAGCGCGCACGCCCGTGTACTTCAGCAGGCGATGGTTGACCAGGATGCGCGCGGGAGTGTCGGAAGTGCGTCCTCCTCGCGGGACGAGCCCTCGCACGTCCACTGCCGGTGGAAGGATTCTCATTCTCTGGTCCAGCAATTCAACGAAGTCGTCGTTGAACCAGGTACGAGCCTTCGCCAGGATCTGCTTCCGCCCGTATTCGGAATTGCAACCGACCAGCGACATCGATCCCAACCCCGCCAGAGTCGCGAGCAGCGCCGGACGATGGAGGTCGTGCTTCGGCGTGGATGGCCGTCTTACGTCGAACCAATGGATGTATCCGACGGCGGGGACGTTGTGGAACGTCTGCCGGTTCATGAACTGCAGGAAGGCAGGCGCCGTCTCGGGTTGGTTGAGAAACAGCACGTCGACGTCGTACCGCCGGAAATCGAAGCGCTTGTAGAGTTCCGCCGGATCGAACTGAAAATCGCCGCCGTGCATGCGTGGCAGCAAAGGTACCGGAATGCAGGTGATGCGATCGTCCCCCAGCGCTTCCGTCCAGCTGGCCGCAGCGCGCTCGGGGATCAGCACATAGAAATGCAGGTCGCGATCGGCACGCACGAGCGCCCCGAGGAGTTCCGCGGTGAATGCAAGGCCGCTGTCACCTTCGGCGTTTTCTCCAGCCGAGTAGTTGACCTGCGTCAGAACCCGAAGCGCCATTCCTCGATCCGCCGGACCTGCTTAGCCTCAGGTCGTCGAGGGCGTGGCAGCGGACGTGGATCTCGCCGATGCGGAGCCAACCGTCAAGGCTCCGCCGACAGCAGGTCCATCCTTATGCGCGCCGCCGGATCGCCCAGCACGGCGTAGTTTCTGACGTCGTCCCGGATTATCCACAGTTTTGCCAGCCTACTTCTCGTGGCAGGATCGCCGGCCGAGTTCCTCATGATCTCGGCAATGGGTATCGTCAACGCGGACCACTGCGCGTTGAACTGATCGATGGCGTTTCCGATCCGCTTGCCTTGCATGAGCCTGGTCAGCACGTCCCGTATCGGGTGGCTTTGAGGACGACCTAGGGGCGTGCGAAAGGAATACGACCACGCGCGGTCCACGTGCGCTATCACGGACAACGCTCCGCGGCTCAGCATGGCCTGCGGCAGCCTGGCCATCGCGGGCTTGTCCGCGATCTGACGACCGCGACCGTCGGGTCCATCGCGGAAGGTGTCGACGGCCTCCCAGCCGGCGCCGTAGCACGCAAACAGAAAGTGCATCATGCCGTTCAGCCGAAGGCTCGCCGGCAGATCCCCGGCGGAGAGCCAATCGTCCTCCGTGACGGCGCCATATCCTTCCCAATCGTCGCAGACGAGAGCTCCCTGGCAGTCCCTCTGCCGCGGATCGTCCTTGCCGAACGTCATTCCGTGCGTGCCCGAGAAGAGAAGGGACGGAGGTCCCTCGGCGCCTCCGAGAGCGGCCAGCAGACTCGATTTTCTGGCGTCGCGCTCCAAGAGGGAGGTCAAGGCAAACCCTTGCCTCTTGCCCAGCGGCCCGGCCGATCCGGAGCCGTCGCGAAACGGCTTCGCCACGTCGCGCGTGAACATCGCAGTGGCCCGGTCGAACTCATGCGCGGTAGAAAAGAGAACGGACCGCCTGCTCTTTTGAAAGATCAGTTCTCCCTTCTCGTATTGAGCGAGAGCTTCTGCGTAGCGTCGATAATTCTCCATATTGTCGAAATGCAATCTTCCGACAGCCCAGAAGACATCCAGCAGGTACTGGAACGACATCGGAACGTCTTCGGGCGAAGCGACGATCAGAAGATAGTACGGCACTCCGCGACTCGGATCGACGGCCGCGAGTCCCGGACCTTCGCCTTGCCTCGCCAGCCACGCCGTGGCCTCCTCCCCGGGACGGATGCCCGCATCCTTCTCGAAGACGCGGAAAAGATCGCCAGCCTGACTTCTGCGCAGGTCGAGGAGTGGATGAAGAGCCTCCTTGTAGGGTTCGGCATCCACCTCCGCAGGGAAGACTATGCCCCACCCGGCCTGATCGAGCTCTTCGGGATTTTCGACGGACGAGTCGGTTCCGAACGTGTCGACCCCGCAATCCGAGGCCGCGTGCCTGCCGGCGACCGTCTCGTCCTCGAACCGCGCCATCGATCCGCCGGCGATATCGACGATCCGCGCGCCGGAGCCGTTCTCGGGCGGCGGTAGAGGACGTCCGGTCTCCGCTTCCACGCCGTTGGCATGAAGCTCGTCCTGGTCGGTGCCGTCCGCGTCGAAACCGGGCATGTCCTTCGTTTCACTTCCCGGCCAGAGCCGCCGCCCAGATCAGATGGGCGACTTCCGGCCCATCTATGTCGTTGTGAGCCCCCGAGGCACCGTCGCCGTTGCGGATGTATCGGCTGGCCTCGACGTTGTAGATCCGGCCCTGTTCCAGACCGTACGACTCGTTTGCCGGCTTCATCGCGAGCGCGATCGCCTCGGGGTCGAGGCCTTGGGCACCGAACGCACCCAAGGCGCCGTAGCGAGGCGGTTCCCCGGCCGCGAATTCGATCTGATTGGCGACGCCCGCGGCGAGCGGATAGTACCGGCCCACCGCCGTGTCGTAGATGCTGCGGGTCGTCACGATCGGGCCCTTTACGAGCCGGTCGTCGAGCAACCCCCGGAAATATCCTTGACGTCCGACGGCGTCCGGAATCTCTCCGCAATAGGACCAGTGCGAGAGGGCTCCCTGGATCAGAGCGAGCGAGGCGACGCTCTTCGCGCTGGAATCGGCCGTGCCGCGTCCACAGAGCATGCCGGAAACCACGATGCAGCCGAAGCTGTGACCCATCAGGTGTACCCGCGCCGTGGTGCCGGCGCTCGACGACTGAAGCTCGCGTAGAAGCGCGTGCATCCCGCCCTCGCCGACGATCTGGGCCCTCGATTTCATCTTCCAGAACGACAGCTGCCGCAACGGAGCGAGAATCCCGCCGAGACTTCGGGAACCGAATCCGAAACTCTCCTCCTCGAGCGAAGCCTCGAAGTAGACCTGAGGGTCGAACGGTTCGCGATCGCCTCCGGGGGGAGCGGCGACGCCGGACGAGCCCATTTCCGTGAGCAGGCCGTCGATGTCGCGGTAGGCCGAATCGGCATCCGGCGGCAACCGGTCGGCGGCCGGATCGAGCGCCGCTGCGCGGAATACGGTCGCGATCCGTTCCCTCAGTCCCGGACGGTCGCCGAACCTGTCGACGTAGAGTGCGATCGGATCCGCCGAGCCGTCGAACGCTCCGGCGCCTGAACCGAGTTCCTCGTCCCCCCACGGTTGACTCGGCCAGTGGACACCGATGCGGAACGGCTTGAACTTGGGTCTGCGTTCTTCGGCCTCGCTCCGATCCGGACTGCGGTCCATGGCGGCAATCCACCGATCGTATTGATCAAGCGACGCGGGGATGTCGCCCTTCCAGCCGTGACATAGGATGAAGATGTCGGTGGGCCGCTCGGACGCGATATCGTTGAGCACCTTCCGGGAAAACGATCCGTCGGCGGCATCGGGATCGTCCGTCCTCTCGCGCCCTTCTGCATCGAATGCGAGGAGAGCGTAGCGCGTTCCCGCGCCCGCGATCGTCCGGTAGGGCATGGCGTCCCCTCCCCTCCACCCGTCAAGCTTGGCGGTTGCACCGCGACGACACCCGGTCCTGCGACCCCGCGAGGTCCGCGCGCACGTGCGATGCAGGATCGCGGAGCCCGACACAAACGACGGGTTCATGCGGGGGTTCCCCGGTCCGCAGACGAGCGGCCCGACGACGTGGTCTTTCACCCGCCGGAGGGCGGATCCGCGGCGAGAGCCGGTGCTGGCACGCCGACACGATCCCCCGCACGGCGCGCTCGGCCGCCGGACGCCGGCGCAGGGGTCGTACCGTCGCCGGCCGCCATCGCGCCGGCTTCGGCATCGGGCCGTCGCGTGGGCGGAATCGGCTTCCATTCGGATCAACGGGCGTCGGTCGGGTCGAACGGCTTGGACTTACGATCTCGCATCGCTCCGATGGACCGGCCCGGGTACGCATCGCCCGGCCTGCCGAGTTCGCGAACTTCCGGCCCCCCGACAATCCGATCCCCATTTCCCGTCGGCGGGCGCCCCTCAACCCAGAGTCGCGCTCGGAGCGGTGCCGCTTCCCATGATCGAAGGAACGGCCGTCCTCTCCGGTTGCGGCGGCGGATTCCCGGAACGGGGCCGATGATCTCCGCCGCAGCCTTCCGCGTCCTAACCCTTCGAAGGAACGTTCAAATCCATTGCCAGGCGATCGATCGGGCAGCGCGGGGCGGAACGGGAAGGAGTCGGGAAGGAGCGGAGGAAGCCGATCCGCACCGACGCTTCGGCGTTCCCGCTGTGCGGCGACGGTTTCGGGCCACGGGTCTTCTGACCTCCGTTTTCCGGTAGTTCGTCCGCACCCGCCAAGGCGACGAGCATGGCAAGATCCACATCGGCGGAGTACTCACGCACATGCTTCTCGAACCTGCCCGCTGCGAGTCTCGGGTCTCCGCCCTGCCCGATCATCGTGCCGACAGTCTTCGCAACCACTTTGCAGCAGAGCTCTCGGATCCCGGACGGCTGTCCTCTCTGATGATGGCGACGCAACGATCTTTCCGACCTTTCCATGCCTAGGTGTTTGATCCCGCGGTGTGGTGGTACGGTTGACCACCATGCTGCGAGGGATGCGCTATGGGCCAGGTTCTCCATGGATGCGCCACCACGACGGAGGCAGTCCGTCGCGCGATACAGCTACGTGAAGAGAGCATAAGGTCGCTGGCCAAGCGCTACGGCGTCAGCCCGACGACGGTGCAGAAGTGGCGCAAACGGACGAGCACAGCGGATGCCCGGATGGGCCCCAAGGAGCCGCGCTCCACCGTGCTCACCGTCGAGGAGGAAGCGATCATTGTCGCCTTCCGCCGGCACACCCTGCTGCCGCTTGACGACTGCCTCTATGGCTTGCAGCCGACGATCCCGCACCTGACGCGCTCCTCGCTGCATCGCTGCCTGGAACGGCATGGCATCAGCCGACTACCCGAGATCGACGGCGACAAACCCAAGAAGCAGCGCTTTGCGACCTACGCCATCGGCTATGTGCACGTCGACATCGCCGAGGTGAGCACGGCTGAAGGCAAGCTCAGGCTGTTCGTAGCCATTGATCGAACCAGCAAATTCGCCTTCGTGCGGCTCGTGGAGAGCGCCGGCAAGATGGAAGCCGCCCAGTTTCTGCGCGACTTCATCGAGGCAGTGCCCTACCGCATTCACACCGTGCTCACAGACAACGGCGTTCAGTTCACATCACGCCGACAGGACATCTACGATAGCCAGCACATCTTCGACCGCGTCTGCGACGAGCACGACATTGAGCATCGGCTGACCAAGGTGAACCATCCTTGGACCAACGGGCAGGTCGAGCGGATGAACCGCACCATCAAGGATGCGACGGTCAAGCGCTACCACTACGACAGCCACGACCAGCTTCGAACGCATCTGCACCTGTTCGTCGATGCCTACAATCACGCTCGTCGGCTCAAGACCCTGCGGGGCCTAACACCCGCGGAATTCATCCTGAACGCCTGGACGAAAGAGCCCAATCGCTTCAGGATCGACCCGTCACACCTCATCCCGGGACCATACACCTAGCACGACGAAGTAGGTTTAGGAGCGGCACAGCGCTGTTCGGCCGATTGGTCTCGGATTTGCCGGTCGCTCTTTGGCCGCTCTCGGGTTCCGCCGCCGACGTGCCTCCCGGCGGAAGGTGCACTGGTTTAAAACGGCGCGCGGGCCGAGAAGCTGCCGGTGCAGCCGGACCGCATCCCGGCGGATGTGCCGAGACGCCGACGCTCGCCGCGCACGCGCTCGGCGAGCATGAACAGTCCTCCAGCCGAAAGGCTGGGTTGTGCGCTGGACTCGAAGCCCTTCGGGTCGGACGCGCGCACGGACGCCGCCAAGCTGACGACGCTGGCGGGGGTCTACGCAGCGCAGGACAACGCACACGGGCAACCGGGGATCTGACTGTGGTTGCATGCTCCTTATGTCGGCATGGAACCTGGCCCGCGACGTCGCGTCGAGCTCGGGTAGTCGGTGTTCGGTGGAATTCGGCCGGTGCGGAACGCCGCAAGCCACCGGTTCGCCGCCAAGGCACTCCGCAGCAGTGTCGTCAATGCGGAAGCTGATCCGCCCCCTTGGCCAACGGGTCGGATCGTGACGGATCCGTCCATGGTTGGAACGGCCGTACACAGGAGGCTTTGACGTTTTCGGAGAACCAGGTGATCTGAAGAAGGGTCCCGTCCGGAGACCCGCATGTCGACCATTCATGTCAACCGCCTCGAAGCGCCCACCGGGGTGGCCCGCAGGGTGCTGCGCGAAGCTGCCTTGCGTATTCTCGCCCTGCACGGATGCGACGGCCCACAGACGCCGATGAAGAAACGGGCCGTCCGTTTTCAAGGCTTCTCGATTCAATACTACGTTGCGGAACCAGACTCGATATCGCGGCGTGGAGGGATCCGATGGAACACACCATTCGGGGCCAAAGCGGACGAGTGTCAACACGTCATGGATATCGAGGTCGGCGAGCACTTGCTCGGAATCGGTTGGAGAGGCGATGGACCCATCGTGCACGATCGGTTCGTGCACGGACCGTGGGAGTTGGAGCTCCTACGCGCGGCAGACATGGCGGACGACATCCCGTGCATGAACCGGGTCGCCCCGGCCGCCCCGGAACGATCGAGTCGAAGAGTCTGGCCGCTCGAGGCAATCGTACGGACCCGCCAGGGCCGCTTGCGCCGTCCGGTTGCATTCGACGTAATCGGATACAAGACCTGCTGGCCTGCGACCGCACCAGCAGGCACGAGTTTTTCCGAACTGGTCGACCTGGTGAAACACTATTACGATGCATCCCGCAGCGCAGATGGGGCGGTCACAAGCGCGACCGGGTTCTCCAGCTTCTCGATACGCGCCCGGTTGGGCGAACGGACTTTCAGACGGAGCGTTCCGATCGGAAGACCGGACCTTCGCTACTGGATAGCTCCTCACGGCGGCGCGAGGGCGGCGGCATCCCTGCTTGTATTGCTCGGTCAAGTCGACCCTATCGCTGGGCCGACCGTAGGCCGCTGCGTATGAGATCCCGCTCGATCGCGTCGCCAAAGGGCCGTTGGCGAGTTCGACAGTTCCGAGGCTGCCTCGATTCGTCGAAGCACATCGACTGGTGTCCTGCTCCTGACGTTTCCGACGGAGGTGTGTCGTCGGGTTCGACGTCGAACGCTCGAAGACGGAAGCGCTCGACGCCGGTCGGAATGGCATCGGCCGACTTCACCCACCGGTACGGCTTCGGATCGGTCTTCGTGGTCGTGATGAAGGCAAGAATGTCCCGCTCCGGCTCCTCGAACGGGCGGTCGACCACGCCCCGGATGGCCCGGGCCGTCGGCAAGCCAGACAAGGCAACGGATGATCGATGACGCTGTCCCTACAATGGAAGGACGCGGTGATCCTGCTGGTCCCGGGCGGCGATACCTACCGCCGACGAGTTCCTGCAGTGGACTGGCCACCCGGCCGGTGTTGCGTGTCATTCGGCCTGCCGCAGCCGCTGATAGTCTACTCGGACGCGACGCCGTGGAAGTTCGATGTCGTCGTCGAGCGGCTGGGGCGATCGGCACCGCGCCGCGGGTCACGCCGGAGCGCTCGGCGCAATGCGTCCGCGTGCCAGGGGCGTCGGTCCGCGGAGGCAGCCGGCCGAGCGACCCCATGACCATCCTGACGATGCGATCCTGCCGCGGCGCCGCCGTCGCGTCGGTCGTCCAGGCGAACCGTCCATACGCCCGACGGCCGGCGCGGTCCCGCTCCCAAGACTAGGCGGCGCGCTGTGCGGTGTAGGGCGGATAGTCGGTGTAACCGCGCCAATCGCCGCCGTAGAAGGTCGAGCGGTCGTAGGGGCTGAGCGGCAGATCTTCGCGCAAGCGGCGCACGAGGTCAGGGTTGGAGATGAACCGCCGTCCGAACGCGACGAGGTCAGCCTCGCCGGCGGCGACGACGGCCTCGGCGCTCGCCTTGTCGAAGCCGCCGGCGGCGACGATCGGTCCTTTGAAGATGCGGCGCAGCTCCTGCGTTGCGACCGGGGGCGCGCCCGCGTCGACCGTGTCGTTGCCGCGGATGCGCGGCTCGACGACGTGCAGATAGGCGAGGCCGAACGCATTCAGCGCCTCGGCGACATGGCCGAAGGTGGCGCTCGGGTCGCTATCCGACATCGCGCCGTATTCGCCGGAGGGGGAGATCCGGACGCCGACGCGGTCGCCGCCCCAGACGGCGGCAGCCGCTTCCGTGATCTCCAGAAGGAATCGGGCACGGTTGGCGATCGGACCGCCATAGGCGTCGGTGCGCTTGTTCGAGCCGTCCTGCAGGAATTGATCGGGCAGGTAGCCGTTGGCGCCGTGGATTTCGACGCCGTCGAAGCCGGCGGCGAGCGCGTAGGCCGCGCCCTGGCGGAAATCGGCGACCACGCCCGCGATCTCGTCCAGTTCCAGCGCGCGCGGAACCGGGTGTGGCTTCGGCCCCGTGGCGGTCACCGCCGTCCCGCCCGCAGGAAGCGCCGAGGGCGCAACCGGCAGCACGCCGCCGGGCTGCAGATCGGGATGCGACTGCCGGCCGACATGCCAAAGCTGGAGGAAGATGCGCCCGCCGCGCGCATGCACCGCCTCGGTGATCGGCCGCCAACCAGCGACCTGCGTCTTAGTGAAGATGCCGGGCGTATGCGCGTAGCCGAAGCCGGTCGGGGAGACGGGCGTGGCCTCGCTGATCAGGAGGCCGCCGGGCGTGGCGCGCTGGGCATAGTAGCTCGCCATCAGGGCGGTCGGCACCTCACCTGGCCCCGCGCGCATCCGGGTGAGCGGGGCCATCACGACGCGATGGTCGAGGACGTAAGGTCCGACGCAAGCAGGCGCGAACAGTGGCGACATGACAGGCTCCAGCGGTAAAGCGTTGCAGCCCATCTCGGCGGAAAAGGACTGGCCCGGAAGGCGGCCTACTGGCATTCCACCTATTCCCGGAGGATGAGAGATGGACCGGCTGGAGGCGATCAGGTTGTTCGTGCGCGTGGCGGAGAGCGGCAGCTTCTCCGCGGTCGCGCGCGAGGCGAACATCGGCCAGCCGGCGGTGTCGAAGCAGGTGGCCGCTCTGGAACAGCACCTCGGCGCGCAGCTGATGCACCGCACCTCGCGAAGCCTGACGCTGACGGAAGCGGGGCAGGCCTTCTACGAGGCCGGGGTGAAGCTCCTGTCGGATCTCGAGGCGGCCGAGTCACTTGTCGGCGCCGGGCAGAGCCGGCCGTCGGGGCTTTTGCGCGTCAGCCTGTCGGCGGGGTTCGGACGGATGCAGATCGTGCCGCTCATCCCCGCCTTCCATGCGCGCTATCCCGACGTACAGGTGGAGACGTTGGTCTCCGATCGCTTCGTCGACCTGGTCGAGGACGGCGTCGACCTCGCGATCCGCATCGGCGAGCTCGCCGACTCCGCGCTGGTCGCCCGGAAGATTGCGGTCACCCAGCGCGTCACTGTCGCGTCGCCCGCCTATCTCGATGCGCATGGTTCGCCGGCGGGCCCGCACGACCTCGATCGCCACGCCTGCATCGGATTCGTGTTCCAGCGTCAGGTACGCCCCTGGAGCTTCCGCGTTGGCGAGGACCGGGTCGAACACTGGCCGAAGGGGATCCTGCGCACCAACGACGCCGAGCATGTCCGTATGGCCGCTCTCATGGCACTGGGGCTGGCGCAGGCGCCGCGCTGGCTGTTCTCGTCGGACCTCGCGAAGGGTCGGCTCGTCGAGGTGCTCGCCGCCTGGCCCGGCGAGCGGACACCTATCCACGCTCTCCACCCCGACGGGCGCCGCCCGCCCGGCAAGCTGCGCGCCTTCGTGGATTTTCTCGTCGCCGCCTTCGAGCGCGATCCCGAACTCACGCCGCGTTGAAGTCATTCATGCCGAGCTGGAATGGACTCTAGTCCGACGCACGGCGTTATCGCCGTCAGACGAGGGGCCTAGCTAGCGGTCGTGCCGGGCGATGGACGCCCAGCCCCGAGACACCGCCGGAAGGACTCGTCATGACCACGTTCCCCGTCCACACCGCCGAGAGCGCCCCCGACGCCTCGAAGGCGACGCTCGAGGGCGTCAAGAAGGCGTTCGGCTTCGTGCCCAACCTGCAGGCCAACATGGCGACCAGCCCCGAGCTGCTCGCCGGCTACTCCGCGCTGTGGGACCTGTTCTCCAAGACCACGCTGACGCCCACCGAGCAGCAGGTCGTCTACCTGACCTCGAACTACGAGAACGAGTGCCACTACTGCATGGCCGGCCACACCAAGCTGGCGCAGATGGGCAAGATCGCCGACCCGATCGTGCAGGCGATCCGCAACGGGACCGAGATCCCCGACGCGAAATTGGAAGCGCTGCACGTGTTCACGGGCCTGGTGGTGCGCGAGCGCGGCTTCGTCGGCGACGCCGCTGTCGAAGCGTTCCTGGCGGCCGGCTACACGCAGCAGAACGTGCTGGAGGTGGTGCTGGGCGCGGGCACGAAGCTGCTCTCGAACTACACCAACCACATCGTCCACACTCAGCTCGACCCCTTCATGAAGGGCGCCGAGTGGACCAAGCCCGGCTCCCGCCGCGTCGCGGCCTGACCCGTCCCCTGCCAGCCGGCCTCCCGCCCTCGCCGGTTCGACCCCGGCGCCGACCCCGGCTCCCCCTTTCGGGGTCGGCACATTCTTCCCGGAGAACACCCATGTCGCTTCAAGCCCGTCTCGATGCGTTCAAGGCCGACTTCCGCTCCGGTAGGCAGCCGTTCAACGCCCCCGCCTTCGTCCATCCGATCATGGAGCGCGCCACTGCCGAGCTGATCGCATCGGGCGCGGCCGGACGTGCGCTCACGGTCGGCGACAAGGCCCCTGCGTTCACTCTCGACGACCCCGACGGCGCGCCGGTCTCCTCGACCGAACTCCTGGCCAAAGGCCCGCTGGTGCTGAGCTTCTACCGCGGCGTCTGGTGTCCCTACTGCAACCTCGAGCTCCAGGCGCTCGAAGCGGCGCGGCCCGCCTTCGAGGCCGAGGGCGCGACGCTCGTCGCCGTCTCGCCGCAGAAGCCGGCGAACAGCCGCCGCTCGCAACGCGAGAACAAGCTCGGCTTCCCGATCCTGTCGGATCCCGGCAATCAGGTCGCCCAGGCGTTCGGTCTGAAGTTCGCGCTGCCTGATTACCTCGTCGTTCTCTACAAACAGCTCGGCAACAACCTGCCGCTCGTCAACGGCGACGAGAGCTGGACGCTGCCGATGCCGGGCCGCTTCGCCATCGGGCAGGACGGCCGCGTCGCCTACGCCGAGGTCAATCCCGACTACACGCAGCGTCCGGAGCCCGAAGCGCTGATCCCGGCGCTGCGCGCGGCGCGGCTTCAAGCTGCTTGAGGGGAGCCGGGCCGATGCCGCGCACCATTCTCATCACCGGCGCCACCAAGGGCATCGGCCTCGCGCTTTCCCACCGCCTCGCGGCGACGGGGGAAGCGGTGGTCGGTCTCGCCCGCAATGCCGCGCCCGACTTTCCAGGCAGGGTGGTGGAGGTCGACCTCGCCGATGCCGCAGCGACCCAGGCGGCGCTCGACCGCGTGCTCGCCGACCATGCAATCGATGCGGTGGTCAACAATGTCGGCCTGGTAAGACCGGCGCCGATCGGCGCGGTAGACCTGAGCGACCTCGCCGCTGTGCTCGATCTCAACCTGCGCACCACCGTGCAGACCGCGCAGGCGGCGCTGCCGGGCATGAGGGAGCGGGGCTGGGGGCGGGTCGTCAACATCGCTAGCCTGACCGTGCTCGGCGTGCCCGAGCGCACCGCCTACGCCGCGGCCAAGGCGGGGCTCGTGAGCTTCACCCGCGGGTGGGCGCTGGAACTGGCCGCGACCGGCATCACCGTCAATGCGGTCGCCCCCGGTCCCACCGAGACCGAGCTGTTCCGCGCCGGCAATCCGCCGGGCAGCGGAGGCGAGGCGCGCTACCTCGCCGCGGTGCCGATGCGCCGCTTCGCCAAGCCGGACGAGATCGCGGCCGCCATAGCCTTCCTGCTCTCTGAGGACGCGGCCTTCATCACCGGCCAGACCCTGTTCGTCGACGGCGGCGCCTCGATCGGCAAGGCCGCGATCTGAGCATTGCCCTATGGGAGGACGACGATCATGCAAAGGCTCTCCGGACGACGCGTGGTGGTGACCGACTGCGACGAGCTGATCGGACCAGAGATCGCCGTCGTCTTCCGGGAGGCCGGTGCCGAGGTGCTGGTCGACCGGCGCGATCTCACCGCGCCGCAGGCTGCCGCCGAGCTGATCGCGCAGGCCGGCCACGTCGACGTGCTCGTGGCCAACCTCGCCGCCCCGGCGCTGGGGCGGCTCGCGATCGAGAGCGACGACGCAGAACTGGACCTGATGCTCGATCGCATGGTGCGCCCCCTGCACCGACTCGTGCGCGCGGTTCTACCGCAGATGATCGCGCGGCGCTCCGGCAAGATCGTCGTGGTGGGCGCGGGGGCGGCCCTGCGCGGGGTGCCGCGCCGGGCGGTCTATTCCGCCGCGCGCGCGGCCCAGCACGGCTACGTTCGGAGCGTGGCGATGGAAGCCGCCCCCCACAATGTGCAGGTGAACGCCACCGCGCAGACCTTCGTGGAGAACCCGACCTACTTCCCGCCCGCCTACCAGAAGACGAGCGAGTTCCAGGAGCGGATGCGGGGCGTGCCGGCAGGCCGGCTCGCCACGGCGCGCGAGGCCGCGACCTTCCTGCTGACGCTCGCCGGCCCGGAGAGCGATTTCATCGTCGGGCAGGTCTTCCCGTTCACCGGCGGCTGGGTCCACTAACGCAACCGCTGCTCGCGCCTCTCCTCAAGACGGAACACGGGCCATGATCGACCTATACGCCTTCGCCACGCCCAATAGCGTCAAGGTTCCCATCCTGCTTGAAGAACTCGGGGTGGACTACGTCTACCACCCCGTCAACATCCGCCAGGGCGAGCAGAAGGCTTCCTGGTTCCAGACGCTCAACCCGAACGGCAAGGTGCCGGTGATCGTCGACAGCGAGGGGCCAGGGGGCGAGCCGCTCACCATCACCGAGTCCGCCGCGATCTTGGTCTACCTAGCCGAGAAGTCCGGCCGGTTTCTGGCGAGCGAGGGCGATGCGCGGGTGCGCGCGTTCGAATGGCTGTTCTTCCACGCCGCCGGACTAGGACCCGCCTTCGGGCAGTCGGGCTACTTCCAGAAGCTCGCCCCAGAGCCGATCCCTGCCGCCATCGAGCGCTTCCAAGGCGAGGCCAGACGGACGCTCAACATACTCGACGGTCGCCTGGCCGAAGCCGAGTATCTCGCCGGTACGTACTCGATCGCCGACATCGCCAATTTCGGCTGGGTCTGGCGGCGGGAGTTCGCGAACGTGGATCTAGCCGAAACGCCCCACGTGGAGCGCTGGTATGCTGCGGTCGAAGCTCGCCCTGCGGTGCAGCGCGCGATCGGCAGGCTTTGATCCAGGGTGGAGATCCGAGCGCATCGGACGAGCATATCGGAATCGTGTCGAAATACAGATTATCCGGCACTGGAAAAGGCCACACGGCTCGTCGACGGAAGCAAGGCCGTTTCGAGCGGCGATCGTCGTTTTTCGGAGGCGATGTCAGCCAGAGTGATGCCGCGACTGCGGCGATCGAGTCGGCTGGCCAGAAGCGGTCCTGGCGGACCAGACGCTGGCATAGACCGAACTCTTCGGGCGCATCGCCGGCTCCGAGATCCCCGCGGAGGCCTGCGTACGCGACGGGCAACAATCCCCCGGGGCCGGCATGAAGGCAGGAACTCGACCACTTCACGGGTTGCTAACCCTATCGCGGGCTTAATGGCGCGCCCCTCGTGCGGGATCGCGTCGGGCCACCGCCCCGATCCCTAGCCGTCGTGTCCGATGAAGTTCCTCGACAACCTGAGGCTCCTCGCGAAGCTCGCGATACCCTCCCTCGTGCTCGTCGCCGTCTCGGCGGGCATGATCCTCCTTGCCCGGGGCAGCCTGACCCGCCTCGACGCCAATACGCAGGAGATCGTCGACCGCAGTGCCCAGCGCGCGATCCTGTCCCTTCAACTCGCGGTGGCCATCGACGAGGCCACCATCCGTGAGAAGAATCTCATCATCGAGGGTGACGGTCCGAACCGGCAGGTGCTGCGCGGTCAGCACGCCGAGGACGAGCGCGCGGCTCGTGAAGCCGTCGACCACCTGTTGCAGCTGTCGGACACGCCCGAGCGGCGCATCGTCAACGAGAAGCTTAAGGAGCTGGCGGACCGCTTCCTCGCGACCTCGAAGGCCGCGGTCGACATGGTGCTGAGGAACGAAGTGACGGCGGCGACCGCCTTGTCGAACGGCGACGGCAGGGCGGCTCGGCGCGAGGCCGTGGAGGCGACCCGGAAGCGCGTGGACGCGAACGTCGACGCCCTCAAGGAGGAGAAGCGGCAGGCCGCCGAGGTCGCCGCCGCGGCTACGCAAACCCTCACCCTCGTCGCCGTACTTGGCCTGACGGCCGCCTTTGGACTGCTCGGCGCTATCGCCGTGTTCGGGATCACGCGCCCGCTGAACGGCCTAGTCGGCGTCCTGGAGCGGATGGCTCGGGGCGAGACCGACGCCGTCATCCCGGAAGCCGCGCGCGGCGACGAGATCGGCGCGGTCGGCCGTGCGGTCCGGGGCATCAAGGCCATGGTCGCGCAAAAGGCGGCGGAGGAGGCCGAGGTGCAACGAATCGCCGACGAGGCGGCCGCCGCGGAACGGCGGCGTACCATGGTGGAGCTGGCCGACGGCTTCGAACGCGCGGTCGGCGGCATCGTCGGCACGGTCTCGTCCGCCGCCACGGAGTTGCAGGCAACCGCCCGGACCATGTCCTCCGCCGCCGCCGAGACCGCGTCCCAGTCGACGGCCGTCGCCGCCGCGGCCGAGGAGGCGTCCTCGAACGTCACGACGGTCGCTGCGGCCTCCGAGGAACTCGGCTCGTCGGTGCAGGAGATCGGGCGCCAGGTCGCCGGCTCCGCGGACCTCGCCCAAAGGGCCGTGACCGAAGCCGATCGGACGGGCATGTCGGTGCAGGGGCTCAGCGCCGCCGTGTCGCGCATCGGCGACGTGGTCGGGCTGATCCAGAACATCGCGGGCCAGACCAATCTGCTGGCGTTGAACGCCACCATCGAGGCGGCCCGCGCAGGCGAGTCCGGCCGTGGCTTCGCGGTCGTGGCCGCCGAGGTGAAGGAGCTCGCCAATCAGACCGCGCGTGCGACCGAGGAGATCTCCGGGCAGATCGCCGGCATCCAGGCCTCGACAGCGCATGCGGTCTCGGCCATCGGCTCCATCACGGAGCGCATCCGGCAGATCAACGGCGTTGCCACCGCCATCGCGGCAGCCGTCGAGGAGCAGGGCGCGGCGACGCAGGAGATCGTCCGCAACGTCGGCCAGGCTGCGGCGGGCACCGCCGAGGTGACGGGCAACATCGCCGGCGTCGCCGGGACGGCCGAGGAGACGGGCGCGGCGGCGGCCCAGGTGTTGGCCTCCGCCTCCGAGCTGTCGCGCCAGTCCGAGACCCTCTCGGGCGAGGTCGCCCGCTTCCTCGCGACCGTGCGGACGGCCTGACATCGCCGGAATCCACGTCCTGCCGGCGGGAGGTGCCGGCCCGGTCGAGGGCGGCTCCATCCCGATTCGGCAGAGTCCCACGAAGCCGGCGTCGATTTCGATTTGTGGGCCGTGAACATCCGTGCCTGCGGCTTCAGCGTGCCGTCGTGGCGACCGAACGCACTCGCTCATCGAGAGGATCGAGACAACGGCCGACCCCTGGCCTCAGCCCATCCGCGCCGGCACGTCCTCGTGCCGGAGCTCCTGGTGAAGGAACGCAATACCCGCGTGGCCGTCCACCATCGCGAGCAGCGCGAAGGTGAGCCAACGATGGAGCAGGTCGCCGGGGACGACCTCCAGGCGATCCTCTCGTCGCGCCCTCGCATGAGCGGATGCCGTAGGGCCTGAACGGCTTGATCGACCCGTATGGGCGCTTCAGCGGGAGCCCCGGCACGACCATCATCGGCGCGTAGATGAGGAGGTCACCGGCCACGGCAGCCCGTCCCAGGCGTCCCCGAGGCGGTGGGCGGCGCGCCAGGTTCGCCAGCCCCCAGGCCCAGCGCAGGACCACGAGTACGAACAGGATGAAGCCAAGGGTGAAGTGGCTGCCTCCGACGAAACGCGTGAGGACGTTTTCGCCGGTGCCGACATACGGCAGCGCGCCCGCGAACTGCCATGCGAACAGGGCCGCCATAAGCCAGTGGAAGCCGCGGCTGACCCGGCCGTAGCGGCGCGGCGTCTCGAGCCAACCTGCCGCCGGCGTGATTGCCCTTCTTGGCCGACCAGGACGTCGAGCCGGTATTGGTCCGTCCCGGTCTGGTCGGAGACGCGCGCGAATGCGCTGGAGCCGCCGATGAAGCGTTCCGCCGCCTCGTCACCGGTGAGCGGGTAGTGCGTCTCGCCCATCCAATGCACCAAGACGACGCTGCCGCCCGGCTGCAGGCAACTCCGGACCCGATACACCAAGCGCACGACATCACCGGCATCGGGGGCAGTATACGACCTCCGACAGCAGGATCAGGTCGAACCCCTGTTCCCCAGGGCAGCATCGACCACGGCACCGCACGCGGCGGCGAGCAGGACGCGCGCTCGATCCTGCGCGTGCTCTTCGAGACGAAGCTTTGCTTTCGCGCGCGAGCGCGACGCCCTCCTCGCCTGTGACGGCATCGGCGCCGCAGCCATCGCCTTCGGCTGCGACCACGCGGATGCCGGGGCAAGCGGAACGGTTTCACTTCCCCTGACGCGTAGGATCGGGCCGGCCGCGCGGCCGTTCAGGCCTGAGTTCCGCCCCGGCCAAGGCGCTGCGATCCATTTCGCGACGACCCAAATCGGGACGTTCCGAACCAGACTCATCCAAGCCGCAGGCATGTCGGTGCCAAAGATGCCGATGCCGCGCCGCGGACGGCACAGGTCCCTATGAACAGACAGGTAGGTTGCCCGCCATTAAATCGATTTCAACCGGAACACCCCATGGTGAGGACCCGAACTATTCGGGGGCCGTTCCATGATCACCGTCGTAGGCTGCCTCGTTGAGACCCACGACTTTCGGCTCGTAGCCCTGGCGGTCGCCGTCTGCTCGCTGGCGTCCCTGACGACGGTCTGCCTCGTCAGCCATGCGCGCCCGGCCGCCGGCTGGGCGCAGGCCGGCTGGCTCTCCGTCGCCGCCGCCGGCGGGTCCGGCATCTGGGCGACCCACTTCGTCGCCATGCTCGCCTTCGAACCCGGCGTGCCCGGCGGTTACGACCTCGCGCTGACCGCCCTGTCTCTGGTCATCGCCGCCACGCTGGCCGGCTCCGGCCTCTCGCTCGCGGTGCTGGTCGGCGGATGCCTGGCGGCGTGGGCCGGCGGCGCGGTCCTCGGCCTCGGTATCGCGGCGATGCACTACACCGGCATGGCCGCCTACGACGTCGCCGGCCACAAGGCCTGGGACCCGACCACCGTGGCCGTCTCGCTCGCGCTCGGCAGCCTCCTTGGCGGCGCCGCGCTGGCGGCGCAGGTCGGGGGCCGCGGCCTGCTGCGGCAGGTGCCCGCCGCGCTCCTGCTGCTGTTTGCCATCTGCAGCCATCACTTCACCGCCATGAGCGCGGTCACGGTCACGCCGGACCCGACGCTCGCCGTCTCCGAGGCGGCGGTTCCGAACGCGTGGCTCGCCGTCGCGGTGGCGCTGGCGAGCTTCGCCATCCTGCTCCTGGCGGCCGCAGCGCTGGCCCTCGACCTGCGCGACCGGCGTCACGCCAAGCTCGAGGCGGACCGCCTGCACAGCCTCGCCGACGCCGCGGTCGAGGGGCTCGTCGTCTGCACCGGCGACACGGTGGCGAGCGCGAACCGAAGCTTCGCCCGGCTCGTCGGTCTGCCGCAAGCCGCGCTCGCGGGCACGGCCCTGTCGGCGCACCTGCCGGGCGACGCGGCCCGGCTCGCGCTGGCCGGTCAGCCCGAGCGGCCGGTCGAGGCCGAGCTGCGGCTCGCCAACGGGACCATGGTGCCGGTCGAGGTCATCATGCAGCCGGTCGAGCATGCCGGCCGGCCGCACTACGCCGTCGCCGTCCGCGACCTGCGCGCCCGGCGGCAAGCGGAGAGCCAGATCCAGTTCCTCACCCACCACGATGCGCTCACCGGGCTGGCCAACCGCGCCAGCTTCGGCAAGAAGCTCGACCAGGAGATGCGCGCCGCCGACGCGGGCGGGCGCAAGCTCGCGATGCTGTGCCTCGACCTCGACCGCTTCAAGGAAGTCAACGACCTGTTCGGCCACGCCGCCGGCGACGCCCTGCTGGAGAACGTTGCGCGCATCGTCTCGTCCGAGCTCGACGACACCCAGATGGTGGCCCGGCTCGGAGGCGAAGAGTTCGCGGTGCTGATGCCGTGCGAGCAGGCCGGTGCCGCGGGTCGGTTGGCCGAGCGCATCCTGGAGGCGCTGCGCTCCGGCCGCACCGTGGGCACCGGCCCCCAGGTCGCCACCAGCATCGGCATCGCGCTCTACCCGGACGACGCCGACGAGCGGGCGGCGCTTCTGAGCAACGCCGATACCGCACTCTACCGGGCGAAGTCGGAAGGGCGCGGCACCTACCGCTTCTTCGAGGCCAGGATGGGCGTGGAGGTGCGCGAGCGCCGCCTCCTGGAACAAGACTTGCGCCACGCGGTGGCCCGCGGGGAGATGAAGCTCGTCTACCAGCCGCAGACCGACGTCGGCACGGGCGCCGTCATCGGCTTCGAGGCGCTGCTGCGCTGGAAGCACCCCGAGCGGCGCTACGTCTCGCCCGCCGTGTTCATCCCCATCGCCGAGGAGAGCGACGCCATCCTGCAGATCGGCGAGTGGGTCCTGCGCGAGGCCTGCCGCGAAGCGGCGACCTGGACGCAACCCCTCACCATCGCGGTCAACGTCTCGGCGGTGCAGATCCACAGCATCCACTTCGTCACCCTCGTGCACGAGGTGCTGCTCCGGACCGGGTTGGCGCCCCACCGGCTGGAGGTCGAGGTGACCGAGACGGCTCTTGTCAGCGACCCGAACCGGGCGCTCCTCACGCTGCGGCAGTTGAAGTCGCTGGGCGTGCGCATCGCCATGGACGACTTCGGCACGGGCTATTCGTCGCTGTCGAAGCTATCGTCGTTCCCCTTCGACAAGATCAAGATCGACGGCTCGTTCGTGCGCTCGGTCGACAGCAACGAGACGACGGCGGCCATCGTGCGCTCGGTCTTGGCCGCGGCCTCGGTCTGCCGGTCTTGGCCGAGGGCGTCGAGACCGAGGCGGAGCTCGGCTTCCTCGTCGCCGAGCAGTGCCACGAGGCGCAGGGCTACCTGATGGGACGACCGTCGCCCATCGCGTAGTTCACGCAATACACGCATGGCACGATCCCGCTCACGCCCGAAAACAGGAAAAGTGCTTAGGTCGGCGACTACAAGGGGACGTCAACCTCGTTCGTCTACGAACGGGGCCTCGCAAACTGACTTCGGCGTGTGGCAGGGCGGGACATGTGCGTGCGAATACCGACGTCAGGCAAGCCTCCCCGGGCTGGGTCGCGGTTGTGCCTCACGCTCTCTACCGGCGCACTCGTCGCGACCTGCGGCCTCGCGCCGGCGGTCGTGGCGCTCGCCCCACGAGCCGGCGAGCCGGTCGCCGTCTTCACCCTCTTCCCCGACGCGCCGATCCCCCATGCGGTGGTCGCCTCGGGCGCGCCCATCCTGTGGCTGTCGACCGGCGGCCACGTCGCTGTGGTGGATGCCGCCGGGCATGACACCGTCGCCGAACTCCGCCGAAATGGCGCCCTTCTCGTCCTCGCCGCTGGCCCGCTCGGCACATGCTTCGCGGGCTTCGGCCCCTCATCCACACTCGCCGGACTAGATCAGCCGTGACCGACAGCAGCAGCCTCGACCGCCTCCGCCTCGCCTTCCTTCCCGTCATGCTCGTCGCGCTCGGTGTGCTCGCGGCCATCGTGACGGCGCTCGCCTGGTGGCGGGACGTCCAGCCGGTGCCCGTGACTGTCCTCGCGGTCTTCCTCCCCGGCGCGACGCTCGCAATCGCCCGCAGCCGTGGGGCGTCGGCCGGGGCGCGCCACATCTCGTCGGCCGCCCTGATGATGCTGGTGGGCCTGCTGGTTCTGGTCTCCTCCGGCACGCACCTGCAGATCGACGTCCACATGGTGTTCTTCGCCGCTCTCGCCGTCGCCGCGGGCTGGTGCTGCTGGTCCTCCATCCTGGTGGCCGCCGGCGTCGTGGCCGTCCACCACCTCGCGCTGAACGTGCTCTACCCGGTCGCGGTGTTCCCGAATGGGGCCGAGTACCTGCGCGTCGTCCTGCACGCCGTCGTGCTGGTCACCGAGGCCGGCGCCTTGGTGCTGGCAGCCCGCCAGCTCGCCCGGTCCCTGGCCTCAGCCGAGGCCGCGACGCGGCAGGCCGCGGATAGCGCCCTGGCGCAGCGGCGCGCCGAGGCGGCGGCGACGCAGGACCGCAGCCTGGAGGCCCACCGGCAGCGCCGGCTCGGCGAAGTCGTGGCCGAGTTCCGCGACACGCTGGTCGCCATCGAGCACAAGGTCGAGCGTGAGACGAGCGGCATGCGCGAGACCGCCCTGGCCCTGAGCGGGGTCGCCGATCAGTCGAGCCGGCAGGCCGCAGCGTCGGAAACCGCCGCTTCGGCGACGGCGCAGAACGTGCTTTCGGTCTCGGCAGGCGCCGAGGAGCTCAGCGCCTCCATCTCCGACATCGCCGGCCAGACCGCGCGGGCACGCGAGCTGATCGCGCACATGACCGAGATCGCCCGGACGACGAGCGGCGAAGTCGAGCAGCTCGCGGTGGTGGCCGACCGCATCGGCACCGTCATGGGCCTGATCAAGTCGGTGGCCGACCAGACAAACCTGCTGGCCCTCAACGCCACCATCGAGGCGGCCCGCGCCGGCGCGGCAGGCCGCGGCTTCGCTGTGGTGGCGTCCGAGGTGAAGGCGCTGTCGGGTCAGACCATGAAGGCGGCCGACGACATCGTGTCTCAGGTCGAGGCCATCCAGGCCTCGACGCGGCGCACCGTCGGCTCCGTCCACGCCATGGCTTCGGCCACGCAGGAAGTGAACGCCCTCACGACATCCATCGCGGCCTCGGTGGACCAGCAGCGGTCGGCCACGCAGGAGATCTCGCGCACGGTCGCGCAGGTCGCCCAGGGTAGCACGGAGGCGCACGCCGGCGCTGTCGCCGTGTCCCGTGCCACCGATGAGACTCGGCACCACGCCGGCACGGCACTCGCCGCGTCCGAGACCCTCGAGGCCGTGGCGGCGGACCTCGCGAGGTCGGTGACCCTATTCGTCCGGCGTGTGACGACCGACCTCGACGAGCGGCGCGGCACGGTGCGCGTCGCCGTGGACGAGGCGGCCGGTCTGTACATGCGGGGACGGCGGCACGCCGTCCGCGTGGTGGAGGTCTCCGCGCACGGCGCCCGCATCGCCGATGCACCGTCTTTGACCCCGGGCGACGTTGTCGAGTTCGAGACCCGCGACGGCAATTGCTCGTCGGTCGAAGTCGCCTGGTGCGAGGGAGGCAACGCGGGCTTGAGCGTGCCGTCGGGACTTCGCCATCCGGACTTGGCGGGAGCTTCCGCAAAGGTTGCCTGACCGAGGGTCGCCGGCCGTTTGGCCAGGACGGGAATCCGGCCTCGGCGCGGATCGCCGGCGACCCGATACGGATAGGTGCCGGGTCAATGCTACGCATGGATCCGGCTTGGCGTCGGAATGGGATGGCGCCAGGGCCATGATACGCTTCAGCGTTCTGGAACTGCGCTTCCTGCAGGACCGACACGGGACCGGGGGCAGCCTCGACCTGTTCTCGATGACCGCCCAGCAGGCCGTCGTCGAATTGGGGAATCCGACCCTGAAAGCGCGGGCGGACGCGCTGCTGTTCGACCTCGGTCGCGAACCCGCGCGGCAGGAGACGCAGCGGCGCCGTAGGCGCGTGGACCGAGCCGCCATCGACGTTGGCGGGAACTGGGGCCGCCAGCCCTCGACGTAGGCAACATCCTGCACGCGGGCGCCCCCGGCCGAAAGCACGATCGCCATTGCTGCGGGACGACGAGGTGGCCCGAAGCCGGTATCGGGAGGCGCTCGCCCCGGATCGCCTATGCCGAAGCGCAAGTCGGCGACCCTGACCTCAGGAAACGGTATTCCTGCGCCCCGTCGGCCGACGCCAGACCGCCTTGCGCAGGATGCGCGAGACCTGGTCGGCCGAATAGGGCTTGTGCAGCAACTCGAAGCCGTGGGCACCCTCCTGGGCAAGGACGTGGCTGTACCCCGAGGCCAGCACCACCGGCAGGTTCGGCAGCCGCCGCTTGAGCAGGCGAGCGAGCTCTATCCCGCCCATGCCGGGCATGATCACGTCCGAGAACACCACGTCGAAGCCCGCGCCGTCCGTGCCGAGCCTGTCGAGCGCCTCCTCGGCATTGGGCGCCCAGGTCGTCGCGTAACCGAGATCCTCCAGGATCTGCGTGGCGAAGCGACCGACCTCGACGTTGTCCTCGACCACCAGTACCCGCCGGCCGGCCCCGTCGGGGGCCGGCCCGTCCGCCTGGTCCGCACCCTCTTCGGCGTGATCCTCGGGCTCGACCTCGGGCAGGTAGAGGGTGAAGGTCGCGCCCCCGCCGGGCTCGCTCTCGACCGCGACGTCCCCGCCGGACTGCTTGGCGAAGCCGAAGACCTGGCTGAGGCCCAGACCGGTCCCCTTTCCGACCTCCTTCGTGGTGAAGAACGGCTCGAAGACGCGGGCCAGCACGTCGGCCGGAATGCCCGACCCGGTGTCCGCGATGGACACGGCCGCGAACGGGCCCGCCGCGGCGGCGTGCCCGCGGATGGGCGGCAACGCCGCGCCGTGACAGAGGACCAGCCTCAGCGTGCCCACGCCGTCCATCGCGTCGCGGGCGTTCACTGCCATGTTGACGAGCGCGGTCTCGAACTGGCTGACGTCCACCCGTACGAAACAGGGCTGGTCCGGCACCTCGGTCACCACCTTGATCCGCGCCCCGGTGACCGTGTCGAGCAGCTCGCCCACCGCGCGAAGGCGCGCGCCGACGTCGAGCGTCTCCGGCTTCAGGGTCTGGCGCCGAGCGAAGGCGAGGAGCTGTCCGGTCAGCTTGGCGGCCCGATCCACCGTCTCCGACACGGCGTTCAGGTACCGGCCCCTGCGCTCCTCGGCGAGGTCCGGGCGCCGCAGGAAGTCCACGGACGAGCGGATGATGGTCAGCAGGTTGTTGAAGTCGTGCGCGACGCCCCCGGTCAGCTGCCCGATCGCCTCCAGCTTCTGCGATTGCCGCAGCGCCTCCTCCGCTTGGCGCAGGGCCTCGGCCTGGCCCCTCTCGGCGGTCACGTCGCGACCGTAGGCGTAGACGAGGTCGCCCTCGACCGACGTGCGCCAGGAGATCCGGCGCGGGGTTCCGTCCTTGTGCCGGTAGCCGTTCTCGAAGTCGGTGAGGTCGTCGGCCGAGGCGGCGCGCTCCAGCGCCGCCTGGGTCGCGTCGGCGTCCTCGGGCCAGATGAACTCGCCGAAGTGATGCCCCACCACCTCCGAGGGGCTGTGCCCCAGGATCGCTTCCCAGGTGGGGTTGACGCCGCGGAAGATGCCGTCGGCGCCCACGACCACGAGCAGGTCGCGCGAGTTGCGCCAGACCCGGTCGTGCTCGGCCGTGCGCTCGGCCACGCGCTGCTCCAGGGTCTCGTTGAACCGCACGAGCTCGGCCATGTCGCGCTTCTGATCGTCCACGTCGGTGCTGGTGCCGACCCAGCGCACGATCGCGCCGTGGCTCGCCAGCACCGGTTGCGCCCGGGCCAGGAACCAGCGGTAGCCGCCGTCGGCGCCCCTGACGCGGTACTCGCACTGGTAGCTGGCGCGGGCGGACACCGCCTCGCGCCAGACCCCGACCACCCGGTCCCGATCGTCCGGGTGGATGAACGACTGCCAGCCGTCGCCGTCGAGCTCGCCGGGCCGCATCCCCGTGTAGGCGTAGACGCGCTCGTTGAACCAGTAGGCGGCGCCGGCGGCGTCCGTGGCCCAGACGAAGTTCGGCAGCACCTGCGAGAGGACGCGGAACTGCTCCTCGCTTCCGCGCAGTGCCTCCTCCGCCCGCTTGCGGTCGGTGATGTCGATGGCGGTGCCGAGGACCCGGACGCAGTGGTCGCCGTCGAAGATGCCGCGCCCCTTGGCGGCGACCCAGCGCACGACGCCGTCCTCCCGGCCGACCGTGCGGTACTCGACGTCGTAGACGGCGCGCCGGCCTGGGTCCGCCGCGGCGGCGTAGGCGGCGCCGGTCCGGTCGCGGTCCTCCGGATGCAGGCCGGCGTAGTAGTCGGCCATCGAGACGGGCACGTCGGGCGAGATCCCGAACATCGCCTTGACGCGGGCCGGCCAGAACATGGTTCCGTTGGCCTCGTCGACGTCCCACAACCCGACCTCGGCCGCCTCGGTGGCGAGCCGGAGCTGCTCCTCGCTCTCGCGCAGGCGTTGCTCGGTCCGCAGGCGCCCGGTGGTCTCGGTGCACGCGCAGAACATCCCGGCGACCCGGTCCCCCTCGTCGCGCACCGGCGAGTAGGAGAAGGTGAACCGGGTCAGTTCGTCGTGGCCGTGCCGGTTCATGGTCAGCGGCATGTCCTCCGCCCAGGTCGCCTCGCCGGCCATCGCCCGGTCGACCAAGGGCGCGATGTCGGGCCAGATCTCCGACCAGACGTCGCGGAAGCGCCGCCCGAGCGCGGCGGGATGCTTGCCGCCCAGGATCTCGGCGTAGGCGTCGTTGTAGAGGAAGCCGAGTTCGGGCCCGAAGGCCACGAACATCGGGAAGCGCGAGCCCAGCAGCAGGCTCACCGTCGAGCGCAAGCAGGGCGGCCACGCGTCGGGATGCCCGAGAGGCGAGCTCGACCAGTCGTGAGCGCGCATCATCGCGCCCATCCGCCCGCCTCCCGCGAGGAACAAGGGAAACTCGGTCGCGACGATCTCGGTCATGATCGGAAACGGGTTCGGCGGTCCGCGCATCGGACCGCCCGTCGCGGGAAGCGGCGGGTGCGGTCGCGATGCAACCTAGGGCTTAGCACGGTCGGCGGCTGGCGCGACAACCCGACGGCGAAGGAACCTGACCGAGAAGCACCACTGATCGGGAGACTTCCCCGGGCGTCGGAGGCCGTTCAGGCAAGACGGCCGGCCCCTCCGACCACGACCCGCTGCAGGATGCGCGAGAGCTGCTCGGTCGAGTACGGCTTGTTGAGGAGTTCGAAGCCGTGGCTGCCTTCCTGGGCGAGCACGTGGCTGTAGCCCGAGGTCAGGATCACGGGCGTCCCCGGGAACCGCCGCCTGACTTCCCGCCCGAACTCGACCCCGTTCATGCCCGGCATGACCACGTCCGAGAACACCGCGTCGAAGCCGGAGCCATCCTCGCCGAGACGTGCCAGCGCCTCGTCCGCATTGGCCGCCCAGGTCGTCTCGTATCCGAGGTCCTGCAGGATCTGCGTGGCGAACCGGCCGATGTCGACGTTGTCCTCCACCACCAGGACGCGCTGGCCGGCTCCTTCGGTTGGAACGCCCTTCTCGATGGGCGCTGCCTCCTCGTTTCGTGCGGGCTCGACCTCCGGCATGTAGAGGGTGAAGGTCGTGCCCCGCCCGAGCCGGCTCTCGACCGCGATGTCGCCGCCGGACTGCTTGGCGAAGCCGAAGACCTGGCTGAGGCCGAGCCCGGTGCCCTTGCCCACCTCCTTCGTCGTGAAGAACGGTTCGAACACCCGGGCGAGGATCTCGGGCGCGATGCCCGATCCGGTGTCGGTCAGCGAGATGGCCGCGAAGGTTCAGGGGTGTCGTGGGCGCACCTTCCATCCCACGAGTCGCATCGAAGCCGTTTCGGGTTGCCCTTTGTGGAAGAAGCGCCGGCCTTCGTTCAAGCCCGATCACGGACGGCAAGCCGCCGTGCCGTACCGAGGGATTCGGGCGGAAGGGGCCGTCTCACGCCGCGGTGCTTGCGAAAGGACGCCCCGCCCCGCTCGCACCCGTCGTCATCGCCCCGCGTCGTTGCTCCCCTCCGGTACCGGGCGGCGCTCCTGCACGGCGGTCAACGGTGCCTCCAGCGCGCAGACCAGGCCGCCCGGCGCGTAGGTCAGCCGGGCCTCGCCGCCGGTTTCGGCCGTGAAGGTGCGTTCGATCAGCCGCGAGCCGAACCCCTTCCGCCCGGGCGGCCCTGACAGCGCCGGCCCTCCGCTCTCCGCCCACGTCAGGCGGAAGAGCGGCTCGCCCTCGGCCCGGTGCTCGACCTGCCAGCACACGTCGACCGAACCGCCCGCATTCGAGAGCGCACCGTACTTGGCGGCGTTGGTGCAGAGCTCGTGCAGGACGAGGACCATCGACAAGGCGACCCTCGCCGTCAGGAGCACGTCGGGCCCGCCCCAGCGCAGGCGCAAGGGGTCGGCGTGGCGGTGCGGCGCGAGCGCTCCCTCGACCACGTCCGCGACGGGTGCGGCCGTCCAGTCCACGGCCGTGAGGATGTCGTGGGCGCGCCCCAGCGAGATCAGCCGCGCCTCGAACGCCCGTCGCGCCTCCTCCGGGTCGGGCGCGCCGCGCAGCGTCTGCCCGGCGATGGCCTGGACCAGCGCCAGCGTGTTCTTGATCCGGTGCTGCAACTCCCCGGCGAGCAGCCGCTGCCGCTCCTCGGCCCGCTTGCGCGCCGTGACGTCGAGCACCGTCCCGACGAACCGGGTCGCGCGCCCGTCCTCGACGAAGCGGCGCCCGCGCGCGGCCACCCACCGCTCGACCCCGTCCGTGAGGCCGAGGGTCCGGTACTCCACGTCGAAGTTGCCGTCGCCCGCCGGGTCGAGCGCGGCCTGGACCGCCGCGTCGGTTGCGGCGCGATCCTCCCGGTGCAGGCCGGCGACGAACGTGTCGTAGGTGACGGGCGCCCCAGGCGGCAGGCCGAACAGCGCCCGCACCCGGTCGTCCCAGACGAGCGCGCCCGTGGTCAGGTCGTAGTCGAAGACGCCGATGTCGGTCGCCTCGATGGCCAGCCGCAACTGATCCTGCGCCTCGCGCAGCACCGCCTCGTTCCGGCGCTGGTCGGTGCGGTCGCGCAGGATCTTCAGGAAGCCGACCGGTGCCCCGTCCCCGTCGCTGAGCGGCATCATCTCGCCGCTGGCGAAGAACCGCTCGCCGTCCTTGCGCAGGTGCCAGCGCTCGCCCGAGGCGCGCCCGTGCTCCAGGGCCAGCCGCATCTCGGTCTTCGGCCTGCCGGCTTCCCTGTCTTCGGGCGTGAAGAACACGTCGGCGGGATCGCCAAGCACCTCGCCCGCGCCCCAGCCGAGGATGCGCCGCGCCCCCTCGTTCCAGCGGGTGATCCGGCCGCCGCAGTCCGTCGCGATGATGGCATAGTCGGTGGCGCCGTCGAGGATGCGGTCCTGCAACCTGCCCTGCTCGCGCAGCGCCCTGGCCATCGCGAGCAGGCTCATGACCTGACGGGCCAGCGTCTCCAGGCTGTCACCCTGATCGGCGGTGAGCCCCCCGGGACGCGGCGCCGTGTCGAGCACGCACACGGTGCCCAGGATCTCGCCGGTGGGCGTGCGCAGCGGCGCGCCGGCGTAGAAGCGCAGGTGCGGCGCGCCGGTGACCTGCGGGTTGCCGCGGGTGCGTGGGTCGTCCGCCAAGTCGGGGATCACCAGCAGGCCCGCGGTCAGGCCCAGCGCGTGGCGGCAGACCGAGTGGCTGAGCGGCACCTCGCAGGCGTCGGTGCCGACCTCCGCCTTGAACCAATGCCGGTCGCCGGCCACGAGGCCGACCTGCGCCATCGGCGTCCCGCAAAGCCGGGCCGCGAGGCGCGCGACGTCGTCGAACGCCCGCTCGCGCGCCGTGTCGAGGACGCCGTAGCCGTCGAGCGCCCGCAGACGCCGGGGGTCCCGGACCGGGTCGTCCGATCCCGTCACCGGGCCGTCAACGCGATGAAGGGCAGACTCACGACGCACGGAGCCCCCCACACTCCTCTGTCTTGGGGCGCAATTGCAGCAGGGTGCCGCCGGGACTGTACAGGGCGCCGAGCACCCGCTGGAAGTGCCGCTTGATGGCCCCGTGGCACTCGCAGGCCGCCTGCTCCATGTCTCCGCGGTTGCAAACCGTGATGCGGCCGCGGCGAACCTTCACCAGGCCTCGGTGCTGCATGTCGCGCAGGGTTCGGGTCAGGTACGAGCGTTGGACCCCGAGGAGCTCGGCCAGCATCTCGTGCGTGATGGGCAGCGTGTCGCCGCCGAGCCGGTCCTGCAGGGCGAGCAGCCAGCGCGCGCAGCGCTCCTCGATGGGGTGGCTGGCGTTGCAGGCCACCGACTGCAGCACCTGGGCGAGCAGGCAGTCCGAGTAGCGGGTGAACAGATTGCGCAGCGGGCGGGACGCGTCCTTGACGGCTTGGAGCTTCATGGTCGGCATGCGCAGCACGGGGCCGCCCACCTGGACCACGGCCTGGCTGAACGCCGGCAGCGACCCTTGGCTGACCACGCCGCCGATGGCGCCCTCGTGGCCGACCGCGGCGGTCTCGACGCTGCGGCCGTTCTTGAGGACGATCACGAGGGCGGCGACGCTCTGGCCGACGGGGAAGGAGATGTGGGTGACGTCCTGGTCGACCTCGAACAGCACGTCGCCGCGTTTGCACTCCCGGAGCTCCATGTGGGGCGCGAGCAGAGCCCGGTCCTGCGGACGCAGGGCGGCGAGGAGGAGATTGCCGCAGAGGTCGTCGGGAGACATCGGGTGGCGCCGTTCGTAGGAACTGCAAAGCCGCGTACCGAGAGCCGGGGCACGTGTCTGTTCAGTTATGCACGGATGCCACGAAAATACCTCAATCGCGGCAGCCTTCAATAATTTGTGAAACCACAGCCGGTTAGGCGCGATATCGGCACGACGGCGACGTCGCGATGCAACCAAGGCCGTGCGGCCGATTTGATGGCATCGGATCCTGAGCCCGGACGCAGTCAACGCCCATGCCGCGCTACTTCATCGACTACGAAGAAGGCGCCAAACGCCTCGTGGACGAGGAGGGAACGGAGTACCCGGACCTCACTGCGGCGCGCGACGCCGCGATTGCGGCGCTGCCCGACATCGGTCGGGATGCTCCGCCATCCGATGGCAAGCGCCGCTTCGTGGCCAGCATTCGCGACGCGCAAGGCCGAATGCTCTGCACCGTTACCCTGAAGCTCGACGCGGATTGCGACCCCGGGCCGCCGGGTGGAAGCGGTCGGCAGGACTGATCGGACGCAAATGGTTCGCCGAAGGCGGTCGGCGGGACGCTCGGGCCGCCCCGGCGCTCCCGAAAGGTCCGGGCACGGGATGGTCTGCAGGCCTTATCCCGACGTGACCTGCAGCAGCCGCGGCACCTCGCCGCAGAGCTCGCGGGCCGGGAAGCCGACCGCGGCGGCCAGCCGCCTACCGGTCTCGCTATGCAGGAACACGCCCCACAGGGCGGCGACCATCGGCGCCAGCTCGCGCGCGAGCAGGCCGACGACGACCCCGGCCAGGACGTCTCCCGTGCCCGCGGGTCGCCAGGCCGACGCCGCCCTCGTAGAGCCAACGCGAGCCTCGCGGGTCCATTATCCAGGTCTTGGCACTCTTCATCACCACCGTCCCGAGCACGTCGGGGTCGCGAGCGCCGCATCGAGCGGGTCCGCCTCCATCGCCTCTCGGCTCCGGTCCAGGAGCTGCGCCATCTCCCCGGCATGCGGCGTGATCACCAGCCATCCCGCGTGCCGACGGACGTCGCCGGCACGTGGAGCGAGCCCGCAGACCGCAGCCGCGTCGAGGATGAAGAAGGCCGTCGGTCCATCCTCGACCATGCCGAGCCCGATCAAGAGCGCATCGCAACCCTTCGTCACCTTCAGCAGGCATTCCGCCGCGCGTACGGCGTCCACGCCGCCCTCCGAGGTCTCGGGCAAGCCGACGGCCATCGCCTCAAAGTCCGGATAACCGGAAAATTGGTATCCATGGCCTGGAACGCGACCGCCTCTCGCGCGATCTGATCCATGTCAGATCTCAGCCTGTCGACCGTCACCGTCACGTCGCCATGCCAACGCCCGCGTTTGCCGCTCCCGAACACCCGCTGACCCCGCTCCTGCGCAAGCTGGGTAGCCTCACCCGCCTCTCCGCTCGTGACAAGGCGGCGGTGCTGCGCCTGCCGGTCCACCCGCGGGTGTTCACCGCAGGACAGGACCTCGTGAGCGAGGGTGACCGACCGACCCAGTGCTGGTTGATCGTCGAGGGCTGGGTTCAGCGATACAAGATTTTGACCGGCGGACGGCGGCAGATCTCCGCCTTCCACGTCGCCGGCGACATGGCCGACTTGCCCAGCCTCCACCTGCCGGTCATGGATCACAGTCTGGGCGCGGTCACCAACGTCGCGGCCGTCGCCATCCCGCACGAGGCGCTGCGCAAGCTCCTGGAGCGCCATCCGCACTTCAACGCCCCATTCTGGCGCGACACCCTGGTCGACGCGGCCATCTTCCGCGAGTGGGTCGCCAACGTCGGGCGCCGCCCGGCCTACCAGCGGCTCGCGCACCTGTTCTGCGAGCTGTACCTGAAGCAGGCCTCGGTCGGCCTGGCCCACGACCACCGCTGCCCGATGCCGATGACCCAGGTGGACCTCGCGGATGCGAGCGGCCTGACCAGCGTCCACATCAACCGCACCCTGCGCGATCTGCGACGCGACAGGCTGATCGACTTGAAGAGCAAGCTTCTCGTCATCCACGACTGGACGCGGCTGGTCGAGGCGGCTGAGTTCGACTCGACTTACCTGCAGTTGGATCGCCCCCTGGCGGCCTGAACCGCGTCCCCTGCCGGTTGTCGCCCGGAGGTGGGCGAAGGCCATGGGTGCGTGCCGCTCCCCGGACCTGGACGCCTGATGCCGCGCTACTTCTTCGACACCGACGACGGCGACGATCCCCTCCACGACGACGAGGGCATGGACCTTCCGGATGCGTCCGGAGCCCGCGACGCGGCGATAGGCGCGCTGCCGGACATGGCGCGCGACAAGTTGCCGACGGTGAGCGGCACATCCTCACGGTCCGGCTGCGTGGCGCAAGCTGGGCCGTCATCTACTCCGCCACGCTTGACCTCGTCGGCGAGTGGCACGCCCCGCGGGCAGGATCCTAGGCTGGTCGGCTCGCGAGTGTCCGAACCCGGGCGGGAGCGCGTCGCGCGATCAAGGCGAGGCCCGTCGTTGAGCCAAGCATCGTCCGTTCGCTCGAACCGGGCGGAAGACACCATGCCGGGCCAGGTCGCCGACCGCGGCCGGATTGGTTCTCGAAGAAGCTGCGGAGGGGGAACGACGTCGCGCCAAAAATCGCCCTATCCGGATTCTGGTGCGGAATGCACGAGAAGTTGCGCGGCGCGATCCGGATAGCCGAAGGTCTTGGCGTTCGCACGGAAAAGCCGCATATCGGGTCGATGACGTCAGGCGTAGCGACGAACGAT
Organism: Methylobacterium sp. 1A; assembly: GCF_058072805.1. NCBI lineage: Bacteria > Pseudomonadati > Pseudomonadota > Alphaproteobacteria > Hyphomicrobiales > Methylobacteriaceae > Methylobacterium > Methylobacterium sp. 1A. The sequence continues at coordinate 1,984,600 of NZ_JBYQVE010000001.1, read as the reverse complement.
TTCAGCATGCGTCGACGCCCAGGTGACGCGCCCGTCGATAGGGCCGCCGTCGAGATCATGATCGATGCCGAGAACGAGGCGCTTTCCCAGGTCATGGGCCTGCTTGCGCGGGGCGTTCCCTTCGAGCGATGGAGGCCCGATCTCACGGGCGCCCTTGCCGGGGCGTTGCATCTCCGTGACGGCAATCGGCGCGAGCTCGCGAAGGCATCCAGATCGTCGCGTCACCTCTTCGAGGCCATGCCCTCCCCGCTCGACGACGTCGTGCCGACCTTCGACCGGCTGGCGGACCGGCTCCGGGCCGACCTTCCTGGGCTTGTGGCTTACGAGGCCGGGATGCACCTTGTTGATTACGACAGGGTGGCGGACACATGGACGAGAACCGCAAGGCAGGATTCGCCGAGGCGGTCGACGTCCTCCGCCGGCTGCTCGAGACGGTCGTGACCCTCGGCGGCACTGCGTTGTCGGCACACGAGATACGAAGCCAGACCGACGACGTCGACTTGCATCTGTCGGAAGTCGACGACGACGCCTTGGCGCAGCAGGACGGCAGAAAGCGCTTCGGCGAGCGCTTCAAGATCGACGCGACCCCGGTGAACACGATCTGGGGTGGGATCGCCATCGGTGACATCGAAGAATCGCCCGCGGTGGATCATATCGAAGTGCCGTGACGGCAGGTCGTCGTCCGCGCGTTGGACGTGGGGACGCTCTACGTCGTGAAGGTGGCGGCCGACCGGCCGAAGGACCGGATAGACCAGGGCTTGATCTCGCGGCATATCGAGTACGAGAAGATCGTCGGCCGCGCCAACAGGCTTTTCCGCCTACGGCGACCGCGAGGGATTCCCCGCTTTCGCCGAGCGCCTCGCCCGATGCCTCGCTTGTGACTACTCGATGCCGCTGGCGGACGTCGATGCGGATCCAGCGCTGTCGGAAACCTTCCGTCAAAGGGCTTCGGAGTGTCGAAGGGTTCTGGAGGCCAGCTTCATGCTCGCGCTGCGATCCCTCGTGAACAGGAGGCCCGACCTTATCGACGCCGACCCAGAGCGGCCGGACCGCCTCCTGTTCGACGCGGCCGCGGCTGGCGCACCGGAGGAGTTGCTCGGCGTCGTGGACTTCAATCGGGACGAGGTTTCGGACATCGCGACGGGTGTCCTCAAGGCGCACGACCCGAAACGGCACCTGACTTGGCTCGCCCGCCGTAGAACCAAACCTGCCGAGAAGCGAGATCCGGACCCCGGCCCCGATTTCGGAAGGTGACCCTCGCGACAATCTTCTACGTCGAGACCGTCCAGAGCCGCATGAGGCTTTCCCCGAGCCCGGCCACGATGATCCGGGATTATGCCTAGCTGTCTGGTAGTGGAACGTTGTTGGGATCGGGTGCGTTGGGCCATTGAGGAGCATGCTTGGCGCTTTGACGGCTGCCGTGGCCGCGGCTCCCGCCGGAGGGCCCGCTGATGCTCGCCATCCACCCCCAAGCTCGCACCACCCCGGCGGTTCGCGCCGAGATCGCCCGCTCATCCGAGCGCTCCGGCGTGCTGGCCAAGCGCTACGGCGTCTCCACCGAGACCATCCGCAAGTGGCGCAAGCGCGGACCTGCCGATTGCCAGGACCGCTCGGCCCGGCCGCATAAGCTGCTGAGGACAAGCCAGCGATGAGGAGCGCGCCATCGTGTGCGCGCTCCGCCGCAGCACCGGCTTTCCGCTCGATGATCTCACCTTCGTGGTCAGCCACTTCCTGCCGCACCTGAACCGGGACGCGGTCTACCGCATCCTCAAGGCCGAGGGCCTCAACCGGCTGCCGCCCGCCGAGAAGGCCCGCAAGCCGCACAGCGCGTTCAAAGACTACGAGGTCGGCTTCATCCACGTGGACGTGAAGCACCTGCCCAAGCTGCAGGATCGCGACCGCGTCTCGCGCAAGCGCTACCTGTACGTCGCCATCGACCGCGCCTCCCGCTCCGTGCACCTGGCCGTCAAAGACGACGAGACCACCGCCTCGGCCGTCGCCTTCCTCGACGAGGCGCTCGGCGCTTTTCCCTTCAAGGTCACGCACGTGCTCACCGACCGCGGCTCGTGCTTCACCGCCGACGCCTTCGAGCACGCCTGCAAGCGGCACGGTGTGCAGCATCGCATGACCAAGCCCTACACGCCGCGCACCAATGGCATGGTCGAGCGCTTCAACGGTCGCGTGCAAAGGGAGGTGCTGGGCATCACGCTCTGGAGCCACCAGGATCTTGAGACGCTGCTGGCTGGCTTCAACGTCGCCTACAACGGCCGCCGTCAGCGCGTCCTGAAAGGCCGCTCACCCGACATGGTCCTGCGCGAGCGGCTAAAGGCGAAGCCTGAGCTCGCCAAGCCCGTCACCAAACCGCCGGACCCGGATGCGCTCCCGAAAGCCCTCAAGGTAGTCGCACGCGCCAAGGAGGTCTCGCATCCAGACACCGCCGAGAAGGGCGTGTGTGGCTGGTACGCCGGATCGAGGCGGAGCGGGAGGCTTCGCTGTCGGGGGATCATCCCCCGCGCTCAGGCCTCGCAGGATCAGCTTCGTCCTGCGAGCAGGGGACCGGCCAGGATCCTGTTGAGTCCGATCACGCCGAGCAGGACGGCGGCGTGCAAGGCGAGATCCGTCGCGGTGGCGTCGTAGGGGTGGAACGGCATCAGCATTGTCGCGGCGACCGCGGCGACGGCCAACCCTCCCAACGCCGCCGTCAGGTTCGGCCGAAGCGGGCAGGCCCGGCGCACCATGACGACCATCAGCGCCGAGAGCGGCACCGACACACAGACCAGGACACCGAGGCACATCCTCATGTCGTGGGGGCCGGAGATGCCGGTGCCGGGAACAATCCGACCGTACAGGCAGCCCAGGCCGCTCGCGCCGATCCACAGGACGACGGCGGGCAGCGGCAGCAGCGCCCAAGCGCCGGAGCGTCCCGGCACGGCGGTGGCGAAGGCGGAGAGGGCTGCGGTCACCGCCGTCGACATGGCCCCGAGCGCGGCGAGCATCAGGTTCGGTGCGCGCATCCGGATCAGAAGATCGCCCGCATCCATCCGTGTGGCTAGGATCAATCCGACGAGCATCGCCCCCCCGAACCAGAACACGGCACGGACGCCCGGCGCAGGCAGCGGTCGCACGGGTTTCAAACCTTCTGCGAGGTCCGCGACAAGCTTGTCGTGAGGGCTGAGCGTGACCATCACTCCTTCTCCTGGATCAGGCTGGTGCGCAGAGCCTCGATGGCTCGGTGCAGGTTGACCTTCAGCGCTCCCTTGCTGCGGCCGATGAGCCGCGCGGTCTCGTCCAGCGACAACTCGCGCAGGCCGAGATGCTCGATCGCCTGACGTTGGCACTCCGCCAGGGCGGCGACTGCGCGAGCCAGTGCCATGCTTCGCTCGCCCGCCCCCGGCGCCGTGCCGGTAGCGGGGCCGGGATCGACCTCGGCGTCATAGGCCAGGGGATCGTGGACCTCCTGCGGACGGCGGCCCGCCCGCCTCACTCGGTCGATCCCCCGGCGTCGGGCAATCGCGTGCAGCCACGGCAGGAGGAGTCGGCGGGGGTCATAGACCGCTCTCGCCCGATGCACCGTCATGAGCGCGTCCTGCACGCCATCGTCCACTGCCTCGCCCCTCGCCCCTTGCGCCGGGCAATGCCCGCCACCATCGGCAGGCACGCCTTCAGGAGAACCCGGTAGGCCGCCGCGTCGCCGGCTTGCGCTGCCGCCATCAAGCGGGCGAGATCCTCTTCGACCGCCATCCGACTCCCGCCGATCCGTGCCCCGGTCCGCCTACGCTCTGCCTCGACAGCAGAGGTGATGACGAGGTGCGATGAGAAAGGCTCTCCGTCAGGTGGAGAAACGGCGGGGATCACCGGGCGACGGCCGGTTCGAGTGTCGCCGTCCGACTAAAGGCGTGCGGCGCCGAGGATGGTCCCGTCAGGTGCTTGGACCAGCACCGCCGCGGTCTCGCCTGCCGGTAGGGGTGTGCTGAGCGTCATCGCGGCACCCGACCATCGGCCGATCTCGCGCAGCGAACGCACGATGTTGGTCTGCTCGATCGTGCGACCGGCATTCTCGCCTCGCGCAACCCGCGTCGTGTGACTCGGGTCGAACCCGACCAGCACGACCGATCCGGAACCGCTCGCGGCTCCGAGTTTCACCGCCAAGCCGCCGCCATCCCGCACCAGGAAGACGGGGACCGATCGCCGAGCGCGTGCGCGTGCGACGGCGGCGCGCAACGCCGCCTCGTCGGAGCCGAGAACGTCCAGGTGACCATCGACGACGGCCTGAGGCGTGTAGCTCGAACCACGCAACCGCGCCGCGTAGGCGCTCTGACGCGCCGTCGCGGCCGGCAGGGAATAGGCGTCACGCCAATCCAGGTGGTTCCAGTAGGTCACGTGGAACGCGAGCGGCAGCACGTCCGCACCCTCGTGAGCGAGCCGACCGAGCAGCGCCTCGGCGGGCGGACACGACGAGCAACTCTGCGAAGTGAACAGCTCGACGACCACCGGGCGCTCAGCCGCGCCGGCAGGCCCCGAGACGGACGACAGGAGCACGGGGGCGAGAAGGGTTGCGGCGTATCGCATGGTCGAGGCTCCGAGTCGCGAGCGATGCAGGGGTGCTTCTCAACCGTTCGCCACGCCTTGGGCCGCGGTTACTCGTCTTCGTAGACGTAAAGTAGGAAATGATGCCGCGTCGCTTTACTCCGTGTCATCAATGAAGTGTTGACTTGATGCGGATGGCCGCTGGTGCTCCGGGCCGAACAGGAAGAGCCGACATTCGGCATGATGAAGTGAGCGGCATTTCCTGTTCGACCGACGTGGCGCCGTCAAGCCATATCGATCGAGGGTGCCTGACTCTTGATTTCATCCTTCGGCGATGTGCTTGAACATGTGAGCGCGCGCCTCGTCGTCCATCTCGGCTTTGAAACTGAAGCGGTCCTTCAACCCGAGCGCTCTCTGCGCAGCCGGACGCGCGGCGATCTCGTCGTGAAGGCGCTTCACGTTCGGCAGCTTGTCCCAAGCTTCCTCGCCGAGCACGAACGGCAGCATCCGTGCCCAACCCCAGACGCCCATGTCGACGATGGTGTAGGTGTTGCCGACCATGTACCGGCGACCTGCCAAGTGGCTTTCCAGCACGCCGTAGTGGCGGCGTGCCTCGTAGGCATAGCGCTCACGGGCATACGGCACTGGCTCGGGCGCGAAGTGCCGGAAGTGCACGGCCTGCCCTGAAAACGGACCGATCCCGGTGGCCACGAACATCAGCCACGACAGAAGCGGTCCCCGCTCGGCTGCACCGGCGGGTAGAAAGCGGCCGGCCTTCTCGGCGAGGTAGAGCAGGATCGCGTTGCTGTCGAAGACCGTGACCTCGCCGTCGACGATGGCGGGCACCTTTCCATTCGGGTTCACGGCGAGGAAGGCAGGCTCGAACTGCTGGCCGCGGCGGGTATCCACCGGCACGGGTTCATAGTCCAGACCGAGCTCCTCCAACAGGAGCGCGACCTTGCTCGGGTTCGGAGACAGGTTGAAGTAGAACTTGAGCATCACGTGCCTCGGGCAGCGAGGGCCTGAGCGTGTGCAATCCGGTTGGATCGGGGCAGCGCAGGCAGTCACCAGGTTGTGCCAGACCTCTCGCGGAAGCGAAAGCATCGGGTTTGGGCCGCACGCTGCACGGGTGGCCGTTCTTCGGAATCAGCCTTGAGATCGCCAGCGCTCGAAGCCAGCTGCCGTCACAGGCGTGGATGCTGATACTTCAGATTGTTTGCCCGGTCCATCGCCCTACAGACAGCTGCAACGAGGTTCGGCCTATAGCCATCCCGCGTCCCCGCCGGGCACCGGCACCGCATCATTTATGGCAGGCCCGGATTGATCCGTCGACAGGCTCATGTGCGCGGCCACACGCGGATCCATCGCTCCGCCGGCACTCATGGACATGGCGCGATCGTCGCGCCGCGGAGACCTCCAATGCCCAACCCACTCTACGCACTCGCCCCGGTGATCGGCACCCTGGCCGCCTTCTTCGGCCTGATGATTGTTGCCTACGCCTGAACATCCTCTGCCAAGCACCGTGTCGAGGAACACCGCCATGATCCGCTCCGCCCTTACTGTCGTCGCCCTTTTCAGCATCGCCACCCTCCCGGTTCGCGCCGCGCCGATCGACGCGCCGAGAGTCGTCGCAACCGCTGCACTGCCGAAGGCGCAGTTTCGCCACGTGACGATGAACGGAACCACGAAGCCGGCCGGCCTCTCCCTCGACGGGCGCAGCGGGACCACGCCGGACCTCGACCGCAAGAGCGGCGAGCTCCACCGGCTCCTCGCGACCTCGATCTGTACCGGCTGCTGACGGCCAGCACCGCGACGCCTCCCGTGTAAAGGGAACCTGAGTTTGGCATGCCCTACTGGTAAGCGGCCGAATTAACTGATCGACTCGATACGCTCACGTTCTTCTACGTCTGAATGTGGGTGCTTTGATCCTGCGACGGCTCGTCGAAGATCATTTGGCTTCCGAGGACCGGCAGCGCCCACTAACCCTCGTGGAAGTGATCTCCGCTCTCCGCGCGGAAGCCGGACCTCGACGCCCGGGGCAGCACCAGGATGTCCGTTTTCGGCTCTACTGCCCGCGGCGAGAACCGGCTCGATAGCGACATCGACATCCTGATCGAAGTATCACCGGATACCCGCATGTCGCTCACGGGTTTCGTAAGACTAAAAAGCGACTTAGCCGAGATCCTAGGTCATCCGGTCTATCTGGCGGAATGGCTAAATCTGGATCCTCGCTTCGCAGCGTCGGCGGAACGCGATGCTGTGGCAGTGTTCTGATGCCGCGCGACCTCGAACTGCTTCTCGAAGACATTCCGGACGCGGCACGTGGCGCTGTGCGATACGCCTCGGATCCGACCCAGAATGGCTTCGAGCTGATGCCGACGACCGATTGGGATAGGTACCGCCCCTCAAGAATGCTGTGACCGAGCTGAGAGAGATCGTGAAGAAGCCACTTGAGAATTTGAATAGTAGACACTGCGAAATCGATGGGAAAGGCATGGCCGGCGCCAGGAGATTCTTCACGCATCACTACTTTTGGGTCAACATGACGCGAATTTGACTTGTATTCTCCTGGATACTTCCCGACATAATCATTGTTTCGGAACAGAAAAAGCTTGCATCATTCAATACTAATCTTGCAAATAGTGGCACAACATACGGATTATGATAGCTCTTACGTTTGAAAGACGGTCCTCGCAAAGTGCGCCTTCCAATCGGACAGACATGCACACGAAAGCTCGAGCGAGAGGCGCGTCACGGTCGAGGCGATCAGTCGTTGCGATGCGCCTTCCGATCGGATTTGCGCCTGCGCGTCGTTCGCCATCCGTTCCACAAATTCTCCTCTCGCAGGCGCCTCATCGGGTGACCGCAGCCTGATCTGCCTCAGCCTCATGCAGTACGAAGCCTTCAAGAGGGTCGACCTCTCGTCTCCACGGCGCCTCGGCGAGCACACGCCGCGCGTGCAGGTAACCAGCCTCCTCACGCGCTCGTATCCCGTTCGGGCTGAAATCGATGTCGCGCATATGGTCTTCTGCCTCGAGCCGCGGTGCGAGTAGCCGCACCACGTGCATGCGGGTCAGGCAGCCATACGCCGTCAGTGCCTTGATCTCCGGCTCGGCCGCGACCTCTGCGGGAAGCCGGCGGGCGAGTTCCGCAATGACGTGGCGGAGCCGGTGCGTCTGCTTCTGACGGGCGATGTGGCTGTGAGCGCGGCTGGCGTATTGGAGATCCTTCTGACGGTTGACCACCTCCCAGATGGTCCGAGGTTCAGGGCCGGACGGGTTCCACATATGCACGACGAAGATGATCCCATCGCGCCGCGGGTTGTCATCGAACACCGCTTCGACGGGTGTGTTCGAAAGAATGCCCCCGTCCCAGTAGAGTTCGTCACCGATACGCACAGGAGGGAAGGACGGTGGCAACGCTCCGGATGCCAAGACATGACGGAGGTCCAGAACTTCATCGCGGCTGTCGAAGTAGCGCATCTGGCCGGTACAAACATGCGCAGCGCCGACCGTCAGCCTGCAGCCGCCGCCGTTGAGCTGCTTCAAATCGACGAGGTCGGCAAGCGTCTCACGCAGGGCCGCCATGGTGTAGTAGCCGACCGACTCAGGTGCGAGCGGCCAGTGAGGGTTTGCCAGCGCGAAGGGGTTGGGGGTGAAAAATCCTGCCACCCCCTGCATGATCGTGGACCAATGGGCGGCCATTGGACCGAAGCCAGGCCAAGCCGATAGCTGTTCGCGCAGGGCACCGTGCTCGATGCGGCGCCAGAACGTGCGGAGGCGTTCGAGGCGCTGCCCGCGTGAGTTGCCGGCGATCAACACACCGTTGATGGCACCGATGGAGGTGCCGATGACCCAGTCGGGATCGACTCCAGCCTCGTGCAAGGCGCGGTAGACGCCGACTTGATAGGCCCCCAGTGCGCCGCCGCCTTGAAAGACGAGAACGACTTGACCGAGGTCCCGAAGAGTTAGTGCGTCGGGGGCTGGCGCTTGCATTGGATCGGGTGGGTTCAAGTTCTGGTCCTGGGACACGACTCTTCAGCGAGGCAGCGGGCCACCGGCGCGCGAACCGGATCCGTAGCGGGACACAGAGCGACTCCGCTTCACCATAGGTGATGCCTCACGCGGTCCAGTCGAGGGCCGCCGATTGTTGAGCGGACCGCCGGCATGGCTACCAGAACCGAGCCGCCTCGGGTCGGGAGTAGCAACCGGCTTCTGGCGACCGCCGGTCGCACTGATGCGATCCCGAGCCGGTCCGCCCGTTTGCTGGCCGCTGCCGGTGTTTTGGGCGAGGGCAGGCCCCGAAAGGCAAAGAGCGAGCCCGGCGATGAGGACACGATCCATAGTGATCTCCGCATTTCGGTGCTTGCCGTTTCCCTTCCACTCCTTTCGCCTGGTCAAGCCACCCTGTTACGCGTCCTTTTTGGTCCATCATCGCGCGAACGCCAGAATGAGCCCGATGCGGACGGCTGGGATCAAGCTCTCCTGCCCGACACCGCCGTGACAGGCGCACTGCGCATCGCCGTGAAGGTTCATGAGGCGGACGCGATGTTCGCGGTCCTGTCGGCCGACCTCGGCGCCAGCGCGGTCACGCCTCGTAAGCCGATCCACACCTGAATGGACCGGCTTACGAGGCGTGGTCGGAAGGAGCTGGCACGGCGACGCTCGCAATGTCGCCAATGCACAATAGCGCATCCTTGTTCTGATTTTATCGAACGCGGGCTGGGCATCCCGGAAAGGGCCGCAAGCGGATCGCACAAGACGAGGAACGTCCCCAAGGCGGTCATGTTCGCATCCGCGTCGCCCTCGCTGTAGAGCGCATCGCGCTCCTCGCGCTACCCGAAGACTTGCCAGTCCCATGCGATGACACCGGAGTCGAAACCATCGCGCAAGGCTTGGATCAAAGATGGGTCAAGGCCGGCGAGGAAGGGGATGTTCGCTTTGTTCATCCTCGACCTGTTTCATTTGGAGGGCAGCGCGGGCATAGCCGCCGGAAGCGCCATCCACGAAGTGGAGGTGATCGGCACTGAGCGGCGACGGACTGATGCAGGTCACAATCGCCGAAGCCTGTTTATGAAGGCCGTAGCGCACGAGGCCGGCTCGCATCGCCGCCGCCAGTTGCGTTTCGATCGCGTCGACGGTCGCGGACGGGCACGCCACGGTGAGGCGCAGGCCGTCGTCGTACTTGCGGAAATCTGCGTTGGCCGCGAGTTCGCGACCGTAGGCGCGCGGCGAGAAAGGTCCGACCGGTAGTCCTGAGCGGAACAAAGCGAAAGACCAGCAGCGTTTCGTGAAGAGCAGGGCACTACGGAGAGCGAGCGAGCCCGCCAATGGGCCGGCGGCGCGCGCCTCTGTGCCGAGTCCGGCCCACGGCGGCCGCATGCGCGGGCCCTGTTCCGGGAGAGGCCGTCCCATGGCCGGGCTCGCTTCGACGGCTTCGATCAGGTCGGAGAGGACGGTGTGCAGACTTGTCCGGTCGACGTTCGGGCATGGCACGACGATGAGCGATAGGACGATGCCCTCGGAAGCCGGGACGGGCGCGAAGCGGCAGGACAGGCCAGTCAGGTCGGGCCTTGCCCCCCTGGGTGCAGGCGGAACCGAATACAGGCCCCGTTTCATCGCCGCCTCCGCCCAGGCGAGACCGCCGCCGGAGAACATCGCATAATCGACCTGTACGGAAGCACGGTATCGAGCTACGCGCAGGTCGCGCCCAGCCGCGCGCACGGCAGAGATTGGGATCAGCGCCGCACGCAGGTCGAGGTTGAGAGCCTCTCCGACCCAGGTCACCGTCTGGGAGAGTACCGCCTCCACGGTCCCACGATCCTCCGGCCGAACGAGCAGGCTCGCACCATCGCCGCCGAACACGAAAGGCACGTCGACGCCCGGCAGCGCGTTGCGCACCGCCGTGATCGCCGCAGCGCCGGCGAAGTTGACGGCGCGGTAACGCCCCTGCTCGATCGCAGCCGTCGAGCGGACCACATCCGACAATGCTACGAACCAGTCGTCGGGAATCGGCGCGTAGCGCGCCTCGTCGAGCACGTCGGCGAAGCGGTCGATGTAAGCAACCCCTTCGTAGCGGAACGGGAGTGAACCGGATGCGATAGCGTCACCCTGTTGGTAGGATGTCATGGCTAGATCGGAGCTTTCGGCCGGTGACCGGCAGTGTCGTCGCACCAACGGACAGGAAAGTCATGTAGTGTCCCTCGGTGCGATGACGTTGAAGCGCGGGATGGTAGGCCGATCCATTGCGAAGGCGGTTTACATCGCCGTCGGCTCGAATGGCTGACTGCGAAATCGTGTTCCCAAGCGATCCCTGGATTCGACGAGGAGACCATGGCTGGACCAGCGGCTGCGGGGCATAGGATCGGGCCGAACATGCGTGCTGACATTGAAGCCCTTCCTATGACAACCGCTTTACGATCGACCTCTGAGGCGCGTGTGGTTACCCGGCTTTCGTCGACCGCAGCGATCTTGTTACCTGAAGCGCGCGCAATGCCTCGGCTTCTACGCCGGGATGAACGCGACCCAGCCCGCGCTGCCGAACGGAGCGCGGATCTTTGGACTACCCCGATGGCGTTCGCGGACGGCCACAGAAATCGGATCGATCCCACACCCGACCAGGCGGACCTGCTCCGCAAACCCCGACTGCGTTTGCGCCGAGTGCAACCGTGCGCGTCGTGAACGCGAGGCGGCTTGGCGCGAGCATCGCAAGCGCATCCCTTCAAGATCTCGTCTCGTCGCCGGCTGGCACTTGTGCGCAGCCGCACGCGGATCCACCGTTCCACCGGCACTCAGGATCATGGCGCGATCGTCCCGCCGCGGAGAACCACGATGTTCGATCCTCTGTTGACCCTTCCCCTCGTCGTCGGCCTGCTCGCGGCCTTCTCTAGCGTGCTGGTCGTCGCCTCCATCTGAACGCCCCCTGCTTCGAACCACACCAGAACCGAAACCATGATCGGCATACCGCGATGCGAAGAGGCTTTCCGCCGGAGACGGAGCTTGCCCTGACGCCTCCCAGAATCTTCGCCATGTCGAGTTGCTTCATCGTCCAGGGCGTTTCAACACAGGTTAAGTCTTGGCTTAGCTCCAGCTCGTTGCCTTCACCTGTCCGCCGACTCATATGGGCGGGCGGCTTGGAATCGCTGCATCGACATTCTAGCGTCCGGACCCATAACGGCAGCGCCGTCCGCGGTGACGTGATTCACGGCCGCTGCTGGAGGAGCCGATGGATCACTTCTGGCGGACGGACGAGCAGTTTGCCAAGATCACCCCGCACCTGCCCACCGATGCGCGGGGCAAGGAGCGCGTGGACGACCGGCTCGAGATCACCGGCATCGTCCACGTGCTGAAATCCGGAGGACGTTGGTCGGACGCACTGCACTAGATCCACAAGCCGACGAGAACCGTCTACAACCGTTTCGTGCGCTGGGAAGCCAAGGGGGTCTGGGTCGGTATGTTTGAAGCCCTCTCCCAGGCTGGCGGACCGCCGGCCCAGGTTCTGATCGCCTTATGCGTGAAGGCCCACCGCTGCGCCGCCGGCGGCGAAGGGGGGAGCAGACTCAGGCCATTGGTCGCTCGCGAGCCGGACGAACGACCAAGATCCATGTGCTCACCATCGCATACACCTCGTCTCCTCCAAGTATCGACAACGATCATGCGGACGGCCTACTTGGTTTCAGACTTGATCACGGTCCGCCAACTTCGCCAACGCTCGGCGAAGCGAGCCCGCATTTGCCTCGCCGAGACGAGCCAAACACTCCGCCTGCATGTGCTCCCACAGTGGAACGGTTTCGTCGAGGCGGGCACGACCGACTTCCGTCAGGCGCACGCGCCGGGCACGCCGATCGTCCGGATCGGGTTCGGTCGTGATCAACCCACGCCGCTCGAGCAGCTTGATGTTGGCCGTGAGCGTGCTTTTATCGAGGGCAAGCTCATCGGCCAATTCACGCATCGTCGGTCCGTCAGCACAGGCGAGCACGGTGAGAAGTGTGAACTGCCAGTTCGAAAGACCGACGGCTCGGAACGCCGCGTCGAATTCGCGTCCGATCACGCGGGCGGCGCGCTGGACGGCGACGCAGATGCATGCCTGCTCGATGGCTGCAGCCGCGACGGGAGTCAGCTTGAAGGACGAGGGCACGTCGTGGTTCCAAACGGAAGCTGTTTCTAGGATTAGGATATAGATCAAGCGGGCGCTCATGCGAGCCGCCGAGCCTGATACCCAAGAAGTTTGATATCACAGCATGTGCGGCGGCGCACGTGCCCCGGACAAAAATAGTTTTATATAAAACCTGTCCAACGAGCGGCACCATTCGCCGCCTCGAACCAACCGCGGAAGAGACCCGCTCAGGCCCGACGGAGATCCAAAATGTTCATGCGCACGACGTCAGCGTTCACGGTCGCGTTGGCCTTGACCGCCACCACGTTGCCGGCCGCGGCCCAGCAGAGCCGCACCTTCACCGCCTGGGGCCACGAATTCGTCGCGCCGGAGATCGGCCCCCGGGAGGTCGCGCCCGCCGTCCCGAACGGCGCGGGCCCTGCTCCGTTGCGCAGCAACGGTCGGACCACCGCCTACACCGCCTCTTCCGGAAAGCCTGCGATCACGGCATCGACGGCTCGGAACCCGACGCGAGCCATCGACGTCCGGGGCGCCCGCTTTGAAGTTCCGGCGCGGTGATACGTCGTACCCTCTCCTGGACGGCGAAGGTGCACCTCGTCTCCGCCGGCACAATTTCGCAATAGAAAGCTCGACTCCCATGTCCAATCACTCTCTTGTTTCCGGCCGAAGCAGCGCCTTTGTCGAAGTCGGTCCGGCTTTGACTGCGATCGAGCGGTACGGAGATCACCTGACCCGAGCGGCGCTCTACGGTTCGCTTGCCGTCATCTACGCTTGGTTCGGGGGAATGAAGTTTACAGCCTATGAAGCGGAAGGACTGGTTCCGCTGGTCGGCAACAGCCCGCTGTTGAGCTGGTTCTACAGCATCTTCAGCGTGCGTTTCTTCTCGGATTTCCTCGGCGTGCTCGAACTCAGCATCGGCGCCCTCATCGCCGCGCGGCTCGTCAACCCCACGCTCTCCGCGCTCGGTGGTCTCCTGTCGGCCGGCCTCTTCGTCACGACCCTGAGCTTCATGGCTTCGACGCCCGGTGTCGCCGCGCCGGAGCTCGGCTTCCCCGCCATCTCGGTGTCGGTCGGTCAGTTCCTCCTCAAGGATGTCGGCCTACTCGCCATTTCGCTTTGGATTGCCGCCGACTCGCTCAAGACGATCCGTCACCGTCGCTACTGATCCGTCGCCGGCCCCGGATACCGACCATTGACGAGGAGATCCACCATGCAACGCATCGCTTCCATCGACCCGGTCACGGCGACCGACAGCGTCAAAGATCTGCTCGAGGGCGTGAGAACGCAGCTCGGTGTCGTACCGAACCTTCACAAGATCCTCGCGCAGAGCTCGGCAGGCCTGGAAGGCGTGCTCGCCTTCTCCAGTGCTCTCGCACGGGGTACGCTCGATCCCGCGACGCGCGAGCGCATCGCGCTGGCCATCGCGAACGTCAACGGCTGCGACTACTGCAACGCCGCCCACACGGCGCTCGCCAAGCACCACAAGTTGGATGAGGCGGAGATCGCGGCCAACCGCACAGGCCGCTCGACCGACGCCCGCGCGGATGTGGCGGTCACCTTCGCCCGCAAGATCGCGGTCACTCGCGCCGATGTCGCGGAGGACGACCTCGCGGCCTTGCGCAGGGTCGGCTACACGGACGCGCAGATCGTCGAGATCGTGCTTCATGTCGCGGTCAACGTGCTGACCAACTACGTCAACGAGGTCTTCAAGACCGAGGTCGACTTCCCGCATATCGGGCCTGCCACGCGCATCGCGGGCTAACGTCGAGCGGAGCCGGAGCCTCGGCACATGGGCTCTGGCTCCGTCGTGGGAGTGCGGATCACCGCGGTGGGGGCGCATGAGCTCCGTTTCCACGCACTCTCTTTTACCGGACCGTCATCCATTTCGGCGGAGAGCGCTCCAGCCCGACGCGCTGCGTTCTCCGATCGTATGACGAGGTCCAGCCAGTGCTCTGACGCCGACAAAGCGTACACAAGGCAGCGCCGTTTTCGCAGCGGTAACAGCAAGTTAACGGACAGGCACGTGGTGCGTTCGTTGGCGTCTGTGCACTAGCGGCCGCTCCGGGCGATCCACGCCCCCGCCCAAGATCGCCGGAAGGCCCCGTCATGATCCAGTTCACCGTCCATACTATCGACCTCTGCTCCGGGGCTTCGAAGGTGGCGCTCGCCGACGTCGAACAGGCGCTCGGCTTCGTGCCGCGTGCGCTGGACTTTGGGCGCTCAGATCGGAGGGAGGGTTGCTCGTGAACACGCCGGCGATCATCGCCCTTTTGGCGCAAGGCGGGGATAGCCAACCAGTCAAGCGGCCGAAGGGACGAGCAGAGTACGCCGAATCCGTGGCGTTCCAGACGCGCGCCGACGATGAGGCTCGGAAGCCTTGGGCCGAGCCGAACCGCGAGCACCACGACTTGACACTTCGGTTCTGCACATTCGACTGCGATATTTTGCAAGACGATAAGTCTCAATTTCATACCGAAAGATCGCTAAATAGCATTTACTTGGTGTGCTTAGATGAACACCCGCGGCTTCCGACCGGCGGATTTCGCACCCTGAATATCTACGTACCTGATCCGTCGCTTGGCGATATAGCCGCGTCCAGGGACTCAGTTTCGTCTGCTGCGCCAACAGGATCGATTGACCCCAGAGCCGTTCCCGACTGGCAACTCCGTCGCCTTGAAGTCGAGATGCTGGCTGAAATGCGCATGGCTCGACCTTTATCGCGTCTTCGCATCGAAACGTTGGGGCTGGAGGTTGCGGTCCATCTTCTTCGGCAACACTCGTCCTTGAACGGCGCAGTCCGTTGGGGATCCCTCGGTCCGCGCCGGAGCCGTTTCGGTCCAGCTGTCGGAAGGGCGATCGAGTACATGGAATCGCGCTGGGCCGACGATATCAGGCTGGTGGACGTGGCTCGCGCGGCGCAGCTATCTCCACGCAAGCTCACGACACTTGTTGCCAAGGCAACGGGTTTCCCTCCCCACCGTTGGCTCATGCGCCGTCGTATCGAACGCGCGTGCGAAATGCTGCTCGACCCGAGCCGCTCGATCACCGAGGTCGCCTTTGCGTGCGGCTTCCACTCCTCGCAGCACTTTGCGACCAGGTTTCGCGCGCAGATTGGTTGCACGCCGAGTGCATATCGACGGGAGCGACTCTCGTGAACTTTTCCGACACTCCACACCGAAGCGACGGCCGCACCGGGATTCTCAATTTCTTCGGAGGGACCTTTGCATGCAGGTCCGGACAAATTCCAGCAACGATTATTGCATGATGTTTTTATTTATTTGGATACGTCAGTTGATTACTTATATCTCGTGATATAACGAGGGTCTACTTGTGACAAACATTAATTTGATAATTTATATTTTATTGCTTGAGGAACAATAGAAGCTCCCTACCAACAAATAACAAAGATGAAACTTACGAGATCACGCGGCTGCAGGTTGTTCGGACCTCTTAACGAACAAAGCGCATAGCCCATTCGCTCAGGCTGATGGAGGTGATGCGCGGGGATCAGTCGACGAGCCCGTTGCAGGCGTCGCAGCAGAGGTCGAGGGCAATGGCGCCGGGATCATGACAACAACCGCGAGCTTCGTCGTGATGTGCCATCCAGCTTGATCGAGCAGCAGCATAGCCTCAGCGGGCAAGGATTGGGTAACCTTTGATGTACAGCCAGTCGGTGGCTTGCGCCGGGGTGTGACAGCCCAGACATTCCTGGCGATAGTCAAGCGTCTTGGTCTTGTCCGGGCTGCCTTTGTCGAACCATGCCCAGCCCCACCCGTCACCCCAAAGTGGATTGCCCGGGTGGCTGCCGCGATCGTCCTTCACCATCATGAACCAACCGACGAGACCGGCGGCCCGGCTCACCCGGCCGGTGGTCATGTCCTCGCTCTCGGCTTTGAACACCTCCTTCACCAAGACGGTGCCATTTTTGAACCGGCCGTTGGCTCGATACTCGTCGATCGCGCCCGGAGAGACGTAGACCGTATGCATCTCCTTCGAGCCTGGCACGGGATCGGAGGCGACAGCCCAGGTGCCGAGGAACTGGTAGGCCGCTCGATAATCGAGAGGCAGACGCATGGCGCCGGCGACGTCGATCAGCCCAGCCGACGCGCCCGGGAGTTCTGCAACGTTCGCGGACCGTACCTGTTGGGCGAGCAAGCCTGTCGCCGCGGCGATCGTCGCTCCGCAGGTTAGAAGAAGAGTAGCCGAGGGAAGACGGCGACGGAACATACGATCCTCCGATGACAACGCCGAGCGCTTGGGTCCCTAGTTCTTGCCGACGCGCTCCAGCAAGCCACGCAGCACCGGGTAGTGTTGAATGAAAACGAAATCCCGGCCGGCGTTAGCAGCATGGCAGGCATTGCAGGTCTCGACGGCCTTTACCTCGGTCGCCGAGGCGTATTGTGCTTCAGGCACGTGACCGAAGGAGAAGTAGGCCCATTTACCCGGTTCGTTCGCGAAGCGACGCGAGTCCTTCACGGCCGCCTCGAGACCGGCATACTCGGCCATGAAATAGCCTTTACCGCTCGATTCCGTGATTGCGCCGTTTGCCGGGTCCGTCGTGCTGTTGATCTGCTGGCGCACGAGCTCCTTGACGATCACAGTACCTTCGCGGAACTCTCCCGTCCGTTTGAAGTGCTCCCAAGCAGTCGGCTCGACATAGACGATGTGAAACTCCGGGAATGGCGCCTCCGGTAGATTGAGTTGGTTCGGCGTCAGCGGCGTGCCGATGAACGGCCACTCGCGCCAGCCGATCGGGCGCACGAGCCGGCCGTCCGGCAGGTACTCGGCGACGTACGGGGTCCGCCTGCCGTCGACCGTATATGGCTGGGCCGGCAGACGACCGGATTCGGCCGCGGCCGCAGCCCGCTCCTGCGGCTGGTTCTGCCGGGCTGCGCCGCTTTGCTGCGGGGGGGGCGTCTGCCTCAGCTGCTCCGGGGTGCGCTCCTGCGATTGGGTCTGTCGGGGCTGCGGTTCGCCGCTCGGCTGGGGTGGCGGTACTTGCCCCGACCGCGCCGAACCGGCCGCGGGCGGCGTGGTCTGCGCCTGGGAGCTTTGGATCCGGCCCCAGCCGACCATCAGGGCGACAGCCCCGGCCGTCCGAAGCAGCGTCCAGCGATAACGAGACATGAAGATCATTTTCGGATCCTCCGGATTGCGGCATGGCCCGAACGGCGCGTCAGGGCGAAGCTCGACGGTTCGGCACGCGCGCGTGTTCCAGTCCAGTTGCCGGGCCAACCCGAGATATGAGGCACACGACCAGCCCTCGGCGGGATCACGCCCGGTTCGCAGGCGACGCGTAAGGGTGCCCGCGCCGGCGCGCGATTGCGTTCACGAAAAAGAGGCGACGTTCACGATTAGGCAGCCTGATGGAATGCCGGCCTGGGCGCGGTCGCCGCGGTGGCACTGCCCGACGCGCACGGCGCGGAGACGACCGTGGCCGGGTCGTCGTGATCCGTCGCCGGGATCGGCGCCGCAACGGCAATCCGCACGGTGGCCGTTCCGACGAATCCACCGGCGCACGACGCTACCTTCGAGGTGCTCCTGGCCGGCGAGGCCGGCGGGGGCTTCGCCGTCGCGGCGGCCGAGGTGAAGGCTCTTGTCGGTCGGACGGCGCTGGCGGCCGACCGGACCGTGGGTCGGGTCGACGCGATCCATGCCGCAGCGCAGAGCGCCATGGACGCGATCGGCGGTATCGCGACGACGATCGCGCAGTCGAGTGCACGGCGCCCGCCGTCGCCGCTGCCGCCGACGACCAGGATCAGGTCGGCCAGGAGATCGCCCGAGCCGTTGCGAGTGCGGCCGCGCAGACCATCGCCGGGAGCATCGGGACGATGCGAGCGGCGGCCGCCTCCAACGGGGGTCCGAGCGGGCGCGGTGCGAGCGGACGCCGGGCACCGAACCAGGGCTCTCACATCCCGCGGAGCGCGATACCAGCCTTTCCGGAACGCGTGCGCGCAGCCTGAGCGACGTGCGACGAGCTGCAGGTTCATAGACGGCGCTCGTCGAGCCGGGTCGCACGCGATCGTCAGGCGGCTCGCGCGGCCTGTTCAGTCACCGCGATCAGCTCACGCAAGTCGGCGACCGGGAGCGGGCGGCTGAACAGGTAGCCCTGCATCTCGTCGCAACCCTCATTCTGCAGGTGATCGCGCTGCGCCGCAGTCTCGACGCCCTCGGCCACGGTCGTGATGCCCAGATCGGCACCGAGTCCGGCCACCGCCCGCACGATCGCCGCGCAGTGGCGGTTGACGCCGAGCTCGCGCACGAAGGACTGATCGATCTTGATCTTGTCGAAGGGAAACGTCCGGAGATAGCTCAAGGAGGAGTATCCCGTCCCGAAATCGTCCATGGCGATGCGCACGCCGAGGTTGCGCAGCCGGTGAAGCACCGCCAGATTCGCCTCGCTGTCGGCGAGCAGCACCGACTCGGTGATCTCCAGCTCCAGCCGCTTCGGATCGAGCCGAGCGTTCGCCAGCGCCGACACCACGGCAGGGACGAGGCCTTGCTGACGGAACTGCACGGGTGAGAGGTTGACCGCGACCTTGATCTCGCCCGGCCAGGTGGCCGCTTCCCGGCACGCCTCGCGCAGGACCCATTCGCCGATCGGCGCGATCAGACCGGTCTCCTCGGCGATCGGGATGAACTCGGCCGGCGAGACGAAGCCGCGCTCGGGATGGCGCCAGCGCAGCAGCGCCTCGCAGGCGTTGATCCGCTTCTCCCGCAGGTTCAGGAGCGGCTGGTAGAACAGCTCCAAGGCGCCGGTGTTCAGCGCCTCGCGCAGCTCGCGCTCCAGCGTACGACGTGCCTGGATGCGGGCGTTCATCTCCGGCTCGAAGAACCGGAACGTGCCGCGTCGCTCCGCTTTGGCCTGATAAAGCGCGAGGTCGGCGTTGTTGAGCAGAAGATCCGGCGTGGTCCCGTCGCCCGGCAGCATCGCGATGCCGAGGCTGGCTCCGATCACCACGTTCTGACCTATGATGGAGAACGGCTGTGCCAAGCACTCGACCAGGCGCGCGGCGAGCTGGCCCGCAGCTTCCGGCGACGGCGCGCTCGCCTGCAGGATGGCGAACTCGTCGCCGCCGAAGCGGGCGACCAGGTCCTCCTCGCGAACGCAGCGCCGGAGGCGGTCCGCCACCGCGCGCAGCAGCGCGTCGCCGGCTGCGTGTCCCAGCGTGTCGTTGACCGCCTTGAACCCGTCGAGATCGAGGCACTGCACAGCCGCCGGCTCGGCATGACGATGCCGTCGCTCGAGCGCGTCGTTCAGACGTTCGCGGAAGCAAGCACGGTTCGGCAGGTCGGTGAGCGGGTCGTGGTGCGCCATGTGAGCGATCCGAGCCTCAACGGCACGGCGCTCCGTCACGTCCTCGGCGATCCCGAGCAGGTAGCGCGGTCGCCCCTCCTCGTCGCTCACGGCGAGTTTCTTGACGTGCAGGAGGCGCGTACCGTTGCCGCGCGTCTCGAATCGACGTTCCTCGGCGATCGAGTCCTGACCGCCGGCGCGAAACAGCGCCGCGTCCTGATCCAGCACGGCCCGGGCCGTCGTGTGCTGAAACAGTGCATGCGACGGTCCTCCGATCAATTCATCGCGCGGCACGCCGAGCAGATCCTCGCAGGCACGGTTGACGAGCAGGAGGCGGTGGTCGACCGCATCCTGCACGTAGAGCATCGCGGGGATGTTCTCGATCACCGTGTCGAGGAAGCTGCGCGTACGGCGCAGTTCCGCCTCGGCGAGCTGGCGCTCGGTGACGTCGATGCTCGCAGCGAGCACGGCCGGCCGGCCCCGCAGCACGAGCGGACGCACGTACGGCAGGATCTGGATCACCGATCCATCCGCCTTGCAATGACGCCAGATCCGCTCGCCATCGTAGGGCTTCGTCCGGTTCGCGAAGACGATCTGCAGTTCGGCACGGTCCGCCTCCGGTCGGATGTCGTGGGCTGTCATCGCCAGGAAGCGGTCGCGGCTGTAGCCGTAGTGCTCGACGGCGGCGGTGTTGACGTCGAGGAAGCGCAAGGATCCGGCGTCCAAGACCCACATCGGAACCGGGTTGGCCTCGAACAACATCCGGAAGGAGGCTTCGCGGGTGCGCAGCTCCGTGATGTCGACGAGGGTGACTACAAGCAGGTCGCCGAGTGGGGCTACGGCGATCTTGAGGTAGGACTCCGCATCGTCCCCGACGAATTCCAGCTCGAAATTGTCGCTTCCGCCGTTCTCGACGACACGAAACAGGCGACCTGTGATCTCCTGCGCGTGATTACCCATGTAGACTTCGGAGAGATGGTGCCACAACAGGCTGTCCACCGACCGGCGCATCAGCTGCGCGGCGCCGGCGTTCAGGGTGACGATCTGCAGATCGCACAGCTGTCCGTCCGCGTCGCGCACAGGCGCGAGGGCGAGAACCCCTTCCCGGGTCGACTGGTAGACTTGTTCGATGAGACTGGATCGGGTCTGGGGTTCGCTGACGTGGACGAGGGCGACCGGGAAGCCCCAGTGCGTGTGTAGGGGCAACGCGAGGATCTCGTGAACCTCGACGATGCCGTTCTCGACGCGGCTTGCAACCTGCCGCTCTGGCTGGCCGGTCCGGAGGGCGCGTCGCACGATCTGATCCAAGAGCCGCGCGCAGTCGCTTCGCTGGTGTCCGGCGGCATGACGGGGCGTCCCTTGGAGCCATGTAGCGACGGCTGATGCCGTTTGCAGGTGGACGAGATCTGACCCGTCGAGGCGCACCAGCACAGTGCCATCGGCGAAACGACCGAGCGAGCCGAGAGCGATCTCCTCGTAAGGCGGCAACGTCATACCCGGCTTCCGAGCGGCATGCCAACGTTGGCTCAGGATGTGGGCAGCACTGCCCGCGAGTTCAGGCGGTCGTTGCTTGGTCTGAGGCGACATGGCGCTAAGAGCGTTCTGGCGGATGCGGGCGAATGATCGTTGGCTGAATTCGCTAAATATTTCTGAATAACCGGATGGATCGGCGACGAAAAACGCAGCGATAAGCCGGATAGCGATATCTCTCAAGTTATGCGTGCGCGCGAAAATCCGCACCTGGAACCCCTAGACACGGGTCGGTTACAGATGGTCTGCGTTTGAAACCGGAACGCGGAACGTGAATCTTGATGCTCTACACTCTGGATAGCCGTGCAGTTCTTGCCCGGCCTTCTCAGCGACCGGAAGCTCTTTCCCGCTCGCCCTCCCCGACCGGAGCAGCGCGGCCGTCTCGATTTCCGTTCGTCGATGCCAGGCGTGGAAGGTGCATCGATCGTGCACGTCAGATTCGGGGCTGCAGATCCAACCGACGGCGCTTTTCGACCCGTGCGAGGAATCGAACGGCCTCTCGATCACCTGCATGACGTTACGTGAAGGCGTCATCGCGCTGTCATGATACACCTTCCTAAACTGCGCCGAGGGTCGAATCGGCGTTGGACCGCCATGGATCAGCACGGCGAACGCATCATCGCGGGGCTACGAGTCGACAGCTACAACCTGGCCCTGCGCGAGAACGGCGGGTTCGTCGGCGACCGGGCACGCAGTCGGGCTTTCCAGGACGCGCTCGACGAGGCGCGCAAGGACTGGCGCCGGCGGCTCGGGACCGACCCGCTTGGCACCATCGACAGCGGCGACCGCAGCGCGCTCGATGGCGTGCTGGACCAACCCGGATCGCCTGCAGCCGAACTGCTCAGCGTAGCCGTCGAGAACTTCGCCCATCGCCTCACCGAGGTTGTGGATCGGTTTCTCGCTTGCCCGGAATGGCATGATACCGAGTTGATCGTGGTCGGGGGCGGCCTGCGCGAGAGCAGGGTCGGCGAACAAGCGATACGCCGGGCCGACGCTCGTCTGCGATCGGCAGGTGCAAGCACCACTCTGCGGCCGATCCGCAACCATCCCGATGAGGCCGCCTTGCTCGGCGCAGTCCACTTCCGTGCGGCGAGCTTGCCGAGAGATCGGGACAGCATCCTCGCCGTCGACATCGGTGGAGGCAACATCCGTGCGGGCGTCGTGCTGTTGAACCGGGGGCAGAGCGCGGTGTTCGCCGCCTGCGTGGTGGCGATGCGCGAGCACTGGCGGCATCGAGAAGAGAGGCCCGCCCGCGATGCGGTCGTAGATCGTCTGACCGTCATGCTGCACCGGCTTGCGGCCCAGGCAGCCGCGGCGGGACTACGCCCGGCGCCGCTGGTCGTGGTCGGATGCCCCGGCGAAATCCGAGCGGATGGAGCGATCGTTCGGGGGGGCAGAACCTGCCGGGAGACTGGGAGGCGGCGGACTTCAACCTACCCGCGCGCTTGCGTGACGCCGTCCCGAAGATCGGGGCCGACGAGGTCACGGTTCTCATGCACAACGACGCCGTCCTACAGGGCCTGAGCGAGAAGCCCTGGATTGGTGGAGTGCGGCGCTGGGGTGTCCTCACCATCGGCACCGGGCTAGGCAACGCCCGCTTCAGCCACGAAGGAAGCGGTTCCACGGCTGAGCGTTGAGGCTGAGCCCGAACTCGATAGCAGTCGTGCTAGATCCGGCAGGTTGAACAAAGGTCTAGGCGGTCGTAATGATCGTGTCGATGCCTACCGGCCAGCGTGGCTGTCCTGCCCGTGTTGGGCATGGTCACGTCCAACGGCTCAGGCTGCCGGCGATCCTCCCACAGGTTGGCGGCAGGACCGGGGTCGGGCTTCAAAAGGGATGGCCGTCTTGATCGACAGCTACACGCGGCTTTCAGTCACTGCTCTGGTGCTTGCGATCGCCATCGGCGTAGCCGTCTACTTTGTAGTCGCGCGGCACGATTGACCTGCCTCGCGGACCGGCCGCGGCTACCGGTTCACTTGTCCGATGCGAGCCGGTCGATCATAGCCGGAGCTTGGGCGCGCGCCTTCGTCACGGTCAATGGCGGAGTATCGGCACGCTTCGCGCGTTTTCCGTGCGCACGGATCGCCTAATGTAGACGCTTGGCTTGCGCTTCAAAGGCAGCGGTTCGAGGTGAAGTGATCGCGCTGCAAGGCTTCGCTCATCGCATCAATGGAAATCCTTGAGACCCCGACCTTCAGGTCGGGGAGGCTGCGCGTCTGCGCGGCATGAAGGATGGGTGAGATGCGCGCCCGGTCATGGGAACAGCTCGTGACCACCGCCCGCGGCTCCGCTACAAGCTGGAACCGCTGCCCGAGCAGGAGGCCCTGTTCCGGCAGTTCGCGGGCGTGTGCCGATCAACGTACAACCTCGCCCTGAAGCAGCGGGCGAGTTGGGGCCGCAAGCACCGGCTCGGCTATGTCGCCCAGGCCGCCGATCTGACGCCCCTGCGGGCCGAGTTCGACTGGGTCCGCGCCGTCTACGTGTCGTGCCAGCAGCAGGCTCTGCGCGACCTCGACCGGGCGTTCCAGAACTTCTTCGCAGGCCGGGCGAGCTTCCCTCAGCCCCGCAGGCGCGGCGTCGATGACGGCTTCCGCTCCCCCGGGCGCGAAGTCGCGACGAAGCGGCTCAACGGCAACTGGTCGGCCGTGCGCCTGCCCAAGATCGGCTGGGTGAAGTACCGCGACAGCCGGCCGATCCGCGGGGTCGTGAAGAACGTCACGGTCTCGCTCGACGCGCTCGGCTGGCACGTCGCGTTCGCCTGCGCGATCGCGCACGAGGCGACCGCGCCCAGCCCGAGGTCGTCGGCATCGACCGCGGTGTGACCACGACCCTGGCCCTGTCCACGGGCACGATGCCGACGATGCCCGCGAGCCTGGAGCGGATCGAGGCCCGCGAGCGCAAGGCACAGCGCATCCTCGCCCGGCGCAAGCGCGGATCGAACCACAGGCGCCGGGCGCAGGCGCGCGTCGCCCGTTTCCAGGCGCGGCAGGCCCGCATCCGGCGCGACCTCCACCACCGCGCCGCGCTCGACTTCGCGCGCGGGTACGGCGTGGCGGTCTTGGAGGACCTGAACACGCGTGGCATGACGGCCAGCGCGCGGGGCACGGTGGCCGAGCCCGGCCGCAACGTCCGGCAGAAGGCCGGGCTGAACCGGGGCATCCTCAACGCGGGCTGGCACC
This sequence comes from Methylobacterium sp. 1A, assembly GCF_058072805.1. Classification (NCBI taxonomy): domain Bacteria; kingdom Pseudomonadati; phylum Pseudomonadota; class Alphaproteobacteria; order Hyphomicrobiales; family Methylobacteriaceae; genus Methylobacterium; species Methylobacterium sp. 1A. Next base: position 1,959,952 of record NZ_JBYQVE010000001.1, on the reverse strand, counting down.
GCTTCGCGACGATCCTGACGTACAAGATGGAGGAGCGGGGCGGTCACGTGGTCACTGTGCCCGCGCGGTTCACGTCGCAGACCTGTGCGGCGTGCGGTGTGGTCGATGCAGGCAGCCGCGAGAGCCAAGCGCGCTTCACCTGCGCCAACTGCGGCCACACCGACCACGCCGACATCAACGCGGCGATCACCATCAAACGGCGGTGGAACACACCGTTGCCGGACGTGGAGGGTGTGCATCGGCGACCCGTCGAAGCGTCAACTGGACGAGATCTCGCGATCTCCGAAAATCCCCGCCTTTCACGGCGGGAAAGATGTTAACTTCGCTCGGGCTGCGCGGACCGAACGCTAGGCTGATGCCGCAGCGTCGGACCGTTCCGACATCGCGCCACCATGCGACATCGAGATGAACGTCGCGAGCGCCAAGATCCGGATCACAGGGAGAGGTGCACTCGACGTGGTAGCGTCGGGCCGCCAAAAAAGAAGGCGCGCCCTGTCGAGGAGCGCGCCGGGAGTGAGTTCGTGGTCTCATGAACGAACCGCGCTCCCGATACGCGGCAACGCCTGAATTCGCCAGCGCACCTGAGCCACACGTCGGCGTGGCGCTCGCGTTGGTTGTCGTCCCCGAAGCCATCGCCCTGCGGCACGGCACGTGAGGGCTGGTTGGCGTTGCCGCCAGCCGAGAAACCGTTCGATCCGTCTTCGCCGGGGCGTCCAGTCGGGGTTCCCGTGACGGTGCCGGGCGCACCGGAGAGCCTACTTGCGGTGCCGCAGTCCCCCGTCGCCCCGGGTGTGGTGCCGGGCGGAGCGGCGGCTGGTGCCTGGGCGGATGCGCTGCCGATGAGGTGCAACGCGAGCGGCACGGCGGCTACTAGAGGACGAGAGCGCCCTAACCTCGGAAGGACTACGTTGGGGGACGGACGCGCTCGGTCGGAAAAACGTTCGGTTGGGTTGAGCCGTGGTCGGCAGGGTGAAAGGGCCAATTCCGGCTACCGACCGCAACCTTCCAGGCCGGAGGGACCTGCGGCATCACCCCGAGCACGCCGATGGCGATCAGCCCCGCGGCGATGTACACCCGCATCCAACTCTCGTCAGTCGTCCATGAGGGCCGAATGCGTTCAGGATCGTCGAACCGATCGGCCACGGGGTCACGTCGGCTCACACGATCCGGGGAGCGCGCCTCCTATGTCTGCCCCACGACGGTGAAACGATCTTGGTCGTTCAGTACGCTCGCTTGGTGGGCCGACCGTCGGCTTCGCTACGCGTCCTTGCGCCTGTCCTTCCTCCGACGTCCCACCGGGAGCGCCGGCTCCGTATTCTCATAGGTTCGCTCCATCGCTGCGAAATCGTTCAGCCACCACACACGTTCCACGTCGCCCTCCAAGGGCTCGTGAGAGCTTGGAAGGCTGCCCGCAGGATGTATTTCCTGGCAGCTTCGGGGGGCTGCTTGCGGACCGCCGCGATCAACTGCTTCCGCTTGATCCCCAGCCCCGCCGGCGCCCGCGACGTGACGGCCGATTTCTCGATTTCGGCCATGAGCACCCCTCCTGCCGAGAGCCGGACCTGCAAGCCTGTCGAACAGCGGAATCCAGCGGCTACGGAGCAGGCGCCGCGACAGGCGGGCGCTGTTGCGCCTCGGCGCACGGTGTCGTTGCCGGAAACGTGACGGTGACCAGCGTTCCGGGCGCACCTTCATCCGGCTCGATTGCCAGGCAGCCGTCGAGCTGCTGGGCCATGGATTGCACCAGCCGCCGGCCGAGGCCGCCCGTCCGCGGCGGTCTGTCCGGATCGAAGCCGACGCCGTCGTCCTTCACCTGCAGCATGAATTCGCCGCCGCGCCGCCGGAACACCACGCCGACCATGCCGGTGCGACCTTCCGGAAAGGTGTATTTCAGCGCGTTCGTGAGGGCCTCGTTGATGATCAGGCCCACCGCCACCGCCCGCTCGTGTGGCAGCGCGTGCGCCTCGGCCTGGACCTCTATGCTCACCGGCCGCAGATCGAGCAGCGAGGCCTTCAGATCCGCGCACAGGTCCCCGATGAACTCCTGCGTGTTCACCACCGCTGCGGCACCCCGCCCAACCCGCAGCCGCTCGTGCACGCGCGACATCACGAGGACGCGGTTGGCCGTATTGGAGAGCGCCGCCTTGGCCTTGACGTCCTCCAGCTGCCGCCCCTGCGAGCGCAAGAGCGCCGTGACGATGGTCAGGTCGTTCTTGAAGCGGTGCACCGCCTCGCGCAGGAACAACTCGCTCTGGCTCTCGGCGGCCTGGGCGCGCCGGAGTGCTTCGCGCAGTTGTTCCAATAGGGCACAGAGCACGAGGCCGACCGCGAGGAACATCCCGAGCGCGAGCCAATCTCGCGTCTCGGCCACGACGAAGCTATCCTTGGGCGGCAGGTGGCGAGCGATGAGCAAGGTGCTGGCGATCGTGGCGAGGTAACCGCAACCATGGTTGAACAGCGCGGCCGAGACGATGATGGCTGGGAAGAAGAAGAAGAACGGGTAGACCTGCATCGAGGGCCAGACCCATCGGCCTGCGGCGTAGGCCAGGGCGATGATCAGGAGGGTTGCGGGATAGGCAATGCAGCCGGGCCACTTGCCGGCGAAAGTCCGAGCCAGCAGGAGGCGCAGCATCGATAGTCCTCCGCCGCTGGCGCGCCGCCGGCCGGCGCCCTGCGAGTCCAGGGAGCACGGTCCAGCTGCGCGGGCAATCAACCAAATGAACCCGCTCGGCCGAAACGACCATGTGCCTCGCGCATGTCTAAGCGTGTCCGTTCGTTCGTCACGCCGTTTGCAATGCGCCTTCGGCCCGTCGTACCGGAGAAGCCCCGGCGAACTTCGTGATGCTCGACGTGGATCCCCGATGCATTTCAACGACGCTCCCGATGCTCGGCCTCACCCGGCACCGGTCTATACCGTAGGCGAAGCACCGATTTCTCGAACCAACGAAGCAACCGACAAACACGGTCAACCCTCGAACTGGGGCTTTGCGTTCGGAAGTCTTCATGCGGCCCCCACCGACCGGAGTACCGGCCGCTGATCCGATCCAGCTTCAGTCGCTCTGGCGCAGCGTGTCTGGTTCCGACCCCCAGCTTTGGCGTCATAGAGCGCGGCATCTGCCTGACCGTAGAGACGTGCCATGGTCGTCCCACTGGCTGCGTCGGGTACAGCGCTCGCAACGCCGATGCTGACGGTAACTGAACCCGCTTCGATACTTGCCGGACCGACTGCCAGCGCAGACATCTCCGCGTGGATCCTCTCTGCAACACTCTGCGCGCCCGCCTCGTCTGTCCCGGGCAGGATCACGACGAATTCCTCCCCACCGACGCGGCAGACGAGATCTTCGGGCCGGTACACACTTGCTGTCAAGCAGCGGGCGAGCCCCTTTAGCACCTCGTCACCCACCGCATGCCCGTAGCGGTCGTTGTAGCGCTTGAAGTGGTCGGCATCGACCACGAGCAACGACAAGGGCCTGCTTGTCCGTTGTGCGCTGTCCCAGGCCCGGTCGGACATGTCCTCGAATTGACGCCGGTTGGGCAACCCGGTCAGGGCGTCCGTGCACGACAGACGCGCGAGTTCCGCTTCGACAGAGGCGCGGCGGTGCAGTTCGCGTCCAAAGAGTATCGAAAGGGCGACAGTCAGACCACACAGAACCGAGACGGCGAAACCGATGATGAGCGCCTTCGCTCGCCAATCCGCTTCGATCTCTTTCGTTCCGAGCGCCACGTTGAGAACCAGCGGCCAGTCACCGACCTGCGTAAACGTGTAGTGCCGCTCGACGCGGTCGCGCACCGAAGTGCTTATGAAGCTGCCGCTGCGTTCGCGCACGAACCGGTCGAAGTTGGATGTTCCGGCGAGATTGACGCCGATATCAGCCGCATCGAAGGGATAGCGCATGACGCGTGTGCCATCCCGAAGGTAGAGGTTGATTGCTCCGTCTCGTCCCAGGCCGATCTGGTCGAAGAGCCGATCGAAGTAGGACAGCTTCAGGCTACCCAGTACGATTCCGCCGAAGGAGCCATCCGGCTTGTTGATGCGGCGGCTGAGAACAATGATGCGAGAACCTGTAAGCCGCGAGAACAGGGGCTTGCTGATGAGCAGGCCGAGCTGAGGATGGTCTTTGTGGGCCTGAAAATACTCGCGATCAGCATTGTTCAGCTTGCGCGGTGCAAAGACGAACGCATCAGCGATGCTGTGACCGTGATCATCGAGAACGACCATTGCACCGAGGTCGCGAGCCGTCGCGGCGCGATCGAACAGAACGAGTTGGCGCATTTCGGGTGTGGCATCTGCTACACCGGGCGCCCTGAGGTTGTCTACCACGGCTTGGAGCGACAGATCGATGATCTCGATATTGCGCACGATGTCGCGTTCGAGGACCTGCAGCAAGTTCTTGGAGGTCTGCTCGGCCTTCTCCCAAGCGTCCATTCGTAGGTCGAACAGCATCAATCCCGAGATCACAAGCATGCCGATCGGCGCCAAAATACCCAGAGCAATGCAGGTTTTCGCGGAGCGGAATCTGTGAACCAGAAGGTGCGTTAAAACCACCAACATCTATCTAAACTTATAGTCTTGCCATATTTATATACTTGCAATGCTTGACATGTCATTTCAATCTCGACTGATTAACAGATATTGATTGCAAATTGTTAAAGCCGTCTATGTCTGACGGCGAATGGTCGAGGTTCGGTGAAATGGAACAAGGCCGAGCGGCACTGGTGCTCGGAGTTTCGGAGCGGACTGCTCGATCGACGCTCTCGAAGCTCGTCGAGGAGGAGTTCATGAAGCCTCGCACTCCGAAGTCGCCGGTGCGGGTCGCAATTTCACCGAACCTCGGCGCCGTCGAGGCGAATTCACCGGCCTTCGCATCGTGGCCGAACTCTCTGAGCGGCCTTCGGTAACGATCCTCTAGGGTTTCGAACCTGAACGTGGCAGACGTGAACCGGACCCGATCCATGACCATCGACGGAAACCAGGTGCAGAATGTCCGCAGCGCCGCCTCGGACCGGTTGCCTCGGCCGTCCCCGGGCCTGCGATGGAATGTCCGCGAGATGGCTCGTCCGCCCGCACTCGCCTTTCTCTTCCGGACCGTGTGAAGGACCGTGCGAGATGGACCGGAGCCCTTCCTTTCCATGTCGGCCATTCGACGCCATGGCATGCGCCACGGGGCGGCTGATCCGGCCGTCGCTGTCCACGAAGGTGGGATGTAGTTGAACCGATGATGGGCAGCGGCAATCGCGATCACGCGAGTACTTGCCTCTGCTTCCGCCATGCCGAAGCGCTTGGCGGAATGCGCCATGAGGTCGACCACGGTTTCGGATGATGGTCGGTGATGCCTTCCGACCGCCACCCCCGCTTCCGCCTTCCGGAGAATTCGGCCCGGTGCGATGTCCGCGCTGCAGCCGCCAGCCCGAAGAAAGCGGAACGGGGCGGCACCAGGAGCGATCACTGCTTCGATCTCCAGCGATTTCCTGCCGGATGCGTGAGCTCTCAACGTCGATCCGGATGAACAGCCACCTCTCTCGCCTAAGGGCGATAGTCGAAACTCTACCCCGAGATGTGGGTGAGAGCGTCGATGGCAGCTAGGATCTCGCGCCCTGGGTCCAGATCGGCGAAGGCGCGTGCCATCACACGAGCACGTTCGCGAAACCGCTGCTCCGTGAGCACCCTCTCGACGGCCCAGCGCAAGGCGTCCACGGTCGGGCGGTTCGTCGCAAGATTCAAGCCGACGCCCGACCACTCGATCCGGGCTCCGACCTCGGCCTTGTCCTCGGTCAAGCCGGCGGAGACAATCGGAACGCCCGCGGCGAGAGCTTGTGAGACGCTTCCGTAGCCGCCGTTGGTTACCAGGAGATCGATTTTGGGGAGAAGCACGTCGAAAGGCAGAAAGGTGGCGACCCGGCCATTGGCCGGTATTTCACAGTGTATCCCCTCTACGGATCTCCCGCCAGTTGTCGCAACGATGAGAAGATCGTCGCGTCCCTCAAGCGCCTGGAGTGTCGGCTCAAGTAGTTCGCTGAAATCAGCGTTTGCGAGCGTGCCTTGTGTCACTAGAATGATGCTCTTGCCGCTCTCCAGATCCGGCCACCATTCCGGTACCGCGACCGCCATCGGCGTGGTCGGCAGCAGCCCGACAAAACGCAGTCCTGGAGGAAACGTACCGAAATCGTACTCGAACTCGCGGACGCTCGGCTGCAGGAATGCGTCGGGCAGTATCGCGAGCGATTGGGTCAACGAGGCTGGCAAAGGTCGCGCGCCGAGCCGGGCCAGGCGGGCGTCGGTGAGGGCGCGAACCGGTCGGACGAATGAGGCATCGAGACCCACCTTCAATGCGGCGTAGCGAGCACGCTCGATGTCGTCCCGGGCCGGGAGCAGCCCCATGCCGACCGGCGCATCGTCGGGACGGTCGAGGAATAGAAAGCTGATGTTGAGTACGATGATCGGAGGCCGGCACGTCGTCGCATCGAGAAGAAGCGGCAAGATCCCAAGAAACAGGCTACCTGCCACGATCACATCCGGAGCCTCCGTCCGGATCGCCTCGCGCAGAACCGCGGCTTGCGTCGCCATCGGTTCGATGAAGCGGTGCTCGAATTCGTGCGTCCACCGCACCGGTCCAGGCGGCAGGTGCGGCTCCAGATAGGTCGCCGCACCCCTGTCTTCGTAAGCTGTGAGGCGCAAACCCGAAGATTCGACCTTCTGCCGAAACGAAGGATCGGTCACGAACAAGACGGTGTCGCCGCGCCTGGCCAGCAGTCGTCCCACAGCCAACAGGGGGTTGACGTGGCCCGTAAGGGGGCTGGCTGCAATCAAAACTTTCATGCCGACATCCGGCGCAATCCTCGATCGGGGTTGGTCACGTTTATTTCGCGCGTGTCGCTCGGCCCATTAGCAGCGGTTCCGCAAGTATCGGCTGGCGCCTTCGCAATCGGCGTTGCGAAGTTCGGCCGAGGTGATGCGAACGCGCTCCTGCGGGGGAACCAGGAAGCCGCACCGCGTCCGTCGCTGGTCGGACGGCACGTGAAACAAGCCTTGTTCCATCGCATGTCAGGCGATCACCTCGAATGTGGCACCTCATGCACGTGCGGCAGCCGCGCACGTCGCAACGGTGCCGCTCGCCATAGGACTGCGACCGATATGAAATTGTCGACACGGGATATGCGGCGCAGCACCTGTTTTGGACGATAACGCACGCCGGTCCGCTTCCATGCCTGCCTTCAATCTGCAAAATCGAGCGGGGGATCGCGAAGATGGTAGGCTCGATGTCGTCGTCGCATGGGCTGCCGGTTCTCCAGGCCGGCGCGCGCTCAATCTTCGCCCGTGACATCCTGTGCGGAGTCGAAGTTCGCGTTGGATCCGGGTTCGACGGCCTTGGCCGCGTCCGCGCATCGACCGCGGTATGCGCTCGGATCGACGCCGTAGGCCGCCTTGAAGGCATGCGAGAAGTAGCTTCGACTGGTGTAGCCCACACTTGCGGCGATGACCTTCACGGGCATGGGCGACGTCGTCAGCAACTGTGCCGCGAGGCGCAGGCGGACCCGGTGCAGGTACTCGATGGGCCCCTCGCCGAAGGTGGCGGAGAACCGCTCGGCGAACGCGGACCGGCTCATCCCGCAGAGTGCGGCGAGACTATCGACCGTGTGGGAGGCGCCGGGTGCGTCGAGGACCGCCGCGACGGCGCGCATCAGCCGCGGATCCCGCAGCGCCGCGAAGATTGGCGAACTGGTACCCCGCTCCTTCAGGTGAACCCGCAGCAGAATGGCGAGGCACTGCCTCATCAGCGCGCTCGTCACCTCCTGCGTGCCGAGTCCTGGCTGGACCAACTCCTCAATCATGAAGGCGAAGGCGTGCCGCAGTCGGTCGTTGCCCGACAGGTCCTCGACCAATGCGCCCTGCAGGCGGTCGAAGAGGCCGAGCGCGCCGGCGTAACTGGCCGAGATCGCGCCGCAAGCCACGAGGATGTCGCGACTGCCGTCGCCGGCCGTCAGCGCGACGAGGCCGTCGGGAAGAACCCTGAGCGCATCTCGAGCTGTAACCGTGTGCATGGCCCCGGCGAACCCGAGGGAGTGAGGAACGCCGCGCGGCGGGATCACCATGCTGTTCGGCCCGAAGGCCACGGGCTCCTGGTCGCCGACGACGATAGTCCCGGTGCCTGACAAGACATAATGGACGAGCAGGGCGTCAGCGATGCCCTGCTTCCGCAATCGCCACCCCGATTGAATCTCGCAGAACGCGAAGGCATGAACCCTCACCGTCAAAGTCGATAGTAATTTGGCTAATACATGATCTGACATGTGTGCCGACCGAATCAAAGCGCAACGGAATTAAACGATATCGTGCCGGAAGACGAAATGAATTGGGAGTTGTAGCATGATACAACAAACCACACCCGTGAAGCACGCACGCAGCCCAAGCCACGCAGGGACGCTCGACGTCCTTCCACGCGATCACGGTTCATGTCCGTGTTGAGAAGCAACCCTGGAACTGCGCCGACGCAGTCCACAGCCGTGCCTCGCCGGCTGCATCCCTGGCCGGTACGGGTCATGCATTGGACGAACGCCGCGGCGATGGTGGTGCTGATCGGGTCCGGGTGGGGCATCTACGACGATTCCGTCATCATCCACGGCATCTATTTCCCCAAGTCGGCCCGGATCGGATCCTGGGCGGCCGAGAGCCTGCTCTGGCATTTCGCCGCCATGTGGGTGCTGGTCGCCAACGGCGCCGCCTATCTCGTCTACGGCGTCGCGACCGGGCGCCTGCGCGAGCGCCTCCTGCCGATCCGTCCGCGCGACATCGTGCAGACCGTCCGCGACACGTTGCGGCTCAAGCTCGCGCACGAGGACCTCACGACCTACAACGCCGTCCAGAAGATCCTCTACATCGTCGCCATCCTGGCCGGCATCGGCCAAATCGTCAGCGGCTTGGCGATCTGGAAGCCGGTCCAGTTCTCCGGGATCGTCGCGCTGCTCGGCGGGTTCCAGGGCGCGCGCCTCGTCCACTTCGCCGGCATGGCAGTGCTGGTCGGCTTCCTCGTCGTCCACGTCGTGCTGTCCCTGCTCGTGCCGCGAACGCTGTGGGCGATGCTGACCGGCGGCCCCGTACGCCGCCCCGCCCTCCCTGCCACGGCGCGGGAGGCGACGCGATGAGGTCGCCGTTCCGCCCCCTCAAGGTGCCGGATCCCGGCATCCTCGACGACCACCGCGCTTTGGTCCGGAGGATCGAGCGTCGCGGTCTCCTGCGCGGCGGCCTGTCGCTCGGCGCGCTCACGATGTTGACCGGCTGCGACGTGACGGACACGAGCGCGGTCGGGCGGGCGCTCCGTGCCATGTCCGACTTCAACGACGGCGTCCAGGCCGCCCTGTTCGATCCCCGAAAGCTCGCGCCCGAGTACCCGGTGTCCCAGGTGCTGAAGCCGCCGCGCTTCAACGCCTACTACGACGTCGAGGACGTCAAGCCGATCGACGGCGACGCGTGGCGGCTGGAACTCGCCGGGTTGATCTCCGACAAGCGGCCCTGGACGCGCCGCCGGATCGCGGAGCTGCCCGAGCGCGAGATCATCATCCGCCACGTCTGCGTCGAGGGCTGGGACTACATCGGGCAGTGGTCGGGCGTACCGCTCCGGGCGTTCCTGGAGCGCGTCGGCGCCGACCTCACCGCCAAGTACATCGCCTTCAAGACGGCGGACGACTACCCGAGCAGCATCGACATGGCGACCGCGCTGCACCCCCAGACACTGCTCGCGACCAGATACGCCCGCGAAGAATTGCCTGACCCGTATGGATACCCGCTGCGCCTGCGCATGGCGGTAAAGCTCGGCTACAAGAATCCGAAGTGGATCACGGCCATCGAAGTCACCAACACCTACCCCGGCGGATACTGGGAGAGCCGCGGCTTCGGCTGGTTCGCAGGCCTATGAGCGTCCGCGCGATCCGGTGCGCCGTCGGCACCTGCCTACTCACGCTGGCGCTCTCCGCATCGGCGCAGGCGCAGACGCCGGGCCCCTCCCCGGCCCCCGACCACATGCCGAAGCCCGGCATGACCGCGCCCGAGATGGCGGGTCGCGCGGCGGACCGGTTTCCGCAGCCGGTGCGCGTCGGCGACCTCGCCGGCCGCCTCCTGCTCCGGCCGGAGGAGTCCCAGCCCGTCCTCGGCCGCGTCACGGGGCTCGTGCGCCGCGGCGACGGCGCGGGCGAGATGGCCGTGCGCCTCGACGGTGCGTTGGGGCTGGGCTGGCTAGGCCTGCGAGCGGTCGCCTGGAGCGGATTCGGGTCCCGGCTCGTGGCCGTGCCGGTGGAGGCGGTGGCGCTCCTGGGCGAGCACGTCGCCCTCATGGGCCTGACGCCCGAGCGCCTGCGCGCGCTGCCGACCTTCACGCCCGGTTCCGCCACCGAGATTCCGCCGGACGAGACGATCCGCCTTGGGATCGTCCGCCCCTTCCATTGACCACGCGGGAGCCTTGTACATGGCACGAGGACCGACCTCCGGACCGGCCCCCACCTGCGCGATCGGGGTGATGGCGAAAGCGCCGCGAAGCGGGCGATCCAAGACGCGGCTGTGCCCGCCGCTGACCCTCGACGACGCAGCGGCTCTGAGCGCCGCCTTCCTGCGCGACACGACCGCCAACATCCAAGAGGCGGCCCGCGCCGCGCCGATCGCCGCCTACGCGGCTTTCGCGCCGCCGGGCGCGGAGGCTCTGGTGATCCCCCATCTCGCGCGGGGAACCGACCTCGTCCTGGCGGATGGAAGCGTCACAACCGCGGCGGAGGTCGAGGGCTTCGGCCGTTGCCTGTTGCAGGCCGTCCAGGGCATGCTGGCGCACGGTCACGCGGCGGCCTGCGTGCTGAGCTCCGACATCCCGACCCTGCCGACGCGGCTCCTGATCCAGGCGGCCCGGATCCTGCTCGAACCGGGCGAGCGGGGCGTGTTCGGCGCCTGCGACGACGGCGGCTACTACATCCTCGGCCTCAAGCAGGCCCATGCCCGCCTGTTCGCCGGCATCGCCTGGAGCACCGACACCGTCGCCGAAGCGACCCGCGCCCGGGCGCGCGAGATCGGCCTCGATCTCGTCGAGCTGGAGCCCTGGTACGACGTCGACGACGCGGCCTCGCTCGCGCGGCTCGCCGCCGACAGGACCGGCTACGCGGCCCCGGCGACGCGCTCGGTCCTGGCGCGGCTCGCGCGCGCGTCGGAGGCGGTGCCGGCATGATCCGGCTTCTCGCCAGCCCCGCTCATCGGCTCGCGGCCCTCGGCCTCCTGCTTCTGGCCGTCACTGTCGGCGCGTTGGCGATCCAGGTGCCGGGCGCCGACACCGTCGGCGCGGCGCCCCAATCCAACGCCTTCATCGGCGTGGTCGCGGTCGGCCTCGCGGTCTACCTCTTCGCCGTGCGCCTCGTGTTGCGGGAGCGGCTGCCGCGCGCGGCCCTGTGGACGATCCTCGGCATCGCCGTGCTGCTGCGGGCCGCTTTGCTGCCGGCCCTGCCGTTCCTGTCGACCGATATCTACCGCTACGTCTGGGACGGGCAGGTCCAGGCCGCCGGGATCAACCCCTACCGCTACATCCCGGCCGACCCCGCCCTCGAGCGGCTGCGCGACCCGGCGGTCTACCCGCTGATCAACCGCAAGGACTACGCTCGTACGATCTACCCGCCCGCGGCGCAGCTGGTCTTCGCCGCCGTCGGTCAGGTCTCGCACAGCGTCACCGGGATGAAGCTGGCGATGTTGGGCTTCGAGGCCCTGGGCATGCTGGCCATGCTCGCGGTTCTGCGCGGCGTCGGCTTGCCTTCGGCCCGCATCCTGATCTACGCCTGGAATCCGCTGGCCCTGTGGTCCTTCGCGCGCGACGGGCACGTCGACGCCGTGGCGATCGGCCTCCTCGGCATCGCGTTGCTGGCCCGCACCCGTCGTCGGTACGGGCTCGCGGGCGCGCTCCTGGGCGCGGCGACGCTGGTGAAGGTTCTGCCTGTCGCGGTCGCGCCCGCCTTCGTCCGTGGTGGCCGGCTGTGGCGGCCTATGCTCGCCGGGGCGGCCGTGATCGCCGTCCTGTACCTGCCCTACCTCGCTGCCGGCCCGAACGTGTTCGGCTTCGCCGGCGGCTACGGGGCCGAGGAGGGCTACGACACCGGCGCGGGCTACTGGCTGCTCGCCGGTCTCGGGCATCTCGGGCTCAGCCCCCCGAGCCTGCTGCGGACCTACCTGGTCTGCGCCGGCCTGACGCTCGCCGCCCTCGCGCTCCGGATCGCCTTCGGCCCGAACCGGCAGACCGCGCCCGACGCCGTCGCGCTGTGCCGCGACGCCGGGATCCTCGCCGCCCTCACCGTCTGCGCGGCGAGCCCCCACTACGCCTGGTACTACCCCTGGCTGGCGCTGCCCGCGGTGGTCGCGCCGGTCCCAGCGATCATCTGGCTCGGCTCGGCGCCGATCCTGTTCCTGATCGACCCGTTCAACGACCGCTTCCTCTGGCCGTCGCTGGTCTTCGTACCGGCCCTCGTCCTGGCCGCGCGCTCCCTGCGGCAGGCCCGCACCGCGCCCCTGGCTGCCCTCCCGCAAGGAACCGCCCGATGACGGCCTCAGCCGCCCTGAAGGATCCGCGCCGCTACTTCGAGGAGGTCGGCCCGGACCGCGTCTCCGAGGCCGCGTCACCGCCGGTCTGCCTCTATCTGGAGGTCACGAACCGCTGCAACCTGCTGTGCGAAACCTGCCCGCGCACCTTCGAGACCCTCGAGCCCCCGGCCGACATGAGCTGGGCGCTGTTCACGCGGATCGTCGACCAGGTGCCGAACGTCGCCCGGGTCGTGCTCCACGGGGTCGGCGAGCCGATGCTGGTCAAGGACCTGCCGCGGATGGTCCGCTACCTCAAGGACCGCGGAACCTACGTCCTGTTCAACACGAACGGCACCCTGATGCAGCCGAGGCGCTTTCAGGAGCTGATCGATACCGGGCTGGACGAGCTGCGCGTCTCCCTCGATGCCGCCGACCGGGCCTCGTACCGCAGGGTGCGCGGCAAGGACTTCTTCGACCGCATCGTGCGCGACGTCGGCAAGTTCGTCGCGTTTCAGAAGGCGACCGGCGCTACGACGCCCCGAGTCTCGCTCTGGCTCACGGGCCTCAAGGAGACGGTGGACCAGCTCCCGTCCTTCGTCCGGCTCGCGGCCGAGATGGGTGTGACCGAGGTGCACCTGCAGCGCCTCGTCTTCGATGAGGCAGGGTACGGCATGGCCCGCGCCGACCTGTCGCTGTTCGAGAGCGCGAGAGCCGAGGAGGCCGACGCCATCGCCGAGGCCGAGGCGATCGGCCGTTCGCTAGGGGTGACGCTCGACGCCTCGGGCGCGACCGAGCCCGGGATCAGCCTGAAGCGGCAGGAGGATCGCGCCTGGGCCACCTGCCGGCGGCCCTGGTCCCTGATGTATGTCACGGCCCACGGACGGGCGCTGCCTTGCTGCATCGCGCCGTTTTCGGTGCGCGGCTATTCCAACTACACGCTGGGCGACGCGACGCAGGCCACGCTCCGGGAGATCTGGAACGGCGCGGCCTACCGCGATTTCCGCGCCGCCCTCCTCTCCGACGCGCCGCCGGCCCCGTGCCGGAACTGCGGCCTGCGGTGGAGTCTCTGAGCGATGCACCCGGTCAGCATCGTCATCCCGACCCTGAACGAGGCCGAAGCGATCGGCGCGGTGATCCGCGAGATCCCGCCGGCCTACGCGGCGGACATCGTCGTCGCCGACAGCGGCTCGACCGACGGGACGCAGGACGTCGCCCGGGCCGCGGGCGCCCGGGTGATCGAGGCCGAACGCGGCTACGGCCGGGCCTGCGCGCTCGGGGCGGCCGCGGCCGATCCGGCCTCGCGCGTGATCGTATATCTCGACGGCGACGGCGCGGATCGCGGCGACCTGATCGACCGGATCGCCGGGCCGGTGCTCGCCGGCCGCCACGACCTCGTCCTCGCCTCGCGCACGCTGGGCAGCCGCGAGCCCGGATCGATGCTCTGGCACCAAGTGCTCGCCGGCCGGCTCGCCGGCCTCGGCATCGGCCTACGCTACGGCGTCCGATACACCGACATGTGCGCCTACCGCGCCATCGACCGCGCCGCGCTGCGGGCCCTCGCCCTGCGCGAGCCGACCTACGGCTGGAACATCGAGATGCAGATGCAGGCCGCGCGAGCCGGCCTGCGCATCCGCGAGGTGCCTATGCCCTACCGGCGCCGGTTGGGCGGATCCTCGAAGGTCGCGGGTTCGCTCGGTGGGACGCTGCGGGCCGCCACACGGATCGGCGCGACCTATCTGCGCGTCGCCGCCGGCTCGGAGCGGCGCGCGTGAGGCCGGCGATGGCGCTCGAGGATGACGCTGCACCGGGCCTGTGGGCCGGCGCCCGGACGGAGGCGCCCGGCCCCGATACGGACCACGGGATCGCGCCCGCAGGGTCGTTCGCGCTGGCGGCGTACCTGGATCGCTGGTCGGCCTGCGCGCATCCCGACCTCGCCGCCTCGGACTCGGAGCCGCTGTCGCTCGCCGCCTTGCTGCGCCTTGCCGGCCCGGAGGATCGTCTGCGCTGGCGGAGGGCCGACCTCGGCTACGCCGACCCGCGCGGCGCCTCCTGGCTGCGCGCCACGATCGCCGGCTGCTACCGCCGGCTCGCTGCCGACGACGTGCTGGTCAGCGCAGGGGCGCAGGAAGCAGTGGCCTGCGTGCTGAGCGCGCTGCTCGGTCCGGCCGACCACGCGGTGGTGGTGGTGCCGATCTACCAACCCTCGGAGCTCGTCGTGTCGCGGCTGTGCGCGGCCGATGGCGTCGCCCTCCGCCCGGAACCGGCCTGGACCCTCGATCTCGACGGGCTGGTCGCCGCCATCCGGCCGAACACGCGGCTGGTGCTGATGAATTTTCCCAACAGTCCGACCGGCGCGTCGCTGGATCGAACGACCCTGGAGAGGCTGGTCGACCTCTGCCGCCGACACGGGCTCTGGCTCGTCAACGACGAGGTCTACCGCCAGACGGACCTCGACCCGGAGCGAGCCGTCCCACCCGTCGTCGACGTGTACGAGCGCGGGATCTCCATCAACGGGTTGTCGAAGGGCTTCGGGCTTCCGGGCCTGCGCGTCGGCTGGGCCGCCTGTCGCGACCGCGGGGCGCTCGACCGCGTCCTCACGGTCAAGAGCCTGCTGTCGAGCTGCCTCGCCGGACCGAGCGAGATCCTGGCGCAGGTCGCGCTGCGGGCCGAGCCGCGCCTGACCGGCCGCGCCCGCGCGATCGGGCGGCGCAACCACCACCGTCTGCGCGCTCTGCTCGATCGCTACCCGAACCTGTTCGATCCGGAAGAACCGACGAATCTCGCCTTCGCCTGCCCCCGCTTCCGTGGGCGAGAGGGTGCGACCGAGTTCTCGAAGGCTCTCGCGTCCGAGGACGGCGTCCTCGTGCTGCCCTCCGCGTTGTGGCACTCGGCGCTGGCGCCGGTCCCCACGGACCGCCTGCGCCTCGGCCTCGGTCGCGTCGGCAGCGACGCGGCGCTCGGGATCCTCGAGGATCATCTGCAGCGGCGCGCCGGCCGATGAGTGCCGAGATCGGACGCGACCGGAGCATCGCGCAGAGCATCGAGCAACTCGGTTCCGTTCCTCCGGGCGCGGCCCCAGCCGCTTCCCCGAGGCTCACCGGGCTCGGCGGCCTATCAGCACCACCCACGGAGGCCGAACGCCTCGGCACCTGCGACGTGGCGCCCGTCCCTGCCGCCCGGGCTCCGGGGCGCACGGAGATTCCGTTTCTTGCCGCCCTCGACGGAGACGCCGACGTCGCGATCCGGGCGCAGATGACCTCCGTCGCCGTCGCCGGAGGGCGGACGCTGTTCGAGGAGGGGGACGAGGCCGACGCCCTCTACACGCTCGTGAGCGGCGCGGTCGGCCTCTCGATCCGCGACCCGCGCGACGGCAGCGTGCGCCGCCTCATCCGTCTCGCCCCACCGGATACCGTGGGCGAACTCGCCCTGCTCACCGGCGAGCCGCGCTCGATCACGGCAACGGCCCTGCGCGATACGCACCTCCTGCGGCTCTCCCGCGCGTCGTTCGAGGATCTGATCGCCGCCCATCCCGGGACGCTGCTCTATTTCGCCCGGATCCTGGCCGCGCGGCTGCGCACCGCCCATACGGGCGTGACCCTGAGCCATGCGCCGCGGAGCTTCGCCGTCCTGGCGGTGACCGAGGGCCGCAAGGCGACGGCCTTCGGCGAGCGGCTGGCGCAGGCCCTCGATGCTGCGCTGCCGGGGCGGACCGGCTGCCTCTCCGAATGGCCCCCCGAGGCCGACGAGGCGTGGTTCCACAGCTACGAGCAAACGCACGACCGCACGGTCTTCGTCGCCCACCAGATCGACTGCCCCTGGTGCCGGCTCTGCCTGCGCCACGCCGACCACGTCCTGTTGCTGGCCGAGCCAGGCGCGCCGCCACGACCCGGCGCCGCGGACTATCTCGCTTCGATCCGCTCCGACTGGATCCGCATGGACCTCGCCGTGGCGCAGCCCGCCGAGGCGCGCCTGCCGCGCCCTCTGCACCCCGACGTCGCCGCGCTGCCCTTCTCCCTGCGGCTCCAGGTTCGCGAGAACCACGGTGGTGACTTCGCCCGGCTCGCCCGGATCGCGTCCGGCCATGCCCGCGCCCTTGTCCTCGGCGGCGGCGGCGCCCGCGGCCTCGCCCATCTCGGCGTTCTGCGGGCGCTCGGCGAGGCCGGGCTCGACATCGATCTCGTCGGCGGCACCAGCATGGGCTCGATCCTGGCCGCCAGCGTCGCCCTTGACTGGAGCCTAGACGCGATCGAGACCCACACGGTGGCTTCCTTCGTCGGACGCAACCCCCTCGACGACTACACCCTGCCGTTCCACGCCCTGACGCGCGGGGCCAAGGTGGATGCGGGGTTGGCCGAGCGGTTCGGCGATGCCCGCGTCGAGGATCTCTGGCGCCCGTTCTTCTGCGTGTCCTCGAACCTCACGACCGGCACCGCAATGGTCCACCGGGCGGGCCCCCTCGACCGGGCGATCCGCGCCAGCATCGCCATTCCCGGCCTGCTGCCCCCGGTGGCGAGTGCGGACGGCATCCTCGTGGACGGCGGCATGATGAACAACCTGCCTGCCGACGTGATGGCCGATCTCGACCGCGGGCCGGTTCTCGCCGTGGATGTCGGCAGCGACGCCGCCTTCCAGGTCATGCCGCGGCAGGGCCGGAGCGCGCGGGCGTTCCGGCGCCTCCTCGGCATCTCGGACCAGCTCCCCGGCATCGCCCACCTGCTCCTGCGCTCCGCGATGGTGTCGAGCGACGCCCAGACCATGGCGGCCGTCACCCGGGCTGCGGTCCTGCTCAAGCCCTCCTTGGCCGGGGTCGATCTGCGGGCGTCGTCGAGCTTCGAGACGACGGCCGAACTCGGCTATCGCTGCGCCCGGGAAGCGCTGGAGTCGGGCCGCCTGGGAGCCTGGACATGAGCCGCTCCGATGTTCGGGCAGGCGCAGCTCCCGACCGACCGGTCATCCGCACATCTCTTCGGAGCCCCTGAATGCGTGTCGTCGTCGATCTCAACCGCTGCCAGGGCTACGCGCAGTGCTGCTACGCCGCCCCTGAGCATTTCGAGGTGCGCGGTCACGAGATCCTGTTCTACGATCCGGCGCCGCCCGAGGCGAAGAGGTCGCAGGTCGAGCGGGCGCAGCAGGCCTGCCCCGTCCGGGCCATCGCGATCGAGCCCGCCGGACTCGCCGAGGGTGACGAGCCGTGACGGACGGGCAGCGACCGGGCATCGTCGTGGTAGGCGCCTCCCTCGCCGGCCTGCGGGGCGCGGAGGCGTTGCGGGACGGCGGCTATGACGGCCCTCTGACCCTGGTCGGGGACGAGCCGCACCGGCCCTACGACCGGCCGCCTCTGTCCAAGCACGTCCTGGCGGGCGAGCTTCACCCCGACGCGACCGCGCTTCCGCAACTCACTCGTCTGCGCGCACAGTGGCGGCTCGGCCTGCCGGCCGTCGCCCTGGACCGGGACCGCCGGGTGGTGCGCCTCGCCGACGGCGCGACGCTTCCCTACGAGATGCTCCTGATCGCCACCGGCGCCAGGGCGCGGCCATGGCCCGGAGAAGGCGCCGATCTCGCCGGGATCTTCACGATCCGGACCCTGGAGGATGCCCGCTCCCTGCGGAGCGCGCTGGCGCTGCGGCCAAGCCGCGTCCTCATCGTCGGCGCCGGCCTGATCGGCTGCGAGGCCGCCTCCTGCTGCCGCGATCTCGGCCTGGCGGTGACGCTCGTCGATCCCAACCCGACGCCGCTCGCCCGCCTCCTCGGGACGGTGATCGGGGCCACGCTCGCCGGGCGGATGCGGGCTTCCGGAGTGGACCTCCGCCCGAACGTCAAGGTGCTGGCCTTCTCCGGCGAGGATGGACAAGTCCGCCGCGCCCACCTGGCGGGTGGTGCGGACATCGCGACGGATCTCGTCATCGTCGCCCTCGGCGCGACGCGCGACACGGGCTGGCTCGCCGCGGCCGGCCTCGTCGCCGACCAGGGGGGCCTGACCTGCGACGCGGCCTGCCGCGCCCTGACCACGACGGGGGAGCCCGATCCCGCCATCTACGCGGCCGGCGATGTCGCGCGCTGGCCGAACCCACTCACCGACGGCCGCTTGGTGACCGTCGAGCATTGGGGCAACGCGGTGGACCAGGCCCGGCACGCGGCGGCGAACATGCTTGCTCCGCCCACGGGCCAGGTCGAATACCAGCACGTGCCTTCCTTCTGGTCGAGCCAGTTCGGTCTCAACATCAAGCTCGCCGGCCTGACCGAGGGGGCGGAGGCGCTCGCGATCGTCCAGGGATCGC
The DNA here is from genome assembly GCF_058072805.1 of Methylobacterium sp. 1A. NCBI lineage: Bacteria > Pseudomonadati > Pseudomonadota > Alphaproteobacteria > Hyphomicrobiales > Methylobacteriaceae > Methylobacterium > Methylobacterium sp. 1A. Next base: position 1,941,139 of record NZ_JBYQVE010000001.1, on the reverse strand, counting down.
GGGCCTCGCACCGGTTCCTCGCCGTCTATGGCCGGGCCGGGCGAACCGTCGCGGCCCTCTCCTTCGATCAGGCACGCTGGCTTCCCGCCTATGCCGAGGCCGTGGCTGACGGGGCGGCCTTCCCGCCGATCCTCGGCGCCACCGACCAGCCGCGGATCGAGACCCTGGAGCCCGGCTTTCCCAGCCCGCGGCGATCCTCCGACCGATCCGTTACGGCTCTGGAGACGGCCCATGCCTGACGAGACGCTGTTCGCGCAGGTTCTCGATCCGAGAAACCGGGCGAACCCCTATCCCCTCTACGCACGCTTGCGCGAGACGCCCGTGTCCCTGCAGGCGGACGGCAGCTACGTCGTCAGCACCCATGCCGCGCTGAAGAGCCTGATTTTCGATCCCCGGCTGAGCTCGGAAGACCTGCCGCCCTCGCGGCGACCCAGAACGGGCAACCCTCTGAAGGACTGGATCCTCAACCCGATCCGGAATCGGGTGGTCAACGGCCATCGCCCGCTGATCTTCCGCGATCCGCCCGACCACGACACCCTGCGCGGTTTCGTGATGAAGGAGTTCACGATCGCCCGGGTGCGGGAGTCTCACGCCAAGGTTGCGAAGCTCGTGGATGCCCTGATCGACAAGTGCCACGGCCGCGACACCGTCTGCCTGGTGGAGGACCTTTCCTATCCGCTGCCGGTGGCCGTCATCTGCGAGCTGCTCGGCGTGCCCGAGGCCGACGAGGCGCAATTCCACGTCTGGGCGATCCGCCTCGCGACGGCCCTGGAGCCCGACGCGCGCCACGACGAGGCGGGGCGGCGGGAGATTGCCGCAACCTTCGACGCGATCTCCCACTACATGCGTCGGCTGATCCGCGAGAAGCGCCGCCATCCGGCCGACGACATGCTCAGCGGGCTCGCCGCTCGCGGTGGCCGAGGCAACGCGGCCATGGGCGACATAGACCTGATCGCGACGGCGATCCTGCTCCTCGTCGCGGGTCACGAGACGACGGTGAATCTCATCACCAACAGCATGCTCACCCTGCTCAGGCATCCGGAGGAGCTGGGAAAGCTGAAGGCCGACCCCGAGCGGGCCCCCCGCGTGATCGAGGAGATGCTGCGCTACGAGCCCCCCGTCCATTTCCGCACCCGCAAGGCGCTCGGCGCCATCGCGGTGGCGGGAACGACGATCCCGGCGGGATCGTCGGTGGTGCTGCTCTTTGCGGCCGGAAATCGCGACCCGGCGCGGTTCGAGCAACCGGACCGGTTCGATCCCGACCGGACGGACAACCAGCATTTCGGGTTCGGCGGTGGCCTCCATTACTGCGTGGGCGCGCCCCTCGCGCGGATCGAGGCCGAGATCGCCCTTGTCACGCTCTGCCGGCGCCTCATCGCACCGAGGCTCCTGGACGACCCGCCGCCTTACCGACCGGGCGCTTCCCTCCGCGGTCCACAGCACCTCGGCATCGCCATAGCGGGGATCGCGTGATCCTACAGGCGCGAACGGTTCTGAGACGATGGCGAGAGCCAAGCGCGGTCGTCTTGCGGAGCGGGGTACGTCAGCTCTGGACTTGCGTCGGTCTGGATGCTCCTCGTCGTTTCGTCTGGATCGAGGAGCCGGGAGCGGTCCTCCTTCATCTGCGCGCCGAACCAGCTGGTGATGGACGACTTCAGCGAAGCGATGTCTCCCCCGCAGGATAGGACACCGGAGCCGCGGGTCCGATCGTCAGGACGGGATAGCGCGGGTGATCGGCAGTGCGGTCAGGCGCCCGGGCCTCAGGAGTAGTGCTACTAGGCCTGTCCAGCCCGTCTGATGCATCGCGCCGAGCCCTGCGCCGGTATCGCCGTGGAAGTACTCGTGAAACGGGATGCAGTCGCACACATGCGGATCGTCGGCGAGAGCGCCATAGGAGGCGAGCACCGGCCGGCGTCCATCTGGCCCGCGCAGGAATAGCCTGCAGAGGCGCTGGCTCAATTCGTCGGCGATCTCGGGCAGACTGAGATAACGGCCGGAGCCGGTCGGGCACTCGAAGCGCGTGTCGTCGCCATAGAACGTCCCGAAGCGGTCGAGCGCCTCGATCAGGAGGATGTTAATCGGCATCCAGACCGGGCCGCGCCAATTCGAGTTACCCCCGAACGTGGCGGTCGTCGATTCCGCTGGTTCGTAGTCGACGGAGTAGCGGGCACCGCTCCAATCGAGAACGAACGGGTGCTCGGCATGCGCCTTCGACAGAGAGCGAATACCGTGGTCGGAGAAGAGCTCGGTCTCGTCGAGCATCCGCGCCAGAAGCGCCTTCATGCGGTGCCGGCGCAGCAGCGAGAGCAGCATCCGGTCGCCGCCCGGGCCGGGCGGCGGTCCCTCACCCTCGCCTTGGCTCCAGTGCGAGACCAACGCGGCGAGGTCGGGGCGGTTACGCAGCATCCACTCGGCCCGGCGCGCGAAGCCGGGGAATCGGTCGCGCAGGGAAATGTCGAGCACCTCGACGGCGCAAAGCGGGATCAACCCGACCAGCGAGCGAACCCGCAGCGGCAGCATCTGGCCGTCGGGAAGGTTCAGAACGTCGTAGAAGAATTCATCCGCCTCATCCCAGAGGCCGACCCCGCTGCCGCCGATGTCGGTCATCGCCTCGGCGATGTAGAGGAAGTGCTCGAAGAATTTGGTCGCGATGTCCTCGTAGACCGGGTCCTCGGCGGCCAGTTCGAGGGCGATCCGCATCAGGTTGAGCGTGTACATCGCCATCCAGGCGGTGCCGTCGGCTTGGTCAATGGTGCCGCCGGTGGGCAGCGGCGCCGAGCGGTCGAAGATGCCGATATTATCCAGTCCGAGGAAGCCGCCCTGGAAGACGTTGCGCCCGTCCGCGTCCTTCCGGTTCACCCACCAGGTGAAGTTCAGCATCAGCTTGTGGAACACCCGCTCCAGGAAGGTCCGGTCGGGTCGCCCGGTGAGCGCGGCGTCCATCTGGTAGACGCGCAGCGCCGCCCAGGCATGAACCGGCGGGTTCACGTCGCCGAAGGCCCACTCGTAGGCCGGCAGCTGGCCGTTGGGGTGCATGTACCACTCGCGCGTCAGCAGCACGAGTTGGCCCTTGGCGAATTCTGGGTCAATCAGCGCGAAGGTCACGCAGTGGAAGGCGAGGTCCCAGGCCGCGTACCAGGGGTATTCCCAGGTGTCGGGCATCGAGACGATGTCGGCGTTGTTGAGGTGCGCCCACTCGCTGTCGCGTCCGTGTCGCCGCTCCGCTGGGGGCTCCGGCTGCGTCGGATCGCCCATCAGCCAGCGGCGCACGTCGAAGTGGTAGAATTGCTTCGACCAGAGCATGCCGGCCAGGGCCTGGCGCTGGACGAGGCGTGCGTCGGGGTCCGTCATGTCGCGTTGAAGGGCGGCGTAGAAGGCGTCGGCCTCCGCGACCCGACGCGCGAACACCGCCTCGAAACCCGCGTCGTCGAGACCCGGCGCGTCGGCCGGGGACAACCGGTAGCGCAAGACGATCGTCTCGCCGGCCATTAGCGAGTGGCGGCTCAGCGCCGCGCACTTGGTGCCCTCGTGGAGCGGGTTCACCCGCGTGCGGGTTCCCGCCACCACATCGTCGTTGATCGCGTCCTTGGGGTGGTACGATCCGCTCACGCCGAACAGGCGAGCAGTGTTGGTCTCGTTCTCGCAGAACAGGAACTCGGCCGGCTGTAGGGCCCTGAACAGCCGACAGGGACCCGCGGCGCGGGTCGCCTCGACGCTTGGCCCCTCGACGAGCCGGAGGAGCGGCCGCTTCGGATCCTCGCGCCACGACCACGTGTTGCGCGACCACAGATGGGGCAGGACGTGGATTTCGGCCGCTTCCGGCCCGCGATTGACGACCGAGACCCGCATCAGCACGTCGTCGGGGGCGGCCTTGGCGTACTCGACCGTGACGTCGAAGCAGCGGTTCTCCGCCAGTACACCGGTGTCGGCGAGCTCGTACTCGGGCATGTCGCGGCCCTTGCGCCGTCGGTTCTCGGCCACGAGCTCGGCGTAGGGAAACGCCGCGTGCGGGTACCTGTAGAGCATCCGCATGTACGAGTGCGTCGGCGTGCCGTCGAGGAGCCAGTAGAGTTCCTTCACGTCTTCGCCGTGGTTGCCCTCCTCGTTGGTCAAGCCGAACATCCGCTCCTTGAGGATTGGGTCCCGCCCGTTCCAGAGGGCCAGCGCGAGACACCACAGCTGCTTGTCGTCGCTGAACCCGGCGATGCCGTCCTCGCCCCAGCGGTAGGCCCGCGAGCGCGCGTGATCATGGGGCAGGTAGTCCCAGGCGGTGCCGTCCCGGCTGTAATCCTCGCGGACCGTCCCCCATTGCCGCTCGGCGAGATACGGTCCCCAGCGGTGCCACCCGTCCGCGGCACAGGCCCGAAGACGGCGTCCTTCCTCGGTCTCGAACAGGTGGGATGCGTTCGGGCCCTCAGGCATTGCGGTCTCCGTCAGAACGCTTCGAGGCCGAGCATCCGGCGCAGGCGGATATATTCGCCAAGCGACCAGGCCTGGAACGGGCAGCCGCCGGGTCGATAGGGCGCATCGCCGTCGGCGACTTCGCTGATATGACCGAGGCCGGCCTCGCCGAGGTGCTGCTCCAGCGGCGGCAGAAAGCGAGCCCGCCCCTCCGTCAGGGCCGCCTCGCTGCGGCCGCGGACCGAGAGCCACGCGTCGACGAAGGGACCGAGCAGCCAGGGCCAGACCGTGCCCTGGTGGTACGCACCGTCTCGCGTCCGCGCGTCGCCCCCGTAATGACCGGCATAGGCGGGATCGTCCGGCGACAGGGTGCGCAGGCCGAGCGGCGTCAGAAGCCTGTGCTCGACCGCATCGACGACGGATTTGGCGAGCTCCCCAGTCAGGAGCGGAAACGGCAGACCGCCGACGCAGAAGATCTGGTTCGGACGCACCGCCGCATCGTGCGTGCCGGGGACGTGGTCGACATCGGCGACGTCGAATAAGCCACCCACCGGGTTTGGAAATTTCTGCGCGAAGCTCGCTCGCGCCGCGGTCTCGGCCTCGGAGAAGCGCGGCTCCCACAGCGTCGCCGCGATGTGGAGGGCGTTGATCCAGAGGGCCTGGATCTCGACCGGCTTGCCGATACGGGGCGTGACGACCCAATCGCCGACCTTGGCGTCCATCCAGGTGAGTTGCCATCCGGGCTGACCGGCCGCGATCAGACCATCCGCATCGGCCCGGATGCCGAAACGGGTACCGGCAGCGTAGCCATCGAGGATCGCGAGGCAGGCTGTACGCAGAGCTGGCTCAGACTGGACGGAGCGCCCAACCAGCCTGCAGGCTGTCAAGAAGTCGTACACGCTGACCACGTACCAGAGCGAGGCGTCGACGGAATTGTATTCCGGTACCTCGCCGGAATCCGGGAAACGGTTGGGCATCATGCCCTCGCTGACGACGCCCGCCCAGGCTCTGAGGATGCTCTCCGCGGTGTCGAGTTCGCCGGTCGCCAGCAGCAGACCGCGCAGCGCGATGAAGGTGTCACGCCCCCAATCCGTGAACCAAGGGAAGCCTGCCACCAGGGTACTGCCCCGTCCTCGATCAACTCGGTAGCTCAGGGCACTTCGGCGAAGATCCGGACCGGCCCGCGTCGCGCGCGCCGCGGCGATCATCCGGTCAGCCAAGGCTCGGACGCGGACCGGCCCGCTCTCGCCAGCGCGTAGCAGCATCAGCCCGGGCTCGGGCCCCGCGAGATCGAAGCGAAAGCTGCCGGGCGCGGCGAGATCCTCGACGCAGTCGAGTCCCCGCGCCCGCTCCGCCGCGTAGAGGAACTGGCGATACCAGTCCGGTTCATGTCGATAGGTGCCCGTGGTCAGGGCGGAGATCGCCGGTCGATCCGGATAGGGATGCCACGTGACGCAGGTTCCGGTCTCCGCGCCGCCGATTTGTGGCGTGAAGTCTAAAGCGGGATTTGCGGTTTGCAGGCTGTGGTAGTCCCGTCCCGAGAGCAGCGGGACGACGACGAGCGTGCAAGGACCGGCGCCTGAGATCCGCCGCCATCGCAGCAGCGTGTCGCAGGCATCGGGATCAACCAAGATCTCCTGGGTGATCTCGGTGCCATCCGGCAGGCCGAATGTCCAAGACGGCCAGGGCTCGTGAGTGAAGCTCGTAATTCGCTCAAAACCGCGCGGATGGATCACGTCCGGCAGGTAGCGCTGGGTGCTGAGATCGAAGCGGCCAGTCGTCGTCTCAACCCATGCCTCGATACCGTTGACGAGCACCGTCCGTCCGGTCGGCGGATGCGCCGCGGTGAGCAGCAGCGCATGATAGCGCCGGGTCCGGACACCCGCCACAGTGCCGGAGGCGAAGCCGCCGAGCCCGTCGGCCTCCAGCCACTCGGACTCCTCAAGCGGCAAGGATACCGCGTCAGGCATCCCGGTGTCCCGCTCCGTCCCCGCGCCATCCGGCGTGCGCAGCCACACGCGGATCCGGCCTCCTGCAGGCACTCAGGATCATGGCGCGATCGTCGCGCCGCGGAGAACCCCGATGTTCGATCCAGCCCGCTCCCTTCCTCCGATCGTCGGCGCGATCGCGGCCTTCTTCAGCCTGATGGTCGTCGCCTTCGCCTGAACGCTTCCCGCTTCAAACCTCGTAGGGACAAAGATCATGACCCGCTCCGTTTTCGCCGCCATCGCTCTCATCACCTTCGCTGCGTTCCCGGTCAGTGCCGCGCCAGTCGATCAGTTGCCGGCCGCGGTCGGTTCGGCATCGACGATGCAGCGGGCGCTGTTCCGCCAAGTGACGTCGAACGGTACGACGAAGCCGGGGGGCTCGGCCCTCGACGGGCGCAGTGGGACCACCGCGGCGCTCGACCGGAAGAGTCGCGCTCTGCACAACCTGATCGCAACCTCGATCTGCACCGGTTGCTGACCGGCGCTCACCGCGAGGCCTCCCGCAGGGCCGCCACGAGTTCGTCCTCGCGGGCGGAGTCGAGGGGCGGAGGCGGGAGCCGGCCGAGAGCGTCGCGCGTGAGTGCGATCTGCCGCACGAAACGCCGGCAATTCCTGCAGGTCGCGAGATGAAGCCGGATGCGCCATCGAACGCGTCCGGACACCTCCGCGTCCACGAACGCGCCTGCCTGCTCCGCCGCCTCTCGACACCGCATCCGATGATCCTCGCCCGTTCCGCTCGTCACGCTCGCGCCGCGTCGCGGGTCAACGCCTCGAACACCCGTCGGATCTTCAGCCTCGCTCGATCGAGCAGCACGCGCTGACGCGCCTCGCCGAGGCCGAGCAACTCCTCCGTCTCGCGCGGGCCGAAACCCTCGATGTCGCGATGCCGGATCACGGCGGCCTCGTCCGGCGGCAGAGCGGCGATGGCCGCCTCGACCGCTTGCCAGACCTGCCGCCCCGCGAGCCCGCGCTCCAAGTCGATCTCGCTCCAGTGCCAGGGCGCCTCGCGCCAGTGGCCGTCGGCGAGAAAGGCATCGGCGTCGAAACCGGATCCCTCGTCCTCGTCATGCCGGGGCGTGAGTTCCGCGAAGGTCGCGGTGCGCCTGGCGGAGACCGAGGCCTTGCGCGCGATGTTCAGGACGATCCCGGTCAGCCACGTGCGCAGCGACGAGCGCGCCTCGAATCCCGCGATGTTGCGCATCACCGCGATCCAGGCCTCCTGCACCGCCTCCTCCGCCGCCTCCCGCGTCAGGTGTGCGCCACGGGCGATCGCCACGAGCCGCACGTGATAGCGCCGCACGAGGATCCGGAAAGCGCCCTCCTCGCCGAGCCGAAGCCGCGGAAGCAGCAGGTCGTCGCTCGGTTCCAGATCGGCCGTCATCACCGGATCAGCCTGGCGCATCACGGGTCAACCTGATGTCGACCTCGCGCTCGACGAAGGTCCACTCGCGGGTAGCGCGTAGCGCTGCGACGAGCGCCTCGAAGGCTACCTCGTGCTCCGGCGCGAACTCGAACCACGTCAGGAAATCGAACGGCTCGCCGAGGTCACGACTGTGGTGGAGTCGCCGTGCGATCGCCGGCAGGTAGCCGAGGCCGATGCTCGTGTGGTGCGAGGTTTCCTCGAAGATCGCCCGGCGCTCGTCCTGAGCCAGCTCCCACCAGCGCGCCGACTTCCTGATCGGGATCAGGGCGGCCCGCGTCGCCGAAGGTCGATCGAGAGGTGGCTGCACGGCGCGTAGCCGCTGCGCCTCGTTGCTGGTTGTATAGCGCAGATTGCTCACCACCCCGCGCAAGCGCCAGATCGTGCCGGTCGAAGGACCGGTCCGCTGTTCCATGTTGCCGATCGGAAGGCTGACGGAAAGGCGGGTTGCGCTGGGCAGACGCTCCCCAAGCGGCGACTCCACGCGCGTCACCCGCCAAGGGCCTGCATCGCCACCCGCGAACTCGATCAGGTCGATCATTCCGCCATCCTCTCGGTAAAGGCCGCTTCGCTTGCAAGGCTCGCCGCGTTACACAGGCGAAGGCAGTCAACATCTTCCCCGCCCTGAAGGACGAGGATTTTCGGAGACCGTGAGATCTCGTCCAGTTGACGCTACATAGGGCCGCTGATGCAAACCCTCCACGTTGAGCAAAGGTGTGTTCCATCTCTGACAAATATCAAACGCCGCGTTCGTGTCGGCAAGAACGTGGCGAGAAGGATAGGTCGGAGAAGGTTTCATTTGTCGAGGCACCATTTCTATCGGGTGGGCCAGATCCTGTGTTTCGTGCCGATCCGCAGCGACGATGATCGGGCCCTTGCCTGCGGCGAGGCGGGCAGTGTACGCGGCGCGTCGTCTGGGACTGCGCCGTCGACCGGGACTTGTCACCCGGCCGAGCGGGCTGCTTGAGGGGGTGAAACAGCCGGGAGACCGATAGGAGCACCTGATGCATTCCACACCGCAATCCGGATAGCTAAGAAACTCGTGGGCTCGTCACCCGGTGCAACGCCGGATGGGACGCACCGGGCCGTACGCGCCCATGAAGGGAGCGCATCAGGTCATGGCTTATCGGATCGGCTAAGGTCCGCGCGCTCGCTCCGCCCGTCGACGCAGACTTCGACCACCGCGATCCTGGTCCCGTTCCGTAGGATCGACGGTGGAAGGTTCGCGAAGACGCCGGCGTCGAAAGATCGGTCGACGAGCCGCTCATCGGCCTTCCGCGGATACGTCCTCGCGAATCGGCCATCGGCATGGTCCCCGACCGTGCACACGACGAGGACCGCCGCAAACGCGTGGATCCGCGAGTCGGGCACTTGTACGACATCCCGACTCTCGTCGCTCATTCAAACGACCGATGATCGACCAGTTGCGGAAACTTTCCCTTCGAGCCGAGGTGAGGCCAAGCCCCTCGAACGCTCTCAACCGGCGCCAGAGATCCGTGCGTCCTGCAGAAATTCTCTTCTCAGGTAGTCGATGGCTGCCCGCACCTTGAGCGGAACGAACCGGCGCGACGGGTAGACGGCCTGCATCGGCAACGGCATCGGGTGGTGAGCGGGGAGGATGATCTTCACCCGTCCCGTCTCGATCTCGTCGCGGAACGCCCAGATCGGCACGACGCCGATGCCGAGGCCCGCGATGACGCCCTCGCGCACCCCTTCCGAATTGTTGACCCGGAAACGACCCGCGACGTCGACCGAGACGGGTCCATCCGGGCTCGTGAACGACCAGCGGTGGCCGGCGACCAGACGCGTGTAGACGATGCAGTCATGGGCGGCGAGGTCGCCCGGGCACGTGGGTTCGCCGCATTTCGCGAGATAGGCCGGGGCGGCGACCGTGGCGCGCCGCGTGATCCCGATCCGTTTCGCGACGAGGCCCGGATCGGTGATCTCGCCGACCCGGATCGCGAGGTCGATCGCCTCCTCGACCAGGTCGGAGAAGGCGTCGTTCATGATGAGATCGACGCGGATGTCCGGGTAGCGCTCCGCGAACAGCGCAAGGCGCGGCACGACGTGCAGACGCCCGAACACGACCGGCACGGTGAGCCGCAGCGTTCCGGACGGCCGGCCCTTGCGCCTGCCGACCGCGGCTTCGGCCTCGGCCAGCGTCTCGAGCGACCGCAGGGCGTGTTCGTAGAAGACGCGACCGTCCTCCGTCACGGCGAGCGCGCGGGTCGTGCGGGTGATGAGCCGCGTGCCGAGATGCTGTTCCAGCGAAGCCACTTGCCGGCTGATCGTCGGCTGGGTGGTACAGAGCTCGGCCGCCACGGCGGTGAAGCTGCCGGCCTCCACGACCCGCACGTAGGTCCGCATGGCCGTGATCAGGTCGTTCATCCATACCGTCCCCGTATCGTCCGGAGCTCCGACACCCCGTAGCCGACCGCGGCGGACCGGTCACCGATGACCGCCGATCGAGGCGATGGATTCCGGCGGGCTGCGACGCCCCGCGAGACCGACGCATCCTTCGCCACGCGCCGCATCGCTCGCGCCGCCACGGTCCTGGTCGCCACGAGCGCCCAGGATCTTCCAGCGCGTACTCATACAGGTCGCGTATAGATCCTATTCCCGCGTCACCTCTTCTCACGAATCCCGATTGTCCGCACGCTTGTTGCAAAGGGGAGACCTTCATGGCTCCGGATGCACGGCACCATACGACCCAGGTCAACGGCATCCGGATGCACTACCTGGACGCGGGTGCGGGCCCGGCCGTGCTGCTGCTGCACGGCTATCCGGAGACGCATTTCGCGCGGCGCCATCAGTGGCCCGTCCTGGCCGAGCGGTATCGGGTCATCGCTCCGGATCTGCGCGGCTATGGCGCGACCGACAAGCTCGATACGGGATACGACAAGCGGTCGATGGCGGGAGACGTCCGGGCCCTGATGGCGCATTGCGGCATCGGGCATGCCGCCCTCGTCGGTCACGACCGCGGCGCCCGTGTCGCGACACGGTTCGCCAAGGACTACCCGGAGGCCATCGACCGCCTCGTCGTGATCGACAACATCCCGACGCGCGTGCTCTTCCAGGCCACGGACGCGCGGCTCGCCAAGCTCTATTGGTTCTTCTACTTCCAGCAGGTGCCGCATCTTCCGGAGGCGCTGGTCGCAGGGCGCGAGGAGATGTTCCTGCGGCACTTCTTCGATAGCTGGTCCTACGCGCCGGGTGCGATCGGCGAGGAGGCGGTGGCGGAGTACGTCCGCGCCTATTCTCGGCCCGGCGCCTTCCGCGGCGCCTTCGCGGACTACCGGGCAGGACCGGTCGACCTCGCGCAGGACGAGGCCGACGCCGACCGGCTGATCGCGTGCCCGACCCTCGCGATCTGGGGCGCCGACTTCGACCTCGTGGGCCGGACCTTCGACGTCCTGACCGTGTGGCAGGGCATGGCCGGAGACGTGCGCGGCGTCGCCATTCCGCAATGCGGGCACCTGCCTCCAGAGGAGCGGCCCGACCGCGTCAACGCGGAACTCCTTGCCTTTCTCGAGCCGTGGCGGGGCTGACCATGACAAGGCGGAAGGTCGTCGTCACCGACCACGTATTCCCGAACCTGGAGCCCGAACGCGCAATCCTCGACGGCTTGGCCGATCTGGTCGTCGCGCCGTCCACGGACCCGCAAGCTCTGCCGGAGGTCTGCCGCGATGCCGACGCTCTGCTGAACTGCTACGCGAGGCTTCCGCCGACCCTCGTCCAGCAACTGGAGCGCTGCGCGATCATCGCGCGCTACGGCATCGGCGTGGACACGATCCCGCTGCCCACGACGCGGGACAAGGGCATCCGGGTGACCAATGTCCCGGACTACTGCATCGAAGAAGTCGCCGATCACACCCTGGCGCTGATGCTGGCGCTCGCCCGCGGGCTGGTCCGCGGGATCGACCAGACCCGCGCGGGCGGGTGGAACGTGGCCGCCGTCGCGCCTCTCCACCGCCACCGCGCACGCACGCTCGTCCTGCTCGGGTTCGGGCGCATCGCGCGCCCTGGGCCTGGACATCCTCGTGTGCGACCCGTTCGTCCCTCAGGATCCGATCGCGGGGCTGGGGGCCCGCCGCGTCGAACGCGACGAGGCCTGGGAGGCGGCCGACATCCTCTCGCTCCACGTGCCGCTGGGGGCCGAGACGCACCACGTCGTCAACGCCGAGAGCTTGGCGCGGCTGAAGCCCGGGGCCCTCCTCGTCAACACCTCCCGCGGCGGCCTCGTCGACCTTCCCGCAGTGTGCGCGGCGCTGGCATCGGGGCGATTAGGCGGCGCCGCGCTTGATGTCCTCGAGACCGAGCCGCCGACGGCGGAGACTTGGATCGGGACCGTTCCCAACCTCATCGTGACGCCGCACCTCGCCTTCTACTCGGAGGAATCGCTGGTCGATCTCCAGAGGCGCACCGCCGAGGAGGAGGCCCGGGCGCTGCGCGGCGAGCCAGCCCTCAATCCCGTCCACTGATCGCAGGAAGGCACCGTCATGGACCTGACCATCCACACCCCCGGGACCGCGCCCGAGCGGTCGAAGCCGATCGCGGCCGACTCGCTCGAGCGCTACGGCTTCCTGCCGAACCTGCACGGGATCATGGCCGAGTCGCCGGTGATGTACGAAATCTATCGGCAGACCGGCGCGACCTTTGCCAGGCGCACCCTGTCCGCGCTCGAACGCCAGATCGTCCTGCGGGCGATCGACTACGAGAACGAGTGCCATCACTGCATGGCGGTGCACTCGCCGATCGCCACGCGCGAGAGAATTCCCGGGGCGATTCTGTCCGCGCTGCGCCACGGCGACCCGCTGGCCGACCCGAAGCTAGAGACGCTGCGCAGCTTCGCCGCCGCCATGACCCGGACCCGCGGCCAAGTCGGGCAGGCCGAGCTCGATCGCTTCGAAGCGGTCGGCTACACGCGGGAGAACCTGCTCGAGGCGATCGTCGCCATCGGGTACGAGGTGCTCGGCAACGACATCGATCACGTCGCGGCCACGCCCCTCGACGCGGCGTTCGAGGCCTACGCGTGGAGCAAGCTCGAACCCGGCCAGCAGGCCGACGCGGCCTGAATGGCGCGGTGGGACGGGTCCGATGGCGCTGAAGCTCTACGATCTCGCGGCGGCCGACGAGCGCGTCCGGTTCAGTCCGTTCGTCTGGCGCGTGCGTCTGGCGCTTGCGCACAAGGGCCTCTGGGCCGACACGGTGCCGTGGCGCTTCACCGACAAGGCGGCCATCGCCTTCTCGGGCCAGGATCGCGTTCCCGTCCTAGTGGACGAAGGCGCGGTGATCGTCGATTCCTGGTCGATCGCCTGTCATCTCGACGCCAAGTATCCCGACCGGCCGTCCCTGCTGGGTCCGCGCGAGGCCCGAGCCGGGATCGTGTTCGTCAGGAACTGGTGCGACGGGGTCGTGATTCCCGAGATCGGGCGCCAGATCGTGCTGGACGTCTGGACCATCCTGCACGAGCGCGACCAAGAATACTTCAGGCGCACGCGGGAGGCGCGGTTCGGGGCGACGCTCGAGGCGGTCGCGGCGGGCGCCGATCAGGCCCTGCCCGCCTTCCGGGCCTCCCTCGAGCCGCTCCGCGCGACCATCCGGTCGCAACCCTTCCTGGGGGGCGAGCGCCCGAACTTTGCCGACTACATCGTATTCGCCGCGTTTCAGTGGGCTCGATGCTCGTCGCCGCGTGGACTCCTAGCGGCGGACGACCCGGTCGCGACCTGGCGCGACCGGTCGCTCGCCCTCTTCGACGGCCTGGCTGCGAGGGCGGCTCGCGCCCACCTCTCCAACGAAGGATCGGATTTTCCGCCATGATCGACGTGCATTTCTGGACGACCCCGAACGGCTACAAGATCCTGCTGGCGCTGGAGGAGGCTGGAGCGGCCTACCGGATCGTGCCGGTCAACATCAGCGAGGGCCGGCAGTTCGAACCCGACTTTCTGCGCATCTCCCCGAACGGCCGCATGCCGGCCATCGTCGATCACGCGCCGGCCGACGGCGGCGAGCCCGTTCCGGTCTTCGAGTCCGGCGCGATCCTGATCTACCTCGCCGAGAAGCTCGGCGGCCTGATGCCCGACGACCCGCGCAGCCGCAAGACCACGCTGGAATGGTTGATGTGGCAGATGGGCGGGCTCGGCCCCATGCTCGGCCAGAATCACCATTTCAGCCACTACGCGCCCGAGCGCATTCCCTATGCGATAGAACGCTACGTCAAGGAGACGTCGCGCCTCTACGGGGTCCTCGACGAGCGATTGGCCGATCGCCCCTTCATCGTAGGCGACGCATACGGCATCGCCGACATGGCGGCCTACCCGTGGTGCCTGCTGTGGGAACGGCAGGGTCAGCGGATCGAGGAGTACCCGAACGTCCGCCGTTGGCTCGATGCCCTGGCGGTGCGCCCCTCCGTGCAGCGCGCCTACGCGGCCGGTAAGGCCGTCAACACGACTCCGACCGTCACCGAGGAGTCGAAGGCCATCCTGTTCGGCCAGGGACGCCGCGGCGGCTGAGCGCCGCGACCACGCTTCCGAAGCCCGAGCGTCACGACACGGGGAGGACGACCATGACCGGACGGTTCGGCGGGCGCGGCCGCGCCGCCGCGTTCCGCGCGCTCGCGGCGGCCCTCGTCCCGACCGGTGCTCCGGCCGCGGAGGCCTACTCCGACGGCGTCGTCAAGATCGGTGTGCTCAGCGACCGATCGAGCGTCTACGCGGACAAGTCGGGCGCGGGCTCGGAGCTGGCCGCCCGCATGGCCGCGGAGGAGGCGGCGGCGCTGTTGCCCGGGGTCGCCATCCGGATCGTCGGCGCCGACCACCAGAACAAGCCCGACATCGCCTCGAACCTCGCCCGCCGCTGATTCGACATCGACAAGGTCGACATGATCACCGACCTCGGCAACTCGCCCGTGGCGCTCGCGGTGCAGTCGCTGGCGCGCCAAGCCAACAGGCTGAACATCATCGTCGGGGGCGGGACCACGCGCCTGACGGGCGCGGACTGCTCGCCGAACGGCTTCCAGTGGGCCTGGGACACGAATGCGTTGGCGGTCGGGACGGGAACCGCGATGACCGAGGCCGGCGGCAGGAGCTGGTTCTTCATCACGGCGGATTACGTCTTCGGCCAGTCGCTCGAGAAGGACACGGCCGCGGTGGTGGCGAGGCTCGGCGGCAAGGTCGTGGACAGCGTCAGGCATCCGCTGAACACCGCCGACTTCGCCTCCTACCTCCTGCAGGCGCAGAGTTCCGGGGCGAGCGTGATCGCGCTCGCGAACGGCGGGACGGACCTCTCGAACGCGTTGAAGCAGGCGGCCGAGTTCGGCATCGGGGACGGCGGGCAGCGCCTGGCCGGTCTACTCGTGTTCGAGACGGACATCGATGCGGTCGGCCTCGGGGCGGCCCAGGGCTTCGTCTTCGCGACCGGCTTCTACTGGGATCTGAACGAGCGCACCCGGGCGTTCTCCGCCCGCTTCCGCGCGCGGCACGGAGCGCCCCCGACGATGATCCAGGCCGCCGTCTAATCGGCGACGCTGCAGTATCTGAAGGCCGTCGCCGCCGCCGGGACGGACGACCCGAGACGCGTCGCCGAGAAGCTGAGGGAGCTGCCCGTGCGCGACGCGTACACCGACGACGGCAAGATCCTGCCGAACGGGCGCATGGTCTACGACTGTCATCTCATGCAGGTGAAGTCACCGAACGACTCGAAAGGCCGATGGGACTACTACAAGCCGCTGCGGACCATCTCCAGCGAGGTGGCTTTCGAGACCTTCGAGGAGAGCGGCTTCAAGCTCGCCCGGTGACGTACGGAGGCGGATGCCGAGGCGCTCTCGAACGCGCGGCGAGGGAAGGGACTCATGTCAGCCTATTTCATCGTCAGGGCCGATGTCCGCGATCCAGCCGCCTATCAGGCCTACGCGTGCCGCTCGCCCGGGGTCCTCGCGATGTTCGGGGGCCGACACATCGCACGGGGCGGGCGCACCCTGACGTTCGAGGGTCCACCCGAGACCCGCCGTATCGTCATCGCCGAGTTCCCGGATTTCGCGAGCGCCGAGCGCTGCTATCGGTCGGCCGCCTATCAGGCCATCATCCCGCATCGGCGGGATTGCGCGGACTTCGATTTCATCCTTGTGGACGGTTGCGCGCCCGATCCTACCGCCAGCGGACCACTCTGATCCAGACAGCTGAATGCCGGCGGCGGAAGTCCTTGCCGCAGGAACTGGATCGCTTCCTACGCCGGCGCCTGACTGAAACATGCGCTCGTGGGCGGGAGAAATGGCCGAGGAGATCCGCGCTGTCGAAAAGAGCATTCTTTGACCGCCATTCGATCGGTTCTGTACAGCGCCCCCGCTCCGAAAGGTCGCAAGTTCCTGCTGCGATCTACAAACCGGTCAAATGCCAGGGATCACGATCTGCCACGATCATGACCCCTCTCGATCCACCCTACCTCGCTCGACCGCAAACGGGTTGCTGCGCTTCGTCCGATCCCGCCGCGCTCTGCCGGCGGCTCGACGAGGGTCTCCGTTCGGCTCGGGAGGTGATCCGGTGTCCGCCTCAGGTCAGGGGACGGACATGGGCGCACCATGACCGTCGATCAGGACGGACGCGGTGTCCGCGACCGACTCGCGGCGGCTGGCCAAGCGCGAGGCGCGCCGTTGGATGGACCTCGCACGCCGGCGCTCGCCAACGCACTTGACGGCATGAGCCGAGCGCACGCGGCCCGCACGGCCGGGACCGAGCGGAAGGCGTTGCGCGACGCGGTGGTGCGCTTCAGCGAGAGTGAGGAGGCCGCGCTCTCCGCCTGCATCCTGCGCGGTTCCGACCCGGAGTGCGGTGACCCGTCGAACGGGACCCTTCCCGACCTCTGCCGCTTCATCGGTAATCCTCGAAGACTCGGCTATCCGGATTTCGATGTGAAACGCCAGAGCTGTTCCACACCGGGGTCGAGACTATCTCGGCTCCCCTGCAGCCGCACGAGAGACCGGGCTACGAGCCCCGACCGACGGCGCAGCCCCGGATGACGCTCCGCTTACGCTGCCAGCCACGTAGCCGACAGGGGCCGGCGATCCGGAGCAAGCCCCGAGAGGAGGCGGACGTGAAAGGCTGCCGTTTCGATCTCTCGGCCAACCACTGCGCGCATCCGCACGCATGCTGCGGCAGCGTCGCGTTGGGCTGACTCCCGTCATTCCACAGCCCATGGACGACCTCCTCGGTTCAGGACGGCCGAGCCGGACGAAGATCGGCAACGGATATCGGCGATCTTGCATGAGATGCGCGTCTAACTTATTTGGAAATCGTAACTTTCAAGCCCACCCTGATCGGCAGGATGTCCGCATTTTTGGAAAACACCTCGCGTATAGAGCCCTGCTTTTTCAAAGGCGACATCCCTCGAGCCGTTGCCGATCTGGTCGTCGAGATCCACTCTGCCGCAGCCGATCTTGGAAAATCCCTGCATCCGGATTCGGTGGCCGAATTGGCCGAATTCGTCCGGGTCACGAACTGATATTACTCAAACCTCATCGACGGCCACGACGCCCGCCCAAGGACATCGAACGCGCCCTGACCGGCGCCGAATTGGAGTATGAGACGCGCCCACTTGCACTCGATGCGCGCACTCACGTCCAGATCCACCGCGAGATCGACTCACTTCACCGTGAAGGAAGGTTGCCGTCTCCGACCTCCGTTGAGTTCATCCTCTGGGTGCACAGGCGCTTCTACGAGGAGATGCCCTTGGAGTTCCGATGCATTCTTCTGCCCGGCGGCCACAACGCGGCGATCGTGCCGGGCCGTTTCCGCAACAAGGCGGAAGAGAACGTAGCGGTCGGAAGGCATGACCGACCATCATCCGAAACCGTGGTCGACTTCATGGCGCATTTCGCCAAGCGCTTCGGCATGGCGGAAGCAGGGCAAGTACTCGCGTGATCGCGATTGCCGCTGCCCATCATCGGTTCAACTACATCCCACCTTCGTGGACGGCGACGGCCGGGTCAGCCGCCCGGTGGCGCATGCCATGGCATTGAAGGCCGGTATCGGAGGAAAGGGGCTTTGGTCCATCTCACGCGGCCTCGCACGTGGTCTGGAAGAGAAAGGCGAGTATAAGCGCATGATGGATCACGCCGACATGCCACGGCAAGGCTCACGGGATGGCCGAGGCAACATGTCCGAGGCGGCACTGCGGGCATTCTGCGCCTGGTTTCTGTCGGTGGCGCTGGATCAGGTCCGGTTCACGTCTGCCGCGTTCAGGTTCGAAACCCTAGAGGATCGTTACCGAAGGCCGCTCAGAGAGTTCGGCCACGATGCGAAGGCCGGTGAATTCGCCTCGACGGCGCCGAGGTTCGGTGAAATGGAGAGAGGTTGAGCGGCATTGGTGCTCGGAGTTTCGCAGCGGACCGCTCGATCGACGCTCTCGAAACGCGTCGAGGAGGGGTTCATGAAGTCCCGCACTCCGAAGTCGCCGGTGCGGGTCGCATTTTCTCTGGACTACCGTGACCGCCTCATCCCGAGCCTGTTCGCCGACCACGAGATCGAGGCGCCTGCGCCAACTTCCCTCCGATTTGGCGGGTGAAGACGCGGAGTGCGAAGCAGCCGGTTCCACACTGAAATCCGGATAGCCGAAAATTCGGCCTTCAGGTCGGGGATGCCGCGCGTCGGCGCGGCATGAAGGGTGGGTGAGATGCGGGCTCATGATAGGAACAGATCGTGACCATCGCGCGCGGCTTCCGCTACAAGCCGGAACCGCTGTCCGAGCAGGAGGCCCTGTTCCGGCAGTTCGCGGGCGTGTGCCGACCGACCTACAACCTCGCCCTGGAGCAGCGGGCGAGTTGGGGCGGGAAGCATCGGCTCGGGTATGTC
The DNA here is from genome assembly GCF_058072805.1 of Methylobacterium sp. 1A. Classification (NCBI taxonomy): domain Bacteria; kingdom Pseudomonadati; phylum Pseudomonadota; class Alphaproteobacteria; order Hyphomicrobiales; family Methylobacteriaceae; genus Methylobacterium; species Methylobacterium sp. 1A. Next base: position 1,922,486 of record NZ_JBYQVE010000001.1, on the reverse strand, counting down.
GCCCAGGCCGCCGACCTGACGCGGCTGCGGGCCGAGTTCGACTGGATCATGCCGGCTACGTGTCCTGCCGGCAGCAGGCGCTCCGCGATCTCGACCGAGCGTTCCGGAACTTCCTCGCGGATGGGGCGACCTTCCCTCGCGCCCGCCGCCGCGGGGTGCGTGACCGCTCCCGCTTCCCCGGGCGCGAGGTCGCGATGAAGCGGCTCAACCCGAACTGGTCGGCCCTGCGCCTGCCCAAGATCGGCTGGGTCAAGTGCTGCGACAGCCGAGCGGTCCGTGGTGTCCTGAAGAACGTCACCGTCTCGCTCGACGCTCTCGGCCGGCACGTCGCGTTCACCTGCGCGATCGCGCACGAGGTACCCGCGCCGTGCTCCGAGAAGGTCGGCATCGACCGCGGCGTCGCAACTACCCTCGCTTGATCCACGGGCGAGATGCCGACGATGCCTGGGAGTCTGGAGCGGGTAGAGCCCCACAAGCGCAAGGCACAGCGAATCGCCGCCCAACGAAAGCGGGGCTCGATCCGCAGGCGGCGGGCTCAAGCGCGTGTCGCCCGCCTCCAGGCGCGGATCCGGCGCGACTTCCCTCACTGCGCGGCCTCACGCCCTGCGAGTTCATCTGTCAGACCTGGGCGAAAGAGCTCGACCGCTTCAGGCTCGACTCGTCACACCGCATGCCGGGACCGAACACGCGGCGCGCACGCTCACACCGCGCATGGCTCGGCCTCCCTGAGCTTCACGCGCCCGTCTTATGCGAGCGTGGAACAGGGAAACGCCCGAGCTTTGGCGAGGTTTTTTACCCGTGGGTCGCGCAAGCCTCGAGGATGACGGCCCGGGTCCTGGCGTGCGTCCGCGTCTACCAGCAACGACCCCTTCACCATTCCAGCTGAGGCTGGTAGCGGCCGCTCAGCCGTGGCCGCCCCGGGGGGATCCGTTGGATTACGGCCATGCGCGCCGATACGCGTCAGGCCGTTCACGCCTCCGAGGACGGCCATCCGTGCCGGCCCTTGCTATCCCTGACGGACGCTTCTAGCCTGAATGTCTCGGCGCGCCTCGCATGCGGCGCCAGCACCGGAGAGGAGGTTAGCCATGAGACATCACGGCACCAGCCCCCGAACATCGCGCATCGCCGATGCGGAGCAGGACGGTCCACCCGATCACGACCGGCAGGGATAGTGGCTCTTCGGGCGGTGACCCCGGCCGGATCGAAGAGTGTGGGCCCTGCAATCACCCGCCGCCTTTAGGTCGGCGGGTTTTTTCATGAGCTGCCGCCAGCACCTGCCGGAAAGGCAAGCGGGACAGGCCCCGGAGCCGTTCGCATCTCGTAACAACTGTGCCCTGGGCGCGGCAGCCGTACCCAAGGATCTCTGATACGCTGGCGGCGTCCCTGGATACCGCCGATGCCGACCCGCTTGCTCCTTGTTCGCGTTGCCCTCGCCCTGGGGCTGATCATGTTTGTCTTTGTGGCGCTGACGGACGGCGTTCCCCGTCATAAGGTCCGGCCGGCGCATATCTGGCAGCAAGCGCTAACGACGGAACTCGTATGTCGCGCATAAACAGTTCCTGTGCAGCATAGTGTCGCCGATGGTTTGGCAGGCCACGGCTGTCGCGTCTGCCGCGACGGTCGAACAGCCAGCCGGCACGCGCAACGGTGAATGAGCCGACGTCGTACGTCGGGGGTGCCGCCATCCTCCTTGCGCTCACCAGCACCGGGCCGGCTTCGGCCGAGCCGGCCGAATTGCCGGCGCTGGAAAAGGCGTGGCACAGCTGCGTGCGCGACGCGTACGACCATCAGCCCGAGCACGGCAGCCGAGCCGGCAGGGAGCGCAACGCGCTGAACGAGTGCCAGGCACACGAGGACGCCTACGTGGCGGCGCTGATGTCGGCACGCCCAGCCTACGACTTGCCCCTGGGTCGTTGGGCGCAGACCTGGGCGGCGTACCTCGCCTTCGTGGTGAATCCGGTCAAAGCCTGGATCGAAACGCTGCGGCGCTAGCGGCGGCAGGCTGTCTTGCTGAAGATCCTGCGCTTCGAGCCGTTATGGACTATCCGGTCAGCCTCCGCGAGCAACAATCTGCGCTGGCCGTCCAAGGCCGATCGCCTTTGCCAAAGCAGATCGTCGCTCGGCGTATTCTGATGCCACCATCGGGTAGTCTCTCAGCAGACCCCATTTCTCACGATACTGCGCAGTGTCAGCCCACGCGCCGTGAGATGCCGTTTCAGCGCCTTATGACTTCTTCCGTCCTCGAAACTGGTCAGGGTATCACGGCTGATAGAACGCTTAATCTCCGCTTCGATCACCGGATCACCGCGCATCCCAGTGATCGGCTGGCCTTCGCGTATCTTGTGCAATAGCGCGGCCCGTGACGGGCGGCAGCTCCGGGCCGGCGTCTGCCACGTGGAAGCGGACGAACGCCACCACGGGGCTCCCCTGGCCACCCCAAGGCCCCGTACGGCCTAGGTTCCCCTGAGAGGGAACGAGCATGCGGGTTCCGCGCCAGCTCGACAACTTCCTGGAGTCAGAAATGTTTTTCGCGTTTCCTTGGCATCGAGAAACCGGGTCGATACGCTATCGGTGTATTTTGAATTAAATTGCCGGTCCCTTGTCGAGGGAGAACGGAATTGAACATTATAGTGCGAAACCGTGTTGGCTGAATGGATTCATGTGAACGGCGAGTTCGTCGGTGCGGCGACGCGCCGTGAGTGCGGAGGGACTCGACCGTGTCCTGGATCAGCGTCGTCGTAGCCGCCTACGCTGCCGGCCTCATCGAGTTCTGGCGCCTGTGCAACGATGCACCGACAACTGAGGCGAGCGCGTCACCATCCTTTGATGATGGGCTACCGGCTGCCGCGCTGGGCGAGGACGGCCGGGATGGTGCGCAGCATGATGGCCAGATCCCGGCGCAGGCTCCAGCGGGTGGCGTAGTCGAGATCCAGCGCCACGCGCTCGGCATAGGTGGTGTCGGAGCGGCCCGAGACCTGCCACAGCCCGGTCACCCCCGGCGGCACGGCAAAGCAGGTGGCGAAGGCCCGGCCGTAGCGGGCCACCTCCGCCGGCACGATCGGGCGCGGGCCGACCAGGCTCATCTCGCCGCGCAGCACGTTCCACAGCTGCGGCAGCTCGTCCAGCGAGGTCCTGCGCAGCACCTGGCCGATCGGCGTGATCCGTGGGTCATGGCTGAGCTTGTGGCTTTCCGCCCACTCGGCCTGGGCCTGCGGGTTGGCGGAGAGATGCGCGGACAGCACGGCGTCGCCGTCGACGACCATCGAGCGGAACCTCAGGCAGCCGAACGTGCGCCCGTCGCGGCCGATGCGCATGTGCCGGTAGATCGGCGGCTTACCGTCGCCGGCCCAGACGATCAGTGCGATGAGCAGCAGCAGCGGCAGGAGCAGGAGCAGGAACAGGGCGGCCACCGCCACACCGACGTCCAGACCGCGCTTGGCGGCCCAGTCCAGCCGCAGGCCCTGTGCCACGAGAGGTACCTCCGGCAGAGCTGCATCGGCGGCATCGCTCACCTGCCACACAACGTGCCCGGCCACCTCGGAAATCTCTTCGCGATATTGCGGCGCAGTCAAACCAGCAGAGACGGAGGGCTCGGCATGGCTCTGCATCGTCTCAGCACCTCAAATGAGGCCAATGGCGGTGGTTGATAATTGATTATCGCGCAGTGTAGAGCATCGCAGCCAATTATTCAACCAGAAATTCAGCACATCGTCCGGCCCAGCTTGACCATATCGTACAAGGATGCGCGTCTAGGGCAGATCAAAGGGCACGACTTCCCGTATCCAAGGGGGCACACTAGGTACTTCTTAACGAAATAGACGAAGCGACCGACTAAACGGCCGAACGTGACATCAGCGCGCGCACCTCCGCTGATACCTCGGCGTCAAGCCGCCTCTGACGGTCCATAAAGGGTTCGGCACGAGTTTACGGCCGGATCCGAGCTGATCTCGCACTGCAGCGGGCATAGAATCGGTGAGGAGGCCGAAAGGGTTGCAGGAGAAACAAAGGCTTGTTTTCGGTCGGCTTCGTCGAGGCGGAACCGCGGCAACGCGATGCATCTTGCCCCTCAAGAAGCCTAAGCGGAGCGCAGTAACAGCTTGGCGGTTATCCACAACGAACCGCCAGGCATTGATGTAGCGCCAAGAAGACCTTCTGCGTCTCTGCCCTGCCCATCGCGTCCGTCCTGGTTTCACCCGCGCCCGCCGCTGCAGCCGCGCGCACGGTCACGATCTATGCCGGTCCGAGCGGCCTCGTGATCCCCGCCTGCGCCCTCACGTCAGCGCAGGCTCAGGCGAACCCGGAGATCGCCTCCGCCGCGGACAGCACCCAACCTCCGAGCATCGCAAAGGCCGATGAGACGTCTGCGCCGCTGACGGTCATGCACACGGCGTCAAGGCGCTGAAGGCCGACTACTGCACCGGCGGCGGCAGACCATTAGCCGGACGAGCATGCGTTGCGTGACGCCTTGGCCGGTCAGCGTGAGCAGCCGATGCAGATGCCGCGCGTGATGGCATCCATCCGCTCTTCCTCTCGGGAGCGTTGCTCGATGCTGCTGGTTTCGCTCGGGTTGACCACGCTCGGGTTCGGCACCGTTTGTCCTGTCGTAGCGGTATACGGCGCCGTCATCGTTGTAGCGGGCCCACCACCTGTGCCTGTCTGATCCACAGTTTGGGCAAGCACAGAGAGCGAAGTCACACTTATCAGCATGGCCATCACGATCAGATGTGGCGTGCGCATGTAAAACTCCCCTTTGGTTGCGTTGTGGGGACGACGTGAATTCACTCCTATCGCACGGCGCCGCAATCGCCGAACCAATGTGAGCACGAAGAAGGTGGCGAGAGCTGCACCGTTGATGCAAAGCGCCCAACCGTAGCTGTTGAGCGCTTGGCCATACATGGGCTGGCCGATCGTGCCGAGGCCAACGCACGCGCCGACGATGGCGAGGGCTACAAAGAGAAGCGCGAAAAACAACATGGGCACCTCCTCCTGTGTTTAGGCCCCGCTGGAGCGACTTCGCGCTCTTCGAATGATTGCGATGCGGCCTAGCTTCTGCTAGGACGACGGCGTTGATTGTAAATTCTCATCCGATACCGGTACATACCAATTCGGAATTGCGAGATTTTATTTTTCGCGCGCTTGGAACTGTCCAGTGTCTGTTGGCGGCAACCTAAGCGTTCAACAGCATGGCTGCCTGAATCGCGGCGGATACGAAACGACCCCGGTTAGACCAGTCTTGGACGACGATCGCGGTGCTTCCGAAACCTGCACTTGCCCGGGTGGAGACCGCTGAAAGGCACGCGCACCATCGGCGTAGCGCCCGAGCAAAACGACCGTCGCCAGCGACGCCACGATCAAGAACGCCGGGACAAACACGTCCTCGACGCACTCGGCATGCTGCTCGAGCCGCTGGATCAGGATGCAGCTGGTTGTGAACACGGCTGCCAGCACGAGTGGCAAGGCGAGGTTCTCGCACATCGCACCATCCTCCGGTCGCTCGCAGCCCTGATCAGAGATGGAAGGCGCGGAGGAACTGGCTGGGCGTGTACTGGACACCCTGGCCGTCTGCGATCAGGACTTGGACGAAACCGGCGTGGATCAGCTCCACGGCTTTCTCCAGTGCCGCGATTTCGGTGTCGCAGCCGACGAGAGCCGGACCTACCCGGCTAAAACCGGTGACGATGAAGGTCATGCCGACCTCCGTCTGATGGCGCTGCGGGATCAGGATAGACTTCGTCGCGGCCCCGCGCCATTCTTCCGCGCACCGGCAGTCAGCGCGTGGCTCTGCCCGCCCCACCACTCGTGCTGTTTGGTCCGCCGGGTGGCCGGCTCTGCACGGTAGGTCTCAGCATTGCGACGGTAGGATCGCGGTAGCGGTTGCGGGAGGGGCATCGTACCCCACGCACTGAAGGTGCCCGGCGCGCCGAATCCGGCTGAAGCGCAACGTCGAGGCCGCCCGCTAGTCCTCGTCATCGGGATCCAGCCACACGTCCCCCATGCGAAGCGACCAGATCACGTGCCCGATCGGGTCGAGGAGGTAGATCGCGTTCGTGCCGGTGCCGATCATGTCGACATGGATGCGCTTGGCCGCCAAGACAGCATCTTCCGCGCGCGTAGCGGCGATGATCTCCTCGCGCACAGGCGTGTCGAGGGTTCCATCGGGCCGTCGAAGGGCCACACAGAAGCGATAGTGCTGCATGTGCTTACGGGTCGTCAGCCCACAAATACCACCTCACCACGCATCTCCGGAAGTCGCTTTGGTCGGCGTCGCCCGCTGCCGTAGCTGCTACTCCACGGTGCGCTACTTCACCGGCGGCAGATCCGGCCCGGGCGTGTTCGCCTGCCACCTACAGTTTTGACGTTCAATGCGCGGCACTCGATACAGGAGTGGGCGGCGCCATATTACGGGCATGTGCCGAATTTCTGTTCTATCACTGTTCCTGATTGTAACGCCTGCGGCAGCCCTTGGGCGGGATCCCGATCGGACCCACGAACTGCGCAACGGAAAGGACGCGGCGCTGATGAAAAAGCGATTGGCGAACGCTATCAGAGCGCTCCGCGAATTCGAAGCGGATTACGCCATGGACACTGCGGTTCGTCGCCGCGCAGAGCCAAACACCCGAACTGTCCGGCAATCCTACCACTTGCCCTAATGAACCGCTCCGGGTTTTCCGGAGGCCGTTTGGTTTGGGTCAGGCGGCCAAGGCTTGGACCTCGGCTTGGGCATAATGGCGTGCCTCCGCCTCGGCGGGAGGCACGTTGCCGATCGGTTCGAGCAGCCGACGGTGATTGAACCAATCCACCCATTCGAGCGTGGCGTACTCGACTGCCTCGAACGAGCGCCACGGCCCGCGTCGATGGATCACCTCCGCCTTGAACAGGCCGATCACCGTCTCGGCCAGAGCGTAATCGTACGAATCGCCGACGCTGCCGACGGAGGGCTCGACGCCCGCCTCGGCGAGGCGCTCGGTGTAGCGGAGGCTCACATATTGCGACCCGCGATCCGAGTGGCAGACGAGGCCGCTGCCAGCGAAGGGGCGGCGCTCGTGCAGGGCCTGCTCCAGAGCATCGAGCACGAAGTCCGCCCGGGCCGAGCGTGAGACACGCCAGCCCACGATCCGGCGGGCGAAGACGTCGATCACGAAGGCCGCATAGACGAAGCCGGCCCAGGTGGCGATGTAGGTAAAATCCGCCACCCATAGCCGGTTCGGGCACTCGGCCCTGAACTGCCGGTTGACCCGGTCGAGGGGGCAGGCCGCAGTCGGATTGGGAACGGTGGTGCGGACCCGGCGCCCCCGGACGACGCCGGCCAAGCCCATGGTGCGCATCAGTCGGGCCACCGTGCAGCGCGCCACCACGATCCCTTCGCGGGCGAGCTGCCGCCAGACCTTGCGCACGCCGTAGACCCGGAAGTTCGCCTCGTACACGCGCCGGATCTCGGCCATGAGTGCCGCGTCCCGCTTGGCTCGAGCCGGCAGCCTCTCGGGATCGGCTCGTCGCGCAGCATGGGCGTGGTACGTCGACGGGGCGATCGGCAGAACCTTGCAGATCGGCTCGACCCCGTAGGCTTCCCGGTGCTCGTCGATGAAGGCGATCATGACCGGAACCGGCGGTCGAGCTCCGCCTGGGCAAAATACGCGCTCGCCTTCCTCAGGATCTCGTTGGCCTGCCGGAGTTCGCGAACCTCCCGCTCCAGCGCCTTGATCCGCTCGCGCTCGTCCGTCGTCGGCCCTGTACCCTTGCCTCGATCTCGCTCGGCTTGGCGAACCCACTTGCGCAGCGTCTCGCCAGAGCAACCGATTTTGGCCGCGATCGACTGGATCGCGGCCCATTGCGAACCGTGCTCGCTCTCATGCTCCCGGGCCAGCCGGACCGCCCGCTCGCGAACCTCAGGGGAAAAGGGTGGGGTATGCTTCGTCATGGCTCCAGTCTCTTGCCTTATGGAGGAATGGCTCCTTGGCTGGGGCTGCATCGAAGGGTCTTTGCCCGTCATGCAGGGGATGTGGGCCGAAATTCTCTTGGTCGACACGGGACCGCTCTTGAGTGTGGCCGCTCTCCACAACCTTCACCGACTTGAACGGATACAGGGGCTTCGGGCCCGTATGACAAGACGAAGCGGCGAGGCGAAACATGCAGCAGACCATCGGGATCGACATAGCCAAGGATACCCTTGACGCCTACCGGTTGGGCGATGGACACCGGCTAAGTGTCGGCAATAATCGTGAATGTCATCGGCTGCTTCTGAAATGGATCGGGGCATTTCAGAAGACCTTGATCGTCTTCGAGGCCACAGGACCCTATCATCGCGAGCTCGAGCTTGTTCTCGGCAGCCGAGACGTGCCGTTCGTCAAGGTCAACCCGAAGCAGGCGCGCCGATTTGCTCAGGCAACCGGCCGCCTGGCAAAGACCGACCGCGTCGATGCTGCCATGCTGGCTCGGATGGGCGCCGCTCTTGAATTGGAGGCTCAGACGCCGAGGCCGAAAAGCTTCCACGACCTGAGGGAGCTGCTCGCAGCACGCCGAGCGCTCATCAAGGATCGGGCCGCCGCGAAAATTCGCCGCTCCGTCGCGACACTTCCTCTGCTCAACCGGCAGCTGGAAGACCGTCTTGCCCGGATCGACAAGGATGTGAAGCGGATCGACACCGAACTGGCGAGGATGGCCGCACTGGACCCCGACCTCTCGAGGCGAGTTGCCATTCTGCAAACCATTCCTGGGGTCGGCGAGGTCACCGCCGTCACGCTTATCATCGACATGCCGGAACTCGGCGAACTGGAAGGCAAGCAGGCCGCTAGCCTGGCCGGACTTGCTCCTGTCTCGCAACAATCAGGGCGATGGCAAGGAAAGGAGCGGATTCAAGGTGGGCGGGCTGCGCTACGCCAAGCGCTCTACTTTCCCGCCATCGTTGCCGCGCGCTTCAACGTCGACCTCAAGCTTATCTATGATCGGCTGATCGCCGCCGGAAAGCAGAAAAAGGTCGCTCTCGTGGCCATCATGCGTAGGCTCATCATCATGGCAAATGCCCTCATCAGAGACAATCGGCCGTGGGCTCCAAACCACGCTTGACCAACACGGATACTTGTCTTGGTCGAACGCGCCGACTTGGTACTTCCGCACCCGGACGCGCAAGAGGGTGCGCGAGAGGGTGCGCGAGAGGTCATGGCGCTTGGCCAAGCCGTGCAGCGTCTCGCCCGACAGGTACTCCTGCGCGATCAGACGCTTGAACGCGACGCCGCGGGCACGATGTCGGGTCCTTGGCTTCATCCTCCGACGACCCAGCGAACCGGTCGCACAACCTCGCCTGATCCGTCCACCCCTAGGGACCCACTTCATACACATCGGAAGCTTCATCCTACGTAGCCCCGTCATGCGGCGGCTCATACCGACCGCGAAGGCGACCGCGCTCAACGCAAGCGACAACCCGACGATTTCAAAGGACTTGCTTCGTGCGAGACGATTGGACGGCGGCCTCGACCCATGCCGGGCACGCGGAACGGTGAGAGGAATTCTCGAAGCCGCCGTACGCCGGTCGCTTGGACGATACGGCGCAGGTGGGAAGCGGTTCCAGCGACGACTTGGGTCGGCCATCGTCGACGGCGGGATGGAGACCGACCACGGCCACGGTGAGAGGATCGAGGCCGCGGGCGGCGTACCACCCCGCTAAACGCCGCCGGTCGGCCGCGTGTAGGCGCGGACCGTGTCGATGGTGGCGCGGGCCTGCCGGTCGACTCCTGCCACGAACCCTTCGAGCATACCGAGTCCGGGGACGGGGCTGAGCTCCGCCTGCGAAGGATCTGGAAGCGGGATCATCCTGGCTCCCTCAGCTTCCGGAGGTGACGATCGCGCAATCTACGTAGGAGCGCGAGGCGTGCCACCGCGGTCGCGATCTGTCCCTTGATTTCGATGGCTTCCTTTTCGGCAGTCGAGCGCGCGAAGTGATCGCGCAGGCGGACGGCGAGGCTTGCGTCGGCCTTCACGATCTCAATGTTCAGGCTCAGCAGCCTCCGGGTCCAGTCGTCCGACATCGCCGATCCTCGGGCCTCATCCCCTTCGCTGCCGGAGTCCGGGTCCGGGATCGTCGCGCAGGCCGGGTGGCAGGATGCATGAGGGCTCAGACCGCAGTCCCGAATTTCGAGGCGGCGCCGGAGTCGCCTCCGACAAGGCGCTCGATTCCTGCCCGCTCCAGGCGTAGGGCAGCCAGCCGGTCCATCTGCTCGTACAGGTGCTGCATGGCCTCGGTCGCGTCGCCCTGGCCCCGAACCAGGACCGCCACCGCTTCGGCCTGCGCCGTCGTCCGGAGTTCGATCTCCAGGATCAACCGGTCCATTTCCTTGAGCGTCGCGGTCAAGGTCATGTCGTGCTCCCACGTCGGCCGTCCAGGCTTCTTCGGGCAGGAAGCTTCATCGCTGCCCGCCGCCGGTACACCGCGGCGCGGTGCGCGTCGAGGCGGCCGAGATCGTCCAAGAGGCGCTCGCGCCGACGCGCCAGGATCTAAAGGACGACCGCGTGGGAGTTCCCGCACGTGAGCAGCATCTCCAACCGGCCGGAAGAGCACTGGGCTTCGACGATCCGGGCGGTAAGAATGGCCATGTCAGGCTCCTGGCTTCGAACGGCGGGCGCTGTAGGCCCTGTCGGCGAGGCAGCGTCCGACGACGGCCGCATCTGCGGGCGGGTCCCGCGGCGCATGAAGCGACCGCTTCCGAGTCGAGGCAAAAGCCGATCACGGTCTCTGCATCCGAGATGGGGAGGGTGGTCTCAGGCAATCCGGGTCGTCGGAGGTTTCAGTCGCCAGGAGGTTCCGGATGCGCGTTCGATGCATGTGGTCGAGCCCTTGATGTAGCCCTCCTATTCTGCCCCTTCTGTTGGGCGGCCGGCGCGCCGGATCTTGAACTGACGTGGCCGAGCCCGATCCCTCTCGCGATGTCCGAGCGTCGCGCCGAGTACGACGGACAGACCATCGGATACGATTTCGGCAACCCCCACTTCTTCCGATAGGTCTCCGGCGTCAGCTCGAGGCTGGTGAGATGCCGTTTCAGGCACTGATAGCATCGCCCGTTCTCGAAACTGATCAGGCCATTATCGGAGATCGACGCCTGGATCTCTTGGACGGTCGGTCGAGCCGCTTCCCGAGGTCCGGCGAAACCGAGCCCCGGCAGTTCAGCGAACGAGGGCTGCATCAATCCGCGGATCGCCCGATGAACCTCGGTGAGGACACGTGCGACTTGCTCCCGCGGCAGCACGTTCTGGCTGACATAGGCGACGACGAGACGACAGCTCAACGTGGTTGCAGGGTCGATCTCGGCCTCACGAGACAACATCACCGAAACTCCGGTCCGTATATGGGGGGGGGCCGCAAAGTGCGCCTTCAGGTGTTCGACACCGCAAGGGCCGCGAGGCGGGCCCGAGCCTCGGCGTGCGTCGAACTCAGGATCGCTCGGAGCTGTCGGCAGGGCTCGGCCATCGCGGAGGCGGATCTGTCGTTCTGGCTCTCCAGGATCCTGCAGATCAGCGATAGGCGGCGGAAGCCGAGAAGCCCTGCCTCCGAGGCCAATCTATGGGCCAGCAACCGGCCGTCCGGCCCTGCGATGTCCGTGTCGCTCGCCTCCGACAATGCGACGATGCGTGCGCGCAGAATCTCCAGCAATTCGCAGGTGCGCGCCGGCTTCACGATCGTGAGCACTTGCCGGAACAGCCCATCGTCGAGGATCGGCACGATCTGACTCAAACCACACCTCGCCCGAACAGGCGCGACCGTGTTCGCGCCGAAGCAGGTTTCTTTCACCGCGGAGCCAATCGTCGCGATCCGGCAGCTCGACGCGGTCCTGCCGAGACCTCCATCGACGGTAGGGGTACGGAAGACGACCTCCGACCTTCTCGGATCACGGCGTGCAGTAGCGCCACGGCCGCTCCGACCAGGAACGCCCCATCGAAATGCGACATCGCGGTCACGGGACGACACGGCGCGGAGCGCGCGGGCCGGACATGAGCTGCCGGTTTGGGACACTCCACTGTCCCGTGGGCCATGCCGAAGGCGGCACCGATCATCGATCGCCCGAGGACGGAGGTGGGACCGAACTCGGTCATGGCCGCACCTGGTGGATGTCGAGTCTTCCTCTCGCACTTCATCGATGCCGTCGAGCTGGCCTCACGGCTTAGTCGGACCAGCTATCTTCGATGCCGCGCTCCCCAAGCGGCCGCGGCCGATCGGTTTTGGACACCTAGAACGCGTAGCAGTGCCGCGACATGGACCTTCACCGTGCCCTCGCTGACGTCGAGGACCCGAGCCATCGCCTTGTTGGATTGACCGGCCACGATGAGATCCAGGATCTGACGCTGCCGCGGCGTCAGAGAAGGCCCGACGGAACGGTCCAGGCCTGAAGGCACAACAGCGCCTGACCTCGAACCGGTACCGTCTCCAGCCGAAACATGCGCGATGAAGGGTGGAACGTAGATCCACCCGTCCACGATCGCGGTCAACGCCTTCACGAGCTCATCGACTCCCGCCGCCTTCGGCACGAAGCCGTGGACGCCGGCATCGAGAGCGAGGAGTACATCCTCACGCCTGAGCGAACCCGACACGACAGCGGTCGTGACGTGCGGAAAGCACTCCCGAACCGCCCGCAGGCTCGTGGCATCGGCCATGCCCGGCATCGCCAGATCGAACAGGGCGAGGCTGATCTCGGACACGCCGGCGAGCACGTCGACGGCCTCGTCGAGGGAACCTTTCTGAATGACGTCGGCAAAGCCCAGCGTCTCACGCAGGATTGCTGATAGAGCGATCCGGAAGAACGGATCGTCGTCGGCAATCAGGGCTCGCTCGACCTTCGCACCCATATGTCGGCCCGACGGGGTTTGGCCAAATGGCATAACCCAATCGACCAGGGGCCGCCAACCGCGACGGTCGTCAGGCCGAATAGTTTGGCCCAGCTTCGATACCCTATGGCTCACGCCCTGGTTCTCGATGGACCGCGAGGAGCGGAGCAGCTTCGGTGACGACGTCCAGGAGGAAGCCCGTCGTGGTACTCGCAGACAGCGATGCCGGCGTCCGAAGAGTTCTCACGATGGAATTGTCTCAGGCCGGATTCACGGTGGTCGCCTGTTCCGACGCGTTCTCCGTCCTGAGACATTTCGCGATCGGCGAGCGTGCCGATGTCCTCGTGACCGACGTCGACATGTCGCATGGCGTCGAGGGGTTTTCCCTCGACGCAGAAGCTCGACGGCAGCGGCCCAGCCTACCGATCGTCCTTCTGTCGGCGCGACTGCGTTGCGCCGATCGCACGGCATCCGGCTCGCACGTCGTGGGTAGCGTCCGCGAACGAGGTGTAATTTCCGGGTCCGTTCGGGTGGGGATTGGGGTGGCCATCGGGGCTGGCGGCTAAGGTGGAGTTTGCGGACTTCAACCCGAGCCGAGGTAACCCCGATGACCGACGACAGAGTGGCACTGATCGAGGCGCTGCAGAAGGCCGACGACGGCAACTTCCTGCGCTCGATCGCCGAGACGGTCCTGCAGATCCTGATGGAGGCCGACGTGGACGGGCTGATCGGGGCCGGGCGCTACGAGCGGTCGGGCGAGCGCAGCACCTACCGCAACGGCCATCGCGAGCGCAGCCTCGACACCCGGCTGGGCTCGCTCAACCTGAAGATCCCGAAGCTGCGCACCGGCAGCTACTTCCCCGGCTTCCTGGAGCCACGCAAGACGGTTGAGAAGGCGCTGGTGGCGGTAATCCAGGAAGCATGGATCGCCGGCGTCTCGACCAGGCGTGTGGACGATCTCGTTCAGGCCATGGGTTTGTCGGGCATCTCGAAGTCGTCGGTGTCCAAGCTCTGCAAGGACATCGACGAGCGCGTGAACGCCTTCCTGACGCGCCCGCTGTCGGGCGCGTGGCCGTATCTCTGGCTCGACGCCACCTACCTGAAGGTACGCGAGGGCGGGCGGATCGTCTCGGTGGCCGCCATAGTCGCCGTGGCGGTCGACACCGAGGGCCGGCGGGAGATCGTTGGCCTGCATATCGGCCCGTCGGAAGCGGAGGTGTTCTGGACCGATTTCCTGCGCAGCCTAGTCAAGCGCGGCCTCGCGGGCGTGCAGTTCGTCGTCTCCGACGCCCACGAGGGCCTGAAGGCCGCCATCCGGCGCGTGCTGAAGGCGACATGGCAAAGGTGCCGCGTTCATTGGACCCGGAACGCCCTGGCCTACGTGCCGCGGGCGCAGCAGACCATGGTGGCGGCCGGTCTGCGCAGCGCCTTCCAGCAGCCCGATCAGGACGCGGCCCGCGCCGCGCTCCAGCATCTGGCCGAGCAACTCCACAATCGCTGGCCGAAGCTGAAGGGCTTCATCGAAGGCACGAGCGACGATGTCCTGGCTTACCTCAGCTTCCCGATCCAGCATCGAACGAAGCTACATTCGACCAATCCGCTGGAGCGCCTCAACAAGGAGATCAAGCGCCGTGCCGACGTGGTCGGTATCTTCCCCAATACGGACTCGATCCAACGCTTGATTGGCGCGGTGCTGTTGGAGGCAAACGACGAGTGGCAGCTCCAGCATCGCTACATGCAGGTCGAGGGCATGGTCGGCCTCACGCCGGCACTGACCGACGACACCATCACCCTTCCACCGCAGGCCGCCTGACCGATGGCCGCTCCAATTCCACCCCAAAAGTCCACCTCATTGACGGACGCGACCCACGTCGTGCGCCCGCCGCCGATGATCGAGCACATCAAGTGGACGATCCGGGACTGCCTCGGGATCGGTGCGGAGGCGACCGCCCCGGAACCGACCAAGAAGCTGCGGTTCGACCTCCGGATCCCATGATGCCGAACCCTCGCGCAGAGCAGGGCGGAGTCAGTCAAACTTCAGGAGCTCACTGCTAAACTTCGACATGGAACCCGCGCGGCTAGGCTCCGGATGCAGGTCTCCCGAACACTCGCGGTAGCGCCTCGATCGGAACACGGCGATGTCGAACCTCGTCCAGCGAATGATCGACCCGGCTTCTCGCTTGAAGCCGAGACGGCGCACGGATCGCCTGCAGGCGCCCGTGCTCGTGGTTGGTCTCGCGCTTGTCGGCCTCGTCTGGACCAGCATCCTGTACCACCTGCACCTGCGCGAGGTAGCCGTCCGCGAGCAGACGCACCGCGACGTGGCGAACCTGTCGATCGGAGTGGAAAAGCACGTCGAGCGCCTCCTCGTGGGCGTCGATCAGGTCATGCGCTTCATCGCAGACGATTACGCGAGCGACCCGGATACCTTCGACTTCGCCGCTTGGCTCAAGCGCTCGACGTCGCTGCGAGGCGTCGCCCACCAGATCTCGCTGTTCGACAAACGGGGTGAACTCCTCGCCTCACGCACGCCTCCACCTCCCGATACGCCGCGGTTCGACATCCGGGACCGGGACTATTTCCAGGCGCTGCAGGCGAGCGCCGAGCGAGGCCTCTACATCGATCGGACGCTCAAAGGTCGGATCACCGGCCGCTACGTCCTGCAGACGGCAAGACGGCTCAGCAACCACGACGGCAGCTTCGCCGGCGTGATCGTGACGTCCATCGACCCGGACTACCTCGCCGACCAGTTCAAGGCCCTCGACGTCGGCCGGCACGGGAGCATCGCCATCTTCGGAACCGATGGGTTCGTCCGCGCGCGCTACCCGCAAGCGGACGGCATGTACGAGCGCGACGTCACCGATTTCGGCAGCGGCAGGGGCGTATTCGCCCATGTGCGGGAGCGGCCGTCGGGGACCTACGAGGTCGGAAGCGCCTTTGATCGGGTCACGCGCATCTTCGGGTATCGCACCGTCGGTTCGCTGCCGCTGATCGTGACCGTCGGCAAATCTGTGGACGAGGTGCTCGCGCCGCTCGCCGGCGAGCGCCGCCGTGCCGTCCTGGCCGGCACCGGCGTGACGCTGGTGCTCCTGGCCACGCTGCTTCTCCTGATCCGAGGTCTCGAGAACGGGCGGCGTCAGCAGGCGATGTTGGCTGCCAGGGAGGCTGCGACGAGCGTCGCGGAAGCTCAGGCTCGGGAGGCGAACCGGCTGCTCACTCTGGCCGCACAGATCGCGCACATCGGACACTGGCGGATCGGCCTGCCCGAGCATACGCTGTTCTGGTCCGAGGAGGTCTTCGCGATCTTCGGCCGCTCTCCTGCGGCCGGAGCGCCTACGATCGCGGACGCGATCGCCACCTACGCGCCCGACGATCAGGCCGAGGTGGAGCGCTGCGTCGACGCAGCGGTGCGCGAGGGGCGCGGCTTCGCGTTCTCGGCCCGGATCGTCCACGCGGACGGCTCCCTGCGGGACGTCTCCTGCCGCGGCGTCTGCGAGGTCGACGCCTCGGGCACGACGACCGCGGTATTCGGCACGATCATGGACGTGACCGAGCTGCGCCGCACCGAGCGCGCCGCAGTCGACAGCGAGGCCCGGTTCCGGATGCTCGCCGACAACACCAGCGACATGATCGTGCAGGTCGATCTCGACACGACCCGCCGCTACGTCTCTCCGGCCTCGCGGGATCTCCTCGGCTATGAGCCGGAGGAACTGATCGGCAGCAAATCCCTCGACATGGTTCATCCCGGGGACCGCAACGCGGTCGCGGCGCTGTTGGACGATCTGAGGAGCGGGGCTCGCAAGCAGGCGCTCAAGCGCCAGCGCTACCGGCGCAAGGACGGCAGCTACGTCTGGGTCGAGGTCAGCTACCGGATGATCCACAATCCCGACGGGGAACCGATAGGCTGCGTGGCGTGCACGCGCGACGTCTCCCGGCGCGTGGCGGCGGAGAAGGCGCTCACCGACAGCGAGTACCGCTTCCGTGTGCTCGCCGAGAATACGAGCGAGTTGATCATGCTCGGCCACGACGATGGCCGGCGGTCCTACATCTCGCCGGCCTCGATGCGCCTGCTCGGCTACACGCCGGAGGAACTCGCGGCCATGCGGCTGCGCGACTACGTCCATCCGGACGACGTGCAACGGCTCTACGCCGCCACCCGCAGCCTCGGCCCCGATCGGGCGGAGGCTTCCTGCGAGTACCGGGCTCGACACAAGGCGCGTGGGTGGACCTGGATCGAGGGCGTCTTCCGCCGCATCCCCGGGGCGGTCGGAGACGAGCCCACCATCGTGGCGACCTTCCGCGACATCTCGGAGCGGCGGGAGCAGGCGCGGGCGCTGCAGGAGGCCAAGCTCAAGGCGGAACGGGCGAGCGCGGCCAAGTCGGACTTTCTCGCCGCGATGAGCCACGAAATCCGCACGCCGCTGCACGCGATCCTCAGCTTCACCGACATGATGGCCAGTTCCGGTCGCCTTCCCTCGGATCTGCAGCGGAACGCGGAACTCGTTCGCTCCTCGGGCCGGGCATTGCTGACGATCGTCAACGACATCCTCGACTTCTCGAAGGTCGAGGCTGGAGCCGTTGAGCTCAATCCACGCGGCTTCAGCCCGGCGGCGCTCGCCGAGAACTGCCTGTCGATCGTCCGCGGCCTCGCCAAACCCAAGGGCCTGGACATGCATGCCATCGTCGAGCCGGACCTGCCGGTCGCACTTCTGGGTGACGAGACCCGCTTGCAGCAGATCCTGCTGAACCTGCTCAACAACGCGGTCAAGTTCACGCACGCCGGTTCGGTCGCGCTCGTCGTGCGCCATGAGGGGCGCCTGATCGGTGGCGAACAGCTGCGCTTCAGCGTCATCGACACGGGCATCGGCATTCCACCTGAGAAGCAGGACAGGCTGTTCCAGCGCTTCAGCCAAGTCGACAGCTCCATCCATCGCGACTTCGGCGGGACGGGTCTCGGCCTCGCCATCTGCAAGCGCCTCGTCGAACTGATGGGAGGCGAGATCGGTGTCGCCTCGCGCGACGGTCGCGGCTCGACGTTCTGGTTCACCGTCACGCTGCCGCGCGCGACGATGCCGACCGCGGATGATCGCCCGTCCGTTTCGGCTCATCCGAGGCGGGCGGGGCATCTCCTGCTCGTCGAAGATTCCGAGATCAACCAGACGATCGCCCAAGCCATACTCCAGGAGGCCGGCCACCGTCTCGACGTCGTGAGCGATGGAGCTGCGGCCGTGATCGCCGTCGAGGAGGGACGCTACGATCTCGTTCTAATGGACGTGCAGATGCCCGGCATGGATGGCCTCACGGCCACATGCATGATCCGGCGCCTCAAGATACCATCGGCCAAGGTTCCGATACTCGCGATGACGGCGAACGTCCTCCCGGAGCAGGTGAAGGCCTTCGCGGCGGCCGGCATGAACGACCATGTGGCCAAGCCGTTCGAGCGCGAGGTACTGCTCGCCACGATCGATCGGTGGTTGAGGGACGGGCGTGCTGCGGCTCCCCAGCCACGCGATGCGTCCTCGGTCGCAGTCGATCAGAGCACGTTCGATCAGCTTCGGCGAGATCTCGGCGCTGCCAAGATGCGCGATCTCTTGGAACTCCTGATCGAGGAAATGTCGCCCGGCTTCGCCGGCTCGATCGAGAGCGCCGCCGCGCGCGATGAGATCCGGCGCGACGCGCACGCCCTGACTTCCGCCTGTGTTTCGGCGTGCAACTTTGACCCCTTGAGGCGGGGGATCGGCGTCCAATTCTGACCCCCTAACCTCGTTCTCGCAGACTGCCCTCTGGTGCGGCCGGAAGGGTGGTGCAGGGGGATGAAGGGCGTGGACACGATTGCGCGCATCCGGCGCGAGTTCTTCACCCGCGGCCGCGCGATCAAGGACATCGTCCGCGACCTGCACGTCTCCCGCAACACGGTCCGGAAGGTCATCCGGTCGGGGGCCACCGCCTTCACCTACGAGCGCGACGTGCAGCCTCTGCCCAAGCTCGGGCCGTGGCGCGACGATCTCGATCGGATGCTGACCACCAACGCCGGCAGGTCCGCCCGCGAGCGACTGACGCTGATCCGGATCTACGAGGCGCTGCGCGGGCTCGGCTACGAGGGCGGCTACGATGCCGTTCGGCGCTATGCCAAAACCTGGAAGCGCGAGCGCGCCTCGGTCACGGCGCAGGCCTTCGTGCCGCTCATCTTCGCCCCAGGCGAGGCCTACCAGTTCGACTGGAGCCACGAGATCGTGCTGATCGGCGGCACGACCGTCACGGTCAAGGTCGCTCACGTCCGGCTCTGCCACTCGCGCATGCTGTTCGTGCGGGCTTATCCGCGCGAGAGCCAGGAGATGGTGTTCGACGCCCACGACCGGGCGTTCGCGTTCTTCCGCGGCACCTGCCAGCGCGGCATCTACGACAACATGAAGACCGCGGTGGAGACGATCTTCGTCGGTCGCGAGCGCGCCTACAACCGTCGCTTCCTGCAGATGTGCTCGCACTACCTCGTCGATCCGGTCGCCTGCACGCCGGCCTCGGGCTGGGAGAAGGGGCAGGTCGAGAACCAGGTCGGGCTGGTGCGCGAGCGCTTCTTCACCCCGCGCGTCCGGGTGAAGAGCTACGACGAGTTGAACGCGCTCCTACTCGATGGAGCTATCGCCTACGCCAAGGCCCATCCGCATCCCGAGGAGCGCGAGCGCACCGTCTGGGAGCGGTTCGAGGCCGAGCGGGCGGCGCTGGTGCCCTATGCTGGCCGCTTCGACGGCTTCCACGCCGTCACCGCTTCGGTGTCCGCGACCTGCCTCGTACGCTTCGACAACAACCGATACTCGGTCATGGCCTCCGCCATTGGCCGCCCGGTCGAAGTGCGAGCCTACGCCGAGCGCATCGAGATCCAGCAGGACGGGCGCGTCGTCGCCGAGCACGCGCGTGCCTTCGGCCGGGATCAGACCGTGTTCGATCCCTGGCACTACGTCCCTGTGCTCGCCCGCAAACCTGGCGCGCTCCGGAACGGCGCACCGTTCAAGGACTGGGTGCTGCCCGCCGCCCTCGACCGGGTTCGACGCAAGCTCGCCGGCAGTGCCGGGGGTGACCGGCAGATGGTCGAGATCCTCACCGCTGTGCTCGGTGACGGGTTGCCGGCGGTCGAGGCGGCCTGTGCCGAGGCCCTGCGCGAGGGCGTCCACTCGGCCGATGTCGTCCTCAACATCCTCGCCCGGCAGCGCGAGCCGACCACGCCCGTCACCATCCTGACGCCCGAGAGCCTGCGGCTGCGCCACGAGCCGGTCGCCGACTGTGCCCGCTACGACAGCCTAAGGAGAGCACCATGATGGAACGCCAGCAGATCCTCGCCACCATGGGCGATCTGAAGCTCTTCGGCATGAAGGCCGCCTACGACGAGATCATCAAGGTCGCAGTGAAGCGCACCCACGAGCCGCAGCAGATCGTCGGCGACCTGCTCCAGGCAGAGATCTCCGAGAAGCAGGCACGCTCGATCCGCTACCAGATGACCATCGCCAAACTGCCCCTGGCCAAGGACATCGCCGAGTTCGCCTTCGACGGCACTCCGATCAACGAGGTGCTGGTGCGTGATCTCGCCGGCGGCGAGTTCCTGGCGCATCAGCGCAACGTCGTGCTCGTCGGCGGCACCGGGACCGGCAAGACCCACCTCGCCATCGCCCTTGCACGAGCCTGCATCCGGGATGGCATGCGGGGCCGGTTCTACAACGTCGTCGATCTCGTCAATCGGCTCGAAGCCGAGGCACGCGCCGGCCGGCACGGCCGCATCGCCGACCATCTGGCGCGGCTCGACTTCGTGGTGCTCGACGAACTCGGCTACCTGCCGTTCGCGCAGTCGGGCGGCCAACTCCTGTTCCACCTGATCAGCAAGCTCTACGAGACGACCTCGATCGTGGTCACCACCAACCTCGCCTTCGGGGAATGGCCGAGCGTGTTCGCCGGCGATGCCAAGATGACCACCGCGCTCCTCGACCGGCTCACCCACCACTGCGAGATCGTCGAGACCGGCAACGAGAGCTGGCGCTTCAAGAACCGCGCCTGAGGCCAGCACACACGTCGCGCCTGCTGGACCCCTGATCAGCCCGGCTGCGCCACCCCGACCCGCCTTCGCCGGGCTGATCAGGGGCGTCCCGCCATACCCATCCAGGGGGTCAAAGTTCGACGCCGATCCAGGGTCAATGTTCAACGCTGTTTGACAGCCACACTGGCATAATGGGCAGGAAGCACATGACCCGTCACCGGCGCAATCGGCGCCACCACGGTCATCACTCCCGCATGTAATCACGCCGGCACCGGCCTCGCTGTCGTTAAACTGCGGGGCCCCTACGCCGCGCTCTCGGCTTGCTCATCCATCACTGCCTCGACGGCGGCGATGGCGTTCTCCAGTTCAGCCACTGACGCAGCGCGCTGCCAGCCGGCATTCCCTCATGGTCGGCCATCGGGAGAATGAGATCGCGCTGGTGCGCCTTGAGACGTTCGAGGATGGTGGCGAGCTTGTCGGACATGGGCGGGCTGTAGCGGCGAGGGTTCAAGCCGACAACGGCAACGCTTCGGTTCGGCATGAGCAGAGCGTTGCCGTGGCGTCATGTGGCCGGACGGTATGCCGAACGGCGGAGCGTCGACCTTCATGTGCGCGTCGGTAGAGATCCTCACCACTCGTGAACCGGCTACTGCACCCCAGGCGGCTGAGGACGTGGCACACCTATGTCGGTGAGGCCAAGGGACAGAGCCAAATGTGTCAGCGTCGCGAGCGGCAGCGTGCAGTCGCTGCTTTTCTCGATGGCGGCGAGGTCCTCCGGTGCGAGGCCGGCCAGACGCGCCGCGTCGGGGAGAGATAGACGCAGCCGGGCTCTCGCCGGACCAGCATACGTCGCAAGGTTGTGCAGCATGACGTGCCGCTGTTCCTCGATCTGCCCATAGGACTCACCTGATCTCGGCGACTCTTCACGAACCTCGCGTGACCGTCACCAATGTCGCCACGTCCTGCCAACACGCACAGGGACGCCGCAGAGCCTCTCGTCCTCTATCGCACAAATTCCTCTTGTCGCGCTAAGCGATTGGCAACCGGTTCTTGGTTTACTGCGCTGGAAAGAATATGCCGCGCAGGCCCGAGGTGGTGCACGTTGAGACCAGCCCGCCAGGGCACCTTGATCGCTCGTGGCTCGGGTCGTCCTTCGCCCGATGGCTGGCGCTTGCCAACTTCCTCACCGTCACCGGTTTGGTCAGCGTGGCCGCGCTTCTGCTCTGGCAGATGCGCGCGGACGCTGAGCGTCGCAGCCAGCTGACAGCGAACAGCCTCGTCCAGGTGCTCGGCCGCGATATCGCTCGCAACGTCGAGCTCTATGACCTGTCACTGCAGGCCGTCGTCGAAAGCTTCGGCCGAACCGACGTCGCACAAGCCTCGCCCGAGCTGCGCCAACTGATCCTATTTGATCGAGCCGCTTCGGCACCGGGCTTCGCGTTCCTGCTGCTGCTCAACACACACGGCGTCGTCGTCGCCGGCTCGGATCGCTTGGTGCCGAAGGGGCTCAACCGGGCTGAGGCCGAGTATTTCCGCCACTTCCGCGCCCAACCAAATGATGACGGCCTGCACATTAGCCCGCCCGCTATCTCGCGGGTGAGCGGCCAGCATATGATCATGCTCTCCCGCCGCCTGCTGAACTCGGACGGCTCATTCGCGGGCGTCGTCGTCGGCGGTATCAAGATCGACTACCTGCGCCGCCTGTTCGCCTCGGTCGATGCCGAGCATGCTGGAACCGTGACGCTCTACGGACCGGAGGGCATCGTCCTGATGCGCGAGCCCTTCGATCAGAGCGCAATCGGCGTGAGTGTGGCTGATACTCCGAGCTACCGCCGCATGATCGCGGTGCGGGAGGGCAGCTTCGTCGGGCCGGCGATGCTTGGGGATGGCGAGCGGGACTTCACCTTCGCACGCCTAGGCTTGGAGCCCCTCACCCTCAGTATCGCCGTGGAACCGTCTGTGATCTACGCCGAGTGGCAACGGCAGGCACTCAGCCTGGGCATGGTGCTGCTCAGCCTATGCGGTGTCACGGTCGGCCTGACATGGCTTCTTCGCCGCGAGTTGAGCCGTCGTGAGCTGGCCGAGATGAGGCTGGTCGCTGCTAATGCTCATCTCGCGGCGCAGGCAACCACCGACGCGCTGACCGCTCTCGGCAACCGGCGGCGCTTCGACGAGGCGCTAGTACAGGAATGGGACCGTGCCGTGCGAGGTCGGCGGTCGCTGGCGCTGATCCTGATCGATGCGGATTGCTTCAAAGGCTTTAACGACACCTACGGCCATCAACGGGGCGACGAGGCACTTCGGCTGATCGCTGGCTCGATCCGGGCGGCCGCCAACCGCTCCAGTGACACGGCCTGTCGCATCGGCGGCGAGGAATTCGCGGTCATCCTGCCCGAGATCGACTTGGCAGGCGCTGCGGTCGTGGCCGAGCGGATCCGGACGGCGGTGATGAGCTGGGCCATGCCTCACACGGCGGGACCGCACGCGGTGCTCACGGTGAGCTGCGGCGTGGCCACCGTTCCTGAGATCCTGGCGCACAACGCAGCAGCGCTCGTTGCGGAGGCTGATGCGGCCTTGTATGCGGCCAAAGGCGCCGGCCGGAACCAGGTTCGTGCTGCCGAACCGAGCAAGAAGGCCATGCGCCTCGTGAGCTGATCAAGCTGCCCGGGCAGTGATGTAACGCCATGCTTGCTCAGCGCCTCACCTCTAACCCGCGCACTCCCTGTTGCCATCGCGGCTGATTGGGCTGCCCGAGGTGACGCCTGCTCCCGCGCGATCCAGAGCACCGCGCCAGCACGAAACGGTTATTGGAATGGAAGGGATAGGGCCTCCTTCGAGCAGGATGGGATGCCCAAAATGCCACTGAGCAGGTCGCCTTCGCTGAGATCACTCTAGGCAGCGATCAGTCAAACAAACAAATGTTGCTTTTCGTCAATCTAAGCCGGTTTACTTGAAATAAACAACCGCGACATACGCTGTCAGTTCGGGGATTGCGTTCTGAAAGACTGATATATGACGCGCGCCTGCCAAGGTTGCAAAGATGGCAACCCGTTGCCGTTCGAGTTCACGATGGCGTTCCATCCCATCCTAGATCTCTCGCGCAACGCCGTCTGGGGCTACGAGGCTCTGGTCAGGGGCACGGAAGGTCAGGGCGCTGGGCAGATCCTCGGGATGGTCGACGAGCATAATCGCTACAAGTTCGACCAAGCCTGCCGCGTGAGGGCTATTGAACTCGCCGGCTCCCTATTCCCAGACAACCAGACCCGGCTGTCGATCAACTTCATGCCCAACGCCGTCTACGAGCCGGCCGCCTGCATCCGCGCCACACTCGACGCTGCTCGCCGCGTTGGCTTTGCGCACCGGCAGATCATGTTCGAGTTCACCGAGAACGAGCGCATGACGGATGTTGCCCACGTCCAGCGGATCATCGCTGAGTACCGCAAGCAGGGCTTTGTGACCGCTCTCGACGACTTCGGTGCAGGTTACGCAGGGCTCAACCTGCTGGCGAGCTTCCAACCCGACTTCATCAAGCTGGACATGGGGTTGATCCGCGGGGTCGCGACCTCGCCAGCCCGGCAAACCATCGTCGCCGGTGTGATCATGATGGCGCGGCAGCTGGGCGTGGCCGTGATCGCCGAGGGCGTCGAGACGGAAGTTGAGCTGGCGGCTCTTCGTGCAGCTGGGATCCAGCTGTTCCAGGGCTACCTCTTCGCCACGCCCGCAGTGGCCAGCCTGCCGGCCGTCCGCTTACCCACGTCCCCTGTCATACCGGCTGAAACTCCCGCTCGGTCCGATGCTGCGTGAAGACGGCTGAGAACCTACGGCTGGCGCGCTACCTTCAGGCGTAAGGGCCACCAAAGAGGTCGCCCAGTGCCTTCCGCTGGAACAGCGTGCGCCACCGCCTACGTTGGTGCTCGGGCCGGTCGTGGATGAGGTGGCATCGCTGACAGAAGGCCGCGAGGTTGCCGTCCGCGTTGTTCGAGGCGTCGTGATCGCGATGGGCAGCGGCTAGGACGACGCGGGTCCGATCCGCAAGATGCTCCAGGATCAGCCGCTGCTCGCCCCAGATCGCATCGGCACCGATGGTGCTGGCCCGTACCCATCAGCGATCGCCGAGAGCCGTGAGGCGGGCCTGCTGCCCCGCACGCCGGTCCACTACGTCACCAAGCACCTGCAGCAAGGCATCGAGAGCGACCACTTGCGGGTGAAACGGGCGATGCCGCGGGTGGGTGGCTTCCAGTCCTTCCACACCGCGCGGCGCACGATCTGCGGCTTCGAGGCGATGCTGTGGCTGCGCAAAGACTTCAGCTTCTCAGGGGCGTGGACCGTGCGCGAGCAGAACCAGCTGCTGGCCTGCCACTTCGGACTTCCCGTCACGAACAAAGCGTGAAAGCGGGGCGGTAGATGCCCTTCCGCGGCTCACAGTCGGGTTTGCGACACGCCCGTCGCGCCTGCCTATGACAGCGTGGCCACCGCCGCCGACGTCACCCGAATCCTGCTTAAGGACCAAGACCGGCGAGCGGTCCTGCATATCGGCCCGCTTCGCGACCGGTGCCTCTTCGAGGGGCTGGCCATCGCATTCGCTGAACCGGAGACCGCCGAATTCGTCGTGTGCACCGGGTATCCCGAAACGGACCATAACCTGGACCTGGTGCTCGCGGTCGCCTTAAGGCGCGGCCTCCAGATGCTTTGCACCAACCCTGACACCAGCCTCGTGGTCGGCGACAAACGTTTGCGGTTTGCCGGCCTCGTCGCCCGGCGCTACCGCGACATCGGCGGCGTGGTCGTGGAGACCGGCAAGCCGGGAGGCCTCATTTACGGCAATGGCATCGCTCAGGCGGAAGCGATGCTGGATCGCGCCGTCGACCCAAGCCGCGTATTGGGCGTCGGAGACACCTACGCGCTCGACGTCCTGGGAGCACTCGCACACGGGTTCTCAGCCTTGCATATCGGCACTGACACGCCGACGCCCCCTGGCGACCGCGTTGGTCGCCTGTACCGGATGCCCGCCCTGGTCTGGTAGGACCAGCCTTACGACAATCCCGTGTTTCCATCTGTCAGAGGTCGCAATGTCTGAGGATCCCAAGCTCGATATGCCCCCGGTCCGGCTGACGAGCCTCGCCCATGGCGGCGGCTGCGGCTGCAAGCTCGACCCGGAGGTCCTGCGCACCTTGCTGGCCGATCAGCCGGCGGCGGGTCCGTTTGAGCGCCTGCTCGTCGGGAACGAGACGGCGGACGACGCCGCGGTCTGGGCGCTCGACGACGGCACCTGCCTCATCGCCACGACCGACTTCTTCACGCCGATGGTCGACGATCCGCATGACTTCGGACGCATCGCAGCCACGAACGCGATCTCGGATGTCTACGCGATGGGCGGCAAGCCGATTCTGGCGCTCGCCATCCTTGGCATGCCCGTCGGTAAGATCGCCCCTGAGGTCGTAGCCAGGATCCTGAAAGGCGGTGCGAGCACCTGCGCCGAGGCGGGCATCCCGATCGCCGGCGGCCACTCCATCGATACGCCTGAGCCGATCTACGGCCTCGCGGTCATCGGGCTGTGCGACCGTGCCCGGGTCAGGCGCAATGCCGACGCGCGGGCCGGGGACGTCGCGATCCTGACCAAGCCCCTTGGCGTCGGGATCTACTCCGCCGCGATCAAGCGCGAGGCGCTGGACAGCGAGGGCTATGCCGACTTCGTCGCCACCACGACGCGCCTTAACAAGGTCGGGGCGGATCTGGCGTGCGATGCGGAGGTCCACGCCATGACCGACATCACCGGCTTCGGTCTCCTTGGACATGGTCTGGAACTGGCGCGAGGCGCCGGCCTGACCTTCGTCATCGACGGTGGCGCGATCCCGCTTCTGCCACAGGCCGAGGCCTTGGCGCAGGACGGCTTCGTCACGGGTGCCTCGCACCGCAATTGGGCGAGCTTCGGCGGCCAGGTCACCCTTCCCGAAGACCTGCCGGACTGGCGCCGGCATATTCTCACCGATCCCCAGACATCCGGGGGATTGCTCGTGACCTGCACGCCCGCGCGCGCCGAGGCGATCCTCGTCCAAATCCGGGCCGCGGGCTTTGCCCAAGCCGCCGTCGTCGGGCGGTTCGAAACCGGGACCGCCGGCATCCGGGTCGAGGCCTGAGGCGCCCCGATGCAGCCGAGCGATGCGGAACTCGCCCCAATCATGCGCGACAAGGCGCACGAGCGGGCCTCGGAGTTCACGCCCGAAAGCCTCCTTCGTGAGGCCCGGCGGCAGCGCGGGCTCGCCGCGCGATCCGTGCCCGCCCTATGCGTGCTCGACCCGGACGGCGACATGGTCCGCTACCTGCGTGCGACGGACCAGGGGCGGCTCGATCCCGACTGGGCCTGCTATCACAGTGAACTCCACCGGTTCGAACGCGAAGGGCATGATGTCGGCATTGTCGGCTGCGCGGTCGGCGCGCCCTATGCCGTGCTGGTGGCCGAGCAGATGTTCGCCGCGGGCTGCGAACTTTTGATCAGTGTGACGTCATCCGGTCAGATCACGGACTTGCGGGCCCCGCCCTACTTCATCCTGATCGAGGCAGCGCTTCGCGACGAGGGTACGAGCTATCACTACTTGCCGCCGGCCGAATTTGCGCAGGCGTCGGCCGGCCTCGTTGCCACCATCGCCCCCGCCCTGACCGAGATCGGCGAACCGGTGGAGCGAGGTGCGACCTGGACGACCGATGCGCCCTATCGGGAGACCCGGCAGGCCATCGACGCGGCCCGGGCGCGGGGCATTCTCGCCGTCGAGATGGAAGCGGCAGCGCTCTATGCCTTCGCGCAAGCGCGTGACAAGGCAGTCCTATGCTTTGCCCACGTCACCAACCAGATGGGGCAAGCCGGAGACTTCGAGAAGGGCGAGGCCAACGGCGCGACGGCGGCGCTCCGTCTCGTTGCCGCCGTCGCCAAGGCCTGGTTCGCGAGGCGTTAGAGCGCCACTGTCCGGAAGCCCGCGAAAACGTCGCGACGCTCCGGGCCGAAGAAGTTGCGATAGGCGTTGTCGACCATGCGCGAGCGGGTCACCCAGGCGCCGCCGCGTAGCACCTTGCGCGTCCCGAAGGCAGGCTCCGAGTATTCCTTGTAGGCGTCGGGCGCGAAGCCGGGGAAAGGCAGGAACGGGCTCGCCGTCCATTCCCAGACGTTCCCGATCATCTGTCGGCAACCCCAGGCGCTGTCGCCCTCGGGATGGGCCGCGACATCGACGCAGCCAAGGTGACCGCCATCGAGATTGGCAAGCTCGGGCGTCGGAACCTCGACGCCCCAAGGATAGGCGCGCTTGGTCTCGCTCAAGGTGTCGGGGAGCGCCGGCGCACCTGCGGCGGCGGCCTCCCACTCGGCTTCCGTCGGCAAGCGGCGGCCCGCCCAGCGGCAATAGGCATTCGCCTCATGCCAATTGACGTGGATGACCGGCTGATCGGGCGCCAGCGGCTCCTCGCGGTCGAACCTCCGCACGGTCCACTCCCGTGCCCCACGGCGCGTCCAGTAAACTGGGTGTTCGGCGCGGCAGCCTTCGCGCCACTTCGCCCCCTCCGGGTCCCAGTAGGCTGCCTCACGGTAACCGCCATCGGTGACGAACGCCGCGAACTCAGCGTTCGTCACCGGCGCGCGAGCGATGCGAAACGGCGTAACCGGTACGGGATGCGCCCATTTCTCATTGTCGAAGACGAAGCCGTCGCCAGGCTCCGACCCAAGCCGCCAGATGCCTCCGCTGACCGGGACGTCGCCGGGCCAGGGGCCGGAACCCGCGGCCCGTGCTGAGGTGGATACTGCGAAGGTCGGCGCCGGATAGCCGAGGGTTTGGCGCGAATAGGTGAAGGCCTCGTCGTGCATGTCCTCGTGGTAGGTGACGAGCTGGTAGAGTTCGGCCTCCTGCGGCGTGGGCTCGCGGCCAGCGAGGCGCCGGACCAGCGCGTCGTGAACGCTCGCCATGTAGGCGAGGGTGTCGACCAGTGGGGGCAGCGGGATCGACCAGCGCGTCCCATGGGGCACCCGCGCGGAATCGTAAAGCCCGTCGGCCTCCGACATCAGGGGCGGCTGCCCGTCGAGACCGCGAAGGATGAAATGCTCGTGAAACCAGGCGAGATGCCCGATTTCCCACAAAAGGGGATTCACGATGTCGAGCTGCGGCCCCATGAGACGCTCACGGTCGAGGCCTGCCACCAATTCAAGCGTTCGCGCCCGGGCATCCTGCAGCATAGCCACGAGACCGGCGGCGGAAACCTGTGCGTTCATCAATCGTCCCGGAAGCCTGTCGAACCCATGAAGATCAGCCTCATCACGCCGGCCGCGAAGACATCCCGCGCCGGCAACCGGACCACGGCAGTGCGCTGGGCTCGCATCCTCGGCGATCTCGGCCATCAAGTCGATGTGGCGACGACGTATGAGGACGATGCGGACGCCGATCTGATGCTGGCGCTGCACGCCTGGCGCAGCTCCTCGTCCATCGCGCGGTTCAAGGCGCGCCATCCGGAACGGCCGCTCATCGTCGCCCTCACGGGCACGGACATCTACCACTATCTCGCCGCGGATCCCGAGCCGACCCTGCGCTCGCTCGACCTCGCGGACCGGCTGATTGGCCTGCACGATCTGGTCCCCGCCGCACTTCCTGAACGCCATCGCCAAAAGGTCGACGTGGTGTTCCAATCCGCCTTGCCTCGTCGACGGCGCTGGGCGGCCTCCGAGGAGGCTTTCGAAGTCCTGGTGATCGGGCATCTACGCACCGAGAAAGACCCGTTCTGCGCCGCCCGTGCGGCCCGGAGGCTTCCGGTGCGGTCCCACATCCGCATCGTCCATCTCGGTGGTGCCCATGAGGAAGTCTGGGCGACCCGGGCACGGGCCGAGATGGCTGACAATTCGCGATACCTATGGCTCGGGGATCGTCCCCAATCCTTGGTGCGGCGCTGGCTGACCCGTGGCCGGGTCATGGTTCTGAGTTCGCGTCAGGAGGGCGGCGCCAACGTGGTATCGGAGGCTATCGCAGCCGGACTGCCGGTCATCGCCTCCGGCATTCCCGGTACCATCGGTCTGCTTGGTCCCGCATATCCGGGCTACTTCCCGATCGGTGACGACGCCGCCCTCGCCGGCATGCTTCTGCGAGCCGAAGAGGATCCACAATTTCTCCGAGCTTTGAGCAATGGAGGTGCAGCGCGCGCATATCTGTTTTCACCGGCGCAGGAGCGCGAATCTCTACGACGCGTCGTCGTGTCGATAAGCATAGAAGTTTGACCCCAGTAGAACTCGCTCTAAGAACTTGAAACTTCGGGAACATGAAAAGTCGAGGCAGGGTCACGATCGACGTCGATCGTGACCCTGCCTAGCTATCCGAAATTCTTAAGCCCGCAATGGCTTAGCCCTGCTCTAGGGTAGGGTCAATTTTTGGAAGCAGTTTCAGACCCGCAGGAAATTTAGACCGATAAGGCGCCATTCTGGACCCGTGTCGGTCAGCCTCAGGGACCCCGGGCAATCGAGTGCCTCCACCACGCAGTCGATGCTGGGTCGACATCACCATCGAAATGCAAGATCCGTCGCCAGCTCCCGAGCACCTCATTCCCAAGGGGATTTTCGCCTTTCGATGGCGCTCCCTCTTTAAGGGTCGCGTTCAGAGCGATACAACGATTCGATGACAGCACCGAAAGAAATCGAACTTAAGTTGGTCTGCGACGCGTCCGACCTGACCATTCTGCGGGAGCACCCGCGTCTTCGGGGCGCCGTCGGCGAGGAGCGGGATCAGCTGAACTCCGTCTACTTCGATACGCACGACGGGCGGCTGCGCGAGGCCGGATACGTCCTGCGGGTGCGGGGCACGAAGGATGGATACGTGCAGACCGCGAAGGGCGCCGGCGACGGATTGCTCGAACGGTCGGAGTGGGAGCGGCCGGTCGAGGGACCGGAACCCGACCGCGACGCCCTGGAAGGTACGCCCCTGGCCAAGTTGCTGGGAAAGAACACGAAGCTCGCGCCTATGTTCACGGTTGCCGTCGAGCGCCTCGCCTATCATGTCGAACAGGGTGCCTCGCGCATCGAGGTCGCGTTGGATCAAGGCCGCATCACTCAGACCGCCGGGAAGCGCGCTTCCGACGCCGTGACCATCAGCGAGATCGAACTCGAACTGAAGGAGGGTTCGCCGGCCGACCTCTTCGACCTCGCCCACGAGATGTGTTCCCAGGTCTCTGTGAGGCTCGGGGTCCGGACCAAGCCGGAGCGCGGGTTCGCCCTGATCGACGGTGAACCGAACGGCATGCGCAAGGCGGAGCCGGTCCTGCTTTTGGAAGAGATGACGGCGGCCGACGCCTTCCGAAGCATCGCCCACGCCTGCTTGCGGCACATGCGTCTCAACGAGGATGTCATCCTCGAACGTCGCGATGTCGGCGCCCTTCACCAGACGCGTGTCGCGATCCGCCGCCTGCGGTCGGCGTTCTCGCTCTTCGGCGACATGATCGCGGACGGCCGGAGCGAGGCCATGCGGGCCGCCCTCAAGCGGCTCTCGGCGCCGCTGGGCCGGGCACGCAACCTCGATGTCTTCCTAACCAGGACCTTACCCGCCGAGCGTGCGCGCCATCCGGACGAGGGTGGGCTGCTCAACCTGGAGAAGCACCTCGAAGCCCAGCGCACCGAGGCCTATGAGGCCGTCCGGAAGACCCTGGCCTCGGAGGAATGGCGCAGGTTCATCCTCGAACTGGTGGCCTGGATCAACGCCGGATCATGGCTCACGTCCGGCGACGACAGGGATGCCCGACGCCGTGATCAGCCGGCGATTGCGTTCGCGGCCGGCGTGCTGGAGAAACGCAGGCGTCAGGTCAAGAAGCGTGGTCGAGACCTTGAGAGCCTTAACGCCGAGGAACGCCATAACGTCCGCATCGCGGCGAAGAAGCTGCGTTATGGCGCCGAGTTCTTCGCGGGCCTTTACATTGATAAGAAAGCCAGCAAGCGCCACATGGCGTTCGTTGCGGCACTCGAAGACCTGCAAGACAGCCTGGGCGATCTTAACGATATCACCACCGGTCACGAGTTGCTTAACGAGTTGACCGAGGCCGGTTCGGGCTCGGCGTTGTTCGCGGCGGGGATGACGGCCGCGGATATCGAGGCAAGGGCAACGAAGCTCGTGGCTTCGGCAGCGAAGGCGCATGAGGCATTGATCGACGTGCGGCCATTCTGGCGTTGATGCAGTGCCCAGCCAAAGACGGTGCCGGCGAGGACGTGCGTCAATGCGGGCGGCGGATGCCTGAGGTGGCTTACTGCTCGGCATGGGACGAGGGCAGTTACGAACCGTTCGCCCGTGTATGCATCCAGATTGGCGCTTGTCATGTGTGGGGACGGCGGCCGGCGAGGGGCGTCCCCACACGAGCCTCGATCCAGCTCGGGGACAGGATGTCGCCGGCCTCTGTGATGATCCAGGTCCGGACGTCCTCCGCCGCCATGGCCTTGCCGGCCGCATCGAGCGCCTCGCGAAGGGTCACATAGTCCTTGCTCCGCGCAATCCTAGCGGGAGTCGTACGAGGCCAGACCGTTAACGCGGCCGCCTGATCGAGGTCATGGATTTGCATGGCATCACGATCCTGGCAGAAGTGCTATGGACTACAATGCTCACGTGACCGGTGTTTGACGCCAACGAAGAGCAATATGATCTTGCAGGACGCGGACGCGCCTAAGTGATCCGTCCTTATTAAGCAGTAGTCCACCATGCCCCCGCGCCCATGGGCGCTCCTAAAGCCGTGCGTTAGGTTGAACGAGGCCAGGCGGAAGTGCGTCCACAGTGCGTGCCCCGTGAACCGCGCACCGACCAGGGTGACCATGTCGTCGAGCACAGGTGGATGCCTAGCGCTTCAGAGCCTGATCCTGGCCACGCACCCGATCTGGATCAGAACAACGGAACGGGCGCCCCGAGAACGTTCGAAGGCGTTTTCATGAGGCACCCGAACCATCAGGGATGAGTGAGCCCTAAATCCGGCCTATTGGACCATGTCGTCCTGGGCCATCTCGGGCATGCCCTGCATGCCGGTGATCGGCGAGATGGCCATCATCTTCCCGTTCTTCAGCTTCACGACGTTGAACTTTCGCCCCGTCTTGCTGTCGGTCGCGACGCCGACCATCATCTGCTGGGGCGCGAACTGCGAGACGGTAAAGTCATGCCCCCACGCTGAAAAGGTTTGCTGGGCCAAAGCATATCCAGATGTTGTGACAATGAGCGCGCCGGCGAGCGTCAGTGTTTTCATCATGACATAACTCCAAAGTTATTATTGGATTTAGACTTTCGAGGAATGTACCAGCGCCGTGAAATGCCGATTGCGCATCAAGACGATGCCCTCCGGCTTCGAACTTCGAGGACGTGCGGTCCAACCCGACGCGGCTGATCCCGCGCAAACCTGCTGGAGCGGGCCAAATCGTATGCACTTCCGATAGGAAACCGCTCCGGGATCTCAGAGCGACCCGACGGACGGATCGGACGCGTTCTCGTGGAGGACAAGCCCTTCCACCTCGTCGACCGCCCGCTCCCAGGGCGCGTCGGCGAGTGCCTTACGGGTGTTCTCGTAACCAGCCTGCCGCCGCGCCGCGATGCCGTCGCGGCTGAAGTCGACGTCGCCCGTATGGTCCTGGCCCTCCACCGGCTGTGCGAGGAGCCGCACCACATGCATGCGCGTCAGGCATCCGAAGCTCTCAAGCTCCCGCACCTCCGGCGTTTGTCGCTCCTCCTCCGGCAGGCGCCTGGCGAGCTCCGCGACGACGTGGCGGAGCCGGTGCAACTGCTTCTGCCGAGTGATGTGGGTATGGGCGCGGCTCGCGTATTGCAGGTCCTTTTGGCGGCCCATCACCTCCCAGATACTGGTTGGCTCCGCTCCCTCCGGATTCCAGATATGGATCGCGAACACCAGGGAGTTCCGGCGCGGGTTGTCGTCGAACACCGCCTCGACAGGCGTGTTCGAGAGGATACCTCCGTCCCAGTAAAGCTGGCCGTCGATGCGGACCGCCGGGAAGGCTGGAGGCAGCGCTCCGGAGGCCATGACATGGCGTAGGTCAAGACGCATGTCCCGGCTGTCGAAGTAACGCATCTGCCCGGTGCCCACGTTCGCCGCCCCCACCGTGAGGCGGCAGCCGCCGTGGTTCAGCGTCGGTTGGTCGACGAGATCCCGCAGCGTCGCCTCAAGCGGGCGGGTCGAGTAGTAGCCCGCCTGCTCGGCACCAAGCGGCACATGCGGCCCGGCAAAGGCAAACGGGTTGGGAGTGAAGAACGGTTCGATCCCTTGCGTGATCGTCAGCCAGTTGGCGGCGTAGGTGCCGAACACCGGCAGCGCCGACAAAGTCCGATGCAGCGGACCATGCTCGACCCGGCTCCAGAACGCATCGAGACGTTCGAGGCGGCGCTCCAGGGGATTTCCCGCGATCAGGCTGGCGTTGATGGCACCGATGGAGGTGCCGATGACCCAATCGGGCTCGATCCCGGCCTCGTGCAGGGCCTGGTAGACGCCGACCTGGTAGGCGCCGAGAGCCCCGCCTCCCTGTAACACCAGCACGATCTGCCCGAATCGCCTGCGCAGGCCATGGGCGAGCGACTCGGGTTCGGGTGCCGTTGGCGCGGAAGACGAGTTCGTGGGAGGTTGAGGTGGGACCGTATCGAGCATGGCATCCTCCATCGCGGTCCGGGCTCGATCCGCCGGGCTTCGGATTTATGTCACACCTCGGGCCGAACTCGGCTCGCGCAGGCCCAATGTCAGGGCCGCCGCCAGGGCGAGCGAGGCCGCCACGCCGAGGACGCAGGCGCCCCAGCCCCAGCGCTCGAACACCTGTCCAAGGACGGCCGTGCCAGCGAGGCCGCCGAGATAGTAGAAAAAGAGGTACAACCCGCTCGCCGACGTCCGCTCTCCCGTTGCGGACCGGCCGACGACGCTCGTGGCGATGGCTTGCGCCAGGAAGGTGCCGACCCCGACGAGGACGAGACCGGCCAGGACGAGCGGGAGGGCCATGGACGTCAGCAGCGGCAGGCCGAGCCCGGCAATCAGCAGGCCCACGGCCAAGCCGCGTCGGAGCCCGAGCCGAGCGCTCACGCGTCCGGCCAGCGGCGTGATCACCAACGAGGGCAGAAAGACGAAGTAGACGAAGCCCAGCATCATCGGTCCGACCAGGAAGGGCGAGCCGATCAGGACGAAATTCACGAAGGTGAACGTTCCCAGGAAGGCGAACAGGATGCAGAAGCCGATGCCGAAGGCGGCCAGTAGCGTCGGGTTGGCGAAGTGTTCAGCCCAGACGGCGAACGGCGAGGTTTGCCCGTGCCGGCCCATGTCTGCGCTCGGTTTGGGCGGGGGGGCTCTCAGCACGAGCACGGCGAGGCCGGCGCCGGCGAGGTTCAGCAGCGCGAAGGCGATGAAGTTCGAGACCAGCCCGAGGTGGTCGACGAGGGCGGCGGCGACGAGCCGGCCGACAAGGTTGCTGGCAACGTTCCCGGTCACGTATGCCGCGAAGGCACCGGCCGCGGCCGACGCGGAGCAAGCCTCGCCCAGGTAGGCGAGGGTCAGCGTGAAGGCCGCCGCCATGCAGATGCCCTGCAGCACCCGGAGCGCGGCAAAGGTCATGAGGTCCGGCAGGGTACCGAGCAGCGCTGTCGGGATGGCGAGAAGCAACAGGCTGACGACCACGCCGCGGCGTCTGTCGATACGCCGACCGAGCAGGGCTACTCCGAGACCGCCGAGGGCCATGCCGAGCGTGGTCGCGTTGACGGCGAAGCTGATCGTGGCGGCGCTCACCCCGTAGGCCTGGGCGAGGGACGGCAGGATGGCCTGGGTTGCGAACAGGTCCACCACGGTCAGGAATGCCATCAGGCCGATGACCAGGTTGCGGACGAGGTCACCCGCGTAGCTGCCCTCGCGCAGCGTAGGCCCGTTCAGGCCGACCGTACCGGGATGGGTCATGGCCCGCCTCCTTGCCTTCTCGCGGCCTCACATCTCGTGAGGATCGCCCTTCACGTGGAAGAGGTCGGCCGACAGAAGGACGGCGGTCGTGCTGCCGGTGTTCTTCCACCAATGCGCGGTGGCGTGCGTCTCCGTCGTCGCCTCGCCGGCCTTGTGGGTGATCGGCACCGCGCACGTGCTCGCGTATTCGACCACCTCGCCTGCGACGACGTATATGATGGCCGGGCGGTCGCCGTGGCTGTGCCAGGGGACGATGCCGCCTGGCTCGATCACCAGCCGCCGCAACCGGAACTGCCGGTCCTTTATGCCAACCGGCTCCTTCACGAGGTCGGTCGAGGCGATCACGGTGTCGGTCACGCCCTTGGCCAAGGCCTTGCTCTCGGCCTGCCCATTGCCGCTCGCGGCCACCTTGTCCGCCGGGCAGGAACCAGCCTGTGCCGTGCTGGCGCCGAGCGCGATGGCCGCAATCGTGATGAGTGAGCTTCGCAGGTTGCATCTGACCGCATTGCGGATCTTCGGGATCGTGGCCATCGCTGCCCTCCTGGATGGACGTCGGAACCATCCCGGTCGGGATGCGCCTGGATCATCCGAGGGTAGCGGCCGCGGCAGAAATGCCGTTACGGCGTAGGGACGATGCCTTGCGGTTATCGGCTCGGCGCCCGCCTCACGCGGATACCAGCGGCTCAGGAGTAACCTCCTCGCCCAGATCGAACCGGCTGGGAGGCCAGCGATATCGGCCGAGCGCCGCCACGAGCGCCGCGAGTGGCGATGACCAGCGCCGGCCCGCAACCGTGACGAGACAGACCTGCCGGGACACGACCGGGTCCATCACCGGCAGCAAGGCGATGCCCGGCAGGGTGACGGAGAACTCGGGCAAGAAGCAGACTCCCATCCCGGCCGCCACCATGCTCTGGATCCAGTCCTCACGCTCACTGCGATGGGACCGAAGAATTCCGGTGCCTTGCTCGCGCAGGAGTTCGGCGAGCCGGTCGCGGTACTCGCAGTTGATCCGCTGCAGATAGATCTGACCTTCCATGTCGCTCATCGAGATCGCGTTACGGCGGGCGAATTCGTGGAGCAACCCGCAGGCGACCGTGAAGCGCTCCTCGTAGATCGGGCTCGCTCGCAGATTGTCGCAGAACCCGTCCGGTTGCGCCATGATCGCCACGTCGAGCTCGCCCGCGAGCAGCATCTCCGACAGGCGGGCCGGTACGCCCTCGATCAAGGTCAACTCGATGCCCGGATGAGCCACCCGAAAGTGGTTCAGGAAGCCGACGAAGCGCATCGGCCCGATGGTGCACATCACGCCGAGCGTGAGCTGCGCCCCTTCCAGGCGCAGGAAGCGAGAGGCGGCCCGCTTGGCGCGCTCGCGTCCCGCGTTCATCTCGCTGAACTCCGGCTCAAGCAGACGTCCAAGATCGGTCAGGTGCACGTGACCGCGCTCGCGCGAGAACAGCAACCCACCGAGTTCGTCCTCCAGCTTCTGGATCGCCCGGGTCAGCGCGGGTTGCGTCACGCTGCAGCGCTCGGCCGCCTTGGTGAAGTTGCCTAACTCGCTGACCGCGAGAAAGTAACGGATCTCGTGGAACTCCATCGCCGCCTCCTACCCCCCGTTGCTTTTCAACTCGCCCTCGACACCGGCGATTGCGAATAATGAAAACGCATCGACCCAATTACGCCTCGGCATTGGCGCGCACGAGACTTGAGCGATCAATCTCCATCGGAACCCGCCATAGTCCATCAGGGCAACAGCAATGTTACGGATACTTCAGTCGGCCGGGCTCGACCGGACCGGAACGACGCGTCCGCTCGACGGGCGCGTGGCCATCGTCACCGGTTCCACGAGCGGCATCGGGCTTGCCATAGCCAACACCTTGGCCGAGCAGGGCGCCTTGATCGTAATCAATGGCCTCGGCGACGAGGCCGAGATCACGCGCCTCTGTCACGATCTGAGCGAGCGGCACCAGACGTCCGTGCGCTACGACGATGCCGACCTCTCGCAGCCCGGCGCCGTCATGGACCTCGTCGACCGTTCGGCGCGCGCACTCGGGCCCGTCGAGATCCTCGTGAACAATGCCGGCATCCAGCATGTCAGCCCCATCGAGGAGTTCCCGCCCGAAAAGTGGGACGCTATCTTGGCCATCAATCTTTCGGCGGTGTTTTACGCGACGCGCTCGGTGCTGCCCGACATGCGTCGGCGCGGCTGGGGCCGGATCGTCAACGTGGCCTCGGCGCACGGGCTGATCGGATCGCCGTTCAAGAGCGCCTACGTGGCGGCCAAGCATGGCGTCGTGGGGCTGACCAAGGTCACGGCCCTGGAGACTGCCGAGGTCGGCATAACCTGCAACGCGGTCTGTCCCGGCTACGTCTGGACCCCGCTCGTCGCGGATCAGGTGCACGCGCAGGCGGCCGCGCACGGCATCTCGGAGGAGGAGGTCGTGCGTCAGGTGTTCCTCGCCGAGCAACCGAACAAACGCTTCGTCACCGTCGAGGAGATCGCCGGTACCGTCGCCTTCTTATGCAGCCCGGCAGCGGCCTCGATCACGGGCGCCTCGATCAACGTCGACGGTGGCTGGACGGCCCATTGAGGAGGCAGCGCGCCGACCCTTCCCCATGCAACGCTGGCCTTCCTCCAACCGGCGGCTTTTAGGCTGGGGAGGTCCATTTTCGGCCTCGCGGTCATACGGGTAAGGAACGCTGCTCCCCCTGGCGGGCATCGGCGCACCTCAGGCGCCCGGAACAAGCACGCCTGAACGTCGGGTTGGCAAGTCTTCCTGAGCGACGGCTACGAACGAGCGTCCGGCGGGCCGGAGGCAGGGCGGCGCCGTGCGGCGATATCTGTCGCCACACGGCGGATCTTAGCTCCCCGGGACGGATGTCAGCGGGTTGAGCCGGTATGGTTGCCATACATCATTTCCGAATCGTCCGCATAGGAGAGCCGGTCTCCCAGTTTCTCGATCGACTGCATGGCCATCATCTTGCCGTTCGGTAACTTGACGACGTTGAACGTCCGCCCGGTCTTCTTGTCCTTGGCGGTGGCGACGGGAAGCTGTCGGGTCTCGAACGGGCTGAGTTCGACGTCCGAACCGGCGACGCTCAATTCCTTGAGCGTCTCGGAAGTCGCGGGCAAGGCCGTCAGAGCGCCCATCAGGGCGAGAGCGGCGACGGGAATACGGAAATTGCGAGACATTTCATTTTCCTATCAAGGGCGACCTTTCGCTGGAAAGGTCAGGTAATCCCCGCGATGGTGATCCCGAGGTTCTTCGGGCCGCGGAGGGAAGCGCCCGGCCGGTAAGGCGGCGGGTCATCTAGGAGCCGGGGGGCGACGAGGCGCCGGCAGAGCGTCACGAGAGCGATCTCAGCCTCGATGCGCGCCAGGGGTGCCCCGGCGCAGTAGTGAAGCCCGCCGCCGAACCCGAAATGCTGGTTGTCCCGGCGATCCGGATCGAACCGGTCCGCGTCCGCGAAGCGTGCCGGGTCACGGCTCGCGGACGCGAAGAGCAGGATTACTGGCGATCCCGCCGGGATCGTCACCCCCGCCACGTCGATGGCACCCAGCGCCTTGCGGGTGCGAAAGTGGACGGGGGGCTCGTAGCGCAGCATCTCCTCGATCACGCGGGGTGCTCGCGCGGGGTCAACCTTGAGCCTTTCAAGCTCGTCCGGGTGCCTGAGCAGGGTGAGCATTCCGTTGGTGATGAGGTTCACCGTCGTCTCGTGGCCCGCAACGAGAAGCAGGATCGCTGTCGAGATGAGGTCGATGTCCCCCATCGCCGGACGACCTTGGCCGCCACGGGCGGCGAGGCCGCTGAGCATGTCGTCAGCCGGCCGCCGACGCTTCTCGCGGATCAGCCGGCGCATGTAGTCCGAGATCGCATCGAAGGTCGCGGTGATCTCCCGCCGCCCCGCCTCGTCGTGGCGCGCGTCGGGCTCCAGGGCCGTCGCGAGGCGGATCGCCCAGGCATGGAACTGCGCCTCGTCGGCCTCGGGCACGCCGAGAAGCTCGCAGATAACAGCGACGGGAAGGGGATAGGACAGGTCGTCCACGAGGCAGACCGTGTCGCGGCCCCGGCACGCGTCGATCAGGGTATCGACGAGCCGGGCGACCTTGGCGTGGGACTCCCGCACCCGGGCGATGGTGAACTCCTTCATCACGAAGTCGCGCAGGGTGTCGTGGTCGGGCGGGTCGCGAAAGATCAGCGGACGGTGGGCGTTGACCACTCGGTTCCTGATCGGGTTGAGGATCCAGTCCCTCAGGGGGTTGCCCGTGGGGGGCCGCCGGGAGGGCGGCAGGTCTTCGGAGCTGAGCCGGGGATCGAAGATGAGGCTCCTCACTGCGGCATGGGTACTGACGACGAAGCTGCCGTCGGCTTGGCGGGAGACCGGCGTCTCGCGTAACCTTCCGTACAGCGGGTAGGGATCCGGCCGGTTCCTCGGGTCGAGGACCTGCGCAAACAGCGTGTCGTCACCCATGGGCCGCCTCCAGGGTCGGCGCGGCCTGGTCGGTGGAACGCCGCGGGACGGGGAAGCCAGGCTCCAGCCACTCGATCCGCGGCTGGTCGGTGGCGCCGAGGATCGGCGGGAAGGCCGACCCTGCGGCGACGGCCTCGGCATAGGCGGGTAGCCAGCGCGCCTGATCGAAGGAGACGGCGGCGACGCTGCGCCCGGCCCTGCCGTAAACCGCCAGGAACCGCTGCGAGGCCCGCGCCCCCTGGACGACGGCCAGGGCGTCCGCCCCCTCGGTGAGGCCGACGAGCTTGATGTTGAGGCCGAACTGGCTCGACCAAAAGGCCGGCAGGTGGCCGTACGGAGGCTGTTCGGAGGGACGGGCCAGCATGTTGGCGGCCGCGTGCCGGGCTTGGTCCACCGCGTTTCCCCAGTGCTCGACCGTCATCGGGCGATTGCCGGTGAGGGGGTTGGGCCAGCGCGCGACGTCGCCGGCCGCGTAGATTGCGGGATCGAGCTCACCCGCGAGGGTCATCGCCCGGCAGGCTGCGTCGCAGGTCAGGCCGCCCGCATCGGCGCGGAGGCCCGCCGCGGCGAGCCATCCGGTTTCGCGCGTCGCGCCGAGGGCCACGATGACGAGGTCCGTCGCGATCGTTGCGCCGCCCGGCAAGTGAGCGCGGCGCACCCCGCCCTTCTCGCCGGAGAACGAGTGAATCTTGGTGTTCATGCGGATGTCGACGCCGGCGTCCCTCATCCGCCCGGCGAGCGTGCCACCGATGACGGTCCCGAGCAGGCGAGCGAGGGGCGTCGGGTTGGGGTCGACGAGGGTGACGTCCAAGCCAAGGTCTCGGCAGCATGAGGCCGCCTCGCAGCCGATCAATCCGGCACCGACGACGAGGACGCGACCGGGACGCTGCGCGAGGGCATTCCGCAGGGAGCGGGCGTCCTCCACCGTGCGGATCGTGAATATCCCGGCGAGGTCCGCGCCCTCGCCCGGCCATGTCCGCGCCCTCGCGCCGGTGGCGATCAGCAGCGTCTCGTAGGGGAGCGTCGCGCCATCGGCGAGGCGAACCACCCGTCGCTCCCGGTCGAGGGCCACCGCTGGCTGGCCGAGCCGCCACCGGGCGCGCAGGCTGCGGAGCTGGGGCAGCTCGGTGGCCTCCGGCGCGAGTTCCCCCGCCAGGACATGCTTCGACAGGGGCGGCCTGTCGTAGGGCCGGTGGGGCTCGTCGCCGACGATCGTCAGGGGGCCATCGTAGCCCCCGTCGCGCAGCGCCTCCGCGCCCCGCAGCCCGGCGAGCGAGGCCCCTACCACCACGATGCCCGGGCGCTGCACGCCGATCACAGTTCGGCCTCCTCGGTCAGGCCCGCGGACTCGACCTCGATGGCCCGGACGGGGCAGGCCTGTTGCGCCCGCTCGATCTGCTCCCGTTTCGCCTCCGGCGGGGCGGGGTCGTAGAAAAGGATCTCGTGGCCCCGCACCTCGAAATGCTCGGGGGCAGCGTAGCAGCACTGGGCGTAGCCCTGGCAACGGTTGAGATCGACCACGACGCGCATTCACGAGGCTCCGAACGTGTGGACGGATGAGCGGGGGCGAGGCTCGGATGTTTTCTGCGGCAGGGAGGCGGGCGAGGCAGCCTTGTCGCGGTGGAAGAGCTCGTCGATGGCGCCGAGAATTTCCCGTCCGGCATCCAGCTCCTCGAAGTCGGCAGCCATCGCCTGCGCCCGGCGCCGGAAGCCGGGTTCGGAGAGCACCCGGTCGATGGCCCCGCCGAGGACCGCGCCCGTCGGCGTGCTCGTCCCGAGGTCGATCCCGACACCCGACCAGCCGACGCGGGCGGCGACCTCCGCCTTGTCCTCCGTCTTGCCCGCCGCCACGATGGGCACCCCGGCGGCCAGCGATTGCAGGACGCTGCCGTAGCCCCCGTTGGTCACGAACACGTCGACCTTGGGGAAGATCGCGTCGAAGGGCAGGAACGATGCGACCCGGGCGTTCGGCGGCAGCTTCGTCCCGAGGGCATCGACGGACTTCCCGCCGGTCGTCGCGACGACGAGGAGGTCGTCCCGGTCGGCCAAGGCGGCGAGCGTCGGCACGACGAGCTGCGTGAGGTCACCGTTGGCCAGGGTACCCTGAGTGACGAGGACCACTGCCCTGTCGCCGTCCAGTTCGTCCCACCAGGACGGGCGCGGCGCCAAAGACCGGCCAAGGGGGAGAAGGCCGATGAAGCGCAGGTTGCGCGGCGGTGCCCGGCATTCGAACTCGAAGCCCGGCACGCCTTGCTGGAGGAAAACATCGGGCAGTTGGACGATGGATTGCGTGAGGGAAGCTGGGAGGGGCGGCAGACCCAACGCCGCGAGCCGCCCGTCGGCATGGGCCCGAACAGGCCCCACGAACCC
Source organism: Methylobacterium sp. 1A (assembly GCF_058072805.1). NCBI lineage: Bacteria > Pseudomonadati > Pseudomonadota > Alphaproteobacteria > Hyphomicrobiales > Methylobacteriaceae > Methylobacterium > Methylobacterium sp. 1A. The sequence goes on along the minus strand of NZ_JBYQVE010000001.1, from coordinate 1,879,894 downwards.
CAGGTCGATGGCGGCGCCGAGCGTCAGGTAGCGGGCGCGCTCGTTCTCGTCCCGGGCGGGGGGCAGCCCGAGACCGACCGGGGCGCCGTCCGCCCTGTCGAGGAACAGGACGCTGACGTTCAGGACGACGATGCGCGGCCGCGGCCGGCTCGACTGGAGTAGGGGCAGCACGCCAAGGAACATGCTGCCGGCGACGATCATATCCGGAGCCTCGTCCTCGATCAGCTCGCGCAGTAGGGCGGCCTGGCCCGGCATGGGGTCGATGAAGCGCCGGGCGAACTCGTTGCTCCAGCGCTCCGGGCCGGGCGGCAGGTGGGGTTCGAGGTAGCTGGCAGCCCCATGGTCCGGGCAAGGGATGAAGTGGAAACCCGCTGCATGGACTTGCGGGGCGAAGGCGGGATCGGTGACGAAGGTGACCGAGTCACCTCGGTCGGCCAGCAGGCGGCCGACGGCGAGCATGGGATTGACGTGGCCCGTGAGCGGCGTCGCGGCGAGCAGGACTTTCACGGTAGCCTCCTGAAGCACCGGAATGGATGCCCGTTCATTCGCGACAGGAAAGGTTCTGTTACCGTGCGCGAATCCATCGCGTGCGCCCAAGCACCGGGGACGCTCATGTCCAGGCCCGCAGGCGGCCCGTCTCCAGCGCCTCCCGGGCGCAGCGGTAGCCGAGCTCGGCCGTCGTCTCGAAGCTCGACCACGCCCGTAGGTCCACCCCCGCAAGGGCGGGCTTGAGCAGGATCGCCGCGCGGGTCACGGCCGCGATGGTCTGGGCGCCGCTCGACACCGTCGCGGAGCGCAGGAGCAGATGGGCGATACCGGGGAGCTGATCCGAGATGCCGAGGATGCGTCGGACCGCCCGGGCGCCCATGCCACGCCGCGGCATGGCCTGGAAGGCGCTGTCGCTGCCGACATCGACGGCAAGCACCGGGCCGCGGTCGAGGTCCGCCATCACGTCGGCGGGCAGGTTGTTCATCATGCCGCCATCGACGAGGATGCCGTCTTCGCTCGCCACCGGCGGCAGCAGGCCGGGAATGGCGATGCTGGCACGGATTGCCCGGTCGAGGGCGCCGACCCGGTGGACCATGGCCGTGCCCGTCGTCAGGTTCGAGGACACGCAGAAGAAGGGACGCCAGAGATCCTCGATGCGGGCATCCCCGAACCGCTCGGCCAGCCCCGCATCCACCTTGGCGCCCCTGGTCAGTGCGTGGAACGGCAGCGTGTAATCGTTGAGGGGGTTGCGCCCGACGAAGGATGCCACCGTGTAGGTCTCGATCTCGTCCAGGCTCAAGTCCATCGCGACGCTGGCGGCCAGGATCGAGCCCATGCTGGTGCCGCCGACGAGGTCGATGTCGAGCCCCGCCTCGGCAAGGACCCGCAACACGCCGAGATGGGCGAGGCCGCGGGCCCCGCCGCCGCCGAGGACGAGGGCACGCGCGTGGCCGGAGGCGATGCGGGCCAGCCGCGCGAAGTCGCTCCCGTGGTTCTCCCGGACCTGCAGGCGCAGGGCGAAAGGCAGCGCGGCGACCTCGGGATGGAGGGGGCGCGGCAGGCGGATATCGGCCGGCTGTGCCACTGCAAGGTCCATGCGGATCCAGTCGGAGCGGATCGAGGCTAGGTAGGCAGCGGCCCCGGGCCGGGGCGGAGCGCCGGGCTCGGCCAGCAGCAGGACGTGGTCGGCATGGCGTAGGCAGAGCTGACACCAGGGGCAGTCGATCCGGTGCGCGACGAAGACCGTGCGGTCGTGCGCCTGCTCGTAGCGGTGGAACCATGCCTCATCGGCCTCCGGCGGCCATTCGGTGAGGCAGCCGGTCCGCCCGGGAAGCGCGGCATCCAGCGCGTGGGCCAGCCTCTCGCCGAAGGGCGCGGCCCTGAGCCCCTCCGTCACCGCCATCAAGGCGAAGCTCCGCGGCGCATGCCCCAGGGTCACTCCGGTATGAGCGGTGGTCAGCCGCTTCGCCAGGATGCGGGCGAAGTACAGCAGCGTACCGGGATGGCGGGTGATCAGATCTTCGAACCCCGCCCGAGGGAGCCGGAGGAGGTGACTGTCGCGGAGCGCCGTCGCGGTGACCGAGCGCGGCTCGCCGGCGAGCAGGGCAAGTTCGCCGACGCTGTCCGGGGGGGCGAGTCGAAAGAGGCGGCGAACGCTCCCGTCCCGCGGGTCGCGCGTCGAGAGGCCCACCGAGCCGCTCACCAGGGTATAGAGCGCGTCGGCCTCGTCCCCCTCTCTGAACAGCGTCCGCCCCCCGGCGACGGCAACCGAGGTCATCCGCGACCGGATCGCGTCGGCGGCGTCCTCGTCGAGGCCGGACAGGAACGGGATCTGAGCGCGCTCCGAGACGGCAAGTGCCGGGTCGGGCGGTGCGTTGCAGGCGTCGAGGCATTCTGCCTCCGTCTGTCGCTCGTGCATGATGCGGATCCTGGCGGGCTCTGGTGAGGCTACGTCGGCGCGATCTTTTTGACGCTCGCGATCCTGGGCCGCCGGCATCGTCTCCTCCATCGACGGCAGTCTTGGCGGTCGGAGGGTGGATGCCTCGCTTGGCTCACGCCAATGCCCTTAAACATTCTTGTCGATGCCATTACGGCATTGGAAAGAAACGAATTCGCTCTTCCGCTTTACAATGGCGGATGGCAGCGGCATTGGAATTGCACGAATCTCGTCATTTCCTGGCAGTGTCGATCCGTGGGAGTTTTATAAAGGGGCCGACCGCTGCGACGTGGCCCAGCCAGCCCTGACCCGGGTGTCCAATAGCTTGAATAAAAGCTTGACGGACTGCAGTTCTCGCGCGAGCGTCGGCGGCTCTACCTCACCGCCCGCAATGCCAAGTGTCGATAAGCACCGAACTTTGATTCAGCCGCACTTCTGTTGCTGACGGGTGATTGGTTAAGTTGCACCGGCTCCTGGCCGTTGATCACGCCGCATGGAGCACCCGCTGCTGCAAAAGGTCGAAGCCGGCACGATCGTACATCTGCCGCTTGATCAGCTTAAGGCGGTTGACCTGACCTTCCACCGGCCCGTCGTTCCAGGGCTGTGTGATCGCAGCCCGTACGGCATCCAGATCCTGGCGCAGGCCGGCAGCGAAGCCCTGCAATCCCGTTGCGGCTGCCGCGTCCAGCCAGGGCTCCGGCCCTGCCGGATCATCCTGCCGCAGCAGATCGGTTGGGCGGCAGCGTGGGCTGTCCACCCATCTGAGGGATTTCCTCGACAGCGAGAGGGTCACCGAACGGACGGACGACGACAAGACACTGGTGATGGCGCGTCGGGCGGTCGACCCGCACGCCGGCCCTGGCATCCTTGTGTACTCCGGCCGAGGTCGACCTCCGGGCCTTGGGGATGACCTGAGCTGGTCTGCAGGACCGCGAATCATTGATCCCCACGGAGAGCGATCCGGGATCAGCCATGCCTTAGATCGACGGCCCTGGATCGATGACGCATTCCTGCTGCAAGGGACGCGTCCAGGAAATGCCGGCCAACCCTTGCACTTGTCACCGGCTTTGCCGGCCTCGGCCTCAACGGCGGCGGCGACGTCCGCTGCAACGGCGCCACCGTGGGCTTGCGGGCCAGCGACGTCACCTTCGTGCTTGGCGGGAGCCAGCTCCCCGCATCCGGCACCTGCACGGGCCAAGCCTACTGCGTTGCGGCCGGCTACAGCACCGTGTCGACCACGGCGCCAAGCGTCGGGCCAACCGCGCAGTTCCTGGCGATCGGCCCGCAAGCGGCCAGCGCCCGGGCCGGGGCCTTGTTCGCGGAGGGGGCCAACACCAGCCTGTCGGGGGTGTTCTACTTCCCCAACGGGCCAGTGGCCCTCACGGGCGGGGCCAGCGTCGGCAACGGTTCGGGCCAGTGCCTGCAGATCATCGCCTCCCGCATCTCGCTCAGCGGCGGAACCGCCGCGGGCTCGACCTGCGCCGGGATCGGGTCCTCGGCCGGCAATCGCTCGATCGTCCTCGTCCAGTGAGTGCCCGCGAACCGATGACGCCCCGATCGCGCCACCGGGACGGCCTTGCCGACGAGGCCGGCTCGGTCATCCTCGAATTTGCCTTGCTCGCTCCGGTCTTCCTGCTGGTCCTCGCAGCGACCGTCGACATCTCAAGCATGGTCTACACGAAGTTCCGGCTGAACGCGTCCGTCACGGCCGCGGCGCAGTACGCGCTGCTCAATCGCGCCCAGATGACGACAGGGTCGGGATCGGACTTTGCCGGGAACCTCGTCAAGATCCTGACGAAGGGCCATGCGGGCACGCCCGTGACGGCCACGGCCAGCATCAACAACGGCATCACTGCCAGCTCGACCAACGACAGCGTGACAACGAGCGGAGCGGCTGCCAATGCGCGAAGCTGCTACTGCCCGACTTACGACGCGGGCGGGATGATCTGGGGTGCCGGCGTGCTCTGTACGGCGAATTGCCCATCCGGGAGCGCGCCCGGCAAGTACGTCACCGTCCGAATGACCAAGCCCTATACCAACCTGTTCGTGGGCTGGGGCATCGTTTCCGATGGCGTGATCACGGCGCAAGCCGCCGTCCAGGCCGAATGATGCCGAAGCGTCGGGCAAACCTTCGCGACGACTGCTCCGGCGCATCGGCCGTCGAGTTCGCGCTTCTGATCGGCCCGTTCCTGTTGATCGTGTTCGGCAGCATCGAGTTTGCCCGCCTGGGGTGGGCCCATCACGCCATTGCCGAGACAGCGGCGGCGAGCGCCCGGTGTGTCGGCATCCTGGCAAGCGCCTGCGCAACCAACGGCGTCTATGACGCCGGCAAGGCCACGCTCTATGCCCAGGCCCAGGCCGAGCGCTGGTCCCTCGTTCTGCCGAACGATGGCGTTGCGGTGACGAACGCGACCGCCTGCGGGGGCGTCGACGGCTTCAGCGAAGTCTCAATCACCTACACGTTCCAGACCGCGGTGCCGGCGCTGATCCAGGCGCTCGCCTCCGGGACCATCGTCAAGCATACCGCCTGCTTCCCCAGGGCCATATAGGCCGCCATTCCCATAAGACAGTATGGTTGTTTATTGATTGGATCGGGATGCAGCAATCCTATGGGCGAGCTGCTGATCAGAACTACGTTATCTGGGAGCTTTTCCGAGGGTATGGCCATTGAGGTGCATGGATACCGCCTTGCACGAAGACTCGCCTTACGCCCTCGTCGTAGATGACGATTGGCTCATCCGCACGGATGCGATGGGCATCCTCGAAGATGCGGGGTTCCGTACCTTCGAGGCTGCCGATCCCGAGGCGGCGCTCGCGATCCTGATCGAGCACCATGCCAAGATCGTGTTGCTGTTCACGGACGTGGAAATGCCGGGGCCGCGAAACGGCTTTGCCCGGGCCTGTCGCAAACCCGCAGCGTTTACCCCGCGTTGACCATGCAGCCCGCATGGTGCCTCCAGTCCCGGAGGCCACCCCATGATCCTGTCCGCCATCGCCGCGAAGCTGAAGCAGCGTGCCAAGGCTGACTTCAAGGGCCGGCACTATGAGGCTGCCCTGATCGTCCAGGCCGTCTCCTGGTACCTGCGCTACCCGCTGAGCTACCGCGACATCGAGGAGCTGTTCCTGGAACGCGGCATGGATGTGGACCACTCCACCCTGAACCGCTGGGTCTTGGCCTACGCGCCGCTGATCGAAAAGCGGTTGCGGCAGTTCCGCAAACCGCACTGCGGCTCGGTACGCATCGACGAAACGTACATCAAGGTGCGGGGGGAGTGGCGCTATCTCTACCGGGCCATCGACAAGCACGGCAATCCAGTCGATTTCCTGCTCACCGCCAATCGGGATCTCGATGCCGCCAAGCGCTTCTTCCGCAAGATGCTGCAGGATCAGCCGTTGCTCGCCCCGGATCGCATCGGCACGGATGGCGCCGGCACCTATCCACCCGCCATCTTGGCTGCGAGGAACGACGGCCTTCTACCCCGCGCGCCGCTCCACTATGTGACCAAGCACCTGCAGCAGGGCATTGAGAGCGACCACTTTCGGGTCAAGAAGAACATGCCCCGGATCGGCGGCTTCCAGTCCTTCCGCACTGCCCGGCGCACGATCCAGGGGTTCGAGGCCATGCTGTGGCTGCGCAAGGGCTTCGGCTTTGCCGGCGCATGGACCATCCGCGAGCAGAACCGACTGCTCGGGGTCTGCTTCGGCCTTCAGGCGGTTAACAGAGCCTAAAAACGAGACAGATCTAGCCTCTGCTGCGGCCTACGGCACGGCTTGCGACAGGCCCGGCGCGACCCCTCGGGCGGCCAGAGACCCAAGGAGCCGGGTCCCGGGTTCCGGGGCGTTCGAAACGAGCACCACCGTCCCACCGCAGGCCCGGAACGCGGTCAGGGCTGCCGTAGCCGCGGGGAAAACTTGCCCTTCGTTGTGCAGGACGCCGAAGACGTCGCAGAGCAGGACGTCGTAGCGCCCGGTGAGTTCGCCGAGACCGGAGATCGGCTCGGCCGTGTCAGCCACGGGCTTGGACGATGGTCGTGCAGGCGCTCTCAAGCTTCGGCAGGTCGCGGGTCGCCGCCATCGTGACTGCGAGCGGACGATCCTCTCCCCGCACGATGGGACAATAAGGGTCCACCTCGTCGAGGCGATCCAGGAGGCGCCGCCGGCCGGCGCAGCCCCCGTGGCAGGACGCTTCGTGGATGCAGCCGCGACACGGCTCGGGCAGGGACCTGGCCGCCACGAAGGGCGCGGTGTCGAGGATGCCGGCACCGGCTTCGAGCAGCGTGTCGAGGCTCTGCCCGGCGCCCCAGTACACGCAGGGCTGCACCGTGGCGCGCGGTGTCACGCGCACGGTCCCGACCCCGCATCCACCCTTGCGCGCTGGCATTCCGGCCATGGCCCGGACGAGGGGCTCGCCGATGGCAATGACGTCGGTCTCGGCCAACAGGCGCTCGAACCCGCTCCAGTATTCCTCGTAGGTCAGGGCGAAGGCGTCGGTGCGCACGGCCTGGTAGACGTTGATGCGCAGCGGTGCGTCGAAGGCCTTGGCGATGGCAGCGATCTCGTGCAGGCGGTCGAAGTTGGTGCGCATCATGACCGCGATGAAGGTGACGCCGACGCCGAGCCGTCTGCAGCGCGAGGCCTGCTCCATGACGAGGTCCCAGTTGCCGTCGCCCCGCTGCGCATCCTGCTCGGCTTTCGTCGGATAATCGATCGAGAACTCGATGTCGGCGAAAGCCTGCACGGCCGCATCGTCGATCATCGCGATGGAGTGGCCGTTCGAGGTGATGGTGAGCTTGATTGGCTCGGCCCGCAGCAGGTCGAGCAGGGCCGGGAACTGCGGATGCATCCCATTCTCGCCGGTGCCGAGATTGACCGACCGGACCGGCAAGCGGTCGAGGACCGCACGGACCTGCGTGGGACCCAGGCGGTCCACCCTGTCCGGATCGCGATAGCAGAAGCTGCAGGCGAGATTGCACTCGTTCGTCAGCCCCAGGCCTAGCGAGAAGGTGCGGACTGGATCGGGCGCGGGCATGGGCGTGGCTGTCATTCGGTCCTGCCGATAACCGCGGACAAAGGGAGAAGGCGACCGCGAGACACGCGGCCTGAAGGCTTATAAAGGGTTGTTCGCGCCAGAGGCCAGAATGGTGACATCGAGCCTTCAACCCGACCAGCAGCCAGACCTATGGAGCGAGCATGCCGACGCTTACGAGGCCGTCTTCGAGCCCCTGACCGACCGTTTCGCGCAAGCCGCCGTCGCCGCCCTTGGCCTGGCACCGGGCCAGCGCTGCCTCGACGTGGCCGCGGGCGCCGGCGGCGCGGCCCTGATGGCCGCACGAGAAGGGGCCACCGTCCTGGCCATCGATGCGGCGCCGGGCATGGTGGACCGCATCCGATTGCGAGCCATGAGGAGCGGGCTGCCGGTCGAGGCGGCATCGATGGATGCGCAGGCCCTCGCCCTGGATGACGGAAGCTTCGACGCAGCCCTATCAATCTTCGGCATCATCCTGTGTCCGGACCCGGTGCGTGCGCTCAAGGAGGCGGCCAGGTTGGTCCGGCCCGGCGGGAAAATCGCCATCGTGACCTGGACGGAGCCGCAGAACTACGAACTCATCACCCGGCTGCTGGCCGCCATCGCAGCGGTGCGCGGACCGCAGCCTTCCCTTCCGGGCACCCCGGCCCAGCTTCGCTTCAGCGATGACGCCGCCTTCCGCACCCTGTTCGGGTCCGCGAGCTTGGAGGTGGATGGCATCACGCGGATCGAGGCCGCGCTCGAAGCGCCTTCGGCCCTCTGGCTCTCCGAGAGACTGGACTTCGCTCCGGGCATCGCGGCCTTGCTGGCGGCCCAGGGCGAGGATCGAGCGGCGGTCCTCGCACGCTTCGTCACGGACCTGGAGCGCGACCAGGGCCAGGGACCCGTCGCCCTGCGTGCCATAGCTTTCCTCGGTGTCGCCTGCGCCCCTCCGGTAAATTCGGCAACCCGCCCGTAACCGCCGGATCGGCACCGACGAACGCCCTCCGTGATTTGCGGCCAAGCTGATTGCGTGGCCTTATCGCACCGTCCGGAGCTGCCGGCGGTAGACCCGTATGTGCTACGCCAGGAATGAAGCTGCGCATTGGCTGCGGCGGATCAAGCAGGGATAGTTGGATGCTCGGATTGAAGCAGATATGGCCGGTCCTCGCGACGGTCGGCTACGTCCTCGGCTGCGGTCCGGTTCAGGCGCAGGATAGAGAAATGCCCGTCTTCGTGTTCACGGGCATCCCCGATCAGGACGAAAGCCGTCTCGTCGAGCGCTTCGGCAAGGTCGCCGGTTATCTCGAAGGCAAGCTCGGCGTACCGGTCAAGTACATCCCGGTGAAGAACTATCCGGCGGCCGTCACGGCCTTCACGAACGGGCAGGTCCAGCTCGCCTGGTTCGGCGGGTTCACGGGCGTCCAGGCCCGCAAGGCGGTCCCCGGCTCGCAGGCAATCGCCCAGGGTGCCGAGGATGCCGCCTTCAAAACCTATTTCATCGCCAATACCAAGACGGGTCTCGTCAAATCCCAGGACTTTCCGAAGGATGTCGCCGGCAAGACGTTCAGCTTCGGTTCCCGCGCCTCGACCTCGGGCCGCCTGATGCCGGAGCACTTCATCCGGGAAGCGTTTCCCGGCAAGACGCCGGAGGAGATCTTCTCCCGCGTGGGATTCTCGGGCGATCACAGCCGCACGATCCAACTCGTCCAGTCCGGCGCCTTCGAGGTCGGGGCGGTCGATTACTCGGTCTGGGATCTGGAAAGCAAGGCCGGCAAGGTCGAGGGCAAGGACGTCACAGTGATCTGGGAAAGCCCGACCTTCCCCGACTACCAGTGGACGGTGCGAGGCGATGTGGACAAGACCTACGGCGCCGGCTTCACCGAGACGCTGAAGCAGGCGCTTCTCGGCATCACCGACCCTGCCATCCTCGCGCCTTTCGCCCGAACGAAGTTCATCTCCGCGACGAACGCCGACTATGAACCCGTGGAACGCGTCGCGAAATCGACTGGGTTGCTAGATTGACGGCGCGCCAGTGACAACGCCCGCCATCGTCCTTGCCGATGCCCACGCGGCCTACGGCGGGACCACCGTTCTTTCCGGGATCGACCTGACCATCCGGACCGGCGAACGCGTGGCGCTGATGGGACGGTCGGGGTCCGGCAAGTCTACGCTGCTCGCCCTCATCCACGCGCAGGTCTCGCGTGACGCGGCGCTGATCCCACAAGCGAGTGCCCTCGTGCGCACGCTTTCGGTGTTCCACAACGTCTACATGGGCCGTCTCGACCGGCGCTCGACCCTTCACAACCTGCGCACCCTAGCCTTTCCGGCCCGCGCGGACGTATCCGAGGTCGCCGAGGTGCTCGGGCGGGTCGGGATGGCCGACGCCCTCCACGCCAAGGCGGGTGCGCTCTCCGGCGGCCAACAGCAGCGTGTCTCGGTTGCGCGCGCCCTCTACAACGGGCGGCCGATCCTGATCGGTGACGAGCCGGTCTCGGCACTGGACCAGGCGCAGGGCGGATCGGTTCTGGCCCGCCTCGCCGAGCGGCACGAGACACTGATCCTCGCGCTGCACGATATCGCGCTGGCCCTCGCCCATGCCGACCGCATCGTGGTGCTCGACGGCGGCCGCATCGTCCTCGACCGACCCACCCGCGACCTCGATGCGGATGCCCTCGCTCCGTTCTATCGGGCGGCTGCATGAGCGCGCGACTGGGCACCTTCGGCTACGGGGCCATCAGCCGCTTGTTCTTCGCCCTCGCGCTTGCGGCCTTGCTTGTGGCCGACCTCGCCGTGACGAGCCTGCATCCGTGGGCGGATTTGCGGCGCCTGCTCGACGGTTTGGTTCGCCCGGATCTACTCTCAGTCGAAGTCTGGAGCGTCGTCTACACGGTCGCGTTCGCCGTGCTCGGCGTCGGCCTCGGCGCGGGCACCGGCTTCCTGCTGGCGATCCCGTTCGCGCGGTCGCGGTTCGTGCGGGTCGTCTGCACGGGCTTGCGGTCCGTGCACGAGCTGTTCTGGGCGTTGCTCCTGATGCAGGTCTTCGGCCTCTCGGCAACCACCGGCATCCTCGCCATCGCGCTGCCCTATGCCGGGATTTGCGCCAAGGTCTATTCCGAGATCATCGAGGAGGCCGACCTCGCCGCCTTGCGCGTTCTGCCGGACGGGACCGGCGCGCTCTCCGCCTTCGCCTACGCGCGCCTGCCCGACGTCGCCTCGGCCTTCCGAAACTACACGCTTTACCGTCTCGAATGCGCCATGCGCTCGACGCTGATCCTCGGCTTCATCGGTCTGCCGACGATGGGATTTTACCTGGAATCGGCTTTCCGCCAGGGTCGCTACGCGGAGGCCGGCGCACTGCTCCTCGTCTTCTACGCGCTGATCGGCTCGCGCCGGCTCTGGGTTCGCACGGCGACGCTGCCATTCCTCGCGGTCGGAAGCTTCCTCGTCCTGCCCCAAACCGTGGGCTCGACGAACATCGGCGCGAGCCTCGTTCGCTTCTTCACCCATGACATCGTCCCTGCCCCCCTACGCGCGGCAAGCCTGCTCGATGTCGAGACATGGATGCGTCTCGGCCGGTGGTTCGGGCCGATCCTGACGCAGCAGATCCTGCCGGGCGCCGCGCAGACGCTGATCCTCTCGCAGATCGCCCTGGTCGCGACCGCCATCGGCGCGCTCCTGCTGTTTCCGCTCGTCTCTCGGCGATTTGCCGGGCCTATCGGCCATCCGCTCGGTCGCGTTATTCTCGTCGTCGTGCGCTCGACGCCGGAATACATGCTCGCCTACGTGCTGCTCCAGGTCCTCGGCCCCTCGATGCTGCCGGCCATCCTGGCCCTCACCATCCACAACTCGGGCATCATCGGCTACCTCATGGGCCGTCACGCCGATGCCCTGAGCTACCGTGCCGACGCGCCCTCGGGCCTCGACCTCTACGCCTACGAGACCGTGCCGCGGCTCTACGGGCAGTTCCTTGCCTACCTGCTGTACCGCTGGGAGCTGATCCTGCGCGAGAGCGCGATCTTTGGCATCCTCGGTGTCACGACGCTCGGCTACTACGTGGACGCCGCGATCGCCGAGCTACGCCTCGATGTCGCCGTCGTGCTCATCGTCGCGACCGCCTTGATGGCCGCCGGGGTCGATGCCCTGTCACGGTTCCTTCGCAGGGCGCTGCGCATCAATGACCTGCCAACACGGCTCTCGACCGAGGGCAGCGATGTCGACCGGCGCTGCGACGGGCTAGGTGCCACCGCACCCCTCAAGGCGGAAGGGTGCCTTCCGGCACGCGGTTCGACGTAACGCGCGATGGACGGCCCGCGAACGAAGGGCATCTCCACGCATCGGCCTCCAACCCAGACAGAAGGAACAGCCCCATGCGCACCGATCCGTTCTACGACACCTGGCTGTTCCTCAGCGGGCAGCACGGGGACCAGATGGCGTTGGGCGTCTGGCGGTGGCTCGTCGTCGCACTCTTCATCGGGCTGATCCTGACGAGCATCCTAATCGCAGCTCGGGAATGGGTTGCCGATCCACTTCAGCGCAACGGCCGGGACCTCACCATGTGGTTCCTGCGCTGCCTCGTCGGAGGGATGTGGTTCCAGAACATGCTCTGGAAGCTGCCCTTCCTCTCGACCGAGAACGGTCTCTTCTATTGGACCGGCGAGGAAGTGAAGAACGCCGCCTTCCAGTGGCATCGCGACCTGGTCCAGCACGTGCTCCTGCCGCTGCCCAATTTTTACGTCCTCGACGTCCTGGTCTTCCTGACCGAGCTCGCCTTCGCGGTTTCGCTCATCCTGGGGCTTGGCGTGCGCGTCATCGGCGTGATCGGGGTCCTGTTCGTCGCGCAGCTCTGGCTCGGCCTCTACCTTCATCCCATGGAATGGCCCTGGACCTACGTCTTCCTGGCGGGCCTCATGGGTCTGTTCAGCGTCTTCGGCGCTGGCCGCAGTCTCGGCCTCGACGGCGACCTGCGCCGACGCTACCCACCCGACATGACAAACGGCGCCATCGGCGCGTTCGTGCGACTGGCGACCTGAGCACACCCTCACGTGCTTGCGGACCGCTCCCGCGAGAGTTCACGGGCCAACCGAAGGAACGTCGTGGCGATGACCCAGGCCGCCCGCATCGACACGCGCCAATCGCCCGAGACCTTCGAGACTCCGCCCCGTCGCGGCCGCTGGCCGACCGCAACCTCCTCGCAGCGCAAGCCGCCGGCGGCGGCACGCATGAGCATTTCCAGATTCCAACCGTAGGTTTCGTCGCGCATCCCGAGCCGGTCCAGCGCGTCGCGGCGGATCGCACGGAAGGGCGACATGTCCGTGAAGCTTGCCCCGTAGGCGAGGTGCAGGAGCCCGCCGGCGAGGCGACCGGCCACGATCTGGGGCAGGCTCATCGCACCGGGCTCACGGTCACCGCGCACACGTGAACCGTGGACGAAATCGGCCCGGCCCGCACGGATCGGCCCGATCAAGAGCGGCGCCCGGTCGATCCGGTCGCTGCCATCGCCGTCGACGAAGAGGAGAATGCCGGCATCCGGACGCGCAACGGCGATGCCGGCCTGGATCGCCCGGCCGTAGCCGCGACGCCGCTCGGCGACGACCCTCGCGCCGGCAGCCTCCGCCAATTGGCAGGTCGCGTCCCGCGAGCCGCCATCGACGACGACGACCTCATCCGCTCCGTTCGCCAGCAGGCCGGCCACGACCTCGCCGATGGCGGCCTCCTCGTTCAGGCACGGGACGATGGCCGAGACCACCGCCATGTCTCGTTGCGGCCGGATCTGGCCGCTCATAGGCTCCAGCGCATACCGCAGCTGCCGCAGGCCTGAGGCGGCTTGTCCGACAGGAGCGCTTCGCGGAAATCGACGTAGGCGGCGCCGTTCCAGATCTCGCGCAGGGACTGCTGGGTGGCGTCACCCAGTGTGTAATTTTCGTAGCCGCGCTGCGAGAAGGGGGCGATGCAGCACGGGAGCGCCCGGCCGTTGGCGGTGAAGTACATTACGTTCCACGGCCGTCGGCAGAGCGACCAGGGCGAGCCGTCGTCCTTACGCTTCAGGCTCATGCCGGGCTCGCTCGCCGCGCCCGACGCGGAGAAGGTGAGCCCGAGCTCTCGGGCGGTGGCCTCCGCCTCTTCGAGGATACCGGCTTCCTCACGGTCCATGCGCTCGTAGAGGGCCTGGTCGGGCCGGGCCATACCGATGGCCTCGTCCTCGAAGTAGACGAGGCGCTGAAGGTACACCTCCTTGACGCCGGTCTCGGCCGCGACCCGCACGAAGGCGGGAAGCTCGTGCAGGGTCTCCTTCAGGCCCGTGAGCCAAGCCGAGACGCGGGGTTTGGCATGGCCCTCCCGCTCCTGCATGGCTCGGAAGGCGCGGACGTTCTTGAGGATGCGTTCGAAGTAATCCTTGCCGCGGACCGCGAGGTAGGAGGCGCGGGTCGAGGCGTCGAGGGAAACGCGCAGCTCGTCGAGGCCGGCCTCGATTAGCGCGCGGCCGTTCTTCTCCGAGAGCACGGTGCCGTTGGTGTTGAAGAGGACGTAGGTGCCGCGATCCTTGAGATAGCGGACCATCCGCGGCAGGTTTTTGACCAGCATCGGCTCGCCGACCCCGTGGAGGACCGCGCGCGCTAAGTTGGGGACCTGGTCGACGATGGACGTGAACAGCTCCCAGCTCATGTCGGCGGGGGGCTCCAGCTCCACGTAGGTGCGCGGGCAGGTCGTGCAGAGGAGATTGCAGCGGTTTGTCACTTCCAGGTAGAGACAGACCGGCGGCCGCTCGGCCTCCCGGCTCACCGCCTCAGGCGCGGCCTCGTGGTAGCGACGGGGATCGAGGGCTAGCAGGATGCCTTGCGTGGCAGCGGTCATTGCGGCGATTCCTTCCGGCCAGCGGGCGATCGAACGCGGGAGGCCACGGCTGCCGCGGCGACGAGGCCGGCGAGGATGGCGGAGCGGACATCGTAGGACGGCACCGTATCGACCACCTTGTAAAGCATGAAGCCACCGACCGTGAGGACCCATCCGGGCCATGACCCGACGAGCGCCAGGAAGGGCACCGCGATCAGGAAATACCAAGGGAATTCGGGCGAAAACAGAAAGAGTAACGTCAGCACCATGAGATTGATGTCGCCCAGGCTTCGTGCCGGCGTGCGCTCCTGCCGGAACCCGGCTCGCAGCGCTAATCCCCCAAGCGTCGCGAGTGAGAGAGCCACATAGACCGCCGTGTCATACCTCCACTCCCCGACGGATTCCCGGAACAGTCGCAGAAGCGTGAAGCCCCAGCCTGAGGCGAGCCCCTCCTCCTGAACATATCCCGTGGTCAGGAAGCCGAAGACCCCCCAGCCGACCGAGAGGTAAGGCAGATATGCCGACGCGATCAGGGCCGGGACGAGTAGAATCATTCGCCAATCCCATGGACGCCACAGCGCCGGCATCACGATCAGGGCGAACGGCTTCACCATGGCTGCGAACGTGACGGCGGCGGTTCCCAGATATCTTCGTTGGGCAGCAAGGGTGAGCCAGAGCCCGAGCATGACCAGCGCGACCATCAGCCCATCGACATGGCCCTGGCTCGCGATCTCCCAGATGGTCAGAGGGTGCCAAACGTAGGCCGCCAACCGCGTCGCTGGCCGGCGCAGCCGCCGCAGCAGGGCGAGAATTGCCAACACCGTGACGACCTCGCAGGCGACGAGCCCCAACTTGATCGCAAGGGCGCTTTCCGAGACCCGCGTGACGAGCGCGAAGAACGCCTGTGCCACCGGCGGGTAGATGGTCACCGCGTAGTCCGCGCGATTGATGAAGGGGTAGACGGCCTCGTCGCGCAGGAAGGTGAGGGCCGGATCGGCCGGGACGTAGCGATAGGGATTAATGCCGGCGCCTTGGACCATCCCGTCCCAGACGTAGCGAAAGATGTCGGTCGAGAGGAGCGGTGGAGCGGGAAGCGCGATGAGGCGCATGGCGAGGCCGACGATTACGATGATGGCAACGGCCCGGCGCTCGTCAACGCCCTCGATCCGTGCCGCCGATGCCGCCAAGATCCCTGTCGGGATAGCGGTCAGTAGGAAGGCGGTGTCGCCTAGACCCTGCAGCGTCGGCATGCCGAGCGCGACGAGGATCGTCGCGGTTATGCCCATCATGGAGAGCCGCCACGCAGGTCCCATCACACGGGCATTCCGGCAAGCAGCGTCCGCGTCGCCAAGGCCGGTCCGCCGATAAGGTCAGGCAAGGCGAATGGAAGGGCGCTGCCGGTAATCTCGTCGCGAAGGTACTGTAGGGTCAGCGCATCGTCGATGTCATACCAGATCGGCAACGTCTCGACCGCCAAGGCGATGGATGCCGCCCGCTCCAAGGTCAAACGAAACACATCGGACGTACTCCATGGGATATCCGCGAAAAGTTCAGGGTGATCCCGCTTGACGCCTATCAACGTGTAGCCGCCGTCCGTGGCCGGGCCGAGGACCACGCGATCGCCGTCTCGACGTAGCGCCTCTACCGCTTGGGCCAGAAGCGCCGGGGGAAGAGTCGGGGAATCCGAATTGATCAGCACCACCGCATCGTGATCCGGCGAGGTCAGGAGCCTGCGCGCAGCCGTTGCCAGAACCTTTCCGAAGTCGGCGCCTTCCTGCAGCAAAAGTCGGAACGAGGTGGGCAACAAGCCTTGAAGCTCGACCTCCGCACCACTCGGCGCATAGACCCCATATCCCTGGCAGCCGAGAGGGACATGCATCGCCGCTATCGTGTCGGCAACGTCGCGAAGGAAGCAGCCGGACAACGCGGCCGCTTGTTCCGCACCGATGACGGCCGCCAGTCGTGTCTTGGTATGACCGGGACGTGGGGCCTTGCACATGATGCCAAGAGCTATCGTCATGGCTTCCTCGCGCACGCGCGGGCCATCAGGCGATCCGGAAGTGCACCTGATCGCTCAGGATCGGGGATGCGATGACGAGCGAGTTTTTGATTTCCATTGTCAGCCGAAAGCGCTTTATCCGTCTTTAAAGAGGAGGCGACACTCACAGGGGTTCCGATCCACGATAGCGCGCGAACATGATCCGCACCACTGGGCCAAATAGCACGACGTCGTAGGTGTCGGGCTCCATCCCCTCGACGTCCATGCCGGGGGAGCCTGAGGGCATGCCCGGAACTGCCAGCCCGGTGCCCTGGGGCTTCTCGGCGAACAGGCGCTTGATCGCACCGGCTGGGACGTGCCCCTCGATGACGTAGCCGCCGACCTGCGCCGTGTGGCAGGAGGCGAGGTCCCGCGGCACGCCGAGGCGGACCTTGAGCGGGTTCACGGGCCCCTCGGTCACCGCCACGGTGAACCCGCTTTCGCGAAGGTGGGCGATCCACTTCTCGCAGCACCCGCAGGTCGGGTCCTTGGTCACCGCGACCGTCGTCAGGTCTTGAGCGAGGGCATGGCGCCCAAATGCGGTCGATGCTGCTAGGCCCAGAACCACGGCGCGTCGGGTCATCCACATCGTCTCGTTCATGGTCGATCTCCCGGTCTCATTCCGCCGCCAATGACAAATTTCGATGTTTGAAGGATTCCATCGAACTATCGAATTACGCGAGCCGTCAGCCTTTCACCCAAGCCATAGACCGCCGGGATCACCACCAGGGTTAGGACTGTCGACGAGACCATGCCGCCAATCATCGGGACCGCGATCCGCTGCATGACCTCGGAGCCTGAGCCAGTGCTCCACAGGATGGGTAGGAGCCCAGCCATGATGGCAACCTGAGAAGGGTCCGGCCTCGGTGACCGCGGTGCCGCGACGACTGCATGGTTGGCCCGATCCGTCCCGGCCATCGAAACTTCGCATTAAAAAAGAAATCGCGGTCCAAATAATTTTCTTTATAACGAAATTCTCTTTCATTCTTTCGCTTTGAAGAAAAAAGTTGCGATGGACGGATTTTCGTTATGATGAAAAAGAGAGTGGGGAGGTTTTCGCTATGGAGGAAAGTCTCTTCAGCGACGACACCATGGCGCTGCAGTTCGGGAGACGAAGAAACCCCTTCGTCATGGGGCTCGGCAAGTTCCGCGACGCCGCGACGGCCATCGGCTTCGATTCGGGGCTCCTCGAAAGGGAGGTGAGGGTCACTGTCGGGAAGGCCCTGGATCGATGGCCGGATACGCTCCGGGACATGCCCATCCCCCCTTCCATGAAGCGGACCCTGCTCGACCGGCTACCCCGCTTGCGTCTCGTGCAGGAGGTGCGACCCGGGTTCAAGCACGGCACGTCGTTCGACGAGGACGACGTGCCGCCCCAGCGCTGAAGACATGCCCGGCCTACCCCGGGGCGACGAGGTGCTGCCCCTGGAAAATGGGCTTAACCCGGCAAGCATCCGTCGACGACCCGCACGGTGCTTCGCCCGTTGCCGCGCCGCTCGACGCGCACCTGGACGGCGATGCGATCGATCATCGCGGCCACGTGGGTGATGACCCCGACCCTGCGTCCCTGGCCCTGCAGGGTCTCAAGTGCGTCGACGGCGATGTCCAGCGTCTCGGCATCCAATGAGCCGAACCCCTCGTCGATGAAGAGGGTGTCGACGAAGGCCTGCCGTCCTTCCAGGCCGGAGAGCGCCAGCGCCAGGGCGAGCGCAACTAGGAAGCGCTCGCCGCCCGAGAGGCTGCGGGTGCCGCGCAGCTCGTCGCCCATGTCGCGGTCGAGGACGTGCAACGCGAGGTCGGCGTCCTGACCGCGAACCAGGGCGTAGCGTGGGCTCAGGATGCGGAGTTGTTCGTTCGCGAGATGCGCCAGGTGCTCCAGCGTGACCCCTTGCGCGAAGCGTCGGAACCGATCGCCGTTCGCGGAGCCCACGGCGGCATCGACCATCTCCCACCCGTCGAGACCCTCGCGCGCGGTCGCGATCTCGCGCGAAAGGTCCGCGGACTTGCCGCAGGCATCGTCGTCGCGGGCGAGCTCGGCGTCGAGTGCGCCCCTGCGCCGTTGATGGGTGGCGATGAGCCCGGCGACCGCGACGGCGGCGGCCTCCGTGCCGGGTACGTCGACGGGCGGGAGGCAGCGCAGCGCGTCGAGGTCCGTGCGACGGGCGGCCAATCCCGCCTCGGCTGCCTCGTGCGCCCGAAGCAACCGGTCCCGCGCCTCGCGCAGGGCCGTGAGGGCCTCCGGGGGCACCGCCAGGAGGTCGAGCACGGTATCGGGTTCACGGAGGCCGCATTTCGCCAGGAACCGACCCTGCGCCTCCGCCAGGACGTTCCGGGCGCGTCGGTGTTGGGCATCGGCATGCTCCGCGGAGCCCGTGGCCGTCGCATGGAGCGCGGCGGCGATACCGGACGCCTCAAGCCCCATCCGGTGGTTCTCGCGGGCCACGTAGCGGTCTGACGTGATGCGGGCACGATGGCTGTCCGTGGGTTCGCCCCCGAGAAGCCCGGCCCGGTCCCGCCGGGCATCCCCGAGCGCCGTCGCCCGATCGTCGGCGGCCCGTACCGCCGTTTCCCGAAGGCCCGTGGCGGTGGCCTCGGCCTCGATCGCCACGGCCCTGTCGGGCACGAGGTCGTTCAACGCCGCAACGAGGTCGTGGTGGTTCTCCCGTGCCGCGCGGTAGGCGGCCCCGAGCTCGGCGATGCGACGGGCCGTGCCGTCGGGATTGCGGGCGAGGTGCGCCTCGTCGAGGCCGGCGGGGGCGAGGATCGGTCCGAGCTCGCGGACGATGGATTCGACGCGGGTGATCGCCGCCGCGGCCCGGGTCCGTTCGCGTTCGGCGGCGAGGGCCGCGGCCTGACGCGGGGCGGCTTCCGCCAGGACGACCCGGTCCGCGGCGGCGATCACGCCCTCTGCGACCGCGATGGCCTTCCCCTCGACGCGGATCTCGGCGGACAAGGCACGCGCCCGTTCGAGCTTCGCGGCAAGCAACGCGCGCAGGCCTGCCGTGGCCTCGGCGATCGACCCCAGGTGATCGACGGCCCCGGACCCCAACGCGTCCGGCGGCTCCCACATCCCGGCCCGGACGCATGCCGCCGCGAGGTCGGGACGGTGTCCGGCATAGGCTTCGGCGCAGCTTAGGAGGATCACCCCTGCCTGTGCATCCTCCCGTGCGGCGCCCTCGAAACGTGCCGATGCGTCGGCCCATGCGGTCGCGGCGACGGTGATGGCCCGACCGGCGCCGGCCAGTTCGGCGTCGATCTCGAACCGCCGTCCGCGCATGGTCTCGGCCAGAAGGGTCAGGGCGTCAGACCCGTGCCCCCCGTCGATGGGATGTTCCGTCGAGCCGCAGACCGGGCAGGGTTGGCCATGGACCAGGACGCTTCGCAGGTTCGCGGCCTCGACCGATGCGCCGCGTTCTGCAAGGTCCGCCATCGCCGCGATCTCCGCCCGGGCACGGGTAGCCACGCGGAGGGTGGTTTCAGCCTCGATGCGTCGCGCCTCGGCTGCCTCGCGCAGCGCGCCGGCATCGGCTTGGCTCGCGCGTGCGCGGGCCTGTTCGGCCCAGGCCCGGTCGTGTCGCCGTGCCAGGTCGGAGACGAGGGTCATGCGCTCCATAAGGCTCCGGAGATGGGCATCGACCGCCTCCGTGCCGTCGACGTCGAACGCGCGATATTCCTCTTCGCGGATGGCGCGTTCGGCGATGTGCCCGTCGCGGGTCTCGCGGGCCGAGGTCGCCCGCTCCCGGGCCGAGGCGGTCGCGGCGTCGGCCTCTTCGATCCGGGTTTCCGCGTCCTTGAGGGCGACGAGGGCGGCATCGCGTTCGAGGGCCAGGGCCTTCCGCTTCTCGAATAGGCCGGCGATCTCGGCCCCCCTGTCAGCGAGTGGCCTCATGGCCACGTCCGCCGCGATCCGCGCGGCCGTCGCATCGCGCGATGCGGACACCGTGTCGTAGGCCTTGTCCAGGTCCAGTCGGCGGGTACGGGCCCCGTCGAGGGTCGTCTTCGCGTCCTCGGCCCTGGCGACGGCCGCGTCCGCCTCGCGGGCGAGTTCCCCGATGCGGGCGTCGAGCGCGTCGGCCGCGCTCCACGTCGGCGTGAAACCGCGGAACGCCGCCTCGCCCGCTTCGTCGGCCGCGCGCGCCATGGCCAATCCCGTGCGGATTTCCGCAAGCGCCAGGCCGGTGGCGTCGACGTCCGCCCGGGCGGTTTCCAGGACGCCTTCGGCCGCAGCGCATTCGGCTTCGGCCGCCGACAGGGCATCGGCGGGGCGCCTGCAGGGTTCGACGGCCTCGATCGCCGCCAACCGCAGGGCATCGTCCCGGCCCTCCGCGACGGCGGAGGCGGCCTGCTCGACCAGCACGGACGCCTCGGCGAACCGCGCCTCGGCCGCCGCCGACCTGCGGGCGTGGTCGAGGGCGGCGACGTGTAAGGCATGCTCGGCCGCGAGCGCCGGCATCGCCGCGTCGATCGCGTCGCGCTCGGCCGTCCTCTCCCCTCGTGCCGCCGCGTCGAGGAGACCGATGGCGTCGCGACGCGCGACGAGGAGAGCGAACGCCGCGCGTCGTTCGTCGGCGCCGGCGCGCACCCGCTTCGAGATCTCCGTGTAGACCTGCGTCCCGGTGATCTTCTCAAGCAGGTCGGCGCGATCCCCTTCGCTCGCGAGCAGGAAGGCGTCGAATTCACCCTGGGCCAGGACCACGGTCCTGCGGAACTGGTCGTATGTCAGGTCGGTCCGGGCGACGACGGCCTCGTTGACCGCGGTCTTGCCGGTGGCGACTGCGGCGCCGTCCCCGATTTGGGACAGGCTTCGGGTCTCGGCCTGCAGGCGCCCGTTGGCCCGGTTCCGGGCTCGGTAGGCCGTCCACCTAGCCCGGTAGGCGACACCGTCCCGGCCTCGGAAGTCGACCTCGGCGAAGCCCTCGCCGGCCCCGCGCCGGAGGATGGCGCGCGGATCGCCGGAGTTGATGGCCTGGCCACCCGGGTCGGGCACGTCCTCGTTGCGTCCGGCGCTCACGCGGGGATACCGGCCGTAGAGGGCGAGGCACAGCGCGTCGAGGATGGTCGACTTGCCGGCGCCGGTCTCCCCGGTGATGGCGAAGATGCCGGTGGCGGCGAGGGGACCGTCGGCGAGATCGATGTCGAACGGTGCGGCGAGGCTCGCGAGGTTCGCGCCGCGTATCGCGAGGATGCGCATCGGTCAGGCCCGGGCTTGCGGACGGTTCATGCGCCTGCCCTGGCGCGATGGAACACGTCGAGGTGCGGGGCGGCCGGCTCGATCCCGTGGGTCCGGAAGAAGGCCATGCGGAACAGGTCTTCCGGGTCCCGCTCGGCAAGGCGGACCATGGGATCGCCCACCGGCGCGAGGTCGGGCGACGGGGCATCGACGCTCGCGACCCGCACGTCGACGACCTTCACCGGGAACCCTTCGGCGATCCGATCCACCTCGGCCCGGTAGGCCGCGGGCAGCCCGTCGCGGGCGAGCCGGATCTGCAGGAAGGGCCGTGCCTCGACCGGCAGGTCGGGATCGAGGTCGAGGGCCGCGAGCCGGTCGCCGAGCTCGCCCAGCGTCGTGTCGCCTGCATCCGGCAGCCGCAGGAAGGGGACGGGCCGGTCGATGACGACGTGTTCCGTCCGTGCCGGGCCGTCGCCGAGGGTGACGAGGCTGACCCCGTGACGGTAGGCCAGTTCGGTGGCCGAGAGGGGGATCAGGGAGCCCGAGTAGCGCACGATCGGGCGCCCCACTTCCTGGGCCCGATGGAGGTGGCCGAGCGCGACGTAGTCGGCGTCCTCCGGGAAGACGTCGGGCGGGACGGCGTGCTCCCCGCCTACGAGGATCCGGCGTTCCGCCCCTTCGGATTCCAGCCCGCCGGCGACGTGCAGGTGGCCGGTGACAAGGTACGGCAACCCGGCAAGCTCAGGCCGGGCGGTCTCGTGGAGCGCGGCGTAGAGATCGCGCACCGCCCCGACGATGGGGGACCCGGCCCCCTCGCGGACGCGGCGGGCGGCGAGGCCGGGCAGGCAGGCGGCGGTGGGATACGAGACCCCGAGCACGTGACCCGCCACCGCGCCGTCCTTTCGGATCGGGACGAGATGGCCCGACAGGTCTATGGCGCCGCCGGGACGCCGCACGTTGCCGACGACATGGACGCCGATCGCATTGAGGAGAGCGCGCGGCGCCTCCAGCCGGCCGGCCGCGTCGTGGTTGCCGGCGGTGACCACGATCGTCATCGCGGGCCGGGCCCGATGCAGGCGCACCAGCGTCTCGTAGAACAGACGCTGGGCCTCGCCGGACGGGTTCTGGCTGTCGAAGACGTCGCCGGCCATCACCAAGGCGTCCGGCTTCCGTTCCTTGACGAGGGCGACGAGCGCGTCGAACACCCGCGCATGCTCATGCTCGCGCAGAAAACCCCGCAGGGTCTGCCCGATGTGCCAGTCGCCGGTGTGCAGGACGCGGATCATGGCATCACTTCCGTCGATCGTTCGTCGTGCCTGCGGCCTTGGGCGTGGTCCGAAGCCGGTACACGCGAGAGGGCGTCGGCGTTCTCGGCCAGGCGCACGCGGATCTCGTCCAGGGTGACGGGGCGGTAATCGAAGCAGTCGACGCCGACGTCGGTGCTCGCGGCGGTCCCCGGCAGGGTGCCATGGGAATGGCCGTAAAGGTGGATATCGCCGCGGTGCATCCTCGGCCAGACCCGGTGCGCGTAGTGGCTGAGGAAAAGTCCCTGTGGCGACCCATCGAGATTTTGGACGACCACGCGGGCCACGTCGACGACGGGCCCGGCCCATGGAAGCCTCACGCTGATGCGGTCGTGGTTGCCGCGAACAAGGAAGATACGACCCTTCAGTCGCGAAAGGATCGCGCGGGCGTGGGCCTCGGTGCAGCGGTAGCAGAAGTCGCCGATGTGCCAGACCGTGTCCTCGGGGCGGACGGCGGCGTTCCAGTTCGCAACCAGGGTCTCGTCGTGTTCCTCGATGGTGGCGAACGGTCGATTGAGCGCCATCCGGGGGCTCAGGATCTGGCGGTGCCCGACGTGATGGTCGGCCGTGAACAGGGTTCGTGGCGGCATTTCGAGCTCCTCGCAAGTGCGCGGAGGCTCGACGCATGGGTCGTCTGCACTCCGGAATTCAGGGGGGCGAAGGACGGCCTATGCGTTTCATCGGGAAGCTCCTCGGACGACGATTCCTTATTTCCTGGACGTGGCCCCGGCGCAAGGTCGGAGACTCCACGGGTGGGCGTAGAGGCGAAGCAGGTCGGCCTCCACCGTGCGGCGCAGGGCGGGATCGGCACGCATGGCCTCCTCGGCCCCACCGGGTCGATAGACGAGGCTGTCGCCGAGGCCATATTCCACATGCAGCGAGACCACAGTCGTGGTGGCGCGATCGAGGTCGGAGCCGCGGCCTCCGCCCGCCCCGGTGTGGGGCACGCCGACAAGAGCGTCCATCGCGCGGCCGGCGAGTGCGACGACCGCGATGCGCTCGATCTGGGTCCGCGTGAGGAAGGCCCGCGGGGTCAGGGTCCCCCTGGCGGCCCCCTCGCTCGATTGCCGGTGGGCGATCGTTACCGTGGACATGGATGCCACGTCGAGCACGACGGCACAGACGCAATGCGCCGCTTCATGGGCAGCGATGGCCCGGATTTCCTCCGGGGTGCGGGTCTCCGTAGGGGCGACCTGGGCGATGAGGTCCGCCAGGACCATGCGGCGGCCCTCGGCACGGGCGGTCGAGCGCGCGCCCTTGACCCAGGCCACGACCTCGGCGCCGGTCGACCCGGCTCCGAGTTGCGCGACGCCCGAGATGTCGACGCCGTCGAGGTCGACACCGAGATGCTGGCGCAGGATCCCCGCAAGGGCGGTGGCGTCCGGCCGGTCGATCCGGATCACCGGATGGAGCCGGCCGGGGCGGATCAGGGCCGCGTCGAGGAGGCCGATATGGTTCGTCGCCCCGATTACAATAACCTTTGAGGTTATATTTGATGAAGTAGAGTCTAGACTTGCAAGTATCCCGTTAACGACAGGACTCCACCAGTCGCGCGCACGGTTATCCATTGCTGCTCTGTTAGGAATGCTGTCTATCTCATCTAGAAATAAAATACATGGCGCAATTGCCGCAGCTTGTGCAAGCTTCGCTTCCCATGCCTTCAGGACTCCATCCAAATGACCGGACGACGAAGTGAAGAGTTCGGATACGCTCGCCGAGATGAGCGGAACCTTCGCTGCCTTGGCGACACTGCGGATAAGGCTGGACTTGCCCAGACCGGGGTCCGAGTAGAGCGTACAGTTCTTCGAGATCTGAGAGAATTCCAGCCGCCCGGCCCTCCATTCGCCGAGGTCGCGCACGAGGGCGAGGGCCCAATCCATCGCGGCCGAGTAGCCGTGGAGCGATGCAAGCTCGGGGATATCCTCGCCGAGCGCGTCGCCGGCCGATAGGGCCCGGGTGGACGACTGTAACCGCGCAATGCAGGAAGCAGGGGAGGTACCCATCCGGATCGCCGCCGTGATGTCGTCGAACGAGAGACCGGTGGCGACCGCGGGCGGCAGCCGGCGCGCCCGCTTGCCGGTCACCGCCCGGATCACGGATGCGATGACGCGGTTCGACGGCGGCCCGATGCGAACGAAGAGGTCGGCGGCCTGGACGAGTGTGGCGGGCAGGTAGCGCGCGGGTGCCGGGCTGATGCCGGCGATGCGTGCGCCCCGCGACAGCACGGCGGAGACGTTGCCGTTTCCTTCGGTGGGTCTTTCGGAGCGGGACGCGCCCATCCTGACGATGACCTGTGCGAACGACCCCAGGTCGCGGAGGGCGAGTTCGACCCGGCTGCCCCAATCGGGTGCCGGGACCTCGATCACGAGGGCGAGGGCCCCGTGTCCCTGGACGCGGCGCAGGCCCGCCGGGCCGAGTGCGTCGAGCAGGGCCGCGACGGGCAGGGCGTCCCGGGCGTCCTGGCGACCGGCCAGGCCGGCCTGAACGTAGACGGTGTCGAAGTCGTCGGCCGGGTGGCGATCGTCGCCGAGGTCGAGGGCGGCCTGGGCGGCGACGCGCCGTGCGGATTCGATGAGGGACATGATGGCTGCCTCCTGAACGAGGCAGCCGGCCGCGATCGCGGTGCTGGTCAGGCCTCGGGGGGGATCGGGATCGCGTGGGGGGAGCGCGGCCGGGCGGCGATGCCGACGGGCCGGGCGGGCCTGCGGACAGGCCGGGGCGCGCGTTTCGGCGCAGAGGGGCGATGGGTCATGGGGTTTCATCTTGGGGCGAGGGCCGCCCGAACGTCAGCTACGAGGGCGGTGTGGGCTCCGGCCGGTGCCGGGAGCGTATGTCGCTCGATGAGCGATGGGGGATGATTACAGTATCGATTGAATTCGCGTCAAGATTAAATTCTATCTGACGGATATTTTATTGGCATCTGTGGATAACCGGCTATAAGACCAAGTCTAAGCGGATCGGAACCTCTTCGGCGGATGCCCGATATTCGGTTGGATCACGGATTATCGTGCCGGTCCGGTGGAAGGATCCGCTCTTCCGGCCCGTCGTTTGGAACCCTCCGGGTCGGCGGCGTCGCCTGAGCGTCGGATCGCCCGCGAGGTCCTGCCGAACGGGACCACGGTGCCGCTCGGGGCGCGGGCGGAGGCGCCGGCCATGCGTTCCGCCTCGTCGATGACCGCGTCGCCGAGGGCGACGAGGGCCCGGTGCATGGCCCGACGGTACGCGGTGACGCCGATCTCGTCTCGCATCACCGCGGCGCGGTTTAGGAATTCGACCGCGAGATGCAGGTCGTCGTGGACGTCGATCATCAGTTCGTTCCTTCCGTTCCGTTCGTTCTCGGCTGCGTGTCGGCGTCGGCCTGCCGGTCGGGCACCTCGACGACGAGACCTGGGATGAAGCCGGTGGCCTCCTCGACGTGGCCGCGTGGGTTGCAGACGATGCGGGTGTCGTGGATCCGGTAATCCGCATGCCGGTGGACATGGCCGTGGACCCATAGGGCGGGGCGGCACGTCCCGATGAGGTCATCGAGGTCGGTGGCGTAGCACCACGCCAGGTTCTCGTGCGGGGACAAACTCCGCCGGGACGGTGCGTGGTGCGTGACCACGACGGTGCGCTCCGGCGCCGGCCGGATCGCGCCCTGGACGTAGGCCCGGCTCGCGCGGTGCAGGCGAAGGACGTCCTCGGGCTCGATGCGATGCCTGGACGTCGGCCCGGTGCGGATCCGGCGATAGTCCTGCATGCCCTCGCGTCCGCCGGCCGACCGCAGCCCGTGGAGGAGGCCGAAGGCGCCGAGGCGAAAGTCCGTCCATAGCGTCGCCCCGACGAAGGTGACGCCCCCGATCGTGACGGCGTCGTCCATCAGCAGGTGGACGCCGAGGCGATCGGCGGCGGCCCGGCCGAGGCGGACCTGGTCGGACAGGGTGTAGCGGACCTCGCCGCGGTCCCACCAGAAGTCGTGGTTTCCCGGCACGTAGACCACGGGGACGCCATGGAAGCGTTCGGCGATCCATTCGAGCGAGCGCACGAGCGGAACCTGGACGTCCCCTGCGATGACGACCGCGTCGAAGCCCCCGGCCGGCACGTGCGCGGCAGGGTCCCACGCGTTCGCGACGTGTTCTTGATGTAGGTCGGATAGTGTCCAGAGGCGCATGTTGCGGCCCTCCGATGCCCACGGTTTTCGAGGCCGTGGTGATGACGATACCCGGGGCCTTCGCCCTCGGTCGGCCCATGGGGCCTGGTGCACGCGCCCTAAAGCGCAGGCCGTTATGCGGCCCGCGCGGCTTTCATTCGGGTACAGGCGGGCACGTTCGTCATGGGGCCCAGGTGGACGCGGGCGGGCCCGTGGTCAAGCGGGCGATGCGGATCATGGTTGACCGTTGGTTAACGGGAACCCCTCCGCCGTGCATCAACTGAGAATCCGCGAGGAACGGGAACGGGGAACGTTCCGCATTCCCGTTCCTCGAATTTTCAGGGCACCTTAACCAAGGTTCGGCCAATCTATCCTGAGGTTCGGAGGGGTTCGCGATGACGCCGCAGCAGAGGGTCTACAAGGTCTGCGACCGGATCAGCGCGGAGGGCAAGGAGGACGTCGATGTCCAGGCGGTGATCGACGAGATGAAGCGCAAGCCCCCCTACCGCGCTATGGCCCGTGGGGCGGTCATGCTGCACGTGCGGGGGTGGAAGGTGGAGCGGGCGTACAAGCCGCGGCTCGACGTGCGGGTGCTGCCCGAGCCGTTGCAGGCGGGCCTCGCCGAGCTCGCCAAGACGGTCTGGGAGGCGGCGATGGTCGAGGCGACGGCACGGCTCGAAAACCTGCGTAGGCTGGCGGAGGTGGAGCGGCTCGCCACCGACGAACTCCTGCGAGAGGCCGGCGCCAAGCTTGACAGAGAAGAGGCGACCGGCTTGCTCAGGGACGCGGAAGCGGTCCGGCTGACCGGGGAGAACGCGGCGCTCCGGGCGGAGGTGGGACGCGTGAGCAGGCGCCTCGAACACATCCGGGCGGAAGAGTTCTGGGACCGGGTGATGCGCGAGGTCTTTGCGATCATCCCGCCGCGGGGGGCGATGACGGTGGAGGGGATCCTTCCGAGGCTGCGGCAATCGACGCGCCGGGGGGCCCGGCTCCACCGCGAGCCGTTGGACGTGGAGACGCTGCGCAAGAAAATGGACGTGCGGGTCAAACACGGGAAGTTCTTCGCTAGGAACTACGACAGGACCTATCAGCGAGAACCACGCCATCTCGCCGGGACAGCGCATGGCGAGACATAGGATCGGAGCTCGCCGTTCCTCCTAAAGCGGGCGCGGCGAGACCCACGCGGGTGCGACGAGAAAAGTGGATCGGTCGATCGTGCCGATCCTGTCGATCGATGGACCGATCCGGTTCGTTCCGTGTTCAACAGGTCGTTCGCCTGGGCTGGTCACGGGACATGTACGATCGTCCGGAAAGTGTATATCGGCGACTGGCTCCGAACCCATGATTGTCTCAAGCGCCTCGGGGCCGGTCATACTCTGTAACGGTGGGGCGGGTCAGCATGGTCAACGGCGTGAGTGTCGCCCGCCCGGTCGCGGGCGCCACGGTGGGGAATGCCGGGGAAACAAGTCAGGAAGTCCTGAAGCGGTCGCGGGGAAACGAGCTCTTCATCGCCGTCGTGGGGCCCGTCGGGGCCGGGGCCGGACGGGCCGCGAAGATCATCAAGCAATTCCTGGAGGAAGCCGGGGCGTCGCGCTACGAGGTCCATGTCGTGAAGGCGAGCTCCGCCATCAAGGCGTGGGGCCGCGCCGAGGGGCGGGCGGTCGCCGGCGACGGGGCGCGCAAGACCCTCGACGGCATCATCGCCATGCAGGACCACGGCGATGCCATGCGGCTCGCCGCGCGTGACAACGCGGCCGTGGCGCGGGCCGTGGTCGGGGGGATCAGGGTGGCTAGGGCCGAGGCGAGTGGCCTCGCGGAGGGCGAGCTCGACGGCAAGCCCCGCGCCTACATCATCGACTCCTTGCGGCATCCGGCCGAGGCGCACCTTCTCCGTCGTCTCTATCAGGACGCGTTCACGCTCGTCGGCGTCGTGTGCGATCCGGAGAAACGAAGCAGGAGGCTGCGAACGGAACTCTACAACCTCGACGACCGCCAGACGGAGGCCACTAAGGCGGCGATCGCCGCCTTCATGGACCGCGATGCCGACGCCCCCGAGAAGCATGGCCAGCACGTCGTCGACACCTTCCACGAGGCGGATTTCTTCGTCGACAACTCGAAGGACGCCGAGGACGACCCGAACAACACCGCCATGAACGAACCGCTCCGACGTCTGGTCCGGCTCCTGACCCTGAGCGAGGTCATCCGGCCGAACGTCGCCGAGACGGCGATGCACCAGGCCCATTCGGCGCAGCTCAAGAGCGCATGCCTTTCGCGTCAGGTCGGCGCGGCCCTGGTAGACGCGCAGGGCAACGTCATCGCCACCGGGACGAACGAGGTGCCCAAGGCCGGGGGAGGTGTCTACGGCGAGGCCTTCGAGCCCGGTGACGACGAGCGGTGTGCCTTCAGGCCGAACAGGTACTGCAGCAGCAACCGGGAACAGAACGCCATCATCGACGCGCTGCTCGTTGCGTATCCCATGCTGCTCGCGGACCGGGAAAGGTCCGTGGTCGTCGCCGAACTCCGGCGCACGCGGCTGGGTGGGCTGATCGAGTTCAGCCGTGCCGTCCATGCCGAGATGGACGCGATCCTCTCGGCGGCGCGGACGGGTGTCTCGCCGCGCGGCACGCGACTTTTCGTCAGCGCGTTCCCCTGCCACTACTGCGCCCGCCATATCGTGTCGGCGGGGATCGACGAGGTCCAGTACATCGAGCCTTACCCGAAGAGCCGCGCGCTCGACCTGCATTGCGACGCGATCACCACCGTGTCGGAGGATTGGGAACCTCCGTCCCGCTTCCGGCATGAATCCCCGCGCGATCGCGGGGCGATCCGCGAGCCTGCGAAGCCCCGGCCGAAGGTCCTTTTCAGGCCGTTCGTCGGCGTCGCGCCCCGGATGTACGCGAGGGTGTTCCTCAAGGACCGTGACTACAAGGACAAGGTGACCGGCGATTTCGCCATGGGCGAGCCGGACTGGGGTGGTCCGTCGGACCTCTTCAAGCTACGCTATACAGACCTCGAACGGGACCTCGGGATTCGCCCAGCATGAGCCATCCGCACCTTCGTCTCGTGGCCGAGACGGCCCGCGACGAGGCTCCCGCCGTCGCACCGCGGACGCATCACGAGCAGCTGTCCCTCTTCGATTTCCGACCCGTACAGCGCGTGATCTGCTTTCCGATGGCGGACCTGCACGGTGAGGTCTTCGCCCGCGTGTTCAGCCTTGCCAGGCCGTCCATCGTGATCGATGCGCGGGCCTATCCCTACTTCGACCTCAACGCCCTCAGCCGCCAGAGGGCGTTCAGCTTGTTCGAGGACACGAGTTCCCACTATGTCCATAGGCACATCGACCTGAGGCCACCGAGCGACCAGTGCGGACGGTGGAGGGTGCGTGGCACGGCGATGGATGTCCTGACGGCGTTCGCACAGCCGTCCGACCGGACCGTGACCTGTCTCGCCGTGCTCCTCAACGGGCGGACGGACGTGGATGTCCTCGACGAGGCGCTGCGACACTCGGAGGCCGGCAGACCGGTCCACTGGCGTGTCGAGACCCTGGAAGGGGTTCCCGGCCTTTCGAGCTGACGTCCGGGGTTTCGTGGTCCACTGATGTGGCCGGACCCGTCATGGATCCCCATAGGCGGCCACCGCGGGCTCCAACCATGCACGCCGACGCTCCTCCTCCTTCTTCGTGATCTTGCGGAAGAAGCCGAACAGCCCGGGCCCGGAAGGATGCCACCGCCCATCGTGCAGCCAGTACCCATCCCGGAATCGGTGCCCGGATCCGTCGATCGCAACGATGTCGATGTGTCCGTCCTGTCCGCATCGCATCGACGTGACGGTGTCGCGCAGCATCTGCCGGACACGGATGCGCACCGCGAAGCGTTCCTCGTCGGACGCGTTCGCGCGTTCGAGTTCCAGCATCAGGGCGATGGCAGGTTCCCGACCGTCGGACTTGCCGGCATCCCTCAGGGCAAGCAGGGTCGCGGAGTTCTCCGTGATCCCCGCCTCGATGGTGGCGACCTCGCCACGGATCCTCTCGATCGCAGGTTCGGCGAACCGGTCCCCGCGCCCGAAGGCCCGCATCAGGGTCTCCGCCTCTGCCTGGAGGCCGTCCCGTCGGGCGATGGCTTCCCGCAAGGCCTGTTCGAGACGTTGCATCTCGCCGGCATCGGCCTTCGAAAGGTCAAGCTGCAGGAACCACGACAGCACCGCGTCCTCGGTCTCCTGGTAGGGGATGCGGACGTCGTTCCCACAGGTGCCCGCCCGGCTCGACGAGCAGATGAGCACGATGGTCGAGCGCTTCCCCCGGTCCCGGTAGTTCATCGGGTTGCCGCACGTCGCGCACGTGGCCACCATCCCGAAGAGGTTCGAGATGCGCGTGCCCTGCCGGCCGCCAGCGTTCGGCGTAGTGCCCAGCCGCCGCTTGTCGGCCACGCGCCGGGCCCGGTCCCACAGATCATCGTCGATCACCGCCGGATAGTAGTCCGGGATCACGTCGCCGGCGGGGATCCGCGTGCCGACCTTGATCCCGTTCCTGATGCTGGCCTCCATCCTGTGGGGCCGGAACTCGCCGAGGACGGCGCGGGTATCGGTGATCTTCTGGATCACGCCCCCGTGCCATGCGCGGCCCTTGCCCCAAGTGGGCTCCCCGTCCCTGTTGAGCCCCCGGGCGATCGCATCGCGCCCTCGGCCGTCGGCGAGCTCGGAGAAGATCCGCCTCACGATCGGCGCCCGTACCTCGTGCGGCTTGAAGCCGTCGCCGTCGACCTCAAGCCAGGACGGGATCCTCGCGGTGAGCTTACGCTTGCCGATGTCCGCCCGTTTCCGGATCCAGGTCTCCTTCAGCCGGGCGGCCTTCATCAACGACTCGTCGTGCGCCCGCATCAGGTAGACGATCGAGATGATGAATTGCATCGGGTCGGACTGGGCGTGGTAGGTCTGCCTGTCGATGATCGATCTGACGATGATGCCGTTGTTGACCAGGCGCAGGAGCAGTTCCTGCGCGATGTTGATCTCCGCCCGCGAGACGCGGTCGAGGGACTCACAGAGGAAATAGCTCCCCACCGCGATCCTTCCGGCCTCGACCTCGTCCACGAAAAGCCTGAGCTTGCCGGTTCCGCCCTTGGCGATGTTGGCGCGGGTGTAGGCCGAAACCCCGATGTCATGGAGGTTGAAGCGGGTGTCGAGCGTGAGATGCGGGTTCTCGGCGAGGTAGGCGTCGCGCAACTCGATCTGTCTCCGGAAACCGTCGCGGTGGCGTTCGCCATCGCCCTTGCTGACTTGGCGTTTCGAGCTCAAGCGCAAGTAGGAATAGGCGATCGCCGGTGCGGGGTCGGCGGGGAGGCCGGAGGGAAGACCCATCGAAGTCCAGGCTTTCTTGCGTGATGCGACCCTCCTAACACGTTGCCGGCCAACCCTGCCAATCGTCGTCACGGTGTAGATGCCGGCGCCCAGGACGGTCCCCCCCGCCGTGGCGAGGTTGCCGCGGATGTCGTGCTGTGCGGCGGGGCCGAGCGTGAGGCATGAACCGCCGCCGCTGGTGACGTTGATGTTGCCGGCGATCCGGAACACGCTGTCCGAGGCCGTGGCGTCCCCGAGCGTCACGTTCGAGCCGCCCGAGAGCACGAGGGCGTCGCCAGCTGTGCCGGCGCCGATCTCGAAGCTGTTGCTGATGCCGCTGCCAAGCGTGAGGCTGGCGCCTCCGCTGACGAAGAGGCCACTCGCCAGGCGGAAGCGGCTCGGCCCGCCAAAGCTCAAGGCCGTGCCCTGATGGCAGATGCTGTACTTGACCGAGCCGTTGCAGCCGGCCGTACCCTGGCCGATCTGGAACTCGCCAGCCCCGAACGTCGTCGTGCTGCCGCCCGTGGTGTAGAGGCCCTTTGCGATCTTGTACGTCCCCGGCCCGAACGACAGGGTGCCGGTGTTCGTGATCGAGCCGCTGAAGTTATACAGGGCGTTCGCGGCGCCGGTGGTATTGAAGCGGACGGTGATACCGCCGCCCATGCTGATGGACCCAAAGCTGTAGCTCGGCAGGGGCGGACAGGTCAGGGTCCAGACCGGGCTGGCAAAGCTCGCCGTGCACCCGGCCTGGATCGCCTGGTTCTGGGTCGCGGCGACCTGGTAGGCGAAGTTGATATCGGGTCCGTTCGCTACGCTCGGCGACCTTGGCGCCATCATCGCCTGAACCGTGGTCAAGCGCGCGACGGCCTGGCTCAGCGCGCTGCTGTTCGCGATCGGGTCCGCCGTGACGACACGGGTGATCTTGGCCGGGCCGCCGGTTGGATTTTGTATCCCAGCGCAGGGTTGGCTTGGGGCCGCGTTCGCATCGTAGGTCAGCGAAGCGGTCTTGATTGTCGTCCCGCACGGGGCCGTGACCGTGCTGTTCGACGCGATCCCGCAGCTCGGCGCCGACAGGTTCGTGCCCCCGCTCAGGGTGATTCCGGTTTCCTGACCACTCAGGGCGATGATGCAGGCCGGTGCCGATACGGGCATCTCTGCAAAGCTCACGGCCGCGATCGCGACCTCTTTCTGCCAGCCGAGCGCCGCCCCGAGCAGGATCTGCGATTGGGTGACGATACTGACAGTGATGGCCTGATTGCCGTTCCCGCGCGGGGACTCGACGATCCTGGCCGTGACCGCGTCCTGCGCCACGCCGTTGATCGCCGCGATGCTTTTGGCGGCCGCAAGCATGCTGCTGTCGGAGTTGGTGTCGTTGTAGGTCAGCGCGGCGGCATACGCTGCAAGATCAGCCGTGCGTTGGTTCTGCCCACGCACAAGCAAGCCGTGACCGTACTCGACGGCAAGACAGGAGATGCCCAGGACAGCCGGTAGGGCGAAGGCGGATATGATCGCAATGCCGCCGGACTGATCGCTCGTGAACTTTCCAAGTTTGGATACGAGCATCCGGACTGCCTCGGGCGAGCCTACACCCGGACAAGCCGCTTGCCGGAATTGACAACAATACCAGCAAGCCTGAAAATAGTATAAACAAGCCAACGCATATTATGTATAACACAGAGCTTGCATTGCGCGCGATTGAGCTCAGCGCTCTGTATTATCGTAACCCCTCGACCGACAAAAGGGGTGATGAAGGCTTGCCGATCACGGTGACAGTCGACATCGACCGTGTCGTCTGCGGTGACGACACGGTCAGCGTCAAAGACTACAGATCTCTGTGTGCAGGATCGTATTAACCGGGCGCAGCCATGCGTAGTCCGGGAACCGGAGCTTGTCTTCAGCCTGAGCGTGCTTGGCCAAATCCGCGATCGCGGTTGGCAGGTGGCCGCTCTTAGCGAGCATCTTGTGGATCCGGTCGAGCGCCTTGGCGTCCCGCCCGCGCATGTCGGCGATGGCCAGAACCATGTGTGACCGCAGCGCCGTCACGACGGCCGCCGGCGGTTCGGCACCTTTGTTGGCCACGGTATGCGCGGAGCCCTTCAAGACCGCCGCCAGAACCGCCTTACGGGCCTTCTCGTCCGCCAACGGCGCGCAACACTCCATCACCAGGGCGAGGGCGCCGGCCAGGTGCCAGGGAACGCGATCGGCCACCGTTTCCAGCGCTCGCAGATCGCGCAGGTCGCGAACCTCCGTAAAGGGGTTTGCCGTGCTGGCGACCTGAGCGCCGGCGGGCCTGTCGCAAGCCGTGCCGTAGGCCGCAGCAGAGGCTAGATCTGTCTCGTTTTTAGGCTCTGTTAACCGCCTGAAGGCCGAAGCAGACCCCGAGCAGTCGGTTCTGCTCGCGGATGGTCCATGCGCCGGCAAAGCCGAAGCCCTTGCGCAGCCACAGCATGGCCTCGAACCCCTGGATCGTGCGCCGGGCAGTGCGGAAGGACTGGAAGCCGCCGATCCGGGGCATGTTCTTCTTGACCCGAAAGTGGTCGCTCTCAATGCCCTGCTGCAGGTGCTTGGTCACATAGTGGAGCGGCGCGCGGGGTAGAAGGCCGTCGTTCCTCGCAGCCAAGATGGCGGGTGGATAGGTGCCGGCGCCATCCGTGCCGATGCGATCCGGGGCGAGCAACGGCTGATCCTGCAGCATCTTGCGGAAGAAGCGCTTGGCGGCATCGAGATCCCGATTGGCGGTGAGCAGGAAATCGACTGGATTGCCGTGCTTGTCGATGGCCCGGTAGAGATAGCGCCACTCCCCCCGCACCTTGATGTACGTTTCGTCGATGCGTACCGAGCCGCAGTGCGGTTTGCGGAACTGCCGCAACCGCTTTTCGATCAGCGGCGCGTAGGCCAAGACCCAGCGGTTCAGGGTGGAGTGGTCCACATCCATGCCGCGTTCCAGGAACAGCTCCTCGATGTCGCGGTAGCTCAGCGGGTAGCGCAGGTACCAGGAGACGGCCTGGACGATCAGGGCAGCCTCATAGTGCCGGCCCTTGAAGTCAGCCTTGGCACGCTGCTTCAGCTTCGCGGCGATGGCGGACAGGATCATGGGGTGGCCTCCGGGACTGGAGGCACCATGCGGGCTGCATGGTCAACGCGGGGTAAACGCTGCGGGTTTGCGACAGGCCCTTTCCAGATCAGGCTTCAGCACCCTCCTGGAAACACCGCCATCCCGGCCACTCAACCCCACACCCCACCCTTATCGGACGGGCTCTAAGAAGGATTGACCCCATGCCTCGCATCCTCCTCGTGGTTCAGGACAAGGGTGGCGTCGGCAAGTCGATCGTCGCCCGCGCGCTGGCCGAAGCTGTGCCGGAGGCGCCGCTGATCGAAGTCGACGCCTCGCAGCGGCTCCTCGAACTGAACGATCGCGTGCAGTTCTTCCCCATGCGTGCCACCCGTGAGGACATCGAGCGTACCGGCGGGCGCGCGGCGAGAGCCGAGTTCGACCCCGTCATTACCACGATGACGTCCGCGACCCTGCCGACCATCGCCGATATCGGCGCTAACACCTCGGCAAGCTTGCTTGCGCTCCTGGCCGATCTTGCTCCAGATCTGAGGGAGGCAGGCATCGCAATCGGCGTGCTGGTTCTGGTCACGGCCGAGCCGGGTGCGCTCGCTGAAGCGCCGCGCCTGCTCAAGCTCGCTGAGCCGTTCGCTGCGGCCCGGTTCGTGATTGAGAACCGCTTGCGTGGCGCGGTAGATGCCAAGACCCTGGCCAAGCTCGGCACTGGGGTGACCGTGACCATGCTCGCCGAGCAGGTAATGGAGGACAAGGCGGTCGAGATCCTGCAGGCGGGTGGCCTTGCCTCGATCCCGCAGATCGATGCGGCCAAGTTGAACGAGCGCCATGGGCTGGCGCTGGGCTCCCGCATCCGGCGCGACCTCGCCCGCTTTCGCGCCGAGGCGATGGCGGCGGTGAAACCGGCCGCCGAGTGGCTCGTCGGATGAGACCGCCGGAGGCGCAACCCCGCCCGAAACGGCCTGGTCCCAATCAGGCTGTGCGGCGGGCGCAAGCCGAGGCCGGCGCGGCAGAGCGCGTCGTGGCGGCGGTCAGCGCGAAGCGCTTGATGGACTGCCTTCGCCTAGCGCCAGCCGAGCGCCTGCGCTACCTCGACGATCCCGATCTCGTCTCGGCCGATCGCGTCGCGCTGCGCCGCTCGGTAGAGGCGAGCCTCGTGCCCGAGCGGCGCAAGATCCCGCTGCCCCGTCTTGGGCGACCCGGGCGAGGGCGTCGCCGGGCGCGGTCGTTTCTGGTTCGCGCGGCGCTGTCGCCCCTGACCCTCGGCCTGATCGTGGTCGGCGGTCCCTGGCTCGCCTTGTCGTGGCAGAACACGAGACCGCTGGCCGTGATGGCACAGCGCGGGGTCGCGAGCTTCCGGCTACCCGACGGCAGCGAACAGGTCGTTGCCTTATCCAAGGGGTCAACGGTGACGGTATTCGACCAAAGAACCGCCGATCCGGTAATCGGGGTATGGTACCCGCGCCTCGGGTACGCCACGGCAGCGGTCCCGCGAGCTGCCCTGCAGTTCCAGCGCTAGGGCGTCACGATTGAGTCGGTCCGATCGGTGGGGCGCCATCGAGCAGCCGCCTGAAGCGGGCATCGTCGTACTTGGTCTTGCGCAGCTTGAGCGGGTCGGTGGTGTAACGGCCGGAGTTCAGGAACACGATCGCATGGTCCTGGGTCTTGGATGCGAGTTCCGTCGGGGCCATCAACGCAACGGCGACGGGTACGTCCTGGATGTCGGGGCCGCCATTGCGGCCCGGACGTGAATCGACGCCGGTATAGATGCCGAGCGCATCCGACCAGTACCGGCACTCGTCGCGCTCGGCTCTCGACAGGTTGAACAGCATCAGAGCCTCGGCCGTGCCGAGGATTGTATCGGCGCCGGTGCGTTCATAGAGCTCGATCATCTGCGAGCGAGTCTGCCAGAACGTCCACAGCGACATGCCGTAGCCGGGCAGCTCGCCGACACCGCGCAGGATCGCATCGAAGGGGCCGAGTACGGCGGCCTCATCGATGATCGTAACGATGCGCTCGGAAACCCGCTCCGCTCGCACGGCAGCAAACGTGTCGGCGAGCAACCACCGGACGAAGGGTGCGATGATCTTCCGCCGGTCGTCGGCCGGCAGCACGATGAAGACGTCGGTATCGCCGCGGCACAGGTCGGAGAGCTCGAAGGTGTGATCCGTGACCACCTGCTGCATGCGTTCGTCGAGCGCCCAGCTGAACACCTGCGCGGCCGTCGAGAGGATCGCTCCGCGCGACCGATCGTCGGACGAGTCGAGAACCCCGATCGCATCGCGTGCCGCGGCATCGGTCCGACCTTGCAGAGCCGCTCGCAGGCGATCGGGATCGCGCAGTAGGTCGGCGGCCTCGATCACGTCGTGGCGGCCTTCACGGATCGATACGCTCAGCGCCGCGACGACGACCGAGACGGCGCGATCCTTGAAGAACTCGCCGCCATCGGAAGGTTGCACCCGGTCCGGCAGCAACGCACGGGCCATGCTCTGCAGATAGAGCACGTCGCCGGCATCCCGCTTGAGCAAGGGGTTCCAGCGATCCGCGCCTTGTGCGATGCCGACGGGATCGATGCACCGAACTTTGCGCCCCAGCGCTTCACGCCGGCGGCGCACGGCGCGCACGACATCGCCCTTGGGATCGACGACTACGACCGGGCCCGCCCAGGCACCGGGCTCCGGAAGGATGAGGTTGGGCAGGATCAGCCCGGATGTCTTGCCGGACCGTGGCGGCGCGATGGTGACGAGGTTACCCTCCACCTGGATGCGGACCGCCCCACCGGTTTCGGGATCGATGCCGAGCTCCAGCCCCTTGCGCATGCGGGCCAGATCCTGGGGAGCGGCCCACTTGGCATCGCCGTAGCGCTTCGAGCGATGGCGGAGCGGCACGAGCTTGCCGCTCATTAGAACAATGACGATGGCAACTGCCGCACCTGTAACAATCCCAGCCAGAGCAACGCGTCCGCCTCCGGGAAGGCCCTCCGATCGCCCGAGCATCATGTTGGTGTACGTTCTGCCGAGGCGCTGAACGAAGACCATGGTCGTCTCGCCCAGGTTCGCACCTTTCGGCGAGAACCAAGCTTGAGGCGTTCCTGGAACTGACGGCCACCCAGCTGGATCGACGCCATGGGTCGCGATGAAAGCCGCTGGATAACCAAACACAAGCATTGCCAACAAGATTAGGAAGGCGAAAATTGAGCGAGGAAGTAAACCAGTGCGATACATGCAAAAATTCTCTTTGAGCAGAAACTGTTACAAAATTTTATTGATATTTATTTATAAACCGTCAAAATTGTCAAATTAAACCAGAACATGGAGTTGGACAGGATTTTTAGAAAGCGAGCTGAGAAATGCCACCGAGATCCATCGCAGATCTGAAAGTCGAAACATGTCGCAATATTGAAAATGCCCGCAGGCGGAATCCAAACTACTCTCATTCAGTTGTATCGCAAATCATTACTCTATGTACAGACGTACAGTCGATAAGCGGTAATGTGAGCCGCTTAGACGCTCCGGAGGCAACTGGTGCGATCATCGAACTAGCGAGGTTGGTTAAATTCACTGAACTTCCCACGCATCCTCACGAGAAAATTTCAGTCCTATCCGAACTTAATACCTACCTGCAGACCGCAGCGCACGATAATAATTTGAGGCCTGCGATAACAGACAATGTACTATTATTGCTTAGGATTTTAATTTTCTATGCAAGTGAAGAAATAAATCCACAAATGCTAAGGCGGTACATCGAAGATTCTAATAGACTTGTCGTACATGCATGATAAATGTGTGACTTTGATTGCTATTTGACACTGATTATCAGCGGTCTTTGTCACCCTGGATCCTGGGCACCAGTGAGGTGTGAGCCCGGTGCCGAGCGCCGTGCGATGACCGCTCAGGCTGTCACGGTAGCAAGGGCAGCGGGCTGGCGCTCCAGGGTGCGGTAGACGGTCGGCCGGGAGATCGAGAACAGCTCAGCCAAGTCACTGATTGCGTAGTCGCCCGTGTCGTACATCCGGCGCAGCTCCTTCTGCTGCCGATCCGAGAGCTTAGGCTTTTTGCCGCGCAGCTTTCCCCTGGAGCGAGCCACCGCCATGCCCTCGCGCGTACGCAGCCGGATCAAGTCCGCCTCGAACTCGGCGAATGTCGCCAGGATGTTGAAGAACAGCTTGCCCATGGGGTCGGCCGGGTCATGCACGCTGGCGCCGAGCTGGAGCTTCACACCCCGGGCCGCGAGCGCGTCGCCGATCGCGCGCGCGTCCGGCACCGATCGGGCGAGCCGGTCGAGCTTGGGCACGACCAGGGTGTCGCCGCTCCGGACTGCCGCCAGCGCCTGGTCGAGGCCCGGACGCGCCCGGTTCGTCCCGGTGAAGCCCTTGTCCGTGTAGATGCGATCTGTTGCCACCCCAAGCTGGACCAGCGCTTGGTGCTGGGCCGCGAGGTCCTGCTTGTCGGTCGAACAGCGGGCGTAGCCGATCAGCACATGTGCCATGGGCCCGATTGTAACGTACAGGGCCCCTTCACCGCAATTTTTATCGTACCATTCTATTGAGACGCGGGCCGCGCAGGCGGATCGAGCCTTCGCGATTGGCTCGGCCGAGCGTCCGCTCACCGATCCCCTTGCGGACACAGCAAGGGGGCACGACGCATCCAGAATACCCCAGCATCGCGAGGAGATGGCGTCAGCCCATCATCCTGGCGTAAACCGGTGTTTTTGGCGTATATTCACTCGCATGGCGGACAGTGGAGGCGTCCCATGAAAGCTAAGGTGATGCCCGACGGGCGCGTGAGCCTGCCGGCCGATCTCCGCAAGCGGCATGGCCTCAGTCACGGGGGTGAGGTCATCGTCGAGGACACGGGCGACGCCATCGTGCTGCGGACGCTCGATCAGGTGGTCGCCCGGGCACAGGCTCTGAGCCGCAGGCTGGTCGGCGACACGGCAGGCGCGTCCGTGGCGGATTTCCTCGCCGACCGGGCCCGTGAGGCGGAGGCCGAATGACGGGCTTCGTCCTCGACGCGTCCGCGCTGCTCGCCCTTCTGCTGGCTGAGCCGGGCGCGGCTCGGGTCAAAGCTGGGCTCGACGGGTCCGTCATGACGACCGTCAATCTGGCTGAGGTGGTCAGCCACTACGCCAAACTCGGGGCTGCGCGCCCTGATATCGAGGCGCTGTTGCGTCCCTTGCCGATCCGATGGGCTGCCGTCGATGCCGCGCTGTCGTACGAGGCCGGCATGCTGCGTCCGCTCACGGTCGAGGGAGGCCTGTCGCTCGGGGATCGTTACTGCCTGGCCCTGGCCAAACGTGAAGGTCGGCCAGCGCTCACCGCGGAGCGGCGCTGGTCGATGATCGCTGAGGCGGCCGGCGTCGTGGTCGAAATGATCCGCTGAGGGCCGCGCTGAAGGACCAGGTCGAGTGCGGAGACGCGGGCGTAACCGATGAGCATGTCGGGATCGTGCCAAACCGGCGTTTGCCCGGCAATAGAAAAGCCGACGCGTTTTTCCGACGGAAACGGGGCTGTTTGAGACAGCTCGCAACCCGCCCCGTCAAACCGTCGGGAAACAGTCGATTTATCTACATGCGCGGCAGTGGGATTTGGAACGTTCTATGCGGTCAAGCATAATGGGATCGCCGTTTAGATGGGCCTAACGAGCCGACGCTGAACACGCATCAGCCCGATGAGGGACAGGATCGTAAATCCGGCTCCGGCAAGGAAGGTCATGGTGGGCTCGTACGAGTCCCAGACTGCACCGGCAACTACGCTGGATATAAGCATCGCGAGACCCCCGACGAGGTTTGTAAAAACCTGGACTTGATTAGACAGACAGTGTCAGCTTCACTTCCCTTCAGCCCGACCGAGAATGGCTTGGCGTGCGGTCACGCCCTCAAGCCCTGCGCCTGCGGCGCACCGCTTCGCGGCTTCGCGGCCCGACCGCCTGACCGAACCAAGCCAGAGGTTTTCGGGCCGAAAATGGCTTGCAGTAGGGGCACTACTCTCCCCTCGATCGCGCCTCAACCTGACACTGTCCGACAGATCAAGTCCTGACTTTCACACCTGCTTGCCCTTTACTCCAAGGTGTAGGGGCTCGGATGTTGTCATGGTCATTCCTCGCGAACTCCACCTACACCCGCTCAAAACGTCTCAGTCTTCCGCCCAAAGACGCAGCAGGTTGGCGCTGCACTTCGAGAGAAAGTCGAAGGCACCCGTCTTGCCCTCTCGGGTGAACAGATCGCGGCGCAACGTTTCCAGGTCGAACAAGATCTCGCGGTTCTCCGCACTGCGCACGTAGCTACGCGCCCAGCCCACCGCCGCAACCCGCATCCCACTCTCGACCGGCGCGACGCGGTGCAGGGTGGTCGAAGGGTAGATCACCATCGAGACGGCCGATAGCTTGAAGGGCTGCTCGCCAGCGCTCGTCTCGATGACCAACTCGCCCCTACGTAGCTCTCGGGCTCGGCCAGGAAGAGCGTGAAGGACACGTCGGTGCGCATACCCTGCATCAAGGCGTCGTCGACGTGGGTGCCGTACTGCTTCCCCTCGTCGTAGCATGTGTGCTGACTTCCTTGAAATGCATTTGGGCACCTCTGAAACTATACCCGAAACTGACGCGGTGTCGTTCCGGTCCTTGAGCAAGTAATCCCGCACCAACAGACGCCATCGCCCTCTGAAAGCCCCCTTGACTCTGTACCATGGTACGGACCGTAGGGTGATGGAGTGGTTACGATGACGGGAACGGCGATGAGGGATCTAACCATTGGGAAAGCGGCCCGGGACGCCGGCGTAGGCGTAGAGACCATCCGCTTCTACGAGCGTAAGGGCTTGATCGAGCAGCCAGCCAAGGGGGCCGGATACCGGACTTACGCACCTGAGGTGGTCGCCCGCATCCGCTTCATACGGCAGGCCCAGGGGATCGGGTTCTCCCTGAAGGAGACGCGGGAGCTCCTGGCCCTGCGCGCCAACCCGAACGCCGACTGCGCGGAGGTGCGCGCCCAGGCCGAGCATAAGATCGCCGTGGTGGACGAGAGGATCGCCGAGCTGCTGCGGGTCCGCGCAGCATTGGAGGCGGTCGTCGCCTCCTGCCCCGGGCACGGCGGCCTGGAGGGATGCACCATCCTGGAAGCCCTGGAAGATCCGAAGCACGGACCAGTGCCGTGCGGATGCGACGAACCGAGAGAGGACACCACCATGAAGACCGTCACCCTGAAGGTCGTGGGCCTGCGATGCGCGTCCTGCGCCGCCTCGGTCGGCTCGCTGCTGGACGCCCATGCCGGCGTCCGCAGCGTCGACGTCTCGTTCGAGGAGGGACGCGCCCGCGTTCTCTACGACCCCGCGACCACCAGCGAGGACCGCCTCGTCGCGCTGATCGAGAAGCGCGGCTTTCGCGTCGTGGCGCGCGACCCGGCCTGATCTGCTCATCCGACGTGGTCTGGAGACAACCCGATGGCCTCAGCGATGCTCGATCTGGAACCGCCGCTTTGGAGCGAGGAACCGGCCAGCCGGCCCGACCGAGCCCGCATCCGCGCCAGGATCGGCGGCCTGCACTGCTCGCTCTGCACAGGCACCATCGAGAAGGCGCTCGGCAGCCAGCGCGGCGTCGACCACGTCGCCGTCAGCCTGACGCACGAGCAGGCGCTCGTCGAGTACGATCCGGCCGTCGCCCGCCCTGCGGCGTTGCTCGGGATCCTGCGCGACATCGGCTACACGATCTCGGACCCGCGTAAGGTCCGGCCCTACGAGGAGGAGGAGCAGGACCTCGTCCGTGAGAGCCGCCGCTTCGTAGTCGCGGTCTCCCTGAGCGTCGCCTCCATCCCCATCATCGCGGATCCGACACTCGGCTGGATCGGCTACCTGCCCGCTCTGGTTTGCATCAGCCTCGGCGCGATGGTGTTCCTCGTCCTGAAGAAGACGAGCCTCGTGGCTGCCGTCGCCAGCACCGCCGGATTGACCGCGCTGGCGCTGGGCCTGCTCTACCTGAACCTGCAGGGCTACCTCACTAGGTCTGCACCCTGGCTCGTCGCGGCGCTAGCCGTGATCCTCGTCTTCGGGGTCGGGCGCCACATCCTGCACATGGCCTTCCAGGCCCTGCGCCGGGGCATCCTCAATCAGCATGCCCTGCTGGAGATCGGCGCCTTCGCGGGCATGGCCGGCGGCGTGATCGGGCTCGTACTCGACCAGCCGGGCTACCCGACGGCCCCGTTCTTCGCTGTCACGGTGATGGTCGTGACCTACCACATCTTTTCGGAGTGGCTGTCGCTCATCGTCAAGACGCGCAGCTCGCAAGCCGTCAAGCGCCTCCTGGACCTACAACCCGAGACTGCCCGCGTGGTCCGAGACGGCCTGGAGCAGAACCTTCCGCTGGAAGCGGTGACGGTTGGCGACCTCGTCCGCATCCGCCCCGGGGAGCGTGTACCCGTCGACGGCACAGTTGCCTCTGGGCGCTCCGCCGTCGACCAGGCCCTCGTGACCGGCGAGCCCATCCCGGTCGAACGCACCGAAGGCGACGCTGTCATCGGCGGCTCGATCAACGGCACCGGCACCCTGCTGGTTCGCGTGACGGCGGTCGGGGCCGGGAGCTTCCTGCAGAAGGTCATCCGCGAGGTCGAGGACGCCCGCGCCCTCAAGCCCGGCCTGCTCCATCTCGTCGACCGGGTGCTGCAGGTCTACACCCCGGCCGTGCTCATGGTGGCCGCACTCGCCTTCACGGGTTGGCTTACCGGCACCTGGCTCCTCGGTGGTGAGGCAGACGTCGCGCGGGCCGTGTTCGCGGGCCTCAGCGTCCTGGTGATGGGATACCCGTGCGCGGTCGGCATCTCGGCCCCGCTCTCCATCGTGCGGGGTGCCGGAGAGGCCGCTGGGCACGGCATCCTGATGCGGACGGGCGAGGCCTTCCAGGGCTACCGCCTCGTCGACACCATCGTGCTCGACAAGACCGGGACCCTAACCCAGGGCCGGCCCGTGGTTCGCGAGGTTGAGGCGTTTGCAGGCACCGAGGCCGAGCTCGTGGCCCTCGCCGCCGCGGCCGAAGCCTCCTCCGAGCACCCGTTAGCCCAAGCC
Source organism: Methylobacterium sp. 1A (assembly GCF_058072805.1). Lineage (NCBI taxonomy): Bacteria > Pseudomonadati > Pseudomonadota > Alphaproteobacteria > Hyphomicrobiales > Methylobacteriaceae > Methylobacterium > Methylobacterium sp. 1A. The sequence continues at coordinate 1,835,545 of NZ_JBYQVE010000001.1, read as the reverse complement.
GTGGTCAAGGCCGCCTTTGGGCACGGTGCCGTGCCTCCGGAGGTCGACGCGTTCGAGGCTATTCCGGGCAAGGGGGTCGTAGCCCGGATCGGGGATGGCGACGTGCTGGTCGGCAGCCCCGCCTTCCTTTCCGGCGAAGGTATCGACCTCTCGTTCGCCCGGCTCCGCATCGGTGCCCTGGAAGAGGCTGGGCGCACCGTCATCGTGGTGGGACGCGGCGGGCGCCTACTCGGCCTGCTTGCCCTCGACGACAGGCTACGCGCCGATGCCGTGCAGGCCATCGCGGCCCTGCGCAAGGAGAGCCTGCGGACGGTTCTCCTCACCGGAGACAACGAGCGGGCCGCACGTCGGATCGCCGCAGAAGCGGGCATCGACGAGGTCCATGCCGGGGTGCTGCCCGACGGCAAGGCCGAGATCGTTCGTGGGTTCCAGGTCTTGGGCAAGGTCGCGATGGTCGGCGACGGCATCAACGACGCCCCTGCGCTGATGCAGGCCAACGTCGGCATCGCCATGGGCGGCGGCACGGACATCGCCATCGAGGCCGCCGACATCATCATCCTGTCGAACCGCCTTGCAGCCCTACCGGTCGCTCGCCGGATCAGCCGCCGCAGCTACGCCAAGATGCTCCAGAACGTCTGGCTGGCCTTCGCCTTCAACGGGATCGGCATCCCGGTGGCCGCCACCGGCCTGGTCAACCCGATCTGGGCGATGGTCGCCATGGCTGTCAGCGTCACCGCGATCTTCCTCAACTCGCTTTGGGGACAACCGGGCCTCTTCCTCGGCGCGATCATGAACGTCGGTCACGTGCCCGAGGCGTCACGCAGCAACCTGACCTGAGAGGAGCTCACTCGATGAAAAACCAGCGTTCGGGCGTGGCCGCTGCGCTCTCCGCCGCCTTGATGTCGCTCGTGACGGCAAACCTGGCGCAAGCCGTCGAGGATCCGCCGCCCATGTCGGTGCGGGCCACCGGCCTAAAGGTCGCGACCATCCCGGTCGAAGGAATGGTCTGCCTTTCCTGTGCCGCCTCCATCAAGAAGGCCGTCAGGAAGGTCGACGGGGTCACCGACGCCGAGATCGACTTCGTCCACCGTTCGCTCCGCGTAACCTACGCGTCCGGAAAGGTCTTTCTCCTCGGCCGGGTGAGCACCGCCATCGTCGGCCTCGGCTATAAGCCCGGCACTCCGGTTCTCGAACCGTGACGCTCGAAGGACTGATCCAGCCGCTCGCGTCCGGCGTTGGCGGACCCGCGGCGCTGTGGGTCACCTTCCTGGCGGGGCTCCTGGCCAGCGCGGTCTGCCCCTGCACGCTACCGGTGGGGCTCGGCCTCGCCAGCGTGGCGAGCGCCTCCGAGGCCGGATCGCGACGCTCAGGGCTTCAGGTCGCCGGAGCCTTCTTCGCCGGAATCGTCCTGAGCCTCGCCGTTCTCGGAGCGGTGGCGGGCCATCTCGGCGCCCTGGCCACCGAGGCGTTCGGCAGGGGTTGGGCCCTCTTCATGGCCCTCCTCTCGTTCGCGTCGGCGCTGCTGGCGTTCCTGTGGCCCCGGATGCGCATCGACGGTCTCACCGCCTGGCGCCGGCCCGGCCTCTTCGGCGCCTTCGCCTACGGGCTGGTGTTCAGCGTCGGCACCTCGGTGGCGCCCCTGCTTCTCCTGCTTACGGTCGCCGCGTCTGACGGGGACCTGGGACGGGGCATCCTGCTCGCCTTCGTGTTCGGCCTCGGCCGGGGTCTGCCGTTCCTGGCCGCTGGGGTGGCCGGAGGGGCCGTCACGCGGCTGGCGCGCCTCGGCCTATGGGGCCGGACCCTGCAAATCTTCAGCGGCGGGGCCCTTCTCATGGTCGGCGCCTACTACGCCCAGGTCTACGCGGACCTTGTCTGAACCTTGGAAGTCATGATGAGCAACGACACGAACGCCCCTCTCACGGAGGTCACGCTGTCCGTGCCGGGCATGATGTGCGACGGCTGCGCCGAGAAGGTGCGGGACGCGCTCCTGGCCGTACCCGGCGTCCGGCAGGCGAAGTCCAGCGCCCGGCGCAAGCGTGCCTCCGTCCGCTTCGAGCCGTCCCGGGTCGGGCCTGCAGAGATCCGGTCGGCCCTCGCGGACAAAGGGTTCGAGAGCGAGGAGGCCCGGGCATGATGTCAGCGACACCCGACTTGCCGGATATCCAGCTGGAGCGCCTGCTTCGGCTGCTTGCGGCCGCCACCTTCGTCATCTTCTTCCAGGCGTTCATGGTCGCCCCGATCCTGCCGCAGCTCGGGGCGGCGTTCGGGACCTCGCCGGAGAGGGTCGGCCTGATCGTGCCGGCCTATCTGGTCCCGTACGGGGTGGCGACGCTGGTCTACGGCCTCCTGGCGGACCGCCTCGGCATCTGGCGCATCATGGCGGCCTCCCTGACGGCCTTCGCCGTACTGAGCGTCCTGACCACCACGGCTGGGTCCGTCGAGCAACTCGCGTTTTGGCGGGTACTGACCGGGCTCGGGGCGAGCGGCGTCGTTCCGCTGGCGCTCGTCCTCGTCGCCCGGCTTTTCCCCTACGGGGTCGGTACACAGAACGGACCCAGATATACGCTAAGGTTTTGCCGTGCCTTCGACGGCGCGCATCTGGCGAAGCGGTCTGAGCGCGGTGGATGGCGCATCGGGATCGGTCCAGAGGTAATCGCCGGTGAGATTGATATGCTGCCAACCGAGCGGTGATAGGTGTTGCAGCAGGTCCGGCGGGACCGGCCGGCCGAGGTTGGCGAGATGCATCCGGGCGGCTTGCAGGTAGGTCGTGTTCCACAGGACGATGGCACCGGCGACGAGGTTCAGCGCGCTCGCCCGATGGCTTTGGGCTTGCAGCGCATGATCGCGGATACGGCCGATGCGATGGAAGAAGATGGCGCGTTTCAGGGCATTTTCCGCTTCTCCCTTGTTGAGTTCGCGGGTGGCGCGGCGACGCTGTTCGGGCTGCTCGATCCAGTCGAGCGTGAACAGGGTACGCTCGACGCGACCGATCTCGCGCAACGCCAGTGCCAGGCCGTTGGCGCGTGGATAGGAGCCGAGCCGTTCCAGCATGATCGAGGCGCTGACGACGCCTGTGCGGATCGAGGTTCCCAGTCGCAGCACGTCGTCCCAGTGTGCCTCGATCAGACCTTCGTCGATGCGGCCCGCGACCAGCGGCGCAATATCGGGGCCGGGTTCGATGCCGTTAAACAGGTGCAAACGGCGTGCGGCGATATTCGGGATACGCGGCGCGAACCGGAACCCAAGCAGATGACATAGCGCGAACACATGGTCGGAGACGCCCCCGCCATCGACGTGATGCTCTTCGATGTGCAGATCGGCGCCGTGGTGGAGCAGCCCGTCGAGCACCTGTGCCGCCTCGCTCGCCGAAGCGGAGATAACTGTGGAATGGAACGGCGCGTAGCGATCCGAGACGTGGCTGTAAAAGGAGACAGCCGGCTCTGTCCCCTTGTGCGGATTGACTGCGCCGGTTGCCTGGGCGCGGCGGTCGAGCGGAAAGTTCTGACCGTCTGAGCTGGACGAGGTGCCGGACCCGAACAGCGCGGCCAGCGGCGCGGTGTGTTGGGCGTCGACAAGCCGGGCGAGCGCGCGACCGTAGGTTTCCTCGCGCAGATGCCATGAGGCGAGCCAACCGAGTTGGCGCTGGGTCACGAGATTGCAGGCTTCCGCCATGCGCGTATGGCCCAGATTGGTGGCATCGGCGAGCACCGCCGTGAGGATCGCACGTGGTTCATCCGCGGCACGGCCACTTTGCAGATGCGTGAAGCACTGGCTGAACCCGGTCCATCGATCGACTTCGGCAAGAAGGTCGGTGATGCGGATCGCGGGCAGATGCGCATAGAGCGGCGCAAGGGCGGTATCGGATTCCTCGGGAGTAATCGCCTTCAAGGGCGAAATCCGCAGCCTGCCCAAGCTGAGCTGCACGTCTTCCAGCGCGTCCGTCTCCGCCTTTCGCTCGACCTCGGCCAATCGACGGGCGAGGCGGGCGCGTCGTTCGGCCAGCCAGATATCGGCCGTATCCGGTGCCGGTATCGGCAAGGGGCCGGCCGCGCGCATGTTGGCGAATACGGGGGCAGGAATGAGTTGCTGCTCGACAGCACGATAGCGTCGGCTTCCCTCGACCCACATGTCGCCGGCGCGAAGCCGGTCGCGAAGCTCGACCAGCACGCACAATTCATAGATCCTGCGATCGGGAATGCCGGTGCCGATCGCCCGACGCCAAGCTTGCCGGATGAAGCCGACTGGCGTGCCTGCAGGCAATTTGCGCAGATGACCAAAATGAAGGTCGCGCATGATCGCGACCGCTCGCGCGAGCGCATGGCAGGCTGGCACCGCCCCGAATGTGAACGAGGCGATGAACGAGGGACCGACCTGTCGGAGGACGGGGTAATTGGTCGCGGCGACCGCGACGGGATCGACCGAATCGGGGCGGATCAGCTTGCGGGCTTCATCGACCTCGCGGCCGAGATCATTCCATCCGATCGCTGCCTCGACCGCAGCGCCGATATCGCCACCTGATATCTTGGCGGCGAGCAAGGCAGCGCCGAGTTGGGCAAGCAGCCGGATTTTGCCGTTGATGGTGCGCCGGTTGCGCTTGAGTGTCGTGTCCGCGCTGTTCTGTTCGCGCCGGAACATCTGCCCAAGCAGGCGATCGAACATCAGCACCGCATCGTCGGTGAGGGTAACGATGGTTTCGAGGATGGTCGCCACCAATGTGGCGCGACGCCGCGTCGCTTGCAGCGTCCGAACATGTTGCGCGGTCAGCCGCACGCCTTCCTGGCACAGGCGTCGGAGGCGCTCGGGATGGACGCCTACGGCGATATCCGGATCGATCCCGATGGCCCGAAGCAGTGTCAGTCGCTCGATGATGGCGGCGAATGTCTTTCGGCCGGGCTTGCCGGGTGACTGCCGCACCCAGGCCAGATCGCTCAAGTTCGTGCCTGTGTGGGGCAGGAGAAGCGCATCGAGCAGCCGGCGCTGTCGAGCATCGAGTCCTCGGGTCAGATGCTCGGCGACATGGCGTTCGGCATCGAGCAACGCCTGTGCGACCATCCGCTCGACCGAACTGATGCCCGGCACAATGATGCGCCGTCGCCGGCACTCATCCAGCATCACGCGCGCCAGCCTAGCCCCGCTGGTCGTCGTCAGCGCGATCGGCAGGAGCCATTCCTGCAACGTCGTTCGCAGCGGCCGACTGAGCGGCATGAAGCCGAATGCATCGCGCAGTGCATCGAGCTGTTCGTACCGGGTCGGGCCGCGCGTCGCGTAGTCGGCCAGCACCTCGGGTCCGACCTGCAATTGCTCTGCGACGAACGCGAGCGGCGTATCAGGGATCAGTTCACCGGGTCGCAGGAAACGGCCAGGATAGCGCAGCGCGCAAAGCTGGATCGCGAAACCCAGCCGGTTATGCGGTCGCCTCCGGCGGACGATGATGGCCAAGTCGTCCCGGCTCAATGTCCAGTGCTGGACGAGCAGGGTTTCGTCGTCGGGAAGCGCGAGCAACGCCGCGCGTTGCTCGTCCGACAGGACGGCGCGACGCGGCATCGGCTTAGACCTTGGCCGGTGCGGTCCAGCCGATCCGGGCAAGCGTGCCGAGAAGGGTCGAACGCGGCACCTTGAAGGTCCGGCAGACGGACGCCTTGCTGGCCCCGCCATCCAGCGCGGCGGTGATCCGCTCGAGCGTTTCGGCGTCGATCATCGGCGGGCGGCCACCTTGGCGTCCCCGGCGTTTGGCAGCAGCCAGTCCCGCCATCACCCGTTCGCGCGTGAGCGCACGCTCATATTGTGCCAATGCACCGAACAGCGAGAACAGCAATTCGCCGTGCGGCGTGGTCGTATCCATCTGCTCGGTCAGCGACCGGAACGCGATGCCGCGCGCCTTCAGATCGGTGACGATCGTCAGCAGGTGCGGCAGCGAGCGTCCGAGCCGGTCGAGCTTCCACACGATCAGTGTGTCGCCCGCGTTCAGATAGTCGAGGCAGGCTTTCAGGCCTGGTCGGTCGTCGCGCGCGCCGGATGCCTTGTCGGTATGGAGATGCCGATGATCGACCCCGGTTGCGACGAGCGCGTCCCGCTGGAGATCGACCGTTTGGCGGTCATCGGTCGTTGACACCCGCATATATCCGACCAGCATGTACGACAAACCCTCGAAAGCATGTTTTCGAACACCCTATCAAAGCGACAGGGTTTGTCGATCGTTATGGGCTGAGGCGGGTATGGTTCGGCAAAAGCGCAGGTCCGGAGCGTCGCCTATCACCTGTTTGCCGTCACGCGTCTGCTGTCCGTATGGACGCAAGTAGAAGGCACGCTGATGCCGCAAGAAGCACCAGGTCCTTCAACAGGAACTGTCCGGTTCCGGCCGAAATCGCCGGGAACCCGCCAGCGGTCGGCTCGGCGACGCCAGGCGTGCTCAGGAAAAACGTCAGTGTCACGGCATAAGTCAGGCATGACATCGCCGCGCCGAGAGCGGAGGCCGTCTTGTTGAAAGCACCGATAATCAGCGCAGCGGCCGTCGCGAGCTCGACGGTGCCTATAAAATAGCTTCCACCCTGCACCCCAAAAACGGCCGGAATCCAGCTCATGATCGGACTGTTCTTCATCAATGGCGCGATGCCCATCGCTTCATAGCTCGTGAATTTCATGCAACCGAACCAGAGAAAGATGACCACCAGCGCCCAGCGCAGCAACGCGAGAGACCCGCGAGAGCCGGTCGTCTTTTCAGCTATGTGTAATGTCGAAAACATGGTGCCTCGCTTTCATCATGGCGCATGACCTGCCTTCATGCTTAGACAGGCGTGATATATGCGCTGCGCATACACTATGCGCCGTCAATGAATGAGGCAACCCTTTGAACGTACTCTCGGACCGGCTCGTCAATCTGTTCGGCGCCCTCGCAGTGGGCATCACCGATCGAATTAAGAAGGCGGCATTCGACCCGACGATACCCGGCGGTGGCGAAACCACCGCGGCGATCGTCGTCATCGGTCACGCGACCGGTCTTTCGATCGACGAATTAGGACGGGTGCTAGGCTTGTCCCACGCGGGGACGGTGCGGCTTGTCGATCGATTGGTTGCAGCCGGGTTCGCCGTTCGATCCAAAGCGCTACGGGACCGTCGTGCAGTAGCGCTGATGCTCACTGAGGCAGGCGAGACTCGCCTATCTGCGATCCTGCAACGAAGAAACGAGACTTTATCCGAAATCCTTAGCCATGTCTCGAATGCTGACCGCCTCGTGCTGGAACGTATTGCCGAGACAATACTTGCGCAGATGTCTGACGACGCTGTCTCGGCGCTGACGATATGCCGGCTCTGCGACGAGAGGCGATGCTACAACTGTCCGATGGATGCCTTTGGAATGCTGGAGTCGTCGACGCATAGAGTCGACCCATAAGTGCGCGCAGAGACGCTTAGCGTATATCTGTGCCCGTTCTATGTCCTGACCCCCCTACGAGCGACGCGGGCGCCCCCTCGGCTGGCTCTTCGGCGCCATGGCCGGCGGCATGGCCTTCGGATCGACCTTCGGCGCGCTGCTCGAACCCTATCTCGGATGGCGCGGCCTCTTCCTGGCCGTCGGGGCGGCAGGGGCGGCGATCCTGTTCGTTCTCATACCGGCCCGCGGAATCATCCCAGGCGCAACGTCGAACGCGGCAAGCCTCGGTATGTTGGTACGCGGGTATCGGGATCTTCTGGCTTCCTCACGCGGGCGGCGCACCTACGCCACCGTCCTGCTGAACTCGATGTTCCACTCCGGCGTGTTCACCTGGCTCGGGCTGTATTTCGAGCGACGCTACGGCCTAGGTCCAATGGGGGTCGGCCTCGCCCTCTTGGGTTACGGCATTCCTGGGCTCCTGCTCGGCCCGTTCATCGGCCGGATGGCAGATCGGCAGGGCCGCGGCCGCCTCCTGCCGCTTGGGCTCCTCCTGGGTTCGCTCGCGGCGGCGGCGCTGATCCTCGACGCGCCCCTGCTCCCGGCGGCGCTGGCGGTGACGGTCCTATCCCTCGGCTACGACATGACCCAGCCCCTCCTCGCCGGCATCGTCACGGCGTTCGGCGGCAAGCGCCCGGGGCAGGCCATGGGCCTGAACGTCTGTCTCCTCTTCGTCGGGTTTGGAGTGGGCAGCCTGCTCTTCGGCTGGGCGCTTCGCTACGACTTCGGGATTGCCCTGGCGCTGTTCGCGGCCGCGGAACTGGCGCTTGCCATCACCGCAATCCGGCTCTTCCGAGCAGAGACCCGGCCAGCCACGGAAGCCCGAGGATAACGTGTCTCCCTGCCTTACGCCCTTTAAATCCTGAACACGGGGTCGTGGCACGAAATGATAGGCAGGTGCAGAACGTTGTCGGCCCTGCTTCGATCTCGCGAGCGTTCGCAGACACGGGGCGGGGCGACGATGACGATGCGGGCCGACGTCTGCGGACCTCAACCAGAGCCGGGCGCACCCGCCGACCGACAAGAGAAAGGCCGTGACCGAGGCCTTGAGAACGTCGATGACGGTGTCCAGCGCAAAAGGCAGAATGTAATCGCCCGGAACCTATACCAACTCCAGATTTGTTGTCCTTCAGAATGCTGGAGGACCCGACATGAAAATCTATGATCTCGCGATCATCGGCACCGGCACGGCGGCCATGGTCGCGGCCATGCGTGTTCGTGGTGCAGGCTGGAATGTCGCCGTGATTGACCACAAGCCATTCGGCGGCACCTGCGCACTACGGGGCTGCGATCCGAAGAAGATGCTTATCGCGGGAGCCGAGGTGATGGACGCCGCAGGGCGAATGCGCGGTCATGGCATCGTCGGAGATGTGCGGATCGACTGGCCTGACCTGATCGCCTTCAAGCGCACCTTCACAGATCCGGTGCCGGTGAAGAACGAGCACCGGTATGCCGACAAGGACATCGACACTTTCCACGGCGAGGCCCGGTTCACGGGCCGCACCACGCTCGATGTCGCCGGAACGGCGATCCAGGCACGGCACATCCTGATCGCGGCTGGGGCAGTGCCGGTGCCACTCGGCATTCCTGGCGAGGAGCATCTGGCGACGAGCGAGGAGTTCCTTGCTCTGGAGCACCTACCGTCTCGCATCGTCCTTGTCGGTGGCGGCTACATCGCGGCCGAGTTCGCGCGCATCGCGGCACGAGCCGGGGCACAAGTCACGGTGCTTCAGCGGGGAGAGCGGATGCTCCTGCAGTTCGACCCCGATCTCGTCGGTTGGCTCATGAAAGCGTTCGACGGGATGGGCGTCGATGTGCGCACCCGGACGACCGTCACGGCGATCCAGCGGGCTGGTGACATCTTCCGGGTCGAGGCATCCTCCGACGCGGGCCAGGAGACCTTCGAAGCCGATCTCGTCGTCCACGCAGCCGGGCGCAGGCCCGCGCTCGACAAGCTCAATCTGGCCACCGCCGATGTCACGGTCGAGCACGGACGGCTCAAGCTGAACGAGTACCTTCAGAGCGTCACGAACCCCGCGATCTACGCGGCCGGGGATGCCGCGCTGGTCGGGCCGCCGCTTACGCCCGTGTCGAGTCACGATGCGAAGGTCGCCGCCGCCAACCTGCTCGAAGGCAATCACGCGAAGCCGGACTACACGGGCGTGCCGAGTGTCGCCTTCACCTCGCCTCCCATCGCAGCGGTCGGCATGTCGGAAGCCGCAGCTCGGGAGAGCGGCCTGCGCGTCCGCATCAAGTCCGAGTTCACCTCGGGCTGGTTCACGGCGCGGCGCGAAGCCGAACGGGTCTACGGCTACAAGACGGTGGTCGAGGAAGGGACCGGGCGCATCCTGGGAGCCCATCTCGTTGGCCCGCACGTGGACGAGACCATCAACGTCTTCGCCCTGGCGATCCGGCATGGGCTGACGGCCGACGATCTGAAATCCACGATGTTCGCCTATCCAACCGGATCCTCAGATATCGGATACATGCTGTGACGCTCACCCCGAGTGATCGATCATGTCGAGCACAGGGCATTCGGGAGCCGCTTCACCCGAGCACTGGTCGATGGTCCTGGTCAGGAGCCGTTCGAGCCGGGTCAGGTCGGCGATCTTCGCACGCACCCGGTCGAGGTGATGCACCGCGATTTCCTGCACCTCGCAGCAGGACGCCTTGCCGGGCTGACGCAATTCAAGGAGCGCCCGAACCTCTTTGGGGTTGAGGCCGAGTTCGCGCGCACGCCGGATGAAGGCCAGGGTGCGCACATGCTCGGTATCGTAGGACCGATGCCCCCCTTCGGTGCGTGGGGGACGGGGGAGCAGGCCCACCTTCTCGAAGTACCGGATCGTCTCGATGTTGACGCCGGTGCGCTCCGAGAGCGCGCCGATAGTCAAGGAAGCAGGCCCTCGTGTCGCTGGTAGCGCACCCATCGAAATTTACCTTGAAGCTGTAGTTGGTACAGATGTTACGCCCTCTGCGGTTCGAGGGAAAGCCATGTTCGAAGCAATTAATCATGTCATCCAAGCAGCGCGCCGATTGGCCCCGACGGCCGCCCCTGACATCGCGTGTTTCGGCGCTCGGATGCTTCGCCTAGGAAGCCTCTATGCCGCTTTGGTCCTGACAGCCCCGGCGAGTGCGGAAGGCGTGAAGCTTTTCGAGGTTCCGACCCCGAATAGCTATCCAGAGAGTGTCGCCGTCGGACCCGGCGGCGCCATCTGGTTCACGGAGAAGCAAGGCAACAAGATCGGACGTCTCGCGCCCGACGGACAGTTGAACGAGTTTTTTATCCCCACGCAGGACAGCCGGCCTCAGGACATCGTTTTGGGTCCTGACGGGAACCTGTGGTTCACGGAGAACCGCGGCAACAAGATCGGGCGCATCTCGCCCGCGGGCGAAATCGCGGAGTTCCCGCTATCGGAACCTGCGAGCTATCCCTTCGGCATCGTGATGGGTTTCGATGGTGCCCTATGGTTCACCTTGTCCGGTACGAACCGGATCGGCCGGATCACGGTCGATGGTCAGGTTACCGAGTTTGGGCTCGGCAAGACGCTGACCCCTTACGGCATCACGGCCGGCCCCGACGGCAATCTCTGGTTCACGGGCTTCAACAGCAACACCATCGGCCGGATCACGCCGACCGGCCAAGTCTCGGAGTTCCCGCTCCCGACCCTCGACAGCGCGCCGCAGAATATCGTTGCCGGCCCCGACGGGAGCCTCTGGTTTACCGAAGCCGCCGTGGACGGCGTCGGTCGGATCACGACGGACGGCAAGGTGACCGAGCTCGCGCTGCCATCGTGCCTGCCTGGTTCTCCTTCGGAGGATGGCCGTCCCTCGCGTTGCACCAGCACGAAGTCTCCCTACGGCATCGCGTCGAGCAAGGACGCCCTGTGGGTGACGCAGCATTGCGGCGGAAGGCTCAGCCGCCTCACGCCAGACGGACACTTCAGCGAGGTCGGGCTGGACGGGCTGCGAGCCCCGAACGGGATTGTGGTCGATCGGGACGACACTGTCTGGTTTGCTCTCGCGCGCTCGAACGGCATCGGCCGCCACCGGCCCAAGAACGACGGGAAATGAGCGTTGTTTCCAGGTTCCTCACTGACTCGTTTCGGGCCCCCCCGCCCCGGGCATGAAAACTCGCGTCAGCCCAGATGGCCGAGAACTCGCATCAGAGAACAGATGTTGCATGTCCGGCCATTCTGAGATCCAGGCTCGCGAGGAAGGCTTGGCGCTCACTCCGCGGTCCGACGGCGCCGGGCTTCTTCCGGCCGTCGTCACCGACGCGGTGTCCGGAACCGTGCTGATGCTCGCCTGGATGAACGCCGAGGCGCTCGGCAGGACCATCGAGACGGGCGAGGCTTGGTTCTGGAGCCGGTCCCGGCAATGTCTCTGGCACAAGGGCGCAACGAGCGGGCAGGTCCAACGCATCCAGGAGATCCGGGTCGACTGCGACCAGGACACCATCTGGCTGAGGGTTCGGATGTCCGAACAGGCGGGCTGCTGCCACACCGGCCGTTCGAGCTGCTTCTACCGTCGCGTCGTGAGCGGGCCGATGCTTGCCCTCGACCCGGTCGCCCTCGGACGCCCTGCGGAACAGTCCTGAAGCTCTTCGGACGAGGGCGAGTGAGCTTCCGAAATTAGCTCTTGCACCTGTAGTTACTACAGGTCGTACACTCTCACGGTGAGGGAAACTCTGATGGACAAATTGGCTGGCACGGCTCCTCGCGGAAACGCGGTCGTACCGAGGAGCGAAGGGGGACAGAAGGGACAGAAGCTCGCGGTCGTCGGCGGTATCCTCGCTGCGCTCGGCGCCTCCTCGTGCTGCATCCTGCCGCTCGTGCTCTTCAGCCTCGGCGTGAGCGGGGCCTGGATCGGCAACCTGACCGCGCTCGCCCCCTACCAACCCTTCTTCATCGCCACGGCGGTCGCGTTTCTTGGTTTTGGCTTCTGGCGGGCCTACCGCCGACCCGCGACGTGTTCAGATGAAGGTTCTTGCGCGCGGCCAGGCTCCAGCCGGGTCGCCCGGATCGGGCTCTGGGTGGCCGCCGCGCTCATCCTCGCGGCTGTGACCTTCCCCTACACCGCGCCTCTGTTTCTCTGACCTTCACCGCCACGATCGAAGGAGACCACCCATGAAAACCTTGCTCCGTGCCACCTTCGCCGCATCGATCCTGATATCGGCCAGCGCTGCCTCCGCCGCTCCTCGCACGGCCATTCTCGACGTGCAGAACGTGAGTTGCGTGACCTGCGCGCCCATCGTCAAGAAGACGTTGTCACGTCTGACCGGCGTCACCCAGGTGGCAGTGGTCGAGCACGGCGGCGCGGCGACGGCGACCGTCACCTTCGACGACGACAAGATCACAGCCGAGGCGCTCTCCCAGGCAACCACCGGTGCCGGATACCCATCTTCGGTGAAGGAGGTGAGGAACGCGAGTGCGGACACCACGGGCAGCACCGCCCAGGCGCGCTGAGCGGTGGGGTAGCTTCGTCATGGAAGACCGCATCCTTGTACGAACCGGCATCGCCGGCGCCGTTGTGGCCGCGCTTTGCTGCGTGACGCCCTTCTTGGCGGTTGGTCTCGGTGCGGTCGGGCTCGCGGCCTGGGCTGCCAAGGCCGATTACGTCCTGATCCCAGTGCTCGTCGCCTCGGTCGGCTTGGTCGGGATCGGACTCTATCGACGAAACACATCAAAGAGCCCGGCGGCATCCGATTGCTGCGACGCGGACGATGACACACGAAAGCTGAAACCATGAGCGATTGCTGCAACACTCAGCGCGAGAGCGACGGCAAGGGCCGCTACGACCTCGTCGTCGTCGGCGCCGGGTCGGCTGGGTTCTCGGCCGCGATCACGGCGGCCGAGCAGGGCGCACAGGTCGCCCTCATCGGATACGGGACGATTGGCGGCAGCTGCGTGAACGTGGGCTGCGTCCCGTCGAAAGCCCTGATCCGGGCTGCGGAAGCCGTGCATCACGCCAACGCCGCCAGCACCCGCTTCGAAGGCGTCCAGGGTGAGGCGCGGGTGGTCGACTGGCGTGCACAGGTTGCCCAGAAAGATGCTTTGGTCGAGGGCCTGCGGCATGCGAAGTATGCCGACCTTCTGCCGGCCTACAACAACGTGGCCTACCACGAGGGCGAGGCGCGCCTGGTCGAAGGCGGGGTCGAGGCCGGTGGCCAACGTTTCTCCGCGGACCGCATCATCATCGCCACCGGTACACGCCCGGCCCTACCAGCCATATCGGGCATCGCGGAGGTGTCGGCTCTCGACAGCACGGCAGCTCTTGCGCTGACTCAGCTGCCGCGTTCGATGATCGTATTGGGCGGCGGTTACATCGGTGCGGAGCTTGCGCAGATGTTCGCACGGGTCGGGGTCGCGGTGACCCTTGTATTCCGCAGCCGGCTTCTGCCCGAGGCAGAGCCTGAGATTGGCGCGGCGCTCGCCGGCTACTTAGCGGAAGAAGGCATCACGGTCCTGGGCGACCTTGCCTACGAGGCCGTGCGCCGAACGGAGGAAGGCGTGAGCCTCACGGTCCGACGAAACGGACGCAGCGAGACGGTCACGGCCGAGCAAATCGTCGTCGCGACCGGGCGTTCGGCCAACACCGAGAGCCTCGGCCTCGCGGAAGCGGGTGTGGCCCAGACGCCGACGGGCGCCATCGTGGTCGATGACCGCATGCGCACCTCGAAGCTGGGCGTCTACGCGGCGGGTGACGTGACCGGCAAGGACCAGTTCGTCTACATGGCGGCCTACGGCGCGAAACTGGCCGCCAAGAACGCCCTCAACGGTGACAGCCTGCGCTACGACAACAGGGTGATGCCGGCCGTGGTGTTCACGGACCCGCAGGTCGGAAGCGTTGGGCTCACTGAAGCCCAGGCCCGTGCTGCCGGGCACGACGTTCGCACTTCGGTGCTCTCGCTCGACAATGTGCCGCGGGCGCTTGCGGCTCGTGACACGCGCGGTCTGATCAAGCTCGTCGCCGACCGGGGGACCCGCAAGCTTCTGGGAAGCCACATCGTAGCACCCGAGGGGGCCGACAGCATCCAGACCGCCGCAATGGCGATACGCGGTGGGCTCACGATCGACGATTTGGCCGAGACGATCTTTCCGTATTTGACCACGGTCGAGGGCCTGAAACTCGCGGCTCAGACCTTCGATCGGGACGTGAAGAGGCTTTCGTGTTGCGCCGGTTGATGCCGGGGCAAGACGCTTGCGCGGGCGACGGAGACGGAATGGTCGCAAAAGCGGAAGAGCTCGCGACCGAGATCAGGCCGGGCGTGGTGCGGCCGGACTGGTCCGCCGTGACAACCCCGGCCGCCCGCAATGCGCTGAGCGGGCGTATGTCGGCACGTGCTGGCCTGCTCGACAAGTGGTCGCACGCCCTGGATCCCGACGAGGATCTGGTGTGGCGGAATATTTTAAAGCGATACGCCACCATGGGCCGGCCTCCCCAAGCGGCGGACCTTGCCGGCGATACGGGCATCCCCAGTGACCGGGTCGGCGCATTGCTGCGCAAGCTGCAGTTGCGCGACCTTGTCGGCCTCGAAAACGAGTCCGATAAGATCCGGCACGCCTACCCGTTCACGGAAAGCGAAACCGGGCACCGGGTTGGTTTCGGTCGGCATGTTCTCAGCGCCCTTTGCGCGATCGACGCGCTTGGCGTTGGGGACATGTATCGGACGGACATCAGGGTCCAGGCGCAGTGCCGATCCTGCGGGGAGACGATCAGCGTCGTCACGACGGACCAAGGCCGCAAGCTGGGCAGCGTCGCTCCTGCCGGGGCGGTGATCTGGTACGACTTTGCCTACGGCGACAGCGCGGCCTCCTCTTGCTGCCCGTCGATCGCGTTCTTCTGCTCGGACGAGCATCTCCGTCGCTGGCTGGAAGGGCAGGAGCCGGCAAGGGCCGGAGTTCGGCTGAGCATGAACGAGGGGTTGGAACTCGGTCGCGCGATCTTTGCCCCGATCCTCAGGGAGCCCGTGTCCGCGCGGGCCTGTCGCAAGCCGTGCCGTAGGCCGCAGCAGAGGCTAGATCTGTCTCGTTTTTAGGCTCTGTTAACCGCCTGAAGGCCGAAGCAGACCCCGAGCAGTCGGTTCTGCTCGCGGATGGTCCATGCGCCGGCAAAGCCGAAGCCCTTGCGCAGCCACAGCATGGCCTCGAACCCCTGGATCGTGCGCCGGGCAGTGCGGAAGGACTGGAAGCCGCCGATCCGGGGCATGTTCTTCTTGACCCGAAAGTGGTCGCTCTCAATGCCCTGCTGCAGGTGCTTGGTCACATAGTGGAGCGGCGCGCGGGGTAGAAGGCCGTCGTTCCTCGCAGCCAAGATGGCGGGTGGATAGGTGCCGGCGCCATCCGTGCCGATGCGATCCGGGGCGAGCAACGGCTGATCCTGCAGCATCTTGCGGAAGAAGCGCTTGGCGGCATCGAGATCCCGATTGGCGGTGAGCAGGAAATCGACTGGATTGCCGTGCTTGTCGATGGCCCGGTAGAGATAGCGCCACTCCCCCCGCACCTTGATGTACGTTTCGTCGATGCGTACCGAGCCGCAGTGCGGTTTGCGGAACTGCCGCAACCGCTTTTCGATCAGCGGCGCGTAGGCCAAGACCCAGCGGTTCAGGGTGGAGTGGTCCACATCCATGCCGCGTTCCAGGAACAGCTCCTCGATGTCGCGGTAGCTCAGCGGGTAGCGCAGGTACCAGGAGACGGCCTGGACGATCAGGGCAGCCTCATAGTGCCGGCCCTTGAAGTCAGCCTTGGCACGCTGCTTCAGCTTCGCGGCGATGGCGGACAGGATCATGGGGTGGCCTCCGGGACTGGAGGCACCATGCGGGCTGCATGGTCAACGCGGGGTAAACGCTGCGGGTTTGCGACAGGCCCGGTGAACGCGACCACACGCCTGTCCGAAGTGTCGAGCCGGACCGTCGCCGAGGAACTGCAGAAGGCGGCGGTGGAGGCTGAGGCGGATCTGATCGTGACCGGCGCCTACGGTTACAGCCGCCTGCGGGAGTGGTTCTTCGGCGGGGTCACGCGCAACCTCTTGGCCGAGGCGTCGGTCTGCTGCCTGATGAGCCACTGAACGAAGCGCATGCCGGGGGCCGATCCGGGCAATCCACGCGACCCGGGCCGACCCGCCCGGGAATTCCCGCCGCCCTTCCCGACGCATCCGCCGGTGCCGGGGCAGAGCCCGCGTCCAGAGCCCTTGGGCGTGCCGCCCTCGGAACCGGACGACGTGCCACCGGCGAACGAGCCTCTCGGCTTTCCGGGCGGGATGCCGCCCGAGATCGTGTCCTGACCGACCGCAGGTGTGCGCGTCCCGGCTTTCTACCGGATACGCAAGTTCTACAGTTCGCCTTCGCACGAGAGACCGTCAGGCCTCCTGTCGAGCCCCTCTGCCGTGACCGCTTAACGGGCGCTGGACTGGAATTGCTGGTTCGTGAACGGCAGGTTGGTCGGAGTCTGGATACGGATGAACGCGACACCGCCGGCAGCATGGCAGGCGTTGCATGCCGTCGTCAGATCGGTGAAGGCGGATTGAAGACCCGATGAGTCTTTCCGTTTGGCCGCATCTTTCATACGGACGATGATCCGGCCGGCGCTCGTCACGAGTTCGACCGGAATATCCCTGTACAGCATGGCCGCGGCGGTGAGGTCGTCCGCGATGTGATTGAGTTCGTAATCGGCCAAGGCCCAGTCCTGCGCACGTCCCGCGAACCAGATCTTGGCATGCCGGGCCTGGATCAGCAGCATTATATTCCCGAGGCTCAACTGAGAGTAGTTGGGCGGCGATGCGGAGGAAGGCTGCGCGAACGGGGACGGCTGGCTCTCGGCGACGGTGCAGAAGACGACGCTGCAGAGAAAAACGGCGGTGGCTCGCTTCATGATGATCGGTCTCCGAGGGCAGGGAAGAGGCGGGATCGGCAGTACGGACGCGGTTGGAACTCTGGCATGCCTGGGTGGCCCGTCCGAATACCCTCGGACAGCGCCTCGGCAAGGTCGGTGACTGGATTTCGCGTGTGCAGATCACGGAAGCGGGGCGCTTCTGCCCGAGGACTCTCGCCCGTGCGGCCGACCGCGTTGCAGCGGGCACAATGGGTCTGCACGAAGGTGCGCCCGCGCTGGAGATGGGGATCCTCGGCCGCCTCGGACGACCCGGCGCAGAGAGTCAAGGCAGAGAGTCAAGATTGAGAAGAGGCCTGCTCCAGCCAGGGCGGAGGTGGAAACGCGCATGCAGGTCTCCTGCAGATCGATGGAACGCGACCAAGGTCTCAGAGTCCTCATGCGGCGGAGCGAGTTCCCCGCGATCCGTTGGATGAGCTCTCGGCGCATGGTCGCACGAGGAGGTGCGCTGCCGAGCGAGACGCGGTGGACGGGCCGGGCAAAGGAAGTGCAACTCAGCCTGAGCACGCGTTCATAGCAATCAAACTTGCCAGGCCGAGAACATCACTGAGTGTGGATGGTCGTCGATGGCTGAGATGCGTACCACTCCGCTGCTTGGTCGATCTCTTCCGGGGTCATCTTCCGGGCGATGTTCCGCATCTGCTGGCTGATGTCGTTGCGACGCGCACCCGAGGCAAATGCCTGTAGCTGAGACTTCACGTAGGCGGCAGGCTGCCCCTCCAGCCACGGACTCCCCGTCTTGTTGTCGAGAACACCGTGGCAGGAGCCACAAGGCGCGATATTCCGCAACGGTGCGCCGTTGATCACGATGCGCGGGGCGGGCTTGTCGCGGGCCGGGTGGAACCCGGGCAGCCGGGGCAGGTACGCGTAGTACGCTGCGAGATCGGCCATGTCCTGCTCGGACAGGTTCACCGCGAACGGCGTCATCGTGGCATTGACCCGCACGCCCGCTTTGAAGTCGGCGAGCTGTTTGTAGACCACGGGCGCGTACTGGCCGGCGAGGTTGGGCGAGTCGGCCCGGCTCACCCCGGTCGGTCCATGGCAGATCGCGCATTGCTGGGCGAGTGTCGCGCCGCGTCCGACCGCCTCCGGGTCCGCAGCACTCGGCAGCGTCGAGGTGACCACCACCTTCGTGAGCTTGCCGTCCGGCTGAACCGGAGCCGACGACGAGGATGCCTTCGGCACGCCCGCAGCGCTGCAGATCGCGTCCCAGACACCGGCGAGCTTGAGGTCCGGCTGGGCATAAGGGAGCAGCACGAAGCCGCCGAGCGCTGTCCCGGCGAGCAGGGCAACGGTGATGGCAACCGGACCGGTGAACCAAGGGTTCCTCGGCGAGAGGAGGCCGTCGTCGCTCATGGGTTTGCCCCCACGTAAACAGCCGGTACCGACGTATCCCTGCGCAACGCGAGTTGCGCGATGGGGTAGCCATAGTTGGTCACTGTGAGGCCGACCATGAGCGCGAGCCACAGGGCGTAGCTGTTGAGCGCGGGCACGGACAGCGGCGGGTGGAGGGCGGTGGCGAACCGGTAAACACCGGCCTCCTCGCGCGGCGCGCGCTGACCTCGGATCAGCACGAGGATGAACAGAGCCCCCGACGCGACCAGGATGAAGCCGCCGATCGCTGAGAGCGCCACCGAGAAGGCCTGCGTGGCGATGGCCGGATCACCGTAATCGAAGTAGGCCATGCGGCGGGGCATGCCGAGAATCCCCACCCAGTGCCAGGGAAACGTGGTCACGATCATGCCGATGAACCACAGCCAGAGCTGGATGCGCATCAGGCGCAGGTCGGTGAGGGCACGGCCAGTGAGGTGCGGCCACAGGTCGTAGGCGATCGCGAAGTACATGATGACGATCGCGCCACCGAAGATCAGGTGGAAGTGGCCCGTGATCCACTGCGTGTTGTGGATCGATGTATCCAGCTGGTAGCTCATGTTGATGAGGCCGCCGGCACCGCCGAAGCCGAGCATCACGAACGAGAACGCCACCGCGAGCATGATCGGGTTCGACCACGGCAGGACCCTGATCCAGCCGAACGGCCCACGACCGCCGCGCAGCCGGGCGGCAATCTCGACCGAGGCGCAGATGGTGAAGACCGTCAGCAGCGTCGGCAAGGCGACGAGCGCCGTGAAGGCCGAATGGATGAACTTGAAGCCGGCACCAACTTGCGGGTCGGTGAAGGTGTGGTGCATGCCGATCGGCATCGCTACCACCAGGAACAGGATGAACGAAATCCTGGCCATGGTGTCGCTGTAGATCCGGCCGCCGATCGCCCGCGGGACGATGGTGTAGTAGGCGATGTAGGTCGGCATCAGCCAGAAATAGACGATGGCGTGCAGCGTCCAGGAGAAGAACACCCGCGCCAATCCCGCATCGATGGTCGATGTCAGGCCGAAGGCGACCGGCAGGATCTGAAGGAGCAGTTCGAGCGCAGCGCCCACCGCCGTCCAGCCCCACAGGTAGGAGCCCGCCACGTTGGCGAACATCGGCAGCGGCACCGGCGTGTCGGGGTTCGCCTTCTTCCAGATGTGAAGGTTCACCGACATCAGGGCGACCCAGATCCACGAGCCCACAACCACGAGCACCACGCCGAGGTAGTAGAAAGGGCTGCCGATCAGGGGCGGGTAGAAGGTGTAGAGCACCGAGGCCCGGCCGAGCGACACCGGGATCATCGCCGTGACCGCACCGACCACCACCAGCCAGTACCCCGCCCAGGCCCAGCGCAGTCCGACGAGGCGCTGCTTCAGCGAGACTTCGCTGATGGCGTAGCCGAATCCCATGGCCACCAGCGTCGGGAACACGTAGCCCATGACGGTGCCGTGCGCCGTCAACGAGCGGTAGTACCACTCGGGGTTGCTGATCCAGGTATGCAGCGGGCTGCGGATGAACATCTGCCAAGCCCCGAGCAGCAGGGCGAGACCGAAGACCGCGAAGGCCAGCCAGAAGTGGGCGAGGACGAGCCTCCTGCTACTCAACACAGGTGACCCTCCCCTTGGCCGAGGTCATGTTCAGGAACGCGGGCTTGTCGACCACCTTGACCTTGGCCCACATGCCCTCGTGTCCCACACCGCAGAACTCCTGACACGGCATCAGGTACTCGCCCGGCTTGCTGAACTTGGCCGGGATCTCAGAGACGTAGCCAGGCACCAGCATGGTATTGACGTTGGTATTCTGGATCAGGAAGCCGTGCACGACGTCGGGGCTGGTTGCGCGGAACACCACAGGCGTGTCGGTGGGCACCACCATGCATTGGGGCGTGAAGCTGTATTGCTGGCCGACGGCCCGCACCGTCACCGAACCGTCCGGCTCGACCGCGCTGCCCAGATTGCTCTCGACGAACTCGCCGCCCAAGTGGAGGGTCTGGGGCTTGATCGTCTCGACGCGGGCCTGGGGCATCGTCGCCTGATGGATGCCGGCGAAAGCCGCCAGCCCCGCCAGAAGGACGATGATGGCGATGGACAAGATTGCCCATCGGCGCTCGACCCGCTCAGCGACGCGATCGCCTTCGTCAACGTGGTCGTAAGTTGTCATCGGCGCTCCGGGTCAGCTCCCGCGCGGCAGGAAGACGAACAGGTAGAAGGCGAACCAGCACGCCACCACGATGGCCGTGGCGATGGCCGCGAGCGTCACGGCACCCGATGGGCCGGCCCGCACGGCGGCGGCCACCTCGCGGTGCTCGGTCTCCTCATCGCGGTGCTGCGGCAGGGGCGAGTTCAGCATGGCCTCAGTCCAGGGGGGCGGAGCGGAGCTGATTGGCCTCCTGGGCGGTGACGGCCGCACCGCGGTTGCCCCAGGTGGTCCGGATGTAGGTGACCACGGCCGCGACCTCGTTGTCCGAGAGCGACTGGGCGAAGGGCGGCATGCCGAAGGGGCGCGGATTGCCCTGAGTGCCCGGAGGATAGCCGCCGTTCAACACCATGCGGATCGCGTTCACGGCCGACGACATCTGGATGGATTGGTTGTCGGCCAGCGGCGGGTATGCCGGCGGCTTGCCCTGTCCCTGCGCACCGTGGCAGCTCGCACAATGGGCGTCGTAGACGGTCTTGCCGAGCGAGAGCAGCAGGCTGCTCTCAGCGGTTGGCACGGACGATGTGACTGGTGGCGGGACCTCCTGGCCGAGGCTCTTGAGGTAGACCGCCATGGCCCGGGTATCCTCGGGCGTGAGGTACTGGAGACTGTTGTAGGTGACCTCCGCCATCGGTCCATAGACGGCGCCGCGCCGCGAGACGCCGGTGCGCAGCAGGTCGGAGATCTCCTCAATGCTCCAGTCGCCGACCCCAGCTTCGCGGTTGGAGGTGAGCGAGGGCGCGTACCAGTTCTGCATCGGGATGAGCCCGCCCTGGAAGGCTTGGGACTCCGAGTTGCCACCCAGCGCATTGATGGGCGTGTGGCACATCCCGCAATGCCCCAGACCCTCGACCAGGTAGGCGCCCCTGTTCCACTCTGCCGATTGCTTCGGGTCGGGCTTGAACTCGCCTTCGCGGAAGAACAGCGTGCGCCAGCCAAGAATGAGCTGGCGATTGTTGTACGGAAACCTAAGGTCGTGCGGTCGATTCGGCTGCTTCACCGGTGCGACCGACATCAGGTAGGCGTAGATCGCGTCGCTGTCGGCCCGGGTCACCTTCGTGTACGAGCCGAAGGGCATGGCCGGGTAGAGCAGCCCGCCGTCGGGCGAGCGGCCCGTGTGCATCATCTGGTAGAACTGGTCGGCCGTCCACTTGCCGATGCCCGCCTCCGGATCAGGTGTGATGTTGGAGGTGAAGAGCGTGCCGAAGGGGGTCGCCATAGGCCTGCCGCCGGCGAAGGGCTTGCCTTCGGGCGCAGTGTGACAGGCGATGCAATCGCCGGCCCGCGCCAGGTACTCGCCCTTCGCGAGCACGCCCGCATCGGGACGGGCAGCCGGTGCCGTTTGAGCTTCAGCGGCGGTGCCCAGGAGCGAGGCGAGCAGGGCCGGAAGAGCCCTGCGGGCCAGGCTGGCCACGACGTCCCTCCTCATTGGGGCTGACTCCCGCAGGCGAAGGGAAGTGCATAGGTCCCCTTCGGAACGGAGCGGCGCTCCTCCGGCGCGGGTCGCGAGGAGAGCCATGCGGTGACGGCCGCGACATCCGCCTCAGTGAGGTGCCCCGCGACGACCTGCATGCAGTCCGGTGAGAGGGCGGTCCGCGTGCCGTAGCGCCAGGCGCCGAGCTGTGCGCTGATGTAGCTGGGCTTGAGGCCGAGGAGGCCGGGAATGCCCGGCTCCATGCCGGTCAGATTGGGACCGTGGCAGCTGGTGCAGGCCGGGATGTTACGCGCAGCGTCGCCCTGGGTGACCAGCTTCCTTCCTGTTGTCAAAACCTCTTCCCCGACGGCTGGAACGGCCGGAGGCGGGAGGGGCGGGTTCAAGCTGGCCAGGTACTCGGCCATGTCTCGGAGGTAGGTCTCCGGCAGATACGCCAGAAGGTAGTTCATGGGCGGGTAGTGTCGCCGGCCGTTCCGGAACGCCACGAGTTGATTGAAGAGGTAGCCTGCGGGCTTGCCCGCGAGACGCGGGAAGTAGGGGTCGCGCGTTCCCTCGCCTTGTGCACCGTGGCAAGGAGCACAGGCCAGCACGCGCTCGGCCATCGTATCCGGGGGAGATGCCCGAGATTCGCCGTGCGCCGGCTCAAGAGCCAAGACCGTCAACACGGACGCAACAGCAACCCCATGGATCAGGTGCAAGACCGCTCTCCGGCTCTTTTTGCCCAGTTCTCAAACCTAGCGGCGGAAAGCCCGGTTCCCAAAGCTGGAGCTTTAGTGTGTGCTTCGAGGCTGATCAAGCCAGATCTTACATTTTAGAGCACGACTAATTTGTGCGCTATGAGAGCGGATGGGCTGAGGGGTGAGCTGCCGGTTCTGAAACTTAGCCGGCGCTTGTCGTGTGCGTTAGGTCATTTCACTCACGGAGGCCGAGGGCGCAGAAGCTTCGTCTTAAGCGAGAACGGGTCTGCCACTAGTGCACTGACTCATTCGGATGGTGCAGCGTTGCCATTGACGGCATCGAGGATGGCGGCGGCCGGCTTGGTCCAGACGAAGGGCTTCGGCCTGTCGTTGTGCTCGGCAATGTAGCGGTTGATCGCAGCCTGAAGGTCGACAATCCCGCTGAAGCTGCCCCGCTTCAGCCTGCGCCGGGTCAGGGCCGAGAAGAAGCCCTCGACGGCGTTCATCCATGAGGCCGAGGTCGGGGTGAAGTGGAAGATCCAGCGCGGATGCCGGGCTAGCCAGGCCCGTACCTTCGGGTGCTTGTGGGTGGCATAGTTGTCCAGGATCACGTGGATCAGTTTGCCGGCCGGCACCGCCGCTCGATGGTGTTGAGGAAGCGCAGGAACTCGTCGTGGCGGTGACGCTGCATGCAGCGGCCGATCACGGTGCCCTCCAGCACGTCGAGCGCGGCAAACAGCGTCGTGGTGCCGTGACGGACGTAATCGTGGGTCTGGGTTTCGGGACGACCTGGCGTGACGGGTCGGCTTGGGCGGGTGCGCTCCAGGGCCTGGATCTGGCTCTTCTCGTCGAGCGAGAGCACGACGGCGTGGCGCGGCGGATCCATGTAGAGGCCGACGATGTCCTCGACCTTCTCGGCGAAGGCCGGATCGTTCGAGCGCTTGAAGCTGCGGACCCGATGCGGCTGGAGGCGGTGGGCATCCCAGATGCGCTGGACCGATCGCAAGGAGATCCCGATGGCTTGCGCCAGGGCGCGGCCGGTCCAGTGAGTGACCTCACCGGGCGGCTCGGAGCAGGTCAGGGCGAGCACCTCGGCGACGGTGTCGGTGGAGTGAGGCGGCTTGCCGGGCGGACGGGTTTTATCGCGCAAGAGGCCCTCGACGCCTTCTTCGGCGTAGCGCTGTTGCCAGCGCCAGACGGCTGGCCGGCTGACGCCGGCCTGGTGGGCGACGTCGAGGACGGAGAGGCGTTCGGCCGAGAGCAGGACGATGCGGGCGCGCTGGATGTGCTTGAGAGGCCGGGCCCGATCGACGACGATGGCGGACAGGCGCGCCAGGTCGGCGGCGCTGGGGATCACGCAGACAGTCTGAGCCATGCCTCAGACTCGCATGCCTCACGAGCCTTGTGAATCCTCTGAATGCGTCAATGCACTAGCCCATCTTATTCACCAGGTAGGCGGCGGATCGGGTTTTTGCGATGTGGCCGCGCGTGATCGTTGCGCCTTCGACGCTGTGAAGCTGGGTTGTTTCGGCAAGGCTTGAGGAACGGGAGCGGGCTCGTCGGGGCGTCTCAGCCCCGTGGCTCAGGCCGGTGCCGGTCCCAGAGCCCCGGCGAGGTGGCGCAGCAGGTCAGCCTCCGGGCAGGCGGCGAAGGCGAGGCGGACGCGAGCAGCGCTCTCGCGGATGCGAGCGCCGAGTTTCAGGAGCTGCAGCCGGATCGTGGCGAACTCGGCCCGTGCCAAGCGGTGCGCCTTCGGGATGGCGTCCCGCACGGTGAGCATCAGCCAGTAAGCGGCGGTATGCAGAACCAGCCGCATCTGGTTTGCAGCGGGGTGCCGGCAGGAGGTGCGATCGGAAGCGAGTTGGCTCTTGTGCAGCTTGATCAGGTTCTCGGCCTGTCCGCGGGCGCAGTACAGCTCGGCGTAGAGCCATTCGGGCGTGCCGGTCGTGATGTTGGTGACCCTGTCGCGGATGTCGAGGCCGAGCCGGGTCGCCTCGATGCGGGCGTCGACACGGCGCTGCTGCCGCCAGGACTTGGCCGCATGCGTGGTCTCGGCAAAGCCGCGCACGGCATCCATGTCGCTGAGGGCCCGCTCAACCCGGATGTGATCGGCCGTCTCCTCGACTTTGGCCGCCAGCGCCTTGGTGCCGGTCACGCCGAAGACGTAAGCCACGCCGTTGTCCTCGCGACCTTACCATGACCTCGGGCCGACCGTAGTGCCCGTCGCCGCCGAGAGTGATCGCGGTGTTGGGCCAGTGCCGGCGGATGGCTCGGATCAGGCGGCGCAGATGAGAGCGCACCTCGCGGCCCGACGGCGTCTTGCCCGGCCGCAGGATCACCGCCACCGGGCGCGAGGTGGCGGTGTCGTAGACGTGGATCGGCAGGAAGCAGCGGTCATCGTGATGGGCGTTGAACAGCGACAGCTGCTGCTGGCCGTGGACCACGTCGCAGGTATCGTCGATCTCCAGGGTGACGGCGGCTGGCGGCTTGGCGTAGCTGGCGCAGTACAGATCGACCAGCACCCGCCCGAGCCGGATCAGGTCGCGTAAGCCCGGCGTGTTCTCCAGCCGGGAGACGGTGGGCTGGCTCATCAGGTCCGCGCCGCTCTCGGGCAGGCGTCCGCAGGCGAGCTTGAACGCAGGGTCGGCGCGCAGGTGGGCGAGGTCGTCGGCATCCTCATACCCGCAGGCGATGGCCAGGATGCGGGCCAGCACGATCTCGGGCAGGGGATGCAGAACCCGGCTCGGATCACGACGGTCCGGGATCACGGCGGCGAGCTTCTCGGCGATGCCGAGCCGTCGTGCGGCCTGAGCCAACAGCAGGATGCCACCGTCCGAGGTCAGGCGTCCGCCGTCGAAGGCGGCTGTCAGCTTCTTGCCCCGGACGGATGGAAACGCGAACGGCAGCACCGTAGGATCGGACATGGCGGGCGTGGCGGGCTCGATGGGGTCACAGGTCTTGGCGTCAGCACCCAATCCTTAAGCCACATCAATGTCTTACGCTACGCTCACCACCCAAGATCCACCGTCCTCGTGAATAAGACGGGCTAGGAATTTGTGGGGCGCAGGCCGCAGCGAGGGGCTTCGGAGAACTGCCAGCCGTCTCTCGGGTGCGGCAGTTGGGTGATTCGAGCAAGGCCGTAACGTGTGCCTCCACCGAGCGTGCCAGCCCGATCGGGTCGTAGCCGCCCTCCAGTAACGAGACGATACGCCCGCCACACGCCCGATCGGCGAGATCCACGACACGGTCCGTCGCCCACCGGAAATCCGATTCCGTGAGCGCGAGGTTGGTCGTCGGGTCGTGCCAATGCGCGTCGAAGCCGGCCGAGATCAAGATGAGATCCGGCCGGAAAGCCGCGATGCGGGGGAGTGCCGTCGTGCGGAGAGCATCGCGGAATATGGCTCCGTCGGCGCCGGCGGAAAGCGGAATGTTCACGACCGTATCGTACTCGCCACGCTCGGAGGCCGCGCCGGTGCCGGGGTAGAACGGCCACTGGTGAGTCGAGCAGAACAGTACGCTCGGGTCGCTCCAGAATATCTCCTGAGTTCCATCTCCGTGGTGGGCGTCCCAATCCAGGATTGCGACGCGCTCCACGCCGTGTACCGCCTGAGCACGACGGGCCGCGACGGCGATGTTGTTGAAGAAGCAGAAGCCGGCAGCTCGCGCCCGGCCGGCATGATGCTCGGGCGGCCGCATGGCCGAGAAGGCGTTGCCGACCGCTCCCGTCATGACCTCGTCGACGGCCTGCACCGCGGCACCGGCACTGCGCAACGCGGTCTCCAACGTGCCGGCCGCGACGTGAGTGTCCTCGTCCTCCAGCGCCAGGGTTCCGTTCCGCAGGCCCTCTATCGTGGCCTCTACGTAAGCCTCCTCGTGCACGCGACCCAGCGCGGTCTCAGAGGCGACATGGGCCTGCTTGCGCACGAGGCTGGCGAAGCGTTCCTGTTCCAGGCAGCGCTCGACGACCCTGATACGGTCGGCGCGCTCGGGATGCCAGGGAGGCCCAAGATCGGCGAGCGCGGATGTGTGCGTGAGGCGCAGGGTGGCCATACGTAGCCTCCCTCGCCGATCGCGACCCGCCCAGTCCGGGCACGATATTCCTCGAGACGAGAGCAGTCTGCCCGGCAGCCTTCGAGCGGCGCATCGTGGCCCCATGACCACAGCTCACCCGAGACTCCGGATATTTTCCCAAGCGGGCTCCGGAGATCTGCGCGCATCACTCGAGCGTCGGCCGCCAGCGCATACTGGACGCCATCGAGAAGTAAGTCGTGCTCGAACGGCTGCTCGATGACGCAGCGAAAGCGGGCCGCCTCGGCGCAGTGGTGCAAATCGTCTGAAGGTCGCCAAGTTATCAGGTTGGCCGGCAGGCCGATATTGCGTTCCCGCAGCCGGCCGACGAGCTGAAGTCCGTCCATGTCGGGCATCCAATAATCCAGGACGAGGCATCCCGTCCGGGGCAGCGCCACGTCGCTGAGGAGGTCGGCTGCGCACTGGTAGAGACGTACATCGAGGCCTTCGCACTCAAGTGCGAACTGCAACGAACGGCCGACGGCTTCATCGTCGTCGACGACCAGTACCGGCCCTGTTTGCTTTTCCATGACGGCACCTGATGCTTAATTCCCTCCGATTCGGCCGGATTCCAAAGCGACGACTTGATGCACCTCAATTGGGCTGCCGTGCTCCTGTGCGCCGGGCTGGCTGGCGGGATGCTTGTGTTTCGGCGTGCAACTTTGACCCCTTGAGGCGGGGGATCGGCGTCCAATTCTGACCCCCTAACCTCGTTCTCGCAGACTGCCCTCTGGTGCGGCCGGAAGGGTGGTGCAGGGGGATGAAGGGCGTGGACACGATTGCGCGCATCCGGCGCGAGTTCTTCACCCGCGGCCGCGCGATCAAGGACATCGTCCGCGACCTGCACGTCTCCCGCAACACGGTCCGGAAGGTCATCCGGTCGGGGGCCACCGCCTTCACCTACGAGCGCGACGTGCAGCCTCTGCCCAAGCTCGGGCCGTGGCGCGACGATCTCGATCGGATGCTGACCACCAACGCCGGCAGGTCCGCCCGCGAGCGACTGACGCTGATCCGGATCTACGAGGCGCTGCGCGGGCTCGGCTACGAGGGCGGCTACGATGCCGTTCGGCGCTATGCCAAAACCTGGAAGCGCGAGCGCGCCTCGGTCACGGCGCAGGCCTTCGTGCCGCTCATCTTCGCCCCAGGCGAGGCCTACCAGTTCGACTGGAGCCACGAGATCGTGCTGATCGGCGGCACGACCGTCACGGTCAAGGTCGCTCACGTCCGGCTCTGCCACTCGCGCATGCTGTTCGTGCGGGCTTATCCGCGCGAGAGCCAGGAGATGGTGTTCGACGCCCACGACCGGGCGTTCGCGTTCTTCCGCGGCACCTGCCAGCGCGGCATCTACGACAACATGAAGACCGCGGTGGAGACGATCTTCGTCGGTCGCGAGCGCGCCTACAACCGTCGCTTCCTGCAGATGTGCTCGCACTACCTCGTCGATCCGGTCGCCTGCACGCCGGCCTCGGGCTGGGAGAAGGGGCAGGTCGAGAACCAGGTCGGGCTGGTGCGCGAGCGCTTCTTCACCCCGCGCGTCCGGGTGAAGAGCTACGACGAGTTGAACGCGCTCCTACTCGATGGAGCTATCGCCTACGCCAAGGCCCATCCGCATCCCGAGGAGCGCGAGCGCACCGTCTGGGAGCGGTTCGAGGCCGAGCGGGCGGCGCTGGTGCCCTATGCTGGCCGCTTCGACGGCTTCCACGCCGTCACCGCTTCGGTGTCCGCGACCTGCCTCGTACGCTTCGACAACAACCGATACTCGGTCATGGCCTCCGCCATTGGCCGCCCGGTCGAAGTGCGAGCCTACGCCGAGCGCATCGAGATCCAGCAGGACGGGCGCGTCGTCGCCGAGCACGCGCGTGCCTTCGGCCGGGATCAGACCGTGTTCGATCCCTGGCACTACGTCCCTGTGCTCGCCCGCAAACCTGGCGCGCTCCGGAACGGCGCACCGTTCAAGGACTGGGTGCTGCCCGCCGCCCTCGACCGGGTTCGACGCAAGCTCGCCGGCAGTGCCGGGGGTGACCGGCAGATGGTCGAGATCCTCACCGCTGTGCTCGGTGACGGGTTGCCGGCGGTCGAGGCGGCCTGTGCCGAGGCCCTGCGCGAGGGCGTCCACTCGGCCGATGTCGTCCTCAACATCCTCGCCCGGCAGCGCGAGCCGACCACGCCCGTCACCATCCTGACGCCCGAGAGCCTGCGGCTGCGCCACGAGCCGGTCGCCGACTGTGCCCGCTACGACAGCCTAAGGAGAGCACCATGATGGAACGCCAGCAGATCCTCGCCACCATGGGCGATCTGAAGCTCTTCGGCATGAAGGCCGCCTACGACGAGATCATCAAGGTCGCAGTGAAGCGCACCCACGAGCCGCAGCAGATCGTCGGCGACCTGCTCCAGGCAGAGATCTCCGAGAAGCAGGCACGCTCGATCCGCTACCAGATGACCATCGCCAAACTGCCCCTGGCCAAGGACATCGCCGAGTTCGCCTTCGACGGCACTCCGATCAACGAGGTGCTGGTGCGTGATCTCGCCGGCGGCGAGTTCCTGGCGCATCAGCGCAACGTCGTGCTCGTCGGCGGCACCGGGACCGGCAAGACCCACCTCGCCATCGCCCTTGCACGAGCCTGCATCCGGGATGGCATGCGGGGCCGGTTCTACAACGTCGTCGATCTCGTCAATCGGCTCGAAGCCGAGGCACGCGCCGGCCGGCACGGCCGCATCGCCGACCATCTGGCGCGGCTCGACTTCGTGGTGCTCGACGAACTCGGCTACCTGCCGTTCGCGCAGTCGGGCGGCCAACTCCTGTTCCACCTGATCAGCAAGCTCTACGAGACGACCTCGATCGTGGTCACCACCAACCTCGCCTTCGGGGAATGGCCGAGCGTGTTCGCCGGCGATGCCAAGATGACCACCGCGCTCCTCGACCGGCTCACCCACCACTGCGAGATCGTCGAGACCGGCAACGAGAGCTGGCGCTTCAAGAACCGCGCCTGAGGCCAGCACACACGTCGCGCCTGCTGGACCCCTGATCAGCCCGGCTGCGCCACCCCGACCCGCCTTCGCCGGGCTGATCAGGGGCGTCCCGCCATACCCATCCAGGGGGTCAAAGTTCGACGCCGATCCAGGGTCAATGTTCAACGCTGTTTGACATCGGGCGGACCGCCGTCCTCCCCGCGCAGCGGCCGGCCCTGCCGGCGCATGCCCGACGAGGCGCCCGGCCCGCTCTCGTCCAGGGCCACGAGGTGGCGCTTGCGGAAGTCGGCGATGGTGCGGAAGTCGGGCCGGTTCAGGCCGGTGACGGCCATGACGTCGACCCGCTCCTCGCAGGCCCGGGCGAGCTGGCGCGAGGAGTACAGGCCGCGGCTGTAGCCGTAGAGCAGCAGGGCCACCATCATGCCGGGATGGTAGGGCGGGTAGCCGCGCTCCTCCGTGTAGGTGTCGAGGATGGCCGAGAGGTCGAGCGCCTCCCGCACCGTGTCCCGCACGAAGTGCGCCATGTGCCCGGGCGGCACGAACTCGTGCAGCGAGGGCGGCAGCAGCCAGCCCTGATCGACGTCCCAGGAGCGAAACACCTTGGCCATGAGCCGAGTGAATCACCTCTGGGTGCCGCCGTCGAGACGGTTACTCGGACGCGCTCCTAGCGGTCCAAGTCTGACGCTTGGTACCTGCGGCGAGGGGCCGCTTGCGACCCGACCTAGTGCCCATTGGCTCCGCTCAGGCCATGCGGAGGCGCCCGAACAGTCCGACCTTGGTTAAGTCGAGCAGGAGGGCCAGCATCAGGGCAGATCCGAACAGGCTGCCGATCCAAGACAGCGGAAGCGGTGCCATCAGGACGCCACGCCAGGCCATGAGGGGGATGAGAAGCATGTCGACGACCGACGACGCGACCACGATCCCGCTCGGACGGGACGCCCACATCCGGCGCCGTTCACGTGCCACGTAGAAAACGGCTTGGCCGTTGAATACCAGCATCACCAATGTGAGCGTCTGCAGTTCCGGCATGCTGAGGTTGAACCAGAACTTGCCTGCTGCCAGAGCAGCCGCCGAATATGCGAGGTCAATGACGCCGAGCACGACGGCCGCGATGGTCAGGTTGCCGATGCGCCACGTATTGGGGCGGGACGAAGGCTCGACATTATCCGTCGTCGCCGACATCGCCAGGAAATCGCCCGTGATCATAGACAGGACCATGAGCATCGGCGTCAGAACTGCGTGACCGGTCATCACGAGGCCGATAAAGAGGAACAATACCTGACGGACCTTGTGGATCAGCGAGCGCAGCGTGTATGTCAGGATGCGCTGGAAGGTGACGCGTCCCTCGCGGACGGCCGTCACAATACCGCCAAGCCCTGGCTCGGTGAGCACGATGCCAGCCGCGGACTTGGCCGCATCCGTTGCGGTGGAGACTGCGATCCCGATCTGGGCCTGGCGCAAGGCAGCCGCGTCGTTGGCGCCATCGCCACACATCCCGACCGTATGGCCCTCGCTCTGCAGTGCCTTCACCAACCGGAACTTATCCTCCGGTAGCACGCCGGCGAAGACCGCGTAGTCGTCCGGCCGCATGTCTTCGCGGATCGAGGCCCCGGAGTAGACTGGACCCGTCAAGCCAATGGCTTCGGCGACCACGCCGGTCGTCGCGGGTGCATCGCCGCTGACGATCGCCACTCGGACGCCGAGCCGCTTGAGTTCCGCAATTGCCGAGGCGGCGTCGTCCCGCGGCGGGTCGCTGAGCGCGAGAAGCCCAGCCACCTGCATGTGCCCGTCCGAACCGACGGCGACGCCGAGCACGCGGTGGCCATCCAATTCCAACGACCGCGCGATTTCAGTTGCGTCGGGCGTCGGCTCGCAAAGGTTCGCTACCATCGCGAAAGCGCCCTTCACAATGCGCACGGAATCGCCGGATGAATCCAGGGCAATGGCTTCGGACATCTTCACCGCCGGATCGAATGGCGTGAAGGTGGCAAGCTTTGGAAGCTCCGGCTCGGCGGTCGAAGCGGCGGCCCGCACTGCGCTGTCGACGGGATCCTGTCCCCCGTCCGAGCTGGCAAGCGCCGCGAGCGCGAGCACGCGTGCCTCGCTGAAGCCCGGCATGGCACGCACGGCCGTGACCGCGAGGGCGTTGCGGGTCAGCGTGCCGGTCTTGTCGGAGCAGAGGATGTCCATGCTGGCCGCCTCGTCGACCGCGGACAGGCGGGTGGGCAGCACCCCCGCGCGCGCCAAGGCCCGCGCGCCGAGCGCGGTGGCGAGCGTGAACGTGGCCGGCAGCGCCACAGGTACGGTGCCAAGAACCGCGATCAGCAGGAGCGGCAGCAGCTCGGGCAGCGGCATCCCGATCGCCAGCGCGTAGGCCAGGAGTCCAAGCGTGATCACGCCGTTCACCAGGGCGAGGTTGCGCACCACCTTGAGCACGGCCTTCTGCTGAGCGCTGCCGACATGTGCCGTGCGGACGAGTTCGGCTGCCTTGCCGAACTTGGTGCGGGTGCCGGTCGCCGTGACCAGGCCAAGGGCCTCGCCGCGGCGGACGAGCGCGCCGGCATAGGTCTCGTAACCCGGACCCGCCTCGACGGGCAGCGACTCGCCCGTGATTGTCGACTGGTCCAGCAGGACATCGCCCGCCGTAATGCGGACGTCGGCCCCGACCACCGTACCGAGCGAGAGCTTGACGACATCACCAGGTACCAGCTCCGCGGCGGGCACCGAAATCCAGCGTCCGTCGCGACGGACGCCGGCCACGAGCGCGAGGCGCGCCTTGAGCGCGGCAACGGTGGCCTGAGCCCGGCTCTCATGCAGGAACCCCAGCGCGGCATTGAAGACGAGCAGCACGGCGACGACCGAAGCCTCGATGTATTCACCGAGGACGAGTTGCAGCACGATCGCTGCCTCCAGGAGGCACGGCACCGGAGCGACGAACTTGCCGACCACGAGGCGTAACGGATGAATGGTGACATCCGGCGTGGCGTTCGGCCCGTACACCGCCAAGCGGTGACGCGCTTCCTCAGAAGTGAGTCCCTCGTCGACGGGGGCCTGATCCACAACGGGAGCCTTTCGGACCGAAGCTATGCCGAGCCGAGTCGAGACCGGGAGCAAATCGCTATTCATCTCGACGACCTACTCCGCACGACCTTTGGCAAATCCTGCATCGCGGCTGTCTTGCAGGCATGCCTCGTTGATCCGAGCCTGGCATCTTTTCGCTCGACTGCCCTCGCGCCGTCCCCGACGGTCTGCACGGACGCGGACCGTGGAGGATGCAGTCCTCGCCTGAGGTGGCTATCGCTCTGCCCCCTCAATGCGCCATCAGCACCGGAATGTGAGCGTTGTCGATGACGTGGCGGGTGACCCCGCCGAGCAGGAACTCGCGCACGCGGCTGTGGGTGTAGGCGCCCAGCGCCATCATGGTGGCGCCGCGCCGCTCGGCCTCGGCCAGGATTGCCGCGCCGACCGGTACCCCCTCCTGGGCCGGCAGGGTGACAGGCTCTGACACGACTCCGTGCCATTGCAGGTAGCCGCACAGGTCGGCGGCCCGCGCCTCGTCGAAGCGCTCCGTCTCGGCATGCAAGACTGTCACCCGCGTCGCCTCATGCAGCAGGTCGATGGACTGGCCGATCAGCCGCGTCGCTTCCAGGCTGCCGTTCCAGGCGATCACCACGTGCTCCAGCAGATCGTGCGGGACACGCTCGCCGATCATCAGCGTCGGTCGCCCGACCGAGAACAGCGCGGTGTCGAGCGCGCGTCCGGTAAACGGCACCTTAAGGTCGGGTCGGTCGACGATGACGAGGTCATTGACGCGGCCGGTAAGCGTCAGGAGAGGCTCGACCTCCCCGGAGAGTTCCGTCCACGTCGCGAAGGTCGCGTCGAGGCGCTCGGGCTTCGCGATCAGCGGCACACCCTCGCGCTCGCACCAGCCTTCCAGGGCCGACCTGCCGTCAGCCGCCGCCTCGCGCACGCCCCGTTCGATGAGTTCGATGGTCGTACAGTCCACCATGGGCGCGATGCTCGCCATGCCGGCCAGCACGTGTTCCGGCCCGGGCGCCATGAAGCAGACGCCGATGTGCGCGTGCAGGCGCCGGCCGAGACGCAGGGCAGCCTCCAGCCGGCGCGTAGCGTCGATACCGGGGGCGGTGGGGACAAGAAGGCAGCGCAGGAACATCGGGGTTCTCCTCGTTCAACGTTCCAGGGATTTGAGGTAGGCGATCAGATCTTGCGCTTGGTCCGGATCGAAGCGGAATTCGGGCATGCTGGGGTGACCGGTCCGGATACCCTCGGTGAGGGCCTCGCCGAGGTCTTCGACGGGGTAGCGCGTGTGGAGCTCGCGGAAGGGCGGCGCCTCCCGCAAGGGGCTGGTTCCGAGCCGCCCGACCGCGTGGCACCGGGCGCAGTTGGTCCGGGCCAGGATCTCGCCTTGGCGCACCTGCCGGTCCCAAGCCATCGCGGGACCGGCGAGGACAGGCAACATCGCGAAGATCGCGACCGCGGTGGCGGCAGCCGGGCGCATTAGTGGCTCATCAGGCAGCAGAGATACGTGCCCCCCAGCATGTCCCGGGTCGCCCCACCGAAGATCCACTCGCGGAGCCTGGAATGCCCGTAGGCGCCCATGACGATCAGGTCCGCGTCTTCGCGCCGGGCGAACCGGAGGATCTCGTCCGCGGTGCCGATCTCGGGCTCGCGCAGCAGATGGGTGGCGACGCTGACGCCATGGCTCGCCAGGTAGGCGGCGATGTCCGCCGCGCCTTCGTGGCGGGCGTCCGGGGCGACCACCGCGACGTGGACCTGCTCGGCCCGAACCAGGAACGGCAGGGCGTCGTGAACGGCCCGGCGGGCCTCGCGCGTGTCCTTCCAGGCCACGACGACCCGCTTGGCTGAGAGGCGCTTAAGGCCGGGCGGTGCCACGAGGACGGGACGGCCCACCTCCATCAGCAGGGGGCCCGCTGCGGCGCCCATCAGGCCCTGGTCGCCGTCAGCCGGCCCGTGGCGGCCCACCACCACGAGGTCGGCGGCGCGAGCCTGCTCGACGAGGTAGCCCGACGGCTCGGCCAGAGCGGAGCGCCACGCGGTCCGACTGGCTTCGCCGGCCTCGCGCTTGAACAGCGCGTGCGCCTCGGCCAACTCCTCCTTTGCCCGCGCCTCCTCGATCTCGATAATGCGCTCCGACGCATCGGGGCTCTCGACCGGGATCACGGTGATGATCTGCCGGGCCGCGACGCCGGTCAGCGTGGCCTCGAAGCGCTCGGCGATGCAGGCGGCGAGCCGGACACAGTCCGCGGACGCGGCCCCGAGATCGACCGAGACCATGACGTTGGAGATTCGCATGTCTGCCCCCGCGTTCGGGCTCGCCGGCCCGGCGGGACGCACCCTCGTTTGCGAGTACGGCCCGGACCTTGATCCATCTCAACGGGACCGGGTCACCGCAACCAAAGTGGGCGAACTCCCTGGAGCGGGGAGGGAAGGACGTCCGGGATGATTGATCGAGCGCAACGCCCGTCCTTGCCGGACAAAGATCCGGGGGACCCTCATCGGCTCGCGACGCCGCGGACACTTCCGGCCATCATCAAGGGTGCGAGCGGGTCCCATCAGCTCGCCCCGGGGTTGATGGCGATGGTCCTCTTCGTGGCGGACCTGGTGCCTCTTGGGCTGCAGCGGCGCATCGTCAACGAAGGCCTTCCCGGGGGAAGCTCCCGGACCACCATGCGGACGCCATAGTGCACTGACGCATTCGGAAGGTTCACATTGGGCGTGAGCCATGCGAGCCTGCGGCATGGCTCAGACGGTCTGCGTGATCGTCACCGAGGCCGAGAAGGCACGGCTGCGCGATCAGCGAGGATCGCGCTCACCCCTCAAGCACGTCCAGCGCGCCCGCATCTTCCTGCTCTCGGCCGATAAGGGAGGCCTCGGGAACCAGCAGTATGAGGGCCGCGCTCAATGGGGTGCCGAACCTGAGCGTGCTGGACGGCTGGTGGACCGAAGTCTGCGAGGAAGGAATTACCGGGTGGGCAATAGGTCTGCCGGCGGGTGGAAATCCTGAGCGACATGCCGACGAGCTCCACTCTAAACTGGAGAATACCGTTCTGCCCCCGTTCTTCGAAGACCGTGCGAGTTGGATAGGTATCATGAAGAGAGCGATCAGCAGAATTGGTCCGTTCTTCAGCAGCCGGCGCATGATGAGGCGATATGCTATCGAAGCTTAACTTCGGTAAGACGTCCCCATGTCGCCGGTCATCCGGACTGCTTGCTCAGGCCACTCGCTGACGCGGGACTTTTGCCGGGTGCCCGTCACGCATCTCCAGCGAGCAGGGCATTGACCTGTGCCGCGTACGCTCCGGACGCCTGCCGCAGGGCGGCTCGGAGTCCGTGGACCTGATCGACAAGATCGAGGATGATGCCGATGCCGGGCGCGTTGACGCCCATCTCATCGATCAGGTCACGGATGAGGCGGGCGCGGGCGAGGTCGACCTCCGAAAGGACGCACTCTGCCTCGGAGTGGGCGGGTGCGACGGTGCGCTCCCGCATGCCTCCTGCCGTGAGCCAGCCCTCCTCGAGCCAGATTTGCAGCGTGGGCTTTCCGATCCCGGACGCGAAGCAGAATTCATCGAGCGTCATCGATCGGCTCCCATGTCGCGGCGCGGGTCGTGGTTCTTGCCGGCGCTCCATTGCTCGACGAAGGCCGTCAAGTCGGGATCGTTCTCCGGAAGGGTGACCCGGAGTTCCACGTACAGGTCGCCGCGGCTCCCGTCCGCCCGAGGCACGCCTTTGCCCCGCAGGCGCATCACCCGGCCGGTATTGGAGCCCTTCGGCAGGGTCATCGCGACCTTCCCGGTTGGCGTCGGCACCTCGATTCGGCCGCCGAGTACGGCCTCGGAAAGCGAGATCGGGAGATTCAGGCGGAGGTCGTCGCCCTCTCGGCGGAAGATGGGGTGGGGCCGTATCGCCAACTCAACGTAGGCGTCACCTGGCGCGCCGCCGTTGAACCCGGGCTCGCCCTTGCCGCGGAGCCGAAGCACCTGACCGTCCTCGGCACCCGGAGGAATAGGGAGATCGAGCACGGCTCCATCCGGAAGCGTCACCCGTTTGGTCGAGCCATTGACCGCCTCGAGGAGGTCGATCGTCATCCGCAACCGGACGTCCGCACCGCGCATCCGGACGTTCGTCCGCGTGCCGCGGCGCAGGAGTTCGGAAAGGAGGTCGTCTTCGCCGAGAATGTCCTCAAACCCGGCTGAAGAGGCGTAGGGGTGCTCTCCGCCGGCTTCGGCGAAGTCGCGGTAGTAATGCGGGTGAGGTCGCTCCGCTCCGGACGAGTCGATCTCACCACGGTCGAAGCGTTCGCGCTTCTCGGAATCGCCCAGGATCTCGTAGGCGGCAGACAAGCGCTTGAATGCGTCGGCGGCTGTGGCTTTGCCCGGATTGAGGTCGGGATGATGCTTTTTGGCGAGACGGCGGAATGCCTTCTGGATTGCCTCGGCGGATGCGTCCCGCGTCAGCCCAAGCACTTCGTAAGGGTCGTCGCTCATTGGTCGAGATTTCCTCAGGAGCAGGCCCGATACGCGAAAATGAGAACAGGGCTCCCCGACCGACAGCGCTACGCCGTCGCGGCGTTGGCCTGCTGAACTGGCCCGCCCGCAGCCTGCTCACGCCGATTCGCGAAGCCGGCTGCGGTCTGTGCTGAAATGGTCCAGGCGGCATCGAACGTGCGGTTGCCAAACCGGCGCCGCACACCCGCAAATGTTACAAATTCCGCCTTCTCACGCGGCCAGTCCCGGTCGCATCGACGATGCAGGCGGGTCGCGACCAATGATTAAACCTGCTGTCCCGACCGTCACGGACACCGTCTCGCCGTCGTGGACCTTGCCGGAGAGGACCAGCTCGGCCAGCGGATCCTGGACGTTCTTCTGGATAACCCGCTTCAGCGGCCGCGCCCCGTAGGCCGGGTCGTAGCCCTTGTCGGCGAGCCAGTTCTTGGCATCCTCGTCCACGTCGAGGGTGATCTTGCGGTCGTCGAGCAGCTTCTGCAGGCGCCCGAGCTGGATCTCGACGATCGTGCCCATCTCCGACCGCGCGAGGCGGTGGAACAGGATGATCTCGTCGACCCGGTTCAGGAATTCCGGCCGGAAGTGGCTCCGGACCACGCCCATCACCTCGCCGCGGACCGCGTCGGTGTCCTGGCCCGCAGGCTGGTTCACCAGGTACTCGGCCCCGAGATTCGACGTCATGATCAGCAGCGTGTTGCGGAAATCGACCGTCCGCCCCTGGCCGTCGGTGAGCCGCCCGTCGTCGAGAACCTGCAGCAGGACGTTGAACACGTCCGGATGCGCCTTCTCGACCTCGTCGAACAGCACGACCTGATAGGGCCGCCGCCGCACGGCCTCGGTGAGGGCGCCGCCCTCCTCGTAGCCGACATAGCCCGGAGGCGCGCCGATCAGCCGGGCGACCGCGTGCTTCTCCATGTACTCGGACATGTCGACGCGCACGAGCGCCGTGTCGTCGTCGAACAGGAAGCCGGCGAGCGCCTTGGTCAGCTCGGTCTTGCCAACGCCGGTCGGGCCCAGGAACATGAACGAGCCGATCGGCCGGTTCGGATCCTGCAGGCCGGCGCGGGCGCGCCGGACCGCGGTCGAGACCGCCTCCACCGCCTCCCGCTGGCCGACGACGCGCTTCGACAGCGCGTCCTCCATGGCCAGCAGCTTCTCGCGCTCGCCCTCCAGCATCTTGTCCACCGGCACGCCGGTCCAGCGGGAGACCACCGCGGCGACGTGGGCGGGCGTGACCGCCTCCTCCATCATCGCGTCGCGGCCGTTCTCCGCCTTCGCCTCGATCTCGGCGAGCTGCTTCTCCAGGCCCGGGATGACGCCGTAGGCGAGCTCACCCGCGCGCTGGTACTGCCCCTGGCGCTGCGCCGCGGCCAGCTCGTTGCGGGCCTCGTCGAGCTTCTTCTTCAGGCCCGCGGCGGTGCCGAGCTTGTCCTTCTCGGCCTTCCAGCGGGCGGTGATCGCCGCCGAGCGCTCCTCCAGGTCGCCGAGCTCCTTCTCCAGCCGGACCAGCCGGTCGCGGGAGGCGGAATCGGACTCCTTCTTGAGCGCCTCGGCCTCGATCTTCAGCCGGACGATCTCGCGATCGATGTTGTCGAGCTCCTCGGGCTTCGAATCCACCTGCATGCGCAGGCGCGAGCCCGCCTCATCCACCAGATCGATGGCCTTGTCGGGCAGGAAGCGGTCGGTGATGTAGCGGTTCGAGAGCGTCGCGGCCGCCACCAGGGCGGAATCCTGGATGCGCACGCCGTGGTGCTGCTCGTACTTCTCCTTCAGGCCGCGCAGGATCGAGACCGTGTCCTCCACGGTCGGCTCCGACACGAAGACCGGCTGGAAGCGCCGGGCCAGAGCCGCGTCCTTCTCGACGTGCTTGCGGTACTCGTCGAGGGTAGTCGCGCCGACGCAGTGCAACTCGCCGCGGGCGAGCGCGGGCTTCAGCAGGTTCGAGGCGTCCATGGCCCCGTCCGCCTTGCCGGCGCCGACCAGCGTGTGCATCTCGTCGATGAACAGGATGATGCCACCCTCGGCCGCCGTGACCTCGGAGAGTACGCCCTTCAGCCGCTCCTCGAACTCGCCGCGGTACTTCGCGCCGGCGATCAGCGCGCCCATGTCGAGGGCGAGGAGACTCTTGTCCCGCAGGGACTCGGGCACGTCGCCGTTGACGATGCGTAGCGCCAGACCCTCGACGATCGCGGTCTTGCCGACGCCGGGCTCGCCGATGAGGACCGGGTTGTTCTTGGTGCGCCGGGACAGGACCTGGATGGTCCGCCGGATCTCCTCGTCGCGGCCGATCACCGGGTCGAGCTTGCCGTCCCGGGCGGCCTCGGTGAGGTCGCGGGCATATTTCTTGAGCGCGTCGTAGGCGTTCTCGGCCGAGGCGTTGTCGGCGGTGCGCCCCTTGCGCAGCGCGTTGATCGCGGCGTTCAGCGAGGCGGGGGTGACGCCCGCCGCCTGGAGCGCGCGGCCGGCCTCGGAATCCTTCTCCACCGCCAGGGCGAGGAGCAGCCGCTCGACCGTGACGTAGGAATCGCCCGCCTTCTCGGCGGCCTTCTCGGCGGTGTCGAACAGGCGCATCAGCTCGCGCGTCGCCTGCGGGGCGGCCGCGTTGCCGGACACTTTCGGCTGCTTGGCGAGCCACTGCTCGGTCTGTGCGAGCGCCACGCGCGACTGTCCGCCCGCGCGGTCGATCAGGCCGGCGCAGAGGCCTTCCGGATCGTCGAGCAACACCTTGAGCAGGTGGCCCGGCTGAAGCTGGGGATGCCCCTCGCGCATCGCGAGATTCTGAGCCGCCTGCACGAAGCCGCGGGCGCGCTCGGTGTACTTCTCGAAATTCATGCGCGGGTCTCTTAATCCAAGTGGCACTCCAGTTCATCGAGAGAAGAATGGAGTGACCCGTGAACGCGCAGCTTTCATGGCTGGCTCAGGCTGCAGGCCAATCTGGATTCTGCGGCGACCTCTATATGGGGGCACGCTCGATATCTTCTGTGATTTAGATCAACACTCCTCCGGAAAGCAGCTCCTGCTCGGGCGAGTAGGCCGTGTCCGTACGGCTTGTGGGATGGGTGCTCCGCCAATTGCTCGCCGTGGCGATGATCGGCCTCCGGTAGCGGCCCCAATCGAACGTGTGCGGGCTAGAGCGCGCCCCGATCAGCTTGTAGCATAGGCGTCATCCTCGTAGCCGGACGCCGCGAAGTGGTTGCGGCACTCCTCAGGCGAGAAGCGCGTGAAGGCTTTTTGGATCGCCGCCCGGAGATTGCTGACCCTGCGGGCCGCCGCGCTGCGCAGGAGCGCCTTGAGCTTTGAGAAGGCGGGATGGCGCGGCCAAAGGCGATGCTGCTTCGACCGTCGTCCGACGGAAGTCCGTCGTGCACGGCGGCGACAGCTGTGCGCCGCGCTGGTTCCGAGCGTAGGCGGCAGGGCGGGGAGGGCGTCCTTGGCTTCCGTCGAAGCGGTATGGTGCGGCCATCGGCTCGGCCCCAGGCATGCGCGGCGATCCGGAAATGCGCCTGTCACGACCGAACGAGGACGTGGTGCGGCAATCCCGACCGCGCGCCCGGATCCGAACCGGCGTACAAGTCCAGGTTGCGGGAGGGGATCGCACGGGCTTTCCGGAGCCGGTACGGCGGCGTCCGGTGGG
Source organism: Methylobacterium sp. 1A (assembly GCF_058072805.1). NCBI lineage: Bacteria > Pseudomonadati > Pseudomonadota > Alphaproteobacteria > Hyphomicrobiales > Methylobacteriaceae > Methylobacterium > Methylobacterium sp. 1A. Next base: position 1,794,337 of record NZ_JBYQVE010000001.1, on the reverse strand, counting down.
CCGGCCGGCGCACTCCTTCACATCGTACCACGAGCCGCGATGCGGGTCCCGAACCCTGGCGTCGGCACGCCATCGCGGACCCTCGGCATTTCATTGCCAAAACCATTGCCAAAACCTCCGTTTTGGCCCGTTCTCAGAGGGGAGAAAACCAAACTTTCTATTAGGGCCGACTCGCTCGACTCCGGCGCTGCACATCGCGGCCCAGCCTGGAGCGGCGGTCGAAGTGCGGCCTCCGCTCCTTTCCGGTTCCTTCCGGTGCCCTCCCGTGCCGCGGTATCGATTGCCTGGCAATGGATTGCCCTGTTCCTTTTGGCCGTCCAGACCTGATGGAACGGTGCACCAAACCCGCCGGCCTCGGCCCGATGCACGATCGCGCAATAGTCCCGGTCGATCGTTCCTTCGTGACGGCCGCGAAGTCTGCCTCCGAACGTACTACCTCAGATTGCGGAGCGCCCGGATGAGGGCGCGAGGTCGGAAGCGGATCGAGTGCCGGAAGTTCGGCATTTAGCTTCGCGTTCGGCGTACCGTCGTCTGATGAAGTTCTCGTGGAAAGGACATGGTGGCTTCCGAGTAAGGTCGCTCTCCGGCGCGGCTACCGGCCGGAAATCAATGCTTGGTATCCGTAGCGAGGGGCTGCTTCCGACCAGGCTTTCGGACGGTCTGATTGCCGGCAATCTGATTGGCGCCGGGACGACCGAGAATGGCCGATGAACGAACCCGCTGCGCGGGAGGGTGCGTGTGGTGAGGGCGCGGGAGGGTCGGGACCGTCGCGCCTCGTTTGAGGCCCGTCGGCGGCGGGCCGAGCATCGCGGCTCCTTCATCCGCGGAGCCCCACGATGCACGATCTTCTCCCCGCCCGCGCGGTCAGCCCCCTGCGCCAGCGCCTGATCGACGACATGAGCCTGCGCCGGTTCTCGCACGCGACCCAGCGCAACTACATCCGCGACGTCGGCCGCCTCGCCACCTTCCTCGGGCGCCGGCCCGACACGGCCACCGCGGAGGACCTGCGCCGCTTCCAGGTCGAGCAGCGCGAGGCCGGCGTGCCGGTGCCGACCCTCAACGCCATCGTCTCGGCGTTGCGCTTCTTCTTCACCCACACCCTCGACCGGCCCGACCTCGCGCGCCAGCTCGTCCGGCTCGCCTATCCGCTCACGCTGCCGGTGGTGCTCAGCCGCGACGAGGTCACCCGGCTGCTCGACGCCACCACCTGCCTCAAGCATCAGGCTGCTCTGTCGGTGGCCTACGGCGCCGGCCTGCGCGTGGCCGAGGTCGCAGCGCTCAAAGTCATCGACATCGACAGCGCGCGCATGCTCATCCGGGTCGAGCGCGGCAAGGGCGGACGATACCGCAACGCGCTGCTCCCGGCGGACCTGCTCACCCTGCTGCGCCAGTGGTGGAAGGTCGGACGCCAGCAGGGCGTCATGCAGCGTGACGGCTGGCTGTTCCCGGGCCAGCATCCGATGAAGCCGATCAGCACTCGCCACCTCCACCGCATCGTCGTCGAGGCGGCCCGGGCGGCCGACATCGCCAAGCGGGTGGGCCCGCACACCCTGCGCCACAGCTTTGCTACCCACCTCTTGGAGGACGGCATCGACATCCGGGTGATCCAGGTCCTGCTCGGCCACGCCAAGCTGGAGAACACCGCCTTCTACACCAAGGTCGCCACCCGCACGGTCCGCACCGTGACCAGTCCGCTCGACAAGCTCGGGCTGTTCCGGATCGGGGAGATCGCGCCCGGCGGCTGACGCCCCGTGCCGGCCTCCACGCTGGAGGTGGCCGACATCTTCCGGGCCGCGGGCGCCGGCTACCGGGCGGCCCAGGCCGGTCACGTCAGCCTCGCCCAACTCAAGGTCATGGCGGCGATCGAGCAGTGCCGCACCGCCGCGCTGGGCGGGCACGTCGAGGCCTGCGACGGCTGCGGCCACCGGCGGATCGCCTACAACTCGTGCCGCAACCGGCACTGCCCCAAGTGCCAGGGCGCGGCCGCGCGCACGTGGCTCGCCGCGCGCGAGGCCGACCTGCTGCCGGTGGGCTACTTCCACGTCGTCTTCACCCTGCCGGCCGAGATCGCCGCCATCGCCTTCCACAACAAGGCTGCGGTCTACGACCTGCTGTTCCGGGCCGCCTCCGAGACGATGCTGACCATCGCCGCCGACCCGACGCACCTCGGGGCCCGCATCGGGCTGACCGCCGTGCTCCACACCTGGGGCTCGGCCATGACGCACCATCCGCACGTCCACATGATCGTGCCGGGCGGCGGGCTCTCGATGGACGGCGCGCGCTGGGTGTCCTCGCGCCCGGCCTTCCTCCTGCCGGTGCGGGTGCTGGCCAAGCTGTTCCGCCGCCTGTTCCTGACGGGGCTCACCGCCCTGCACGAGGCCGGTCGGCTCGCCTTCTTCGGCAGTCTGGCCCTGCTGACCGAGCGCCGCGCCTTCCTGCGGCACCTCGCACCGGTCCGGACCAAGCGCTGGGTCGTCTACGCCAAACCACCCTTCGCCGGTCCCGCGGCGGTGCTGGCCTACCTGTCGCGCTACACCCACCGCGTGGCGATCTCGAACCGACGGCTGGTCGCCTTCGACGGGGCCGGCGTCACCTTCCGCACCAAGGACTACCGCCGCGACGGGCCCGAGCGCTACGGCATCACGACCCTGGGCACGGACGAGTTCATCCGCCGCTTCCTGCTGCACGTCCTACCCAAAGGCTTCCATCGCATCCGCCACTACGGTCTGCTCGCCAGCACCGGCCGCCGGGCCAACCTCGCCCGCATCCGCAACCTGCTCGCCGTCCCGCCGCCGGTGATCTCGCCCGAGCCCACGGCGCCGCCCGACCGTCTGACCCCCTGTCGGTGCTGCGGCGGACGCATGACGGTCGTCGAGATCTTCGGCCGCTTCATGCAGCCGCGCGGCCCGCCGACCGCATCCACCCCGACCGGGATGAGAGCGGCATGACCCGGCACGCCATCAGCCACCACCACGCCGGGGGCCTTCGCGCCGCGGGCGGAGGATCGTTGTGCGCAGGCCGGGGCGAGCAGTGCTCTTGGTCGCCCGACCCGGGCCGAGACCGGTCGATCAGCGCCCCGACCACCCTCGGCCAGCCATCCTCCCAGCCCAGCCGACCGCCGCGCCGCCTCCACCAAGCGCCGCGCCCGCCCGCGCCATCAGGCCGGATCGCACAATCCCCATAGCCGAGCGCCTCGGTCCCCGCGGGTTCGTTCTTCGGGGACTTTCGTACGCCTCCCGGCGCCCGAAACTCTTCACGAAAGCCGCTGATCCGCTTTGCCGTAAGTACGCCGGAGAAGCGGGCAGTCAGCCGCCTGCACCCGCTTGCACGATCGACAGCGGATCCCCGCGGTATGTGCAGCACACAGACAACCCACCGACGCGCCTCGACGAGCCGCGCGTCCATGGCGGTCGTCATGTCCGGCTCCTCTCCGCCTGCGCATCGGCCTAACCCACCCGAGGATGATCCAGGCGAATGAAAAGGCGGCCGAGCCTGCGTCCAGCCGCCTCAGGACTGGTCATCCGGAGCTCAAGCGTCGGCGAGAACCGGAGCGCGGTCCTTGGTCTCGGGCGCGTTCAGGACGAACGTCACCAGCAGCACCGCGGCGCCGTTGGCCCAGTAGTAGATCGCTTCGAGGCCCTCGAAGCCGAGCACGAACGGTGCGACGATGAAGGAGATGCCGACCGGGCGATCCACCGCCACATGAAGCCAGTAGGGCCGCACGCGGATCACGCCGGTCTTGTGGTCGGTTAGGAAGGTCAGTGCGAAGGCCGCAACGGCGTGATCACCAGGCTCAACGCGACCGGATAGTCGAGGTAAGCGTGAACGGTCTTGGTGACGAAACGGAGGTTGGTGACTCTCTCCTATTGGTTCGCGGAGCTCGACGGGGCGAGGCGCCGCAGTGGCTGGCTGGGGAAGAGCAGGCGCGGCATCCGGCTAGAGCGTGTTATGAACCTGTCATCAGTCGTTCGGCCTGTTTCAACATGAGGCAAACGAAGGCGATCATGTGAAGCCCTGCCAACGTTGTGGCATAACGCTCGTAATCCTTGACCAAGCGCCGACAACGCGTCGCCCAGGCGAAGGATCGCTCGACCACCCAACGGCGCGGCAGCAGCACGAACCCGCGCTTGGCTTCGGGCGCTTTGACCACTTCTAAGGCGATGCCGTGCGCCTGAGCCGCGTCCGCCGCCCGGTCGCCGGTGTAGCCTTGGTCGACAAAGCCCGTCTCGACGCTCCCGTCCGTTTCCGCCTGCACCGCGCCGGTTAGACGATCCACCTCGCCGCGATCGTCGGCATCGGCCGGGGTGACATGCAGCGCCACCACGTGCCCGGGCGTGTCGACCGCCAGATGCACCTTCGAACCTCGTTTGCGCTTGGCCCCATCGTAGCCCGCTCGCTCGCCGCTCTCGGGCGAGGACCGCAACGTCCGACTGTCCAGGATCACCGCAGACGGCTCCGGCTCCCGATCCCCCGCCATCCGCAGCACCGCCCGCAGATCCCCCGCGACATCGGTAAAGCACTCCGCCGAAAGCCAGCGCTGCGTCTGCTGATACACGGCCGCCCACGGCGGCAGGTCGTGCGGCATGAACCGCCACGGGGCGCCCGTCTTCACGATGAACCGAAGCCCGTTGAACACCTCGCGCAGGTCGTGGTCACGCTGCCCCGAACTCTCCCGCAGCAGCGCCAGATAGGGCGCCACAAGCGCCCACTCTTCATCGCTGACGTCGGACGGGTAGGCGGCGCGTTCCAAGCTCATCCTCGGAAACGCACAGCCGCATCAGGGGTTCATAACACGCTCTAGACGCCGCGCCAGCAGCGGATCAGGCCGAGAGCGCGACGTCGACCTTGGGGAAGTCGATGTCGGTGTGGGCGACGTTGTTGGTGAAGTTGGTGAGCACATTCAGCGCGACGTTCGCGATCACCTCGATGAGGCGGGCGTCGTCGAGCCCGGCGGAACGCGCCGAAGCGACGTCCGCGTCGGTCACCTGACCCTTCGTCTCCACCACGCGGCGGGCGAATGTCGCGACCGCGTTGTCTCGAGGGTCCTGCGCATTGCCACGGCGGGCCGCGGCGATGCCTTCGGGGGAGAGGCCGGCGCCCTTACCCATCAGCGTGTGGGCCGAGAGGCAGTAGTGGCAGCCGTTCGCCTGGGCGACCGCGAGCGAGATGATCTCGCGCTGCTTGCCTGTCAGCGCGCCGTGGGCGAGCGCGTCGGAAAAGCCGAGATAGCCCTTCAGCACGGCGGGCGATTGGGCGAAGGTGGTGAACAGGTTCGGCACCATGCCGATCTTGGCCTTCACGGCCGAGAGCGTCGCCTGGACTTCGGCGGCGGCATGGGCGGTGTCGATGGGAGCGATACGGGGCATCGGCGAGATCCTCGTCTTGGTTTGTGCGGCTTGCACGCCCGCTCTGTGCCGAACGACGCGGTAGCGTAGGTCCCGAGAACGTTGCCGATCGTCCCGATGGATCACCTCGCCGCCCTCTTCGCCCACGCCACGCCCACCGCGCGGACCTTCTTCACGGGCAACCTATGCCAGGCGGTAGAATTCGCCGAAGGCGGCCACCTGCACTTCCTCAACGCCGGCACGCTGACGCTCGCGCAACGTGGCGAGCCCGACCTTATGCTCTCAGAGCCGACGCTGCTGTTCTTCCCGCGCAGCCGCACCCACCGCTTTCTCGTCGACCCCGAGCGTGGCGCCGACCTTGCCTGCGCTGCCGTCGACCTCGGCGGCGAAGCGGGCAGCCCGATCGGCGAGGGGCTGCCGGCGCTCGTGGTGCTGCCGCTCGCCAGCCATCCCGCGCTCGGGCCGACCTGCGACCTGATCGTCGACGAGGCCTTCGCGGAGGGCGACGGCCGGCAGACGGCGCTCGACCGGCTGTTCGATTACCTCCTGATACTGATCGTGCGGCACGTGGTGAGGAGCGGTCTCGTCGACGGCGGCGTCCTCGCGGGGCTCGCCGACACCCGGCTGGCGCGTGCGCTCACCGCGCTGCACGAGGCGCCGGGCAAGCCTTGGTCCCTCGAGAACCTCGCCGAGGTGGCCGGCATGTCGCGCACCCGTTTCGCGGAGCGCTTCCGCGTCGTTGTCGGCCGGACACCGATCGACTATCTCACGCTCTGGCGGATGACAGTGGCGCGCCAGCGCCTCGCCAAGGGCAAGTCTGTCAAGAGCGTGGCCGCGGAGGTCGGCTACGACAGCCCCGCTGCGTTTTCGCGGGTGTTCTCCCGCATCGTCGGGCACTCACCGCGCGAACAACAGGACAGCGCATCTCCTGAGTAAGCCTGCTTTGATGCATCCGCCCTCCGGAAGCGGTCGGGCGGAAATCCACCCATCCAAGGCGTTCAGCTACCCCTTGACGCTAGCAGGAGCTGGCCGATTCCGGTCCGCCCGCTTCAGAGAAGGGCCGCCGGAACAGCGAACGCTCCGCTTCCGACCCAAGTCAGGCGAAAACGCCGCCCATTGAGCGCCGTTGCGTCTGAGGGTCAGCCCGCCCGCGTGGTCGGCCGGGCGAAACGTTGCTCCAGCACCTCTACCCCCCATTGCTGTCCCGGCCGCTCCTCTACAAGCCGGAAGCCGTGCGACTCGTACAGGTGACGGGCGGCATGTAGGCCCTGGAACGTCCAAAGGTGGACGGCGTCGAAGGCCTGCCGCTCGCAGAAGTCCACAGCGGCGGTCAACAGCCTTCTGCCGACGCCGCCACCGCGCAATCCGTCAGGGTCATAACCTTCTGCCGATCGGCTCCATCGCGGCGGTAGTCCTTGTAGCGGAAGGTGACGCCGGCCTCGTTGAAGCCGACCAGCCGTCGGTTCGAGATGGCGACGCGGTGAGTGTAGCGCGACAGGTAGGCCAGCACGGCCTCGGGCCCGGCAAACGGCGGCTTGGCGTAGACGATCCAGCGCTTCGTCCGGACCGGTGCCAGGTGGCGCAGGAAGGCGCGGCGCTCGGCCAGGGGCGCCAGGCTGCCGAAGGCGGCGAGCCGTCCGGCCGCGTGCAGGGCGGTGAGCCCGGCCAGGAACAGCCGCCGGAACAGCTTGGCGAGGACGCGCACCGGCAGCAGGAAGCCGGGCTTTGCTGAGATCCAGCGGCTCCCGTCGCGCGCGAGGCCGCCGCCGGGCACGATCATGTGGACGTGCGGATGGTGCGTCATGGCCGAGCCCCAGGTGTGGAGCACGGCGGTCCGCCAGATGCGTGCACCGAGATGCTTCGGGTCGGCGGCGATGGTCAGCATCGTCTCGGAGGCCGCCCGGAACAGCAGGTCGTAGACGGCGGCCTTGTTCTGGAAGGCGATGTCGGCGACCTCGGCGGGCAGGGTGAAGACCACGTGGAAGTAGCCGACCGGCAGGAGGTCGGCCTCGCGCGCAGCCAGCCACGTGCGGGCCGCCGCGCCCTGGCACTTGGGGCAGTGCCGGTTGCGGACCAAGAATTGTAGGCGATGCGGGTGTGGCCGCAGGCCTCGCAGCCTTCGACGTGGCCGCCCAGCGCGGCGGTGCGGCAGGTCTCGATCGCCGCCATACCTTGCGCTGGTGCAGGCTCAGATGCCCGGCCCGGGCCGCCCGATAGGCCGGACCAGCGGCGCGGAAGATGTCGGCGACCTCGAGCGCGGGTCGCACGCCGGGTCAGCCGCTCCTGCTCTGACCTTCCATCAGCAACGCGAGACGCTCCAGCGGGCTGGTGACGGCGCGGATCGTCTTGGTCGCGACCCGGGCATAGAGCGCGGTGGTGTCGAGCTTGGCATGGCCGAGCAGGACCTGGATGACGCGGATGTCGACCTCCTGTTCGAGAAGATGGGTGGCGAAGCTGTGGCGCAGCGTATGGGGCGTCACCCGCTTGCGCAGGCCGGCGGCGTCCGCGGCCTCGTGAATGGCGCGGTTGATCTGGCGCGTCGAGATCGGCGCGACGGAGTTCCGGCCTGGGAACAGCCACCCGTGCGGCAGCATGAGGTTGCGGCGCCGGCCTTCCCGCCACCACAGCCGGAGCAGCCCCAGCAGCTGCGGGGACAGCATGGCGTTGTGGTCCTTGCGGCCCTTGCCCTGCTCGACCCGGATCAGCATGCGGGTGCTGTCGATGTCGTCGACCTTGAGGGCGGCGACTTCCGAGACGCGCAGGCCCGCGCCGTAGGCGGTGCCGAGCGCGGCCTTGTCCTTCAGCCCCGGCACCGCTTCGAGCAGCCGACTGACCTCCTCGACGCTCAGCACGTTCGGGAGCTTGCGGGCCTGACGGACCAGGACGAAGCGGCGCGCCAGATCCGGCCGGTCGAGCGTGACGGTGAAGAGGAAGCGCAGCGCCGACACCGAGCTGTTGACGGTGGGCGGCTGCACGCCGCTCTCGGCCTGATGGACCTGAAAGCGCCGGATGTCCTCGGCCGTCGCGCTATCGGGCTAGCGCTTGAGGAAAGCCGCAAAGCTGCGCACGAAGCGGATGTAGTCCCGCTGGGTCTCCTCTCGCAGGCCGCGCAGGCTCATGTCTTCGAGCATGCGTTGGCGTAGCGGGCTGATGGACGAGGGGGTCGGTTGGGGCATCGGGGTCTACTCCGGGATGAAGGTGCCACTTCATGCTCGGAGCCCCGCCCGGACCCGCTCAACTGTTCATCGATTCTCGTTACTTGCCCTCAACCGTGCCTCAAGGTCCCTCCCGCGAAGCGGGTTCGTGCATGGGTGGTGAGCTGACTTTGGCCTGCCGCCGGAAAGCCGACATTCAGCCTTGCGCCCATTGCCGCCGCACAGAAGGCGCGGTCGGGCTCTCCGAAACGGAGGTCGAACTCCAAGGGGCCGTCAACCTGATCTCTCGCGCCTCATCGCGAGCAGCGCTGGTAGCCGATCCCTGTCGTATCCTGATCATTGTAGTAGCGCTTGAGAGCCCCGCTCGCAGGCGCCATCAGGACCCTGACCTCGTTACCAGCCACGGCATTCGTGCAGTCGAGGAGAAGAAGCTGACGGTCCCCGGTTGGTCGGACCGATTTGATCTGGCATGAGGCCATCGGGGTTCTCAGGCGCTTGCCGGGGACGATGAAGGCGGGCGCGAAGATATCGACCGGCTTCTTGAACGCCGTCGCCTTTCCGTCGGAGGCATAGACATCCGCGCAGTCGCGTCCCTCTAAGCTCGACTTTGGCCATTCATGCGGCGTGGCAGAGAGCGTAGGCCCAGGACGCTGGCAAGCGGAAGCGGGGTTTTGTTCGGGCGGATCGGCGCGGTGATGTTGCCAAAGTCCGCTCGCGCCAGATCGCACAGCGCACGACGGCCAGGGCATCGGCGAAGGTCGGGCGCGGTTTGGGGTACCACGCGGCGGCAGCGATCCGTCGCCGTTGGCGGGCCGGGAGCCGTGCAGCCAGCAGCGTGACGATCGAGAACAGGGCGAGCAGGCAGGGTGTGGTGCGGGCAATTGCCGTGTCGGACCACTGCCGCTGCGTCTCGACGCCGAGATGAGCGCGCACTTCCTGGAAGGTGACCTCGACGGTCCAGCGCCGCACGAACCACCCCACGATCTGCGTGGGCTCGCGCGTCGGATCAGTGCAGAGCAGGGCCTGGGGCGGGAAGCGTGCCTTGGGATCGCGGATGAGTACCCAGCGGATCGGCACGACCGGCAGACCGCCGTGCCGCCACACCGCGGTGTCCGAGGCGATCTCGATCGTGCGCTCGCCCGCCCCGTACCAGCCCGGCACCACGACCGCGTGCCAGCGCGTGTCCTTGGCCGCGAGGGTCGCGGCGAGCGTCGGCCGCCGAGCGCCTTTGGTCCGCGGGCGCCCGATCGTGCCGGGCGGCCGCGGCGGGGCGGGATCGTAGAGCGCTGCGTCGAGCCGCAGGCGGGTGATCGCCGTGATGCGGGCGCGGCGCATCGCGTCGAGGAAGAGCAAGGCCGAGAAGCCGCTGTCGCCCACCACCACGAGGTCGCGTGCGCGCAGCCAGCGGCGGGCCTGGAGGGCAAGTTGGCGTCCAACGTCGAGCAACGGCTTGTGCCGACGGCCCCGGACGCGACAGGCGCGCTCTGATGGCACCAGCGCGGTCAGGAACGGCAGCGCCCAGACGCGCCCCGTCCAGGGGATCGGGGCGAGCAACATCAGGCTCATCCAGCGCAGCCCGCTCGCCTTGACGAAATGGCTGTCGGAGGAGCGAACCGGATCACGGTAGATGCCCTTGGCGGCGATCCGCTTGCCGCGGCGTCGCTCGATCGTGTCGTCCAGTCCCAGGACCACGGGGCCGCGTTGCGCGAACGCGTCGACGAGGAGCCCGAGCAAAATGCGGCTGCCGCTGCGCGGGCACCACGCCGCCCGGTTGAGGATGCGGTGGGCGTTCACGAACCGCCGCTCCTGCGCGCGGCCCATGATGCGTAGGACACTCGCCACCGTGCGGCGGCCCGGCGTCAGGATCGCGCCGATCAGCAGAAGCTGAGCATGGCGCCACGAGCGGTGGACGAACAGCGGCGCGAACGCCAGGATGATCCCGGCGAAGCGGGTGGGCAGGTCCAGCATGGCGGTGTCTCTTGGCGGGGACGCCACCAGCCTATCCGTCACACCCGCTTCGTCACCTCACATCCTCGACGACCCCTCCGATTGGCCAAAGTCGAGCTAAGACCCAGGCGCCCTGATATTCCGGCAGGCTGGCCTGAACCGCCCATGCGTTGGGCACCTCAGACAGGATTGCGAGGCCGAGCCCGAGCACAGCGGCTCCCGTGACATGCGCGGTTCTCATCGAGATCTTCTCCGATGGCGCATCAGCCTCTTTGACTGTCCTACACGGCTTGCTCGCTTGGGATGATGAGCTCGGCTGTCTCGGCGAGTTCTGAGCATTCGGGAGCCGAGCTGTTTCGACCGGCTGGTTCTCGCGCCGCCACGCACTCGGCGTCATGCCCGACCGGCGCCGGAAAGCATGGGTGAAGGCGGCAGGCTCGGAGAAATTCAACACCGCCGAAATCTCCGTCACGCTGACTCGGGTGTCGGCCAAGAGCTGCTTGGTCACTTGGAACTGCGCCTCGTCAGCAAGCCTTGTGAAGGTCGTTCCCTGGGCTTTCAGCCGGCGGCACAAGGTGCGTGGCGTAATCAGCCGTATGCGCGCCACGCGCTCCGCATGACAGCGCTGTCGGGTCACCTGGGTCCGGAGGTAGCGGCGAAGCTCATCCGTCAAGTTGGACGACTGATCGCTCCCAAGAGGGCAGAGGCGGTCCTCTGCCCTCTGGCGGACAATCGGGTCTGAACCGGCGATACGCTGCTCAAGAAGTTCGGCCGAGAACACCAACGCAGCCATCTCTTGATCGAATCGGACGGGCGCTCGGAAAAAGTGGTCATAGACGAGCGTGTCGCGGGGCTTGGAGTGCGGCAGCAGGACCTCCTCTGGAGCCCACCCAGACCCACACAGCGCCCGAAGGGCGTTGGTCATTGTGGCGAGCGCTCTCTCCGAATGGATGGCAGCGCTCTCGGCTTCCGGACCATAAGGGGCGTAGCTGAGGACGGTAGTGCCGCTGCGGGTGCCAAGCCCGATCACTGCGCCCCAGTTCTGCGTGTAAGAGTACGCTTCGAGAACCCGCAAAGCGCCGCCGATAGTGTCCGAGTGACGCATCAACAGGCCAAGCTGCCCCAGCGAAGCCAGGGTGGCGCGCTGGCCGATGAGCAGCCCGAGATGAGGGCAGTTCGTCCGCTCGGCCCCGAGGGTGATCAGGCAGCCGAGGTCCGCATATGGGACGGGCGCGCCGCCGTCGAAGAACCCGGGATCAAGCCCCAGTTCGGCAAGAAGGTCGTCGGGATCGGCACCGAGATCGACAAGGGCGGCGTAAATCGCCTGCCCAACCCCTGGACGGCCCAAGGCCACAGGGAACGGCTTCCTGTTCGCGCTGGGATCTTCGGTTCCGGCCGGCCGACCTGAAGGTCCAGGCGAGGCTGCTGCCACAGAAGAGGACATGAGCCCCCCCTCTGTTTGAACGCCGAGTCGGCGCGAGCGACGCACTTAACCCAGGATAAGCCAGGGTGGCTTGATCGAACTGGGCACCTCTGATCGCATGCAACACCGCCCTATAACAGGCGGGCGAGAAGACGCTCCATGACATTCAGTCGGCGAAGGTCCGCCGTCCGCGGGAGAGCCGCCCTGCTCGCTTCGTCTCAAGCTCCTCTAGTCCCGGCCAATCCTCTCAATCAGTTCGGTCCAAAGCCAGTCGGTCAGACCCCGAAATGAACGGTGGAAATACGGACCGCCGCCTTAGTGAGCAGCGGACCCGAAAATCTTTCGAAAAACCCTAACCGACCGACGGCCGTGTCTCGTAAGATCAAGCAGCGGGTGCAAAAACTGCAAGCTTATGCGACTGGAGCGCCCAACATGATTACCACCGCTCATCTTGCTTCACGAGCACTCGGCGACCACCTAGCGACCGAACTCCAGAGCACGTTCGGCTCCAGCCAAGCACCCTTGGCCGAGAGGGTCGGCGCCGCTGCGCGCCTTGCCCTTGAGTGCTTAGGGAACTCTGACGCGCTCTACCACGACCTAGAGCACACCCTGCTCGTTACGCAGGTCGGCCTCGACATCTTGCGCGGCAAAACTCTGCTAGAGTTCACTTCGCCCGAAGATTGGGCACATTTGCTGGCCGCCTGTCTCTTTCATGACATCGGATACGTTCGAGGCGTTCTGAAAGGCGATTGCCCTGTGAAGGGATATATCATCGACGATGCGGGCCACCGCATCGTGCTGCCGCGCGGCGCCTCGGACGCGGCGCTGACCGCCTACCACGTCGACCGGTCCAAGTTGTTTGTCGCCGCGCGATTTGGCCAATCGGAAATCCTGGACGCGAACCGCGTCATGCGTGCCATCGAGCAAACCCGCTTTCCCGCCAAGCCCAGCAATTCCGACAGCCGTTCGGACGATGAGGCCTGCCTGGTCCGGGCGGCGGATCTGATCGGGCAGATGGGCGACCTCCTCTACCTCCGTAAAGTCAATGCGCTATTCCACGAGTTCGAGGAGGCCGGGACGAATGCCACCCTGGGCTACACATCGCCTGCCGATCTGGTCGAACGCTACCCCGAGTTCTTTTGGCAGAGCGTATCCTCGCATCTGGGGAGTGCGCTAAAGTACTTGGAGGTGACGGTGAGCGGCCGTCAGTGGATCGCCGGCCTCCAGGCCAATGTATTTCGGGCGGAACGCTCGACCACCTTCGGGCAATCCCAGGGGCTTGAGAACTGGTAAGAGCGGTTTGTGCCGCTGGTCGTCGGCTTCGCAGAGCCGGAGCCGCATTCCGCTTGGAGACATTGCATGATCGGAAGCGGATAGGCCGCTTACGGCCAAGCCTCGCCATTCGCGCAACGTTCGCTTTCACGCTCGGCAGTCCGTGTCAAAACGCTGGGAATGGGCTTTGCGCTCGGGTGCCCCCCAATCTTGCGAGAATGGGCGTTCCATCGCTTGGAGCGACCTTTTGTGGTCGAGCGACAATCCGTTTGAGTTGAAGGCGCTGCTGGACGGCTTTTCAGCCCCTCAGTGAGCGATCCAAGGCCCTTGCTCAGGCGTGGATTGAACCGCCCCGGGATTTTCGGAGGCTCCAACTCTTGAGAGACTGGAGCCATGACGAAGCATACCCCACCCTTTTCCCCTGAGGTTCGCGAGCGGGCAGTCCGGCTGGCCCGGGAGCATGAGAGCGAGCACGGTTCGCAATGGGCCGCGATCCAGTCGATCGCGGCCAAGATCGGTTGCTCTGGCGAGACGCTGCGCAAGTGGGTTCGCCAAGCCGAGCGCGATCGAGGCGTGCGGGCCGGACCGACCACGGACGAGCGCGAGCGGATCAAGACCCTGGAGCGGGAGGTCCGCGAGCTCCGGCAGGCCAACGAGATCCTCAGGAAGGCGTCGGCGTATTTTGCCCAGGCGGAGCTCGACCGCCGGTTCCGGTCATGATCGCCTTCATCGACGAGCACCGCGCCACCTACGGGGTCGAGCCGATCTGCAGGGTGCTGCCGATCGCCCCGTCGACGTATCACGCCCATGCCGCGCGGCGGGCCGATCCTGCAAGGCTGCCGGCCCGGGCTCGCTCGGACGCAGCGCTGATGGCCGAGATCCGGCGCGTGTACGAGGCGAACTTCCGGGTCTACGGCGTGCGCAAGGTCTGGCGGCAGCTCGCCCGCGAAGGGATCGTGGTGGCGCGCTGTACGGTGGCCCGGCTGATGCGGACGATGGGCTTGGCTGGCGTCGTCCGAGGGCGGAAGGTCCGCACCACCGTCCCAGATCCGACGGCAGCTTGCCCCCTCGACCGGGTCAATCGGCAGTTCTGGGCCGAATGCCCCAACAAGCTGTGGGTGGCGGATTTCACCTACGTCGCCACCTGGGCCGGCTTCGTCTACGCGGCCTTTGTGATCGACGTCTTCGCCCGCCGGATCGTGGGCTGGCGTGTCTCACGCTCGGCTCGGGCGGACTTCGTGCTCGATGCTCTGGAGCAGGCCCTGCACGAGCGCCGCCCCTTCGCCGGCAGCGGCCTCGTCTGTCACTCGGATCGCGGATCGCAATATGTGAGCCTCCGCTACACCGAGCGCCTCGCCGAGGCAGGCGTCGAGCCGTCCGTCGGCAGTGTTGGCGACTCGTACGATAACGCTCTCGCCGAGACGGTGATCGGCCTGTTCAAGGCGGAGGTCATCCATCGACGCGGGCCGTGGCGCTCGTTCGAGGCGGTCGAGTACGCCACGCTCGAATGGGTGGATTGGTTTAATCACCGTCGGCTGCTTGAGCCGATCGGCCACATCCCTCCCGCCGAGGCGGAGGCGCGCTATTATGCTCAGGCCGAGGTCCAAGCCTTGGCCGCCTGACCCAAACCAAACGGCCTCCGGGAAACCCGGAGCGGTTCAGTTAGGGACGGCGCTAAAATTCGGTCCGAGCGAGCATCAGGCGTCGCATATGATCTGGGGAACGCAGCTCGACGAGAACGGAAAATACGTTACCGTGGGCCTACAGTAGATCCCCAGTTGCTGTCGTCACGCGCTATGGATGCCCTGGGGCAGTTGCTGGATGAGGAGGAGTCGGCGGTACCGGCGGTGTTGAACTAATGCTTGGTGCTGCTGGACCAACTGGCCGGTGCCGCCACTCGTTTGTGCGTCAGGCGCGGTCGATGCCGCAGCAACGCCACCGGGGTTCAGGCTCGCCTCCCGGGCAGGTGTCCGCGTCGAGTCGGGCGCTGTGCCGGTCTCCGGCGCCGATGCTTCCCACTGGGCAAGCGCAACGCCAAACAGGATCAGGATGAGACCGAGCGGGAACAGCCAGCGAACCATGGGCCGGTAACCCGAGCATGGGGCTTTGGTTCCAGCGGAAGGCCGGGCTGAACCCTCAGCAACTCGAACTCAATTCACGTGACCTGCGCGATCTTGGTCGACGCGCACAACGATGACCCGCTCGACTGCAGCCAGCGCTGCGAGACGCTCTCGGCGCTGGGCACGACGCGGAACGTCGTCCCGCTTAAACCGACGTACCTCTCGGGGAACGTCTCAATGCTCCTGGAGGTCTATTGCCGGGCCTGTCGCAAACCCGCAGCGTTTACCCCGCGTTGACCATGCAGCCCGCATGGTGCCTCCAGTCCCGGAGGCCACCCCATGATCCTGTCCGCCATCGCCGCGAAGCTGAAGCAGCGTGCCAAGGCTGACTTCAAGGGCCGGCACTATGAGGCTGCCCTGATCGTCCAGGCCGTCTCCTGGTACCTGCGCTACCCGCTGAGCTACCGCGACATCGAGGAGCTGTTCCTGGAACGCGGCATGGATGTGGACCACTCCACCCTGAACCGCTGGGTCTTGGCCTACGCGCCGCTGATCGAAAAGCGGTTGCGGCAGTTCCGCAAACCGCACTGCGGCTCGGTACGCATCGACGAAACGTACATCAAGGTGCGGGGGGAGTGGCGCTATCTCTACCGGGCCATCGACAAGCACGGCAATCCAGTCGATTTCCTGCTCACCGCCAATCGGGATCTCGATGCCGCCAAGCGCTTCTTCCGCAAGATGCTGCAGGATCAGCCGTTGCTCGCCCCGGATCGCATCGGCACGGATGGCGCCGGCACCTATCCACCCGCCATCTTGGCTGCGAGGAACGACGGCCTTCTACCCCGCGCGCCGCTCCACTATGTGACCAAGCACCTGCAGCAGGGCATTGAGAGCGACCACTTTCGGGTCAAGAAGAACATGCCCCGGATCGGCGGCTTCCAGTCCTTCCGCACTGCCCGGCGCACGATCCAGGGGTTCGAGGCCATGCTGTGGCTGCGCAAGGGCTTCGGCTTTGCCGGCGCATGGACCATCCGCGAGCAGAACCGACTGCTCGGGGTCTGCTTCGGCCTTCAGGCGGTTAACAGAGCCTAAAAACGAGACAGATCTAGCCTCTGCTGCGGCCTACGGCACGGCTTGCGACAGGCCCCGTTCACCTCGTGCAGCGAGAGGTACTGGGCGACGTCCTCGATCTCGGACCGGTCGCTGTGGTCGGCCACCTGCAGCACTTGGACAGTCTCCGCATGCCTGAGCAGCGGCAGGGCATCCGACACGGCCCTGCGCGTCCGGGGCGTGTTCTTCCAGCCGACGAGGATGTGTCTCGCCTCCAGATGCGCGACGCCCGGCGGGACCACCAGGACAGGACGGCCCAGGCCCATCAGCGTCCTGGCATCCGCTGCGCGAGCTGAAGGACCTCGACACCGACGCTGCAGCGGCGGTCGCGCGCGTGCTGCAGGAGGAGGAAGCGGCCCGGGTCGTCGACCTGGCTCGCCGATTCTGCCGGATCGTGGGCGGTTGCTGCGGCGGCGCGGAGGCCGAGCCCGGTACCATCGCCGCCTTCGATGCGTGGCTGGGCGACGCCCGCACGTGCGGTGAGCGCGTGGTCGAGGGCTTCGCCACCAGCCTCCGGCAGGATCGGGCCGCGGTCCGCGCCGGCCTACGGTTGCCCTGGAGCAGCGGGCAGGCCGAGGGGCAGGTCAATCGCCTCAAGCTGTTGAAGCGCTCCATGTACGGCCGCGCCAAGCTCGATCTAATGCGCCGTCGTCTCCTCCTCGCGGCCTGAACCAACAAACCTGGCGATGAACCACCTCAGTGGGGGCGGATCAAAGCACGATGCCGACGAGGTGCGGCACGGGCGCGAACCATAGCCTCCATTCCAGGAAGAGCGGCGCGTCCAGCAGATCGGCATTGCCGGGATGGCCGCCGCGGGCGATCCGATCGAGATCGTCCGCCAAGCGGCGATGTTTGGCGGCGATGCGGGCGAGGTCTGAAAAGGGCCCGGAGCCCTTGTGTAGGACGGACTTGGGCGTGGACCTTTGATCCGACGCGCCGGTCGGATGAAGGCAACGAATCCGGAGTCGTTGGTCCGGAGACGCCCACCGCCTCTGGACGACTCGACTCCGCGTCGGCCGTCGCCGGCCGTAGTCGGGACGGATCGCGCGGCGTCGGGAGCGCCGCCATCCCGCACGCGCCCTCCCCTCCGGTCCGGCCAGTTCCCCCCTGTCCCGCCCCGGACAGGCGCCCGCAAGGCTCCGGCCCGGGACAGGTCGGGTTCGGTCGCAGGCCTGCCTTGCCGGTCGCGGCACGGATCTTCGACGCGGCGTCGGCACCGTCGTCGGGCGTCGACGCCTTCGGGCGACGAACCCGCGTCTCATCCGCAGGAATCGGCTCAGGATCCGACGTCGCCGTCGAACTCGCCCGGAAGCTCCAGCCCCCCTCCTTCGCCAGCCGGCCGCGATGCCGATGAGCGCGCGGCTTCGTCGTAGCGCGCGCCGAATACATGATGCCGGTTGAGCAGAGGCATGACGAACTGCGGCGAACGAAGGCGCAGGTCGGCCTCCTTGCTCGAACGCCGCGCGCGACCGCCCCGCGCCGTCAGGTAGGCGATCAGATCTTCGCCCGCTCGTGCCCGCATGAGAGCCGCGGCGAAGGTCAGCCGCGCCGACCGGATCTGAGCCGCGTTGCCGAGGGATCTTTCTCGCGCGAACTGCGCGACCGCGGTCCTGAGATCGGCGACGCCGACGGGTCTCGCCGCCGACCACAGGAACAGGCCGCCTTCGTTCGGATATCGCCGGCGGTCGCGCATGTATGCTTCGACGGCTTTCCGGACGGGCTTGAGAAGAGGAACCGTTCTGGCGGCGTCCCGACCGTGGATCGAGCGGCGCGCTCCGATGACGACTGTCGCGATTCCGGCGTCGTGCCCGAGGTCGCCGGCCTCGATAGCGGCTATTTCGTCGGGTCCCGCTCCGGTTCCTATCGCGACGGCCAACGCCGCGGCGAGACAGCGTTGGGTCGGAGGCGCGATACCCGGCCGCGCATGTACGGCAGGATCGATGAGGGCCAAGGCAGCGGTCCGATCGAACGGCAGCGCGGCGAAGGAAGTCGTCATGGCTTGCGTCGCCGCCTCAGCCGCTGAGCCGTGCGCCAGTCGCGGATCCACCTCTCGCCACGTCCGGTCGTCTTCGCGGATGCGCCCCGCTCCGCGGTCGCCGCGGAATCGACGCTTTTCGACACCGAGATCCTGCGGTTTCGGCGCGAGGACACGTCCCTTCTGCGGTTGGCGAAAGCATCCAGGACCATGTCATGCGAGTGAAGCGTGTGCGATCCGTAGACTTTCTGCAACGTCTCGACGGTCATCGCGAGATAATCCGCGGCGATCCAGATCGGGACGCCCTCGTTTTTCATCCAGTGCGCACATGTATGCCGGAGGGTGTGAGGAGTGATACGCCCCGGATCCAAACCAGCATCTTTGACTATCTGCCTGAACGTGACCCCGATATAGACATTGTAGCCTGTTCCATTCTGCTGATGCACGACGTTCAGCAAATCGCGTTCGTCGTCGTTTTTGAACCAGCGTCTCAGATGGCCGCGAAGATTCGCCGGGAGCTTGCAGGGCGTGCGGCTCTTCGAAGAGTCGATCTCGCGGTCACCTTTCCGGAACAGCGTCGTCAGATCCTTGGAAACGTACCCGGCCCAGTCGTTCTTCTCCCAACGCAGCCGAAGAACCGAGTCGTGCCGCGTTCCGGTCCAGGATGCCAACAGAATGAAGCGAGCGATCCCGGCACGCCGCCGCCGTGCGTAGGGATTCGTGATGATCAGTTGGCCCCGGGTGTCGCGGAGCCAATCGTCGGTCTCATGATTCCATCGACGCCCCCGGCAGGCCAGAAGGAGCCGAGCGACCTCGTCGTACGTCAGCCATTCCTCCCTGGGCGGCGCTTTCGGAGGAATCTCCGCCTGCCTGATCGCCGAAAGGTCGTGCTCGCGAGCGAAGAGCTTGATCGCCGAATTGAGGATCTCCAGCTCCCTCCTGGCCGACTGCGTGCCGGTCTTGCGGATCTTGGTTGAATCCGTCTCTTTCGTCTGGTTCCTCCAGCGTACCCCGGTTCTGTGATTCCGGTATTCGGCGCTGGATTGTACCGTGACCTCCGACAGGTTTCTGCCGCTCCAGAATTTCCGAAGTTCCGCGATGCCGAACAGAAGGTTCCTGCGATTGCGGATTTCCGCGTCGGTGGAACCGGCCTTCTCGGGGTTGGACGCTTCCATGTGGTCCAGGATGGCGTCGAGCGGAATCTCGTCCAAAGTCAGCGCACGTACCGGCTTGGGCCGGGTCTTGGCTTTGTCGACCTTGTACTCGGCAAGCAGGAGGTCGGCCTTCGTTCCTTCCGGATCGGCGGGATCCCAGAACAGGCCGAGGCTGAGTTGAGCCTTGCCGTCTATGATGTACCACATCCATGTCGAGGGATCCTGCTCGTCGCGCTTGCGCAACCACAGTCTCGCGCCCGCCTGCTTCTTCCTTCCAGCCATGTCAGGGTCAGCTCCTGCGATGGACCGACGATTCAGTCGCAGTCGTGCCGAAGCTGTTAACAGCACGATCTTCCGTCTAGGACGTCGGCGACGTTGGTTGACGAAATACAATTCGGTTCGTTAGAAGCCGAACCGCTCGGCTCGTTGGGATCAACGAGATCTTTTCAGAAATTTCGGCTTTCTACCCCTGCGGCCGACGGGCGGCTCGTCTTCCGGTACCTTCAACTGTTTCGGGAGATCGACTCCCGAGCAGCCGGCCATCGTCCCGGAAGGTTTCGTGCTCCGACCAAGCTGCGGCTTGAGCAGCGCGCGGACGGCCGAAGGACTCGTGTAGAGGCGCCCCGCGATCGACGCCGACGCGAGCTGGCCTAGGCGGATCGCGGAACGCAACGATTTCACGGTCAGAGGTCCGTGCGGGAAAAACAGGGAGCACGCCTCCTCGAGGGACAGCAACTCGTCGTCGGCCCATTGACCGACGCGAGGCCGCTCGCGGAGGCGGCGCAACGGATCCGCACGGGCGTTCCTGCCGCGCCGACCCGGCTGCAGCTCTCCGCGGGTCTGGCACGCGCCGACTGCTCGTCCGCGTTCGGGAGCGAACGCGTCCGGTCCGGGACGTTCAGACTTCATCGATCGGCATCCAGGTCAGACGCGCCGACGCCGAAGCTCCGCCGGTGACGAATGCGGTGGCTTCACGTGCCGTCCGGAAGGTCACGAAGGCGGCCACCGTCAGATATCGATCGTCCCCGCTAGGCACGAGGACGCCGGATCCGATCAGCTCGGCCCTCTTCTCCCGCAGCCAGTGCGTGTTCGTGGAGACGTCCGCCACGACGCGTGAACCGGGCAGAAGCACCGTTTCGCCGCCGCGCATCGTCGCCGTCGCGAGCGCACCCCGCCAGCGCATCGTATGGGTGGTCCGGACAAGTCCGAGGGGATCGAGGCCCCGCGGGGACTTCACCGACCGAGCGCCGATCGGCACCCTCACCGGTTCGACCGCCGCGACGAGGCCCGGCATCACCATGTCGAGGAGCGGGCGAAGATCCTCGGTCACCTGCGCCGCCGTGGCGATGTCGTGTTCCGTGGCCGTGAACCTCTCCGCATCCTGCCGGTTCGCGACCGCCGCGAAGCCGTGGTTGGCGATTTCGTCGACGAAGGCGCGCTGGAGGATCAGGCGCACGGTGTCGTTCATGACGCGCGGGCCGGTCGCGACGCACGCGTCCCAGACGAAATCCAGCGTAGGATCCACGGCATGGGCTGCCAGCCGTTCCTGAAGCATCCCCGATTCGCCGACCACCGCTCGGAGCTTCGACGTTCCCGGTGCCGACATCCCAACCAGGATGTACAGGCCGGGACCGAGCATGGCCGGGAGATCAAGCAGCCGATCGATGGACCAGATCGGGCACGCGTGAAGCGCGACGCCGGAAGACACGAATTCGAGCGAGACGTAGCCCTCGTCCCGGGTGCCCTCCATCATGCCTCGGAATGGACGTGGACGGTTCTCGGGCATCGCATGCCTCATGGATTCGGATGGCGGAGACCGCGGCCGGTCCCTTTCGAGTCTCGCGCGAGGTCGTTCGTCGCGCCCGAAGCTCGAACCGAAGCCCGGAAACGGCGTCCGAAGGCATCGGCCGTGGGGACGATCACCGGGCCGACGCCGGCGATCGTGGGAACATCAACGAAGCAGTGCCTCGACTTCGACTGCCGGGAGCGACCTTCGCGCCTCGAGAAGCCTGGCCAGACGCTCGAGCCTCCCGCGCTGCATCTTCAGCAGAGCCAGGGCGGCCCTCGAAGCCGATTGCAGCGCCTGCTCGACGAGAAGCCCCGACGCCGCGTCCGTCGACCGGCCGCCGTCCGCGGACAGCCGTCGGCCCAAGCCCCAGCGCACGTGCATGTCGTGCGCGAGCCTCGTGGCGTGGAGGAGATCCGCCTCCGCTCCGGTGGACGGGCTGCCGAACACCAGGATCTCGGCGGCGCGCCCTGCCATGAGGACGACGAGCATGTCCCGGATTACGCGTCGGGTCACGACTATGGGCGTGGGAAATACCATGTATCCGTTGCCCGCGTGGCCGGGCGAACGCAGGACGAGATCGCCGACCGACAGGCCCAGCGTCCGCGCAGCTACGGCGTGCCCGCATTCGTGGATCGCCGCCCATCTCTCCTGTTCGACGCATGCGGCCCCGGCAGCCCCTGCGATCTCCTGCAGGAGATCGTCCTCGACGACGGCGCGTCCGGCCCTGCGCGCGCGGCCTCTGGCCCGTCTCACCCACGCGGCGCAGTCGGCGCCGGTGCCGCCCAGAGCCCTACGGGCCGCGTCCTGCAGATCGGAGGCGGCCAGATCGGATCCGAGATGGTGGCGCAGTATGGAGGGCAGCTCCTCGAGCGAGGGCCGGGCGATCGCGATGACGCGATCGAACCGCCCCGCCCTCAGGATCGCGGGATCGATTGCGGCAGGGTCATTGGTCGCGCCGATCATCAGCACGCCGGCTCGACCGTCACCGCCGTCGAGGCATTCCAGGAAGCCGTTGACGACCTGAACGCCATAGCTGTGGTTGTGGTCCGTGAGCCTGCGGCGATCCCCGAAGGAGTCGAGCTCGTCGACGAGTGCGACGCATGGGGCGATCTCGCGCGCCTTGCGGAAGAAGGCGAGCATCGCCTTCAGCGTGGTCCCCAGATGGGCTTCGCCGTCGGCCTGCCACTGCGCCAGCGAACCGGCAAGGAAAGGTGCATCCGCCTCTCTCGCCAGGGCCGAGGCGAACATCGTCTTTCCGACCCCCGGCGGACCGCTTAACAGCACGCCGGGTTCGCATTCCGACCACGGGAGTTTGCCTCGGCCGAACGCCGCAAGGTCGGCAGCCGCCGCGATTCCCCACTCCGCGGCGGCACCGTAGCCTGTGAGGTCCGACAGTCGGGGCGCATCGTCGACCGTCGGCCTCGCCGCCCTGCGTTCGACGACCGTCCTCAGACGGTCGATGGCTCCGTCCGCCCCGCGTTCGCGATGCAGGGCGATCCGCAGATCCATCGCATCGACCTGCGCCGCGATCCAGGTCGGAACGGTCGTCGTCGGATTGGAACCGACGATCTGCCGCGTGATCAAGGTGAGATCGGCCGGATCGAGCGGACCCAGTGCGATCCGCTCCTCCCAGGAGCGTTCCACCGCGACGGGCAGATGCGGTCGTTCAGGCGCCGCGACGCAGATCAAGGGTCGGAAACCGCGGAACGCCCGCCAGAGGTCCGTCTCGCGGGGCTGGCCTCCGACCCCCGCCTTCTGCGCCCAAGCCTTGACGACGACCGCGCGAGCGGCACCGATGTGCGCACTCTCCCGGTTCTTCGGACCCGTGGAGCGGGATCCGAAGCAGCGCTCGAGAACCTCGGCCATCGGTTCGACCAAGCCGTCGCTCGGGCAGTCCACGATCAGAACGGGCGAGCCGTTGCGGACGCGGTCCAGGATCGAGGGAGTCCGGTCGAGCGCGCGACCGAAAAGGACCGCTGCAGCGATCGCGGCCGGATCCTCGGCGAGGAGGGACGAAGGCGTCCCCGAGACACCGGACTCGAAATACTCCGAATCCAGGTCGGGATCGGCATCTCTGGACCGGCTTCCCGGATCCAGCAGCCGAAGCATCGTCTCGGGACCGGTGGAGCGATGGTCCGCGAAGCGGGCGTCCATCCGCGGCGGTTCGCCTTCGGCCTTCCTCCGCGCGCCTCCTGAAATGTCGGGCGACGGGATCGAATCGTGGCCGGTCATCGCGTTCCTCCGCTCGCTCCGACGAGCCCCGGGCACGCGATCTCGATCAGGACGAGGTGACGGCGGGCTTCCCGCGCCCGCTCTTCCGCCCCGGCGGTCGCGATGCGGGAGGACGCGTTCGAGGTCCGAACCCGCATTCCGCCGCGCCGCAGCGCATCCTCGATTGCGGCGACGACCGCGGCCCTGCGACGGGTCGACCGAGGGAGGCCGCCCACGATCAGGAGCTGCCGCTCCTTGATCCGGTCGGATCCGTCGGCTGAATGCGCCGGGTCGACACGCCGAGCCCGTGGCGCGCGCACGTCGATCATAGGCGGGTCCCCCGCATCGGGGCCGGTCATCAGGTGGAGCGAGACGCTTCCGGCAGGGCACAAACCCGAGAGCAGGTCGAGATCGGAAAACCGGCTTCGAGCTACCCAGGCCCCGCTCGCCCGATCCTCGATTCTGATCGCGAAACTGCCGAACACGTCGCCGGCGAGTACGAGTCGGTGGCCGTGAGTGCGCGCCTCGTGCGCACCAGCGGCTTCCGAGTATGGGCGCCCGATCTCGAAAGCATGACGCAACGCGAGCCTCGCCGCCGTCGCCGGCGTCAGAACCCGGCTTCCGGCGAGACTCGCCAACGTGTCCACGGTCTCGTCCGCTACGCCGGTCAGATCGCGAAGTTGGACGGATATGGGCTGGCGCCCGGGTCCGGGCTGCCGAAGTCGAACTCCGGCCGCCAGCTTCCGAACCATGATCGCAACCATTTTCCGGGCCTTCGCCGGCCGCTTGATCGGCCGTCCGGTCGGAAACTCGACGACGTTCTCGTTCCGCATGGGGCACCTGTCGGGTCCGGAGAGTGTCGGCAGCGTTCGCACGCGGGGATCGAAGCCTGCTGCCCGAAGGACGACCAAAAGGTCAGTCGAGTGGACGGAGCGCTTCACGGCTTCGCGAGTCGCACCGGGATCCGGCCAAGCGGAGCAAGCCTCTCCTCGTGACGAGCACGACACGACGGCCGATCCTCCGGGCGTCGCGCTTCACCGCCATCAGCCGACGTCTCAGATCCGGCCTGCGCCAGACCCGAGTGGCGGCCGCCAGAACGATCACGGTGCCTCGGGCACTCCGGAAAGTGGCGTGCGCCAAGCCGTGGTCGGCGAGCTTTCTGTAGGACTGGATGTCTTCCAAGCCCTCGGGAAGGACGGACAGGACGTCGTCCCGCGATCTCGCGACGATCTCAAGTTCACGGGCCATTCGGATGCGCTCGCCCGTGATGCGGATGCTGCGACACAGGCTGTCGTGGATGCCGGCGACGATGGCGTCGCCAGACCCGGCGGAAGGCTTCGACATGGCACAATCTCCCGATCCGCCGAAGGAGCGGAGGAACTAGGCTGCCAAGCTTCAGGGTGCCGTCGCTTCCTTGCGCCTTTGGCGCCAGGAGAGCGCGTCGTCTTCGACAAGCATCGAAGGAATCGCCGTAGCAACGGCGTGGACCGATTTCGACGGACTTGCAGGTCGGCCAAAGATCAGGTCTTCTGGACAGACGCCTTTCGCAATTGGCGTTCCGGCTCCGTCTTCCAGCGATCCGCAGGCTGCACCAGAGATGCGTCCGCGTCAAGTATCTCCCGCGGCTAAAGTGGAAGCTTCGCAGATCCGAGGCGCCAGGGCCATGCTCGGCTGGACACAGAAGGACCTTGCCGCTCGCTCCGGCGTCGCCAAGAGGAGTATCGCCGGACTGGAGCTCGGCACCAGCATACCGAAACCCGAGACTCTCGAGCGTCTGGTTGCCACGCTTTCGGCCGCGGGGATAGAATTCCGGAACGTGGACGCCGACGGGATCGGCATAAAGCTTGTCAGAAGTTCTAATGCCGCCGACGAATCGAGGGCGCGGTCCGACGAGATGTAGAGCTTACGCTGCTCGAAATTCGAAATCTCGGCCACAACCCGGAGACGACCTCCTGGATGGTATCGACCCAGTGCCGGTGTCGCGCACGTCCGTGCCGTAGTCCGGCAGGTTTCGCCAGCCTTCCTTACCGTTGACCGGCTTCGCCGCCGGCCTGCGCAGGCCCGGACCAGCCGCGACGCCGGCTCCATCAGTCCGTCGCGGAGCGGGCAGTCGGCGTTGGCTGCTCACTGTT
Organism: Methylobacterium sp. 1A; assembly: GCF_058072805.1. NCBI lineage: Bacteria > Pseudomonadati > Pseudomonadota > Alphaproteobacteria > Hyphomicrobiales > Methylobacteriaceae > Methylobacterium > Methylobacterium sp. 1A. Next base: position 1,768,764 of record NZ_JBYQVE010000001.1, on the reverse strand, counting down.
CTTGTGAAGAACGGCGAAGGTTACCGGAGCCCGCGGTCAGCGTGTGCTTCAACTCGTCTCGGAAGGCCTTCTCGTCGTTTGCGGACATCGAAAAACGAACTAGGAAAGCCCTGCTTGCCACCACCATGGCGATCGAGCCGGTGAATACGAGGACGGACGGAGTCCTGCCTTCACGCCTCGTTCGCGACGGCGATATCGAAGCAGGAGGCGAGCCCTCGGCTCTGCTCGCGCGGACCACGCGCCACGATCCGGCGGCACTCGGAGCGGTGACGTGCCCAACCCGACAGGGTGCGCCCGCAATGTGGCCGTCCACAACGGCAGTCGATCGGGCCCAGACTTTCTGCCCGAGAAGTCCACGCCGGAGCGACAGGCCGAAGACGCGAGGAGCAGGTTCCGAGGTAGTCGGCGATGTCGGTGCGGCTCACGGGCAAGACGAGCATGGCGGTAGCATCGTCGAAGCAGGCGGCCTCCGAGCGGCAATCCAGCAGGACCCTGGCCAACCTCCGAACCGCATCATGCTGGCCGAGGCAGAGGACGTGGAGTTGGGCCGCGCGCACCTCGTGGGCGCCTTTGACCAAAACGTGGAAGGAGAGCTCCGCATCCTGCTGCAGCACGCGCTCGAGCCTTCGCGCCGGAAGCCGGTGCGCACGCACTGCCGTGAGGATCTCGGCGGTGTCGACGCAACAGCCGTTCTCGGAAACCCCGAAAGCGTCCGCCGAGCACATGAAGGCAATAACTTCCCCGCCACCCTGCAAAGTAGCTCGGCTCATGCGAACCACTCCTTTCTCCGATAGGTAGACGAAGTCGGAAGGCTCGCCGGACCGATAGACCGGTCTTCCGGTCGCATAGTTCGCAAGAAGGCACCAAGTTGGGCACCTCGGCGCGCCCATGCTCAGTGAGCAGTGCCGCCGCTTCGACCTTTCCTGCGCCTGAAAACGTTCGGCGCGAAGGTTCGTCAGATCGGCGAGCTTCTGAGTTCGTCTTGTCGCTCTCCGCCCGCCCCCGAACGGGCGGCCGCTTGATCTTCATCAAGGCTTCGGTTCGGGCTCACGCCTACGGGACCCGCCATCAGCCACGACGGAGCGCATCAGATGGACGACGGCGGCCAGCCTTCCGAGCGGGATACCGCGCCGATCGAGATCGCAGTCCCGGATGTCCCGAGGCCAGTCGGACGAGCGCTCGATGCCGCCATCGCTGCAGGCATCGTGCCGCCCGACGCTCGGTCATTATGCGCCGAGCTGGACCGCCGCTTCCATGCAGCGGAAGGCCAGCTGACGCAGGGCATCTCGCCCGCAGCCCTGTGGCTCGCCTCGGTAGATTGGGGCGCGCATATGGCCAACGCCCCATTTCACCGGGTGGAACTCGCCGCCGACGCCGCCAAGACGGCGCTGCGCTTCTGGACGGGCCTGTTCAGTGGCGCGACCGTGCAGCCCGGTCCGGGTGACCACCGCTTCGCCGACCCGCAGTGGAAGACGGCGCCCTTCACCGCCTACGAGCAGGCCTTCCTGCTCGCGCAGGGCTGGATGGAAAGAGCCACGACCGGGCTACAGGGGGTCAGCCCGGAGAACGAGCGGATCGTGAATTTCTCCGCCCGCCAGTGGATGGACGTCTTCGCCCCGTCCAACCTGCCGTGGACGAACCCCGAGATCCAGACCGCCACACAGGCGAAGCGCGGCCGCAACCTCGCGGACGGGTTCAGCAACTATCTGCGCGATCTCGCGAAGCTCTGTGGTCGGGCGGCTGAGAGCGGTGACCACGGCCTTGCGGTCGGGCGCGACCTGGCGATCACCCCAGGCAAGATCGTGTTCCGCAACGAGCTGATCGAACTGATCCAGTACTCGCCGCAGACTGAAACGGTTCACGCCGAGCCGGTGCTGATCGTGCCGGCCTGGATCATGAAATATTATATCCTCGACTTGTCGCCGCACAACTCGCTGACCCGGTATCTGGTCCAGCAGGGCTACACGGTCTTTTGCATCTCGTGGCGCAACCCCGGCGCGGAGCTGCGCGACACGGCCTTCGATGCCTACCGGTCGCACGGCTTGATGGCGGCGCTCGACGCGGTCAACGCCATCCGGCCCGGTGCGAAGGTCCACGCCTGCGGCTACTGCCTCGGCGGCACGCTGCTCTCGGTCGGCGCGGCAGCGATGAGCCGCGACGGTGATAACCGGCTGCAGGACGTGACCCTGTTCTGCGCCCAGACCGACTTCACCGAGGCCGGCGAGCTGCAGCTCTTCACCACCGAAGACCAGGTGTCCTTCCTGGAGGACATCATGAGCGCCAAGGGCTACCTGGATGGCAAGCAGATGGCCGGCGCGTTCGAACTTCTGCGCTCGCGCGATCTGATCTGGTCGCGGGTGGTGAAGAGCTACTGGCTCGGCGAGCAGGAGCACGCCAACGACTTGATGACCTGGAACGAGGATGCCACCCGCATGCCTGCGCGCATGCACGCGGAGTACCTCCGCAAGATGTTCCTGAGGAACGAGTTGGCCGAGGGCCGCTTGCTTGCGGACGGCGCTCCGGTCTCGGTCGGCGACATCCGCATTCCCTTCTTCGTCGTGTCGACCGAGACCGACCACGTCGCGCCTTGGCACTCGGTCTACAAGATCAACCTCCTGAACGAGGGCGAGATCACCTTCGTGCTGACCACCGGCGGCCACAATGCCGGCATCGTCAGCGAGCCGGGTCACCCGCACCGGAGCTTCCATATCCGGCAACGCGCGGCCGGCGACCATTACGTCGGCCCCGAGCAATGGCTCGCCTCGGCCGAGCGGCGTGAAGGATCATGGTGGCCCGCGTGGCTGTCGTGGCTCGACGCGCGCTCCGGCCCCCGAGACCAGTCGCCGCCCGCGATGGGCGCGCCGGAAAAGGGCTACGCGCCCGTTCAAGACGCCCCTGGCACCTACATCTTGGAGCGCTGAGGCCCATGACGTCGCCCGCCACCGATGACAACTACGTTGAGAACCGCACCTTCGACGAATTGAAGGTCGGCGACAGCGCGAGCATCACACGCAGCGTCACCGCCGAAGACGTGCAGTTGTTCGCAGCCGTGTCCGGCGACGTGAACCCCGCCCACCTGGATCCCGCCTTCGCCCAAACCGACATCTTCCACCGGGTGATCGTTCACGGCATGTGGGGCGGCGCGCTGATCTCCGGCGTGCTCGGCGTCAAGCTACCGGGACCCGGCACGATCTACCTCGATCAGAGCCTTAAATTCACCCGCCCGGTGGACATCGGCGATGCCATCACGGCCACGGTCACGGTGGCGGAGAAGAAGCCGTCCCACCAGATCGTGTTGCTCGACTGCCGCTGCACCAACCAGCGTGGCGAGGAGGTCATCAGCGGCCAGGCGGTGGTCAAGGCACCGACCGAGAAGGTCCGCCGGCCGCGCGTCGCCCTTCCAGAGGTGCGCCTGACCCGCCACGACCGTTTGCGCGCTCTGCTGTCACAGGCGCAGACCGGCGAGGCGCCGACGGTGACGGCGGTCGTGCATCCCTGCGATGCCACCGCCATTCTCGCGGCGAGCGAAGCCGCCGCCGCCGGCCTGATCGCGCCCGTCCTGATCGGGCCGGAAGCCAAGATCCGCGCAGCAGCCGCTGCGGCGGGCGTCGATATCGGCACCTTCCGGCTGATCGCAACCCCCCACAGCCACGCGGCGGCAGCCCAGGGCGTGGTGCTGGCCCGCTCCGGCGAGGCCCAGCTCCTGATGAAGGGCTCCCTGCATACGGACGAATTGATGTCGGCGGTGGTGTCGACGCAAGGCGGCCTGCGCACCGAGCGGCGCGTCAGCCACGTCTACCTGATGGATGTGGCGGGCTATCCGCGTCCCCTTCTCGTTACCGATGCGGCGATCAACATCGCGCCGGACCTCGAAGCCAAACGCGACATCATCCAGAACGCGGTGGAGCTGGCTCACGCCATCGGCATCGCCACGCCACGGGTTGCGATTCTGGCAGCGGTGGAAACCGTCAATCTCAAGATGCGCTCCACTCTGGAGGCCGCGGCGCTGTGTAAGATGGCCGACCGGGGCCAGATCACCGGCGCGATCCTGGATGGTCCGCTGGCCTTCGACAACGCCGTCAACCCCGATGCGGCCAAAGAGAAGGGCATCGTCTCGCCCGTGGCTGGCCAAGCCGATATCCTGCTCGTGCCGGACTTGGAGGCCGGCAACATGCTGGCCAAGCAGTTGACCTTCCTCTCCGGTGCCGACGCGGCCGGGGTTGTCCTGGGTGCGCGCGTGCCGATCGTCCTGACCAGCCGGGCGGACTCGGCGCGCACCCGCATCGCCTCCTGCGCCCTCGCCGTTCTGGTTGCGCGCGCCAGGGTTGCCGCCGCGCCGGGTGGCCCTCAGATAGACCCGGTCGCCGCATGAACGATGCCGTCCTCAGCCTGAACGCCGGTTCGTCCAGCCTCAAGTTCGCCCTGTACGAGGTGGCCGCCGTGGGCGACCCCACGCCGGCGGTCCGGGGCGAAATCGAGGGGATCGGCACCGCTCCGCACCTCATCGCCCGCGACCTCAACGGCCGTATCATGACCGAGCGGCGCTGGCCGGACCGCGCGACCATGGCCCACGAGGCCTTCTTCGGCGACTTGTTCGACTGGATCGAGCATCACCTTGGCGGTGATGAACTGATCGGGGTCGGCCACCGGGTCGTGCACGGCGGGGCGCGGTTCGACGGCCCCGTGTTGGCGAGCGATGCGGTCATGGCCGAGCTTGCCGCACTGTCGCCGCTCGCGCCCCTGCACCAGCCGCACAACTTGGCGGCCGTGCGCGCCGCTCAGGCCGTTCGACCGCACCTGCCCCAGGTCGCGGCCTTCGACACGGCCTTCCACCGCACCCAACCGGCGGTTGCCACCCGCTTCGCCCTGCCTCGGGCCCTAGAGGATGAAGGCGTGCGGCGCTACGGCTTCCACGGTCTGTCCTACGAATATGTTGCCCGCACCCTGGCAGTCCTCGACCCGGAGATGGCCCGGGGACGGATCGTCGCCGCACATCTCGGTAATGGCGCTAGCCTCTGCGCCATGTCCGGCGGGGTGAGCCTGGACACCACCATGGGCTTCACGGCCGTGGACGGCCTCGTGATGGGCACGCGCTGTGGGGCACTCGATCCAGGCGTCCTCCTCTATCTGATCCAGAGCCACGGCTACACGGGAGAGGAGATCGAGGATCTGATCTACCGCCGCTCGGGCCTGCTCGGCGTCTCCGGCGTGTCCAGCGACATGCGCGCCCTGGTCGCGAGCCCCGATCCGCGGGCCGCCGAGGCCGTCGAGCTGTTCGTCTATCAGATCAGCCGCCAAGCGGCCGCACTTGTGGGCTCGCTCGGCGGCCTGGATGGCTTGGTCTTCACTGCGGGCATCGGCGAGCACGCCCCGGCGATACGGGCGGCAGCCTGCGCGCGGCTCTCCTGGCTCGGCGTGGAGCTTGCCGCAGAAGCCAACGCTGCGGGCGCTGCGGTGATCAGCGCACCCTCGAGCCGGGTGAAGGTCCGGGTCCTTCCCACGGATGAAGAGCGGATGATCGCTATCCACACGCTTGACGTCCTCGACAACCTCAAACTGCGGCAGATCTCATGACGCCTCTGGTCGACCTTACCGGGAAGCGCGGCTTGGTGGCCGGCATAGCCAACGAGCACAGCATCGCGGCCGGCTGTGCCCAGGCCTTCCACAACGCCGGGGCACAGCTTGCGGCCACCTACCTCAACGACAAGGCGTTGCCCTACGTGCGGGCGGTGACCGACCCCCTCGATGTGGAGCTGCTCGCGCCCTGCGACGTACGCAAGCCCGGCGAGTTGGAAGCTCTGTTCGAGCACATCCGGACGGCGTGGAGCAGCCTCGACTTCCTGTTGCACGCCATCGCCTTCGCGCCGAAGGAGGACCTGCATGGACGAGTGGCGGACTGCTCGGCGGAGGGCTTCGCCACCGCCATGGAGGTCTCCGTCCATTCGTTTATCCGCATGGCCAAATTGGCAGAGCCGCTGATGCCGAACGGCGGCTGCCTCTTGACTGTCACTTTCTACGGCTCTGAGCGAGTGGTCGAGCACTACAACCTCATGGGCCCGGTGAAGGCAGCCCTGGAGAGCGCCACCAAGTACCTCGCCGCCGAGCTCGGGCCCAAGGAGATTCGCGTCCACGCCATCTCGCCCGGTCCGATCCGCACGCGGGCGGCATCGGGCATTGACCGTTTCGACGAGCTGATGGACCGCGCTGCGGCCTCCGTCCCCGAGCATCAACTGGTGGACGTCGCCGACGTCGGCGCGCTCGCCGCCTTCCTGGTCAGCGACGCAGCCCGCCGTATCACCGGCACCATTATCCCCGTGGACAGCGGTCAGCACCTGATGGCTTGAGCCGGAGACCTGCCCGCGTCACGGTAGTTCAACGGAACTCTCGCTGATTTTGTGCCCGTTCTTTCAAAGGCGCCCCAAAAGAGAGACGCGCGATTGAGGGGTGACTTTATCCAAAAGACAAGGCACCCAACTTTCATGGGGTACGGCACTTAAACAATGACGGCACTGTTCTCGCCCTTATTCGCGCCGGCCGAGAATCGCTGGATCGCCAAGGAGGGAGCTCCGCGCCCACTCGGAAGCCACCATGTCCCGGAATCGAACAGCTACAATTTCGCCCTCTATTCAAAACACGCGAGCAGCGTGACTTTGCTGCTCTTCGCGAGTGACGGTGACATAGCTCCTCGCCACGAGTACCGCCTCGATCCACTTGTTCACAAGAGTGGACGCATCTGGCACTGCCGTATCCCGGCGGCCCAGGTTGAAGAGGCGCCGCTGTACGGCTATCGCGTGGACGGACCACACGATCTTACTGCCGGGCACCGCTTCGATCCAGGCAAGGTGCTACTCGATCCGTTCGCACGCGCTGTAGCTTTTCCGCCCGACTTCAGCCGCATGAGCGTATCCCGGCTAGGCCGCGATCCGGGGCGTCCACCGCTTGGAATCGCACCGACTGTAACCCGCGATTTCGACTGGACCGGGGATCGCAGGCCGCGCCATTCGCACGACACGGTCATCTACGAGCTGCATGTCCGTGGCTTTACGCGCAATCCGAATTCCGGGGTGGCGTCGGGGCGAGCAGGGACATATTCAGGCGTGATCGACAAGATTCCCTACCTCCGTGAACTGGGCGTGACGGCGGTGGAATTGTTGCCCGTCTTCCAATTCGATCCGGGCGAAGGAAATTACTGGGGCTACATGCCCTTGAGCTTCTTCGCCCCGCATCAGGGCTATGCGATGTCGCAAGGCCGGGGAGAGGAGATCGACGAGTTCCGCGCCATGGTGAAGGCGTTGCACCAAGCTGATATCGAGATCATTCTGGATGTGGTCTATAACCATACCGCAGAGGGCAATGAAACGGGTCCAACATACAGTTTTCGCGGCATCGACAACAGCACATATTACTTACTCGAAGAAGATCGTTCACGATACCGGAACGACAGTGGCACCGGCAATGTCCTCCACACGGCCAATCGTCACGTACAAGCGATGGTACTGGCCAGCATGCGATACTGGGTGCGCGAGATGCATATCGACGGGTTCCGCTTCGATCTTGCCTCCCTCTTCACGCGCGCGGATGATGGCAGCGTCAATCTGAACGATCCGCCGATCATCTCTGCGATCCAGAGCGATCCGGATCTCGCCGATGTGCGGCTTATCGCCGAGGCCTGGGACATGTCGAGCTATCAGCTCGGCCGATCCTTTCCCGGCCTGAGTTGGCTGCAATGGAATGGGCAGTTCCGGGACCAGGTTCGCGCGGCACTGCGCGGCGACGCTGGCCACACCGGCAAACTGATGCAGCGACTCTATGGAAGCGACGATCTATTTCCGGACACGCTGGAAGGGGCTTATCATGCCTATCAGAGCGTGAACTTCGTCACCTGTCACGATGGGTTCTGTCTTTACGACCTACTCGCCTACAACCGGAAGAATAATTGGGCAAATGGCCACGGCAACACCGACGGGCCGGACCAGAATTTCTCCTGGAATTGCGGCTGGGAGGGCGATGTCGATGTGCCGAACTCGGTGCTTGAGCTGCGCCGCCGTCAAGCGAAGAATCATCTCGCGATTCTGCTCCTCGCGAATGGCACGCCCATGCTGCTGGCAGGCGACGAGTTCCTGCACACGCAGCACGGCAACAACAATCCCTACAATCAGGACAACCCGACGACTTGGCTCGATTGGAACCGGCTGACGCGGCACGCCGAAATCTTCCGTTTCTGCAAGGCTATGATCGCGTTCCGCAAGCGTCATCCCTCACTTGGCCGGAGCCGGTTCTGGCGGGACGACGTGTCCTGGCATGGCGAGAACGGACCGGTGAATCATGGCGCGCGTGCTGCTCGCTTCGCCGTGCATCTGCGCGGGGCCTCGCAGCAGGATCAGGATATCTACATCATCATCAATTGCGATCCGGACGGTGCTTGGTTCAGGCTGCCCGGAATCGGCTGGCATCGGGCGATGGATACCGCTCGTGCAGCGCCCGACGACGTCGGCGAGGCAGGCTCGGAACCGAAAGTAGCTGCAGACTGCTACTTCGTGCAGGGCCGCTCCGTCGTCGTCCTGATCTGCCCGGAGAGACGAGGTGCGGCTTGACAACTTCCATACATCCGGCTCCGGAAGATTCGGCTATCCAGGATTCGAGGTTGTGTTGCCTTCCCCTGCGCTCAGGCGGCATGCGCCTGTTGACACGGGACACCCTCATCTCCGCCAGAGAATCAAAGGGATTTCGAGCGGACGATGCAATGCCGGGTGTCGCGGCATGATGCGCGGCGTGAAGCTCGATTCCGGTCGGCCCACTGGAACGGTGACGGCGTAGAGCAGGGCGCCTGCGGCCGTGGGTTGGACCGCCTGCGGCTCCATCACCGCGCGGAACGGCGGCCCACCTTCGACCTCTGCTTCCGCGTAGAGTTCGACCTCGACCATCTCCGGAGTGAGTTCGCCGAGCAGGACTTCGACGGATACCTTGCGTGCTTCCCCTGCCATGCTGGTCCGCATTTCACCGAAGCTAAGCCCGGACCAGCGGCTGGCAATCTCCTCCATCCAGCGCACCAGTTCCCGCGCCTTGCGTCCGCCATTCGCGGAGCGGGCGACGTAGCCGGCGGCCGCTGGAAGATAGAGGCTTTCCGTGTATTCCCGCACAACGCGATTGGCGGAGAATCGCGGCGCGAGCCGGGCCATGCTCTCGCGGATCCGTGCGACCCAGCGCACGGGCATTCCGTCCGAGCCGCGGTCGTAGAATTCCGGCACGATCTCCCGTTCCAAGAGCGAGTACAACATGTCGGCTTCCGCGGCATCGACGGCAGGGTCGCCGCCATGCTCACGTCCGTCGCCAATCGCCCAGCCGACATCCGGCGCGTAGGCCTCCGCCCACCAACCATCGAGTTCCGACAGGTTCAGCCCACCATTCGCCAGCAGTTTCATTCCACTCGTGCCACTTGCCTCCCACGGTCGTTGCGGCGTGTTGATCCACACGTCGACACCCTGCACGAACGACTGGCTCATCAGCATGTCGTAATCGGCAAGGAAGACGATACGGGAACGGACATCCGGGCGTCGTGCAAAATCGCTCCACCGCTTCACCAGCGCCTGTCCGCCGGCATCGGCGGGGTGCGCCTTGCCTGCCACGACGAGCTGCACCGGACGGTTCTTGTCGAGCAGAATGCGCGCCAGACGGTCCGGGTCGTGCAGCAGGAGGTTCGGACGCTTGTATGTGGCGAAGCGCCGGGCGAAGCCGAGCGTCAGCACCGCGGGATCGAAAACGCTGCGCGCGGCAGCAATCTCGCTCTCGCCCGCGCCCGCCTCCGCGAGTTGCCGCGCATGCTCGCCGCGCAGATAGCCGATCAGCCTCTGCCGTGCATTGGAGCGCAGTTCCCAAAGCCTGGACGTTTCGACGGCGCGAATCCCGGCCTGGTTGCCGCTCAGATCGCCGCGCCAGCGGTTCTTGCCCGCCGCCTCCGTCCAGATCCGATCCGCCTCCGGCGAATCCCAGCTCGGTACATGGATGCCGTTGGTAACGTGCCCGATCGGAACGTCGGCGGTCGGCCAACGTGGGAACAGCGGCTCGAAGATGCGCTTGCTGACTTGCTCGTGCAGTGCGCTCACCGCGCTCACGGCACAGCTTGCACGGACGGCGAGATAGGCCATGTTGAACGGCTCGGTACTGTCGCGCGGATCGCGGCGGCCGAGCGCGAGCAGCTCGTCGATGGATATGCCGAGCCGCAGCTCGGCATATCGCGACAGGTATTTGCGCACGAGCGCCGGTGCGAACCGGTCGAAACCCGCCTCTACTGCGGTGTGTGTGGTGAAGACGTTGCCGGCGCGCGTCGCCGCCAGGGCCTCCGCGAAGGAGCAGCCGTTCTCGTCGCGAAAATGTCCGGCCCGCTCCAGCGCAGCGAGCGCCGCATGACCCTCGTTCAGGTGGCAGACTTCGGGGTCGAGGCCGATTCTGCGCAGAAGCTGCCAGCCGGCAATCCCGAGAACCATCTCCTGCTGCAGCCTGAGCTCCGGGCCACCGCCGTAGAGCTGGCTCGTGATGCAGCGATGCGCGGGCAGGTTGGCTGGATCGTTCGTGTCGAGCAGATAGAGCGTCCTTCGTCCGAGTTGCACCTCCCAGACGCGGACCCACAAGGTCGCGCCCGGCAGCTCGTAGCGTAGGCGGAGCCACGCACCGTTCGCATCGCGCAGCGGACGCAACGGGAGTTGGCTGGGATCGTTGGCAGGGTAGAGCGCCTCCTGGCTGCCGTCCTCCCGGATCGCCTGACGGAAATAGCCCTGCGCATACAGCAGCCCGATACCCACAACTGGAACGCCGAGATCGCTCGCCGCCTTGAGTTGGTCGCCCGCGACGTTGCCAAGCCCACCCGAGTAGATCGGCAGCGCTTCGGTGAGCATGAACTCCATACTGAAATAGGCGACCGTCCGCAGCCCGGCGTCAGCATGCGTCTGCTGGAACCAGGCCGGGGATTGCGCGATCCGGCGCTTCTCGACCAGAAGCGCGTCCAGCATGCGCGCGAAGGCGGGATCGGCAAGCAGCGTTGCGATGCGCTCGCGGGACGCCGTGTGCAGGATCACCCAAGGATTCTGCGTGGCCTCCCACAATTCCGGATCGAGCGTGCGCCAGATCACATCGGCCGCATGGTTCCACGACCAGCGTAGATCAAGCGCCAACTCGCGCAGCGCGTCCTGACCGACTGGGTCGCTCATCCACTATCTCCCACTTGTGATCGCGTCCGCCGCGAAGGCGCGCGCCTCTCTCGATCCGGTTGAGATGCGCGGCGCTCGTGAAGTTCTCGCAATGGATTTCGTAGGCGTCCTCGGTGGCGGGGGCGCCGCCGCCAATCATCCGCTGCCGGTGACGATCCTGGTGCCGCCGATCGGGCCGTCGCCGCCGCACGTCGGCATCAGCAGCTGCTCGACCGCCTCAGTCGCGAGGCCCGGGCGGGCGAAGCTGTCCGGCGTCAGCGTCGAAAACCCCTCGCGCATCCTCGCGCCGGCAGGACCGTCGTCGCGGCGGTTGAAGGACGGGCCCAACTCGGCGGTCGGCCAGCTTAGTGGTCGGCTGCGCGGGTATCGCAGCCGGGCGAAAGGGGCCCGTCGATTCCCTCCACGTGCTGGAACAGGCAGATCGCCTGCATGATCCGAGGCTATGCCGCTCGTTGAAGCTCCGACTGGGCGACGAGACTCGACGGCTCGACGTGCCGAAGGGAAGGCAGCCCGTCGAGACGGCCGGTTCCGACTGCTCCACGTCATAGGCGGTGACCAGGCGGAGAATGTCGGCCGGCGCATGCGGATCCGGCAGGCATCCCGCCCTTCGATTGCCGGGCTTGCCGCGCTCAATGCGCGGTCCAGACCCAATCCCTGATTTCCGGGATATCTTCCAGATGCTCGCGAATGTGGACCTCGTGCTGGGCGAGGAGCGCGTTGCAGCGCTCGACGAGCGCGACCCCGTCCTGCAGCAGGCTGGGCGCGTAGCGCGCCACGTCGAGCGCGAGATGCAGGCGACTCATCCTGTTCAGCACCACCATGTCGAACGGCGTCGTCGTCGTACCCTCCTCGATGTAGCCCCGCACATGGAAGCGGTCGTGCGCGGCGCGGCCATGCAGAAGATCGTGCACCACGCCGGGGTAGCCGTGGAAGGCGAAGACGACCGGCGCGGTCGCAGTGAAGATGCCGACGAATTCCTCGTCGCTCATCCCGTGAGGGTGTCGGTCCGGTGGGCAGAGGCGCATCAGATCGACCACGTTGACCACACGGAACTTCACGCCCGGTGCGTAGCGGCGCAGCATCGAGGCCGCGGCGATGACCTCCTGGGTCGGGATGTCGCCGGCACAAGCCAGGATCACGTCCGGCTTGTCCGGCTCGTGGCTGTATTGCGGCCATACCCCCGCACCGCGTGCGCAATGATCCTCTGCCTCGTCCATCGTCAGCCACTGCAGTTGCGGCTGTTTGTCGATCACGATGAGGTTGAGATAGTTCACGCTGCGGAAGCAGTGATCGGCGACGCAGAGCAGGCAATTGGCGTCGGGCGGCAGATAGACGCGCGCGACGACCGGCTTGCGGTGGATGATGGTGTCGATGAAGCCCGGGCCCTGATGACTGAACCCATTGTGGTCGTTGCGCCAGCAGGTCGAGGTCAGCAGGTAGTTGAGCGAGGGCACATCCGCGCGCCACGGAACCCGCCGCGCGTGCTCGATCCATTTGGCGTGCTGCATCGCCATCGAATCGACGATCATGGCGAAGGCCTCGTAGGTCGCGAACAATCCGTGGCGCCCGGTCAGCGTGTAGCCTTCGAGCCAGCCATGGCAGCAATGCTCGCTCAGCACCTCCATGACGCGCCCGTCGTGAGAGACATGGTCATCTCCGGGCAGGATCTTGCTCGTCAGGCAGCGATCGGAGACGTCGAAGACCGCGCCGAGCCGATTCGAATTCGTCTCGTCCGGGCAGAACAGGCGGAAGTTGTTCGGATTGGCCTCGTACACCGCGCGCAGATACCGGCCGAGGACCGCCGTCGAACCGATTCGGTCGCGCGCCGGCGCGTTGAATGTCACGGCGTAGTCTCTGTGATCCGGCAGAGAAAGCGGCACCCGCAGGAGGCCGCCGTTGGCGTGCGGATTGGATCCCATCCGGCGCGTGCCTTCCGGGGCGAGCGCGGCATACTCGCTGCGGAACTCGCCTCTCTCGTCGAACAGTTCTTCCGGCCTGTAGCTGCGCATCCACTCTTCCAGGATGCGCAGATGTTCGGGATTGGTCTTCACCTCCGCGACCGGCACCTGATGGGCGCGGAACGTGCCCTCGATCGGGACTCCGTCCACGACCTTGGGTCCCGTCCAGCCTTTCGGCGTGCGCAACACGATCACCGGCCAGAGTGGCCGCTCCTTTGCACTGCCCGAGCGCGCGGCCTTCTGGATGGCGCGGATTTTCAGTACGGCGCCTTCCAGCACGGCGGCGAATCGCTGGTGCACTTTCGCGGGGTCGTCGCCTTCCACGAAGTGCGGCTCGTAGCCCTGGCCGAGGAAGAAATTGGCGAGATCGGCGTCGCTTCGCCGGCCCCAAACGGTGGGTCCCGAAATCTTGTAGCCATTGAGATGCAGGATCGGCAGCACCGCGCCGTCCCGTTGCGGATTGATGAAATCGATGCTCTTCCAACTGCCCGCGAGCGGCCCGGTTTCCGATTCGCCGTCGCCGACCACGGCCGCCACGAGCAGATCGGGATTGTCCATCACCGCGCCGAAGGCATGCACCAACACATAGCCAAGCTCACCACCCTCATGAATCGAGCCTGGCGTCGGCACACTGACGTGGCTTGGCACGCCGCCGGGTGTCGAGAATTGCCGGAACAGCTTGAGCATCCCGGCTTCGTCCCGTGTGATCTCGGGGAAGTATTCCGTGTAGCTGCCCTCGAGCCAGACGTTCGCGATCAGTGCCGGGCCGCCATGACCGGGGCCTGCCATGTAGATCGCGTCCTGATCGTATTTCCGGATCAGCCGATTCATGTGAACGTAGACTAGGTTCAACCCCGGCGACGTCCCCCAGTGCCCAAGCAGGCGCGGCTTGATGTGCTCGGCGCTGAGCTTCTCGCGCAGCAGCGGATTCGTCATCAGGTAGATCTGCCCGACATTGAGATAGTTCGCGGCACGCCACCACGCATCCATCCTGCGCAGTTCATCCGCGCCCAAGGGCTGGTTCTCGTCTGGCGTCCCACCAAAATCGGGGCTCTCAAGCTTTTTGCTCACGCAACGCTCCATGCTTGAAACTGAACCGAAGCCAATAGTGCTTAGACTTTGAATCTATCCTAAGTCATAAGTCGGCTATATGCTGATCGAGCGGGCTTTTCGAGGAAGCCGTCTGTCTACATCACTTGAGCGACCGACGGAAGAACCCGAGGGACAGCGCGAAGAGCACCGAACCGATCGTGAGGAGCGCGAGCAATTGTGGCCAGACGACGCTCGGGCCGGCCCCTCGGTATAGGATGGCCCATGCCAGCATGACGAAATGCGTGTTCGGGGCGGCGAGCATCAGGGTCTGCACCGCCTCGGGCATGCTTTCCCGCGGCGTCGTGGCGCCCGACAGGACCTGAAGCGGGAGGAGCACCAGCATCAGCAGCATGCCGAATTGCGGCATCGAGCCCGCGATCGTGGCGAGGAAGATCCCCATCGAGGTCGTGGCGAAGAGCTGGAGTGCGGCCCCGCCCATGAAAAGGCTACCGAGCCTTCGATCGGAACGCGCAGGAAGCCCTGCACGACTGTCATGAGCGAGAACCAGGAGGCCAGGAGCACGACCAGCCCCATGGACCATATCTTCGCCAGCATGATCTCGGCCGGCGCGAACCGTCAGACCGGACTGCATCGGAACTCGCGCTGTCGAGCGGGTTAGTCCGCTGAGAGACCGGATGTACCTCCTCGTCTTCACTGCGCGCCATCGAGAGGCCGATTCAAATAAGAAACCAATCCGGCCCTTATATGCTTCCCGGCTCCGCGGGCAACCCTGAAAGTCGTGTGTTGTCGCAAGCTGCACGGCATCGAAAACGCAACGCCATCGTATGGCGCGTATCGTGCATAATGTCCGCAGCACATTTCGGCGAGGGCATCGTCTCGATTGCACGCCGAAGAGACGATGTCATGGGCGCCAGTTTGTGGTTGTGAGACCCTCTCGGCATCTGCGACGACGTGAAAGGCGCGCTTGATGACGCCGGGATCAGGCGATCTGCAAGCTGGATCGGCCGGCGCGGGATCGGGTTCAAGGTGCTGGCGCAGCACCATCTCGGGCCAGAGGCCTTTGTGTACGCGCCGGCGGCAACCGTCGTAGGCGGCGTTGAAGCCGCAGAGCAGCCTCTCAAGATCCCGACGCCGGCAGAGCGCGATGCCCAGCACCTCGCGCTGAACCCGGCGGTTGAGGTGCTCGACACGCCCGCTCTCCGGGGCTGAGCACATCAACCGGAAACGACGAGGAATCGGTTCATCCAGCGCGTACGCTTCGAATGGTCTTTGCGCTACTTCTCTCGATTTTACGTCCGACATGGCCCCGGGAGCCCGGACACTCAATAAATGGCCGCAGCGCTCGTGGTTTCTGTATGTCCGAAGCCATCCGGAAGTTCAGGCGCCGATGCACCTGATCACGATCTCGCTCGCGCCCCGGAGCCTGCAGTCTCGCGGACCGTGGTCGGCACGAGGCGGCACCGCATTCGTCGAGCCGAGCGCCCCGAGAACGCCATTGGGCTCGCCTGCGATCAGGATGAAATCGAGCGCCTCGCGCAAGGTTCGGCGCTCATACCCGCCAACGTGATACCGGAGGTACACCTCCTTCCTGCCGGAGCACCACAGGTTTTGAGCTGCGTATGGAATGACTCGCGTCTCATGCTGGCTAAGCCCTTGCCGGGGCCAAGACCCGATGGCGCGTGAAAGAAGATGGTATGTTCCTTTGCCTCCCGCATCACAGACTGAGAGCTTTATGTTCGAGTTCAGCGGCGGGAGCAGAGGCAGAGAAGAGCTACGGAAGCCGTGCGGGCCTTTCTCCAAGGGACCCTTTGAAAAGGAAACGCATTGGTTTATATCGCTCTCTCGAAGGGTTTCGCCCATGCGATCACGCGCGCTTGCAGCCGTCGCTTGCCTAGCCTGCCTACTTACGCCGACCTCGGCGCACGACGGCGTCAGCCGCGCCGCTCACGCGTGGATGTCCGCCGTGGTGACACGCGTCAGCGAAGTGGCGCGCCCGGAAACGCATGACCCGACGGGAAAAGTCCGAACGATCGAGATCCGCATTCGCGTGGCGGCGGACGGCTCAGTTCTCGGCGTGGAGGTAGAGCACCCGATCTCGGACAACTTTATCGAGAAGCGTGTCAAGGCGACCATCGCGACGGCCGGCCCCTTCGCGCCTCCGCCCCGCGAGCTGCTCGCGGCGGATAGCTCGACAGAGCTGAACTTTCCCGTGGAGATCGACGAAGCTCAATGACGGATGCGTCGGGCCCGCACTCGGGCTCCGACGGCGAGGATCGCGGGGCTTCGGAGCCTCGCGAGAAGCGATCGGCCTGCTGAATCGCCCCCTCCGGCAGGCCGATCGTGAATGCGTAGGCAGGCGAGCCCCCTGCAGGAGTGGGCTAGCATCACACCCGCTGAGCCGAGCATCGACCGGTAGTCAACCCGGCCGCGGCTGGCACCCCCGCATGAAGAGTTCCAGGCCGCGGCTTAGATTTTCGCGCTTGACATGGGTGAGTTCCGGCCGCTCCAGGCCGAGCACGGCGCGGTGCAGAGGCGGCCGGCATAGGGAGTTGACGAAGTAGTCGGCCGTGAACCGGATGTCGGCGACTGCGACGTCGCCGCGACGCCCCCCTTCCTCCAAACATCTTTCGATGGCCGGAAGGACCCGGGACATGCCGAACTCGTGCACCGCCCGGGCGAGTTCGGGAAAGCGCTTCGCCTCGGCGGTGACGATGCGGTCGAGTGCGACTACCTCGGGCGTCAAGACCACGCCCAGGACCGCGGTGGCGATGGCGTGCAGGCACTCGTGGGTCGAGCCGGCCCGGGCGGCTTCCTGCTCGACGGGCATGACCCGCTGCTCGATGAAACGTGTCAAACAGCGTTGAACATTGACCCTGGATCGGCGTCGAACTTTGACCCCCTGGATGGGTATGGCGGGACGCCCCTGATCAGCCCGGCGAAGGCGGGTCGGGGTGGCGCAGCCGGGCTGATCAGGGGTCCAGCAGGCGCGACGTGTGTGCTGGCCTCAGGCGCGGTTCTTGAAGCGCCAGCTCTCGTTGCCGGTCTCGACGATCTCGCAGTGGTGGGTGAGCCGGTCGAGGAGCGCGGTGGTCATCTTGGCATCGCCGGCGAACACGCTCGGCCATTCCCCGAAGGCGAGGTTGGTGGTGACCACGATCGAGGTCGTCTCGTAGAGCTTGCTGATCAGGTGGAACAGGAGTTGGCCGCCCGACTGCGCGAACGGCAGGTAGCCGAGTTCGTCGAGCACCACGAAGTCGAGCCGCGCCAGATGGTCGGCGATGCGGCCGTGCCGGCCGGCGCGTGCCTCGGCTTCGAGCCGATTGACGAGATCGACGACGTTGTAGAACCGGCCCCGCATGCCATCCCGGATGCAGGCTCGTGCAAGGGCGATGGCGAGGTGGGTCTTGCCGGTCCCGGTGCCGCCGACGAGCACGACGTTGCGCTGATGCGCCAGGAACTCGCCGCCGGCGAGATCACGCACCAGCACCTCGTTGATCGGAGTGCCGTCGAAGGCGAACTCGGCGATGTCCTTGGCCAGGGGCAGTTTGGCGATGGTCATCTGGTAGCGGATCGAGCGTGCCTGCTTCTCGGAGATCTCTGCCTGGAGCAGGTCGCCGACGATCTGCTGCGGCTCGTGGGTGCGCTTCACTGCGACCTTGATGATCTCGTCGTAGGCGGCCTTCATGCCGAAGAGCTTCAGATCGCCCATGGTGGCGAGGATCTGCTGGCGTTCCATCATGGTGCTCTCCTTAGGCTGTCGTAGCGGGCACAGTCGGCGACCGGCTCGTGGCGCAGCCGCAGGCTCTCGGGCGTCAGGATGGTGACGGGCGTGGTCGGCTCGCGCTGCCGGGCGAGGATGTTGAGGACGACATCGGCCGAGTGGACGCCCTCGCGCAGGGCCTCGGCACAGGCCGCCTCGACCGCCGGCAACCCGTCACCGAGCACAGCGGTGAGGATCTCGACCATCTGCCGGTCACCCCCGGCACTGCCGGCGAGCTTGCGTCGAACCCGGTCGAGGGCGGCGGGCAGCACCCAGTCCTTGAACGGTGCGCCGTTCCGGAGCGCGCCAGGTTTGCGGGCGAGCACAGGGACGTAGTGCCAGGGATCGAACACGGTCTGATCCCGGCCGAAGGCACGCGCGTGCTCGGCGACGACGCGCCCGTCCTGCTGGATCTCGATGCGCTCGGCGTAGGCTCGCACTTCGACCGGGCGGCCAATGGCGGAGGCCATGACCGAGTATCGGTTGTTGTCGAAGCGTACGAGGCAGGTCGCGGACACCGAAGCGGTGACGGCGTGGAAGCCGTCGAAGCGGCCAGCATAGGGCACCAGCGCCGCCCGCTCGGCCTCGAACCGCTCCCAGACGGTGCGCTCGCGCTCCTCGGGATGCGGATGGGCCTTGGCGTAGGCGATAGCTCCATCGAGTAGGAGCGCGTTCAACTCGTCGTAGCTCTTCACCCGGACGCGCGGGGTGAAGAAGCGCTCGCGCACCAGCCCGACCTGGTTCTCGACCTGCCCCTTCTCCCAGCCCGAGGCCGGCGTGCAGGCGACCGGATCGACGAGGTAGTGCGAGCACATCTGCAGGAAGCGACGGTTGTAGGCGCGCTCGCGACCGACGAAGATCGTCTCCACCGCGGTCTTCATGTTGTCGTAGATGCCGCGCTGGCAGGTGCCGCGGAAGAACGCGAACGCCCGGTCGTGGGCGTCGAACACCATCTCCTGGCTCTCGCGCGGATAAGCCCGCACGAACAGCATGCGCGAGTGGCAGAGCCGGACGTGAGCGACCTTGACCGTGACGGTCGTGCCGCCGATCAGCACGATCTCGTGGCTCCAGTCGAACTGGTAGGCCTCGCCTGGGGCGAAGATGAGCGGCACGAAGGCCTGCGCCGTGACCGAGGCGCGCTCGCGCTTCCAGGTTTTGGCATAGCGCCGAACGGCATCGTAGCCGCCCTCGTAGCCGAGCCCGCGCAGCGCCTCGTAGATCCGGATCAGCGTCAGTCGCTCGCGGGCGGACCTGCCGGCGTTGGTGGTCAGCATCCGATCGAGATCGTCGCGCCACGGCCCGAGCTTGGGCAGAGGCTGCACGTCGCGCTCGTAGGTGAAGGCGGTGGCCCCCGACCGGATGACCTTCCGGACCGTGTTGCGGGAGACGTGCAGGTCGCGGACGATGTCCTTGATCGCGCGGCCGCGGGTGAAGAACTCGCGCCGGATGCGCGCAATCGTGTCCACGCCCTTCATCCCCCTGCACCACCCTTCCGGCCGCACCAGAGGGCAGTCTGCGAGAACGAGGTTAGGGGGTCAGAATTGGACGCCGATCCCCCGCCTCAAGGGGTCAAAGTTGCACGCCGAAACACAATGAAACGCGTGGCGAACGCCTCGAACAGATCAGCCTTGGACGCGAAGCGCGCGTAGAAGGTCTTCTTCGAGATGCCGGCCGACGTCGCGATGGCATCGATGCTGGTTGCCTCGTAGCCTTCCGCGAGGAAGGCGTGGGTTGCCGCATCCAGGATGCGCACCGTGATGTCCCGCTCCGTCCCGCGAGGCGGCCGGCCGAGGCGACGCGGGTTTTTCGCGGACGCCTTCGTCGCGCCCGCAGGGGAACGTCCGACGGTGCGGCGCCCGGCCGAGGCAACGCGGCACCTCCGCGACTCGCCATCGTCACGGTCGGGCTTGTCACCCTTCGTCCGCAATGCTCCCTCCCCTGGCCGTCCGGTACGAGCCGTATCGGCGACGTGGCGCCGTCGCCGTCGCCGTCGCCGTCGCCGTCGCGTAACGCCTAGCCCACGCTTCTAGCCGCTATCCGGATTTGGGTGTGGAATACTTAACATCTTCCCCGCCCTGAAGGACGGGGATTTTCGGAGATCGTAAGACCTCGTCCAGTTGACGCTTCACAGGGCTGCCGATGCACACCCTCCACGTCGAACAACGGGGCGCTCCACCGCCGTTCGATGTTGACCGACGCGTCGACGTCGGCGTGGTCGGTGTGGCCGCAGCCGATGCAGGTGAAGCGCGCTTGGCTCTCGCGGCTACTCGCATCGGCCATACCGCACGCCGCGCAGGTCTGCGACGTGAACCGGGCAGGCACAGTCGCGACCTGCCCGCCGCGCTCCTCCGTCTTGTCGGTCAGGATCGCCGCGAACCAATGCCAGCCCGCGTTCAGGATCGCCCGGTTCAGCCCGGCTTTCTGGCGGACATTGCGACCGGGCTCGACGATGGTACCCCGCGCGCTGGCCGTCATGCCACGCGTGGTCAGGTCTTCGAGTACGGCCACGCCGAACCTGCGCGCGATATCGAGCGCGGCGCGGTGGTGGAAGTCGCGCCGAATGCGCGCCTGCCGGGCTTGGAGCCGGGCGACGCGGGCCTGCGCCCTGCGCTCCTGGAGCTCTATCCGTTCCGGGCTTGCAGGCATGGTCGGCATCTCGCCGGTGGACAGGGCGAGCGTTGTAACCACGCCCCGGTCGATCCCGACGACTTCGGAGCTTGGCGCGGGCGCGTCGTGCGCGATCTCGCAGGTGAACGCGATGGGCCAGCCGAGCGGGTCGAGCAAGATGGTGACGTTCTTCACGACACCGCGGATCGGGCGGCTGTCGCGGTACTTCACCCAGCCGATCTTGGGCAGGCGCACGGCCGACCAGTTGGCGTTGAGCCGCTTCACCGCGACTTCGCGACCAGGGAAGCGGAAGCTGTCATCGACACCGCGCTTGCGGGTGCGCGGGAAGCTCACCCGGCCCGCGAAGAAGTTGCCGAAGGCCCGGTCGAGGTGCGCAGAGCCTGCTGTTGGCACGACACGGAAACGGCGCGCACCCAGTTGAACGCGGCCCTCAGGCGCGTCAGATCGGCGGCCTGGGCAACGTAGCCGAGGCGGTGCCTCCGCCCCCCGGGTCGCCTTCTGCTCCAGCCCAAGATCGTAGACGAGGCGACACACACCCGCGAACTGCCGGAACAGGGCTTCCTGCTCGGGCAGCGGTTCCAGCTTGTAGCGGAAGCCGCGGGCGATGATCATGGTCTGTTCCTTTCGACGATGGACCGGCCGATCCTGTAGGCGGGGTCGAGGGCGATGCCGAGCGCTGGTCCAACGACCGCCGAAGGCGGTGCGCGGCGCCTGGAACGGTCGGGCAGGTCGGCGGGCTCCGGGCTGTCGTGCGGGGGTCCCGCGTCCGAGCGAAGGTCGGCCTGATCGCCTTTGCAGCGGCCAGGACTTCCGCCCGCCTCAGGTCTTTACTCCCTGCCTCCACAAGACCAAGTACGCCCGGAGCCTTGGAAAGGGAACGCCGGATTATCATTTGCGTTCTTGCCGAGGTCCGCTCAGAAGCGATCGTCCATCGACATGAGACCGCTCTCGATGATCCGACTGCTTCTTCCGCTTGCCCTGCTCGCAGGATTGACAATGCCAGTCATGGCTCAAGGCGCGTCCGTCGTCCGGCGTCCCACCTTGCTCCTGCACGGCAACTACTGCGGCCCCGGCAACAACGCGCCCGCAGCTCCCATCGACGCGCTGGACGCCGCCTGCGCCCGGCACGACGCGTGCACGCCCGAAGGCGCCCTGCCGTCGAAGGCCTGCAATCTCCGCCTTCAGGTCGAGGCTGGACGCGTGGCCGACGATCCGAGGCAGCCGGAGGAGCTGCGGCTCCTGGCTGGGTTGGTTGCTTCCGGTGCGGCGATGATGCCCTCCGCGCCTGTCGGCGGCCCCGATCCAGGCGCGGTGCTTGCAGGCGTCGAGGCGCCGAACCGGCTCGACGCCGTGAGCCAACCTGTTAACCTCAGCCGGTGCCGCCGCGCCGCGCAACCCCCGGCGTCAAATCCGGTGGCCTCGAGGCTTTCGTGTTCACGGCCGGCATTGTCGGGAGCGCGGCCGAGGTCCGGCAACACGCCATCCCTGCGCCAAGCCGGGCTGGATTGATCCTGAGCAATGACGCGAACCGCCCCGGCTCGGAAAGGATCGATGCACCCGGCACCGGGTGCGAAACCGGGCCATCACCCACTGAAGAAGAGCCTATGATCGGAAGGCACACGGCGCGCCCGAGGGGCCGGACCACGCCGGGACCGGTGGCATGAGCCGGACCAGCCCACTTTGCGCGATCCTGCTTGTCGCTGGCGTGGCTGCCGGCACGCTGTCGCCTCCCCTGCCCGCCTCGGGGCAATCGCGCCTCATGCAGCTGATCGACAAACTGCGCGGCGCCACGATGCCGGAGGGCATCGCCAAAACCAACGGCCGCATCGAGGCGACCCAAGTCGACGTCGCGGCCAAGTATGCTGGGCGCCTCTCCGAGGTGCTCGCCTATGAAGGCGACGAAGTCAGGGCGGGCCAAGTCGTCGCCATCATCTCCTCGCCCGAGACCGAGGCGCAGTTGCGGGGCGCTCAGGCCCAAGTCCTGCGTGCCAAACAAAGCCGTGCGGAAGCCGTGGCTCTGATCGCACAGCGCAACAGCGACCTCACCTTCGCCGTTGCCGACCTCGATCGAGGCAAGGAGCTGGTCGGCAAAGGCTACATGACCAAGCAGATCTTCGACCAACGTCAAGCCAGAGCGGACGCCGCCAAGGCGGGGCTCGATGCCGCCGTGGCCCAGCGCGAACAGGCCGTCTCCTCCGTCCAGAGCGCCGAGGCCGAAGTTCAGCGGCTTGAGGCCATGCTGGTGGACCTCGTGTTGCGTGCGCCGCGCGACGGGCGCGTTCAGTATAAGCTCGCGCAGCAGGGCGAGGTGGTGGGTGCCGGCACCCGTATCCTGACGCTCCTGGATCTCAGCGACGTCTATATGACGATCTACCTGCCGGCTGCTCAGGCCGGCCCGCTCAAGCTGAACGACGAAGCCCGCCTCATACTCGATCCCGTCCCGCAATATGTCGTACCCGCGACCATCAGCTTTGTGGCGGCCGATGCGCAATTTACGCCCAAGACGGTGGAGACCGCTGACGAGCGCGAGAAGCTCACCTTCCGGGTCAAGCTCCAGATCGACCCGAAAGTTCTGAAGACCTACCACGACCGGGTGAAGACCGGCGTCCGCGGCATGGGCTTCGTCCGTACCAGATCCGACGTCCCATGGCCGGACGACCTGGCCGTGAGGCTGCCGTGACGGAGGAGGCTGCCGCCCGACTCGACCGCGTCTCGCATCGCTACGGCAACACGGTCGCGCTCGACGACGTGTCGCTGTCGCTGCCTGCCGGCCGCATGGTGGGGATCATCGGACCCGACGGAGTCGGCAAGTCGACATTGCTGGCGCTCGTCGCCGGCGTGCGACGGATCCAGCGGGGCCATGTGTTGGCGCTCGACGGCGACATGGCGGAGAGGGGCCACCGCAGGACCGCATGCGCGCGCATTGCCTATATGCCCCAGGGCCTCGGACGCAATCTCTACCCGACCCTTAGCGTCCTCGATAACATCGACTTCCACGGCCGGCTCTTTGGCCAGGGTTCGGCGGAGCGGCGCGAGCGCATCACCGAGCTGCTCAACGCAACAGGACTCGACCCCTTCGAGGACCGCCCGGCCGGGAAATTGTCGGGCGGCATGAAACAGAAGCTCAGCCTCTGCTGCGCGCTGATCCACGATCCCGATCTCCTGATCCTCGACGAGCCGACCACGGGCGTGGATCCGCTTTCGCGCGGACAGTTCTGGGACCTGATCGGCTCGATCCGGGCGCGGCGGCCCGGCATGAGCGTCCTCGTCGCGACCGCCTATATGGACGAGGCCTCGGGCTTCGAATGGCTGGTCGCCATGGACGGGGGCAAGGTCATCGCGTCTGGCACCCCCGCGGATCTGCTCGCCAAGACCGGCAAGCCCGATCTGGAAGCCGCCTTCATTTCGCTTCTCCCGGCCGAGAAGCAGGCCCAGCACAAGCCTGTGGTGCTGCGCTCGCGGCCGCCAGAACTCGACGCCGCGCCCGCGATCGAGGCCGAGCACCTCACACGGCGCTTCGGCAACTTCACGGCCGTGGACGACGTCAGCTTCCGGATCGGCCGCGGCGAAATTTTCGGATTTCTCGGCTCGAACGGCTGCGGCAAGTCCACGGTCATGAAGATGCTCACGGGTCTGCTGCCCGTGTCGGCAGGAACCGCGCGGCTTTTCGGACGCCCCGTCGGCGGCAGCGACATGGAAACGCGCCGCAGCGTCGGCTACATGTCGCAGGCCTTCTCGCTCTACAACGAATTGACGGTACTGCAGAACCTCGAGCTGCACGCTCAGTTGTACCACCTGCCGCCTCCCGACATCCCGGTCCGGATTGCGGAACTCCTCGAGCGGTACGAACTCGGCCCGGTGAAGCATGCGCATCCCGAGAGCCTGCCGCTCGGGATCAAGCAGC
The DNA here is from genome assembly GCF_058072805.1 of Methylobacterium sp. 1A. NCBI lineage: Bacteria > Pseudomonadati > Pseudomonadota > Alphaproteobacteria > Hyphomicrobiales > Methylobacteriaceae > Methylobacterium > Methylobacterium sp. 1A. The sequence goes on along the minus strand of NZ_JBYQVE010000001.1, from coordinate 1,744,257 downwards.
GGCTGCAGCTAGCGGTCGCGGTGCTGCACCGGCCGGCCATGCTGATCCTCGACGAGCCCACCTCGGGCGTCGACCCCATCGCCCGCGACGCGTTCTGGACGACGCTGATCGATCTCTCGCGTGACGAAGGGGTCACCATCTTCCTGTCCACCCACTTCATGAACGAGGCGGAGCGCTGCGACCGCATCTCGCTGATGCATGCCGGCAAGGTGCTGGCCGTCGGCACGCCGGCCGAGCTGGTCCAGGCGCGCGGCAGCGCTTCGCTTGAGGACTGCTTCGTCGACTACTTGGCCGAGGCAGCCGGCATCGACCGGCAGGCGCCCGCCAAGGTCAAGGCGGCGACCAAAGCACCTCCGGCCCGCATCGCTCCGCATCGACGCGGGCTCGATCCGCGTCGGCTGTGGGCCTATGCTCGGCGTGAGACGATGGAGTTGCTGCGCGACCCGATCCGCATCGCCTTCTCGCTCGTGGGGCCCATCGTGCTGATGCTGGCCTTCGGCTACGGCATCTCCTTCGATGTGGAGAACCTGCGTTTCGCAGCCTTCGATCAAGACAACAGTCCGGACAGCCGGCAGCTGGTCGACGCCTTCACCAGCTCGCGCTATTTCAGCGAGCAGCGCCCTGTCCATAGTCCGGGCGAGCTCGACCAGCGCTTTCGCAGCGGCAGCGTGCAGATCGCTGTCGAGATCCCCCCCCGCTTCGGCAGCGATCTCAAATCGGGTCGATTGCCTGAGGTCGCCGTCTGGCTCGACGGCGCGATGCCATTCCGGGCCGAGACCACCAGAGGCTACGTCACCGGGTTGGCGGCCCAATATGCCGATCAGTTGTCCCGCGACCGCAGGAGGACCGGTTCGGCCGGCGCAGGCGTCAGCGTGGAGACGCGCTTCCGCTACAATCAGGCCTTCAAAAGCGTCAACGCCATGGTGCCTGGCATCATCATGCTGTTGCTCGTCCTGATCCCCGCTGTCATGTCCGCCGTTGCGGTCGTGCGCGAGAAGGAAACAGGATCGATCGCCAATTTCCGCTCTACGCCTACCACCAAGTTCGAATTCCTGGTCGGCAAACAGCTGCCCTACATCGGCATCACCATGATCAGCTTTGCGCTGCTGATGGCGATATCGAGATTTCTATTCGATATCTCCGTCAAGGGCTCGCTACTCGCCCTCGTTCTCGGCACGCTCCTGTATGCCGCAGCTACGACCGGCTTCGGCCAACTCATCTCGACTTTCACGCGAACTCAGGTCGCGGCCGTCTTCGCCACGGCCCTCCTGTCGGTGATCCCGGCTGTCAACTTCTCCGGGCTTCTGGTTCCGGTCTCCTCTCTCTCGGGAGGAGCGCGGCTGATCGGGCTCGGGCTGCCGCCGGCTTGGTACCAGCCGATCACGACCGGCACCCTCGCCAAGGGGCTGCCCTTTCTGGAACTCGCGCCAAACATGCTGGTGCTGGCAGGCTTCGCGCTTCTGTTCCTGATCGTGTCGCAGCTACTCCTGCGCAAGCAGGAGGCGTAAGATGACGAGGATCGACCGCGGCACCTCGACCGTCATCCCGATGTTTCGCGCCAGATTCGGCGCCCATGTCGTAAATGTGTTCCGCCTGATCGGTAAGGAACTGCGCAGCATCCGGGCGGACCCGGTCATGCTGTGCCTGGTTGCCTATGCCTTTTCGCTCGCCATCTACATGGTGGCCTCCAACGTACCCATCGAAGCCCGCGACCTGATGGTCGGTGTGGTGGACGAGGATCGGTCCGAGCTGTCGCGGCAGATCGCAAGCGCACTCAGGCCGCCGCTGTTCAAACAGGTCGTGTCCCTCACGCCCACCGAAGTCGACGCGGCCATGAACTCCGGCCGGCTCGTCTTCGTGCTCGACTTCCCGCCGCGTCTGCAAATGGACCTTCTGTCCGGCCGGCCAGCCACCGTTCAACTCGAGGTGGATGCCACCGCCATGACCCAGGCCGGCAACGGAGCGGTCTACCTCCAAACCATCATAGCCCAAGAGGTCGCCAAATTCGCATCGGGCCGCGACCTCCCGACCTCTGTTCCGATCCAAGTGGTAACGCGCGCCAAGTTCAACCCGAACCTCGAGTCGAGCTGGTTCACCTCCGTGATGCAAGTCATCAACAATATCACGCTCCTCACAGTCATTCTCACCGGGGCCGCGCTGATCCGGGAACGCGAACAAGGCACGGTGGAGCATCTGCTCGTGATGCCGCTCCTTCCCATCGAGATCATGCTTGCCAAGGTCGTCGCCAACGGATTCGTGATCCTGGTCGCGGCCGGGCTCTCGCTGGTGCTCGTCGTGGAATGGTGGCTCGGAGTGCCGATTGCCGGCTCCCTCGCCCTCTTCCTGGTCGGAACCGGCCTCTACGCCTTGGCGGTGGCGGCGCTCGGCATCCTGCTCGGCACTGTCGCAAGCTCCATGGGACAGTTCGGCCTGCTTGCGATCCCGGTGCTGCTGCTGATGCAACTGCTCTCGGGCAGCAGCACGCCCATGGAAAGCATGCCGGTCTGGCTACAATATGTGGTGCAGACCGTCAGCCCCACGCCGCACTTCGTCGCCTTCGCCCAAGGTGTGCTCTACCGTGGCGCTGGCTTCTCCATCGTATGGCCGCAGCTGCTCGCCCTCGCGGCGCTGGGCAGCGCCTATTTCACTGTCGCGCTCGCCCGCTTCCGCCGCGTAATCTTCGGGGACTGACCTAAGGGTGAAAGCACTCGTTCACTCCCTCCTCGGCGGACTTCGTGTCCCGGCGCAGCGGAGGAGCCGGATGCGCTGATGGACGGATTGGCGCGGGTTGCCACCGTCGCACGCTCCTACCAGGCGGACGAACCAGGCAACATGCCGTAATGGACTACCGCGCCTTGGCCAACTCGAGCGGGACGGGCTGTCGTGTCCGGCTCGTTGCGCCGCCTACCCGAAAGAGACCAATCTGCTTCCGGCTACGTTCGGAGATGCCGGCGTGCTCGGCTGAGCGGCTGGGTTGGGGGGGTTGCGACGGTCGATTTTCGGACCGGGAATCAGCGAAGCGGACGCTGTGCGAACTGCCTTAAGTTCGTTGGAATGGACATAAGTAGCTTCGATCCGAACCTGTTGAAGGCATTCGACGCCCTTCACGCCGAGCGCCATGTGACGCGCGCCGGGCTGCGCATCGGTCTCGGCCAATCCGCGATGAGCGGCACCCTCACCCGCCTACGCGCATTGTTTGGGGACGAGCTGTTCGTGCGGACACCGTCCGGAATGCAGCCCACCGCCCGCGCCGACGACCTGGCCGGGCCAGTGGCCGACGCGCTGCACCTCGTACGTGGCGCGCTGCGGGCCGACGGCTTCGCGCCTGGGACCGCCGAACGTGCGTTCACGGTCGCGATGAGCGACTACGCCGCGTTCGTCCTGTTGCCGCCGCTCCTGGCGCGCCTCGGCGTCGAGGCGCCCGGCATCGACCTGCGCGTGCGCGGAATGTTCGGCCGGGGCGAGGCGGTCGAACTCCTCGACGGCGGCGAGGCGAACCTCGCGGTCGGCATTCCGGTCGAAGCGTCCGCGCGCATCCTCGGGCGCCCGCTGCTCCTGGAGGGCTTGGCCTGTGTCGCCCGCCGTGGGCACCCCGCGTTCGTATACGGTCCGGACCTTGGTGCCTTCGTGAACGCGCCGCACCTTCTGGTCTCCCCCGAGGGCGACCGCGCAGGACTGGTCGACAGCAAGCTCGCCGAGCTAGGGCTCGAACGTCGCGTGGTGCTGAGCCTGCCGCAGTTCCTGGTCGCGCCCTTCGTCGTCGCCGAGACGGACCTCGTCGCGATGCTCGCCGCCCGCGTCGCCCGGCGGTTCGCCGCCATCGGAGCCGGCATCGACGTGCACGAGACGCCGGTCGCCCTGCCCGATTGGCCGCTCGCGCTGATGTGGCACCGACGGTCTGACGCGCACGCAGGCACCGTTTGGCTGCGCAACATCATCGCCGAGGTCGCCGCCACGATCTGAGACCATTGGCGCGAGCGATCTCGGCACATCGGATCGTACGATTTCCATCCGGCCCGCAGTTCCGCTTGGAACGGCCTCGTCGAAGTCGAAGCGGTGGTGGACATGCGTGTTCTGGTGACAGGGGCGACGGGGTTGATCGGGGGCGCCGTGGCCCGCCGTTTGAAGGAGGGCAGGCACGAAGTCGTGGGGCTCGCCCGCTCCGAGGCGAGCGCGGTCAGGCTGGGCGAGGAGGGCTTCGCGGTCGTTCGCGGCGATCGCTCCGATCCGGCCAGCGTCGCCGACGCAGCCCAGGGGGTCGATGCCGTCGTCCACGCCGCCTCGCCCGGAGACCTGAACACGGCGGCATACGACGTGGCGGCGACGCGCGCGATCATCGATGCGCTCCGCGGCACGTCCACGCGGTTCCTCTATACGAGCGGCTGCCTAGTCTACGGACCGACTGGCGACACGCCCGCGACCGAGGACAGCCCTCTGAAGGCGATCGAACTCGTCCGTTTCCGCGAGGGCCTCGAACGGGAGATCCTCGATGCGGCGGCCGACGGGGTTCACCCGATCTTGATCCGGCCGGGCTGGGTCTACGGCAACCGGGGCGGCACCGGAATGATGATGGTCGGCGCGGCCAGGGAGCACGGCGTGGCGCGCCACGTCGGCGACGGGCGGAACCGCTGGACGACGGTGCACGCCGACGACCTGGCCGATCTCTACGCGCTGGCGCTCGAACGGGCGCCAGCGGGCTCGGTCTTCAACGGCGTGCACGGAGCGACGATACCCCTCGTCGAGATCGCACGCGCGGCGAGCGAGGCGGCTAGCGGCAGCGGCCGCGTCGAGGCGTGGCCGCTCGACGAAGCACGCTTGGTGCTTTCGTCGTTCACCGACGCGATCGCCTGCGATCAGGTAGTCTCCGGGGCAAAGGCGGAGCGCGAACTCGGTTGGCGTCCGTCACGCGCCTCGACCGTCGACGAGTTGCGCTCCTACCGTTTGGCAACCGCCTGAACGTTTCGAGACGACGTCAGCTGCCGGCGGATCAACGGCCGAGGCGACGTTGGCTGGCCAACGGCGGTATGGCCGCTTCCAGGAAGCATCCTACCGGGCCGGAACGGCCATGACGGGTCGGTGGAAGCCGGACCGCTTTCCGGATGCGCCTGCCTGGAGCGGATTCACTACCGCCGGCCGGTCACTACGTCGCTGCGTTCATAGCGACTTTCATCTTCCGGCCAGCATGGACGGACTGGAAGTTGAGCGACGGGACATTCAGAACACGATCCGGCTTTCAGGAACCGACGGTCCTGGAACGCAGGCCGCAAGCTTGGTGACAAGCGTGTCCTCAAACCGCAGTAGGTCTGGGCCATACGCTTTTGGCACGACGAGCGGCGCGTACGCGACCACGCCATGGTCGACCTCGCCCTCGACCGCAAGCTGCGCGGCTGCGATATTGTCACTCTCAGAATCGGCGACCTCGTCAGCAGCGGGCGCATCCGCTCGCGCGCCATCGTCGCTCAGCGCAAGGCCCGGCGGCCCGTGCGATTCGAGCTGCTGAAACACGCGCGCACCAGCATCGTGGCTTGGTTGGAATGCCGAGACGGCGCGCTTGACGAGTTTGCCTTCCCCAGTTGGGCGGACCACACGACCCACATCGGAACGCGGCAGTACGCCCAGCTGGTAGATTAGGGGTGACGGGCACCGAACTGAGGCGGGAGAATTATGGTACCCAATCCCGGCGTCGCACGAAGACGTCGCTGCTCTATAAGCAGACCGGCAACCTGCGCGCCGTGCAGATCCTGCTCGGCCACACGAAGATCGAAAGCACGGTGCGCTACCTCGGCGTCGACATCGAGGATGCTCTCACGATGGCAGAAAGGACTGAGATTTGAGCGCTCGGCCCGTCGACGGCAGCGTCGAGGAACTAGGGAAGCAGTCGGACTGGAGTGCGCCCATCTGGGCCATTCGTCGGCCTTTGACGGCATCCTCAAAGCGGACGTCGCCACAACCCGAATCACAGATCCCACTTGCGCCACGACCGGATTTTCGGCTTTGGCTGAATTGAGATCTGCCCCGACCGTAAGGGATCAACTTCTCCCTGTCCGAAAGAGCAGCAGCAACGCCGCTCCAAACAATTTCGCCGGAGCTGGAGCCCACCTCCGACCATTCCCGCCGCAGCCCCTCTTCACTGTCGCGTAAACGGCCGAAGATTATAGCCCTGCGGCCTCGTTCGCTCGATCGCCGCAGCCGCCCGCACCACGTCGACCTCGCCGAGGCTGTGGCCCACGATCTGGATGCCGACGGGCATCCCGTCCGAGGCAATCCCCGCGCATACAGAGGCTGCTGGCTGGCCTGTGAGGTTGAAGGGATAGGTGTAGAAGGCCCACGAGACGAGGCTGCGATCTTCCAGCCCGTCTGGAATGTTCCGCCCTGCTTCCAAGGACGAGATCGGCAGTGTCGGCGACAGGAGGACATCGTAGCTGGTGAAGAAGCTGACCATTCGGTCTCGCAGCGCATAGCGCGCGAAGACGGTCTCGTAGTAGGCGCGCATCTCCTGGGCGAGGGCAGCGTCGAGCACGTCTGCGACCGCCGGGTCCAGGAGATCACGGCGGCTTTCGAGAACGCCGCGCAGCTTGGTCCCGATGCCGGCGTAGAATTCCGCGGTCCAGAGATTTGCCGGATCGGCCTCGAAGACAGTCTCGACCTCCTCGACCACCGCGCCTTGGTCGGCAAGCGCCACGGCGGCCGTGCGGGCGATCGAGGCCACCTCCGGATCAGGACGGGCGTAGCCGAGGGTGGCGCTCCAGGCGACCCGCAGGCCGGCCACCGAAGCTTTCGCGGCGCCGAGCAGATCGGGCACCGGGCCAGACACTGCGAAGGGATCGCGCGGATCGTGGCCGGCAACCGCCGTCGTCAGCAAAGCGGCGTCAGCCACATTGCGCGCGAGAGAGCCGACATGAGCCAGGGTCGGCGTTGCCGAGGTCGGCCAGACCGGGACGCGTCCGAACTGCGCCTTGAGGCCGACGAGGCCGGTGAGCGCGGCCGGGATGCGTAAGGAACCGCCGCCATCGGTGCCCAGCGCGAAGGGCGTGATTCCGGCCGCCACCGATGCGGCCGCCCCGGCGCTCGACCCGCCCGGCGTCTTCGTCAGGTCCCAGGGATGTCGGGTGATGCCGGTGAGCGGCGAGTCGCCGACGGGCTTCGCCCCGAACTCGCTCGTCGTGGTTTTGCCGATGATGATCGCGCCGGCGGCCCGCAGGCGCTCGACCGAGGGCGCGTCGACGGCGGCGACGTTGCCCGCCATGGCGCGCGAGCCCGAAGCGTAGGGGACGCCCGCCACCGCGATCAGGTCCTTCACCGAGACTGGCAGACCGTGGAGCAGCCCCAGAGGGGACCCTCGCATCACGGCTTCCTCGGCCCGCCTTGCCGCGGCGCGGGCCTCCTCCGGCATCAGAAGGCAGAAGGCATTCAAGGAGGCTTGGCTCGCCTCGGCACGCGTGAGGGCGCGCTCCGTGAGCTCGACCGGCGAGACCGCGCGGGTCGCAATCAGGCGCCTCAGTTCAAGCGCGGTCATGAAGTCGAGGTCGTTCGTCATCGCTCCGCTCTCCGCAGTCGAGGTGCGGCGCCCCGTAGGGCGCCGCAGGCGCGTCAGTCGTTGACGATGGCGAAGGCACGGACCGGCGAGCCGGAGCCGCCCTTGAACTTCAGCGGGACGCCGAAGAACTGCACCTCGCCCTTCCCCACGAGCTCTTCCAGGTTCACCAGCCACTCCCAATGGCTCATGCCGAGATCGCGGCAGAGGCGGTGCTGGGCGAAGATGTTGTCGCTCGGCTTGTCGGTCGAGGGACCTTCGACGCCCTGCATCTTCGAGCCGCGCTCGTACAGCCACTTCGTCGCTTCGGCCGTGAGCAGCGGGTTCTTCCACACCGAGTCGACGCTCGGATAGTTGCGGGCGTGGAAGCCGGTGCAGAGCAGGACGATGTGACCGTCGACCTTCACGCCGCTCTTGGCCTCGGCCGCCTCCATGTCGGCGACGGTGATGTCGCCGAGGTCCGGGATATGGCGCAGGTCGAAGCAGACCGCCTTGCCCATGAACATCTCCAGCGGCATCTCGTCGACGGGCTGGCCGTTCGGGTTCACGTGCAGGAACGCGTCCACGTGGGTGCCGACGTGGTCGAGCATCGCGATGAAGTTGGTCTGGAAGGTCATCGCGTCGCCGGGGACGCCGAGTCCGAGGGCTGCCGAGCTCTCGTGGCTGAGATGGGTGGTGAGCACCGGCCGCTGGAAGAGCTTGTGGGCCGGCATGTTGTCTTCAATCAGGAGGCTCAGATCGACGACGCGCTGGGGCATGGCGGGTCCTTACAGGTCGTGGGGGATCGTTCGCGGAATCGACGGATGCCGCGTCGGATCGGGTTTCCGGAGATGCCGCTCTCAGGCGGCTTTCTTCTTGCCGAGAAAGGTCTCCATGACCTCCGGATCGCGGGCGAGATGCCCGCTCGGGCCGTCCCGCACCACGCGCCCCTGCGCCACCACGTAGGCATGGTCGGCGATGGCGAGCGCGTAGGATGCGAGTTGCTCGACGAGAAGAATGGTGAGCCCCTGGCGGTTGAGGTCGCGCAGGACGCCGATCAGTTGTTCGACGACCCGCGGCGCGAGGCCGAGCGAGAGTTCGTCGATGACGAGGAGCTCGGGCTCGGCCATCAGGCCGCGGGCGATGGCGAGCATCTGCTGCTCGCCGCCCGACATGCTGCCGGCGGGCTGACGCAACCGCTCGCGCAGACGCGGGAACAGAGCGAGCGCCCGCTCCAGCGTCGCCCTCGCCCGTACGCCCTTCAGGCCGCCATGGGCGTAGGCACCCAGGATCAGGTTGTCCTCGACGGTTTGGTCCGGGAAGATCAGCCGGCCCTCGGGCACCATGGCGAGGCCGCGGGCGACCTTGGCGTGGGCCGGCAGCCGGGTGACCTCCTCGCCATTGAACAGGACGCGGCCGGCGCTCGGGCGCACGAGCCCGGTGAGGCCGCGCATCAGCGACGTCTTGCCGGCGCCGTTGTTGCCGATCACGGCGACCAGCTGGCCTCGCCGCACGGTCAGGCTCGCGCCGCGGAGCGCCGTCGCCGCACCGTAGCGGACTTCCAGGTTCTCGACCGCGAGCAGGGATGCATCGGACATCAGGCCGCCTCCTCGTCGAGGATGGCGGACGGGCCGCCGAAATAGGCCTCGATCACCCGCGGATCGGCTTGGACCGCCTCCGGGCGATCGCTCGCGATGATCTGGCCGTAATCGAGCACCGTCACGGTGTCGGCGACCGCCATGATCAGATCGACATGGTGCTCGATCAGCAGCACCGAGACCCCGAGACCGGCGATCTTCCGGATCATCGCCTCGAGTTCGTCGATCTCGTGCGTGGTCAGGCCGGCGGCGGGCTCGTCGAGGAGCAGCAGGCGCGGCCGCGTGGCGAGCGCCCGGGCGATCTCCAGGCGGCGCTGGTGGCCGAAGGGCAGGAAGCGCGCCTGCTCGTTGGCCGCCTCGCTCAAGCCCACGAAGTCGAGCAGGCCGATCGCGGCCGCGCGGCAGGCGGACTCCTCGCGGCGGAAGCGGGGCGTACGCAGGATCGCTCCGGGCAGACCGTAGCCGAGATGGCTGAAGCCGCCCACCAGGACGTTCTCCAGCACGGTCATCTGCCCGAATAGCTCGGTGTTCTGGAACGTGCGGGCGAGGCCGAGGCGAGCGATGCCGTGGACCTTGCGTCCGGCGAGATCGGTGCCGTCGAGGCGCACGCCCCCCTCGCTCGCCTGGTAGAAGCCCGAGATCGTGTTGACGAAGGTCGACTTGCCGGCTCCGTTCGGACCGATCAGGGCGTGGATCTCGCCAGGGGCGACCCGGATGCTCGCGGCGCTCAGCGCCGTAAGGCCGCCGAAGCGAACGGTGAGGCCGACGGTCTCCAGGCTCGCGGGCTCGCGGCCCGCCAGGGTCTCGGCGGCGGGGATGCCCTCGAGAGGGTCGACGCTGCGGGGGCCCGGACGCAGGCGGGCGTAGAGCTGGCCCAGCGTGCCCAGGATGCCGCCCGGCAGGCCGAACATCACCGCGAGGAGCAGGGCGCCATAGGCGAACTTCTGCCACTCGGCGAAGCGCTGCAGCACCTCCGGCAGATAGGTCAGGATGAAGGCCCCGAGCACCGGCCCGAAGGTCGAGGCCGCTCCCCCTAGGATCACCATCAGCAGGAAGCGGACGGAATCCGAGAACGTGAAGATGTCGGGCGAGATGTAGGCGTTGAGGAAGGCGTAGAAGCTGCCGGCAACTCCGGCCGTCACCGCCGCGACCGCGAAGGCCAGCGTGCGGATCCCGGTGGCGCCGATGCCGAGGCTGCGCGCGGCCGTCTCGCTCTGGGCGACCGCCAGCATGGCGCCGCCGTAGCCCGAGTGCTTCAGGTTGTGCGCCGCCAGCGTGGCGAGGAAGAGCGTGGTCGCGAGCACCGCGTAGAACGCGTAGCCGGAGAGCGGATACCCGAAGAGGTTCGGGCCCGGGATGCCGGTGAGCCCCGTGGTGCCGCCGGTGAGGCTCTGCCACTCGATGGCGACGTTCTCGACGATGAGGCCGAAGGCGATCGTCACCACCGCGAGATAGACGCCCCGCACCCGCACGCTCGGATAGGCGAGAGCCGCGCCGAAGAGGCCGGCGACGATCGCCGCACCGACGGTCGCGAGCATGAGGTCGAGACCGAACCGTATCGCCAGGATCGAGCCGGTATAGGCGCCGAGCGCGAACAGACCCGCCTGGCCGAGGGAGACGAGGCCGGTGAGGCCGACGAGGACGTTCAGACCGACCGCGATCACGCCGTAGATCAGGAACAGCATGAACAGGCGCAGCTCGTACTCGTTGCCGGAGGTCAGGGGCACGGCGACGAGGATGACCGCGAGGAGCGCGAAGCCGAGGGTGTGAAGCGCCTTCATACCTTGAAGATCTCCCGGCGGCCGAACAGGCCCTGAGGGAAGGCGAGGAGCACGAGGATCATCGCGCTGAAGCCGACGATCTCTCGCGCGGCCGTCGAGACGTAGCCCTCGACGAACTTCTCCATGATGCCGAAGGCGAGGCCGGCCAGGACGACACCGGGCCCGCTGGTGATGCCGCCGATGATGGCGACCGCGAAGCCCTTGAGCCCGAGCAGCACGCCCATGCTGGCCGAGGCCTGGATGACGGGCGCGACGAGCACGCCCGCACCCGCACCCAACAGGGCGGAGAGACCGAAGGAGAACATCACGATCCGGTCGACGTCGATGCCCATCAGGGCCGCCGCCTGCCGGTTGTGGGCCACCGCCTGCATCGCCCGGCCGACGAGCGTGCGCCGCTGCATCGCGTGGAGGCCCACCATGGCCAGCACTGCGACCGCCGGGATGGCGAGTTCCTGCGGGTAGACGCCCGCACCGAGGATGGAGACGGCCCCGGCCACGCCGGGCGAGGCCAGCGGGCGGGAGAACCCGCCGAACTGCATGGTGGCGAGCGATTCCGCCATGATCCCGACCGCGATCGTGGTCAGCATCCAGCCGATCGAGGCGTTGGCGCCGATGAAGGGCCGCACCGCGAAGCGCTCCAGCACGACGCCGAACAGGGCCCCGGCCAGGATCGCCAGGAGACAGGCGAGCGGCAGCGGCAGGCCGGCATCGACCCCCATCACCGCGAGCACGGCGCCGATCATCAGGGTGTCGCCGTGTGCGAAGTTCACGGCCTTGGCGGCCGACCACATGATGTGGAAGCCGAGGGCGACCAGGGCGTAGATGCCCCCGATCGCGAGGCCCGAAAGGGTGTATTGCAGGGCGGTCGTCATGGCTTCCGCGGGGGCTCCCGATGCGAGGCGGGCGGGTCGTTCAGCGGAGTCGGGGCGGTCCGGTCCGGTGAGGGGGGATCCGGACGAACCGCCCCGGCCCCTCCCGCTGAGGAAGGAGCGAGAGGCGCGCGCGCCTTCAGTTCGTCTTGCCGTACGGGGTTTGCGCGATCGGTAGCAGCTTGCCGTCGGACCAGACGGTCAGCTTGTAGTAGCTCGGCAGGATCGCGTCCTGGCGCTCGGGGTCGGAGGCGTCGAAGGCCGGGTCGTACTTGGCGACGAGGCCGTCGTACTTGACCTGGTAGAGCGCCTCGCGGACCTTCTTCCAGTCGTAGGCGCCGGCCTTCTCGATCGCCTGCGCCACGATGTGGACGGCGTCGTAGGCATTGGCGATGCCGGAGCCCATCTTGATCTGCGACGGGTCCTTCAGGCCGTACTTGGCCTGGATCTTATGCCAGAGCGCCTGTCCCTTGGCATCGAGGTCGCCCATGAAGCTGTAGGTCTGCACGACCTCGACGCCGTTCGCGAGCGGGCCGGCGAGTTCGCCGAGATTGCCGGCGATGCCCCAGGCGCCGATGATGGTGGGCTTGTAGCCGACCTTGTCCATCGAGCGGACGAGCTGGTTGCCTTCGCGGTCGAGAGCCCAGAACAGCGCCACGTCGGCACCGGAATCCCGAGCCCGGATCGCCTGGGCGGTCATGTCCTGGTCGTTCCAGTTGAAGGTCTCGGTGGCGACGAGCTCCTTGCCGGCCTTGACTATCGCGGCCTTGACGTCCGGTACGGCACCGTTGCCCCAGCCGGTGTTCTCGTAGAAGAACGCGATCTTACCGGTCTTCGACACCTTGGAGGCCTGCTCGACGAGATAGCGGGCGACCCATTTGTCCTTCGCGGAGACCCGGAACATGTAGTTCGGCTTGCGGCCGTTCTCGATCGCTTGGGTGTTGGCGGCGAGCACGCCGACGAAAGGGATCCCGATGGCGTGCACCGGCTCGACCTGCGCCACGGAAACGGTGGAGTGGTATCCGCCCAGGACCACCACGCACTTGTCGGCCAGCGCGATGCGTCGCGTGTTGTCGACGCCCCGCGGCGGCGCGCCGGCATCGTCGTACTGGACGAAGCGCAGCGGCTTGCCGAGCACGCCGCCCTTGGCGTTGATCTCCTCGATGGCGATTTCCGCGCCCATCTTGATCGCCTGGCCGCCAAACGCCGCCGGACCGGTGATCGCGGCGGAGTTGCCGATGCAGGGTTCCTGCTGTGCCAGTGCCGAACCAGGGATCGAGAGAGTCAGAGGCGCGGCCAGAATGAGGCGGCGCAAATACTTGTGCGCATCCATGCGGTGAGCTCCGATCTTCTGATGTCGGCCCGGGCTGGTCCCCGATGCTCCGTCTATTGGCGCGAAGCTACGCGGCGAATACAACGGACATCAAAGACCATTTTCCGATATGAGCTATCGGAAAATCCTATGAGCAAGCATCATAGGCGGAGTACGAAAAGTCAGGCGGACGTTAACTTATTGCGCCGCAATCGGAATTCTTGACGCGATGCACATAGCTTGCGCAGATTGCGTGGTCTTAGAGCAGTTTGACATGGTCGTGGGAATCGGCGGATCGTGCAGAAACTCTGGGCAGGATCGCCATGGATCTTCGTCAGCTTCGGTACTTCGCGCAGATCGCAGAGAGTGGAAACGTCTCTCGGGCCGCCGAGGTGCTGCGCATCGCCCAGCCTTCCCTCAGCCAACAGATGCGCAACCTCGAGGATGAACTCGGCGTCGATCTGCTGTTCCGGCACGCTCGCGGAGTGACTCCCACGGAACTCGGGCTCAAGTTCTACGAGCACGCGCAACGTATTCTACAGGAGGTCGAGCGGGCCAAGGAGGTCGTACGCTCTCAGGCCACAAGTCCGAGCGGGCGCATCTCGGTTGGGCTGCCGACCTCGGCCTGCCGGGGTCTATCGCTGCCTCTCTATCGGACAGTGACGGCGGCGCTGCCCAACATCAGCCTGCACATCGTCGAGGCGATGAGCGGAACGCTGGACGAGTGGATCCAGTCCGGACGTCTGGACGTCGCGCTGCTCTACGACCACAAGGCGTTCGAGCACGTGGCCTGGACCGAGATGATGGTCGAGGACCTGATGTTCATCGTCCCCGCTTCCCACCCGCTGGCCGCGCGCCGCGAGATCGGGTTCGGGCAGGTCTTTCAGCAGGCACTTCCGGTAGTCCTTCCCGGGCGTCCGAACGTCCTTCGTGCCGTTATCGAGCAACTTGCAGCCCGCCACGACATCACACCGGTAGCAACGGACTGCGAGAGCCTGCCTGCAATCGCGGAACTCGTGCGCGCTCAGGCCTTCGCGGCCGTCATGCCGCATTTTGCCTTAGCTGCGGAGATCGAGCGCGGCGAGATAGTCGCCATTCCCATCGTCGATCCGACCCCATCCTGGCGGCTCTCGGTCGTTGTATCCCAGCGTACCCTGAATGCCCGCGGCAGCGAGGCCGTTGCCGAAGTCCTGGCGGGCGTAATCGGAGATCTCGTCGAGCGGTCCGTCTGGCGCGCTCGCCTCAAGCCGTCGGAGCGTCCGGCCCCTTTGCGCGCTCGCGCCTGAATGGCATTGCCTGCTTCAGCCAACCGCTGCGAACCGTAAGAATGAGCTGGGGCGTAGCGAATCTGAGCTTGGCTTGCCATTCAACTGTCATCCGAAGTTCCGCTGCGCCACGTTGAGCAGCCCTTCGCATTCATTCGAGTCAATGACCGTTCAGGGTCATCTCGAGGCTTTCACATGAGCCGCGCCGGACGTCCGGTTACCGATAACCCGAGTCACGAAGCGGACAGGCCGCATTCGGTCAGACTAGGTCGTGTCCCTGATGGTGGTGTAGCTCGGCGGTAGCGAGGAAGCCCGTCCGCGCGCCTTCCACAGGGCTGTGGCGGGCGGGGCTCCCCGCGGGGTGGTCATCGGCGGTTGCCGGGTAGGGTCGGGTTGCGAGCGCCAACCCCGAACCCGAGAGACCCCCGATGACCGACGAGATGATGGCCCTGCGCGGGCTGATGGAGAAGAGCGCCGACACAGATCTCCTGCGCGAGATGATCGGTTTTGCCGCTGAGCGGCTGATGGAGTTGGAGGTGGGTGGCCTGACCGGCGCCGCCCATGGCGAGAAGAGCGCAGAGCGGTTGGTCCAGCGCAATGGCTACCGTGACCGAGACTGGCAGACGCGCGCCGGCATGGTCGAACTGCGCATCCCGAAGCTGCGTAAGGGGTCGTACTTCCCGGCCTTCTTGGAGCCGCGCCGGATGGCCGAGAAGGCGCTCACCGCCGTGATCCAGGAGGCCTACATCCAGGGCATCTCGACCCGTTCGGTCGATGATCTCGTCCAGGCGATGGGCGGCACGGGCGTGTCAAAGAGCCAGGTCAGCCGGCTCTGCCAGGAAATCGACGAGCGCGTGAGCGCGTTCCTCGACCGGCCGCTCGAGGGCGAGTGGCCCTACCTCTGGATCGACGCGACCTACGTGAAGGTGCGCCAGGACGGCCGCATCGTCTCGGTGGCGGTGATCGTGGCGGTCGGCGTGAACACTGACGGCCGGCGCGAGGTGCTCGGCATGGACGTCGGCCCCTCCGAGGCTGAGACCTTCTGGACCGCGTTCCTGCGCAAGCTGGCGCGCCGCGGCCTGCGCGGGGTCAAGCTGGTGATCTCGGACGCCCACGAGGGCATCAAAGCGTCGGTGGCCAAGGTGATGAACGCGACCTGGCAGCGTTGCCGCGTCCACTTCATGCGCAACGTGCTCGCCCATGCCGGACGCAGCGGGCGGCGTGTCGTCTCCGCCTTCATCGCCACGGCATTTGCCCAGGACGACGCCGAGGCGGCCCGGCTCCAGTGGCGGCGCGTGGCCGACCAACTCCGGCCGAAGGTCCCCAAGCTCGCAGCCCTAATGGACGAGGCGGAGCCCGACGTGCTGGCCTACATGGGCTTCCCTACCCAGCATCGGGTCAAGCTGCACTCCACGAACCCGCTGGAACGCCTGAACGGCGAGATCAAGCGCCGGACCGAGGTGGTCGGCATCTTCCCCAACGAGGCTGCCATCACGCGCCTCGTCGGCGCGATCCTGCTGGAACAGAACGACGAGTGGGCCGTCCAGCGCTCCCGCTACCTCACCCTGGAAAGCATCGCCCCGATCGGCGATGATCCCCTCGTCAGCCTGCCCACCCTGGCAGCCTGATCAATCCGGCCCCGGCCGGTGATCGTGGTGGCCACGCCGAAGCTACACCACGCCAGGGGACACAACCGTCAGACTACGTCATGCCGGACCGCCATCGCGCGCAGGACCGGACGTTCGGCTTGGCGCCCATCCCGGTCATTCAGGGGGCCTCGGACACTCCCCCGTAACGGACGTTCACCGTGACGGCTGCGACGCTCTGAGCCGTTCGCATAAGGGCGGCTCACGGAGTTCCAGAACCCGCGGGAGCGCTCTGGCCCTCACACGATCAGGATGGCCACCTCCAGCCGGTAGAGTGACGATCGCTCCGGTTGCACAGGAGCATGGTTCGGACCTCCGGGCGCTCTGGTCGAGGATCGTCAAGCTGACCAATCTTCTGCGCGAGGCAATGCTGCTCGTGGGCACACAAGGCCTGACGCATGAACCGGCAGCCGAAGTCATGGGCTGCCAGACCGGGGCCGTGTAGAGTCGCGTGAGCCGCGCACGGGCTTTTCTCGTCGAGAGCCTTGCCTGAAGGGTCGATTGCTTGATCGCGCTGATCCGAGACGGCGGCAACCGACTGTGGGTACTCGAAAGAACAAGCCCTGGTATGCGCAAATTGCATGCTCGCTCCAAGAGATTGCAGCAAATTACAGGCGCTCGCGCTCGTTCTCGCTGCCACCGACGGCAATTCACACACGCAGAGCGTCAATGCAAGTTCAGGCAAATCCCACTTCCCTTTTGCAAAATTCTCATTAATGCTTAATGTTTATCGCGACTGCTGTATCTACTTATGCGAGATTGAGACTTGAGACGGCCTTCCTCGTCAGATCTGCAACATCTTCGAAGGCGTAGACAACTGCAGGAGCGACAGCCTTGAACGAGGAACTACAAGAACCCAGCCTCAATTTCGCTGATCTGGTTGCCGGGATCGTCTCAGCCTACGTCGCGAACAATCCCCTCCCGCCAGCCGAGCTGCCGCCCCTGATCGCGAGGGTTCGTGAGGCGGTTGCTGGCCTGACCACTGCGGGTAGTGCGAGTGCTGCGGCTCCGAACGCGGAGATCGAGAAGCCAACGCCTGTCCAGATCCGCAAGTCGGTCCGCCCCGACGGGATCGTCAGCTTCATCGACGGCAAGACCTACAAGACGCTCAAGCGCCACCTGACCAGCCACGGGCTCGACCCGCGCAGCTATCGCGACCGCTACGGCCGGCCGATTACCCGATGGTCGCCCCGAGCTACGCCGAGCAGCGCTCCGCCATCGCCAGGGCCATCGGTCTGGGGCGCTCCGGTGCCATGGCTGCACGCTTGATGGCCTGACAGAAGGCGTCCCGATCGCCGCGCGACCAACTGCGCTCGCCGCGCCGGATGGCCATAGGTCTGGGCCTTTGCCAGCATGACGACGCAGGTTGGGCGGGGATGACCTGAATTGAGCCAGCCTATTCTGGCGTCTCCGTTTACGTCGGCCGGCGGATCGGGACCTTGGCCGAACAAGCCACTGCCCTGCCACACCCGGTCGACCTGCGCCGCCTCATCCAAGCCATCGAGGAGTTCGCGCGAGCCCAGCTTTGATGGGCCGGGCTCGCGATACGCTACGGCGCTTCTCCGGCCCCCGTCACTCGACGAAACTCCAGCCAGCCTTCAAGGCACGGAGCTCCTCTCCATTCAGCGGGTCCGCCCAATCGACACTGTTGGGTGCGCGCACCTGGGCTGGCACTTGTGCGGGCTCGGGCTGAGCCGTTGCAGTCCGAGGTGCTCGCTGCGGGCGGTTGCGCTCGCGCGTCACTCTGACGGTCGCGCCGATTCGGAAGGATCTACGCCTGAGCATCTCCGACCTGCCGGAACTCAGTGGGACAGAAACAGCGGCACCGGGCTGCTCCGCAGGAGCGAGCGCGTGACCCCGCCGAAGAGGAACTCCCGCGTGCGGGAATGCCGGTAGGCTCCCATCACGATCATGTCGGCCCGGAACAGGGCCGCCTGGGCGCGGAGCGTGTCGGCAGTGCCGTCGCCCATAGGCAAATCATTGACGGAAACGTTCACGCCATGCCGCGTGAGGTGGGGTGCGAACTCGGCCCCCGGCACCGTATCCTCGATGACTTCCTTGTCGACGACCGACACGATCTCAACCGCCTCGGCAGCCTTCAGGAAGGGAAGCGCGTCGTTGGCGGCCCGCGCCGCCTGGGCGCTGCCGTCCCAGGCTACGATGACGCGCCGCATGGCGAACGCCGAGTGCCCGGGCGGGACGGCGATGACCGGGCGGCCACTCAGGAACAGCGCCTTCTCGACCGTCTCCAGGTCGAGGTCGTAGGTCCGCGGTCCCGCGTCCAGGACGGTGAGGTCGTGCAGGCGCGCTTGCGCCGCCAAACGGCTGACGACGTCCGGATAGGTCAGGCTCGGCGTCTCGGTCGTGCAGACCACGCCGGCCTGGGCCGCATCTCCGGCCGCGCGCTCGGCGATGGATCGCGCCAGCGCGTCGAGACACCGGTCGCTGACGGCGACGCCCTCGTCATCGAACTCGCCGATCCAGGCGTCGTCGCCCGAGAGGCGCCAGGATGCCGACTGCACGGTCAGGTGTGCACCGGCCGCCTTGGCCAGGGTCAGCCCGTAGCCGATGGCCGCCGAGGCGGGGTCGCGCTCGCCCTCCACTGTGGTGCCGACGAGGACGTCGCGGATGGCGGCGAGCGGGGAGTTCTGAGTCATGGGTCGTCTCCGGTTCGGAGCCCATGATTTGACCGGCCCCGGATGGCGGGCCTTGATCCAACTCAAGAAGCGGCCCAGTCGTGGACTCCCCCCGCGTTCCATCGTGAAGTAATAACGAAGTAGCTTCGCCCGCGTGAGATCTCGATGCGGCGCGGGGCTCAAGTTTGCCTTGAAGGGTGCGAGCGACGACGGACCCCACAGCCCCCCTTGCACGGGTCCAGATGGCGACGGCGCGAAGACTGCCGCGGGACTCCGGCAGACGCTCGACGAGGTCTGCATTTGCGGCTAGTTCCTCGATACCCCGACCGGGCTCGCTACGGTCTCGCTGGCCTCCGCGCGGCTCTTCGGCGTGCCAGCCGACGCAATCACGACCTTCGCGGCGTCCCGGGCCCCTGTGCACCCCCGCGACCGGCAGGCCCGGGGGCCATTCCGCGGGCGCTGAAGATCGGTGGCAGCTACGAAGCCGACTGCCGGGTGATGCGGCCGGATGGGCACACCCATTGGCTGCGCTCGCGCGGCCAAGCGCATCTCGATTGGTACCGCCGGAAGCGGAAGCGCTGCATCGTCGGAGCCAACAGGGTGGTCACCGGGTTGCGGCGGGACGGCACGACCTTCCCGATGGATCTTGCCATCGGCGAGATGCGGTCGGGCGAGCAGGTCTTCTTCACCGGCTTCGTCGACGACGTCACCGAGTTCCGGCGCACTTAGGCATGCCACCAGGAATTCCAGTCAGAACCAAACCACATCTCGCGCCTGAGCGAGATGGCCTCCACCTTGGTGCAGGAGATCAATCAGCCGCTCGGCGCGGTCGGCAATTACACCAAGGACTGCTGCCGCCTGCTGGCGCGGTCAGATCCCGAAGCCGTCGCCGGACTCAGACACTTCGAAGCCTTCACGGAAGGCTGGTGATGCCGAGCTGAACGCCTCGCCTGGGCTCTTGATGTGCCTCAAGTCTCGCCGCCTTAGCCGATCAGAGAATGCGTGATCCGCTGCCTGGACGGCCCGCGGCAATCTAGGGACGAGAGTTCCATGAGCACGACGTTCGACGAGCGGGAGCAGGCTTTCGAGCGCCGCTCCGTCCAAGAGGAGGACATGCGGTTCCGCGCTCGCGTCAGGCGGAACCTGCTCCTGGGAGGCTGGGCCTGTGAGCGGATCCGAATTCGCAACGACGCGGCTGCCCGCTTGATCGAGGCCTTCACAGACCTAGGCATCGTCACAGCCGATGAGCCGCTCCTCGCTATGCTGCAGGCGGAGCTGAAGACCGCAGGCGTCGAGGAGACGCTGCCGAGCCTGCGCAAGGAGATGGAGCAGCGCGCCGCGCTGGTATGGGCCGAGCAGCGCGTCGGGGTTGCGCTGGATCAAGGCTCCTCCGTCTAGGTCGCGCAGGATCACACGCGATCGCCCAGGGGACTACCCTGCCCACCTGCCACCCGCCTGAGACACGTCACGGACACGGGGCGATCCCGATCCATCGGCAGCCTGCAGGCGCTGGCACTTCAAATCACCCGACCGAATCGAGGAACCGGCCATGGACGACAATATCGTGCGCCAGCACGTCATCGACGAGCTGGCCTATGCCCCCATGATTGACGCGGCGCAGATCGGCGTCGCGGTCGAGAACGGAATCGTGACGCTCTCCGGGCACGTCCGCAGCTACGCGGAGAAGGGCATCGCGGAACATGTCGCGCTCCGGGTCCGCGGCGTCCGCGCCGTGGTCGAGCAGATCGAGGTGCGCTACCCCGACAACGTCCGCCTCGGCGACGAGGCCCTGGCCGATCGGTGTGCCCGCGTGCTCGAATGGCACGTGCAGATCCCGGAACGGTCGGTGGAGATCAAGGTCGAGAAGGGCTGCGTCACCCTGAAGGGCTGCGTGCCCTATTACCATCAGAAGGCGGAGGTCGACAAAGCCCTGCGGCGCCTCGCCGGGGTCACCGACATCGTCAACCTGATCGCCGTGAAACCGAGCGCCAAGCCCGCCGAGGTCAAGACGCGGATCCTCGCGGCCCTGAAGCGGAGCGCCAAGGATCCGGACACGATCCGCGTGCAGGTCGAGGGGGACCGCGTGATCCTCGACGGATGCGTGAACGTCTGGAGCGAGCGCGAGTTGGCCGAGCGGGCCGCGTGGTCGGCGCCGGGCGTGCGCGCCGTCGAGGACCGCCTGACGCTTGCGTGACGAGGTCGAGCGATGCTGGCGATGGTCCTGCGTGAGGTTGGAGGCCCCCTCGTACCCGAGGTGCGGCCCGACCCGGAGCCCGGCCCCGGGGAGGTCCGCATCCGTGTCGAGGCCTGCGCGGTCTGCCGCACGGACCTGCACGTCGTCGACGGCGAGCTGCCGCAGGCCGTCTACCCGGTCGTGCCGGGCCACGAGATCGTGGGCATCGTCGAGGCCGTCGGCGCGGGCGTGAGGGATCCGGCCCCGGGCCTGCGAGTCGGGGTGCCCTGGCTCGGGCATGCTTGCGGCCATTGCCGCTACTGCGAGACCGGCCGCGAGAATCTGTGCGACGATCCGGGCTTCACCGGCTGCACGCGCGACGGCGGGTTCGCGAGCCACGTCGTCGCCGAGGCCGCCTTCACGATCCCGCTGAACCCGCACCTCGACCCGGTCGCGACGGCGCCGCTCCTGTGCGCCGGTCTGATCGGATGGCGCAGCCTCCAGATGGCCGGTGCGACGGGGACGGTGGGACTCTACGGCTTCGGTGCGGCCGCCCATATCGTCGCCCAGGTCTGCCGGTGGCAGGGCCGCCGCGTGCTCGCGCTGACCCGGCCCGGCGACCGCGATGCCCAGGCCTTCGCCCGCGCGCTCGGCGCGGTCTGGGCCGGCGGCTCCGACGAGGACCCGCCCGAACCCCTGGACTCGGCCCTGATCTTCGCCCCGGACGGACGCCTCGTCCCGGCCGCTCTCAAGGCCGTGCGCAAGGGGGGGCGGGTGGTCTGCGGCGGCATCCACATGAGCGACATCCCGGCCTTCCCGTACGACCGGCTCTGGGGCGAGCGTGCCGTCCTCTCGGTGGCCAATCTCACCCGGGCGGATGCCCGCGATTTCTTCGCGATCGTGCCGCGCGTCGGCATCGTCACGCATACCAGCACCTATCCGCTCGCCCGGGCGAACGAGGCCCTCGCGGCGCACCGGGCCGGGCGCCTGCGGGGCGCCGCCGTCCTCGTGCCTTGATGCAAGGCCCGCCCCCGCGCCTGCCTATAGGGTCCGCTCAAATCCCCTTCCCAGAGGACGGGGATCAGCCCCAACCATCCCTGCTCGCTAATCCAGCAAGCCCTTCATGGCCAGCCCCGTTCAGGCGCCTGCCGTGAGGCGTCACCTGTTGTCGCCCACAAGCTCGCGGTAGTGGGCGATGATCTGGCCGGCCGAGTCGCCGATCAGGAGCATGGTGCCTCCAAAGGACGATTGGATTGAGGTGGTGGCGACGGCCGATGGCTTGCCCGATACCTCCGGCCGCACGACCGAGGTGCGCGGGTCGCCGCCAGCGCCTGTGTTCGCTATTTGGGCCAGGATCTGCACTGAAGTGAGGCCCGACAGGACCGAAGCTGCGAGTGACGTTCGGACCAAGCGAGGCATCATCTTTCGGCCCCGTTCCGCAATCCCGCACGATGACCTGACGTTGGCGGCGCTGACGGCGTCTGCTCCGCCGCGGTCAGATGGGTGCCCGGAATGATGTCCTGTTCCTCAAGCATACGCGGCGCATCTTCGTCGCCAGCGGACGAACGGAGCAGACGCGCGGAGCCGTCTATTAGATCCTGCGGGATAACCGAGCCGCTCGTACCTTGCGCCAGTCGCGCCCCCTCCACCGGTCCGCGCTCTGTCACCTCCATACCGAGAAGGGCAATCGCCGCACTGCAGACGGTCGCGTGCCCCATGCCCGCATCTTCGGATCAGTGTTAAGGCGAGACGGAGGTCAACCCGGGGACAGGTTCGGACGCGGCGTCCCGGCCAAGAAACCAGCGTCGCAGGGGCGGCCTCACGCCGCGCAGAGATGTCTCTGAATCTCGTTGACCGTATGCTTGGTCAAGTCCTTGTCGACCTCCCCGATGATTGCGCGCTTGAGCCGTTCGGGCAGGGCGAGACGCAACTCCGAGAGCGTTTTCGGCGGGGCGACGACGACCAGGGCGGGAACGGGGTTGAGCCGATCCAGCGCCCGAGCGACCTCTTCGGTGAACCGGTGTTCGGCCATCTCGTGCCAGTCCGTCTGCTCGATGGCGCTGCGCCGGTCGCCGAGCCTGACCCGCGGGGGCGTGTCCGTCCCCTGTTCGCGGGTCGGCGGATTCGGTGGTGCTTTGAAGACCTTCTGCACGCGGAGGTTCAGGTTCAGAGGGTGGCCTTCGTTAAGGAGCACCAAGGCCTTGTGACCGTCGCCTACGACGACGTAGCCCCCGTTCGGGATCATGAGGTTGCGTTTGCCAGTCATGGCGCCCATCCCTGCGACTGTCTCAGTGGCTCATCAGGCAGCAGACGGGGGCACCGGCCAGGAGTGTCCGGGTGACGCCGCCGAACGCCCATTCCCGCAGGCGGCCGTGCCCATAGGCGCCGGTCACGATCAGGTCGGCACCCTGTTCGGCGGCGACCTCGATCAGCGCTTCCGCCGCCGTGGCGACGTGGGTCCTTCTCTGGATCGCGGTGGCATGGACGTCGTGGGCGCGGACGAGGCCGAGGATGTCCTGACCGTCGGCGACCTCGCCGCTCTCATCGACCGACACGATGAGAACTTGCGACGCCCGTTTCAGGAACGGCAGCGCGTCCCAGACGGCGCGGCGGGCCTCCCGGGTGTTCCGCCAGCCGATCACGACGCGCTTGGCATCGAGGACATCGATATGGGGCGGCACCACCAGCACCGGCCGGCCGACCTGCATCACGAGATCGCCCGGATCGACCGCGAACAGCGCGGGTCCGGACTCCGTCTTACGCCCGACCACGACCAGATCGGCGGCGGCCGCCTGCGCGATCAGGAAGGAATCTGGGAGGTCGATGTTCGAGCGCCACTCGATGCGGCTGCGCGTTCCGGCGATGTCGGTGAAGATCGCGTGGGCGGATCTGAGGTCGTTCAGGACCATCTCGCTGGACGTCTCAAGGGCGTAGGCGCTCGCCGGCGTCGGCCCGACCGGCGGAACCGCATAGGCCGGCTGCTCCGCCGCAACGCCGATCAGGCCAGCGTGAAAGGTATCGGCCAAGTGGGCGGCCAGGCGCACGCGGTTCCGCGCCTGATCCGCCAAGTCCATGGCGACCATGATGCTCGCATAGGTCATGAGACGTCTTCCGGAAGCGATGATAGTGGTTGAAGGCGTTCACGGGGCGCGCGAGCACGATGGTCTTGCCGCCCCGCGTGGCAGCTCAACCCAGGGTCAGGCGATCCTCGACGGCGCGCACGCCGGGTGCCGACCATGCGGCGTTCTCGGCGAGTTCGCGCTCGTACCACGCGTGGATCTTGCCCTCGAGGGTCACCTTCGCATCCTTCACGGTGACCTTGATGGCGTTCGCCTCGAGCTCGGCGTTGCGTTTGAGCGCCGCCTCGATCTTGGACTGTACCTGGGGGGCGCTCGCCTTCGGAGCGACCTCGATCTTGTTGATGATGCCGGCGACGCCCGCGAGGCGCCGGATCGACCGGTAGGCCTCTTCCTTCTGGTACTGCCACTCGACCCGTCCGGTCAGCGTCACCCAGCCGTCCTGCACCTGGACCTGCACGGTCTTCTTCGGCACGGTCGCAGACCAGTCGAGCATCTGGACGGCGCGCTGGGCGAGATCCTCGTCGCGGGGCGGCGTCTCGCCGGCCAAGCGGACCTTCATCTCCTCCACGACGCCGCGCACGCCGCGCACCCGCCGGACCGCCTTCTCGGCGGCCACGCGCTGCGCGTAGGTCCCGACATGTCCCGTGAGGGTGACTATCCCGTTCTCGACCGCGACGCCAATATTGGCCGCATCAATGCTCGGCTCGAAATCGAGCTCATCGATGACATCCTGGCGGATCAGCTTGTCACCCATCATAGATCTCCTCAACCAAGTCCAAGTCATGCTTGAACAAAGCTAACTATAGCCACGGCAGACAGTCGGACATTGATCCAGCGCAAGGGGCGCTCACCGCGGTCCGGCGCAGCTTCCGGCAGATCCGGGCGCCGTCGCGGCAGCTCGGAACCGTGCAGGAAGCGGCACGGCAGCAACCATATCCTGCCCATCGAACAGCCGGTCGAACAGGAGCGCGTTGTGAATCCAGACTGCGACGGTATCCCGATTAAGGTCATGATTACGAAGGCGAGGATGCGCATGCGCGGCGGGACATGGCTCAAAACACTCGGACGCCGAGCCGTGATTCAAATCAATGAGGTCACTCTCCGGATAGCCTCACCTGCCTGATGCGCCCTGCGACGGGTGCCTGGATACGGGAAGCGACCATGGCGGATGTTCATGTTGCCGAGGAACTCTGGTCAACGGGCATGCTGCCCGAGGGCATCTTGGAACGGTGGTTTGTGGCGGATGGGACGCAGGTGCGGGCCGGCGAGGCCGTGGCTGCCGTGCGCATCGGCGAGGCGCTGCACGACATCGTGTCACCCGCTGGCGGGCGCCTGATGGTCCTCGCGCCGGTCAACGAGGTGGTCGACCCCGGCTGCATCATCGCCGAGGTCCACGCCTGACGGTTCGCCGCCGCGACCTGCTTGAGACCGGTCGTGGCGCGGCTTCAAGCTGGGCGGAACGGAGGCAAACATGGCCCGCGTGGACATGGCCGCACCCTGGCCGCCGATCTGGTGAGCGGCGAGATCCTCCTCGGCATCCTACAGCACACTTGGCGTCGCACTAGTGCTGACGGCGTGGTTGCTGGTCTTCACTGATCATACCTCCCAGACGTCTTCGCGCTCTTGCCCGGTTTACTGATCGTCACCCTCTACGGCGCCAATCAGACCCGCTTCCGGGCCGTGCTCGAACAGACGATTCGGCTTGTAGGGGCCTGGACAATCGTTGCGCCTTGGGCTTTCGAGTTCGCCGCGAACGAGGGCGCGCTCTGGGCGCACGTCACGTCGGGGAGCCTTGCCATGATGTCCGCGGCGACCTGGCTCAAGAGCGAGAGGAGGCAGCCATGACGTTTCCGTCCGGCATCCTCCGTTGGGCCATCTTTGCTGGCCTGCTGGAGGTCAATATTGCCACTTCGGCCGCCGGTCCCGCGGAGGACCACCACGTGGGGGGCCGGACCGTGGCCGAGCAACTCTGCAGCCAGTGCCACGTCATCGGTCGCGAGGCGCAGGCAGGCGAGTTTGTCGGCCCGGCGTTCCTTCGGGTCGCCAACATGCCGTCGACGACCGCCCTGTCTCTCAACGTCTTCCTGCAGAGCCATCACCAGCGGATGCCGAGCCTGCAACTCGACCGGGGCGAGAGGGACGCGGTCGTCGACTACATCCTCAGCCTCAAGGCCGATCAAGCGGGCGGCGTCGGGAACGAAGTGCCGAACGACTGACGGGGGCCGGACAGACGGCCCGCCGGGACATGCGGCCAACGCGGAGTGGTCGGCGGGCGGCCACCATTCCACCGTCGGGCCAGGCAGGAACACCTGGCCACTATGTTCGCCGGGTCCTCAGGGAGCCTTGATCTCGATGCGCTTGGTCTCGGGCTGTCTTAGCGCGGGCTTGGGCAGTTCCAGCGTGAGCACGCCCTTGTCCATGCGGGCGACGATGTCCTCGGCCTTGGTGCCCGGCGGCAACTCCAGCGCGCGCGAGAACCGACCGTAGGAGCGCTCGGACAGGGCATGAGCCACCGAACAGTCGAGATCTACCGAGCTCACGTGACGAGCAAAGTGGGGGCAGGAAGCCTATCTGAGTTGGTCCGCAGGGTCATGATGCTGCAGCAGGAGTGCTGAGTTCCTGCGGTGGCGAGCAAGAGACACGCTTCAGGGCCGCCCTCATCGCTTCAGCTCGTTCAAGCGACTGAACGGAAGCGGGGGACTTGCTGGCACTGCAGGGCTGCCGCCACGATGCTCTCGATCCGCTCGCTTGGAGAACCTTGCGCAATATCGCGAGTTCTTCGGCTTCGTCGTCGAGCAGCGAGGCATCGGGGAAGATCATGGTCGGCGTCCTCTGCAGGTCAGCGCGCGTAGGGTGAGGCGAGGATCACCCGGACACCACTGCGGTCGTCATCGCCGCCAAAACCCAGTCCGGCGGCAGGGGCCAGTCGCCTTGCAGCCCTCTCCGCCTGCACGCCGATCTTTGCATCTACTTGCCGGGTGACGCCTTCTGCCTGCGGATCGGGCACGGGACCGGAGTAGACAAATTGGACGCTAGCCTCAGCGGCCAAGATAGCTGACACGCAAAGCGCGGCTCTCATCGCGCTCGTCAGGAGGCCAGATCGCTTGCGGGGAACCACGGAACCTCCTTCTCGAATCGCGGTCGAGCCTCTCGGCACGGGGCACAAGAAGTGCACCAGCTGGGCAGGTGGATAGTCTTTGAATTCGGAGGGGAAGGATATTCCGGCTGCTCGCTTAAGGGTTTTTACATACATCCTCCCACGCCATCCGGTTGCGGCAAGCTCGGGTGGTTTCACGTCTATCCACGGCGGCGCGATCTTCTCCACGCGCCCGAACAGGCCCCCCCGGCCTTGCGCCGGATCGAGATCGACGCCCTGACCGGGATGGGGATGTCGAATCTTGTGGCGCTCTCCATCCTGGGCACTGGGGCGGCCGCGCTCCATGCGCACGGTACCCTGAACATCCAGACCTCCGCAGAGGCGGCTGCGGCCTTGCCGGTGGCGGGGCGGTTTGCCGAGGCGGTCTTCGCGCTGAGCGTGATCGGCGTGGGATTGCTTGGCGTGCCCGTGCTCGCCGGCTCATCCGCCTATGCCGTCGGTGAGGCGCGGCGTTGGCCAGTCGGCTTCTCGCGCCGGGTACAGGAGGCCAAGGCTCTCTACGGCGTGGTGGGGCTCGCGACCCTTGTCGGCATGCTGATCAGTCTCACGCCGAACGTCGATCCGGTTCATGCACTCTTCTGGAGCGCGGTTCTGAACGGCGTCGACGCGGTGCCGGTGATGACCGTGATGATGCGGCTCGCCGCAGGCACCGATGTGATAGGTCCCTTCGCGGTGACGGGCTGGCTGAAGGGGCTGGGCTGGCTCGCTACACTGGTCATGGCGCTCGCCGCCGTCGGGATCATCATGACCCTGGTCGGCTGAGGCTTGTCCCTCCGTGAGGACTGAGAGAACTTGGCCGCGTTCGATCAACCTGCAGGAGACCTGTATGCGCGTTTCCACCTCCGCCCTGGCTGGCGCGGGACTCTTCACAAGCCTGACCCTGTGCACGGGGGCCGCTGAGGCGGCGGAGGATCCCCATGTCCAGCGCGGGCGCACCTTCGTGCAGACCCATTGTGCCCGCTGCCACGCGGTCGGCCGCACGGGCGAGAGCCCGCTGGCGGAAGCGCCCCGCTTCCGTGATCTGCACACGCGCTATCCCGTCACCTACCTTGCCGAGGCGCTGGCCGAGGGTATCCGGACGGGCCACCCGAGCATGCCGGAGTTCCAGCTTGACCCAGGCCAAGTCGAGGATGTGATCCGATACCTGACGAGCTTAGAGCGTTGAGCATGAAATTTACACGATAGCCATGTTGACGCGACAGACGGCGGATCCAGAAACTTTAGACAATCTATAATGCTGTCTTGCACGGAGCGTGCGGCGGAATCATCTTTGCCGCTGCTGCTTCTTGCTGTTCAGAAGGTAGACGGCGGGCGGAGTCGCAGCGATTATTTGGCTGCACGCCGCCGCGAGCATTTTGGTCGTCAGCTGAACGGCTGCCACCTTCTTTGAAGGCGCGTACGAGGCCACGGAGCCTTGCGTCTGCGACATGGCTCATATGTGCTGCGTTAACGCGCGGGCTGTCATCTGGGCACAACTTCGGATTGCTAGGAGCGGCTGCCGATGTGCTAAATGCACCTGATTGCTCTACCCACTCTCGTCTTAGGGCAGGTTGTTCGATCTATGACGCTCCGCGCGAACCCGATTGGGCCCACGGGCTGCGATGCCGCGTTCGGTTGATCCGACCGGCACGCCTCCTGCTGAGGCACCGGCCCTATCAGCCGAAGAGCTGCGCGAGACGCTCGACGCAGCCGGGATCTGCACATGGTCGCTGAAGCCGGCCACAGGCAAAGTGACCGTGTCCGCGACCAGTATTCGCCTCCTCGGTGTTCGGCCCGAGCAGCTGACCAGCTTTGCTGCCCTGCAGGAGATCATCCATCCCGACGATCGGGAGAAGCGTGCGCAGGCGATCCAGCACGCGCTTGAGAAGGGTGGGACCTACGAGGTCGACCTGCGCATCCTGCGCCCCGACGGGCAGATTGGCTGGACCCGCTCGCGCGGGCGGGTGGAGCTCGACGCGGCCGGTGATCCGGTTCGCCACCGGGGCGTGATGTTCAGCATCGATGTCCAGAAGCGGGCGCAGGCGGAGCAGAAGCGGACCGAGGCGGAGCTGCGGGCCCGCGAGGCGCATCTGCAATCCATCCTCGACACCGTACCGGAGGCCATGGTCGTCATCGACGAGGCAGGGATCATCCACTCGTTCAGCGCCGCAGCCGTGCGCCTGTTCGGCTACACGGCGGATGAGGCGGTCGGTCAGAACGTCCGCATGCTGATGCCCGAGCCGATGCGGAGCGAGCACGATGGCTATCTCGACCGGTACCGCCGCACCCGAGAACGCCGCATCATCGGCACCGGACGGATGGTCACGGGCCAGAGGCGGGACGGCTCGACCTTCCCGATGGATCTTGCCATCGGCGAGATGCGCTCGGGCGGGCAGGTCTTCTTCACCGGCTTCATCAACGACTTGACCGAGCAGCAGCAGACCCAGGCACAGCTGCAGGAGCTCCAGTCCGAGCTCGCCCAGGTTTCACGTCTGAGTGCCATGGGAGAGATGGCCTCCACCCTCGCGCACGAGCTGAATCAGCCACTTGTGGCGATCAGCAGCTACGCCAAGGGCTGCCGCCGCTTGTTGGATCGGGAAGGTGTCACCGTTCCACCGGGAACGAAGGAGGCGCTCGACCAAGTGGCGGAGCAGGCGCTCAGGGCCGGCCAGATCATCCGGCGGCTCCGTGAGTTCGTCTCGCGCGGCGAGACCGAGAAGCGGATCGAGCCTGTCTCCAGGCTGATCGAGGAGGCCAGCGCACTGGCGCTGGTGGGAGCGCGCGAGCAGGGCGTGTCGGCTCACATCAGGCTCGACCCACGGGTCCAGTCCGTCTTGGCTGACCGCGTGCAGATCCAGCAGATCCTGGTCAACCTGATGCGCAATGCGCGCGAGGCCATGCAGGAGAGCCAACAGCGCGAGCTCATCGTCGAGGCAAAGCCGGTCACCCAGGAGATGATCCAGATCCTGGTGTCGGATACCGGGCCGGGCATTTCGGAGGCGGTAGCCGACAAGCTGTTCCAGCCCTTCGTGACCACGAAGCCGACCGGGATGGGCGTGGGATTGTCGATCTGCCGGACCATCGCGGAGGCGCATGGCGGGCAACTCACGGTCGAGCGCAACCGACTTGGTGGGGCGACATTCCGCCTGACGCTGCCGGCCGTACACGAGCGGGAGTTGAACGATGGCTGACCTCGTGCATGTCGTCGATGACGACGAGGCAGTCCGAGACGCCGTCGGGTTTCTGCTGGCCAGTACGGGGTTCGAGGTGAAGCTCTACGACGGCCCAGAGGCGGTGCTTGCCGCCCTACCGCACCTGGGCGGTGGCTGCATCCTGTCGGATATACGCATGCCTGGCATGGACGGGCTGAAGCTCCTGCGTCGCCTGCGGACGGGGGGCAGCGCGCTCCCAGTGGTCCTGATGACGGGACATGGCGACGTGCCGCTGGCGGTCGAGGCGATGAAGCTCGGGGCCTGCGACTTCATCGAGAAGCCGTTCGGCGATGAAACGCTGCTTCAGACGCTTCGTTCGGCTCTCGAACAAGGGCAGCCGTCTCCGTCCGCAGATCCTGCCATTCAGGAGTTCGTCCGCCGGGTCGGTACCTTGAGCGAGCGCGAGCGGCAGGTTCTTGACCATCTGGTCGCTGGCGCCACCAGCAAGGAGATCGGCCGCGCGCTCGAGATCAGCCCGCGCACCGTCGAGATCTACCGGGCCAAGTTGATGGCGAAAACCCAGGCGAGCAGCCTGTCCGAACTGGTGCGCTGGTCGGTGTTGGCTGGCCTCGGACCCGCTTGAGTGAGATCAAGGCTGCGGGACCGGCCCGAAGTCAGATTGCCGGTCGAAGATGGCGCTCACGTGGTCACCAAGCCTGCGTGCGCAGCGAACCCGTTCAAGGACGACAACCGTGCCGATCTACATCGCCGATGACGATTCGGCAGTGCTGGACGCGTTGCGCTTCCTGCTGGAGGGCGAAGGCTACACGGTCGCGGCGTTCCGAAGTGGCGCGGAACTGCTTTCAGCGTTCCCGGGCCCTGAGCCAAGCTGCGTGGTGCTCGACTATGTGATGCCGGGCCTGAACGGAGTGGAGGTGTTCCGCCGGTTGCGCGAGCTCGACGTCGAGGCCCCTGTCGTGCTGACCACGGGGCATCCCGACCCCCTGATCCGCAAACGCGCGGAAGCGGTAGGCCTGCCGCTGGTCGAGAAGACACTCTTGCCGGACCTGCTCTGTGCCATCGAGACCGCCCGCACAGGGCCCGCCGCGGATCGTGCGAGCCCACAACACTGATCCCGGCACGCCCCGGGGCTCGATCAGGCACAGATGTGCTGGAAGAGGTAGAAGCCAAGCCGCCCAGTCGCATCGCGGGCAGCCCCACGCTGGAAGCCGACCGGCAGATCCGTCTTGGTTCGAGCCGTGTAGCCGTAGGACCAGTTCTCTGGGTTGAGAAAGGTCGGAACCGGCATGTCCTCGCGCACGGCGCAGCACAGGCCGGGTTTGTGCTTGCGCAGGAACACATTGTAGGGGTCGCGCAGCTGAGATTGTGTGAACATGGCCGCCTCCTCTAGCTTGGCTATTCAAGCAGCCAGGAGCGCGATTATCTTCGATCCAGCGCAAGTTTTCGGGGCTTAGTCGGCCCATCCTCTGCGCGGCGTACCCGGAGCGGTCCAGAGTATGCAGTGAACGCCTGCCCGACCAGACCGGAGCAGAACCCGGCGAACGGGATGACCACTCGCCAGGAGGCAGCCTATCGCGTCGCCCGGTGTCGGCCCGACGCGCTCGCCTGTCTTAGTGGCAGACAGGCAACGGGGCGACTTCGATGGGGAATAGGGCGGGTATGGCTACGATCCCATACGGCCGCCGGGCAACAAGCGGCTAAGAGAGGCCGCTCCGCGAACAGAAGAGACGCTGCCGGGCCAAGGGACAGGTCGCCGTTGAGAGCGCCATGTGTCTGTCGCGGATCCGCATGGTACGGCTTGGCACCGCAATCGATGCGTAGGACGGGAGGTAACCTCTCAGGAGCGGGGGGGGTTGGTGTTCTATGAGCGACACATCCTCACGGGCCAGCCGCGAACCGTTGATTCCCTCGCGAGAACACGGCGCGTGGATCCGTTGGGCTCGCGAGCGCCATGTCGTGATTGGTACGTCGGACGGCAGCCTCTATCTGCACCGCGACAACCGCATCCGAGTAGGCAAGCCGCGCGGTCAGCTCCGCCATTGCCAAAATGGCCGCGGCACCGAGAATGCCGCGCCACGCGACCCGCCGCCGTGCCGAAATATGTGTCTCACTGCCACCAGCTGTCACTAGCGAGCGGCTCAGTCCTCGACCGCGCGCCGCATCCGGCCGCGGCAGAGGCTGAACTGCCGGTTGCTGCAGCTGCTGCGTAGCAGCGCGCCGTCGCCCTCAAGCTGCGTGATGGTGCGCGACACGGTCTCGATGGTCAGCCCGAGGTAGTCGGCGATATCGCGCCGGGTCATCGGCAGGATGAAGGTGCCGGTGCCGCCCAGGCGCTCGTCCACCTCCATCAGGAAGGAAGCGACGCGCTCCGTGGCCGACCGGCGCCCGAGCAGCAGCATATGGTCCTGGGCGTGACGCAGATTGTTCGTTGCCATGCTCCAAAGCTGACAAGCGACCTCGGCGCGGTGGGCCGCGGCCCGTTCGATCTGGCGCCGCTTGAAGATCAGGACCTTGGTGTCCGACAGGGCTTCCGCCGTATGCCGGTGAGTCTCGCCCTGCTCGAAGCCGAAAAGGTCGCCGGGCAGGTGGAAGCCGGTGATTTGCCGCCGGCCGTCGCTCAGGACCTTGTAGGTGCGCACCGCGCCCTCGACGACCTTGTAGACGAACTCGGCGTCCTCGCCCTCGCCGTAGACCTCCTCCTCGCGGGCGTAGGAGAACGGCGTCCCGATGAGCTCCGGGCAGCCCGCGAATTGAGCGCTCCCGTGGATGCCGCCGACCGGCGCATCGAAGCTCGCGGCCGCCTGAGAGGGCTGGGGCAGGGAGATCGCGCTCGGCATCGGTTTGCTCCTCATCCGTGTTGGATGACGGCTTGGATGCCTGAGGTAGGGCGGCGCCGAAATTCCGGAGGGCATCTTAAGCGGGGCCGCTTAAGGGCAACTACGTAGGCGTGGCGCACCGGGTCGAGGTCACGCACCAGCCACGAACATCCATTCAGCCAAGAGGTCTGAAACCACAACTTTTCCGCTGCGCCACGGGTGGACTTGCCTCGGTTTAGACACTGCTGGCGAATTCCTACGCGGCCATTGGCTGAGCCATGAGGCGGGCGAAGGCGGAGCGTTGGGTTCGGACAGCGGGCGTGCCGTCGCTCCAGGTAGCGTCCGCGAACGAGGTGTAATTTCCGGGTCCGTTCGGGTGGGGATTGGGGTGGCCATCGGGGCTGGCGGCTAAGGTGGAGTTTGCGGACTTCAACCCGAGCCGAGGTAACCCCGATGACCGACGACAGAGTGGCACTGATCGAGGCGCTGCAGAAGGCCGACGACGGCAACTTCCTGCGCTCGATCGCCGAGACGGTCCTGCAGATCCTGATGGAGGCCGACGTGGACGGGCTGATCGGGGCCGGGCGCTACGAGCGGTCGGGCGAGCGCAGCACCTACCGCAACGGCCATCGCGAGCGCAGCCTCGACACCCGGCTGGGCTCGCTCAACCTGAAGATCCCGAAGCTGCGCACCGGCAGCTACTTCCCCGGCTTCCTGGAGCCACGCAAGACGGTTGAGAAGGCGCTGGTGGCGGTAATCCAGGAAGCATGGATCGCCGGCGTCTCGACCAGGCGTGTGGACGATCTCGTTCAGGCCATGGGTTTGTCGGGCATCTCGAAGTCGTCGGTGTCCAAGCTCTGCAAGGACATCGACGAGCGCGTGAACGCCTTCCTGACGCGCCCGCTGTCGGGCGCGTGGCCGTATCTCTGGCTCGACGCCACCTACCTGAAGGTACGCGAGGGCGGGCGGATCGTCTCGGTGGCCGCCATAGTCGCCGTGGCGGTCGACACCGAGGGCCGGCGGGAGATCGTTGGCCTGCATATCGGCCCGTCGGAAGCGGAGGTGTTCTGGACCGATTTCCTGCGCAGCCTAGTCAAGCGCGGCCTCGCGGGCGTGCAGCTCGTCGTCTCCGACGCCCACGAGGGCCTGAAGGCCGCCATCCGGCGCGTGCTGAAGGCGACATGGCAAAGGTGCCGCGTTCATTGGACCCGGAACGCCCTGGCCTACGTGCCGCGGGCGCAGCAGACCATGGTGGCGGCCGGTCTGCGCAGCGCCTTCCAGCAGCCCGATCAGGACGCGGCCCGCGCCGCGCTCCAGCATCTGGCCGAGCAACTCCACAATCGCTGGCCGAAGCTGAAGGGCTTCATCGAAGGCACGAGCGACGATGTCCTGGCTTACCTCAGCTTCCCGATCCAGCATCGAACGAAGCTACATTCGACCAATCCGCTGGAGCGCCTCAACAAGGAGATCAAGCGCCGTGCCGACGTGGTCGGTATCTTCCCCAATACGGACTCGATCCAACGCTTGATTGGCGCGGTGCTGTTGGAGGCAAACGACGAGTGGCAGCTCCAGCATCGCTACATGCAGGTCGAGGGCATGGTCGGCCTCACGCCGGCACTGACCGACGACACCATCACCCTTCCACCGCAGGCCGCCTGACCGATGGCCGCTCCAATTCCACCCCAAAAGTCCACCTCATTGACGGACGCGACCGTCGCTCCAGGCGGCGAGGCGGCCGAAGTTGATTGCCGTGGCCGTCAACAGCTGTTGCAGGTGCGTTCCGGCCAGACCGAGATAACGGCTGCGACGCAGGCCCATCGCCCGTACGCCGCGCGAGAACGTACCCTCGATGCCGGCTCGCCGCCGCCAGTCGGCTGCAAACTCCGGTGAGGCCTCTCCGGCCCGTGCCGCGACGAGCGCCTCGTGTTCCTCACGCGAGCGCGGCGTCAGGAGCCGGCGACCCGAGCGTGTGCAGCGGGGCTTCAGGCGGCAGGCTTCGCAGTCCCGCGTGGCGAAGCGGATGCGTATGACCGTACGGCCGAGATTGTGGTTCGGGTGCCAGCTCCGGCTGCTATGTCCGGCTGGGCAGATTGCGATCTGCCGATCCCAATCGAGGTGAAAGGCTTCGAGGGTGAAGGCGCCGGCCGTGCGTGCCTGCCAGTGGTTGTCCTTCGACACTGGCCCGGTCAGGGCGACGCCGTGATCGCGTGCTGCGATCACGAGGCCGTCGGCGCCGATATAGGCGGCATCGATGAGATGGCGCACTGGCAGCAGGTCCTTCGCCGCCAGCGCCGTGTGCAGTGGGTCGAGCACCGCGCGGTCCACGACCGGGGCCGGAGTCGTCGCGACATGGACGATCAGCGGCGGCCGACCGTCGTCGCAGGTCTCGGTCACGTGAACTTAGTAGCCGATCCAGGTAGTCGCGCGCTTCTTGGCGTAGTGGACATCCGGATCGTAGGGCGAGGCGACCATCGCCAGGGCGGGCGGGATACCGTCGGCCTCCGTCCGCCACCGGACCCGATCGCCTCCGTGCGGACCTGCATCGCTCCCTTCGCCGAGGCGGAAGTTCTGCAGCCAGACCCGGCGCAGGACCACGACAGCGGGCACCTCGCGCAGCCAGCCCGGCGCGGTCCCAGCGTCGATGGCCACAAGCAGCCGATGCCCGTCAGACCCGACCTCCTCGGCGCAGGCGCGGCGGGCCGCCTCGCCCTGCGGGATGTGGAAATCGTCGATGGGACGGCCATAGCGCTCGATCCAGCTCGGTTCCGTATGAGCACGCAGCCAGTCCGGTGCGGCGACCGCCAGGGCGTTGAGCGCGGCCCGCAGGGTCTCGATGGCGCAGCCGAGGCGGTTGAGGCCGCGGACCGCTCCGAGGACATGGGTCGCGTCGGTGCGCTGGCGGCCGCGCTTGGCCAGGAGGCCGCGCTCGCGACAGAGGTTGAGCAGGGTGCCGAACAGCAGAGCCTCAGCGCCGCCAGCCACGAGACGGGAGCGGAACTCGCTCAAGACCGAGGCGTCGAAGCCGGGATCGGTCAGGTCGAGGCCGAGCAGGTACTTCCAGTCGATGCGGGCCCGCACGGCGTCGGCTGCGCGGCGGTCGGACAGGTTCTCGGAGAACTGCAGCAGCGTGATTAATGCCAGCCGCCAGGGGCAGGCTGCGGGCTGTCCGACGCGAGCGAACAGGTCGGCGAGCTGGATATCGGCGTAGTTCGGACCGAGGGCATCGCGGAGCTTCCGGATCGCGAACAGACGCGCTCGCGCATGCAGACCGTTTCCGTCCCGTACAGCTGCACTGCCGAGGGGGGCCAGTCTCGACGCGATCCGCCGCGTCCACGCGGCAGCTGTGCAGAGCGCCTATGCCAATGCTCCGCGCGCGGACGACGCGGCGCGCCAACAGAATGAGCTGGGCGACCTCGTCATGACGACGGCGGATCCGGCGCGATCTTCCGAAGAATTTCGCATAACGAAACCGGCCGGAAATTCCAAACATCCACTCCGACGTCGCAAGTGCCAGGCAGGCTCGGCAAGGTTCCGTGGCTATGTCCATGCAGAGCCAGAGATCCGCGGTGGGATCTATTCCACGCGCGCATCGCGTAATGGAACAGGACGAGCAAGCGGTCATCCACGACGATCTCGGCGTAGTGCTGCACCGAAGCCCAAGGCAGCGCGAGGGTCCTTCCACTGTCGTGGTTGCCGCGCACCAGATGGATCGCTCGACCGCGCAAACGGCTGAAGATCTCTGCCTGACGATTGGGACCACAGCGGTAAGCGAAATCGCCCAAATGCCAGACTTCGTCGCAGCTATCGATGGCGGCATTCCACCGCTCGACCATCGCTTCGTCCATTTCGGCCACGTCGGCGAATGGACGATGGCAGAGGCGGATGATGTTGGCGTGACCGAAATGGTGATCTGCCGTGAACCAGAGGGTCATGGCTCCCTCCCGAAATGCGAGCGCGGAATCGCGATCGACGGCCGCTAAGAAAATCAGATTTTCCGATAATTTTCCATCTGGTTTAGCTGACAGATCGGCTTTCTCGATCCCGCCGTCGGGCCGATGCCCAAGACCCTCAGAAGCGCACGTCATCGAAAATTGATCGAACTCCTCGTCGAAGCTCGTGAGCGGTCGGGCTTGACCCAAAGCGAGCTCGCCTCGCGACTGGGCCGATATCAATCTGTCGTTGCCGCGATCGAAGGAGGGGGAAGGCGGGTCGATCTCGTTGAATTCCTCGAGATCGCGGACGCATTGGAGATCGACGCGACGTTGGTCGTGAACGCAGTTCGCGCGATCCCCGCTTGATGTCGGTTCAGCCCGACTGATCCTCGTCGAGGAACCCCAGGCCGGCGAAGGGCGGCTCGGGATTGCACCCATCGTAACGACTGCGACGGTCGCTGCGACGGCACCAGCGCTTACCGGAGATACCGCCATGGTAGCTGGCGACAGGCTACGGCCGCACGGCTAGGATCTGCTCTATGACTGCGCCGATGGACGAATTTTCACCTCTCACGATCGCGGGCTACGCCTCGCTCGCCTCGTCCACCGACCAGCGAAGCGACGGTGGCTCGCTGGCGTTCCCTTTGCTCGGGCTCTTCGGGGAAACGGGCAGCCTTCTCAGCGAAGTTAAAAAGAAACAACGTGATCGGGCCTCGTATCTCGGATACGCCAGCGCCGTCGTCGAAGAACTCGGTGATGTCCTCTGGTACCTGACCGCGGTCGCTTCACGCGGCGGACTTCGATTGGAGGAGATCTTCGCAAGCCCGACCCAGACTGGTGCGGCGACCTTCGCATCCCTCCAGCCCGCGATCATGCCGCGACAGGAGTCGCCGAACGCGGCTTTCGAAAGGACGCTTCTCCAGCTTGCCAGCGAGGTCGGTGTGCTGCTCGCCGACCAGCACGAGGAGCGCCTCGGACAACGCGATCTGCTTGCCGATCGGTTGAGATCGATCACACGGTCCTTGGTCGAGGCCGCCACCGAAGCGGGAGTGACGCTCGAGGCTGCGGCAGTGAAGAACCTGGAGAAGATTTTCGACAGGTGGCCGCATGAGCGGATCTATCCGGTGCCGCTCGATGCGCAGTCCGATCCGGCGGAGCAGCTGCCGCGCGACCTGTACGTCGACATCTTCGAACGCGACGTTCGCGATCGCAAATACGTCTACCAGCGGTGCAACGGCATCAACATCGGCGACCGGCTGACGGACAACGCCATGCTCCAGGACGACTACCGCTTCCACGACGTCTTCCACTACGCCTACGTCGCCGTGCTCGGCTGGTCGCCGGTCGTCCGGGCCCTGCTCCGGGTGAAGCGCAAGAGCGCGCCGAAAGTGGACGAGGCGCAGGACGGCGCACGGGCGATCCTGATCGAGGAGGGAATCACGACCTGGATCTTCGGGCAGGCGGTGAACCTGGAATTGTTCGCCGGCGCTCGGCCTGGCGACATCCCGTTCGACCTCCTGAAGCACGTCCGCCAGTTCGCGGCGGGCTACGAGGCGGAGCGCTGCCCGCTTTGGATGTGGGAAGAAGCCATTCTTCAGGGCTATGCGGCTTTCCGATTCCTGCGCGAACATCGGCGCGGGCGTATCCACATCGACATGATCAACCGCCGCCTCTCGATCGAGCACTTGCTTTGAGAACGCCCGCATCCTTCGCTGCAGCGCTCGCCGACGTTCGGCTGCCCTCGGTCTTCAATCCGTACGGAGACGTCTGCCCGGGGCATGATCGCGCCGATGCCGCCACCGTGCGTCGACGCAACCTCACACGCTGCCTGGAAGCGGCACTCGACGCCAACGTCGATACGATCTGGATCGCCCGCGATCTCGGATATCGCGGCGGCCGCCGGACCGGACTGCCCCTGACGGACGAGGTCCATCTCGAGTCGGCCGGCGCTCTGATGGGCGGCATCGACCTCAAGCGCGCCACCCGCGGCCCCGTCGTCGCCGAGCGCACCGCGGCGATCATCTGGCGTGTTCTCGCCCGGATAGGCGAGCCCGCGGTCCTATGGAACGTCTTCCCGCTCCACCCTCACGAGCCGACGAACCCGTTCTCGAACCGATGCCACACCCGCGCCGAGCGCGACGCCACGTGGTGCTTCACGGAGGCCTTGATCGCGATGGTCGCGCCGAAGCGCATCGTGGCGATCGGGCGCGATGCAGCGCTGGCCCTTTCCGGTATCGACATCCCGCTCTCCGTCGTCCGCCACCCGAGCTACGGCGGACAGGCAGAGTTCATCGCGGGCGTGCATTCGCTCTACGGCGTCGCCCAGACGACCAAGGAGCGGCCGACGACTGCGAGCCTGCCCTTCTGAACAGTCCTGCGGGCCTGGCGGGAGGCCGCCGGCGGCCCTATCCGAGCCGACCGGCTCCCATGCGACGAACGTGGCCGCGGCGCCCCCTCGATCCGCGGCATCGGTCAGGCCGCGCATTTCTGGCCGGCATCCCGGGCCTGGCTTAGAAGGGTCTTGATGTCGTTGCGACGGGTGCCCTTCGGCAGATCGACCTCTGCGCGCGTCGAGACGATCGTGAGTTCGCCCATATCGAGGCCCGTCTCCCGGCAGACGAAATCCATCAGGCGCCCGAGGCCGATGAGGTTTCCGAGCAATTTTTCAACGTAGAAGTGGTTCCGATACATCGCCGTAAGCCCAAGCTTCCTGCCGCTCTTCTTCGCTCCGGGCACCACCTTGAAACTCAGAAAGCTGAGACATTGTCCTCCGTAGGGTGAGTTGTCGACGTCGCGCGCCGCATCGAACAATGGAAGCTCGAACTTGTTGAGGGATTTGACGTTTTTGTCGTTGATCCGTCCGATGATGTCCCAAAGCTGATTCGGGTTCTTCCCCTCCGGGACCGAAATGTCGATCATCCGCTCGAAGTAGTAGCCAGACCACCGCTCGTTGCGCCGAACCCTTCCCAACACCCGTTCCTGAAAGACGTCGAAGAAGGCCGGGGCGCGGTATCGGTGATAGAGACCGGCAGGGAAGATCGTGTTCGCCACGGTTTCGACCGCCTGTTGACCCCGTTGACGGAGGAAGTCGTCGACCAGCGCGACGCCTGGATCCCGCAGCGTCGTGTTCCTCGTCGGATCGGCGATGTCGAGGACGACGTTATAGGCGTAGTGGCCCGGCTGCGCTTCGACCATCCGCACGGCCTCGCGCCATGCGCTGATGCAATCAGGCTGCTGGGGAATCGGGAGATACAACGACATCCTCCGTCAGTTTCGCGGCAGCATAGATGCGCGGGCCGAGAAAGGCCTCGGTAAGCCAAGCGTGGCCTCGCTCGCCCCACTTCGCGCCCCAGCTGTTCCGCACCAGAATCGCACGGTGGCCGCCGGCCTTTCCGTGGCCGACGGCGACCACGGCGTGACGGCGCAGCATCTCCGGCATCTCGCCGGTGGCGGGATGAATCACGCCGTCCGCATTCGGTCGAAAGAAGGAGCGGGAAAGCCGTATCAGGACGATGACCGGCTGGCCGCGCTCGATCTCGCCCACGATGAAGTCGAAGCCGACCGGGCGACGTTCGGATCCGCATCTGAACAGAGGGCCGACGTCGCCCGGCGGGACCCAGGACGCAGCATCGACGGGCGTGGCCGGAAGGTAGGGCCAACCGTGCTCCTCTGGCTGCCCGTCCTCACGCAGCACGTCGAGCATCGAAGCCAGCGTGGCCCCTTCGTCCGGGCCGCTGCCCGTGCGCATCTGAGCCCGGTGAAACGCGTACTCGGACGACAGGGGGAGCCATCCAGGCCGAACCCCGGCATGGGTGTCGCTCGCAGCGAATGCGAGACAGGTCGGCCGGGGGCCCTGGTCTCGGGCATGACCGAAGCGCGGCCTCAGGTCTACGAAAACTTCGACGCCGCTCATGCCGCCCCGAGCAAGCTCCGCCGCTCGGCACGCGAGAGGCCTTCCTCCTCGGGGCCGGTCAGGTCCATCTCGACGTCCAACTTGTTCAGAATCGCGTCCGGATCCCAGGGCCGAAACTCGGCGAGTTCGATCAGCCCGCGGAAGTCATCCGGCGGCGCGGCCGTGACGCGCCGGAGCACGTTGTCGCCGACGCTGTCTTCGGGTGGCTCCGATAATTCGTCTTCGACGATCGCGAAGCCGCTGTTTTTGAGCTGATCGATATCCCACAGGTACCCGCCGCCGCTGTGCTCCTTCAAGCGGAGCACGAAGATGTCGTTGCGGCTTCCATCGATGCGGGTTCCAGCGTCGCGTTCCGTGAGAAGCCAGACGTCGCCTCGATAGTCGTCCGGGCGGTAGGGATCCAGAAGCCCGGCCTTGAGCTCCCGCGGTTTCGTCTCCAGGAGTGCGTCGACCTGTCCGGAGGTGATCAGACGACGCCTCGCGAGCGTGTAGCAGGTCGCCGCGTAGCTGGCGCCCAGACGCAGAGACAGCTGGTAGACGCGATCGGGTCGGACGAAGTCCCTGGCCGCCCAACCCTGACGCGATGCGTGCGCGAAGAAGAGCCAGCGCGGCATCATGAACTCGACCGCGAAGGCATCCGCCTCGACCTCCTGGAATTTCGGCACCCTCTCGCCAGCCATCGGCATGCGCCGCAGAATTCCCTCGTCGTCGAGACTGGGCTCGTGCCCGAGGGAGAAATGCCCGAGCTCGTGGGCCGCCGTGAAGCGCTGGATGCTCATCGGACGCTGTGTAGTCACAAGGATTCCCGGAGCCGGATCGTTCAGATAGGCTCCCAGGAGGCCCTGCAGGGGACGCATAAGGAGTGGCAGGTCGAGCGCTCCAATCGATGCGAATACGTCGACATTGCCTCCGTGCGCTTCGACCCGCGATCGAATGCCGAGGTCCCGATGAAGCCGCGCGGCGGCCTGTGTGCCGACCCGGACCGCTCCTGCGTAGGTTGTCGAAACCATCGCTCAGCCTTGGTCCGGCCGCGATCTGGCCCGCAGGTACTCCGCGAAGCGACCGAGTTCCTCTCTGTCTTTCTCCGAGAGCGCCGCCGCCCGCCGCGCCAAGTGGGCGACGTCGATCGGCAGTCGCGAAGAGGCCTCGTCTTCTCCGGTGAAGTAGCCCACAGGTTGACGGTAGAGTCTGGCCAAGCGCGTCAGCTCGATGGCTTCCACACGGCGCTGGCCACTCTCGATATCGGTCAAGGCCGTGCGCGGGATCTTGAGGTAGTTCGCCACCTCCTCCTGCTTCAGGCCGAGATACTTCCTGGCCTCCTTCAGCCGATCGCCCAGCTTCCTGCGTTCCTCCTCGTCGCTGCCCGGAGGGCTCGAGGCTTGGGTCACGTCTTCACTCCGTTGATCTTGGCCCAGTGATTCTCGATCCGCGGAACAAGCTGTTCCAGGGCCTGCTCCACCGACGTGTAGCCACCCGCGCGTACGACGATATCCGGCAGGTTGCAGCCGATGACAGCTTCGACTGCGGTGAGCAGCGAGACCACTACCAGAGAGTCGATCTGAAACGTCGTCGTGGCGATCGCCGCCGGAGTGGCCGGCAGGGCGTCGCCTTTGACGGCCGCCTCCGATTTGACCGCCTCGATCAGCTCGTCGCGCAGGCACTTCTCGACTTCGGGTGTCGGGAAGGACGCGACGGATGGAGCGGCAATCGGAGCGAGTGGCATGGCCTGTCGAAATCCGTGACTTCCCAAGAATGATAATGTCGAATTTTTCGACATGCAAGGGCGATCCGGCTGCGACTCGAAACGGCTTCAGATGCCCTGAACGAGCGTTGGACGACCAACCGCTGCCACGCCCGTCTGGAATGCCGCATCCGATTTGGGCCGGGTGACACGACACCGAGCCGTACCTTTCGTGGCCTCGCGACAGGTCGTCGATCGAGCTCCGGAAGCGGAAGCGACCGGACCCTAGCCCGAACGGATCAATCACCCGACCTGCGAAACCCACGACCATCCGGCCTCGGGACTGGAACGCCACCCGGCTCCGCAACTGGTCATGGCGTGTCCCACCTTGGCCGAGCCGCGGCAGCGGCGGGACGACCGATCTCGGCCGACGGCGCTGCTTCAGGCGACCCATCGCACACCCGGCATGCCTTGCGGCGAGCGGGAGGCCGATACGCGGCGCGAGATCCGGATGCGGGCGACGGACGTCACGGGCGACGCTTCGGTCTCTTGGTGGATCGAACCGATCCGCACGCGAGCCGAGACGGCACCGCCCCCAGAGGGCGTTCCGATCCTTCCGTGGGCCGAAGACGACCTCGTGCGCGTAGGACTGCAGGACGTCTTCGATCTCCCACAGAGTGACCGCGCCCGGAGCGCGATCTCGGCTGCCGACCTGCACGCGTCGAGTGCGAAGGAAGCACCGGCCATCCTTCGAACCCGCGTTCGCCGTTGGACGAAGAAGTCGCCCCATCGACCGCGGAGCACCGTACCCTTGATCAGCATCGCCGTGGGCAAGGTCTGGAACGGCGACTGCATCCGACCCTGGGCGTCGCCGGCCGGCGAGCGGCGCAGCCGCGTGGACCGATGGCAGCGGATTACGGAGCAGGTCGGAAGGAATGCGTAGGATCCGTATCCCGCACCTTCGTCGACATCGAGCTACGGAAAGGCGTCGCGGGCGTCGGGAGATCGAGCGGCGGAGTCCGGAAAATCGGACAGAGCCGTCGCTCGCCCATTCCTTCGGGAGCGGATCCGGATGCAGATCCCGCATCATGGCAGGCGCGGTGCCGCCTCGGTGCCGCCTGGAAAGCTGCAACGCCCGGGTGAAGCGTTGCAGCAATCCTGCAGGTGACTGCGATAATTGAAGATTTGGAGCGGGCGAAGGGATTCGAACCCTCGACCCCAACCTTGGCAAGGTTGTGCTCTACCCCTGAGCTACACCCGCTCACTGTGCCGCGCCGCCCGGACTTTCGTGCCGGCGGCCCCCGGCGCGGCTCTCTAAACACCATTCCGCCGGGCGACGCAAGCGCCCTTTTCGCGAACCGTCACGATTTACCAGTTCGGCTCCGGCGGGAGGCCGTCGCGGATCTCCCGGAGCCGGGCGCGGGTCCCGCGCGTGGTCCCCTCGGGGAGCGCGTCCATCGGGAAGAAGGCGCACTCGGCGACCTCCCGGTCCGGCGCCTTCGGGCGCAGGACCGTGAAGGCCGGCAGGACGAACAGGGCCACGTGGTCGCGGGGCGCGGCGACCACGTTCCGATAGAGGCCGTGCAGGCGCGGCTCTCCCTCGGCGACGATCTCCGCCTCCTCGCGGAACTCCCGCACGATCGCGTCGCGCGCGGTCTCGCCGCGCTCGACGCCGCCGCCGGGGAGGTGCCAGCCACTCACGTAGGTGTGGCGCACCAGGGCGACGCGCCCGGCCCCGTCGAGGGCGACACCGCGCACGCCGAGGGTCATGCCCCGGGACGCGAGCGCCCCGAGGTGGAACAGGCGCCGCAGCAGCGGCCGATCGAGGAGCATGCGGCCGCGCGGCTCAGACGACGTCGAGGGTGATGGCGCCGAGACCGTCGATCGCCGCGACCATGCGCTGGC
Organism: Methylobacterium sp. 1A; assembly: GCF_058072805.1. NCBI lineage: Bacteria > Pseudomonadati > Pseudomonadota > Alphaproteobacteria > Hyphomicrobiales > Methylobacteriaceae > Methylobacterium > Methylobacterium sp. 1A. The sequence continues at coordinate 1,699,828 of NZ_JBYQVE010000001.1, read as the reverse complement.
CGCGCTGGACCGGGCCGACGCCGGAGGGCGTGCCGGTGAAGATCAGGTCGCCGGGCTGCAGGGCGAAGTAGCCCGACAGGTAGGCGATCTGCTCGGCGACGGACCAGATCATGTCGCCGAGGTCGCCCTTCTGGCGGATCTCGCCGTCGACCGACAGGGTGATGGCGCCCTTGGCCGGGTGGCCGATGGCGGAGACCGGGTGGAGCGCGCCGATCGGCCCCGACCCGTCGGCCGCCTTGGCGGTGTCCCAGGGCCGCGACATCTTCTTGGCCTCGTCCTGGACGTCGCGCCGGGTCATGTCGAGGCCGATGGCGTAGCCGTAGACGTGCTCCAGGGCGGTCGCGGCCGGGATGTCGCTGCCGCCGCTCGCGAGGGCCGCGACCATCTCCACCTCGAAATGGTAGTTGGCGGTCTTCGGCGGGTAGGCGTGGGCCGTCGGCTCCGGCCCGACGATCTGCAGGGCGTCGGCGGGCTTCATGAAGAAGAACGGCGGCTCGCGGTCCGGGTCCGCGCCCATCTCGCGGGCGTGGGCGGCGTAGTTGCGCCCGACGCAGTAGACGCGGCGGACGGGATAGAAGTCGCTGCTGCCGACGATGGGGAGCGCGATGCGGGGCGGGTTCTGGATGACGGAGAGCATCTCTGCCTCTGCGGTGGATCGTCCGGGTGGACCGGCGCGACGACGCCCGGGCCCTACATCATCGTTGTAAGGTCCGCATCGGCGCGCGCCATACCGGCGCTTGCGTCCGGCCTGCTCCGGCCTACAGAATCCGCGCGATGACGCCGACAGCCGCCCTCGACACCCTGCTGACCGCGCTCCGGGACGGGCTCGGCGCGCGGCACGTGCTGACGGATCCCGACGCCCTCGCGCCCTACCTGACGGAGAGCCGCCGCCTGTTCACCGGGTCGGCCCTGGCCGTGCTGCGGCCGGGGAGCACCGAGGACGTCGCCTTCGCGGTCCGCGCCTGCACGCAGGCCGGGATCGCCGTCGTGCCGCTCGGGGGCAATACCGGCCTCACCGGCGCCGGCGTGCCGCAGGGCGGCGTCGTCCTGTCCCTGGAACGCATGAACCGCCTGCGCGCGGTCGACCCGGTGGACGCCACCATCACGGTCGAGGCCGGGATGATCCTGCAGGAGGTGCAGGAGGCGGCCGAGGCCGCCGACATGCTGTTCCCGCTCTCCTACGCGTCGCGCGGCTCCGCCCGGATCGGCGGCGGCGTCAGCACCAATGCCGGCGGGATCGCGGTCCTCGCCTACGGCAACGCCCGCGACCTCGTCCTCGGGCTGGAGGTCGTGCTCGCCGACGGGCGCGTCTGGAACGGGCTCAGGGCCCTGCGCAAGGACAATGCCGGCTACGACCTGAAGCAGCTCTTCATCGGCTCGGAGGGCACGCTGGGCATCGTCACGGCGGCGGTGCTGAAGCTGTTCCCGCGGCCGCGCTCGACGAGCGTCGCCTTCGTCGGCCTCGACTCGGCGAAGGCGGCTCTGGACCTGTTCGTCTTCCTGCGGACGCGGATGGACCGCGACCTCACGGCCTTCGAGTACCTGCCGCCCTTCGCCCTCGAGATCGTGCTCCGCCACGTCCCGGGGACGGTGCGGCCGCTAGACGGCGCGCACGGCGCCTACGCGCTGATCGAGGTCGCGTCCGCGCGCCCGGACGCCGACACGGGGGCCGAACTTGAATCGGCCCTCGGGCAGGCCCTGGAGGACGGGCTGATCGCCGACGCCACCATCGCGACCAGCGGGGCCCAGAACGCCGCGCTCTGGCGCCTGCGCGAGGGCGTTCCCGAAGCGCAGACCCGCGAGGGCGCCTCGATCAAGCACGACGTGTCGGTGCCGCTCTCCCGCCTGCCCGAGTTCCTGGAGCGGGCGGGGACGGCCTGCCTCGCCGAGATGCCGGGCCTGAGGCCCTGCGGCTTCGGCCATTTCGGCGACGGCAACATCCATTTCAACCTGTCACAGCCGCCCGGCATGGAGCCCGCGGCGTTCCTGTCCGCCTGGGGCCGGTTCAACCGGATCGTTCACGACCTCGTGCACGCCCTGGGCGGCTCCATCGCGGCCGAGCACGGCGTCGGCCTCATCAAGCGCGAGGAACTCGCGCGCTACGGCGACCCGGTCGGGCTCGACCTCATGCGGCGCCTGAAGGCCGCGCTCGATCCGGACGACCTGCTCAACCCCGGCAAGGTGCTCGCCCCGACCGATCGCGGTGCGCCGCCGGCCTGAGTGAATTTGTGCATCGCGCCATAATTCGGCGCGGAGACGGGTGCAGGACAGCCACGCCGCGCCGCGAACCGCCGGGGCGGCCCGTCGCGTTAAGCCGCTGCTAACGCTTCGGACACACGCTCAATACAGACGGCGGAGACGGATCCGTCGGCGCCAGGCATGGCAATTGCTCTGAGGCCTCCCTATCTCGCACGTGCGAGATCGAACGACGAACCGTCACCGACAGGCTGTTTTCACATCCATCTGGAGACCGACGGAATGCCCACCTCCCAGGCCCGCGTGCAGACCACCGAGGCGAGCCGCTACCTGCAGCAGCTCTGCCGGCACTGGAGCCACAAGTTCAAGGTCGAGGCGACCCCCGTTCACGGCACCGTGCCCTTCGGCGAGGACCGCGTCTGCACCTTCGATGCCGAGCCCGACGCGCTGGTGATGCGCATCGACAGCTCCGACCCGGTCAACCTCACCCGGCTGGAGAACGTCGTGGCCGACCATCTCGCCCGCTTCGCCTTCCGCGAGAGCCTCGGCGACATCCGCTGGTCGCGCGCCGCCTGAGGGCCCGCGCAGCGCGATCACGGGCGACCCGTCCGGCTCCCGGCCCGGGCGGGTTCTGAGATCCCGATCGAAGCGCGGCAGTGGCGCACCACTTGCACGCGAACCCGGCTTGCGGCCAGATCGAACGCCGCCGTGACCGGGATCGATTCATGAAGCGACGCACCCTGCTGACCGGCGCCGGAGCCCTGATGGCCGGGGCTCTCGCCCGGCCGGCCCTTGTCCGGGCGGCCTCCGCGACGACCCTGCGGTTCGTCCCCTACGCGGACCTCGCGCTCCTCGACCCGATCATCACCACCAATTACGTCACGCGCACCCACGCGCTGATGGTGTTCGACACGCTCTACAGCCTCGACACCGCCTACCGCGCTCAGCCGCAGATGGTGGCGGGCCACGAGGTCGCGTCCGACGGCCTCACGTGGCGCCTGACCCTGCGGGACGGCCTGCGCTTCCACGACGGGACGCCCGTCCTCGGCCGCGACGTGGTGGCGAGCCTGAAGCGCTGGGCGCAGCGCGATGCCTATGGCGGGGCCCTGTTCGCGACGGTGGACGAACTCTCGGCGCCCTCCGACACGGTGGTGCAGTTCCGCCTGAAGCGGCCCTTCCCGCTCCTGCCGGACGCCCTGGCCAAGCCGACCTCCTACGTCCCGGTGATCATGCCGGAGCGCCTGAGCGCGACGCCCGCGACGCAGCCGGTGCCGGAGATCGTCGGCAGCGGCCCGTTCCGCTTCGTCCCCGAGGAGCGGGTCCCGGGCTCGCTCAACGTCTACCGCCGGTTCGAGGCCTATCGACCGCGCCCCGACGGCACGCCGAGCTTCACGGCGGGGCCGCGGATCGCGCATTTCGACCGCGTCGAGTGGCGCACGATCCCCGACGGCGCGACCGCGGCCGGCGCCCTGCGCTCGGGCGAGATCGACTGGTGGGAGCAGCCCCTCGTCGATCTCGTACCGGACCTGAACCGCCAGCCCGCCGTGCGGGTGGATCTGGTGGAGACCGCCGGGCTGATCGGCCAGATCCGCCTCAACCACACCCTGCCGCCCTTCGACAATCCCGCGATCAGCCGGGCGCTGCTCGCGGCCGTCGACCAGACCGAGATGATGGACGCCGTCGCCGGCAGCGACCCGGCGATCCGGCGCGGGCCCGTCGGCATCTTCACGGCCGGCGGGCCGATGGCGTCCTCGGCCGGCATGGAGGCGCTGACCGCCCCCCGCGACCTCGCCGCCGCGAAGCGGGCGCTGGCGGCGGCGGGCTACAAGGGCGAGCGCGTCGTGCTGCTCTCCGGGACCGACGTGCCGCGGATCAACGCGATCTGCGAGGTGATGGCCGATGCCTGCCGCAAGATCGGGATGAACCTCGACGTCGTCGCCACCGACTGGGGGACGGTCAACCAGCGGATCCTGAACGCCAAGCCCCTGGACCAGGGTGGCTGGTCGATGTTCGGCATCTTCTCCGGCGGGCTCGACCACCTCTCGCCGGCCTACCATCTGGCCGCCCGCGGGAACGGCCGGGCCGGCGTGCCGAGCTGGCTGACCGACGCGCCCCTGGAGGAACTGCGCGGCGCGTGGTTCGACGCGCCGGACCTCGACGCCCAGAAGGCGCTGGCGGCGCGGATCCAGGCGCGGGCGCTGGAGGTCGGCGCCTACCTGCCCTGCGGCCAGTATTTCCAGCCGACCGCCTACCGGCGGGACTTGGAGGGCATGCTGACCGGGCTGCCGCTGTTCTGGAACCTGCGCCGGTCGGCCTGACCGGGCAGTTCCGGGCTCACCCGACGCTCATCAGGCTGGCATTGCCGCCGGCCGCCGCGGTGTTGATCGTGGTGGTGACCTCCTCCACCAGGCCGGCCGGATCGTAGAGATTGCCGGAAGCCAGCGCCTCGGGGCAGCGGGCCTGGATCGGCAGGATCGCGCCCTCGCGGGCCGCGACGGCCCTGTTCAGGGCCAGCAGGTCGTCGGCGTCGCCCGCGAACAGGATTCCGGCGATCGCGCCTGCGCGCCCGAGATCCGGCGCCCGGGCAAGCCGCGCCGCGCACGCTTCCGGCAGACCGTCCAGGACCGGATCGCGCCCGTCCGGCCCGATGACGACGGCCGCGTTGCCCGTGCCGAGGATCGCGCCGAGCTGGAGCAGGAGCGCCGTCTCGGTGGCCGCGACGGCCGCGACGCGCCCGCGGGGACGTAGCGCGTACAGGTTGCTCTCACCGACGGGACCGGCCAGCGCGATCGCGGCGCGGCCGGGATAGCGGACGGATTCGAGCCTGTCCGCGAGGTCGTGGCGGTGCCGCGAGCGCAGCCACGCCGTGTAGGGACGCAGCGCCCCGTCGTCGGTGGGCAGCCCGTCGCGGGCGGCGGCGGGCGATCGCCGTAGCAGGCGGCCGAGGGCCAGCGGGCCGCCGGCCTTCGGGCCCGTCCCCGACAGCCCGGAGCCGCCGAAGGGCTGCACGCCGACCACCGCGCCGATGATGTTGCGATTGACGTAGCGGTTGCCGGCCCGCACGCGATCGAGGACCCGGTCGATGGTCTCGTCGATGCGGCTGTGCAGCCCGAAGGTGAGCCCGTAGCCGGTCGCGTCGATCGCCGCGAGGAGCGCGTCGAGGCCGTCGCGGCGGTAGCGCAGCACGTGCAGCACCGGCCCGAACACCTCCTGCTCGACATCGGCGACGGCCCCGATCTCGATCAGGGTCGGCGGCACGAAGGTCCCGGCGCCGGCCTCGGGCGGCAGGGGAAACTGCTCCACCGGGAAGCCACGCGCGCGCATCCGCGCCACGTGTCCGACGACCCGGTCGGCGGCCTCGGCGGTGATGACCGGCCCGACATCGACGGGCAGGGCCCGCGGGTCGCCCACCCGCAGCTCCCGCAGGGCGCCCTTCAGCATGTGCAGCGTCCGGTCGGCGATCTCCTCCTGCAGGCACAGGATGCGGAGCGCCGAGCAGCGCTGCCCGGCGGAATCGAAGGCCGAGGCGATGACATCGGCCACCACCTGCTCGGCGAGCGCGGAGGAATCGACCACGAGGGCGTTCTGGCCGCCGGTCTCGGCCACGAACGGCACCGGCTCGCCGAAACGGTTCAGCCGCTCCGCCAGAGCGCGCTGGATGCCCTTGGCCACCGCCGTCGATCCGGTGAACATCACGCCCTGCACGCGCGGATCCTCGACCAGGGCGGCGCCGACCCGGCCGCCGCCCGGCAGGAGGTGCAGCGCCTCGGCGGGAATCCCGGCCGCGTGCAGCGCGCGGACGGCAGCGGCCGCGATCAGCGGGGTCTCCTCGGCGGGTTTCGCCAGGACCGTGTTGCCCGCCGCCAGGGCGGCCGCGACCTGACCGACGAAGATCGCCAGCGGAAAATTCCACGGCGCGATGCAGGCGACCGGACCGAGCGGCGCGTGCGTTTCCCCGAGGGTCCGCTCGGCCTCGGCGGCGGCGTAGCGGAGGAAGTCGACCGCCTCGCGGATCTCCGCGACGGCGCTCGCGCAGGTCTTGCCCGCCTCCCGCACGACGAGGCCGATCAGCGGCGGCATCTGCGCCTCGAGGGCGTCGGCGGCCCGCCGCAGGCAGGCGGCGCGCGCGGTCGCCGGCGTCGCCGCCCAGCCGGCCGCGCCCGCCTGCGCGCGCGCCACGGCGACCGCCACGGTCTCGACCGTCGCCGCCCGGTATAAGCCGACGATGTCCCGGCGGTCGGCGGGATTGCGGACGGGTTCGTCGGCCGCCGCGTCGTCCGCGCCCGAGGGTGCCGCCCGCCACGCGGTGCGGCCGCTCGCCGCCAACCCGTCCGACAGCTGGGCGAGGGCCGCCTCGTCGGCGAGGTCGAGCCCGGCCGCGTTGGCGCGGGCCGGGCCGTAGAGCGCCCGGGGGGCCGCGATCCGCGGATGCGGCGCGCCGGGATCCGGCGCGGCCTCGACGGCGACGACGGGGTCGGCGATCAGATCCGCCACCGGCACGGCCTTGTCGGCGACCCGGTTGACGAAGGACGTGTTGGCCCCGTTCTCCAGGAGGCGCCGCACCAGGTAGGCGAGCAGGGTCTCGTGGGTGCCCACGGGCGCGTAGATGCGGCAGGGCCGCTGCAGGATCTCGCCGGCGACGACCGCCTCGTAGAGCGGCTCGCCCATGCCGTGCAGGCACTGGAACTCGTACTGGCCGAGCCGGAAATCCGGGCCGGCCATCTCGACGATGCTCGCGAGGGTCTGGGCGTTGTGGGTGGCGAATTGCGGGAAGACCGCGTCGGGCGCCGCGAGCAGCCGGCGCGCGCAGGCGAGGTACGAGACGTCGGTATGGACCTTCCGGGTGAAGACCGGGAAATCCGCCAGACCGTCGACCTGCGCCCGCTTGATCTCGCTGTCCCAGTAGGCGCCCTTCACGAGGCGCACCATCAGCCGCCGGCGGCACCGCCGCGCGAGGTCGATCAGCACGTCGATAACGAACGGGCAGCGCTTGCCGTAGGCCTGGACCACGAAGCCGAGCCCGTCCCAGCCGGCGAGATCGGGCTCGGCGGCGAGACGCTCCAGGATGTCGAGCGACAGGTCGAGGCGGTCGGCCTCCTCGGCGTCGATGTTGAGACCGATGCCGTGCCCCTCGGCGAGGCGGGCGAGGTCCCGCACGCGGGGATAGAGTTCGGCCAGGACCCGGTCGCGCTGCGCGCGGGCGTAGCGGGGATGGAGCGCCGACAGCTTGATCGAGATTCCAGGGCCGCGGAGCACGCCGCGCCCGGCAGAGGCCGCGCCGATCGCCGCGATCGCGTCCGCGTAGGCGCGCCGGTAGCGCTCGGCGTCCTCGGCGGTCACGGCGGCCTCGCCGAGCATGTCGTACGAGTAGGTGAAGCCCTTCGCCTCGAGCCGCGCCGCGTGCCGCAGGGCCTCGGCGATGGTTCGCCCCGCCACGAACTGCTCGCCCATCATCCGCATGGCGAGATCGACGCCGGTCCGGATCACGGGCTCGCCGCCGCGGGCGATCAACCGGGTGAGCGCGGCCGACAGGCCGGCCTCGTCCCGGGTCGCCGCGAGCCTGCCGGTCACGAGCAGGCCCCAGGTCGCCGCGTTGACGAAGGGCGACGGGCTGTGCCCGAGATGGGCGGCCCAGTCGCCGCCGGCGATCTTGTCGCGGATCAGCGCGTCCCGTGTCGCCGCGTCGGGGATGCGCAGCAGCGCCTCGGCGAGGCACATCAGCGCCACGCCCTCCTGGCTCGACAGCGCGTACTCGTGGATCAGCCCCTCGACGCCGCCGCGGGTGCCCTGGCGCCGCAGGGTCTCGACGAGGCGCCGCGCGTCCTCGGCGACGTGCCGAGCCGCCTCGGGCGGCAGGCGCGCTTCTTCGAGGAGCGGGAGCACGCAGTCCTGCTCGGGCCGCCGGCAGGCCGCGACCACCGCCCGCCGCAGGGGCGACAGGTCCGTCAGGCCGGCCGCGAACGCGCCGAAAGGCTCGCTCGCCGCCGCGGCCGCCTCGTCGACTACGCCGGATCCGGACATGGGCCGCCCCTCGGACACGGCGCGCTGGCATCGCGCCGTCGCGGACTCACGCTACACCGTCGGGGGCCCGCGTCGAGGCCGAACACGCTGTGGCCGATCGCGTCACTTCGAGGCCTGCGCGTGGGCGGATTCCAGCGCGACGGCCAGGAGCGGCTGCGCACCCTCCCGACGCAACGTCGCCACGGGAATCACCACCGGGTCGGCACAGGCCTGGACGACGTGCGCGAGGTCGAACTGCACCGCGAGGCCGCCGGTCTTGGCGTCGAGCCACGCCATCATGGCCGGCGGCTGCCCGTCATAAGTTTCGGCGACGGCCTCGCGGCACTCCTTGTCGGCGTCGTCCGCCTTCGGATCGCCCGTCTTCGGACGATAGCCCGCGAGGTAGAGGGCGTGCAGCCTCTTCGACGCGAGCGTCACCATCTTGGTCCCGCCCGGGCCCTCCGCCAGGGCGAGCTTGCCGGTCAGGGAGTTGGGCAGCAGGGTCGTCCAGTCGACCGGGGCGCCGGTGGTGAGATCGTAGACGATCGACATCGTGCCGCTATTCGGGTGCGCGCCGCCGCAGAACCCGCTGTCGAAGATGACGAAGCTCAGGAAGCGCGGGCCGCGCATCGGAGCCTGGACGGTGCGCTCCCAGGAACTGTTCTTCCCGCCCTGATCCTTGCACGCCTGCTCGGCCTTCAGGGCCCGCGCGTCGAGGCGCTTCAGCGCCGCGTTGATCCGACGCTCGGCCTCGTCGGCCGGCGCGGCGATCTGCGGCATGGCGGCGATGCCGGGGCTCGCGTCCGACGGCGCCTTCAGGACCACCGGCCCGTCACCGGCCTGGGCGGGCGCGGCCAGGCCCAGGAGGACAGCGCCAAGGCAGACGATCCGGCGGCTGGCGCGGCGCGCGCGCGGCGGGAGGTTACGCTCGTACATCGTGCCTCGGCTCCTGTTCGGGCGGGGACGGAGGGTGTCAGATCCCCGCCGCGGGACGATCGGATCGGCGCAGCCCTAGCATCCGGGGCGGCGACGCGGCGCGCGCTTTGACACCGGCGGAAGCGGTGTCAGAACCCCGGGATGACCGCGATCCTGATCTACGGCGCCACCGGCTATACCGGGCAGCTCCTGGCCGCGCACGCCGTCGGGCAGGGGTTGCGCCCGATCCTGGCCGGGCGCGATCCCGAGAAGCTGCGGCCGCTGGCGGCCCGGCTGAACCTCGAGATGCGGGCCGCGCGGCTCGACGATGCCGCGGGCCTGCAATCCGCCCTCGCGGGCGTGGCGGCGGTGATCCACGCGGCCGGCCCGTTCTCGCGGACGGCGCGGCCGATGGCCGAGGCCTGCCTCGCGGCCGGCGCGCACTACGTCGACATCACCGGCGAGATCGCCGTGCTGGAGGCCCTCGCGGCCAAGGATGCGGCCGCGAAGGCGGCCGGCATCGTCCTCCTGCCGGCGGCGGGCTTCGACGTGGTGCCGAGCGACTGCCTCGCCGCCCACGTGGCCGGCCGCGTTCCCGGCGCGACGCATCTGCGCATCTCCATCGGCGGGTTCGGCGGCTTCAGCCGCGGCACCGCCCGCACCATGGTGGAGGGCATCGCCTGGGGCACGCGGGTGCGCCGGGACGGGCGCATCGTCGAGTTGCCGAGCCCGCCGCGCGCCACCGCGGATTTCGGAACGGGACCGCGCCGGACCGTCGGGCTCGGCTGGGGCGACGTGTCGAGCGCGTGGTACTCGACCGGTGTCCCGAACATCGACGTCTACTTCGAGGCCTTCCCCGCCATGGCGGCGGCGGCCGGCCTGCCCGCCGGCATCCGCCGCATCATCGCGGGCGGCACCGCGCAGCGCCTGATCAATCGCGGCATCGACCGGCTGCCGGAGGGCCCTTCGGCCGCCGCGCGCGAGAAGGCCCGCAGCACCTTCCTGGCGGAGGCCTGGGACGGCGCCGGCCGCCGCGCGGCGAGCCGGATGGAGACGCCCGAGGGCTATACGCTCACCGTCTGGACCGCCTTGGAGGCGGCCCGCCGCGTCGCTGCCGGCACCGTCGCGCCCGGCTTCCACACGCCGGTCACGGCCTTCGGCCCCGACTTCATCCTGAGCTTCCCGCACGTGGTCCGGACCGACCTCTGAGACCAGGCCTGCACGGCGGTCGGAATGGCCGTCTCTGCGTGCGCAGCGAAGCAATCCAGGGCTGCGCCACACTCACCGAAGTTTCGCCTCCCCGGATCGCCGCGCTGCGCTCGCGATGACGGCGGAGCGCGCGCCCCGCTCCCTCACACGGTCGCGCCGATCTGCCAGGGGGCGAATTCCGATGCGCCGAAATCGAACTGCTCGCTCTTCGTCCGCTCGCCGCCGGCGACCCGCAGGATGAGGTCGAAGATCCGGTGGCCGGCCTGCTCCACGCTCTCCGCGCCGTCGAGGATCGTGCCGCAATTGACGTCCATGTCCTCCTCGAGTCGACGGTACATGGCCGAGTTGGTGGCGATCTTGATCGAGGGCGACGGTTTGCAGCCGAACACGCTACCGCGGCCGGTGGTGAAGCAGACGAGGTTCGCGCCGCCCGCGACCTGCCCGGTCGCCGAGACCGGGTCGTAGCCGGGCGTGTCCATGAAGACGAAGCCCTTGGCGGTGACGGGGTCGGCGTAGCGCAGCACGTCGACCAAGTTGGTGCTGCCGGCCTTCGCCATGGCGCCGAGGGACTTCTCCAGGATCGTGGTCAGGCCGCCGGCCTTGTTGCCCGGCGACGGGTTCGCGTCGATCTCCGAGCCCTCCTTGCGGGTGTACTCCTCCCACCAGTGCATCAGGTCGACAAGCTTCTGGCCGACCTCCGGGCTGATAGCGCGGCGGGTGAACAGGTGCTCGGCGCCGTAGGTCTCGGTGGTCTCCGACAGGATCACCGTGCCGCCGTTCCGCACCACGAGGTCGCTGGCGATCCCCAGCGCCGGGTTGGCCGACACGCCGGAATACCCGTCCGAGCCGCCGCACTGCAGGGCGACGATCAGCTCGCTCGCCGGCACCGGCTCGCGGTGGACCACGTTCGCTTCGGTCAGGATGCCGGTCACGAACTCGATCCCGGCCTCGACGGTCTTCCGGGTGCCGCCGAGGCTCTGGATGTTCATGCTGCGGATCCGGCCGCCGAGCCCCTGCTCCTCCAGGAAGGCGCCGATCTGGTTCACCTCGCAGCCGAGCCCGATCATGACGATGTGGGAGAAGTTGACGTGCCGCGCGTAGCCCGCGAGCGTCCGCCGCAGGAGCCGGAGCGGCTCGCCCATCGCCATGCCGCAGCCGGTCTTGTGGGTCAGCGCCACGACACCGTCGACGTTGGGATAGGGGGCGAGCGGGTCGAGGCCGAGGATCGGGTGCCGCCGGAACGCGTCGGCGATCAGGTCGGCGACGTGCGCGCTGCAATTCACCGAGGTGAGGATGCCGACGTAGTTGCGCGTCGCCACGCGCCCGTCGGGTCGGCGGATGCCCTGGAAGGTCGCGGGCGGCGTCACCAGCTGGGTCGGCGTCGCATCGACCCCGAACGCGTAGTCCCGGGCGAACTCGCCCATCCCGAGATTGTGGACGTGGACGTGGCGACCGGCCGCGATGTCCGCCTTGGCGAAGCCGATGATCTGCCCGTACTTGGTCACCGGGTCGCCGCTCCGGTGGGCCCGGACCGCGACCTTGTGGCCGGCCGGGATCCGCTCCGCCGCCGCGACGCCGTCGGCGACCGGCGTTCCCGGCTCGATGGCGCCGCGGGCCACGGCCACGCCGTCGGCGGGGCGGAGGGTGATCACGGGATACGTGGACATCGGTCTCTCCTCGGATGCCGTCGCGCCAGTCGCCGTCACCGCGCCGTCACCGCGCCGCTTCGGGGCGCAGGGCCGGGGCGCGAGCGTCGCGGACCGGCAGCGGCGCGATCTCGCCGACCACGAACAGGTAGATGAAGGCGCCCAGCAGGCAGAAGCCGCCGGCCACGATCAGGGGGATCACGAACGAGCCCTGGGTGACCGTCAGCATGACGCCGGTGAAGGTCGTCGTCACGATCCCGGCGACGTTCGACGCGAAGTTCTGGATGCCGCCGATCGAGGCCACGTGGGCCGGGGTCGGCGCCACGTCGCCGGGCAGCGCCCAGATCGAGGCCGCCGTGAAGGCGAGGCTGCCGTAGGCGACCGCGAAGCACAGCAGCGCCACGTAGATGTTCGGGGCGATGATCGACAGGGTGATCACCGACGACATCAGCATGCCGCCGACGAGGCAGGTCTTGCGGGCCGCGGTGAGGCTCCAGCCGCGGCGGTAGAGCGCGTCCGACGCGAAGCCGCCGAGCCAGCCCGCGGGGATCGACGCCAGGGCCGGCAGGCTGCCGAGCGTTCCGAGCTCCGCAAGGGAGAAGCCCCGCGCCTTGACCAGGTAGGTCGGGAACCACGTGATGAAGAAGTAGATCACGAAGTTGAGGCAGAAGAACCCGGCCATCATGCCCCAGACCGTGCGGTAGCGGAACAGCGACAACCAGGGCACCTGGTTCTGGGCATCCGCCGCGTCGACGGTCTTCGGCCGCTCCTGCGCGGCCCGCAGTCGGGCGAGCTCCTCCGGCGACACCTTCGGGTGGTTCTCGGGCTCGCGGTAGAGCCACATCCAGAACACCGCCCAGACGAAGCCCAGCACGCCGGTGACGACGAAGGATTCCCGCCAGCCCAGCGTCGCGATGACCCAGGAGACCAGCGGGATCGCCAGGGCCGAGCCCACGCGGGAGCCGCTGTCGAAGATGCTGCTCGCGAAGCTGCGCTCGCCGCGCGGGAACCACGAGGCCGCGACCTTGGCGAAGGACGGGTAGGCCCCGGCCTCGCCGATGCCGAGCAGCATGCGCAGGCCGAGCAGGGACAGGAACCCCCGTCCCACCGCGGTCAGCGCCGTGCAGGCCGACCACCAGACCACCGCGACGACGAGGGAGAGCCGCGCGCCGACCCGGTCGGCCACGTAGCCGAAGGGCAGCTGCATGATCGCGTAGGTCCAGAAGAAGCCCGACAGGATCAGGCCCATGTCGGTGGCGTCGAGCCCGAGCTCCTTGGACATGGACGGCGCGGCGACCGCCAGATTGGCGCGGTCGATGTAGTTGATGGCGTTGGCGGCCATGCAGAGGCCGATCATGAGCCAGCGCAAGCGAGGCATCGTGGGCTCCTCCCGTCTTCCGGGTATGGCGTCCCCGGTCCGTGCGGCGCCCCCGTTGAGGCCGGGGGTCGCCGCCGAGCGTGGTGTCGTGCCGGGTCGTTCCCGGCTCAGGTGCGATAGGCGTTGCCGTCGAGGCCGTGCGGCCGGCCGGCGGCGAGCAGGGTCTCCCAGACGGGCTCGGGCAGCGGCACGCCCTCGGCGAGGCGCTCGGCGCGCATCCGTCGCTCCGGCTCGCCGGGCAGCAGGACCTCGGCGCCCGGCATCGGCTTGGCGCTCTTGAAGAAGTCGAGATAGGCCCGCGTCTCGGCCGCGAGGGCGTCCTCGGTGCCGAGGGCCGACGGCGTGACGTAGATCGACAGCATGCCGTTGCAGATCCGCCGCTGCCCGGGCCCGGCCGTGCCGGAGCCAGTGAGCGCGCCGGCCAATAGCTCGCACATCAGCGCGAGGCCGGAGCCCTTGTGCTCGCCGAACGCCCGGATCGCACCCGCCCCGCGCTGGTTGTCGCGCTCGACGCCCTCCAGCGGGCCGAACAGGGTCGCCGGGTCGGCGCTGAGGCGGCCGTCGGGCTCGATCAGCGCGCCCTCGGGCAGCGGCTTGCCGCCTCGGGAAGCCACCAGCACCTTGCCCTCGGCGACCAGCGAGGTGGCGAAGTCGAGGATGATCGGGTCGCCCCCCGGGACCGGGAAGCCGGCCGCGAAGGGCGCCGTCGAGAAGCGGCGCTCCACGGAGCCGAACGGCGCCACGAGGAGGCTGCCCGCCACGTTGACGAAATGGACCGAGACGAGCCCCGCCGCCGCCGCCCGCTCGGCCCACTCGCCGATCCGGCCGATATGCCCGGCATGCCGCAGGGCGATGATCGCGACGCCGTTCGCCCGCGCCTTGGCGATCCCGAGATCGACGGCGACGGGGCCGGCCGTCTGCCCGAACCCGTAATGGGCGTCGACGAGGGCGAAGTTCGGCGCGTCGGTCACGATCTCGGGCGTGCGGCCGGCCTCGACCTCGCCGGCGCGCAGCCACTCGACGTAGCGGGTGACGCGGACGACGCCGTGGCTGTCGTGGCCGGTGAGGTTCGCCGCCACGAGGAAGCGGCCGATGCGCTCGGCCTCCGGCTCGGCGCAGCCCTCGCGCACGAAGATGTCCCGCACGTAGGCGGTCAGCCTGTCGGCCGGAATCCGCATCCCGTCTCTCCCTCGCCGCGCTTCACCGAGCGCGTGCGGGATGAACCTAGCGCCCTCGCACGTGCGGGGCGAGCACCGGCGGGTGACGGCGGCCGCCACCTGTCGTCCCCGCCGGACCGGTCACGGGTCGGACGGGACGGGCCCGGGCGGGTCGCCGTAGGGGAAGAAGTCGGCGGCCCGCATCTGCGCGTAGGCGAGGTGATCGAGGCGCACCGTGCCGAGGAACGGCTCCGGCGGCTCCACCAGCAGGATCGTGCGGGCGTAGCCGCTGTCGTCGAAGCCGCGCCGGAAATGCACCCGCGACTTGATCGCCACGACGTCGAAATCCGCCGGGTCCAGGCCGAGCCGCCACAGCTCGTCGGGCTCGACGATCTGCGCGAGCTGCGGGCTCAGCACGAGGACGTTGCCGGCCCCGAACGCGACGCAGATCCAGGTGCCTCCGCCGCCGCTGCCGGCGACGCCGGGCTCCGGCGCGGCGACGACGCGCAGCACGGTCCCGGTGATGCGCACCGGGTCGCCCGCGGACGGGTCGCCGCCACCGCCGACCGGCGCGTCGAACGGGTCGCCGGCCGCGAGGGACCCCGTCGCGATGTCGGGCGACGCCACGGTGGCGACCAGGGTGCGGGCGAGGCCCTGCCGGAGGATCTCGCGCAGCAGCCAGGTCGCCCGGCCCGACCGGTCGCTGTGGTCGGCGAGGACGACCGGGGCGGCCCCCTCCGCCACCGCCGCCCGGGCGAGGCGCACGCCGTCGGCGATCGTGTGGATCCGCGTCGCCTCGAGCAGCGCGCGCCGCTGCCGCCACGCGAAATCCGCGACGTCCCGCGCCACCCGCTCGGCGAGGGCCGGGTCGTCGTCGGTGATCGCCTGCACGGTCATCCCGCCGTCCGGGGCGTCGCCCCACGGGAAGCCGAAGAAGACGTTGACGTACACGTCCGGCTCGCGCGCCTCCCAGACGAGGGCCCGCTGCACGAGGTCGGACCACGGTGCGGCGCCGGTCCACTGCACGACGGTCGGCGAGAGGATCGGCACCTTGAGGGTCCGGTGCGCCGGCCGGAAGTCGCCGCGCACGGCGCGCACCAGCATCCGGGCGGCCCGCTGCCCCTGCAGGTGGCCGTCGTAATGCGGGAAGTACTTCACCGCGAAAGCCATGTCGGCGTGGTCGAGGAAGGCGGCGTCCTCGTTGCCGTGCAGGTCGAAGGTCCCGACCAGGATCACCCCCTCGCCCACCGCGGCGCGCACCTGCCGGGCGATGTCGGCCTCCGGCCTGGGGACGCCGCGCACCGCCATCGCGCCGTGCAGGGCGAGGTAGACCCCGTCGAACGGGCCCTGCGCCCGCAGCTCCGCCACCATCTGCCCGAGGAAATGCGCGTAGGCGTCGGCGGTGATCCAGCCCGAGGCGGTGCCGGTGCGCGGCCAGAGCGGCGAGGTGATCCCCACGAGCTCGACGCCGTCGTACTCCCGCGCCACCTGCACGAAGCCGCCCATGTAGCCCTTGGGATCGGTGGCGAGCAGCGCGGCCCCGGCAGCCGGTGAGCCGGGATAGATGAAGTCGTCCCGGGTCGTGTCGTTCGGCAGGAACGTGACGGTCTCGTGCGTGAACTGGAGGACGGCAAGGCGCATCGATGGTCGGTCCTCTGGGATCCGGTTGACGGTCAGGAGATCTCGCGCACGAGCTTCGCGATGAGCGAGCGGCCGAAGGCCGCGAAGCTCTCGGCGGTCATCACGAAGGCGCCCTCCCCGCCGATCACGACGCTCCGGTAATACGCGGCCAGGCCGCCCGCCGGATTGGTATGCTCTTTCAGGAAGGCCGGCATCCCCTCGGGTTCGGTGAGGATGACGATGCCGTTGACCGTGATGCCGGCCGCGACGGCGGCGTCCCGGGCCTCGGCGATGGGCCGCCCGGCATTGCCGGTGCCGTCACCGGAGATGTCGATCACCCGGCGCTCGGCGCGGAACGGCGCGCGGGCCAGAAGGTCGGCGGCGAAACCGATCGCCGAGCCGATGGCGGTGCGTCCGTAGAACGGGCGCGGCACCGCGCGGAGGCGCGCCGCGAAGGCGGCCGCGTCCTGCGCCGAGGCGATCACCATCCAGTCGACCGCGACCTGCTGCTCGCCGGGTCCGGCCCAGTCGAACAGGGCGACGCCGATGCGCCCGGTCGGGCCGTCGCCGATGGCGCGCAGCACGCGCGGGTCGCCGAAGGCCTCGGCGTAGCCGCGGCGCTCGAGGTCGAACCGGGCCTCGCTGATGCTGAGTGACACGTCCACCGCGAGGACGAGGAGGAGGTCGACGCCCGTATCCGCCGCGCGGGCGGGGCGGCCGGCCAGCGACAGGGCGGCGAACATCCCGGACAGGAACGGGCGTCGCCGCATGGCCGACCCTCGATCTGGGGCGCCCGCGCGGGACGGCGGGCGGCTCACCCATGCAACGAGCCTGCCGACCCGCCGGTTCGAGCGCTCCGGCCGCGCCGCGCGAAGGTTCCGCTCCCGCGGCGCGGACCCGCGCCGCTTTCGGCCGCATCACGGGCCGGGGCGGCCGCCCTACCTGCCGCGGATCGGGGCGCCGCCGGCGCCGCCCACCTAGAGACAGTCGTCATGCAGCGTGTTCGCCGAATCGGTCGTGCCATCGAGAACGGGATCGTCGGAGCCGTGACCGGGACGGTCGCAGGCGTCAGCCGGATGATCGACGGGTTGATCGGGCTGGTGGGCCGCCTGTCCGAGCGCCTCGACGCTCGCCTGTCGTCGCTCGCCGACGCGTCCCGGGCGCGCCACCGGCGCGAGGGCCGCCGGCAGATCGACCCGATCTCGCTGGAGTAGCAGCGCGCGACCCCGCTCCTAGAGCCCCGGTCCCTTGGCGGCCCCGAAGATGCGGCCCGGCTTGCCGTCGGCCGCGCCCTGAAGCAGGACAACCCAGCTGTCCGCGTCGGCGACGCGGGCCTGGGTGTCGGGCACCTCGAAGCGGGTCGGCTGGCCCGTCCAGGGACCGAGCCGCTGCATGCCGCGGACGACGTTGACGTAGGTCGCCGTCCGGCCGCCGTTCTCCCCGGACTGGATCGCGATGGCGCGGCTGCGGAGCACGGGTACCAGCCAGACGTCGCCGCGGATCTCGGTCTTGGCCTCCGGGGCCGCCCCGACCTCCACCAGGATCCGGTCGCCGTTGGTCTCCCCGCGCACCGGCACCGGCAGCCCGCCGTGCTGGCAGGCATCGCGGATCAGGCGCTCCAGGGCCGGCCGGTCGGACCCGACAGCGAAGCCGTTGCCGTCGACCACGACCTGGGGCGTGAAAACCTGTCGGGCCCCGCGGCCCCGCGCGTAGGCGCGCTGGCGCTCGGTCAGCGGCCGCAGCGCGAGCGTGTCCTTCCAGCCGAGATAGTCCCAGTAGGTCACCGGCAGGGTCAGGGCGATGACGCCGGGCTTGTGGGCGAGGTCGCGCAGGACCGGGTCGGCGGAGCGGCAGGCGCCGCAGCCCTGGCTGGTGAAGAGCTCGACCACGGCGCGGACGGGCTCGGCCCGCGCCGGCATCGCGGCCAGCGTCGCGCAGGCAAGCAGCGCGGCGCGGAGCGCGCGGCGGTCGCGGGTCGGGGCGCGGTGCCGGGGCGTCATCGATCCATCAGACCGTCTGCGAGGCCGAAGGTGAAATCACGTTGGCTTGAGAGATCTCTACTGTCGGTTGAAGTGGCGCCGGCGCCACTCTCGGCTTGGGCAGCATGTCGGGCCGCCAGCGGCGATGCATCCACAGCCACTGGCCGGGATTCTCCCGCACCCAGCCCTCGACCACGGCCGTCATCGCCTGCATGGCGCCGGCGACGTCGATGGTCCCGTCGGCCGCCCTGGGCAGGTCCAGGGGCGGCGTCAGCTCGAGGCGGAAGCGGCCCTCCGGCAGGCGCACGACGCGCACGCCGTGCACCGGGCAGTCGTAGTGGCGGGCGAGCTTGGCCAAGAGGGGGTTGGCGAGGCATGGCCGGCCGAGGAACTCCACCACGACGCCGCGGGTGAAGTGCTGGTCGATCAGCTGACCCAGGTGGCCGCCGGTCTCGACAACGTCGCGCATGGCGAAGACGGCGCCCGGCGTGGAGGCGGCGAGCCCGCCCATCGTCCGGCGGCGGACCTCCTGGACGAGGCGCGCGGCGGCGGGGTTATTCGGCGGTCGGAACACCGCGGTGGCCTCGAGGCCGAACTTGGCCGCGCAGATCGCCGGCAATTCCCAGTTCGCCAAGTGCGCCGAGAAGATCAGACCGGGCCGGCCGTCGTCGCGCAGGGCGTAGAAGTGCTCGATCCCGGCGACCTCCGTCCGCAAGTCGCCGGTGGCGGCGGGATCGTAATCGAACAGGCTGTCGAGATGGGCGTACTCGGCCCCCGTCCGGCCGAGATTGTCCCAGGCCTCCAGGGCGATCCGCTTCCGCTCCGCCTCCGACATGTCGGGGAAGGCCGCCCGGAGGTTCGCCATCGCCGTGCGGTGCGCCGGCAGGAGCGGTCCGAGGGTTCGCAGGAGCGCGGCGCCGAATGCCGTGGACCGGACCGGCCCGAGGATCCGGGCCAGCAGCACCAGGGCGCGGATCACCGGGATCATCGCGAAGCCCGCGAGGCGCGGGTACGACCGTTTGAGCAGGAGGGCGAGACGCAGCACAGTCGATTCCAGGATACGGTCCGGGCGGCCCCCCCAGCGCACCCGTACAGCGACGTTTACGACAAGTCTCCCGCAGCGCGAAATGCGGATCACCGCACCCGGTGACGGTGCGGCGCCGGGCGGGTGCGCCGCTGCCGGCGCTACAGGCTGACGAGGATCTTGCCGAACACCCGGCGCGATTCGAGGCGCTCCAGACCCTGCGCGAAATCCGCCAGCGGGTACACGGTATCCACCACCGGTCGAATGCCCGCTTCCATCTTGGCGAGGGCCTGCCCGATATTCGCGAGCGAGCAGCCGAACGAGCCGGTGATGCGGTACTGCTGCTGGAACAGCTGCATCAGGTTCATGGTCGCCGAGACGCCCGAGGTCGATCCGCAGGTCACGAGTCGGCCGCCGCGCTTCAGGCAGAGCAGGGAGCCGTTCCAGGTATCGGCGCCGACATGCTCGAACACCACGTCGACGCCCTTGCGCTTCGTGAGCCGGCGGACCTCGCCCTCGAAGCGCTCGGTGCGGTAGTTGATGACGTGGTCGGCGCCGAGCTCGGCGGCCTTGCGACCCTTCTCGTCGTCGCCGACCGTCGTGTAGACGGTGCAGCCGATCGCCTTGGCCATGCGGATCGCCGCGGTCCCGATCCCGGAGCCGCCGGCATGGACCAGCACGCTCTCGCCGGGCTCAAGGCGCGCGTTGTCGAACAGCATGTGCTGGACCGTGCCGAAGGCGATGCCCGCACAGGCGGCGTCGGTGTCGCTGACGCCGTCCGGCACCTTCACGACGAGGCGGGCCGGCATGGTCACCAGCTCCCGGGCGAAGCCGTCGAGATGGAAGCCCATCACGCCGGACACGTCCTCGCAGAGGTTGTCGCGCCCCTCGCGGCAGGCCTTGCACTCGCCGCAGGTCATGGCGCCGTACGGCACGACCCGGTCGCCCGCGACGAGGACGGTGACGCCCGCCCCGACCGACTCGACGGTCCCGGCCGCCTCCGCGCCGACGATCAGCGGCATCTTCCGCTTGGCGAAGGCCATGCCGCGGAAGCCCCAGACGTCGATGAAGTTGAGGCCGACCGCGCGGATGCGGATCCGGACCTCGCCGGGGCCGGGCGCGGGCGGCGGCTCGATCTCGGTGAGGCGCAGGTCGCGGTCGCCGAACAGTTGGAGGGCTCGCATCGTGTCTCTCGTCACTCCGGCGCCAGGTAGCGCCGCCGCGCCCATCCGAGGGCGCGTCCGGCCTTCACCCGGCACCACGTGGTGCGGCTCGGCGTGTCGTTGGTGCAGCCGAAGACCAGGGCGCGGCTGCGGATCTCGCCGATCTGCTCGGCGGACGGGTCCGGCTCGGCGCGGATGCTGAGCGGCTCGCCCGGCGGCAGGCCGGAGATCCGGTAGACCTGCGGCTCCGCCCGGGCATGGCCCGGGGCCAGGAGAGCCGCGCCGCAGAGGGCGGCGGTGAGGGCGAGGCTGGCGCGCATCGGCAGAATCGTCCGGTTCGGCGGCGCCACCGTCAGGTCCGGTGGACACCCATCATGGCGGTCAGGCCGCCATCGACGGGCAGCACGGTCCCGGTGAGGTAGGATGCCCCTTCGCCCATCAGAAAGGCCGCCAGCGCCGCGACATCCTCGGGCCGCCCGAAGCGGCCGGCGGGAATCTGGCGCTCCATCCCGTCGCGGTAGGCGGCGTAGCGCTCCATCATGGCGGTGTCGACGAAGCCCGGGGCGATGACGTTGACGGTCACGCCGCGCTTGGCCGTCTCGATCGCCAGGGTGCGGCAATAGGCGATGAGCGCGCCCTTGGTCGCCGCGTAGGCGGCGTTGCCGGCATTGGCCCGCAGGGCGGCCACGGAACCGATCGCCACGATGCGGCCCGCGCGCGCCCGGGTCATCTCCCGCACGAGCGCCTTGGCGAGGCGCGTCAGCGAGAAGAAGTTGACCTGCATGGCGGCCTCGGCGCGCTCCTGATCGAGCATCGCCGCGAGGGCGTCGCAGGACTGGCCGGCATTGTGGACGAGGCCGTAGTAGCCCGCGGCCTCGGCGGTCTCGCAGAAGGTGTCCAGCGCGGCCCGGTCGGCGAGGTCGAGGGGATGGGCCGCGAAGGGCCGGTCCGGGTAGGTGGCCCGCAATTCGACCAGCAGCGCCTGGGCGGCCTCGGCCGAGGCGCGGTAGGTGAAGTCGACGCCGAGGCCGGATCCCGCCAGCGCGCGGACGATCGCGGCGCCGATGCCGGACGCGCCGCCGGTCACGAGGACCCGGCGCGGGGTGTCGGCGGCGCTCACGCGGGCTCCGCGCCGAGGACCAGGCAGGTGTTCTGACCGCCGAAGCCGAACGAGTTCGACAGCACGGTCCGCACCGGCAGATCGCGGGCGGTTTCCACGATGTCGAGGGCGATGGTCGGGTCCGGCACGCGGTGGTTGATGGTCGGCGGGATGCGGCCGTGGCGGATGGTCAGCAGCGAGACCGCCGCCTCGATGGCGCCGGCCGCCGTGAGGGTGTGGCCGATCATCGACTTGTTGGAGGTGACCGGCAGGGCGGCCGCGCGGTCGCCGAACACCGCCGCGAGGCCCAGGGCCTCCATCTTGTCGTTCTCCGGCGTCGAGGTGCCGTGCGCGTTCACCGTGTCGATCGCCTCGGCCGCCACACCGGCATCGTCCAGGCTCGCCCGGATCGCCGCGATGATCGGCGCGCCGTCGGGGCTGGACCGGGTGCGGTGGAAGCCGTCGCCCTTCTCGCCGCAGCCGAGGACGTAGCCGAGGATCGCGGCGCCGCGCGCGACGGCGGCCTCGGCGTCCTCGAGCACCAGGGCGGCCGCGCCCTCGCCCATGACGAACCCGTCCCGGTCCTTCGAGAACGGCTTCGAGGCGGTCGCGGGCTCGTCGTTGCGGGTCGAGAGCGCCGAGAGCAGCGAGAAGCGGATCAGCGATTCCGGGTTCACCGAGCCGTCCGTGCCGATGCAGAGCGCCGCCGCGGTCTCGCCGCGCCGGATCGCCTCGACGCCGAGCTGGATCGCCGTGGCCCCCGACGAGCAGGCGGTCGAGAGCGAGATCGGCGAGCCCTTCGTGCCGAAGCAGTCGGCGATGCGATCGGCGACCGTGCCGAAGATGAACAGGTCGTGCCAGGGATCGAAGCGGCGCGTCGCCGCCGCCCGCAGGAGGCCGGCGTAGTCGACCGGGCCGTCGCCGCCCGCGGCCTCGGCCAGGGCCTGCCGCTGCGGCCACTCCATCTCGACCGGCGGGACCGCGATGAACAGGGCGCCCGGGAAATCGCCCCTGGCGCCGATCCCGGCCTGCGCCACCGCCTCCTCGGCGGCGACGGCGGCGAACCGCTCGGACAGGAGCGGCGCGACGAGCGGATCGGTGTCGAGGAAGTCCACCGTCCCGGCGATGCGGGTGCGCAGCGTGTCGGTCGGGAACCGCGCGATCGCGTGGATGCCCGACCGGCCCTCGGTCATGGCCGCCCACGTGTCGGCCTGTCCCTGACCGAGGGAGGAGACGACGCCGATGCCGGTGACCGCGACGAGCGGCCGGCCCCTGGCGTCGCGGTAGGATCGCGCGCTCATGGAGCGGTCCTTACGGGATTTTCCGCCGCGGTACACCTCCGCGCGGGCGGTGCGGCGCGCCCGGCGCCGGGACGACGGGCGCCGTCCCGGCGGGAAGCCTCAGGCGCGCGGCGCGTTGGCGAGGCGGAGCACCGTCTGCAGCAGGACGTCGGCGCCGGCGGCGCAGTCGGCCTGCGTGGCCGATTCCGACTCGTTGTGGCTGACGCCGTCCTTGCACGGCACGAAGATCATCGCCGCCGGGACCTTCGCGGCGAGGTTGCAGGCGTCGTGGCCGGCACCCGAGATGATCCGGCGGCGCGGATGCCCCAGGCTCTCGGCGGACGCGTCGATCGCCGCCACGATCGCGGGGTCGAACGGCACCGGCTCCTTCCGCCAGATCCGGGTCAGCGCGATCTCCAGATGGCGCCGCGCCGCGATCTCGGCGGCCGCCTCGCCGAGCGCCGCCTCCATCGCGTCGAGGGTCTCGGAGCGCGGATCGCGCACGTCCACCGTGAAGGCGACCCGGCCCGGCACGACGTTGCGGGAGGGCGCCAGGATCGCGGCCTCGCCGATCGTCGCCACCGCGGTGGGCGCGTGGCTCAGCGCGATCCGCTCGGCGGCCAGGGCGAATTCCGAGAGCGCGAGCAGCGCGTCGCGGCGGCGCGGCATCGGCGTCGTCCCGGCGTGGCTCTCGAAGCCGGTGATCACGCCGTCGAACCACATGATGCCCTGGCCGCCCTCGACCACGCCGATGGTCTTGCCCTCGGCCTCCAGGATCGGTCCCTGCTCGATGTGCAACTCGACGAAGGCGCCGATCTCCCGTGTGCCGACGGCCTCCACCCCGCGGTAGCCGATGGCGTCGAGGGCCTCCGCCACCGTGGTGCCGGCGGCGTCGCGCTTGGCCAGGATCTCGTCCGTGGTGAAGTCGCCCGCGTAGGCCGCCGAGGCCATCATGGCGGGGGCGAAGCGCGAGCCCTCCTCGTTGGTCCAGTTGACCACGAGGAGCGGCGCCTCGGTCTCGATGCCGGCATCGTTCAGGCTGCGCATCACCTCGAGCCCCGCCAGCACGCCGAGGACCCCGTCGAACTTGCCGCCGGTCGGCTGAGTGTCGAGGTGCGAGCCGAAGGCGATCGGCTTGCGGCCCATGTCGCGGCCCGGCCGCAGGGCGTACTGCGTGCCGAGTGCGTCGACCGACACGGTGAGCCCGGCCGCCTCGCAGGCCTCCCGGAACCAGTCGCGGACCTGGCCGTCCTCGGCCGAGAGCGTCAGGCGGTTGATGCCGCCGGCCGGCGTGCCGCCGAATTCCGCGGTCTCCAGGATCGTCGCCCAGAGGCGCGCTCCGTCGGCGCGCAGGTTGTGGGTCTTGCTGAGGCTCATCTCGGCCATGCCGGTTCCTTTCACGGCGGGTCGCCGTGCGACGCTGACGTTATAGGCGGGCGCGGCCGACTTGGCAGCGCTCCCATCACGCGCACCCGAGAGCAACCGCGGTGCCAACCGGGCCGGTCAGGCCAGCGGGCGCCGCACCGGGTTGGCGCGCAGCAGCGCGATCGCGTCGACCCGGAGGGCGACGGCGATCTCGCCGAGAGCGCCCGCCTCGATGTTGCTGATCCCGTCCTGGTCGGCGACGTCCGCGGCGATCAGGAAGACGTTCTCGCGCTGGGCCGCGGGCCGCTCGGCGACCGCCGCGACGTTGCGCAGGTTCTCGGCCCGGCCGAGGCGGGTGCGAGCCCGGGCGATGCCCTCGTAGAGCTCCGTCTCCAGCATGAGCGCGTCGTAGCCCTTCATCAGGACCGGGTCGGCCTTCAGGCCATGCAGGGCGGCGTCGAATTCGGGGCCCGCGACCTCGCCGTCGGCCACGATGACGTTGGCGGCGGCCGAGACCGCCGCGAGCATCAACGCCTTGTCGCCGGCATAGGCCGTCACGGTACGGCCGACATGGCCGAAGAGGTCGCGCAGGAGGCTCATTCCGGAGGGTCGGCCGCGGAGTCGGGGTGGCTGCTGGGACGCGAGGGATAGCAGAGGACGGCACGGAGGGAACCCGTCGCCGCGCGACCGGCCATAAAGGCGCGCGGTACCGGCGGCCAGACATCCTTCGGCAACATGGCCATGCGACTCATACGGCCGACCGCGTCCTCGAGCGCGGCCGACGGAACGCGGCCTCGACGATCCCCCCTCAGCCGGTTCCGCGCCCGTCGTCACGCCGCCGGAGCGATGTTCGGGTGCCCCCCAGGCCCGGACCTCGA
This sequence comes from Methylobacterium sp. 1A, assembly GCF_058072805.1. Classification (NCBI taxonomy): domain Bacteria; kingdom Pseudomonadati; phylum Pseudomonadota; class Alphaproteobacteria; order Hyphomicrobiales; family Methylobacteriaceae; genus Methylobacterium; species Methylobacterium sp. 1A. The sequence goes on along the minus strand of NZ_JBYQVE010000001.1, from coordinate 1,674,919 downwards.
GCCGGCGGCGGTCTCCGCCGCGAGATGATCGACCACCGCCGACAGAGCCGCGCGCTCTCGCGCGCCCGACCGGCGCGCGGCCGCGAACACGCCCATCTGCCGGTCGGCGCTGGTCCCCTCCGCCACGATCCGCGCCGCGTGCCCGCAGGCGGCGGCGCAGCCCAGCGCCTCGGCATCCTCGGCGATGTCGGCGAGGAGGGTCTCGACCAGCGCGGAGACCGGCACCGTCCGGACCTGCGCCTCGTCGATGAGCGTCGCGCGCACGCCGTCGCACTCGGCCCGCCAGAGATTCTCCATGACGAAGCCGCGGGAGGCGGCGGTCAGGCCGGCATTGAGCCGCTTATCCCGGACCACCCGGCGCACGAGGCAGCGGAACAGCGCGGCGATGCACAGCGCGTCGTCGAGGCGCGTGCAGCTGTCGGCGACCCGCAGTTCGAGGGTCGGATATTTCAGCGACGCGCGCACGTGCCACCAGAGATAGCTGGCATCCGCGATGGCGCCCGAGCGGGTCATCACGTCGACGTAGCGGGCGTAGTCGTCGGCACTCGCGAACAGCTCGGGCACGCCCGTGCGCGGCAGCTCGGCGTAGGCGCGCATCCGGTAGCCGGCGAGGCCGGTCTGCTGCCCCTGCCAGAACGGCGAGCCGGTGGAGAGCGCGAGCAAGACCGGCAGGTAGGGCAGCAGCCGGTTGATCAGCCCGATCCGCGCCTCGGGGTCCGGGACCTCCACGTGGACGTGAAGGCCGCAGACGAGGTTGCGCCGGCCGAGCATCCGGAGGTCGGCCATGATCCCGTGGTAGCGGGCCTTGTCGGTGGGGCGCTGGTCGCGCCACCGGGCGATCGGATGCGTGCCCGCGGCGAAGGTCAGGATCCCGCGCTCGGCGCCGATCGCCGCGAGGCTGCCGCGCAGATCCGCGAGATGCCCCCGCGCCTCGGCGAGATCGGCGGTCGGCGGCGAGGCCACCTCAACCTGGCACTGGAGCTGCTCGCGCTCAGCGTCGTCGAGGCGGGCCCGCACGGCGGCGTGGAAGGCCCGTAGTCCGGCCCGCGGCGTGCCGCGCGTGCGCGCATCGGCCAGGAAGAACTCCTCCTCGATGCCGAACCTGTAGGCGTGGGCCATCCGCGCTCCCTGCCCCGGACGGGCCGATCCGCGTCCGGCGAACGCCGCCGCACCGGCCGGGTTCCGACCGGGCCGGCAGCGCGAGAAGCCTCAGCGCCAGAAGGGCTTGACGTCGAGGAGCTCGGACCGTGCGTCCGCGGCCGCGTCGAGCAATTTCTGTGCCCCCGGATCGTCGGGACCCGGCATCGGTGGTCCCGACAGGCTCTCGGTCATCGTCCGGGCCGTCTCCAGATCGTTGAGCGCTCCGAGATGGTCCTGCAGGTCGGAGAGCGCGGCGCCGAACTTCTCCTGCCGGCGGACAGCCTTCTTCTTCCGGTAGAGACCGGCGAAGAACTCCGCGCCGTAGCGGAGCTTCTTGGCGGCGATCCGCGCCCGGTGCCGCGTGTGCGGATCGAGGTGCCGGAGGCCGCGCCCGCGCTTCTTGAGGCGCGCGCGCGCCTTGTCGAGCACCTGCGCGGCGAAGTGGCGCCCGTCGACGGCCGCGTCGGGGCCGGCGGCCCAGGAGCCCGCCTCGACCCAGCCGGCGAAGTCGATGACGAGCGCGCGCCATTGCGGGCTCTCGAGGGTCTCCGAGACCGCGTCGTACGCGGTGGCGCGCTCCGCCTCGGCGCGCGCGCGCAGGGCGTCCAGGCCGGGCTCGTCGGGGCGCTGTTCCGCGAGATCCGGCAGCGTGTCGCTCAGAAATACGTCGAGGTTGCGGGCGTGGCCGAAGGGCTCGGTGACGCGCTTGATCTCGTCGTTGAAGCCGGCCGCCCGGGGATCGCTCTCCAGCATGGGCCCGAACAGCGACAGCGCCGAGCGCAGGCGGCGCAGGGAGACGCGGATCTGGTGGAGCGCCTCGGGCGGGCGGCCGCCTTCCAGGAAGGCGGTCTCGTTGAGGCGCATGTGGCGCAGGCAGACGCGCGCCACCCGGCGGAAGACCTCCCCGGCGCTCGCGCCCTCGGGCAGATCCACGGGCTCGGCCTTCACGACGCCGGGCTCGATCCCGTCGAGGAGCGCGTAGCCGACCGCGCTCTTGGCTTTCACGCCGAGGCGCAGCGGCACGGTCTCGGCCAGCTCCCGCGCCAGCGCGAACAGGTCAGCCGGATCGCCGGACTGGAGTTCCAGCTCGACTTCGCAGAGCGGCGCGACGCCCGAGTCTTTCTCGACACGGCCCTCGTCGAGGGTCACGAGCACGCGGGACTCGCCCTGCGCGACCGGGACCTCCCGGCGCTGCACCACGGTGGCGAACAGCCGCTCCAGCGGCGCGTCGGCCTCGCGCAGGACCGGCCCGGCGGCCGTGTCGGCCCAGGCCGCGGGCTCCGGCGCCTGCCCGGCGATCTCGCTCTCCCACTCGGCCCGGTCGAACAGGCCGACGCCGCCGCTCCCGGCCTTCACGGTCTGGATATGGCGGTCGCCCTTGGCGCGGACGCGCAGGGTCAGGCCGTTCTTCCGGAGCGCGCGATCGGGCGTGTCGTAGTAGGTCGTCACCAGGGATTCGGGCTCGGTCGCCGACGCGTCCTTCAACCGGGGATGGGACGCGAGCGCCGTCAGATCCGGCCCGGCGCAGTCGAGCTTCAGCTCGACCTCGCGGGGCTCCGCCGCGGCGTGGCTATCGGTGTCGCTCATACGCTCCTCTTCGTCGCCTGCCCCGGCTAACGAGCCAGGGATGGGCTCCGGTTGCATCGCATCCTGCGTCGCATCTCGCGGAACCGGCATCGGGGCGTGACCGTCCGACGCACCCGCGGCAGCAAAGGCGGCGGCGCCGCCGTCGTCAAGCTGGGACGGGACCGGTCGCCCGCGGCGGATGGATGCTGCGCTGCGTTAAAATCGCGCTTTCCCAAAACGGCACGGCGTGGCAAGACAAATTGTCCACAATCCATCTGCCTCGCAGCCCCGGCCCCGACCGCCCGGAGGCGCACACGGCGCCGCGACGCGCCGGCGCGGCGGATTCCCCTTCGAGCGAGCGGTGCGCCCCTTGTGGACGGCGGCACCGCGGAGAAGATGCGGTCGGTGGCTGCTTTGAAGACACTCCTCGTCGGCGTGATCGGGCACGTCGATCACGGCAAGACGGCGCTCGTCCGCGCGCTCACCGGCGTCGAGACCGACCGGCTCAAGGAAGAGCGCGCCCGCGGCGTGTCCATCGTGCCGGGCTTCGCGCTGCTGACCGCCGCGCAGGGCGAGATCGACCTCGTCGACCTGCCGGGCCACGAGCGGTTCGTCCGCGCCATGATCTCCGGCGCCACCGGCATGCGGGCCGTTCTGCTGGCGGTCGACGCCCACGAGGGCATCAAGCCGCAGACGGTGGAGCATCTCGAGATCGCCGCCCTCATTGGCGTGCGCCGCGGTGTCCTGGCGCTGACCAAGGCGGACCTCGCGACGCCCGAGACCGTGGCCGCGCGCGCCGCCGAGATCGCCGCAGCGGCCGCCCGGGCCGGGATCGAGGCCGGCCCGGTCATCGCCACCTCGACCGTGACGGGCGACGGCCTGCCGGAGCTCGCCGCCGCCCTCTCGGCGCTGGTGGCGGAGACGGAACCGGTCCGCGACGACGGCTTCCCCTACCTTCCGGTCGACCGGGTCTTCTCCCGGCCGGGCTTCGGCACCGTCGTGACCGGGACGCTGCGACGCGGGCCGCTCGCGGTCGGCGACACCGTCGAGATCGCCCCCGGCGGCCGCACCGCCACGGTGCGCGGCCTGCAGATCCACGGGCGCGCAGTCGAGCGCGCCGAGCCGGGGCGCCGCACGGCGGTCGCCCTGCGCGGCATCGACCTCGACCAGATCGCCCGTGGGCAGGCGCTGTCGCTGCCGGGCCTGCTCGCGCAGAGCCCGTGGCTCGACGTGGCGATCACCGCGGCCGCGAGTCTGCCGGATGCTCTGGCGGGCGGCACGGCCTGCCGCCTGCTGTTCGGCACCACAGAGGTCGAGGCGCGGCTGCGGCTGCTCGACCGCGACGCCCTGGAGCCGGGCGCCAGTACCCAGGCGCAGCTCCACCTCGGCGAGCCGGTGGCGGTGCCGGCGCGGGAGCCCTTCGTGCTGCGGCTCGATTCGCCCTCCGTCACGGTGGCGGGCGGCCGGATCCTCGACCCGGCGAGCCGCCGCCGCCGGCGCCACGATCCCCGGGTCATGGCCGACCTCGCCGCCCTAGCGGCGGGCGGTCCCGCCGAGTCGATCACGGTCCGCCTCGGGCAGCTCGGCGCGGCCGGGGCACCGCTGAACGAGCTCGCCCGGATCGCCGGTATCGCGCCGGACCGCGCCCGGCAGGCGCTCTCCGAAGACGGTGCCCGCGCGATCGGCGACCGCTTCGTCGGGGCCGCGGCCTTCGAAGCGCTGCGCACCGGCACGCTGGCCGCCCTGGCACACCATCACCGCGACTACCCGATGGAGCACGGCATCGCCCTGGAGCGCCTGTCCCGCGCCCTGGCGCTGCCCGAGGCGGTGACCGGCGCGGTCCTGCGCGACCTCGCGGCGGCCGGCTGCGTCGCCCAGGCGGGCGCCCTGTGGCGACGGGCCGAGTTCGACCCCGCGCGGAACGAGAGCGAGGCCGCCCGCCGGCTAGAGCAGGTCTTCCGCCGCGCCGGCCTCAGCCCGCCCGACGAGGCCGAGGCCATCGGCCGGGACGTGCGCCGCCGCGAGGCGCTGACCTACCTCGTGGGAGCCGGCACGGTGATCCGCGCCGTCGACCGGGTGCAGCGCCGCGCCGTGCTGTTCCACCGGGAAGCGGTGGCCACCGCCAAGAGCCGCCTGATCGACGCCTTCCCGACGGCGCGGACGGCGGAGACCGGATTCCTGGCCCGCGAGGCCGGCGCGACCCTGGGAATCTCGCGCAAGTTCTCGATCCCGCTGCTGGAGCACCTCGACGCCACGGGATTCACCCGCCGGGCCGGGGATCGTCGGGTGATCGTCGCCCTCGAACCCGGTCGGGCGGTCCCGGACGCCGGCTGACGCGGCGCGCTCGCTGCGCCGGCGCCCCGCACTTCACCCCTCTTCCACGCTCGAGAAACGCGGCAGCGCGATCGGGAACGGTGCTAGTCGTCCACACCCAACCAGTCGCCGCGTCCGGGCTCGTAGCAGGTGTACCCGATCAGGCAGTTCGGGTTGTCGCGGGTCGGCCGAAAGGCGCGCCGCGCGATCTCGGTGGGCTCGCAGAACGAGCGGTCACGGACGAACCGATCGTAGGTCATGCCGCCAATCCCGAGGACGAGCGCTCCGCGGGCCTGGATGAGGCGGATCGTCTGCTGGCAGGTCATCGCCGTGGTGGACGGCCGCGTCTGCGCCGCCGCGGGTGACGCGGCCAGCACCAGCACTGCCGCAATCCGGGTCATCATCGCCTGGGCCTCCGCGCGCCGTGGGTCGTGCGGACAACCCGGCGCGCCGCTCGTGCGCGCCGCGTCGCCTCGCCGCACGGCGAAGCCGCGGGCCCTTATCAGTCCTCGAAGGCCTCGACGTGGACGGTCCCGGGCTCCTGGCGGCGGGCGCCCTCCTCGATCCGGGCGAGCTGCGCCTGCGCGCGGCCGCACGGGAACCCGTAGCGGGCACGGACGCGCTCGCTGGCGATGCCCAGGGCCAGCCGGGCCAGCGCGACGAACTCGTCGAGCGGGTAGTCCTGCCCGACCGCGAGGTGGTCCTTGATCACCAGCGACGGCGAGTAGCAGGCCTCGCGGGTCCCGTCCGGCCACCGGATATGGAAGCGCATCTCAGGCATCGCGCGGGACCCGCAGCGTGTTCCAGGCCGCCGCCCCCGTGGCCGCGGCCATCAAGGGCGCGTCCCCGGGCGCGAGCTCCGCGTAGGTCGGCAGGTGGCGCGCCGCGCAGGCGTCCCAGACATGGGCCCGGGCGACCTCCCGGCCGGCATTGCGCAGCCGCGCCCGCCGGCTCGGCTCCAGGCTCGCCCGCATGGCCGACGCGATGGCGTCGGTGTCGTCCGGGTTCACCGACAGGGCTTCGCCGGGGGCGATGTACTCGGTGAAGGGCGGCCGGCCCGACACGATCACCGGCGTTCCGCAGGCCATCGCCTCCAGAACGCACAGGCCGTAGCTCTCCGCGAGGGAGGGAGAGACCAGGGTGTCGGCGAGGCGGTAGAGGCCCGGCATGTCCGCCTGCGCGACGGCGCCGGTTCGGATCACCGGCAGCCCGGGCCCGACCTCGAGCCCCTCGCGCTCGAGCGTGGCGCAGCACCGGGCCTCGTAGCCGGCCTGATCGAGGGGCGGCGCGCCGCCGGCCACGACGAGTTGCGCGTCGGGGCAGGTCCGGCGCAGGGCCGCGAAGGCCTCGATGATCGCCAGCGTGTTCCTGCGCGCCTCGAAGCCGCCGACGCTGAGGAAGACCGGGCCGCCGCCGAGGCCGAGGCGGCGGCGGAGCGCGTCGTCCTCCGGCCCGGGATCGGGCGTGAAGGCCGCCCCGTCGACGCCCGTGCCGACCACGTCGGCCCGGGCGCCGTACTCGGCCGCCAGCGTCGCCGCCCAGGTCCGGCTGACGCAGAGCAGGCGCCCGGCATCGAGGATCGCCCGCTCCTCCCACTGCGCGAGCCGCGGATCCGTGAACGTGTCGATCCGGTGGACCGTGCGCACGAAGCCCGGGATCAGGCGGCGCCGGGTCAGGGTGGCGAGCGCGTTGCCGCTGATCCGGCACTGGGCGTGGAAGACGTCGAAGTCGCAGGCGGCGGGCGTCGAGAAATGCGCCAGGTAGTCGGCGATCCGGGCGCCGACCAGGGCGGCGGCCGGTCCCGCAACCGGCTTGGCCGCGACCGAGATCACCGGACACTGCGCCGCGCGGAAGAAGCCGCCGCCGGTCGGGTCGGGCGCGTGGACCACCGCCTCGTGGCCGAGCCTGCCCAGGGCCTCCCCGAGAGCCAGAGCATGGACCACGCCGCCGCGCGGGTCGGTCGAGTGCGTGAGGATCGCGATGCGCAAGCGGTCGACCATGGGACGGCTCACGGAGCCCCGCGGCCGGTCGGGGGACGCGCCGCGGCCCCGACCGCGCGCTCCGCCGCCCTGTCGGAGACGCGTCGGGTTTGTTCTGCATGGTTCATGCCGACTCGGCGTCGGGCGTGCGGGTGCCGCGACGCCAACGTCGCTGAGGTAGACCCGCCGCGCCGATGTTGCCGGGAATCCTCGGGCAAGGGCGCGCCTCCCCAATCATGCCTAATTTTGCGTTACGAATTCAGTGCGTTTTCAAACTCTGCCCGGAACCGCTCTTTTCAGGGCCCTGTGTCAGATTGTATCTACCGCTCACGAGAGCCGGAGCCGTCGGTCCCGTGTCCAAGACGCTGAACACTGTCTTCCCCGCCCGCAGGATGCTGCGCCGCCTGGGCTTGTTGGGCGCCCTCTTGGTCCTTCCGACGGCGGTCCTCGCCTACGCGGACCTGCTGCCCGAATCCCTGGACATGCTGGGGTTCGACCTGGGCGACAGCCCGGACCTGCCCCACGTCGCTCGCCAGATCGCCATCGGCGCCCCGCTCAAGATCGTCGCCTTCGGGTCGTCCTCGACGGAGGGCGTGGGCGCGTCGACCCCGGCCAACGCCTACCCGGCCCGCCTGCAGATCGACCTGCGCAAGAAGCTGCACGGGATGGACGTGGCGGTCATCAACCGCGGCATCGGCGGCGAGCACGTCGACGACATGCTGGCGCGCCTCGACCGCGACGTGATCGCGGCCGAGCCCCAGCTCGTCATCTGGCAGACGGGCAGCAACGACCCGCTGCGCGGCGTGTCGCTCGACCATTTCCGCGAGGCCACCGTGTCGGCGATCCGCCGGATCCGGGACGCCGGCATCGACGTGGTGCTGATGGAGCCGCAATGGTGCCCGAAGCTCGAATCCACGCCGGGCGCCTCGCGCTTCCGCGACGCGGTGCGCAGCATCGGCGACGAGCTCGACGTGCCGGTGATCCGCCGGGCCGACCTGATGCACGGCTGGGTGCGCGAGGGTAAGCTGACGACCAAGCAGCTCTTCGCCGCCGACGGCCTGCACATGGCCGACCGCGGCTACGCGCTCCTGGCCGAGGCCGCCGCGCAGTCGATCCTGCAGGATGCCGGCCCGGCGCGCAGCCCCGAGGCGGTCGCCGAGTAGGCGCGCGATCCCGGCACCGGCTGGACTCGGCCGGCGAAGCTCCCCATCTCGGCGCGATCGAGAGCGGAGCCGAATCTTGAGCCAGGACGCATTCAGGTACGATGACCGGGGCGCCGTTCCCCAGATGCACGCGACCACGATCCTGATGGTCCGCAAGGGCGGCCGCGTCGTCATCGGCGGCGACGGTCAGGTCAGCCTCGGCCAGACCATCGTGAAGGGGAACGCCCGCAAGGTCCGGCGCCTCGCCAAGGGTGCGGTGATCGGCGGCTTCGCCGGCGCCACCGCGGACGCGTTCACGCTGTTCGAGCGCCTCGAAGCCAAGCTGGAGCAGTATCCCGGTCAGCTGACCCGGGCCTGCGTGGAACTCACCAAGGATTGGCGGACGGACCGCTACCTGCGCCGGCTCGAGGCGATGATGCTGGTCGCCGACCGCGAGGTCAGCCTGCTCCTGTCGGGCTCGGGCGACGTACTGGAGCCCGAGAGCGGCGTCATGGCCATCGGGTCTGGCGGCAATTACGCCCTGGCGGCCGCCCGCGCGCTGGAGGACGGCGACCTCGACGCCGAGGCGATCGTGCGGCGGGCCATGACGATCGCCGCCGAGATCTGCGTCTACACCAACGGAAACCTCGTCATCGAGGCACTGGATACCTGAGACCCGGCCGGGCGGAGCCGGGCTCGCCGGCTCCGCCGCCGTCGCCGCGCGCTCGATCGCTCACGGTGTGCCCGTGTCGCCGGGATCCCGTCGCGGGCGCTCGCGCATCGGCGCGGGGTCTGCCCGGCTCTACGCGGGTCATCACAGCTTCCGCGCGAAACGCGCCGCGGGCGAATACGCTGCGGCGCCGGTCTTCGCATCCTGCAAACCTTCCTCGAAGCCGCGCACGAATCGTAGCGCCGCAACGAAATCCGGCTCGGCGCCTCTTATCTCAGGTTGTACTCGCCGACGACAACAGTGCGCGGGACGATCACCGACGCTCGATTGCTGACAGCAGGTTTTCAACCGCCGTTCAACCGGGTTCATCCGGGCGATACAGCCCGCTGTAAGACAAAATTTACAGCGTATAATTTATCACAACCGCCAGGGAACCAAATCCGAATTCCCGAATGGGGCCCTGGGGACTGACTATGCGCTCGATCAACGATGTCCGGATCGTAACGAAGCTGACTGCCGCATTCGGCAGCCTGGCGGCGGTCACGGTGGGGATCAGCGCCATCGGATACAGTCACCTGTCTTCGATCGAGCGCGTCAATCATCTCACGGAGCACTCCTATCAGGTCATCTCCGCCCTCGACGGCCTCACGCAGGCGATGGTCAATCAGGAGACCGGCCTGCGCGGCTACCTGATCGCGGGCGATCCGAAATTCCTGGAGCCGCTCCGCGCCGGCCAGAAGTCCTTCAAGGTGTCCCTGGAGAGCGCCAAGTCGCTCACCGCCGACAACGCCGCCCAGCAGGCGCGCCTGGAGGCCGTGCGCGGCTCGGCGGAGACGTGGTCGAGCGACATCGCCGCCAAGGAGATCGCCCTCGTCGAGGCCGGCAATCTCGACAAGGCCCGGCAGATCGAGGCGAGCGGCGCCGGCAAGGCGTCCATGGACGCCCTGCGCGCCAAGATCGGCGAGGCCGAGAAAGCGGAGCGCGACCTCCTCGCCGCCCGAAGCGACGAGCAGGCGCGCTCCTTCGGCGCCGCCTACCTCGCGAGCCTGCTCGGCAGCGTCGCCAGCGTCGTCATCGCGGGGCTGCTGGCCCTCCTCGTCTTCGCCATGCTGACCCGCCCCCTCGGCCGCCTCGTGGCCGTGCTGCAGCGCATGGCCCGCGGCGAGATCGAGGCCGAGATCAAGGAGGCCGCCCGCGGCGACGAGATCGGCGCGGTCGGGCGTGCCGTGGACGGGATCAAGGCGATGGTCGCCAAGAAGGCCGCCGAGGAGGCCGAGATGAAGCGGATCGCCGACGCGGCCGCCGCGGCCGAGCGGCGCCGGACCATGATCGAACTCGCCGACAGCTTCGATCGCGCGGTCGGCGGCATCGTCGGCATGGTCTCGTCCTCGGCCACCGAGCTGCAGGCGACCGCCCGGACCATGTCGGCGACGGCGTCCCAGACCTCGAGCCAGTCGAACACGGTCGCGGCGGCCGCCGAGGAGGCCGCCTCCAACGTCAACACCGTCGCGGCCGCGGCCGAGGAACTCGGCTCCTCGGTGCAGGAGATCGGCCGGCAGGTGGACGGCTCGGCGCATCTGGCGCAGCGGGCCGTCTCCGACGCCGATCAGACCGGCGCGCTCGTCCAGGAACTGAGCAATTCCGTGTCGCGGATCGGCGACGTGGTCGGGTTGATCTCGAACATCGCCGGCCAGACCAACCTTCTGGCCCTCAACGCCACCATCGAGGCGGCCCGCGCCGGGGCCGCCGGCAAGGGCTTCGCGGTCGTCGCCTCCGAGGTGAAGGCCCTGGCCGAGCAGACTGCCAAGGCGACGCACGAGATCTCCGGCCAGATCGCGCAGATCCAGGCCTCGACCGGGCAGGCGGTGACGTCGATCGCCGGCATCACCGACCGGATCCGCGAGATCAGCGGCGTCGCCACCTCGATCGCCGCCGCGGTCGAGGAACAGGGTGCGGCGACCCAGGAGATCGTCCGCAACGTCGCGCAGGCGGCCGTCGGCGCCGGCGAGGTCACGAGCAACATCTCCGGCGTCGCCGGCGCGGCCGAGGAGACCGGCGTCGCCGCCGGCCAGGTCCTCGACGCGGCCTCGGAGCTGTCCCGGCAATCCGAGCACCTGACTGCGGAAGTCAGCCGCTTCCTCGACACCGTCCGGGCGGCCTGATCGGGTCGGGCGCGGCGCCCGCCGCGCCCCTTCCTCATCAGGACCCTGCTCAGAGGCGTGACAAATAATTCCGGATCAGCTCAGTTTACGACGTCTTGACGAATAACCGGCATTTTGACGCCAATCGCGCCTCGACGGTCGGATAGCAATGAAAATCGGCGGAAAACTCCTGAGCTTCGTCGGCGCCTGCAGCCTGACGACGCTGGTCGTGGCAGGGGTCAGCGTCGCGACGCTGAAGAGCTTCGAGCGCTCGCTGACGAGCGTCGAGAGCGCGTCGATCCGGGCGCTCGACGCCGCGAACTTCAACCGCCTCGCCGCCGAAGTCACCATGGACTCGCGCGGCGTCTACGCCTCCGCCGACCGCGCGGAAGCCGCGAAGTACACCGCCGGGATCCGCAAGGGTCTCGCCGAGATGGACGCGCTGCGGGCCGACTGGGCACCGCGGGTGACCGAGGCCGAGCGGCCGCTCTTCGAGACGATGGTGCGCAACGCCGACGCGTTCCGCGCCCTCCGCAGCGCCCTCGCGGACGCGGGCGACACGACCGGCCCCAAGGCGGCCGCGGAGCTCGGGTTCAACGACGCCAACCGGGCAAACCGCAAGGCCTTCCAGGCCAGCATCGACGCCCTGGTGAAGCAGGGCCGGGGCGAGATGGCGGCGATCAAGGCCGACACCCAGGCCCTGTTCGAGACGCGCACCGTCCTCCTGCTCGGCCTCGCCCTGATCGGCACCGTGATCTGCTGCGCCCTCGGCCTGCTCATCGGTCAGCGGCAGATCGCCCGGCCGCTGCGGGCGGTCTCGGACGCGATCCAGCGCCTCTCGCGCGGCGACCACACCCTGCCCGCCGTCAAGCCGGGACGCGACGAGATCGGCGCGATCTGGACGAGCATGCAGGTCTTCAGCGACACGATGCGGGAGGCCGAGGGCCTGCGGCACGAGCACCAGCGGTTGGAGGCCGACACGGCGACGCGCAAGCGCGCCGAGATGGCCGGGCTCGCCGAGCGGTTCCAGGGCAGCATCGGCGGACTCGTCGAGCACCTCGCCGGGGCCGCCGCCGGGCTGGAGCGTGCCGCCGCGACCATGGCGGGCAACGCCGAGCACGCCGGCACGCAGTCGCAGGCGGTCACCCGCGCCGCCGAGACGACGGCCCACAACGTCGAGGCCGTCGCCGCCGCCACCGAGGAGCTCGCCGCCACCGCCAGCGAGATCGGCGTCCAGGTGACCCAGACCTCGACGGCCGCCGAGAGCGCCGTCGAGGCGACGCGGCGGACCCGGGCGAGCGTCCAGGCCCTCGCCCGCAGCGCCGACGGGATCGGGCAGGTCGTCTCCCTCATCTCCACCATCGCCGGGCAGACCAACCTGCTGGCGCTCAACGCCACGATCGAGGCGGCGCGGGCCGGCGAGGCCGGGCGCGGCTTCGCGGTCGTCGCAACCGAGGTGAAGGATCTCGCGACGCAGACCGCCAAGGCCACCGAGGAGATCGCCGGGCAGATCGCCGCGATGCGGACCGCGACCCACGACGCCGTCGCGGCGATCGAGGAGATCGGCGGCACGATCGAGCAGGTCCACGGGATCGCCCTCGGCGTGGCCGCCGCTGTCGAGGAGCAGCAATTGGCGACCCAGGAGATCGCCCGCAGCGTCTCCGAAGCCGCCAGCGGCACCCGCGCCGTCACAGACACGATGGCGCTGGTCCTGGGCGCGGCCCGCGAGACGGGCGCCAGCGCCGCGGAAGTCCTCGACGCCGCCGCCGACATCGCGCGCCGCTCGAACGGGCTCGGCGGCGAGGTCGCGGGCTTCGTGACCCAGGTCCGCGCGGCCTGAGGCGGCCGGACCGACGCGCCCGTCATTTCGGAACCGCAGAGCCGGACCCGCGATGACGGAAGCGTCGCCGAGCGTTTCCCGCCACGTTGTTGCATTGCAGCGCGCGCGCCCCTAGGGTCGGCGCATTCGCAAGGACCCGGTGAAAGCCCGGGTGGCTCTTCCGGCCGCCAATCCGCCGGACCACGCATTCGAGACGCGCTCTGACCCGCCAGCGACGCGGGCACGCCGCTCGTGCGGATTCATCGATGTCAACACACGCAGCCCGGAACGCCGGATATCTCCGGTCGTGGACCTCCAACCTGCGCGGCGACACCCTGTCGGGGATCGTCGTCGCCCTCGCGCTGATCCCAGAGGCCATCGGCTTCTCGGTCATCGCCGGAGTCGACCCGAAGGTCGGCCTCTACGCCTCGGTCGTCATCGCCTGCACCATCGCCTTCGCCGGCGGTCGCCCGGCCATGGTCTCGGCCGCCACCGCCGCCACCGCGGTGGTGATGGTCGACCTCGTGCGCGAGCACGGCGTCCAGTACCTCTTCGCCGCCACGATCCTGATGGGCGTCATCCAGATCCTGGCCGGGTTGCTCAGGCTGGGCCGGCTAATGCGGTTCGTCTCGCAATCGGTGATGACCGGTTTCGTCAACGCGCTGGCGATCCTGATCTTCCTGGCGCAGTTGCCCGAGCTCACCGGGGTCACGCCGGCGACTTACGGGCTGATCGCCCTCGGTCTTGCGATCATCTACGGATTCCCGCGGATCACCCGCGCGATCCCGTCGCCGCTCGTCGCCATCGCGGTGCTGACGGCGATCACCGCGATCTTCCACCTCGACGTGCGCACGGTCGCCCATCTCGGCGCCCTGCCCTCGACGCTGCCGAGCTTCGCCCTGCCGGACGTGCCCCTCACCCTCGAGACCCTGCGGATCCTCCTGCCCTACGCGGCGACGCTCGCCGCGGTCGGCCTGCTTGAGAGCCTGCTCACGGCGCAGATCGTCGACGACATGACCGACACGGCCAGCGACAAGAATCGCGAGTGCATGGGCCAGGGTGTGGCCAACATGACCTCGGCCCTGTTCGGCGGCATGGGCGGCTGCGCGATGATCGGCCAGTCGGTGATCAACGTCTCGTCGGGCGCCCGCGGCCGCCTCTCGACGCTCGTGGCCGGCGCGTTCCTGCTGGTGCTCCTCGTGGCACTGCAGGACCTGCTGGCCGTCGTGCCGGTGGCGGCGCTGACGGCCGTGATGATCATGGTCTCGATCAACACCTTCTCGTGGCGCTCGCTGCTGCGGCTGCGCACCAACCCTCTGCCCTCCTCGGCGGTGATGCTGGCGACCGTCCTGGTCGTGGTCGCCACCAAGGATCTCGCGATCGGCGTGCTGGTCGGCGTGCTGCTGTCCGGCGTGTTCTTCGCCGGCAAGGTCGCCCGGCTCAACCGGATCACGTCCGCCCTCTCGGCCGACGGCCGCACCCGGACCTACACCGTCACCGGGCAGGTGTTCTTCGCCTCGGCGGGGACTTTCTCGGAGGCGATCGACGTGCTGGAGCCGGTCGAGCGCCTCGTCATCGACGTCCACGCGGCGCATTTCTGGGACATCTCGGCCATTGCGGCCCTCGACCGGGTGGTGCTCAAGGCCCGCGCCCGGGGCCGCGACGTGGCGGTCATCGGCCTCAACGAGGCCAGCGCGACCCTGCTGGAGCGGTTCGGCCGGCACGACAAGGGCGACGCCGCGGCGGTCCCGGCGGCGCACTGAGGCGGCGACCGGCCGACGCGTGGCCCCTTGCGCGGGGCCGCGCGCGACCCCATTCCCGGCGCGGGGCCGTTTTCGGGCCGGGAACAGGGATGGCAAAGCGGTGACGACGTTCTCTCCCCGCGAGATCGTGTCCGAGCTCGATCGGTTCATCGTCGGGCAACACGACGCCAAGCGCGCCGTGGCGATCGCGCTGCGCAATCGCTGGCGGCGCCAGCAGCTGACCGGTCCGCTCCGCGAGGAGGTCGCGCCCAAGAACATCCTGATGATCGGGCCGACCGGCTGCGGCAAGACCGAGATCGCCCGCCGCCTCGCCCGGCTCGCCAACGCGCCGTTCCTGAAGGTCGAGGCCACCAAGTTCACCGAGGTCGGCTACGTCGGCCGCGACGTCGAGCAGATCGTCCGCGACCTCGTCGAGGTGGCGATCGGCCTGACGCGGCAGGTCAAGCGCGAGGGCGTCAAGGCCAAGGCCGAGGCGGCAGCCGAGAACCGGATCCTCGACGCGCTGGTCGGCCCGACGGCGAGCCAGGCCACCCGCGACAGCTTCCGGCGCAAGCTCCGCAACAGCGAGCTCGACGACAAGGAAGTGGAGCTGGAACTGACCTCCGGCGCCCCCGCGGGCATGCCGATGTTCGAGATTCCCGGCGTTCCGGGCGCCTCGATGGGCGCGATCAACATCGGCGACATGCTCGGCAAGGCGCTCGGCGGCCAGCGCGGCAAGCCGCGCCGTGTGCTGGTGCGGGACGCCTACGCGCCGCTGATGGCCGAGGAATCCGACAAGCTCGTCGACGACGAGGCGCTCGTCCGCGAGGCGATCCGCGAGGTCGAGAACAACGGCATCGTCTTCCTCGACGAGATCGACAAGATCTGCGCCCGCGAGGGCCGCTCGTCCGGCGACGTCTCGCGCGAGGGCGTGCAGCGTGACCTGCTGCCGCTGATCGAGGGCACGACCGTCGCCACCAAGCACGGGCCGGTGAAGACCGACCACGTGCTGTTCATCGCCTCGGGCGCCTTCCACGTCTCGAAGCCGGCGGACCTCCTCCCCGAGTTGCAGGGCCGCCTGCCGATCCGGGTGGAATTGCAGCCGCTGACGGTGGACGATTTCAAGCAGATCCTGACCGCCACCGAGGCGAGCCTTCTCAAGCAGACGGTCGCGCTGATGGAGACGGAGGGCGTCACCCTCACCTTCTCCGACGACGCCGTGGACGCCCTCGCGCGGGTCGCCGTGGAGGTGAACTCGTCGGTGGAGAATATCGGCGCGCGCCGGCTCCAGACGGTGCTGGAGCGGGTGATCGACGAGGTCTCCTTCACCGCCACCGATCGGTCCGGCGAGACGGTCCCGATCGACGCGGCCTACGTGCGCGACCGGGTGCAGGATCTGGCCTCGAACGCGGATCTGAGCCGCTTCATCCTGTAAGGGCCGGTCACGGATCACGCCGGGCCGGCGGACGCCCCGCTGGCCCAGGACGGCGAGCCGTGCGCGAGGATGGCGTGTGCCATGAGGTCGAGCGTGGGCCGCGGCGGCCCCGGCATCTGCTATGCCCGCGCCGGGTCCCGGTCCTCAGGAATGTCGTCCCCGTGTCACGCAACAGGTTCGGCCTCGGCGATACGGTGCTGTCCGTGGCGGCGCTGGTCACCGGCATGGTGTCGCTCCAGTGCGGCGCGACCTTCGCCAAGAGCCTGTTCCCGGCGCTCGGCGCGGCGGGGACCTCGGCGCTCCGGGTCGGCTTCTCGGCGCTGATCCTGATCGCCGTCTGGCGGCCCTGGCGGCGCAGCCTCCCGGCACGCGAGGCCGGCTGGATCGCCCTCTACGGGACGGCCCTCGGGCTGATGAACCTCCTGTTCTACCTCGCGCTGGCACGGCTGCCGCTCGGACCGGCCGTGGCCATCGAGTTCGTCGGGCCGCTGGCGGTCGCGCTGATCGCGTCGCGCCGCCGCTCGGATTTCCTGTGGATCGGCGTGGCGGTGGCCGGGCTCGCGCTGCTGCTGCCGATCGCCGGCGCGGACGGCCTCGACCCGGTCGGCGTCGCCCTCGATCTCGGCGCGGCCCTGTGCTGGGCGCTCTACATCCTGTTCGGGCAGCGCGCGGGGCGGATCGACGGCGGCCAGGCCGTGTCCCTGGGCATGCTGACGGCGGCCCTCGTCGTGGCGCCGTTCGGCGTGGCGGAGGCCGGACCGGCCCTGCTCGCGCCCGGACTCCTCATCGCCGGCTTCGCGGTGGCGCTGCTGTCGAGCGCCCTGCCCTACTCGCTGGAGATGGTCGCCCTGCGCCGCCTGGACCGCAAGAGCTTCGGCGTGCTGATGAGCCTGGAGCCCGCCGTGGCGGCCTGCGCGGGTCTGGTCCTGCTGGGAGAGCGAATCAGCGCCGTCCAGTGGCTGGCGATCGCGCTGGTGATCGCGGCATCGGTGGGAATCACCGTGAGCGCGCGGCGCGCGGCTCCGCCGGCGGCTGTCCTGGAAGCGTGATCCCGGAGAACTACTTGCCCGCCAGGACGCGCGAAGCGACGTTGATGTATTTGCGGCCGGCTTCCTGCGCGTGCAGCACGGCGTCGCCGAGCTTCTCCTCGTCGCGGACGCTGGCCAGCTTGATCAGCATCGGCAGGTTGATCCCCGCCACGACCTCGACCGAACCGCCGTTCATGCAGGACAGCGCGAGGTTCGACGGCGTGCCCCCGAACATGTCGGTCAGCACCACCACACCGTCCCCGGTATTCACGCGACAGACCGCGGACATGATGTCCCGGCGTCGCAGCTCCATATCGTCCTCCGGCCCGATCGTGATCGTTTCGATCTGATCCTGTGGACCGACCACGTGCTCCAGCGCGGCCTTGAACTCGGTCGCCAGGAGTCCGTGGGTGACGAGCACCATGCCAATCATCGACACGTGTTCCAACGTCCTGTGTGTGCCGCCATGTTGTGCATCGCACAGCCCCCCACAAGGCGATCGCGACTTTTTTGCCCGGACATTGGTGCGATCATGCCACGGCCGCCGCGTGTGCGCCATGGGGGATACCAGTCTTGGGCGAATCGAGGCGCCTGTGCGGCTGCGAAGTCACGGCCGCGGCTTTCGCAGCGCCGCACGAACCAGGAGCGGTGCGATGCCGGCCGCCCGCGCACCCCGATCGAGGACGAGGCGCGGAACGGCGAGGCCGAGGATGTCGGCGGGTTCCGGCGGCTCGGGCAGGCGCGGTGCCGTCTCCACCAGGTCGACGGCGAGATGCAGCACCGCCTCCGGCCGCACCGCCAGGCCGAGATCGGCCGCCGGCAGGATCCCCTGGCCGCGGACCTCGACACGTCCGGCGAGCGCAGGATGGGGACCGGCCGTGATTCGCCCGTCGCGAATCGCGCAGACGACCCGGTCGTCCGCCACGAAGGACCCGTCCGGCGCGGCTGCGAGCAGGAGCGCGAGGCTCGACTTGCCCGCACCCGAGGGACCCCGAATCAGGATCCCGGCCCCGCACAGCGCGACGCAGGCGCCGTGCAGGGTGACCATCAGGCGTGAAGCTGCCGCGGCGCCGCCGGCAGGCGCACGATGAAGCGGGCGCCGCGCACCGTCGGCTCGCCGTCCTCGTCGGGGGCGCCGGGCCGGTTCTCGGCGCGGATCGTGCCGCGATGGGCCTGGACGATCTGGCGGGAGATCGACAGGCCGAGGCCGGAGTTCTGGCCGAAACCCTGCTCCGGCCGGTCGGTGTAGAAGCGCTCGAAGATCCGCTCCAGGGCGTGCTCCGGGATGCCAGGTCCCTCGTCCTCGCAGATCATCTCGACCTCGCCGCGCACGCGGCGCAGCACGACCCGGACCTTCGCGTCGGTCGGCGAGAACGAGCGGGCGTTGTCGAGGAGGTTGTTGACCACCTGCCCGAGCCGGCTGTCGTGGCCGATGATCGTGAACGGCGCGTCCTGCTCCGAGCCCGTCGCCTCGACGTCGAGCTGGATCAGGCAATCCTTCGGGCGCCGGCGCTCGTTGGCGACCGACACGACGGTGGTGAGCAGCCGCCGGAGATCGACGCGCCGGGCCTCGGCGCGGGCGAGCTCCGCGTCGAGGCGCGAGGCGTCGGCGATGTCGCTGATCAGACGGTCGAGGCGCTTCACGTCGTGCTGGATGATCGCCATCAGCCGGCCACGGGACTCGTCGGTCTTGGCGAGCGGCAGTGTCTCGACCGCGCTGCGGAGCGAGGTCAGCGGGTTCTTCAACTCGTGGCTGACATCCGCCGCAAAACTCTCGATCGCGTCGATTCGCCGGTAGAGGGCCTGAGTCATGTCGCGCAGGGCGCCCGACAGGTGGCCGATCTCGTCCGTGCGTTCGGTAAAGTCCGGGATCTCCTCGCGGGTCTTGATACCCATGCGGACCTTCTCGGCGGCCTCCGCGAGGCGGCGGACTGGTCCCGCGATCGCACCCGCCAGCAGGAACGAGAGCACCACCATCACCGCCGAGGCGACGAGGAAGACCTGCAGCAGACCGAACCGCTCCGAAGCGATGACCCGGTCGATGGCGTCGCCCTGAGTCGAGATCAGGAGGGCGCCGCGGACCGAGCCCGCCCGGTGGATCGGCACCGCCACCGAGACGGTGGTCTCGCCGAGCTTGTTCCGGCGCACGAGGCTGCCGCGGTTGCCGCCGAGCGCCGCCTGGACCTCCCGGAGCGAGTGCCCGTTCACCGGCCCCGTCTCCTCGGTGGTCTCGGACCGGCTGCGGAACAGGCCGCCGAGCTTGGACTGGACCGCCTCGAAGGCGGATTCGAGGATGCCGGGCTTGTGGGGCTTCGGCTCGAGCGGGTCGGGCCGGCTGGCATCGCCGCGCTTGAACAGGGTGCGGGTGTCGAACAGGAGGCCGCCCTCCTGGTCGTAGACCCGGGCGCGGTTGCCCGTCGGCGTCACGAGGCGCGACAGCAGCGGCGCCACCTTCTCGGGGTTCAGCGAGAAGGCGAGCGGCTGCGATTCCTCCTCCGCCGCCTCGCCGGCCTGCTGCTGGAGCAGCTTGTCGGGATCGATGCGGATCGTGTCGGTGTCCACCGAGGCCGAGGCGGCGATCGCCCCCGCGATGATCTCGCCCTGGATGGCGAGGCTCTGGATCCGGGCCTGGATCAGGCCCTGGCGGAACTGGTTGAGGTAGAGGAACCCGACGAGGAGCGCGATCAGCCCGACGAGGTTGAGGACGACGATGCGGCGCGTCAGGCTCGACGAGGCGCGCTGGCCGACCGCCTCCCACACGGCGCGGGGCCAGCCGAGCGGTCGGGACAGGGTCTGGGCCAGGGAGGCGCGGGGCGGGGCATCCTCGGTCTGGGTCTGGGTACGTGCGGCCACGGGGCTGATCCTGGAGATCATGCCTCCTTGAAGCGGTAGCCGACGCCGTAGAGCGTCTCGATCATGTCGAAGCTCTGGTCGGTGACCTTGAACTTCTTCCGCAACCGCTTGATGTGGCTGTCGATGGTCCGGTCATCGACGTAGACTTGGTCGTCGTAGGCCGCGTCCATGAGCGCGTTGCGGCTCTTCACGACGCCGGGGCGCTGGGCGAGCGCCTGGAGGATCAGGAACTCCGTGACCGTCAGCGTCACCGGCTCGCCCTTCCACGTGCAGGTGTGCCGCTCGGGATCCATCATCAGCGCGCCGCGCTCGAGCGACCGGGCCGCGACCTCGGCCTCGCCGCGGGGCGTGCTGCCGGGGGCCTCCTTGGCGAAGCGCCGGAGCACCGCCTTCACCCGCTCCACCAGCAGGCGCTGCGAGAACGGCTTATGGATGAAGTCGTCCGCGCCCATCTTGAGGCCGAACAGCTCGTCGATCTCCTCGTCCTTCGACGTCAGAAAGATCACGGGAAGGTCAGATTTCTGCCGCAGGCGTCGGAGAAGCTCCATCCCGTCCATGCGCGGCATCTTGATGTCGAAGATCGCGAGATCGGGCGGGGAGTGGCGCAGACCGTCCAGCGCGGAGGCCCCGTCCGTGTAGGTCTGGATGCGGTAGCCTTCGGTCTCCAGCGCGATCGACACAGAGGTGAGGATGTTCCGGTCGTCGTCGACGAGGGCGATGGTCGGCATGCGCGGTCCCTGACTGAACGGGCTCAGGCGCGGTCCCGGCTCTTCGCACAGGCCGCGCCACGTCCCGGCCCCGAGGGGGCAGACAAAAACGCGAACCGGGCAGTTTGGGCGCAGCCCGGCACACGCAAAGGGACAGGTGCTTTAGTACGGCCGATCGGAAAAAGCGAGCGGCGGTCATAGCTTGGCCGTAACACGGGAGCGCACCGGTCCTTCCGCGGCCCATCTGACGCGGTCGCGGTGCCTCGCGCCGCCGACGCTGCGCCGCTAACGTGGCGGCGAAACCGGGCGGCTGTCCGGAGGGGAGGAATCGCGCATGGGCGAGACGATCGACACGGGTCCCGGCGCGGGCGGACCGGCCCGTCCGCTGCCGGCCGAGGCGGCGCCGTTCGACGCGATCGGCCTGGCGCGCACGCTCCTGCGCAGCGTCCGGTCCGGGGCGCTCGCGACCCTGGAGCCGGACGGCACGCCCTTCGCCTCCCTCGTCACCATCGCCACCGACGCGGACGGCACGCCGCTGATGCTGCTGTCGCGGCTGTCGGCCCACACCCGCAACCTGCTGGCCGACTCGCGCTGCTCGCTGCTGTTCTCGCAGGGTGGCAAGGGCGACCCGCTCGCCCATCCCCGCCTGACCGTGGTCGGACGCGCTCTGCAGACCGCCGAGGCGCGGGCCAGGGAGCGGTTTCTGGCCCGGCACCCGAAGGCCAAGCTCTACGCCGATTTCCCGGATTTCGGCTTCTTCGCCCTGGCGCCGGAGGCCGGCCACCTCAATGGCGGCTTCGCCAAGGCCGCGACCCTGACCCGCGACCAGCTCCTCCTCGACCTCTCGGACGCGCAGGCGATCGTGGCGGGCGAGCGGGGCGCCGTCGAGCACATGAACGCCGACCACGCCGACGCGCTGGCGCTCTACGCTGCCGGCGCCGGCGGCGCGGCCGACCTGCCCTGGCGACTCACCGGCCTCGACCCCGAGGGCATGGACCTGATGGCGGCCGACCGCACGGTGCGCGTCCCCTATCCGGAGCGCGTCACCGACATGGGTGCGCTGCGCAAAAGCCTCGTTGCCATGGCCGCGCGGGCGCGCGCGACCGGTGCGGACGCGTAAACGCGCAAGGACTTGGCGATCAGGCATGGCGAAAGGTCGCTGACCGCCCCATATCGGCCCCATGAGCGATACCCAGACAGATACCTACCCCTTCAGCCTCGACGTGGAGCCGGTCGGCGAGAGCGGCTCCCTGTTCCAGTGGAGCATCCGCAAGCACGGCAAGCTGCACCAGCGCTCGGACCGGAAGCATCCGACCGAGGCCAAGGCGCGCTCCCACGGCGAGGCCGAGATCGAGCGACTGATCCGCGACCGCGGTCGCTGAGCCGGATCGCTCCTCGGCGCCAGACACGATCGTGACTCGGGGGCCGGCTCGTTCCGGCCCCCGTTCGCTTGCGTGCGATCACCGACCGGGCCCGCTCTCCCCCCGGGCGCTCAGGCTGCGCTTGGCGCCTTCCCGCCGCGCTGCTATCTCGCGCGGGAGCCGCTCCATCCGAACACGTCCCGACGTCAGACGGTGCGCGCCGGCGCGCGCCCGAACGGAATGCCGATGACAGCCCCGATCGACACCATCCGCAACTTCTCGATCGTCGCGCATATCGACCACGGCAAATCGACCTTGGCCGACCGGCTGATCCAGGCGACCGGCACGGTCGCGCTCCGCGACATGAGCGAGCAGATGCTCGACTCGATGGACATCGAGAAGGAGCGCGGCATCACCATCAAGGCGCAGACCGTGCGCCTGGAGTACAAGGCCCAGGACGGCAAGGACTACGTCCTGAACCTGATGGACACGCCCGGCCACGTGGACTTCGCCTACGAGGTCTCGCGCTCGCTCGCCGCCTGCGAGGGCTCGCTCCTGGTGGTCGACGCCTCGCAGG
This sequence comes from Methylobacterium sp. 1A, assembly GCF_058072805.1. Taxonomy (NCBI): domain Bacteria; kingdom Pseudomonadati; phylum Pseudomonadota; class Alphaproteobacteria; order Hyphomicrobiales; family Methylobacteriaceae; genus Methylobacterium; species Methylobacterium sp. 1A. Next base: position 1,652,446 of record NZ_JBYQVE010000001.1, on the reverse strand, counting down.
GCGTCGAGGCGCAGACGCTCGCCAACGTCTACCAGGCGCTCGACGCCAACCACGAGATCGTCCCGGTCCTCAACAAGGTCGACCTGCCCGCCGCCGAGCCGGACCGGGTCAAGGAGCAGATCGAGGAGGTGATCGGCCTCGACGCCTCCGATGCCGTGCCGATCTCGGCCAAGACCGGCCTCAACATCGAGGCGGTGCTGGAGGCGATCGTCACCCGCCTGCCGCCGCCGAAGGGCAGGAGCGACGCGCCCCTGAAGGCGCTGCTCGTGGACAGCTGGTACGACGCCTATCTCGGCGTCGTGGTGCTGGTGCGGATCATCGACGGCACCCTCAAGAAGGGCATGACCATCCGCATGATGGGTGCCGACGCCGTCTACGGCGTCGACCGGATCGGCGTGTTCCGGCCGAAGATGGCCGACATCGACGCGCTGGGACCGGGCGAGGTCGGCTTCTTCACCGGCTCGATCAAGGAGGTGGCCGACACCCGCGTCGGCGACACGATCACCGAGGACAAGCGCCAGACCACCGAGATGCTGCCGGGCTTCAAGGAGGTCCAGGCGGTGGTGTTCTGCGGCCTGTTCCCGGTGGACGCGGCCGAGTTCGAGAACCTGCGCTCCGCCATGGGCAAGCTCCGGCTCAACGACGCCTCGTTCTCCTACGAGATGGAGACGTCGGCGGCGCTGGGCTTCGGGTTCCGCTGCGGCTTCCTCGGGCTCCTGCACCTGGAGATCATCCAGGAGCGGCTGGAGCGCGAGTTCAACCTCGACCTGATCTCCACGGCGCCCTCAGTGGTGTACCACCTGAAGATGCGCGACGGCGAGACCAAGGAGCTGCACAACCCGGCCGACATGCCGGACATCATGAAGATCGAGACGATCGAGGAGCCGTGGATCCGCGCCACGATCCTGACGCCCGACGAGTATCTCGGCGGCGTGCTCAAGCTCTGCCAGGACCGCCGCGGCGTGCAGATCGACCTCAACTACGTCGGCAAGCGCGCCATGGTGGTCTACGACCTGCCGCTGAACGAGGTCGTGTTCGACTTCTACGACCGGCTGAAGTCGATCTCGAAGGGCTACGCCTCGTTCGACTACCACGTGTCGGATTACCGCGAGGGCGACCTCGTGAAGATGTCGATCCTGGTGAATGCCGAGCCGGTGGACGCCCTCTCGATGCTGGTCCACCGCACCCGCGCCGAGTCGCGCGGCCGGGCCATGTGCGAGAAGCTGAAGGACCTGATCCCCCGCCACCTGTTCCAGATCCCCGTCCAGGCGGCGATCGGCGGCAAGATCATCGCCCGCGAGACCATCCGGGCGCTGTCGAAGGACGTCACCGCCAAGTGCTACGGCGGCGACATCTCGCGCAAGCGCAAGCTTCTCGACAAGCAGAAGGAAGGCAAGAAGAAGATGCGCCAGTTCGGGCGCGTCGAGATCCCCCAGGAGGCGTTCATCGCCGCCCTGAAGATGGACGATTGATCCACCGCGTCATTGCGAGCGGAGCGAAGCAATCCAGGGTCGCGCGACATCGGTGAGCGTTGCGCAACTGGGTTGCTTCGCTGCGCTCGCAATGACGGTGGTGCTGCTTACCCCGGCGGCAGCACGTCGATCTGGATGCCCGCGTAGTACGCCGCCAGATTGGCGATGTCGGCGTCCGACAGTTCCTTCGCCACGACGTTCATGATCTCGTTCTGCCGCTTGCCGTCCCGGTACTCGGTGAGCGCCTTCACGAGGTAGGGCTCGACCTGCCCGGCGAGGTTCGGCGCCTCCGGCAGCTTCGAGAGCCCGTCCATGCCGTGGCAGGTCTGGCACGCGGTCGCGCGCTTCTTGCCTGCGGCCGCGTCGCCGGCCTGCGCCGAGAGCGGGACGAGGGTGGCGGCGAGGACGAGAAGCGGGCGGATCATCGGGCGGGCTCGAACTCTGAGATCAGTGAAGACTTGTCCGCTCGCGTCGGAACGGGACGCGCGCCCTCTCCCGCACGTCAGAGAGGGCGCGTTGCGGCTTTCCGCGACCTGGCGCCTCACGAGCGGAGAGGCGCCAGGTCACAAGAGACTACTTCTCGTAGGAGATCCTGTAGATCGCCCCGGCGGAATCGTCCGAGACCAGCAGCGAGCCGTCGAGCATCACCGCGACGTCCACCGGGCGGCCGAGATACTCGCCGTCGCCGGTGAGCCACCCTTCCGCGAACGGCTTGACCGACTCGACCTTCCCGTCGGCCCCGAGCTTGGCGAACATCACCCGGGCGCCCACCGGCTCGGTGCGGTTCCACGAGCCGTGCTCGGCGATGAAGATCCCGCCCTTGTAGGCGGCCGGGAACTGCTTGCCGTTGTAGAAGGTCATGCCGAGATCGGCCGCGTGCGGCGGCAACTCGGCCTGCGGGGCGACGGCGTCGGCCGGCGGGGTCTGGTCCTTGTACTCGACCGTGCGGACCGAGCCGCCACCGAACCACGGGAAGCCGAAATTCTCGCCCGCCTTGGTGGAGCGGTTCAATTCGCCCGGCGGCTTGTCGTCGCCCATGCCGTCGACCTGGTTGTCGGTGAACCACAGCGACTTGTCGGTATTGAAATCCATCCCGACCGAGTTGCGGATGCCGGTCGCGTAGACCTCGCGGTTCTTGCCGTCGGCGTCGATGCGGATGATGCCGCCGATGCCGGTCTTCTTGTAGAGGTCCGCCTTCTCGGCGGGCGGCACGTTGTAGGGCTGGCCGAGCGCGATGTAGGTCTTGCCGTCCGGCCCGACCCGGCAGACCCGGGCCGTGTGGTTGAAGCTCTCCTCGGAGGCCGGGATCAGCTGTCCCTGCTTGACCAGCACGCCGGCGGCGACGTCCGGGTTCTCGTAGAAGAACTCGGCGGCCGGGAAGGCCAGGACGCGGTTCTGCTCGACCACGGTGAGCACGCCGTCCTTCGAGAAGCAGACGCCGTTCGGGATCTTGAACGTGATGCCCGGCGCGAAGGGGCGGACCTCGTCGGCGACCCGGTCCTTGTCGCGGTCGGTGACCGTGTAGATCTTGCTCTTGCGCGTGCCGACGAACAGCACCCCGGCATTGGGACCGACCGCGATGGCGCGGGCGTCCGGCACCACCGCGTACAGGTCGATCTTGAAGCCGTCCGGCAGCTTGATCTTCGACAGGTTCTTGCGGATCGCGTCGGGGCGGCGGCCGGTCTGCGGGATCTCCGCGGCGGCCTGGGTGTCGGTGCTGTGGAAGCCCTCGAGCTTCTCGAGGTCGTCGGTCTTGGCCTTGGTCTCGGCAGGGGCCGCACCCTGCGCCAGGGCGGGGAGCACCGCCGCCGGCATGGCCACGCCCGCGAAGAGCGCGGCGAGAAGCAGAGATCGCATCGATAGAATCCTCCCGGCGGCCCTTGGACCAGGGCATTACCGGGAGGGAACGATAGGGGCGCCGCAGAGACCGGCAAGCCGCGCCGGTGACGCGGCAGGAGCCCTGTCGCTGTCCGCGGGGTTTCCGGCCGTCACCTCAGGGGGGCGCACCCTCCGTCATCGCGAGCGAAGCGACGCGACCCAGGGCAGCGCGACTTCGAGGCGCTCAGCGCCGCCCTGGATTGCTTCGCTTCGCTCGCAAAGACGGGAGGCCGACCGGAACTGGCCTCAGGCCACCTTGCGCGGGACAAGGCGCTCGCTGCCCAGGGCGGCGTCGGCCCCCGACACCCCGGACTCGGTGTACTCGGCGTCCTCGTTCACCCGCCAGACGTCGTGCCGGCGCCGGCCGCAGAGGATGTTCTCCACGGTCAGCATCGCGGTCATCATCGCGTGGTCCTGATTGTTGTACTTGTGCATGCCGTTGCGGCCCACGAGGTGCAGGCTCGGGAAATCCCGCTCCAGCTCCCGCCGCACGGTGACGACGTGGCCGGCATACTCCTCGTCGTAGACCGGGTAGGCCTTCGGCTGGCGGACCACGCAGGCATCGATGACGTCGGCCGGGTCGATCAGGCCGATCTGACCGATCTCGCGCTTGGCGAGCTCCACCAGCTCCGAATCGTCGGCGTTCCAGAGGCCGTCGCCCTCGAAGCAGAAATACTCCAGGCCCAGGCAGGTGTGGTCCGCGTCCGGCACCATCTCGGGCGACCAGGAGCGGAAATTCTGCACCCGGCCGACCTTCACCGACGGGTCGTGGATGTAGATCCAGTTGTCCGGGAAGTTCTTGTCCGACTTGGCGATGAGCGCCACCGTCAGGAAGTCGCGGTACTTCAGCGCCCGGGCGTTGAAGGTGCTGAGCGGCCGCGGGCGGATGGCGTCGACGAGCTCGCGGACCGGCGCGGACGAGACGACGTTGCGGGCCGTGAAGGTCTCGCGGCTGCCGTCCGAGCGGCGGGCCGCCACCGTCCAGATGCCGGTGCCGGCATCGTAGCTGAGGGAGTCGACGCCGCGGTCGAGCTTCAGCTGCCCGCCCTGGGCGCGGATCTTGGCGGCTGCCGCCTCCCACATCATGCCGGGGCCGCGGCGGGGATAGCGGAACGACTCGATCAGAGTCTTGATGACGGGGCCGCCGGCCTTCGGCGCCTTGCGCAGGCCCAGCGACCGCTTGATGCCGTCGCGGATCGCCGCGCCGAGGTCGAGCCCCTTGATGCGCTGCGCCGCCCAGTCGGCCGAGATCGCGTCGCACGACATGCCCCACACCTTCTCGGTGTAGGTCTTGAAGAAGATCGAGAACAGGCGCTCGCCGAACTGGTTGCGGACCCAGGCGTGGAAGGTCTTGGGCTCCGCCACCGGCCGCAGGCGGGCGTAGAGGTAGGAGGCGACGCAGGCCGCGCTGGTGAGGATCCCGAGGTTGCGCAGAGCCTCGAAGGCCTTCAGCGGGTAGGCGTAGTAGCGCCCGCGATAGTAGATCCGCGACAGGCGCGGGCGCTCGATGAAGTCGTCGGGCAGGAGTTCGTCCCAGAGATCGACCACGGCCTGGGACTTCGAGAAGAACCGGTGGCCGCCGATGTCGAACAGGTAGCCGTTGTGCGAGACGGTGCGCGAGATCCCGCCGACCTGCGCCGGATCCCGCTCCAGGACGGTGACGGAGCGGCCCTTCTTCGACAGCAGGTAGGCGGCAGTCAGACCCGCAGGCCCGGCGCCGATCACCAGCGTCTCGGTGTGGTGGCTCATCCCATGCTCCGGCGATTGGTGCGGCGCGCGACGCGCAGGACGCCGACCGGTCGCCAGGATGCCCGGTCGTGGTTAAGGAATCGCTGGCGCCGCGGGGCCGGATCGACGGCCGGGCCGCGCGTCCGGTGCCCTTTGACCGCGCGTTAAGCGGAACCGCGCGAGCATGCCGGCGAGGGCATCGACCGCCCGCCCGGGTGATCCACCAACCATGCCGGCTCCGGCGCTACCCCTCTCCCGACCGCGCGGGCGGATCGAGGCCCGCACGCTGCTGTGGATCCTCGCCGCCCTCTGCATCGCGACGATGAACGCGCCCCACGCGGTTTGGGAAACCGTCCAGCACCTGCGCGTCCCGGATACCGACGACGCGATGCGCCTCGTGGAAGTGCGCGACCTGCTGGCCGGCCAGGGCTGGTACGACAACGTCCAGTACCGATTCCTGCCCCCGGGCGGCGTGCCGAGCCACTGGTCGCGCCTCGTCGACGCGCCCATTGCCGGCCTGATCCTGGCGCTCACGCCCCTGACGGGACCCGCGCTCGCCGAGGGCCTGACGGCGGCACTCTGGCCCGTGCTGCTCTTCGGGGTCTACGGCTGGCTCCTGTATCGCGGGGTCCGGCACAGCTTCGGCAGCCGTGCCGCGCTGCTGGCCCTGATCGCGGCCACGCAGACCTTCGGTGTGACGATCCAGTTCCAGGCCGGGCGGGTGGACCACCACAATCTGCAGATTCTCTCGATCCTCGGTCTCGCCTTCTGCATGATCCGCGGCGGCCTGCGACCCGGCCTGATCGGCGGGATCCTGGCGGCCGTGTCGCTGGCGATCGGGCTCGAGGGCCTGCCCTTCGTCGCGCTGGCGGCGCTCTTCCTCACGGGCGACTGGTGCCTGCGCGGACGGCCCGCGCTGGCGTCGCTCGCGGGCTTCGGCCTGGGTCTCGGCCTCGCCGCCCCCGCGCTGTTCGCCGTCCAGACGGCCCCCGCGCTCTGGGGTGTCTCCCACTGCGACGCGCTCTCGCCACCCTGGCTCTGGCTCACCCTGGGCGGCCTCACCCTCGCCGCGATCGCCGCCGGCGCGGGCGAGCGCCTCGCGACGGTTCCGGCGCGCCTCGCCCTGGCGGGCCTCGCGGGCAGCGTCCTGCTGGCCGGGTTCGTCGCCGCCTTCCCGTCCTGCCTCGGCGGCCCGTTCCCCGACATGCCGCCGCTGGTGCGGATCCACTGGCTGCTCACGGTCAACGAGATGGCGCCGCTGGCGAAGTTCGTGGCCCGCGGCCAGTGGGAGGCGCTGGTCTTCTACCCGGTCGTGATCCTCGCGAGCCTCACGGCCGCCGGGATGGCATGGCGCGGCCCCGAACGCCGGGCCTGGTCGGTGGTCGCGCTGTTCCTGTGGCCGGGGCTGATCCTCGGCGTCGCGCAGTTCCGCGGACTCTACATCGTCTCCGGCTTCGTGCCGCTGGTGGCGGGCGTGGTCCTCGACCGCGCGCTGGCACGGGCAGCCCTGCCGGCCGGGGCGCGGCGCTGGCCCGTCGCGCTCCTCGGCGCCGCGATGGTCAGCAGCCTCTGGATGATCCCGGCGCTCCTGGCGGAGACCCTCGCGCCCGGCCTGTGCACCGCGCCCGACGCGGCCGAGACCAATGCCTGCCTCGGCGACACCGCGGTCCGCCCCCTGGCGCACCTGCCGGAAGGCACCGTGCTCGCCCCGATCTTCATGGGGCCGTCGATCCTCCTCCGCACCCCGCACAGCATCGTCGCCGCGCCCTATCACCGGGCCATTCCCGGCCTCAAAGCGGCGATCGAGGGGCTGGGCGGCACCGAGGCCGACCTCGACCGGGTGCTGACGGCGTTCGACGTCCGCTACCTCGTCGCCTGCCCGGCCCGGCCGGCCGAGGACCTTCAGGCGGAGACGGCGTTCGCCACGCGGCTCGCCGCGGGCACGGCCGGGAGCGCGCGCCTCGTGCCGCTGGACGTGCCCGGTCCCCTCAAGGTCTGGCGCGTCGCGCCCTGACGATCAGAGCAGGCGCCGATCGAGGCGGATGATCCGGCAGGGATCGCCGGCGCGCGCGGCCGGCGCGTGCGGGGCGCGGATCAGCAGGGCTTCGGACCGTCCGAGGACGGCGAGCATCGACGAGTCCTGACGCCGCTCGGCGGTCGCGACCGGTAGACGGTCGGGCTCGTGGGCGAGGCTCGCCCGCATGTAGTCGGCCCGGCCGTCATTCTCCGGCATGTCGCGGCCGAGCGTCGCCGGCTCGCTCCGGTCGGCGCCGGCCCGCGGATCACCCTGGAGCGCGCGGATGGCGGGCACCACGAACAGGAGCCCGCACACGATGGACGAGACCGGGTTGCCCGGCAGCCCGATGACCAGCATGTCGCCGAGGCGGCCGTGCATCAGCGGCTTGCCCGGCCGGAGGGCGACCCGCCAGAAGCCGAGCTCCAACCCCTCCTTGGCGAGCGCGGCCTGAACCAGATCGTGGTCGCCGACGGAGGCGCCTCCGAGGGTGATCAGCAGGTCGGCGCGCGCCGCGCGGGCGCGACGGAACGCGTCCGCCAGGGCGTCGTGGTCGTCCCCCGCGATGCCGAGATCGACGATGTCGGCGCCCGCCTCCGCGGCGAGGGCACCGAGCGCGAGGCTGTTGGAGGCGACGATCTGGTCCCAGCCGGGCGTCGCGCCCGCCTCCACCAGCTCGTCACCGGTGGCGAGGATCGCGACGCGCGGCCGGCGGCGGACCGTGAGGCGCGGATGACCGGCCGCCGCGGCGAGCGCCAGCCGCCGCGCATCCAGGCTCATGCCGGCCGGGATCAGGGTCTCGCCGGCGGTGAAGTCGAGGCCGGCCCGGCGGATGAACCGCGCCGGCTCCACGGGCTCCAGGACACGCACCGCGCCCGCCTCGGCGGCGGCGTTCTCCTGGATCAGGATCGCGTCCGCGCCCTCCGGCACCGGCGCCCCGGTGAAGATCCGGACCGCCTCGCCCGGGCCGATGCGGCCGGAGAAGCCGTGACCGGCCGCGCTGGCGCCGATCAGCCGCAGGATCGCCCCGACCTCCCCGGCGTCGGCGCCGCGCACGGCGTAGCCGTCCATGGCGGAAGCCGGGAACGGCGGCTGGGTCCGTGAGGCGACGACGTCCGCGGCGAGCGTCCGGCCGCAGGCCTGCGCCAGCGGGACGCTCTCCGGCTCGACCGGCGCGGCGACGCTCGCGAGCACCCGCGCCAGCGCCTCGGCGACCGGAATCAGGCCGCTCATTCCGCCGGGGCCCGGTAGTTGCCCGAGCGGCCCCCGTCCTTGGCGGTCAGCCGGATCCCCTCGATCCGCATGCCGCGATCGACCGCCTTCACCATGTCGTAGACCGTCAGGCAGGCCACCGAGACGGCGGTCAGCGCCTCCATCTCGACGCCGGTCGGGCCCTGGACCCGGACCTCGGCGGCGATGCGCAGGCCCGGGAGCGCGTCGTCGGGCTCGCACTCGACCCGCACCTTCGACAGCAGCAGCGGGTGGCAGAGCGGGATCAGCTCGTGGGTGCGCTTGGCCGCCATGATGCCGGCGAGCCGGGCCGTGCCGATCACGTCACCCTTCTTGGCGTCGCCCTCGCGGATCAGGGCCAGGGTCTCCGGCCTCATCACGATCTGGCCTTCCGCCCGGGCCGTCCGGTCGGTGGCGGGCTTGTCGGTGACGTCGACCATGTTGGCCGCGCCGCTGGTGTCGAGATGGGTCAGCGTCGAGCCCGGCCGCATGCCTTACGCCTTCTTCCGCGGCTTGCCGCCCTTGGCCTCCGCGGCGCCGAACAGCAGGGCGCGGGCCGCCTCCGCGACGTCCGGCTGCCGCATCAGGCTCTCGCCGACCAGCACCACGCCGAGGCCGTTGTCGCGCAGCCGGACCACGTCGGCGTGGTCGCCGATCCCGCTCTCGGCCACGGCGATCCGGTCCGCCGGGATCCCCGGCGCCAGCCGGATCGCGGTCTCGAACGAGACCTCGAAGGTCTTGAGGTTGCGGTTGTTGATGCCGATCAGCGCCGTGCCGAGGGGGATGGCCCGCGCCAGCTCGGCCTCGTCGTGCACCTCGACCAGGACGTCCATCCCGAGGAGGTGCGCCGTCTCGACCAGGGCGACGGCCTCGTCGTCGTCGAGGCAGGCCATGATGACCAGGATGCAGTCGGCGCCCCAGGCCCGGGCCTCGTAGACCTGATAGGGCTCGAACAGGAAATCCTTGCGCAGGACGGGCAACGCGCAGGCGGCGCGCGCCGCCGTCAGGTACTCCGGCCGCCCCTGGAACGAGGGCTCGTCGGTCAGCACCGACAGGCAGGTGGCGCCGCCGGCCTCGTAGGCGGCGGCGAGGCTTGCCGGGTCGAAATCGGCGCGGATCAGGCCCTTCGAGGGCGAGGCCTTCTTCACCTCGGCGATGAGCGCCGGGCGGTCCGCGGCGAGATGGCTCCGGATCGCCGCCGCGAAGCCGCGCACCGGCTCCGCCTGCGCGACCTTCCGCTCCAGCTTGGCGAGCGGCACCCGCAGCTTCGCCTCGGCGATCTCGCGGCGCTTGTAGGCCTCGATGCGGGCGAGGACGTTCGGCCGCTCGGTCGGCGTCCCGGCGCCGGTCTCCGGGGTCGCCTCGTGCGTCAGCGAGCTCATCGGCCCTCCTGCCCGTTGGAGTGGTCGTTCGAGGCCCGGATGAGGCGGGCGAGCGTCGCCCGGGCGGCCCCGGAATCGACGGCATCCTGCGCCTGCGCGACGCCGTCCGCCAGGGCCTGCGCGGCCCCCGCGACCACGAGCGCCGCCCCCGCGTTGAGGACCGCGATGTCCCGGTAGGCGTTCCGCGCACCCGCCAGGACGGCCTCCAGGGACCGCGCGTTGTCGGCCGGGTCGCCGCCGCGCAGCTCCTCGGGCGCGCGCAGCGCCAGACCGAAGTCGCGCGGGTCGATGGTGAAGTGAGACAGCCGCCCCTCGTCGAGGGCGACCACCCGCGTCGGGCCCGTGACGGTGATCTCGTCGAGCCCGTCGGACCCGTGGACGGTCCAGACCCGGCGGCTGCCGAGCTCGGCCAGGACCCGCGTCAGCGGCTCCGCGAGCGCCTCCTGGGCGACGCCGAAGAGCTGGTAGCCGACGCCGGCCGGGTTGCTCAGCGGCCCCAGCAGGTTGAAGATCGTCCGCACGGGCAGTTCGGACCGGACCGCCGCGACGTGGCGCATGGCCGGGTGGTGGGCCTGCGCGAACAGGAAGCAGAGTCCGGCCTCGGCGAGGCAGCGGGCCTGCGCGGCGGGGTCGAGCCCGAGCCGCACGCCCAGGGCCGCGAGCACGTCGGCGGCGCCGGAGCGCGAGGTCGCCGCCCGGTTCCCGTGCTTCGCTACCGGCACGCCGCAGGCGGCCACGACGATCGCCGCGAGGGTCGAGACGTTGACGCTGCCGGAATGGTCGCCGCCGGTGCCGACGACGTCGACGGCGTTCGCGGGCGCCGCGACGCGGGTCATGCGCGCCCGCATGGCCTCGGCGGCGCCGACGATCTCCTCGACGGTCTCGCCGCGCACCTTGAGGGCGGTCAGGAAGGCGCCGGCCTGGACCGGCGTGACTTCGCCCGACAGCAGGTCGTCGAAGGCGGCGCGGGCCTCGGCGCGGTCGAGGGCGAGGCCCCCGGCGACCTTCGCGAGATGGGGTCTGAAGCTGTCCATGGGTTCTTACGGAGGGCCGCCCCGGCCCCCGGCGTCAATGCACGTCGGCACGCGTCCTGTCACGCGCCGTGTTCCAGGCGGCGGCGAGATCGAGGAAGTTCTTCACGATCTCCGTGCCGTGCTGCGACCGGATGCTCTCGGGATGGAACTGGACGCCGTGGAGCGGCCGGTCGGCGTGCTCCAGGCCCATGATCAGGCCGTCGGCCTCGGCGGTGACCCTCAGGGCCGTCGGGCAGGTCGCGCGGTCGACCACCAGGGAGTGGTAGCGCGTCGCCTCGAAACTGTCGTTCAGGCCGCGGAACAGGCCGCGCGCGCCGTGCCGGATGGTCGAGACCTTGCCGTGGAGCGGCAGCGGCGCGCGCACGACGTCGCCGCCGAAGGCCTGACCGATCGCCTGGAGGCCGAGGCACACGCCGAAGATCGGGATCTCCTCGGACAGGTCGCGGACCACGTCGAGGCAGATCCCCGCCTCCGTGGGCGTGCACGGCCCGGGCGACAGCACGATGGCGTCGGGCGCCTTGGCGCGGATGTCGGCGATCGTGAGCGCGTCGTTGCGCGCGACCTCGACCGCGCCGCAGAGCGGCCCGATCAGGTGCACGAGATTCCACGTGAAGGAATCGTAGTTGTCGATGACGAGGACGTTGGGCATCACGGCGGCACGCTCGGGCATGCAGGCGATGTGACCGCTCGCACCCGCGCGGTCAACCGTCGGCGTCGGACGGCGGTGCAGCCGCGCGTCCGCCCTACGGCCCGCGCTACTGCCCGCGCTTCGCCTGCGCGGCGAAGCGCACCGCCTCCTCGGCGGCCCGGAACAGCGCCTTGGCCTTGTTGACGCATTCCTGCTGCTCGGAGGCGGGATCGGAATCGTAGACGATCCCGGCCCCCGCCTGGACGTGCATGGTCCCGTCCTTCACCACCGCGGTGCGCAGGACGATGCAGGTATCCATCTCGCCCCGCGCGCCGAAATAGCCGATGCAGCCCGCGTACGGCCCGCGCTTCTCGCGCTCCAGCTCGTCGATGATCTCCATGGCCCGCACCTTCGGGGCGCCCGAGACCGTGCCGGCCGGGAATCCCGCCGCCAGGGCGTCCAGGGGATCGTGGCGCGGGTCGAGGTCGCCCTCGACGTTCGACACGATGTGCATGACCTGGCTGTAGCGCTCGATGAAGAACGAGTCGGTCACGCGGACGCTGCCGATCCGCGAGACCCGGCCGGCGTCGTTGCGGCCGAGGTCGAGCAGCATCAGGTGCTCGGCCCGCTCCTTCGGGTCGGCGAGCAGCTCGTCGGCGAGGGCGGAATCCTCGGCCGGGGTCGCGCCGCGGCGACGCGTGCCCGCGATCGGGCGGACCGTGACCACGCCGTCGCGCACCCGCACCAGGATCTCCGGCGAGGAGCAGACGATCTGGAAGCCCTCGAAATCGAGGTAGCACAGGAACGGCGCCGGGTTGGTCCGCCGGAGCGAGCGGTACAGGCTGAAGGCCGGCAGCGTGAACGGCGCCGAGAACCGCTGGGACAGCACCACCTGGAAGACGTCGCCCGCGACGATGTACTCCTTGGCGCGCGCCACCATGGCGAAGAAATCGTCCGGCGGCGTGTTCGAGACCGGCTCGGGCGGGGCGACCGCCGACGGGTCCACCCGCGCCTCGATCGGCAGCGGGCCCTCGAGGGCGGCGGCGACCCGGTCGACGCGCTGCAGCGCGTCCTCGTAGGCGGCCCGGGCCGCGGTACCGGGGGCGGGCCGGATCGGCGAGACGACCGTGATGACGTCGCGGATCGAGTCGAACACCACCATCACCCGGGGGCGCACCAGGATCGCGTCCGGCACGCCCAACGGATCCGGGTTCGGCTCCGGCAGCCGCTCCATGGCGCGGACCATGTCGTAGCCGAGGTAACCGAACAGGCCGGCGGCCATCGGCGGCAGGTCCTGGCCGTCCGACTCGCCGATGGCGCTCTCGGCGATCAGGGCCCGCAGGCTCGCCAGCGGTGCCCGCGAATCCGGCTCGAACCGCGTGAGATCGGCCCCGCGCGCGATCGCGGGCGCGCCCGCCCGGCAGCGCCAGATCAGGTCCGGATCGAGGCCGATCATCGAGTACCGGCCGCGGACGGCGCCGCCCTCGACCGATTCGAGCAGGAAGGCCGGCCCGGCATGGCCGGCGCGCAGCTTGAGGAACGCCGCCACCGGCGTCTCGAGATCGGCGACGAGGCTCACCGCCACGAGGCTCGGCTGCCCGGCCTCGTAGCGCGCCGCGAAGGCCGCGTAATCGGGCGCGTCGGCCATGCCTCAGTACTCGCCGCCGATGGCGCGCCGCAGGGCGGCCGGGTCGACCTTCACGCCGGCGTTCTTCTGGACCTCGCTGATGTACTCGGACAGCACGTCGTCGGCGAGCGCCGCCTGGAAGCTCTGCGTGATCTGCTTGTCGCTCGGGCTATCGGCCACGAAGGCCGGCACCGTCGCCGCCGAGACCTTGAAGACCGCCCGCGAATCGCCGGCAGCCGCCGTGCCGGCCTTGCCCACCGGGGTCGCGAAGATCAGATTCACGACGTCGGCCGTGAGCATGTCCTTGGCCTGGTTGCGGGCGAGATCCTGCGCCTCCTGCAGGTTGACGCCGACCTCCTGGGCGGCGGCCTCCATGGTCTCGCCTTTGTTGATCTTCTCGACGAGCTCGCGGCCCTTGGCCTGGAGGCGCTTGGCGATCTCGGTCGCGGTCCAGCCGGCCTTCACGCCGTCCTTGACCTCGTCGAGGGGCTTGTCGTGGGCGGCGTCGATCCCGGTGACGTCGTACCAGACGTAGCCGCCGGTCTTGGTCCGCAGGGGCTCGTTGTCGCCGCCGATCTCGGCGCGGAACAGGGCCGGCAGGGTGGTCTCCGGGTCCGGGATGTCGGTGATCCGCTGCCCGTCAGGCCCCTTGCCGTTCACGTCCACCGCCTTCACGGCGACGACCTTGAGGCCGCGCTCGGCCGCGATGTCGGCCAGCGGCTTGGCGCCGGCCCGCTGGTCCTCGATCGCGTCGCGGGTGGTCTCCATGGCGTCGCGGGCACGGGCCAGGGCGAGGGCCTTGCGGATCTCGCCGTCCACCGCCTCGAACGGCTTCACCGTCCCGGCCTCGATCTTGGTCACGCGCAGCAGCACGGTGCCGAACCGGCCCTGGACCGGCTGGCTCACGCCGCCCTCGGGCAGCGCGAAGGCGGCGTCGGCGACGGCCTTGTCGAACAGCTCGCTCCTGGTCAGCGTGCCGAGGGTTAGGTCCTTCTCGTCGGTGCCGCGTTCGGCCGCCACCGCGTCGAAGGTCTTGGAGCCGTCCGTGATCGCCTTGCGGGCCGCCTCGGCGGCGGCCGCGTCGGGGAACACGATCTGCTGGATCGTGCGCTTCTCGGGCGTGCCGTAGCGGTCCTTGTTCAGCGCGTAGGCGGCGCGGGCGTCGGCCTCGGTGATCGCGTCGGGCTTCGCCATCGCCTCGGGCTCGACCACGAGGAGGTTGGCCGCTCGGAACTCCGGCGCCCGGAAACCGGACTTGTTGGCCTCGTACCAGGTCTTCAGCTCGTCGTCCGTCGGCTCGGGGATCTGGCCGGCCACCGAGGGCGTCAGCATCAGGTAGGCGGCCGCGCGGCGCTCGGTGGTGTAGCGATGGACGGCCTCCCGCATAGCGAGCGGCACGTGCAGATCCGACGACACCGCCTCGGCCAGCTGGAGGCGGGCGATCACCGAGCGCTGCTCGCGCACGAACAGGGCCTCGTTGAGGCCGGCGCGCTGCAGGGTCTGGTAGAAGAGCTGCGGCTCGAACTGACCCTGCTGGTTCTGGAAGCTCTTCTCCTCGTGGATCGCCTTGATCACCGAGGAATCCGGCACCGTGAGGCCGAGATCATGGGTCTTCTGATCGAGGGCGGCCTCGGTGATCAGCTGCGACATCACCTGCCGGTCCAGGCCGAGCATCCGCGCCTGGTCGGGCGTCAGCGGACGCTTCAGCTGGGTCTGATAGCGCTGCAGCTGGTTCTGGTAGGCTTGGCGCACCTGCTCGGCCGTGATCGGTGTGCTGCCGACCGTGGCCACCTTGTTGCTCGCGCCGCCGCGGAAGAACTCCTCCACCCCGAAGATGCCGACACCGGCGATCAGCAGCGTGAAGATGATCGTCAAGACGATCTTGCCGAGCCAGTGCTGGCTGGCGTTGCGGATGCCCTGAAGCATGGTCTGTGATCGAGTACCTTCGGCAGCCGCCCCGTCACCGGGCCGGCGCTGTCCCTGAGAGCCGACCGCGATAGACCATTCGCGTCCACAGGCAAAGGCTCGGGCGGTCCCGGCCGTTTGCACGCTCAAGCTCGCTCTGGTAGGCCCCGGCGACTTCGAGAAAGCCGCGGCGGAGCGAGGGCAGGAATGACGCAGTCTGGGCGCAAGCCGCTTGTCGCCGGCAACTGGAAGATGAACGGGACCCGGGCATCCATCCAGGTTGTCGAGGCGATTCGCGACCGGCTCTCGCCGGACCTCGCGTCGCGCATCGACGTGCTGATCTGCCCGCCTGCGACGCTGATCGGATCCTGCGTGGCGGCGGCGGCCGGATCGCCGATCGCGATCGGCGGCCAGAACCTGCACGCCCGGCCGAGCGGCGCCTTCACGGGCTCGATCTCGGCCGAGATGCTCGCCGATCTCGGCGCCAAGTACGTGATCGTCGGCCATTCCGAGCGCCGGGCCTACCACCACGAGACCGACGACGGGGTCCACGCCAAGGCGCTGGGCGCCCGCCGCGCCGGCCTGTGCGGCATCGTCTGCGTCGGCGAGACCATCGAGGAGCGCGAGCAGGGCCGCGCCCTCGACATCGTCCGCGCCCAGCTCGCCATCGGCCTGCCGAAGGGCGCGACGGCGGCCGACACGGTGATCGCCTACGAGCCGGTCTGGGCGATCGGCTCCGGGCGGACGCCGACGCCGCGCGACATCGCCGAGGTCCACGCCTCCCTGCGGGAGATGCTCGACAAGCTCGTCGGCGACGAGGCGCAGAAGATCCGCATCCTCTACGGCGGCTCGGTGAAGCCCGGCAACGCCAAGGAACTCCTGTCGGTGGACAACGTCGACGGCGCGCTCGTGGGCGGCGCGAGCCTCGTGGCGGAAGACTTCCTGGGGATCTGCGCCGCCTACGCCTGAGCGCGGGCCCGCGAAGCCTGTCGGAGCGCGGCGCGACAGACGCGCCGCGCGACCGTCAGATCTTGAAGGCCTGCCGGGCGAGCAGCCGCCAGCGGCCGCCGTCGCTGTGCCAGACCTGCATCACGCCGATATGGACCGGCGACGTCTTGCCGTTCGAGACCACCTCGCCGGTGAAGACGTGGCGCGCGATGGCGTCGTCGCCGACCACCGAGACGGAGCGGTCCGACAGGGTGATGCTCGGGAAGGTCGAGCGCTTGCTGGTCAGCGTCTCGATGAAGGCCGCCTTGTCCTGCACCTGACCGCTGGAATGGCCGTAGCTCAGCCCGTCGAGGGTCAGGGCGTCGAGGGCCGGACCGTCGGCGGCGAGGAGAGCCTTGGTGAGGGCGTCGACCGCCTGCTCGACCGCGGCGCCCCGGGCGGAGGGATCGGTTCCGGCCGCGGAGCCGGAGCCCGGGCGGATCAGGACGGGTGCGGCGATGGCGGCGGCGAGCGCCGCACGGCGTGACACGGACATGGCTTGCCTCCCGGACCGGGCGGCGCGTTCGGTCGGCCGCCCTGCCCCGGCAGAGAGCACGGTGCGCCGACGAAGGCGAGGGTCGGAGCGGACAGTCGGCCGCGCGCGTCAGGTTGGCGGCGGGCGACCGGTGGTGTATGCCGTCGCCGAATTCCGGCCGGTCCGCCCGAAGCGTCCCCCGAAGCCCCCGCCGCACGCCCGTGCGTCGGGGCGGTTCGTGGACGATCGCGGGCTCCGGCCCTCGTGCGTTCGTCTTCCGGTGCCCGCTGCCGGCGCGCGGCGCTGAAGAAGATCCCGGAACACCGATGCAGACCGTCCTGATCGTCGTCCACCTCATCATCGTGCTCGCGCTGATCGGCGTCGTGCTGCTCCAGCGCTCCGAGGGCGGACTCGGGCTCGGCGGCGGTGGCGGCGGTGGCGGCGTCGGCGGGTTCATGACCGGCCGCGGCCAGGCCAACGCCCTGACGCGGGCCACCGCGATCCTGGCGGCCTTGTTCTTCGCCACCAGCCTGACCCTCGCGATCCTGTCGCATCGCTCGGCGGCGCCGAAGTCGATCCTCGACACCGGCGCGCCGCAGACCTCCGGCCAGCCGGCCAAGCAGCCGACCGGTGCCGACAACCTGCTCGACACGCTGCGCCAGCAGCAGGACCGGGCGCCCGCGAACGCCCCGGCCCAGCCGGCCCCCGCGCAGCCGGCCCCCGCCCAGCCGGCGGTTCCGGACGCGCCGCAGTCGCGCTGACGGCGCGCGCCGCGAGCGGCGCAGCGTCCGACCCTTGTCCCGACGGACCGGCGCTCGGCCGGTCCACGCCATGCGTTCCGCGATCCCCAGCCCATGCGCGGGTCGGGGCCTCCGTCGTTTGGCAAATGCCAGCAGCTTCTTTATGGACCGAGGCCCATGACGCGGTACGTTTTCATCACCGGCGGCGTGGTCTCATCCCTCGGCAAGGGCCTGGCCTCGGCGGCCCTGGCGGCGGTCCTCCAGGCCCGCGGCTACCGGGTCCGGATGCGCAAGCTCGACCCCTACCTGAACGTCGATCCGGGCACGATGAGCCCGACGCAGCACGGCGAGGTGTTCGTCACCGACGACGGCGCCGAGACCGACCTCGACCTCGGGCATTACGAGCGCTTCACCGGCGTTCCGGCGAGCCGGGCCGACAACATCACGACGGGCCGGATCTACCAGGACATCATCGCCAAGGAGCGCCGCGGCGACTACCTCGGCGCCACGATCCAGGTGATCCCGCACGTCACCAACGCGATCAAGGACTTCGTCCTCGACGGCAACGACAGCTTCGACTTCGTGCTGGTGGAGATCGGCGGCACGGTCGGCGACATCGAGGGCCTGCCGTTCTTCGAGGCGATCCGGCAGCTCGGGCAGGAGCTGCCGCGGGGCACCTGCTGCTACGTCCACCTGACGCTGCTGCCCTACATCCCGTCCGCCGGCGAGCTGAAGACCAAGCCGACCCAGCACTCTGTGAAGGAGCTGCGCTCCATCGGCATCCAGCCCGACATCCTGCTCTGCCGCTGCGACCGGCCGATCCCGATGGACGAGCGGCGCAAGCTCGCGCTGTTCTGCAACGTCCGCCAGACCGCGGTCATCGAGGCCCTCGACGTGGCCTCGATCTACGAGGTGCCGCTCTCCTATCGGACCGCGGGCCTCGACCGGGAGGTGCTCGGCCATTTCGGCCTGGAGCACGGCGAGGAGCCGGATCTCGGCCGCTGGCAGACCATCGCCGAGCGCGTGCGCAATCCCGAGGGCGAGGTCTCGATCGCCATCGTGGGTAAGTACACGGGGCTGAAGGACGCCTACAAGTCGCTGACCGAGGCGCTGACCCACGGGGGCATCAGCCACCGGGTGAAGGTCAATCTCGAGTGGATCGAGGCCGAGGTGTTCGAGCGCGAGGATCCGGCGCCCTTCCTCGAAGGCCTCAACGGGATCCTCGTGCCGGGCGGCTTCGGCCAGCGCGGGGCCGAGGGCAAGATCCGGGCGGCCCGCTACGCCCGCGAGAAGCGCATCCCCTATCTCGGCATCTGCTTCGGCATGCAGATGGCGGTGATCGAGGCGGCCCGCTCGCTGGCCGGGATGCCGGAGGCCAACTCCACGGAGTTCGGCGACACCGCCGAGCCGGTGGTCGGCCTGCTCACCGAGTGGCTGCGCGGCAACGAGCTTGAGCGGCGCGCGGCGGCCGGCGATCTCGGCGGCACGATGCGGCTCGGCGCCTACGAGGCGAAGCTCGACCCCCAGTCCAAGATCGCCCAGATCTACGGGTCCGATCAGATCTCGGAGCGCCACCGCCACCGCTACGAGGTCAACATGGCCTATCGCGAGCGGCTGGAGGCCAAGGGCCTGCGCTTCTCGGGCGTGTCCCCCGACGGCCTGTTGCCCGAGACGGTGGAGCATGTCGGGCACCCGTGGTTCATCGGCGTGCAGTTCCATCCGGAGCTGAAGTCGCGCCCGTTCGAGCCGCACCCGCTGTTCAAGGGCTTCGTCGGCGCCGCGATCGAGCAGAGCCGCCTGGTCTGAGGCCGCGGCGGCGCGCCGCTGCTCGCGCGGCGGCCCGCGGCCCTATATCCTCGGTGCCGTGACCGAGATCCTCTTCTACCATATGCAGCGGCAGCCCCTGGAGAAGGTGCTGCCGAACCTCGTCGAGCGCTCGCTGGACCGCGGCTGGCAGGCCGCGATCCAGGCGGCGAGCGAGGAGCGCCTGCAGGCGCTCGATGACCACCTCTGGACTTATTCCGACGAGAGCTTCCTGCCGCACGGCACCGACCGCGAGCCCGACGCCGCGAGCCAGCCGGTGGTGCTCACGCTCCGGGACGTGAATCCCAACACCGCCTCGATCCGCTTCCTGGTGGAGGGCGCCGACCTGCCGCCCGACGCCGGGCAGTACGAGCGGATCTGCATCCTGTTCGACGGGACCGACCAGGACGCGCTGCTGCGCGCCCGCGAGCAGTGGAAGCAGGCCAAGGACGCCGGTCACGCGGTGGCCTACTGGCAGCAGGACGAGTCCGGACGCTGGAACAAGAAGGCTTGATGGTGGCCCCCCACGCACGTCTCGCGCGCGCCGCGCTCGCCCTCGCCCTGGCTCTGGCCGCGCCCCCGGCCACCCTCGCCCAGGACGCGCCGCACGGCCATCCCGCGGAGAGCAAACCGGCGCAGCGCGGACCGGAGGGGCGCCGCCTGCCGCCCGATTCGACGACCAAGCAGAGCGTGATGCTGCCGGACGGCCGGACCCTCGACTTCACCGCCACCGCCGGCAGCCTGCCCCTCGTCGACGAGGCGGGCAAGCTGCAGGCCGAGATCGCCTACGTCGCCTACACGATGGCGCCGCAGGCCGGCCGGGAGCGTCCCGTCACTTTCGCGGTTAATGGCGGCCCGGGCGCCGCCTCGGCCTATCTCAATATCGGGGCGATCGGGCCCTGGCGGCTGCCGGTCGGCGGCGACAGCATCAGCCCGTCGCAGCCGGTGACGCTGACGCCCAACGACGGGACGTGGCTCGGCTTCACCGACCTCATCTTCCTCGATCCCGTGGGGACCGGGTACAGCCGGGCCGCGGACGGGAACGGCAAGGCCTACTGGTCGATCGATTCCGACGCCTCGACTCTGGCGGCGACCATCGCGCGCTACCTGCGCATCAACGACCGCATGGCGAGCCCGAAATTCTTCGTCGGCGAGAGCTACGGCGGCTTCCGCGGCCCGCTGATCGCCGAGAAGCTCCAGGAGGAGATCGGCGTCGGCCTGTCCGGCATGGTGCTGCTCTCGCCGGTGCTCGATTTCGCGTGGCTGGAGACGCCGCGGGCCAACCCGTGGGGCTACGTGCTGAAGCTGCCCTCGCTGGCGGCGGGCGCGCTCGAGCGGGCCGGCACGGTGCCGACGCCAACCCTGCTCGGCGACGCGGAGGCCTACGCCTCGGGCCCGTACCTGAGCGACCTGCTCAAGGGGCCGAGCGACACGGCCGCCGTCGCCCGGATGACCGAGAAGGTCGCGCCCCTCGTCGGTCTCGACCCCGCCCTGGTGCGTGCCCAGGCGGCGCGCCTCGCGACCCGGAGCGTCCAGCGCGAGATCGACCGCGCCGAGGGCCGCGTGACCAGCGCCTACGACACCGGCATCACCGGCTGGGACCCGAACCCGGACGCCGCCCAGTCGAGCTTCGAGGATCCCCAGCTCACCGCCCTCCAGGCACCGCTGACGAGCGCGATGCTCGACCTCTACGCGCGGACGCTGAAATGGCCGGTGACCAACATGCGCTACGAGCTCCTGAACAACGCCGTCAATCGCGGCTGGAGCTGGGGCTCGGGCCGGCAGGCGCCCGAGGTCCTGTCGAACCTGAAGGGCGATCTGGCGCTCGACGGGCACCTGCGCGTCCTCGTGGCGCACGGCTTCACCGACCTGGTGACGCCCTACTTCGCCTCGAAGCTCCTGCTGGCGCAGGTCCCCGCCTACGCCGCCGGCCGCCTGAGCCTCGCGGTCTATCCGGGCGGGCACATGTTCTACACGCGTCCGGATTCGCGCGCCGCCTTCCGGACGGACGTGGAGCGGATGTACACGGACGCCCTGAAGGTGCGCGACGCCGGCTCGACCCGTCCGGCCGGAGCCCCCGCCGAACATCTCAGGACCGCGCCGTAGCGCCTCCGGCCCGCCGCGCCGGTCACGCGTCGTCGAAGGCGAGGGCCTCGGCCGGGTAATCCACCATCGTCCGGCGCTGCGCGTCGGTGTTCTGCCACTCGCCGACCTTCATGTAGCGGCCCTCGAGATCGCGGACCTCGACCACTTTCCCGATGGTGGGGATCGACTGGAAGCCCTGCGGCCAGTTCGACGCGAAGTAGAAGACCTGCTCGACGTGGTCCGAGAGGTGGCAGATCCCCGGCCCGAAGGTCCCCAGCCCGAAGACGAGGTAGCGGCCGTTCACCAGCGCCGCGACGTCGGAGATCAGCGACTCGCTCTGGATCTCCACCGGCAGTCCGCGCCGCTCGGCGTACGCCTCCACCTCGGCGATGACCGGGTTCAGCCTGTTCTCGAAGACGAGCTTGACCGAGCGGATCCGACCCTCGGCCAGGAGCCGGTCGATGACCATCCGGTAGAACGCGAAGGGCGGCTGCGGATAGTGCGGATCGACCCAGGTGCTGAAGATGTCGCCCGACCGGATGTGGATCAGGAGTTGGTCGTGGGGCTTCACCGGGAAGCTCTTCGGCAGGCCGTTGAACAGCGGCCGGATCACGCTCTGCACGATCGCGCGCGAATCCGTCGGCCCCCGCAGCGCGGTCACGCGCTCGAACTGCGTCGGGTCGAAATACAGGCCCGACAGGAAGTAGCCGTCCGACGGCAGCGGCTCGTCCGGCGGGATGAAGGTGATGCCGTCGCAGGTCAGCCGCTCGGTCAGGAAGATCACCTTGCTGCGGTCAACCTTGGGCACCTTGATGTACTTCAGGTTGAGCGCCTTCGCGATGGACACCGCGATGATGTACTGGACGAGGCAGTTGCCGAAGGCGCCGTTCTCGAACAGCGCCAGGCCGACCAGGGCGTGGCTGGCGCGGTCGGGCGCCGACTGGAGCGCGTAGGTGACGTAGACGTTGGCGCCGGGCTTCTCGTTCAGGAGCGTCACGTCGAGGTCGAGCATCGCCCGCAGCGCGATCAGGTCGACCGCGGCCTCGTCGGCGCGGATGCCGATGCCGGCGATCCGGGCCGGTTCGGGCGCGGCGATCCGGACCGCGCGCGCCCAGGCCCGCTCGTCGGGGACGATCGCGGCGACGAGGGCGTCCGGGGTCGCGGTCCAGCCGGCGAAGCCCGGCTCGGCCCACGTCACGCCGTCCTGCGAGACCGCCACCGCGACGTCGCCGGGCTCCGCGGGAACCGCCCCCTCCCCCGGCCGCAGGGCGACGGAATGGATCGGGAAGCGGCCGCCGAGGTCGACCTCGAGCCACGTCGTTCCCGTGCCCGCATCGGAGACGATCCGCGGCTCACGGCCGGCCGCGAGATCGACGAGAACCGGGGTCGGATCGTCTGTCGGGGCCATCGGGTCTCCGGGAGTTCAGCGCCCGCGCCGGGGCCGGGCGGGTATCGGGTGCGGCGGTGCCCGCTCCGGGGCGCGGCCGTCAAGCCCGCCCCGATCGCGGGGCGGGCGCGGGAAACGGCCGCGATCCGGCGCCCCTCCGTTGTGTCCCGGCGGCCATGCGTCTACAACGGCCGGGCGACGGTGCCCCGGAGACGGGGTGAAAAGGGAATGCGGTGAGGGGTTTGAGGCCCCGATTCCGCGGCTGCCCCCGCAACTGTGAGCGGCGAGCGCCCGCCATGCGCCACCGGAGCGATCCGGGAAGGCGGTGGGCGCGCCGAGCCGCGAGCCAGGAGACCTGCCGTCGCGACAGGATCCCGCAATGCCGCCGGTGGGGCGGCTGGAGACGCTTCTGATGACGACGCAAACCCTCGCCCCCGTCGCCGCCGGCACCCGCGCGTCGGAGCGCCCCATCGCCGTCGCGCTCGCGGCCGTGCTGGGCCTCGGCCTGCTGTTCATGGCGGGTTTCTCGCCGGCGATCGCGCTCCACAACGCGGCGCACGATTTCCGGCACACCCAGAACTTCCCCTGCCACTGACCTCCCCGGACCAGGGATGATCATCCGGCTCCTGTCGGCGGCCCTCGCCGCCGGCTTCTTCGCGGCTGCCATCGTGACGGGCCTCGAACTCACGCTGACCTCGCCGCTGATCGTCGCGGCCGAGCGCTACGAGCAGCAGGAGGCGCCGAACCGGGCTGCCAAGGCGCTCCCGATCAAGGCGTTCCCGATCGTGCTGGCTCATGCCGGGCACGACCACGCCGCCCCCGACGCCGCGCCGGAATGGCAGCCCGCGCCCG
This sequence comes from Methylobacterium sp. 1A, assembly GCF_058072805.1. Taxonomy (NCBI): domain Bacteria; kingdom Pseudomonadati; phylum Pseudomonadota; class Alphaproteobacteria; order Hyphomicrobiales; family Methylobacteriaceae; genus Methylobacterium; species Methylobacterium sp. 1A. The sequence continues at coordinate 1,629,219 of NZ_JBYQVE010000001.1, read as the reverse complement.
GCCTGCCGCGGATGGCCTTCACCGGGCTCGCGACCCTCGTGGGCGGCGTCGGCTACGCGCTGCTGCTCGGCGCGGTGATGCTCGCCTGCGGCCGCGAGCCCACGCCGCAGGTCGGCCTCGCCTTCGCGGTGGCGGGCTTCGCCAGCGTCGCCCTCGCGCCGGGCCTCGGCCTGCCGCCGGAATTGCCCGGCAGCGCGGCGGCCCCGCTCGCGACGCGCCAGGCGTGGTGGGTGATGACCGCCGCGGCGACCGGCATGGGGCTCTACCTGATCACGATCCGCCGCGCGCTGATCACGATCCTCGGGGGGCTCGTCCTGATCATCGCGCCGCACGTCGTCGGCGCCCCGCAGGCGCCCGAGGCCGCGTCCGAACTTCCGGCGGCGCTCGCCGCGCAATTCGCCGCGCGGTCGCTCGCCATCAGCTTCGTGTTCTGGATCCTGATCGGGCTGGGGCTCGGCTGGGCGTGGCAGGCCTTCGCCCGCGGCGCGGATCGGGGAGCGGCCCGTGCCTGAGACCGTTCTCTACGTCTGCACCACCTGCCGCCGGCCGGACGACGACCCCGACGGGCCCCGCGCCGGGGCCCGCCTGCTGGAGGCGCTCCGGGCGCGGAGCGGCGCCACGCCGGACCTGCGGGTCGAGGCGGTGGAGTGCCTGTCGGTCTGCAAGCGGCCCTGCACCGTGGCGGTCGCCGCGGCCGACCGCTGGACCTACGTCTACGGCGACATGGATCCCGCCGCCTCGGCCGAGATCATCCTCGGCGGGCTCGCGGCCTACGCGGCGACCCCGGACGGCATCGTGCCCTGGCGCGAGCGTCCGGAGGCGTTCCGCAAGGGCGTGATCGCCCGCATTCCCCCTTTCCCAGAACCCCGCCCGGTCCCCGCCGGCACCCTGGAGCCCGCGGAATGACCCTCGTGAACAAGATCCCCTGCACCATCATCACCGGCTTCCTCGGGGCCGGCAAGACGACCCTCGTCCGCCACGTGGTCGAGAACGCCAAGGGGCGCCGCCTCGCGATCCTGGTGAACGAGTTCGGTGATATCGGCTTCGACAAGTCCTTCCTGGCGGCCTGCGGCGTCGAGGGCTGCACCGAGGACGCCATCGTCGAGCTGCCGAACGGCTGCATCTGCTGCACGGTCGCGGACGATTTCGTGCCGGCGCTGGAGACCCTTCTCGGCCGCGCCGAGCCGCCGGAGCACATCCTGATCGAGACCTCCGGCCTCGCCCTGCCGAAGCCGCTGGTCCAGGCATTCCAGTGGCCGGCGATCCGCTCGCGGGTGACCGTCGACGGCGTGGTCGCGGTGGTCGACGGCCCGGCGGTAGCCTCGGGCGCCTTCGCGGAGGACCCGGAGGCCCTCGCGGCCCAGCGCGCCGCCGACCAGTCGGTCGACCACGACAACCCCCTGGAGGAGGTGTTCGAGGACCAGCTCCTCTGCGCCGACCTCGTGGTCGTCAACAAGGCCGACCTGATCGACGCCGCGACGCGGGCGCGGGTCCGCGCCGAGGTCGAGGGGCACCTGCCCCGCGCCGTGAAGGTGGTCGAGACCGAGAACGGCGCCATCGACCCGCGGGTGCTGCTCGGTCTCGGCGCGGCCGCCGAGGACGACCTCGACGCCCGCCCCTCGCACCACGGCGAGGGCGAGGACCACGACCACGACGATTTCGAGACGGTCGCGCTGCCGGTGCGCCCGGCGGTGACCGGGGGGGATCTCGCGGCCCGGGTCGAGGCGGCGGCCGAGGCCGCCGGCGTCCTGCGCATCAAGGGCTTCGCCGAGGTCGAGGGCAAGCCGATGCGCCTCGTGGTGCAGGGTGTCGGCCGGCGCGTGACCCATCATTTCGACCGCCCCTGGCGGTCCGGGGAAGCCCGCGACGGGACGCTGGTGGTGATCGGCCTCAAAGGCTTCGACAAGGACGCCGTCGCGGCGGCCCTCGCGGGATGAGGCCGGTCGCGCACGCCCGCCCGGACTCGCGCTAGGGGCCGCCGCGGTGCATCTCGTGCGCATCGATGCCGTCTCCCTCGACGAGGGCGAGGCGGCCGTGGATCTCGGGCAGGAGCCCGGCGACCTCGTGGTGCTGTCCTTCACCGACAGCGACCTCGCGTCGGTCGGGCAGGCCCACGCCGCGGAGCCCGGCCTGCCGAGCCTGCGGCTCGCGAAGCTCGCCAGGCTGCGGCACCCGCTCTCGGTCGACCTCTACGTCGAGCGCGTCGTGGCGCGCGCCAAGGCGGTGGTGATCCGCTGCCTGGGCGGCCTCGATTACTGGCGCTACGGGATCGAGCGCTGCGCAGAGGCCGCGCGGGCGCACGGCGTCGTCCTCGCGGTCCTGCCGGGCGACGACCGGCCGGATCCGCGTCTCGCCGCCTTCTCCACCGATCCCGACCTCGCCGGGCAGCTCGACGCCTTTTTCCGGGCCGGCGGCCCCGACAACCTGCGGCGGATGCTGCGGCGCCTGGCGATCCGCCTGGGCGCCGACGGCCCGGTCGAGCCGCCGCAGCCGCTCCCGCGCGGCTTTCCCTGGTGCCCCGGCTGCGGAGTTCTTCCCCTCGAGGCAGCCCTCGCCGCGGCCGCGACCGCGGTCCCGCTCGCCGGAGCGCGCAGTGCGGCAGAGCCCGTCGCGCTCCTGCTGATCTACCGCTCCGCCGTGCTCGGCGGCGACACCGGCCCGTTCGTCGCCCTCGCCGCCGCCCTGCGGGCGCGCGGGATCGGCGTGCTGCCGATGGCCGTGTCGAGCCTGAAGGAGCCGCAGGCCGCCGCCGCGGTCGCCGCGGCCGTGCGCGCGCGCAGGCCCGATCTCGTGATCGCCGCCACCGCCTTCTCGGCCCGCGAGGACGAGACCGGCTTCGTGCTCGACGGCGGCGACTGCCCGGTTCTCCAGGCCTTCACGGTGGGGTCGCCCCGCGCGGCCTGGGAGGCCTCCGCCCGCGGTCTCGGCGCGGCCGATCTCGCCATGCAGGTCGCGCTGCCGGAATTCGACGGCCGGCTCTCGGGCTTCCCGATCTCGTTCAAGGAGGAGAGCGCCGAGATCGCCGGCTTCGCCGAGCGGCGCGCCGTGCCCTACGAGGCCGGCATCGCCGCGCTGGCCGACCGGGCCGCGGGATGGCTGCGGCTGTCCGCCCTGCCCCGGGCGGCGCGGCGCGTCGCCTTGGTCCTGTCCGACTACCCTGCCCGCGGCGGCCGGGCCGGGTTCGCGGTCGGCCTCGACACGCCCGCGAGCGCCCGCGCGATCGCCGCCGACCTCGCGGCCGCGGGCTACGCGGCGGGCGCGCTTCCGGAGCCCGGAGCGCTGATGGCGGCGCTCACGGAGGGCCCGGCCGCGTTCCGGGTGCCGCTCGCGGCCTACGCGGCGTGGTGGCGCACGCTTTCCGAGGACGTCCGCGCCGCGGTCACCGACAGCTGGGGTGAAGCCGAGGCGGACCCGGCCTGCGTCGACGGCGCCTTCCGGTTCCGGATGGTCCGGGACGGCGCCCTCGCGGTCTTCCTCCAGCCCGACCGCGGCCGCGATCCCGATCGCAAGACCGGTTACCACGACCTCGACCGCGCCCCGACCCACGCCTACCTGGCCTTCCATCTCGGCCTGCGGCAGCAATTCGACGCCCTGGTGCAGCTCGGCACACACGGCACCGCGGAGTGGCTGCCGGGCAAGGCCGTGGCCCTGTCGCCCGCCTGCTTCCCGGCGCTCTGCGTCGGCGGGCTGCCGGTGATCTACCCGTTCATCGTCGACGACCCGGGCGAGGCCGCGCCGCTCAAGCGCCGCCTGGGCGGGGTCGCGCTCGGGCACCTGACGCCCGACACCGCCGTCCACGCGCTGACGCCCGAGGCGGCCCGCCTCCGCGAGCTGGTGGAGGAGTATTCCGCCGCCAGCGTGCTCGACCCCCGCCGCGCCAACCTCATCGCCCGCGCCATCCTAGAGGAGGCCGGGGCGGCCGGACTGCTGGACGGTGCCGGGATCGGCCCGGACACGCCGATGGACGAGGCGCTGACGCGGCTCGACGCGCATCTCTGCGATCTCGGCGAGACCGTCTTCCGCGACGGACTGCACGTCTTCGCCCGCGCCCCGGACCGGGCCGCGGACGCCGTCGCGGCGAGCGCGGACTCCGAGCGGGCCGGCCTGCTCGCGGCCCTCGACGGGCGGTTCGTCCGGCCGGGCCCCTCGGGCTCGCCGTCGCGCGGGCGGGCCGACGTGCTCCCGACCGGGCGCAACCTCGCGACCCTCGACCCGCGGGCCATCCCGAGCCGCGCCGCCGCGCTCCTCGGCGAGCGGGCGGCCGCCGCCGTGGTGACCCGCTACCTCCAGGACGAGGGCGCCTATCCGGCCCGGATCGTCATGGATCTCTGGGCCTCGCCGACCCTGCGCACCGGTGGCGAGGACGTGGCCCACGCCCTGGCCCTGATGGGCGTGCGGCCGGTCTGGGACCATGCCAGCACCCGCGTCACCGGCTTCGAGATCCTGCCCCTCGCCATGCTGGACCGGCCGCGGATCGACGTCACCGTCCGCGTCTCCGGCGCGTTCCGCGACACCTTCCCCGACACGCTGGCGCTGCTCGACCGCGCTGCCCGCGCCGTGGCGGACCGGGACGAGACCGACGACGAGAATCCCCTCGCGGCGGCGCGCCGGCGGGGCGACGCGTCGGTGCGCGTCTACGGGGCCGCGCCCGGCCGCTACGGCGCCGGCACCGCCGCCACGGCCCTGGACGGCGCCTGGGAGGACCGCGCCGATCTCGGCCGCGCCTACCTGGCCGCGAGCGGCCACGCCTACGGCGACCGCGAGGGGCCGGACGCCAATTTCGCCGCCAGGGTCGCGGCGGCCGACGCCTATCTCCACGCCTTCGACGTGGCCGAGCGCGACCTGTTCGACGGCGACGCCGCCGTCGACGCGATGGGCGGTTTCGCGGCGGCCGCCGCCCTGGAGGGGGCGAGCCCCGCCCTCTACAGCGTCGACGTGTCGGTCCCGGAGCGGCCGAAGGCGCGGACGGCCCGCGAGGACGCGGCCCGCCTGATCCGCGGGCGCCTCGCCGATCCCCGCTGGATCGCGGCCCAGCTGCGCCACGGTTACCGGGGGGCGCAGGAACTCGCCCAGGGTCTCGACGCGGTCTTCGTCCTGGCCGCCGCGAGCGACGCGGTGACGGATGCCGGCTTCGAGGCGCTCTACGCGGCCTGGATCGCTGACGCCGAGGTGTTCGAGTGCCTGCGCGCCGCCAACCCCGCCGCGGCCCGCGCGATCCTGGAGCGGTTCGACGCCGCCCGGGACCGCGGCCTCTGGCACAGCCGACGCAACGCCCTCCCGGCCGACGCCCTGATGCGCGAGGCCGCCGAGTGAGCGCGGCCCCGCATCGGCGCGCCCTGCCCGAGGCGCCCGCCCGCCGGGGCTGGTGCCCCGGTCTGACGCGTCCCATGCCGACGGGCGACGGGTTGCTCGCGCGCGTCCACCCGCCGCTCGGAATCCTGACCCTCGATCAGGCCCGCGCCGTGGCGGAGGGCGCGCGCCGCTTCGGGAACGGGCACCTGGACCTGACCGCACGGGCGAATCTCCAGATCCGCGGCGTCTCTGAGGCAACGCGCGCGCCGCTGGCCACCTGGCTCGCGGCCCGGGGCCTCGGCGACGTGCGCGCCGACGGCGGCCCCCAGCGCCTGACGCTCACGAGCCCCCTGGCCGGCCATGACCCGAACGAGACGATCGACGTGCCGGCCCTCGCCCGGGCGATCGAGACCGCGGGGCTCGCGATCCCGGGGTTGCCGGCCAAGACCCTGGTCGCTGTCGAGGGCCGCCCCGGCCGGGCGCTGCCGGAAGCGGATTTCTGCGTCGTCGCCGAGGGACCCGGCCGCGTCGCGATCGCGGTCGCGCAGGGTGAGACCCCGCGGAAGCTCCTGACCTGCGCAGCCGACGCGGCGCCCGGCCACGTGGCGGCCCTGCTCCGCGCCTTCGCGCGGACCGGTCGGCGCCGGATGCGCGACCTGTCGGACGACGAACTGGCGGCACTGGCCGTGGCGCTTCCGTCAGGAGATACCCGCGCCGGACCGGCGCAGGCGTACCAGGGCTTCGCTCCGGAACAGGAGCCGGCGCGTCCGGCGGGCGGACACGACCTTCGGAGCGTCGCCGTCGACGCGCCCTTCGGTCGCTGCACTGCCGACGCCCTCGACCGGATCGTGGCTACGGCAGCGGCGATCGGCTCCGACGAGATCCGCCTCTCCCCCACGCGCGGCTTCGTGATGCTGGCGCCGGCCGCTGCCGAAGCGGCGGCCGCGATTGCGGCGCTCGCGGCGGAGTTCATCGTCGTCCCCGACGATCCGCGGCGCGCGATCGCGGCCTGCACGGGGGCGCCGGGCTGCGCCTCCGGATCGACCCCCACGCTCGCCGACGCGGCGCGCCTCGCGGAGGCGTTCGGCCCCCTGGCGGCCGCGGGCCATGCCGCGCACGTGTCGGGCTGCGCCAAGGGCTGCGCGCGGCCGGGTCCGGCGGACCTGACCCTCGTCGGCCACGACGGCCTCTACGGCGTGGTGATCGGGGGCGCGCCCGGCGATGAGCCGGCGATGGATCTCCCTATCGAGGCCGTGCTGGAGCGGCTAGGAAGGGCCGAGATCGACGGGCTTTCCGCCGCCTTCGCGCCGGAGACCGCCCCTTCAGAATGCGGGAGGACCAGGAGACCGGCATGAGCGCGAGCCAGAACGCCCTGCGCCAGACAGGATCGGAGCCGGCCGCGGCCCACGAGTCCCCGTCCCGCTACGACTATATCCGCGACGGCGGCGCGATCTACGCGCGCTCCTTCGCGATGATCCGCGCCGAGTCCGATCTCGGGCGCTGGTCGGGCGCCGCCGAGCGCGTCGTCGTCCGCATGATCCATGCCTGCGGCATGACCGACCTGCCGGCCGACGTGGAGATGGCGCCCGGTTTCGCCGAGGCCGGCGTCGCGGCCTTGAAGGCCGGCGCACCGATCCTGTGCGACGTCCGCATGGTCGCCGACGGCGTCACCCGGGCGCGCCTGCCCGCCGACAACAGGGTGATCTGCACCCTGGGCGACCCGCGCGTGCCGGATCTCGCCAAGAGCCTCGGCACGACCCGGTCCGCGGCCGCCATGGAGCTGTGGCGGGAGCATCTCCCGGGCAGCGTCGTGGCGGTGGGCAACGCCCCGACCGCCCTGTTCCGCCTCTTGGAACTCCTCGATGCCGGCGTGGCACCGCCCGCCGCGGTGATCGGCATCCCGGTGGGCTTCGTCGGCGCGGCGGAGTCGAAGGAGGCCCTGGCGCGGGACGGCCGCGTGCCGTTCGTGGTCGTGCACGGGCGGCGCGGCGGCAGCGCCATGACGGCCGCGGCGGTCAACGCGCTCGCCAGCGAGGTCGAGTGATGGACGGTTTCGAGCGCCTCGACGGCCCGACCGAGGAGATCCCCGCGGCCGCCGTGACCGGCACGCTCTACGGCGTCGGCATGGGTCCGGGCGATCCGGAGCTGCTGACCGTGAAGGCCCAGCGCATCCTGATGCGCGCGCCCGTGCTGGTCCATTTCTGCAAGCGCGGCCGGCGGGGCAACGCCCGCACCATCGCGGACGCGATCCTGCGCGACCCGGCCCGCGAGATGGCCCTCGCCTATCCCTACACGACCGAGATCCACCCCGAGCACCCGGACTACGTGGCGGCGCTGGCCGGCTTCTACGACGACGCGGCCGGGCAACTCGCCGATCATCTCGGCGCCGGGCGGGACGTCGCGATCCTGTCGGAGGGCGACCCGTTCTTCTACGGCTCGTTCATGCACCTGTGGCGGCGCCTGAAGGACCGCTTCCCCGTGGAGGTGGTCCCGGGCGTCACCGGCATGTCGGGCTGCTGGACCCGGGCCGGCACGCCTATCACCTGGGGCGACGACGTCCTCACCGTCCTGCCGGCGACCCTGTCGCTCGACGCGCTGACCGAGCGCCTGCGCGGCACGGACGCGGCCGTGGTGATGAAGCTCGGGCGCCACCTGCCGAAGGTGCGGGCCGCCCTGTCGGCCGCCGGGCTGCTCGCGCGCGCGGTCTACGTGGAGCGCGGCACGATGGCGGGCGAGCGGGTCGTGATGCTGGCCGACAAGGCCGACGACGAGGCGCCCTACTTCTCGATGGTGCTCCTGCCCGGAGAGGGCCGCCGGCCGTGAGTGGGTGCCTCACCGTCGTCGGCCTCGGGCCGGGCGACGCGGCCCTGCTGACCGAGTCGGCCCGCCGGGCGCTGGACGCGGCGGAGGACGTCGTCGGCTATTTCCCCTACGTGGCCCGCGTTCCCGAGCGTCCCGGCCTCGTCCGGCACGCCAGCGACAACCGGGTGGAGGTCGACCGGGCGCGCCACGCGCTGCAGCTCGCCGCCGCCGGGCGCCGGGTCGCGGTCGTGTCCGGCGGCGATCCCGGCGTCTTCGCCATGGCGGCGGCGGTGTTCGAGGCGGTCGAGTACGGCGAGGCCGGCTGGCGCGACCTCGCCATCTCGGTCGAGCCGGGCATAACCGCGATGCTCGCCGCCGCGGCCCGGCTCGGGGCCCCGCTCGGCGGCGATTTCTGCGCGCTCTCGCTCTCCGACAACCTGAAGCCCTGGCCGGTCGTGACCGCGCGGCTGGAGTCTGTTCTGCGCGCGGATTTCGTGGTGGCGCTCTACAACCCGATCTCCACCGCCCGGCCCTGGCAGCTCGGGGCGGCCCTGGAGATCGCGGCCGGGATCCGCGCGCCGGAGACGCCCGTGATGTTCGCCCGCGCCGTCAGCCGGCCGGACGAGGCGATCCGCGTCGCGACTCTCGCCGAGGCGCCCGCGGTGCCAGCCGACATGGCCACGATGGTGATCCTGGGCGCCTCGACGACCCGGCTGATCCCGCGCGAAGGCCGGCCGCCCTTCGTCTACACCGCCCGCAAGGTTGAGGGACCGGCGTGATCGCCCGCGTCCAGCCAGCGGCGCGCGCCCGCGGCGTCCGCGACGCTCGGCACGTCGGGCTTGCCCGGCCGCCGCACCATCACGACCGGGATGCCGAGGCCGCGCGCCGCCGCGATCTTGCCGTAGGTCGCCGCGCCGCCCGCGTTCTTGCTGACCACGACCTCGATCCGGCTGGCCCGCATCAGGGCCGTCTCGGACGCGGCGTCGAACGGTCCGCGCGCCTCCAGGGCGGTCAGATGCGGCACCGGAAGGATCCCGCCCAGCGGCTCGACCGTCCGCGCCAGGTAGCTGTGCTGCGGCGCCGCCGCGAAGGCCCCGGCCTCCTGCCGGCCGATCGTCAGGAACACGCGCCGGGGCTCGGGGCCGAGGGCGGCAACCGCCTCCTCCATCCGGTCGACCTCGACCCAGTCGTCGCCGGGCTCCCGGCTCCAGGCCGGCCTGCGGATCGCGAGGAGCGGCACGCCCGTCAGGGCCGCCGCGCGCGCGGCGTTGGCCGACATCCGCGCGGCGAACGGGTGGGTCGCGTCGATCAGCCGGGTGATCGCCTCCGCCCGCAGGTAGCCGGCGAGACCCTCGGCGCCGCCGAAGCCGCCGATCCGGGTCGGCACAGGCTCAAGCTTCGGCGCCGCCGTCCGTCCCGCCAGCGAGAGCGTCACGGCGCGATCCGCGCCGCCTGCGAGCGACCGGACCAGGGCACTCGCCTCGCCGGTCCCGCCGAGGATCAGGATCCGCATCGTGCCGGTGATCGGGGGCGGCGTGTTCATGGGCGCCTTGTCCATGAGCGCTAACCCGCTGTCGAGCGCCCCGTGGCTGTCGATCGTCGGGATCGGCGAGGACGGCCGGGCCGGGCTGACGCCGTCCGCCGCCGCCGCGCTCGACGCCGCCCGCGTGGTCTATGGCGGCCGGCGCCACCTCGCCCTCGCCGGGCCGCTCGACGCGGAGACGCGGCCCTGGCCGAGCCCGATCCACGAGGCCTATCCGGAAATCCTGGCGCGGCGCGGCCAGCCGACCTGCATCCTCGCCACGGGCGACCCGTTCCACTACGGCATCGGCGCCGAGATCGCCCGGCTGGTGCCCGCGGGCGACATCCGCGCCTTCCCGCAGCCCTCGGCCTTCAGCCTCGCCTGTGCCCGGCTCGGCTGGCCGCTCGCCGAGTGCGCCCTGGTCACGCTCCACGGTCGCGCGCTGACCCGGATCGTCCCGCATCTCCAGCCGGGGGCGCGGCTCCTCGTCCTGTCTTGGGACGGCACGACGCCCGGCGCCCTCGCCGCCCTGCTGCGCGACCGGGGCTTCGGCGCGTCGACGCTGACGGTGCTGGAGGCGATGGGCGGGCCGCGCGAGCGCGTCCGCACCCTCCGCGCCGAAGCGTTCGACGGCGCCGACTTCGATCCGCTGAACACGGTGGCGCTCGCGGTGGCGGGGGCCGGCTGCGCCCTGCCCCTCGCACCGGGCCTCGACGACGACCTGTTCGAGAATGACGGGCAGCTGACCAAGTCCGAGATCCGGGCCCTGACCCTGTCGGCGCTGCGCCCGCATCCGGGACAGCATCTCTGGGATGTCGGTGCGGGCGCCGGCTCGATCGCGATCGAGTGGATGCTGCGCCACGCGAGCCTGCGCGCCACCGCGATCGAGGGAAGGCCGGACCGCGTCGAGCGGATCCGCCGCAACGCCGTCGCGCTCGGCGCCCCGGACCTCGCCGTCGTCGCCGGCACGGCACCGGGCGCGCTCGCCGGCCTGCCCGCGCCGGACGCGGTTTTCATCGGCGGCGGCGTCTCGGAGCCGGGGGTCCTCGCGACCGTGCTGGCGGCGCTGCGGGGCGGCGGTCGCTGCGTCGCCAACGCCGTGACCCTCGAGGGCGAGGCCGCGCTGCTCGCGGCCTTCGCGGCGCATGGCGGGAGCCTGCGCCGCTACGGCGTGGAGCGGGCGAGCCCGGTCGGGGGAATGCACGGCTGGCGCCCGGCCATGACGGTGATCCAGTGGGCCTGGACCAAGCCGTGACCGGAGCGCTGGTCGCCGGCATCGGGTTCCGCCGGGGCACCGAGGCCGAGGAGATCGCGGAGCTGATCGAGCGCGCCCTCACCCTGGTCGGCGCCGCGCGGTCGAGCCTCGCGGCTGTGGCCACGGCGGACGACCGGGCGTCGGACCCGGCGATCCGCGCGGCGACGGCCCGGTTCGGCCTGGCACCGCATTCCATCGCCGCAGCCGCGCTGGAGGCCCGCGACGCCGAGGTCGTCACCCGCTCGACGCGGATCGAGCGCCTGCGCGGCGTCGGCTCGCTGGCCGAGGCGGCGGCCCTCGCCGGCGCCGGGCCCCGGAGCCGCCTCGCCCTACCCCGGATCGCGAGCGGCGGCGCCACTTGCGCCCTGGCTGTCCGATACGACACGACACGGGAATCATGACCGTCCACTTCATCGGCGCCGGCCCCGGCGCGGCCGACCTGATCACGGTGCGCGGGCGCGACCGCATCGCGGCCTGCCCCGTCTGCCTCTACGCCGGGTCGCTCGTCGCCCCCGAGATCCTGGGCTGGTGCCCGCCCGGTGCCCGGATCGTCGACACGGCGCCCCTCGACCTCGACGCCATCCTGGCGGAGATCCGGACGGCGCACGCGGCCGGCCAGGACGTGGCGCGCCTGCATTCCGGCGACCTGTCGATCTGGAGCGCCCTGGCCGAGCAGATGCGCCGGCTCGACGCGCTGGCCATTCCCTACACGGTGACGCCGGGCGTCCCCGCCTTCGCGGCCGCGGCCGCGCTGCTGCGCCGGGAGCTGACGGTCCCGGGCGTGGCCCAGACCGTGGTCCTGACCCGCACCTCCGGGCGGGCGAGCGCCATGCCCGAGCGGGAGACGCTGGCGGCCTACGCGGCCACCGGCGCGACCCTGGCGATTCACCTGTCGATCCACGTCGTCGAGGCCGTCGCCGCCGAGCTGATCCCCTTCTACGGCCCGTCCTGCCCGGCGGCGGCGGTGTTCCGAGCCTCCTGGCCGGACGAGCGGGCGCTCGTGGGCGATCTCGCCGCGCTGCCCGGGCTCGTCGCGGAGGCCGGTCTGGAGCGCACCGCCCTGATCCTGGTCGGACCGGCGCTGGGCGCCGCGGAGTTCCGCGAGAGCGCTCTCTACGCGCCCGACTACGACCGGCGCTACCGGCCCGGCGGCACGGTGGGGTCGCGGTCGTGAGCGCCCCCGGCCTCCTCGTCGCGGCGCCGCGCTCCAGCTCCGGCAAGACGACCGTCGCCCTCGCGCTCATGCGCGCCCTCATCCGGCGCGGCCTGCGGGTGCGCGGCGCGAAGTGCGGCCCGGACTACATCGATCCGGCCTTCCACCACGCCGCGACCGGCCATCCGAGCTTCAACCTCGACAGCTTCGCCATGGCGCCGCCGCTCCTCGACGCGCTGGCGGGCGCGACGGCGGCGGCGGCCGATCTGCTGATCGCCGAGGGGTCCATGGGCCTGTTCGACGGCGTCCGCGCGGCCGAGAACCGCGCCGGGGCGAATGCCGACATCGCCGCGCGCTACGGCTGGCCGGTGGTGCTCGTGGTGGACGTGTCGGGCGCGGCGCAATCGGCGGCCGCCGTGGCGCTCGGCTGCAAGCTCTACGATCCCCGCATCCGGATCGCCGGCGTGATCCTCAACAAGGTGGCGAGCGCCCGTCACCGGCGCCTCGTCGAAGCCGGCATGGAGCGCGCGGGACTGCCGGTGCTCGGCGCGCTGATGCGCGACGCGCAGCTCGTCCTGCCCGAGCGCCACCTGGGGCTCGTGCAGGCCGGCGAGACCGCGGATCTCGCCGCGCGCCTCGACAGGCTCGCCGACCTCGCGGAGGCGGGCATCGACCTCGACGCCGTGGCGGCCTGCGCGAGCGGCACCGTACCGCCCTCCGGTGGCCGCCTGCCCCGGCCGCCCGGACAGCGCGTGGCGGTCGCCCGGGACGCGGCGTTCAGCTTCCTCTACCCGCATCTCGAGACCGGGTGGCGGATGGCCGGCGCCGAACTCGTGCCGTTCTCGCCCTTGACCGACGAGGGACCGCCCGAGGATTGCGACGTCTGCTGGCTGCCGGGCGGCTATCCGGAACTGCACGCGGGCCCGATCGCCGGCGCGACCCGCTTCCTGGACGGGCTGCGCCGCTTCGCGCGGACCCGGCCGGTCCATGGGGAGTGCGGCGGCTACATGGTCCTGGGCGAGACGTTGCAGGATGCCGATGGAGCGACCCATGCCATGGCCGGACTGCTACCGGTCGCGACCTCGTATCACCGGCGCAAGCTGCATCTCGGCTATCGCGTCGCGCAACTCTGCGAATCCGGCCTGCTCGGCGCCGCGGGCACGCGCCTCGTCGGCCACGAATTCCACTACGCCAGCGAACTCTCGCCGATCGCGCCGGAGAAAACGGCGCTTGCCCGCGTGACGGATGCCGAAGGTGTCGATCTGGGACTGGCCGGCCACCGGGTCGGACCCGTCACCGGCAGCTTCTTCCACCTGATCGCGACCGATCCGCCGTGACGCCGGGCTCGGCGCAGCCGCTTCGAAGGTCCCCGAGGTGAAGCCTGTTTCGCGCGCCGGTCAGGCCGGATCCGTCGTCGGCGCGGTTGCGCCGCGGTTCTGCGCGAGTCGTGCGGCGCTGCGGACCAGCGCGAGCACGTCGCGGCGCATCTGCTCGTCCTCGATCTGGGCGTAGGCGCGCAGCAGCTCGATGGCGCCGTGGGCGCTGAGGAAGCCGAACACGTCCTCCTGCGCGTTCTCGCGCGGCTCGTTCTCCTCGAAGAACGCGGAGACCGGAACCTCGAGGAGGCGCGCGATCTCGCGCAGCCGGCCGGCCCCGACCCGGTTCTGGCCCTTCTCGTATTTCTGAACCTGCTGGAAGGTCACGCCGACCGCGTTGCCCAGCGCGGTCTGGCTCATGCCGCGAGCCTTGCGCAGCGCTGTGATCCGGATGCCGACGAGGCGATCGACGTCCGTCGTCTGCTTCGGCATCGTCTGGCCGGAGGAATCCTTGTCCATGGCGTGGGCTGCATCCTCCTGCGGACGGGGTGTCTTCGCCTCGCTGTCGCGCCGCTTCACCGTCCGCCCCTTAGTCGCATGTCCTGCACGCCAGGTTGCCGGTACTCCGTGCCGATGTCCGGCTATAGCCCTGATCCCGACACAGATGAACCGCGGCGCAGTAGGACACCAAGTTGTCAAGCTTCGCAAGTCGAAGGTTACATCTTCTAGTTTAAGCCCACACATCTTTGCAACATTGTTGCTCAAATGTCGACGTGGAGGTCAGGGCTGCTTTCGAGGTGCGCCTTGTCGCCGCGCGGCGGTACCCCTTAGGACCACAGGGGCATGTAGGTTCGGTACCGCGCAGGAGGCACGCATGTTCATCGCGATGAATCGCTTCAAGGTCGTTAAGGACGCGACGGCGGATTTCGAGGCCGTCTGGCTCGGGCGCGACAGCCACCTCGGCGAGATGCCGGGCTTCGTCGAGTTTCACCTGCTGCGCGGCCCCGAGCACGAGGACCACGTGCTCTACGCCTCGCACACGATCTGGCGATCGCGTGCCGATTTCGAGGCCTGGACCCGGTCCGAGCAGTTCCGCAAGGCGCATGGCCGCGTGCCCTCGACCAAGCCCCTGTATCTCGGCCACCCCCAATTCGAGGGTTTCGAGACGATCCAGACGGTCGGCGGCACGGCCGATGCGCGCCAGGACGCGGACGCCGTCTGAACGCGGCGGACCCCGGCCGCCCTTCGGCCGGGGTCATTCGAGGCGCCGATCCGGTTGAAACCGCGATGAAAGAAACCCGCGTGAATTGAAATAGCTCCGGCGAAAACGGTCCCCCGTCAAACCTCGCGACGGCCGGCTGCGCCCAACAGTCACTCAGCATTAACTATGTATTGCCTCCTCCGGAAGCAGGCCCTAAGTCGCAGCGCTCATCCGCGACTGCGATCGTGAACCCGCCGGGCCCGCGGCTTGCTCCGTGACCGTCACCAGGCGGCGCTGAAACCTTTCGTGTCTCAGACTGGTACAGAGTCCGACTAAGACGGGACGTTGCGGGTCAGATGTTTCACGATCGGCTTCCGGAGACGTTTCAGGCGCTACCGACCTCGGCGGAGCGCCGCCGCAATGTGTGGTCGGCCCTGCTGCCGCGCCGCGGCCGTGCGCTGGCACGCATCGCCCTGTCCATGACTCTCGCCGCCACCGACATCGCGGCGATCGTGGCGGTCACGCTGGGCCTCGAATGCGCCTACCAAGTCCTCGCGCAGGACGGCACGGTGTGGGCGGGTCTCGTCCGCGGCTCGCGGCTGTCGGCGCTGCTGGCGCTGGTGATCGTCGCCACGAACGTCCTGCGCGAGGAGTACAGCCTCGAGAACGTGATGGCGCAGAAGCCGGGCGTCCAGCGGGTGGCCTCGCTCTGGCTGATCGCCTGGGCCGCCGTGCTCGTCGTCAGCTTCATGACGAAGACGACCAACGATTACTCGCGGCTCGTCTCGCTCGGGATCTTCGCCGCCGGCCTGCCGGTGCTCATCGCGGCGCGGGCCGCGGTGCGCCGGCTCGTGCGCGAGCGGCTGAGCGCCGGATCGGCCACCGCCAGCCGGATCCACCTCGTGGGCTACGAGGAGGACATCGCGCGCTTCTACGCCGGCAAGGAGGTCGACCAGCTCGGCTCGCGGATCATCGGGACGAGCTACCTGCGGCGGGTCGATCCCGGCGCCGACGCGGCCACGCGCCACGACCAGTTGCAGGAGGATCTCGACCTCGCCGTCTCCGTCGTCCGCTTCCTGCGGCCGGACGACGTCTTCGTGCTGGTGCCCTGGGCCGACACCGCGGAGGTCGAGCGCTGCATCGACGCCTTCCTGCGGGTGCCCTCGGCCCTCCACCTGCGTCCCGGCGCGGTCCTCGACCGGTTCCCGGACCTGCAGGTCGCCCGGGTCGGCGGCGTCTCGGGGATCAACATCGGCCGCCGCCCGCTCAACGTCGGCGAGGTCATGCTGAAGCGCGCCCTCGACCTGACGGTGGCGACCATCGCCCTTGTGTCGCTGTCGCCGCTGCTCGCCGCGATCGCGGTGGCGATCAAGCTCGACAGCCCCGGCCCAGTCTTCTTCCGGCAGAAGCGCTACGGCTTCAACCAGCAGCCGTTCGGCGTCTTCAAGTTCCGGTCGATGCGGGCGGATCCGAACGCCGCCTTCCGGCAGGCGACCCGCAACGACAGCCGCATCACCCGGATCGGCGCGATCCTGCGCCGGACGAACCTCGACGAGCTGCCCCAGCTGATCAACGTCCTGCGCGGAGAGATGTCGCTGGTCGGCCCCCGTCCGCACGCTTTGGCGCACGATCGGAGCTTCGAGCGCCGGATCGCCCTCTACGCCCGCCGGCACAACGTGAAGCCCGGGATCACCGGCTGGGCCCAGGTCAACGGATACCGGGGCGAGACGCAGACCGACCTCGCCATGGAGCGGCGCGTCGCCTGCGACCTGCACTACATCGACAACTGGTCGATCTGGTTCGACATCCAGATCATGATCCAGACGGTCGTCTCGCGCCGCGCCTACCAGAACGCCTTCTGACCGGCACCCGGCGGCCGTCCGCCCTGGAAGTGGCGCCTCAGGGGGCCTGCTTCCGCTCCCGGCAGGCGCCGCAATCGCCCTCGACCTCCAGGATGCTGTGGGTCGGGGTGAAGCCAGCCCGCTCCAGCGTCCGCCCCAGGCTGCCCTCGACTTCCTCCGACGAGGCCTCGTCGACGCCGCCGCAGGCGCGGCAGATCAGGAAGATGACCCCCTCCCCGGGGGCGTGGCCGTGCGCGCAGGGGATGAAGGCGTTGCGGCTCGCGATCCGGTGGACCAGCCCCTGCTCCATGAGGAAGTCGAGGGCGCGGTAGACCGAGACCGGGGCCACGCGCTTGCCCGGCGCGCTCAGCCGCTCGGCGATGTCGTAGGCGCCCTGAGCCTTGGCGGACTCGGCTACGGCCTCGAGCACCTCCCGGCGCAGGGGCGTGAACTGAAGACCGCGCTCGCGACACAGGGCCTCGGCCCGCGCGAGCATGTCACCGGTGCCGGCGTGGCACGCGTCGTGACCCTCGTGACGGTGCATGATCGCTCCAGACGTGATCCGCAGGTTGTCCCGCGGGTTTGTTACAGTGTATCACCGCCGCCCAGCACCGCACCAGTAGCCCCGCGTGGTGCCCGCGCCGGCGTGAGCGCGCGACGAGGACCCCGTGCCGACCATTCCCAGCCCGAGACACGCGGCGCGGCGATCGCTGTTCCAGAGCGGGATCGGCCTGCGGCTGGCGCTCGCCGCGCTGCTCTCGGCGCTGGTCTGGCTGACCATCGCCTGGGCGCTGGCGACATGAGCGGCGCGCGCCCGGATCCGATCCGCCTCGTCGGTCTCACCCTCGGTTACGACCGGCATCCGGCGGTCCACCACCTCGACGGGTCCGTGCGGGCCGGCGACCTGCTCGCCCTTGTCGGCCCGAACGGGGCCGGCAAGTCGACGCTCCTCAAGGGCATGGCCGGGGAAATCCGCTGCCTGGACGGGCGCATCGAGCGCGCCGGCGCCCTCGCCTACATGCCGCAGGTCGACGAGATCGACCGGAGCTTCCCGCTCACCGTCATGGATCTCGCCGGCATGGGCCTCTGGCGGCGCGCGGGGGCGTGGCGCAGCCTCACCCGGCGGCGCCCGGCGATCGAGGCGGCGCTGGCCGCGGTCGGCCTCGACGGCTTCGCGGCGCGGCCGATCGGCACCCTGTCGGGCGGACAGTTCCGGCGCGCCCTGTTCGCCCGTCTGATCCTGCAGGACTGCCCGGTCGTGCTCCTCGACGAGCCGTTCACCGGCATCGATGCGCGGACGGTGGACGATCTCCTGGCGCTGATTCGCACGTGGCACGGCGAGGGGCGGACCGTGGTGGCGGCCCTCCACGACCTCCAGCAGGTCCGCGCGCATTTCCCGACGACGCTGCTGCTCGCCCGGGAGCCCGTGGCCTGGGGACCGACCGCGCGGGTCCTGACGGCCGAGAACCTCGCGCGCGCCCGCAACCTGTCCGAGGCCTGGGACGAGGGCGCGGCGATCTGCGCCGGGCCGCGATCCGTCGCGGCGGCGCACGACCACGGCGGCGCGGACCATCACCACCACGAGGACGCCGCGTGACCGATCCGCTCGGATCCCTGTTCGCGCCGTTCGTGGAGTTCGGCTTCATGCGCCGGGCCCTGGCGGGCTGCCTCGCCCTGTCGGTCTCGGCGCCGCCCATCGGCGTGTTCCTGACGCTGCGCCGCATGAGCCTGATGAGCGACGCGATGAGCCACGCGATCCTGCCCGGCGCCGCGGTCGGCTTCCTCGTCGCCGGCCTGTCGCTGCCGGCGATGACGCTGGGCGGCCTCGTCGCCGGCCTCGCGGTCGCCCTCCTGGCCGGCGCCGTCACCCGCGCGACGGTCGTCCGGGAGGACGCGAATCTCGCGGCCTTCTACCTCATCTCGCTCGCGGCCGGCGTACTGCTGGTCTCCCTGCGCGGCTCGCAGATCGACCTCATGCATTTCCTGTTCGGCTCGGTCCTGGCGCTCGACGACGCCGCGCTGTGGCTGCTCGGTGGCATCAGCACGCTGACCCTGTTGGCCCTGGCCCTGATCTACCGGCCGCTCGTGATGGAATGCGTCGATCCCCTGTTCCTGCGGAGCGTCAGCCGCAGCGGCGGCCCGGTTCACCTCGCCTTCCTGGCGCTGGTGGTGGTGAACCTCGTCGGCGGGTTCCAGGCCCTCGGCACGCTGCTGGCGGTGGGGCTGATGCTGCTGCCGGCGGTGGCGGCCCGGTTCTGGGCCCGCGACCTGGCCGGGCTGATCCCGGTCTCGATGCTGATCGCGGCCCTGGCGAGCGTGTCGGGGCTCAGCCTGTCGTACCGGTACGACGTGCCGAGCGGGCCGGCCATCGTGCTGGCGGCCGGTGCCCTCTACGTCGCCTCGATGATGGTCGGCCCGCGCGACGGCCTGCTCCGCCGCCTCGTCCGGCCGCGCCACCTCGAGGCCTGATCAGGGCTGATCCTTGAGCGCCGCGAGCCCCTCGCGGTAGGTCGGATAGGCGAGCGCGACGCCGAGTTCGTCGCGGATCAGCCGGTTCCGGACGCGCTTGTTCTCGCCGTAGAAGCTGCGCGCCATCGGCGACAGGTCGGCGGTCTCGAAATCGATCTCGGGCGGCAGCGGCAGGCCTGTGAGGGCCGCGGCGTGCTCGGTCACGGTCTGGGGCGCGGTCGGCTCGTCGTCGGTGACGTTGTAGATCGCCCCCGGCCGCGGCCGGTCGATCGAGGCGAGCAGCGTCGTGGCGATGTCGTCGACGTGGATGCGATTGAAGACCTGCCCGGCCTTCACGATGCGCTGCGAGCGGCCCTCCCGCAGCTTCACGATCGGGTTGCGCCCGGGTCCGTAGATGCCCGAGAGCCGGAAGACCTGAACGGCCTTGCCGGTCGCGGCGCCGAGCGCCAGCCACGCCGCCTCGGCGTCGACGCGCACCTTGGACCGGGCGCTGCGCGGGGTCGCCGGCGTGGTCTCGTCGATCCAGGCGCCGCCCTGGTCGCCGTAGACGCCGATGGTGGACAGGTAGCCGATCCACTGGATCCGGCTCGCCGCGACGGCGTCGGCGTAGCGGGCCAGTACCGGGTCGCCGGCCTCGCCGGGGGGCGCCGAGACGAGGAGCACGTCCGTGTCGGCGAGATCCGCCGCGATCCGGGGATCGTCGGCCTCCGGCCCGAAGGCGCGCATGGCGAAGCCCGTCTCCGCGGCGACGCGGTCGGCGGCCGCGGGGTCGGTCACCGTGGCGCGGACGGTCCCGAAACGCGGCCGCGCCCGCTCGGCGAAGTGACGGCCCGTGAAGCCGAGCCCGAAGACGAAGAGGTTCATGCCGCGGATGTCTCGTCCGTCCGCGGTTCCGTCAAGCCGGTGACGGCCCGCCACTCGTCCCGCACGTGGGCGTCGGTCTCTGAATCGCCGTGCTGCCGCCCGAGCGCGCGCACGGCCTCGGGTGCCAGCAGCCGGCCGCAGGCCCAGACCGCCATGCCGCGCACCAGCGAGGACGGGTCGCGCAGCCGCGCGACGGCCGACTCCGCCAGCGACGGGTCACCCGAATTGCCGATCGCGATCATGACGTTGCGCAGGAAGCGGTCGCGCCCGGTGCGCTTCACCGGCGTGCCGGCGAAGAAGGTGCGGAACGCCGCGTCGTCGAGGCCCGCGAGATCCGCGAGCGCCGGGGCCGCCAGGTCCGCCCGCGCGGCGAGCCGGCTCTCCGCCGCGGTGCAAGCGAACTTGTTCCAGGGGCAGACGGCCAGGCAATCGTCGCAGCCGAACACCCGGTTGCCGATCGCTTCCCGGAACGCCGGGGGGATCGGCCCGGCATGCTCGATCGTCAGGTACGAGATGCAGCGGCGGGCGTCGAGCCGGTAGGGCGCCGGGAAGGCGTCGGTGGGGCAGACGTCCAGGCAGGCGCGGCACGAGCCGCAACGGTCGGGCTCCGGCGGGTCGGGCTCGAATTCCGCGCTCGTGTAGATCGCGCCGAGGAGCAGCCAGTTGCCGTGCCCGCGGGAGATCAGCACCGTGTGCTTGCCCTGCCAGCCGAGGCCGGCCGCCTCCGCCAGGGTCTTCTCCATGACGGGGGCGGTGTCGCAGAAGACCTTCACCCGCACGTCGCCCTTGGCCGACAGATACCCACCCAGTTCTTTCAGGCGGCCCTTCAAAACTTCGTGATAGTCCCGCCGCTGCGCGTAGGCGGCCACGGCACCGCGGTCGCGACGCGCCACGAGGTCGAGGGGATCGTGCTCCGGCCGGTAGCTCATCGCCAGGACCAGGATGCTGCGCAGACCGGGCCACAGCGCGATCGGGCTGGCGCGCTGATCGGACCGCTCCGCCATCCAGTCCATGGTGCCCTGCGCGCCCTCGGCGAGCCAGGCGGACAGGCGGCCGGGCAGGTCGGGCAGCCGGTCGGGTCGGGTCACGCGCAGGCCGCAGAACCCGAGCGTCCGCGCCCGGGTCTCGACGAGGCGGCGCAGGTCGGCGCCGTGGTAGGTCCGTCGGGCGTTCAGAAATCCAGATCCGCGTAGTGGGCGGCCGGTGCCATCCCGGCCACCCGGTCGGCGAGCAGGGCGCGGAACGAGGGCCGCGACTTGACGCGGGCGTACCAGTTCCGCGCCATCTCGTCCTCGTCCCAGGGCACGTCGCCCAGGTAGTCAACGCAGGAGAGATGGGCGGCCGCGGCGAGATCGGCATAGGTCAGGTTGTCGCCGGCGATCCAGCGCCGTCGCGCGATGAGGTAGCCGATGTATTTGAGGTGGTAGCGCACGTTGGAGCGCGCCGCGCGGATCGCGTTCATGTCGGGCGGGCCGCCGCCCTCGTTGGCCGACATGAAGCGCTTCGAGATCTTTTCGTTGACGAGGTAGGCGGTCACCTCGGACTCGAACTTGACCAGGAACCAGTCGAGCAGGCGCCGTACCTCCACGCGCTCGACGGTGTCCTCCGGCAGCATGCGGCGCCCCGAGAGCCCCAGGCCGCGGGTCTCGTCGAGGTACTCGGCGATGACGCCGGCGCCGGGAACCACGAGGCCGTTCTGCTCCAGCAGCACGGGCGTGACGCCCGCCGGGTTGATCAGCAGGAAGTCGTCGCGCCGTTCCCAAGGCCGTTCTTCGAACAGCGTCGGCTCCATTCCCATCTCGGCGAGCACGAGACGGATGAAACGGGAATTCGCGCAGAAAGGGAAATGGTAGAGGGTTGCCATCGAGGCCGTGCGGGACGTTCGGTCTGCCAGCGCGGCCGGTCCCGCGCTCGTCGTGGGTCCTGAAGCGCGGGTCTTCGGCGCAGAGGACTTCGGACCGAGCGTTATTGCCCGACCGTTGCCGAGCCCTTAACACGCGCGGCCCGGCCCGGTAACTGCCCGTCAACCCTGATCGGCGAAGCCTCGGGTACAACCATTTCGCGTGGCAGGTGGTGGCCCGACGGGGGCCTCCGCGCGCGCGGCACAGGGCGTCGCGATGGATCCGGCAAGCATCGGCAAAGCAGTGCTGCTCGCCCTGGTGGAGGGGGCGACCGAGTTCATCCCGGTCTCCTCCACCGGCCACCAGCTGCTGGTGGGGCACTTCATCGGCTTCCACTCGCCCAACAACACCTTCGAGGTGCTGATCCAGCTCGGCGCGATCCTGGCGATCCTGCTGGTGTATTTCCGCCGCCTCCTGGGGATCGCCACCGCGTTGCCGTCCGATCCGAAGGCGCGCCGCTTCGTCCTCGGCATCCTGGTGGCGTTCCTGCCGGCGGCGATCATCGGCGGCCTCTTCTCGAAGCTGATCAAGGCCTACCTGTTCAACCCGTGGATCGTCTGCGCGACGCTGGTGGCCGGCGGCCTCGTGCTCCTCGTCATCGACGACACCGACCTGGAGGTGAAGAAGACCGACGTCTACGACTTCTCGCTGCCGATGGACCTGAAGATCGGCATCTTCCAGTGCCTGGCGATGATCCCAGGGGTCTCGCGCTCGGGCGCCACGATCGTGGGCGCCATGCTGATGGGCGCCGACAAGCGCTCGGCCACCGAGTTCTCCTTCTACCTCGCGATGCCGACCATGGCGGGCGCCTTCGCCAAGGACCTGCTCGACAACTATAAATACCTCTCGAGCAACGATGTCGGGCTGATCGCGATCGGCTTCATCGTGTCATTCGTCTCGGCGCTGTTCGTGGTGCGGTTTCTCCTCGACTACGTTTCCCGCCACGGTTTCTGGCTGTTCGCGTGGTGGCGGATCATCGTCGGCGCCCTCGGCTTCGCCGGCCTGATCATCCTCGGCTGACGCGGGCGGGGTCGCGCCCCGTTCGGTCGGTCCGGGCTCGCCGGCAGCGGCTCGGACTCGCGATCCGGATCGACAGGTGCCCCTCACCGCACCTGCGCCGCATCACTCAAAAATCGGTGATCCGCGGCTTGAGCTTTCCTCAACCATCGGGCGATTGCCAGCGGCGGAGCGGCGTGCGAGGCAAACGCATGAAAGCGGTGCAGAAGACGCCGCGCCCTGGGACGTACCGATGGAAGACAGACCGCTCGCCGACCTCTTCGAGCCCGCAGACCGGGCGCGCTGGCTCGGCCTCGTCGAAGGCGTCCTGAAGGGCGCCGATTTCGAGAAGCGGCTGGTGTCGCGGACGGCTGACGGACTGCGGATCGAGCCCCTCTACGGACCGGCCGAGCCGGCGGCGCAGCCGGTGCGCGAGCCCGGACCCTGGCGGATCGCCCAGCGGGTCGACCATCCCGACATCGGAACCGCGAACACGCAGGCGCTCACCGACCTCGAGGGCGGGGCCGATGCCCTCGTGCTCGCCGTCGCGGGCGCGCCGGGCGCCCGCGGCTACGGTCTCACCGCGGCGAGCGTCGAGGAACTCGACGCCGCCCTGAAGGGCGTGATGCTGCCGCTGATCGCCCTGCGGATCGATGCCGGCGGTCGCGGCCTGGAGGTGGCCCGGCTGGTCAAGGCGCTGGCGGAGCGCCGCGGCGAGGATCTCTCGACCTACGACGTCGATCTGGGGCTCGATCCCGTCGGCGTCCTGGCGGCCACCGGCAGCCTCGGAGCCGTCTGGACCGACATCGCGCCCCGCCTCGCCGAGGTCGTGGCCGAGCTGGAGGCGGCGGGTTTCCGCGGCCGGGCCTTCCTGGCCGACGGCCGGCCCTACCACGAGGCCGGCGCCGGCGAGGCGGCGGAACTCGGCGCGGTGCTCGCCACCGCCGTCGCCTACCTGCGCGCCCTGGAAGCGGCCGGTCACGATCTCGCGAGCGCGCGCGATTGCGTGGCCGTGCTGCTCGCGGCCGATGCCGATGAGTTCGTCACCGTCGCGAAGTTCCGCGCGATGCGGCGCCTCTGGGCGCGCGTCGAGCAGGCCTGCGGCCTCGAGCCGAAGCCGCTGCGCCTCCACGCCGAGACCGCGTGGCGGATGATGACCAAGCGCGATCCGTTCGTGAACATCCTCCGGACCGGCATGGCGGCGGCCTCGGCCGGCATGGGCGGCGCCGACAGCGTCGCGGTCCTGCCGTACACGCAGGCCCTCGGCCTGCCCGACGCCTTCGCCCGGCGCGTGGCGCGCAACAGCCAGATCGTGCTCATCGAGGAATCGCACCTCGCGCGGGTCAGCGACCCCGCGGCCGGCGCCGGCGGGTTCGAGACCCTGACGGCCGAGCTCGCCGAGGCGGGCTGGGCGGCGTTCCAGGCGATCGAGGCCGAGGGCGGGATCGTCGCCGCGCTCAGCGTCGGCAAGCTCCAGCGGCGGATCGAGCTGACCCGCGAGGCCCGCGCCAAGGCGGTGGCCACACGCCGCGAGCCGCTCACCGGTGCGAGCGAGTTCCCGAACCTCCCCGAGAAGCCGGTGACGGTCCTCGACGTGCCGCCCGTGGCGGCGGTGCGCGGATCCAACTTCGGCGCGGGCTCGGCGGTTGCCTGCGACGCGCTGCCGTCCCAGCGCCTCGCGGAGCCTTACGAGGCCCTGCGGGACGCCTCGGACGCCTTCCTCGCCAAGACCGGTCGCAGGCCGATCGTGTTCCTGGCCAATCTCGGCCCGGTGGCGGCCTTCAACGCCCGGGCGACCTTCGCGGCCAACGCCTTCGCGGCCGGCGGGCTCGAGGCTCTGTCGAACGAGGGCTTCCCCGATGCCGAGGCGGCGGCGGCGGCGTTCCGGGAATCCGGCGCGAGCCTCGCCTGCATCTGCTCCACCGACGGGATCTACGCCGAGCGCGCGGTCGCGACCGCGGAGGCGCTGACCCGGGCCGGCGCCGGACCGGTCTACCTCGCCGGGAAGCCGACGGACCTGGCCGAGCCGCTGAAGCAGGCGGGCGTGGCCGCCTTCCTGCATGTCGGTTGTGACCTCCTCGCTCTCCTCAACGCGGCACTCCGTGCGGCCATGCGGACGCCCGCGCCGCAGGCGCCGCGCTGACGGGGCGCCGGTCTCCCCGAAGCTCCCGGCACTCCAGATCCGCCTGACGCCCCGCATCGCCGTCGCCCTGCTCCTCGCCGGCACGCTGCCCGCCGCGTCCGCCCCCCGCGCCGCCGACCTGCCCGATCGGTTCGACGGCACCTGGAGCGTCGAGATCATCACCGAGACGGGGAACTGCGACCGTGCCTACCGCTACCCGGTGCGGATCGAGCGCGGGCGGGCGCGCTTCATCGGGACTGCCTTCGTGGTGGAGGGTGGCGTCGCGCGGAACGGGGCGATCCGCGGCTCGATCTCCAACGGCGCCGCCACCGCCGACGTGCGGGGACGCCTGGGCTCGGACGGCTTGGGTGCCGGAACCTGGGTCTCGACCGGGGCCCTCGCCTGCCGGGGACACTGGAACGCGGAGCGGCGCGGCTGAGCGCGGCTGTGGCCGTCCCGAAACAGCCCGGATCTTGCCCGGAATCGGGCACCCGGACCGAACCGCCAGCCCCGATCCCGACGCAATCATGAGCGAGAGCTGAACACGGTTCGGACACCCGACGAGGCCGCCCGTATGAAGACTTCGATCCTCGCCACCTTCGCCGTCCTCGCGCTCGTCTCGGCCGCCGAGGCGCGGCCTCACCGGCACCCGGCCGCCCCGAAGGTGAACGCGGCGGAGGCCGAGAAGGTGTTGGCGCCGCTGCGGCAGGCCGCCACCGCGTGCTTCGCCGAGACGGTGCTGTCGAACCCGAAGGCGACGGCAGAGGCGCGCGCCGGCCGCTGGTACGAGGCCGTCGGCATCACGGGCTTCCTGTGCCGCCCGGAGGTCGCCGCGATGATCCGGACCCACGACAACCTCTACGGCGCGAAGACCGGTGAGCGCTACTTCAAGGGCGCGTACGTCAAGCATCTGGACCAGCAGCTCGCCGAGCGCCTTCAGCCGATGTTCGCCCGCAAGGCCGTCGCCAGCGCCGAGCCGCCGCTCGAGAAGGCCTCGGCGGAGGAGCCGGCCGAGAACAACTGAGCGGGAACCGTCCGGGGTCGCCGCGCCTTCCCCGACCCGGAGGCGGCGATGCCCTACGAGCTCCATTACTGGCCGATGATCCAGGGGCGCGGCGAGTTCGTCCGCCTCGCCCTCGAGGAGGCCGGCGCCGACTACGTCGACGTGGCCCGCCAGGACGACGATTCCGGCGGCATCGGACCGATGCTCGACCGACTGTCCGACCCCGCCGATCCGCGACCGCCCCTGGCACCGCCCTTCCTGCGCGACGGCGACGTCGTCGTCGGGCAGAGCGCCGCGATCCTGCTCTATCTCGGACCGCGCCTCGGGCTCGTGGGCCCGTCGGAGCGCGACCGGATCTGGACCCATCAGCTCCAGCTCACCGTCGCCGACGCGGTCGACGAGGCGCACGACACCCACCATCCCGTCGGCGTCGGCCTGTACTACGCGGATCAGAAGGCCGAGGCGCTGCGCCGGGCGGCCGAGTTCCGGGACGATCGCATCCCGAAATATCTCGGCTATTTCGAGCGCGTGCTTGCGGCCAACGGCGGCCGCCGCCTCGTCGGCGCGGATCTCTGCTACGCCGACCTGTCGCTGTTCCAGCTCGTCGACGGCCTGCTCTACGCCTTCCCCAAGGCGACCGCTGCGGCCCTCCGGAGAACCCCGCAGGTGGCGCGGCTCCACGAGACCGTGGCGCGGCGCCCGCGGCTCGCCGCCTACCTCGCCAGCGCGCGCCGGATCCCGTTCAACGAGGACGGCATCTTCCGCCGCTACCCGGAATTGGATCCCTGAGACGCGAGCCGGGGCTCACCGACGCGGGCCGGCGATCAGGATCGCCGCGAGCACCAGCGCGACGAGCCCGAGCACCAGCGACAGCAGGCGCCAGAACAGCAGCGGGTCGCGCTCCAGGAGCGACGCCCGCCGGCCATCCGTGAAAGCCGGGTTGGGGTGGCGCAGGTCGTGGACGAAGGCCGACACGGTCGCGTAGCGACGCTGCGGATCGGGATGGACGGCCCTGCGCAGCGCGCCGTCGACCCAGACCGGCAGCAGCGGGCGCACGGTCAGCGCCGACGCGTAGCGCAGCCGCCGCTGCGCCGCGCGCGTCCGGGCCCGGGGCACCGCGTCGCCGTAGGGCAGCCGCCCCGTGAGCATCTGGTAGGTTATCACGCCGACCGCGAAGACGTCCGACTGGGCGGTCCCCGGGGCGCCGAGGAAGCACTCCGGCGCCGTGTACTGCACCGTGCCCAGGATCTCCGCCGGGTCGATCCGCGGGTCGCCCTCGACGACGCCGGCGACCTGGGTCGCGCCGAAATCGATGATCTGGACGGTGCCGGCCGCGTCGATCAGGACGTTGTCGGGCCGCAGGTCCTGGTGGACCATCTCCCGCCGATGGAAGGCCTGCACGCCCCGGGCGAGCTGCTCGACGAGCCCCCGCACCGCCTCCAGCTCGGGCGCCGCGTGGTCGCGCATCCACTGGGTCAGGGTCTGGCCCTCGACGTAGCGCATCACCGTGTAGAGGTGGCTGCGGCGGCCGGCCTGGGGATGGGCCTTCAGCACGTGGGGATTGTCGATCCGCCGCGCGATCCACTCCTCCATGACGAAGCGCTTCCGCTGGGCGGGATCGTCCCGCAGGTCCAGCGACAGCACCTTCAGCGCGACCTGCGCACCGGTCTCCGCCTCGAGCGCCAGGTAGACGCGGCTCCGCGGACCGGAGTGGAGGATCCGCAGCAGCCGGAAGCCGTCGAGTTCCGCGGGCGGGTCGAGGAGCGGCGCCGGGTCCAGCCCCTCGGCCTCGCCGAGGAGGTCGGCCGGCTCGCCTTCCGGCACGGTCTCGACCCGCACGATCTGGATCGTCAGGTTGTCCGGGCTGCCGGCCGCCAGGGCCATCTCGACGATCGCCCGCGCGGCCGCGTCCAGGGTCCCGGCCCGCGCGATCTCCGCGACCATGTCGCGGGGCCGGACATGCTCGTGGATGCCGTCCGTCGTCAGCACGAAGGTGTCACCGGCCTCGACGCCCACGGCGTGATAGTCGATCTCGACGCGGCCCTGCGCCCCGAGGGCGCGGCCGAGATACGATTCCGCCGCGGAGACGACGACCCGGTGGTCCTCGGTGAGCTGCTCGAGCGACCGGCCGGACACCCGCCAGATCCGGGCATCGCCCACGTGGAAGAGGTGGGCCACGCGGGATTTCAGCACGAGGGCGTCGAAGGTCGTGACGTGGCCCCGGTCGGCATCGTTCGGATCGGCGCCGCGCCGCGTCTCGGCGTAGAGCCAGGAATTCGTGGCCGCGATCACGCGCTGCGCCGAGGTCTTCACCGACCACGTGTCCGGCGTGGCGTAGTAGTCGCTGAGGAAGCTCTTGACCGCGGTCTCGCTCGCCGCCGCGCCCGCCGCGCTGCTGCTGATCCCGTCGGCGAGGGCGACCGCGACCCCCTTCAGGCCCAGCGCCGGCTGGACGGGAACCAGCGCGCCGTTGAAATCCTGGTTGGCGGCCTTGCGGCCGGCGCTGCTGTGCTGGCCGATCGTGACCGTCAGGTCGGCCGGGCCGCGCGGTCCGGCGCTCAAGCGGCGGCCGCCGCGCTGTCGCCCCGGCCGCGGTACGACAGCGCCTCGGCGAGGTGGAGCCGGCGGACCTGCGCCTCGCCGTCGAGGTCGGCCAGGGTCCTGGCGACGCGCAGCGTCCGGTGGAAGCCGCGGGCGGAGAGGCGCATGCTCTCGGACGCCTGGCGGATCAGCGCCGTCCCGTCGGCGTCGGGGCTCGCGACGTCCGAGATCAGCGTCGCGGGACAGGTCGCGTTGGTGGTGGATTCCGGCAGGCCGCGCGCGGCGTAGCGCGCGCCCTGGAGCGCGCGGGCCGCCGACACCCGCGCGGCCGCCTCGCGGGAGCCCTCGGCCGGCGCGGGCAGGATCAGGTCGGCGGCCGTCACCGCCGCCACCTCGACGCGCAGGTCGATGCGGTCGAGCATCGGGCCGGAGATCCGCGCCTGATACTGCGCCATGCAGCGCGCGTTCGGCCCGCGCCGGCAGGCGTAGCCCGGTTCGAGACCCTGGCCGCAGCGGCACGGGTTCATCGCCGCGACCAGCTGGAACCGCGCCGGGTAGGTGATTCGGTGGTTGGCCCGGGCAATCATCACCGCCCCGGATTCCATCGGCTGGCGCAGGCTGTCGAGCACCTGCGGGGAGAATTCGGGGAGCTCGTCCAGGAACAGCACGCCGCCATGGGCCAGGGAGACCTCACCGGGCCGCGCCCCGAGGCCGCCCCCCACCAGGGCCGCCATCGAGGCGGAATGGTGCGGCTGCCGGAACGGCCGGCGGTTCGAGAGCGCCCCGTCCTTCAGCGCGCCCGCCACCGACTGGATCATGGAGATGTCGAGCAGCTCGCGCGGCGTGAGCGGCGGCAGGATCGAGGGAAGACGCGCCGCCAGCATCGACTTGCCCGAGCCGGGCGGCCCGTTCATCAACAGGTTGTGGCCCCCGGCGGCCGCGATCTCCAGGGCGCGCTTGGCGCCCTCCTGCCCCTTGATGTCGGCGAGGTCCGGCAGCGGCCCGGCCGGCGCGGCGACGGCGGGCTCCGGCCGCGCCATCACCTGGCTGCCCTTGAAGTGGTTGGCGAGCTGGATCAGCGAGCGCGGCGCGAGCACGTCGAGGTCGCCCCCCGCCCAGGCCGCCTCCGGCCCGGTGGACGCCGGGCAGATGAGCCCGAGCCCCCGATCGGCCGCCGCCATCGCGGCTGGCAGCACGCCGCTCACCGCCGTGATGCTGCCGTCGAGGGCGAGCTCGCCCAGGACGCAGTAGCCGGCGAGCGCGTCCGCCGGGATCGCGCCGATCGCCGCCATGACGCCCAGCGCGATCGGCAGGTCGAAATGCGAGCCTTCCTTGGGAAGATCCGCCGGGGCGAGGTTCACCGTGATGCGCTTGGCCGGCAGCGCCAGCCCCGAGGCGATCAGCGCTCCGCGGACCCGCTCGCGCGATTCCGCCACCGCCTTGTCGGGCAGACCGACGACGGTGAACACCACCGAGCCCGGCACGATCTGGACCTGCACGTCCACCGCCCGCGCCTCGATGCCCTCGAAGGCCACGGTGGCGACGCGGGTGACCATTCGTGCAGTGTCCTCGCCGCCGCGTTCCGGTACGGCCAAGATGTGCGGCAGATTCGGGGGCGGCTCAAGGGGATCGTCGCCATGGAACTCCGCCGCGGCACGCCTGTTCACAGCCGGAAACAATTGCCGGATCGGAGACAGCCATGCGCCTGACCACGTCCCTTCTCGCCCTGACCTTGATCGCGGGCACCGGCCTCACCGCCCGCGCCGACGAGAAGCTTCCGCCCGATCAGCAGGCCAAGGTCGAGGCCATGCTCAAGCAGGAGGGCTTCACCAAGTGGAAGGAGATCGAGCTCGACGACGGCATGATCGAGGTCGACGACGCGATCGACGCGAGCGGCAAGCAGTTCGACCTGAAGCTCGATCCGAAGACCCTGGCCATCGTGAAGCGCAAGGCCGAGTGAGGCAGCGCTTCGGCTGCGCTTCGACTCGGCTTCAGCAGCGCTTGCGTTCGGGCCGAGGCCCGGCCATATAGCCGGCGGGGGGTTGGCGAGGGACGTTTCACTCGCCAACCGGGTCAGGTCCGGAAGGAAGCAGCCCTAACGAGACCGAGCGGGTCTTCGTCCAGCCTCCCACCTCATTCCACGGCGCGCGGCAGCCGGACCCAGACACGGCATGGACGCTACGACCGGCACGCCTGACGACGAGCCGGGCCTGCCCGGGTTTCCAGCGCCCCCCGCCGCGGCGACGCCCTACCGGGTGCTCGCGCGCAAGTACCGCCCCACCAATTTCGGCGACCTGATCGGCCAGGACGCGATGGTGCGGACCCTCGCCAACGGGTTCGCGGCCAACCGCATCCCGCAGGCCTGGATGCTCACCGGCGTCCGTGGAGTCGGCAAGACCACGACGGCCCGCATCCTGGCGCGCGGCCTCAATTACGCCCGCGCCGGACAGCCCGACACCGGCCCGACCGTGTCGATGCCGGAACTCGGCCTCCACTGCGCGGCGATCATGGAATCCCGGCACATGGACGTGCTGGAGATGGACGCCGCCTCGCATACCGGCATCGACGACGTCCGGGCGATCATCGACGGCATCCGCTACGGGCCGGTCTCGGCGCGCTACAAGGTCTACATCGTGGACGAGGTCCACATGCTCTCCGAGAAGGCGTTCAACGCCTTCCTGAAGACGCTGGAGGAGCCGCCGCCGCACGCGAAATTCGTGTTCGCCACCACGGAGATCCGCAAGGTCCCGGTGACGATCCTGTCCCGCTGCCAGCGATTCGACCTGCGCCGGGTCGAGGCGCCGACCCTGCACGCGCATCTCGCGAAGGTCTGCGCGGCCGAGGGCGTATCGGTCGAGGACGAGGCTCTGGGCGCCATCGTGCGCGCCGCGGAAGGGTCGGTGCGCGACGCGCTCTCGCTGCTCGACCAGGCGATCGCCCACGGCGCCGGCACGATCACGGCGCAGAGCGTGCGCGACATGCTGGGCCTGGCTGACCGCGCCCGAATCCTCGACCTGTTCGAGGCGGTGATGCGCGGCGCGGTGCCGGCCGCCTTCGCGGAATTGCGGGCGCAGTACGATTCCGGCGCGGACCCGTCGGTCGTGCTCTCGGATCTCGCGGCCTTCACGCACCTCGTCACCCGGCTCAAGGTGGTGCCGGAAGCCGCCGCCGACCCGACGCTCAGCGAGACCGAGCGCGTCCGCGGCGCCGCGTTCGCCGAGAAGCTCTCGATCCGCGCCCTGTCGCGGGCGTGGCAGATCCTGCTGAAGGCGATTCCCGAGGTCCAGGCGGCGCCCCGGCCCCTCGCGGCCGCCGAGATGGCGATCGTGCGCCTCGCCTACGCGGCCGACCTGCCCACACCCGACGAGGCCCTGCGCCAGCTCAGGGCCGAGGCCGCCGCCGCGCCAGCGGACGAGGCTCCGGCCGCGTCGGCCCGGCCGCCCCTCCCGCCGATTCCCGACCTGCGCGGCGGCGGTTCCGCGGCGCTCGCCGCGGCACCCCGCACGGTCGCGCCGGAGCCCGCCCCGGTCGCGGCGCCCCTGGCCGCGCCCGTCGCGGTGAATGCGCCGGCGAGCGTCCCGATCAGCGCGTCCGTCAGTGCGCCGGCGCCGAGGCCGGCGCCCGCGGCACCGCCGACGCCGCGTCTCGGGCGGTTCGAGGACCTGATCGCGCTGGCCGACGCCAACCGGGACATCCTTCTGCGGACCGCGCTGGAGCGCGACGTCCACTTGGTGCGCTTCGAGGAGGGCCGGATCGAGTTCCGCCTCGCCTCCGGCGGCCGGTCGAGCCTCGCCAACGACATCGCCGCCGCCATCGAGCGCTGGACCGGGCGGCGCTGGGTGGTGGCCCTGTCGAAGGACGAGGGCGCCCCGACCCTCGACGCGGCCGCCCGCGCCGCGACCGAGACCCGCCGGGAGAACGCCGCCGCCGACCCGTTCGTGCGCGAGGTCCTGACGCGCTTCCCCGGGGCCGAGATCGTCGACGTGCGCGAGACAATCTCCGAGGCCCTCCCCTCCGCCGAGCAGGAGATCCTCGGGGAAGGCGATGCCGCGCGGGTCGGCGAGGTCGAGGACGACGACGCCTGACGCACGGTGGCGCCCGGGCCGCGCCATACCCAGATCAGACGAGGAAACGGAAAGAGAGCCGCATGCGCGACCTGATGGGCATCATGAAGCAAGCTCAGGCCATGCAGGAGAAGATGGCCAACCTGCAGTCCGAGATGGACGAGATCGAGGTGACCGGCGCCTCCGGCGGCGGCTCCGTCCGGGTCACCATGAGCGCCAAGGGCCAGATGAAGGGAGTCAGCATCGACCCCTCGCTGATGGTGGCGGACGAGCGCGAGATCCTTGAGGATCTGATCGTCGCGGCCTGCAACGACGCCCGCGGGAAGGCCGAGGCGACCATGCAGGAGCGCATGGCCGAGCTGACCAAGGGCCTGCCCCTGCCGCCGGGCATGAAGCTGCCGTTCTAGGACGCATCCCGGACAGGACGTCCGAACCGTCTTCGCGCGCGCAGCGAAGCAATCCAGCGTAGCGCGACCGGGCTGCTTCCCTGCGCTCGCGAAGACGAACGGGACGGGCGGCCCCGCGGGCCGCCCGCTCTCGGTTTACGCCGCGATCGCCTGCGCGGTCGGCCCGGCGGCGCGTACGTCGGCGTCGACATGGGCCTCGAACCGCTTGAAGTTGTCGTCGAACATCTTCACGAGCCGCGCCGCCGTCTCCACGAAGGCGCCCTTGTTGGCCCAGGTCTTCACCGGCGTCAGGATGTGCGGCTCGACGCCCGGAACCGAGACCGGCACCGCGAAGCCGAAATACGGGTCGCGGCGGAACTCGGCCTGCGCCAGCGAGCCGTCGAGGGCGGCGCTCAGCAGGCGGCGCGTCACGCGAATCGGCATCCGCCGGCCGGTGCCGACGCCGCCGCCGGTCCAACCCGTGTTGACCAGCCAGCAATCGACGCTGTGCTTGGCGATGAGGTCGCGCAGCAGGTTGCCGTAGGTGCTCGGATGTCGCGGCATGAACGGCGCGCCGAAGCAGGTCGAGAAGGTCGCCTCGGGCCCGGTCAGGCCGCGCTCGGTGCCGGCCACCTTGGCGGTGTAGCCCGAGAGGAAGTGGTACATCGCCTCGGCGCCGGTGAGCTTGGCGATCGGCGGCATCACCCCGAAGGCGTCGCAGGTCAGCATGACGATATTCTTCGGATGCCCGGCCCGGCCGGAGGCGCTGGCGTTGGCGATGAAGTCCAGCGGGTAGGCGCAGCGGGTGTTCTCGGTGAGCGACGCGTCGTCGAAATCCGGTGCGCGGGTGACCGGATCGATGATCACGTTCTCCATCACCGTGCCGAAGCGCTCGGTGGTGGCGTAGATCTCCGGCTCGGCGTTGCGCGAGAGGCGGATGGTCTTGGCGTAGCAGCCGCCCTCGAAGTTGAAGATGCCCTCGTTCGACCAGCCATGCTCGTCGTCGCCCAGCAGCTGGCGGGAGCTGTCGTTCGACAGCGTCGTCTTGCCGGTGCCCGAGAGGCCGAAGAAGATCGCCGAGCCGCCCTCGGCATCGAGCGCCGCGTTGGCGGAGCAGTGCATCGGCATCACGCCCTGGCCGGGCAGGATGTAGTTCAGGTAGGTGAAGACCGACTTCTTCATCTCGCCCGCGTAGGCGGAGCCGCCGATCAGCACGAGCTTCTTCGAGAAGTCGATGGCGATCACGGTCTTCGACCGGCAGCCGTGCCGGGCGGGATCGGCCTGGAAGCTCGGCAGGTCGATGATCGTCATGTCCGGCACGTAGGACGCGATCTCGGAGCGATCCGGACGGATCAGCAGGTTGCGGATGAACAGCGAGTGCCACGCGAACTCGGTGAAGACCCGGGCCTTGACCCGGTAGGCCGGATCGGCGCCGCCGTAGAGGTCCTGGGCGAACAGCTCCTTGCCCTCGGCGTGCTTCAGGAAATCCTGGCGCAGGGTCTCGAACTGCTCGGGCGTGATGGCGCCGTTGTTGTCCCACCAGACCTCGTTCTCGGTGCCGGCGTCGCGCACCACGAACTTGTCCTTGGGCGAGCGGCCGGTATGGCTGCCGGTGGTGGCGACGAGGGCGCCGCCGCGGGCGAGCTGCGCCTCCTTGCGGGACAGCGCCTCCTCGTAGAGGCGCGGGGCCTCGAAATTCCAGTGGACGGCCTTGAGGTCGCGGAAGCCCGCCGCCTCGGCGCCGTGGGCCGCGTTGTGATCACCGATGTTGGTCATGATCGTATCTCCCGGGCCCCTGTTCGACCGTCGACGCGACTGAGCCGGACGGCACCGCCGTCCGGGTTTGCCCGGGAGACGTCCGTGCGGTCGTACAGGACCGCCGCACGCAGGTTCTCCGTTCCCGGCCGCTCGCCATCCCACTCACGCGTAGGCGGCGAAGCTTCGCTGTCATAATGGGCTCCGCCGGGAGCCCGCAACGTGTACAAACAGGTTAGACCACAGTCGTGGACTCAGGAACCCAGGTCTGTAAGCAGTTCCGTTCGTCGTGCAGCATAATGCCACCGGCGAAGCGGCGTCGGAATACCCATATACCACATACGATGGACCGCATCGGCGCGCGGACCCTTGCGCGGCGCCCGGCGCCGTCTATGCCCGTCCCGATCCGCAGCCCCTTCCTCGCCCCAGAGGCACGATGCCCCAAGCCGTCGCCGGCCCCGAGATCGAGCGCCTGATCCAGCTCCTCGCCCGCATGCCGGGCCTCGGACCGCGCTCGGCGCGGCGGGCTGCCCTGCAGCTCATCAAGAAGCGCGACACGCTGCTCGGGCCCCTCGCCGACGCGATGCGGGTGGCGGCCGACCGCATCATCGTGTGCACGAGCTGCGGGAACGTCGACACCTCCGACCCGTGCACGATCTGCCGCGACGCCGAGCGGGATCCGACGACGCTCGTGGTGGTGGAGGACGTGTCCGACCTCTGGGCGCTGGAGCGGTCCGGGGCCGTGAAGGCGCGCTACCACGTGCTCGGCGGCGTCCTCTCGGCGCTCGACGGCGTCCGTCCGGAGCACCTGAACCTCGCGAGCCTCGTGGAGCGCGTGGCCCGGCCCGAGGTGACCGAGGTCATCCTGGCGCTCAACGCCACCGTCGACGGCCAGACCACCGCCCACTACGTCACGGAGTCGATCCGGCACTGCGACGTGAAGGTCACGCGCCTCGCCCACGGCGTGCCGGTCGGCGGCGAGCTCGACTACCTCGACGAGGGCACGCTCTCGGCGGCGATCCGCAGCCGGACGGTGTTCTGAGGGCCGGCGACAGGTCGCGAACCGGTATTTGACCGGTCCTCGGCCGCATCCTATTCGACGGTGAGCCCGGACCCGTGCCGGCGCCTTCCCTGCCGGTTCCCGCCATGACCATCCGCCCGCTCGTCATCCTTCCCGATCCCGTCCTGCGCCTGGGCTCCGAACCGGTCGGGCCGATTACCGCCGAGATCCGGACCCTCGTCGCCGACATGTTCGAGACGATGTACGACGCTCCTGGCGTCGGGCTGGCGGCGATCCAGATCGGCGTGGCGAAGCGCGTCGTGACGATCGACACGTCGAAGGAGGAAGGCGTCCGCGACGCGCGAGTCTTCATCAATCCCGAGATCGTCTGGTCGTCCGAGGAGAAGCGGGTCTACGACGAGGGCTGCCTGTCGATCCCGGACTACTACGCCGAGGTCGAGCGCCCGGACCGGGTGCGCGTGAAGTTCCGAGACCTCGACGGCAAGGAGCAGGAGATCGAGGCCGACGGCCTGCTCTCGACCTGCATCCAGCACGAGATCGACCACCTGAACGGCGTGCTGTTCATCGATCACCTGTCGAAGCTGAAGCGCGACCGGGTGATCAAGAAGTTCACCAAGGCGGCCAAGCGCGACGCGGCCTGAGCCGGCCATGCGCGTCGTCTTCATGGGCACGCCGGACTTCGCGGTGCCGACGCTCGCGCGGCTCGCGCAGGACGGGCACGACATCGCGGCGGTCTACACCCGCGCGCCCGCCAGGGCCGGCCGCGGCATGAGCCTGCGCCCCTCCCCGGTCCACGCGCGCGCCGACACGCTCAGCGCGCCGGTCCTGACGCCCGCGACGCTCCGCACGCCCGAAGCCGCCGAGACCTTCGCGGCGCACCGGGCGGACGTCGCGGTCGTCGTGGCCTACGGGATGCTGCTGCCGCAGGCGATCCTCGACGCGCCGCGGTACGGCTGTCTCAACCTGCACGGATCCCTGCTGCCGCGCTGGCGCGGCGCGGCGCCGATCCAGCGCGCCGTGATGGCGGGCGACGCCGAGAGCGGCGTCGGCGTCATGCGGATGGAGGCCGGTCTCGACACAGGCCCGGTCGCCCTCGAGGCGCGGTTGCCGATCACTTCGGGCATGACGGCGGGCGCCCTGCACGACGCGCTCATGACCCTCGGCGCCGACCTGATGGCGCGGGCCCTCGCGGCGCTGGACGCGGGCACGCTGACCTTCGCGCCGCAGCCGGAGGACGGAATCGTCTACGCCCATAAGATCACCAACGACGAGGCGCGGATCGACTGGTTCCGCCCGGCGGCCGAGGTCGCCAACCGGATCAACGGGCTGTCGCCGTTCCCCGGTGCCTTCTTCGAGGTCGATCTCGGCAAGGGCTCCGAGCGCGTGAAGGTGCTCCGCGCCGCCCCGGCGGAGGGTTCGGGCGCGCCGGGCACGCTGCGCGATTCCGAAGGCACCGTCGCCTGCGGGGACGGCGCCGTCCGGCTGCTGGAGCTGCGCCGCGCCGGGAAGAGCGGCAGCGCCAGCGGGGCCGAGTTCGTCCGCGGCGCCCGCCTGACGCCCGGCGCCCGCCTCGGCTGATGCGCGTCGCCCGTTCACGGCATTCGGCACGCGGCCCGACCCGTCATCGCGAGCGAGGCGAAGCGACCCAGGGCAGCGCACCCTGGCGAGGCTCGGCGCGACGCCGGATCGCTTCGCCTCGCTCGCAGAATCGATCGCGGGCGCATCATTTCAAAGCTCTGTGCCGTATCGCGAGATCGAACATCGGAGCGCTATCGAGAGACCTTGAGGGCGCCGGCTGATGCCCCGCTACAAGCTCGTCATCGAGTACGACGGCGGTCCGTTCTGCGGCTGGCAGCGGCAGGCGGACGATCCCACGGTCCAGGGCGCGATCGAGGCGGCGGTCACGCGCTTCTCCGGCGAGGAGGCCCGGCTCACCTGCGCGGGCCGGACCGATGCCGGCGTGCACGCGATCCATCAGGTCGCCCATCTCGACCTCGCCAAGGACTGGCGGACTGACACGGTGCGGGATGCCCTGAACGCCCATCTGCGGCCGCAGCCGGTGGCGATCCTGTCCGCCGAGACCGTGCCGGAGAGCTTCGACGCCCGCCACTCGGCGATCCGCCGGCACTACCGCTACCGCATCCTCAACCGGCGCAGCCCCGCGGCGCTGACGCGTGCCCATGTCTGGCACGTGCCGTGGCCCCTCGACGCGGAGCTGATGCACGAAGCCGCCCAGCGCCTCGTCGGCCGCCACGACTTCTCCGCCTTCCGGGCCGCCGAGTGCCAGGCGAACAGCCCGATCCGCACGCTGGAGCAGCTCGACGTCGCCCGCGCGCCGATGGCGCTCCACGACGAGATCGTCGTGGCGACTTCGGCGCGCTCCTTCCTGCACCATCAGGTCCGGGCGATGGTGGGCACGCTGATGCTCGCCGGTTGCCGCCGCCTCTCGGCGGACGACGTGGCCGAGATCCTCGCCTCGAGCGACAAGCGCCGCTGCGGCCCGCTGGCCCCGGCCGCGGGGCTGACCTTCGTGGGCGTCGACTACGAACCGGGGAAGTAGGCGTCGAGCACGCGCCCGTAGATCGCCGTCAGCCGCTCCAGGTCGGCGACCGCCACGCACTCGTCGGTCTGGTGCATGCTCTCGCCCACGAGGCCGAACTCGATCACCGGGCAGGCATCCTTGATGAAGCGGGCATCCGACGTGCCGCCCGTCGTGGAGAGCGTCGGGGTCAGGCCGGTCTCGGCCCGGATCGCCTCCGCGACCAGCGTCACGAAGGCGTCCGGCCGCGTCAGGAACGCCGGCGCGTTCGAGGGCTGCAGATCCAGGCTGAAGCGCACCGCGTTCCCGGCCGCCTGTTCCAGGCGCCGACGAATCTCTTCGCCCAGGCTCTCGGCCGTCCAGTCGTCGTTGAAGCGGACGTTGAAGGTCGCCCGGGCGGTGGCCGGGATCACGTTGGTGGCCGGGTTGCCGACGTCGATCGTGGTGAACTCGAGGTTCGAGGCGTCGAAATGCGCCGTCCCGCGATCCAACGGCTCGGCGACCAGCGCCGAGGCGAGGCGCAGCAGGCCCGGGATCGGGTTCTCGGCCTTGTGTGGGTAGGCGACGTGGCCCTGCCGGCCGAGAACGGTGAGCTTGCCGGTCAGCGACCCGCGCCGACCGATCTTGATCATCTCGCCGAGCCGGCCCGGATTGGTCGGCTCCCCGAGGACACAGTGGTCGAACCGCTCGCCCCGGCGCCGCGCCCAGTCGAGGAGCTTCACGGTGCCGTTGACCGCCGGTCCCTCCTCGTCGCCGGTGATCAGGAACGCGATGGAGCCGCCGAAAACGGCGCCGCGCTGGTCGAGGAAGGCGAGGGTCGCCGCGAGCATGCAGGCGACGCCGCCCTTCATGTCGACCGCTCCCCGGCCGTACAGCATCCCGTCGGCCACGGCGCCCGCGAAGGGATCGTGGCGCCACGCGCCCTCGCCCTCCGGCACGACGTCGGTGTGGCCGGCGAAGACGAGGCACGGACCGTCCCGCCCGACGCGGGCGTAGAGGTTCGGCGTGTCGGGATAGCCCGGCTCCGAGAAGACCGGCCGCTCGATCGCGAAGCCGGCCGGCCGGAGCGCGTCGGCGACGACGTCGAGGGCGCCCCGATCCTCCGGCGTCACGGACGGGCACCGGATGAGGTCCTGCGCGAGGCGCAGGGCCGCGTCGAGGGCGTGATGATCTGCCGGCATGAACCCGTCCTCGGCGGCGCGACGTGCCGCGCGGCCCGCTTAACCCGAAGCGGGCCGCCCCGGAACTCCCGTCCCGGGCCCTACTTGGTCACCACGACCTGCACGTCGCCGTGGCGGCGCTGCACCGACACGGTGACGTCGTCGTCGTAGCGCTGGAACCGGATGTCCAGGCGCGAGCCGCCGAGCTTGACGTTGTAGAGCGTCACCCCGTCGAGGAAGCCCGGCAGGATCGGGTTCTTGAGCCGGACACGGTTGCGCTCGTGGTCCAGTTCGAGGCCGAGGCAGGCCGCCAGGAACGCGAACGGCGCCGCCGCCGCCCAGGCCTGCGGACTGCAGGCGACCGGGTACGAGACGGGGCCGCGCTGCTTGCGGCGCATGAAGCCGCAGAACAGCTCCGGCAGCCGCTTCTGGTCCTGGTACAGCGAGGTGTCGAACATCCCCTGGAAGATGCGCGCGGCCTCGTGCTTGCGGTCGTAGCGCGCCAGACCCATCGCGATCAGCGCGTTGTCGTGCGGCCAGATCGAGCCGTTGTGGTAGGACATCGGGTTGTAGCGCGCCTCGCCCTTGGCGATCGTGCGCACGCCCCAGCCGTTGAAGCCGTCTTTACACAGCAGCGTCTCGGCGACCCGCGCCGCCCGCTCCGGCTTGGCGATGCCGGTGAACAGGGCGTGACCGGCATTGGAGGAGCGCACCGCGCACTGCTTCTTGGCGCCGTCGAGCGCCAGCGCGTAGGTGCCGATCTCCTCGTTCCAGAACGCCGCGTCGAACCGCTCGCGCAGGCTCGCCGCCTCCTGGGTGAGGCGCTCCGCCATCGGGTCGTGGCCGAGGAGCGCCGCGAGCTTCGCCATGCCGTTCTTGGCGGCGTAGACGTAGCCCTGCACCTCGCAGAGGGCGATCGGGCCCTTTGCCAGGTGACCGTCGGTGTGGAAGATCGAGTCGTGGCTGTCCTTCCAGCCCTGGTTCTCCAGACCCTTGTCGGTGTCGCGGGCGTACTCGACGAAGCCGTCGCCGTCGCGGTCGCCGTAGCGGTCCATCCATTCGAGCGCGAGTTCGAGGGCCGGCCAGATCGCCCGCACGGTCTCGAGGTCGCCCGTGACCGCGTAGTACTCCCAGGCCAGCATCACGAAGAGCGGCGTGCCGTCGATGGTGCCGTAATAGTGCCGGAACGGCACCTCGCCGAGCATCGCCATCTCGCCGCGCCGGGTCTCGTGGAGGACCTTGCCGGGCTGCGCGTCGGCGGCCGGATCGACCGCCTTGGCCTGGGTCGAGGCGAGGTAGCGCAGCACGCCCCGGGCGAATTTCGGGTCGATCCAGAGCGCCATCATCGCGGTGATGATGCCGTCGCGCCCGAACACCGTGGAGTACCAGGGGATGCCGGCGAAGGGGTAGATGCCCTCCGGGGTTCGGCTCGCGAGCATGTAGAGGTCGGCGGTCGCCCGGCACAGCCCCTCGTTGAACTGGTCGTTCGACGAGATGATCGTGGTGATGCCCGCCGTCAGCGCCCGCAGGTCGCGCCGCGAATCGCGGTAGGCGCGGGCGAAGATCGTCCCCTCGCCGAGATCCTTCGGCTCGCGCCGGGCACCGCCGGCATTGGCGGCGAGCGTCAGCTTGGCGGCCGCGTCCTCGCCGACCATCGTGTCGGTCGGGGGCTTGGTGAAGGCCCGGTGCGCCTCGAAGGTGACGCGGATGAACAGGGAGGTCCGGCCCTCCGGCGGGAGCGACACGTCGAACACGACCCTGCCGGGCTCGATCGAATCGGGCTTCGGGCCGAAATGCAGGGAGGTCGTCCGGACGATCTCGTCCAGGCCGACGTAGCGGAACTGCACCTCGCGGTCGCTCGCCACGAGCACGCCGCGCTTGCCGCGCTCCTGTCGATCTGTCCCGCGGACCTCGAAGAGGTCGCGGAAATCCGCGTCGAAGGTGACGGCGATGCGCAGGCGCCGGTGCTTCGAATCGTAGGAGCGGAGGCCGATCCGGTCGTAGCAGGCGCCGCGGAACAGGAACTTGGTGCGCTCGATCGCGATCGTCTCGCGGGGGATCGAGGTCTCGTCGTGGGCGTCGATGCGGATGTCGGGCGTCGTCATGTCGACGCTGAGGGCGCCGTTATCGTCCTGCATCACCGAGGAGAGCATCAGCGGGCGCTGGCCCTCGACCGTCACCTCCAGGCGCGAGAGGTAGCGCGTGTCCTGGAAATAGAGGCCTTCCGGCCCGGGCTGGACGCCGATGTCGCCGTAGGAATCGAGGACGCCGAAGGCCTCGCCGAACTTCAGCGAGCGCAGCGGCCGCTCGACCAGGGAGGTCTGCGCCTCGATGTGATAGGTCGGGAGGACGTCGTCCGCGTCCTGGAATCCGTGCGCCACGCTTCCGGCGCTCGCCGCGGTCCGGGCCTTCGCATCGTGGGCCGCTGCCGTGTTGTCCGCCGCCATGCAGGGCATCTCCGGGTGCAAGTGAGGGGTGCGAATCGAGAGGGCTGCTGCATCCCTTCGATGCAGCAGCCCTTGTTCACCCTACGGATGAGTCGCCTTTAAGACGCTAGGCCGAGCCGGCCCCGCCTCGCAAGCCCGGTGCCGGCTTTCAGGCCGGCATGGCGGCGACCGGGATCGCCGGACGCGCGGAGCCGTTGACCTCGCCGTACTGCGGCATGAAGCCGGACTTCGGCAGCTTGATCACGTCGGCGCCGCGGGCGAGCAGGTCCTCGTAGGCGGCGACGTACTTCTTCACCATGCACTCGGCGGTGAAGGCGCTCTCGAAGTGGCGGCGCACGCCGGCGCGGCTCATGGTCTTCACCTTGGCGACCGCGGCCACGGCGTCGTCCATGTTCTCGCAGAGAACGCCGCCCACGCCGTCCTTGATGACCTCCGGCACGGAGCCGTTCCGGAACGCGATCACCGGGGTGCCGGCCGACATCGCCTCGATCATCACGAGGCCGAAGGGCTCCGGCCAATCGATCGGGAAGGCGAGCGCCAGGGCGTTGCCGAGGAACTCCTTCTTCTGCTCCTCATTGATCTCGCCGATGTACTCGATCAGCGGGTGATGGATCATCAGCTCGATGACCTCGTCCCAGTAATCCTGGTCGGCCTTGTCGACCTTGGCGGCGATCTTGAGGGGCGTGCCGGAACGGATCGCCATCTCGATCGCGCGGTCGGGCCGCTTCTCGGGCGAGATCCGGCCGAGGAAGGCCAGGTAACCGCCCTTGGCGTCCGGGTAGTACGGGCAGTTCTCGGCCGGCAGGCCGTGATGGATCGTCGCCAGCCAGTTCGAGGTCGGCGGCATGGGCAGGCGCTGGTTGTCGGAGATCGAGACCAGCGGCATGCCCGTGAAGGTGCGGTAGACCGGCATGAAGTCCGGCACGTCCAGGCGACCGTGCATCGTGGTGATGCACTTATGGTTCAGATCCTCGAACATCGGGTACTGAAGCAGGTCGATGTGGAAGTGCAGGATGTCGAACTCGTGCGCGCGGCGGTGCACCTGATGCAGCATCGCCAAGTGGCTGGCCGTGTGATCCCGGTAGCCGAGCAGGCGCAGGCCTTCGGGCGTGCAGGCCGCGAGCTTGGCAGTCGTCTCGGAGTCACCGCTCGCGAACAGCGTGACTTCGTGGCCCTGGCGAACCAGTTCCTCTGTAATCCAGCTGACGACGCGCTCGGTGCCGCCGTAGAACTTCGGAGGGACGGCCTCCGACAACGGAGCGATCTGGGCAATGCGCACGAAGTGTCTCCTGGTTGGCCAATTTGACGGGGGGTCTAACCCTGCCGGCCTGAGCGGGACATGAATGAAACCGACGGCTAAGGTTATGGTTCCTGGCGCACCCGCTGTCCCTCGCCGTTTTGTGCGGCGCGCAAGCCGTCCCCGAATTCCTCCGAATCAGCACGGGCGAAACGGCCGCTGCCCCGCCGTTGCCGGCTCGCCGGCGCGGGTGTGTGCAGAGAAGCCCGGTCCCAGGGCTCGTTACGCCGGAGCCCGGCGACGCGTTCCCACGGATCTCGATCTCGTGCTCCGATCCGCGGGCGTTGCCGCCGCGTCAGCTTTCTGTCATAAGCCGCCCCGCGTCGAACCGCCCGGCCGATAGGGCTGCCGTGGCGGCTCGTGCTGCTCCACCAGAAGCATCAGCGCGCGAACCCCATCCGATCCTCCCGGGTCGGTCCGGGATCATTTCGCGCAACGGAGAGCCAAATGCCCAAGTTGAAGACGAAATCGGGCGCGAAGAAGCGCTTCAAGATCACCGGCACCGGCAAGGTGATGTACGCCCAGGCCGGCAAGCGCCACGGGATGATCAAGCGGACGACCAAGCAGATCCGCAACCTGCGCGGCACCACGACCCTGTTCGAGGGCGATGCCGCCAACGTGAAGAAGTACTTCCTGCCGAACGCGCGGTAAGTCCTTCAACACCCGTTGCCACTGTCTTTCGTCGAATCCAGGAGATAACCGATGGCCCGCGTCAAGCGCGGC
This sequence comes from Methylobacterium sp. 1A, assembly GCF_058072805.1. Lineage (NCBI taxonomy): Bacteria > Pseudomonadati > Pseudomonadota > Alphaproteobacteria > Hyphomicrobiales > Methylobacteriaceae > Methylobacterium > Methylobacterium sp. 1A. The sequence continues at coordinate 1,585,549 of NZ_JBYQVE010000001.1, read as the reverse complement.
GTGACCAGTCACGCGAAGCACAAGAAAGTTCTGAAGGCCGCCAAGGGCTATTACGGCCGGCGCAAGAATACGATCCGCATCGCCAAGCAGGCGGTCGAGAAGGGCATGCAGTATGCCTACCGCGACCGCAAGAACAAGAAGCGCACGTTCCGCGCCCTCTGGATCCAGCGCCTCAACGCGGCGGTCCGCGAGCACGGCCTGACCTACTCGCGCTTCATCGACGGCTTGGCGAAGTCCGGCATCGTCGTCGACCGCAAGGCCCTGTCGGAGCTGGCGATCCACGAGCCGGCGAGCTTCGCCGCCGTCGTCGAGAAGGCGAAGGCCGCGCTGCCGCAGAACACCGCCAAGGCCGCCTGATCCAGGCCTGAGGCGAGACGGACGGAAGGCGCGGTTCCCCAGGGAGCCGCGCCTTCGTCGTTTACGAGGTCCCGCGCCCCGCGCTTGCGCCGGCGCCCGCAACGCGCGAGAGCACGGCCCGACGGCCGACTCCGCCAACCCTGCTCGAAGACAGCGATGACCGATCTCGACACCCTGGAACGCGACCTCCTGGCCCAGGTGAGCGCGGCCTCCGACGAGGCCACCCTCGACGCGGTCCGCGTCGCCGCGCTCGGCAAGAAGGGCAGCGTCTCGGATCTGCTGAAGACGCTCGGGTCGATGACGCCGGACGAGCGCAAGGAGCGCGGGCCCCTGATCAACGGGCTGCGCGACCGGGTCCAGGGCGCCGTCACCGCCCGCAAGACCGAACTCGCCGAAGCCTCCCTGGAGGCCCGGCTCGCCTCCGAGCGGGTCGACGTGACCCTGCCGGTCCGCGAGGCCCCGGAGGTGCGCGGCCGGATCCACCCGATCTCCCAGGTGATCGACGAGATCACCGCGATCTTCGCCGACATGGGCTTCGCGGTCGCCGAGGGTCCGGACATCGAGACGGACGAGCTGAACTTCACGGCGCTCAACTTCCCGCCCGGCCACCCGGCCCGCGAGATGCACGACACCTTCTTCCTGGCGCCCGACCGCGACGGGCAGCGCAAGGTGCTGCGCACCCACACCTCGCCTGTACAGGTCCGGACCATGCGGGCGCAGACGCCACCGATCCGCGTGATCATCCCGGGGCGGACCTACCGGCACGATTCCGACCAGACCCACACGCCGATGTTTCACCAAGTCGAGGGGCTGGTGATCGACAAGGCGGCCAACATCGCCAACCTGAAATGGGTGCTGGAGGAGTTCTGCAAGGCGTTCTTCGAGGTCGACGGCGTGAAGATGCGCTTCCGCCCGTCCTTCTTCCCCTTCACCGAGCCCTCCGCCGAGGTCGACATCCAGTGCTCGCGCAAGGGCGGCGAGATCCGCTTCGGCGAGGGGGACGACTGGCTGGAGATCCTGGGCTGCGGGATGGTCCACCCGAACGTGCTGCGCAATTGCGGGCTCGACCCGGACGCCGTGCAGGGCTTCGCCTTCGGTGTCGGCATCGACCGCATCGCCATGCTGAAATACGGCATGCCGGACCTGCGCCCGTTCTTCGAGGCCGACGTCCGCTGGCTCGACCATTACGGCTTCCGCCCGCTCGACGTGCCGAGCCTCGTGGGCGGCCTCACGAGCTGAGCCGCCCCGGCCCCGCGATCCTGTTCCTCCGACGGTCGAGCCGATACCGGGCTCTCGAAGGTCCATCATGAAATTCACCCTCTCCTGGCTCAAGGACCACCTCGACACCGAGGCCTCCCTCGACACCGTCGCCGAGACGCTCACGCGGATCGGCCTTGAGGTGGAGGGCGTCGAGGACAAGGCCGCCGCGCTCAGGCCCTACGTGATCGCCCGGATCCTGACGGCCGAGCAGCACCCGAACGCAGACCGGCTCCGGGTCTGCACGGTCGACACCGGCGCGGGCGCCCCCGTGCAGGTGGTGTGCGGCGCCCCGAACGCCCGGGCCGACCTCGTCTCGGTCTTCGCGCCGCCCGGCACCTACGTCCCGGGCAAGAACATCACCCTGTCGGTGGGCACGATCCGCGGCGTCGAGAGCCACGGCATGCTGTGCTCGGGCGCCGAGCTCGGCCTCGGCGACGACCACGACGGCATCCTGGAACTCCCGACCGACGCGCCGGTCGGCCAGGCCTACGCGCTCTACGCCGGGCTCGACGATCCGGTCATCGAGATCAACCTGACGCCGAACCGGCCGGACTGCACCTCCGTGCACGGCATCGCCCGCGACCTCGCGGCGGCCGGCCTCGGCACGCTCAAGGGCGAGGCGCTGCCGGGCCTGCGCGGCGAGGGTCCCTGCCCGGTCGCGGTCGAGCTGGCCCTCGATCCGGCCGACCGGCACCTCGCCCCGATGTTCGCTCTGCGGCTCGTGCGCGGCGTCCGGAACGGCCCGTCGCCGGCCTGGATGCAGGCGCGGCTGCGCGCCATCGGCCTGCGGCCGATCAACAGCCTCGTCGACATCACCAACTACGTCACCTTCGACCGCGGGCGGCCACTGCACGTCTTCGACGCCGCCAAGGTCGCCGGCACGCTGACCGTGCGGCGGGCGCGGGCGGGCGAGAGCCTGCGCGCCCTCGACGGCCGGACCCACACGCTGACCGACGACACCGTGGTGATCGCCGACGCGAACGGCGTCGAATCCATCGCCGGCATCATGGGCGGCGAGGCGTCGGGCTGCGACGCCGGCACCGTGGACGTGCTGATCGAGTCGGCCCTGTGGGACCCGACCAACATCGCCCAGTCGGGCCGACGGCTCGGCATCATCACCGACGCGCGCTACCGCTTCGAGCGGGGCGTCGACCCGGCCTTCACGGTTCCCGGCCTCGACCTCGCGACGCGGCTGGTGGTCGATCTCTGCGGCGGAACGCCGACCGAGGCGCACGTCGCCGGCGCGCCGCCCGAATCCCGGCGCAGCATCGACTTCCCCTGGACCGAAGTCCGCCGCCTCGCCGGACTGGACGTGCCGCGCACCGAGATGCAGCAGATCCTCGAGACGCTGGGCTTCCACGTCTCCGGCACCGGGGACCGGGTGACGGTGCTGCCCCCGTCCTGGCGGCCCGACGTCGAGGGCAAGGCCGACCTCGTCGAGGAGGTCGTCCGCATCGCCGGGCTCGACCGGATCGTGGCCGAGCCCATGCCGCCGCTCGCCGGGATCGGCCGCCCGCTGCTCACCGTGATGCAGAAGCGGACCCGCCTCGCCAAGCGCGCCCTGGCGAGCCGCGGCCTCATGGAGGCGGTCACGTGGTCGTTCGTGCCGCACGACGACGCCGTCCTGTTCGGCGGCGGCGGAGCCGACCTGGTGCTGGCCAACCCGATCGCCTCGGAGCTGTCCGACATGCGGCCGAGCCTGGTGCCGGGCCTCCTGCGCGCGGCGCAACGCAATGCCGACCGCGGCTACCCGGACGCCGCCCTGTTCGAGGTCGGCCAGTGCTTCGCCTCGGACGTACCGGAAGGCCAGACCGTCCGCGCGGCGGCGGTCCGACGGGGCGGCGCGACCCTGGCCGGCGCCGGGCGGCACTGGGACGGCACGGCGGCGACCGTCGACGCGTTCGACGCCAAGGCGGACGCCATCGCGTTGCTCGGCAGCCTGGGCGTGCCGACCGGCGGCCTCCAGATCACGCCCGGCGGCCCGTCCTGGCTGCATCCCGGCCGCTCCGGCACGCTGCGCTTCGGTCCGAAGACGGAGATCGGCTGGTTCGGGGAGGTGCATCCGCGAACGCTGCAGGCCCTCGACCTGAAGGGAACGCTCGTGGCCTTCGAGATCGTCCTCGACGCCCTGCCCCTGCCCAAGCTCAAGCCGACCAAGGCCAAGGCCGCCCTGGCACTGTCGGAATTCCAGCCGCTGTCGCGGGACTTCGCCTTCGTGGTCGGCCGCGACGTGCCGGCGGGTGACATCGTCAAGGCCGCCCAGAACGCCGAGCGCAAGCTGGTGACGGGTGTCGACGTGTTCGACCTCTACGAGGGGCCGGGCGTGCCGGACGGCGCGAAGTCGGTGGCGATCGCGGTGCGTCTCCAGCCCGTCGAGCGGACCCTGACCGACGCGGAGATCGAGGCGGTGAGCGCCAGGATCGTCGCCGAGGTCACCCGCAAGACGGGCGCGACGCTCCGGGCCTGAGGCGCCGCCATGGACCGGATCGCCCTGCTCATCGACGACCTCGCGGCGGCCGAGTACCGGCCGAAGGCGGCGTTGCGGGAGGCCCTGAACCACCCCGCCGCCGTCGCGGAGGCGACGCTGCCGCTGCTGGAGGCGGCCGCCGACGGGCGCGAGCTGGCAGCGGAGGAGACGAACCTCCTGTTCTGGGGCCTGCACGTCATGGCCCATGCCCGGGACACGCGCGCCCTCGCGCCGCTCCTCAGGCTGCTCCGGCACGACGAGGAGACCCTCGACGCGGTGCTGGGGGACGCCGTCACGGCGACGCTGGCCAAGGTCGTGGCGAGCCTGTTCGACGGCGATCCGCAGCCGCTGTTCCGCCTGATCCTGGACAGCACGGTCGACGATCACGCGCGCATGGCGCTGATGTGCGCCTGCACCTTCCTGACCCTGGAGGGACGGATCGACCGGGCCGCGCTGCACGACCTGCTGGTCCGTTTCGACGACGCGCAGGCCGCCGTGGAGGACGGGCCGGCCTGGGTCGGCTGGGAGGAGACGATCGCGCATCTCGGCTTCCGGGACCTCGCGCCCCGCGCGGCCGCGGCCCGCGCCGACGGACGGCTCACCGACGAGATCAGCGACGCCGACTGGTTCAAGGAGGCCCTGCGCAAGGCCGAGACCAAGCCGGACGACCGGGACCGGCTCGGGCCCTACCAGTACGGCTACCTCGACGATCCGGTCGAGGCTCTCGACTGGGCCGAGGAGGGCGCGGGCGAGCCGCAGCGCAACCCGTTCAAGGATGTCGGCCGCAACGATCCCTGCCCCTGCGGCTCGGGCAAGAAGTTCAAGAAGTGCTGCCTCGGCAAGGCGGAGGCGGAGGGGCCTTGGATGCCGCCGGAACCCCTAGGCCGCTGAGGCGCCGCTGCCGCTGAGCGGGTTCTCGGGATCCCAGCCGTAGCTCAGGGTCTCGAACCGCATGGCGCGGGCGTCGACCATGAGGAGGCGCCCGACGAGGGGCTCGCCGAAGCCCGCCACGGCCCGGATCACCTCCATGGCCATCAGCGAGCCCATGACGCCGGCGAGCGCGCCGAGCACGCCGGCCTCCGCGCAGGCGGGCACGCTGCCGGGCGGCGGCGGGTTCGGGAAGAGGCAGCGATAGGTCGGGTTCGGCGTCCCGTCGGGCCCCGTCTCGTGGGCCCGGATCGTGGTCAGCGTGCCGTCGAAGCGGCCCAGAGCCGCCGTGACCAGCGGCCGACGCGCCCGGAAGCAGGCGTCCGACACCGCGTAGCGCGTGGCGAAATTGTCGGACCCATCCGCGACGAGGTCGTAGCCGGCGATAAGGTCGACGGCGTTGTCCGCGTCGATCCGGAACGAATGCGGGACCACCGACACGTGCGGGTTGAGGCGCGCCACCGCGTCGGCCGCGCTCTCGACCTTCGGCCGACCGAGATCCGGCGTCCCGTGGATCACCTGCCGCTGCAGGTTCGACAGGGAGACCGTGTCGTCGTCGACGAGGCCGATCGTGCCGATCCCCGCGGCGGCGAGGTACTGGATCAGCGGCGCGCCGAGGCCGCCCGCCCCAACGACGAGGATCCGGGCGGCCTTGAGCCGGGCCTGACCGGGACCGCCGACCTCCGCGAGGACGAGGTGGCGGGCGTAGCGTTCGATCTCATCGGGAGCGAGGGCCATCGCCTGCCCATAATCCGCGGCGCCGCCGATCGGAAGCGCTGAAAAAGACAACGCCGCCCCGGTGAGGAGGCGGCGCGGGTCTCGCGTCTCTGGATCCGGGCCGCTCAGCGCGGCGCGAGGATCATGATCATCTGCCGGCCTTCGAGCATCGGCTCGCTCTCGACCTTGGCGATCTCGGCGGTCTCGCTCTTCACGCGCTCCAGGAGGCGCAGACCGATATCTTGGTGAGCCATCTCACGACCGCGGAAGCGCAGGGTCACCTTGACCTTGTCGCCCTCCTCGAAGAAGCGGTGCACCGACTTCATCTTGGTGTCGTAGTCGTGCTTGTCGATGCCGGGGCGGAGCTTGATCTCCTTCACCTCGACGGTCTTCTGCCGCTTGCGGGCCTCGTTCTGCTTCTTCTGCTCGTTGAAGCGAAAGCGCCCGTAATCGAGCAGCTTGCAGACGGGCGGCACGGAGTTCGGCGCGATCTCCACGAGATCGAGACCGGCCTCCTCGGCCAGATTGAGGGCGTCGAAGAAGGGAACGACGCCGCGGTTCTGCCCGGTGTCGTCGATCAGCTGCACTTCCCGCACACCGCGAATGTCGCGGTTGGCGCGCGGCCCGTCCTTCTGCGGGGCCGGCATGGCTCTCATCGGTCTACGAATGGCTTAGGTCTCCTGCTGCAACGGCGAAACGGCGGATCTTCAGGAAGATCTCCTGACCGCCAGCCGCTCCGGTCTCATCCGGACATACAACGTTGGTGGAACCGCGGCCAGAGTCAACCGGCTACCATCGCGACGCCGGAAATAATCGGCCGCCGCGTCGCGATTCGAGCCCGATGCCCTCAGGTCGAACGGCCGAGCAGCTCGGCGTAGACCGCCAGCGTGTCGCCGACCATCCGCTCCAGGGAGAAGTGCGCCTCGACATGCGCGCGGCTGCGCCGACCGAGGGCGTCGCGGGCGCTCGCGCCGAGGGAGAGGGCCTCGGTCAGAGCGGCGGCGAGCGCGGCCGGGTCGCCGGGCGGCACGCGCCATCCGGTGCGCTGGCCGGCGGGGGTCTCGGGCGGTGCCAGCACCGTCTCCGGCACCGCGCCGAGATCCGAGACGACCACGGGTGCGCCGAGCGCCTGCGCCTCGACGGCCGAGCGGCCGAAGGCCTCGGGCTCCACGGACGGCACCGCCACCACCGATGCGGCGCGGAAGGCCGCCGGCATGTCGGTGCAGTGCCCGACCCTGCGGACGATGCCCTCGAGCCCGCGCGCGGCGATCAGCGCGTCGAGCTCGCGCTCGTAGGCGGCGCGACCCTGCGGATCCCCCGCGAGGACCACGGCCAGGTCCGGGACACCGCGATCGCGCATCCGCGCGGCGGCCTCGATCAGCACGCGGTGGCCCTTCCAGGCCGTGAGGCGGGCGGCCAGCAGGATCACCCGCTCGTGCGGCGCCACGTTCCAGCTCCGTCGCAGCGCCTCGACCCGGGCGGCCCCGACCGCCACCGGGTTGAACACCGCGAGGTCGGTGCCGCGGTGGATGACCCGCACGCGGTCGCCGGCCTGCTCGGCGTGCAGCCGGTGGATCAGGTCCGCGGTGTAATGCGAGTTGGCGATCACCACGTCGCCGCGGGCCATGATCGAGTTGTAGAGGACCTTCACGCCGGTCCGGCCGGAATAGCTGCCGTGATAGGTGGTCACGAACGGGAGCCCGAGCCGGCGCGCCGCCCCGAGGGCGACCCAGGCGGGCGCGCGGGAGCGGGAGTGGATGATCTGCACCTTCTCGCGGCGGCAGAGCGCCATCAGCCGCAGGACGTTCACCGCCATCGACGCCGGGTTCTTCGACGCGGCCGGGAATCGGAGCCAGTGCCCGCCCTTGGCCTGCAACTCGCCGACGAGCCGTCCGCCCTCGGTCGCCACCAGGGCGCGGGCGCCCACGGCCGCGAGGCCGCCCGCGACGTCGACGGTGGTCCGCTCGGCGCCGCCCGCATCGAGTTCGGGGATGATCTGCAGGATGCGGGCGCCGGCCAGCGCCCCGACCTCCGCCGGGAACCCCGACAGGGCGTGGGGTCCGTCGCCCGTTCGCGGGCCCTCGGCGAGGACGCGCAGGCCCCCGGCCGGTATCTGCCAAATGCTCGCTGCCATTGATCCAGCATCGCCGCCGGGCTTTACGGTCCGGTAAACGAGAGTTGAAGCCGAACCGTTCAGGACCGGACTTCTTCCATGTCGAGACAGGGATACCGGAGAGAACGATGACGGATACGGCCCCCGAGTTCCTGACCGTCGGCATCGGCGACGCGGCCCGCCGCATCGCCGTGCGGGTGCGCGCGGGCGGCGGGCCGCCGGTGGTCTGGCTCGGCGGCTTTCGCTCCGACATGACCGCGACCAAGGCGACGGCGCTCGATGCCTGGGCCGAACGGACGGGCCGGACGCTCGTGCGGTTCGACTACGCCGCGCACGGTGCCTCGGGCGGCACGTTCACGGACTGCACCATCTCGTCGTGGCTCGAGGACGCGCAGGCGGTCCTGGCGGCCTACGCGACGGAGGCACCGGTGCTCGTCGGCTCGTCGATGGGCGGCTGGATCGCTTGCCTCGCTGCCCGCGACCGGGCCGCGCGCGGGGAGGCCACGGCGGGGCTGGTGCTCATCGCGCCGGCCCTCGACTTCACCGAGGAGCTGATCTGGAACCGCCTCAGCGAGGCGGCGCGCGCCATGCTGATCCGAGACGGCGTCCTCAGGAAGCCCAGCGACTACGCGCCGGAGCCGGACCCGATCACGCGGGCCCTGATCGACGACGGCCGCCAGCACTGCATGCTGGGCGGCCAAGTCGATCCGGGCTGCCCGGTGCATATCCTCCAGGGCATGCGGGACACCGACGTCCCCTACACGCACGCCCTGAGGATCCTCGACCGCCTGCCGGCCGAAGGAACGGTGCTGACGTTGATCGCCGACGGCGACCACCGCCTGTCGCGGCCGCAGGACATCGCGCGGCTCGTGGCGGCGGTCGCCGAGATCGCCTGACCGGTCTCCCGGCCAGGCCTCTCAGCGGATCGGGTGCAGGGTCAATGCAGGCTGACGGGCTGCAGGTCGTGAGCGGCGGCGTTGGCCAGCACGACGTCCCGCGAATCGGCGAGCATGATCGGCGCGCCGCTCGCCGAGAGCAGGGCGAACAGGTCGAGGCCGGGCGTCAGCTCGGGGGCCTGCGGGAAGAAGCGGCGGACCTCGTCGGACCGGATCGGCCGGACGTAGGCGATGTGCCCCTCGCCCAGCGCCGCGAGATCGGCCGGCTGGAAATCGGCCGGATCGAGATCGGCGGGGGTCAGAGGAGACGGATTCAGATCGGTCATAAAGCCCTCCTGGGGTGGCAGAGCGTCCACCGCCGATCCTGAAGGCATCGGCGGCTCCACCCTGATGTGGGGATCCGCGCCGGCCAATCAATCGGTCGGCGTCAGCCGCGGGCGCCGATATCGATCTTGCGCACGATGCGGTCCGGCTCCGGCCGGACAAGATCGATCGACAGGAGGCCGTTGGCGAGGTCGGCGCCGAGGACCTCCATGCCGTCCGCGAGCAGGAAGGCCCGCTGGAACTGCCGCGCCGCGATGCCGCGGTGCAGGAAGTGGCGCTCGCGCTCGTCGACCTGCCGGCCGCGCACGACGAGCTGGCTCTCCTCCAGCATCACGTCCAGCTGATCGCGGGTGAAGCCGGCCACCGCCAGGGTGATCCGCAGGCGCTCGGGCTCGCTCTCGGTCCGGGGCAGGCGCTCGATGTTGTAGGGCGGGTAGCCGTCGTTGGCGGCCTTGGAGACCCGGTCGAGGGCCTGCTCGATCTCGTCGAAGCCGAGCAGGAACGGGTGCCCGAAGGGCGAGGATCGAGTCATCGCGGCCATCATCCAGAAAGCGAAGCCTCCGACCCCGGGATCTGCCGCAATCCCGGGATGCTCGAGCACCTCGTCGACAGGAGCCCGCCCGGGGCAGCGCTCCGCCGGACGCGACGACGCCGGCAACTCGGAGATATGGCCAAGGCCTTCCGGGCCATCAAGGGAGGGGACCGGAATCGACGGCGACCCGTGGTCGCGCATTTCCGGGAAGTTTCGGCAAATTTATGCGGGATCGATAGGCAAAGCCCGCAACGGCCACGCTTTCTTCTAACAGTTTGGAACTGCTCTGATTTTCTCGCCGGGCCTTGATCCGGGCGGCGGGCCTGGATACTGCCGCGGCAGGCGACGATCCGGCTCCCGAGCTCGATCGCCGCGATCCTTTTCCGCGAGGCGCCGGAGCCGTGAGCACGCCCATGACCCCGTCGGACCACGCGGCGATGCGGCGCGTCGCAGACGTGTGCGGCGACGAGGCCGACATCCTGGCGCTGTCGGTGGCCCGCTTCGTGGCGGCCGGCTACATGACCAGCGACGTCGCCTGCTGGAACGCGGCCTTCGACGGGGCCGAGCAGTTGCTCGGGCCGACGGAAGGGTGCCGCTTCGTCGCCTGCGTGGTCGCGATCATCCGGGCGCTCCGCGCGGAACGCGACGGCGACTGGTCGTTCATGCCGGCGAGTTGCTGCCGCGTGACCGGCCACGAATGCGCGCTGGTGAAGCTGATCAACCGGGGCCGGCAGCGCCTCTGGGCGGATCTCGAGGCCGCCGCGGCCGAGATCACCGGCCAGGACGCGGCGCCGCGCCTCGTGGCGGCGGTCCGCGCCGCGGTCGGGCCGCTCGACGCGGCGGCCGAGCGCCTCGCCCCGGCCTCCTGCCCCGCCGGAACGGTGCTGCACTGATCCGGCTCCCCGTCACCCCGGACCGCGCGGCCCGAGCCGCCGGCCGGCGCGAACTCGAAGAGGACTTTGTCACGGTGCTTGCCCTGCGCGCTCCCCTGTACCGCCGTCGGATCGGGCTTGTCGCCCTCGACACGGCGGCCTGCTTCGCGCTCTCGGCGCTGCTCGTCGTGTCGGCCCTGGCGCAGGACGCGTCCGAGAAGGCGCCGATCAAGTTGCAGCTCAACAAGGTCGAGACCGCGGGCGAGGCCTGCCGGATCACCATGGTGATCGACAACAAGGGTTCGGGCCTCAAGTCCTACAAGGTGGATCTCTTCGCCTTCGACCCCGAGGGCGTCGCGCAGAAGCGCGTGGCGGTCGAACTCGGGCCGCTGCCGCCGAAGAAGACCACCGTGAAGATCTTCGATTTCCCCGGCATCGCCTGCAACAAGGTCGGTCGCGTCCTCCTGAACGACGTCCTGACCTGCGACGGCGGCGATCCGGGCCGCGAGGCCTGCCTCGAGCGGACCGAGACCGACAGCAAGGCCGGCCTGCCGTTCGACCGCTGATGCGGATGGTGTGACGGCTGACGAGACCAAACCGCCCGGCGGCGAGAGCCGCCGGGCGGCCTGCGGCTTTCGCCGCACCCCGAGACGATGGCGGCGCGACGCCGCGTGAGACCAGGACGCCAGGAGCCCGCGATGGACCCGACACAAGCCCCGATCGAGGCGGCCCACGACTTCTCGTTCCTCGGCCTGTTCCTGCAGGCGGACCCGATCGTGAAGGGCGTGATGATCCTGCTGGTGATCGCCTCGATCGCCTGCTGGACGGTGGTGTTCGAGAAGGTTATCCGGCTCGCCGCCGCGCGGCGCCAGGCCAAGGCCTTCGCGAATCTGGTCCGCTCCGGGGGCAGCCTCGACGGCGAGCATCGCGGCATCGCCGGCCACGTGGTGAAGGCGGCGATCGACGCGTGGCGCGATCAGGATTCCTCCGAGACCCGGGCCGAGCGCCGCGACCGCATCGAGCGGGCGATGAAGGGCGCCCTCGCCATTGAGGTGAAGCGCCTGCGCACCGGCCTGTCGCTGCTGGCGACCTCCGGCTCCACGGCCCCGTTCGTCGGCCTGTTCGGCACCGTCTGGGGCATCATGAACTCGTTCTCGTCCATCGCCCGGAGCCAGGACACCTCCCTCGCCGTCGTGGCGCCGGGCATCGCGGAGGCGCTGTTCGCCACGGCGATCGGTCTCGTCGTCGCGATCCCGGCGGTGATGGCCTACAACAAGCTCTCGAGCGACGTGAGCGGCATCCAGAGCACCTTCTCGTCCTATATCTCGGTCCTGGGCAACCGCCTCGCGCGCGACCGCGCCGGCGCCCACCGCGCGGCCGCCGAGTAGCGCGGCCGGCGCCAGCCCCCAGAGAGCCGAACGTAAAGGTACCGGAGACGCCCCATGGCGATGGGATCCATTCGCGCGAACGACGACGACGACCTCGACGATGTGCCGATGTCCGACATCAACGTCACCCCGATGGTCGACGTGATGCTCGTGCTGCTGATCATCTTCATGGTCGCCGCGCCGCTGATGACCACCGGCGTGCCGGTCCAGCTGCCGAAGACCGCGGCGCCCAAGGTCGCGCAGTCGAAGAAGCCCGCCGAGGTGACGGTCGACAAGGACGGCAACCCGTCCATCGCCAAGGAGGTGTTCACGATGGAGAGCATCGTGCCGCGCCTGCGCGAGATGGCGGCGGCCGACAAGGATCAGGTGATCCTCGTGCGCGGCGACCGCGACGTGCCCTACGGCAAGGTCATGGAGGTCATGGGCCTCGTCGGGCAGGCCGGCTTCACCAAGGTGTCGCTGATCGCGCAGTCGCCCGGCGGCGCCGCTCCGGCCTCGCCAAGCGCCGCCCCGGCCGCCCCGGCCGCCCCCGCCGCCCCCGCAGGGACCGCGCGCTGAGCCGATGAGCACCTACACGTCGACGGATATGCCGGCCGGTCTCGGCGAGCGCCGCCCGTCCGGGCTGCTCGCCGCTTTCCTGGTCGCCCTCGGGCTGCACGCCTGCGTGCTCGCCGCCGTGATGTTCCTGCGTCTCTCCCCGCCTGCACCGCCCGGCGAGCAGCAGATCACCGTCGACCTCGCGCCGCTCATGACCGACGCGGCCACCGAGGCCCCGGCGGAGCAGCAGATGAGCCAGGAAGCCCCGCCGGAGGCGAAGCCGGTGGACACGCCGCCCGACGAGGCCGTCCAGCCGCCGCCGCCGACCGAGATGACCGAGGTGAAGCCGGAGGACACCCAGGCAATCGAGATGCCGCAAGAGGCTCAACCCGTGGAGGCGCAGAGCCAAGTGATCACCTCCGCGTCCGAGGCCGCCGAGCCGCTGGCGCCGCCGCCCACCGAGGTCGCCAAGTCCGAGGAGCCGCCCAAGCCGACGCTCGATCCGGCGAAGCTGAAGGCGGAGCGCGAGGCCAAGCTGCGCAAGATCCGGGAGGAGAAGCTCCGCGAGCAGAAGCGCGAGGAGGCGCGGCAGGAGCGCCTGGAGGAGATCCGCGAGGCGAAGGCCAAGGCTGCGCGCGAGGCGAAGGCGCGCGAGGCCAAGGCGCGGGCTGGCGCCGAGCGGAGTTCGGCGTCGGCCTCGCGGGCGAACGCGGCCGGCCGGGCCGCCGCGGGCAACGATCCGAGCGCCATGCGCCAGTGGCAGGGCGCCATCAGCGCGGCGATCCACAGCCGGATGAACGTGAACGCGGCCGTCGGCACCGGCGGCGGGACCGCGGTGGTGCGCTTCACCGTGATGCGCTCGGGTCAGGTGACAGGCGCCGGCGTGGCCCGGTCCAGCGGCGTCGGCCAGATCGACAGCGCCGCCCTCGCGGCGGTGCGCGGCTCGATGCCGGCGGCGCCCCCCGGTGTGACGCAGTCCAGCCTTTCGGTCTCCATTCCGCTCAACTTCCGCGTGCGCTGATCGGAGGACGATCCGGGCCGGATCCCGCCCGGCCGACCGCGAGCCCGATCCGGATCGTCCGGCGAACGCGTACGAATGGTGTGCGCCGTCAGTCCCACCCGGCGATCCGGATTCGCCATCGGCCGCGCGGGCATGCTAAAGCCTTCGTGAACCTGCCTTCCCCGCGCGCCTGACGGCGATGCGGGAGGGCGCCGATCCGGCCTTGCCCCCCGCCCCTCGAACAGGCCGGACCCGCTCAGACCCCGTCCCGCGCAGGCTGCGCCGGGTCGGACCCGTCGAGCCGGGGTGAAAGGGACAGGATGAACGACGACACTGAGTACGACCTCGACGAGGTGAATGCCACCCGCGACGCGGAGGCGGAAGCCAAGACCCGGGCGGAGAACCGCGCCGAGCGCGCGGAACGGGCGGAGCGCATGGCTCGCGAGGGCGCCCAGGCGATGGCGGAGCACCACGCGGCCATCAAGGCGATGGACGAGCGGACGGTGCGGCTGCGCTCGCTCCGTCTCGCCAAGGAGGCCGCCGACGCGCAGGCCAAGGCGGCCGAGAAGGAAGCCAAGGCGGCCGCCAAGGGCAGCGCGAAGAAGGCCGCGCCGAAGAAGACGACCGCGAAGGGCTAGGGGTCGATGGCCGAAGACCGCAACCGCCGCCGCTTCACCGACCCGCGCGCGGCAGCCGAGGCGGCCTTCCGGGCCGCCACGAGCCCGAAGACGGCCGCTCCGCCGCCGCAGGCCGCGCCGCGGCCGGCAACGGTCCCGGGCTCCCGGGAAGTGGTAAGCCTGCGCCTCGACAGCGCCGTGCTCGCGCATTTCCAGAAGGACGGCCCTGGCTGGCAGGACCGCATCAACGAGGCGCTCAAGGCCCTCGTCCCGGCGGCCGAGGCCTGAGACCTCCCGCGCGGGGAACGCCGTCGCGCCTGGGACCGGTGCTCAGACCGGCTTCGGCCGCTCGCGCAGGATCCGGTTCACCGCCCGGTCGAGGGCGGACAGGAAGGCCGACCGGTCGGCGCGCGAGAACGGTTTCGGCCCGCCCGTGATGGTCCCGGCCTCGCGCAACGATTGCATCAAGTCGCGCGTCGCGAGGGCGAGACCGATCCCGGCCTCGCTGAACGGCTTCCCAGTGAACGCCAGGACCGTGGCGCCCGCCTTCACGCAGCGCGCGGCCAGCGGAACGTCGGCGGTGAGGACGATGCTCCCGGGTCCGGCCCGCGCGGCGATCCAGTCGTCGGCGGCGTCGAGTTCCGGGCCGACGACCACGCGCTCGATCCAGGGCTCGCGCGGTAGATTCAGCACGCTGTTGGCGACGACGTGGACGGTCAGGCCGTAGCGCTCGGCGACCCGGTAGGTCTCGTCTTTGACCGGGCAGGCATCGGCGTCGAGGTAGATCGGCGGGCGCGCCGGCGCGTCGCTCATGGCCGGGGCACCAGCTTCGAGGTGAAACCCGCCAGGATCAGGAGCACGCCCAGGGCGAACTGGCCGTGCTCGATATCGCCGCCCACCGACAGAACGACGGCGCGGCCGAAGACCGCGAGCCCGATCAGCGGCAGCCCGAAGCGCAGCGCCATCTTCACGGCGATCAGGGTGTTCGCCCGCGCGGTGCTCGCCCCGGCCATCAGCGGGCGACCGCGGCGCGGCGCGGCGCGAGATCCGCCACGGGCGCGGTCTCGGCGGGGCCGCGCTCGAGCGTCGCCACCGACAGCGGCGCGCCGCGGCCGCGGAGCGCGTGGGCGCCGAGGGACCGTGCCCGGACGCCGGCCGGAAGGCGCGGGAGGCGGTTGAGCAGATCCTGCGAGATCAGGATGCCGACGCCCAGCGGGCGGCACAGGGCCTCGATCCGCGACGTCACGTTCACGGCGTCGCCGAAATACGCGATCTTGTGGCGGTCGACCCCGACTTCGGCCGTGACCACCGAGCCGCCGTGCAGCGCCGCCCGGAGCCGCGGGACCGTCCCGAACCGGGCGGTCCAGGCCGCGGCGTCGGCCTCGATCCGGTCGAGCACCTCGAACACGCAGGTGACGCAGCGCGCGTCCTTGAGGCCGCGGGCCATCGGCCACGTCACCATGGCGAGATCGCCGATATAGTCGTCCACCGAGCCGGCGTTGCGCCGCACCGGCTCGGCGAGCGTCGCGAACACGGTGCTGAGATATTCCTGCGCGCGCAGGTCGCCGTGGGTCTCCGCGAAGGCCGTGGAGCCGACCACGTCGAGGAACAGGAAGACCCGCTCCTCCGCCACCGGCTTGTGGTAGCGGCCGATCATGAAGTTCACGAACACCTCGCCGCCGATCAGGTCGCGCATCCGTATGACGAAGACCAGCAGGCCCGACACGGCGAGGGCGTAGGCGAGCACCCGCGCGGTCATGCGGGTCGCGGTCGTGAGGTCGTCCGGTGTCAGGGCGAACGCCCAGACGAGCAGGCCGCCCAGGGCGTTGCCCGCCATGATCATCAGGACGTAGGCGAGTTCCGCGGCCAGCACGTAGAGCCAGGCCGGCAGCCGCCGGATCTTCGCCTGCAGGCCGGCCAGGATCAGCCCGCGGTCGAAGGCCAGCACCGTGGCGCCCATGCAGAGGCCGTACGTGAAGCCGGCGAGGGGCGAGGCGCCGGCCGCGAAGATGATGTTGTAGAGCAACCCCGCGCCGGCCGCCGCCAGCAGGATCAGACCCCAGAATATCCGGTGGGCCGGCAGCATCGAGGCATCTCCAGCATGGCCAGCCGACGGACCGTGCGCGGGTCCGGGCGTCGCGTGGCCCTGCGCGGCGGCACTGCGCGGGGCGGCGCAGACTCGGCAAGCCCGCGCCGCCGGACTTCGGGCATGGGCCTAAAGTTTAGCGCCGCGGGAGGCCGCATGCCATTGCTCAACGCCCCAAGATGGCGCGAGTAAGGCGTGCCGGGTTGTTGCGCGGCCGAGCCGTGATACGCCGGCGGCCCGGGACTCGACCGGACCGCCGCCAGCAACCCCCTGTGACAGCGAAGAGGGAGCGCTGCCATGTACGCCAGAAGCTTCGGCGCGACGCGCGTCTCTGTGCCGGTTATCGGCCAGGGCACGTGGCACATCGACAGTTCGGACCGGACGGACGCGGTCCGGGCGCTGCGGGCCGGGATCGACGCCGGCATGACCCATATCGACACCGCGGAGATGTACGGGGACGCGGAGGCGGTCGTCGCCGCCGCCGTCGCGGATTGCCGCGAGGAGGTGTTCCTCGTCTCCAAGGTGGTGCCCGGTAACGCGACGCGCCGGGGCGTCGCGCGGGCCTGTGAGGCGTCGCTCCAGCGTCTGCGGACGGACCGGCTGGACTGCTACCTGCTGCACTGGCCGGGTCAGCACCCGCTCGAGGAGACGATCGCGGGCTTCGAGGATCTGCGCCGGGCCGGCAAGATCCTGTCCTGGGGCGTCAGCAACTTCGACGTCGAGGATCTCGATCGCGTCCGGGCCATCGCGGGGCCGGACCGGATCGCCTGCAATCAGGTCCTCTACCACCTGAACGAGCGGGCCATCGAGCACGCCGTGCTGCCCTGGTGCGAGAAGCACGGCGTCGCCATGGTGGGCTACTCGCCCTTCGGCAGCGGCGACTTCCCCGATCCGGCCAGCGCGGGCGGCCGCGTCCTGGCGGGCATCGCGCAGAACCACGGCACGACGCCCTACGCGGTGGCCCTCGCCTACCTGACCCGGCTGCCGGGCACGTTCACGATCCCCAAGACCGGCCGCCCGGACCGGGCCGTCGAGAATGCCGGCGCGGCGGACCTGCACCTCGGTGCGGCCGAGATCGCCCTGATCGACGCGCATTTCCCCCGCGGACCGCGGCCCCGGATGCTGCCGATGCTGTGAGCCGCGGGGCCGCTCAGGCCCGCAGCGCCAGGGCCACGGGATCCGCCGGCGCGGCGGCGCGGACGCGGTTGCGCCCGGCCTTCTTGGCCGCGTAGAGGGCCCCGTCGGCCGCCGTGAACAGCCCTTCGGGCGGATCGCCGCCGGCCGGATCGGCACAGGCGACGCCGATGCTCACCGTCGCGATGCCACCGACCTCCGGGGCGTGGGGGATGCGGAGGTTCACCACGGCCCGGCGGACGCGCTCCGCCGCGACGCTGGCGGCGGTCGCGTCGACGCCCGGCAACAGGGCGACGAACTCCTCGCCGCCGATCCGGAAGCTCAGCCCGGCGGTATCGAGGGAACGTTGCAGGCACTCCGCCACCGCCTTCAGCGCCTCGTCGCCGCGCTGGTGACCGAAGCGGTCGTTGAACTGCTTGAAGTGGTCGGCATCGACGATCAACAGCGCCAGGGGCGTCCGCAGCTGTGCGGCCCGCTTCCACTCCACGGCGAAGTGCTCGTCGTAGCTGCGCCGGTTCGGCAGGCCCGTCAGGCCGTCGGTCCGCGCGAGCACGGCGAGCGCGGCGTTGGCCTCGCGGCTGGAGGCTTCCGCGGCCACGTGGCGCCCGACCTCCCGGTGCAGCAGGATCGTCAAGCCGAAGGCGAGGAGGCAGAGGCACAGGATCAGGACGGCGACGATCGCCGCCTTGTAGATCCAGACGCTGCGGATGCTGTCGACGTCCGTCGCCACGGTCACGATCAGCGGCAGGTCGTCGAGGTCGGCGAAGCTGTAGACCCGCTCGACGCCGTCGAGGAACGAGCGTCCCTGGAACTCGCCGCGCGGCTTGGCCCGGTACATCTTGTAGCCGGGGCTCGCGCTGATGTTCTGGCCGAGCGCCTCCGGCCGTGCCGGCGCCCGGATCAGCAGCGTCCCGTCCCGGTGGAAGACGTTCAGAGCGATGCCGTCGTCGAAGTGCAGGCGCTCGAACAGCGCCTGAAAATGCGCGAGCCTGATCGATCCCGACACGATCCCGGCGAATGAGCCGTCGGGCGTCCGGATCCGCCGGGTCATGCGGATGATGGGCTCACCGGTCATGAGAGATACGGTCGGCCCGGACAGGATCAGGCCGCCTTCGGGATTCGACCGATGGAACTCGAATTCCGGCAGCGTGCGCATGTTGGGCCGGGTCCGCACGCCGGGATCGCTCGTCAGCCGGACGTCGCCGGCCGCGTCCGTGACGGCGATCGGACCGAGGCCGGAGCCCGCCACAGCCGTGTCGAACAGCGCCAGGCGCCGAATATCCGGGTCCAGGGCCGCGATGTCGGCGCGACTTGCGAGCCGGGCGGAGTTCCGCAGCGAGAGGTCGTAGACCCGCAGGCTGTGGCCGACGCCCTCCTCGATCACCGCCAGGAGATTCCCGGCGTTGCGGCGCGCGTTGTGCCAAGCGACGTCCCGCAGATCCAAGCAGAGATAGGCGCCGAGCAGCGCGAGGCAGAGCAGCAGGCACGTGCCGGCCGCCGCGATCGTGCGCGAGGCGCGATCGTCCAGGTGAGCTCTGATCGCTGTAGCGGTGGCGCGCAGGAGCATGGGCTCGATCGGGCTGCCACGAACCGCGCCATTGCGGTTGACGGGCTTACTGTTCACCCGATCTTACGTCCACGAAGATTGAAAAAGCGGTTATTGGCGGCACTAAGAAGCGCTGAATCGCCGCTAATACAAATACAGGCCGCCGCGGCTGTCAGTCCCGCCTCGACGCGGTCGCCTTGGGCCGGAGCCCGGGCGTAGTCGCGCGGATGCGCGACGGCGCGCGCCGCGGGCCGCCTCTCGCCCGCGACGCGCGCCGCCGCCTGGTCCCGACGAATGCGGAGACCGCGGAGCGTCAGTCACCGATGCCGAACAGCTTCTCGATGAAGTTGCGGTCGTCCTTCGGGGGGCGCCGCGACGGCGCGGCCTGGCGCGGCGCCGGGGCGTCCGACTCGCCGAGGATCTGGCCCAGGAGCCCGCCCGGGCCCGCCGGGGCGGCACTCGCCACCGAGGCGGTCGTCTCCGGCTGGCGGCGCCAGCGGTTGAGGCCCGGGAGCGGGACCGGCGTCTGCCCCTTCAGGGCCTGGGTCATATACGTCTTCCAGATCTCCGCCGGCAGGTTGCCGCCGGTGACCTTCTTGGTGAGCTCGCCGTCGTCGTTGCCGAGCCAGACGCCGGTCACGAGGCTGCCCGAGAAGCCCATGAACCACGCGTCGCGATAATCCTGGGTGGTGCCGCTCTTACCCGCGAGGTCCCAGCCGGGGATGTCGGCCTTCTTGCCGGTGCCGCTGACGAAGGTCTCGTGCATCATGGCGTTCATCATGCCGTCGGCGTTGGCGTCGATGACCCGGCCCAGACCGTTGTCGGAGCGCTTGTAGAGGACCTTCCCGTCCTGGCTCTTCACGGCGGTGACCACGTAGGGGATCACGCCGATGCCGCCGTTGGCGAAGGCCCCGTAGGCGCCGACCATCTCCAGGAGCGTGACCTCGGACGTGCCGAGGGCGATGGAGCCGTTGGCCTGGAGCGGCGAGGTGATGCCGAGCCGCTGGGCGGTCTGGACCACGGTCTTCGGCCCGACCTCCTGGCCGAGGCGCACCGCGACGGTGTTGAGCGACTGGGCGAGCGCCGTCCGCAGGGTGACGGGCCCCTCGTAGCGGTGGGAGTAGTTCTCCGGCGCCCAGTTGCCGATCCGGATCGGCGCGTCCTCACGGACCGTGTCGGGCGTGGCTCCGTGCTCCACGGCCGCGAGGTAAACGAAGGGCTTGAACGAGGAGCCGGGCTGACGCTTGGCGGTCGTGGCCCGGTTGAACTGGCTCTGCGCGTAGTCGCGGCCGCCGATCAGGGCGCGGATGGCGCCGTCCGGCCGCATCGAGACCAGCGCCCCCTGGCTGACGTTGTAGCGCGTGCCCTTGGCGTTGAGCTCGTCGGTGAGCGCCTTCTCGGCCGCCGCCTGGAGGCTCGGATCGACCGTGGTCTGGACTGTGATGTCGGTGTCGAACTTGCCGACGTAATCGTCGAGCACGTCCATCACGAGGTCGGCGACGTAGTTGGCCGACCCGCCGCCGCGGGCGTTGGCGGGCTTCGCCGGCTGGGCGAGCGCCACCTTGACGTCCTGCGCCGACGCGAAGCCCAGCTCCTGCATGGCGGCGAGCACCTGCGCGGCGCGGGCCTGGGCGGCCGGGAGGTTGCGGTTCGGGGCAAGGCGCGAGGGCGCCTGCACGAGGCCGCCGAGCATCGCGGCCTGCGCGAGGCTCACCTCCTTGGCGGGCTTGCCGAAATAGCGCTGCGCCGCCGCCTCGACGCCGTAGGCGCCGGCACCGAAATAGACGCGGTTCAGGTAGAGTTCGAGGATCTCGTCCTTCGTGTACTTGTGCTCGAGCCAGAGCGCGAGGATCGCCTCCTGGATCTTGCGCGAGGCCGAGCGCTCCGGGGTCAGGAACAGGTTCTTGGCGAGCTGCTGGGTGAGGGTCGAGCCGCCCTGCGCCACGCCGCGCCGGGTCAGGTTCTGGCCGATGGCCCGCATGATGCCGACCGGGTCGACGCCGAAATGCTGGTAGAAGCGCCGATCCTCGATCGCCACGAAGGCGCGTGGCAGGTAGGGCGGCAGCTCCTTGATCGACACGACGCGGCCGCCGGTCTCACCGCGATTGGCGAGCAGGGAGCCGTCGCTCGCCAGGATCGCGATGTTGGGCGGACGCTTCGGCACCGCGAGCTGGTCGATCGGTGGCAGCTGCGAGGCGTGGTAAGCGATGAGCCCCGCGAGCCCGATCACCCCCCAGAGGCCGAGGACGACGCAGCCGTAGACGATGCGGCCGAGCCAGGAACGCCGGCGTCGGCCGCGACCCGAGGCCTTCGCCCGCCCCGTTGTCCGCGCCGGCGCCTTGTTCGGCTGCCGCGCTCCGCCGCCCGATCGCTTCGCCACGCCGTCTCCTGCCCCGGGGCGGTCCTCACGGGTCAGGCGCAGGTCGAGTTCGCCGCGATCCCGCGCGCGCCCTTCGGGCACGTCGAAGTTCGGCTCAATCCTGCCCCGACCCTTGGCCATGCATCCCGTTCTCGAAAGTTCCGCCGCGACGCGCGACCGTCAGGCACGCCGCAGGACGGTTTCCGCACGCCAAATGCGGCGGTTTCGCGCCCCATCCGGCAACGACACCGGGGCCGGCACCGCCGGCGATCCTTGTCGAAACCGTTTGTGACCGCTTCGCGGTACGGTGCGGAAAAAGGCTGGCCAATCCGTTAAGGACCGCGCCGGACGGTCGGGATCGAGCCCGGCCACCGCGTGCCGGGAGGACGCCGCCCTAGAGCGGTTTCGGTTTAATCGGGGTCGTATCCTGCCGCGACGAAGAAGTTTGCGGCCTCGTCGGGCGTAACGGCATCGACGAGCCGCCCGATTGTGGTCCAGAGCCCTTCGCGCGTGCGCGCCGCGGCCTTGCGCAGCCCCGCCTTCAACTTCGAGAACGCCATCTCGATCGGATTGAAGTCCGGCGAGTAGGGCGGGAGGAACAGGAGCCGCGCGCCCGCCGCCTCGATCGCCGCGCGCACGGCCGGGCCTTTGTGGCTGCCGAGATTGTCCATGATCACGATGTCCCCGGGTGCGAGTTCGGGCACCAGGACCTGATCGACGTAGACTTGGAAGGCGTCGCGGTTGATCGGCCCGTCGAGCACGAACGGCGCGGCGATCCCGGACAGGCGCAGGCCCGCCACCAGGGTCGTGGTCTTCCAATGACCGTGCGGGACGGGGGAGCGCAGCCGCTGGCCGCGGGGACAGCGCCCGCGGGTGCGGGCCATGTTGGTGGCGGTCCACGTCTCGTCGAGGAACACCAGCCGGTCCGGGTCGAGATCGGGCTGGCTCTCGAACCACGCTTCCCGGGCGGCCTTCACGTCCGGCCGATCCTGCTCTGCGGCGTGGGCCGTCTTTTTTTGTACGTCAGGTCGCGCGCGTCGAGGAAGGCCCACAACGTGCCGAGCCCGACGGTGAGGCCATGCTCGTCCTGCAACCGGGCGCGCATCTCCTCCAGGGTGATGTCGACCGTCTCGTCGATCAGCGTACGCAGGAACGTCTCGTACGGGTCGAGCTTGGAGCGGCGGGCACGCCCCTGCGGCCGGGCGGCCACCGTCCCAGTCGCGGCGAGCGCCGCCATCCAGCGGATCGCGGTTGCTTGGCCGACCCCGAAGCGGGCGGCCGCCTGACGGCGCGAGGTCGCCGCAGCCGCGGTCACCACCCGCTCGCGCAGGTCCAAGCTGTAGGGGCGGCCCATGCATCACTCCGGCTGTCGACCGGCCTGAGTGAATCAGCCTCCCAGCGCCGCGTGAACCCCACCAAGCCGACTCAGCCCAAACCGAAAACGCTCTAGCGCGCGGCGCCCTGAAGCTCGCCCGTGCTCGCCAGGATCGTCTCCTGCAGCGCGGTCGCCGCCGCGTGGTGGCGACCCGGGCCGAGCACGACGAACTCGACCGCGCCGAGCGGCGGCAGGCCGGCCGCCTCGGAGATCGCGGCGAGGCCCGGCGGCAGGATCTTGGCCGAGTGCGGCGCGATGCCCAGGCCCGCCTCGACGGCGGCCCGCAGCCCCATCAGGCTTCCGCTGGTGCAGGCCACCCGCCAGGACCGGCCCACCGCCTCGAGGGCGTCGAGCGCCAAGGTGCGGGTCATCGACGGTGGCGGGTAGAGCACGAGGGGCAAGGGCTTAGCCGGATCCGGCACGAGGCCGGGCCGGCCCGTCCAGATCAGATCCTCCGCCCAGGCCAAGGTCCCGCGCGGGTCGCCGCGCCGCCGCTTGCAGAAGATCACGTCGAGTTCGCCCGCATCGTAGCCCTGATAGAGGGCGCGGCTCAGCCCGACCGTGATCTGCAGATCGACCGCGTCGTGCCGATCGGCGAAGCGGGCCAGGACCTGTGCCAGGGTCGACAGGGTGTAGTCCTCGGAGACGCCGAGCCGGATGCGGCCGCGCAAGCCTTCCGGCGAGAAGAAGGCGCGCAGCCGGTCCTGCGCGTCCACCACGTCGCGGGCGAAGCCGATCATGGCCTGACCGTCCGGCGTGGGCGCGACCCGGTGGGTGTCCCGCGTCAGGAGCGCGCGACCGAGCGCCTGCTCGAGCCGGGCGATGTGCCCGCTCACCGTGGATTGCCGCAGACCGAGAGCCTGCGCCGCGGCGGTGAAGCTGCGGCTCTCGACGACGGCCAGGAACGAGCGCAGCAGCTCGATGTTCGGGTTGCCTATCATGAGTCACGATAACCGATATCGGTAACCTGCGGGCGCCGCGCGGCGTTAGGGTTCGGGACAGCCCCGTCCCAGATCCGCGCCGCGAAGCCTTGCCCGATGTCCGCACCCGTTATCGTGACCACGCTGTTCGTCGGCGGCCTCATGGCGATCCCGACGCTCGGGAGATGGGCGACGCAGGTCACCGAGGTGCTCGCCTCCCTGCTGGCGATCGCCACCGTGCTGGTCGCGATCCTGTATCTCTGCGATCGCTGGCCCGACTACTTCGCCAATCCGCGGATGCCGGTCGGCCTGACGGCGACGCCCTTCGCCGACTGAGACGATGACCGGTCCCGCGCGAGCTCGGAGACCGGGGAGCGGTCTCTTCGCCGGCGCCGCCCTGGCGTTCGTCGCCGGCTTCGTCGACGCGGCGGCCTTCATCGCCCTGACCGGACTCTTCACCGCTCACGTCACCGGCAACTTCGTCCTGATCGGCGCCGAGCTGGTCGCGAGCTCCAGCGGCGTGGTTGCCAAGCTCCTGGCGCTGCCCGTCTTCGTCGGAGCGGTGGCGGGGGCTCGAATCCTGGCCCTGGCGCTGGAGCGGCGGGCTTTCGACCCCCTGCCCTGGCTCCTCGCCGTCGAGGTGACCCTGCTCGCGGGATTCGGGCTGTGTGGCACCGTGTGGTCGCCCCTCGGCGGAGCGGACAGTGCCGCTTCCATCGCCGTCGGCATGCTCGCGGTCGCGGCCATGGGGTTACAGAACGCCATCGGCCGCCTGTCTCTCGGCCATCTCGCCCCCACCACGGTCATGACGGTGAGCGTCAGCCAGGCCGTCATCGACGCGACCGACCTCGTCCTGGGACGCGGCCCACAGCGCGATCAGACCCGGGAGAGGTTCCTGCGCGTGCTCCCGGCGATCGCGGCCTTCGCCGCGGGCGCGCTGTTCGGCGCCTTCGGGATCGCCCATCTCGCCTTCGGCAGCATCGTCCTGCCGCTCGGCGTTCTGACGGCCCTGATCGTCCTGGCCGCGGCGCCCGGAGACGCCGGCGCCGGGCCGTGAGGAGCCGCGCCGCGCGGCGCTCGGGCGGCGACCGCCGTCACCGCTCGGCCGGCGGTTCGGGCGATGGCTTACCCAGCACCCGTCGCGCCTCGGCGAGCAGCACGGGATGGCGGGCCGCCTGCGGACCGGAATCCGGCGTCTCCCGGCCGAGCCGGGCGATGCGCGCCCCGAACAGGCGCCGGCGCAGACCGAACCGGCGGACGCTCATCAGCAGCGCCTGAAGCACGAGGCGGACGGCCTCGGTCCGCTCGCGCTCCTCCACGATCGCCGCCGCGAGAGCGGCCTCGCGCCGGAGCGCGGCCTCGAGCTCCTCCCGGACGGCGGCGCGGGCCGCCTCGTCCTTGCGCGCCGCGTCGAGCTGGATCCGGCATTCCTGGAGTGCGCTGAGCAGCAGAAGCTCCTGCGCGGACGCATCCCTCATCAAGGCCTCCCGGGGCGCCGTCTCCCGTCCGACGACGGGGCGTTCCGCCCGATCACCGTCGCGCCGGCCGCGGACCGGCCCGCGCGCATCCTTGTGCGACGCCATAGCGAGCGCGGCCGCTGGCCGGAAGCCGCCGACCAGATTATTCGGCACTCGCACCGCGAACCACGGGGGAATCGGGGACGTGCAGATTCGGATCGCTCTGGCCTTCGGGGCCATCACGCTGGGAGGCGGCGCGCTGCCACCCGCCCCGGCCCAGGCCTACCAGCTCGACACGGTGAACCTGGTCGGCTGCGCGCAGGAGGGCGGCGTCTGCCGGATGCCCTATCCCACCAACGTCTATTACGGCGTGCCCGGCCGGACGAACGGCCGGCCGTTCCCGCAGGGCGGCGTCGTGCCCTGCAACACCCAGACCTTCGGCGATCCGGCGCCGGGCCAGGCGAAGAGCTGCTGGTACGCCCCGCGGATCAACGCGGGCGGCGGTGGGGGCTACGGCGGCGGAGGCTACGGCGGTGGCGGCGGGGGTGCCTACGGCGGCGGGGGCGGCTACCGGAATGACGGCTACGACGACCGGCGCGACGCCTACCGCGACCGCCGCGACTACGACCGCCCGCCGCCGCGCCGCTCCTACGACGACGATTACGGGCCGGGGCCACGCCGCTACCGGGGTGATCCCGACGAGTACTGATCTCGGTCGAGCAGGGCAGGCACGGGAACGTATTTGCCCTGTTAACCGCGATCCGGCATCGTCCGGCTCCGCGGAGCCACGAGACGGGACGGAGGAGCTGATGACGGAGAATCGCCGCGGCACCTTCCGGAAGAACGCCTTCACGTTCGGCGCCGTGCTGCTCGACGGCGGCGAGGTGAGCTGCCTGGTCTGGGACGCCACCGACGTCGGCGCGCAGATCGAGGTCGAGGACGATCAGGCCGTGCCGGACCGCTTCGCGCTTCGTGTCAGCACGGGCACCGAACCGCGCCCGGCCACCGTGGCGTGGCGGCGCAGCCGGCGGATCGGTATCGCCTTCGACGGCTGAGGTCCCTCAGGTCGCCTGCAGGGCCGGGCTCGGCTTAGGCCCGGACCCGGCCAGCCGGAACCGGCGCGGCCGGACGAACAGCAGGTCGAGCGCCGTTCCGCGGACCAGCCGCTCCAGCATGAGCGGCAGGACCACCGCCATCGCCATGACGGTCAGGCTGGCGAGGCCGATATCGGCGATCGCGCCGGTGCGCACGAGGATCTCCCGGGTCGCCGCCATCGGCAGCGAGAAGGCGAGGTAGATCACGATCGAGCGCTGGCCGCAGGTCCGGACCGCCTCGGCGACCGGACCGCCGGCGCGGCCGATGAGAGCCGCCGCCACCACGATCGCGAGGGCACCGGCCCCGCCGAGGGCGAGGCTCACCAGCGGCAGGCTGGCGAGGTTCGGATGATCCGGCAGGCCCGACGGGGTCAGCGCGAGCCAGCCTTCCAGGACCGCCCAGGCGCCGAGGCCGCAGAGGGCGAGCGGGACGCGGCGGCGCGCCGCGTCGGCGAGCGCGAAGATCCGCCCGGCGAAGTGGTAGCCCGCGACGAAGTAGACGTAGCGGGCGCAGAACTCCTCGATCAGGGTCGACTCGCTGCGGATGTCGGCGATCTGCAGCAGGGCGGCGCCGGCGAGGAGCACGCCGCCGGGCACGCGGCGCAGGGCCTTGGTGACCACCGAGAACACCGCCAGCAGGTAGATGAACCAGAGGCTGGAATAGGGCTCGATCAGTGCGTGGGCGAGATGCGCCGCGAAGGCCGCGGGACCGGCATCGCCGACGATCTTGCCGTACTTTGCGACCGACTGGATCACCAGCCAGAGCAGGTAGAAATAGGCGAAGTGGACGACCCGGCGGTCGGAGAACAGGCGCCAGTCGCGGTCGATCACCCGTCCCACGAACAGGCCGGAGAGCAGGAAGAAGTCCGGGATGCGGAACGGCTTCGCGAAGGCGACGACCGGGTGGAGGAAGCCCTCGCCGCCCATGGCCTCGCCGGTGCCGATGACCGAATGCATCATGACGACCAGGAGGATGCAGATCCCCTTGGCGATATCGACCCAGGCGAGCCGATCCCCCGTATCCCCGACCCCGGCCATCGTCCGAACCCTCGCGATCGGGGCGATCCTGGACCGGTTCGGGTTGACGGCAAGGAACGGGGCGGCGGCCACCTGCGGATGTGACGAACGCCGGGTAAACGCCGGCCGGGCAGGTGTCAGATCTTGCGGCGCGCCGACTTCCGCTCGCGGGTCATGCGCGTGGCGGCGTGGAAATCGTCGGGCTTGCCGCGGACCCAGACGAGGAAGCGCGCGATCTCCGGATCGGCGCGCAGGGCCTCGACGTCGGCGAGGCGCTTGGCGATCTCCGCCTCGCTGTAGCGGGCGTGGATCGCCGAGTGGCAGATCTGGTGCAGCCGGACCGTGCCGCGATGGGTCCCGCCCTTCAGCTTCGGCGTGAGGTGATGGAGGCTGGAGCGGGCGCGGCGCGGGATCGGGCGCTCGCAGAGGGGGCAGACCGGGTCCGGCGGGCCCGGGACGCCCGGCGCGTCCGGATCCTCGGCGCTCCAGCGCTGCGAGCGCCGTCCGACCACGCGAGCCTCCCTCTCCTACCCCTGCTGGTCCACCGGCTGCGGGCAAGCCGGACCGACGCCCTGTCCGAACAGCGCTTCGGCCTCGCGATCCCGGCTCCCCAGGATGGAGACGTGGTCCCCCGGGATCACGTCGATCCGCGCCCGCGGGCCGGCCGCCGCGGCGAGGTTCCGCGCCAGCTTGGCCGGCACCACCGTGTCGTCGCGGCCCTGCACGATCAGCACGGGCGCCGACCCGTCGCGGATGCGCAGGTCCGAGCGGTACGTGTCGCGCAGGAGCCAGATCGGGGCTAGCGGGACATGCAGCCGCACGGTGTGGGTCATCGAGTCGAACGGCGCCTCCAGGTACAGGCCGATCGTCGGCACCCGTTCGGCGACGGCCACGGCCACGGCGGCCCCGAGGGAGTGTCCGTGGAGGAGGATCGGCGCGTCGGGCGCCCGCGCCCGCGCGGCCTCGACGGCCGCCAGCCCGTCGCGGATCAGCCCGTCCTCGCTGGGGCTGCCGGTGGAGCCGGGATAGCCGCGATAGGCCACAGTGAGCACGCCCCAGCCGCGCGCCCGCCAGGGCTCCGCGGCGAAGCGGGCCGCGTGCGGCTCGGGGCGGGATCCGTTGCCGTGGAAGCTCACGACGACGCCGCAGCCCGGCCGCGGAGGCCGCCACAGGCCGTGCAGGGTCTCGCCGTCGGGGGTCGCGACCGTGATCGTCGCGAGGCCCGGCGGGATCGTCCACGGGTTCTGCGACCCGAAGGCACCCGGATAGAGGAACCGGCGCTGCCCGAGCGCGAGCGCGGCGCAGGCCAGCCCGCAGAGGAGGAGCGCGGCGAGCAGGAGGCCGGCGATGAGGCGCATTGCGGTACGATTGCGGCGGGGGAGAACGCGTGCGTTCGGACGAACGGTTTCGGGGATGTGTTTTCTAGGGCGGCCGGTCAGCATTGACAAAGCCGTCCGCGGGCCCGAGTCTGGAACCGTTCCGAGGGGGGCCCTGAAGAGGGCTGAGATTGGGCACGCTGCCCTGACCCTTGAACCTGATCCGGCTCATACCGGCGGAGGGACGGGAACCTGCGGTCGCATCTCGCGCGACCTCATCTCATCTCGGCCATCGCGTGGACCGGACCGCTCCAGCACGAGGAGAGGCCCACGATGAACGCACCCGTTCTCCCGAAGGACGTGAAAGGCAGCCCCGAGACCGTGACCACGGGTCCGGTCACCGGATCGCGCAAGGCGTACGCGAACCCGGCCGGGCGGCCGGACATCCGCGTTCCCTATCGCGAGATCGTCCTCTCCGATCCGAAGGAGGAGCCGGTGCGGGTCTACGACCCGTCGGGCCCCTATACCGAGACCGATGCCCGTATCGACCTCAACGCCGGCCTTCCCGGCGTGCGCGAGCCCTGGGTCGCGGCCCGCGGTTACGCGGCCGTCGCGCCGCGCGCGGTGAAGCCCGAGGATAACGGATTCGCGGGCGACAAGCTCGTGGCCCCCTGCCCCGCCGAACGGACCATCCGCAAGGCGGCCCCGGGCCAGATGGTGACCCAGTACGAGTTCGCCCGCGCGGGGATCATCACCGAGGAGATGATCTACGTCGCCCATCGCGAGAACGTCTGCCGCGAGGCCATGCTCGCGGGCGCCGAGGCCGCGCTCGCGGACGGCCAGAGCTTCGGGGCCTCGGTCCCGCCCTTCATCACCCCGGAATTCGTGCGCGACGAGATCGCCCGCGGCCGGGCGATCATCCCGGCCAACATCAACCACACCGAGCTGGAGCCGATGGCGATCGGCCGGAACTTCCTGGTCAAGATCAACGCCAACATCGGCAACTCCGCCGTGACCTCCTCGGCCGCCGACGAGGTCGAGAAGCTCGTCTGGTCGATCCGCTGGGGCGCCGACACGGTCATGGACCTGTCCACCGGCCGCAACATCCACAACATCCGCTCGTGGATCATCCGCAACAGCCCGGTCCCGATCGGCACGGTGCCGATCTACCAGGCGCTGGAGAAGGTCGGCGGCGACCCGCTCAAGCTCGACTGGGAGGTCTTCAAGGACACGCTGATCGAGCAGGCCGAGCAGGGCATCGACTACTTCACCATCCATGCCGGCGTGCGCCTCGCCCACGTGCCGCTGACCGCGCGGCGCGTCACCGGCATCGTCTCGCGCGGCGGCTCGATCATGGCCCGCTGGTGCCTAGCCGGGCACCGGGAATCGTTCCTCTACGAGCGGTTCGACGAGATCTGCGACATCATGCGGGCCTACGACGTCTCGTTCTCTCTGGGCGACGGCCTGCGCCCGGGCTCGATCGCTGACGCCAACGACGCCGCCCAGTTCGGCGAGCTTGAGACGCTGGGCGAGCTGACCAAGGTCGCCTGGGACAAGGGCTGCCAGGTGATGATCGAAGGCCCCGGCCACGTGCCGATGCACAAGATCAAGGTCAACATGGAGAAGCAGCTGAAGGAGTGTGGCGAGGCGCCGTTCTACACCCTCGGCCCGCTGACCACCGACATCGCCCCCGGCTACGACCACATCACCTCGGGCATCGGCGCCGCCATGATCGGCTGGTTCGGCACCGCGATGCTCTGCTACGTCACCCCGAAGGAGCATCTCGGCCTGCCGGACCGGGACGACGTGAAGACCGGCGTCATCACCTACAAGATCGCCGCCCACGCCGCAGACCTCGCCAAGGGGCATCCCGCCGCGCAGCTCCGGGACGACGCGCTCAGCCGCGCCCGGTTCGACTTCCGCTGGGAGGACCAGTTCAACCTGGGCCTCGATCCGGATACCGCCCGGCGCTTCCACGACGAGACTCTGCCGAAGGACGCCCACAAGGTCGCGCATTTCTGCTCGATGTGCGGGCCGAAATTCTGCTCGATGAAGATCACGCAGGACCTGCGCGCCGAGGTGCTGGCGATGGAGGAGGCCGGCGAGGTCGTGGGCGCGGCGCCCGCGATGTCGAAGGCCGAGGCCGAGGCCGGCATGCGGGCGAAGTCGCAGGAATTTCTGGCCGAGGGCGGCAAGCTCTACGTCGACGCCGCCGAGTGAGACGGGCGCGCGCCCGGTCCGCTCAGGATTCGGGCGCGCCGCAGCCCCGCCCCGGCGTTCCGCCGTGCGGGGCCTCGATATCGAGAATGTCGCCCGGGCGGGCGCCGTAGGCATCGTGCAGCGCCGCGAGCATCAGATCCGCGGCGATGCCCGTGTCGGGCGGCGATCCCAGCTCCACGAGGCGCGCGAAGTTCTCCGCCGGGTCCGCCTGGACGTATCCGAGCGCCGCCAGAGCCTGCCGTGCCGTCGCATCCAGCCGCAGGCGCCTTCGGCCGGGTGGTCCGTAGGCGCCCGACGCGGCCTCGCAGAACATCCGCGTATCCCGATCCTGGAAGATGCACTGGACGTAGCGCTGCGCCTGTCCGTGCGGCGCCACGACGATGAAGCGGTCGCGCGAGACGTCGACCGGCCCGCGCCTGTGGATGGCGTCGAGCCGCTCCGCGACGGCGCAGCGGTGCTCACGGATGAACAGCGCGCGCGTACCCGGATCGCCAGTCGCGGCCGGCGCGGCGAGCGCCGGACTCGTCACCAAGACGAGCATCGCCGAGATCCTGTACATCGCGTGCTCCACGCTGCGCGGGGCGGGCCGCGGCCCCGTCGCGGGAAGACGAACCGGCTGGGCGCCGAGTCGACCCAGGAGAAAATTCAGCACGGATTTGTGTCGCCCCGGTAACGCGATGTTCATCGCATCTCCGATCCCGCCGCATCATCCGGTGGACCGGCGGTCGCCATTAAGGAACGATTAGGCAGGACCGCGCCTCAATCCTTCGATCACAGGATCGCAGGAGACCGGCGATGGAGATCCGAACGCTGACATCCACGACGCCGGGGCCGCAGGGCCTCGACGCGCTCGGAGCGACGGCCGCCGCCGCCGTGACCCAGCAGGCGCCCGAGCCCGAGACCTCTGCCAAGCCGCTCGAGCCCGCGGTGAAGCTCGACATCGGCACGAACGGCGGCAAGGCGCGGTACATACAGGATCCGGACACCAGCTCGATCGTGTTCCAGGTGGTCGATCCGTCGTCCGGCAACGTGATCGACCAGCTCCCGAGCGAGAC
Organism: Methylobacterium sp. 1A; assembly: GCF_058072805.1. Lineage (NCBI taxonomy): Bacteria > Pseudomonadati > Pseudomonadota > Alphaproteobacteria > Hyphomicrobiales > Methylobacteriaceae > Methylobacterium > Methylobacterium sp. 1A. Next base: position 1,553,963 of record NZ_JBYQVE010000001.1, on the reverse strand, counting down.
CGCCCTGCGCAATCGCGCCTACGATTCCGCCCGCAGCACGCAGGGTTCGCAGAGCGGCAGCCTCTCCCGCGTCGCCTAAGCGGAGTCGCTCAGGCGCGCAGCCGGCGGACCGAGTCATCGACCGGCGGCGCGGCTAGGCCGAACTGCGCCAGCGGCAGGATCTCCACCGGCGCGTCCCGCCGCGCGACGAGCACGCTGTTCTCAGCGACCGTCGTCCAGGTGCCGTGATCCCGGTCGAGCGGCTCCGAGGCGACGACCACGCCGCCCTCCGATACGCGATAATAGAGCGAGTTCGCCTTGTCGTTGGCGGCGTACCGAAACGCGTAGAGATCGCGGCCGTCGGCCAGCGCCGCCGTGAACCGGAACGGATGCGGGCCGGCGAGGTCCGTGAGCCGCGCCAGCGCGCGCACCGTCGCCTCGACCGGATCACGGCGCGGCCCCGGCCCCATCAGGCCGCAGCCCAGCAGCCCGAGGAAGATCGCCTCGGAATCGGTGGTCCCCGCGCGCGACGGGTACAGCTCGTCCGGGATCAGCGCCTCGACCGGCCGCCGCAGGCGGCTCCAGTCGCCGATATAGCCGTTGTGCATGAACAGCCACGGACCGCAGGCGAAGGGATGGCAGTTCGGCCGGGTGATCGGCGTCCCGGTCGCGGCGCGCACGTGCGCGAAGAACAGGTGCGAGTGCAGGTGCCGGCACAGGTAGCGCAGGTTTTCGTCCGACCAGGCGGGCTGGACCTCGCGGTACCGGCCGGGCTCCGGGTGATCGCCGTACCAGCCGAGCCCGAACCCGTCGCCGTTGGTCGCCGCGGTCGATTCGAGCGCCGCGATGCTCTGCGAGACGAGGCTGTGGGACGGCTCGGTGACGTAGTGCTCCAGCGGGATGGTGCGTCCCGCATAGGCGATCCAGCGGCACATCGACGGGCTTCTCCGGGTGTCTGTCGACCGGCTGATCCAAGACGATCGTGGACAAAGCGCGGCACCTTGAGCGCGCGATCGATCACGATCGGTCGCGAAAGCCGTGCCGCGGCCCGCCTCAGACGCCGTGCGTCTGGAGCCAGCTCTCCAGGAGGGCAACCTGCCAGAGCTTCGAGTTGCCCTTGGGCGTCAGCGTGCCGTCGGGATCGGCGAGCAGGTGATCGACGTAGGCGCGGTTAAAGATGCCGCGCGCGCGCGCCTCGGGCCGGTCCAGCACGTCGCGGACGTAGTCGAGGAACGGGCCGCGGATGTGCTTCAGCGCCGGAACGGGGAAATACCCCTTCTCGCGGTCGATCACCTCGGCCGGGACCACCGTCCGCGCGGTCTCCTTGAGGATGTACTTGCCGCCGTCCCGGACCTTGAGCTCCGCCGGGATGCGGGCCGCCAGCTCGACGAGTTCGTGGTCGAGGAACGGCACCCGCGCCTCGAGGCCGCAGGCCATCGTCATGTTGTCGACCCGCTTGACCGGATCGTCGACCATCATGACCTCCTGGTCGAGTTGCAGAGTCTTGTCGATGGCGCTGTCGCTCCGCGAGTTCGCGAAGAAGGTCGCGATGTAGTCGGTGCTGTGATCGCCGCCGACCATGTCGGGCGTCAGGGCCTCCCGCATCTCGGCATGGTCGCGGTCGAAATACGCTTTCGCGTAGTCGGCGACCGGGTCCGTCGAGCCCATCAGCTTCGGATACCAGTGATAGCCGCCGAATACTTCGTCGGCGCCCTGCCCGCTCTGGATCACCGTCACGTGCTTGGCGACCTCCTGCGAGAGCAGGAGGAAGGCCACCGCGTCGTGGCTCATCTGCGGCTCCGACATCGCCGCGATGGCCGCGGGCAGCGCCTCCAGCGTCCGGGTGCCGTCGACCGCGAGCTTCGTGTGGTCGGTGGCGAAGGTCTCGGCGATGATGTCCGAGTACTTGAACTCGTCGCCTTCGACGCCGTTCACCGCGTCGAAGCCCACCGAGAAGGTCTTGAGGCCGCGCTGGCCACCGCGCGCCAGCAGGGCCACCAGCAGCGAGCTGTCCAGGCCGCCCGAGAGGAGAACCCCCGTCGGGACGTCGGCGACCTGCCGGCGCTCGACCGCGGTGCCGAGGGCGTCGAGGACGGCCTCGCGCCAGTCCGCCTCGGTCCGGCCACGGTCGGCCGCGCGGGGGCCGATCGCCAGGGTCCAGTAGGTCGACGCGTGCCGCGTCCCGTCCCGCTCGATCGTCAGGATCGTCGCCGGTGGCAGCTTGCGCACGCCCTTGAGGATGGTGAGCGGGGCCGGGACGCCCGCGTGCCAGCTCATGTAGTGGTGGAGCGCGACCGGATCGACCGCGGTATCGACGTCTCCGGCGGCGAGCAGGGCCGGGAGCGACGAGGCGAAGCGGAAGCGGCCCTTCGTCTCGCTGTAATAGAGCGGCTTCACGCCGAGCCGGTCGCGCGCCAGCACGACTCGCCCGGAATCCCGCTCCAGGATCGCGAAGGCGAACATGCCGGCGAAGCGCTCGACGCAGGCAGGTCCCCAGGCGTGGAAGGCCTTGAGCACCACTTCGGTGTCGCTCGTCGAGAAGAACGCGTAGCCCTTCGCCTCGAGTTCGGCGCGCAGCGCGCGGAAATTGTAGATGCAGCCGTTGAACACGATCGCGAGCCCGAGGGCGGGATCGATCATGGGCTGCTGCCCGGCCTCGGACAGGTCGATGATCTTGAGCCTGCGATGGCCGAAAACGACCCGGCCGGAACCGAAGAGCCCCGCTGCGTCGGGCCCGCGCGGCCGCAGAGATCCCATCATCGCGTCGACGGCGGCGGGGTCCGCCGGCCGGTCGAAGCAGATCTCGCCGCAGATTCCGCACATGGTGTCAGCAGGGTCTCGGTCCGGCGCCACGCGCGCTCCTTCGAGCGAAACGGCTCGCGCGCCGCGGCGTTCCGCCGACCCGGCCGGGACGCCGCGCCGGGCTCACGCGGGGTCGCCCGGGGATCACGACCGGGAGATGCCGGACCCGTTTGACGCCGTCGCCGTGGAACTGCTAGATCATGGCCGTACATGAGCGCACGGCGCCGTTCGGAGTTCGCGCTCCGCGACAGACCGTATCCGTGCCGACCATGTCGGCGGGCGTAGTTCAGTGGTAGAACGTCAGCTTCCCAAGCTGAATGTCGTCGGTTCGATCCCGATCGCCCGCTCCAATCCTCATAATCACTTCGTAGGGGACCGTGGTACGCTGACAGGCGAGCGTATCACCGTCAGCCGAATCAACGCTCGCTTCCGCGTTGTCCGAGCGCCCGCGAACTGCCACGCTGCCGGGACGACGACCCTCACCTGACCTGGCCGGTATTTTGGCCCGGGCCGAGTGGGAGGCTACTGCATGGTAGCGGCCATGGGTAGCCGGAAGACCAGATCTGGGAAGCTGACAGGCGCAGGTGGCCGATAGCCAATCGACGAATGCGGTCGGACGCGGTTGTAGGTGGATTGCCACAGACCAATCACGATCTGCGCCTCCTTCAGCGAGTCGAAGATCTCTTTGCGTAGGCACTCGTCGCGCAGCCTACCGTTGAAGCTCTCACAGTACACGTTCTCCCACGGCGATCCCGGTGCGATGTACGGGATCTGCGATCCAGCTTTGGCGACCCACTGGCGCAGCGCCTTCGAGATCAGCTCGGGGCCGTTATCGCAGCGGATGTGCTCCGGGATGCTGTGCAGGCACATCGCATCGGCCAGCGTCTCGATCACACCTACGCTGTTGATGCGTCGGGCCACCTTCAGCGCCAGGCATGTCCGACTGTGCTCGTCGATCAGCGTCAGGATGCGCAAGGTTCGGCCGTCGTGCGTCTGGGCCTGCACGAAGTCGAAGCTCCAGACGTGGTTGCGGCAGAGCGGGCGCAGCCGTTTGCCCGAGCCGTCGTTCAGCCAAAACCGGCTGCGCGGCCGATGCTTCTGCGGGACCTTCAGCCCCTCGCGACGCCAGATGCCCTCATCCTGAGGTTCTCGAAGGATGAACCCGGTCCTTGCCCACCTGCCACCCTGCCGCCTGCAGGAGCGCGGTGACGCGGCGATAGCCATAGCGCCCGTACTCGGACGCCAGGGCGATGATGGCGCGGGTCAGCTCATCCTCGTCCGCCAACAAGGTCGGCACGTAGCGTTGCATGCCGCGGTGCTGACCGACGATCCGGCAGGCGTGACGTTCGGAAGAGACCGTACTTCTCCCGGATCCCGTCCACCGCCTGCCGGCGTCGCTCGGGGGCTACAAGTTTCCCGAGGCGACGTCCGCCAGCACCTGATTCTCCAAGGATAGATCGGCTACCAGCCGCCACAGCCGCGCGTTCTCGCGCTCCAGGCTCTTCATCTTCCTGGCCTGATCGACTTGGAGACCGCCGTACTCCTTGCGCCAGCGGAAATAGCTCTGCTCGGAGATCTCCGCCTCCTTGCACGCCAGCGCCAAGCTCTTGCCCTGGGTCGTCTGCACCTCGATCTGGCGCAGCTTCAGCACCACCTGCTCCGCACTCGTCTTCTGACCTCGCCGCATGTCCAACTCCCTCGGTCCCAACTGATCCTCTCAATCAGCCCGGTCCAAAGCCAGCCGATCAGGTCAGTCCGACCGGCAGGCTTCGCTTGAATTCATAGACGTTTGGCCGGGAGATCTGGCCGGCTACGGGGACGTCATGAGGCGCCATATCGGATTCGCCGCCGGCAGGCTCGTCGCGTCCGGCCAGTTCAGCACGTTCCGGGCCATGGAGACGGCTGTCGTGCTGTTTCAGGACCCCGCCCTCAGAACGGGGCGGAACCAGATCTACCTTTGCGAGGTCGATGCCGCCAGCTTCAGGGGGTTTGGCCGAGAATTAAACGCCCTCACCGACAGCGATGCGCCGGAAGGCGGCTTCGCGGGTGTCTTCGCGGATCTCGCTCCGATACGCACGATCCCCCGGTAAACCTTCAATGACATCGTGGTGGAGGCCGACCTGAGTCTTGCGCGGCAAGCCGCCGGTTCAAGGAGTTGGTGAGAGCCGCAGAGTGGCCGAGGTGGGTAGGCTTCCGCCGGTCCGTTTCCGAGCAGCAACGGACAGAAGCGGAGCTTGTATCTTCTGCCGCTTCCGACCGTCGACCGGCGCAGATCTTGCTCATTCAGTCGAACGACGCTCGATCCATTTGCTCACGGGCTATCAGCGTGCTTACGATCCCTAATGGTTGGTCGTAGCCCCACCAGTGGCCTGTTGGATGGCCAAGGCAATCTCCTCCTCACTGCGTCCCCCGCTAACGGCGAAGCGGCCTCCGAAGACAAAGTGAGGGACCGACCTGACACCGGCGGCTGCCGACCGGGCCGCCTCCTGCTCGACGCGTCGGTGCTGCGCGGGATCGAGCGCCAGCGCGCGGGCTTCCTGACGCTCGAACCCGTAGGCCACGGCGATATCGGCGAGGATATCGGCGTCCGAGATGTTCTTGGCTTCTAGGAAATGGGCACCGGTAATCGCGACTGCGAGCCGGTGCTGCGTACCGCGTTCCCGCGCCGCGAGGATCAGCCCGTGCGCCGCCTGCGTCCTGTAGGTCCAGGCTTGGCGGCTCAGGTCTAGGTCGAGGCCGGACGCCCGCGCCTCCGCCTCGGGCCGGGCGAACGACACCTTCGGGTCGGTCACGCCATAGCGCGAGCGGAGAAGGTCGGGCATGTGCAGGCCCTCCGCGGGCGCATCGGGAAGCAGGAGGACCGGATGCTGACGAATGTCCACGTCGAGTTCGGAAAAACGCTCCGCCAGGACCTTGTCGAGACGATGGTGTCCGATGATGCACCAGGGACAAGTGACCTCGGTGTAAAGGTCGATTGGCAGCGTCATGGCATCACCCTGATCGGGCCGACGGGACTGGGGACCACTCAGATCACGCATGCAGCGTTTCCAGGACCGAGCGGACCCGGCCTGCGGTGACGTCGATGGCGGCCCGGGCCGCCTCCGGCCCGAAGACGGTGCCTTCCACCCGGACGAGTTCGACGTCGGTCAGTCCGATGAAGCCCAGCAGGTGGTGCAGATATCCGGTCTGGAAATCGAAGGGGGCCCATTCGCCTTCGGAGAAGACGCCGCCTGCGGCGGCAACGAGATAGACCTTCTTGCCGGTCAGGAAGCCTCGCGGCCTGCCGCCTTCGCCGTAACCGAAGGTCACGCCCGGCCAAGTGATGTGATCGAACCAGGCCTTGAGCTGCGACGGCGGGCCGAAATTGATCATGCCAGAGCCCAGGACGATCGAGTCGGCGGCCTTCACCTCATCGACAAGCTCCTGGGCAAGGCGGACCGCCTCGGCCTGCTCGGGCGTGCGCTCCTCGGGGGGCGCGACACGGCCTTGGATGTAGGCCTGTCCGATATGCGGCAGCGGGGCGGCCGTGAGATCGCGGATCGAGAGGGTGCCGCCTGTGCGAACCATCAAGCCTTCAGCGATCTGGGTCGCGAAGCGGGTGGATAGGCTATCGGTGCCACGGGGGCTCGACGTGACAAGGAGTATGGAGGCCATCGTTGATCCGACACGAACAGAACGGTAATTTATTGTTACCGACCCTATTAAAGTGCCTGCTCCGACCCTCGCAAGAAGGCATTCCTATGACACTTGGTGACATCGATTTTCCTACCCCCGGCGAAGGTGGCGATTGCCGGGTGGTTCGCGAAATCCTTGATCTCGTCGCCGACAAATGGAGCCTGTATGTCATCGCCACGCTCAAGGATGGACCGGTTCGGTTCAATGAGCTGCGGCGTCGGATCGACGGGATCTCGCAACGAATGCTGACGATCACCTTGCGCGGACTGGAACGCAACGGCCTGGTCAAGCGGACACTATTCGCGACTATTCCGCCGCGCGTGGATTATGAATTAACGGATATGGGGCGGACCCTGTTCACTCCGGTTATGGCTCTCGTGACTTGGGCGAACACCAACCAGGGCAGCATCCAACGCGCCGGAGTCCGATATGATGAAAGCCAGGGCGTGCGCGCGGGACAGCCCGCACAGTAGCCTGACGCTGACGGCGGCTTCGTCTTTGTTCTTAGGCGAGCCGCGCCATCAAGCTGCGCCCTACACCACCAAGAAGTGGCCGCTTTTGGGTTGCACGGACGGCGACTTGAATGTCTGTGTTGGGTCGGTCGCGGGAGGACCCCTCTGGGTAGATTTCAGTCAGCTTAGGTTCTGAAAGTCGTCAAAGACGATATCGCCGTCCCGCCCACTCGACGCCCGCACCGACATTGTGGCAGCCAAGCCGAATGTGTTCAGACTTAGCCGGCCTGACGCCCGGGGCTACGTTTTGTCCGGCTCGGTCGTGGAAGCTGCGACAACGCCCATCCCGCTGCCCATCTCCGTCCCGGTATGGGGCGGCACGCCGCTCGGGAGCACGGGAGCGCCTGAGGGCTCGTCCTGTACCTGTGCGAGGCCAGCTTCCACCTCATGGATGAGGTCTGCAAAGTCGTAGGGCTTGCTGAGCAGTCGCGTGCCCGGCGGCAACTCCTCTCGGAGATCTGATCCGGCTCCCGAGGTGACGATAATGCCGACAGTGGGCCAACGGTGATGAACGAGGTGGGCAAGGGCAACACCATCGCCCACGATGCCGCGTCCAGTGATCAGCATGCTCACAGGCATCGGTCCTTCGAGAACCGCCAGCGCCTCGGCGGCTGTGCGGACCTCTATGGTCTGGAAGCCGACGTCTTCCAGCATGTCGGCCGTGACCATACGGACGACCTCATCAGCCTCCGCGATGAGGATGGCTAAAGGCCTGCTGTTAGCCAAAACCGTGCTCCGTATGATCAGGCCGGGAGCGCTCACCGCTCTCAGGCACTGACGGCCGGGTCCGAAGCCAGTGATGACCCCTTATGCGCTATTTATTCGCCCAGGGCGATGACCGTGGTTTGTGGCGGCTCGTCTCCTACGGGCGTACCCTGGCAAGGCCGCCTTCCCCGAACGGACGTCGCCGGGCTGTCGATGAATGGCGGCTTTCGGGAAGCGTCAATGCAGATCTGTACGGCCCGAGTGGGTCGGTCGCGGAATGACCGGAAAGGGTGGATTTCTGCCTGTCTGGTTTCGAGCGGATTAGCGGTGAAGCAGACATCGCCGTCGAGCTCGACCCACGATACCTACGGCAGTTGGAACTTCAGGATATCGCTTCAGCGCGCCGCACCCGGCTCGTGGATCGGGCAGCGGTTGAACCGCTCGCGGAACCCGGCCGAATGCCTGTAGGGGGCGTTGCGGGCGCGGTTGATGTTACCGAGGGGGCGGTGAGCTGCAAGGCCGGTCCAGACGCTGAAGCGCATCTCCTCGTCTACCGCCTGCACCCGGGCGGGGTCCCAACTGTCCTGCGGTTGAACCCGGACGACCCCAACCCGCTGGAACGGTGTCTCGTCCTCCTTCCACTCCATCGTCGGGTCCTCGACCGGCTGGCGTTCGAGGTCGCGGCAGAGTTGGACCCGGAACTCCCATTCACCGGTAAGACCGATCATTTCAGACTGCACCGTCTCGCGAATGGCGTTCGGGCGGCCGGAGGCATCGATCTCAGTGCCGGTGAGGGCGGTCAAAGCCGGCGCGACGGGGGCCAGCGAGAACTTGGCGATGTAGTCGCCGTACCGGAACGGGGTCAGGCTGTAGTAGGTCTCGCCGAGCGGATCGACATTGGGCGCGCCGCCCAGGGAACCGATGGTGGGGCTGTCGATGCCCACCGCATGCAGAGCCTTGTTGACGCCGCGTAAGACCGTGGAGGCGGCGACCTTCAGCCCCTCGGCGCGGTCCGTGGTGCCGGCCAGCAGCTTGAGGCTGCCCAGGAACTTCTCGGCGTTCGGCGCTTGGAACACCTTGCCGTTGACCATGATGAAGTTCTGGGTCGTCCCCTCCGCATCCGGCAGGCGCTCGCCCTCGACGTCCAGCACCTTGAGGGCGAGGCCTCTGGGCAGGGAGACCGCATCGGGGAGGATGTCGCCGGCGTTGGTCGACAACCGCATATAGACCTTGTGCTGGCCTGGCTCGGCGAACAGGCCCTGGGCCAGCTCCGGGGACAGGCCGGCATCAATGGTGAGCACCCCTTCGAGGATGCCGTGGGACTTGGCGTGAACCGAGCGCATGGCGTGCCCGGAATCCGCCGCGACCCGGTTCAGGATCTTATCGAAGGTCTGGTTGAGCTGCTTGATGGTCTGCCCTTCGTCCGGCGTCACCGCCTCGACGTCAGGAGCGTATCGCACCGGTGATCGCAAGGTCTGTCTCCCGCTGGCGGCCAGGACAGAACACCCGCTCCCCCGGCCACGTTCCGGGTTGTGCGACATTCAATCGCCCATGAACGAGGTGTGGAACGGCAGGAGGCCGGCGCGGCTTGTCGGCAGTGCGGTCTCTCTCCGCCCAGGCACGGCCGCGATCCGGCAGCCTTCGGACCCCGCGTCCCGATCCCAGCCTTCGTCAAACCATCCTGCAGGCGGACGACACGTCGAGGATAAGCCGATGACATTCCTTCGCTACGCCCCCGACGTCGAGACGCCCGCCCCGGACGAGCAGAAGTCCATCGACGGCATCATCCAGGGGATGACGCAGCAGTCGCAGGTGGTGGAGAAGCGCGAGCACCACGCGGTACGCGCGAGCCACGCCAAAAGCTCCGCCTGCGTCGTCGGGGATCTGGTCGTTCCGGAGAACCTGCCCCCGGAACTCGCGCAGGGCCTGTTCGCCAAGCCTGGAACGTACAAGGTGGCCGTGCGCTTCGCGCAGGGCCCAGGCGAGACCCTCGGTGACCGGGTGTCCACGCACCGCGGCATGTCGATCAAGGTCTTCGGGGTGCCGGGCGAGAAGCTGCCTGGGCACGACGTCGACACCCAGGACTTCGTGCTGGCCACCGGTACGACCTTCCCGTCGGGCACGGCGGCGGGCTTCCTGCGCGACGGCACGGTCATCGGGAAATCGACGGGCCTGCCGGAGGGCGTGAAGAGCGTCGTCGCGGCCACGGCGCGCAACCTCAATCGGGTTCTGCACGCGTTCGGCACGGAGAGCGCCATGGCCGATTTCCTCGGCCATCCCTACAGCCACCCGCTCGCCGACAGCTACTTCAGTCAGGCCCCGATGCGGTTCGGCGACTACGTCGCCAAGATCGGGGCGGTCCCGGCTTCGCCCGCCCAACGTAACCTCGCCGAATGGCGCCTTGATCCACACGGGGACGAGGACGGTTTCCGTCACGCGGCCGCGGCCTTCTTCCGCGACAACGAGGTGGTCTACGAGTTAAAGGCGCAGCTTTGGGCGGATGCCGAGCGCCAGCCCATCGAGGATGCCTCGGTCGACTGGCCGGTCGCGATCAGCTCGTACCGCACGGTGGCGACGCTCCGCCTGCCCCAGCAGGATGCCTACTCCCCTAAGCGGGTTCGCTACTTCGACGAGGTGATGACCTTCCGCCCCGCGCACAGCCTCACGGCGCACCAGCCGCTCGGTTCGGTGATGCGGGCGCGGCTTCAGGTCTACCGGGCGCTGAGCGATTTCCGCCACCGGGAGAACGGCGTCACCGCCGAGAACACCGCATCGCCGGAGAGCATTCCGGCCTGAGGCCGACTCCTTCAGCGTCCCGAATGGACCGATAGCAGTCCCATCAACCTGAGGGACGCTGAAAGCCTCGACGGTTTCAGGAGCGGCTTCGGCCTCGGTACGACGGAGGCGGGACCAGCTACGTGGCTTGCGCCTTCCATTGGCGCCTTTTACCGAAATTATCTGTACTTTACGGCATATTTGCAAGCAACGGCCGCACAACATACGATTGCTAATAACTGTATGGCAGTCTTACGGGAAGTATTCTACCCGAGGCTTGATCAACGATCCAGCCGACGCGTCCCTTGCGCGCATTGCGGGGAGCGAGACGATGGCCCTCGACACCGCCAGGGTGGCCGAGACTCGATTGTGCGCTAACTGGTCCTCGAGCCTGTCGCCAACGGGCGGGGGACGATCCATGACCAACCGCCTTCGGACCATTGCCACCGGTTTCGCGGCCTTGATCGCCAGCACGGGCGCGGGCCTCGCGCAGGACCATGGGACGCACGGCGCGGTTGCGCTGCCGGATGCCGCGAGCGCGACCTACCAACCGGGACCGCCGAACCTACCGAAGGGCACGCAGATCAGCATGGTCTCAGGCGATCCGAGCAAGCCTGGCCCCTTTGTCCTAAGGGTGAAATTTCCCTCCCACACGGTGATCGCGCCCCATACTCATTCCGAAGCCGAGACGCTGACGATCCTCTCGGGCTCGATCTATCACGAGCACGGCACGACCATCGACAAGGCGAAAGGCAAGGAGCTGCGCGCGGGCGGGTTCGTGTTCCTGCCCAAGGACATGCCGCATTCGCTCTGGACCAGTGAGCAGCCGGTAGAGCTTCAGGTGAATGGCTCTGGGCCCTTCGGGCTGAACTACATCAACCCCGCCGACGACCCGAGCAAGTCGGTTCAGTAGATCTGGTCCCTCGTACCAAACGCCTCATCCGAGGTGCCCGCTACGACGGACACTGCGCCCGCAATGGCCCCTCTGTCGTGTTGAGGAGGCGCCGCTATTCGGCCGCGTCGAGGAGTCGAAGGAGACTGCAGATCCGTGCCCTGTCCTCCCGTCCATCTGCGCCGGCCTGATACCGTTTGCTCAGGGTGAATTTCCGCCGGTCCGCTTTCGGGCAGAAAGACACCGAGGCGGACGCAGCCTTCCCGGAGGCAGTAGGGCGAGAGTTTGCGTTTTGAGCTCAGGTCTCGATGAGGCATCCCCGCCGGTCGGTAGCCCTTGCATGTTCGTGCAACTAGGGCACAGCCGAGCGTAAGCCGTACGAGGAAGCCAACGTGGCCGATGAACTTGACAGGTCGCGCGACGCGCCACTGGATCGGGCCCTGGCCATCCTGACCTTCGTGGCCGAGCAACGGAAGGCACTGTCGACGGCCGAGATCGCCTCGGCCCTCGCCCTGCCGCTTCCCACCGCGCATCGACTTATCGGCAACCTTGAGGACCGCGGTCTAATCCAGAAGGCCCTCGGCACGAAGCGCTATGTCGTCGGGAGCACGCTGGTCACCCTCTCGGCCAAGACCATCGGGGCAGCCTTCCGCACGGTGCGGCGGCATGCGGTCCTGAGCGCGGTGGCCGACCGGATCGGCGAGCAGTGCGAGATCGGCATCGTCCGCGACAACGCGGTGGCATACGTCGACAGCGTGCAGACGAAGCAACAGCAGGGCCTGCAGTTCAATCCCGGATCAGCCGCACCGCTCCACTGCACCTCGACGGGCAAGATCTACATGAGCCGGCTGCCTACCAATGTCCGGCAACGACTCGCTCACTCCCTTCCGCTCGCGCAGTACACTCCGACGACCATCGCGGACCCGAAGACGCTTCTCGCTCAGCTCGACGTGATCCGGCGCAGGGGCTGGGCGAAAACCAACGAGGAATACGTACTCGGCGTCGTCGGCTGCGCCGTGCCCATCGTCTCGCCAAAGGGGGACCTGATCGCTTGCCTGGGCGTGTCGGTGCCCTCCGCCCGCGTCGGCTTCGAGGACCTCGACGCGTTCATTGGGCCCCTGCAGGAAGCGGCCGCCCTCCTGTCCAGCACCATCCTGCAAGACAACGACGATTTCGATAATTCTCAATTTTCGGAATGAAAAATACCACTGCATGGTGATCCGGCTCGACGCGTAGCGGATGTAGTGTATTTTCTTGTCATGCCACTGACATGCCCGGCTTTTGGGCACGGATTGGCAGATAAAGCAGCACTGCCGCCATTCAAATCTTGAGATGGGTCGAAGGCTCACCGGGACTTCCGGCGCAACGCCTCGTCGCGTCTGCGCTACCGGAGGGTATCATGACCCAGCACTACGACGTCGCCGCCGTTCGCCAGGCGTTTCCGGCCGCCGAGCACGTGGTCTATCTCGACAGCGGCTTCCAGACCCCGCTCTCCCGCCCCGTGAAGGAGGCGTACGAGCGCTTCCTGCGCGAAGGGTTCGAGACCGCCGGCCCCAAGCAGGTCTGGCTCAGCCGCCTCGAAGAGACCCGCGCCAAGGTCGCGACGCTGCTCGGCGCGCAGCCCCACGAGATCGCGTTCACCAAGAACACCTCGGAGAGCATGAACATCGCCGCCAACGCGCTGCCGCTGAAGGCCGGCGACAAGGTGCTGATGATCCACGGCGACCATCCGAACAACGCCTACGCCTTCCTCAACCTGAAGAAGAAGGGCGTCGAGGTCGTGTTCATCCCGATGACCCAGGTGGTGAACGCCGACAGCTTCCGCTCGCACATCGACGACAGGACGCGGGCGATCTCCATGTCGCACGTCTCCTTCCACGCCGGCCATCGGTTCGATGTCGAGAGCGTCGGCGAGCTGTGCGAGCGGCACGGCCTCTACTTCGTCGTCGATGTGATGCAGGGCATCGGCGTGACACCCATCGACGCCAAGGCGATGAAGGCGACCTTCATCGGCTCGGGCACCCACAAGGGCCTGCTGGTGCCCCAGGGGTTGGGCCTGCTCTACTGGGACTCCTCCAAGATCGAGATGGAGCCGGCCTACCTCGCCGCGGCCAGCCTCGCCGAGCCGCCGACCGACTTCATCGCCCGCGAGGACAACATGGCCCTGCCGGCGACGGCGGGCCGGTTCGAGCTCGGCAACTACAACCTCCCGGCCATCCAGGGCCTGGGTGCCGCCATCGACCTCATCAACACGGTCGGCATCGAGAACATCGAGGGCCACTGCTTCGACCTCGGCGACTACCTCATCGAGCGCCTCGACGAACTCGATGTCGGCCTGGTCGGCCCGCGCGACCGCCAGCACCGCGCGCCGCATATCTACGTCATCGCCCTGCCGGCGGCCGAGTGGCTCGACTACTTCACGCAGAACGGCATCCGCGTCTCGCCCGAGCGCGACGGCATCCGGGTGTCGCTCGGTATGTTCAACACCACGGCGGACATCGATCGGCTGATCGAGGCGGTCCGCGCCCGCAACGTGCCCTCGACGCAGGCGCGCACCGCTGTGCTGTCCAAGCTCGGATAGGCCGACGAGCCTCTCCAATCCTGATCGTTGCCGGCAGCCGAGACGCAATAAAAACAAGCGCCACGCTCGATTGCCGCTCCACTCGGTGGCGCGGAGGACGACGTCATGCAAGTGAGCAGCAAACCTCACGCCTCGAACAGGCTGACTACCTACATCATGGTCAGCCTGTTTCTCGGAATAGCGACCGGTTACCTGTGCAACACTTTCGCGACGCCGGCCGAGGCCAAGGCAATTGCCGGGTACTTTACCATCGTGTCGGATGTCTTCCTGCGCATGATCAAGATGATCATCGCACCGCTGGTGTTCGCCACCATCGTCTCCGGCATCTCCAGCCTCGGCGCGAGTGGCGGCGCCGTCGGCCGGGTAGCCTTCAAGGCGCTGGGCTGGTTCATCACCGCCTCCGTGGTGTCCCTGTCCATCGGCCTTCTGCTCGCCAACCTCCTGCATCCCGGTCACGGCCTGAATCTGCCGCTCCCTGAAGCCAGCGCCACCACGAACCTGCAGACCGGTGCCCTGAACCTCAAGGATTTCGTGGCGCACGTCGTGCCCGTCAGCATCGTCCAGGCGATGGCGACCAACGAGGTGCTTCAGATCCTCGTCTTCTCCGTCTTCTTCGGCTTCGCCCTGAGCTCCGTGAAGACCTCGCTCGCCCCGACCGTCGCCAAGTCGATCGACGAGATCGTCCCGATCATGCTCAAGTTCACCGACTACGTGATGCGCTTCGCGCCGGTCGGCGTGTTCGCTGCGATGGCGGCCGTCATCACTACGCAGGGCGTCGGCGTGCTGGTGACCTACGGGAAGTTCGTCAGCGCCTTCTACTTCGGCCTCGCGGTTCTCTGGGTCGTCATCATCGCGGCCGGAACCGTGGTGCTCGGCGGGGCGATCAAGACCCTGCTGCGCCTGCTGCGGCAACCGATGATGATCGCCTTCTCCACGTCGAGCAGCGAGGCCGCCTTCCCGAAGATGGTCGAGCAGTTGATGAAGTTTGGCGTCTCGGAGCGCATCACCGGCTTCGTGCTGCCGCTGGGCTACTCGTTCAATCTCGACGGCTCGATGATGTACCAGACCTTCGCGGCCCTGTTCGTCGCGCAGGCCTTCGGCATCGAGATGGACCTCTCGACGCAGATCACCATGCTGCTGGTCCTGATGGTGACCAGCAAGGGCATCGCCGGCGTGCCCCGGGCCTCCCTGGTCGTGGTGGCGGCGACGATCCCCTCGTTCAACCTCCCCGCCGCCGGTCTCGTCCTGCTGGTCGGCATCGACGCCTTCCTCGACATGGGCCGCACCATGACGAACGTCATCGGCAACGGTGTCGCGACCGCCGTCGTCGCCAAGTGGGAGAACGAGCTCGGCGCCCCGGTCGAGGACGATGCCGAGTTCCTGTCCCCGGTCGGCGTCGTGACGCCGACCGGCGCGGCTCAAAGTGCTCCAGCCTAGCCGACCAAACCCGTCCCACGGCGCGCGCCGTGTGGTCAGGCCCCCCGAGACCCGACCGAGGTCCGTATCTATCCAGAGGAGATGATCGATGTTTCAGGGCAAGAACTTCGTACGGCTGTCTTGCGCGCTCGCACTCGGCCTCGCCACCACGGCGGCATCGGCCGAGAGCCCGATGCTGGCCAAGATCAAGCGAACCGGCAGCGTGACGCTCGGCTACCGGGAGTCCTCGATCCCGTTCTCCTATCTCGACAACGGCCAGAAGCCCGTAGGCTTCTCCCTCGACCTGTGCGCGCAGGTCGTCGACAGGATCAAGACCGACCTCAAGCTCGACAAGCTCGCGGTCAAGCTTCAGCCGGTCGACTCGTCCAACCGCATCCCGCTTGTCCAGAACGGGACCATCGACATGGAATGCGGGGCGACGTCGAGCAGCCCCGCCCGGCTGAAGCAGGTCTCCTTCACGCTCGCGATCTTCGTCTCGTCGGCGAGGTGGCTGACCAAGGTCTCCTCCCGCATCCACGACGTAAGAGAACTCGACGGCAAGACCGTGGTCGTCACGCAGGGCTCGAACGCCACCGGCTTCGCGTTCGGCATCAAGGCCAAGGGCGGCACATTCAACATTATCCAGGGCAAGGACCATGCAGAGTCCATGCTGACGCTCCAGAGCGGGCGCGCCGCCGCCTTCATGGAGGACGACATCCTGCTCGCCAGCCTGAAGGCCCGCGCGCCCGATCCCGCCGCGTACGCCTTCCTGGCCGAGACCTACACGCTTGTGCCCTACGGGCTGATGCTGCCGAAGGACGACCCCGAGTTCAAGGCGCTCGCCGACGACGTCCTCAAGAGCATGATGGCCTCCGGTGCCTTCACCAAGCTCTACGCCAAGTGGTTCGAGAGCCCGATCCCGCCCCACAACGAGAACCTGAACTTCCCGATGTCCGACGCCCTGAAGGAACGCGTCGCGCACCCGAGCGACTCGGTCGATTTTTGACCGGCCGCCCGGGACTATGATGTCATCCCGACGAATGCGGGCCGAGCGTTTCCTGGAGGGGGCCACTCACATGTCCAAGAGGCAGCCTGACGTGATCAAGGAAGACGGAGAGCCGGCGGCGGAGGCATCGGTTCAGCGGGATGCACCCACCGAGTTGGCGGTCGCCACGGTCCGCACCGTGGACCTGCAGACCGCCAAGACCCGCTCCGAGCACGACCTGCTCGGCGACGGTGATGTCCCGGCTGACGCGCTCTGGGGCATCCACACCAAGCGCGCGGTGACCAACTTCCCGATCACGGGCGTGCCGGTCGGCCACTTTCCGGAATTCGTCCGGGCGCTCGCCCTGGTGAAGCAGGCCGCCGCCCGCGCGAACCGGCGCCTGGGCTACCTGGAGCCCGGCAAGGCCGACGTGATCGAGCGGGCCTGCACCCTGGTCGCCGAGGATCGGGGCTACGACGCCGCCTTCGTGGTCGATGCCATCCAGGGCGGGGCCGGCACCTCGACCAACATGAACACCAACGAGGTGATCGCCAACGTCGCCCTCGGGCTGATGGGACGGAAGCCAGGCGACTACGCCGCGCTCCACCCCAACGACGACGTGAACATGGCGCAGAGCACCAACGACGCCTACCCGACGGCCCTGCGGCTGGCGGTGATCTTCGGGACGCAGCCGCTGGTGAAGGCGCTCGACGACCTCGCCTACGCGTTCAAGAGCAAGGCGGTGGAGTTCGCCGATGTGCTCAAGATGGGCCGGACTCAGCTCCAGGACGCCGTGCCGATGACCCTTGGGCAGGAGTTCGACGGCTTCCACGCCACCATCAAGGAGGACGTGGCGCACCTCGGCGAGATCGTCGCCCTGTTCCGCGAGGTGAACCTCGGCGCGACCGCCATCGGGACCGGCATCAACGCCGATCCGCGCTACGCCGCCCTGGCCGTGGAGGAACTGTCACGGGTCTCCGGCCAGTCGATGGTGCTGGCCTCGAACCTTATCGAGGCGACCTCCGACCTCGGCGCGTTCGTGCTGTTCTCCGGCACCTTGAAGCGCGTGGCGGTCAAGCTCTCGAAGATCTGCAACGACCTGCGGCTGCTGTCCTCGGGCCCGCGCACGGGCTTCGGGGAGATCCGGCTTCCGGCCGTGCAGGCCGGCTCCTCGATCATGCCGGGCAAAGTCAACCCAGTGATCCCGGAGGTGGTGAACCAGGTCGCCTACATGGTGATCGGCCAGGACCTCACCGTGACGCTTTGCGCCGAGGGCGGGCAACTGCAGCTCAACGCCTTCGAGCCGACGATCGGCTACTGCGTGCTGTCGTCCCTTCGGATGCTGACGGCGGCGGTGGACACGCTGACCAAGCGTTGCGTCGAGGGCATAGAGGCTGACCGGGAGCGCTGCCGGGCTCTGGTGCAAGGCTCGATTGGGTTGGTGACGGCACTCGCCCCGACGCTTGGCTACGAAGCTAGCTCTCGGGTCGCGCAACGCGCGCTAAAGGAGAACCGACCGGTGGCCGAGCTCGTCTTGGAGGAAGGGCTGCTCACCGAGACGGAACTCAACAAGCTGCTCGAACTGGAGGCGATGATCCAGCCGACACGACGCCAGAAAGCGGCCACCGCGCCATAGGTCGTTACATTGCGTTCGCAGTGTATTTGGGGGCGTCGCTGGCGGCGTTGGATGCTGCTCATTAACGCAGGGGGAAGTGTCTGCTTTCAGGGAGCGCCAGCGGTTGTGCGCACGGCTGCTATGGGTCGAAGGCGGGCCGTCTGTTTCAGTGCATTGGGTCAGGGCTCGCTTCCCATCCCGAGCCGAAATTTCCGGAGGGCTTACGAATAGCCGCTCTCGGAAACAGCCAAGGGCCGACTTTATGGCATCCTTGGGCGAACAGCAGCCCATTCAATGGAAGCGGTCGGGCGGTTCAGACGAGCTCATGCTCCGCGCCAGCAGAATGCCCGCCACCACGAGTGCCTGTCTCAGCACAGGGAGCATTTCCTTGGCGCTGTCCTGCTCAATGAGCCCGTGCGCGATCAGCAGGTAGTCAGCTACGGCTTCCAGAGCTGAGCCGGGTGGCGTCGTCGGGCTCATAGGCGGAGGGACAAAGCGCGCGAGGGTGCCGTAGGCACTCAGCGGCTCCGAGCCACTGGGGATGATCTCGGTTAGTGAGCCTAGGTAGCCCAGGAAGGTGTGCCCCGGTGGACCATAGGATGGCACCGCGCCGATCATCACCCAGGCGTAGCTGCCATCGGCCCGACGTAGGCGAGTGCGGAGGCTGTACTCGCTCTGCTGATCACGGACGCTGCGCAGGAAAGTGACGGCAGTCTCGTAGTCGTCAGGATGCATGCAGGTGAGCCATCCGTGTCCCACGGCTTCAGCAGCTGCTTGGCCGGTGAATGCGGCCCACTCGGGGCTGACGTAGGTCACGCGGCCGTCCGCCTGTGTGACGAAGATCATTTCGATATATCCGAGAGCCGAATGGTGGGTTGTCGGACCGTAAGCTGTATAAAAGATTGGCTTCGTCCAGAAGTTGACAGGCGCTTTCTGAGACACTTTCTGCGCGAGGGGCCTCGGCACCATCATGAACGGGGTGCGATCCCGCAGGCAGGCGGCGTTTCGGAAAACCGCTTAGGCGTACGGCGTACCCCACGGACAGTTCTTAGCGGGTGTGCCCTCGGCAGTATCGATGGCAAGGGAGGACGAGTGCGAATGACCGCTTCCGGGACGCACCGACGGCGGCCCAAGCAGTTGGTATGGGTCGATAGGGGGCCGTCCGCTTTTTTCGCGGACCTTCACGGAAGCGGACCGGCGGCTTTCGGCCATACTTCGTCACGCCGAATTACCGGCGCGCAGGACCTGACATTCGGCTGCGCGCCCATTCCAGTCACTAGATGGCCCTCTTGTGCGTCTCCGAAGCAGACATCGATCAAGCCGGCGGCCACGACATCCCCCGGAGGGGTCGCCCCGATCAGGTCCCGAGCCCGTCCAGGGCCTTGGTGGCCTCCTGCACCTGCCCAGCCTCGTCGGCGAGGCCGCCGTCCCCCTGCTTCCAAGCGCCGTCCATGGCGAAACGCACGGACAGCGCCATCATCGCACCGGCGATGACAACCGCCGTCAGTGCCTTGAAGGTCGAAGTAGCCCACCACCTTCGCCGCGTCCGTCATCTTGGGCCTAGGGCGTCTCTGCAAAGGGTTCACAGGCCGCGGGATCGGCCCCATGTGGGCCTGATGCGACGCTTTGAACTGACTGACGCGCAGTGGGAGCAGATCGCCCCGCTGCTGCCTGCGCAGAAGCCGCGCACGGGCCGGCTTGCGGAGGATCACCGGCAAGTCCTCAACGGCATGCTCTGGATCCTGCGTACCGGTGCTCCCTGGGAGGACCTGCCGGCCCGCTACGGGGCGGTCGGAACCGTGTCGGGCCGGTTCTACCGGTGGCGCAAGGCCGGCGTGTTCGACCGGGTGCTGCAGCGCCTGCAGGCGCAGGCGGACGCCCGCGGCGCCCTGGACTGGGATCTGCACTTCGTGGACGCCACGGTGGTGCGCGCCCACCAGCACGCCGCCGGGGCACGCCGGTCCGGCGCCATCGGGGGGTGAGGCGACCGTCGAGGGCGTGTGCGAAGCGCTCGGGCGCAGCCAGGGCGGCTTCTCGACCAAGCTGCATCTGCGTGCCGAGGGCGGGGGTAAGCCGATCACGGCGGTGCTGGCGGCGGGCGAGCGCCACGAGCAGTTTGCGTTGGATGCTCTCATGAAGGGGCGCGGTGCCACGTCGGGACTGTCAGGAATTTCGTGTGGGGGCGGCCATAGTGGACCCGAAGGAGGTTCCCGATGGCACGACGCAAAGCACCCCGCATCCCTGACGCGATTCTGGACCAGCTCCTGGCCGGGGCCGATCCGAAGACGGCCTTCGAGGCCGATGGCCTGCTGGACGAGCTGAAGAAGGCCCTGGCCGAGCGGGCGCTCAACGCAGAGATGGACCATCATCTGGCGGGCGAGGACGCCGGCAACACGCGCAACGGCTACGGTCGCAAGACGGTCACGACCGAGACGGGC
This sequence comes from Methylobacterium sp. 1A, assembly GCF_058072805.1. Classification (NCBI taxonomy): domain Bacteria; kingdom Pseudomonadati; phylum Pseudomonadota; class Alphaproteobacteria; order Hyphomicrobiales; family Methylobacteriaceae; genus Methylobacterium; species Methylobacterium sp. 1A. The sequence goes on along the minus strand of NZ_JBYQVE010000001.1, from coordinate 1,533,588 downwards.
CGGATCGAACTGGCGATCCCGCGCGATCGGCAGGCGACGTTCGACCCGCAGGTGATCGCCCGGTATCAGCGCCGCTTCCCGGGCTTCGACGACAAGATCGTGTCGATGTACGCGCGTGGCATGAGCACCCGAGAGATCGCCGCGCACCTGCGCGAGCTCTACGGGATCGAGGTCTCACCCGACCTGATCAGCGCGGTGACCGACGCGGTCCTGGAGGAGGTCGCCGCCTGGCAAGCCCGGCCGCTGGAGCCGGTCTACCCGATCGTGTTCTTCGACGCCCTGCGGATCAAGGTGCGTGACGAGGGCGTCGTCCGCAACAAGGCCGTCCACATCGCGCTGGGCGTGCGCGCCGACGGCTCTAAGGAGATCCTCGGCCTCTGGCTGGAGCAGAACGAGGGTGCCAAGTTCTGGTTGCGGGTCATGAACGAGCTCAGGAACCGCGGCGTCGAGGACGTGCTGCTTGCCGTGGTCGATGGCCTGAAGGGCTTCCCCGATGCGATCCGGGCGGTGTTCCCCGAGGCGCTGGTCCAGACCTGCATCGTCCACCTCCTGCGCCACAGCCTCGACTTCGTGTCCTACAAGGACCGCAAGCTCGTGGCCGCGGCGCTGAAGGACATCTACCGCGCGCTCGATGCCGCGGCTGGCGAGGCGGCGTTGGCGGCCTTCGAGACAAGCGAATGGGGTCGGCGCTACCCAGCCATCGCCCAGAGCTGGCGACGGGCCTGGGGCGAGGTGGTCCCGTTCTACGCCTTCCCCGGCGAGGTGCGCCGGATCCTGTACACGACCAACGCCATCGAGGCCCTGAACGCCACGCTGCGCCGGGCTGTGCGCGCCCGCGGGCACTTCCCGACCGACGAGGCCGCGCTGAAGCTGCTCTACCTGGTCTTGAACCGCTCCGAGAAGGCGTGGAAGATGGGGCCACGTGAGTGGGTCATGGCCAAGGCGCAGTTCGCCGTCATCTTCGGCGAGCGCTTCACACGGGCCATGGCGGCCTGATGTTCAACCCGCCGCCCGCACACGGAATTCCTGACAGTCCCTGCCACGTCCAGGGCGAGGCCGCCCGCGCCTGCGTCCCCGCCGGACGGCAGGCGACCAGGGCTACTCCAGTCCGCCGGCCCGTCGTCGCCTCCGACAACGCCGGGTCGAGCCGGTGATCCCCACCCGCAAGGATCAGCCCCGCCAGCTCGATTTCGACGAAGCCGCCTATCGCCAGCGCAACAAGGTCGGGCGGTTGATCGGTCGGCTCAAACAGTATCGCCGCATCTCCACCCGCTACGAGAAGCGAGCCGCAAACTACCTCGCCATGGAGTTGACCCGGTCTCGTGGAGCCCTCCAGACTTTCCGCACGAGGTGCGCTCCATGCCTCATACACGCCCGCCCTACGCTCCCGAGTTCCGCCGCCAGATGGTCGAATTGGTCCGCGCTGGACGCGACCCGGCCGATCTCGCCCGCGAGTTCGAGCCCTCCGCCCAGGCCATCCGCAACTGGGGCGCTCAAGCCGACCGCGGTGAGGGCCGTGGCGGATGCCGCGTTGTTGAAGCAGATCCGCACCGCTCACGCTGGGTCGGGCGAAATCTACGGTGCGCCGCGCGTGCACGCTACGCTGGCAGCGCAGGGCGCACGACACGGACGCAAGCGCATTGCGCGGCTGATGCGCGAGGCGGGCCTTGTCGGCGTCAGCCGCCAGCGCGGAGGCGTCGTGACCACTCGACGCGACCGGGAGGCTCGCCCCGCGCCCGATCTCGTGGACCGCACCTTCTCGGCCGAGGCCCCCAACCAGCTCTGGGTCGGTGACATCACCTTCGTGCCGACCGCCGCGGGCTTCCTCTACCTCGCCGTGGTGGTCGACGCCTGGAGCCGGCGCGTCGTGGGCTGGTCGATGGCCAGCCACCTGCGGACCGAACTCGTGCTCGATGCACTGGAGATGGCCATCATGCAGCGCCGACCGCGCGATGTGATCCACCACTCCGACCAAGGATCGCAAGACACCTCGCTGGCCTTCGGCGGTCGCTGCCGCGAAGCGGGCGTGCGGCCCTCCATGGGCTCGGTGGGCGACGCTTACGACACCGCAATGTGCAAGAGCTTCTTCGCGACACTGGAGTGCGAGTTGCTCGACCGCCGGCGCTTCGCCTCTCAAGCACAGGCCCGCATGGCCGTGTTCACCTTCATCGAGGGCTTCTACAATCCCGTGCGCCTGCACTCCGCGCTCGGTTATCGCTTACCCATCCGCTACGAACAGGAGATGCTCGCCAACCCTTGATCCGCAAGCGTTCCACCGCTCCACCAAAACGGGTCAACTCCAACTTCAGCTGACTCCGCGGTCCCGCCGCGACGCGTTGATCCAGCGCAAGGCCTGCAAAGCCGGACCGAGCTCATCTCGTAGGCTCAAACGGGAGGGGCAGACATGAAGACGTCAGCCCTAAGCTCGCCCGGTACGGATCGACCGGTGACCACCGGATGGATGCCGGGCGTGCACGGGTGGCTTGCAGCCCTGCCGCTTGCCGGCCTCTGTGTCGGTTTGGCTGTGCAGGTCATCGGTCGGGCAGATATCGCGGCGGCGGCCTGGACCCTCGCGACCCTGGCGGTCCTCGGAGCCCTCGTGTTCCAGGTTGTGACGAGCCTGGCGAAGGGCGACGTGTCAAACAGCGTTGAACATTGACCCTGGATCGGCGTCGAACTTTGACCCCCTGGATGGGTATGGCGGGACGCCCCTGATCAGCCCGGCGAAGGCGGGTCGGGGTGGCGCAGCCGGGCTGATCAGGGGTCCAGCAGGCGCGACGTGTGTGCTGGCCTCAGGCGCGGTTCTTGAAGCGCCAGCTCTCGTTGCCGGTCTCGACGATCTCGCAGTGGTGGGTGAGCCGGTCGAGGAGCGCGGTGGTCATCTTGGCATCGCCGGCGAACACGCTCGGCCATTCCCCGAAGGCGAGGTTGGTGGTGACCACGATCGAGGTCGTCTCGTAGAGCTTGCTGATCAGGTGGAACAGGAGTTGGCCGCCCGACTGCGCGAACGGCAGGTAGCCGAGTTCGTCGAGCACCACGAAGTCGAGCCGCGCCAGATGGTCGGCGATGCGGCCGTGCCGGCCGGCGCGTGCCTCGGCTTCGAGCCGATTGACGAGATCGACGACGTTGTAGAACCGGCCCCGCATGCCATCCCGGATGCAGGCTCGTGCAAGGGCGATGGCGAGGTGGGTCTTGCCGGTCCCGGTGCCGCCGACGAGCACGACGTTGCGCTGATGCGCCAGGAACTCGCCGCCGGCGAGATCACGCACCAGCACCTCGTTGATCGGAGTGCCGTCGAAGGCGAACTCGGCGATGTCCTTGGCCAGGGGCAGTTTGGCGATGGTCATCTGGTAGCGGATCGAGCGTGCCTGCTTCTCGGAGATCTCTGCCTGGAGCAGGTCGCCGACGATCTGCTGCGGCTCGTGGGTGCGCTTCACTGCGACCTTGATGATCTCGTCGTAGGCGGCCTTCATGCCGAAGAGCTTCAGATCGCCCATGGTGGCGAGGATCTGCTGGCGTTCCATCATGGTGCTCTCCTTAGGCTGTCGTAGCGGGCACAGTCGGCGACCGGCTCGTGGCGCAGCCGCAGGCTCTCGGGCGTCAGGATGGTGACGGGCGTGGTCGGCTCGCGCTGCCGGGCGAGGATGTTGAGGACGACATCGGCCGAGTGGACGCCCTCGCGCAGGGCCTCGGCACAGGCCGCCTCGACCGCCGGCAACCCGTCACCGAGCACAGCGGTGAGGATCTCGACCATCTGCCGGTCACCCCCGGCACTGCCGGCGAGCTTGCGTCGAACCCGGTCGAGGGCGGCGGGCAGCACCCAGTCCTTGAACGGTGCGCCGTTCCGGAGCGCGCCAGGTTTGCGGGCGAGCACAGGGACGTAGTGCCAGGGATCGAACACGGTCTGATCCCGGCCGAAGGCACGCGCGTGCTCGGCGACGACGCGCCCGTCCTGCTGGATCTCGATGCGCTCGGCGTAGGCTCGCACTTCGACCGGGCGGCCAATGGCGGAGGCCATGACCGAGTATCGGTTGTTGTCGAAGCGTACGAGGCAGGTCGCGGACACCGAAGCGGTGACGGCGTGGAAGCCGTCGAAGCGGCCAGCATAGGGCACCAGCGCCGCCCGCTCGGCCTCGAACCGCTCCCAGACGGTGCGCTCGCGCTCCTCGGGATGCGGATGGGCCTTGGCGTAGGCGATAGCTCCATCGAGTAGGAGCGCGTTCAACTCGTCGTAGCTCTTCACCCGGACGCGCGGGGTGAAGAAGCGCTCGCGCACCAGCCCGACCTGGTTCTCGACCTGCCCCTTCTCCCAGCCCGAGGCCGGCGTGCAGGCGACCGGATCGACGAGGTAGTGCGAGCACATCTGCAGGAAGCGACGGTTGTAGGCGCGCTCGCGACCGACGAAGATCGTCTCCACCGCGGTCTTCATGTTGTCGTAGATGCCGCGCTGGCAGGTGCCGCGGAAGAACGCGAACGCCCGGTCGTGGGCGTCGAACACCATCTCCTGGCTCTCGCGCGGATAAGCCCGCACGAACAGCATGCGCGAGTGGCAGAGCCGGACGTGAGCGACCTTGACCGTGACGGTCGTGCCGCCGATCAGCACGATCTCGTGGCTCCAGTCGAACTGGTAGGCCTCGCCTGGGGCGAAGATGAGCGGCACGAAGGCCTGCGCCGTGACCGAGGCGCGCTCGCGCTTCCAGGTTTTGGCATAGCGCCGAACGGCATCGTAGCCGCCCTCGTAGCCGAGCCCGCGCAGCGCCTCGTAGATCCGGATCAGCGTCAGTCGCTCGCGGGCGGACCTGCCGGCGTTGGTGGTCAGCATCCGATCGAGATCGTCGCGCCACGGCCCGAGCTTGGGCAGAGGCTGCACGTCGCGCTCGTAGGTGAAGGCGGTGGCCCCCGACCGGATGACCTTCCGGACCGTGTTGCGGGAGACGTGCAGGTCGCGGACGATGTCCTTGATCGCGCGGCCGCGGGTGAAGAACTCGCGCCGGATGCGCGCAATCGTGTCCACGCCCTTCATCCCCCTGCACCACCCTTCCGGCCGCACCAGAGGGCAGTCTGCGAGAACGAGGTTAGGGGGTCAGAATTGGACGCCGATCCCCCGCCTCAAGGGGTCAAAGTTGCACGCCGAAACACATTCGAGCGGCAACAGAACAGAGCGGACGTCATCGCCGCGCCCGCTCCCAACCCTTTTCGGAAGTTCAAGCTGTGCTCCGGCAATGCCGAGAACTGAAGTAGTAGTGGCCGTTTAGTTGCAGCATGCCTTCTCCGTTCGCTTTGCCTCAAGCCAGCGATCGCGCGGCTTGCAACTCGCAGCGCGCGGCGAGAGCGCGACCTGGAGGACGTCGTCGATCAGCTCGGGGGTATCGGCGCAGTGGAGCTGCATCGGCACCACGCCGTCGCTGACCTCGAAGGTGAGCCGCGCGGCTGGATCGAGGCCAACGTGCTCCGACACCTTGCGGATGATCGCCGCGAACTTGCCGGCCGTCATGTGGATACGATCGCCGTCGATCACGTCCCACAGCTGGATGAAGATCTCCGTCCAAGACTCGGGATTGCCACCGCAGTCGAGGGCGGCGAACTGGCCCGCCTTCACTTCGGTGACGTGGTAGCCGGGACGCACGGCGTGGCCGTCGTAGACGAACACGAGGGGGACCGCCGGGTGCTCGTCGCAGGTGGCGAGCAGGGCGCCGATCTGAATGTCGTCGGCGGTCCTACGAGGCGGCACCGCCACATCGATCTTGGCAGCGTCCAGCATGGTTGCTACTCCTCATTCAAACAATCGTAGGATTATCGCATGATGGACGAGCGTCAAGCGTTGAATGCCTTCGCTGCCCTCGCCCAGGAGTCCCGGCTGCAGATCGTGCGGCTGCTGGTGCAGGCCGGACCAGAAGGTGTGGCCTCTGGGGCTCTGGCCGGCGAGGTGGGCGTGTCCGCCTCCACCGTGTCCTTCCACCTGAAGGAGCTGGACCGCGCCGGTCTGATCCAGGCGCGGCGCGAGGGCCGGTCGATCATCTACAGCGCGGCCTACCCGGCGCTCTCGGGCCTCATCGCCTTCCTGATGCGCGACTGCTGCCAGGGGCGCCCGGAGGTCTGCACGCTAGCCGTCGCCTCGCTGTCGAGCTGCTGCAACCCCCTGACGGAGGCCGGTCATGCCTGAGACGTTCGACGTGGTAATCTACCACAACTCCGACTGCGGCACGTCCCGCAACACCTTGGCGATGATCCGCAGCACTGGCATCGAGCCGCACGTCATCGAGTATCTGAAGACCCCACCGAACCGGGCGCTAATCAAGCAGCTCGTGGCCCGCGCCGGCCTCACGGTGCGCGAGGTGCTGCGGGAGAATGGCACGCCCTACGGCGAGCTGGGCCTGAGCGATTCGGCACTGACCGACAATCAGCTGCTCGACGCGATCGAGGCGCATCCGATCCTGATGAACCGGCCGCTGGTGGTGAGCCCCAGGGGCGTGCGCCTGTGCCGGCCGTCGGAAGCCGTGCTGGACCTGCTGCCGGCGCAGCAGGGCGAGTTCGTGAAGGAGGATGGGGAGCGCGTGGTCGACGAGCACGGTCGCCGCGTCGCCACCGCCTGAGGAGCGCCGATGTCGACGTTTGAACGCTATCTCACCGTCTGGGTGGCCCCCTGCATCGTGGCCGGCGTGGCGCTTGGGCACGTCATGCCGGGCACCTTCCAGGCGATCGGCTCGGCCGAGATCGCCCAGGTGAACCTGCCGGTGACGGTGCTGATCTGGCTCATGGTCATTCCCATGCTGCTCAAGATCGACTTCGCGGCGCTGGGTCAGGTCGGCCGGCATTGGCGCGGGATCGGTGTGACGCTCCTGGTGAACTGGGCGGTGAAGCCGTTCTCGATGGCGGTGCTGGGCTGGTTGTTCGTGGGCTGGCTTTTCAGGCCCTACCTGCCAGCGGACCAGATCGACAGCTACATCGCCGGCCTGATCATCCTGGCGGCGGCGCCGTGCACCGCGATGGTGTTCGTGTGGTCGAACCTGACGAAGGGCGAGCCGCATTTCACGCTCAGCCAGGTGGCGCTCAACGACACGATCATGGTGGTGGCCTTCGCCCCCATCGTCGCCCTGCTGCTCGGCCTGTCCGCGATCACCGTCCCCTGGAGCACGCTGATGCTCTCGGTGGTGCTCTACATCGTCCTCCCGGTGATCGTAGCGCAGCTGGTGCGGCGATCGCTCCTGGCGTCGGGCGGGCAAGCGGCGCTCGATCGTCTCCTGAAGGCGCTCGGGCCGGTGTCGCTGGTGGCGCTCCTGGCCACGCTCGTCCTGCTGTTCGGCTTCCAGGGCGAGCAGATCATCGCGCAGCCGCTGGTGATCGCCCTGCTGGCCGTGCCGATCCTCATCCAGGTCTACTTCAACGCCGGGCTCGCCTACCTGCTCAACCGCATCGCCGGCGAGCAGCACTGCGTGGCCGGTCCCTCGGCGCTGATCGGCGCGTCGAACTTCTTCGAGCTGGCGGTGGCGGCGGCGATCAGCCTGTTCGGGTTCCACTCGGGCGCGGCACTGGCGACGGTGGTCGGCGTTCTGATCGAGGTGCCGGTGATGCTGACCGTGGTCTGGATCGTGAACCGGAGCCAGGGTTGGTACGAGCGCGGCGCCCATCGGAACGCGGCGCTCAAGACCGTTCCTCGTAAGATCTGATGCGGGCGGTCGGAGCCGCCTGACGATCATCAGCGCCCTGGGCGTGATCGAGATCCTCACCCAGAGCTCGTCCTTCTACCTGCCAGCCGTGATCGCCGGGCCTGTCGCTCAGGTCCCCGACCGATGTACCTGGAGGGCAGACGACGGCCGCTTTGGAGAGGCAGTGTAGGCGGTCCGGGCGGCGTTGAGTCGGTAGCTGGCCGTCTGCTTTTCCCGCGGACGTTCTCCGAAGCGGACCGGCAGCTTACGGCCAGCTCCAGTCGCGTGAGTGGACGCCCCGGACGGCTGGGTATGGTGGATTTCTGCCAGTCCGCTTTCGGAACCCGGAGCCAGAAGATCGGACTTGCAGCGAGTAGGATTGCCCAGGTTCGATGTAGACAAAGAACGCTTTCGCGTGAGGTGCTTTCCCGATGCCTCAGCCCGTTCTCCCTAACCACTGAGTTTCGTCGGCAGATGATCGATCTGGAGAGCGCCAGCCGCAGTCCGGCACACTTCGCCCGTGGAGTGGCCCCCAATTCAACCGGACACCGGGCGTAGCCGTGAGGGCCTAGAGCGTTTTCGGTTTGGGCTGAGTCGGGTTGGTAGGGTTCACGCGGCGCTGGAGGCTGATTCACTCAGGCCGGTCGACAGCCGGAGTGATGCATGGGCCGCCCCTACAGCTTGGACCTGCGCGAGCGGGTGGTGACCGCGGCTGCGGCGACCTCGCGCCGTCAGGCGGCCGCCCGCTTCGGGGTCGGCCAAGCAACCGCGATCCGCTGGATGGCGGCGCTCGCCGCGACTGGGACGGTGGCCGCCCGGCCGCAGGGGCGTGCCCGCCGCTCCAAGCTCGACCCGTACGAGACGTTCCTGCGTACGCTGATCGACGAGACGGTCGACATCACCCTGGAGGAGATGCGCGCCCGGTTGCAGGACGAGCATGGCCTCACCGTCGGGCTCGGCACGTTGTGGGCCTTCCTCGACGCGCGCGACCTGACGTACAAAAAAAGACGGCCCACGCCGCAGAGCAGGATCGGCCGGACGTGAAGGCCGCCCGGGAAGCGTGGTTCGAGAGCCAGCCCGATCTCGACCCGGACCGGCTGGTGTTCCTCGACGAGACGTGGACCGCCACCAACATGGCCCGCACCCGCGGGCGCTGTCCCCGCGGCCAGCGGCTGCGCTCCCCCGTCCCGCACGGTCATTGGAAGACCACGACCCTGGTGGCGGGCCTGCGCCTGTCCGGGATCGCCGCGCCGTTCGTGCTCGACGGGCCGATCAACCGCGACGCCTTCCAAGTCTACGTCGATCAGGTCCTGGTGCCCGAACTCGCACCCGGGGACATCGTGATCATGGACAATCTCGGCAGCCACAAAGGCCCGGCCGTGCGCGCGGCGATCGAGGCGGCGGGCGCGCGGCTCCTGTTCCTCCCGCCCTACTCGCCGGACTTCAATCCGATCGAGATGGCGTTCTCGAAGTTGAAGGCGGGGCTGCGCAAGGCCGCGGCGCGCACGCGCGAAGGGCTCTGGACCACAATCGGGCGGCTCGTCGATGCCGTTACGCCCGACGAGGCCGCAAACTTCTTCGTCGCGGCAGGATACGACCCCGATTAAACCGAAACCGCTCTAGCACGCGCTCGACCTGATCCTCGGGCCGTCTGTGACCATAGCTGGATTGCGCCAGTTCAAGGTCGTTTGGCGGCCTTCACGCCAGCCTGGAAGCCAGCCGGAACAGGGCAGGCACACGGGGTCCCTTCGACGTTGGGCCCTGGGCCGTTCCGCGTAAGCCACCGCGCCCGCGAAGTCCCGCGGCGGGCTGCACGCTTGGGGACCGTCAATCAATCATCTGATCAGGTACGGGCCGGGCCGCCGGCTCCACGCATGCCGAGTGCCTGCGGGCTAAGGCGACGGGAGCTCCTCGCTCATCTTGAGCCACATCAATGCTTCGAAGCGACATGGTCGGATGCTCGATCTCAGGAAGGCGGCAGGCCGTCTGCCGCCCCGAGGCGCCGTGTTCAGCGTGTCCGGTCCCGGTTCTCCCCTCTTCCGTAAGGAGGCAACGATGCGAACCATCGAGAACCGAACCGAGGACATGATCCCAAACGCCCTCAATGCCTTGCTCGGCGTCGCTCTGCTCATGATGCCCTGGTACCTGAGCCTCGGAAGCGAGACCGCCGGGGCCCGAAACGCTTTCGTGTGCGGGATGGCCATCGCAATTATCGCGGTGCTCGCCCTCAGCAAGTCCTACGACTGGGAGGAGTACATAATCCTCGCCGTCGACCTCTGGGTGTCCATTGCCCCGTGGGCGCTCGGCTTCGCGGACTCGGCCGTGCCAACGTGGACACACGTCGTGATCGGGCTCGCGGTCGCCGCCCTGGCCGCATTCGAGCTCTGGCGGCTGTTCGTGTCCCCCCAGGCGCGCTCGGTCTGACCGACCGTCCGTCGCCGCAGCGGCCGCGCCGGTACCTCGCCCGATGCGGCCGTGGCCGATCTCCCCAGAGCCCCCCTTCCCGGAGGCCGCCATGTCACTCGACCCAGTCGCGCTCGCCGCCGCGACCTTCACGGCCGGCTGCGCCGGCATCCATGACCTTCGCCGCCACGCCGACGTCGTCACGCTCGTCCTGAGCGGTCTGGCGTACGAGCTCACCACCGCCATCGGCTGGATGCTCGCGGGACGCAGCGGTCTGCTCGGTTTGTCCGATCCCGTTCCCGCTTGGGCGCTCGTGGCGACCGCCAGCATCCGACCGCGGCCAACGACGCTACGTGGTTGCCCTTAAGCGGGCCCGCTTAAGAAGCCGACCGGAATTTCGTCGATCCACGACCGACGCCAATCTCCTCTCATCGACGCAGGTGAGGAGCGAAGCGATGAGCACCGAGCACACGGCACGGACATCCACGCGGGTGCCGGTCGGCCATTTCGCTCCCGTACCGGGCCTCAACGAAAGCGTCCTTTTCGCCGGTTGTCCCGAGGTTATCGGTACGCCTTTCTCCTACACCCGCGAGGAGGAGGTCTACGGCGAGGGTGAGGAGGCCGAGTATGTCTACAAGGTCGTCGGCGGCGCGGTGCGCACACACAAGCTGCTGAGCGATGGCCGGCGACAGATCACCGGCTTCCACCTGCCCGGCGACCTGTTCGGGTTTGAGCAGGAAGAAAGTCATCGCCACACCGCCGAGGCCCTGACCGATACCAAGGTGCTGATCTTCAAGCGCCGGCAGGTCGAGCGCGCCGCTACCGGCAGTGCCGAGGTCGCGTGCCAGCTCTGGGGCATGGCCACGAACGACCTGCGGCACGCCCAGGACCACATGCTGCTGCTCGGGCGCCGCTCGGCGGCGGAGCGCGTGGCGACCTTCCTCATCGAGGTGGACGAGCGCCTTGGCGGCACCGGGACGTTCGCCTTACCGATGACCCGCCGCGACATCGCCGACTTCCTCGGCCTGACCATCGAGACCGTCTCGCGCACCCTCTCGCAGCTTGAGGAGGACGGCGCCCTGCAACGCGTCGGCGGCCGTCAGGTTAGCCTGAGGCGCGCCCGGCTCCGCCGCGTGGTCGAGGACTGAGCTGGCCTTCGAATAGACTTGCGCTGGGGACGGCGACCCGCCGCTCCAGCGCGGCGATGACCGTCGTCGATAGAAGCTCCGCTGCCGGCGGGACGTGGCCCGGAGCTTGGTAGAGGACGATCTCCGTATCGGGGAGCTTCGGCAACCCGAAGCGGCCCGAAATTGACACCATGTCCGCTGGGATCATCTCCGTCGGCAGCACCGTCACCCCGAGACCGGCCTGCACGGCAGCCTGCAATCCGGCCAAGCTTGGGCTGGTGTAAACGATGCGCCAATCCCGACCCGCGGCATCGAGGGCCGACAGTGCGCGCTTGCGATAGACGTCCGGCGCCGGTGAAAGGACGAGCGGGATCGGGCCGCCGTCTCCCGCGACCAGACGCGGCGACGCGACCCAATCGAGCACCTCCCGCCAGACCTTCGTCCCGCCGGCTGGACCTTGCGGCTCTCGCTTGAACAGGATCAGGTCGTACCGGCCCTTTGAGAAGTCATCGAGCAGGTTGACCGTGAAGTCGCACTTCACTTCGAGCGCAACCTGCGGGTGAGAGCGGGCGAAGCACGCCAAAACCTCCGACAGGTGCGTGGTCGCGAAATCCTCTGGCGTTCCCAGCCTGACCACCCCCGTGAGTTCCGGAGTGACGATCCGAGAAAGGGCCTCGGCTCCCAGCTTGAGGATCTGCCGTGCATAGGTGAGCAGCACCTCGCCCTCGGATGTCAGCTTGAGTCCCCGGCCGTTACGGTCGAACAGGCGACAGGTGAGGCCGTCTTCCAGGCGCTTGATCTGAAGCGACACGGTCGACTGTGTCAGGCGCAACCTGCTGGCCGCGCGCGTGAAGCTCCCATTGTCGACGATGGCGACAAAGGTGCGCAGCAGGTCGAGGTCGAAAGGCAATGATGGGCCGGGCATCGACCTCACGTCAGGTCGTCGGGGCCGGATCTCAAGCTCCCAGATCGAGCCTCCACAAGGTCGGACCGACTCTTGATGGCGCCATGTGACTCAACACACATCGGCTGCTCATTGGATGCTGCGAACGAGGATTAAACATCGAAAGGCCTTTTACATCGCATTGAGTATCATTTGCTTTTGCAATGACTCACATTGAAGTCTGGAAATTGTAGATCGTAGCTCATCGCTACAAATCAGTCGCGTGGATGAGGCGAGCGATATTGGTGATGTGGATCCCCTCCAACCTTGATCCACGGGAAGGTCATAACGACCGCAAACCTGATTGGAGACGAGCGATGAAGGCGTCGAAGAAGTTATCCGTCGTGTCCGTCGCGACCGCGCTCAGTGTCGCGCCGCTCTCCGCTGCGTTCGCCGATTTGCGCGTAGGCCCTGGATCGCGGCCCCTCCCGCAGACGACATGGGACGGCCTCTCAACCGGCTCGATCTTACCCGGTGAGGTCCTGACCCCCGCGGTCGGAGGCTGCCGCCGGAGTTCGGCCCAGGAAGGCAACGCCGACCAGCAGCACTTCCCTGTGCAGCAGTACGGCCAGACGTCAGGTGGCTACAGCTGCTGAAGCGAGTGCCCTGCCTTGACCCGATAGCCGTCCGGTTCACGGCAATAGCCGTCGCCAACGCGGTCCGCCGTGCCACCCGGTATGGCGGACCGCGCTTGCAATCCCTGCCTTCAGGGCATCCGCCGCACGCCCGGCGGCTGACCGCCTGTCTCTTCGGTCCAAGCCCGTGAGAATCGAGCGTCGCCCAAGCCAGGCGGCCCGAGCCGGTTTCGCAATCCTGCACCACCACGATTTTCAGCGTTCTCCGAGGCCGCGCTCCGCACTTGGCCGGAATCGCCGTCCTCCTCGCACGCCCTCGTTCCAGGCTGGAAAGCTCTCGCCCCATGGATGCCACGCACCACACACCCCTGACGGTCGCGAAAGCCTGCGGGCTCATCTGCCGCCTTCTCAAGCCGGAGGCCGGCTTCGTCGGGACGGCGGTCGTCTACGGGATTGCCGTGGCGCTCCTGGGCCTCGCCGTGCCGGTGTCTGTTCAGCTTCTGATCAACTCGGTCGCGAACACGGCGCTGCCGGCGCCCCTGTTCGTCCTGTCCGGGCTACTCCTTGGCCTGTTGCTCACCGCCGCTCTGCTGAGCGCCGCGCGGATCTATGTCCTGGCGCTGTTCGAGCGGCGCGTGTTCGCGAGAACCGTCGCGGACATCACCCTTCGCGCCCTCCATGCCAGGAACCCACATTTCGACGATGCCCGCCGCAGCGACCTGTTCAATCGCTTCTTCGACCTCATGACGGTCCAGAAGGCGGTCCCACATCTTCTGGTCGGCGGCTTTGCGATCCTGCTGCAGTCCGGGATGGGTCTCGTCCTAACGAGCTTCTATCACCCGTTCTTCCTCGCCTTCAATCTGGTGGTTGCCACCGTGCTCGTCGTCATCGCACTCCTCTGGGCGGGGCCGGCGGTCCGGTCCGGCGCGGCGCTGAGCCATGCGAAGCATGAGACGGCGTGCTGGCTTGAGAGCATCGGCAGTTCGAATGGCTTCTACAGGCACGGCGGCCGGCTCACGACCGCTCTGGCCCGTTCCGAGGCGTTGACGGCCACCTACGCCAAGGTGCATCGCCGCCACTTCCGACACACCTTCGCACAGACCATCGGTTTCCTCCTGGTCTACGCGGTCGCGAGCGCCGGCCTCTTGGCGATGGGCGGTTGGCTGATCCTGCAAGGGCAGTTGTCGCTCGGACAACTCGTGGCCGCGGAACTCGTCTTGTCGAGTGCCTTCTACGGGATTTCGCAACTCGGCTCCCATGCGAGGACCTTCTACGACCTCGCCGCCGCGCTCCACGAGCTTTCGCTGTTCGAGGGTATCGAGCAGGTGGGCGGCGACGGATGGAACGGCCCGGGCCCCGTCGACGGGAACCTGCGCCTGCGCGACGTCGAGCACGACGGCCTCCGCTTCGACTTCGCAGTCGAGAGCGGCGAGATCCTCGCCGTTGCCGCGGACGAGGGTGTCGAGCGGACGCTCGCGGGACTCATTGAGCGGAGGGTCCGGCCGCAGCATGGATGGGTGATGGTCGGGGGAGCCGACATCGCGGCGTTCGGTGCGGAGCGGCTGCACTCGGAAATCGTCGTCCTGGACCGGCCGACGCTCGCCGAGATGACCATCCGCGAGTACCTGTCGGCCGGGAATGGGACGTGCCCCGCGAGGATCCACGAGTGCCTGGATCGTGTCGGATTGGCAGACCGCATCCGACGCCTGCTCTCCGGGCTCGACACCACCCTATCCGCGTCCAGCTCGCCGCTCTCGCCGGGCGAGGCCGTCGCGTTGAAACTGGCCGCAGTCCTGCTCCATCCCCCAAAGCTCGTCTTCCTTTCGGCGCTGTTCGACCTGCTGCCACCGGATCGCGTGGCGGCAGCGCTCGCAGGGTTTCGAGCGGTGGGCACGACGGTGCTGCACGTCACCGGCCGCCCCTTGCTGCCGGTCCACGACGACCAGATCCGGCTGGGTCCCAACGGTTATGGTCGCTCCACCGAACGTGAGGCACCGCACGATAAGGCGATTTTGAGGGAGAGGACGCATGCTGTCGCGGCCTGAACACATCCGTCATTTCCCAACCCTGACCGGGATCCGGCCTCCCCGCGCGGCGGTCGCCCTCGGGTGGATCATCGGTATCGGGACCGTTCTCGCGGTCCTGATCCTCCTCTACTTGCCCTGGGTTCAGACATCGGCTGGGATCGGGCGCATCATCGCGCCGAACCCAGCCGACCGGGTCCAGACGGTCACGGCCCTGGTCCAGGGCCGGGTTGAGCAATGGTACGTTGAGGATAGCCAGCGGGTTCGCGCCGGCGATCCCATCGCCCGTCTCGTCGACAACGATCCGTTCCTTCTCAAGCGGCTCGCCGCCGAACGGGAGCAGATCGAGGCCGAGATCGCGGCGGCCGATCAAGCCGTGAAGGTGGCGGAGAGCCAGGTCAGCCAGACGCGCGAGGCCGCCGAGAAGGGCTTCGTGACCCGGCGCAACTTCGAGTCCGCGCAGATACGCGTGGCGGAGCAGCGCGCCAAGCTGGCCGGGGCCAAGGCCAAGCTCAGCCGCCTCGACGTGACAGTGAACCGCCAATCGGCGCAGCTCGTGCGCGCCCCGAGGGACGGTCGCATCTTGCACATCAACGCCGCCGCGGCCGGTACGCTGGTGAACGCGGGGGACACCCTGGCCACCCTCGCGCCGCACGCGCCGGAACGCGTCGTCGAGCTGATGGTCGACGGGCGAGACATCGCCCTGATCCGGCCTGGTCAGAGCGTGCGCCTCGCCTTCGAGGGCTGGCCCGCCATCCAGTTCAGCGGCTGGCCCTCGATAGCCCACGGCATGTTCGATGGGCGGGTCCGTGCTGTTGATCCCTCGGCGCAACAGAGCGGCTTGTTTCGCGTGCTGGTCGAGCAGGACCCCGAGCGACCCACATGGCCTGAAGTTGATTTCATCCCGCTCGGAGCAAAGGCGCGGGGCTGGATTCGGATGGAGACGGTGTCGATGGGCTACGAGCTCTGGCGGGTGCTTAACAATTTCCCGCTGGAGTTTCCAAAGCAGCCCAGCGCTTCGTCCTGAAAGATCGCCCAAAAAGCGGAGCGGGGACGGAGCCCAGGCCGAATGGCTGTCCGGGGCCGAGCTGCCTCCTGTGCCGGGATAGGCCTTGCGGAGCGCGTGTGGCGCCGGACTATGGCGTGCCGGTGTCAGCGTCTGCGCGCCAGGGAGTCTTCCGACCCTCGCGAAGCTTTGGGCGCAGGTGCCGGAAAAGCCCGGGCGCGACACCCGGCGCGTGATCGTTCAATGGGCGAGGAACAGCGGTACCGGGCTTCGGGTCAGGAGTGACCGGGTTGCGCCGCCGAGGAACCATTCCTGCAGGCGCGGGTGTCGGTAGGCTCCCATCACCAGCATGTCCGCGCGGAACAGTCCGACCTGGGCCCTCAACGTCTCCGCAACGTCATCGACGACAGGCAGGACGTTCACCGAAACGTTCACGCCATGACGCGCGAGGTGCGGCGCGAATTCGGCGCCGGCGGCCGAGGCCGACAAGTCCTTCTCGCCGACCACCGATACGATCTCGACCGCCTCGGCAGCGCGCAGGAACGGCAGCGCGTCGTTTGCGGCCCGGGCAGCCTGTGCGCTTCCGTCCCAGGCGACGACGACCCGCCGCGCGGAGAACGCCGAGCGGCCCGCGGGCACGACGACGAGCGGACGTCCGCTCCCGAACAGGACCCCGTCGATCAGGTCGCGGTCGAGATCCACCTCCCGCGACTCGGCATCCAGGACGGTCAGGTCGGCGAGCCGAGCGCGAGAGGTGACTCGTGCGATCAGGTCCGGATAGGCGAGCGCAGGCGCCTCGGTCGTACAGGTCACGCCCGCGCTCGCGGCGTCCCCGGCTACGCGATCGGCAACGGACTGAGCTAGGATGCGTAAGCGCCGGTTCTCGCCCGCGACGAGGTCGTTGACGAACCCCAAACCCGCTCCGCCGACCATGGTCAAACGACGTGCAGCGGACTGCACGGTCAGGTGGGAGCCCGCCGTGGCGGCAAACGTGAGGCCATAGCCGAGCGCCGTCTCGGGCTCGTCGCCGCGGCCCTCCTCGGTGACGGCGACCAGAATGTCGCGGAACGCGGCGAGGGGGGAGGAGGACGGGAGGGACATGAGGGGTCCAGACTGCCTTGTCGCCCAAGTCTCCATCGTAGCGGCGGGCCCGCCTTGATCCAGCGCAACACCGGGACGTTCAACGACTGCGCCAGGTCATCTGCATCCGGCCCGATCACGGCTTCCGGAAGCGGGAAACGGCGCGCTCGACGGCCCTGGCGAGCGTCTCAAGCCGCGGCTTCAGCGACGGGATGTCCTCGCTCAGGAGGGCGAGGCCAAGGGGTAGCATCCAGAGGCCGAGGATGGGCAGGAACGACAGCAGGCCACCCCCGATCAGCGCGAGCGCCGCTGCAAGCCGCACCGGGCGCCGCGATGGCTTTCTCAGCCACGTGACCGCCTCGCGCAGGCGCACGGGAAGGCGGCCGGTCAACCGCTCAACCCGTGCATCCCAATCGGCCGCAATCGGGTTCATCGCTATCCTGCTCCAGTTTGAAAGCTCGCAAGGATACCCACGTCGCCGGTGTCAAAGACCGTCGGACCTCAAACGGTGCGGCCCTCGCGCGGACCGCTTGATTGCTCCTGCGACGAAGGTCCCGAATTGGACGACCAGGAGCGGCGCGAGGCTCGCCGGTAGTACGATTGCCCAGCCGCTCCAGCCGAGAGAGGCAAGGCCGAGCACGGCGCCGACGGGAGGAAGGTAGGCCGGTCCGACGAGCAGCGCCGTGCACAGGAGCAGCGCGGCCCAGACCCAGGGATTGCGCGTGACCTCGTTCCGGAAGTGCTTCGAACCGGAGGCACGCATGTTGAACACCTGCCAGAGCTGCGCGAAGGCGAGCATCAGGAACGTGACCGTCACGATGGAGGCTCGGTCGAGGGCGAGCCAGAACTCGGCAACGGCCAAGGCGCCGAAGGTCGATGCCGTCATCGCGCCGGCATGCAGGACGATCCGGACCCATTGATTTCGCCCGAGGATGGGCTCCTTGGGGTCCCGCGGCGGCCGCAGTAGGATGTCGTCGCGACCCTCTCCCAACGCCAACGCGAATGCCGGGAAGACATCGGTGACGACGTTCAGGTAGAGGATCTGCAAAGGCAGGATCGGCAACGGCAAGGTCGACACGACCGCCAGCCCGACGACCATCACCTCGCTCAAGTTACAGGCTAGGAGGTAGGCGACGAACCGGCGGATGTTGTCGAAGATGACCCGTCCCTCCCGGATCGCGCCGACGATGGCCGGAAACGCGTCGTCGAGGAGGACCATGGCGGCTGCCTCGCGCGCCACGTCCGTCCCCCGCTGACCCATCGCGACACCGATGTCCGCCTGCCTCAGGGCCGGGGCGTCGTTGACGCCGTCGCCGGTCATGGCGACGACCTCACCCACGTCCTGATAGGCACGCACCAGCGCCAGCTTCTCGGCCGGGCTCACCCGTGCGAAGACCGCGATGTCCTCGTGCCCGTCCGGCAGGCCGCCAGCGGGAGCCCCTTCCGCAACCTTGTCCTCCGGTCGGGCGAGCCCGATTGCGCGCGCTATGCTCCGCGCCGTGACAGCGTGGTCGCCGGTGACCATTACGACGCGTATGCCGGCAGCGCGGCAGGCTGCCAGCGCCCCTGGAACGTCCTCCCGGGCGGGATCCTCCAACCCGACCAGCCCGAGGAACGTGAGCTCCTCGAACGGATGGATGTCCCTCTCGTCCGCCATCTTCTCGGCACAGGCGATGACCCGCAGGCCCCGTGCGCCGAGATCCTCGACCCGCCGCCGCCACAGGTGGCGGTCGACAGCGTCGAGCGGGCGGTCGCGCTTTCCAGCGCTGGTACATCGCGAGGCGGCGAGCACGGCCTCCGGAGCGCCTTTGACCGCCACCAAGTAGCGCGGCCCCGAAGCGTGGACGGTCGCCATCATGCGGGTGTCCGCCTCGAAGGCGTGCTTCCCCACCTTCGGCCGGTCGTGCAGTAGGGCTTCGCGGTCGAGGCCCACGGACCGCCCCGCTCGCAGAAGCGCCTGTTCCATCGGGTCGCCGCTGCCCTCTCCGACGCCTGCTCCGAGGGCGGCATCGTTGCAGAGCACGGCGACGCGGAGCAGGCGTCGGGCTTCGCTGGACGGGTCGCACCCTCTCTCGGATACGGGCAGATCGCCCGAAGGCGACGACAAATGCCGCACCGTCATCCGGTTCTCGGTGAGCGTGCCCGTCTTGTCGGTCAGGATGAGGGTCGTGGCCCCGAGCGTCTCGACGGCCGAAAGGCGCTCGATGAGCGCGTTCCTGCGCGCCATCCTCCACATTCCGCGCGCGAGCGTCAGGGTCGCCACGATGGGCAGCCCTTCCGGAATGGCTGCGACCGCCAGTGCGATGCTGGCTTCGATCATCAGGCGGAGGTCCTTCCCGGTCGCCACGCCGACGCCGGCGAGGGAAACGACCACCATCAGGACGACCCAGACCATCTGCCGGGACAGGTGTTCCAGGCGACGCTCCAGTGGTGATCTCTCCGGCTCGGCCTGCTCCACGAGGCGGGAGACGCCGCCGAGCTCGGTTCCGGCGCCGGTCGCCACGACAACGCCGGTGGCACTTCCGCGGGTGACCAGCGTTCCCCGGAAGAGCATCGACGAGCGCTCGGACAGGAGCACGTCCGGAGCGACCGGGTCCGCCGACTTGTTCGCGGGCACGGATTCCCCCGTGAGCGTCGACTCGTCCGCGCCCAGGTTCGAAGTCTCGACCAGCCGGATGTCGGCCGGGACCGCATCCCCGCCTTCCACCAGCACGATGTCGCCCGGGACGAGATCCTCGGCCGCCAGCACCCGGACCTGCCCGTCACGACGGACGCGGGACGAGTGCGTCCCGAGCGCCCGCAATCCCTCGACGGACCGCACCGCCCTCAACTCGGTGAAGAAGCCGAGACCGGTGTTGACGGCCAGGACCGCGACGACGGCGACGACCTCCCGCCAATCGCCGAAGTAGAGCGAGAGCCCACCGGCCGCCGCCAGCAGGTAGACGACGGGGCTGCCAAGCTGGTGCAGGAACAGGACGAGCGCGCCGGTCGGCTCCTTCGTGGCGATTACGTTTCGACCCGCTCGGGCGAGCCTTTGCCGGACCTGCGCCTCCGTAAGGCCCATGTGCACGCTCGTCCCGAAGTGCCCGGGAACGTCCTCGACCGGCATGGCATGAGCCTGCCCCATAGCCGGCATGTCACGGTCGGTCGCCACCTGCGGGTCGGACGACAAGGGTTCGATGGCCGCTCCCGGTTCAAGCATGTCGTAACCGGTCGAGGCGAACGGCATTCGGGCAGTATTCCGGGTAGGCGTCGGACGCGGTTCCGGCCCAGAGCTCGCGCGCGCAACGGCTGCGTTCCGTACACTTCAGGCAGGCCGCTTCAAGCTCTCGCATGGCCCCGGGCTGGTGCAGCCGGACAGCTTCGGGGTCGATGTTCAGGCTTCGCATGAGGTTTGCGATGTTGCGGACCTTCGCGGCGGCTTCCGGCGACAGACCGATGGAAGATGAGGCGTCAGCCTCCGTCATCGCCTCCATCATCTCCTGGTCGATGTCTCTGAGTTCTCGGGCCGCCTTCAGCGAACAACACCATTCGTTCATCGAGGCGGCGACGCCGAACGGGTCGAACGGGTCGGTTTTGTCGGTTCGTGCGGCCATGGCGGCCTCCGCAAAGCCCCTGACTGCACCTCTCGGGCCGCGGCTCCCTTGATCCATCTCAAGGTCGATCAGGTGGTGCCGACGCAAGGCTCAACCGACGGGTGCCGGTCACCGGGCGACCGCGTCTCGCCAGTCGCACACGGAGCCCGAACGCTGATGCACGTCGACCTCGGCCTGCGCCGCGTCCAAGGTCGAGGCTCCCGAGGACCAACCCGCATGTCGCCCTTGGATCAGTCTTGTGTTGGCGAGTTCCTGAAGCAGGCCTTATCGCGCACGGGGACGGTGGACACGGCAACCACGCACATCTCCAGGCTGTTCCTGGCAGGGGACCGCGTATTCAAGCTCAAGCGCGCCGTGCGCTTTCCCTACCTCGATTTCTCCACGCCCGAGCGCCGGCTCGCGGCTTGTGAGGCAGAGGTGGCCCTCAACCGGCGCACGGCTCCTACGCTCTATCTCGGCGCCCGGCGGATCACGCGCGAACCGGGCGGGACACTGGCCTTCGACGGGTCCGGGGATCTCGTCGACGCCGTGGTGGAGATGCGCCGCTTCCCGGAGGCGGACCTGTTCGACGCCATGGCGCGCGACGGTCGCCTCGGACCCAGCCACGTCGCGGAACTCGCGCAGGTCATCGCGAACTTCCATGCCAACGCGGAGATCCACCGGGACGGAGGCGGGGCCGCCGCCATGGCGACGCTCGTCGACATGAACGACGCCGCCCTCCGGGCGACGGGGCTCCTCACGGCCGAGGGGACGGAGGCTCTCACTGCTCGGTTCCAATCGCACCTGACGCGGCACGCCCCTCTGCTGGATGCGCGCCGCACGGCAGGCAAGGTCCGCCGCTGCCACGGCGACATGACCCTGCGCAACATCTGCCTGTTCGAGGGAAGACCGACGCCGTTCGACTGCATCGAATTCAGCGACACCATCGCGACGACTGATGTCCTGTACGATCTCGCCTTCACCCTCATGGATCTCTGGCACCGCGAGCGCTTCCACCTCGCCAACCTCCTCCTCAACCGGTACCTCGATTTGGCGGACGAGACCGACGGGATCGGGCTGCTGCCGTTCCTGATGGCGTTGCGCGCGGTGATCCGCGCCCACGTCACTGCGGCGCAAGCAGCGGATGGAACCGGCGATGTCGCCGCCGCGAAGACGGCCGAGGGGCAAGCCTATCTGGCCCTCGCGGAGAGCCTGCTTACCGACAAGCCAGTCGTCGTCCTGGCGGTCGGCGGCTTCAGCGGTTCCGGCAAGTCGACCGTCGCGGTCGCAGTTGCCCCGTGGATCGGGGCGGCCCCGGGTGCCCGCATCCTGTCGAGCGACCGCATCCGCAAGCGCCTGCATGGCGTCGACGCCCTCACGCGGCTGCCGGCATCGGCCTATGCTCCCGCCGCGTCTCGTCGAGTCTACGAGATCCTGCGGTTGGAGGCGGCACGTGTCCTGGCCGCTGGCCATTGCGCCGTCGCCGATGCCGTCTTCGACCGCCCTGCGGAACGTGAAGGCATCGAGGCGGTCGCCCGGGACAACGATGCCGGGTTCCTCGGCGTTTGGCTGGAAGCGCCGGCCGCGACGCTCGCAAGCCGCATCGAGAAGCGTGTCGGTGACCCCTCGGACGCGACCGCGGCGGTCCTGACGGCCCAGGTCGCACGCGGTTGCGGCGCGCTCTCGTGGCATCGTCTCCAGTCAGACGTGCCGCTGGACATTCTGCGCTCGACTGTCCTGTCTCTCGACGGGCCGTCGCCGTGACGGGGCAGCCGACCGCCCGTCCTCCTCAGGCGGTCCCGAGATCCGGCCAGGGACGGTCGAGAGGGGCGCGCACCACGGCGTCCGTTGACGCACGTCAATGCGATGCCGGGTGCGCATAGCCACCCTGAAAGCGCATCAGCAATTCGGGCCAGACGATGCCGTTCAGATCGACCGAAGGCGAGCCGGCACGCGACCGGTCAACGCCCGGTCGCGGTCTCACGTGCTTGATCGTCGGGTTGGCCGGGTTAGCCGGGACGGTCGGCACGGTCCTGATGACGCCGGGCTCACCCGATGCCGGCACTTGGCCCGACCGATCGCGCGAGTCCTCGTATAGGATCTGCTCGCCTTCGGGGCCGCGTTCCACGTCGTCCGAACACGAGCGGTCGACATCCCCACCGATGGGCGCTTGGTCGACGCGGCCATCGCCGGGATGGTCGCATCCCTGGACCGGCATTCACGCTACCTGACGGCGACCGAGTTTCGCCGGCTCGACGAGCAGAATACCGGGACCTACGCGGGCATCGGCCTGGAAGTCGAGGCAGGTGGGCGGGTTCGGAGCACGCTTCCAGGCGCCCCCGCGGCGCGAGCCGGCTTGAAGCCCGGGACCGTGATAGTGCGCATCGATGGCGACGCCGTAGAAGACCTCGGGGTCGACCAAGTCGCCGGCCGCTTGCGGGGCGAGCCGGGCTCCACGGTGCGACTGCGGATCGTGCAAGCAGAGGCGCCAGCCCCGGTCGAGGTGATCATGACCCGGGAATGGCTACCGCTGCACCCGATCCGCATACGGGTCTTCGATGCCATCGCCTATATCGGTGTCGATCACTTCGACGAGTTCACCATCGGCAGGCTGGTCAGCGCGATCGCGACCCTGAAGGACCGCATCGGTCGGGACCGGCTCCGCGGCTTCGTGGTGGACCTACGCGGCAATCCAGGCGGCCTCGTGGTGCAGGCCGTTGCGGTGGCCGGAGCCTTCCTTGGGCACGGTGAGATCGTGCGCCTAGTCGGTCGCGGTCCCGACAAGGTCGAGCGGTTCGCGCTGGACGGGACGGGAGGTGACTTGATCGATGGACTTCCGCTCGTCCTGCTCGTGGATGGCGGCACGGCCTCCGCGGCCGAGATCGTCGCCGGAGCGCTCCAGGACCACCGACGCGCGACCGTCATCGGCACGCGCACCTACGGCAAGGGCGCCGTTCAGACCACCTACACGCACCGGGACGGGCGCGGTCTGCGGCTGACCACAGCCTGGGTCGTCACGCCCGCAGGCCGCAGCGTGGAAGGCAACGGCATCGAGCCCGACCGCGAAGTGCCGCCTGACGGAATGGCGGCGGAAGATGGCGGAAGACCGCCGGAGAGGCCGTACGGGAACGGCGGGTCCTTGCAGGACGGCATCGTGGAGGATGGCCTGATCGACCCGACGCGGGACCGGCAGTTGACCGCCAGCCTGAGGTATCTGCGGGCAGCCGGCCAGGGCGGCGGCTTGATCCAGCGCAACGACCCCATCGCCCGCCGATGATGTCGTCCGCCACGAGCGGAAGGCGATGGACCTGCCCCATGGAAATGACAGCGGCTCCGGTCCTCGCCCGGGACATCTCCTCGCTGCCGGACCAGCCGCCATCCGTGTCCGCTGCGGCTTTCTGGACGCGCGGATCCGAGGCGCTCTGCTCCGAGCTCGGGTGCGGGCTCGACGGGCTCGACTCCTCCGAAGCGGCGCGCCGGCTCGAACGCTACGGGCCGAACAGCGATGCCGGCGCGCGGGCTGATGGCGCGCTGCGAGCTGTGCTGCGCCGCCTGCTCGAACCGCTCGCCTTGATCCTGCTCACGGCCGGGCTCGTGTCGGTTGCGACCGGAGACGTCGTGTGGGGCGCGATCATCGTCGCCATCCTGGGGTTGTCCGTCGGTCTCGACACCGTGCAGGAGGGTCATGCGACGAGGGCGGCGGAGGCTCTGCGCCACGCGGTGGCGCTGAAGGCCGAGGTACGGCGCGACGGCCACTTCGTCGCCGTCCCGGTGGAACAGGTGGTCCCGGGCGACCTCCTGCGCGTTCGAGCAGGAGACATCGTTCCGGCAGACGCCGTCATCATCGAGAGCGATGCGTTCACGGCCGCCGAAGCCGCGCTGACCGGTGAGCCCTACCCGGTCGAGAAGCGCCCCGGACCTGTGACGGCCTCCGAGCCGGCCGAGGCCTCGAACGCCCTCTTCCGCGGCGCCGTCGCCCAGACGGGCGAGGCGACCGCCCTCGTCGTCGCGACCGGTCGCTCCACGATGTTCGGCGCGGCAGCCTCGGCGCTGGTCGAGGCTCAGGCATCTTCGCCCTTCCAGCGTGACCTGCACGCGTTTGGGCTCGTCGTCGCCCGGCTCACCATCGGCTTGATGCTCTCCGTCCTGGCGTTCCGTGTCGTCCTCGGCCGGCCGGTGCTCGATTCGCTCCTGTTCGCCGTGGCCCTCGCGGTCGGGCTGACCCCGGAGCTTCTGCCGATGGTCACCACCGTGACGCTCTCCCGGGGCGCGCTGCGCATGGCGGCGCGCAAGGTCATCGTGAAACGCCTGGCCGCCATCCACGACCTCGGCGCGATGACCGTGCTCTGCACCGACAAGACCGGGACGTTGACCTCCGCCGAGATCGCGTTGGCGCGCAGCCTCGACCCGGCGGGCCGGGACAATGCGCGGCCGGCGCGGCTCGCGGCCGTCGCCGCCGACCTCGGCGGCGACCGTGGTTCGCTCGACGCCGCCTTGGCCAAAGCCCATCCGAACGCCGGGCAGGGGTGGGGCCTCTCCGGCCGGCGGGCGTTCGACTACGGGCGCCGCACCGGGTCGGTCATCGCGCAGGGACCGGAAGGGACGCTGCTGATCCTCAAGGGCGCCCCGGAAGCCGTCCTCGCGCTGTGCACCGCGCGCCGTGCCGGCGAGCGGACGGAACTGATGACCCCGGCAGCGCGCGGCGAGGCCCTCGGGCAGGTCCGAACGCTGGCAGAAGACGGATTGCGCAGCATCGCCGTCGCCTCGCGGGTTTGGTCCGGGCACGTGACACCGCCCGGAGGCACGGACGAGGTCAACCTCGTCTTTGAGGGGTTCTGTGCCTTCGCCGATCCGCCGAAACCAACGGCGGCGGCCGCCATCGCGCGGCTCGCGCGGGCGGGCGTGCGCCTGAAGATCCTGTCCGGCGACGACCCTGTGGTCGTGCGCCGTCTCGCAGGTCTCGTCGGGCTGCATGCCGGCACGGTTTTGTCCGGCCCCGAGGTCGCGGCACTCAGCGACGCGGCCCTCGCGGTGCGGGTCCGGAAGGTGGACGCCTTCGGGCGGCTGACGCCCGACCAGAAGGCGCGCGTCGTGCGGGCGCTCCAGGCCAAGGGCGCCGTAGTCGGCTTCCTGGGCGACGGCATCAACGACGCGCCCGGCCTCGCGCAGGCCGACATCGGCCTTTCGGTCGACGGCGCGACCGGTGTGGCCCAGGCCGCCGCCGACATGATCCTGCTCGCCTCCGACCTAGAGGTCGTCGCCGACGGCGTCGCGGAGGGACGGCGGACCTTTGCCAACATCCTCAAGTACGTCCGCATGGGGGCGAGCTCGAACTTCGGCAACATGCTCTCCATGGCGGTCGCCTCGGTGGCGCTGCCGTTCCTGCCGATGCTGCCGACGCAGATCCTCCTCAACAACCTGCTCTACGACCTCTCGGAGGTCGGCATCCCGTTCGACCGGGTGGCCTCGTCCGCGACCGCCCGGCCCCAGGTCTGGGACATGGCGAACGTACTCCGTTTCGCCGCGGTGATGGGGCCGCTGTCGTCGCTGTTCGACCTCCTGACCTTCGGTGTGCTGCTTCTCGTCTTCGGCGCCTCGGCCGAGGAGTTCCGCACGGCCTGGTTCCTGGAGTCGATGGCGACGCAGATCCTGGTGATCTTCGTCATCCGGACAAACGGGCATCCCTGGGAGGACCGTCCGAGCGCGGCGTTGGTTGGTTCATCGCTCGCAGCCCTCGGGGCCGCGTTGGCCCTTCCGTTCTCGCCGCTGGGGAGCTGGTTCGGCTTCCAGATCCCAGACCTGCCGACCCTGCTCGCCATCGGGCTGATCACCGTCGCGTACCTGGCGGCGGTCGAGGCCGTGAAATCATGGGTCGTCCGCCCGCGGCACCACGCGCAGGGCCGACGTCCGGGAGCTTGATCTGCCTCAAGGCTGGCCGCCGGGACCGGTCGAAAGATAGCTGGTCGGCCGCCGGTCCGGTCCGGCGCTGCACCGGGTTGGAGGCTTCCATGACCACGACGTTCGACGAGCGCGAGCGGGCCGCCGAGCGCCGCTTCGTCCAGCAGGAGGAGGCGCGCTTTCACGCCCGCAACCGGCGCAACCGGCTCCTGGCGACCTGGGCCTGTGAACGGATGCGCCTGACCGGCACGGCGGCCGAGAATTACGTCACGTCCTTCTCGGAGGGCGCGGTCGTCACCGACGACGACACGCTGATCGCGAGGCTTCAAACCGACCTGAAGGCGGCCGGCATCGAGGCGACGGTAGTTCGCTTGAGCACGGAGATGACCCGGTGCGCCGCGCTGGCACAGGCCGAGCGGCGCGTCGGGGTTGCGCTGGATCAAGGCTCCTCCGGCTAGGCCGCGCAGGATCGACCCAACCATTCCTGCCACCTGGCACGAATAGGAGAGACGTCATGAGGAAGGACGCCATGACCGACAAGGATCTGCGCCGCGACGTGCTCGACGAGCTCGACTTCGATCCCAGCCTAGATGCCGGCGCCATCGGCGTCGCCGTCTCGGAAGGCGTGGTGACCCTGACCGGCCACGTCGGCAGCTACGCCGAGAAGGTCGAGGCCGAGCGCGCCGTTCGCCGGGTCAGGGGCGTGCGCGCCATCGCCCAGGAGATCGAGGTCCGCTACGCCGACGACAAGAAGGTCGCCGACGACCAGATCGCCGCGCGGGCGCTGGCCATCATCGACTGGTCGGTGCACCTCCCGAAGCAGGCCATTCAGGTGAAGGTCGCCGGCGGCTGGGTCACGCTGACTGGCACGGTGGACTGGCAGTACCAGATGGCGGGCGCCGAGGCGGCGGTGCGGAAGCTGTCGGGCGTCCATGGCGTGACCAACCTCGTCGAGGTCAGGCCGCGGGTTCCGCCGACGGCGGTCAAGGACAAGATCCTGGAGGCGTTCAGGCGCAGCGTCATGTTCGAGGCCGACGGGATCAAGGTCACCGTCTCGGGCGACAAGGTCACGTTGGAGGGCGCCGTATCGGCCTGGGCGGAGCGGGACGCCGCCGAGCGTGCGGCCTGGTCGGTCCCGGGCGTGCGTGCCGTCGAGGACCGCATCGTCGCCCTGAGTTGAGGAGAGCGGCCATGTTCCACGGCACGTGCTCGCGTGGTGGCTCCTGGAGGGAGACGAAGGTCACGGCGCTATCCCTCCCGTTGGGCGTCGCGGGGATCCTCCTTGGCCTTTGTGTCCCGCTGTCGGTGCTCGGACAAGACGCCGACGGCTCGGGATCGAACCAGGTTGCGTCGAGCCGCTCCGATTACGTGACCAAGAGCGGCGAGACGGTGCCGCGGCCGGACAAGCTCGACCTCAGGCCGGGCAGCGACATCCAGCGGCGGACGCCCGAACAGGAGCGCGACGATGCGGTCACGCGGGGCACCTGTGCCGGTTGCCTACGCTGACACCGGCCCTTCGTCCGCGCCACGGCGGCGGCGCCACATCGAGGATCCGCCTGACAGTTGCTCTGCGTCCGGTTTTCGGGACGCACATCGTTCTGAAACGAGGAGGCTCACAATGGCTCATGGAACGCATGAAGCGGACGCCATCGCCCCGGGTGTGGTACCGCGTACGGGCAAACCGAGCGCACCCGCCACGCTGCAGCGCGTGACCCTGACGCTGGCGCGCTGCCCGGAGCATCCGGACGGCAGCGGCGGACGGGGCTACGAGATCGTGGCACCGCTCGGACCGGACGGCCACCTCGACGCGACGCTGTGGCGGGAAACCCGGGACCATTGCCGCGCTCGGCGGTTCTGGATCGGCGAGCGCGACCGGCATGGCCGGCTCGTGCACCGCGCCGGCGGCGAGGGCGGCGCGACCTGGCTGATCGACTATGATGACCGCACCGCCGAAGACGACGAGCCCGGCTATCGTCTTGGGACCCATGCCTTCGTCGAGGGCGAATACGTCTCGATCCGCGATGCCGGTGACGGGACTGAGCGCACCTTCCGCGTCACCCACGTCAGCCGCGTCGAGGCAAGGATCAAGTCATGACGCGAGGGTCGTCGGACCTTCCGGCGCGCCCTCCGTCCTCGGAGTTCGAACTCGCCGAGAATGCCTTGCTGACGCTCTGGCGCACGTTCTGGCTCGACCTCCCGCTGGCCTGGGCAAGCGAAGTCGACCGGCTTCTGTACCGATGGATACAGCCTGCGGATATCGAGGACCGTCTTCTCGGCCTCGATATCGGAGACGCAGATCGTATAGACGAGGTCCAGGACAGCCAGCGTCAGTGACTGCCGAACCTGGTTCCGAACTCGGTCAGGCTATGCAATCGACATTGATCGTCAAGCCAGCCCGCGGTGGTGTCCAGCATAGTTTGGAGGGTCGGGAAAGCCTAGAGCGTTTTCGGTTTGGGCTGAGTCGGCTTGGTGGGGTTCACGCGGCGCTGGGAGGCTGATTCACTCAGGCCGGTCGACAGCCGGAGTGATGCATGGGCCGCCCCTACAGCTTGGACCTGCGCGAGCGGGTGGTGACCGCGGCTGCGGCGACCTCGCGCCGTCAGGCGGCCGCCCGCTTCGGGGTCGGCCAAGCAACCGCGATCCGCTGGATGGCGGCGCTCGCCGCGACTGGGACGGTGGCCGCCCGGCCGCAGGGGCGTGCCCGCCGCTCCAAGCTCGACCCGTACGAGACGTTCCTGCGTACGCTGATCGACGAGACGGTCGACATCACCCTGGAGGAGATGCGCGCCCGGTTGCAGGACGAGCATGGCCTTGAATCGCCCCGGGATTTTCGGAGGCTCCAACTCTTGAGAGACTGGAGCCATGACGAAGCATACCCCACCCTTTTCCCCTGAGGTTCGCGAGCGGGCAGTCCGGCTGGCCCGGGAGCATGAGAGCGAGCACGGTTCGCAATGGGCCGCGATCCAGTCGATCGCGGCCAAAATCGGTTGCTCTGGCGAAACGCTGCGCAAGTGGGTCCGTCAGGCCGAGCGCGACCGGGGCGTGCGGGCCGGACCGACGACGGATGAGCGCGAGCGGATCAAGGCGCTGGAGCGGGAGAACCGCGAGCTCCGGCAGGCCAACGAGATCCTCAGGAAGGCGAGCGCGTATTTTGCCCAGGCGGAGCTCGACCGCCGGTTCCGGTCATGATCGCCTTCATCGACGATCATCGTGCGCTCTACGGGGTCGAGCCGATCTGCAAGGTTCTGCCGATCGCCCCGTCGACGTACCACGCCCATGCCGCGCGACGAGCCGATCCCGGGAGGCTGTCGGCTCGAGCCAAGCGGGACGCGGCACTCATGGTCGAGATCCGGCGCGTGTACGAGGCAAACTTCCGGGTCTACGGCGTGCGCAAGGTCTGGCGGCAGCTCGCCCGCGAAGGGATCATTGTGGCGCGCTGCACGGTGGTCCGGCTGATGCGAACGATGGGCTTGGCTGGCGTCGTCCGGGGGCGGAGGGTTCGCACCACCGTTCCCGATCCGGCGGCGGCCTGCCCGCTCGACCGGGTCAATCGACAGTTCAGGGCCGAATGCCCGAACCGGCTATGGGTGGCGGATTTTACCTACATCGCCACCTGGGGCGGCTTCGTCTATGCGGCCTTCGTGATCGACGTCTTCGCCCGCCGGATCGTGGGCTGGCGTGTGTCGCGCTCGGCCCGGGCCGACTTCGTGCTCGATGCCTTGGAGCAGGCCCTGCACGAGCGCCGCCCCTTCGCCGGCAGCGGCCTCGTCTGTCACTCGGATCGCGGATCGCAATATGTGAGCATCCGCTACACCGAGCGCTTGGCCGAGGCGGGCGTCGAACCCTCCGTCGGCAGTGTTGGCGACTCGTACGATAACGCTCTCGCCGAGACGGTGATCGGCCTGTTCAAGGCGGAGGTCATCCATCGACGCGGGCCGTGGCGGTCCTTTGAGGCGGTCGAGTACGCCACGCTGGAATGGGTGGACTGGTTCAACCACCGTCGGCTGCTCGAACCAATCGGCCACATCCCTCCCGCCGAGGCGGAGGCACGCTATTATGCCCAGGCCGAGGTCCAAGCCTTGGCCGCCTGAGCCAAACCAAACGGCCTCCGGAAAACCCGGGGCGATTCACCTCACCGTCGGGCTCGGCACGTTGTGGGCCTTCCTCGACGCGCGCGACCTGACGTACAAAAAAAGACGGCCCACGCCGCAGAGCAGGATCGGCCGGACGTGAAGGCCGCCCGGGAAGCGTGGTTCGAGAGCCAGCCCGATCTCGACCCGGACCGGCTGGTGTTCCTCGACGAGACGTGGACCGCCACCAACATGGCCCGCACCCGCGGGCGCTGTCCCCGCGGCCAGCGGCTGCGCTCCCCCGTCCCGCACGGTCATTGGAAGACCACGACCCTGGTGGCGGGCCTGCGCCTGTCCGGGATCGCCGCGCCGTTCGTGCTCGACGGGCCGATCAACCGCGACGCCTTCCAAGTCTACGTCGATCAGGTCCTGGTGCCCGAACTCGCACCCGGGGACATCGTGATCATGGACAATCTCGGCAGCCACAAAGGCCCGGCCGTGCGCGCGGCGATCGAGGCGGCGGGCGCGCGGCTCCTGTTCCTCCCGCCCTACTCGCCGGACTTCAATCCGATCGAGATGGCGTTCTCGAAGTTGAAGGCGGGGCTGCGCAAGGCCGCGGCGCGCACGCGCGAAGGGCTCTGGACCACAATCGGGCGGCTCGTCGATGCCGTTACGCCCGACGAGGCCGCAAACTTCTTCGTCGCGGCAGGATACGACCCCGATTAAACCGAAACCGCTCTAGCCGCGGGCAGATATCACGGCCCCTCTCGCGGGTCCTGCGCCGCTCGGGTCACCGGGGATCAGGCGAGATCACCGGCTGCCGCCGCCGCCACCGCCCTGCGGCGCGACCCGCGACGGCTGGTTGGCGTTGCCCGCTGCCGCCGAGTTGTTGGAGATCGTGTCGGCCGGCCGGCCGGTGGGCGAGTAGCTCACGGCGGCTTCGTTCCCGGTGGCGTCGATCTGCTGGCTCACCACGCCCGGCGCGCCGGGAGCGGGCGCGACGGGCCGGGCCTCGACCTGGGCGCTGGCCGGCGCGACGGTGGCGAGGGCGAGAAGGGCGGCGAGACATGTCCGGGTCATGAGAATCCTTGCTGGTTCCAGGCTCAGGCAACCTCAGTCGCGCGCGATCGATCCCGCGTTGTTGCGACGCGGCACCGCCTCGCCCCGGCGCCCGCCGCGCGCGATCACTTCACGCGCGTCCAGGTCTGCCGCTTGCAGAACACGCTCATGACGCAGCCGGAGACCTCGAGCGAGTCGGGTCCCGTGAGCTTCAGCGAACCGGAATAGGTCTTGCCGTCGTTCGGGTTGTAGAGCGACCCCGAGAAGCCGCCGCCTTCGGGCTGTCGCGCGTCGAGGATCTGGACGCCGACGACGCTGCGGCCACGCAGGGCCGGATCCGGGTTCTTCGCGTCGAGCCCCTTCCCGGGTGCGCTGATGATCGTGCCGCAGAAGCCGCCGCCGCAGGGCGCGATGCGGACCTTCGAACTGCCGGTTTCCGTCAGCCATACGCCGGCCGGATCGGCCGCCAGGGCCGGCGCGCACGCCGCGCCCGTCGCGAGCAGGGCCAGAACCGCGCGACGAAACCTCGAACCCATACCTGTTCCTCCCAACCGAGAACGCGGCTGGGTTCTACCGCGATGCCTGCGGCAGCGCACCGCCCAGATACGTCTCGACGACCTCGCAGAACGGCTGCCCGGCCCCGGTCGACAGCACGGCGTCGATCTCGAAGAGCGGATCGTCCGGTCCGGGGGTGGCGCTCCGGACCGGCGCGCGCACCTCGACGGTGCTGCGCACCGGGGCGAGGGGACGCACGACCCGGCCGAAGGGCGTGCGGGTGGTGTCCAGCGTCGCGTTCATCTCCGGCGTGAGCCGGGCCGGCACGTACCAGTTATCCGCCTCGGACAGGACGCGGTCCCCGCAGGCGAGGCGGACGCGGCGGTAGCGCACCGGCTCGTCCGGGCCGATCGCGAGACGGGCGCGCTGCGCGGCCGTCAGGGGCTTGTCGGCGACCGGCACGCGTTCCGCCACGAGGTGAGGGTCCCCGGTGAGCTTGTAGTCGGCACACCAGCTCTCGAGGGCGAAGGTCGCGCTGTGCGCCGCGAGGATACGGCTCCGCAGCGAGGCGATGAGCGCCTGCGGCCCGTCGGCGGCGGACGGCGTATCGGCCGGCTTCGGCGCCTCGGCGGCATCGCGCGCCCAACTCGGCGCCCCGGTCACCGCGCCCGATCCCAGCAGCACGGCGAGGACCAGGGGCGGTACCCGGAACGCCTGTGCGGCCGTTGCGGGCCGCGGGGCCCCGCGCGCCGATCGATCCCGTGCCAGTAATGGCAAAATGCGGACGGCATGGCGGAAAGACTTTCCGGTGTGCCACAGCATCTCGGATCATATCCTCCCAGCTGAACCACCAGATCTTCGCCACGTGCCGCCGCATCGAGGCCCGGCAGAACGCTCCGACCGGACGGCTTCCCGGCCGAGCCGGCGACGCGGGCCGAGATCTATACAAGACGCGGCGATCCGTCGAGCCGCCGGGCGGACCGGCCCGGCGCCGACGTCGTGTCTACCGACGGGCGACTGGCGGCAGGTCGGTGCAGAGGCCGAGCCCGGCCTCCGCCGCGAGACCGATCGTCTCGCCGAGGGTCGGGTGGGGGTGGATCGTCCGGCCGATATCGGTGGCGTCGGCGCCCATCTCGATCGCCAGCGCGACCTCGCCGATCATGTCGCCGGCGCTCGGGCCGACGATGGCGCCGCCGACGACGCGCTTGGTCTGCGCGTCGAAAAGCAGCTTGGTCAGGCCGTAATCGGCGCCGTTGGCGATGGCCCGGCCCGAAGCGGCCCAGGGGAAGCGCGCCACCTCGACGGCCCGCCCGGCCGCCTTCGCGGCCGTCTCGGTGAGCCCGGCCCAGGCGATCTCCGGGTCGGTGTAGGCGACCGACGGGATCACGGCGGCGTCGAACCCGGCCTTGTGGCCGGCGGCCGCCTCGGCGGCGACGTGGCCCTGATGCACCGCCTTGTGGGCGAGCATCGGCTGGCCGACGCAATCCCCGATGGCGAAGATGTGCGGCACGTTCGTGCGCATCTGGGCGTCCACCGGCACGAAGCCGCCGTCCAGCGCCACGCCGGCCGCGTCGAGACCGAGCGTCGCCCCGTTGGGCCGGCGGCCGGCGGCCTGGAGCACGAGGTCGTAGGTTCCGGACTCGGCCTCCCCCGAGAAGGTCACGGCGATCCCGTCCGGTTTCGCCTCGGCGGAGACGACCTCGACCCCCGTCAGGACGCGGTCGAAACGATGAGCGTTGCGCTTCGTCCAGACGACGACGAGATCCCGGTCGACGCCCTCGAGCAGGCCGGGCAGGCGCTCGACCACGTCGACCCGCGCGCCGAGGGCGCTGTAGACGGTCGCCATCTCCAGGCCGATGATGCCGCCGCCGATCACCAGGAGCCGGCGCGGCACGGCGGGCAGTTCCAGCGCCCCGGTGGAATTCACGATCCGCGGATCGTCCGGGAGCATCGGCAGGGCCACCGGCGCCGAGCCCGCCGCCACGACGGCGCCCGTGAAGGTGACGTCCCGCGTGCCGCCGTCGTGCAGCATCACCGAGACCGTGTCGGGCCCGGTGAAGCGGGCTGTCCCGCGGACCACCTCGACCTTGCGCTGGCGCGCCATCTGGGCGAGCCCGTCGGTGAGGCGGCGGACGGTGCCGGCCTTGAAGGTCCGCAGCTTCTCCAGATCGACCGTCGGCGCGCCGAAGCTGATCCCGTGCGCGGCCAGCCGGACGGCCTCCTCGGTGACCGCGGCCACGTGGAGCAGCGCCTTCGAGGGGATGCAGCCCACGTTGAGGCAGACGCCGCCGAGGGTCGCGTGGCGCTCGACCAGGATGACCCGCTGCCCGAGATCGGCGGCCCGGAAGGCGGCCGAGTAGCCGCCCGGTCCTCCGCCGATCACCAGGAGATCGCAGCCCGCGCCGGCCTGCGGCTTCGGCGGCGGCGCGGCGGGCGTGGGCGTGGGCGTGGGCGCGGAGGTCGGGGCCGAGGCAGGGGCCGGTTCGCCGCGCGCGTCGGTCGCCTCGACCGCGAGGCGGGCGACGAGGGTGCCGGCCGAGACCGTGTCGCCGAGGCCGACCAGCATCTCGACGAGGCGGCCCGCCGCGGGGGAGGGGATGTCCAGCGTCGCCTTGTCGGATTCGACCACCAGCAGGGTCTGGTCCTTGGCGACCGGCTGGCCGGGCGCCACCGGGATCTCGATGACGGGCACGTCGGCGTAGTCCCCGAGATCGGGGACGCGGATGTCGAGGGTCTCGGGCATGGCGGCGGCGGTCACAGGAGGGCGCGGCGCAGGTCCGACAGGACCGAGGCCACGTGGCCGAGGAAGCGGGCGGCGGCGACGCCGTCCACGACGCGGTGGTCCCAGGACAGGCTGAGCGGCAGGATCAGGCGGGGCTGGAAGGCCGCGCCGTCCCAGACCGCCTCGGTGCGCGAGCGCGCCGCGCCCAGGATCGCGACCTCGGGGGCATTGATGATCGGGGTGAAGCCGTCGCCGCCGATGCCGCCGAGCGACGAGACCGAGAAGCAGCCGCCCTGCATGTCGGAACCCGGGAGGGTTCCGGCCCGAGCCCTCTCGGCCATCGCGGCCATCTCGGTGGCGATCTCGATGAGGCCCTTGCGGTCGCAGTCGCGCACCACCGGCACCATCAGGCCCTTCGGCGTGTCCACCGCGAAGCCGACATGGACGTAGTCCTTCAGGACGAGGTCGCCGCCCTCCAAGGAGGAATTGAAGCGCGGATAGGCGCGCAGCGCCGAGGCCGCCGCCTTGATCAGGAAGGCCACCATGGTGACCCGGGCGGGCGGCGTGCGCGTCTCCGTGTTGAGGCCGACCCGGAACGACTCGATCTCGGTGACGTCGGCCCGGTCGAAATTGGTCACGTGCGGGATCGTCAGCCAGTTGCGGCTGAGATTGGCCCCAGAGAGACTCTGGATGCGCGAGAGCGGCTCGCGCCGCACCGGCCCGAACTTGGCGAAGTCGACCTCCGGCCAGGGCGGCAGGCCGGCGCCGATGCCGGACGCGGCGACGGGCGCCTGGACCGGCGCGTTGAGGGCCGCCTTGACGAAGGCGTGCACGTCCTCGCGCAGAATCCGCCCCTTCGGGCCGGTGGCGGCGACGCGGTCGAGCCCGACGCCCAGCTCGCGCGCGAGCTGGCGGACCGACGGGCTGGCATGCACGTCGCCGCTTGTTGCCTGGATCGGGTCGGCCCGCATCGGCTCCTGCGAGGCGCGACCGGCTCCCTCTCCCGTGCGGGCGAGGGCTGGGGTGAAGGGGTGGCCGTCTCCGGACAACCCGGATCCTTCACCCTGTCCCTCTCCTGCACGGGAGCGGGGACCCGCGCCCTGCCCGGAAACCGACGGCGCTGCGGCCGCGGCAGGCGGTGCCGCCGCGGTCTCGACCCCGCCGCCCTCGGCAGGCTCCACCGTGAGGATCGGCGTGCCCTCGGACACTTTCGTCCCCACCGACACCAGCAACTCGCGCACGATGCCGGCGACCGGGGAGGGGACCTCCATGGTGGCCTTGTCGGACTCGATGCTGAGGATCAGGTCGTCCACCGCGAGGCGGTCGCCGGGCTTTACCAGAAGCTCGATGACCGGCACGTCCCGGTAGTCGCCGATATCTGGGAGGGCGATCTGCAGCGCGGCGCTCATGCGGTCGGGTGTCCGTGGGTCGGGCGTTCGGAAAAGGGGTGGGGCGGGCGGCGCCCCTCGACGGGGCGCCCGGCCTCAGATCGTCCAGGGCGCGGGCGCGTCCGCCGCGACGCCGTAGCGGCGGATCGCGTCCGCCACCGTGGCGCGCGGCATCGTGCCGGCCTCAGACAGGGCGTGCAGGGCGGCGATGACCACGTGCTGCCGGTCGACCTCGAAGAATCGGCGGAGCGCGTTGCGGGTGTCGCTGCGCCCGAACCCGTCGGTGCCGAGGGTGACGAAGCGCGCGCCGACATAGGAGGCGATCAGCTGCGGGTAGGCCCGGACGTAGTCGCTCGCCGCGACGATGGGCGCCGTGCCCGGCAGCAGCGCCGCCACGTGGCTGACCGGCGCCTCGGCCTCCGGGTTGAGCATCGCCTGCCGCTCGGCCTCGCGGGCGTCGCGGGCCAGCTCGCTGAAGCTCGTCACGCTGAACACCTCGGCCGCGACGCCGAAATCCTGCGCGAGCATCGTCGCCGCCGCGATCACCTCCGGCAGGATCGCCCCGGAGCCCAGGAGCCGCACAGCGGCGCCCGTCCCTTGTCCGGCCTCCGGCCCCGACAGGCGGTACATGCCCTTCAGGATCCCGGCCTCCGCCCCCTGCGGCATGGACGGCTGGGCGTAGTTCTCGTTCATCGCCGTGAGGTAGTAGAAGGCGTCCTCGCCTTCCTCCATCATCGCCCGGGCGCCCCGGTCGACGATCACCGCCATCTCGTACGCGAAGGCCGGATCGTAGGCCCGGCAGTTCGGGATCGCGGCCGCCTGCATGTGGCTCGAACCGTCCTGGTGCTGCAGGCCCTCGCCGCCGAGCGTCGTGCGGCCCGCCGTGGCGCCGATCAGGAAGCCGCGGGCCCGCTGGTCGGCCGCCGCCCAGATCAGGTCGCCGACCCGCTGGAAGCCGAACATCGAGTAGTAGATGTAGAACGGCAGCATCGACAGGCCGTGGACGCTGTAGGACGTGGCCGCCGCCGTCCAGGACGAGATCGCCCCGGCCTCGGTGATGCCCTCCTCGAGGAGCTGCCCGTCCCGGGCCTCGCGGTAGTAGAGCATGGAGCCGGCATCCTCCGGCTCGTAGAGCTGCCCCTGCGGCGCGTAGATCCCGACTTGCCGGAACAGGTTGGCCATGCCGAAGGTCCGCGCCTCGTCGGCGACGATCGGCACGATGCGCGGCCCGAGATCCTTGTGCTTCAGGAGGTTGCCGAACAGGCGCACCACCGCGGTGGTGGTCGACATCTCCTTGCCGCCAGCCTCGAGGGCGAAGCCCGCGTAGGTGGAGAGCTCCGGAACCGGGACCGTCGGCGCCGTGCGGCGGCGGGCCGGCAGGACGCCGCCGAGCATCTCGCGCCGCTCGCGCAGGTAGCGCATCTCGGCGCCGTCCTCGGCCGGCTTGTAGAAGGCCAGGCCCTCCACCTGCGCGTCCGACAGCGGCAGGGCGAAGCGGTCGCGGAAGGCGCGCAGCGCGTCGACGTCGAGCTTCTTGGCCTGGTGGGCGGTCATGCGCGACTCGCCCGCGCCGCCCATGCCGTAGCCCTTCTTGGTCTTGGCCAGGATCACCGTCGGCCGGCCCTTGGTGGCCTTGGCGGCCGCGAAGGCCGCGTAGAGCTTGCGGAAGTCGTGGCCGCCGCGCTTCAGCCGGTCGACGTCGGCATCCGACATGTGGGCGACGAGCTCGCGCACCTCCGGATCCTCGCCGAAGAAGTGCGCGAGGTTGTAGGCGCCGTCCTTGGCACCGAGCGTCTGGTACTTGCCGTCCACCGTCTCGGCGAAGCGGCGCAGCAGGGCGTGGTTGGTGTCGCGGGCGAAGATCCCGTCCCACTCCGAGCCCCACAGCACCTTGATGACGTTCCAGCCGGCGCCGCGGAACAGGCTCTCCAACTCCTGGATGATCTGGCCGTTGCCGCGCACCGGTCCGTCGAGCCGCTGCAGGTTGCAGTTGATGACAAAGGTCAGGTTGTCGAGATTCTCGCGCGCGGCGAGCGCCAGGCCGCCGATCGACTCGGGCTCGTCCATCTCGCCGTCGCCGAACACGCCCCAGACGTGCCGGCCGGTGGTGTCGGCGAGGCCCCGGTCGCCGAGGTAGCGCATGAACCGGGCCTGATAGACCGCGTGGATCGGGCCGATGCCCATGGAGCCGGTGGGGACCTGCCAGAAATCCGGCATCAGCCAGGGATGCGGGTAGGAGCACAGCCCGTCGCCGGCGATCTCCTGGCGGTAGTGCTTCAGCTGCTCCTCGGACAGCCGGCCTTCGAGGAAGGCCCGCGCGTAGACGCCCGGCGCCGAGTGCGGCTGGAAATAGACGAGGTCGCCGTCCGTGCCGCCTTTGAAGAAGTGGTTGAAGCCGACCTCGAACAGCTCCGCTGCCGAGGCGTAGCTCGCCACGTGGCCGCCGAGCTCGCCGTAGGCCATGTTGGCACGCACCACCATGGCCAGCGCGTTCCAGCGCATGATCGAGGTCAGGCGCTCCTCGATGTCGAGGTCGCCGGGGTAGCGCGGCTGCTTCTCCAGCGCGATCGTGTTCCGGTAGGGCGAGTAGGGCAGGGCCTCGTCGAGGATGCCGATCTCCTTCGAGCGCCGCTCCAGGCGATCGAGGATGAAGCGCGCCCGGGCCGCGCCCTCGGTGCGGAAGACGGATTCCAGCGCGGCGAGCCAGTCCTGGGTCTCGGCCGGATCGTGATCCACCTCGGCGGACCGCGCGATCGTGGCTTTCGGCGGTATGGCGTTCATCGGCGCGGCCTCCTTGGTCGGCGCGATCATACGAGGATCGCGGCGGCGGGACATGCCGGATATTTGCCGCGATGCCGGGGTTCGCGGATTGATATTCCCTGATACGGGCTGTAGTCGGCAAAACATGCCGCATCCTGCGCCTCAGGCCGCGCACGCGGATCCCGACCGGAGACCGATCGCATGCCCGCCCGACCGGCCGCCCTCGACGCCGCGAGCCTGCGCATCCTCGAGTGCCTGCAGCAGGACAGCGAGATCAGCATCGCGGATCTCGCGGAGCGGGTCGGCCTGTCGACGTCGCCGTGCTGGCGACGCGTCAACGACCTGAAGGAGGCGGGGGTGATCCGCGGCTGCGTGGCGGTGGTCGACCCGCTGAGCCTCGGGCTCGCGGTCAACGTCTTCGTCCACGTGTCGCTTGAGAAGCAGACCCAGGCCGCGCTCCAGGCCTTCGACGAGGCGGTGCGCAGCCGCCCGGAGGTGATGGAGTGCTACCTGATGAGCGGCGAGGCCGACTACATGCTGCGCGTCGTCGTCGAGGATCTGGGCCAGTACCAGAAGCTCGTCCTCGACCACCTCACGCGGATCCCCGGCGTGGCCAACATCCGCTCGAGCTTCGCCCTGGGGCAGGTGAAGTACACGACCGCGCTGCCGCTCGGTCACCTGACCCGCTGAGCCGGATTGATACAGCGAGGAGTCCCGATGCGGGCCTGGTCGGCCGGGACGGGTTCCGCCTGAAACCCTCGGGCGATGTCCTCTCCGCCATCACGAGCAACGCGTGGCGACTCAGGACCGCGCGACCTTAGTCGTCGCGCCGACGGGATCGTTTCGCTGCGCGCGCAGGGACGGTGCTGTGGGGATCTGCCTGACGGCGCGGAAGGCCCGGACGGCCGCGTCCCGCCTGCGAGGAATGGTGGAGCCTAACGGGATCGAACCGATGACCTCTTCCATGCCATGGAAGCGCTCTCCCAGCTGAGCTAAGGCCCCATATTTTTAAACGCGGTCCGCGTCCCCGACAGGGCCGCGTCGCGCGAGGGTGGGATGGTGGAGCCTAACGGGATCGAACCGATGACCTCTTCCATGCCATGGAAGCGCTCTCCCAGCTGAGCTAAGGCCCCACTTTTTACATCCACCGCGGTTTGGGTACCGCGGGGTCTCGCCGGTCCGGGTCGCGGTCGGCGAGGCCGGTTCTATAGGCGGCTCGCATCGCGGACTCAACCCCCTTTTTCGCTGCCGCCGGGGGTTTTTGGTCGGGAGAGACGGAGGCCGCCTCAGCCCTCCTCGTCGTTCTCGATATCGCCGTCGATCAGGTCGGAGACGTCGTCGTCGCCGGAATCCTCTTCCTCCAGGAAGGTATCGTCGTCGGAGGATTCCCCGTCCTCGACCGAGTCGTCCTCGGGCGTCGGATCGGCGTCGTCCTCGGCGGCCTCGACCTCGTCGAGGGAGACCATCTCCGGGCCCTTCTCGTCCGTCTCGTCCTCATCGTCGGTGTTGGCCGGGCCCCGCGACAGCGCCGGGGGGGCCGCACGGCTGGAGGTGGCCACCGCCTGATAGACCGCGCCGCATTTCGGGCAGACCGCGGGATCGCGGGCGAGGTCGTAGAACTTCGCGCCGCAGCTCATGCACTGGCGCTTCAAGCCAAGTTCCGGTCGGGCCACGGGCGGACACCTCGTCGTCAGTACTGTCTCGGGGGAGGCGCCCCGTTAGTCGCGGTGAAAGCGCCTGTCAATCGAGCCCGCGCAGGGCGTTTCGGGCGGCGCACCCCCGCGTGCGGCGCCCGGGATCGGCGCGGGCAGCGGATGGATGACGGCGGGCGGTGCCCGTGTTAACGGCGCGGCGATTTCACCGTCCGATTGCAGCGCCGCGGCAGGGCCGCGCGACGCGCCGGATCCAGGCCCACGTCTCAGAGCCCGAACGGACGTCCCGTGTCGCACGATTCGACCCCCCAGCCCCTCACCGCCGCGCCGGGCGCCCCGCTGCGCGGACGCCTGCGCCCGCCCGGTGACAAGTCGATCTCGCACCGGTCGATGATCCTCGGCTTGCTCAGCCAGGGCGAGACACGGGTCGAAGGCCTGCTGGAGGGCGACGACGTCCTGCGCACCGCCGCCGCCGCGAAGGCGCTCGGGGCAGGGGTCGAGCGCCTCGGGGCCGGGAGCTGGCGGGTCCGGGGCGTCGGGATCGGCGGCCTCGGCGACCCGGCCGAGGTTCTCGATTTCGGCAATGCCGGCACCGGTTCGCGGCTGATGATGGGCGTGGTCGGCGGGCAGCCGGTGACCGCGACCTTCGACGGCGACGCCTCCCTGC
Organism: Methylobacterium sp. 1A; assembly: GCF_058072805.1. Classification (NCBI taxonomy): domain Bacteria; kingdom Pseudomonadati; phylum Pseudomonadota; class Alphaproteobacteria; order Hyphomicrobiales; family Methylobacteriaceae; genus Methylobacterium; species Methylobacterium sp. 1A. Next base: position 1,492,498 of record NZ_JBYQVE010000001.1, on the reverse strand, counting down.
GCTCGCGGCCGATGCGCCGCATCCTCGACCCGCTCACCCGGATGGGCACGCAGGTCCTGGCCGAGGCCGAGGGCGGCCGCGTGCCCCTGACCCTGCGGGGCCCTAGGGAGGCGATCCCGATCACCTACGAGACCCCGGCGGCCTCCGCGCAGATCAAGTCGGCGGTCCTGCTCGCCGGCCTCAACGCCCCCGGCGTCACGACCGTGATCGAAGCGGCTGCGACCCGCGACCACACCGAGCGGATGCTGCGCCTGTTCGGCGCCGCGGTCAGCGTCGAGCCGCACGGTCCGGGCGGCCACGGCCGCAAGGTCGCGCTGACGGGCCAGCCGACGCTGCGCGGCACCGACGTGGTGGTGCCGGCCGACCCGTCCTCGGCGGCGTTCCCGCTGGTGGCGGCGCTGATCGTGCCCGGCTCCGACGTGGTGATCGAGGGCGTGATGATGAACCCGCTGCGCATCGGGCTGATCACGACGCTCCTCGAGATGGGCGCGCAGATCGAGCGCATGGCCGAGCGGGAGGAGGGCGGCGAGACCGTGGCCGACCTGCGCGTGCGCGCGAGCCGCCTGACCGGCGTCGACGTCCCGGCCGAGCGGGCGCCCGCGATGATCGACGAGTACCCGGTGCTGGCGGTGGCGGCGAGCTTCGCCGAGGGCCGGACCCGGATGAACGGCCTGCACGAGCTGCGGGTGAAGGAATCGGACCGCCTCGCGGCCGTGGCGGCCGGGCTCGCCGCGAACGGCGTCCGCCACGCGGTCGAGGGCGACGATCTCGTGGTCGAGGGCGACGGCACCGCGGCGCAGGGCGGCGGGACGGTGGCGACCCACCTCGACCACCGCATCGCCATGGCGTTCCTGGTGATGGGGCTCGCGGCGCGGAACCCGGTCACGGTGGATGACGGCGCGATGATCGCCACGAGCTTCCCGAGCTTCCTTCCGACCATGCAGGCCCTCGGCGGCCGGATCGGGGCGTGACCGCCATGCCGCTCGTCATCGCGATCGACGGACCGGCCGCGTCCGGCAAGGGTACCCTCGCCAAGCGTCTGGCCGACCATTACGGCCTGCCGCATCTCGACACCGGGCTCCTCTACCGGGCGGTGGCGCTCGCCCTGATCGACGCCGGCCTGTCGCTGGACGATGCCGCCGCCGCGGCGCGGGCGGCCCAGGCCCTCGACGCCGGTCGGCTCGACGATCCGCGCCTGCGCGAGCGGGCGATGGGCGAGGCGGCCTCCCGCGTCTCGTCGGTGCCGGAGGTCCGCGCCGGACTGCTCGCGTGGCAGCGCCGCTTCGCCGCCGACCCGCAGGGGGCGGTGCTCGACGGGCGCGACATCGGCACGGTCGTGTGCCCCGAGGCCGCGGTGAAGCTGTTCATCACCGCCTCGTCCGAGGAGCGTGCCCGCCGTCGCCACCGCGAACTGGCCGGCCGCGGCGAGGCGGCGACCTTCGCGGCGATCCTGGCCGACATCGAGGCCCGCGACGCCCGGGACGCGTCGCGCAGCGCCGCGCCCCTGCGCATGGCCGAGGACGCGGTCCGGCTCGACACCACCGAGCTCGACGCGGACGCGGCCTTCGACGAGGCCCGGGACATCGTGGAGCGCACCCGCGGCGACGCGGCCTGAGGGTTGTCCACCTCCGTCGTGTTGACCCCCCGGTCCCGCTCACCTATTGCGGACGCGCCGTCCCCGACGGGCCGCCGCGCGGCCCGGGACGCGAGCGCGTAGCTCAGCTGGTAGAGCAACGGACTTTTAATCTGTAGGTCCTGGGTTCGAGTCCCAGCGCGCTCACCACATCCTCGATCCTCACTTTTGACTTCCGGCGCGGTCGGCGCCCTGCCCACATGAAAATCGGAACCCCTGGTTGCGCTTTGGGTTGGGGTCCCAACGCAACTGCGAAGGAGTCACCGATGCGCAAGCTCGCTCTCATCTCCGCCGTCACCCTGTCCCTCGGCGCGCTCGGCGCCACCGGCGCCAAGGCGCAGGGTTATGGCTACGGCTACGGCGGCCACCACGGCTACGGCTACGGCCGCGGCTACGATCGCGGCTACGGCCACCGGCGCGATTTCGGCTACCGCCGTCACCGCGGCCTGTCGACCGGGGCCGCCATCGGTCTCGGTATCGCGGGCGCGGCCGCCGGCGCCGCCGCGGCGGGCGCCTTCGACCGGGGCCCGGGCTATTACGGCCGCGGTTACTGAGCCGCCGCGCACCTGAGGGAGCAGAGCCCCGCCGCCACCGCGGCGGGGCTCTCGCTTTTAGAAGCGGCCGGCCTCAGCGCAGCCAGCGCCGGATCCGCTCCCGGAGCGTCGGGCGGACGGCCCGCCGCGCGCGCGCTGCCGCGAAGCGATCGATGCGGATCCTGTCGTTCGGGACCTGCCGCAGGAACCGCTCGGCGATCTCGAAGACGACGATGTCGGGCCGGACATCCTCGACGTAGGCCCAGTCGATGTTCGCCGACCAGATCGCGTGCACCTCGGCGAAGGTCTCCGCCAGCATCGCCGTGAGCCGGGCGCCCGGGCTGTAGATGTAGGAATCGCCGAACAGCACCACGCGGCGCCGATCTGGCGCCTCCGGGTTCCTCAGGACGACGCGGGATCCGACGAACAATCCGCGCGGCCGCGCCGCCCGGCCGGATTCCCGCACGGCCACCAGGGCGTTCGCGTCGATCCGAGCCGCGCGGCGCGGGAAGTCGTAGGCGACGTACGCCTCGTCGACCGGCGGGACGAGCTTCTCGCCGAGGTCGAAGGTGAAGCGCTCGGTCGCGCCGGTCCCCGCGAAGACGTGCGCCGCCACCGGCGCGTCCAGGGCCTCGCAGAGCGCGCGGTACGCCGTCAGGTAGCCGCGGTAGGTCCAATGCGTGTCCGTCCGCAGGTAGACGGGCTCCTCGGCCCGCGCCGCCAGCAGCGGTGCTTGCAGGTCGACCATCGGGGCCCCGCTGTCCCCGGCGACCAGCCGGGCGAGCCGAACCCCGGGCGGATCGTCGAGCCCCGGGAAGGGGCGGCCGAGCAGGTCCGGATAGATCGCGAGCTTGTCGGGGACGACGGTGTGCACGTGCCGGATCCCGAGGTCGTCGAGGCGCCGCGCGCGCCGCCCGATGAGCCGCGTCCAGCGCTTCAGGATCCGCCGCGAGGTCGCGGTGTCGCCGTAGAAGGCTTCGACCTCGCGGGCGCGTCCGACCCAGTACAGCCAGCCATCGTGTCCGACGGCCACGCCGTTGCCGCTCGTCTTCAAAGCTTCCGGCCTCCCGCCGCCCGCGACAATCCCCGTCGATGACGCTGGGCTCCCGCCTCGACGGATCCGCGCGGGATTGCAACCCCTTCGTCCCCGGGAGAGGCGGGAGCGCGCCGGCGGCTTTCCCGGCGCGCCGCCGCTTTCGCCGGCGTATCCGCGCCGCGGTGAAACTTTATGGCCGCGCCGCGGGTACTCCCGTCAGGCGCATCACACGGCGCGGCGTTGCGAAGAAGGGTCGACCCATGTCCGCGCTTGTCACGTTCGTCGGCTGCGGCCTGGTCCTGTCCGGGTTCGCGGCCGAGAAGTTCGCCGAGCGTCGCTGGCTCGCGGCGAGCCGGCCCGCACCCCTCGACACCCTCGCGGTCCTGGCGCTGGCGCTGCCGGCCGTCGGGCTCACGCTGATGGCGACGCTCGCGGTCTGAGCCCGCAGGGTCGACCTCTCACACGGCCTCGCCGCAGAACAGGACGCCGACCGTCCGCTCCTTCCGCCAGACGAGCTGGACCGCGTAGCGCATCTCGGCGCTCGCCAGCACGAGGTCGAACACGTCCTCCAGCAGCACCGCCTGCGAACCCAGGAACTCCAGCATCGCGCCGCGATCGGAGATGTTCATGACCTGGCAGGGATAGCGCGCGCCGTCCCGTTGCTGGGCGAAGGCCAGCAGGGCGGTGGGTCTCCGCTCGGTCGCCCGGCGTTCCGCGACGGCGGCAGGGGTGCTGGCGTTGCGGGACACGGCCGAAGTTCCTGCCCTGGTCGGCCGGTATGGCGCGATATCAGTAAAAATGCGCCGGATTCGCTAACATGTTATTGATGATCGACATCCGAGCGTCAGAATAGCAAGTCGCGCCCTGTCTATCGGCCCGGTCTCCGGTAATCACCGCCGGTCTCGTCTCGGCGGCCCTTCGCCGGCCTTGATGAACCGGCCGATCAGGAGGCCGAGCGGGATCGACACCAGGAACCAATTGCGCAGGAATCGCAGGGCGGTCATCGGCTCGCTCCCATGGCGCGGCGGGTGCCGCATCCGCGGGCGCCCGTGGCCGGCGTCGCCGATGCGATGCTGTAACCTATCTGGTCCCGCGGGCGGGTTCTGCCAGTGCGATCCCGGGCGAGGCCGCGCTGAGAGGATATCCGGAGACGATCATGCGCATCCGCCCCGGCACCGCCCTGATGGCGTGCTTCGCGATCGGCGTCCCGACGGTCGCGGCCGCCGAGGCGCCCGGACAGCCGCCGCGCGCCGCGCCGGCGACGGATCCGGCGTCCGCACCGCAGCCGTGGCCGCCGAATTTCTCCCGCAGCGTGCAGGGGACCGGGGTGATGGGCCTCGATGGCGGCCACGTCTTCCTCTGGAACCGGCCCCAAGGCTTCGATCCGGTCTCGACGCTGCGGGTCGACCGGCACGTGCCGGAGGGGTCGGGCGAGGCCACCCACACCTACAAGGCGCTCTGGGCGCTCGGATCCACCGGCCCGCACAATGCCGGCTACGAGTGGACGATCACGGGCGAGCTGCACAACCGCGCCCTCGCGAGCACCGGCGCGCAGAACGTCGCGGTCAACGGCACGATCTTCAAGGAGCCCAACGGGCTGGGGCCGGTCGGGCCCTCCTGGGCCGGCAATTTCAACTGTGTCGACATGACCGACGAGGCCGATCCGGTCGCCTCCTGCATCGGCGCCGAGATCGACGTCTCGGCGCAGTCGCCGACCACCGACCGCAATCGCCAGCGGGTCGGACTGCAGATCTCCACCGGCGGCGTTCCGGGCGCCCATACCGGCTACGGGATCCTGATGGGCAACCTGACCGGCTCCATCACCGACCGGGCGATCTCGTTCCAGGGAGAGGGGACCTACGGCATCGGCATCGACGCCGCCGCCGCGCGCTTCACTGGCGTCCCGATGCTGCTCGCGGCCGGGCAGGCGATCGGGCTCGACGGCAACCGCGAGGGCGGCTTCTCCCGCAGCCTCGGCTTCGACGGGCGCGATCTGGTCTACGGCACGGCGGCCGGGCCGGTCATGCGCGTGAGCGACAACGGGCAGATCGAGGCCGCTTCCCTCCGCGAGAGCCTGCCGCGGCCGCCCGCGAGCAGCCGCGCGCCCTGCACCCCCGGCGACCACGCCTGGGACGAGGCCTACGAGTACCGCTGCGTCGCGCCCGACCGCTGGAAGCGCGCGGTGCTCAGCGACTGGTGAGCGCCGTCGCCGGCCGTCAGCGGTCCAGGATGCGCACCACCGCGCGGGTGTCGGGATCGACGACCACGATCTTGTCGCCCGGCGCCACGAAGTAGCCGAAGCGGCGCAGGCGCGGGTTCGGGGCCTCCGTGAAGGGCGCGAGCCGCACGTCGGGCGGCACGATGCTGCCGGGTCGCAGCGGGATCGATCCGACGATCGGGCCCGGACCCACCGGCCGGCGCACGATGTAGTCGCGCACCACCACGTCGTCGTCGGGGCCGAACTCGTCGGGCGTGACGATCACCGCCTGCGCGAGGGCGGAGCCGGTAAACAGCGCGGCGAAACCGAGGGCTGCGGCGAGGCTGGCGCGGGTCGACATGGCGGACTCCCGTGGGGCCCCGGCGGAGTGCCCGGGCCGCCGGAAACATCGGGGTCGGCGTTCGGGTTCCCGGACGGGCCGGTCAGCGGCCGATCTGCCCGGCCTCCGCGAGGGGAACCGGCGACCAGCGGGTCAGCTGGACGTACCCGTCGAGGGCCGCCACCACGACGTGGCGGCGGTGGCGGTGCACCACCGCTCCGGGCGTGTGCGCGTGGCGCTCCTGCCACCCCTGCGCCTCCGCCACGTAGACCCGGGCATCGCCGAGCCGCGCGATCGTCTCGACCGTGCCGAAGGCCCGCACCCGGCGCAGGACCGTCTCGACGTCCTGCCGGAAGTCAAGCGTCCGGTCGGCGTCGGTCGCGCGCGGCCAGTAGGAGCCGTCGCCCTGCGGCTCGGAGCGCCGCCAGCGATTGGGCAGGTCGCGGCCGAGGGGGCCCGCGGCGAGGCGGCGCGCCGCCATCTGGCACTTGGCGAGCAGCGTCTCGTGGCTCTCGCGGGGGCTCAGGGCGAAGATCTCCTGCGCCAGGATATCGCCGGTGTCGAACCCATCGGCGAGCACGTGCGCGGTGACGCCCCAGGTCTCGTAGCGGTCGAGGACGGCCCGGAACAGCGGGTAGGGGCCGCGGCCCGTCGGGAGCGGGGAGGGATGGAAGTTGAGGCCGTAGGCGGCGCGGCCCTTCCAGCCCTTGATGAGCCAGGGATAGCCCGCGACCACGAGTGCCCAGTCGCGCCCGTGCTCGGCCTGGAGCGCCTCGATGTCCCGCTCGCGGATCCGCGAGAGCTGGATCGGCAGCCGCAAGGACCGGGCGCGGGCGACGACGACCTCGTTGTGGTCGTAGACCCCGTCGCAGGGGCGCGTGAACAGCTTCACCGGCGTCCAGCCGGCGTCCAGCAGACCCTCGAAGACCCCGCCGAGGAAGTCGATGCCGGCGAACGCGAACTTCATGCTTGCCGCCTGCGACCTTGTGCACGTGGAGGGCGCGGGTCCGCCGCCTGCCCGGCCGCGTCCCCGGGCCTACCTTGATTGGGCCGGCGGCGGTGGCAAGGGGGAACGGCGTGGTTCGGGTGATCTTCGACGGCGGGACCGGAGGGTTCGGCCGCGCCGCGGATGGCGGCCGCTCCGCCCCGGACGGGAAGGTCTAGGCATGGCCGGGAAACGCCGCGCCGCGCCGTCCGGAACCCTGCGCTTCGTCCTCGGCGATCAGCTGACCCGCCGGGTGTCGAGCCTCGTCGACCTCGACGCCGAGCGCGACGTCGTCCTGATCGTCGAGGTCCGCGACGAGGCGACGTATGTCCGCCACCACAAGCAGAAGATCGCCTTCCTGTTCGCCGCCATGCGACACTTCGCGGCCGAGCTGGAGGCGGAGGGCATCACGGTCGCGTACGTGCGCCTGACCGACGCGGGCAACACGGGCAGCTTCACCGGCGAGCTGGAGCGCGCCGTGGCGCGCCACCGGCCGGAGCGGGTCGTGGTGACCGAGCCGGGCGAGTGGCGCGTCTGGGAGATGATGCAGGACTGGCGCGAGACCCTGGCGATCCCGGTCGAGATCCGTGCCGACAACCGCTTCCTGTGCCCGCGGGAGGATTTCGCCCGCTGGGCGGAGGGCCGGCATCACCTGCGGATGGAGACCTTCTACCGGGGCATGCGGCGCCGGACCGGCCTCCTGATGGACGACGGCGAGCCCGCGGGCGGCCGCTGGAACTACGACCCCGAGAACCGCAAGCGCCTGCCCAGGGGGCATCGTCCGCCGGACCGGATCGGCTTCCAGCCCGATGCCGTCACGCGCGCGGTCATCGCCCTCGTGGAGGCCGAGTTCGGCGACCATTTCGGCGATCTCACCGGCTTCTCCTGGCCGGTGACCCGGGCCGACGCCCTCGCGGCGCTCCGGCACTTCCTGGCCGACGCCCTGCCGACCTTCGGCGACTATCAGGACGCGATGAAGACCGGCGCGCCGTTCCTGTACCACGCGCTCCTGTCGCCCGCCCTCAACGCCGGGCTGCTCACCGCCGAGGAGGTGTGCTGGGCCGCCGAGCGCGCCTACCGCGACGGCGCGGCGCCGCTCCACTGCGTCGAGGGCTTCATCCGGCAGATCCTCGGCTGGCGGGAATACGTGCGCGGCCTCTACTGGGCCCGGATGCCCGCCTACCGCGACAGCAACGCCCTCGGCGCGGGCCGCGACCTGCCGTGGTTCTACTGGTCCGGCGAGACGGCGCTGAACTGCGTCGCGCAGGTCGTCGCCGAGACGCGCGCCCACGCCTACGCCCACCACATCCAGCGCCTGATGGTGACCGGCAACTTCGCCCTCATCGCCGGCCTCGACCCGGCTCAGGTTGAGGAATGGTACCTGATCGTGTTCGCGGACGCCTACGAGTGGGTCGAGCTGCCCAACGTCCACGGCATGGTGCTGTGGGCCGACGGCGGCGTCATGGGCTCCAAGCCCTACGCGGCCTCGGGCGCCTATATCGACCGGATGTCCGATTACTGCGCGTCCTGCGCGTACGACGTGAAGGTCAAGGCCGGGCCGGAGGCGTGCCCGTTCAACTATCTCTACTGGAACTTCCTCATCGAGAACGAGGACCGGCTGGCGGGCAATCAGCGGATGGCCATGCCGTACCGGACGCTCCGCGGGCTGGGCGACAGGCGCCGCGCCGAGATCCGCCGCGACGCGGCCGCGTTCCTCGACGCCCTCGAGGCCCGGCCGGGCGCCGATCAGAGGGGCGACCAGACCGACAGGCTCAGGTAGGGGCAGGCGCGACCCCGGCCGCTCTCGGACTGGAGGCCCGCCGACGCGCGGAAGCTGTACCGGCCGAGGGCGAAGTCGGTCCCGTGCAGCCCGACGCTCCACTTCGCGTAGCCGGTCCTGTCCGTGTAGAGGGCGGCCTCGGGGCCCAGATAGGTCTCCCAGAGCCGGTAGCCCCAGGCGAGGCGCGCCCACAGGCTGTCGCGGGCCGACCCGGCGACGGCACTCGCCTGGAGCAGCGTCGCCTCGCTCGGGCGCGCCCAGACCTCGCCGTGGAGCCGGAGCCCGAAGCGCGTCGGCAGGGCGTCGAAGAGCGGCCCCGCGATCAGCATCTCCCGCGCGATCTCGGGCCCGGCAAAGGCTGCGACCGCGCCCCAGTCGAAGACCCACTGGTACCCGGCCAGGGCGGCGGCGGCGACCGTGTAGCGCGTGCGGGGGCCGTCCGGACCGGTCTCCGCGCGCCGCCCGCCACCGACGCTCGCCAGCGCGGTGAAACCGTCCTGCGCGAGGGAGGTGAGGCCGGCCTTCGCCCCGACGGTCAGGAAGGTGTCGCCGCCGGCGTCGAGGCTGCCGAACAGCAGCGTGTCGATCTCGCTGCCGCCGGCGGGATGCGAGACGGCCGCCTGTCCCGCGAGCAGAACCGCGAGAACGGGCGCGCGTCCAGCGATCTTCGGGCAAGGGCGCTGGTTCGGCACAGTCGAGCCTCCGACGTTTACGGAGGACGGTAAGAGAAAATTAACCGCGTTTCATCGCGATCCGCTCGCGATCCCCCGGAATTGTCGGATTCGCGCGCCGATCTTCGTGTCGCAGGGACGAGGTTGCTTCGGAAAGGTCCGTCGGTGCGCGCGCTGTGCTGGCCGGGACTTCGCGGGCCGTCCGCCGCGCGTCCGCCCGCGGGAAGCCATCGCGCTGTCGCGAATCTGCCGTGCTTGGCGTGCCAGATGTTCTCGGCTAGAGCCCCCGCGGGAAAGCGAAGGTTGGCAGATCCTTGACCTCCGGTGCACGAACGTCGGACGTCCTCACCGTGCTGGCGAGCCAGGAGGGCGAGCGCCTCACCGTGGGCGACATCGTCGCGGTCCTGCGGGACCGTGCCTTCGCGCTGCTCGTGGTCCTGCTCGGGCTGCCGAACTGCCTGCCCATGCCGCCGCCGATCCCGCTGATCTGCGGCCTGCTCCTGCTCCTCGTGGCGATCCAGATCGCCGCCGGGATGTCGGCGCCGTGGCTGCCGCGGATGCTCCTCGGCCGCTCGATCGCCCTGACGGATGTCCGGCGCGCCGTCACCCGCGCGGTGCCGATCCTGCGCCGCCTGGAGCGCTGGTCGCGTCCCCGCGTCAGCGTGTTCGAGACCGCGCTCGGCATGCGCGGCATGGGGATCGTCCTGCTCGCCCTGGCGCTGGCGCTGATCGTGGCCGCGCCCATCGTCGGGCAGATCCCGCTGGGTCTCGCCGTCTGCCTGGTCGGGCTCGGTCTCGTCGAGCGCGACGGTCTGGTCGTGCTGGGCGGTCTCGTGATCGGAATGTTCGGCGTCGCCATCAACGCCGGCTTCGCCTACGCGGTGATCGCCGGGATCATCGGCCTGCTGAACCTCTGAGGGCGCGCCTCAGAGGCGGTAACGGATCTGATCGGTCCAGAAGCGCTCCAGGCGGGTGAGGGCCTGGTTCAGGCGAATGAAATCCTCCTCCGAGATCCCACCAATCGGCGTGATCGTCCGGGCATGCTTGTCGTAGAGCCCCTGGATGATCTCGTGGACCTGGCGGCCCTTGTCGGTCAGGCTGATCCGGACGGAGCGCCGGTCGGTCTTCGAGCGGGCGTGGTGGAGGTAGCCGGCCTCGACAAGCTTCTTCACGTTGTACGAGACGTTGGAGCCCAGGTAGTAGCCCTTGGTCCGCAGCTCGCTCGCGGTCAGCTCCTTGTCGCCGATGTTGTACAGGAGCAGCGCCTGGACGCTGTTGACGTCCTCGCGGCCGCGGCGCTCGAACTCGTCCTTGATCACGTCGAGCAGCCGGCGATGCAGCCGCTCCACGAGGTGCAGCGCCTCGAGGTAGGAGCCCTTGGTGGAGGCGGCTTCCTCGGGGGCCTCGATCTGCGCGACTCGGGCGTTCTGGGTCTTCATCTCTGCCTCGCCATCCGATGATCCGGCACCCGTTGGATGCGGCGCCGTTGATGATGGCTAAGCTAGGGCTCGGGAATGAAAGGCGATTTAAGCGACAGGATGAATTCGCGATTTACTCTTCGCGGTAAAGACAAACTGAATGAAGACAAGAACGGTTCGTTCACCGTGCTTCCTGTGCGGCCAGCCAGGACAGCAGGAAGTACAACGTCACAACACAGCCCCCGAATACGAGCAGCGGCACCGATAACGGCAAGAGTTGCGGTGTCAGGACAGCGAGCGTCATAGCCGACGTGACGGCGAGCAACCAGATCACGCCGCCCCAGGCGCTCGTCAGCCACAATCCGATCGCCGCCGCGGCGTCGATCACCGCGAAGTAGACGATCGCGGACTGCCGGCCGAACGGCTCGGCCTCGAAGGGGCGCACGCCCGGCAGGACGTCGAGGATGGTCGCCCAGGCGAAGACGCTCTTCAGCAGCCAGACGAGGGCCGTGAGCCGCATGAACCAGATCAGCACTGTGTCCCACGTGCCGGACGCGGGGCCCTGGGCCCGCTCGATGCGGTCGCTCGGGATGCCGCCCGGCCGCGGCGTCCTGCGCCGGATCGGAAAGTAGCTGGGCACTATCGAGCGCTCGCGGATGGTGGGGGCCGGTTCATGGCGAAGGGCCGGGATCCTGATCGATCGGGCGGGGGTCGCCGGGTTGAAGCGGTTCCGCCGTCCGGCGTCAACGGTCGGGTTTCGTTGCGCCGGCCCGGTGTGGTAGTCGATCGCCTCCGGCGCACGGGCGCCGCGCGATCCGCGGCGTGGTCCGCGCGAACGGTAGCGAAGCCGCATGTCAGACACCCTGCCAGAGCCGCGCCCTCTCGCCGTGGAGGCCGCCCGCGAGGGCGCCCGCGTGGAGGGTCTGAAGATCACCCAGCGCCCGCGCCGGAACCGGAAGGCCGACTGGTCGCGTCGCCTCGTCCGCGAGCACACCCTGACGGTCGACGACCTGATCTGGCCGATGTTCGTGATCGACGGCGAGGGCCGCCGCGAGCCGGTCGCCTCGATGCCGGGCGTCGAGCGCCTCTCGGTGGACGAGATCGTCCGCGACGCGGAGCGCGCCGCGAAGCTCGGCATCCCGGCGGTGTCGTTCTTCCCCTACACGGAGGTGTCGCTGCGCGACCCGACCGGCTCGGAGGCGCTGAACGCCAACAACCTCGTCTGCCGGGCGGTCCGCGCCGTGAAGCGGGCCGTGCCCGAGATCGGGATCATGACCGACGTGGCGCTCGATCCCTACACGAGCCACGGCCACGACGGCCTGATGCGGGACGGCGCGATCCTCAACGACGAGACGGTCGCGGTCCTCGTCGAGCAGAGCCTGATCCAGGCCGAGGCCGGGACCGACATCATCGCGCCCTCCGACATGATGGACGGGCGCGTCGGCGCAATCCGCGCGGGCCTCGACAAGGCCGGCTTCCTCGACGTGCAGATCATGGCCTACGCGGCGAAATACGCCAGCGCCTTCTACGGGCCGTTCCGGGACGCGATCGGCACCAAGGCGGCACTGGTCGGCGACAAGCGCACCTACCAGATGGATCCCGGCAACTCGGCCGAGGCCCTGCGCGAGGTCCGGCTCGACCTCGACGAGGGCGCGGATTCGGTGATGGTGAAGCCGGGCCTGCCCTATCTCGACATCATCCGCCGGGTGCGGGACGAGTTCCAGGTGCCGACCTTCGCCTACCAGGTGTCGGGCGAGTACGCGATGATCGAGGCGGCCGCCCGCAACGGCTGGCTCGACGGCGACCGCGCGATGGTCGAGGCGCTCCTCGCCTTCAAGCGGGCCGGCGCCGACGGCGTCCTCACCTATCACGCGCCGCGGGTCGCGGAGCGCCTGCGCAACCATCCGTGAAGCGCGGGCACCGCTGGCTCCTCGGGGCCGCGGTCGTGGTCGGCTTCCTCGCGGGGCTCGTCGCCTGCCAGGACACCCTGCGCCGGGATCGCGTCGCCACCTGCCGCCGGGCGCTCCCGGCGGTCGCGCCGCAGGACGGGATCCGGCTCCTGCGCGCGGCGCCGGGGCCGGCGGCGAACTCGGTGCGGGTCGACTACGCCGACGGGAACCGGCAGCACTGGCTGACCTGCCGCTTCGATGCCGGCACGACCCTGGTCGCCCTCGCCACCGAGGCGAGCACCCTGTCGGGCCCGTCCCTCTACATGCTCAAGCGCTTCTACCTCGACACGCCCGACGCCGCGGCCGGAGACCCGGCCGGGCGCTGAGGCGCGCCCACGCCCGCCGACCGACCCGCATCGGCACCGGATCCCCTTGCGGCCTCCGCGACGCGCACCCACCTTCACGTCCGCAGCCTCGCTTGCAGGACGCGACACCATGCAGAACCCACAACCCGGATACGCGCAGCGCTTCGAAGCGCCCGGCTACGCCACCGCGTTGCCGATCCCGTTCGTGCGGGCGAGCCTGGGTGGCCGGACGGTCGCCTATCTCCTCGACATCCTGTTCATCTTCGGCTTCACGGCCCTGCTGACCCTCGCGATCACCGTGATCGGGGTGGTCACCTTCGGCCTCGGCTGGACGCTGTTCGCAGTCCTTCCGGCGAGCGGCATCATCTACAGCGCGATCACGGTGGGCGGCCCGAAGCAGAGCACGATCGGCCAGCGGATGATGGGCCTGCGGACCGTCGCGCCCGAGAGCGGCGCGCGGGTCGACGTCATCACGGCCGCGGTCCACGCGCTGCTGTTCTACGTGGCGATCTCGACCTTCCTGCTCTGGTGCGTCGACATCGCGTTCGGGCTCATGCGCTCCGACCGCCGCCTCGGGCACGACCTGCTCCTCGGCCTCGCCGTCGTCCACGCGCGCTGAGCCGCGATTCCGCTGATGAAAATCTGACGGTGCGACCGGCCGGGCCATTGAGCCCCGGCCGGTCGCCTGTACACTGTCACGCCGGCGCCGCGAGGATGAACCCGGCGCAGGGTCTGTGAGAAGCGTGACCAGCCACCCGCGCGACACACCGCAATTCTACCTCACCGCCCCCTCGCCGTGCCCCTACCTGCCGGGGCAGGAGGAGCGGAAGGTCTTCACCCATCTGGTCGGACGGCGCGCCCGCGACCTGAACGAGATCCTGACCCAGGGCGGTTTCCGCCGCTCGCAGACCATCGCGTACCGGCCGGCCTGCGAGACGTGCCGGGCCTGCGTCTCAGTCCGCGTGGTGGTCGACGAGTTCGAGCCGAGCGCCAGCCAGCGGCGCATCCTGGCGCGCAGCGCCGACTGGGTCGGCACTCCGGAGCCGAACCGGCCCGCCTCCGAGCAGTACGCCCTGTTCCGCCGCTACCTCGACGCCCGGCACGGCGACGGCGGCATGGTCGACATGACCGTGCTCGACTACGCCATGATGGTCGAGGACAGCCACGTCGACACGCACCTCGTGTCTTATCGCCGGCACGGGCCGGACACGGCGATCACCGGCCGCGGCTCCGGACCGCCGCTCGCGTTCTGCCTGACGGACGTCCTCTCGGACGGCCTGTCGATGGTCTACTCGTTCTACGATCCCGCGGAGGCCGCGCGCTCGCCCGGGACCTTCATGATCCTCGACCACATCCGCCGGGCTCGCGGGCTCGGGCTGCCGTACCTCTATCTCGGCTACTGGGTCGAGGGCTCGCGCAAGATGGACTACAAGTCCCGCTTCCGGCCGCAGGAACGGCTGATGGGCCAGGGCTGGGTGCGGATCGACTGAGCCCGGCGCGGCGCGCGTTTCACGTCGGTTGCCGTCCCGGCATGCCCGATGCGCATTGAGCGGCCGGCCCGGCGCATGCTACCGGCCACGCACGCAATCCGGACCGTGCCGAGGCCCCCATGATCCCCCGCTATAGCCGCCCCGCGATGACGGCCATCTGGTCGCCCGAGAGCCGCTTCCGGATCTGGTTCGAGATCGAGGCCCACGCCACCACGGCGCTCGCCGAGATCGGCGTCGTGCCGAAGGCGGCGGCCGAGACGATCTGGACCAAGGGCAAGGACGCGGTCTTCGACGTCGCCCGCATCGACGCGATCGAGGCGGTGACGAAGCACGACGTCATCGCCTTCCTGACCCACCTCGCCGAGATCGTCGGTCCCGAGGCGCGCTTCGTCCACCAGGGCATGACCTCCTCGGACGTGCTCGACACCTGCCTCAACGTGCAGTTGGTGCGGGCCGCCGATATCCTGATCGCCGACGTCGACTCGCTGCTCTCCGCCCTGAAGACCCGGGCCCTGGAGCACAAGCTCACCCCGACCATCGGCCGGTCGCACGGCATCCACGCCGAGCCGGTCACCTTCGGTCTGAAGCTCGCCCAGGCCTACGCCGAGTTCGAGCGCAACCGCCGCCGCCTCGTCGCGGCCCGCGAGGAGGTCGCCACCTGCGCGATCTCGGGCGCGGTCGGCACGTTCGCCAACATCGACCCGCGGGTGGAGCAGTACGTCGCCGAGAAGATGGGCCTGACCGCCGAGCCGGTCTCCACCCAGGTGATCCCGCGCGACCGGCACGCCATGTTCTTCGCGACCCTCGGCGTCGTCGCCTCGTCGCTGGAGCGGCTGGCGATCGAGATCCGGCACCTCCAGCGCACCGAGGTCCTCGAGGCGGAGGAGTTCTTCTCCGAGGGGCAGAAGGGCTCCTCGGCGATGCCGCATAAGCGCAACCCGGTCCTCACCGAGAACATCACGGGCCTCGCCCGGATGGTGCGCGGCTACGTCACCCCCGCCCTGGAGAACGTCGCCCTCTGGCACGAGCGCGACATCTCCCACTCGTCGGTGGAGCGGATGATCGGCCCCGACGCCACCGTCACCCTCGACTTCGCCCTGGCACGGATGACCGGGGTGATGGAGAAGCTGCTGGTCTACCCGGCCAACATGCAGAAGAACCTCGACCGGCTCGGCGGCCTGATCCACTCGCAGCGCGTGCTGCTGGCGCTGACCCAGGCCGGGGTCTCCCGCGAGGATTCCTACCGGCTGGTCCAGCGCAACGCGATGCCGGTCTGGCGCGGCGAGGGCGATTTCCTGGCGCTGCTCAAGGCGGACCCGGAGGTCGCCGCGGCGCTCCCGGCCGAGCAGATCGAGGCGTGCTTCGATCTCGGCTACCACTTCAAGCACGTGGACACGATCTTCGGGCGGGTCTTCGGCGACCGCTGAGACTCCGCACGATTCCTGCTTCGACCCGCGCTCGCGGGCCCGCGTTTCCGGGCCTGCGCCGAACACAGGACAGCTCCCCGTGACCGCTCCCCGCATCGTCTACCTCAACGGCCAGTTCCTCCCCTACGAGGAGGCGCGCGTGCCGATCATGGACCGCGGCTTCCTGTTCGCCGACGGCATCTACGAGGTCTCGGCGATCATCGACGGCAAGCTCGTCGACAACGCCGCGCACCTCGCGCGCCTCGACCGCTCGCTCGGCGAGATCGGCATCCGCAACCCGCACGACGCGGCGGGCTGGGAGCGCCTGCAGACCGAGCTCGTCGCCCGCAACGGCGTCACCGAGGGGCTCGTCTACATGCAGGTGACCCGCGGGGTGGCCGAGCGCGACTTCGCCTTCCCGAAGGCCGGCACCGAGCCCACCGTGGTGATGTTCACGCAGGCCAAGACCGTGCTCGCCAACCCGCTCGCCGAGAGCGGCGGCCGGGTGATCACCGTCGAGGACCTGCGCTGGAAGCGGCGGGACATCAAGTCGGTGGCCCTGCTGGCGCAGGTGCTCGCCAAGCAGCAGGCGGCCGAGGCCGGCGTCGCCGAGGCCTGGATGATCGAGGACGGCGCGGTCACCGAGGGCTCCTCCTCGACTGCGTTCATCATCAGCCGCGACCGCGTGCTCGTGACCCGGCCGCTCTCCACGGCGCTCCTGCCGGGCATCACCCGGGCCTCGGTGTTGCGCCTCGCGCAGGAGGCCGACCTGCGGATCGAGGAGCGGCTGATCCCGGTGGACGAGGTCTACGCGGCGCAGGAGGCCTTCTACACCAGCGCCTCGGCCTTCGTGATGCCGGTGGTCGAGATCGACGGGCGCGCGATCGGCGACGGGCGGCCGGGCGCGCTGACCCGGCGCCTGCGCGAGCTCTACATCGAGGCCGCCCGCCAGGGTTGAGGCCGCTCTATCCCGTCCACAGGACGGGACATCGGACCCCGCCGCGGACAGGAACGGATCCCGTTCCCGGCTGTTCCTCCCCGAATTCGTGTCTCGAATCGGGGAGGCCCTCGTGCCGAACAAGACCCTGCTCGCCGCCCTCGCGACGACCCTAGCGGCCGCCGTCGCGGCGGCGCCCGCCCGCGCCCAGACGACCAGCCCGGCGCCGCCCGAGCGCGTGCGCCCGAACGCGGACGCGCCGCCGCAGGACCAGTCGCTCAGCGACAAGCTCCAGAAGAACGACGGCGTGATCAAGCCGCCGGATTCCGGCACGACCGGCACTGTGGTGAAGCCCGATCAGTCCGGCTCCATGCCGGTGATCAAGCCGCACGAACTGCCCGGTCGCGACCCCGGTACCGAGGCCAAGTAAGCCGGTCGTGACCGGCTCCGGCCGACCGCCATGCGGTCCGAACATGCGGCCCCTTGCTTGATTTCGTTGCCCGGATCGCGGAAACGGCTCACGACGTACGTCGCCTGCACCCGTGGGCGGCGCCGTCCCGGTTTCCGTCGCGGGTAAGCAGGCAGGCATGGCCAACGTCGTCGTTGTGGGCGCCCAGTGGGGCGACGAGGGCAAGGGCAAGATCGTCGACTGGCTCTCCGAGCAGGCCGACATCGTGGTCCGTTTCCAGGGCGGCCATAACGCCGGCCACACGCTCGTCATCGACGGCGTGACCTACAAGCTGGCGCTGCTGCCGTCGGGCGTCGTCCGCGGCGGCAAGCTCTCGGTCATCGGCAACGGTGTCGTGGTCGACCCCTGGCACCTGATCGACGAGATCGAGCGGATCAAGGCGCAGGGCGTGGACGTCTCGCCGTCCTCCTTGCGGATCGCCGACAACGCCACGCTGATCCTGCCGCTCCACCGCGAGCTGGATCATTTCCGTGAGACGGCCAATGCCGGCCTGAAGATCGGCACGACCAAGCGCGGCATCGGGCCGGCCTACGAGGACAAGGTCGGCCGCCGCGCGATCCGGGTCGTCGACCTCGCCGATCCCGACGCGCTGCCGGCCAAGATCGAGCGCGTGCTCACCCACCACAACGCCCTGCGGCGCGGCCTCGGGATCGACGAGGTCAACGCCGAGGCGCTGCTGTCCGAGCTCAAGGCGATCGCGCCGAAGATCCTGCCCTTCGCCGACACCGTCTGGTCGCTGCTCGACGAGGAGCGCCGGGCCGGCAAGCGCATCCTGTTCGAGGGCGCGCAGGGCGCGCTGCTCGACGTCGACCACGGCACCTACCCGTTCGTGACCTCCTCCAACATCGTGGCCGCCCAGGCGGCCACGGGCTCGGGCCTCGGCCCGGGGGCGATCGGCTACGTTCTGGGCATCGCCAAGGCGTACACGACCCGCGTCGGCGAGGGACCGTTCCCCACCGAGCTGTTCGACGAGATCGGCGAGACCATCGGCAGCCGCGGGCGCGAGTTCGGCGTCAATACCGGGCGCAAGCGCCGCTGCGGCTGGTTCGACGCCGTGCTGGTGCGCCAGACGGTCCGGACCTCCGGCATCCACGGCATCGCGCTGACCAAGCTCGACATTCTCGACGGCTTCGAGGAGATCCGCGTCTGCACCGGCTACATGCTGGACGGCCAGCCGATCGACCATCTGCCGGCGAGCCAGGCCGCGCAGGCCCGGATCGAGCCGGTCTACGAGGTGATCCCGGGCTGGTCGGAGACGACCGCGGGGGCCCGGTCCTGGGCGGATCTGCCCGCGCAGGCGATCAAGTACGTGCGCCGGATCGAGGAGCTGATCGGGGCGCCGGTGGCGCTGCTGTCGACATCGCCCGAGCGCGACGACACGATCCTCATGCACAACCCGTTCGAGGATTGACCCTTCGCGCGCTATCCCGTTGACGACGCGTGTTTTCGGCGGCCCTGCCTGTATCCAGTCCGCGCGGGCTTGATCTAGAACGGGCTGGCGGCCGGGCGGTCCGTATCGCGATCCGCCCGCCGTCTCGAAGGCAACCGGCGCGCGGGCCCTGATCCCGCGCGGCGGGATACGACAAACCGGCCGACGGCCGCGACCGGACCTGTCGGGCGGGCGCGGACCTCGGTCCCCGGCCTCCGACCGGCTTTGCCGGACGGCGGCCGAAGGGGCGGACCAGAGTATCATGGCCGATTACTACCCGCTTCTGGCCCGCGCGCTCGACGCGCTGCCGGACCGAACGCCCGCCCTGCGCAAGGCGGTCTACGACCGCGCGCGCAACGCCCTGATCAGCCAGCTGCGCTCCCTCGATCCGCCGCTGTCGGAGGCCGATATCGATCTCGAGCGCCGGGCGCTCGACGCCGCGATCGAGCGGCTCGAGGTCGATCACGGCGGCCTCCCGGCCCCCGCCAACGATGCCGCGCAGGCGCCCGGGACGCCCGCTCCGGCCACGGTTTCGGCGCCGCCACCAGCACCGGCCGTGCCCGCACCCGCCGCGCCAGAACCCGCCGTCCCCGAGCCGATCGTGCCTGCGGCGACGGAGCCGGAGATCCCGGAGCCGTCCCCGCCGGAGCCGGGATCCGGTCCCGCGCTGGCGCCCATCCTCCCGTCGGCGAAGCCGCCGTTCGCGGTGGCGGCCCGCGACGGGGATCGGGAGGCCGAGGACGGGCCGCGCGAGGCACCGATCCCGATCGCGCCGCCGCGTCCGGGCACGCCGCAGACGGCCGCGCCCGACACGGCCCCGCCGGTCGCCGAGACGTCCGGCGCCGAGACGTCCGGCGTCGAGGTGCCCGCCGTCGAGGACCCTGATGCTGAGGCGGCCGAGGGCGCGGGCGGGCGTCAGCGTCCGCGGATCGAGGTGGTCCCCCCGCGCACCGGTCGGTCGCGCGTGCTGCGCAACGTCTTCGTGGGCGGTGTCCTGGCTGTGGTGATCGGCCTGATCGCCGTCGCGGCCTTCCTGCTGCGCGACCGGCCGCAGAACCTGCCGTCGAGCGGCACGGAGACCGCGGACACGCAGCAGCCGGAAGGCGGCGAGACCAAGTTCGGCGACCGGGTCGGCGGTGACGCCGCCCCGGCCCCCAAGGCCCCGACGCGCGTCGAGAACGGCGCGCCGGCACGGGCCGCGGCCACGCCCGCGCCGGCCGACGCGGGCGTCGCGGTCGCGCAGAGGGCGGAACTCGTCGAGGAGGCGACGGGGGCCGAGGGCGGTCAGCCGACCGTGACGCCGGGGCGGGTGACGTGGCGGCTCGAGACCGTCAACGGGGATCAGGGGCAGCCGGTCCAGAACGCCGTCGTCGCCACCGTGACCATCCCGGATGCCGGCCTGACGCTGGTGATGACCATCCAGCGCAATCTCGACGCGACCCTGCCGGCCTCCCACACGGTGAGCTTGGCCTTCAGCCAGAGCGGCAGCAACGCCGCGTCCAGAACCGTCCAGGATGTCGGGTTGCTCCAGGCCAAGGATGAGCAGAGCGCCCGCGGCTCGCCGGTCTCGGGCCTGCCGGTTCGGGTCCGCGACAACCTGTTCCTGATCGGCCTGTCGTCGCTTCAGAACGACGTCGAGCGCAACACCGACCTGCTCCTCCACCGGAACTGGTTCGATATCGCGCTGCGCTACACGTCCGGCCGCCGGGCGGTGCTGACCTTCGAGAAGGGCGCCGCCGGCGCCCAGGTGATGCAGAACGCCTTCGACGCCTGGCAGTGATCGGTCGACGGCGCCCGCCGTCCGAGCCCTGACCCGAACCGGCGGGCCCGGCGCGTCGCGCGCCGGGCGCGCGGCTCAGCGGGCCTCGATGCCGGTCCGGGGCAGCTCGCGGCTCGCGATGTTGCGCTTGACCGCTTCCTGCACCTTCTCGAAGGCGCGGACCTCAATCTGCCGGACGCGTTCGCGAGACACGCCGAACTCGCCGGAGAGATCCTCCAGGGTGATCGGGTCCTCGGCGAGGCGCCGGGCCTCGAAGATGCGGCGCTCGCGCGGATTGAGCACACCGAGGGCGTCCTTGAGCGCGGAGAGGCGGTTCTGACCCTCCTGCTCCCGCGCCAGCACGGTCTCCTGGCTCGGGCTGTTGTCCACGAGCCAGTCCTGCCACTCGCCCTCGCCCTCCTCGCGCAGGGGCGCGTTGAGCGACGTGTCGCCGGACAAGCGCCGGTTCATGTCGATCACGTCCTGCTCGGGCACGCCGAGACGGGTGGCGATCTGCTTCACCTGATCGGGCTTGAGGTCACCCTCGTCGAGGGCCGAGATCTTGCCCTTCGCCTTGCGCAGGTTGAAGAACAGCTTCTTCTGGTTCGCGGTCGTGCCCATCTTCACGAGCGACCACGAGCGCAGGATGTATTCCTGGATCGCCGCCTTGATCCACCACATCGCGTAGGTGGCCAGACGGAAGCCCTTGTCGGGATCGAAGCGCTTGACCGCCTGCATGAGGCCGACATTGCCCTCCGACACGACTTCGCCGATCGGCAGGCCGTAGCCGCGGTAGCCCATGGCGATCTTGGCGACCAGGCGCAGGTGCGACGTCACGAGGCGGTGCGCGGCCTCGCGGTCGCCGGCGTCGCGCCAGGCCTTCGCCAGCGTGAACTCTTCCGACGGCTCCAGCATCGGGAACTTGCGAATCTCGTCGAGGTAGCGCGAGAGGCCACCTTCGTTGGCGAGCACGGGCAGCGTACCGGCCATGGCATTCTCCTGGACCTTATGTCCCCCTGTCGGGCGGACGCGACGGACAACAGTGCCGTCCACTCGGGCCGCTCTTGAGCCGACCCTGCCGGCCCCCCATCTCGTACGGGACGCCGGGGAGCCGGTCGCGGTCGATGACACCCACGTCGTCAACAACGCGCCACCGGCGATTTTGGTCGTACCATGTCACGATGTGACGCGGTACGGCGTGATCTTTCGCACGCCGCGACGCGGCGTTTACGGGCGCGGCGCCCCGTCCTCTTCCGCCCTCAGGGCGTTCACCAGCGCGGCCATATCGGGCGGTAGCGGGCTCTCGAACCGCAGCGTCGCGCCGGTCCGCGGGTGGCTGAAGCCGAGCAGTTCCGCGTGGAGTGCCTGGCGCCCGAGCGCCGCGAGGGCGGCGCGGGCCTCCGGCGTCAGGCGGGCCGCCTTGGTCCGGAAGGCGCCGCCGTAGACCGTGTCCCCGAGCAGGGGGTGTCCGCGATGGGCGAGATGCACGCGGATCTGGTGGGTGCGGCCCGTCTCCAGGCGGCAGCGCACGAGGGCGGCCTCGCGATACGCCTCGGCCACCGCGTAGTGGGTCACGGCGTGGCGCCCGCTCGCGTCCGAGACGACGGCGATCTTCTCCCGGTGGAAGCGCGACCGCGCGAGGCTTGCCTGGATCGTCCCGGCCCGCGGCTGGGGCAGGCCCCAGACCACGGCGGCGTAGGCGCGTTCCAGCGGTCCGGACCGGCCGTGATCGGCGAACTGGGCGGTGAGGCCCTGGTGGGCCACGTCGTTCTTGGCGACGACGATCAGGCCGCTCGTGTCCTTGTCGAGGCGGTGGACGATGCCGGGCCGGCGGACGCCGCCGATGCCCGACAGGCTGGCCCCGCAATGGGCGATCAGGGCGTTGACCAGCGTGCCGCTCTCGTGGCCCGGGGCGGGATGGACCACGAGGCCGGCGGGCTTGTCGATGACGATCAGGTCGTCGTCCTCGTGGACGATCGGCAGATCCGCGGCCTCGGCCACCGGCTCCGCCGGGGCTGCCGGGGGCACCGTGAGCACGATGCGCGCGCCCACGGCGACCTTGGCGGCCGGGTCGAGCGCCGGGAGACCGTCCCGCTGAACCCGGCCGGTGCGGATCAGATCCTGCAGCCGGGCCCGGGATAGATCCGGAAACAGCGCGACCAGCGCCCGGTCGAGCCGCACGCCTCCCTCGGCCACGATCCCGGCCCGCTCGTCCTGCACGTTGTCCACCACGACCGCTATTCGCCCCCGATCTGACCCGCCGCGGCGGATTTCCTGACGAAGGCACTTGCTCCCCCGCCGAGTGGTGGCTATAGCAGCCCCGCGCCGCCGGAAAGCTCCCATCGTCTAGCGGTCTAGGACGTCGCCCTCTCACGGCGAAAACAGGGGTTCGATTCCCCTTGGGAGCGCCAGCGCGCTGGCAGTCACCAGAACCTGCGAACTTTCTCAGAGAAACCTGATCGCGCGGAAAGTCCGGCTCGTTCCGTGGCCGATCTGCGCCCTCGAGGCACGCGCGTCGTCCAGCCGCTGAGCTTCTTTACAGGCGATGGTTTGCGCCGGCCCTGTCGCGTCCTCCCGAGGGCTGGGAAGCTCCGGCGGGACAGGGCCGGGTGTCCCGCATCACCAGAACCAGATGGCGCGTCCGGCCACCGCGTAGATGACGAACCAGAGGCCGATGGCGAGGGCGACAGACGCCACGACAAGGGCCGGATGAGGCCTCCTGCGGGTGCGGCCGGGACGAGCGGGGGCGATCTGATCCATGAGCGAGGCGGAAGCATCTCCGGCCGAACGCATGCCCGAAGGCTGCTCGCCCGAGGCGCTCGGGGCCCCATGGATGCGGTCGGCGACAACGGTGCCTTACGACCAACATCCGCCGTCGCTGTCCTCATCAAAAGATGCCTACGCGCCGATCGGATTGCCGGCTCAGCGCGTCGTGCGAATCTTCGATCGATCGCTGCCGAGCGTCGCAGCCTGTGATCGGCGGGGATATCGGGGATGGAACGCGATCCCACCGACATAGGATGTTGCGCGGCGCAACCCATTAACACGGCGCGACTTTCCGCCGGGCATGATCGCTTGATGCCTCAGCCTGCGAGTTCGCGATGCATTTCAGGATCCAAGCCACCGGACAGCATCTCTGGACCTGGGTGCTCCTCGACGCGACCGAGATGACGGTGGCCGAATCCGACCGGTCGTTTCCCTCCCGGACGCAGGCCTCGGCCGCGGCTCTGGCCTTCGCGAAGCTGGTCGCGCGCGCCAGCCGCTCGCTGAACGGGGGCGCGTCGAGCGGCCTGCTGTAGGTGATCGCGTCCGCTGCAACCCCGCTGCAGGTTCTCGCGCCGCGGCCGGGGTCGATCAGCGCCAGCGCTCCTTCATGCAAGCGAGCAGATGGACGGTGCGCATGCATCCCTCGCGATCCGACTGGGTGCGCGCGTTGCCCATGCAGGCATCCATTCCCAGGCGCAACAATTGACGATCGACGTCCGTCGTGCGGGCGCAGGAAAAGATCGGCTGAAAGCCCTCGAACCGGCTGACCTGCCAGAAGATCGCGACGAACGCCGTCAAGCAGAAGCCGAAGACCATTAGTCGGCTGTCGTAGAACCAGTGCCTACGCTCTCGGTTGTCGACGCCGCGCACGCGCATCCCTGTCCTCATCGCGCAGTCGTATGCCATCGTATCACGGACGGCTCCGCCCTGGCACAGGCGGGCCCCGCCACGCGGCGCGTGGCGTCGCGCGGGAAACACGCGGAAAACGGGATCTGAACTATGCGCCGCGGTCACCTCATCGCCCTGTGCCTCGCGCTGTATGCAGCTCGCGCATGGGCCCTGGATGCGCGAACGGCTCCTCCCGCGCACGAACCGGAGCGGCCTCGTCCTGCTGAGAATGGCAGACAGTGGCGCAATTCGAGCGACGCGCGATCCGAGGCGAATGCGGCGGCGACCCTGCCGAGCGGCAGCGTCGCGAGTCTCGACCAGCTGGCGGACCCGGTCGACAGCCCGCTCGTCGCCAAGTTCAGGGCCGTCCTGGCGACATACGATGATTTTGCCGCCCACGGTGATGGCAAGGCGTGGACAGAGGCGCCGCTGAGATCCGATAGGCCTTCGATCAGACTGCGCGGTGCGTGGCGCGCGAGGTCCCGTCAGTCGACACGTGCAGGCTCACGAGATTGTGCCTCTCCGCGTGCGCCAGATCTCGCGATCCGAGCGCTCGACCGCGTTCCGATCGCTGGATGAACCATCGACCAGCTACCGCGCGAGACGGATTTCGGCGCCCTGTGTTCGCTCTTCACGCGGGATACTCGATCCGTCGGTCGCTCGAGTAGCGTTAATTTCAGCCCGTCCCGTCGAACGCGCACCGATTGTCAGGACGTTCTTGCGGACCGGAGTTTTGCCGTATACCCCACATCGGAGAGCCAACGCGCGATCGAGGGCCGGGGGGATGCCGCTGGTTGTCATCTTAGCCGCCCTGTGCGGCGGATTGCCTGTGCTTGCCTTTGGCTGGCAAACGTTCGGCTTCTACACAGTAATACTCGCGTCCTGTGTCGCCAGTGCAGCCGCCGTACTGGTGGGTGGCGGACTCGCGCTCCTGAAGGTCGCGAGGTCCCGGACTTCGCGGGATCCGGCGAAGATCTTCGACATCGACAGGCTCACGAGCGGCGACCGCAGCGACTTTCGGCTCGTTCCGCGGCGCCTCTACTTCGATATCGAGCACGGTCGCGAGATCATCAAGGACGAGATCGGCATCGAGGCCACGAGCATCGACCAGGCGCTCGACGACGCCCGGAGCGTGATCCGGGACATGGTCCAGGAGCTCGCCGACGAGGGCTACGCGGAGGACTGGGTGCTGGTGGTGCGCGATGCCAGAGGGGCTTCGGTCGCGCGCCTGCCCATCGAGCGGACGCCCGCGCAGACACGGCCCGACCGCCGCTCCGCCTGATCGATCGGGGGCGGCGTTCGCGTCCCCGCGATTGCTGGCTCGCGACCATGGCCCAGCATCCTGCGCTGGCCACCGGAGTCGCGCGTGTGTCAGCGCTCGCCCAGCTCGTGAAGCAGGCGGTCGCGGGCGCGGCTGACCCGGCTCTTCACCGTGCCCGGCGGGCACCCGATCACGGAGGCCGCGGCCTCGTAGGCAAGACCGTCCACGGCCACGAGGATCAGCGCCTCGCGATAGGCCGGGTCGAGCCGGTCGATCGCGGCCCGGACCTCCTTCAGACCCATGCTGTGCTCCTGGGCGGCCGGTTCGGAGAGGGTGACGGCGTGCGCGCCGTCGGGATCGGGGACCTCGAAGCGTCGCTTGCGTCGTCCGTTGATGAAGCCGTTGCGCAAGATCGTGAACAGCCAGGCCACGAGGCTCGTGCCGGGCTGGAAGCGCTGCCGGTGCTCCCACGCCTTGAGCAGCGTGAACTGCACGAGATCGTCGGCCTCGACGCCGTCGAACGTCAGCGACAGGGCGTAGCGGCGCAGGCGCGGCACCAGGGCGATCAGATCGTCCTTGAAAGCACCGGGAACCTGCCGTTCGGACTCGGCGGCATCCAGGGCCGCGGACAGGCGGCCCAGCACGCCGGCCAACCGTGAGCTCATCTCGATCGGTGCAACTTCTGAATAGTACTGGCGCAGCCGATGACCGAGTTGCGCCTGGATATACGAGATGACGGGATCGGACGCACCGGCCGGATCGCGCTCTTCGACAGCGGGCTTCACGGTGAAGCTCTGGGCTCGATGGGGTGGAGACAGCGTCGCGACGGGCACGACATCTCTCGGGAGGGCTGCGAACTTATCTCTGGTTGATCTCGACGACGTCAATGATGCAGGTATACCAGTGAAAATCGCGGATCGGGCGGAACCTGCTTGCGCGCAACCCGTTTGTGCCCCGCTGCGAGGGGCGCGGCGTCGAGGCGGCGGGGACCGGACGGATCGTGACGGCGAGTGTCGACAGGCATGAGCTCCGGCAGATCATCGCCGGCCTGAGCGAGGGCGTGATCCTGGTCGAGCCCGACCAGACCATCGCCTACGCCAACGCGGCCGCCCTGGCGATGCACGGTGCCGAGAGCCTCGACGAGCTCGGCCCCACCGTCGACGCCTATCGCGACCGCTTCTGCCTCCGCTACCGCAACAATCACGAGCCGGAGAACTACCCGATCGAGCGCGTGATCGCCGGCGAGACCTTCCACGACGTGGTGGTCGAGGTCACGCGGACAGACCGGCCCGGTGTCGAGTTCGTTCACTCCCTCAGAGGCTTGGTCGCCACCGACCGCGACGGCAACCCGAGCTGCCTCGCGCTGATCCTGAAGGACGTCTCCGACCAGTTCGAGGCCGAGGAACGGTTCGAGCGCACCTTCAATGCCAACCCGGCCCCGGCGGTGATCACGCGGCTGTCCGATCTGCGCCACGTCAGGGTCAATCTCGGCTTCCTGGAGATGACCGGCCACACCCGCGACGCCGTCATCGGCCGCAGCGTCTACGAGGTCGACGTCCTGGCCGGCGCGCGCAACCGCGACCTCGCCGTCGCGCGGCTCAACGCGGGCGGCACGATCCCGCAGATGGAGGCCTGCCTCGACCTGCCCGACGGCGGGCGTCGCTTCGTGATCGTCGCCGGGCAGCCGATCGAGATGGGCGACGAGCCCTGCATGCTGTTCACCTTCGCGGACCTGGAACTGCGCCGGAAGGCCGAGGCCGCCCTGCGCCAGAGCGAGGAGCGCTTCGCCAAGGCGTTCAGGCTGACGCCGATCCCGACCGTGCTGGTGCGGGCCGAGGACGGCCAGGTCACGGGCGTGAACGAGGCGTTCAGCCGGGCCTTCGGCCTGGGCGAGGACCGCGTCGTCGGCCGCTCGCTGGAGGAGGCCGGCCTGTGGGTGACGTCGTCTCAGCGGGAAGCCTTCGAGAAGAGGCTGGTGAGCGAGGGCTACGTGCTGGGTACCGAGGTGTGCCTGCGCCACGAGAGCGGCGCGAACCTCGACTGCCTGGTCTCGGCCGAGCGGATCACGATCAACGACGCCGATTTCCTTCTTCTGGTGCTGCAGGACATCACCGCGCGCAAGCACTCGGAGCGGGAGCTGTTCGACGCGATCGAGACGGTGATGGCCGACACGTCGTGGTTCAGCCGCGGGCTGATCGAGAAGCTGGCGAACCTGCGCCGGCCTGGCCGGGAGGGCGGCGACGCGGGGGCGCCGAACCTGACCGTGCGCGAGCGCCAGATCCTCAACCTGATCTGCTCGGGGCTCAGCGACGACGCGATCGCGCGCAAGCTCGGGCTGTCGCGCAACACGGTGCGCAATCACGGCGCCGCACTGTACCGGAAGCTCGGAGTCCATCGCCGGACCGAAGCGGTTGTTTGGGGCCGGGAGAACGGATTTCCACTCCAAGGACCCGGTGGCTGAATTTCACTATACTGGTAATTTGGAACTATTGATCCACCAGGCGTCGCCATCATCTGACCGCCATCTCACCGTCGGCGGACCGTTCTCCGGTCACCCGGTGATCCTCTCAGCCCCCGCGTGCATGCGGGGGCCGTCTATCCCGGTGGGCCGCGCGCCCGACCGGACCTCTCGACCGACGAGTACGACCGCCACCACGACCGTGAAGGAGCGCACGCGATGAGCAGCACGACCGACAAGATCAAGGGCCTGGCCAACGAGGCGGTGGGCAACGTCAAGCAGGCGGCCGGCAAGGCGACGGGCAACGACAAGCTGGTGGCCGAGGGCAAGGCGCAGAAGACCGTCGGCGACGTCAAGGACGGCGCCAAGTCCGTCGCCGACAAGATCACCGGCAAGCACTGAGCCCGTCCCGCGGCGCCGTCCCCTCGGCGCCGCCCTCAGGCCCTTGCCCGGCACGGTGCCGGGCCTGGCCGCTCGATGCGCGAGAGCAGAGCCGATGCGGCGCTTCGCCAGCCTCTTCCTGCGTCAGGAATTCGTCTTCCTGATGCTGGCCATCCTGCTGAGCGTCGGCGCGGGCGTGGCCTACTGGGCGTCGCGGGCCACCGTCCTGACGATCGCTGTCGCCCCGAAGGACGGAACCGAGCCGGCCCTGATCCAGGCCTACGCGGACGCTCTGGCCAAGCGCCACAAGGAGATCCGCCTCAAGATCCTGCCCTTCGACGACGTGCGCGACAGCGCCGAGGCGCTGGGCGACGGCCGCGCCGATCTGGCGATCGTGCGGCCGGATGTGGAGCTTCCGGATAACGGCCTGACGCTGGCGATCCTGCGCGACCAGGCGATGATCATCGCGTCGCCGGAATCCGCCGGGATCGCCCGCTTCCCCGATCTCGACCGCAAGCGCCTGGCGATCCTGGCCCACAGGGACGCCGACGAGGCGCTCATCCGCGCCATGCTGGAGCATTACGGTCTGACGCTGGTGACCACCGAGCCGGCAGGCGCGCTGCCGCCGCGCCACGTCGCCCTGGTCGAGATGGCCGAGAGCGACCTGGGCGCGGCCTTCGCCCGGAAGCGGGTCGACGCGGTGATCTCGGTCATCGCGCCGACCGCGCCGACGGCGCAGCGGATCGTCGGCCTCGTCCAGGCGGCCAGCCGCGATCGCAAGATCTCCTTCGTGGATGTCGAGAACGCCGAGGCGATCGTTGCCCGTCTACCGCGGCTGCAGGTCGTCACCATGCCGGCCGAGACCTTCGGCGGCAGCCCCAAGGTGCCCGACGAGGAGGTTCACACGGTCGGCGCCTCGTACCGCCTGATGGCGCGCGCGAACCTCGCCCGGTCGGTGGCGGCCGACGTCACCCAGCACCTGTTCGAGCTGCGCAGCGCCATGGCCAACGTCACGCCCGCGGCCGACTATTTTCAGGCGCCCGCCTATGACGGGACCGTCGGCGCGACGAGCGCCCGGCTGCCGATCCATCCCGGCGCCGTCGACTATTACGAGCGCGAGCAGCAGAGCTTCATCGAGCGCTACGAGACCTGGATCTACCTGCTCGCCTTCCTCGGCGGCGGTATCGGCTCCGCGCTCGCCTGGATCGGCCAGCGCCTGTCGCGCCTGCGCCGGGAGCGCGTCGAGGAAGCGACGGACCGCCTGCTGAGGATCCGCCAGGAGGCGCAGGAGACGACCGACCCGGCGCGTCTCGAGAGCCTCGCCCGGGAGATCGACGACCTCGCGGGCGACATCGCCAAGCATGCCCTCGAGCGACCGACCGAGGCGCGGACCATGTCGGCCGCGGCCATCGCCATCGACGCCGCCCGCTCGACCGTCAAGCGCGCCATCACGACCGGCCGGAGCGCGGAGGACGGGTCCGCGTTGGCTGGCCGGACGGTCGCGAGCGACGCGGGCCCGAGCGGGGCCTGACCCATTGCGGTGGATGACCGCCGTACCACCCGGGCCGAGGGCCCGCCTCAAGAGGACGACGCGATGAGCAAGGGATACCCTTCGATGACCGCCCTGCTGGGCCTGCTGGCCGTGGCCGGTTACCAGAACCGCGACCGGATCGCCGAGTGGCTCGGCGGCCACGCCAAGGACGCGTCCCGGTCGCCGGCGCCGCAGGTCCCGCCCGCGACGGGTTCGACCATCCCGGCGAACTTGGATCGGCTTCTCGGCGGCGCCAGCGCAGGCGGCGTCGGCGGCCTCATCGCCGGGGGCCTGACCGAGCTGGTCGACCATTTCACCAAGGGCGGTCACGCCGAGACGGCCCAGTCCTGGATCAATCACGGGCCGAACCGCGACATCCCGACCGCGGATCTGGAGCGCGCCATCGGACCGGACACGCTCGCGGCCCTGGAGCAGCGCACCGGCCTGAGCAAGGGCGAGCTGCTGGCGCGCCTCTCGCGCGACCTGCCCTCGGCCATCGACCGCTACTCGCCCGACGGACGCCTGCCGGCCTTCAGCTGATCCGCTCCGTCGCGGTCGTCGCGGCGGTGCCGCCGCGACGACCGGCACCGGTTCCGGCGGCCGCTACTCGACCAGCTCGTCCACCTTCGCCATCAGCGAGGGCGAGATGGTCAATCCCAGGGAGGCGGCCGTCGTCAGGTTGAGCATGGTGATGAAGCGCTCGCTCGCCTGCACCGGCAGGTCGCCGACCACCGCGCCGCGCAGGATCCGATCGATGTAGCCCGCCGCCCGCTGCACGTCCTGCTCGACGCTGGTCGTGTAGGCGGCGAGGCCGCCGAGATGGACCGGCGCCGCGTAGGCGTACACGGCCGGCAGGCGGTGGGTCGCCGCCAGATCGACGATCAGCTGGCCGTACACCCCGGTCACCGCGTCCGGCAGGGCGATGAGGCCGCCCTTCGGCTGGGCGGCGAAGCCGGCGATCGCCGCCTCGATCTCGGCCGCGTCGTGCACGCCCGCGATCCGGGCATCGATCCCGAGTGCCGGGCCGATCCGGGCCATCTCGGCCGTGTAGCCCGCCAAGCGCGCCCGGTAATCGGGGTTGATGAGGGCGAGCGCCCGCGTCACGCCGGGGCTGAGTTCCTTCAGGAGCTGCAGCCACTTGCCGACGAGGACGAAGTCGAAGTTGGTGAAGCCGGTGAGGTTCCCGCCGGGCCGCGACAGGTTCGTCACGAAGCCGCCGCCGACCGGGTCCTGAAGCATCATGAAGACGATCGGAACCGTCGTGGTCGCCCGCTGAAGCGCGGTCGCGCCGACGACGCCCTGCGCGAGCACCACGTCGGGCGCGCGGGCGACGATCTCCTCCGCCTGGACGCGCATCCGCTCGGCGTCGCCGTTGCCGTACTGCAGGTCGACCGTGAGGTTCTCACCCCAGATCCAGCCGGCCCGCTTCAGGCTCTCCTTCAGCGTCTCGACGATGACGGGACTGTCGGGATGCGCCTCGCCGTAGACCAGCAGGATCCCCAGGCGACGCTGACCCTTCGCCGGCGCGGCGGCGAGGGCCGGCCACGCGGCCGCGCCGCCGAGGGCCGCGATGACGTCGCGCCGTCTCATCCGCCGGTCTCCCGTCCGAACCCGTTCCGAGCATCGCCGATCGGGAGGGATTCCGATCGCACGCCCTCGGACGGTAATAGGCGCTGCCTTAAGGCGGGGCTATCGGGGCGGGCGACGGGGAAGCCGGGCGCGCGCGCGACTCAGCGGACCTCGACCCGACTGCCGCTGCCGCCGTTCAGCAGCCGCTTCAGGTGGAAGGCCGCCACCCCGTCGTCGGGGCGCAGACCGACCAGGGCCGCGAAGGCGGCCAGCGCGCCGGCCTCCCCGGTATCGAGCTTGGCGTAGGCGTCCTGGTACTGGGCGAGCAGCGCGTCGCCGTAGGCCGCTTCCGTCAGGGGTTCGTAGGCGCGCAGGGCCGTCTGCTTGCCGCGCAGGAGGAGGTCGCCGAGGGGGCGGCCGCGGAACTTTCCGGCGCGGATCACGACGGCGTCGCTGACGCAGATCCGCGTGCCGAAGGCCTTGTTGGCGTTCTCCAGACGGGCGGCCGTGTTGATGGTGTCGCCGTAGGCCGTGTAGTCGAAGTAGCGGCCGCCGCCGAAATTGCCCACGATCGCCGGGCCGGCATGAACGCCGATCCGCGTCACGCCGATCTCGATTCCCCGCTCGCGCCAGCGATTGCGGAAGCCCTCGGCCGCCTCGTCCAGGGCGAGGGCGCAGGCCACCGCCCGCGCCGCGTGGTCCGGCTGATCCCCCGGCGCGCCGAACAGGACGTGCAGGGCGTCGCCGACGATCTTGGCCACCGTCCCCTCGTGGGCGAAGACCACGTCGGTCATCTCGGCGAAGTAGCCGTTGAGGATCTCGGCGAGCTGCGCCGGGTCGAGGCTCTCCACCAGGCTGGTGAAGCCCGCGATGTCGGTGAACAGGGAGGCCACGTCGCGGCGGTGGCCGCCGAGTTCGAGGCCCGACGCGTCCCCCGCGAGCCGCTCGGCGAGGTTCGGCGAGAAGTACCGGGCCAGGGAGGCGTGGGCCCGCTCGGCGAGCGATTGCCGCCGCCGCCCCTCGCGCAGGTCCTCGACGTGGCGCAGCGTCCGCTCGATCGTCGTCTCGAGGTCGGCGAAGTCGATCGGCTTCGTCAGGAAGTCGAAGGCGCCCCGGTTCATCGCCGTGCGGATGTTCGCCATGTCGCCGTAGGCCGAGACGATGATGATCGAGGGGCGCTCGGCCAGCTCCTGCAGCTTGGCGAGCAGGGTCAGCCCGTCCATCCGCGGCATGTTGATGTCGGAGACGACCAGATCGACGTCGCGGCTCTCGGCCAGGCGGTCCAGCGCCTCCTGCCCGTCGTGGGCGAACAGGAACGTGACGAGGCCCTGCCGGATCTGGCGGCGGAACTTCTGGGTGATCAGCGCCTCGAGATCCGGCTCGTCGTCGACGACGAGGATCTTGGCGCTCGGGGCGCCGGGCGTCATTCGGTCCCCGCGAAGGCGGACAGGCGGCGATCGATCTCGGCCTTCAGAACGGCGAAGTCGATCGGCTTGGTGATCAGGCCCACGGCGCCGGCGGCGCGGACTTTCTCGCGCGTCTCGGCGTCGCCGTAGGCCGTAATCATGATCACCGGCACGTCGGGCCGGGCCGCGCGCACCAGCGGCAGCAATTCGAGGCCGGTCATCCCGGGCATGTTGATGTCCGACAGCATCAGGATCAGGCTCGGCTCGTTCGAGCCGTTGATCCGCTCCAGGGCCTCCGCGGCCGAGTGCGCGAAGGCCATCGCGAAGCGTCCGGCGCGCAGCTCGCGGCGAAACTGCTGCCGGAAAAGGTCTGTCACGTCGGGTTCGTCATCGACGACGAGGATCAGGACGTTCATGGCTGGCTCTCAGTCTCGGTCGCCGCCTCGGTCGCCGGCTCTGTCGCCGCCACGGTCGGTGGCCGAGGCGGCGCGTCCGGCGTAACACTCTGCCGCGGCAGGGTGATGATGAATTCCGTGAAGGCACCCGGTTCTGTGGCGACGTCAACCGTTCCGCCGTGCTGCTTGACGAGGATGTCGTGGCTCAGCGACAGGCCGAGCCCCGTTCCCTCACCGGCCGGCTTGGTGGTGAAGAACGGGTCGAACATCTTGGCCTTGACGCTGTCCGGGATGCCGGTGCCGTTGTCGCGCACCCGGATCTCGACGCCGTCGCCCCGGTCCCGGGTGGCGACCGAGAGCGTGGGTGCATAGCCGGGTTCGCCGTCGGCGGCCCGCTTCTCGGTGGCGTAGAATCCGTTCGACATCAGGTTCAGCAGGACCCGCGTGATCTCCTGAGGGTACAGGTCGGCGAGGCCGGCCGCCGGATCGTAACCGCGCACGAGGGTCACGTTGAAGCCGGGTTTCGCCGCACGGGCCCCGTGATAGGCAAGATTCAGGCTCTCCTCGACCAGCGCGTTGACCTCGACCGGGCGATGCTCGCCGGACCCGGTGCGCGAGTGGAGCAGCATGTTCTTGACGATCGAGTCCGCGCGCTTGCCGTGCTGGACGACCTTCTCGAGATTGCCCTTGAGCAGGCCGGCGAGTTCCTCGACTTCCGCGCGCGTGTCCGGGTCGAGGGTCGTCGGTTCGAGCACCTCCCGCAGCTCGTCCACCAGCTCGTTCGAGAGCGACGCGAAGTTGTTGACGAAGTTCAGCGGATTCTTGATCTCGTGGGCGATGCCGGCGGTGAGCTGCCCCAGCGAGGCGAGCTTCTCGGACTGGACGAGCCGGCTCTGCGCCCGCTGGAGATCGTCGAGCGATTGGTTGAGGTCGCGGGTCCGCTCCTCCACCTTGGCCTCGAGCGTCTCGTAGGAATCCTGAACCCGGCTCGCCATCGTGTTGAACCGGTGCGCGAGGGTCTCGATCTCGTCGCCGGTGCGGATCACGATCCGCTCGGACAGGTCACCCGCGCCGAACCGCTCCGCCCCGTCCTCGAGCTCGCGGATGGGCACGACCATGCGCCGCGCGAGGAAGGTGCCCGCCACCGCCGCCAGCAGGACGCCGAGACCCATCAGCGACGTGGTCTGGATCACGGATTCGAGCGCCGGCCCCATCGCGTCGCGCAGCGATTCCTGCACGAAGACGATCCAGTCGACCCGCGGGATGGTGGCGTGAGCCGCCAGCACCCAGCCGCCGTCGAGGCCGGTCGTGATCTCGTAGTCCTGACCCGCCATGCGGGAGCCGGGCAGGGCCGCCGCGACCTCGGGCAGGCCGGAGAGGTCGGTGTCGCGCAGGACGAGACTCAGATCCGGGTGCGCGATCAGGCGACCGGTCGCCGTCGTCACGAAGGCGTAGCCGTGCTCGCCGACGTTGATCGCGCTGACCACGTCCCAGATCAGCTTGAGATTGACTTCCGCGACGGTCACGCCCGGGTCGCGGCCGGCATGGGCCACCGAGACGGTCATGTACGGCTCAGACCCCCGCCGGAAATAGACCGGGCCGAACCACGTCTTCTGGGCGAGCGCCTGGGTGAAGCGCGGCGAGGTCGAGAAATCCTTGCCGCTGGCGACGGAGTCCGGCTCCAGTCGGGAGACGCGCAGCTGCTCCTTGCCGGCCGGATCGAGGTAGGCCACCTCCGTGATGGCCGGCGCCTGGCGCAACAGGCGGATGAAGTCGTAGCGCTGCTGCTCGGGGGAGACGCGCCGCCATTCGGCGCGCGTCGTCCAGCCGATCTGGCCCTCGATCGAGGATAGGAAGGCGTCGACGCGCTCGGCGGCGGCGCGCGCCTTGGTGCGCTGCGTCTCGATCGCGGTCCGCTTGGCGTCCTGGTAGTTCAGCGTCAGGTCGACGGCGCCGTTGATGAGCAGCACGAGGCTGACCAGGCCCACGAAGGCCACCGCGAACTTCCCCGCGAGCGGCAGGCGGAACCAGCGCGGCGGCGCTGTCGCGGCCGGCGGGGAGGCTGTCGGGCGAGGCGCCGTCATTCGACGATCTCGTCCGCCTGGGCGAGGAGCGCCGACGAGATCGTCACGCCCATGCTGCGGGCCGTCTTGAGATTCACGATGAAGTCGAACTTCGTGGGCGCCTGGACCGGCAGGGTCGCGGGGTTCTCGCCGCGCAGGATGCGGCCGACATAGGCGGCGGCCCGGCGGACCGTCTCCACCGGATCCGGTCCGTACGACATCAGGCCGCCTCGGTAGGCGAAACGCCGGATCGCGAAGACCGCGGGGACCCGGAGACTCGTGGTGAGCGCGACGATGTGGTCGCCGTTGGCCTCGCTGAACGTGCCGGGGGCGACGATCAGGCCCCCGTCGCCCCGCCGCGCGAGCGCGGCGATCACGGGCTCGATCTCGGCCGCCTTGTCGATCTTCACCACCACCGGCTCGATCCCGAGCGCGGCCGCGGTGGCGCGGAACGGCTCGGCGTAGAGGTTCTCGCCGCGGATCTCGGTGCTCGGATTGGACAGGAGCGTGACGTGCCTGAGGCTCGGAACAGCCTCCTTGAGGGCCGCCACCCATTTCCCGCCCAGCGGCGCCTCGTAGAGCGTGAAGCCGGTGATGTTGCCACCCGGGCGCTGGA
The DNA here is from genome assembly GCF_058072805.1 of Methylobacterium sp. 1A. NCBI lineage: Bacteria > Pseudomonadati > Pseudomonadota > Alphaproteobacteria > Hyphomicrobiales > Methylobacteriaceae > Methylobacterium > Methylobacterium sp. 1A. The sequence continues at coordinate 1,456,827 of NZ_JBYQVE010000001.1, read as the reverse complement.
GACTCTCCACGTACCCGAAGCGGACCGGGTTCGAGGCGCCGACGAACACGATCGGGATCTGCTTCGTCAGGGCCGCCACGGCCGTGAGCTGCGCGCTGAGGTAGGCGAAGATCACCTGCGGCTGTGCGGCCACGAGTTCGGTCGCGAGGAGACGCGTGCGCTCGCGGTCGGCCCCGGTCCAGCGATCGTCGACCCGCTGATCGGGATGACCGTGGTCGCGCAGGCCGGCATGGAACGATTCCGCCAGCACCCGGCCCTCGGGATCGCCCTCCGCGAACGGCCAGAGGGCCGCGACATGGGCCTGACCCTGCGCCAGCACGGTGCGCGGCCACCCGGCGAGCGCCAGGGGCAACCCAGCGAGTACGGTTCGCCGCCTCATCGGACCATCGCGCCACATCCCCGCCCACGGCCCCGCCGCGCGCTCAGGCCCCGCCCTGCGATCGACTGCCGAAGCATAGTGCACGCTCGACGGCGACACCACGCGCGAGCCGCCGCGCAGTTATCAAAATGCCAGCCGCATGCCGCCGACGATGTTTCGCGGAGCCCCCGCGAAGACCGATCCCGTCGTGGTCGCCAGCACGGCGGCGCCGTTCTGGAGTCCGGTCGTGCCGCTGATGCTGTTGGCGAGGTTCTGCGCGGAGGCGACGTAGGTCGTGTCGAACAGGTTGCGCACCTCGACGTACAGGCTCAGCCGCTTCGCGTAGCCGCCCGTCAGCTCCGTGGCGTAGTGCAGGTTGGCGTTGACCACCGCGTAGCCCGGCGCCTTCAGCAGGTTGGCGTTGTCGAGGTAGAAGTCGCCCTGGACGACCGTCTCCACGAAGGCGCCGAGACCCGCGAGCGGGCCGCTCGGCACGTCGTAGCCGAGGCGGGCGAGGAGCTGGTGGGCCGGAACCCCGGGGATCCGGTTCCCGGCCCGGTCGAAGGACCGGCTCAGGCTGCCGGCGCTGAGCTGCTCGGCGTAGCGGGTGTAGATCTGGTCGTCGAACGTGTAGGCCAGCGTTCCGCGCCAGCCGGGCGCGAAGGCCCAGTCGGCGCCGACCTCGATGCCGCGATGCTCCGAGGCCGGCGCGTTGAACGTGTACGCGAGGAGCCCGGCCCCCGGCGATTGCGAGACCAGCTCGTTGCGGAAGAACTCGTAGAACCCGGTCACGCTCAGGCGGAGATCGGTCACCGGGCTCCACTCGGCGCCGAGATCGAAGCCGAGGTTCTCCTGCGTCCGGAGCTGCGTGTTGTTGCCGGGCAGCCCGGCCGGGGTGATGAACAGGTTGCTGGCGGCCGGCGTGGTGTAGCCGGTGGCGACCCGGCCGCGCAGCGCCCAGGCCGCGTCCGGCCGGTAGACCAGGGCCAGTTCGGGGGCGACGTTGAGGAAGGACCGGTTCGCGTCCGCCACCGTCCGCGTCGTGCCGCTCGCCGCGTACGCGTAGGCGACGTTGCGCCCGGTGATCGCCGTGGTCTCGGCGCTCAGGCCGAGGATGCCGGTCCACTGGTCCGACAGGCCCAGCTCCAGCCGCGCCCGGCCGCCGAGATTGGACTGCACCGCCGACTGATCGCCGATCAGCGCCCCCAGGCGCGGGCCGACGTAGGGGGCCCGGTTGAAGGTGGTGATGTGGTTGTCGATCGTGTTGTAGGCGAGCGCGACGTAGCCCGTCGCCGGCAGGCCGAACACGTCGCCTCGCCGAGTCAGGTCGGTCAGGAAGTTCCAGGACGGGTAGGAGCCCCGCGACGCGGTCGTGTAGAAAGGCTGGTCGAAGTTGCGCTCGTCGAAGCCGAGCTGCGTGCGCCACGTGGTGAACGCATCGAGGTCGTGCTCCCAGCGGGCGGCGACGATGGTCCGGCGGTCGTTGCGCCCGAAGCCGCCCTCGTCGGCGGTCACCGGCACGGTCGCGCCGAAGGCCCCGTTCCGGAACAGGTTGAAGGTGGTGCAGCCCGGGGCCGCGCTCGCGGCCGCGGCGCAGCCGCGCTGGTACGGGTTGATCCGGTACTGGGCCAGGGACGCACGGGCGGGCAGGTTGGCGTCGAGGGTGTTGTTGATCACCTTCAGGGTGAAGCGGTTGTCCGGCGTCGGGGTGTAGCTCGCGAGCAGGTTGATGGTCTGCGTGTCGTAGCTCGCGTGGTCCTGGTAGCCGTTCGCGCGGACATCGCTGGCGAACAGACTGATCTCGAACGGGCCGCTGACGCCGCCGACGGTGAAATAGTTGCTGAGGTAGCCGAAGCTGCCGGCATCCACCCCGATCTCGTAGCCGTCGATCTCCCGCCCGGTGCGTGTCCGGAACGCGATGGCGCCCCCGGTGGCGTAGTTGCCGAAGAGCGGCGATTGCGGCCCGCGGAACACGTCGATCCGGCCGTAGGCGCGGGGGTCCGTGAGGTCGAAGCGCGCCGCCCCGTCCGGCTGGGTGAGGATGAAGCCGTCCTCCAGGACGACGGTGTTCTTGATCACGCCGGTGGAGCGGGCGTTGTTGCCGCGGATCGAGATGACCACGTCGCGGCCGCCGTTCCCCTGCCGCACGGTCACGCCGGGGCTGTTCACCAGGACCGAGCCGATGCTGGTCGCCGGCCGGTTCGCGATCGTGTCGTCTCGGCCGATGCCGGTGACGATCTCGCCGACCGGGTGCTCGATCACCGCGGGCGCCGAGCCCGGCGGCGCCGCCACGCCAAAGGCCGGCGCGGCGGGCCGGCCCGCAACGGGCGCGGCCTCGCCCTCCACGGAGAGTTCCTCGAGGGTGACGGCGGCCTGGCCGAGGGCGGGGAGGGGGCTTCCGGCGAGCAGGAGCGCGAGGGCGCCGCCGCGCAGGACGGGGGAGTCGGAGGTCATCGGAGGTCTCGTCTGATCGATGGGGCGAGCGGCGGCGCCCGGAGGACGGGCGATCAGGCGGAGCGGGGCGGCCCGCGGGGCTGGCCGATGACGGCGGGGACCGACGCGGTCCGGACGGGGGGCGGGATCGGCCACGCCACCGCCGTCCAGCGCAGGCGGCACGCGAGGCCGGGCGCGTGCGGGAGCAGCGGCGGGACGGCACCGGCGCGACACAGCCCGCAGAGGGCGCAGGACCCCGGTGCCGGCGCGCCCGAGCCGACCGCTGCGTCACCGGCCTGATCCGGCGCGTGCCCGCACAGGATCTGGCCGGGCAGCGCGCCCCGATCCGCCTGCACCATCCGGAGCGCGACGGCCGGCGCGAGCGCCTGGATCCAGAGCGCGAGCGCGATCAGCACGGCGCCCGGGAGGCCCGGGCGCCCGCGTCTCAGGCGTGGAGACGTGTGCACGGGCACGGCGCCCGCCCGCACCGGCTCAGCGCGCCCACCGTCTTCGGAGCCGGCCCGCGGCGAGGTCGAGACCGACCATGGCGGCGATGGCGAGCCCGGTCAGCGGGAAGAGCGCCCCGAGGCCGAGGATGATCGCGGTCACGGTCGCGGCCACCCGCCGATCCGCGGGCCAGGGCGGCACGCCGAGGCCACCGGCCGGGCGCCGCTTCCACCACATCGTCCCGGCGGTGGCGGCGAGCAGGAATGTGGCGAGGCAGAAGCCCAGCATCGCCAGCTGGTTCGCGCGGCCCCAGTGCTCGCCCTTGTGGATGCCGATCCCGTACTGGATCGCCCGGCCGACCGGTCCGAGATCGGTGAAACGGACGTCCACCAGCGGGCGGCCGGAATACTGGTCGAGGGTGATGACCCGCTGGCGCGTGACGTCGCGCGGGTAGATCGCGGCGGCGTAGACGCCGTCCGCGCCGACGGGCAGCGCCAGCTCGAAGCCGGGGGGCATCCCCAGATGTCGAAGGATCGCCACGGCGTCGTCGATCCCGACGCTCGCGGCCGCGGCCGGCACGGAGCGCGGCACCGGCGCGTCCTGCAGGGTCCACCCGGCATCCTCCAGCCGGTCGCGCAGCGGCACCGTCGAGACCGGCCGATTCGCCCAGAGCGCGGCCGGTTGCCCGAGGCCGGCGGCGTTCGACCACGCGCGCAGTTCCTGCCCCCACCAGATCGACCAGGGCAGGCCCGTGAGGGCCAGGAAGAGCAGCCCGCCGCCGGCCACGAACCCGGTGACGGCGTGAAGGTCGCGCCACCACACGCGCCGGCGCGGGTCGCCGCGCACCGTGACGACGCCGCCCGCGCGGCCGCGGGGCCACCAGAGATACGCGCCGGTCAACACCAGGACGATCGCGAAACCGGCGACGATCTCGATGGCGGCGTTCGCGAGGGGCCCGACCAGGGCGAGGCTGTGCAGTCCGCGGACCACCGCCATGAGCTCGCGGTCACGGTCGACGCGGTCGAGCACGTCGCCGGTATAGGGGTTCAGGTAGACGTGGATCCGGCGGTCGCCGGAAGCGAGCGTCACTCGCGCCGCGGCGTCCGGCGCGGCCGGGTCGATGTAGGTGGCGGGCGCGCCGTCGGGCACGGCCTGCAGCGCGTTGAAGATCAGCCGGTCCGGGCCGATCGGCGCCGTCGCCTGCGGCGCGACCCGGGTCCGGTACGCGAACAGGCTGCCGTTGATCTCGTCGTTGAACAGGTAGAGCGCGCCGGTGGCCGAGAGGCCGATCAGGAAGGGCAGGCAGAGCAGGCCGGCGTAGAAGTGCCACCGCCAGACGGCCCGATAGACGGCGTCGCGGGACAGTCGCCGCGTTGCCGCCGCCCCGTACGCGGGGGCGTCGCCGTGGAGAACAATCGACATGATGGGAGGTCCGGGCCTGAACGATCGGGAGCGGGATCGTCAGGCCTTGGGTGGACCTCGCGCGGTGCCCGTCGAGGCCGGCGGGCCGGTCGTCGGGATCTCGGATTCGGGGCGCCACGCGCGGCGCGTCTCGGCGGCGACGGGCCAGCCGGTCGAGGTCGGGTCGACGGTCGGCAGGACCAGCGCGCCGGCCTGCACGAGCGTGCAGCACGGATGCGCGTGCGCCACCGGGCCGGCGGGGTCGCCCGAGGCGTGACCGGCGCAGATCGCCGCGTCCGGATCGACCCAGGCCTGTGCCGGGGTGGCGAAGCCGAGGAAGGCTTGGAGCAGCAGCGCGTAGAGCGCGACCAAGCCGATGATCGCGCGTTCTCGAACCGTGAGAGGCTGGCACCGGCGCATGGACCGATCTAGGCGGCCGCGCCGCGGCGCGTCAACGGCCGACCGCTGTTCGGTCCGTGCCAGACCCACACCTCGCTGAGGATCAGAGGAGGATGCGCCGGGCTCCGGGCAAGAAAAAACCCGCCGGATCGGAGATCAGGCGGGCCGGCGCGGTGGCTGGGGGACCTGGATTCGAACCAGGACTAGAGGAGTCAGAGTCCACCGTTCTACCGTTAAACTATCCCCCAATCAGCCGTGAGCCCTGCGCATCCGGTTTCGAAGATGGCGGGGCAGAGCCCACAGCGCATCGAGCGGCTCCGGGCGTGGGCGGTGAGATAGGCGGAATGGTTCGGGAGGTCAACCGGTTGTTCTGCTGTTGACGCCACCTCGGCCGCGGCCGTAACCGTGAGGTCGCGGATGCTGCCAGGAAGGGTGGCCGAGTGGTTTAAGGCAGCGGTCTTGAAAACCGCCGTGGGGGCAACTCCACCGTGGGTTCGAATCCCACCCCTTCCGCCAGCAGGCCTGGATCGTGGACAAGCTTCCCGCCGTTTGGCGGTCCACCCCACCGTCTGCCCCATCAGCTGACGGGACTCGTTGGCTCAGGGACCCGCGACCGTCTCCGGACTGCGCGAGGCCGCCGAGATCACGGATCAGGCGATCACGGCATCGTCCGGGCGGGCAGCGTCGTCACGAAGAACATACCGCCGAATATCGTCGCCGCAGGCGTGCCCTGCCGGGTTATTCACCCGATCACGGAAGGGGATCGCACCGGCTTCAGATCGGTCCAGGATCGGCAGCGGGCCGAATGGCGATGTCCGCTCCTTTGCCTCTGCCCCCTGAAAGCGGACCGGGGCAGAACCACTCTGGCCAGCCATCACCTTTCGAATATTTCGCGAACTTCATGACTGGGCACGAAGCGTCGGAATGCGCCCGCTATCCGGCTGCAGTTTCCGGACCGGGATCGCGCTGGGACCGACCCTGAGCCAAGTTCCTGGCGATCCTGGACCGCTTCGCCGCGTAGGCAGGAGCGACCATCGGGTAGTCGTTCGGCAGGCCCCACTTCGCCCGGTACGTCTCCGGCGTCAAACCACAGGCGGTCAGATGCCGCTTGATCGTCTTGTACCGCCTACCATCCTCGAAGCTGATCAGTGCCTCGCGTGTGATCGACGCCCGGACCATCACCGGTGTCGCTTTCCTGTCTCCATCCGCGGTCGACGGATCGGTGGGCTGAAGGCCGGTCAGGGCAGCGGCCGCCGTCGCGATCAGCGCCGGCATCTCCGAGGCTGCGACGCGATTGTGAGACACGTAGGCCGCCACGAGGTTCGCCGTCATTGCGCTGTAATCGAGGGAGACGTTGCATGCGTTGGCCGCATCATTATTCATTTCTCTGTCTACTCCCACAAATTTTGGTCGAAAAAGGTCTATACGTCTTAGTAAGACGCGGCGCATATGAAATCTAATCCACATTAATGTAATGTATTCATAATGACTACTTTAGGTAAAGGCACTCGCGTTGAAATGGCTATCGGTGGTTGATATCTGGGCGATACAGCGCTTCGAGGCACTCGGAATCGCGTGCTTAGGACAATGCGCTTATCGTCATTCAACGCAGGGTGGCGTCGAGCGCATGACGCGCCTCACAGCAGGCCGCGTCTTGCGGGCGGCTCGACTCGTCGCGAGACGATCAGAGTCGCTCACCGCGTTTCCGCCCTGACGAGTCTGAATCCCTTCCCGACGCCCGCGGCCGGTCGCATAACAGCGCTCCAGCGCCGGATTTTGGCTGCTCGGAACAGTGCCCTGTCAGCGTGACTATGCTCACGGCCAATCGCGACCCAACCCAGACGGCCGGAACGGAGCTGACGGTTCCTGAAAGCGGCCTTCCACGGATCGTCGGACTCCATCGATTGAGTGCGGTCTCACATACCGGAACGCGATTGCCGTGGGGCAAGTCTTCTGGATCTCTATAGAGACCGTCAGACCCTCGGGTGCGGGCTTCTTCCAGAGGATATCCCGGTAGCCGGGATGAAGCTGCAAGTTTTCGGCAATCGCCGATCGCCTGGCCGCGATCGCGTCACGCCTCGGACCGTTGACGGGTCAGATACGTCAACTGCCATGAGGCTTAAGAGGGCGTCGGCTGTCTTGGAGCTTACCCCGACGCTGAATGTTAAGGATCAGGCATGCGGTGCGCCATGAGGCGGCGGTGACCGCGATCAAATCTGCTACACCGATGATGATGCCGAGGCAGCCAGCCATCGAGCGTGACCTGTCTCGCGAATGCATCCTGGATACCGATATTCGCCATTAAGCATCGATTGATTGCGTTGTCGTATCTCCAGACAACGATATTCAAATGCACACTCATAATCTGCTCTACCATTCTATTATCGAATATGATATCGAAATCTCTGATGCATGATCTGCATAATCAATGTATTTTAACCTTATTTTAAGTAATGTAGATTACTTTGTGGCACTTTAAGAAGTATAAAGTGGTACCTCTATGCTGCGAAACTCCAGTATCCTGATCAAGGCGTGTGTTCCGCTGTTGATCATGGCCGCAGTCGCCGCCGGCCTGGTTCATTACGCCATCGGAGAGCTCAATCTGCTCGCAGGGCAAATGCGCGAGATCGTCGACACGCAGGCGGTCCGCCTCGAACGGATCTTGGCTGTCCAGGTCAACACCAACGATGCAGCGATCCAGGCGCGCAACCTCATTCTCGAAACCCGCGAGCAGGAGATGGCCGGCTATAAAGTGCGGTACGATGCGGCTGTAAAGACGTCACTCGATGCTGCGAACACCTTGATCGCGATGGCGGACACGCCCGATCGGAAGGTCACCAACGAAACTCTCCAGAGTATTCTCAAGGAATTCTACTCTGCTCTGGATAAATCCAACGCGCTCGGCCTCAAGAATGACAATGAAGCTGCTGCTAAGGTCCTTCTGACTGACGCTTCTGCCGCGCGCACCAAGATGCGGGATTTTGTTCAAGGTCGCGTCACGCGGCTGAACGCCGAGCTTCGCCAAGCCCGCGATGACTCCGAGCAGGCCGTCACCACGGCTAAGACCGTGCTGATCGGCGCCTCCGTGGCTGGCCTCGTCAGCGCCGTCGCGCTCTCCGCGCTGATCGTGATCTTCGGCATCACCCGCCCGCTGGGCAGCCTCGTGGGCGTCCTGCAGCGAATGGCCAAGGGCGCGGTCGACGCCGAGATCCGCGAGGCCGCCCGCGGCGACGAGATCGGTGCCGTCGGCCTGGCCGTCGAGGGCATCAAGGCCATGGTCGCCCGCAAGGCCGCCGAGGAGGCCGAGGTCCGGCGCCGCGCCGACGCGGCCGCCGCCGCCGAGCGCAAGCGCACCATGGTCGAGTTCGCCGACGGTTTCGAGCGCGCGGTCGGCGGCATCGTCGGCCTGGTCTCGTCCGCGGCCACCGAGCTCCAGGCCACCGCCCAGCAGATGACCGCCACCGCCCAGGAGACCGCATCCCAGTCGACCACCGTGGCCGCTGCCGCCGAGGAGGCGTCGACCAACGTCAACACGGTCGCGGCCGCGGCCGAGGAGCTCGGCTCCTCCGTGCAGGAGATCGGCCGGCAGGTGACCGGCTCGGCCCACCTCGCCCAGGCCGCGGTGGGCGAAGCCGACCAGACCGCCCACCTCGTCCAGGCGCTCAGCCAGAACGCCGCGCGGATCGGCGACATGGTCGGGATGATCTCCGGCATCGCCGCCCAGACCAACCTGCTGGCGCTCAACGCCACGATCGAGGCGGCGCGGGCGGGTGCCGCGGGTCGGGGTTTCGCGGTGGTGGCCTCCGAGGTGAAGGCGCTCGCCGACCAGACTGCCAAGACGACGGAAGAGATCAGCCGTCAGATCGGCGAGGTCCAGGGGGTGACCGCGCAGGCGGTGACGGCGATCGGCGGGATCACCGGGCGGATCCGGGAGATCGACAGCGTGGCGACTTCGATCGCGGCCGCCGTCGAGGAGCAGGGCGCGGCGACCCAGGAGATCGTGCGCAACGTGGCCCAGGCCTCGGCGGGGACGAACGAAGTGACGGGCAACATCGCCGGCGTGGCGCAGGCGTCGGAGGAGACGGGGGCGGCGGCCTCGCAGGTCCTGTCGGCGGCCTCGGAGCTGTCGCGGCAATCCGAGCATCTCGGCGCCGAGGTCGCCCGCTTCCTCGCAACCGTGCGCGCCGCCTGAGGTCGCCATGACCGAGATCCGCGTCGTCCCGGCCCGGCCGAACGGCTCAGACCAGTCCGACCGGCTGCACGCAAATCTCGCTGCCGCGTACGCGCGGGGCGAGGATCTCGGCGCGCGCCGCACATCCAGGCCGGCGGCGAAAGGCCGCTCCAACTGAGCCGCGCGTTGGAGCACCCGATCAAGGATATGGATCTCTCGCTCCATGAGCTTGGGCTGCAGGATGCGGCCACGATCGAAGCCTTGCGAAGCTTCGTGAGCGCGGCAGAGGAGCTTGCCAACTCGGCGCAGCGGTTTCCGCCCACTCTGTGACTGTGGCCGCCAATCGAAGCTGGACGCTGCACCGCCCCGTCGTCGCACGGAGGCCGCCTTGGGCGGGCTGTTGCTGATCTCTGATGACCTGACCCGGACCGGGCGCCTCGCACGTTCCCTCGGCCCCGCGCGGCGTTGCACCGTCCACGACCTGTATGACGACATCGCGCCGGCGGAGCTGCCGGACCTCATCGTCGGCGACGTCGCCGGGCTGACCTCGGAGCCGCTGCGCGCGACCGGCGCCCCGTTTCTGTTTCTCACCTAAGGCAACGCTGCCCGCGCCGAGGCCCAGGCCCGGCTCCTCGCTCCGACCGACATCCTCCCGGCCCTGTCCGTGCTCGAGCGGCTGCTGGATCGGATCGACCGGCTCCAGGACCGAACGGACTGGTGCCGACCCACACCGCTTTGTGGACAGCTGTCTGGCTGATCCCGAAGGCAGCCATCCGCCGGTCAGTCATCGACATCGGCTCAGAATGAATTGGGGTTCCTCAACATAGAGCCCTGGAGCATCTCTGGCCCTGCACTCGGCAGGCTGCTTCCAGATCTACGATTCCCCTACGTTCCGGGCAGTAGCGCTGTAATCGTCTCGCTTCTGCGAGCTTTCGGCGCCCGGCAATCGATCGCCGGTAGCCGGGAGCCACCATCCATACCTTGGAATGCGTTCGCCCGGAGCCGAGCTCCGGGCGTGGTGTAGACGCTCAGGCTGAGGTTTACCGCAGGAGCTGGAGGACGCCCTGCTGGGCGGAGTTTGCCAGCGACAGGGCCGAGATGCCCATCGACTGGCGGGTCGACAGCGCCTGCGAGTTCGCCGCCTCCTGGTTCAGGTCGGCGTTGGTCAGGTTGGCCGAGCCCGTCTGCAGCACGTTGATCAGCTGCTTGGAGAAGTCCTGGCGGTTCTGAACCACCGACAGGTTCGAGCCCAGCGCGCTCGCCGCGGAATTCAAGGTCGCGTCGGCTTTGGTCAGTGTCGACAAGGTCTTGTTGACGTCCGCGTTCAGCAGGAAGTTGCCGAGGCCGTTCTGACTCGACGAACTGTTCGAGCTGGTGATCGACGACAGGCCCAGGCCGCTGGAGGTCGCGTCGACCGAGGCGACGTTCAGGTTCGAGCTGCCGGTGTCGTTGAACTTGATGTTCATGTCATTGCCCTTGCCGGCAATGAGGTTGACGCCGTTGTAGCTGGCGTCGCTGGCGAGCTGCGTGATCTGGTTGAGCAGGTTGTTGTACTGGTTGGCCAGCGAGGCGCGCTGCGTCACGCCCGAGATCGACAGGTCGCTGGACACCACGGTGCTGGCGGCGGTGCCGTAGGTCGAGGCGGTGGTGGCCGAGGCGGTGAAGCCGAGCGCCGTCTGGCTGCCCGAGTTCTGGAATTCCACGTCCGCCTGGGCGTTCAGGACGATCTTGGTGCCGGTGCTGTCGGCCGAGAAGATCGCGCCGGCGCCGAAGGCACCGCTCGACGCGGTCGAGGCCGAGCTGACCGCGGCGTTGAGCGCCGCGACGGTGGCGCTGATGCTCGAGGAGGCGGCGACCGTGGCCGAGACCGAGCTGCCGTTGATGGTCAGGAGCACGGTCGAGGAGGCGGTGCTGGCGCTGTAGGCGTTGGCGGCGGTGCCGGTGGTGGAGAGCTGGGTCGAGAGCGCCTGGCTGGCGATCGACTTGGCCTGGCTGACCAGCTTCTGGATCGAGGTGATGCCCTGGTTGGCGGCCTGGATCGACTGGATGCCGTTGGAGATGCCGTCGAGGAGGGAGTTCAGGCTCGAGGAGCGTCCGTCGAGGGCCTGGGAGGTGAAGAAGTTGGTCGGGTTGTCGAGGGCGGAGTTGACGGTCTTGCCGGTCGCGAGCCGGTTCTGGGTGGTCGACATCAGCTGGGCGGTGTCCTGCAGCGAGAGCAGGTTCTGGCGCGTCGCGGCCGACAGGGTGATCGAAGACATGGATCGCTATCTTTCTGACTCAACGCGCCGCTTTTTCGGCGGGCTCATGGACAACGGCGCTCGAAATTGATCAAGCTCGACTCGGAAACAATGCAGAAATTAAATTACCGAAGTGAACAGAAATATAACGACGCGCGTTGCCGGCGACTATACTTTTCATGGAACTGAGACACGTCGAGTCGCCCAAGGGTTGATTCTGAAGTGACGTGCCGCGTCAGGAGAGGGCCGAGGGTTTCCACCGCCATGCGCAGCATCGAGCCCTTCTCGCGCTTGGCCCCATTGTAGCCCGCTCGTTCGCCGCTCTCGGGCGAGGAGCGCGAGGTCCGGCCGTCGAGCATGGTTGCGGTCGGCTCCGGCGCCCGACCCGCGGCGAGGTGCAGCACCGCGCGCGGATCCTCGGCCCGTTGCTCGAAGCAGCCACCTGATAGTCCGCGCTGCGCCTGCCGATACACGGCAAACCGGGGCGGCAGGTCGTGCGGCCTCAGCCGCCACGGGCAGCCGCTCCTGACGATGTGGCGCAGCGCGCTGAACACCTCCCGCAACGGGTGCTCGCGCTGACCGGCATCCTCGCGCAGCAGCGTCACTTCGGGCGCGACCGGCGCCCGCTCCTCATCGGAAACGTCGGACTGATACGGCTCGCGGGCAGGGCTCAACCCCACCCATCCGAGCATCAGCCCCAATCAGGACCCTAACAGCCTGAGAGCGCGTCTGAAGAGCAGAACGCACAATAGCCCCGCGCGGTGGTGTGGGCGGGGCAGGAGATAATGGTCTGGAAGAACCAGACGGGCGCCGCATACCGCGGACCATATTGCCAAGCCTGACGTGTTGGGTCCAGCAGTTGCCGGCGCCAGCGGCTGAGCTATTCTCATTCTTATGCGCACAGTCTTCGCTGTACTCAGTCTCGTCGCTGTCGGACAGGCCGCTGCTGCGGACGTCTACCTGTTCGATCTGCTGCGCCGACCCGACTACAAGCGCGCCTACAACGCGATGCTGAGAAGTGGTCCTTCAGCGCCGAAGTGGGTGACGGCCTATAGCCGCACGTCGAACGGACCGTCCCAACCTTCCAGAGAAATCAAAGCGGACGGCGAAACCTACCTGCTCACTGACGTGTGCAAGGTCCACGACTGCCTCGACCATAAGCTTCAGGTGATATTCGCGCCGGGCGGGCGGCGCGCGTGGGGCCGGCTGTACGAGAATGGCCGCACCAGCTGGATAGGCAGCCCATCGCCGGCGCTCAGGAAGGCGGCCGATCGGATCGAATTCTGAGGCGGTCGCATATTCCACGTCGCCACGCCCCGATCGGCTCACCGGGCGGAGGGCCGGCTGTTTAACCTCAGGCGCGCTCGGCCGTCTTCTGAACCAGTTCCAGGAGCCTGCGTCGATCCTCAGGATCACGGACCAGGTTGAAAGCGGCCAGCAACTCCGCGCACTCAGCGTCGCTGGCGACCGAAGCCACCGGACTGGCCGCGGCGGACGCTCTCGCATCGACGGCGTTCGGTGGCCTGTAGAACGCAGAGGGCGGCACCTGCACCGCTTCCGCGATACGACTCAGGAGCCGTTCCGTCCTCTGTTGCCGAAGCGTCGAGACCCCGCAGTCCTCCTCATGATGAAGGGCGCTGGGGGGCGGCGTCTTGCTGCTCATAGGCCTCCGTCTCGGCGTCCCGGACGCGCCGTGTACACTGTTATACCGTTTCAAATTCTATTTGAATGCGTGTGAAGCGCAACGGTTGTGCTAGCGCAAAGCTTGCCCTTTGTGGTTGTGTCGTGCGACAGTTCACACGGGTGTGAGCGAACAGCGAGAGCAGGTACGGCGTGCCGAAGCCCCGATCCCTTGGCGGTCAGACGTGTCCGAAGGCATTTCAGTCGGCGCTCGATGAACTCGACGTCATCGGCCAGTGGGAGTGGGACGCGGCGACGGACTGCGCGCGCTCGGACGCCTTCGTGGCGCTGCTCTTCGATGTCGACCCGCAGCAGGCGGAGGCGGGCGTTCCACTGACCCAATACGTCGAAGCCATACACCCCGAGGATCGGGTGCGGGTTCTCGATCTGATCCGGCGCAGCGCCGGCGAAGGTAGCACCTTCCTGACCGAGTACAGGGTCATCTCAGTCGACCACCAGACCCGCTGGGTTCTGGCGCGAGGCCGCTTCACCGCTGATCATCAAGGGCGACCGGTCGGCGGTGGCGGCATCCTCGTGGACATCACCTCACTGCGGATGAGCGAGGGCACTTTCGCGGAGGGCACGCGCCGCCCCGATGAAACCGCGCTCGACCGGGCCGCCGATCACGCCATCGCCGCACAGGAGGCGATTGTGGAGTTGCGAGATCCGGCTCTGAAAGCGCTGGCCGACGCGCTCTTGATATCGCTGGGCCGGAAGCTTGCGCAGCAAGAGGTGCAGGACCGGCGCCGGAAGATGAACTGATCGAGGGCGCTCTTGCCCCCTCACGACGCGGAAGCGCGCCCGACGTCACCAGCGTGTGAGCCGCGACGCGAGGCCGCTCATCGGCAAGATGGCCGGCGGCTACCACGCCATCTCCACTGACGGGTGAGCCGACGATCTATAGACTCGCGGCCGATGTACCGAATCTCGCCTGCAAGCCTCTGCCGGCTCCGCACGCTCGCTCAGACCGACGCCGCTTCTATCAGGTGAGCGGTTACCTGCGTGGCCTGTAGGTGGTCGGCTTGGTCGTCGCCACCGGGTCGACTAATCTTGAGAACGTCGAGTACAGCGTCACCGATACCAGTCGAGCCGAGTTCGAGGGGCGGCCCGGTCTATCCTCGTCCAGCTTGTACGGCCTCATGGATTTTCGCGCGACCAGTCCCCGGATCCGAAGCGCGTCCAGAAGGGTGGGCTTGCGAGGAACGCGACGACCGTGTCGAGCTGCCGGAGCCGGTCCTGATTGTCCGCTCAGGATCGCAATCGGATGTCGCGCTTTCGTCTCGAAGCGGATGTGCTGCCTTCCGGTTCGATCCTGCTGATTGGACCGATGCGCGCTGGTTCCCCGCGGACAGAAGGGGAAGCGGTCCGATAGGTGTTGCTTCGACCAAACACTGGCGCATCATCTCATGCGGGAGGTGCCCCTATGGAATGCCTAGACCCTCAATCCAGAAGGCGACCGGTCATAAGGCGAGTAGGGCATCGTGACGCGTTATTCATTGTCCCGGATGCAGTCAGCGCAATAAGATCAAGCATCGTGAGGAAACTGCTCGCAAATAGGCGATGTGATACTCTCATAAAATGGGGGACTTCAAGATAGCGTCATGGCTTCGGATCTTCCTTTGTCCGCGTTCCGCATCTTCGAGGCAGCGGCGCGACGTCGCTCTTTCAAGGAGGCTGCCGGCGAGCTGAACCTCTCGGCCAGCGCTGTCAGCCACGCCATGAGCAAGCTCGAGGAGTCGCTCGGCGTGCCTCTCTTCGAGCGCGTCGGGCAGGGTATCGCGCCAACGACAGCGGGAGAGGCGCTCCTCGATCACGTCAGCCGGGCTTTCGCCGAGCTGCACCGCGGGCTCGACATGATCTCGACCCGCGGCTCGCAATTGCTGCGCCTGCATTGCGCCCCGAGCTTTGCCGCACAGTGGCTGACGCCCCGGCTGTCGGGTTTTCTGCGCGACCATCCTGGGATGGAGGTGCGACTGGCCGCAGGCATGGACTACGCGCGCTTCACCAACGACGAGTTCGATGCCGATATCGTCTACGGCCCCCCGCGCGGCGAGGGCTTGCTGCGCATGCCTCTCGGCGTTGAAACGGTGACACCGCTCTGCGACCCGTCGCGAGCAGAGCAGATCAAGAAGCCGTCCGATCTGTTCCGGCATCCCTTGATCCAGAGCGACACGAAGCTGGTGCGCTGGCCGCACTGGTTCGACAAGAACGGCCTGACGGCGCCGGCATCCGCAGCCCTGCGCTTCGACCGCAGCTTCCTGGCATTGACCGGAGCGGCCGACGGCCTCGGCGTCGCCCTGGAGTCGACACGTCTCGCGGAACGGGAAATGACGATCGGACGCCTTGTGGCACCGCTTGCAGGTCGTTCAGTGGATATCCACTACACCGGTCACCATCTCGTCTTTCCGCCATCATCGCGACGGCGCGAACCTCTGAGGATCTTCGCACGCTGGCTCGCTAGAGAACTGTCTGTATCGCCGAGCTCGGAGCTGGAATAGCGTTTAATGAATTTCATTCATGTTTGAATGCAATCTTCGCGTTTGTTCATTGCCTCTCGGGCAGCCATAAGGGCGTCAACGATAGGACGCGAGGAAACGGCTCGGACGTCGACGCCCGTCAGAGCGCGGCCGAAGAGGGTGAGCTGGCTTCATGCCAAGCTTTCTCCGCCTCCCATCGCAGAAGAAGCCGGGTTCGGCCGGTTTGCAGGGAGGGTCTACATGCTTCTCGAGAACAAGGTCTGCGTGATCACCGGGGCGGCCTCCGCCCGCGGCATCGGCAAGGCCACCGCCCGGCTCTTCGCGAAGCAGGGCGCCCGCGTCGTCATCCTCGACCTCGACGCCGGCCAGGCCGAGGCGGCCGCCCGCGACCTCGGTGACGGCCATCTCGGCCTCGCCTGCAACGTCACCGACCGGGGCGCATGCCAAGCTGCCGCCGATGAGACGATCGCCCGCCTCGGCTCGATCGACGTGCTGATCAACAACGCCGGCATCACCCAGCCGCTCAAGCTGATGGATGTGGGACCGGAGAACTACGACGCGGTCACCGACGTCAACCTGCGCGGCACGCTCTACATGAGCCAGGCCGTGGTCCCGCAGATGCGGAAGCAGAAATCCGGCTCGATCGTCTGCATGTCGTCGGTCTCGGCCCAGCGCGGCGGCGGCATCTTCGGCGGTCCGCACTATTCCGCGGCGAAGGCCGGCGTCCTCGGCCTGCAGAAGGCCATGGCCCGCGAACTGGGCGCTGACAGCATCCGGGTCAATTCCGTCACTCCCGGTCTGATCCAGACCGACATCACCGGCGACAAGCTCACCCCCGAGCTCAAGGTCGAGATCGCCAAGGGCATCCCGCTCGGCCGCCTCGGCGTCGCCGACGACATCGCCAATGCCTGCCTGTTCCTGGCCTCCGACCTGTCCGCGTACATCACCGGCGCGGTGATCGACGTGAACGGCGGCATGCTGATCCACTGAGAGGGAGGACCTCATGTCAACCGAACGGCCCCACGAGGGTTCGAACATCTCGCTGGCCGACCGGGCCTACAATATCCGCCGCCACGCCCTGCTGATGGGCGAGGTCCAGGGCCAGGGCTACATCGCCCAGGCGCTGGGGATCTCCGATGTGCTGGCGGTGAGCTACTTCCACGCGATGACCTACCGTCCGGAGGATCCGGAATGGGAGGGCCGCGACCGCTTCTGCCTCTCCATCGGCCACTACGCCATCGCCCTCTACGCGGCGCTGATCGAGGCCGGGATCATCCCGGAGGACGAGCTGACAAGCTACGGCGGCGACGACAGCCGCCTGCCGATGTCCGGCATGGCCGCCTACACGCCCGGCATGGAGATCACCGGCGGGTCGCTCGGCCACGGGCTCGGGATCGCGGTCGGCATGGCGCTGGGCCTGAAGCGGAAGAACGCGAAGAGCTTCGTCTACAACCTGTTCTCCGACGGCGAGCTCGACGAGGGCTCGACCTGGGAGGCCGCCATGTCGGCCGGGTCGTTCAAGCTCGACAACCTGATCGGCATCGTCGACGTGAACGGCATGCAGGCAGACGGCCCCTCGCACGGGGTTCTCAACTTCGAGCCGCTGGCGCCGAAGTTCGAGGCGTTCAACTGGTTCGTTCAGCGGGTCGACGGCAACGACCTCGACGCGCTCGTGAAGGCCTTCGATGCCGCCCGGCACCATCCGGGTCCCGAACCCCGGGTGATCATCTGCGACACGAAGATGGCCAAGGGCGTGCCGTTCCTCGAGGAGCGCGAGCGCAACCACTTCCTGCGGGTCGAGCCGGCCGAGTGGACGCAGGCGCTGGAGATCCTGGACGAGGGGAGGGTGCAGTGAGACGCTCGAAATATGAGAGGCCCGCGCCGCGCGTCGGCGGCGGCGCCAAGACCTCGGCGATGATCGCCTCGCTGGCCGCCCCTGGGCAGCGCACGAAGCCCGCCCCGTTCGGCCACGCCCTCGTGGAGCTCGCCAAGACCCGGCCCGACATCGTCGGCCTCTCGGCGGATCTGGCCAAGTACACGGACCTGCACATCTTCGCGCAGGCCCACCCTGACCGATTCTACCAGATGGGGATGGCCGAGCAGCTCCTGATGAGCGCGGCCGCCGGCCTCGCCCGCGAGGGGTTCGTCTCGGTCGCCACCACCTACGCGGTGTTCGCGGCGCGGCGCGCCTACGACTTCATCTGCCTCGCGATCGCGGAGGAGAACCTCAACGTCAAGATCGCCTGCGCGCTGCCCGGCCTGACCACCGGCTACGGGCCCAGCCATCAGGCGACCGAGGATGTCGCGATCTTCCGCGGCATGCCGAACATGACGATCCTCGACCCGTGCGACGCGCAAGAGATCGAGCAGATGGTCCCGGCGATGGTCGCCCACCAGGGCCCGGTCTACCTGCGGCTGCTGCGCGGCAACGTCCCGCTGGTGCTCGACGAGTACGGCTACCGGTTCGAGTGGGGCAAGGCCAAGACGATCCGCGATGGCCGCGACGTGCTGGTGATCTCGTCGGGCCTGATGACGATGCGCGCCCTGGAGGTGGCCGAGGCCCTGCGCGAGGATCGGGTCGACGTGGCGGTGCTGCACGTGCCGACGATCAAGCCGCTCGACGCGGCGACGATCCTGGCCGAGGCCCGTCGCGGTGGGCGCCTCGTGGTCGTTGCCGAGAACCACTCGGTGGTCGGCGGCCTCGGCGAGGCGGTGGCGGGATTGTTGATGCGCGACGGTACCCTGCCGGAGCGCGGCTTCCGTCAAGTCGGCCTGCCGGACGAGTTCCTCGACGCCGGAGCGCTGCCGACCCTTCACGACCGCTACGGCATCTCGACCGAGGCGATGGCTCGAAGCATCCGCGGTTGGCTGTAGGCGCAGCCGTCGCTCGCGACAACAAGCGACTACTCGCACCCACAACTGAGCTGAATTGAGATGATCGCGGATCTCCGCGTCCGCGATCATGCTGTGCCGTAGAAAGATTTCTCTATTCATTCGGTCGCATCGCGCGCTCTGAGCGATGATGCGCGCCTGAAAACAATTAACGACTTCAATAATCGATCAAAACAATAAAAACGCTCAGCAAAAGGGCGACCTGCACGCATGGGCAGAGGCCGGCGATCTCAAAGACCGTAGCAGGCGGGATCGCGCCACCGAGCATCATCAGGGAGTGAAATCGTGAGCACATTCAACATAAGCCGTCGGACACTTCTTGCCGGCGCCGCGGCTGTCCCGATCTTCGGCATCATCACGCGCCGGGGCGAGGCCGCCGAATTCGGCTACAAGCTCGCCACCGGGCAGGACCCGACCCATCCGGTCAACGTCCGGGCGCAGGAAGCGTGCGACCGGATCCGCGACGCGACGAGCGGGCGCGTCGACATCAAGTTGTTCCCGGCCAATCAACTCGGCTCGGACACCGACCTGCTGTCGCAGGTGCGGAACGGCTCGGTCGAGTTCTTCAACCTCTCACACTCGATCCTGTCGACCTTCGTGCCGGCGTCCAGCCTGCCCAACACCGGCTTCGCCTTCAAGGATTACGATGCCGTCTGGAAGGCCATGGACGGGGCGCTCGGCGACTATGTCCGCGCCGAGATCGCCAAGACGCCGATCACGACCATCTGCAAGAGCTGGGACAACGGCTTCCGTCAGATCACCTCCTCGACCCGTGAGATCAGGACGCCCGAGGATCTGAAGGGCTTCAAGATTCGCGTGCCCCAAGCACCGATGTTGACCTCGCTCTTCAAGGCCCTCGACGCCGGGGCCGCGCCCATCAATTTCAACGAGCTGTACTCGGCGCTCCAAACCAAGGTCGTGGAGGGCGAAGAGAACCCGCTGCCGATCATCGCCACGACGCGCCTCTACGAGGTGCAGAAGTCCTGCAGCCTGACCGGCCACGTCTGGGACGGCTACTGGATCCTCGGAAACAAGCGCGCTTGGCAGAAGCTGCCCGAGGACCTGCGCGCGATCGTGACCAGGGAGTTCGACCGCTCGGGTCAGGATCAGCGTGCGGACGTGGCCAGGCTCAGCGACTCTCTGCGCACGACCCTGTCAGAGAAGGGGATCAGGTTCATCGCTGTCGACCGCGAGCCTTTCCGTGACGCTCTGGCCAAGACGAGTTTCTACAAGGACTGGAAGGCGAAGTTCGGTGAAGTCGGCTGGAGCCACCTCGAAGCCGTATCCGGCAAGCTCGGTTGAGGGTGGGGTGTCATGCACGTCGGTATCGCTGCCGCCGCCTCTGTCGAGGCAACGCCCAGTCACGGCCTGCACGGGCCCCCGCTGAGCGGTCACCGATGGCTCGGGACCGCCGATCGGTTCCTCGGTCATCTCGTCGAGATCCCGGCCGCCCTGCTGGTGCTGGCCGAGATCGGGGTGCTGCTCGCCGGCGTCGTGAGCCGCTACGTCTTCCATGAGCCGCTCGTCTGGTCGGACGAACTCGCCGGCATCCTGTTCCTGTGGCTCGCCATGCTGGGCGCCGTGGTCGCCTTCCGGCGCGCCGAGCACATGCGCATGACGGCGATCGTCGCCATGACCGGACCCCGCACCCGCGCCTTTCTGGAAACAGTCGCGCTGGTGGCCGGCCTGATCTTCGTGAGCCTCGTCCTGCACCCGGCCTACGAGTTCGCGGCCGAGGAAATCTACGTCCAGACGCCGGCCCTCGATCTCAACAATGCGTGGCGCGCCGCTGCCTTGCCGATCGGCCTCGGCCTGATGCTGCTGGTCGCCGTCATCCGCCTCTTCGAAACGGCCGATTGGCGGATGACGGCCGGCGCTTTGGGGCTCGGCGTTGCGGTCGCGGGTGGGCTCGTCGCCCTCCAGCCTTGGCTGGCGGGGCTCGGCAACCTCAACCTGCTGCTGTTCTTCGTCGTCGGCGTCGGCGCGTTGGTCTTCTCCGGCGTGCCGATCGCCTTCGCGTTCGGCCTCTCGACCTTCGCCTACATCACGCTGACCACCGACGCGCCATCCATGGTGGTGGTCGGCCGCATGGACGAGGGCATGAGCCACCTCATCCTGCTCGCCGTGCCGCTGTTCGTGTTCCTCGGCCTGCTGATCGAGATGACCGGCATGGCGAAAGCCATGGTCGGCTTCCTGGCCTCGCTGCTGGGACACGTCCGCGGCGGCCTGCACTACGTGCTGGTCGGGGCCATGTACCTCGTCTCGGGCATCTCCGGCTCCAAGGCCGCCGACATGGCCGCCGTGGCCCCCGTGCTGTTCCCCGAGATGAAGGCCCGCGGTGCCAAGGAGGGCGACCTCGTGGCCCTGCTCGCCACCACCGGCGCGCAGACCGAGACGATCCCGCCCTCGATCGTGCTGATCACCATCGGCTCGGTCACCGGCGTGTCGATCACCGCGCTGTTCACCGGCGGCCTGATGCCGGGCCTCGTCCTCGCCGCGACGCTCTGCGCGCTGGTCTGGTGGCGCTACCGCCGCGAGGACCTGAGCCACGTCGCCCGGCCGTCCGGCCGGGTCATCGGTCGCGCCTTCCTGGTGGCGATCCCGGCGCTGGCGCTGCCGTTCGTGATCCGCTTCGCCGTGGTCGAGGGCATCGCCACCGCCACCGAGGTCTCGACCATCGGCATCGTCTACGCGGCGCTGGCCGGCCTGCTGATCTACCGCCAGTTCGAGTGGCGGCGGCTCTACCCGATGCTGGTGACCACCGCCGCCCTGTCCGGCGCGATCCTGCTGATCATCGGCGCGGCCACCGGGATGGCCTGGGCGCTCACCCAGTCGGGCTTCTCGGAGACGCTCGCCGTCGTGATGAAGGGCCTTCCGGGCGGCGCGCTCGGGTTCCTGTTCGTCTCGGCCTTCGCTTTCATCATCCTGGGCTCGGTGCTGGAGGGCATCCCGGCGATCGTGCTGTTCGGGCCGCTGCTGTTCCCGATCGCGCGGGCGGTGGGCGTGCACGAGGTGCACTATTCGATGGTGGTGATCCTCGCGATGGGCATCGGCCTGTTCGCCCCGCCCTTCGGCGTCGGCTATTACGCCGCCTGCGCCATCAGCCGGATCAACCCTGACGCCGGGATGCGCCCGATCGTCGGCTACGTCCTGGCCCTGCTGGTCGGGCTGCTCGCCATCATCCTCGTCCCCTGGTTCTCGATCGGGTTCCTCTGAGGCGATGCAACGCGATCCGGGGCGCGACTGCATTCACTGGGATGCAGCCGCTTCCTCGTCGGGGGACTGTCCGATCAGCACATCCTGTGAGGTGCCGCCGACCCGCGAGGCCGCACGGCCCGACCGAAGAGGGCAGTGAGCGCGGCCTGTCGCTCATCGGTCGCCCTGGACAAGGCCACGTGCTGGATCGAATCGCCGCTTGCCCCCGCGATCGCGTGCGACTGCGCGGGCTCCTTCCACTGCACGCGCGTTCTGGCCCGGAAGATCGGAGCTGAAATGGCTTGCGGGCCGGCACCGATCGCCTGCCTGAACAGCCTCTACGGCGACAGCAGGGGCGGACCCGAGGCTCATCGCGCGGCGACGTCCGAGCATCCGGTCGAGCATCACCCAGCGTTCCGATCCGCTGGCCGCGATGACGCGGTAGAGGCCCCCGCCGTCACCGGGCCTCCAGCCCGTCACGGCCGTTCCGTGCGGCGCCTCGATTGACCGTCAGCCAGTACGGCCGCAGCCGCGCGGCGCCGTGACTGATTTGCGCCACGTGGCCGATACGGTTAGTCAGCCTTAACCGTGTCGTCTTTGCCTGCTCGATGGCGCGACGCGACCGGCGGGCGTTCAGGCGATGGCCTGTCGCAGCCGATGCTCACTTCGTCCGCGCGACACGCAGGACATTATTAACTATTCGCGGATTGCTTGTTGGCAATCTTGATTTGACAGCGCGCCACGTCCGGCGAACCAGAACGGTGATGAGACGGCGTCGATGCTTGATCTGACGGGCTATCGCCTGACCTACGACGACGAGTTCAACGCGCGCAGCATCTCGCAGAACGGCGTCGGGACGACCTACCGCGATATTCGCGCCGAGTGGCGGTACGACGCCAACTCCGACATCGGCTTCGGCCGGTCCTCGTTCCTCGATTCCGGGTCCGGTTACGATCCCTTCAGCGTCCAGAACGGTGTCCTGACGATCACGGCGGCGCCGCCCGGGACGAGCGCGTCCGGCTATCCGGGGAGCTGGCAGTCCGGGCTCATCAGCACGCAGGGCAACTTCTCGCAGACTTACGGCTACTTCGAGATCCGCGCGGATTTCTCCAACAATCCCGATGCCTGGGACGCCTTCTGGCTGCTGCCCAATCAGCAGAGCCCGCAGTCGAGCAGCGCCAACGGGCACCAGGAGCTCGACGTCGTCGAGCATTACGGAAACAACGACCGCGGCGTCTACAGCACGATCCACACGACCGACCCGCAGCCGCCCGGAACGACCTGGCAGCAGACCCGCCAAGTCTACAGCGAGATGCCCAATCCCAACGGGTATCACACCTACGGCATGAACTGGCAGGCCGATCGCATCAGCTTCTACGTGGACGGTCAGCTCGTCGGTTCGCAGGCGACGCCGTCCGACCTGCACAGCCCCATGTATCTGCTGGCCAACCTGGCCGTGCAGAGCACGGCGACGACGGGCACCCACTTCAGCTCGAGCATCGACTATATCCGCGTCTACTCGAACAACCCCAACGCGGTCGCGGTGCCGCAGGACCGCGTGTCGTCGCCGGATGGCCGAGACCCGGGTTTGTACGGGGCGACGGCCGGTCTCCGGTCGGGCGCCGGCGCGGCCGGAGCGCAGCCGGGCGCGACCGGGTCGAACTCCGGTTCGACGGCGCCTGCATCGGGCGCTAACGGGTCGAATGGATCTTCTCAATCGTCCTCCGGCACGGCTCAAGGGACCGCGGCGCCGGGGAACGCCCCGTGCTACTGCACCGGCACGTCCATCAGGACCGACCGCGGCGACGTCGCTGTCGAGCGGCTCGCGGTGGGCGACAGGGTCGTCACGGCCGCGGGCCTGCATCGGCCGATCCGGTGGATCGGTCGCCGCACCTATCCCGGATCGTCGGCCCCGCCGACCGAGCGGCCTGTGCGCATCCGGGCCGGCGCGCTCGACGACGGCGTCCCCGCCCGCGACCTGCTCGTCTCGCCGGACCACGCCGTCTGGCTGGACGGGCTGTTCGTCGCCGCCGGCCACCTCGTCAACGGAACCAGCATCACCCGCGGTGAGCGCGTGATCGATCTCACCTACTGGCATGTCGAGCTCGACAGCCACGACCTGTTGCTGGCGGAGGGCGCGCCGGCCGAGAGCTTCCTGCCCGCTCCCGGCCTCCGGCGGCTCTTCGACGGCCGCGATCCGGACGACAGCGCGATCGGTCCGCAGGCCTACGCGCCGCGCACCGCGCTCGGTCCCCAGCTCGCCGCCCTGCGCAGGCGGCTGATCCGTCGGGCCGGCGCGACGTCGCGTCCGGGCGCCGTGCGGGCGTGGCTGGATCGCTGCGCGCTGCGCGCGGACGGCGCGCTGCGCGTGGCCGGCTGGGCCCACGACGCCGCGCAGCCCGACGCCCCCGTATGCCTGGACATCGTGGTCGACGGGACGATCGTGGCGGTGACGGTGGCGGCGGAGTACCGCGCCGACATCGCGGCGGCGGGCGTGGGCGACGGCCGGCACGGATTCGACCTCGGCGTCGAGGCGCCCCTTGCTCCCGGTGTGCCGCACGTGGTCGAGGTGCGTTGCTCGATCGACGAGGCGGTCATCTGCGCCATGGCCGCGGACGCGGCGGGCGTGTGGCGGCCCCTGCTGGCCGCCTGACGCGCCACCGCGGCCGCGTGGCGGGTCAGGCGCGCCGCATCAGGCTGGACGCGCGCAGGTCCGACGCGCGCAGGTCCGACGCGCGCAGGTCCGACGCGCGGCCGCGCGCGGCCGGACCGCGCGACCCGACCATGCGCGGCGGCTCGGCCTGCCGGATCTGGTCGAGCAGCAGCGGGCGCGCGAAGTAGTAGCCCTGGGCGCAGCGGATCTGCGTGGCGCCGAGCAGGTAGGCGACCTCCTCGAAGGTCTCGACGCCTTCGGCCACCACCGTCATGCCCAGCGCCGCACCGAGCGACTCGATCGCCTTCAGGACGATCTGGCTGCGCGGCCGCTTGTCGATGTCGGTGATGAACGAGCGATCGATCTTCAACTCGTCCGCGGTGATGTCCGCCAGGGCCGCGAGGGACGAGTAGCCGACGCCGAAATCGTCGATCGAGACGCGCGCGCCGATCGCCCGGATCTTCGGCAGGACCTCGCGTTGGAAGCGGCCCGTCGTGAAGAAGGCCTCCTCGGTCAGTTCGAGCACGAAGCGCTCCGCGAGTCCCGTCTCGCCGAGCGCCGCGCAGAAGGCGGTCATGAACGGCACGTCGCAGGCCTGTTTGGCGGCGATGTTGAGGCTCACGGTGACGTCGGGTCCGAAAACCTCGTCGATGTCGGGCATCGCCCGCACCGTCTCGGCCAGGAGCTGCAGGGTGATCTCGTTGATCAGCCCGAGCTCGATGGCGAGGGCGATGAAATCGCCGGGCGCCTGGATCATGCCGACCTCGTCGCGCCAGCGCAGGAGCACCTCGACGCCCGTGACCGCGTGGGAGCGCATGTCGACCTTGGGCTGGAAGGCGCAGCAGAAGCAGCGGTCGCGGATCGCCAGCCGGAGGCGCTGCTCCACGGCCATGCGGGCCGTGGCGGCCTGGCTCATCGCGTCGTCGAAGACGCTGACGCCGCCCTTCAGCTCGCCCTTCACCCGGTACATCGCGTTGTCGGCCTGTCGGGCGAGGGTCTCGTAGCTGTCGCCGTGCTCCGGGAAGAGGCTGACGCCGATGGAGGCGGAGGCGAAGATCTCGTGCCCGTCGATGAAGAACGGCTGCTTCAGGCGCTCCGAGATGGCGCGCACGGCGGCCAGCGCCGCGTCCCCGTCGGTGACGGGAGCGAGGAGCAGCACGAACTCGTCGCCGCCGATCCGCGCCAGGAGGTCGCTCGGGCGCAGCGCGCCGCCGATCCGGTCGGACACCTTGCGCAGCAGGGCATCGCCCGCGGCGTGGCTGTAGTAGTCGTTGATGTGCTTGAAGTTGTCGAGATCGATGAAGGCCAGGGCGAACCGGTCCCCCGGCGCGGACCCAGCCAGGACATCCGCGATGCTCTGCTCGAACATCGTCCGGTTTGGCAGGCCGGTCAGGGCGTCGATGAAGGCCTTGGTGATCAGCTCCCGCTGGATCCGGTGATGGTGCGTGACGTCGATCAGGGTCGTCAGCGTGAAACCGTCCCGGTCCTCGGCGACCGGCCGCGTCCGCACCTCGAGCATCCGGTCGTCGACTGCCTCGACGGTCCCGGCGTCCCGTGCCCCGGCCGCCGCGGCGGGAAGCGCCTGGACGGCCCTGTCCCCGAGGGCGCGCGCGGCGGCGTTGGCGAGGACGCAGTGACCCTGGCCGTCATGGACCACGACCCCGACAGGGAGCGCCTGGATGGCGGCCTCGAGCAGGGTTCGACGCTCCGGGAAAGCGGGCTCGCTCATGCCCCGCCCTGCTGCCACAGAGGCTTGCCAGTCTGGGTGCCAGTCTGGGTGCCGGTCTGAGCTTGGTCGCCGCCCTCCAGGGGGCGGCGGAGGAGACGGCGATGCACCTGCTCGAGGGCGGCGCCGTGCGGGCTGTCCGAGCCCGCCTCGCGCCCGAGGCGCGCCGCCGCGGCCGGATCGCCGTCGTACCCGGCGACCTTGTTCATGGTGGCGCCGCGCCAGCGCTCGACGACGGCGCCGACGAAGGCCGCGCCGGCGACGGTCGCGTCGTCCTCGGCGGCCCTGCCGCTCGCGTCGTTGCGCGGGTGACGGGCCGACGGCAGCGGCCGGAAGGTCATCCGCGCCGGGATCGGGACGCCCTCGCCGAAGGCGATGACCTCGCCGGTCCCCAGCGACGGCACGAAGGTGAGGAGGTTGGCGGCGTCCGAAACGGCCGCGGCCAGGAAGGCCTGGTCGCGCGCGTTGGTCATGCGCATGGCGAACAGGGTGCTGCATTGCGACATGATCGTCGCGTCGAGCTCGGCCGGGCGCTGGGTGACCAGCCCGAGATGGACGCCGTGCTTGCGGCCCTCTCGGGCGATCCGCGCCAGGGCGCGCCGCGTCGGCGTGAAGCCCACCGATCGGTCGGCCGAGGCGAAGCGGTGGGCCTCCTCGCAGACGAACAGCAGCGGGACGGCGCCCTCGCTCCAGATGCCGAACTCGAAGGCGAGGCGGCACAGCACGCACACGACGGCGTCGACGACCTCCATCGGCAGGCCGGCGAGCTGCATGATCGTCATCGGCCGCCCGTCAGGATCGAGCCGGAACAGGTGCGCCAAAATCTCGCCCATCATGTCGCCGCCGACATTGGCGTTGTCGAACATGAAACCGTGCCGGGGATCGTTCCGGATCGCCTCGATCCGGGTGATCAGCCGGTGATAGTGCATCCGGGAGACGCGGTTCTCGAGCCGACCCATCCGCTCGTCGATGAGCGCGAGCAGATCCTGCAGCATATAGGGGACCGGCGTGTCGACCGTGTAGCCGGCGCCCTTGCCGAAGGGCCGCTTCACGATCTGGCGGTCGCTCGCCTCCTTGTACTGCCCGTACTTGCTCTTCGCGAGGGGGATCACCTCGGCCAGGATCTCGATTTCCTCGTCCACGGCCGGCCGGCCGCCGTAGATGACGTCGGCGATCTCCTCGAGGTTGAACAGCCAGAACGGCAGCTTGAGGGTCCGCGGGCTGATGACGCTCGCGCGGTCGCCGAAGCTGGCGGCGTACTCGTTGTGCACGTCCAGCAGGAAGACGCGCACGGACGGTCGCGCCCGCATCACCTCATCGAGGATGACGGTGACGCCGCTTGACTTCCCGACACCGGTCGCGCCGAGCACCGCGAAGTGCTTGGAGAGCAGGTCGTCGATCTTGATGCAGGCCGGGGTCTCGGGATCCTGGTAGAGCGCGCCCACGGCCGCCGTGCCGGTCGCCGAGACCTGATGGACGATCCGGAGATCGGTGGCGGACAGGAGTTCCACATCGTCGCCGATCGCCGGGTAGCAGCTCACGCCGCGGCTGAAGCGGTGCGCGCCGTGCGCCGCGTGGATCTCGCCGAGCAGGTCGAGGCTCGCGTAGGCGCCCGGCCGGTGCCCGCGCTCGCTGCCCGAGGACAGCGTGGTGACGATGCCGACGAGGATCGCCTCTCCGGCACGAATCCGGACCAGATTGCCGACGGTGACGCGCACCCTGGGCCGGCCGCCCTGCACGATGAGTTCGAGATGGACCTTGGATCCCTCGATCGACGTCACCGCGCCCATGGGCGACGCGGCATCGTCGTGCCGGACCGTTCCGTCGCCGCTCAGCATCGTTCGCACCCTGGTCAGAAACAGAATCGGCGCGATACTGGTCGGGCGTGATTAAAGTTCTGACAAAGAAATATGGCCAGCGAAACAATGCTTAACCGATGCCTTACGGTTCGTAAGCATCGTCAAGGTTGTATTTGATGGCCGCCGCGACGGTCGCGTGGGAGGACGCGGACCGGTCGGCGCATGATCCAGCGAGGTCGTCTGCCATCGACACGCCGGCGCAGCGCGGAAACACCCGCGCAAATTCCACATGGAAGGTCGTGTCCGCCCCAGCCGGTTGCGGCCGCAGCCTACGCGACCTGACCGTCGCCGAAATGCTCGCGCATCCAGCACTCTCCGGAGATCCGCGCTCCGTTCTGCGTCACGAACGCGTAGGGCGAGTGCTCCACAACTGCGCCGCCGCGGCTGCGGATGATCCAGCGAAAACACCGCGGATCGTCCAGGCACGGGACGATCTCGACGGTATGAGAGCGCGTGATTTCGGTCGTCATGACCGGTAAACGCTCGAGCGCGGGACTCCGCTCCACGGATCGTGTGTGGAAGGTTACCGAGCGGTGTGGGCGCGCACGCCAGTTGGACCTGTCCGTCAGGTTCCGTGGCCGGAACCTTCCCCACCGCGGCCCGGTTCGGGCCGAGCCCTCCGGCCGGGCGCGACCCGGCTCCGCGCGACAAGGATGCTGCATGCCGATCAAGGCCCTCAACGACCGCAAGAAGCTGTCGAACGACTTCAACGAGGCCAACGACGCCTTCATCGACGAGGTGCTGAGCGCGCTCCAGGGCGGCCGGATTCCGGTCGATCTTGCCCGCGCCTACCTCGCGCATCCGGTCGCGATGATGCACACGGACGGGGCGCAGGCCGTCGCCAACTACTTCGAGCGCATGCTGGCCCAGCGCCCGAACATCGACTGGACGCCGGGCGCCTGAGCGCGGCGAGGGACCCCGACGAGAAGGAGCGCGGATGACCGCCGACGAGATCGAGGATCTGAACCGGGCGCGCGCCGCCCTGGCCCGCCAGCGGAACGCCATCGCGCGGCGATTGGGCGGCCTCGACCTGGCGCCGATCTCCATGGCCGAGGACCTGACCCGGACCCTGCTCGCCATCGAGGCCGTGGACCGTGCCTTGGTCGACGCGGGCCAGCCGCATATCGACATCGGCCACCGGCCGGACGCCTAGGGATTGCGAAGCGCTCGGTCGCGCCCGAGTCTTCGCGCCCGAGTCTTCGCGCCCGAGTCTTGCGCCGCACTCCCAGGCGTGCGTACAGGCTCGGGTGCTCTGAGGAGACCCGACGATGTCCGACCGCATGCCCGGCTTCAACACGCTGGCGATCCACGCGGGCGCCGCCCCCGACGCGGCCACCGGCGCGCGGGCGACGCCGATCTACCAGACCACCAGCTTCGTGTTCGACGACGTCGACCACGCCGCGTCGCTGTTCGGGCTCCAGGCCTTCGGCAACATCTACACGCGGATCACCAATCCGACGAACGCTGTCCTCGAGGAGCGCATCGCCGCGCTCGAAGGTGGGACCGCAGCTTTGGCGGTGGCCTCCGGCCACGCGGCCGAGTTCCTGACCATGCACGCCCTGATGCAGCCGGGCGACGAGTTCGTGGCGTCCAACAAGCTCTACGGCGGCTCGATCAACCAGTTCAACCACTCGTACAAGAACTTCGGCTGGTCGGTGGCCTGGGCCGACAACGATGACCCCGCCTCCTTCGAGGCGGCGATCACGCCGCGCACCAAGGCGATCTTCTGCGAATCGATCGCCAATCCCGGCGGCGTCATCACCGACTTGGCAGCGCTGTCGCAGATCGCCAAGAAGCACAACATCCCGCTCGTCGTCGACAACACCATGGCGACGCCGTACCTGATCCGGCCGTTCGAGCACGGCGCCGACATCGTGGTGCACTCGGCGACCAAGTTCCTCGGCGGCCACGGCAACTCGATCGGCGGCCTGATCGTCGACGGCGGCTCGTTCCAGTGGGCCGGCGACGCCCGCTACCCGATGATGAGCCAGCCGCGGCCGGAATATTCCGGCATGGTGTTGGCCGAGACCTTCGGCAATTTCGGCTTCGCCATCGCCTGCCGGGTGCTGGGCCTGCGCGATCTCGGACCGGCGCTGTCGCCGTTCAACGCCTTCCTGATCCTGAACGGGATCGAGACGCTGCCGCTGCGCATGCAGCGCCACTCCGACAACGCGCTGACGGTGGCCAAGCACCTGTCGACGCATCCGGCGGTGTCGTGGGTCAGCTATCCCGGCCTGGAGACCGACCGGTACCATCAGCTCGCCCGGCGCTACACGCCGAACGGCGCGGGGGCCGTCTTCACCTTCGGGCTCAAGGGCGGCTACGACGCGGGCGTCAAGCTGGTGTCGAGCCTGCAGCTGTTCTCGCACCTCGCCAATATCGGCGACACGCGCTCCCTGATCATTCACCCGGCCTCGACGACCCACCGCCAGCTCACCGACGCGCAGAAGACCGCCGCGGGTGCGGGACCCGACGTGGTGCGGCTGTCGATCGGCCTGGAGGATCCGGCCGACCTGATCGAGGATCTGGACGCGGCGCTCGGTGCGTGAGCCCGGCGACATCGCGAGCGCGGTGAAGCGACCCTGGATTGCTTCGCTCCGCTCGCAAGGACGGCGGTGCTTCCAGCGATCTGACCAGAAGCCGCCGGCTGGCGCGAGGCGCACAGCCGGCGGGCTGCTCAGAACGCCTCCGCCTCCAGCGCCATGGTGCTCTCGGCCCCGGCCTTGATCCGGTTAAGGCGCAGGGCGGTCTCCGGCAGCATCCGCTCCATGAAGAACCGGCCGCTCGTGAGCTTCGACTCCCAGCGGGGGGAGGGGGCCTCGGCGTGCTTGGCTTGGGCGGCCTTTGCGATCTTCGCCCACATGTAGCCGAGGGCCACGAGGCCGAAGAGGTGCATGAAGTCGGTCGCGCCGGCGCCGGCATTGTCGGGCTTGCTGAACGCGTTCTGCATCAGCCACATCACGGCGCCCTGGAGGTCGTTCAGCCCGGCCTGGAGCGGCTTGGTGAACGGCGCCATGGCGGGATCCTCGCCGTGGTCCTTCAGGAAGGTCTGGACCTCGCCCAGGAACGTCATCATCGCCCGGCCGCCGTCCTTCGGCAGCTTGCGGCCGATCAGGTCCATGGCCTGGATGCCGTTGGCGCCCTCGTAGATCATGGCGATGCGGGCATCGCGCACGAACTGCGACATGCCCCATTCCTCGATGTAGCCGTGGCCGCCGAGGAGCTGCTGGGCCTCGACCGCGTTGGCGAAGCCGCGGTCGGTGAATACGCCCTTCACCACCGGGGTCATCAGGCCGAGATGGTCGTCGGCGGCCTGCCGCTCCTTGGCATCCTCGGAGCGGTGCAGGATGTCGGCCTGGAGCGCGGTCCAGAGCATGAGGGCCCGGGCCGCCTCGTTGAAGGCGCGGATCTGCATCAGCGTGCGGCGCACGTCCGGATGGACGATGATCGGGTCGGCGGCCTTCTCGGGCGCCTTGGCGCCGGTCAGGGCGCGGCCCTGGAGCCGGTCCTTCGCGTAGGCGGCGGCATTCTGGTAGGCGACCTCGGACTGGCCGAGGCCCTGGACGCCCACCGCGAGCCGCGCCTCGTTCATCATCACGAACATGGCGTTGAGGCCGCGATTCTCCTGGCCCACGAGCCAGCCCGTAGCCCCGTCGTAGTTCATCACGCAGGTGGCGTTGCCGTGGATGCCCATCTTGTGCTCGAGGGAGCCGCAGGACACGCCGTTGCGCGCGCCGAGGGACCCGTCGGCGTTCACCAGGAATTTCGGCACCACGAACAGCGAGATGCCCTTTGTGCCGGCGGGCGCGCCCTCGATCCGGGCGATGACGAGGTGCACGATGTTCTCGGCGAGGTCGTGCTCGCCGGCCGAGATGAAGATCTTGGTGCCGGTGATGCTGTAGGAGCCGTCGCCGTTCGGCACGGCCTTGGTCTTGAGAAGCCCGAGATCCGTGCCGCAGTGCGGCTCGGTCAGGTTCATGGTCCCGGTCCAGGCGCCCTCGACCATCTTGGGCAGGTACAGCGCCTTCTGCTCCTCCGAGCCGTGGACCAGCAGCGCCGCCATCGCGCCCTGCGTCAGGCCGGGATACATGCCGAAGGCGAGGTTCGCGCCCGAGGCGAATTCCTGGATCGCCGTGTTCAGGGTGTGCGGCAGGCCCTGGCCGCCATAGGCCTCCGGCACCGACAGGCCCATCCAGCCCCCGCTGGCGTAGGTGTCGTAGGCGGCCTTGAAGCCGGTCGGCGTGCGCACCGTCCCGTCGGCCTCGCGGCGGCAGCCCTCGACGTCGCCCGTGCGGTTGAGCGGGGCGAGCACCTCCTCGGCGAGCTTCGCCCCCTCGCGCAGGACGGCCTCGACCACGTCGGGCGAGGCGTCGGCGAAGCCTGCCAGGTTGTCCCGGGCGTGGAAGCCGAGGACGTCGGTGAGCAAGAACAGCGTATCCTCGACCGGAGCGCGATACTGCGGCATCTCTGGCTTCCCCCGTCTGGTGCGGGCCTCTCGGAACGGCCCGCCGCGTTGGCCGCATGTAAACGCCGCGCCGCTCCCGGAGCAACGGCTCCGCCCGCCCTGAGCGCGACACGCGCGGCCGTTCCTCAGCAGCCGCGTGGTCGCGGCTATTACCGGGCCCATCAAACCTTAACTTCGTGTTTACCAAGAAAGTTAATGGTCACGCTCGAACGATCCGACGCGTGCGTCCGTGGATACCGAATTCCGGTCCCGCTCTGCGCCGAGGAAACGGACGCCGAACGCTGCCGACGACAGGCCACCGATGACCCGCAACGCGATGCCGCAGCTCGACAGTTTCGATCCCGAGGTGCTCGACGCGGCCCGCGACGTGGCGGCGCGGGCCGGGGTCCCGCTCGAGACCTGGATCGCGTCGGTGGTGCCGCAGCAGCAATCGGCCGGTCAGGGAAATCGCCGGCACCGGCGGCGCCACCGCGCCGAGCAGCTCGCTCTCGGCGGCAACCGGCCCGAGGCCTCGGCCGAGCGCGCCCTCCCGCCGGCCTCGCCCGACCAGAGGGCTCACGGGACGGCGCCGCGCGCCGAGGGCTACGGCGACGGTATCGCCGCTCTGATGGACCGCCTCGACGGTCTCGACCGCGCCCTCGACCACGAGCGGCGCGCCGCCCAGGACGCCGAGGCGCGCCGCCTCGCGGAGATCGAGGCCCGCATCGAGCGCGCCCTGAAGGCGGCCCCCGTCCAGCAGGTGACCGAGCGGCTCGGCGACATCGAGCGCCGCATGTCCCAGCTCGGCGAGCAGGTCGCCGCGACCCGGCCGCCCGGCCGTCGCCCGCGTCCCGCCGCCGCCGACATCCGCAGCGCCGTCCAGGACATTCGCCAGCGCCAGCGCGAGCTGGCACAGGGCGCCGAGCCGGCGCTCGCCGCGTCCGCGGCCGATGGCGGCGTCGTCGCCAGCATGCGCCTGGACCTCGCCCGCCGCCTGGAGGCGCGGATCGAGGAGGGCGTCGCCCCGTCGACCGCCCTGATCGAGCTTCAGGAGGAGACCACGCGCCTGCGGGAGGCGATCAACCAGCTCGCGACGAGCCGGGACATCGGCGCCCTCGAGCAGGCCGTCGTCACCCTGGCGAGCGGCATCGAGCGCGCCCAGGCGGGGACCGATCTCACCGCCATCGCGGTGCCGATCGAGCAGGTCCGGGCCCAGGTCGAGCGCCTCGCCGAGGAGGTGGCCGAGAACGTCCACAGCCGCGTCGCGGAGGACGTCCGGCGCCTCGCCGAGCGCCTCGACACCGCCGCCGCGACCGGCGCCGCCGGTCCGGACGACCGGACCCTCGCAGGCCTGTTCGCCGAACTCGAGGAGATCCGCCGTCAGATCGCCGCGCTCGCCGGCCCGGAGCGCATCCAGGGACTCGCGCAGAGCCTGCAGGCGGTGAGCGCGCAGATCGCCCAGCTGCAGCGGACGGCCGCCGGCCCCGACCTACGGCCGATCCTGGAGGAGATCCGCAGCGACGTGAAGATCGCCGCGCCGGCGGCGCTGGCGGAGCAGATCCAGGCACTCGCCGAGAAGGTCGACGTGCTCTGCGCACGGGACGACTGGTCCGAGCGCACCGGCGACGTGAACGTGGCCCGCTCGGGCGACATGGCCTCCATCCACGCCATGCTCCGCAGCCTCGCCGACAAGGTCGATCAGGTCGGCACCCGGTCCGAGCACGAGGGCCTCGACGCCCTGGAGCGGCAGGTGGTCTCGCTGGCCGGCCGCCTCGACGCGCCGCACAGCGCCGATCCGGCGCTGGCCGGGCTGGAGCGCACGATGGGCGACCTGCTGCGGCAGGTCACGGCGCTCCGGGAATCGGCGCCGAGCGAGGCCGTGGTGGAGCGTGCCGCCCGCAACGCGGTCGCGCAGAGCCTGCAGACATCCGGCCTCGGTGCCGCCGAGTCGGGCGAGATCGGCCTCCTGCGCGCCAGCCTCGCGGACATGCAGGCCCGGCAGGTGGCCTCCGATCAGCGCCTCGGCGCGACCCTCGACGGGGTTCAGTCGGCCCTGGAGCGGCTCCTCGTCCGGCTCGGGCCCGCCGAGGCCGTCCCGGCGCGGGGGCCGTCCCTCGACGAGCGCCTGATGTCGTCGACGAGCCCGGATGTGGCCCTCGCGCCCGTCGAGGCGCGCGCAAGGTCGCGGCGCGACAATGCCGAGGCATCCCGCCTCGCCGACGACCTTCTGGAGCCCGGCAGCGGCCGGCCGCCGCGCGAGCCGCGCGCTGCCCGCGAGCCCTCCGCCCGCCGGGCCGTGCAGGAGCGCCTCGGCGACGTCGCCGCAGCGCGATCCGCGGCCGATTCCAAGTCCGAGACCGACATCAAGACCAGCTTCATCGCGGCCGCGCGCCGGGCGGCCCAGGCTGCCCAGGCGGAGCTGGCCGCCGAGGCGCCTGCCGAGCGCCGGGAAGCCCGGAGTGACCGGGTCGCCGCTCTCCAGGGGGCGGCGACCGGCCGCCTCGGACGGTTGCGCGCCGAGATCGATCGCCGGCGCCGGCCGCTGCTGCTCGGCCTCGCGGCCATCGTGCTGGCTCTCGGCGCGCTCCAGGCGATCACCATGCGCGGCGCGGACGAGCCGCGGCCGGCGGCTTCGACGAGCCAGGTCGCGCCGTCCCGCGGCGATGCCGCGGAGGTCCAGAAGGACAGTGCGGACGTCTCCAAGGACGCTTCGAAGGACGCTTCGAAGGACGCCGCCAAGGAGAGCGCGGAGTCGAAGCCGACGCCGGCTGATCCGACGACGACTCAGTCTCTGCCCAACTCCGTTCCCTCGGACGCCCGGCCCAATGCCAAGGCGGCGGTGCCGCAGGTCTCGGGGATGAACAGCCTGCAGGCCGAGTTCGGCAACCTGCCGCCGGCGCTGGCGAAGGTGAAGCTCGCCGCCCTCGACGGTGACGGCGCGTCGATCTGGGACCTCGCGACGCGGGAGGCCGATGGCCGCGGCATGCCGCGCGATCTGTCGATCGCCGCCAAGCTCTTCGAGAAGCTGGCCGCGGCCGGCTACGCGCCCGCCCAGTACAAGGTCGCGGGCCATTACGAGAAGGGCTCGGGCGTCGTCCGAGACCTCGACAAGGCGAAGCTCTGGTACGGCCGCGCCGCCGAGCAGGGCCACGCCCGCTCCATGCACAATCTGGCGGTGCTCTACGCCGAGAACCCGGCCGCCAACGGCAAGCCGGATTTCGCCTCCGCGGCCTCGTGGTTCCGGCAGGGCGCCGAGTTCGGCGTCCGCGACAGCCAGTACAATCTCGGCGTCCTCTACGCGCGCGGCCTCGGCCTGACGCAGGACCTGATCCAGTCCTACGCGTGGTTCTCCGCCGCCGCGAGCCAGGGCGACGACGATGCCGGCAAGAAGCGCGACGACGTGGCCAACAAGCTCAGCCCCGCCGACCTCGCCAGCGCCAAGAGCCTCGCGGCGAACTTCAAGCCGCGAAAGATCGACGCGGCGGTCAACGAGCCGCCCGCGCCGAAGATGCCGGCGAGCGCGCCGATGTCCCTCCTCGGCGCACCGATGCCCGGCGCTGTCCCGTTCACGGCGCCGCCGCGCCGGAGCTGACGCCACTTCGGGCCTGCGGCCCGGCCGCGGGTCCGACCTTGACCGCCACGCCGCGATGCGGGAACGCTGCGGCAGGGCGGCGTCGGACCGGGGTCGGATCGCGCGGGTCGCCAACCCTTGCCGATGCCCGGAGGATGGATGGCGCACCGGAACTCTGTCCCGATCGGCGCAATCGTTCTCGGCGTGGCCGGACTCATCCCGTTCCTGGGCTTCGCTGCCCTGGCGGTGTCGGGCACGGACGGCGGCCTGAGCAGCATCGGCCTGTCGCCGCGCACCATCCTGTCGGCCTACGGCGCCGTGATCGCCTCGTTCCTCGGCGGGATCCGCTGGGGCGCCGCCGCGGCGCGCAATGGCGGCAACGGCGATTATCTCGTGGCCATCGTGCCGTCCCTGGTCGCCTGGGCCGCGATGGCCGCCCCCGCACCGTGGGACCTGCGCATCCTCGGCGGCCTCGTGCTCGCCTGGGGCCTCATCGATCAGGATCTGCCCCGCCGCGGGCTCACGCCCCTCTGGCTCGGCCGCCTGCGCCTGGTCCTCTCGGGCGTCGCCGGGGCCGCGCTCCTCGTGGCGGCCTGACCGCGGAGCGGCGGCCGTGCGGCACGCGCCGTCAGGTCTCGCGGCTCATCTCGCGCAGCAGGTTCAGGACGGCGGTGCGCCGCGCCGGCGACTTGATCGCCTGGAACAGCGCGGCGACCTCCGCGCAGTCGCGCGCGTCCTGGTCCGCCGCGGTCTCGTCGGGCCGCTCCGTCTGGAGGAAGTAGGTCGGACAGACATTCAGCGTGGCTGCGATCCGTTCCAGTAGCCAGCGCGTCGTCGGCGGGGTCGCGTCGTCAGTCATACCGTTGAAACTCGCACTCCGCCCGCTGGACCGATTCAAACGGCAGAGCTTTCCGCGGCTACCCTAGCCTTTCAGCGGCGGCGATGCCATCCTCAGGTTGCGTTCGACTCATCATTTGTCGCAGTGCGTGCATCAATTTCGAGCTAGGGCATGCCGCATTCGAAGCACCTCGACAGGACCTTCAGCGTGTTGCGGGATCTGGAACGGGCCGCTTCGCCCGACGAGATCGCGCGGCTCCTGGTCGACGCCTTCACCCGCTACGGGGTCTCGTACATCATGGCCGGGATCGTCCCGGAACCCGGCCTGCCGAAGCGGCGGCACGCCGGGTTCGTGCTCGCGAGCACCATGCCGGAAGGCTGGGCCCGCCGGTACGTGACGCAGGGCTACGCCCTCCACGACCCCACGGTCCGCCGGCTGTGCACCACGGCTACACCGTTCGACTGGAGCGCCGTGCTGCCGGATACCCCGACGGCCGGGCGCGTCATGAACGAGGCCGGCGATTTCGGCATACGCGCGGGCATCACGATCCCGTTCGTGACCCTCGACGGCGAGCCGGGCGGGATCAGCGTCTCGGGGGAGCGGATCGAGATCGATCCGGCCGAGCGCGTCGCCCTCAACCTCGTCGCGACCTACGCGGTCGGTCAACTGCTGCTGATGAACAGCCGGCCGACGGGGCGCGCGCCGGTGCGCCTCTCGCCGCGGGAGCGCGAGACCCTGCAATGGGCGGCGGAGGGCAAGACCGACGTCGAGATCGGCATCGTCATGGGCATCACCGCCGCCGGCGTCGACTACCATCTGCGCTCGGCCCGGGCGAAGCTCGACACCGTCAACCGCGCCCACACCGTGGCACAGGCGCTCCGAGCGGGTCTGATAACCTAGAGAACGCGCCACGCGGTCTGCACATTCCGCGGCCCGGCATCGGTGAACGCGGTTCGGGCCGCGGCAAGTCCTTGGCGCCGCTGCCGGCTGCGCGCGCGGACCCTACGGTTTCTCGTAGTACACAGCCCCCGGTGAAACGACGAAGACTCACGCCAGACCAACGTGAGGTTTGCTCGTGATCCACATCGTCACCCCCGCCAACGCGGATCGCTACGCCGACGCGATGGAGCAGGCCTGGCGCCTGCGCCACGACATCTTCGTCGCCGAGAAGGGCTGGAGCGAGCTGGCCAGGCCGGACGGCCGCGAGATCGACCAGTTCGACACGCCGCACGCGATCCACTTCCTCGCCATGGAGGACGACACCGTCGTCGGCTACAGCCGGCTCCTGCCGACCACGCGCCCGCATCTCCTGTCGGACGTCCTGCCGCAGCTCTGCGAGGGCGAGCGGCCGGTCGGCCCCCAGATCTGGGAATGGACCCGCCAGGGCGTCGCCCGCTCGCACCGGTCCAAGGGCCGCGTCGTCAATCCGGTCTCGATCGCGCTGCTCACCGGGATCGTGGAGTGGGGCCTCGCCCATGGGGTCAACAGCCTGCTGCTGCAGATGCCGACCCTCTACATGATCCACGTCATCCAGCTGCATTTCCGCCCGCAGCCGCTCGGCCTGCCCGTCCAGATCGCCGGCGAGGAGATCATGGCGGCGACCGCCCGGTTCGACGCCCGCACCCTGGCCAAGCTCCGCGCCGTCCGCGGCGACAGTCGCTCGGTCCTCGTCTCCGAACCCGCTTACCTGGTGGCCTGAACATGATCTTCGACAGCAAGGATACCGCGCTGGACGCGCTCGCCGCGCAGTGCCTGCGGGTTCGCGAACTCATCGACTCGGTCGGCGATCCGCTGATGCGGGCCGCCATCGACCTCCTGCTTCTCGAGGTCGCCCGGGCCCTCGCCCAGACGGGTCCGCAGGACCAGGCGAGCGGCGCCTGAGGCGCCGGCGGCACGCGGATGTGAAAGCGGCGGGCGTCCCGGAGGACGCCCGCCGCGTTTCGCGTCGAGGCTGGAGCCTCAGGCGCCCATCGCGGTCTTCAGGTTCTGGTCGACCTTGTCGAGGAAGCCGGTGGTCGAGAGCCACTTCTGGTCCGGTCCGACGAGGAGGGCGAGGTCCTTGGTCATGTGGCCGGCCTCGACCGTGTCGACGCAGACCTTCTCCAGGGTCGCGGAGAACTTCGCCAGATCGTCGTTGCCGTCGAGCTTGGCGCGGTGCGACAGGCCCCGGGTCCAGGCGAAGATCGACGCGATCGAGTTGGTCGAGGTCTCGCGGCCCTTCTGGTGCTCGCGGTAGTGGCGGGTGACGGTGCCGTGCGCGGCCTCGGCCTCGACGGTCCGGCCGTCCGGCGTCATCAGCACGGAGGTCATCAGGCCGAGGGATCCGAAGCCCTGCGCGGCCGTGTCGGACTGCACGTCGCCGTCGTAGTTCTTGCAGGCCCAGACGTAGCCGCCCGACCACTTCAGGCAGGAGGCCACCATGTCGTCGATCAGGCGGTGCTCGTAGGTGATGCCGAGCGGCTTGAACTTCGACTCGAACTCCTCCTCGTAGACCTTCTGGAACAGGTCCTTGAACCGGCCGTCATAGGCCTTGAGGATCGTGTTCTTGGTCGACAGGTAGACCGGGTACTTGCGCGCGAGGCCGTAGTTCATCGAGGCGCGGGCGAAGTCGATGATCGACTGGTCGAGGTTGTACATCGACATCGCGACGCCGGCCTCGGGGAACTTGAACACCTCCTTCTCGATGACCGTGCCGTCATCGCCCTCGAACTTGATGGTCAGGCGGCCCTTGCCGGGTACCTTGAAGTCCGTGGCGCGGTACTGGTCGCCGTAGGCGTGACGGCCGATCACG
This sequence comes from Methylobacterium sp. 1A, assembly GCF_058072805.1. Classification (NCBI taxonomy): domain Bacteria; kingdom Pseudomonadati; phylum Pseudomonadota; class Alphaproteobacteria; order Hyphomicrobiales; family Methylobacteriaceae; genus Methylobacterium; species Methylobacterium sp. 1A. The sequence goes on along the minus strand of NZ_JBYQVE010000001.1, from coordinate 1,417,255 downwards.
AAGGGCTGGGTCCAGCCGGGCACCAGGCGGGGCACGTTCTTGCAGATGATCGGCTCGCGGAAGATCACGCCGCCCAGGATGTTGCGGATCGTGCCGTTGGGCGAGCGCCACATCTCCTTGAGGCCGAATTCCTGCACCCGCTGCTCGTCGGGGGTGATGGTGGCGCACTTCACGCCGACGCCGTGGCGCTTGATCGCCTCGGCGGCGTCGACCGTGACCTTGTCGTTGGTGGCGTCGCGGTGCTCGACGCCGAGGTCGTAATACTCGAGATCGACGTCGAGATAGGGGTGGATGAGCTTGTTCTTGATCTCGGCCCAGATGATCCGGGTCATCTCGTCGCCGTCGAGCTCGACGACGGGGTTCGCTACCTTGATCTTCGCCATGGACCGATGCCTTCCCGCGTTGTCCCCGCGCACGGCATGCAAGGGCCGTGCGGTCGTTGTCCCGGGTGGCCTGACGGGCGCCCCGGGCCGGAATCGCCCCGCGACATAGCGCGGCCCTTCCGGCGACGGAAGGCGCGCGCTGTCATCCGGGCGGCATCGTCACTCGGCCCTCGACGGGTGCGGGCCCGCCGTGCCAGACGGCCGCCATGACGAGCCGAGACGCACAGGGCGACGCCCCCGAGGTTTCCCCGAGGAAGGTCACCGAACTGCCGCCCGGGATCGCCCCCGCGGTGATCCTGGTGGAGCCGCAACTCGCCGAGAACATCGGCATGACCGCCCGTGCCATGGCGAATTTCGGCCTCTCGGAGCTGCGCCTCGTCAACCCGAAGAACGGCTGGCCCAAGAAGGGCGTGCGCGAGGCGGCCTCGGGCGCGACGCACGTCCTGGACGCGGCCACGATCTACGGCAGCGTCGCCGAGGCCATCGCCGACTGCCGGTACGTGTTGGCGACCACGGCGCGGGAGCGCGGGCAGATGAAGCGGGTGTTCGCACCCGAGGAGGCCATGGGCGAGCTCGCGGCCCGCGAGGGCCAGCGCACCGCGGTGATGTTCGGCCGCGAGCGGGTCGGCCTCACCAACGACGAGGTGTCGCTCGCCGACGCGATCGTCACCTTCCCTGTCTCCCCGGACTTTCCCTCGCTCAACCTCGCCCAGGCGGTCCTGCTGATCGGCTACGCGTGGCGGCAGGCGAGCGGCCGGGCGCGCCTGCCCTTCACGGGCGAACTCCTGTCGCCGCCGGCGACCCGCGAGGCGCTGATCGCGCTGTTCGGAAGCCTGGAGTCGGCGCTCGACGGGGCCGGCTTCTACCCGCCGGAGAAGAAGGAGATCATCGCCCGCAACATGCGCGACATGCTCCACCGCATGAGCCTGACCGAGCAGGATGTGCGGACGTTTCGCGGGGCGCTGCGGGCCCTGGCGCGGAAGGGCGGCTGATCAGCCGGAGGCCGGCGTCATCTCCGGCGGCTTGCCGCCGCCGAAGCAGCGGCCGACCGCCTCCCAGAACGCCGTCTGCTCCTCGGGGGTGCACTGCGCCATGCGCGCCTCGACCTTGGCGCGTCCCGCCACCGCGTCGGGCGTCGCTGCGACCTCGGTCTCGCTCGGGTTTCTCGCCTCGGCCATGGGCAATCCTCCGTTGCAGAACGAAAGCGCAGCTGGGCCGTGCGGTTCCGTTCCGCGGCGCAATCGGGCATGGAGTCGGCGATTCGCGGAGCGGCCGCGCGGTGGCGGGACGAGGGCGGGGTATCGGGTGCGGCTCAGCGTGGACAATCTGGCCTGCCGCCGCTCCGGCCGCCGCATCTTCGCCAACCTGTCCTTCGCCCTCGGACCCGGCGACGCCCTGGCGATCACCGGGCGGAACGGCGCGGGCAAGTCGAGCCTCCTCGCCATCCTGTCGGGCCGGCTGCGGGCCGATGCCGGGCGGGTCGACGTCTCCGACGTCGGCGAGGCGAGCTTGCCCGAGTGCCTCCACACGGTCGGCCACCGCGACGGGCTGAAGAGCTCGCTCACTGCGGGAGAGAACCTCCTGTTCGCCCAGCGGCTCCTGGGCGCGCCGCGCCTGAACCCGCGCGCCGCGCTGGAGCGGCTCGGCCTCGGCCACGCGCACGACCTGCCGGTGGCTTATCTCTCGGCGGGCCAGCGGCGGCGCGTGGCCCTGGCGCGGCTCCTCGTCTGCGCCCGTCCGCTCTGGCTCCTGGACGAGCCGACCGCCGCCCTCGACACGGCCTCGCAGGCGGTGCTCGCCGCGCTGATGGAGGGCCATCGGGCCGGCGGTGGCCTCGTGATCGCCGCCACCCACCAGTCCCTCGGCCTCGCCGGGGCGGCGGAGCTGCGCATCGAGACCGCGGCCGCGGCACCGGTCGCGGACGCGCTGGAGGAGTGGGCGTGATTCGCGCGGTCATCGCCCTCATCGCCCGCGACCTGCGCCTTGCCGGCCGGGTCGGCGGTTCCGGCGCCCTGTCGCTGGTCTTCTTCCTGATGATCGTCGCGCTGGTGCCCTTCGCCCTCGGGCCCGATCTCAACCTGCTGTCGCGGATCGGCCCGGCGATCCTGTGGCTCGCCGCCGTTCTGGCGACGCTGATCGGCCTCGACCGCCTGTTCCAGGCCGACGAGGAGGACGGCTCCCTCGACCTGATGACCGCCGCGCCGGTGCCCCTCGAGCTTGTGGTGCTCGGCAAGGTCGCGGCGCACTGGCTGACCACGGGCCTGCCGCTCGCCCTGGCCGCGCCGCTCTTCGGGCTGCTGGTGGCCCTCGACGGCACCGCCATGGGCGCGACGTCCCTGACGCTGCTCGCCGGCACCCCGGCCCTGAGCTTCATCGGCGCGGTGGGCGCGGCGCTCACCGCCTCGATTCGCCGGGGCGGCCTGATCCTGGCCGTGCTGGTCCTGCCGCTGATGATCCCGACGCTGATCTTCGGCGTCTCGGCCGCGCAGGCGGCGAGCGGCGGCACGGTGCCGTTCCTCGTGCCGCTGGCGGTGCTGGCGGCGCTGACGCTGATCGCCGCCGTGGTCGGGACGCTGGCGGCGGCGGCGGCCCTGCGCTGGCCCGAATAGCCGGAGCGCTCCTGCGAGAGCCGGCCGGCGCCCGTCATCGTCGCGGCGATGCGGCCTCGCGCGATCCGACGTCTTCAAAGAAGCCTGCCGTATGCGTCGCGGCGCCCGGACTGAGGCCGAGGCCCGCGATCCGGTTTCGCCTCCGAGCGCGTTGACGCGCGGCGCCCCCCTGACTATAGAAGCCGCTTCGCCGAGGGGCCGCGATTTTGCGCGCGTTGCGTCTCGGCCATCGCCAGACAACCTGACGCGACGACCGATTTCCGGCACAGCCGGCCCGTCGGCATCGCCCGACGAGAAACACGAGGACGTACATGGCCAACACCGCTTCGGCCAAGAAGATGACCCGCAAGATCGCCAAGCGCACGGCGATCAACCGCTCGCGCCGCTCGCGCATGCGGACCTTCGTCCGCAAGGTCGAGGAGGCCATCGCCACCGGTAACCAGCAGGACGCGCTGGCCGCCCTCCGCGCCGCCGAGCCCGAGATGATGCGCGCTGCACAACACGGCATCGTTCACAAGAACAATGCCTCGCGGAAGGTCTCGCGCCTCGCCGCCCGCGTTAAGGCGCTCGCCGCCTAAGACGCCACACACCACCGAGACGGTTTCGAGCCCGGCCTTCGCGCCGGGCTTTTTCGTGCGCGCTGTCCGGATCGGGCCGCGCGCTGCCGGCGGCGCCATGAGTCCAAAGCGTTAACCCTATCCAAGAATCGGCACGATTGCGGTTCCCGGAAACGGCGTGTAACTTAACAGAAACTGACACCGGACAAGCAAAACACGACGATTTCGGGACTCCAGCGAATCGATCTGATTCGCCAAGACTCTAGCCGCCGTGTTCAGCTCCCGCGGGAACACTTGCGAATGGGAATCGGCGCCGTCCCCACAAGTCCCACTGTTAAAGGAACCGTAGGTAATTGTTGATAGGCTCTCCCAATCGGCAAAAGTTCTTCGCGGTGGGGTTGACTCCGTCCAGAGGACTCTGTCCCGCCCGTTCTTGCGGGACGCTGAGGGCGTAATTCGTGCGTACGCGCCGCCTGCGGGATTCCGTGGGCAGCGTCGGGAGAGCCAGTGATGCGTGTCGACGGAACGGTGGCGAGCGACGACGACGGGGGCCGCAACGGCGGCGGCAACACGGATTACGGGTCTGCCTGGGCCCGGGTGAAGCGCCGGCTGCGGGCCGAACTCGGCGAGGACGTGTTCGCCAGCTGGTTCGCCCGGCTGGAGCTGGAGGCCGTGGCCGGCGGAACGGCCCGCCTGACGGTCCCGACCCGCTTCCTGAAGAGCTGGATCGAGTCGCACTACCTCGACCGCGTCCTCAACACCTTCAAGGCCGAGGTCGAGGAGATCGCGCGGATCGAGGTCGGCGTGCGCGGGACCGGGGCGCCGGTCCGTCCGGTCGCCGTCGGAGCCGCGAAGGCAGGCCCGGTCAGCGGCCCGCTCGCCCGCCTCCACGCGACAAGCGCGCCGATGCCGGTCGCCGCGGTCGCGCCGACGCCCGAGGCGCGCGGCGCCGAGGCCGGCGGTGACCTGAGCGGCACGCCGCTCGACGCGCGGCTGACCTTCGCGAGCTTCGTGATCGGGCGCTCGAACGCGCTGGCGCACGCCGCCGCCGAGCGGGTCGCCAATCACCAGGGGGAGGGCGCGCTCTACAACCCGCTCTACCTCCACGCGGGCGTCGGGCTGGGCAAGACCCACCTGCTGCACGGGATCGGCCACGCCGCCCGCGAGGCCGGCCGCCGGGTGATCTACCTGACCGCCGACCGCTTCATGTACGGCTTCGTCAACGCCCTGAAGACCCAGTCGGCGCTCGCCTACAAGGAGCGGCTGCGGGGCATCGACCTGCTGATCCTGGACGACGTCCAGTTCATCCAGGGCAAGTCGATCCAGGCCGAGTTCGGCCACACGATCAACGCGCTCATCGATGCCGGCCGTCAGGTCGTGGTCGCCTCCGACCGGCCCCCGACCGAACTCGAGGCCCTGGACGAGCGGGTGCGCTCGCGGCTCGGCGGTGGCCTCGTGGTCGAGATCACGGCGCTCGACGAGGCTTTGCGCGTCTCGATCCTGTCGGCACGCCTCGCCGCCGTGCGGGCCGCGCATCCGGGCTTCGACGTCTCGCCGCAGGTGGCGGCCTACGTGGCCCGCGCGATCACCGCCAACGGCCGCGACCTCGAGGGCGCGGTTAACCGCCTGCTGGCCCACGCCACGCTCACCGGCACCGCCGTGACGATGGAGACGGCCGAGAGCGCGATCCGCGACCTCGTGAAGAACCGCGAGCCGAAGCGGATCAAGATCGAGGACATCCAGAAGCTGGTCGCCTCGCGCTACAACGTCTCGCGGTCCGACATCCTGTCGGAACGGCGCACCGCCGCGGTGGTGAAGCCGCGCCAGATCGCCATGTACCTGTCGAAGGTCCTGACGCTGCGCTCGCTGCCGGAGATCGGCCGCCGCTTCGGAGGCCGCGACCACACCACGGTGCTGCACGCCGTGCGCAAGATCGAGAAGCAGATCGGCGAAGATTCGGTGCTCGGCGACGAGGTCGAGCTGCTGAAGCGGATGCTTCAGGACTAGTCGAACGCGCGAGATTTCCCGCATCGCGTCCGGGCTGAGTTTGCTCTTTCAGGAGCAGGTTCGATCCGGGCGGGCGCGGGGACGGCCGGGCACCCGGCTGATCTGGCCGAGCCCGGACGAGCACGACCAAACCACCCCCGCTGTCACGCGCCCTTCGCCGGCTCCCCGCTATCGGGGCTGGCCGAGGGCGCGCGCGCCGTGGCAGACTGGCGCGAACCGAGACGGCCCTGTAAGGCCGCGTCGCCGACCGGCGAAGATCGACGCCCCGGGGGAGTGCTGATGACGGACGCCTTCATCTACGACCACGTTCGCACGCCGCGCGGGCGCGGCAAGGCGGACGGCTCCCTCCACGAAGTCACCGCCCTGCGGCTCGCCGAGACCGCGCTCCGCGCCCTCAAGGACCGCAACGGACTCGATACCGGCCTCGTCGACGACGTGGTGCTGGGCTGCGTCGATCCGGTGGGCGAGGCGGGGGGCGACATCGCCCGCGCTGCCGCCCTCGTGGCGGATTACGGCGCGCACGTCCCAGGCGTGCAGATCAACCGCTTCTGCGCCTCCGGCCTCGACGCGGTGAACTTCGCCGCCGCGCAGGTCATGAGCGGCCAGCACGAGATGGCGGTGGGCGGCGGCGTCGAATCGATGAGTCGCATCGGCATCGGCGCCTCGGGCGGCGCCTGGCCGGTCGACCCGGCGATCGCCATCAAGTCCTACTTCATGCCGCAGGGCGTCTCGGCCGACCTGATCGCCACCAAGTACGGCTTCTCACGCGACGATTGCGACGCCTACGCGGTCCGCTCCCAGGAGCGCGCCGCGAAATCCTGGGGTGAGGGGCTGTTCGACCGCTCGGTGGTTCCGGTCCGCGACGTGAACGGCATCACGCTGCTCGACCGCGACGAGCACATGCGTCCGGGCACCGACATGCAGTCGCTCGCCGCGCTGAAGGCCTCGTTCGTGCAGATGGGCCAGATGGGCGGCTTCGACGCCGTCGCGACGGACGCGCATCCGGACGTGGAGAGCGTCGAGCACGTCCACCACGCCGGCAACTCCTCCGGCATCGTCGACGGCGCCGCCGCCGTGCTGATCGGTTCCCGCGCTGCCGGCGAGGCCGCGGGCCTGCGCCCGCGCGGCCGGATCCGCGCCTTCGCCAATATCGGGTCCGACCCGGCCCTGATGCTCACCGGGCCGGTGGACGTCACCCGCAAGGTCCTGGCGAAGTCGGGCCTGAGCCTGTCGGACATCGACCTGTTCGAGGTCAACGAGGCCTTCGCGGCCGTGGTCCTGCGCTTCTGCCAGGCCTTCGACCTCGACCCGGAGGCGGTCAACGTGAACGGCGGGGCCATCGCCCTCGGCCACCCGCTCGGCGCCACAGGCGCGATGATCCTCGGAACCGCGCTCGACGAGCTGGAGCGGACCGGCAAGGAGCGCGCGCTGGTCACGCTGTGCATCGGCGCCGGCATGGGCACCGCGACCATCATCGAGCGGGTGTGAACCCCCGCGCGCCCGGGAGCGGCGCCGCGCCGCTCCCCAAAGTCCGGGAACGCTGCTAGAGGCGCGGGCGACGCTCGGCCCTTTCGCGGTCCGGACGATAAAACAACGGGAGACAAGCCCTTGAACCGCCTGATTGCGACGCTCTGTCTGGGCGTCACCCTGAGCCTGCCGGTGGCCGCCCGCGCCGATGACGCGGCGGACCGCGTCGCCGCGGCCACCAACCTCGTCAACAAGACCCTGATCAAGAACCTCCAGACCGGGTTCAACGTCGCCCTCGAGAAGACCGTGGCGCCGATGCCGGAGGCCCGCGCCGAGGCCGTGCGCAAGGAACTGCTGGACGAGTTCGAGAAGCAGCGGACCCTCATGGTCCAGGGGCTCTCGAAGGACTACGCCGAGAAGTTCAGCCTCGCCGAGCTCAAGCACCTCGACGAGATCTACTCGGACCCGACCTACCTCAAGTTCCAGACGATGAACGCCGATCCGAACTCGTCGGTGACGGCGATCTCGCAGAACTCCGTCACCAAGCTGCTCAACATGCTGGCGGTGGCCGCGGCGACCGACAACGGACCGAAGCCCGGCGCCCCGCCGGCGCCGACGATTCCGCCGGCCGCGGCTCCGGCCCCGGCGCCGAAGTAGGCGATGAGCGCCGCGCGCGTCGGTCGGGTGTCAGGCCGCGCGCGCGGCCACCATGGGGGTGAAGCCCGCGACCGGGGGCAGCCCCTCCAGGAGGGGCTTGGCGAAGTGGTAGCCCTGGACGAGCGTGATCCCGATGCTGCGCAGGGCGTCGAGCTCCGCCGCGGTCTCCACGCCCTCGGCGAGCACCGCCACGTCGAGGGCTCGGGCGATGGCGACCACGCCCGAGACGATGGCGTAGCGCCCGGCGTCGCTGTCGAGGCCGCGCAGCACGTCCATGTCGATCTTGATCAGGTCGGGGCGGAAATTGGCGAGCAGGCTCAGGCCCGCGAAGCCGGCGCCGAAATCGTCGAGCGCCGTCAGGAACCCCTGCTTCCGGTAGGCGGCGACGATGCCCTTGACGTGATCGATGTCCCGGAAGCGCTCCTGCTCGGTGAACTCGAACATGATCCGCCGGTGTGCGAAGTCGATGCGCCGCGCCGCCTCGAGCGACGCGCGGATGCAGGCGTTCGGCTCGTAGACCGCGTTGGGCATGAAGTTGATGGACAGCCGGGTGGCGCTGTCGCGGGGAAACAGCGTGCCGGCGAGCTCGATCGCCTTGACGCGGGCGGCCTGGTCGAACTGGTAGCGGGTCTCGTCGGTCACCCGGTCGAGGATCGTGTAGGCCGGCTCACCCTTCGGGCCGCGCACCAGCGCCTCGTAGGCCCAGACGCTGCCGTCCGCGAGGTCGAGGATCGGCTGGAACGCCATCGTGAAGTTGAAGTCGAGCTTGGTGCCGGCGCGACAGGCGCGGCAGCCGGAATCCTTCGTCATGTGTGGCTTTCGGTGAGTGACCCCGGCCGGCAGACAATGGCCGGACGCGCTCAACACAACCTTAACGCAAATGCGCCGGCGGATCGTCGGCGGAACCCAGGGAGGACGGCACCGTGACGCTGACCGATTTCCGCTTCGAGACCGATCCCGACGGCGTCGCTCTGGCGATCTGGGACATGCCCGGCCGCTCGATGAACGTGATCACCGAAGGTGTGATGGACCAGCTCGAGCAGATCATCGAGCAGGTCGCGTCCGACCCGGCGATCAAGGGCTGCGTCATCGCCACCGGCAAGGACAATTTCTCCGGCGGCGCCGATCTCACCATGCTCCAGGGCCTGGGCCGGGCCTACGAGCAGCTGAAGGCCGAGCAGGGCGAGGAAGTGGCGATGCGCCACTTCTTCGAGGCCTCCCGACGCCTGTCGCTGCTGTTCCGGCGGCTGGAGACCTGCGGCAAGCCCTTCGCGGCGGCGATCCAGGGCCTGTGCCTGGGCGGCGCCTTCGAGCTGGCGCTGTCGTGCCATCACCGCGTCGCCTCCGACGACGGGAAGACCCGGGTCGGCCTGCCGGAGATCAAGGTCGGCCTTTTCCCGGGCGGCGGCGGCACGCAGCGGGTCGCCCGCCTGATGCAGACCGGCGACGCCCTGCAGATCCTGTTCAAGGGCGAGCAGATCCGCGTGCCCATGGCCAAGGGCATGGGGCTGATCCACGCGGTGGCGCCGCAGGCCGAGATCGTGGAGCGCGCCAAGGCCTGGATCCGCGAGGGCGGCTCGGCGGTGGCGCCCTGGGATGTGCCGAAGTTCAAAGCGCCGTCCGGCAAGGTCTACTCGCCGGCCGGCATGATGATCTGGCCGCCGGCCAACGCCATCTACCGCCGCGAGACGCACGACAATTACCCGGCCGCCAAGGCGATCCTGGCCTCCGTTTACGAGGGCCTTCAGCTGCCGATGGACCTCGCCCTGCGGGTCGAGAGCCGGTACTTCGCGCATATCCTGCGCTCGACCGAGGCGGCGGCGATGATCCGCACGCTGTTCATCTCCATGGGCGAGCTGAACAAGGGTGCGCGCCGCCCGAAGGACGTGCCGGCCACGAACCTGCGAAAGGTCGGCGTGATCGGCGCCGGCTTCATGGGCGCGGGCGTGGCCTACGTCACCGCCCAGGCCGGGATCGAGGTGGTGCTGGTCGACCAGTCGGTCGAGGCGGCCGAGAAGGGCAAGGCCTACGCCCACACGCTCATCACCGGCCAGATCAACAAGGGCCGCGCCAAGACCGCCGACCGGGAGGCGCTGCTCGGCCGGATCCAGGCCACGGCGGATTACGGCGCCCTCGCGGAGTGCGACCTCGTGATCGAGGCCGTCTTCGAGGATCCGCGGGTGAAGGCCGAGGTGATCCAGAAGGTCGAGGCGGTGATCCGCCCTGACGCGATCTTCGCGTCCAACACCTCGACCCTGCCGATCACCGGCCTGGCCAAGGCGTCGCAGCGGCCCGCGCAGTTCGTCGGCATCCACTTCTTCTCGCCCGTGGAGAAGATGATGCTCGTCGAGATCATCAAGGGCGAGGCGACCGGGGACGCGGCGCTCGCCACCGCCCTCGACTACGTGCGGCTGATCAAGAAGACCCCGATCGTCGTCAACGACGCCCGCGGCTTCTTCGCCAACCGCTGCGTCGGCGCCTACATCCTCGAAGGCCACAAGATGCTCTTCGAGGGCGTGCCGCCGGCGATGATCGAGAGCGCCGGCCGCCAGGCGGGCATGCCGGTCGGGCCGCTGTCGCTCAACGACGAGGTCGCCCTCGACCTCGTGCTCAAGATCGCCAAGGCCACCGAGGCGCAGGTCGGGCAGGGCGCCGTCGACCCGGCGCAGAAGGCGATCCTCGCCGAGATGGTCGAGAACCAGGGCCGGCTCGGCCGCAAGAACCGCAAGGGCTTCTACGACTATCCCGAGGGCGCGCCGAAGCGTCTCTGGCCCGGCCTGAAGGACCTGCAGCCGAACCGCCTCGACCCCGACGCCGTCGATTTCACCGAGCTGAAGCAGCGGCTCCTGGTGGTCCAGGCGCTGGAGGCCGCCCGCACGGTCGGCGAGGGCGTGGTCACCGACCCGCGCGAGGCCGATGTCGGCTCGATCCTCGGTTTCGGCTTCGCGCCGTTCACCGGCGGGACCCTGTCGTACATCGACTTCATGGGCGCGGCGGCCTTCGTCGACCTCGCGCGGACGCTCGAGGCCAAGCACGGGCCCCGTTTCCACGTGCCCTACAACCTGGCCGCCATGGCCGAGCGCGGGGGCACCTTCTACGCCGGCGCCGAGAAGCGCGCCGCCTGAGCGACGTCGGCCGGACGCCCGCTCGCGGCGTCCGGCAGCTGGGCGAGCTCCTCCAGCAGGACCGTGCGCGCGCAGGCACCGAAGGCCCGCATCAGCCGCCCCCGGGCGTGGTCCGGGGGGAAGAGCAGCGCGAAATGCACCGGGAGGGCGGGGGCGAAGGGCCGGATCGCGATCGGCGAGACCTTCGCCTCCTCGTGGGCGGCCAGGGGGTTCATCACGCTGACCCCGAGCCCGGCCGAGACGAGGGTGCAGATCGAGGCGCCGAAGCCGGCCTCGGCGGTGATGGTCAGGCCGATGCCGGCGGCCTCGAAGACGGCCTCGGTCCGGTCGCGCAGGGCGCTCCCGAGCGACGCGGCGACGAAGGACACGCCCTGAAAATCCACGGGCGCGAGCGATTCCCGCGCGGCGAGGGCGTGGTCCCGCGGCAGGACGGCGACGCAGGCGCGCGTCTCGACATGCTCGGCGCGCGCCTCCGGGGCGTCGCCGTACAGCATCGTCAGCGCGGCGTCGCAGGAGCCGGTGGCGAGCCAGTGGTTCACGGTCTCGTCGTCGCCGGAATGGATCGCCACGATCACGTCCGGATGCGCGGCCCGGAAGCGGACGACCGCGCGCGCGAGGAGCCCGCCCGCCAGTCGCGGCATCGCCGCCACCCGCAGCCGCTCCGCCCCGAAGGCGCGGATGCGCGCGGCCGCCGATTCCAGGCTCGTGAGGCCCACGAAGGCGCGCTCGACCTCCGCGTGGAACCGCGTCCCGTCGAGGGAGGGGACGACCCGGCTCCCGCTGCGGTCGAACAGGGGCAGGCCGGTGATCACCTCCAGCTGCGCGATCAGCCGGCTGACCTGCGGCTGCGAGGTGTGGAGCCGGCGGCTCGCCTCGGTCATGGACCCGGTGGCCACCACGGCCCGGAAGGCCTCGATGTGCCGGAAGGTCATGCGCCGCTCGGCCATATCAGATCCGTATGCTCGGCAGGTGAATCGGCATTGGACGCCCGCGCGCGGCCGCTCCTAGGATCGGTCGGCAAAGCTTCGGGCCGACTCCCCGTCGGGGCGGCCGGGCGCTTCGCCGGTTCAGACATAGCGAGGGGGTTCGGATCGTGTCGAGGACGCTGCCGCTTCTGTTGGCCACTCTGTGCTGGGCCGGCCTCGCCGCGCCGTCGGTCGCCGAGGGGCGCCTCGACAAGATCCGCGCGACCGGACAGATCAGCCTCGGCTTCCCGGACGCGTCGCCGCCCTTCGGCTTCCTCGACCAGAACGCCAAGCCGGTCGGCTATTCGCTGGAGATATGCGAACACGTCGCGCAGAAGCTCAAGGCCGCGCTCGGCCTGCCCAAGCTCGAGGTGCGCCACGTGCCGGTGATGTCGGCGACCCGGATCCCGCTGATCAACAACGGCACGATCGACCTGGAATGCGGCACCGCCAGCAACCTGCCCGAGCGGCACAAGCTGGTCTCGTTCGCGCCGACAACCTTCGTGGCGCAGGTGGTGCTGGTGGCCAAGAAGGACACGCCGGTGGATGTCGACGACATCGCGTCGTTCCGCGGCAAGGCCATCTCGGCCCAGGCCGGCGGCGAGACCCAGCGCGTCGCCACCCGGATCAACGTCCGCGACAAGCTCGACATCCAGGTGATGCCAGCCAAGGACACCGCCGAGGTGTTCCTGCTCGTGGAGACCGGCCGCGCGGCAGGCGCCATCAACGACGATGCCCTGGCCCACGCCACGGTGGCGGGCGCCAAGCGGCCGGCGGATTACAAGATCGGCACCAAGGGCCTGGAATTCGCCCCCTACGGGATCCTGGAGCCGAAGGACGACGCGGCCTTCAAGGCTGCGGTCGACAAGGCGGTGGTCGAGCTGATCCAGGACGGGACCGTGGCGCGGCTCTACGGCAAGTATTTCGAGCAGCCGATCCCGCCGAAGGGTATCAACTTGGAGTTGCCGATGAGCGACGTGCTCAAGCGGGCGCTCGCCAACCCGACCGATTCCGGCGACGAGGCGGCCTACCGGTAGGGCGGCGAGACCGACATGCGAGACGATCACGGCGAAGCCACGGACGCGCCGTCCGCGGTCGACCTGCGGAGCGACACCGTCACCCGGCCGACCGAGGCGATGTACGCCCGGATGCGGTCGGCGCCGCTGGGCGACGACGGGCTCGACGCCGACCCGACCGCCCGCGCACTGGAGGAGACCGCCGCCGCGATGCTCGGCAAGGCGGCGGCCCTGTTCGTGCCGAGCTGCACGATGGGCAACCTGCTGGCGATCCTGGCCCAGGTTCAGCGCAGCGAGCAGGTCCTGCTCGAGGCCCAGGCCCACATGCTTCACACCGAGCGCGGGGCCGCCACCCTGACCGGGGCGTTCTTGGACGGGATCGCCGGGACCGACGGTGCCATGGACCTCGACCGGCTCGAGGACGCCCTCCGGCCCGGCGCGAGCCCGCTGCGCACGGCCATGATCGCGCTGGAGACCTCGCACAACGCCGCCGGCGGCACCGTGCTGCCGCCGGACCACATGGCCGCGGTGGCGCAGATCGCCCGCGCGCGCGGCATTAAGGTCCATCTCGACGGGGCCCGCCTGTTCAATGCCGCCACCCATCTCGGGGTCGCGCCGGCGGACCTCGCGGCCCATGTCGACACCGTGTCTCTGTGCCTCTCGAAGGGCCTCAGCGCCCCGGTCGGCGCCGTGCTCGCCGGCGACGGACCGGTGATCGCGGCGGCACGGCGCCTGCGGAAGATGATCGGCGGGACGCAGCGGCAGGTCGGGATCGTGGCGGCCGCCGGCCTCGAGGCGATCACCGTCATGGGCGCGCGCCTCGTCGAGGACCACGACCGGGCCCGGCAGCTGAGCGCCGGGCTGAACGCCCTGCCGCGCCTCGCGGCGAACCTGCCGCAGACCAACATCGTGCAGGTCGACCTCTCTCGGACCGGGCGGGACAGCGCGCGCTGGGTCGCCGATCTCGACGCGGCCGGCATCCGCACGCGCCCGCTCGGCCCGCGGCGGCTGCGGCTCGTCACGCACCGGCACATCGCGGCGGCCGACATCGACCGCGCCGTCGCGGCCTTCCGCGCCTGCCTCGACGCGGCCTGAGCCCGGTCAGGCCGCGCCCGCGACCCGGGTCTTCGCGCCGAGCATGCGGGCGAGGAGCACGACGTCGCCGGCATTGTCCGAGAGCAGGTCGGTGATGTCGCCGACCTCCAGCGCCTTCACGTGGCGGCAGCGCATGCCGTAGCGGCCGGCCGTGCAGGTGCAGCGCAGCTCCGGGCCCCCCGGCCGTTCCTCCAGGCTGACGTGGTAGCGGTTGCCGGTCGAGCCGCGCATGGCGAACCGCAGGGCCGCCGGCGCGTCGGGGAAGCTTGCCACGGCCCGGGCGCTGATCGCACCCGGCACGCGGCGCGGCACGGCGGGACCGCCGACCGCCCGCGCGACCGGGAGGCCGAGCGCGGCCGCGAGGGCGTGCACGTCCGCGACCGCCCGCTCGCGCATCGCGGCGAGCGCGATCTCCGCGCAGGCGAAGGCGTCCTCGCCGGCGTCGTGGTGCTCGAAGCGGATGCCGAGGCGCCGCGCGACCTTGCCGAGCCCGCAGCCCTCCGGCGCCGGGAAGACCCGGCGTGCCACCTGGACCGTGCAGAGATAGGCGAGATCGGGGACCGGCAGGCCGGCCCGCGTCAGCCCGGCGCGCAGGACGCCGATATCGAAGCTCGCGTTGTGCGCCAGGATCAGCCCCCGCCCGAGATCGCCGAGATGAGGCGCCATGACGGCGGCGAAGTCGGGCTTGTCGGCGACGTCGGCCGGAAGGATCCCGTGGACGCGGATGTTGCCCGGTGCGAACCGCATCTCGGGCGGCCGGATCAGGTGGCTCTCGCGGCGCACGACGCGGCCGTCGGCGATCCAGGCCAGACCCACCGCGCAGGCGCTGTCACGCCGCTCGTTGGCCGTCTCGAAGTCGAGGGCCAGGACCGTCATCGAGGCTCAACCATGCCGGGTGGAAGTTCTCGGGGTGTTCCCCGAGAGGTCTAGGCCGCCCGGACTCGGGCTTCAACCCTGCGCCACCATCGCCAGCCAGTCGTCCTCCGAGACGACCCGGACGCCGTGCTTCTCCGCGTCCTTCAGTTTCGAGCCCGCACCGGGGCCGGCCACCACCAGGTCGGTCTTGGCCGAGACCGAGCCCGAGACCTTCGCGCCCAGGCGCTCGGCCACCGCCTTGGCCTCGTTGCGGGTCATCTTCTCCAGGGTGCCGGTGAAGACCACGGTCTTTCCCGCGAACGCTGAGGCCGCGGCGGCCCGCTCCATCGGCTGCACCGCCACCGCGTCGAGCAGGGCCGCGACGGCGTCGGCATTGTGCGGCTCGGCGAAGAACAGGAGCAGCGCGTCGGTCGCCACCGGGCCGATCTCGCCGTCGTCGGCGAAGACCCGGTAGGCGTCGCCGGGACGCTGCGCCGCAGCCCGCGCGATCGCCGCGCGCACCGCGTCGACGTCGCCGTAATGGGCGAGGAGGTTCTCGCGCTGGACGGCGCTCAGGCGCGCCCGCTCCTTGGCCGGCGCCGCGTCGTCCTCCGGGAAGCCGAGATCGAGGAGCCGGTCCCGGGTCGTGCCCCCGACGCGCGGCACCGCGGTGAGCTCGACCCAGTCGGGACCAGGCTGCGCCGCCGCGGCCTCGCGGATCGCCGCGATCAGCGTCGGCATGTCGGCGAAGCGCTTCGCCAGCGCCTTGGCGGTCGCCTCGCCGATCTGCGGGATGCCGAGGGCGAAGAGCAGGCGGTTCATCGGCACGGCGCGCCGCGCCTCGACGGCGGCGAGCAGGTTCCGGATCGCCTTGTCGTCCTCGTCGCCCTTCTTCTTGGCGGCCTTCTTCGGCGGCTCGGCCGTCCCCGAGTCCGCGCGCCGCTCGGCCGACAGCGCCTCGCGCCGCGCCACGATGGCGGCCTTCAGTTCCGCGAAGTCGAGGCGGAACAGGTCGGCGGGTTGGCGCACCAGCCCGGCCTCGAACAGGACCTCGATATAGGTCTCGCCGAAGCCCTCGATGTCGAAGCCGTTGCGCGACACGAAGTGCTTCATCCGCTCGACGCCCTGCGCCGGGCAGATCAGGCCGCCGGTGCAGCGGCGCACCGCGTCGGGCCGGCCGGTGCGGGGGTTGACGGCGCGGACGGCGCGGCTGCCGCAGGCCGGGCAGGTCTCCGGGAAGGCGTAGGGCCGCGAGTCGGCCGGGCGCTTCGTCAGGTCGACATCCATAACCTTCGGGATGACGTCGCCGGCCCGGACCACCGTGACCGTGTCGCCGACGCGGATGTCGCGGCCGTCGCGGATCGGCTCGCCGTCGGCGCCGACGCCCTTCACGTAGCCCTCGTTGTGCAGGGTGGCGTTCGACACGACGACGCCGCCGACCGTCACGGGACGGAGCTTGGCGAGCGGGTTCAGCGAGCCGGTGCGGCCGACATTGATGACGATGTCCTCGACGACCGTGGTGGCTTCCTGGGCGGCGAATTTGTGGGCGAGCGCCCAGCGGGGCGAGCGCGAGACGAAGCCCAGCCGCTTCTGGAGCGCGAGGTCGTCGACCTTGTAGACGACGCCGTCGATGTCGTAGCCGAGCCCGGCCCGGTCGGCCTCGATGCCGCGGTAATGGGCGAGCATCGCCTCCGTGTCGGTGAAGGTCTGGGTCCGCGGGTTCACCGGCAGGCCCCAGGCCGCGAAGTGCTCCAGCACGCCGGTCTGCGTGTCGGCGATCGGCGCCGACAGCTCGCCCCAGGCATAGGCGAAGAATCGCAGCGGCCGGGACGCGGTGATCGCGGGATCGAGCTGGCGCAGGCTGCCGGCGGCGGCGTTGCGCGGGTTGGCGAAGAGCGGCTTGCCGGCCGCCTCCTGCCGGGCGTTGATGGCAGCGAAGTCGGCGTGGGACAGGTAGACCTCCCCGCGCACCTCGCAGATCTCCGGCCAGCCGGACCCCGCGAGCACCGCCGGGATGTCCTGCACCGTGCGGGCGTTGGCCGTGACGTTCTCGCCCACCTCGCCGTCGCCGCGGGTGGCGGCGGTGTCGAGCCGGCCGTTCACGTAGCGCAGGGACAGGGACAGGCCGTCGATCTTCGGCTCGGCCGTGAAGGCGAGGGGGGCGTCGTCCGGCCAGCCGAGGAAGCGGCGCACGCGCGCGACGAACTCGGCCACCTCCGCGTCGTCGAAGGCGTTGCCCAGCGAGAGCATCGGCACGGCGTGCCGCACCTTGGCGAACTTCTCCGAGGGCTTGGCGCCGACCGACGTGCTGGCGGCGCCCGTACCGGCGAGATCGGGGAAGCGGGCCTCGATGTCCTCCAGGCGGCGGCGCAGCCGGTCGTACTCGGCGTCCGATATCTCGGGCGCGTCCTCCTGGTAGTAGAGGCGGTCGGCCTCCAGGAGCGCGTCCGACAGCCGCGCGTACTCGGCGCGCGCTTCCTCGGCGGTGAGGTCGAGATCGAGAGGTTCGGATTTCGTGGCGGCCATGCCGGGGTTCTAACGCATCGGCGGCCGGCGGGGAGTCGGCTGCGGCGCGCGATCCCCGATTCCCTTACCGGCGGGCGCCGAGCAGATCGCCGCGCCCCGCCATCCGGAAGGCCGCGAAGAACGTCGCGGCGACGAGGGCGGCGACCGCCTGGAGGGGCAGGACCGGGGCCAGCCAGCCCGCGACCGCCGTCCCGGCGACCGAGCCGAGGTTCATGGCCGCCATGTAGACCTCGAACTGCGTGGCCGCGCCCGGGCGGCCCCGGCTCGCCGCGAGCAGGGCCGGCATCAGGGCGACGATGAGCAGGCCGGGCAGCACGCTGGTGAGCGCCAGGATCGCCGGTGCCGCGGCCCCGACGAGCCCGCCGCCGATCAGGATCCCGGCCAGCACGAAGGTGACGGCACTGCCCAGCAGCAGGGCGCGCAGCGGCGACGCCGCGCCCGCGCGGTCCGACCAGAGTCCCACCGCGACCGCACCGGCCGTACCGCTCACCAGGGTCAGGAAAGCCTGGAGACGCGACAGGCTCGCGGCCTCCCAGCCCTGACGCTGGAGGAGGTCGATCGAGAAGGGCAGCTCGAACAGGCCGAGGGCCGCGTCGAGGCCGAAGCACAGGGCGAGCAGCCGCAGGGCGCGCGGGCGGCGCAGGGCGATCACGGTGCGGCGCAGGAAGCGGCGGAACGGCAGGCGCCGCGGCGCCGGTCCCCGGCGCTCGAGCGACCAGAGCGGATCGGCCGGCGCCTCGCGGACCAGCAGCATCGGCAGGCTCGCGACGATCGCGGCGACGAGCAGCCAGCGGGCGCTCGCGGCGAAGCCCCAATTCGCGAGCGTCCATCCGAAGACAGCGGCGCTGAGGCTCGTTCCGGCCACGAAGCCCGCGCGGGTGCAGGCGCTGACCCGGCCGAGTTCCCGGGTGGGGACGTGGTCCATGATCATCCGGTCGCAGGCGGTATCGAGGAGCGACGCGAACAGGCTGTGGACGAGGAAGACCAAGCCGAGCGCGCCGACGGCGTCGCCCCCGGCGACGAGGAGCAGCGCCAGCGTCGCGTGGCATCCGACCAGCGCGGCGACCGCGAAGGGCCGGCGCCGTCCCATCCGCGTGTCCCCGGCCCGGTCCACCCAGGGCCCCCACAGCAGCGGCTGCAGCGTCCAGGGCAGGCCGGCCAGGGCGAAGTGCAGCCCGACCTCGGTTGCCGGGACGCCCCTGGCCGCCAGGTGGTTGGCGAGCGCTGTCAGCGAGAAACCCGCGATGAGGCCCTGGTAGAGGTAGGTGGCGAAGAACACCCCGTAGCGGACGGGCCGCACGCCGAGGCTCGGCCGACCCGCGAGGCCGACGCGGCGAGCCGCGCTGGACCGCGTCACCGCGCGCGGCGCTTCTTGCAGGAGACGGGCCGCGATCCGATGCTGCTCATTCCTGCCCCATCGGATCGTCGCCCGTGCCGTTTCGCTCTCCCGACGCTAGCGCCCCAGCTCCCGCCTCGCGAGGTGTCGCGTGAGCGCGGTGCAGGTCTGGATCGTCGACCTCGCTCTGTCTCCGAGCCAGGTTGACCGGTGCGATGCCGTCCTCGACGCCGCGGAGCGCGCGCGGGCTGACCGTTTCCTGCGCCCGGCGGATCGGGCCCGGTTCCGCGCCAGCCACGCCGCGCTGCGGCTGGTCCTCGGCGACGCGCTCGGTCTCGCGCCGGCCGACGTCGAGTTCGCCGCCGGAGCCGGCGGCAAGCCGGAGCTCGCGGCCCCGGCACGGGGCGCCGCCGACTTCAACCTCTCCCATTCCGGGGCGCGCGCGCTGATCGGGCTCACCCGCGGCGCGGCGATCGGCGTCGATGTCGAGGCCGTGCGGCCGATCGCGGACGCGCTGCGGATCGCGGCGGCCCATTTCGCCGCCGACGAGGTGACGGCCCTGGCCGGAGCCCCGCGAAGCGCGGTCGAGCGGCGCTTCTTCGGACTGTGGACCCGCAAGGAGGCGGTGGTGAAGGCTTTGGGCAGCGGCCTGTCGCTGCCCCTCGACCGGTTCAGCGTCAGCGTTCCGCCCGAAGCGCCACGCCTTCTCCGGGCCGCCGGCGACGCGTCCTGGAACCTGGACGGTCCTTGGAGCTTCGCCGAGGTCGATTGCGGGCGCGATCACGTCGCGACGGTGGCGTCCCGATCCGCGGAGGCGGAGATCACCTGCCACCGTCTCCCGGACGACTGGCCCGATCATCTGGGCTGAAAAGGCGCAACAGCGCGCTTGCGGTGCGGGAAAGGCGCGGCTATACACCCGCTCGCCGGCCCTGGCGGACACGCGGGACGGCCTTCGGAGTGTAGCGCAGTCTGGTAGCGCACCACGTTCGGGACGTGGGGGTCGCAGGTTCAAATCCTGCCACTCCGACCAAAATTCCCGCGATCTCAAGTTCAGCGAGACGAACGGTCATCCTTCGCAAGGGCCTCGCGGACTGATGACGAGTGGCTTCGCTGGTCAGCGTCCGCGGATTCCCAGACTGTCGCGAAAGCGGCCACCTCGACCGGACCGAAGGCGTCGCGCCATCCCGGCTCCGTATCAGGCCGGTCCCTGTCTCGCGCCGCGCTGATTACTGCGCGTGGAGGATCCTGAGGCCGCCCCGTCTGGCCCGTCCGAGCCGCGATCCTGGGACGGAGTCTCCCCGGACCCCGCCGTGCCGGGGCTCTCGCCCTGCGGGATCAGGGGCGCCATGGGCACGCTCTTCACGAGCAGCGCGATCATCTCGGACCGTGAGCTCAGGAGAATGGCCGGCGGCTCGCCGGTGATCTGCCGCCATCGCCTGACGAAATCGCCCGCCGGCAACTCGGCGAGAGCGTCCTGTTCGGTCGCGGGGTGGTCCGTTCTGAGGGCTGCGGACTGATCCATGCGCCTCAACGGCTCGGACCACGATTCGGCCTCAGCGTCCGGCCGGGATGGTGAAGCGAGCGTTAGTCCGATCGCGGAAGACGATGCCCGCAACGGCGGACCGGCGGGCGAGGCCCGGGGCGCTCGATGCGTAGAGGAGCACGCGCCTGTCCCTGACGAAAGCAAGTGAGCCGGTCAGTTCATAGGCGAGACAGAGAGAGGCGCGTCGAGGAATGGACCCGGCGCGCGGCCGTGCGGGATGTCGTCGTTCTCATGGGCCCTCATCGCACGACGCGGGGTCCGGGCGCGGTCAGGCGGCGAGCCGGAAACCGGTTCCGCGGGCCGTGCGGGGCGCGACCGTCGACTTGTCCCGGGGCAGCAGCAGGTCGATCTGCGAGCAGTGCAGCGCCAGGACGTTCTGCTCCTCCGCCATGGCGCGCGCCGCGCCGCTGAACCGGCCATTGGTCATCACGCACGCCGTGGTCGACCCGGCGCGCTCCGCCGCCGCCGCGACGTCCGAGATCGGGAGACACGCGACGTCGCGGTCCGCCCAATGCAGGCAAACGACGACGCGCGTTCGGGCCCGGAGGAGCACGAAGTGGTCCTGATCCTGGTAATCCAGGCGCCAGCCGGCCGCCTTCAGGCACCGCAGCATCAGCGCCTCGTAATGCGCCTGCGAGGCGCTCACGCGGTCGACGAAGGTCCAGGACGCGACCTCGGCCGGCAGGATCGACGCGAATTCCGCGCTGACCAGACGCCTGAAGCCGCGGAACCGGACGACGGCGCGGAGCGGGCGCGAGAGATGGGCGCGGTGCAGCCTGACGAGTTCCCGGTCCCAGAGCGCCTCGAACGCGACCGCTCCGCGCGCGTGGTGCTCCATCCACCGGTTCTCGATGATCAGGCGCTCGATCTGCGGTCGGATCGCGCGGCGACACCGCTCGGTGACCCGCTCCTGCAGATGCAACCAAGAGAGCAGAAGCAGGATGGCTATCACCCACAGGGCGAGGCTCGTCGCGAACATGGCGGCGGGACTTTGCGAAATAAGGCCGATGTCGCCATTTATCCGCCGCAGGAATTAAGCGGACATTGCCGGTCACATGCCTACTGAACCGATCAGCGCAAGTCTTTGGAGATGGTGAATTCTAAATTTATGTCCGCCCCGCAGCCGCTCAGGTCCGCATAGCCACGAACATGCTCCGGCCCTGCTGGTGGTAGTAGCCGCTCTCCATCGAGCCGCGGATGTCGTGCCCCAGCATGTCGTACTGCTCGTAGACCATGTCGAAGCCGCACTCCTTCAGAAGCTGAATCAGGGCCGGCTTGGTGGGCCAGAAAGAGCGCTTGTTGCTCCACGAGGTCCATTTGTGCGCCTCGAGCTGGCTCGTGTCGTCGAGATCGTGCTCGTGCATCCAGCGACCCGGCAGACCTTCGTTCTCGGCGGGCGGTGAGAGCTGGAACAGGGCCTCGTTGGTTTCGGTCGCGAAATGCGTGTGCAGGATGACCACGTCACGGACGCATTCGGCCATGAGGCGGATGAAGGCGGCCGGCCTGTCGAGGTGGTAGAGCAGTCCGCAGCAGAAGGCGGCATCGAAGGGGCCGTGGGCCGCCAGGTTCCACACGTCGTCGTTGACGAAGGCGAGGCCGGGGACGCCCGTCCCCTCCTTGACCCGCAGGCAGTTCTCGAAGTTGGAGCGGCGCACCTCGACACCGGTGGCGCGCATCCCGGCGCGGGCGAATTCGAGCGTGTAGCCGCCCTCGAGGCAGCCCAGATCGACGATCGACCGGCCGGCCAGCCTGTGCCCGTAGAACAGCCGGAGCGAGCGCAGGGCCGCCTGGGTCCAGGGGCTGTCGGCGATCAGCCAGCCCGCCTCGGGCAAGGTCTCGGACCCGTCCGCGAGGCGGATGTTGTGTGCCGTGAACGTCATGCCGACTCCCCACGCCGCCCACTCGTGCCGGGCAACGCCTTCGTCCGTCTATACGGGCGGCGGCCGATCGGTTCACGCGCTTTGTCGTTTCGCCCGTATCGAACGGTCGACCGGCGGGATGGGTCAGGTCGGCGCGACCGCCGCCTCCACGGTGCGGCCGGGCACGCGATGCCCGCGACGGGGCCCGTCGAACGGCGTATGTAGCCGCCCGATGGATCCGTCCTCTCACCATCGAGCCGGCCGGCGACCCGCTGGATGGGTCGGCTTCGCGCGCAGCTTCCTCGGCTGCGCCACCCTCATGGGCTTGGCGCTGATCGGCTTCGTGGCCGCGGTCGATCCCTACGGACTGCGGGCCGCGCCCGGGCATCCGCCGGGACCGATCATGGATGCCAATCAGCGGCTCTCCTATCCGCAGATCGCCCGCGGGGGGCCGTTCGACGCGGCGGTCTTCGGCACCTCGACGGCGCGACTGCTCGACCCGCAGGCTCTCGACGCGGCCTTCGGTGTCCGGTTCGCCAATCTGGCGGTGAATGCCGCGACGCCCGACGAGCAGGGTCGGCTCGCCGCGCTGTTCCTGGCCCGCCGGCCGATCCGCGCGGTCCTGTTCGGCCTCGATGCCCCGTGGTGCGCCGCCGATCCGCCGGCCCGGACCGCCCATGCCTTTCCCGACTGGCTCTACGCGGACCGCGTGCGCGGCGATGTCCTGCGTCAGGTCAGCATGCGCTCGGTCACGACGGCCGTCCGGGCCGGACTCGCCGATCTCGGGCTGACGCGGGCGCGGATTCGCGGAGACGGCTACGCGGTCTTCACGCCGCCCGAGGCGCGCTACGACCTCGCACGCGCCCAGGCCCATATCCGCGCAGGCCGCGTGGACTCGGCAGCGGCGGACGCCCCCGAGATGCCGATGCCGGCCCTCGACCGCCTGGACGATCTCCTCGGTCGCGTGCCCGCCGAGGCCCTGAAGATCGTGGCCTTCATGCCGGTGCATGCGGGGGCGCAGGGTTCACCGGGATCGGCGGCGGGCCGTCGCGAGGAAGCCTGCAAGGCGCGCGCCGCGGCGATCGGGAAGCGCCGGGGCGCGGTCGTGGTGGATTTTCGCCGGATCTCGCCGCTGACGACCCGGGACGCGAATTACTGGGACGTGCTGCATTACCGCCTGCCCGTGGCGGCGCGCGTCGTCTCGGATCTCGCGCGCGCCGTCGCCACCGGCCGCGACGATCCGGATGGAATCTACCGGGTGCTCGCGCACCCGTGACGCCCGGTCAGGCGGCGGCGCGCTCGGCGCTCGCCCAGCCCGCGCGGGTCTCGGCGCAGTACTCCGCGTAGCGGCCGTCCCGGATCGCCGCGCGCGCGCCGGCCATCAGGTCCTGGTAGTAGGCGAGGTTGTTCCAGGTCAGCAGCATCATCCCGAGGATCTCGTTCGAGCGCACGAGGTGATGCAGGTAGGCACGGGAGTAGTCCCGCGCGGCCGGACAGGTCGAGGTCTCGTCGAGCGGCGCGGTGTCCTCGGCGTGGCGGGCGTTGCGCAGGTTGACCCGTCCGTGGCGCGTGTAGGCGAGGCCGTGCCGGCCGGCGCGGGTCGGCATCACGCAGTCGAACATGTCGATGCCGCGGGCGACCGCGCCGAGGATGTCGTCCGGCGTGCCGACGCCCATCAGGTAGCGGGGCTTGCCGGCGGGCAGGTGCGGCTCGACCGTCTCGATCATGGCGAACATGACCGCCTGAGGCTCGCCGACGGCGAGGCCGCCCACCGCGTAGCCCTTGAGATCGAGATCCGTCAGCGCGCGGGCGCTCTCGACGCGCAGGGCCGGCACGTCGCCGCCCTGGACGATGCCGAACAGGGCCCGTCCCGGCTGCTCGCCGAACGCGACGCGGCAGCGCTCGGCCCAGCGCAGCGACAGGTGCATGGCCTTCTCGATGGCCCCGTGGTCCGCCGGCAGGCGGACGCACTCGTCGAGCTGCATCTGGATGTCGGAGCCGAGCAGACCCTGGATCTCGATGGAGCGCTCCGGGCTCATGTGATGCGCGGTGCCGTCGATGTGCGAGCGGAAGGTCACGCCCTGCTCGTCGATCTTCCGCAGTGCGGAGAGCGACATCACCTGGAAGCCGCCGGAATCGGTCAGGATCGGCCGGTCCCAGTTCATGAAGCGGTGAAGGCCGCCGAGCCGGGCCATACGCTCGGGGCCGGGCCGCAGCATCAGGTGGTAGGTGTTGCCCAGGACCACGTCGGCGCCGAGATCGCGGACCTGGCGGGGGTACATGGCCTTGACGGTCGCGGCCGTGCCCACCGGCATGAAGGCCGGGGTCCGGATCTCGCCGCGCGGCGTCCCGATCACGCCGGTGCGGGCGGTGCCGTCCCGGGCCAGCAGGTCGAAGCGGAAGGGTGCGCTGTCGGTCATGGGGTGTCCGCGCCCGGGCCCGGGAAGAGCAGGCTGGCGTCGCCGTAGGAGTAGAACCGGTACCCGGCGGCGATCGCGTGCGCGTAGGCCGCGCGCATCGTCGCGAGACCTGAGAACGCCGAGACCAGCATGAACAGCGTCGAGCGCGGCAGGTGGAAATTGGTCACGAGGGCGTCGACCGCGCGGAACCGGTAGCCCGGCGTGATGAAGATCTCGGTGGGTCCCGAGAAGGGCGCGAGCGTGCCGTCCGGTCGGGCCGCGCTCTCCAGCAGCCGCAGCGCCGTGGTCCCGACCGCGACGATCCGGCCGCCCGCGGCCCGCGCGGCGTTCAGGGCCTCGGCCGTGGCGGCGTCGAGGATGCCGATCTCCGCGTGCATGCGGTGGGCCTCGGTATCTTCGGCCTTGACCGGCAGGAAGGTCCCGGCGCCGACATGTAGCGTGACGTGGTGGCGCCGCAGACCGGCGGCGTCGAGATCGGCCAGCAGCGCGTCGGAGAAGTGCAGGCCGGCCGTGGGAGCCGCGACCGCCCCCGGATTGCGGGCGTAGACCGTCTGGTAATCGGTGGCGTCGCGGTCATCCGTGGCGCGCTTGCCCGCGATGTAGGGGGGCAGCGGCAGGGCACCCTCCGCGGCGATGGCCGCGTCGAGGTCGGGCCCGGCCCGGTCGAAGGCGAGGACGATCTCCCCGGCCTCGGCCTTCTCGAGAACGGTCGCCGCCAGATCGCCGAAGCGCAGCGCGTCGCCCGCCGCGAGCCGCTTGGCCGGACGCGCGAAGGCGCGCCAGCGGTCGGGGGCTTCCCGCAGGTGGAGCATCACCTCGGTGCGCTGGCCGGGGGCGCCGGGCCGTGTGCGCACGCCGTTCAGCCGGGCCGGGATCACCCGCGTGTCGTTGAAGACCAGGGCGTCGCCGGCCCGGAGGGCCTGGGGCAGGTCGCGCACGGTCCGGTCGGCCAGCGGCGCGCCAGGTCGGACCACGAGCATCCGCCCGGCGTCGCGCGGCTCGGCCGGGCGCAGGGCGATGCTGGTCTCCGGCAGATCGAAATCGAAGAGGTCCACGCGCATCGCCGGCTGCCTGCACCGAACGGCACGCGGTTTCAACCGCGGAACCGCCGGGGAGCGCGTCCGTTTCCAGCGTCACCGAGACGCGAGGCTCCCGATCCATGCCCT
This sequence comes from Methylobacterium sp. 1A, assembly GCF_058072805.1. Lineage (NCBI taxonomy): Bacteria > Pseudomonadati > Pseudomonadota > Alphaproteobacteria > Hyphomicrobiales > Methylobacteriaceae > Methylobacterium > Methylobacterium sp. 1A. Next base: position 1,391,669 of record NZ_JBYQVE010000001.1, on the reverse strand, counting down.
GGTACGCCGTTCGCCCCCGTGACGCCGCCGATCCCCGCTGGCCGCTCCCCGGCACGTCCGAGATCGTGCTGAAGGCCGAGGATCCCGACACCGCCCGCGCGAAGTTCGAATCGGCCTACCCGAGCCAGCCCTTCGGCAGCCCCGGGATCCCGGTGCCGAATACTGGCGTCGGCAGCTTCCGCGGCGATCCGGACGCCCTGGTCGTGGCCGAGACGGGCGAGCCGCCGGCGCCGCGGGGGAGCGACGCGTGACGCCCCGCGGTCGCACCCGGCGGGTCACCCTCGACGGGCAGCTCCTCGGGTACTGGGAGCGCGAGGCCGCCCGGCTGGAGACCCTCGCCGCCGGAGCGCGCTTCGCCTGGCAGCGCCGTCGCTACCTGCGCAAGGCGGAGGCCGCGCGCGCCAAGGCGGAGCCGAGCCGGCGGCGCGAGGCCGCCCGCGACAACGGCGGCGCGTCGGAGACTTAGCCGCGGCTAACACGTTTTCGGCGGCGTCGAACCTTTGCCGTGGCCTTGGCCGCGGCCGGTGCCGTATGGGCGCGGCGTCACCCCAACGGCGCGAACCATGGACCGCACCCAGAAAGCCGCCCTCTTCAGCGCGGGCATCGGCCTCGCCGTCACGGCGATGAAGTTCTACGCGGCGTGGCTCACCGGCAGCCTCGCCCTGTACTCCGACGCGCTGGAGAGCATCATCAACGTGGTCGCCGCGGTCGGCGCCTTCGTGGCCCTGCGGGTCGCCGCGCGCCCGGCGGACGAGGACCATCCCTACGGTCACCACAAGGCCGAGTTCTTCTCGGCGGTGATCGAGGGCGCGCTGATCGTGGTGGCGGCGCTGCTGATCCTGCGCGAATCCTATTTCGGGCTGCTCGCCCCGAAGCCCCTCGACGCGCCCGCGGTCGGCCTCGCGATCAACTTTGCGGCCGGGATCGTCAACGCGGTCTGGGCGGCGGCACTGATGCGCTGGGGAAGGCGGTGGCGGTCGCCGGCCCTGATCGCCGACGCGCGCCACGTCTTCGCCGACGTAATCACGTCCTGCGGCGTCCTGGCCGGCGTCGGCGCCGTGGTGGTGACGGGCTATCCGGTCCTCGACCCCGTGGTGGCCGGGCTGGTCGCCATGAACATCCTGTGGTCCGGTTTCCGCATGGTCCGGGAGTCGGTGGACGGCCTCATGGACAGGGCCGCCCCGGCCGAGATGGTCAGCCAGATCCGGTCACTCATCTCCCAGCACGGCGAGGGCGCGCTGGAGGCGCACGACGTGCGCACGCGCTCCGCCGGTCAGGCGACCTTCATCGACTTCCACCTCGTCGTCCCCGGCGCGATGACCGTCGAGGATTCGCACGCGATCTGCGACCGGCTGGAATCCGCCCTGGAGACGACGATCCCCGGGGCGGTGGTGACCATCCACGTCGAGCCTGGCGAGGAGGCCAAGGCGCGGGGATTGCCGGTGCTGTAGGCCGCCGATCAGCTCCAGGCGTGGAGCGGCGGGTTCACGCCATTGAGGGCGTGGTTGCCGACGATCGCGTATTTCCAGCGGACGGGATCGTGCAGCGTGTGCGTGCGCGCGTTCCGCCAGTGACGGTCGAGATTCTCGGCGGCCAGAGTCGAGCGGGTCCCCGACAGCTCGAACAGCTTGTTCGACGCCGCCAGGGCGACCTCGGTGGTCAGCACCTTCGCCTCGGCGACCGCGATCTGGGCCGCCGCGACCGTCTCGGCGTCCGGCCGCGCGACCGCCGCGTCGAGGGCGAGACCGGCCCGGTCGAGCAGCGCCTCGGCGGCGTGCTGCCGGATGGTCAGGTCGCCGACCGCCTGGATCGTGTAGGGATCGTCGGCCGCCCGCTCCAGCCCGCTGTCGATCCAGGGCCGGGCCTTCTCGCGGACGAAGCCGATGGTGTCGTCCAGGGCCTCGCGGCCGATCCCGGCATCGACCGCGGCCTGGATGATCTGGAACACGGCGCCGTCGGCGGTCGGCGCCGCGTAGCCCTTCCAGGCCGGCACCAGATGGGTCTTGGGCACGCGCACGTCGTCGATCAGCACGGTCCCGCTCGCCGTGCCGCGCTGGCCGAAGCTCGACCAGTCGTCGATCACCGTGAGGCCGGGCGCGTCCCGCTCGGCGATGGCGTACCAGGCGCGTCCCTCGGCATCGAGGGCAACGATCGGGACCAGGTGCGCGAGGAGGGCGCCGGTGGCGTAGAACTTCCGGCCCCGCACCACGACGTGGTCGCCGTGATCGGTGAAGCGCGTGTCGAAATCGGCCGCCCGCTTGGTGCCGCGCTCCGAGAAGGCGTTGCCGAACCGCGTTCCGCGCAGGACCTCGCCGAACAGCAGCTGCTTCTGCGCCTCGTTCGACACGGTCCGGATGGCCGCCAGGATGCCGAGGTGGTTCTGAGCGATCTGCGCGATGGCGGGATCGGCGGCCGCCACGATGGCGATGACCTGCGCCAGCGTCCGGTACGAAACCTCGGGGCCACCGTAGGCGCGCGGCACGTTGATCGACCAGAGGCCGCTCTGCGAGAAGGCGTCGAGCTCCTTGAGCGGCCGCACGGCGTGGCGGTCCCGCTCCGACGCGCCGGCCCGGAACTCGGCCGCGAGCCCGTGAGCCACGGCCAGCGCCTCGGCGTCGTCACGGATCACGTGGGCGGGTGAGGGCGGCCGCGCGGGGCCGGGAGCGCCCGGGCGGTGCTCCGGCTCGAGCGTGCGCGCATCGACGGCGATGTTCATGGCTCACTCCGATCAGTCGGGATACGGTTCGGCGGGCGGCGCTCAGGCGGCCTCGGCGCGCCGGTCGCGGGCGGCCTCGAGGGCGCGGACCCGCGGGATCACGTGCGCGCCGAAATACGCGACGTCCTCCTGGAAATGCAGGAAGGCCAACAGGGCGAGGTCCGCTCCCGCATCCTTCAGCGCCAGGATCCGCTCGGCGATCTGGTCGGGCGTGCCGATCAGGTCGGTCTTGAAGCCGTCGTTGTACTGAACGAGATCCTCGAAGCTCGACTTGGCCCAGTTGCCTTCCCCTTCCGGCGAGGCCTTGCCGGCATTCTTGACCTCGTGACCGAAGGCCTTCACGGCGTCCGGGTCGGCGTTGTCGATGATCTCCTGAAGGACGGCGCGGGCCTCCTCCTCGGTGTCGCGGGCGATGACGAAGGCGTTGACGCCGATCCGGGGATGATTGCCGGTCTCGGCCGACTTGGCGCGGATATCGTCCACCTGGGCGCGGATCGTCTCCGGCGTGCCGCCATTCGTGAAGTACCAGTCCGACACGCGGATCGCCATGTCGCGCGCGGCGCGCGACGAGCCGCCCTGAAAGATCTCGGGCAGCAGCTGGGCCGGCTTCGGCTTCAGCGTGTAGTCGCTGTAGCGGTAGAAGTCGCCGCGGAAGGTGAAGCTGTCCTGCGTCCAGATCCCGCGCAGGCTCCGTATGAACTCCTCCGACCGGCGGTAGCGCTCGTCGTGGTCGAGCCAGGGCTCGCCGATCGCCCGGAACTCGCCCGAGAACCAGCCGGAGACGATGTTCACCGCGATGCGGCCTTCGGTGAGTTGCGAGATCGTGGCGATCTGCTTGGCGGCCAGGGTCGGATGCCAGGGACCGGGCAGGAGCGCGGCGATCACCTTGAGCTTGGTGGTCGCGGCCAGCAGGGCGTGGCTGAAGGCGACCGATTCGTGCTGGTACTCGGCGCCGTAGCCCGCGGTGAACCGGATCTGCGTCAGCCCGTAATCGAACCCTGCCTCCTCGGCGATCTGCGCCAGCTTCCGATTGTACTCGGCGTCCCAGCTCGTGCGCTGGGGGATCTTGCTGATGACAAGCCCCCCGGAGACGTTGGGCACCCAGTAGGCAAAGCGGATCGGCTCGCGCGCCGCCGCGTCGGCGAGATGGCTGGTCATCCGGCGTTACCTCAGTTGTACGGCGGTCGGGCGCCGTGTCGTCTTCGGATGATCGCCGCGAACTGAATACACTATGCAGAACGCGGCCGATCGCTCAAGAACACCGAAAGTATTCCGGGGCGATGGCCGTCGGTCAAAGGAACGGGTTGCCGTTTTTAAGCCGATCTCGGCGAGACTTTTCTTCGCCGAGATCCTGCGCGCGCGGCTTTGTCCTAGGCGGCGCGGGCCGCGGGCGAATCGTGCAGGCGGCGCCACGCGAAGACCGAGAACACGCCGATCAGGCAGGCGGCGAGGCCGAACCACGTGAATGCGTATTGCAGGTGGTTGTTCGGCAGGTCGACCCGGAGCTGGCCGCCGCGCGGCCACGTCGTCTGCCCGGGAACGGCGTCGGCCTCGATCAGGTAGGGCTCGACCGTTCCGAGGCCGCGCGCCGCCGCGATGCCGGCGATGTCCCGGTTGAACCACTCCCCGCGGGCGGGATCCGGTTCCGGCACGAACATCGCACGGGGCTCGCTGGCGCGGAGAATGCCGGTGACCGTCGTCGGCCCTTCGATCAGGCCGTCCCGGCGGTCGCCCTGCGCCTTCAACTCCGTGGGGACGAAGCCCCGGTTGACCAGCACGACGCCGCCGTCCTCCCGGCGGAATGGCGTGAGCACGTAGTAGCCCTGCAGGGCGCGGCCCGGCGTCTCGCCGGGCGCCAGCCCGTGCACGAGGGTTTCCCGGTCGTTGAGGAACTGACCGCTGACCCGAACGTGCCGGAACTCGTCGCGCGCCGGATCCCAGGCCGCCGCGGCCGGCGGCGCCACCGGCTCCGCGCGGCCCTGACGTACGATCCGGGCGATCAGGTCTTCCTTCCAGGCCCTGCGCTCGAGCTGCCAAGTTCCCAGCCCCAGCAGGATGGCCAGGGCAACCAGCGAGGCGAGCCCCGGCGCGACCAGGTCGCGCCAGCCAGCGCGGTGCGGTCCGCTCGCGGTCACGGCTCGAAGCGCCCTTGCTCCGCCCGATTGCTGAACTGCAGGGCGATCAGCAGGCCCTTGAGGGGCCGCACCAGGATCAGGCTGAGCCCGACCGAGAGGGTCAGGGCCACCAGGGCGTGGACCCAGATCGGCGGCTCGTAGGTGATCTCCAGCCAGAGGGCGAGACCGACCACGATCAGGCCGACGATCGACATCACGAAGAAGGCCGGCCCGTCCGCGGAGTCGAAATGCGCGTAGTCGAGCCCGCACGCCTCGCAGGAGGGGCGCAGGCTCAGGAACCCTTTGAACAGGTGACCCTCACCGCAGCGCGGGCACCGGCCGCGCAGGCCGGTCGGGATCGGCGGCGGCGGCGAGTAGGTTCGGTTGTTCACGGGCACACTCCAGACCTGTTCCGTGCGGGACCCCATCGACCCGCGCGCGGGCCGCTCTCGTCGATACGGGGTTCGCGCGGCGTCGGAAACGCAGAAGGGCGGCCTGAGCCGCCCTTCGCAGATCCGCCATGCGGCGGCGGGATGGTTCCGCTCAGTGAGCGCCGCCGCCGTGGAAGACCCCCGAACCCCACACGTAGATGGCGGCGAACAGGAACAGCCACACGACATCGACGAAGTGCCAGTACCAGGCGGCGAACTCGAAGCCGAGGTGCTGACGCGGGGTGAACTGGCCCGCGTAGACGCGGAACAGGCACACCGCCAGGAAGATCGTGCCGATGATGACGTGGGCGCCGTGGAAGCCCGTCGCCATGAAGAAGGTCGACGAGTAGATGCTGCCCGAGAAGCCGAACTCGGCGTGGCTGTACTCGTAGGCCTGGCAGGCGGTGAACAGCACGCCGAGGATGATCGTCAGCCACAGGCCGTACTTCAGGCCCTTGCGGTCGCCCTCGATCAGCGCGTGGTGCGCCCAGGTGACGGTGGTGCCCGAGGTCAGCAGGATCAGCGTGTTTAGGAGCGGCAGGTGCCAGGGATCGAACGCCTCGATGCCCTTCGGCGGCCAGACACCGCCGGTGAACTCCACGCGCGAGACCTGGATCGGGTCGGCGGTGTAGAGGGCAGCCTCGAAGTAGGCCCAGAACCACGCGACGAAGAACATCACCTCGGAGGCGATGAACATCATCATGCCGTAGCGGTGGTGAAGCTGGACGACGCGGGTATGGTCGCCGGAATTGGCCTCGTGCGCGACGTCCTTCCACCACGAGTACATGGTGTAGAGGACGCCGATCGTGCCGGCCCCGAAGATGTAGGGACCGGGAGCCAGGGTGCCGATCGTGAGGCTCTTCATCCAGAACACGGCGCCGAACGCCATGAGAAAGCCCGAGAAGGCCCCGATCAACGGCCACGGGCTCGGATTCAGGATGTGGTAGTCGTGATTCTTGGCGTGCGCCTCGGCCATCGTCCCGTCGCTCCTCACCCTTGCGCCCTGCGCCGTTCCCGGCCTTACGCTGTTCGTTGCCTGCCCTAGGCCGGGCGCGGCACGCACCACGCCCAAGCTTGCTGGCAGCTTTAGTCGCTGCGGCCCCGTGTTGTCACGGGTCCGCGATCAGAAATCGCCCTTCGTTCCCGAGGAAGACGATTTCGCCACCGTCGCCTTCACGGGTTCACCGTTCTTGGAGGCGAAGTAGGTGTAGGACAGCGTCATCTCCGAGAGATGCGCGGTGTTCGAGTCGTCCCGAACGGCCGGATCGACGTAGAACACCACCGGCACGTCCAGCGTCTCGCCCGGCTGGAGCGTCTGCTCGTTGAAGCAGAAGCACGCGATCTTGACGAAGTAGCCGCCCATCAGACCCGGCTGGACGTTGAAGGTCGCCACACCCGCCGAGGGCGTGCTGCCGGTGTTCTGCACGCGGAAGAAGACCGTCTTGGTCTCACCGAGCTTCGCCTCGACGCTGCGCACTTCCGGGATGAATTTCCAGGGCAGCCCCGGCGCGACGTTGGTGTCGAAATGGACGACCATGCTGTCGTCGGTCCGCGCCGCGGAGGCCGAGAGGGCCGGTCCCTGCCGGGGCGTGCCGTCGTAGCCGGTCGCCTTGCAGAAGGCGTCGTAGAGCGGCACCGACGCGAAGGCGAGGCCGATCATGCCCACGGCGAGACCCGCGCAGGCGAGGGCGGTGCGCGTGGCGGCCCGATTCGATCCTGATGGAGGAACTGTCATCGGGGGCGCCTCAGAGCGGCCGGGTCAGGATCTGAGGGCCGAGCTTGACGATCGTCAGCACGAAGAACAGCAGGACCCAGGCTCCCAGCGCCAGCGCGATCGCGATCGAGCGCTTGCGGCGGCGCGCCTCCTGCTCGGGCGTGAGCGGCCGGTACTGGATCTCGGGATCCGCCATGGCGCTCAACCCAGGACCGGGCGGAACAGGCCGAAGCTCTGCTCGGCCAGGAGCGCCGAGAACAGCGCGAACAGGTAGAGGATCGAGAAGCCGAACATGCCCATGGCGGCGCGCCGCTCGGCATCGCCCTCGCGGTTCCGCAGCACGCGGATGCTGAAGGCCACCATGCCCAGGCCGCCGACGAGGCCGACCACCGCGTAGACGAGGCCACCGAAGCCCAGGGCCACCGGGACGAGGCCGAGGGGGGCGAGCAGCAGCGAGTACCACACGATCTGGCGGCGGGTGGAGGCCGGGCCGGCGACGTTCGGCATCATCGGGATGCCGGCGCGGGCGTACTCGTCGGCCTTGATCAGGGCCAGCGCCCAGAAGTGCGGCGGGGTCCAGATGAAGATGATGGCGAACAGGATCAGCGACTCGACGCCGACCGACCCGGTCACCACCGCCTGCCCGATGACAGGCGGCAGGGCTCCGGCGGCGCCGCCGATGACGATGTTCTGCGCGGTCGCCCGCTTCAGCCACATCGAGTAGACCACGGCGTAGAACACGATGGTGAAAGCGAGGAGCGCGGCCGCCAGGAGATTGGCGGCGAGACCGAGCACCACCACGGAGGCGACCGAGAGGAACAGTCCGAAACCCAGTGCCTCCTGGGAGGTGATCCGGCCCGACGGGATCGGCCGGGTTGCTGTCCGACTCATGACCGCGTCGATGTCGGCGTCCCACCACATGTTGAGGCAGCCGGACGCACCGGCGCCGACCGCGATGGCGAGGAGCGAGATCGCGCCGATGGCCGGCTGCACATGGCCCTGCGAGACCACCATTCCGACCAGCGCGGTGAAGATCACGAGGACCATCACCCGCGGCTTCAGCAGGGCGAAGTAGTCCGGAACGTCGCCGCCGGCGGTCGTGAGGGCCGGGGCCGGAACGTCCGGTCCGATCGTGTTCGTCAGGCTCGTCATCGCGTCTGCCGCTGCTGTGTCGGCGCCCGGCCGCGCGCGTCACGGCCGAGTCGTGTCTCGAAATCGACGTGTTCCAAGGATCGGCGTGAGCGGGGCCCGGGACTTCTCCCTCGGCCCGTGCGGGTCGCCCTCATCGCTCGCCCTTGCCGGGAGGTCGGCCGACCGGCCTCCGGGGAAGGGCGAGGGCCGCGGACGCGGCCCTCGCGGGATGTCTATCAGTGCGCGCCCGGCTCGTCGACGATGCGGGGCAGCGTCTCGAACTGGTGGAACGGGGGCGGGGAGGAGAGCGTCCACTCGAGGGTGGTGGCGCCTTCGCCCCACGGGTTGTCCGCGGCCCGCTCCTTCGAGCGGAAGGCGAGGATCACGCCGATCACGAACACGAACATGCCGAGCGCGAAGATGTGGCCGCCGTAGGTCGACACCTTGTGCCACTGGGCGAATGCGTCCGGGTAGTCGGCGTAGCGGCGCGGCATGCCGGCGAGGCCCAGGAAGTGCATCGGGAAGAACAGGACGTTCGCGCCGATGAAGGCCAGCCAGAAGTGCAGCTTGCCGGCCCATTCGGGGATGATGTGACCGGTCATCTTCGGGAACCAGTAGTAGACACCGGCGAAGATGATGAACACGGCCCCGAGGGACAGCACGTAGTGGAAGTGCGCGACCACGTAGTAGGTGTCGTGCAGGTACTTATCGACCGCCGAGTTGGCCAGCACGACGCCGGTGACGCCGCCGACCGTGAACAGGAAGATGAAGCCCACCGCCCAGTGCATGGCGGCGGTGAAGCGGATGGAGCCGCCCCACATGGTGGCGATCCACGAGAAGATCTTCACGCCGGTCGGGACCGCGATCACCATCGTGGCGAACACGAAGTAGGACTGCGTCTGCAGCGACAGGCCGACCGTGTACATGTGGTGCGCCCACACGACGAAGCCGACGACGCCGATCGCCACCATGGCGTAGGCCATCGCGAGGTAGCCGAAGACCGGCTTGCGCGAGAAGGTGGCGATGATGTGCGACACGATGCCGAAGGCCGGCAGGATCATGATGTACACTTCGGGGTGACCGAAGAACCAGAACAGGTGCTGGTACAGGATCGGGTCACCGCCGCCGGCCGGGTCGAAGAAGGTCGTGCCGAAGTTGCGGTCGGTCAGCAGCATCGTGATGGCGCCCGCGAGCACCGGCAGCGAGAGCAGCAGCAGGAACGCGGTGACCAGCTCGGCCCAGGCGAAGAGCGGCATCTTGTGCAGCGTCATGCCCGGGGCGCGCATGTTCAGGATCGTGGTGATGAAGTTGATCGCGCCGAGGATGGAGCCCGCGCCCGACAGGTGGAGCGCGAAGATCGCGAAGTCGACGGCCGGGCCGGGATGGCCGGCGGTGGAGAGCGGCGGGTAGACGGTCCAGCCGGTGCCGGCGCCGGACGCGCCGGGCGCGCCCTCGACGAACAGCGAGCAGAGCAGGGAGCAGAAGCCCGCCACCGTCAGCCAGAACGAGATGTTGTTCATGCGCGGGAACGCCATGTCGGGCGCGCCGATCATGAGGGGCACGAACCAGTTGCCGAAGCCGCCGATCAGCGCCGGCATCACCATGAAGAACACCATGATGAGACCGTGACCGGTGACGAACACGTTGTAGGTCGCGGGGTTCGAGAAATACTGCAGGCCGGGCGCCTCCATCTCCATCCGGATGCCGAAGGAGAGGAACGCGCCGATGATTCCGGCGCAGAAGGCGAACAGCAGGTAGAGGGTGCCGATGTCCTTGTGGTTCGTCGACAGGAACCAGCGGGCGAAGAACGACGGCTTGTGGTCGTGGACCTCATGGGCCCCGGCATGGGCTGCGGCTGTAGCCATGGATTCGAATGCCTTGTGGATCTGATGGGGTCTGTTCGATCAGCCGGGGCTCAGCGGGCCTCGGCGAAGCTCGTGCCGTTGTCGATGCGGGCGTACTTGGTCTTCGCCTCCTTCAGCCAGTCGGCGTAGGCCTGCTCGCTGACCACGCGGACCACGATGGGCATGTAGGCGTGGCGCTGGCCGCACAGCTCGGAGCACTGGCCGTGGAAGGTGCCCTCCTTGTCGGCCTTGAACCACATCTGGTTCAGGCGGCCGGGGACGGCGTCGATCTTGAAGCCGAAGGCCGGCATCGCCCAGGAATGCAGCACGTCGGCGGCGGTGACCTGGATCTTCACGATCTTGTTGACCGGAACGACCATCTCGTTGTCGGTCTGGAGCAGGCGCGGCTGCTTGTCCTCGTCGATGTTGGCATCGAACGTGAAGCCGCCGCCGGCCTCGGTCTGCGGGTACTCGTAGGACCAGTACCAGGCGTGGCCGACGACCTTGACGATCATGTCGGCCTTCGGGTCCGAGAGCTGCGTGCGCAGCAGGCGGAAGGACGGGATCGCCACGGCGACCAGGATCAGCACCGGCACGATCGTCCAGGCGACCTCGATGGCGGTGTTGTGCGTGGTTCGGGACGGGGTCGGGTTGCGCTTCTCACCGAAGCGGTAGACGCACCACAGGATGAGCCCGAGGACGAACACCGAGATGGCGAGGGACAGCCAGTGCAGGCCGATCTCGAAGTTCAGGATGTCGCGCGCGTTCTCGGTGACCGGGATCTGCCGGTCCATCTCCCACGGCACGGGCTGACCGAAGCCCGCGGCCTGCGCGCCGGATATCGGGAAGAGCAGGGCGCCGAGAGCGGCGAGGCTCCAGAGTGACCGGTTGATCGTCCGCACCGTCCGCATCTGCCTCTCGTGGCTCCCCTGAAACTGTCTGGCTGCCGCCGGACCTCCCCGTCTTGAACGCGTGCGGGATTGTACCGACGTGACGGAGTACCGGTTGTGTCACCCGGCATTATCCGACCGGCGCTTCAGACCACAAGGGCCGGCCACGTGCAACCGCACAAGCGTCGCATCGCGCGCTTTCCCGCCAGTTGACGGCGCCTCGTGGCGTCGGCGCACTAGGGGCCGGCGAAATCGTTCCCTGTCGCGTCGCGCCGGGGATGAAGCGTCGCGACGCGTTCGTGCCACGCCTGCGGAGTTCGAGATGTCCACCCAAACCGGCAGCCCCACCTCCGGTCCTCTGCCCTGCGCAGTGCCGGCGCCGATGCAGGTGATGACCTATACGGGCTCGGCGCCGAGGCCGGACACGCGGGCGCTGGCCGTCGAGGCGCCGGTCAACCTCGTCTACGGCAGCGTGCCGCACGCCGTGATGATGGCGACGCCCGCCGACCTCGAGGATTTCGCCTACGGCTTCAGCCTGACGGAGGGCATCGTCGACAGCGCGGAGGAGATCCGCGCGACCCGGGTGGAGACGGCGTCGGACGGTCTGCGCCTCCACGTCGAGCTCGCGCCGGGCCGGCTCCGCGAGCATCTGGCGCGCAAGCGCGCCATCAGCGGCCGCACCGGCTGCGGGGTCTGCGGCATCGAGGACCTGGCGCAACTGCCGCAGGCCGGTAAGCGGGCGGATTCCGAGGTCCGGGTCGGGCTGCCCGCTATCGCCCGCGCCCTGTCGAATCTCGACAGCGCCCAGCGCCTCGGCGCGGAGACGCGCGCGGTCCACGCCGCGGCCTGGGCGCGCCTCGACGGCGGCCTCGCGGCTGTGCGCGAGGATGTCGGCCGCCACAACGCTCTGGACAAGCTGATCGGCACCCTGATGCGGACCGGGACGCCCGCGGACTCGGGTTTCCTGGTCATCACCAGCCGCTGCTCGTTCGAGATGGTCGAGAAGGCCGCGCGGCTCGGCGCGGCCGTGATCGTCGCTATCTCCGCGCCGACGTCGCTGGCCCTCGACCGGGCCCGGTCCTACGGCATGACGCTCTGCGCCATCGCGCGGGCCGACACCGTGACGGTGTTCACGGGAGCCGAGCGGCTGACGGACGGCGCGTGACGCGCCGGTTCCGTCCGCCGAATTTACTCGGCTTGGCCCGGGACGATGGTCGCGCCGCCGATCACCCGAACCGGCTTCTTGTCCGTGGGCGGATCCTTCCAATCCTTCGCGGCCGGCTTGGCCGTCTCGGCCACGGCGGCGTCGGCCGGCTTCGACGGCGCGGCGGGTCGCGCAGCGGGAACCGGGGCCAGGGCCTTCTCGATCGCCGCCGCCTCGGTCTCGGGCGCGGGACCGGCGCTCGGATCCGCTTTGGCCGTATCGGCCGGCGGGAGCTTGGGGGCCGGTGCCTCGGGAGACGTGCGGGGCGGCGGCTTCAGCTCCGGCGTCCGGGCGAGCGCTCCGCGCGCGACCCGCTTTGGCGGAGCGTTGGGCGGAGCGGTCCGGCCGACGCTGTCGGGATTCACGCCTTCGGGATTGGCCTCGGGCCGCAGGGCCTCGGTGCCCGGCCGGCGCTGGGGCCGCGCCACCGGACCGTCCTCGGGCGGGACCGGACGCATCGCGCGGCGGGGCACGACCTCGTCCTCGGTCCAGCCGAAGCCCGGTGCGGGTCGCTCCAGCCGAGCGACGGTCTCGGGCGCACCGATCGGCCGGCGGCCCACGATCCCGCCCGTCATGGGATCGACGAACAGCCGGACGGGCGCGCCGGCGGGACCGACGGCGTCGACCACGTAGACCCGCCCGTCGAAGCGCGGGCGGCTCAGGCCGCTGAACCCGCGATCTGCGAGGCGCCAAGCGACGACGCGAGGCGGGAGGACCTCTTCCTCGAAGGCGAATTGCGCGCGCGCGCCGCCTGATGCGCCCAAGAGAGCGAGCGCCGACAGGCACGCGGCGCGAAGCGTCCGGCTCATCGGGCGTGGGAAGCGCGCAGCGGCTCTGCTCGTCATCGTCACTCTTGTGCGTTCTGGGTTTGGAGACCCGGCAGAGTGTCCGGTTCGTGTCCGGTTCCGGCATGGTCCGGGCCGGTAGACCCGGACCTCGACCATGCCGGCGAGGTCGTTGCCCCGCATGCCGCTTGTGCTCGGCACGACCCGTAGAACCCGCGATTCGGGCGAGATTGCGGAGGCGGGGAGCGGGTTCCGGCCCGTCATTCAGAGCGGCGACACCGTCGCGGCCCGCAGTCTCTTGCTGAAAACATTTCAATCTGGCAGTTTCGCGACTTAGGACAGCACAACTGTCCCATCGGCCGTGCATCCCGGCCGTCGCCGTCTCGCGCGCGGGCGAGAAGTTTCGGCAGACGGACACGGGCGCGCCAGCGCACCGCTCTCCGAGCGGTCCGGGTCCTCGATGAACGCAGGCCGACGGACGTGTCCTCCCGGACCGGCCGGATGGCCTGCGGCAAGAGGCCGGGCGCGTGGCGCCGACGGCTTGCGGGCATGAAACATGCTCGCGGGTTCTTGGCTGCGGACGGGTTCGAGGGAAGGACGAGACGAAGCATGTCACAACGCAGACCCGCCGAAGAGTTTGCTGCGTCCACGGCCCAGGCTGCCGCCCCCCGCGGCGGCGCGATGCCGCTCATCGTGCGCGACCCCGCCTTTCCGAAAGCCCAGGGTTCCTACGATCCGGCCCGCGAGCGCGACGCCTGCGGCGTCGGCTTCATCGCCGACATGCACGACCGCCGGACCCACGCGATCGTCGAGCAGGGCTTGAAGATCCTGGAGAACCTCGATCATCGCGGCGCGGTGGGCGCCGATCCCAAGATGGGCGACGGCTGCGGCATCCTCACGCAGATCCCGCACGGCTTCTTCGCCGAGGAGTGCTCACGCCTCGGTTTCGAGCTGCCGCCGGCGGGCTCGTACGCCATCGGGCAGTTCTTCATGCCGAAGGCGGAGGAGCCGCGGGCGATCATCCAGGAGATCGTCGAATCGTCCCTGGCGGCCGAGGGCCTGCCGCTCCTCGGCTGGCGCGACGTGCCGGTGGACCCGGAGGATCTCGGCGACGCCGTGAAGGCGACCGAGCCGCACCACCGTCAGGTCTTCATCGGCCGACCCGCCTCGGTCACCGACCAGGACGCATTCGAGCGCCGGGTCTACGTCGCCCGCAAGGTGATCTCCAACAAGGTCTACGGCCTCGACGATCCGCGGGTGAAGGAGTTCTACCCGGTCTCCGTGTCGACCCGGACCATCGTCTACAAGGGCATGGTGCTGGTCACGCAGCTCGGCGGCTACTTCCTGGACCTGAAGGACGACCGCTTCGTCTCGGCGATCGCCCTCGTCCACCAGCGCTTCGCCACCAATACCTTCCCGACCTGGCGGCTCTCGCACCCCTACCGGATGGTCGCGCATAACGGCGAGATCAACACGCTGCGCGGCAACGTCAACTGGATGGCGGCGCGCCAGGCGAGCGTCGATTCCGACCTGTTCGGCAACGACATCTCGAAGCTGTGGCCGATCTCCTACGAGGGCCAGTCCGACACCGCCTGCTTCGACAACGCCCTCGAGTTCCTCGTGCAGGGCGGCTACCCGCTCGCCCACGCGATGATGATGCTCATCCCGGAGGCCTGGGCCGGCAACCCGCTCATGAGCGAGGAGCGGCGCGCCTTCTACGAGTACCACGCCGCCCTGATGGAGCCGTGGGACGGTCCCGCCGCCGTGGCCTTCACCGACGGCCGCCAGATCGGCGCCACCCTCGACCGCAACGGCCTGCGCCCGGCGCGCTACATCGTCACCGACGACGGCCTCGTGGTGCTCGCCTCCGAGATGGGCACCCTGCCGATCCCGGACGAGAAGATCGTCCAGTCCTGGCGCCTGCAGCCGGGCCGCATGCTGCTGATCGACCTGCAGAAGGGCCGCATCGTCTCCGACGAGGAGATCAAGGGCGAGCTCGCCGCCGCGCATCCCTACGCCGACTGGGTCAAGAACACCCAGATCGTCCTGGAGGACCTGCGCCCGGTGCAGCCGCGCGAGTCCCGCGGCGACGTCAGCCTGCTCGATCGCCAGCAGGCCTTCGGCTACACGCAGGAAGACCTCAAGCTGCTGATGCAGCCCATGGCCGTCACCGGCCAGGAGGCGGTCGGCTCTATGGGCACGGACACGCCGCTCTCGGCCCTCTCCGAGAAGTCGAAGCTGCTCTACACCTACTTCAAGCAGAACTTCGCGCAGGTCACGAACCCGCCGATCGACCCGATCCGCGAGGAGGCCGTGATGAGCCTCGTCTCGTTCATCGGGCCGCGGCCGAACCTGCTCGACATGGAGGGCGCGTCCCGGCGCAAGCGCCTGGAGGTCCGCCAGCCGATCCTCACCAACGCCGATCTGGAGAAGATCCGCTCGATCGGCCATTTCGAGGATCGGTTCGACACCAAGACCCTCGACATGACCTACCCGGCCGAGACCGGCGCGGCGGCCATGGACGGGGCGCTCGACCGCCTCTGCGACCGCGCCGAGGCGGCGGTGCGCGGCGGCTACAACATCATCGTGCTCACCGACCGGGCGGTCGGGCCGGATCGGATCCCGATCCCGGCGCTGCTGGCCACGGCGTCCGTGCACAATTACCTGATCCGCAAGGGGCTCCGGACCTCGGTCGGCCTCGTGGTCGAGTCGGGCGAGCCGCGCGAGGTGCACCACTTCGCCTGTCTCGCCGGCTACGGCGCCGAGGCGGTGAACCCGTACCTCGCCTTCGAGACGCTGCTCGACATGAAGGACGAGTTCCCGCCGGACCTCACCGACGACGAGATCATCTACCGCTACATCAAGGCGATCGATAAGGGCCTGCTGAAGGTGATGTCCAAGATGGGCATCTCCACCTACCAGTCCTATTGCGGCGCGCAGATCTTCGACGCGGTCGGCCTGAACTCGACCTTCGTCGGCCGCGACTTCTTCGGCACGGCGACGACCATCGAGGGCGTCGGCATGGCGGAGATCGCCGAGGAGACCGCGCGCCGACACCGCGACGCCTTCGGCGACGCGCCGGTCTACCGGAACGCCCTGGATGTCGGCGGCGAGTACGCCTACCGCCTGCGCGGCGAGACCCACACCTGGACGCCCGACACGGTGGCGACGCTGCAGCACGCGGTGCGCCTCAACGTGCCGGAGCGCTACCGCGAATACGCCGAGCTGGTGAACCGCCAGGAGCACCAGCTGAAGACGCTCCGCGGCCTGTTCCGCATCAAGTCCGCCGCCGAGCTCGGTCGCGCGCCGGTCCCGCTGGACTCGGTCGAGCCGGCCTCCGAGATCGTCAAGCGCTTCGCCACGGGCGCCATGTCGTACGGCTCCATCTCCAAGGAGGCGCACGAGACCCTCGCCATCGCGCTGAACTCGTTCGGCGGGCGATCGAACTCGGGCGAGGGCGGCGAGGAGGTCGAGCGGTTCAAGCCGCTGCCGGACGGGCGCTCGCGCCGGTCCGCGATCAAGCAGGTCGCCTCCGGCCGCTTCGGCGTCACGACGGAGTACCTCGTCAATTCCGACATGATGCAGATCAAGGTCGCGCAGGGCGCCAAGCCCGGCGAGGGCGGCCAGCTGCCCGGCCACAAGGTCGACGCCAAGATCGCCAAGGTCCGCTACGCCACCCCGGGGGTGGGCCTGATCTCGCCGCCGCCGCACCACGACATCTACTCGATCGAGGATCTGGCCCAGCTGATCTTCGACCTGAAGAACGTGAACCCGTCGGCGGACGTGTCGGTGAAGCTCGTCTCCGAGGTCGGCGTCGGCACGGTCGCGGCCGGTGTCGCCAAGGCGCGCGCCGACCACATCACGATCTCGGGCTTCGACGGCGGCACGGGTGCGGCGCCGCTGACCTCGCTCAAGCACGCGGGCGGACCCTGGGAGACCGGGCTGGCCGAGACCCAGCAGACGCTGGTGCTCAACAACCTGCGCGGGCGCGTCGCCCTGCAGGCCGACGGCGGCATCCGGACGGGGCGCGACGTGATCATCGCGGCGCTCCTCGGCGCCGATCAGATGGGCTTCTCGACCGCCCCGCTGATCGCGGCCGGGTGCATCATGATGCGCAAGTGCCACCTGAACACCTGCCCGGTGGGCGTCGCCACCCAGGACCCGGTGCTGCGCAAGCGCTTCAAGGGCACGCCGGAGCACGTGGTGAACTACTTCTTCTTCGTGGCCGAGGAGGTGCGGGAGATCCTCGCCTCGCTCGGCTTCACGAAGCTGGAGGAGGCGGTCGGCCGCTCCGACGTGCTCGACAAGGTCGAGGCCATCGCTCACTGGAAGGCGCGCGGGCTCGACTTCACCAAGCTGTTCCACCGGCCGAAGGTGGCCGAGGGCACGGCGATCCGCCACGTGGAGGTGCAGCACCACCCGATCGACACGGTCCTCGACCGGCGCCTGATCGAGAAGGCGCAGCACGCGATCGAGACCGGCGAGCCGGTGGTCATCACCGACACCATCCGGAACTCGGACCGGGCGGCGGGCGCGATGCTCTCCGGCATGGTCGCCAAGGCGCACGGCCACGAGGGCCTGCCGGACGACACGATCGTGGTGAAGCTCGCCGGCACGGCGGGCCAGAGCTTCGGCGCCTGGGTGGCGGCCGGCGTGACCGTCGAGCTGACCGGCCACGGCAACGACTACGTCGGCAAGGGCCTGTCGGGCGGCAAGCTGATCATCCGGCCGAGCGACGCGCTGAAGTCGCCGCAGGACCGGACCATCATGGTCGGCAACACCGTGCTGTACGGGGCGATCGCGGGCGAGTGCTACATCCGCGGCTCCGCGGGCGAGCGCTTCGCGGTCAGGAACTCCGGCGCGATCACAGTGGTCGAGGGCATGGGCGACCACGGCTGCGAGTACATGACCGGCGGCGTGGTCGTGTCGATCGGCGAGACCGGGCGCAACTTCGCGGCCGGCATGTCGGGCGGCATCGCCTACGTGCTCGATGAGGACGGCTCCTTCTCAGCGCGCTGCAACCTGTCGATGGTCGACCTGGAGCCGGTCGAGGAGGAGGACGACCTGATGCGTCGCTTCCATCAGGACGGCGACCTGGAGACCAAGGGGCGGGTCGACATCCTGGCCGACATGTCCGGGCACGACGAGGAGCGGCTGACGCAGCTTATCACCAACCATCTCAAGTACACGGGCAGCCCCCGCGCCAAGGCGATCCTCGACGACTGGAGCGGCTACCGCACCAAGTTCGTGAAGGTGATGCCGGTGGAGTACCGCCGGGCGCTGCGCGAAATGGAGATGGCGCGGATGCCGGTGGCCGCCGAGTAGGCGGCTTCCTGAGACCGGGCGGGCTCCCGCCCGGTCACGCACCCACACGAGACGACGACGAGGGCAGCGCAGTCAGAGACTGGCCGGCCCAGGGGCTGACCAATGGGCAAGATCACAGGCTTCCTCGAGTTCGACCGGCAGGAGCAGAAGTACCAGCTCGCCGCCGACCGAGTCCGGCACTTCCGCGAGTTCACGCTCCCGCTCGACGAGCACGACCTGACGAAACAGGCCGCGCGCTGCATGGATTGCGGCATCCCGTTCTGCCATGGGCCGACGGGCTGCCCGGTCCACAACCAGATCCCGGACTGGAACGACCTCGTCTTCCAGTCGGATTGGGAGGAGGCGTCCCGCAACCTCCACTCGACGAACAATTTCCCGGAGTTTACCGGCCGCGTCTGCCCCGCGCCCTGCGAGGAGGCGTGCACGCTCAACCTCGAGAACCAGCCGGTCGCCATCAAGACGATCGAGCAGGCGATCGCCGACCGCGCCTGGAACATGGGCTGGGTGAAGCCCGAGCCGGCGCAGACCCGCACCGGCAAGCGCGTCGCGATCGTGGGCTCCGGACCGGCCGGTATGGCGGCGGCGCAGCAGCTCGCCCGCGTCGGGCACGACGTCCACGTGTTCGAGCGCGAGCCGAAGGCGGGTGGCCTTCTCCGCTACGGCATCCCGGACTTCAAGATGGAGAAGCGCCACATCGACCGGCGCGTGCGCCAGATGGAGGCCGAGGGCGTCGTCTTCCACTACAACCAGAACATCGGTGTGACGAAGTCGGTCGACGAGCTCAAGGCCGAGTTCGACGCCGTGATGTTCTGCGGTGGCGCCGAGGATCCGCGCAACCCGCAGCTTCCCGGCCAGGACCTCGAGGGCGTCCACTACGCGATGCCCTACCTCGTCCAGTCGAACCGGCGCGTGAGCGCCGAGCCGATGCGCGGCAACGGCGAGCAACCGATCCTGGCCGCGGGCAAGAACGTGGTGGTCATCGGCGGCGGCGACACCGCCTCCGACTGCGTCGGCACCGCGTTCCGCCAGGGGGCCCTGTCGGTGACGCAGCTCGACATCCGCCCGCGCCCGCCGGAGCGGGAGGACAAGCTCACCGTGTGGCCCTACTGGCCGACCAAGATGCGGACCTCGTCCAGCCAGGCGGAGGGCGCGGAGCGCGAGTTCCAGGCCGCGACCCTGCGGCTCGAGGGGAACAAGAAGGGCCAGCTCACCGGCGTGGTCTGTGCCCGCGTCGATGCCAAGCGCCAGCCGATCGCCGGCACCGAGTTCGTGCTGCCGGCCGACCTCGTCTTCATGGCGATCGGCTTCGCGGGCTCGGTCCAGAAGGGGCTGCTGGAGCAGTCCGGGGTCGGCGTCGACAAGCGTGGCAATGTCGAGGCGAACGAGGACGACTACCGCACGTCGGACGCGAAGATCTGGGCCGCCGGCGATATGCGGCGCGGCCAGTCCCTGGTGGTCTGGGCGATCCGCGAGGGCCGTCAGGCGGCGCGCGCCATCGACGAGATGCTGATGGGCGCGAGCGTCCTGCCGCGCTGACGGCCTGCTGAGAGCGCGCGAAGGGCCCGCCCGGCTCAGCCGGGCGGCCAGCGGAAATCGTCGGCTCGGCCGGGCTGCGGCATCGGCGCGTTGCCGCGCAGCAGCGTCCGCTCCACGGTCCCGGAATTGTCCGGATCGCGCGGACGCCCATTCAGCAGCGCGCCGCCGGGCGACACCTCGCTCCGGCTCAACGGTACCACGGGGCCGGCCGCGGGCTTCACCGGGAGCGCCGGCACGCCGGGCGGCTCCGGCAGGCTCGGCAGCATCGCGGTGATCTGACGATCGATCGCCGCGGTATCGGTGGCCGTTGCGGTACCGTCGAGGCTCGGCCCGGGTGTCGCGGGCGGTGCGGTCGGCGCCACGGTCGCGGTCGGCGACGGCTCGGCCGTGCTCGGCACCGCGCCCATCAGCCGCTTCAGCTCGACATCGGCGAAGTGGGCCAGCTTCCGATCGCCCGCCTTGGTGAAATGGACACCGTCCGCGGTACGGAGCTTGGCGATCTGGCCTTCCGGATCCGGGCCCGACGCGGCGTACCGGTCCCGGTCGTCGACGAAGCCCGGCCAGATATCGACGTAGGTCCCGCCGGCCTTGGTCACGGTGTCCCGGACGATGTCGTTCAGGGAAGCGAGGTCCCGGCTCAGGGACTCGCTCTGGACCGGCGGCAGCCCGACCCAGATCAGCGGGATCTTGCGGTCGGTGAAGACTTTCGCCAGCGCCTCCACCCGGGCGCGGTAGAGGGCGCGCCAGCGGTCCGTGAGGGGATCGGCCGTCTCGTCGCCCTCGCGGATCGGCTGCCGATCGTTGGCGCCCAACATCACCAGGGCGTAGCGCACCTTCGCGTTGCTCTGGAGGTAGTCCTGCGCGACCTTCGGCCAGTCGATCACGTCCTTGCGCACCAGACCGCTGTCGCCCTTCGCGCGGTCGATCACGGCGACGTCGGCATTGTCCTCGAACACGTCGTCGAGGCCCTTGGCGAGATGGTCGGCGAGGGAATCGCCGAAGACGGCGATCTGGACGTTCGGCTCGGTCTTGGCGACCGCGGGCTTCGGCGGTGTCGGCGCCCGGGCCGGACGGACCCGCCGCTTCACCGCGGGGGGCGGACGCTGCGCCTCTCCGGTCGCGTAGGGATTGGTTCGCTGGCGCGGGGCCCGGTAGGTGCGCTCCGGCTGCGGCGCCACCGGCTGCGGCCTGTCCTCCCAGGGCCAGTAGAACTGGCGCGGCGCCTCCTGCTGCGGCGCGTAGCGGGGCTGGCGCCCGGACGTCCCGTCGTCGCGGTAATAGGCGTCCCGCGGCCGCCGGCGCGGCGGCGCCTGGTAATAGGTGCCGCCCTGCTGCTGCTGGTAGCTGTCGCCCCACTGCGCGCGGGCTGGACCGCCCCCGAAAGTCGACACCTCCGCGAGCCCCAGCAGGACCGAGAGCCCGAGGATGAGGGGGCGTTCCGAAGGACGCCGACGAGCGAGGACCATGCGCATCCCGTACGCTTTACGCCGAACCGGGCCCGTTCGGACCGCGGCCACTATAGGTGGAAGCCGCGCGCGGGTCTAAACCTCTCGCCGGGCTCAGCGTCGCGGCGCTGCCTTCCCGGCCACGCGGGCGAGCAGGGCCGGCGTCGCGTACCCGTCGGCTGGCAATCCCACGCTGATCTGATAGCGCCGCACCGCCTCGCGCAGCTTCGGGCCCGCGCGCCCATCCGTCGGCCCGTCGTAGAAGCCGGAAGCCGCGAGGCCGGTCTGCAGGGCGCGGAGGCCCGGCCCGTCGAGGCGGGCTCCGGCGGGCCACGGCGCGGCCAGCGGCGGACCGCCGGCGAGGCGGTCGGCAAGGTGACCCACTGCCAGCGCGTAGGAATCCGAGGTGTTGTAGCCCCGGACCACCTCGAAATTGTCGGTGATCAGGAAGACCGGCGCGCCGAGGCCTCCGGGCAGGAACAGGCTAGCGCGTCCGGCCCCCGGCAGCGGCTGCCCGTCGGTGCGGCGAACGCCGCGCTCGGCGAAGCTCGCGAGTTCGCCCGCGTAGCGGCTCAGGTCGAACTCCTTCGGCAGGCGCACCTCGTAGCCCCAGGAGAGGGTCGGATTCCAGCCGAGATCCTTGAGATAGGCGGCGATCGAGGCCAGCGAATCCGCCGCGCTGGTCCAGATGTCGCGCCGGCCGTCGCCGTCGAAGTCGACCGCGTGGGCCAGATAGGTGGAGGGCAGGAATTGCACCTGACCCATCGCGCCAGCCCAGCTGCCGCTCATCCGGTCGGGCGCGATGTCGCCGCGCTGCAGGATCGTGAGGGCGGCGAGGAGCTCGTCGCGGAACAGGCCGCCGCGGTGCCGCGCCTCGGCGAGCGTCGCCAGCGCCCGGACGGTCGGGACGTTGCCCGCACTCGCTCCGAAATCCGATTCGACGCCCCAGAACGCCATCACCATCGGACCCGGAACGCCGTAGCGGGCCTCGATCGCCGTCAGGGTCGACGCGAGGGTGGCGGCGCGGTCGCGGCCGCGCGCGATGCGGCCGGCCGAGACCGCGCCGACGAGGTACTCCCAGACAGGCCGGCTGAACTCGCTCTGGCGGCGGGTTCGCGCCAGGATGCCGGGATCGGGTCCTGTGATCCCGCGGAACGCCGCGTCGAAGGTCGCGGCGGAGACGCCCCGCGCCGCCGCGTCCGGACGCAGGGCCTCGACGAACGCCCGGAAGGCGTCCTCGGCGCGGGCCGGGCCGGTCGCGAGGCACGCCGCCGCGGCCAGGATCCATCGACGGGAATGCATCCGGTCAGATCCGATTGCGCTTCTCCAGGCGTTCTTCCCAGGCGAGGGCTTGGCCGACGATGGCGTCGAGGTCGTCGTGCCGGGGCTGCCAGCCCAGGCGATCGCGGATGCGCGCCGCCTCGGCGACGATTTGGGCCGGATCGCCGGCCCGGCGCGGGCACAGCCGCACTTCGAAGTCGCGGCCCGAGATCTGCTTCACGACCTCGACGACCTCGAGGACCGAGTAGCCGCGCCCGTAGCCGCAGTTCAGCGTCAGGCTCTCGCCACCGGAGCGCAGATGGTCGAGGGCGAGGCGATGCGCCTCCGCGAGGTCCGAGACCTGGATGTAGTCGCGCAGGCACGACCCGTCCGGGGTCGGGTAGTCGGTCCCGAAGACGTCGAGCCGGGCACGCTGGCCGAGCGCCGCCTGCGTGGCCACCTTGATCAGGTGCGTGGCGTTGGGCGTCGACTGGCCGGACCGTCCCTCCGGATCCGCGCCGGCGACGTTGAAGTAGCGCAGGACCACGTAGGAGAAGCTGTGCGCCGCGGCGGCGTCGGCGATCATCCACTCGCTCATCAGCTTCGAGCGGCCGTAGGGATTGATCGGCTTCAGCGGCAGGTCCTCGGGAACCGGCGAGGCCTCGGGCTCACCGTAGACGGCCGCGGTCGAGGAGAAGATGACATTCTTGACGCCGGCACGCACCGACGCCTCGATCAGCGCGCGGGTCTTCACCGTGTTGGCGAGGTAGTAGCCCAGGGGGTCGGCTACGGATTCGGGCACGACGATCTTGGCGGCGAAGTGGGCCAGGGCATCGATGCGGTGCTGCAGGATGGTCTGCGTCACGAGGGCCTGGTCGGCCACGTCGCCGACGACGAGCTTCACACCCTCTGGGACCGCCCAGTCGAAGCCGGTGGAGAGATCGTCGAGGACGACGACCTCCTCATGGCCGGCGTCGAGGAGCGCCAGCACCATGTGGCTGCCGATGTAGCCGGCACCCCCCGTCACCAGAACCGCCATCTCGCCCTCACTGCCGCCATCCCGGCAACTGCTTACGCCTTTGCAGACGGGAAATTTACGCCCCGCCGCCTCATACTAACGATGTACATGCTTGCGACGGCTCGCGTTAAGCTATCTCACTGACCGCACAGCTGACCACGTCGTTCCATCCAGTTCCGGGGTTACCGCTCGATGAAACCGATCCGCAAGGCCGTCCTCCCCGTCGCGGGCCTCGGCACGCGCTTCCTGCCCGCCACGAAGGCGGTCCCGAAGGAGATGCTCACGGTCGTCGACCGGCCCGTGGTGCAGCACGTCGTCGACGAGGCGCGCGCGGCCGGGATCGAGCACTTCATCTTCGTCACCGGCCGCGGCAAGGCGGTGATCGAGGACCATTTCGACATCGCGTTCGAGCTCGACCACACCCTTCAGGAGCGCGGGAAGACGGCCGCATACGAGGAGCTGAAGAAGGACCTGCCGAAGGCCGGCCAGACCAGCTTCACCCGCCAGCAGGCGCCGCTCGGCCTCGGCCACGCGGTGTGGTGCGCCCGCGAGATCGTCGGCGACGAGCCGTTCGCGGTGCTGCTCCCCGACATGCTGAGCCGCGGC
Source organism: Methylobacterium sp. 1A (assembly GCF_058072805.1). Classification (NCBI taxonomy): domain Bacteria; kingdom Pseudomonadati; phylum Pseudomonadota; class Alphaproteobacteria; order Hyphomicrobiales; family Methylobacteriaceae; genus Methylobacterium; species Methylobacterium sp. 1A. The sequence goes on along the minus strand of NZ_JBYQVE010000001.1, from coordinate 1,367,650 downwards.
TGCATGCAGCAGATGCTGGCCGCCTACGATCGCCACGGCGGCAACATCATCGCCGTCGAGGAGGTGGCGCCCGAGGAGACGCACCAGTACGGCATCGTCAGCGTGGGCGAGACCTACGGCCAGTCCTTCCAGATCACCGGGATGGTCGAGAAGCCCAAGCAGGGCACGGCGCCGTCGAACTTCATCATCTCCGGGCGCTACATCCTCCAGCCCGAGATCTTCGGGATCCTCGAGCACGGCAAGAAGGGCGCGGGCGGCGAGATCCAGCTCACGGACGCCATGATCGACCTGATGGAGAAGCAGGCCTTCTACGGCATGCGCTACGAGGGCCGGACCTACGATACCGGCTCGAAGCTCGGCTTCCTCACGGCGAATCTCGCCTACGCCCTGGAGCGGAACGATCTCGCAGGACCCCTGCGGGCCGAGATCGAGAAGCTGTTCAAGAGCCAGGGCTGAACGGCGCTGCGGGCGCGGATCCGATCACCGCGCCCCGCTGGGCGACACGTTCGACCGCATCGGTTCTCGCTCTGGTCCGAGCTACGCCTGCACGCGGCGACGCGCGCGGTGGCCAGCGAACGCGCTTCAGGTATGCGCGCAGAGCGGCCGCGGCGGGCGAATTGCGCTTGCTTCTTGTGCGGCGCACTTTAGTTTGTGCGTTGCGAGATCGCGATGGCGTCGCGGTCTCGCTGCCCTTCTTGGGCGTTTCCTCCCTAGACTTCGGGCCGCTCCTTCGGGAGTGGCCTTTTTTCTTTCCGGCATACCGCCGCTCTTCTTCGTGAACGGTCGGGGCAGCGTCCCTATTCCGCGGCCATCCGGCGGGGGACGAGATCGTCGAGGTCCTTGGCGACATCGGCGACGACGCCGCGCAGCGCCTCGACCAGTGCCGGGAAGCCCGCCGTCATCGCGAGGCTGGCCTCGTTCATGTAGAGGCCCCGATTCAGCTCGATCTGGAGCGCGTGGCGGTCGAGGTTCGGCTCGCCGTAATGCTCCGTGATGAAGCCGCCGGCGTAGGGCTTGTTGCGGACCACGCGGAAACCCCGGGCCCGGAACGCGGCCTCGAATCCGTCGATCAGGACGGGTGCGCACGCCGTGCCGTAGCGGTCGCCCAGCACCACGTCGGCTTTCATGTCCGGATCGCGGCCGAGGCTCGAGGAGGGCATCGAGTGGCAATCGACGAGCATGCAGTGGCCGTGGGTGCGCGCCGTGCGCTGGACCAGTCCGCGCAGCGCGCGATGATACGGCTTGTACAGGCTCTCGATCCGGGCGGTCGCCTCGGCGACCGGCAGGCGCCGGGCGTAGATCTCCTGGCCGTCGGCGACGACCCGGGGCACGGTCCCGAGACCGCCTGCGACGCGCATCGACCGGGTGTTGGCGAATGGCGGCAGGCGCCCCTCGAACATGCGCGGGTCGAGTTCGTAGGGCTCCCGGTTCACGTCGAGGAAGGCGCGGGGGAAGTTGGCCCTCAGGAGCGGCGCGCCCAGTCCGACGACCGATCTGAACAGGCGGTCGACGTGGGCATCCTCGGAGCGGCGCAGGGTCAGCGCGTCGAGCCGCGAGGCCGCGATGAAGTCGGGGGGGTAGACGGCCCCGGAATGACCGGTATTGAAGACGAAAGGCAGGGTGTGCGCTGCGGGCTCGTCGACCGCGAAGGCCGGGGCAAATCCGAAGGCGTCTGGCTGTACCGGCTCGGTTGCAGTCATCGGCTGGTGGACACCCCGGCGGTTGAACGAGGACGGCAGGCGCTCACTGTGGTGTGCGATCGATCGCCTGTCCACTCCGCACCGGCGGCCGACGCAGTCGCCCGGGAGACACGCGGCGGCGGCTGCGCGCTCCATCCTAACACCTTGTTTACCATCGCCTCCCTTTATGGGATCAACTTCTCGACTCGAAGGCTCGGATCCGGCCGATGAAAATCCTGCTGGCGGAAGACGACAACGACATGCGCCGGTTTCTGGCCAAGGCGCTGCAGAACGCGGGCTACGATGTCCTGTCCTTCGACAACGGCCTCTCCGCCTACAACCGGTTGCGCGAGGAGCCGTTCGAGCTGCTGCTGACCGACATCGTGATGCCCGAGATGGACGGCATCGAGCTGGCTCGCCGCGCCACCGAGCTCGATCCCGACATCAAGGTGATGTTCATCACCGGCTTCGCGGCGGTCGCCCTCAACCCGGATTCGAAGGCCCCGAAGGACGCCAAGGTCCTGTCGAAGCCCTTCCACCTCCGCGACCTCGTCAACGAGGTCGAGAAGCTCCTGGCCGCCTGATCCTGCCGATGCTTCGTCGACGGCGCGCGCGTTGCCCTGTGACCACACGGGCATAGGCAAGGCGCGCCCCGCGCTCCTATATGTCCCGAGTTCACGCGCGGGACGACGATCGCGATGCAGCCGGTCACAATCTACACCACGGCCTGGTGTCCCTACTGCTCGGCGGCCAAGAGCCTGCTGAAGGAGAAGGGCGTCGCCTTCCAGGAGATCGACGTCGAGCGCGTGCAGGGCGCCCGGTCCATCATGGTCGAGCGCGCCGGCGGCCGCACCAGCGTGCCCCAGATCTTCGTCGGCGCCACGCATGTCGGCGGCTGCGACGACCTGTACGCCCTCGATCGCGCCGGCAAGCTCGACCCGCTGCTCAAGGACACGGCCGATGCCTGAGCCCCGCTTCACGGCTGCCTGCGTGCAGATGCGGTCGGGGCGCGACCCGGCCGCCAATCGCGACGCGGCCGTGGCGGGCGTGCGCGAGGCGTCGGCGCGGGGCGCGGCCTACGTGCAGACTCCCGAGATGACGTCCCTGGTGGAGCGGAGCCGCGAGCGTCTGTTCGCCCACGTCACCACCGAGGAGCAGGACCCGACCCTGGCGGCGCTCCGCGAGGCCGCGCGTCAGACCGGAACGGTCGTCCAGATCGGCTCGATCGCGGTCAGGGCCGGCGACAAGATCGCCAACCGCGCCTACCTGATCGGCGCCGACGGGGAGATCCTGGCCTCCTACGACAAGCTGCATCTCTTCGACGTCGACCTGCCGAGCGGCGAGCGCTGGCGGGAATCCGCGACCTATTCCGGTGGAGCCTGCGCGGTGCTCGCCGAGACGCCGTGGGCCACGCTCGGCCTGACGATCTGCTACGACATCCGCTTCCCCGCGCTGTACCGCGCCCTCGCCGAGGCGGGCGTGGATGTGCTGACGGCCCCCGCCTGCTTCACCCGGCAGACCGGCGAGGCCCACTGGCACGTCCTGCAACGGGCCCGGGCCATCGAGACCGGCGCCTTCGTGATCTCGGCGGCGCAGGGCGGTCGGCACGAGGACGGGCGCGAGACTTACGGCCACTCGCTGATCGTCGATCCCTGGGGCCGGGTCCTGGCCGATGCCGGAGGGGACGAGCCGGGGATCATCCTGGCGGAGATCGACCTCGCGCAGGTCGCGGAGGCCCGGGCCCGCATCCCCTCGCTGCAGCACGGCCGGCCCTTCACCGTCGAGCGCGTCGGTCCGCGGACTCGCGCCGCGCAGTAGTCACCACAGCAAGCAACAGAATGATCCGGTACAGTCTCGTCTGCGATGCCGCGCACGGCTTCGAGAGCTGGTTCCCGTCCTCCGATTCCTACGACACGCAGGTCACGCGCGGCCTCGTGACGTGCCCGGTCTGCGACAGCGCCAAGGTGAGCAAGGCCCTGATGGTGCCGAGCGTCGCCCGCACGGATCGGGAGCGCGCGCCGCCGCCGATCCCGAAGGCGGAGGCGCCGGTGACCATGATCGCCGAGCCGGAACGTCAGGTGCGGGCGATGCTGCGCGCGCTCCGGGAGCACGTCGTGGCGAATGCCGAGCATGTCGGGGCGCGCTTCCCCGAGGAGGCGCGCAAGATCCACTACGGCGAGGCGGAGGGGCGTTCGATCTACGGTGAAGCGAGCCCCGCGGAGGCGCGGGCCCTGATCGACGAGGGCATCGAGGTGGCGGCGATTCCGGTCCTGCCCGACGACCGGAACTGATCGGCCTCGCCGGTCCGCGCGCGTCAGGAACGCAGCGCGGCGGTCCCCGCGAAGGAGGCCAGCACGGCCGAGATCGCGGCGCTCCAGCCGGCGAGCGACACGCCCAGCACCCGGAGCGCGGCCACCGAGCAGTCGACCACCTTCGTGGTCTGCAGGCTGTTGAGGAAGTCGCCGACCTGGCCCGGATTGGCGCCGGTGCCGCCGCCGCAATCGGCGGGTCCCGGCCAGAAGCCCCATTCCGCGCCGGCGTGGTAGACCCCGATCCCGGCCCCGTAGAGCAGGCCGAGGGCCGCGAGCCCGAGGGCGATCCGCGCCAAGCGCTCCGGCAGGAACAGGGCCAGCAGACCCAGCGGCACGGCGGCGTAGTAGGGCAGCCGCTCGGTCAGGCAGAGCTTGCACGGCGCGTAGCCGTATCCGTACTGGAGGACGAGCGCGGCCACGACGGTGAGGGCGGAGGCGATCGCGAGCCAGAGGCCAGCGGTCTTGAGGCGCAGGGCAGCCGCCGTGTTCATCGCTACAGGATCACCTTGAAGAGCAGGAAGCCGAGGACGATGACGGCGACGGAGATCGCCGCGACCGCGTTCAGGTGCCGGTCGAGCACGCCGCGGATCTGGACACCGTAGCGGCCGAGCAGTCCGGCGAGAATGAAGAAGCGGGCGCCGCGGGTCACGATCGACAGGATCGTGAACCAGAACAGGCTATAATGCGCGAAACCCGACGTGATCGTCACGAGCTTGTAGGGGATCGGCGTGAGCCCCTTCAGCAGGATCACCCAGTGGCCGTAGCGCGCGTAGGAGTCCTGGAAGGTGGCGGCCGAGTTCTGCAAGCCGTAGAGGCGGATGAGCCACTCACCGACGGAGTCGAACAGCAGGGCTCCGATGGCGTAGCCGACCAGACCGCCGAGGACCGAGGCGACCGTCGTGATCGTGGCGTAGAACCAGACCCGATCCGGCCGGGCGACCGCCATCGGGACGAGCATCACGTCCGGTGGAACCGGAAAGAAGGAGCTTTCGGCGAAGGCCACGGCACCGAGCGCGTAGGGCGCGGACGGCCGGTCACTGAGGGCCAGGATCCACGCGTAGAGCCGGCGGAGCATTCAAGGTCCCGGATTATTAGATCGGCCGCCCTTTGAGCATAGGCGCCCCGCCTTGGCCAGATCGCCGATCGACGCAAAACAACACTTGGCCGGAGCCGCCGACCTATGCGAAGAGCCGTGGCACGCGGGTATGGCGGAATTGGTAGACGCGGGCGACTCAAAAAGTGGTTTGTCTACCAATCCACAGAAAAACACGACGAGTTGAAAGCGGCGTGTTTTCAGGGGGTTGAGAAGGAAGGAAAAGAGGCTGGCGATATTCGGTTTTCGCTCTAGGTGCAGTATAGGTGCAGAGAGCGTCGGCTAGAATCGGCGGCAAATGTGCGGGTGTGGTGGAACTGGTAGACGCGCCGGATTCAAAATCCGGTTCCGAGAGGAGTGTCGGTTCGATTCCGACCACCCGCACCACCTTTAATCTCAAGGTAAACCGACGGCCAAAAAGTTCGAATCTCACCCGGCTCGCCGCATTCGGCACACGGATCGCTTCGTTGTTCGGATCGAAGGTTGGCCTGCCCCTATTGAGTGGTCCGGGTTCAGTCTAATGCATTGTCGGCCTTTGGGCCTGGTCTGATAAGGCCGGAAGCAGAGGCACGATAGCCTCTGGAGCCGGCGGCTTGTACTTGTGACCGACTCGCGTGGAGTGTCCGCTTCCGGCACTGAACCCAAGTTCCGCTAGTGACTCGTTTCGGACCTTCAGCATGTCAGCTTCGCGTCCGCACGATAAGCTGATATGCCCGGGAGCTTCAGTCTTTTCTGGCGGAGTGCGCATTGCCCATCGGCCATATCCAGGTGTCCAACTCCGATGGCACGCAAACGCTGAAGCGGCAGCGCGACGCGGTGTTCGCGACCAACCTTTCCGGTCGATAACGTCCTGGTCATTTTGCCGAGCTTGCGGATTAGCCGCGAACCACCTGCTCAAGACCAGCCCCGGCGAGCCGGGCGGCGGCGAGCAGGCGATCGAGATCGTGCCCGTTGCGAGCGCTGGCGGACAGGCCGGCCATGACGGTGCTCATATAGTCGGTCACGCGCTCGGCCTGTTCGGGATGGCGCGCGGCGACGAAGCGATGGATCGCCTCCTCCGCCGCCGCAAGGAACGTTCCGGCCGCCTCGCGTGCCTCGCGGTCGGTGCAGCGCACACCCTCGATAACGAGGCACCCCGCCGCGTCCGGATCGGCGGCATAGCGCCGCGCCGCCGCTTCCAGCACCGCGACGAGGCATTCCGCGACCGGGCGATCGGCGTTCAGCAGATCGAACAGCGGGATCGCGCCGGTACCGGCATAGCGATCGAGAATGCGGCTGTAGAGCTCGGCCTTGCTGCCGAAGGCGGCATAGAAGCTGGGCGGGTTTATCCCGATCGCCTGAGTCAGGTGCGCGATGCTGACGGCATCATAGCCACGCGAATGGAACAGCCGCTGGGCGGTCGCGACCGCTTCGTCCGGGTCGAACAGGCGCGGTCTGCCGCGTGCGCGGGATAATTTTGTATGAACCACTACAAATACCTTGACGGGTCTTTCAAGTCGTTTATGTAGCGAGTCGTAAGTTATTGATCAAGGAAAGTCCGATGGGTGTGTTTGAGGCGAAATCCGTTCTCGTGCTGGGTGGCAGTCGGGGGATCGGCGCGGCGATCGTTCGGCGTTTTGTGGCAGATGGCGCGAAGGTGACCTTTACCTATTCCGGTTCGCCTGACGCGGCCCACGCGCTGGCGGCCGAAACGGGCAGCACCGCTGTCGAGACGGACAGCGCGGATCGCGACGCGGTGATCGCGCGCGTGAAGGACAGTGGCGCGCTCGACGTGCTGGTCGTCAATGCCGGAATCGGTGTTTTCGGCGATTCTCTGGAGCAGGATCCGGACGCAATCGACCGGCTGTTCCGGATCAATATCCACGCGCCCTATCATGCCTCGGTCGAGGCCGCGCGCCAGATGCCCCAGGGTGGCCGGATCATCGTCATCGGATCGGTGAACGGCGACCGGATGCCCGTTCCAGGCATGTCCTCCTACGCGCTCAGCAAGTCTGCGCTGCAAGGGATGGCGCGCGGGCTGGCACGCGACTTCGGGTCCCGCGGGATCACGATTAATGTGGTGCAGCCCGGCCCGATCGACACCGACGCCAATCCGGCGGACGGACCGATGAAGGAGCTGCTGCACAGCTTCATGGCGATCAAGCGCCACGGCCGGCCAGAGGAAGTCGCGGGCATGGTGGCGTACCTCGCCGGCCCGGAGGCGGGGTTCGTTACGGGCGCCATGCACACCATCGACGGCGCGTTCGGTGCCTGATCCGACCTCGCCCGCGCCGATGACCACCATCGGCATCATCGGCGCGGGCGAGGTCGGCAGCCAGATTGCCCGCGCCGCCATCGCCAACGGCTATCGGGTTGTCATCGCCAACTCGCGGGGGCCCGAAACCCTGGCCGGGCTGGTCGCGGAGCTCGGGCCGCCTGCCCGCGCCGCGACCGCTGCCGGTGCGGCGGAGGCGGGAGAATTCGTCGTGATCGCGGTCCCGCTCAAGCTGGTCAACGACATGCCCGTGGCGCAACTGGCGAACAAGATCGTGCTCGACACCAACAACTATATGCCGTGGCGCGACGGGCGCTATGCCCTCGTCGATACCGGCGCGAAGACCGAGCACGAACTGCGGCAGGACCAGCTGCCAACGTCCAAGGTCGCGAAGGCGTTCACGCATATCCAGGCACCGCGCCTGTTGCTGTCGGCGCGGCCCGCTGGCACGCCGGGGCGGCACGCGCTGTCGGTGTCGAGCGACTATCCCGAAGCGGTGGCGCTGGTCACGCGACTGTACGACCAGTTCGGCTTCGACACGGCGGACAACAGCCCGCTTAGCGAGTCCTGGCGGAGCGCTCCGGGTCAGCCCGCATGGCACGCGCACGACCATCAAACGCGTCCCGCGCTGATTGCGAACCTTGCCAAGGCGACACCGCTCCCACCGAGATAGGGCAGACTGCCTCTGCCCGACCACACCGCCCATGCCTACGAGGTCTTCGCCGTTCTCGCCCGCGCCGGCATCACGTTCATGTCGGCCTGCGCCTGCCGCGGTCGGTATCGCTGAGAGGGCAGCAGCGATCCGCGATCCCGCCGACAAGGCCTATCTGCCGGCGCGTCCGACCGGACAAAGCCCTGGTCGACCTGGTCGACGCCGCGCAACGCCTGGAACACTCCCTCTGTGCACCAATGGCATCCCCCTCCAAAGCCGGCCTTCGCCATCATCACCTCGCACGCCCAGGCGTCATTCCTGACGTAGGTTTGCCCGGTAAAGCGCTAGCGGCTGATTTCGAAGAGGAACCAGGCACGGCGCTCAGCCTCGTCCGTCCAAGCATCGATCAGGCCGGACGTCGCATTATCCTTCGCCTTGTCCGCGACGTCCTTTGCGCGGCGAAACGACTCGACCATGTGGAGATTGTCGGCGCGGAGCTCACCCAGCATGTCCTGCGGCGTCACGAACTCAGCATCATTGTCCTTGATGGTCTGGTGGCGCGCGATATCGCCGATCGATCGTATGGTGGTGTTGCCCGTCTTTCGGGCGCGCTCGGCGATCGCATCGGTGGCGGCGAGGATCTCTGCGGCCTGCTCATCAAGAAGCAGGTGATAGTCCCTGAAGTAGGGTCCGGAGACGTGCCAGTGGAAATTTTTTGTCTTCAGGTAGATCGCGTAGCTGTTCGCCAAAATAATCTTCAGAGCGTCGGCGACAGTCATCGCCGCGCATCCGTCAAGATCAGAAGGTGTTGGAAGGGTGGCGTCATTATTGTTCGTCATCGATTAGACTTTCTCAATCTGGCTTACACGGGATCCAGCGCCGATTCCCCCACGGATGGCGATGTATAGAAGATGAATTCATCGCCAGACGAAGTCCAATGATCAGCGGCTATAGTTTCGATGCCTTTGAGCGACATGCGCAATCGTTGGGGGGCGGGTGTCGCAGGCGGACCGGTCGGCCTGGACCTCCACCTGCCCGTCAGGGGTCCGGTCGGAAATCCAGCACGAACGCCACGACCTTTTCGGCGGACATCTCGCACGGCTTCAGCAAGGTTTTGTCTGACGTAACGCGGTAGAGGTTGAAGCTGACAATGTCGGTCCCGGCCAACTCCCTGGCGAACAGGCTGTTGCGGCGCCCATCCCCGGATCGCCGGACAGTCAGGCCGAAACGCCGGCCTTCGTAGGCGCCTTCGCTGTATCCCTCCGCAAGCTTGGCGAAAGCAGCATCGAACCCGGCATGCTCCATCTCAATCCACCCGTCTTGATCCGGCAGAGACGCAAGGATTCGACGCTGTTGGCGCCGAACGGCCCGGGGCAGTGTCCTTCAGCCGAGCCGCTTCGGGATGGGCGGAAGATCTGAGATGCCGGCGCTTGCACAGGGCCATCAGCGAAGCCGCCGCCTGACCAGTCTGCTATGCAACGTCCACGCCCTTCCAGAAAGCGACGTGATCCCGAATGCCCTCGGCTTCCGGCGTCGGATCGGGATAGGTCCAGGCCGCGTTCGCGTTGAGCGCATCGCCCACACGAACATGGAAGTAGCGCGCGGTGCCCTTGATCGGACAGACGGACGTGTGCGGGCTCATCTCAAGCAGGCTAAAATCGACCGCCGACGGTGGGAAGTAGTGGTTTCCCTCGACGACGACCGTCTCGTTGCTTGTGGCGATGGTGGCGTCATTCCAGATAGCTGAGACCAACGGACTCTCCTTTCCCATTCAAAAACCGGCACGAGGTCATGGGGTGTCTGCCCGGGCCGCGCCCCCTCAGTTGGCGCGCGGCGTGCGCCCGAGGAGTTTGTCGAGTTCGCCTCTGACATCGAGCTCGAAAAGCTCGTCGGAGCCACCGACATGCGTGCCGTTGATGAAGATCTGCGGCACGGTGTTTCGACCCGACGCTTCCGTCATGGCCTGCCGGTGAACCGGATCCGCCTCGATATCGAGTTCCTTCCATTGCACGCCCTTCTCCTTGAGGAGCGTCTTCGCCCGGCGGCAGAACGGGCACCAGTTCGTGATGTACAGCAGCACATCAGTTGTCATATCGCGTCTCCGACAGTTGGAAGCGGATCGCTGTCATGGCGTTGATCTACCGTCAGCCGCGTTCGAGGAGGGCGACTGTGCCCTGACCGCCGTCGGCGCAGATGCTGACAATTGCGCGCGATCCGGGCGGCATGGCCCAAAGTTCCTTCACCGCTTGGCTGAGGTCGCGCGCGCCTGTAGCGCCGAACGGATGACCCAGGGCGACCGAGCCTCCATTGGGATTGACGCGGTCCCAGTCGAAATCGCCCATAGCCGCCTGGACACCGGCTGTCGCGCGCACCCACTCCCGATCGGTGATGGCCGCGACGTTCGCCAGGACCTGGGCTGCGAAGGCTTCGTGGATTTCCCAGAGTGCGATGTCGGAGAAGCTGAGTTGATGCCGCGCGAGCAGGCGCGGAATGCCATAGGAGGGCGCCATCAGCAGGCCCTCAGTGTGGAGATCGACGGCAGAGATCTCGTAGTCGACGAGCCGCGCGTAGGGGGTGCCCGCCGGGAGTCTCGCCACACCGGCTTCGGTAGCGACCCAACACCCGGCGGCTCCATCCGTAATCGGTGAGCTGTTGCCGGCGGTCAGGGTTCCCCTCCCGCTGTCGCGATCGAAGGCGGGCTTGAGTGCGGCCAGCCGTTCGGGCGACGTATCGGCGCGCGGGTTCGCATCGCGCGCCAGCTCAGGCAGCGAAATCACGAGATCGTCGAAGAAGCCACGTTCCCAACCAGCGACTGCCCGCTGGTGGCTCTTGAGCGCCCAATCATCCTGCGCGACGCGCGAGACCCGCCAAGCCTTGGCGGTCTCCTCCATATGATCACCCATCGTCCTTCCGGTGATCCGGTTGGCCCAGCCCTTTGTGGGGAGCACGTAGTCTCGTGGCGTCAGAGACTGGAGGGCGGCAAGCGCGGCGGTCGCATCCTGCGCAAAGAGGTCGGTGAGCCGCTTCGATGCATCGGCCGTCAGGGCGATTGACGGCCGGCTCATGACTTCGGACCCGCCGACCATGGTGAGGTGGGTTCCTCCGCCCAGCATCCCTGCCGCAGCGAAGGTCGCCGTCATGCTGGTCGAGCATGCCAGGACGACGGAGAACGCCGGAACAGTCGGATTGAGCTTGGCATCAAGCCAGGTTTCGCGAGCAATATTGCTCCAGCCCAAATTCGGGATCACGGTTCCCCAGACGAGGAGATCGGGCTCCGCCTGCGCCGCCATCGCCTGTACGACAGGCACGGACAGAGAGATGGCGTCGTAAGCCGCCAACGCGCCTCCACCGCGGCCGAAAGGGGTCCGAAGGCCGGCTGCAACGAAGACGGGTTTGGCAAAGCGGCTCATTATGATCTCCAAACTATTTCTGGGCTGCACTTCCGCGACGGCGGAACGCGCAGTCGCTTGGGCCGCTAACCACCGTAGCGCTCGGTTTTGATAATGGTGGGGTCCAGGCCGGCCAGCAGCGCGCCCTCGGTCGCGATGTTGACGAAACCGTTGGACCCGCAAACGAATACTTGTGTGGGCTTTCGGTGAAGCCGGGCCAGAATTTCTTGGACCATCACGCCGTCGATCCGTCGCGCAAAGTCCGATGCGCGGACCGGGTTCTCGCGCGTAATTGCCAGCGCCAAGACGAATGCCGGATCGCTGACTTCGATGGAATGAAGCTCTTTTGAGAAGAGAACGTCTTCAGCGGTTCGTGCGGACAGGAGCAGCGCTGTCGGCACGACCTGGGCTAGTGCGCGGCGCTGCCGGATCATTGCCATCAACGGCACGAGGCCCGAGCCTGCCCCGATCAACAGCACTGGGTCTATGGCAGGTTCAGGCCATAGGAAATGGCCGCCGAGCGGACCACGAAGCTCGATTTCGTCGCCGATCGCTGCGACATCGTGAAAGAACGGCGAAACTTCGCCATCCGGTAGGCGCTCGATAGCGAGCTCGACGATCGGAGACGAGATTGCCGAAGACGCGATCGAGTAACTCCGCATCGCACTGTAGCCACCGGGCGCGGTCAGCCGGACATCGACATGCTGCCCTGCGATGTGCGCGAACGGTTTGCTCAACCGAAGGAAGAAGCTCTTGATACTCGGGGTCTGTTGGACGATTTCGTCGATTACGCATGGCTGCCACGCGATTTGCGCGCCGTTTTCAGTCATTGGTGTATCGTTGCTCGCGCCACGGATCGCCGTAGATGTGATAGCCGCGCAGCTCCCAAAATCCGGCCTCGTCACGCGTTGTGAATTGCAGCGCGTTCACCCATTTGGCGGACTTCCAGAAGTAAAGGTGCGGAACCAGAAGACGCGCCGGCCCTCCATGATCGCGGGGAAGCGGCTTGCCCGCATAGTTGAGGGCGACCATCGCTTTCCCGGAGAGAAGATCCGCCAGCGGGATGTTTGTCGAGTAGTTATCGTAGCAGTGCGCCAAGACGAAATCGGTGGGCCGATCGAGCCCTGCATCTGCAAGGATGTCTTCTACGAGTACGCCCTCCCACGCGGTATCCAGCTTGGACCAGGACGTGACGCAGTGAATGTCTCGGGTCACCTTGGTCTTCGGTAGAGCGTTGAACTCGCTCCAATTCCACACTTTGACCGGCTTCGGACCGATCTTGACGGTGAATTTCCAATCGGAGGGCTCCACGTTCGGCGTTGGCCCGGCCGTCAGAACAGGGAAATTCTCCACGAGATGCTGACCCGGCGGAATCCGATCGGACCGGTCGCCGCCTGGACCGCGGCCTGTGAAACCTCTGGTGACCATAGCGAAACCCCCTTGCTTGTCACGACAGACCAGAACCGGATTCAGTTCAGAATTCTGTAAAAGATCTTTGCGCGCACAACCGCCGAACGAGCCAATTCACTGAAAATCAGAATACCGGATTCTCTATTAGCGTAGAGAAAAGTGTTGGACCATTTTGAGTCGTGGTTATGCGTGAAGACTATAGCGTCAGTCCAGTATGATTTCCCAATACCCTGTCGCTATAGTTTCGATAGCTTCGAACCGGCATTGCAGGCGTATCCCCGTCAGCGGATTTCGAGCGGACGCCGTCGCTTGCCAACTTTGGTGTGAGACCGGCGGGCGAGATCGCCCCTGCCAACGCGACCGCTGAGAGGTCGACTCCTCAACCGCTTGGGCGCTTATCGCCTCCATCCGGATGCTCACCCGCCGAACAGCAATAAACCGCTATTTTCGATAAAGTTCTGAATCCGGCTCCGAGGTATGGAAACTATGTCGTACCGCTATTGGATATGTTGCGCGCATACCTTCATAGTCTGAGACGCGAAATCTTTGCATCCTGAGTATATTTCGGAGGAAATTTCGATCTGATCGATAAGACTTCAGGATACAGCAAGCTGGAGACACCGATGAAAGCCGTTGGTTACAAGGTTCCGGGACCCATCGCCGAGGACGCCTCTCTGGTCGACATTGATCTGCCTCGGCCTGTCGCTGAAGGAGGGGATATCCTGGTTGAGGTGAAGGCTGTCTCGGTCAACCCGGTCGACTACAAAATCCGCAGCAGCACGCCGCCCGCTGATGGCGATTGGAAAGTGCTGGGATGGGATGCGGCCGGGATCGTGCAAGAGGTCGGCCCCGAAGTGACGCAGTTCGCGGTAGGCGACGAGGTCTATTATGCCGGATCGCTCATAAGGCCGGGCACCAATGCGGAGTTCCATCTCGTCGACGCCCGGATCGTCGGTCGTAAACCCGCGTCGCTCGACTGGGCGGAAGCGGCGGCGCTGCCACTCACGACGTTGACGGCCTGGGAAGCCATGTTCGATCGCCTGGACGTGACGAAGCCCGTTCCCGGGGCGGCGCCGGCGATCCTCATCATCGGTGGTGCGGGTGGGGTCGGGTCGATCGCCATCCAGATCGCTCGACAGCGCACTGATCTCATCGTCATCTCCACCGCCTCTCGGCCGGAAACCCAGGAGTGGGTTAAAGGGCTTGGGGCTCATCATGTCATCGACCACTCTCGGCCGCTCGCGCCACAGATTGCCGAGCTCAACATCGGCGCTCCCGCTTTCGTGTTCTCGACCACGCATACCGAGCAGCATGCATCCGACATCGCCGAACTGATCGCCCCGCAAGGACGGTTCGGATTCATCGACGATCCCAAGGCGCTCGCCGTCATGCTGTTCAAGCGCAAGGCAGTGTCGATCCACCACGAGCTGATGTTCACACGGTCGCTCTACGGCACGCCCGACATGGATGAGCAGGGCAAGATCCTCAATTCGCTGGCGGTGCTGGTGGACGACGGCAAAATTCGCACGACGCTAACCGAAAAATTGTCGCCAATTAATGCCGCCAATCTGAAGACGGTGCACGCACTGATCGAAAGTGGCGCAGCAAGAGGCAAGATTGTCCTCGAAGGCTTCTGATGACTGCCACCGCCGAACGTCTTTTCTAACCTCAAGAACGCCGGACGGATTACGCCACGGCGAAGGAAATTCCATGACGAAATCCATTGCCACCGCCTCGATCAACCGCGAAACCGCCGTCGCCCTCATCGACGCGGCGATCGCCGCGGCACGTACAATCGGCATCCCGGCTGCGGTCGCCGTCGTCGACGCCACCGGTAACCTGCGCGCGTTCGAGCGCACTGATGACGCGCCGTTTCTCACCGTCGATGTTGCCATCGACAAGGCTTGGAGTTCCGCCTCGTTTGGGTATCCGACCCATGTCTGGAACGACTATGTTTCGAACGATCCGAAAGTGGCGCCGCTAGCCTATCGCCCCCGGATGGTCGCTGTCGGCGGAGGCTATCCGATCCTGGATGACGGGAAGTTGATCGGCGGGATCGGCATCTCCGGAGGCAACTATCAGCAGGATCAGGATGCGTGCGTCGAGGCACTCACGAAAATCGGGTTCGAGCTGCCAGCCTGACGACTTTAAGGCCATCGCCAGCGGCGGTGGCCTGCAGATCCGACCTTATGAAAGACTTTAAGATGGAAGCGTTCGTCGTCTTCACCCGCGAAGAAACCACCGATCCGGAAGAACTCGCAACCTATTCTTCAGGCGTCGGCCCATCGTTCGATGGCCACGACGTAACCTTTCTCGCCGCTTATGGCGCGATGGAGCATTTGGAGGGGCCGCCCGTCGAAGGGGCCGTAATTTTGCGGTTCCCGACGATGCAGGCCGCCCGTGATTGGTATCATAGCCCCGCCTACCAAACCATCGCTGCGCACCGTTTCGCCGGTTCCCGCTATCGCGCCTTTGTCATTGAGGGGCGGCGGTGACACGCCGACGGAAGAACGGCGGCGCTGGCCACGAGGTATCTGTCGGCGAACTCGCATCCTACAACCTGTAGGGGATCAAGGCGGTGAGGTTCGCGTGCCATCGCCACACGCGACCACTCATCGGACTTCTGCATCGGAATTGGAGGATCAGATGAGCGTCGACGAACGACAAGCCCCCGAGCTGCGGGTGCAGAGATGGATTGGCGTGGGTGGAGAAAGCATCGCGCCGCTCAAGCTATCGGATCTCGGCACCGGCCCGAAAGTCCTCTTCGCCTTCCAGCACTGGTGCCGTGGCTGCCATTTGCATGGATTTCCGACGCTACAAAGGTTGCATGGTGCATTGAGCGCCAAGGGCGTGGGCTTCGCGGTGGTCCAGACCGTCTTCGAAGGAGCGGATGAGAACACCTTCGAGAAGCTGCGCGTGAACCAGCTCAAGTATGCGCTTCCTGTCGCGTTCGGTCACGACGAGCCACCTGCCGGCGCGACGCTTCCCACCTTCATGGAGGACTACCGCACGCGGGGAACGCCCTGGTTCTCCGTAATGGACGCTGGCGGCCGCATCGTATTCTCGGACTTCCATCTCGACGCCGATCAGCTCGTGAAGGGACTGGAGCTGGTGTAACCGATGCGGCGCTGGGTCATCCTGATTGCCACCCATCTCGCGATGCTCGCCATGGGCTTCGCGGGCGGTGTCTACACGCTGCCGATCCTGACCGCCCCCCAGGCCCCGGACGCGGCGGACTTGCGGACCATCTCAGCCGAGACGCTCTACGCAGGGCGTCTGGCCCGCGATCTCAAAGGCAGCGACCTGCTTCACTGGGGGGAAGGCGAGATCCGGGTCTCGCGCGACCGTATCGCCCATATCGGGCGCCTCGCCCCTGGTCCTGACTACAAGCTCTACCTCGCACCACGTTTCGTCGACACGAAGGAGGCCTTTCTCCTGATCAAGGACAGATCAGTCCGCGTGGGCGACGTGAAGACGTTCAACGGCTTCATCGTCGAGGTGCCTGCCGGCATCGATGTCCGTGCCTACAACACGGTCGTCATCTGGTGTGAAGCATTCGACCAGTTCATCAGTGCGGCAGAGTATCAACCCTCAAGTCAGGCCCGAGAATGAGCCCGGCGATGGATACCATGAGGTCGGCGGGCAAGCGCGGCCTCGTTCTCGCGCCGGTGGCGGCGCTGCTGCTGAGCGTCGCCGCTCTGCTGCTGGGCAATGGCCTGCTGAGCACGCTCCTGATCGTGAGAGCCGGCCATGAGGGGTTCTCGACCGGCGCGATCAGCGCGATGATGTCCTTCTACTTCGCGGGTTTCACGATCGGCGCGCTCGTGTTGCCACCGATCATCGTCTCCGTGGGACATGTCAGAACCTTCGCCGGCTTCGCGGCCATTGCCTCGATGACCGCCCTTCTCCATGTGGCGTTCGTGGAGCCGGTCGCCTGGATGCCGCTTCGCCTGATTACCGGCTTCGCCTACGCGGGCATGATCCTCGCAACGGAGAGTTGGCTCAACGCCCACGCATTGCCATCCACGCGCGGGCAGCTCCTGTCGATATTCGGAGTTGTCTCTATGGGCTCATGGGCAATCGGGCAGGCGTTACTCAACATCGCACCGCCCGCCGACGTGACATTGTTCCTCATCGTGTCGCTGCTGATATCAGCGGCGGTGGTTCCGATCACCTTGCTGCCCAGTCATCCGCCGGCCCAGGTGGAACAGGAATGGGTCGCGTTCAGGGACCTCGTCCTCGTATCACCTCTCGCTGCGGCTGGCGCTTTCCTGGCCGGCCTGGCTATCGGTGGTTTCTGGGGCATGGGCGCGAACTTCGCCCAGAGCATCGGCCTCGATGTGGGCGGTATCTCCGCCTTCATGGCTGCGGTTCTTGGTGGAACGCTTGCCTTCCATTGGCCACTCGGTTGGCTTTCGGATCGAGTGCCCCGGAATCTTGTCATCGCCGGTGCGGCGCTGGCGTCCGCAGCGTCTGCCATCGGCGTAGCGTTGGCGGTGGAAGCGCCTCTGCCGCTGCTCCTTGCGGCGGGTGCGCTGTTCGGCGGCTTTGGCATCCCGATTTATTCGTTGTGTCTCGCCGTCGCAAACGACGATCTTCCGGTCGGTCGGCTACTCGGCACCGCGCGCGGGCTTCTGTTGCTCAACGGGATCGGGACAGCCGCTGGCCCCCTAATAGGAGCAGCTGCAATGAATATCGTCGGCCCTGGCGGCCTGTTCCTTTATGCGGCGGCGTTGCTCACGCTCCTGGCAGTGCTGGCCATCGCCCGCAGGCAGCCGAGGCGCGCCAACCAGGCCAAGGCGGCCCCCCGTTCTCCGAGCACGCCGATGATAACCGGATCTCTCGATACGATGATATGCATGGAGAAGCGGGCGCAGGGCGTGCGGGATTAGCGCGGCACGGCGCCTGCACGAACCGCGGGGTCAGGCGATGATAGCTGTTACGCGAATTTCGATACGCATGGTTGGAAGCCCCAGCGCTTCGATTCCCAACTGCGTCCAGATTGGAGCGCGGTCGGGCATGTAGTGGCGATACAGCTTGGCCATTGTTTCGTTGATCACGGGAGGGAATCCACCGACGTGATAGGAATTGACGTGGACCACATGCGGCCAGCGTGCTCCGGCGGTCGCGAGCGTCCGTTCCACGTTCTTGAACGCCTGCTCGATCTCTTCCTCAATCGACTCCGGAATGACGAGATCGTCGTTCCATCCGCCCTGTCCGGAGATCTCCACGCGGTCACCAATGCGCATTGCCTGAGAATAATGAAGCGCGTCATGCAGGCGCGTCCCGTATCCGGGGGTGATGAAGAATGAAGGTGTTGTCATGAGTTTGCCTTTGATGAGCCAGGTCAATGCGGCTGCAAGTGACCGTATGCATGCAGAAAGAGATGCAGGGCGTTCGG
Source organism: Methylobacterium sp. 1A (assembly GCF_058072805.1). NCBI lineage: Bacteria > Pseudomonadati > Pseudomonadota > Alphaproteobacteria > Hyphomicrobiales > Methylobacteriaceae > Methylobacterium > Methylobacterium sp. 1A. The sequence continues at coordinate 1,349,460 of NZ_JBYQVE010000001.1, read as the reverse complement.
CACTAGCGCGCCGGCTGCGGTGGAGGGCTTTATTCCACGTCTTCTACGGTGAGGTCCCGGCCGTTGAACTGCACGGTCTCCCCGGCTCGGGCACCCTCGATCGCTTCGAAGATCGGCGCCATCGTGGAAATGCCCATGAGCTCACGCCCCTGACAGGTAAACTTGCTCGTTGACACCGCGATCACAAAGTGGCGGCCGGACAGCTTGACGACAGCGCCTTCGTTGACGGCCAACTTGGGGCCGAAATCGATTGTCCTGAGCTTTTCGAGTTTATCGGCGTAGTCATGGAGCGTGTCATCGAGCGCTTCAGCGAAGTCGCTCGCGACCTCGGCCTGAGCTAGTTCGTCGTTTTCGATCGGTTCGCTCCGATCGAGCCGAGCGGTAGAGACATAGTCCAGGTAGTTTTCGCGAGCGCTGTGCAGCGCTGCTGTCTCCAGCAAGAGCATAGTTTCTCGTATGTGGTCCTTGTTCCAGTCCATAATCACCTCCTAATTTTCGATGTTCTTAAAGTTCAGCCTGCAGATGTGTGGGCCAGGAAGGTCAGCCTTTCCGGCTAAGCGACACCGCTATTCGTCGCTGATGACGTCTTCGCCCTGGTATGGAACCCTGATCAGCCGAGCATCTCGAATGATGCTCGTGACGAGCCAGACATATTCCTGCTCGGCGGTATCGAAGCCGAGGATGCTGAAGGATTGGCCGAAAGGGCATGGCGGGAAGTCTGGAAAGCCTTCGCGCAGAACGTAACGCTCGGGATCGCTGTGAAACTCGCTCTTGTAGACTTTCCGTAGTCCGTGCTTGCTCGGCGCGTCCTGGTCACCTGCCGGTGCTGTTTCCCGATGCGCCACAAGGCGCTCGGACAAGTCGCGGGGGCAGATTTCGTGGAACACGTCGAAGGCGTCGATCAACAGGCCTTTATGCTCTGTCGCCGGATCGGTGATCGCGTAGATGTTGGAGGCATCTTCGCCGTCGTCCCCGCTCTCGAGGCGCAACGCCGCATCGACGCGAATGCTGCATGCATCGAGGGTTGACCCTAGTTCGAGATCGACGAGATTGCCGTCCTTGACGCGGTATTCGCGGTCATAGCCTTTGGCGATGAATGACTGGACTGCTTCTAGAACATCGGTCACCTGGGAGGTCATGGAAGCACCTTCATCTTGAACTGGATTGGACACGCTCGCGCACAAAGCGCGCTGTGACTCGGCGGCGGACGGAGAAGCTCGCGAAGTGCGTTACTCATAGCCACTTGGCCTTCTTGAAGCGCATGAACAGGAGAAGGCAGAACACCGCTATCACTCCGAGCACGACGAAGTAGCCATATGGCGTGTCCAGTTCCGGCATGTGCTTGAAGTTCATGCCATATATTCCGGCGATCGCCGTCGGGACCGCCAAGATCGCCGCCCAGGCCGCGAGCTGGCGAGTGACCACACCGATCCTTTGCGCTTCCAGAAGGCTGCTGGCCTCGAAGACCGTGGACAGGACATGCAGGAGGCCGTCGACCATGGACTGCACTCGGTGGACATGGTCCGCGACGTCGTGGAAATATGGTGTCATTTCGGCGCTGATGCAGGGAAAGTGGCCGCGAACGAGCTTTCGCACCAGCTCGGCCATAGCCCCGAGCGTGCGCTGGAACCGCGTGAGTTCGGACCTTAGTTCGAAGATTCGCGCCACCTCTTCTGGCCCGAGGAAATCGTGCAGCGACCGTCGCTCCATCGCCAGGACGTCGTCCTCGATCATTTCGAAGATGGGCAGATACTGGTCGACCACTCGGTGCAAGATCGCGTGCAGCACATAGTCGACACCCTTGCCGAACTGCGTCGGCGACGCCTCGAGTTGCTCCCGAAGTTTGCCCAGCGCTCCGGCATTGCCGTGCCGCACGGTGATAAGGTGATTGTGACCGGTGAAGATCGCCATCTTGCCGTAGCTGATCCGGTCGCCGACCAGCTCGGCGGTCTGGGCGACGACGTACAACTCATCGTTGTAGACCTCGAGCTTGGGCGGGCACAGCGGGTGCATGGCGTTGTCGATCGCCAAAGGATGGAGGTTATACGTCGTCTGGATCGCGCTGAGTTCGTCTGCGGTGGGCTCGCTAAGCGCGATCCAGCAGAAGCCCGAGCGATTCTCGTTTAGTTCGACGTGCTCATCGAGCCTGATTTCACGGACTCGCTTACCTTCGTTGTAATAATATGCGGCGATAATGGTCATGCAGGCCTCGCAGGAATTCGCAGGCCACGCTGTACAGCCGGTCGCGCCAGCCCGCGTTCGAGCCATGCCTGCACGTTCGAATAGCTGCTTAGGCCGAGGATGTCGCCCGCTGCGTAGAATTCGACCAGCGCATTCACCCAGCCAAACGTCGCAATGTCCGCGATCGAGTAATCATCGACAATCCATTCGCGGCCCTCCAGCCGGTGATCCAGGACCCCGAGAAGACGCCTGGATTCATCAACAAAGCGCTGCCGAGGTCGCTTGTCCTCATAGTCCTTGCCGGCAAATCGCAGGAAAAAGCCTAGCTGTCCGAAGGTCGGCCCAACGCCCGACACCTGAAAGAACACCCAGGCCAGAGTCTCGTACCGCTGGGCGGGTGTTGTTGAGATGAGCTGCCCCGTCTTGTCGGCCAGATAGATGAGGATCGCACCGGTTTCCCATATGCCAATGGGCTGGCCGTCAGGGCCAGCCGGATCGATGATCGCGGGTATGCGGCCGTTGGGATTCAACGACACGAACGCTGGATCCTTCGACTCGTTGTTCGAGATGTCGACGAAGTGGGGCTCATACGGCAGGCCAGTCTCCTCCAGCATCATCGAGACCTTGACGCCGTTGGGCGTGGGGGCCGCGTATAGTTGCAAGCGATCCGGATAAGATGCTGGCCAGCGCTGCGTGATGGGAAAGGAGGAGAGGTCTGTCATATCTGGATCCTGGCACTGCGACGGCGGCTGAATGGAATGATCTGCTTCAAGGCCGGGTCCGACGACCGCGTCGATTGACGCGGTCGTCGGAGGTTGCGAACCGGATCGGCGCGGCACTGACGGCAGCGAAGCCTATTCCGCTGCAGCCCCGGCCGCAGGGCTCACATCGCCGGCCTCATGCCGCTTTGGAAGAACCCAGTCGGGACGGACGAAGTGGCAGGTGTAGCCGCCCGGCCGCTTCTCCAGATAATCCTGGTGATCGGGCTCGGCCTCCCAGAACTCGCCGACCGGCTGGACCTCGGTCACCACTTTGCCATCCCACAGCCCCGAGGCATCCACATCGGCAATCGTATCCTCGGCGACGCGCTTCTGCTCCTCGTCGACATAATAGATGCCCGACCGGTAGGAGAGCCCACGATCATTGCCCTGGCGGTTCAGCGTCGTCGGATCGTGGATCTGGAAGAAGAATTCCAGGATGTGCCGGTAGCTCGTCACTGTCGGGTCGAAGACAATCTCGATCCCCTCGGCATGCGTGCCGTGATTACGATACGTGGCGTTCGGAATATCGCCGCCCGTGTAACCCACACGGGTCGAGATGATGCCGGGCCGCTTGCGGATCAGATCCTGCATGCCCCAGAAACATCCTCCTGCGAGAACAGCGCGCTGATGCATGTTAAGCCTCCTCTACTTGATCGAGATATTCACCGTATCCCTCGGACTCCATCTCGTCGCGCGGGATGAAGCGAAGGGACGCAGAGTTGATGCAGTAGCGCAGACCGCCGCGGTCGGAAGGACCGTCCGGGAACACGTGGCCCAGATGGCTGTCGGCGTGTACCGACCTGACCTCCGTCCGGACCATGCCGTGTGCACTGTCCCGCACCTCGTTCACGTTTGCCGGAACGATCGGCTTGGTGAAGCTGGGCCAGCCAGTACCCGAATCGAACTTGTCCGTTGAAGCGAACAGCGGCTCTCCCGACACTATGTCGACGTAGATGCCAGGCTCCTTGTTGTCGTTGTGCTCACCCGTGAAGGGCCTTTCGGTCCCCGAATCCTGGGTAATCCGGCGTTGCTCGGGGGTCAGGCGGTCAACTGCTGCCTGTGACTTCTCAAACTTCATGATAGTCTCCAATAATTAATCTAGAGAGTTCGACACACTGTCATTTATCTTTGCAGTCATTGCACCGACTATCGCAGTGCGCCCCAGATTTATCCAATACGCTGCGCGTATAGTTTCCATAGCGCCGAAGCTCTTCACGTCGTGATTCAGTTCCACTCATACCGGGCTGCCAGCTGCGCGATGTTCCGTATCTCGACCGTTGCCGTGGAGCCGGATACTGTCGCGATCACGACTTCGCGCTCCAAGACAAATCCGTCGATCGGCCGAGTGACGAGGCCTTGCACGGTCGGCGATCGTTCCGGAAGAATGCATATGGCGTGGCCGTCAGCGACGACCCGTTGCACCCAGTCCTCGCGATCTGATCGAAAGCGAGGTCGCATGAGCAAGTCCCGTCGCGCGAAGTGATCGAGGATCCGATCGCGAAACTCGCATTTCAGGCGATCGACGAAAGGAAACTCGAGCAGGTCTTCGCCGCGCACGATCTCGTTGGCAGCCAAGGGATGGTTTGCAGAACAGCCGAGCACGAAGCGCTCCCGAAATAGAGGATGCACATCCAGCTTGCGTTCCGGTCTTGTTTCACGCGGCATGATGCACGCGTGGTATTTTCCTGAAAGCACCTCCGATGTGTCCTCGTTCGACTGGAGCGAGTGCAGCTTGATTTCGATGGATGGCATCTCCGCCAATGCGCTCTCGAAGAATGCCGTAAATTCCTTTGGTCCGACGGTGGGCGCGACGGCGACATCCAGCACGCGGTGCCCCCCCATCGCCCAGTGCTCCGAGTGATTGCGAACGCTCTTCATCGCGACCACCATACGCCGGAATTCTGCCTCGACGTCATGGCCAAGGCCAGTCAGGCGGCTGTTCTTCCCGTCGCGATAGATCAGCGGCCCGCCAAGCTCATCTTCCAAGCGGCGGATCGCGCGGGTCAGACTTGGCTGTGAAACACCGCTCAAGCGAGCGGCCGCTGTGAAATTCAGCGTCTCGGCCAAGTTGATGAAATAGCTGACTTGATTGAGTTCCATAGTCCTTTGGCCCACGCGCCTGACTGATACCTCTTCCGTGAGACCGCCTTTGGAAAGCAGGTCGCAGAAGTATGCTTGGCGCATATAATCATGGTATAGGGGCTTGTCTATATGCGCCAGACATATAAATGATAGCCTGAGATGACGATTAGCGGTTGGCGGTGCGCTCCGCTCAGCTCCGTCGAAGGTTCTGAGAGCGCAACCGCCGAGCCGCGTGCTGGAGGTTTGATGGACATGGCAGGAAGATCATTTACGTTTGTCAGTGGGGCTGGCTCTCCGCTTTCCGGGCACCTCGAACCGCCGGAAGGGACGCCGCGGGGCTGGGCGATCTTCGCCCACTGCTTCACGTGCGGGAAAGACAGTCGCGCCGCTGTTCACATCTCGCGCGCGCTGTCGCGTGCGGGCATCGGGGTCTTGAGGTTCGATTTCGCCGGGACCGGGATCGGCGGTGGGACGGGAGAACCTGTGAACTTCGCGTCGGACGTCGAGGACCTTCGGGCCGCCGCAAAGGCGATGGCGGCGGCGGGCATGTCACCGTCCCTCCTCGTCGGGCACAGCCTGGGTGGCACCGCTGCGATCGTAGCCGCCGCCGACATGCCTGATGTTGCGGCGGTCGCGACGATTGGTGCGCCGGCCGACCTTCAGCATATCTTGCGCCTCTTCGGACCGAATGATCTGAACACCATCGCGAGCGAGGGCGAGGCCTCGGTGGAGATTGCCGGTAGGCCGTTCCTCATTCGCCGAGGGTTCCTTGAGGCGGTTGAGGGGATCGACGTCGAGAAGGCCATTGCCTCCCTGCGACGGCCGGTGCTGGTCATGCACTCTCCGCTGGATCAGGTGGTCGGCATCGACCACGCGTCGCGCATCTTCGTCGCGTCCAGGCACCCTAAAAGCTTCATCTCGCTCGACAACGCGGATCACCTTCTCACCGATGTCGCGGACGCGAACTACGCCGCGGCCATGGTGGCGGTTTGGGCGAGCCGCTTTCTCCCACCACTCAGCGCGGATCTTCCGCAGGTCGAGGTTGCGGAGGGCGTCGTCGCCACCGAAACTCTTGCAGGGACGTTCCAGCTCAAGGTCCGCAGCGGCGAGCACACTCTGTTCGCCGACGAGCCAGCATCGGTCGGTGGCCTCGGGACCGGACTATCTCCCTATGAACTCGTATCTGCCGGCCTCGCAGCCTGCACGGTGATGACGATGCGTCTCTATGCGAACCGCAAGGGCTTTCCGCTCGAACGGGCGAGCACGACCGTGCAGCACGAGAAGGTGCCGGACATGATGCCACCCGACCGGTTCACCCGCACCATTGTCCTCGATGGGCCGCTGAGTGATGATCAGCGCGCTCGGATCCTCGCGATCGCTGATCGGTGTCCCGTCGATCTGAGTCTCATCCGGGGTTCGGACGTGCAGACCGAACTCTTGAGCGCCAGTCAGGCTGCGGATCCCGCGAGGCTGGCTTGACCGTGGCGCACACGGAGGAGGGCGAACGGACTGTGAGCCAATCGCCTACCGGCAATAGGGCGGCCGCGACAGAGCGAGCAATTCTCGCAGGCGGCTGCTTCTGGGGCATGGAGGATTTGCTGCGCCGAGCCAGGGGAGTCATTTCGACGCGTGTCGGTTACACGGGCGGAGAAATGCCTGATCCGACCTACGCGAGACATTACGGCCATGCGGAAGCAGTGGAAGTGACCTTCGACCCTTCCGTTCTCGCCTATCGCTCGCTCTTGGAACTCTTCTTCCAGATCCATGACCCCACGACCTACGAGCAACAAGGCAGCGATGTCGGTCCGAGCTATCGATCGGCGATTTTCTACACCACCGAAGTGCAGAAGGAAGTCGCCCTCACAACTATCGCGGAAATCGAGGCATCAGGAAGCTGGCCTGGCCCGGTCGTGTCGGAGATCAACCCAGAAGAACCCTTTTGGGAGGCGGAGCCAGAGCACCAAGAATACCTGGTGCGCTATCCTGGGGGCTATAGCTGCCACTTCGTGCGCCCGACCTGGCGGTTGGACCGCTCAGACGAACGCCCAGCTGTATACTTGACAGAAAGAGTTGATGATGACCGAAACCGTGACTAATCAGGCCGCCTGGCAGAAAGCGCCGGGGCAGCCACTGAGGATCGGTGTCACCGCTCTGCCGCATCTGGCGGCGAACGAGATATTGATCCGCAACGCGGCCATCGCGATCAACCCACTCGACTGGATTCTGCAGGACGTCGCGCTTTTGCCATGGCTCGACTATCCCGCGATTCTCGGCAGCGACGTCTCCGGTGAGGTCGCGGCGGTCGGTGGCGCGGTCGAGCGGTTCAAGGTCGGCGATCGAGTCATCGGACAGGCGGTCGGGACAACCGTAAATCAACCTGCGCAGGGTGCGTTCCAGCACCACACGATCGTGCTGGACCACATGGCGGCGCCGATCCCCAACAACATGGCCTTCGCTGATGCGGCAGTCCTCCCGCTTGGCCTTGGCACCGCCGCAAGCGGGCTCTACGGACGGACACAGTTGGCTCTCGCGCCACCGTTACACTCGCCGACCGCGCGTCCAGAGGTCGTTCTGGTCTGGGGTGGATCGTCGAGCGTTGGCTGCAACGCCATCCAGCTCGCGGTGGCGTCGGGCTACAGGTGCGTCGCCACCGCTTCGGCGCGCAACGCCGGCCTGTTGAAGGAGCTGGGTGCAAGCGAGGTTCTTGACCACTCGAGTCCAGCCATCGTGGAAGACGTGATTGAGGCAATGCGCGGGCGCAGTCTCGCTGGAACGCTTCACGCGACCGGTCACATGAAAGACTGTTTTGCCGCAATTGCGAGATGCGAGGGCTCGCGCCGGGTGGCAGCGACGCTGGCCCCGCCCGACGAGCGTCCATTTGGAGTCGAGGCGACGCACATCTCCGGGACGAGCCTCAAGGATGACGAGTTTGGTCCAATGATCTACCGCGAATTCCTGCCGCAGGCTCTCGCGGCGCGCACGTTCGTCCCCGCCCCTCCGGCGAAGGTCGTGGGCCAGGGCCTTGAAATGCTCCAGGCTGCCTTGGAAGCCCTGAAGGCGGGTGTATCCGCAACGAAAATCGTCGTTACCCTGCCTTGAGTGACCAGCCGCACTTTGCCGATTGGGAAGCTCTACCGGGAAAACGCGCTTGGGACGCGCGCTGCGCTCCTGCCGGAGCATGCGTTCCCGAAACCTGTTCCCGACTGCTTTTCCCCGAAACTACCTATCGGACATAGAGAAATGGGAATGCAGCGAGTGGTTTGAACGGCCGCTTCCGAAACCGCGTTCCGATCAATTGAGCGGCTAAAAGTGGGGCGATCACCGACATATTAGAATGAGACCGCCATGCCCGATCGGCCGGCTTGACGCGTAGCCAAAAGAATGCGGCTGATGGTAGGCTCGCTGACATTATGAAGCCCGCTATCTGAGCAGCGTTGAGCTGCCGCAATTGCGAGTCTCCTACGCGTCGTCGTTCTTCTCGCGGTCCACACCTCGCTCATGCAATTCGGCATCGACGGGGCAGTTCGTGCAGCCCTCGTAGCAGCACAAGCGGCAGATGCGGTATGACTGCTCGAGGTTTTCCAAGCGATTTCGGAGAACGCGTTCAGCGATGTCCGATAAGGTTTTCAGTTCGTCTGGATTAAGGATCGATAGCCCTTCGGCAATCACTTGATCGCGCGAGGCCAGGACCTCGTCGCTCGCGACCTTGCCAGTTGGAGTAAGATAGAGGGATCGCGCGCGCCCGTCTGTCGAATGCTCCCTGCGCTCGATCAATCCCTCGCTTACCAATCTATCCACCAGGCGAACAGTTCCAGCATGTGAAAGGCCCACCCCGATCGCAAGCATACGGATCGAGAGCCCGGGCTTGTGCGCGAGCAACGCCAGCGCTGAGGCGGCGGGTCCAGCTTCCGGCGCCCGCGATGAACTAGCGCGAACGATGTCGTCGCTGATCATGAGTGCGAACGCCCCGAAAATGTTTCGATCTCGAGGTCCATCCATTGCCACATCTATATGTGCGCGGAGCATAGACAGCAAGCCATACCGTGGTCCTCTTCCTCCGCGCGGCTTGTGGAAAATGTCCTGTTTTAAAAGGGTTTCGGAGGATTTCGACTGATCGAGCGCGCCGAAAAAAACGGGTCCGGCTCATTAAGGCCGCGGAACCTTTGATACCTGGCGGCTATAGGGCAAGCCTTTTCGCTCGGAATCGCCGTAGGTCGCGCCCGAGAATCACTCCGCGTCAGCGCTGTCATCCAGGCCGCGCAGGTGCAGATCAGCGAGACCTGGCTTGTCCCCGGCGTCGCACTTCCATCGTGTCACCGCGCGCGATCACGATTGTATCGATCCCATTGAGGAACAGTCCGTGCTCCACGACGTCGGGGATTGCGGCGATCGCTGCTACGATTTCGGTCGGCACGGTTATCTCGTCCAGGGCCGCGTCCATCCGTACAGGCTGGACGTTTGCCAACGGGCTATAGGCCCACCCGGAGCGCCAGCCCTATCAAGTCAAAATCCCGCAAGGTCGCGCGTTTGCTGGGTAAAGGCATCGCCGATGAGGATGGCTTCGTGAGGCAGCGAAGCGCGAGCCAGCCGCTCGACATATCTCGCTTATTAGTATATGCGTCGCGCATATACTGCAACGCCTGCCCGAAGCACGTAGACGACGTTCGTGACGTTCCCACGGGACCACTGTTGAGGAATTTTAGATGAGCATTTTCGACCGTTATGAATTTCTTGTCCCCGAGCACGGTCGGAGGGATCTTGGCCTGCTTAGATGGTCTCTCGTGATCGTATTTCTGTGGTTCGGCGCGATGAAGTTCACAGCGTACGAGGCCTATGGTATCGCCCCGTTTATCGAACACAGCCCGATCATGAATTGGCTGGGCATGTTCGGGATGCAGGGGCAAAGCTATTTCATCGGCGTTATCGAGTTATCGACCGGTCTCGTTCTGATCCTTGGTGCATTTCGTCCACTCTTCTCTGCGCTCGGCGCACTGATGTCAGCGGCGACATATCTGATCACGCTGACCTTTTTCATCACCACCCCCGGTGTAGCGGAGCCGACCGCCGGCGGCTTTCCTGCGATTTCGGCTGCACCAGGGCAGTTTCTACTGAAGGACGCAGTTCTGCTGGCGGCGTCCCTCGTGCTGCTGCTTGCTTCGGTCCGCCACAGAGGCGCGCTTGTGCCCTCGTGACCGGGGTCATTTCGTGAAGGCGGGCGCGCAAATCCTGCAGAACTTCCGTGGGGCATGGATGCTCCGTCGTGATATCCAGCCCGGAGGCGCTCAGCTGCATGGCGACGCGGTCTTCGCTCCCGTCGGCGAAGGCGCGCTCGCTTGTCGAGAGAGCGGCATTCTCACACTGGCAGATGGCAGTGAATTCTCCGCATACCGGCAGTATTGCTATCGCTTGAGCGAAGACATTGTTGTCGTCGAGTTCGCAGACGGACCTCATATCGGGACGCAGTTCCTCAGCTTGAGTTTCGCACGGACGGAAAGCGGGTTGAAAGCGAGTGACGTCCATGCCTGCGGAGATGACACCGACCATGCAACCTGCAGGATGCTGGGGCCGGCGGCCTTTGAAGTGGTCATCATGGTCCAAGGGCCTGCAAAGGCATACGAGCTAGTCAGCCGATACTCCCGGTCGGGATAAATGCTCATGTCAGGTGGGAGAATCCTCTGTTGCCCTTATCATGGTCTTCAAAGGCGGCGCTGGAATAACTTACCACGCGCTGCAAATCCGAAGACGATTGTCATCGTCATCAGAACGTAGGCGACTATCCCACCAGGTGAAAGAGTCGGAACCGCTGCGAGGATCAATCCATCATTCCCGCCGGGTATGAGCGCAATGCCGATACCCATCAATGTGCCGCCGACGACAGATCGCAGAATGCCATTGGCTGTCGGCAGTTGGAGACGCAGATTCCCTTGGCGAAAGGAGGCGGTGAGGGCGCCTGCGATCGAAGAGATCACCGCAGTGAGCGCGACCTCGCCGGCCGGCGACATTCTGAGAGGAAGGCCACGTTGAATCAGGTCTGCGAAGGTCCAGGCCGGCGAGAATGCATATAAAAGTCCACCAGTGATACCGAGTCCAATCATCGAAGCGCCGAACGACCAACCCGGCTTTGTTCGCAGAACGCTCTTCATGGAAACGAAAACGAGTGCCAGCACGAGCACAGCAAGGAAGGCTAGGAGAGTAACGAGGCCTGTTACGCTTGGTCTGGAGATCAAGCTTGGCCATGTTGCGTCGTAGTCGAACCTGCCATGGTCGGCAGCCAAGATACCAATCGCCAATCCCAAGGGTAGAGCTAGAAGTCGCATCTCCCCATCCCCAAGCCGCGCCAGCGATCCGAGCAGGCATGTGTCATTAATGAGTGCGCCGAGGCCGAAGGCTATAGCGCCGATGAGCAGGAAGAAATTGATGCTGGTCGAGGGTGCGAGTGTTGCGCCCAGTGTTCCCGTCCAGACTATCGGGACCGCAACCAGGCCTGCCGCTGCCGACGCTGCGAGAAATCCGACGAACATTCTCGGCGGCTGTCGTCTGTGTAACTCATGAGCGGCCACCACTAAACAGGTTCCGCCTTGGTTCGCGGCATATCCGAACCCGAAGGCAAGTACGCATAGAAGAAGTTCGAGCGCAAACGATCCCACTATATCAAGCCTGCCTGATCATATCGTCAGCCGTTTGGTGCGACGTTCCGGCGTCGTGAGCGCCCGGCTTTGCTTTACTACGGGAAGGCGCGATCCTGCTGTAGCCGCACAGATGGCAAAGGCTGATCGAACCATCCTTGTCGAAGCCGTTTGCCACAAAGAGCCGCTCCGACAGCACGCCTAGAATGTCGAGGTCATTGGGCGAAAGGGGCGAAACACATTCGGAGATCACCTGCTCCCGTGCCTTGAGCAAGGCTTCCGTTATCTTCTTCCCTGAATTGGTGAGGTGAATGAAGCGCGCGCGCCTGTCGGCGATATGTCTTCGTCGTTCCACCAACTGTTCGTGCTCGAGCCTATCGATCAATCGCACCGTTCCGGCATGAGAAAGCCTGATCCGGCTTGCCAATACGCTGATCGGCAGGCCGGGCTCCATGCTGAGAAACACCATCACCGCGGTCGCCGGGCCGCTTGGTGAAAAGGAGGCCGAGACACTGGCGATGCTGTCAGCAACCGCCAGCGCCAGTGCACCAAAATGGTATTTGGCGACCTCAGGCTCCATGCCGCAGTAATATATGCATCGCGCATAGACATCAAGTGTGCGAAAATGTATGACCGCCGCATGCATCTATGGCAGATTCGGACATGGTCATGCTCATTGAGGGGCTCAGCTCGGATTCCACATCTGAGATCAACGGACGTGCTTGTACCCCAGGCGCTAGCGGGGGTGGGCTCGATGAAAGTGGACGCGCATGGATGCCTCTCACCGGGCGCAGGCGGTTCGCCAATGAGATCGCCGGTATGATCGGACGGGTCTCATGCCCGATCTGACTCTTGATCTCCGATACCTGAAATACGCCGTTCAGGTCGCCGAGGCCGGCAGCTTCCGCCGAGCGGCGGAACGCCTATCGGTATCGCAATCCACCGTCAGCCGACGTGTGCAGCTGTTTGAGCGCCAGCTTGGCTTTTCTCTCTTCAAGCGTACGCGAGCGGGGGCAGGGCTGACTCCAGAAGGTGAACGCTTCCTTCAACAAGCGGTGGTGGGAGCGCGCTACCTTCGTAACGCCGCAACGGAGATCCGTTCCGCGCGAAAACTCATAACCGGGCTAGTGAGGTTTGGAATGCTTGAAGCGTTTCCGGCGTGCCCGATCATCGACATTCTCGCGGCATTCAGAAATCGACATCCGACGATCGAGGTAAAGCTTGAGGAAGGCACTTCAGAAGAAAACTCTTTGGGGGTGAACCGCGGGTTACTGGACGCAGCAATCAGCCTGAGTGCGAGCAAAAGCCCTCAGTTCCAAGTTCGACGTCTCTGCGAACCAGATCTGTTCGTGGCATTGTCCCCGCTTCACGAGTTGGCAGCACGGCCACAGCTGTCGTGGGAGGACATTTGTGACGAAGTCTTCCTCGTTCGCTCGGATGGTGCTGGGCGTGAGCTCGCTGGCATACTCCGGCGCATGGTGGGCGCCGGAGACGGAGCGGTTCAACTCTCGATCCAACAAGTCAGCCGAGAAACCCTGCTGACGATGGTCGAACAGGGCTTCGGCTTGACCATCACCAGCGTGATATACCGGCCGGATATCGCGTTGATCCCGCTCCCATCGGCTCGGGCGCCGACGGCCGCTATAATTTCGTCCAGAGACAACGACAACCCGACTCTGCCGCTGCTGCTGAAGTGTTTCGACACCCCCTCTAGCATTAGAGCGGGGACCACGGACTAATCGACGCTCCCCGGCGTCAACGTTCGCCTGGCTTTGGCGAAGCCACGGTCTGTCGCGATGAACCGTTGTAACATCGGGACGATTAACCGAGCTGGGTCAACAGCGGACTGACCTTGCTCTCGGCCCAATAGGTGGGCGTAGTCAATAAGGTCCTGGTGGAGAGCTGCGGGTAGCTCGACCTGTACCTTAAGTGGCTTTTCGTCCGCGATGGGGCCTAGCTTAAGCTTCGACATCATCACCCTCCATATGGCTCCAGCACCAAGTCTCGCGTCACGATAACGCGCACGGGAAATCCGGGCCGAATAGTGATTGTGGGCGCGACGTTGAGCTGACGCCTTACAATCTGCTGCCCTGCGTCGTTGATGGTGTCCTGCCCACCGTTCCGGATCGCCTGAACGAGCCGATCGTCGTTGTCGACCGCGAGTTCGGCGCCGACGCTCAGCAGTGTCGACAATCCCGCAGCCTTGGCCAGATCCCACCAATGGTAATCGACGCCATCCTGAAGCCCTGCGAACCCTTCAGCGTCAGCGCCAGGCTGGCGCTCGAGAACGATCGAGCGCCCGTTCGGGAAGACGAGCCGAGTCCAGACGAGCAGGACGCGGCTCTGGCCGAACTGCACGTTGTTGTCGTACTGCCCGACCACACGAGTGCCTTGCGGCACAAGCAAGATACGGCCGGTCGGGCTGTCGTAGATGTTCTCGGTGACCTGCGCGGTGATCTGGCCGGGTAGATCGGATCGGATGCCGGTGATCAGCGCCGCGGATATCACTGCTCCCGCCTGAAGGACGTTCGGCGATACTGGCGCAGCGACGCGATCGGGCGCAACCGTCCTGCGATCGGCCGCCACGTTCAGAAACGCGTTCTGCCGGTCCTGCGCCGAGGGCGTGGCGGGCGGCGGAGCGAGGCCAATGCTCGCCAAATCCGGCCCCGGCGCGAGCGCTGGGGCAACTCCCGCAGCAGCGGGGGCGCCCCGGCTTTCCGATCCGGAGAAGAGACGGCTGGTGCGCGCGGTCTCGATTTCCTGAAGGCGGCGCTGCTCTTCCGGGCTGATGCCGGGATTGGGCGCGGCCGTCCCGGGTGTGGGCACCGGCTGTCCGCGATCCTGGGTACTGAGGATCGGCCGGCCGAGGTCACCGGGAAGAGGGGGACCGAGCTGCGGCACGCCACTGTAATCTCGCGGCAGGCCGGCCAGTCCGTCAGCGGTCGAGCGGTTCTCGGTCGAATAGAGTTCGTCGTTCGGCCGACCGGCGTCACGGGTCTGAAGCGCGTAGATCAGCGCACCTCCGAGCCCGACGCTGGCGACAAGACCGAGGCCGGCGAGAACCTTCCGCGATAACCGGGTGACGCGGGGCGGTTCGGCCCGCAGCCGCATCGGCGCAGGCCCGACCGGCTCGCCGGTCAGGGGCTGCGCATCGTCGTCCGGCACTTCCTCATTCCGGGGCGGGTTCTCGCTCACGAGGTCGGCCTCCCGTCTGTGCGGACGATCCTGACGCGCTTCTGCTCGCGGCCGGAGCCGAAGCGAAGTTCGGCAGCCGCGACCAGACGATCAACGATCATGTGGTGGCCGCGAACGCGATAGTTCACCAGCTCGGAGGTGTTGCCCTCGGGGCCGACGACGAAGAGTGGCGGCATCTCGCCCTGACCGATGCCGCGCGGAAACTCGATAAAGACCTGGCGTCCGTCGTCGAAGGCGCGCAGCGGCCGCCACGGCGCACGGTCGCCCTCGATCGCATAGCGGAAGTTGACGTTCGCGAGATCGACGCCGCTCGCCACCGGCTGGGCCGCCTGCGCCTCGGCGTTCTGGCGGCGCAGCGCAATGAGCTGGTCTTGCGGATACTGCCATGAGACCGACGCCATATAGGTGCGCTCTGTCGAGCGCAGTTCCATGTGATAGGTGCGCATGTTGGTGTTGATGACGAGGTTGGTCATCAGGTCGGCGCGGGTGGGCTTTACCAGGATGTGGATCTGGCGCGTTGCCCCCGATCCGCTCTCGGTGTCGCCGATGATCCAGCGCACTGTGTCGCCGGCGGCCACCGGGCCTGCGCCGACAAGCTGCTCCCCGGGTTGGAGCGCGATGTCGGTGATCTGCCCGACGGCGGTATAGACTTGATAAAGCGCCCCTTGGGTCCACGGGTAGACCTGCATCGAGTTAATGAAGCCGTCGCGCACCGGCTGGACTCGTGCCGCCTCGTTTGCCTGGTTGACGCGAGCGGTCGGATTAGAAGGCTCCGGGGCACGCCGCGTCTCCTCCACACGCTGCAATTGGCCAGGCAGCGGCAGCGGCCGGGGCAGCTCGACCACGGTGACCGGCGCGGGTGGATCGACGGTCTGCACCGCCGGAGCCGCATTGTCGTAGGAAATCTCCGGCGGCGGATTGGTGGTCGCGCAGCCCGCGAGCGCGGTCGCCGCTAGCAGAACGACCGGGAATGCGGCTCTACGGAGAGCCGGGAGTACGAGTGTGTGTGAAGCCGGGTTTCCGGCTTTACGGAAATACGGCTTCATTGCCCAAGCTCCCGTGACCAGTTGATGGCGTTGACGTAGATGCCGAGCGGGTTCGCTCTGAGCCGGTCGGCGTTTCGGGGGATCTGCACGACGATCGTCAGGATCGCGGTCCAGCGCGTGGTCTCGGCGAGCTGGCCATTTTCGTATCGGCGCTCGACCCACGCGACGCGGAAGCTGTCCGGGGACGCGCGGATGACGCTGGAGACGTCGACAGCGACCTGCTGCCGGCCGACCCGTGTAAAGGGGTCGTTGGAGCGGGCGTAGTCATTGAGCGCCATGGCGCCGCGGTCAGTCGTGAAGTCGTAGGCGCGCAGCCAGTTCTGCCGGACGATGATCGCATCGGCCGGAATGCTCCGGACCTGCTCGATGAAGCGCGCCAGGTGGAAGGCAATCTGCGGATCGGTCGGACGATAGTCGGCCTCGGCGGGCGCGACGGCCTGCGCCTGACCGATGCGATCGACCTGCACCACCCAGGGTACGATCGTCCCGCGTGCTGACTGCACGACGAGCGCGGTGGCGAACCCGGCCGACAGGATCAGCGAGCCGAATGCCATGAGCCGCCAGTTCTTGGCCTGCACGCGCGAGGCGCCGATGCGCTCATCCCAGACCTGGGTGGCGCGTTGATAGGGCGTCTCCGGCTCGGGGGCCTTGCCATAATGGGTAGAGGGTCGTTTGAACATCAGCGATCGCCTTCGGAAAGATTGATGGAAGAGCCGCCGCCGTGGGCATCACCTGAGCGGACGGCATGGGCCGTGGCCTGGACGGCATGGGTCATGTGCTGGGATCGGCGCATCCGCTGCGCCCAGGCCGGCGGACCGCCTGCGTTTGTGGAACCCGCGGCAGCGGCGCCATCACCGGCCGCGTCACCGCCGATCGAGCCCATGGTGGAAGTGCCGCCTGTCGCCTCGAAGGCGGCCTTGCCGCCAGTGTTGAAGCTTGAGCGCATGCTTTCGGCGGCACGCGATGCGGCGCGGCGCAGGGGCGAGACGGCGGCGCTGCCGCCGGCACGGGCGACCCCGCCGAGACCGGAAGCGACGCCGGCCGCGCCGGACTGCCCGGCTGCGCCAAGGCTGTAAGCGGTGGACGCGCCGCCAGCGATCGCAGCACCGCCACGAGCGGCGGCGGCCGCACCACCGGCCAGCGCAGCGCCACCCGACGCGGCGGCGCCGACGGCGCCAGCGCCGAGCGCGACCATGCCGCCTGCGGCCAGGCCAGTGCCGACTGCGGCGCCGGCGCTGAGCTGGGGACCACCGGAGACGATGCCGCTTGCAATACCGGGACCGAAGATGCCGAGGCCGAGCAGCGACAGCGCGGCGAGCACGATCGCCATCGCTTCGTCGATTGTCGGATTCTGGCCGCCGAAACCGGATGTGAATTCTGAGAAGAGCGTCGAGCCGATGCCGATGATGACGGCCAGCACCAGCACCTTGATGCCGGAGGAGATGACGTTGCCGAGCACGCGTTCGGCCATGAAGGCCGACTTGCCGAACAGGCCGAACGGGATCAGCACGAAGCCGGCGAGCGTCGTCAGCTTGAACTCGATGAGCGTGACGAAGAGCTGAATGGCGAGGATGAAAAAAGCGAGCAGCACCAGCGCCCAGGCCAGGAACATGCAGGCGATCTGGATGAAGTTCTCGAAGAACGACCAGTAGCCCATGAGGCTGGAGATGGAATCGAGCAGCGGCCGTCCGGCGTCGAGCCCGGTCTGAGCGACCTTGCCAGGGCGCAAGAGGTCGGCCGTGGTGAACCCGGTGCCGCTAGCCTTCAGGCCGAGGCCGGCGAAGCTCTCGAAAATGATACGGGCGAGGTTGTTCCAATTGCCGATGATGTAGGCGAACACTCCGACGAACAGCGTCTTCTTCACCAGGCGGGCCATGATGTCGTCGTCGGCGCCCCAGCTCCAGAACAGCGCCGCCAGCGTCACGTCGATGACGATCAGGGTGGTGGCGATGAAGGCGACTTCGCCGCTGAGTAGCCCGAATCCGCTGTCGATGTAGCGGGTGAAGACCTCAAGAAAATGGTCAATGACGCCGGTGCCGCCCATGATCTTATCTCGCCTCGTCGAGCTGCGGCGGCGCGATCGGTGCGGCGGGCTCGATGGCCGGCTGATCGGTGCGGTCCGATTGGGGTGTGAGAGTGTCTCGCGGCGCTGGCGGGATGTCCGGCAAGCGCTCGGCAGGTCGCGCGCCGGGCGCGAGGAAGCGGTTGCGGTTTTCGGCCCAGGCCCGCAGGCACGCCGGATCGCGCGGCCCCGCTTCGCCGAGCACCTGGCAGCGGATCAGTTCGTCGCGCAACGGATCGCCCTGCGCTTGGGTGGTCCGGCCGGACGGCCACGCCTCCCGCACTTCCTCTGTCCGGTTCATCTCGATCGCGGTCGCGGTGATCGCGACGGCCACAAACACGACAGCGCCAAGCCGGGCGAGCATCTTGCCGTCCATGGCTGCGCCCTCAGTTGCCGTTCGGGAACATGCGGGCGTTGCCGGGCTGATAGCCGGTGCCCGGCGTCAGGAAGCGCCGGCGCTGTTCGCGGCCCTGTTCGGCCGCTGCCGCCCGTTCGGCCTCGGAGAGGCTCTGTGCGCGGCCATTGGCGGCGACGACGGCGGTGAGATCAGCGAGCTGCTGTGCTTGCAGGGCGAGAAGCTGATTGCCGGCTTGGGTCGCCTGCAACGCGCCGGTCGCGCCCTGGCTCTGGCCGACCAGCGCCGACATCTCGCTGCGATTGGTGTCGATGTTGCCGACGACGCCGGCCTGGACACGCATCGCGTCCTGCAAGCCGCCAACCGTGTTCTGCCAGCGCTCGCGCGCTCCCGCGACGAGCGCCTGATCGGAGGCCGACATCGACGCGTTGCCGTAGGTGGTCTGGAACGCGCGGTCGATCTGCTGGACGTTGAGGGCGATGCCCTGCGCCTCTTGCAGGAGCTGCTGCGTGCGCTGCACCGACTGCTGAAGCTGTTGGAGCGAGGAATATGGCAGGCTGGCGAGGTTGCGGGCCTGGTTGATCAGCATCGTCGCTTCGTTCTGAAGCTGGGTGATCTGCTGATTGACCTGCTGGAGGGTGCGCGCCGCCGTCAGGACGTTCTGCGCATAGTTGGTCGGATCGTAGACGATCCATTGCGCAGCGGCGGGAGTGCTGAGGATCGGCGAAAGCGCGATCGGCGCGGCAAGGAGCGCTGCGGTGATACGCAGTGCAAGCGAGCGGGATTGAGTAGAACGGGTCATGGGCGTGTCTCCGGATCGGTTTGGGGGATGACGTTGGGAAGGTCGGCGACGAGGTCTGCGGCCCAGGCGAGCCGGTTCTCGGCAAGCCATTCGGCAAGGAAACCATCCGTGCCGCTGCGGGCGTGGATCGCGGCGATCAGCGCCTGGTGCTGCTTCGACGAGGCGGCGCAGAGCGCCAGCGCCACGTCCGACAGGCCCAGCTCGAAGAGCCGGTTGCCGCGGCGGGACTGGCAGTAGTAATCGCGTTTGGGCATCGCCCGGGCGAGGATCTCGATCTGACGATCGTTCAGCCCGAAGCGGCGATAGATCGCTGTAATCTGCGGCTCGATCGCGCGTTCGTTGGGGAGCAGGATGCGGGTCTGGCAGCTCTCGATGATAGCCGGCGCGATCGCTGAGCCGTCGATATCCGAGAGCGACTGCGTAGCGAAGATGACGCTGGCGTTCTTCTTGCGCAGCGTCTTGAGCCACTCACGGAGCTGGCCGGCGAAGCCCTCGTCGTCGAGCGCGAGCCAGCCTTCATCGACGATCAGCAGCGTCGGCCGACCGTCGAGGCGGTCCTCGATGCGATGGAAGAGATAGGCAAGCACGGCGGCAGCGGCGCCAGTGCCGATCAGCCCTTCGGTCTCGAAGACCTGAACATTGGCTTCGCCCAGATGCTCGGCCTCGGCGTCGAGCAGCCGACCATAAGGACCGCCGACGCAATAGGGCCGCAGCGCCTGTTTCAGGTCGTTGGACTGAAGGAGAACCGACAGGCCTGTCAGCGTTCGCTCGGTGACCGGCGCGGACGCTAGCGAGGAGAGTGCTGACCAGAGATGCTCCTTCACCTCGGGCGTGACCGGCACGCTCTCGCGCATCAGGATCGCGACCAGCCAATCGGAGGCCCAGGCGCGCTCGGCGACATCGTCGATGCACGCGAGCGGTTGAAGCGAAACGCTGTCGTCTGAGCCTTCGGTGAGGCCACCGCCAAGATCGTGCCAGTCTCCGCGCATGGCGAGCGCGGCAGCGCGGATCGATCCGCCAAAGTCAAAGGCGAAAACCTGCGACTGCGGATAGCGCCGGAACTGCAGCGCCATCAGCGCCAGCAGCACCGACTTGCCGGCGCCCGTTGGCCCGACGATCAGCGTGTGGCCGACATCGCCGACATGGATGGAAAGCCGGAACGGGGTCGAGCCTTCGGTTCTGCCGTAAAGCAGTGGGGGTGCATCGAAGTGCTCGTCCCGTTCCGGTCCCGCCCACACCGCCGACAGCGGGATCATGTGGGCGAGATTCAAGGTGTTGATCGGCGGCTGCCGGACATTGGCGTAGACATGGCCGGGCAGCGAGCCGAGCCAGGCGTCGACCGCGTTGATCGTCTCGGGCATGGCGGTGAAGTCGCGGCCCTGGATGACCTTCTCGACCATCCGCAGCTTTTCAGCTGCGATGCGCGGGTCCTCGTCCCAGACGGTGATAGTCGCCGTCACATAGGCCTGGCCCGCATAGTCGGCACCCAGCTCCTGCAATGCCATGTCGGCGTCGGCGGCCTTGTTGGCCGCATCGGTATCGACCAGCGCAGAGGCCTCGTTGGTCATCACCTCCTTGAGGATGGCGGCGATCGACTTGCGCTTGGCGAACCACTGACGCCTGATCTTCGTCAGCAGCTTGGTGGCGTCGGTCTTGTCGAGCAGGACGGCGCGTGTTGACCAGCGATAGGGAAAGGCCAGCCGGTTCAGCTCGTCGAGGATGCCGGGCGTGGTCGCGGTCGGGAAGCCGACAATGGTGAGGATGCGGACATGTGCGTCGCCGAGCCGGGGTTCGAGCCCGCCGGTCAGGGGCTGATCGGCCAGCAGCGCATCGAGATACATCGGCGTCTCGGGCACGCGGACGCGGTGCCGCTTCGTCGAGACGGTCGAATGCAGATAGGTCAGCGTCTCGCCGTCATCGAGCCAGGCGCATTCCGGCATGAAGGCGTCGATGAGCTGAAGGATGCGATCGGTGCGGTCTGCGAAGCCGCGCAGGATCTCGTGCGCATCGACGCCGGCGTGATCGCGACCCTCATAGAGCCAGGTCTCGGCCCGCGCCGCGTCTTCGGCCGGCGGCAGATAGAGGAAGGTGAGGAAATAGCTGGACTCGAAATGCGCGCCGGCTTCCTCGAAGTCGGCCTTGCGTTCGGCGTCGACGAGGGCGGATGCGCTGTCGGCGAACATGCTTGCCGGATAGGTGGCGGCGCCATGGCGCTGCGCCTCGACGAAGATCGCCCAGCCGGAGCCGAGGCGACGAAAGGCGTTGTTGAGCCGGGCGGCGACGGCGACCAGCTCGGCCGGCACGGCGCTGTCGAGGTCCGGGCCGCGGAAGCGCGCGGTGCGCTGCAGGCTGCCGTCCTTGTTCAGCACGATCCCTTCGCCAACCAGTGCGACCCAGGGAAGGAAGTCGGCGAGCCGGGTGTTGCGGTTGCGATATTCGGCGAGGTTCATCATCGTCGTTCCTCCTCAGACCGACAGGTGGCCGGGGATGCGCAGATGCTTGCGCACGACGTCGACGAACTGCGGATCGCGCTTGGCGGCCCAGACGGCCGCGAAGTGGCCAAGAGCCCAGAGGCCCAGGCCGACCAGCCAGAGGCGAAGACCAAGGCCGAGGGCTGCCGCAAGCGTGCCGTTGAGAATGGCGAGCGAGCGCGGCGCGCCGCCGAGCAGGATGTGCTCGGTCAGCGCCCGGTGAACTGGAACCGAGAAACCCGGCAGTTCGCCGTCATGGTCAGCGCCGTTGGCCATCAGACGAGCGCCCCGCCGCCGAACGAGAAGAACGACAGGAAGAAGCTGGACGCGGCGAAGGCGATCGACAGGCCGAAGACGATCTGGATCAGCTTGCGGGCACCGCCGGACGTGTCGCCGAAGGCGAGCGTCAGGCCGGTGATGATGATGATCATCACGGCGATGATCTTGGCGACGGGCCCCTCGATCGATTCGAGGATGGACTGCAGCGGCGCTTCCCACGGCATGGAGGAACCGGACGCGTGCGCGGCGGGCGCCATCGCCAATGAGACGAATGTGACGGATACCGCTGTCGCGATATGGCGGCGGATGCGCAGGGCGTGCTTGATCATGACGGGTCTCCTGTGAGGGGCTGGGTTGCGGGGGTGACGCGGTAGTCGCCGTCGGAGCCGAGGCCCTCAATGCGGGCGAGTTCGGCGAGGCGGCGCGATGCGCCGCGGCCGGAGAGCACGGCGATGAGATCAATCGTCTCCGCGATCAGGGCGCGCGGGACGGTGACGACGGCTTCCTGAATGAGCTGCTCCATGCGGCGGAGCGCGCCGATGGCGGTGCCGGCGTGGATGGTGCCGACGCCGCCGGGATGGCCGGTGCCCCAGGCCTTCAGCAGATCGAGCGCCTCGGCACCTCGGACCTCGCCGATCGGAATGCGGTCGGGGCGCAGGCGGAGCGAGGAGCGGACGAGATCGGAGAGCGAAGCGACGCCGTCCTTTGTCCGCATGGCGACGAGGTTCGGCGCGGCGCATTGCAGTTCGCGCGTATCCTCGATCAGGACGACGCGATCCGAGGTCTTGGCGACCTCGGCGAGCAGCGCGTTGGTAAGGGTCGTCTTACCGGTGGATGTGCCGCCGGCGACGAGGATGTTGCGGCGGTCTGCGACAGCCTGGCGTAGCGTCTCAGCCTGACCTGCGGCCATGATGCCGGCGGCAACATAGTCGTCGAGCGTGAACACGGCGACGGCGGGTTTGCGGATCGCGAAGGCGGGCGCGGACACAACGGGCGGCAGCAGCCCCTCGAACCGCTCTCCCGTTTCGGGCAGCTCGGCCGAGACGCGCGGGGCGCCGGGATGAACCTCGGCGCCGACATGGTGCGCGACGAGACGGATGATCCGCTCGCCGTCCGAAGGCGACAGCAGCTCACCCGTATCGGAAAGCCCTTCGGAAAGCCGGTCGACCCAGAGCCGCCCATCGGGATTCAGCATCACCTCGACGATCGCAGGATCTTCCAGAAAGCGGGCGATCGCCGGCCCGAGGGCCGTGCGCAGCATGCGGGCACCGCGAAGGAGCGCTTCCGATTTCTGGTGAGTTGCCGCCACGTCGTCCCCGTTCTCTTGCGGGACCGCGACACGCGGCCCTGGATCGGGGATGAGTAGAAGAGGCAGAAATTAGGGCCTGACAACAACCGTGCTGTGGTCGTCGTACTGTGGCGTACAAATACAGGGAAACGGCGGAACGCAGGAATACTTGTGGTAGGCGCGGTCGTGATTAGTCCGCGTCGCGCGCGGGCGCGATGTCTTCCGAAATCTCCTGGCGAAGCTTCGGCCCGTGAGCGAGTCGCCGGCCGAGGGCGGTGACGAACGCCTCGTAGCGCTCGCCTGCTTTCGAGCGCGCCGCAGCCTGTGCGGGCTCCGGCAGCGGCGGGTTTGTCGTCAGCCAGAAGCGGATGAACACGGCCAGCGTTTCGACGCTGATTCCGAGATCGCGCTCCATCCGCGCCATTCGCCGGTCGATCTGGTCGAGCCGCTTCGTCGTCGCAGCCTCCTGCCGTTCGGCAGCATCAGGCGACAGGAAGGAGGCGATGCCGGCTTCCGCGATCAGCGAGAGGGATTGATCACGACGGCCCGCGTGCGCGGCGAGCGCCTTCATGACCTCCGGTTCGAGATATACAGACAGGCGCTGCTTTTTGGGGGGCTTCGCCATTATGCCTCCTAAAGATCGATGCCGTCGCCGGGATCAAGCGACGCCTGCCGCGCCACCTGGCGCATCGTCTGGTTCATGCGCGAGAGGCGCGCGGCGTCCTCGTCGGCGTCGTCGCGGGGATCGATCTCAAACTCGTTTTCGATGGGTTGCTTTGGCTCGACGGGTTTTGAGCGACTCAACTCCGGCTGGTGCCGGCGCTCGGAGTCGGTCGTATCCTCGTCCTCCGATCCGTCGCCGCTAGCGGCCGCTGCCATCACCGGTGTCGCCGGAAGAGGCAGCGTGCTCCAGTCGTCCGGTCGTGCAGTGGTCGGCTTGACGAGATTCGGCGGCGGCAGGATGCGCTCCTGAAACCGGCGATCCTCATAATATCGCGCCTTCTTCGCGCGGATCGGCGGGGTGCCCGCCACCATGACGATTTCGTCGGATGGCGGAAGCTGCATGATCTCGCCGGGCGTCATCAGTTGCCGGGCTGTCTCCGAGCGCGAGACCATCATGTGACCGAGCCAGGGCGACAGGCGATGACCGGCATAGTTCTTCATCGCGCGCATCTCGGTCGCGGTGCCGAGCGCGTCGGAGACACGCTTGGCGGTCCGCTCGTCATTGGTCGCGAAGCTGACGCGGACATGGCAGTTGTCGAGGATCGAGTTGTTCGGTCCGTAGGCCTTCTCGATCTGGTTCAGCGACTGGGCGATGAGGAAGGCTTTGAGACCGTAGCCGGCCATGAAGGCAAGCGCGCTCTCAAAGAAGTCGAGGCGGCCGAGGGCCGGGAATTCGTCGAGCATCAGGAGAAGCCGGTGGCGGTTGCCCTTCGCGTTCAGATCCTCCGTGAGCCGCCGGCCGATCTGATTGAGGATCAGACGGATCAGCGGCTTGGTGCGGTTGATGTCCGACGGCGGCACGACGAGATAGAGCGTCGTCGGATGCTTGCCGCCGACTATGTCGGTGATGCGCCAGTCGCAGCGGCGTGTAACTTCGGCGACGACGGGATCGCGATAGAGGCCGAGGAACGACATCGCGGTGGACAGCACGCCCGATCGCTCGTTGTCGGATTTGTTCAGCAACTCGCGGGCCGCACTAGCGATCACCGGATGCGGGCCAGCCTCGCCGAGATGGGCGGTCCTCATCATGGCGGCGAGCGTCGAGTCGATCGGCCGCTTCGGGTCGGAGAGGAAGGCGGCGACGCCAGCCAGGGTCTTGTCGGCCTCGGCGTAGAGGACGTGCAGGATGGCGCCGACCAGCAGCGCGTGGCTGGTTTTTTCCCAGTGGTTCCGCTTCTCCAGCGAGCCTTCTGGGTCGACCAGGATATCGGCGATGTTCTGGACGTCGCGGACCTCCCACTCGCCGCGGCGGACCTCGAGCAGAGGATTGTAGGCGGCCGACTTCGTGTTCGTCGGATCGAACAGCAGCACGCGGCCGTGCCGGGATCGAAAGCCCGCCGTCAGCGTCCAGTTCTCCCCCTTGATGTCGTGGACGATGGCCGAGCCCGGCCAGGTCAGCAGTGACGGCACGACCAGGCCGACGCCCTTGCCGGATCGCGTGGGAGCGAAGCACAGCACATGCTCGGGACCATCGTGACGGAGGTAGTCGCGCTCGAACTTGCCCAGGATCACGCCATCCGCGCCCAGGAGGCCCGCGGCACTCACTTCGCGAGCATCGGCCCATCGGGCGGAGCCGAAGGTCTCGGCGTTCTTGGCTTCGCGCGCCCGCCACACGGACATGCCGATCGCGACGGCGATGGAAATGAAACCGCCCGACGCGGCGATATAGGCGCCTTCGATGAAGATCGGCGGAGCATAGGCATCGTAGAAATACCACCACCAGAAAAAGGCTGGCGGATAGTAGATCGGCCAACCGGCCAGTTCGAACCACGGAAGTCCAAGCTGTGGCTGGAAGCCGAGCCGATAGGCCGTCCATTGCGTCGCCGCCCAGGTTGTCATCAGCACGATCAGGACGACGGTGAGGATCTGGCCCCAGAGGATTTTGGTCGCCGACATGGCGGGCACTCCTTTCTTGATTGGGCTACATGCCGAGGCCGCGGTTGCGGCCGAAGCTCCAGTCGACGCCACCGGCGCCGTGCGACACGCCGGAGACGTGCTGACCGACCTGGCGTTCGAGGGACGGCGACCAGGGCACGAGCTGGAATCCGAGGCCGTCATCGATCATGGCGAAGCGGCCAGACGCGAGCGCGAAGCGCTGCCGGTAGGTGCCCGCCACATACTCGCCCGTTGCGGCCTTCGAGAATTGTCGGCCGGTCTCGGCCGCGAGCTTCTCGCCAAGGGCGTCGACCTCGCGCTGCCGCAGCATGTCGATCAGCCCGGGTGAGAAGCTGACGCCCCGTGTTTGTCGCTCGGCGAGACCTTGACCAACGAGATGGTCGGCACGGCGGTCCATAGCCTGGCGCACCTCGGCGCCGAAGCCGCCGCCGCCGAGCGGAACGGGCTCACGGGCGATCGCCTGCCGGTCGAGCCAGGTCGCGCCGGTTGCATGGACTTGCCTCTCGATGTCGAGATCGGAGCGGATGGCGAGCGCGACCCGTCTGCGTCCCTGCGCGTCGTCGAATTTGCGCAGCTCGACGATCGAGCCCGGCGCGCTATCGCCGGCCGCGTCGAGGTCGGGCAGCTTGATATGATGGGTCCGTCCGTCCGTGCCATCGACCACGGCGTAGGCGGTGCCCTTCAGCTCATCGTCGAGACCACGATCGACCAGCCGGCCAACGACAGGATCGTTGAGGCTCTCGCCGGCGAGCACATAGCTGGCGGCGCCGCGCTCGATACCGCGTTCCGTCAGGCCGCGATGAATGCGTTTGATGATGTCGCCGCGCTCGCCCAGTTCGCGCAGCGTCGCCTCGGCATTCTCCGATACTACCCATTGGCCGGGGCCGACCTGATCCGCAAGGCCGAGCGTCTCCAGCTTCCGCAGCCGGCCGACCTTCATCGCGTGGAACTCGTCGGGCTGGCGATCGGGATGCGGGGCGAGATCGACGACGCCGGTGCGATAGGCGTCGCGCGAAAGCTGGCGGTCGAGATTGGTCCAGCGTTCCGACTCGATCTGGCGTTCGAGATTGCGGCGTATCTCGTGATCGGTGCGCGGCCCCAACTCTTGGGTGGCGAGATCCTGCGCGCGGGCGCGCATGCCTTCCTTGATGTAGTCGCGCGAGATGACGAGGTCCTGGCCGTCATCGGTGCGCCCGCGCAGGATGATGTGGACGTGCGGATTATCCGTGTTCCAGTGATCGACACCGACCCAGTCGAGCTTGGTGCCGAGATCCTTTTCCATCTGCCCCATCAGGTCGCGGGCATAGGTCTTGAGGTCGGACATCTCCGTCGCGTCCTCGGGCGAGACGATGAACCGGAAATGATGCCGATCATCCTGGGTCCGCTCGGCGAAGGCCTTGGGATCGGCGTCCTCGGTCTCGGGACCGAACAGCCGCGCCTTCTCCCCATCCCGGGTGACACCCTCGCGCCGCAGGTAGCTAAGGTGGGCGGAAAGCGGCGTGGTCCGCGCGCTATGACGGACGACGCGCGTCTTGATTACGGTGTTGCGCGATCGGCTGGTGAGCAGCCGGTTGGCCTGCACCGTCGCGCGCTGGCCGCGCCCGAAACGCGAGCGGTTGCCCGAACTGATCGTGCCGGACCGCGAGACGCTGCCGCCGGCGCGCTGCGCAGCCGCCAGCGCTTGGGCGATGAAGGGTCGCCCCTGCTGCGCGCGGGTCGAGCGGATGCGGCCTGGCCGGATGCGGAAATCGTCCTCGCTGCTCATGGCCGAGGCCCCGCACATCGCGCAATCGCGCGGTAATCCTTGGCGAAATGGCGGATGCGCAGGCTGCGCCGATCAGGCGCACCTCGCGCCAATGCGCCATAAGTCCCTGAAAACACACGACCGCACCAAGCCGCACCTCGCGCGCTTTTATCTCGCCATCGTGCGGTTGTGTTGCCTGCTCTCCCTCCTCGGACCGCCATCCTTCCGCCAGAGCACGCTATTCCACGAAATACTGCGAGCACCGTCATCGCGGCCCCCCATCGCCGTTTCGGGCGACAAACAGGCCTGCGGATTGCGGAGCGATGGCTGTGGCATCGCGCACCGGAGTTGCAACCGGGGTCTCATTCGACGCGCTATCGCCGGTCGTCGAAACAGCGGTGGCGGCGCGCTCGGATTGCACGATGAACAGCGGCGAGCGCGTCCAGGCGTTGGGATCGGCGGCCGCGACCGTGACGGGAGCAAGCGCGTCTGCGCCGCCGATAATGGGCGCGAGCGCGGCGACATAGGCGCGGGTTTCAGCGGGCAACGGACGGCCAGCAAGATACTCTTCATAGCGGCCGGGACCAGCATTATAGGCCGCGAGAAAGCCCGGCGAACCGTAGCGGTCGTGCATCTCGCGCAGGTAGGCGGCGCCTGCCAGAATGTTGTCGCGTGGATCGTAAGGATTCGCGCCGAGCCGGTGACGGGCGCGCAGATCAGCCCATGTGGCGGGCATGACTTGCATCAGGCCCATCGCGCCGGCCGACGAGATCGCCCGCACGTCCCCAGCGCTTTCGACGCGCATGACGGCGCGTATCCAGTGCTCGGGAATGCCGAAGCGTTGCGCGGCCTCGGTGATGAATGTGGCGTAGGGAGCGACGCGAGAGGGGCGCTCGGCGGACACCGTCTGCGCATTCGCATTGGCGCAAAGCGGTGCGGAAAGCAGAAGGCCGGAAAGGAGAAGGAGGACTGTGCGCCGGGCGGTGTTTGACCGCCCGGCGACAGCTTTGGGGAGCGGGACCGACATCGTTCAGTCCCGCTCTGCGCGCTTGGGCGGACGATTCCAGTGCAAGCCCCAGGCGGACTTGTCGTCGGCGGACTGGAAGAGGTTAGCGCGGATCGGATGACCGAAGGTCGGATCGTCGATCTGCAGCGAGACATAGTCGCCGGCCTTCTCGCCAGTGCGCTTCCAGCCCGCACCGATCTCCGCGCCGGTTTCGTTGTTCATGCTGTCGAGAACATGGACGCGGAAGTCTGGCGCGTTCTCGGCATCGGACGGTTCGGCCGGAACGATGATGATGTCCTGGTGCAATGTCAGCGTCATTAGGTGGCCGATGAAGCCGTCATTTTCGCTCGTGAATTGACCGATGAGGGACATGGGTTTCTCCTTGGCTGTGCGGTGGACGGGGTCATGGGCGTGCCGTCACCGCGTCGGCGCGCGCCAGACGAAGCGGTCATCGCCGTCCTCGTCGGTGTAGAGGGGGGTGGCCCGGCCGATGACCGAGCTGGCGGGGAGCGTGCCGAAGTAACGGCCGTCGAGGCTGTCGCGGACCTGCCAGTTCATCAGGAACAGCTCGTCGTCGGCGATGACGCGGCATCCCTGCCAGATCGGTAGTTCGCGGCCCCGGCGATCACGATCGAGCGCGTCGCCGATGGCCTGGCCGTCGACGGTGATCGTGTGGCCGGATCGGCATACACGTTGACCGGGCAGACCCGCGACCCGCTTCAGCAGCGGCACGCCGCGCGGCAAATATCCGCCATCGGCAAGGAACGTGGCAATCGGCTCCGGCGCCGCTACGGCGACGAGGTCGGACGCTTTCAATCCGTCGCTGGCGCTGATGGCATAGAGGCCGATCGGCGTGCTCGCGGAGGCATTCCAGATCAGCTTCGGCGCGAACGACACGATCGACAGGATGCCCATCAGCATCACCGCGAAGTACGTCGTCATGACGTATCCAAAGCGGCTCATGGCATGATCCTCCGGCGCAGGAGGAAGGCGCGATGCTGCTGCGCGTCGTAGGCGCGCGGTGCTTCACCGGCCGTCAGACGGTTGTGGACGTGTCGCCAGTGATCGGGCGAAACGTCGATCGCATCGATGCCGCGCGCCTCGATAGCATCGACGAGCTGGAGCACGCGCTCGACCTTCGGCCAGCCATCGGCGCGCAACAGGATGTCGCCGCCGGGGCGCACGAATGGCAGGGTGTGGCAGCGCTCGCCCGCACCGACGGCGCGCACGATGTCGAGCCGAGAAAGTGCGGTGCCGTAGTCGTTGGAGGTCCAGCGAACGAAGGCGAAAACACTGTCCGGTGCGAACGACACGACGCGTCGGCGGCGGTCGAGGATCTGTTCGGCGATCTCGCGGCCGAACCTGATCCAGAATTCGATCTTCTTCTCGACCCACGTCAACTCGACATGGGTCAGTGCATCGGCCGCTGGCGCTGGCGGCAAGCCGCTGCGCAGCGACGGGTCGGCGACACCGATCATCGCGGCTCTCCTTCGCTGGTGGGGAACTCGCGCTCGAACAGCGCGCGCAGCATCTCGGCGACCGTCTGTCCGCGCTGGAAGGCGGCAATCTTGATCCGGCCGCGCATGTCGGCGGTGACGTCGATCGTCAGCCTGGCGGTAAATTCGGCGGCGGGGTCCGCGCGCGGCGATGGACGGTCTGGCGCCTTGATCCAGCTTTCCGGATCGGCCGGCCGGGACGCGAAACTGCGTTTCGAGGACCGCTCGCTCATGCCCCGATCCTCGTGACTTCGGCGGCGAGCGCGGCAATCTCCCGCGCGGCGGGCGATGTCTCGTCCTGCTCGGCCGCGAGCCGTCCGGTCTGCACGACATCGGCGAAGGCGATGCGCTGACCGATGGTAGTGAGGAGCGGCGGGGGATCGTGTTCCGCGAGCGTCTCAGCGATTTCGCGGGCGAGGATCGTGCGGGCTGCACAGCGGTTGAGTACGAACCGCGCCTTGAGGTCCGGTCGATAGATCCGCGCTTCGCTGAGCAGCGTCAGCATCTCGGCCGACGCCCAGCCGTCGAGCGGTGACGGCTGCACCGGGATCAGTACAAGATCGGCAGCCAGCAGCGCCGAACGCATAAGACCGGCAACACGCGGCGGTCCGTCGATGACGACATGATCGACGTCGCGCGCCAGCTCCGGCGCTTCGCGGTGGAGCGTGTCGCGAGCCAGGCCGACAACACCGAACAGCCGCTCCAATCCCTCCCGGCCGCGCTGCTGTGACCAGTCGAGCGCCGATCCCTGTGGGTCGGCGTCGATCAGCGTGACGCGCTGCCCATGCCGAGCCCATTCACCGGCGAGATGGAGGGCGAGCGTCGTCTTTCCGACGCCGCCCTTCTGGTTGAGGAACGCGACGATCATGACGGTCTCCCGGCGATCGGGGACTCGTCCACAGCGGTCGAAAAAGCGGGGTCCGTTAGAACGATTCCGTAGGAATCTAGGTTAGATAAGTTACGGGGCTGGCAAGCTGCTGATTCAGCGCGATGAATAGACGATTCCGGTCCCCGATAGCACGAGAGTCCGGTCCCCGATGGCACGATAGCGCCGGTCCCTGATAGCACGAGATGATTCACAGCTTATCCCCAGGTCGAGTTGTCGAGCGGCGACGGCGGCGCGGGATGCCGAGCGCGTCGGGATTGGTGGGTACGAAGGACAGGATTTCGGGGCCGCCGAGGCACTGCTCGATGGTCAGGCGATAGCCCGGCAGCGGCTGGCGGCGCACGATGTCGCGCAGGTCGTAGGCGAAATGCTTGAGCGGCGAGAGACTGCCGGACTTCGCGTGGAGATGCGGGAAGTCGAAGCTCCAGCCGTGTTCCTGCTTGCCGCCGTGCTTGCGCACGAGGCGGTAGAGCCAGCGCTCCAGACCGCCGGTCAGCCTGAAATAGTTGCGGTCGATCGTCAGAACTAGCGCGTCATCGAGGACAGCGGCGTAGAACCAGTCCGGCACGATCAGTTCGAGCCCGAGCGGGCGGCCGCGGTGATCGGCTCGCTCCTTCCATTCGTTGATCCAGGAGAAGCGGTGCATCCGCCGCTCGGTCGGCTGGCGGATTGAGGTCGCTATGGTGGTGGACTGGAGGCGGTCGAGCGCGGCCTTAAGCCGGTCGTAATCGCGCAGCGAGACACCGCGTCCAATGAAGTTCAGAATCTCGTAAGGCGTGGTCGCCATCAGGCGTGACGGGCGCAGGCCGACGTCACGGGCCTCGACGATTTGCGAGGCCGCCCAGATCAGAACGTCCGCGTCCCAGATCGTCGCCATGCCGTGCTCGGGCACGGCTTCGACACGGATTTTCATCGAACCCGCCTTGAAGTCGATCGGCGTCAGGCGCTTCGACTTGGCAAGCGAGAAGAACGGATAGGCCATGAGGTCCTGCGCGTCGCGCGGCGCGAGATCGCCGGGCAGCGCCCGGAACAGATCGAGCTGCGCACGCTCGTCGTGCTGTGTGTGACGGGACGACATGGCGTGTCGTCTCAGCGCGGCTGGCGGCCGGCGAAGCGGCGATCCGACGGCTCCTGCCGCTTGGCGGGGAGCACCGTGCCGCGCGGATCAGAGGTCGAACTGACGAGGCCGCGATCGGCCCACGTCTGGAGATCCTCTATGGCGTAGACGACTCGGCCGCCGAGCTTCCTGTAAGACGGGCCGGTGCCGTAGGTGCGGTGCTTCTCCAGAGTGCGCTCGGACAGTCCGAGGAAGCGAGCGGCCTCCTGCGTGCGCAGGTAGCGTGGCGGGATGCCGGCGGTCGTATCGGCCATTGTCGAGCCTCCGTGGTCTCATCGGGGGCCGCTGCCGTCAGGCGGCGGTTCGAGAGCACGGTGGCGTGAAGGCGGTGGGTCGGACGATGTCGGAGATAGGAATCTAGTTTCGACACGCCGCAGGCGGTCGATGGCGGGCTATGATCGGCGGGGTCGGTGCAGGAGGGAGCGGTAGCCGCCTTCAACGAGTTTCACGCCGTCGCGCGCCAGCCGGATCGTGATTTCGCGCAGCGCGTCCCCGGCCCAGGAGGCGGCGTCGATTCTATGACCAGGGAACAGAACCTCCCCGATCGATCGATATGTCGCGCCGGCACGACGTCCATCGACCGCACGCAGCATTTGGCGCGCGCGCTCGCGGCGCTGCGGCGTCATTCGAGGGTCGTTCGGGACGCGCTTGCCTTTGATCGCGCTCCAGAACCGGGTCAGCGCGGTCTGTCGATCCGGTGTGAGGGCATCGAACATGACCATCGCCGCGAGCGGGTTCTCGTCCTGCGGGTCTGCGAGCGTGACATCATACTGCTCGCCGCGGATATCGAGCCTGAGATGAGCAGGGTCGTGCTGGAATATGGTACGGAGGCGTAACTCGTCGGCAGTGATGGAAAACCCTTCAGGGCGCGGACCTGCGGCGAACATTATTGCCGACGGATCGACTTGAGGGGTCCAAAAAATCTGCTGGGCATGAGCCGCGATGAGAGGGTCGGCGCCGAAATCGCAACCCCCATAGGTTCGCAAATTCTTCGGCCGTTTCGAGTGAGAGTCGGCCGCTGGACACAAGCTCTTGATAGGCTTTCCGGTAGCCGGGGTTTCGGCGCAGGAATTCCCAGGCAAGGTCACCCGGAGTTAGATTGTCGATATAGTTGTAGGCGGTCTCAGACCGCCAACTTTCATCTTCGGACATCCTCCACCGCCTCCGCGAAATTATGACGCAACGCGAGTCAAGCAGCGGTCACGATCCCAAGTTGAGCGTGGCGTGGGAAGAACGAAGTCGGATCAACGTGATGCAGGTTCTGCATCACCTCAATGGAGGCGGGGGCCGAGAAGCTCGCAAAAGCCGTTTTCGGTCATCCATTTCGCGCGAGCGAGGTGAGCGGCATGAATTTTCGCAGCACGGTTGGGGTCCGCTGCGGGATCGAGGCCGAAGAGAAGCTCCACGACTTCCTCCCAGGTCGCGCCGTCCGCCTCGGCGTCGAGCAGCCTCAGGTACAGCTTCAGATGCGCCTGGTCATAGGCGGTGAGCGCCGCGCCGAGCGGCGGTTCGTCCAGATATTCTGCGTTGGTCACGATGAGCCCCACGAGTCATTCGTATCCAATCTGGAGCGGTTTGTTAACCGTAATGATATCCCGCGCCACACCGCCGCGGTTTGACGCAAAATCAGGATGGTCGGACGGGTTCGCCCGAAAAAGTCGTCAAGGGTTGTCCTTGTCACCAACCAGCATCACTCCCACGCTTTGGCCGGAGTTGAGCAGGACGATGCCAACGCCTTCAAAGGCTCGACGGACCTGATCGCGTGTTGATTCGTACACCTCGAGTCCGCTGTCGGATTCAAGGCGCTTCAACGCGGTCAGTGATACCCGGGCCTTGTCAGCGAGTGTCTCCTGTGTCCAGCCGAGCAACGCGCGTGCGGCCCGTGATTGTCGGGCGGTGATCATGCATGATCACCTCCCACTCGGACCTACGCGAGCGCCAGAACTACGGCTATAATAGTCGTTCTTGCTAGGAATGGCCAGCGGTTCTGGCTTTTGCCGCGCGATTCCAGCATCGGATGCCGCAGGTGATTCGCTTCATCGTCAGGCGTTTGGCCCCGCCCGGATTGTCCGGGCGGGGCTTCGCGCTGGGCTTACTCGCCGTTGCGGCGGCCGTTCGGGCGGGACCAGATGAGGCTGAAGCCTTCGCCTTCCTCGTCGTCGAAGAGGTTGGCGTAGATCGGGGCGTTGAAGCTAGGATCGTCGAGCTTCAGGCCCAGATAGGCACGGCCCTCGTTGGAGGTTTTGGACCAGGCGGCGCCGATCTCGGCGCGGCCGACGAAGACGCGGTGGCTGGGGGCGTTCTCGCCGGTGGCGCGGGCCTCGGGGACGATGCGGACGTTCTTCGTCTGCAGGCTGAGGGTGACGATTTCGCCGTTGAACTCGTTGTTGCCGGTCTTCTTGAAGGTGCCGATGGTCGCCATGATAGTTCTCCTTGAACTCTGCTCCGAGCCCGCACCATTGCGGCCTCGATGGCGATCGACAGGCCGGAGGCGATTGACGGCGCACCCCGCAGGGGCCTGACAGCAAAGGAGGGGCTTTCTTGGCTCGCGAGGAATGACGGCGCAGCCGGCAGGGGAAGAAAGTTTCGACGCCGCTGTTGCGGCATAGGCGATCGAGGCGCAGCCGACCTTCGGCCAGATCAGCCCATTGAAGAGGCCGTTTTGGAGCGGTCGACCTGACAGAGACGCATCACCGGAGAACGTGGCGACCACCCCGAACCGATGGACCTTAGCGACGCCTGACACGGCGGTTCAAACCAACTCCAGCAGACGCTCCGTTCCGCCGACTCCTGCCCGTCGCCCACGAGATCGCCCCCTCTCGGCACCCGCACCGTCGTTGGGCGCGCCGTCAGGGCATTGCCCCAAGCACCGTCACCGAGGGAATGGCGCGTCAATTGGGTTAGCCGTCGATCCGATCAACGCGATTGCGAATGACCCTGCCGACGAGGAGCGCGACACGTAAGACATCAACCCACCGTCCTGCCGCCGCCGGCAACGATGTCAGGCGCGCGCGACGTTCTGCACGGTTGGCCCGGGTGCGGCCATTCCTGTCACCCGGATCAGCGCCGTTACGCCAACGGCAATCGCGCCGATGACGGAGAAGATGATCTGCCAGGTGTCGGAGGGCATGGTGTGTTTCACGATGCCATGTGTCGCATGGTAGCCAGCGAGCGCCGCAGGCGCGACGAAGGCGAGTGCGATCGCGAGCCGTATCCAGAGCGGACGGATGAAGGCGAGCAGGAACTGCCCGAGGCCGAGCGTCAGCGCGGCGACGGCGAGGCCGACGAGGATCGCCCCGAGCCAACCGGCGCCGGTCTGGAAGGCCCAATTCCCGGCGCTGACGCCCGCGAAGAACGGCAGCGCGAAGACAGCCAGTGTGAATAGAAGCCAGCACAGGGCGCCGATCGCCACGATGCTGGAGAGGATGCCGATGAAAACCATGGTGGTGTTCTCCGTGAGATAAAGGTCTGACGGTCGCGCCTCCACCACCACCACGGCGCGTTGCCAGTATAGCCGAAGAGAAGACGAGACGGGAGCGGAAATCCCATGGGACTTCCGCTTGCGGCCGCGACGCCTTGCCCGCGATTACGGGGCGAAGGGATCGACCTCGTGAACGATGGCGGCGAGTTCGCCGTCATATTCGGCTGCGGGCATGACGCCCATGGTGCCGTCGCCGGCCTGGAAGATGACGATCGAGACCATGAGGGTGGTGGCGAGGCTGAAGGCGAAGGCGTGAGCTTGATTGAGGGACATGTGACCGGCTCCTGTCTTGGAGGCGGGAGGCCATCTCCCGCGCGACAGGCGCCCGATGTGTCCGGCCGATGGCCGCAATCACCGCGCAGGCGAAGCCGGAGCGGCGGCACGCTTTGCGTAGTCCGACCCTTTATGGGTTGATGGCGTCAGGCCAGCGGCTGGACCAAGGATCAGCGCAATGGAAGCGGGAGATGGTTTTCCGCCATGACCGGGGCCACGATGGGATCGCCCGTTCAATGCTTTCGCGCCGAAGCATCGTCGCCATGCTGCCGGTCGTGATGCCGCCGACATGGGCGGGTATGGTCATGCAAAGCCCAACAGCCGAAGAGGACGCGCGTGCCGAAGTTGCCTGAGAAGATCGACTTTCCCGTCAGCCAGGTGCGGCGCTATCTGGAACCCGGCCCGATCGTGCTGGTGTCGTCGAAGTGGCAGGGCGCGACCAACATCATGACGCTCGGCTGGCACACGATCCTGGAATTCTCGCCGTCTCTGGTCGGCCTGATGATCTCCGGCGGCAATCATAGCCACCGCATGATCCGCGAGAGCCGGGAGTGCGTGATCAACCTGCCGACGACGGCGCTGACCGATACAGTGGTTGGGATCGGCAACACGTCGGGGGCGGACATCGATAAGTTCGCCAAGTTCGATCTCACGGCGGAAGACGCGAGCGCGGTCGATGCGCCGCTGATCGGGGAATGCCACGCCAGCTTCGAATGCCGCCTTCACGACGATGCGCTGGTCGAGAAGTACAATTTCTTCATTTTCGAGGTGGTGAAGGCGCACGTCGCCGTGTCGCCGAAGCATCCCGAGACGCTGCATTACACCGGCGACGGCGTGTTCGTAGTGTCAGGCAAGGTCATCAGCCGCAGATCGTTGTTTCGACCCGAGATGCTGTGAGAGGCGGCGCTCACGCGCCACCTCCCTTCGGGCGGAAGTCGAACAGCGGGATGCCGAGCTTCCTCGCCTTGTCGGCGAGATTGTCCTGAATGCCGGTGCCGGGGAAGACGATGACCCCGATCGGCAGGACGTCGAGCATCTGATCGTTGCGCTTGAACGGTGCGGCCTTGGCGTGTTTCGTCCAGTCGGGCGCGAAGCCGACCTGCGGCACCTTGCGGGCGTCGGCCCATTTCGCGGCGATCTTCTCGGCGCCCTTCGGCGACTTGCCGTGCAGCAGCACCATGTCGGGGTGCTTGGCGTGGACCTGATCGAGCTTGGCCCAGATCAGGCGGTGATCGTTAAAGTCGAGCCCGCCGGTGAAGGCGATCTTTGGACCGGCGGGGAGCAGCACCTGATTGTCGGCGCGCTTCTTGGCGTTGAGGAAGTCCCGGCTGTCGATCATCGCCGAGGTGAGGTTGCGATGGTTGACCATCGATCCGCTGCGCGGTCGCCAGTTCGATCCGGTGTGGCGCTCATAATGCTCGGCGGCCTGGTCGCGCATCAGCTCGAAGGCGTTGCGGCGCTCGATCAGGGTCTGCCCCTCGGCCGTCAGGCGTTCCAGCTCGACAGCTTTCACCTCACTGCCGTCCTGTTCGCGCTGGCCGCGGCGCTGCGCCTGCTCATTGTCGTCCAGCTCGCGCTCGATCCGTTCGTTGGCCCGGTGGAAGAGGTTGACGGTCGACCAGAGGAGATCGTCGAGGTCGGGCTCGAGGCGGGTGTCTTCCAGGGTGGCGATCAGGGCGTCGAAGATGTCAGCGATGGCTCCGGCGACGTGGTCGCCTTCCGGAAGCGGTCGGGGATCGGGTTCATCCGAGAAGGGGCGGTAGCCGTAAAGCTGGAGTTCGCTGAGGACATGGTCGGTGGGGGAAGAGGCGTGGTGCGGTTCGTAGTCGTCGTGCTCGCTCATCGGGATGCTCCGTCGGTTCGACCGCGACCCTCGCGGCCTTCATGGCGACGAAAGCCGGCGGGCGGGCCGGACCTGCATCCGCAGCGAAGCGGAGGGCCGGAGCACAGCGGAGGATGACGAAGGCGGGCTATTTTGCCTCGCGATGGAAAGCGGCTCTCGGCCGCGCCGGAAAATAGTCCGCCGCAGACATTGCGGGTCCGGGCCGTTTGCTGGCCGATCGCCCTCTCGAAGGCCGGGGCGCGGTTCTCTCCGACCTGGGAATCATCCGAGCGATGCCGACGACGGCGCTACCCGCCGTCTGCACCTCGTCTCGGCCTATGCCGTCAACGCCATGAAGCGTGGGACGTCCTGTGGCGCGATCTGCACCCGGGCTGCTGCCCGGAGGCTGTCCAGGCCCGCCAGTCGGAGATCCTCGTTGAAGTCGCCCAGACTCGGAGACACCACGACCGCCTCGATCCCGGCCGCGTTCGCCCGTTCGATCAAAGTCGCCATTGCACCGTCGCCGGCCGGATCATTGTCGCGGGCGATGTAGAGCCGTCGCAGCGTGCCGGGGAACAGGATGGCCGAGAGATGCGCCGCCGAGAGCGCCGCCGCCATCGGCATGGTCGGCAGCGCCATCCTGAGCGACAGCATCGTCTCGATGCCTTCGCCCGCCGCCATCACCTCGCCCGCCACACCGAAGCGAACGGCATGCCCGAGGAGGTCGCCCATCGCCCGTCTCGGCGTGTCGATCGGGGCCTTGTCCGAGCCGTCAGGTGCGAGCCAGGTGCGATGCGCGCCGGTCTGATGCCCGTCGAGATCGGTGACCGATGCGATCATCGCCGGCCAGGTCTCGGTTGGGGAGTGCTCGTCAGGCCGATAGTAGCAGCGCGGATGGAAGCGCAGGCTTCCGGTTCCGTGCAAATCCGTAATGCCGCGTGTCCGGAGATACGTCTTTACGAGCGTGCCCGAAATCGGCTGCGCCATGGCGAAGAGCCGCCGTGACGCTTCCGGTGATCCGGTCGGCGCCGGTGACTGGCGCTCGCCACCATGCGGACGGTCCGGTTCGGGATGGGGCATCGACAGGAAGGTGCGCGCCTCATCGGCGACGTCCTTGAAGTCAACCAGTCCGCAGCTTTCGCGGATGACGTCGAGGAGATCGCCATGTTCGCCGGTGGCGGCGTCGGTCCATTTGCCGGCGGCGCCCTTGCCGACCTCGCCGCCCTTCAGCCGCACGAACATCGAGCGGCCCGGCGTATTGCGCGCGTCGCCGACCAGCCAATAGCGGCCCTCGCGATGACCGGCAGAGAGGTAATGGCGGCACACCGCCTCGGCTTGTCTGCAGAGACGGGTCGCCAGTTCGGAAGCATCGTGCCGCGCCATTACGCTGCCTCCCGCTCGCCGACGCGCTCGACCGGGTAGCGCTCCAGCACCTTGGCGAGGATGGTCGCCCCGGTCGTATCGGTCGGCACGAACATCCGCAGCTTCCACGAGATGATCTCGTGGAACAGGCCGTAGGCCCGCAGGCGATCACGCATGGCGTCGGTGAAGCCGGACAGCTCGATGCGGTTGGCGGCCATGACCCGGACGCGGCGAAGCTGAAGACCCTCGGTGAGGTCGAGGATGGTCTTGCCGTCCATCAGCGCCATGAAGGCGTCGTCGGGCGTCAGGGTCGAGGTGCCGGTCGCGAGCGCGCCGGCCACCCATGCGGGGGAGACGCGGCGGCCGACGATGCGCTCGCCGTCGTCTGTCTGGAGTCGATAAACCCGAGTCGATTCGTTCGGAAGCCGCTTCCAGATCGGCAGCAATAGCCCGCTGACGACATGAATGGTGCTATCGGCATACTCCGGCACCTCGGCGGCCTCGGCATCCCAGGCCGCTGTGAAGGCGATCCGCTCCGCCTGCACCCAATGGGTCTCGTCCATCACCTTGATGGGAATGTTGTGCGCCTCCATCGGCCGGATCAGCCGGATGCGCCGCTCGATCTCGCCATCGTCCAGCATGATGCTGGTGGTTGGTATCTGCACGGCGGCGCGGCCCGAACGCTCGTTGACCAGCAGCTTCGCGCCCGGGTCATCGAGATGGTCGAGCGCCTCGGCCAGCGTCACGGGACGGTTTCGCTGGCGCTGGGTGATGGTCAGCAGCCGAGCCTCAGCCCCGGTGCCGGGATGAACGTGGATCGTCCGGCGATCGGTGACGATGAAGCTCTCGGCCTGCAGCGTCTCCAGCCCGACGTCGTAGCTGCCCGAAGCGATTGCGCCTTCGATCTTGGCGTTCAGCAGCCGCTCGAACGCGGTGAACAGGAAACCCTGAAGCTCGATGGTCAGCGCCAGCAACCTGTTGAGGAGCGTCGTGATGGGCGGCAACTCATCCTTGATGCCGGTGGAATCCATCAGCGAGAGGCCCGTGGCATCCTCGAACATCTGGAGCGAGCACCCCTCGACCTTGCCGCGCACCAGCAGCAGGTAGAGCTGCCGCAGGGCGTCGCGGGCGTAGTGGCTCTCCAGATTGTCCTCGGGCCGGAACAGGCCTTGACCGCCCGTCTGGCGCTGGCCGCGCGTGATCGCGCCCAGCGTGTCGAGGCGGCGAGCGATGGTCGAGAGAAAGCGCTTTTCCGCCTTCACGTTCGTCGAGATCGGCCGGAACAGCGGTGGCTGCGCCTGGTTGGTCCGGTTGGTGCGGCCCAGGCCCTGAATGGCGGCGTCGGCCTTCCAGCCCGGCTCCAGCAGATAGTGGACGCGCAGGCGCTGGTTCCGCGCCGACAGATCGGCGTGGTAGCTGCGCCCGGTGCCGCCGGCGTCGGAGAAGATCAGAATGCGTTTCTGATCATCCATGAACGCCTGCGCCTCGGCCAGATTGGCCGAGGCGGCGCGGTTCTCCACGGCGAGGCGGTCGATGCCGCCGGGGCTGGTCATGGAGTCGGCACCCGACTTGCGGACGATGCGCCGCGAACGTCCCGTCACCTCGGCCACGACATCCGTGCCGAAGCGCTGGACGATCTGGTCGAGTGCGCCGGGGACTGGCGGCAGCGAAGCGAGCCTCTCGATCAAACGGTCACGACGGGCAACGGCGTCGCGGCTTTCGACCGGCTGGCCGTCGCGAAACACCGGCCGCGACGACAGATTGCCCTCGCTGTCGGTGAACGGCTCATAAAGCTGCACCGGGAAGGAATGGGCGAGGTAATCCACGACATACTCGCGCGGGGTGATGTCCACCCGGACGTCATTCCATTCCTCGGTGGGGATCTCCGCGAGACGGCGCTCCATCAGGGCTTCGCCGGTCGACACGATCTGGATCACGGCGGCATGGCCGTCGACTAGGTCCTGCTCGATCGAGCGGATCAGGGTGGGCGTCTTCATCGAGGTCAGCAGATGGCCGAAGAACCGCTGCTTGGCGCTCTCGAAGGCCGAGCGGGCGGCGGACTTGGCCTGCCGGTTCAACGTACCGCCGTCACCAGTGATGTTGGCGGCCTGCATGGCGGCGTCAAGATTGTTATGAATGACGGCGAAGGCGCCGGCATAGGCGTCGTAGATGCCGGTCTGCTCGGGGGTGAGCTGGTGCTCGACCAGTTCGTATTCGACGCCGTCATAGGAAAGAGACCGGGCCGTGTAGAGGCCGAGCGAGCGCAGGTCGCGGGCCAGTACTTCCATCGCCGCGACACCGCCATCCTCGATCGCCTCGACGAATTCGGCGCGGGTGGAGAACGGGAAGTCCTCGCCGCCCCACAGGCCGAGCCGCTGGGCGTAGGCGAGATTGTGGACCGTGGTCGCGCCGGTTGCCGAGACATAGACGACGCGCGCATTCGGCAGGGCGTGCTGGAGCCGAAGGCCCGCACGGCCCTGCTGCGAGGCGGCGACGTCGCCGCGTTCGCCCTTGCCGCCTGCGGCGTTCTGCATGGCGTGGCTCTCGTCGAAGATGATCACTCCAGCGAAGTCGGAGCCCAACCATTCAACGATCTGCTTGACGCGGGAAAGCTTCTCGCCCCGGTCGTCGGACCGTAGCGTAGAATAGGTGGTGAATAGGACGGCTTCCGAGAGCGTAATGTCCTTGCCCTGCGGAAAGCGCGACAGGGGTGTGACCAGCAAGCGCTCCATGCCGAGCGCCGACCAATCGCGCTGCGCGTCCTCCAGCAGCTTGTCGGACTTCGATATCCACACCGCCTTGCGCCGGCCCTGCATCCAGTTGTCGAGGATGATGCCGGCCGACTGACGCCCCTTGCCGGCGCCAGTCCCGTCGCCGAGCATGAAGCCGCGGCGGAAGCGCACAGCGTTCGGCGCATCGTCGGGCGCAGCCGAGACGACGTCGAAGGTTTCGTCGAGCGTCCATGAACCGGCGAGGAAGTCGGAGTGCGCCTCGCCGGCGTAGATGACGGTTTCGAGCTGAGCGTCGGAGAGCAGTCCATCGGTGACGATGTTGGCGGGCAGCCGGGGCCGGTAGCTCGGCCTGGGCGGCGCGACAGAGGCCATCGCCACGGATTGCACCAGCTTGGTCGGATGGGCCTGGGCACCGGGAATGCGGATCGCCTGCAATCCGTATTCTTCATAGATCGCGTCGGTGATCCGGCCTTCTTCGGCGGGCGTCCAGTCCACGGTCTCATAGGCGAGTTCGATCCCTTCGGGCTCGATGGACGCGGGCGTGGCGGGACGTGCAGCGGTGGTGCGAGCGAGGTATCCGCGAACGGTCCTGGGCGTGGCGGCGGACGCCGAGGTTGTCACTGGCGGGAGGGTTGCGGTCGGACGCGGGGGAACCTGCGTTTCGATCCAGCCGAGCAGCGTGTCGACGTCGGGCGCGATGCCGGGCGAAGCGGGAAACGCCGAACGATCGTCGGCCGGCAGCTTGTCGATCACGGTCAGACGGGTGTCGATGGTCGTGCCATGCTTGGCATAGACCGAGCCGTCCACAGCCGCGGTGAAGACGACGCGGCCACGCTCCTGAAGCCGGGCGAAGGCCTCGCGCCACGCTGGAAGGTCGGGGCCGAAGTTGGCGCCGGTGATCGCTACCAGCCGCCCGCCATCGGCGAGCCGGGCCAGCGCCGAGGCGACATGGCGATAGGCGGCGTCGGCCACGCGGCCGGAGACGTTTGCCATCGCCGAGAACGGTGGGTTCATCAGCACGACGGAGGGGACGGCTCCCGGCGCGAGATGATCGTCGATCTGGGCGGCGTCGAAGCGCGTGACAGCAACGGCCGGAAACAGCGCAGCGAGCAGATCGGCGCGGGTCTCGGCCAGTTCGTTGAGGAGGAGCGTTCCGCCTGATATCTCGGCCAGGATAGCGAGCAGGCCGGTTCCAGCCGACGGCTCCAGCACGACGTCGCCAGCAGCAATGGAGGCGGCCGCCACGGCGGCGAGACCGAGCGGGGCCGGCGTAGAGAACTGCTGGAGCGCCTGCGATTCTTCCGAGCGTCGCGTATGCGTCGGCAGGAGACCGGCGATCTTCGTGACGGCGGAAAGTCGTGCAGCCGGAGACGCGGCCTTACGGAAAAGCGCCTTTCCGTATTTGCGCAGGAAGAGGACTGTCGCGACCTCGCACGCCTCATAGGCGGCCTTCCAGTTCCAGGCGCCGCTGGTGTCGGATGCGCCGAAGGCTTCTTCCATCGCTGCACGGAGGATCGCGGCGTCGATACGCTGGCCGCGTTCTAGATGATCGAGAAGCTGTAGCGCTACGTTGAGGATCGAGGACGCGGGGGTGACGGGCGCGGCCGGAAGGGCCACGGGAGACAGAATGTTCATGGAGGAACCTCGGGAGAGCGGAAGGGACAAGGCCGGCGGCGCTCTCTCTCGACCGCCCGGACTCGACCCGTCCCGGCCGTCCTCTTCCTCTGATCCGCCGACATAAAAAAGCGCCCGACCGTGAGGCCGGGCGCTGAGAGAGGGCAAGTTTCAGTCGATCGCCTGGAAGATTTCGGCGGATTCCGGATGGTCTGCGGCGTAGTCGTAGAGGCGGCCATATCCTTCCGACATCGCGTCGACCGGATACTTGAAGGAGAGATGGGAGAAGGCAAAAAGCGTCGCGATGATGCCGGCGGCGTCGGCCGATACCTCTCCCTCATAGCCGTTGGTGTCGCAGATGATCTGAAAGCGGGGCTTCGAGGTCGGCGCGAGATATAGCGGCCTCCCGTCGCGCTCATAGAAGTCCCAGAGACCGCCACGATAATCGAGCGGGCTCAGGCGCTCCATCAGGTGATAGACGATCATCTCCGCCACGAGGACATGCT
The DNA here is from genome assembly GCF_058072805.1 of Methylobacterium sp. 1A. Classification (NCBI taxonomy): domain Bacteria; kingdom Pseudomonadati; phylum Pseudomonadota; class Alphaproteobacteria; order Hyphomicrobiales; family Methylobacteriaceae; genus Methylobacterium; species Methylobacterium sp. 1A. The sequence goes on along the minus strand of NZ_JBYQVE010000001.1, from coordinate 1,305,654 downwards.
CACGGCCGAAGAGCAGCGGCAGGAAGCCCATCCGGCGAGCCTCCGGTACGAGGGCGACGGCGCGCGCCGAGGAATCGTCAATGCTGTTTGTAGTGTCGGGCATGGGGATTTCTCCGGAGAGCGGGATCGGAAGACCCGGACGGCGCTCTCTCTCGACCCGACCGGCTCGAACCCGTCCCGGCCAACCTCTCGCTCTGACGCGCCGCGTGACCGCCTGATCGCGCGGCCTTCCGAGGTGGGAAGCGCGGCGCTACACTCCTTCATCCAGCACATGGCGAACTGCGACCCGGGGGATCGGGGACGCATGTCCGCCCGACCGAGCGAGGCCCCGGAGGGAGACAGTGATGAAGGGAAGTGTGATCGGCATAGTGGCCGGAGGATGCCCCGTTGTGGGCTTCGGGGCGGGCTTTGCGCTCCGCCCGGTGATCGCGCCCGGCGGCGCATCGGCCGCCGCTGTCGCAGGTGTCGCGCAGCCAACAGAAGAAGAGGCTATTGCGGCCGTCCGCCGCCACCGTCTCTTCACGGGGACGTCGCTCGCCAACGCGACGCTCAAGCTCGGGGATTGTTCGCCGGGCGGTGTCGGACCCGGTGTGACGTGCATGACGCAGCTCACGATGGATGCTACCCGGGCGAACGCCATGCCCCAGAACCGTCCGGTCGGCTTCGCGCGCGTCAACGGTCAATGGGAAGTGGCCGTCTGGTAGAATTCAGACAGCCGTTTCGTCGCCCGTGTCGGGCGGAAGGTAAGCGTCATAGGGATTGCCGTCCGCCAGATGGCCGAATGGCGTGAACATATAGTCGCCGCCGTCACGGCCGACGGCACAGATGACATAGCGCGGCTCGCCGGTCGCGGCGTCCGTGCATTCCATCAGCGCTAGGTCGCCGCTTTCCGCTGCGCGAAGGAGGGTCTGGAAGTTGGCGCGCGCGTGATCGGGAATCATCGCGCACCCCCCTCAGCCAGCCACCGGCTGGTGCTGATCCATTCGATCGTGCGGCCGGTGGAGAGATCGAGCAGATGGGCGCCGCCGGAGAAACCGTCGACGACAGGGTCCGAGGCAATGCCGGCCCACTGAAACCCCCAGGTGCCGGTGAGCGCGAAGGTCTCGGCGCAGCGCGTGACGAAGGTGATCAGCAACTGCGGATCGGCAGTGCCGGGGTCGCGAAGCCAGAGTCGCGTCGCGCCGTGCTCGGGCGTCAGCGAAAGCAGGAACGGCTCGGCGGGCGGATCCTCGCGAGCGTTCTCGGCCAACAGCGCGGTGTAGATGTCGAACGCCCGCGCGACATTGGCGACCGAGCCGACGTCGAGCAGGCAGGAGAAGCGGGTGAGAAAATCGGGCATGTCGGGCTCCTGAAACGAAAAGAGCCCGGCGCTGGGCCGGGCTCGTGAGGATCGAATCGTAGTTGGGAGGGGCTAGTAGCCGAACTGCCAGGACGGCCAGGATTGCCCGTCGTCGCCGGCCGCCAGGGCCTGGGTGAGGTATTCGGGATCGCCCTCGACCACGGTGGGATCGCGGACAGGCGTCTCGTCGATAACGGTCACTCGGGAAACGAGGCCATCTTCGACCTCGACGTGGACCGGCACGAAATACTGGAAGACGACGCGCCGGATCGGCGCGGGGCTGAATTGCACCATGCGAACGCTCCTTCGATTGGGGGGGAGAGGTGCGGAGCGGCCGAAGCCGCCCCGCGAGCCGCTCATTCGGCGGCGACGAGGTGACGTTCGTCATCCTCGCCGTCGGGTGGCGTTTCCGATTCTTCGTCGGAGCTGAGGAAGTCGGGCAGCTCGGCCACCTCGGTTTCACCGCCTCCGTCCGCGTCCGCTGCGGGATCGCCGTCAACGCCAGCAAGTCGAAGCGGCTCGGGCAGCCAACCGCTGTCGGCCAGGAGACGCTCGGCCTCCTTGGCCATGTCGCCCTTTTTAAGATGACCGATAAGCTCGGCCGCCCGTTCGCCGGCGCCTTCGCGGACGGCTTCGAGGATACGCGGCTTGGTGACACGGTTGAGGTAGTTGCCGAAGGTCGGGCGCCAGCCAGCTTCGACGATGTCGAGCCCGGTCGCCCGCGTCAGCCGGTCGGCCTGCGCGAGCCTCATGTCGAGCGTGTGCTGCGACACGCCGCCCGCGCTGTGTGGGTTCGGCCGCTCATAGAGCGCGTTCACGCCATAGCTGACGCAATGCGCCAGTAGAGCCATACGGCTGGCATCGTCGAGACCATTCAGCCAATCCCAAAGGGCGTCATCGTCCTTCGGAATGTCAGCGGCCCAGGCGTCGTGACGCTCCTGCACGGCCCGCGCGGAAGGGCTGTCCTTCAGCGCCTCGTCCTGAACGGGGAAGAAGATGTGCTTCACCCCCGCCTCCATGGCGCCCGTGTACATGCGGGTCATGAAGTTGTCCGAGACCAGCTTGTGAAGAAGCGCCGTCATGGCGATGTGCGGGTTGTCCGCCACGGCATTGCGCAGCGCGAGGGTGCGGTAGGCGGTCAGTTCGATGACGAGGCGTTCGGGCAGCGGCTTGATGCCGTCGTCCTCATCGTCCTCATCGGACTCGGCAGGCTGGCCGCCGATGGTGATGACGGCGCGTTGCACCGACGGGCGACCGGCGTCGACGGATTCCGTGTCCGTCTCCGATCCTTCCTCGCCATCGGTCCGGACCTGAGGGACATCCTCGGGCCGGACGAAGCCGCGATCGACCGAAAGCGATCCGTCGGCGTCGATGCTGACGAACACGCCTGCGATGGCGATGTCGGCGGAATCGAATTGCTCGGGGCGATCATCGAAGGCGGCCAACGCCGTCTCGATCTCGCCGAGGCGCTCGTCGACCTCGTCGGGCAGTTCGTCGGCGTCCTGATATTCCGCTTCAAGCCTGGCCTGTTCTGCGGTGAGCGCCTCGATGGTCGCCTGCTCCTCGGCCGATAGATCGATCGGCGTGCCGGAGACCTCGTGCAGGCCGCGCACGGCGTCGTAGGGGAAGCTGACCGCGACCTCGATCCACTTCCAGCCCTCGGCGGCGATCGCCTCGGCTTCGGCCTTCAACTTCTCGGCGACGAGGCGATCGAGAAGCCCAACGTCCTGCAGCCAACCGCCATCGTCGGCCTGGAACAGATCGCGCATGACGATGCCGCCGGCCGCCTCATAGGCTTCGGTGCCAAGGAAGACGGCGCGCTTGTCGGAGGCGCGCACCGTGGTCTCGGTCAGCATGCGCCGTATCTGATAGGGCTCCTTCGACCAGGCGTCCTTGATCGCGTCCCAGACCTGAACCTGGCGCTCATGGTTTTCGGAGACCGTGTAGGCCATGAGCTGCTCCAGCGTCATGCCGTCGTCGGCATAGACATCGTGGAGCACGGGCGAAACGGTCGCGAGGCGTAGCCGCTGCTTGACCACGTTGACAGGGACGAAGAACGCCGCGGCGATCTCCTCCTCGGTCATGCCCTTGGTCAGCATGTCGTGGAAGGCGCGGAACTGATCGAGCGGATGGAGCGGGGCGCGCTCGATATTCTCGGCCAGCGACACCTCCTCGGGGAGGATGGCGCCGTCGCGATCGCGCACCACGCAGGGGACGGGCGCGACCTTGGCGAGACGCTTCTGCTTCACCAGCAGTTCGAGCGCGCGGAAGCGGCGACCGCCGGCAGGCACCTCGAACATGCCGGTCTCAACGCCAGCGGCGTCAACGACGGGGAGGACGCTGAGGCTCTGGATCAGGCCACGTCGGGCAATCGAGGCCGCGAGGTCCTCGATCGAGACGCCGGCCTTCACGCGCCGGACGTTGGACTGGCTGAGCACCAGCTTGTTGAAGGGGATGTCGCGCGAGGACGACAGGATGATCTTCTGAACGGCAGTAGCCATCGGGATTTACTCCGCGACGGGCGGCCGAGAGACTCTCTCTCAACCTCCAACCCGTCACGACGCGAAGCGCCGCCCTCTTCCTCTAAAGGGGGCAGCGCTACGAACCGGCAAACCTGAAAGGCACGGAAGCGCAAAGCCGGAGACACGGAAAACCGCATCCCCGGCTTCGCGGAAATCAGGAAGCTCGATCGAGCAGCTTCTTGGCCTTGCCCTCCATGTCGAGGCGGGCGTCCTGATGGGGCTTGTCGCGCGCGACGGCGGTGATGCCCTGCACGAAATCGAAGATGGACTCGGGCGGACGGCCTTCCTCGGCCAGCACCCTGTCGATGATCTTGCCGGTCTCGGCCTTGGAGAAGCCGCGCCGACGCAGGAAGTCGGTGCGGTCTTCATCGGTTCTGGCGACGATCCGCTCGCGGGCGGCCTTGATGCCGTTGACGAACGGCAGGGGCGAGGAGTTCGCGAAGTTCAGCAGCGCCGGGGCCGCCTCGTGCGCGAAGCGGTTGGCCGCATATTTGGAGTGGCGGATGGTGATTTCCTCGAAATCCTCCACGCCCCACAAATTCCGATTCTGGCAGACCGCCCGGAGATAGAAGCTCGCCATGCCGAGCGTCTTGGCGCCGACCTCGGAGTTCCAGCAGTAAAAGCCCCGGAAGTAGAGATCCGGCGAGCCGTCAGGCAGACGGCCGGCCTCGATCGGGTTCAGGTCGTCGACCAGGAACAAGAAAACGTCGCGGTCGGAGGCATAGAGCGTCGTGGTGTCCTTGGTGATGTCGACGCGCGGATTGTAGATGCCGGTCGACCAGTCGAGCACACCCGGCACCTTCCAGCGGGTATCGCCCGTGCCGTTGCCGGCGATGCGCTGCACGGCTTCCACCAGTTCCGCGTCGAATATCCTCCCATAATCCGGGCCGGTGATGGCGCGCAGCTCGACCCGGCCGTTGTCGGTTTCGAGTGTCTTGATCTGCTCCGCCCGATTGGAGGTCAGGCCGTATTGCAGGTTGATGCCAGCGAGGGCGGCCGGGAGCTGCCGAAGATAGGCGGCCGGCGCACCGACTAGGCTGGCGAGTTGGCCGAAGGACCAGTGCGTCGGCGCGATAGGAGTGTCGGTGCCCGGAAGGATCAGCGCCAGCCGCTCCGGGTCGTTGCGGTTCGCCTCTACATGGACGAGTGCGCTCTCTACCACACGCGTCCGGCTACGTTCCGCACGGTCGCCAACCGCACGGCCCAACTCGGTCAAGGACAGGTAACGCTCGTCGGCGGGGCGGGAAAACCATTCCGACGAGACGCGGCCGACCTGCTCTCCCCGGCTGACATCTACCTTGTAACCGCCGCTGGTGTCGCGGCGGGCGTCGAGGACCTGCATGTTCATGGGACCAATCTCCATGACGGGCGTCGGAGACCTCTTCTCCAACCCTCAACCCGTCACGGAAATCAGTCCACTCTCTCACTCTCAGCGGGGCGTTGCGGGGCAGCCGCCCCGCAGAAGGGGTCGGCCGAGACGCAAGGCTCGGGCGCAGGGGAAGGCTTTCCCCTCCTGGCGGTCCCAAGAATTCGGACATTCTGCCTGAAGAAAGAGTGCGGACGAACCGGGGCTCAATCTGCTACCAGTAGCTTGAGCCATTCGGCGATGAAGGACGATTACTCTCGGCCCATCAGCTACACTAACGGCCGGGGAGGATTGTCATGGATTTCGAGGATCTCGTTACGGCGCTGTCGCCGCCGCCAAACCGGGTCGGAAAATCCGATGGCGAACACGAACACCATCTCTACGAAGGCGCGGTCATGGTCGCCTATGCCATGCACCTGTTGCGGACGCAGGATACCAAACACGTCCGTGTTCACCCCGATGGAGAGCACGGCAAGCAATTCGACTTCGCGGCCTGGCTGCTTCGACGCGACTTCATCAAGATCTCCAGCGTTGGCACCACCAGCTATGGCGGCACGTACCGGAACTCAGCGGGCCAGGAGATCACCGTCAATCCGAAGCCGGGGCTTGGTGATGTGGTCGCAGAGGTCGGCAACCATGTCATCTCCGCCGAATGCAAGGGCGGGATTATCAACACAAGACATTCGGGCCAGGTGTCCCGGCTCTACAAGGGGCTGTGCGAGACGGTCGGCATGCTGATGGCGACACCGTCGCAAGGACGGCAGGTGGCCGTCGTCCCTTTCACGGAAAGCACCTTGCGTTTGGCGGAACGACTAGCGCCGCGTTGCGCGCTGGCCGGCATCGAGATCGCCTTGGTAGGAAGCCGCGGCGAAGTCAGGGATGTGCGGCCTGTGCCGCCTGCGGGTTGAGATCGTAGGGCTAAGTCGCTGATCGACGCGAAAGGGCAAAGGGGGATGAGGGGGGTGCGAATGGCCAGGGTCACTTACGCCGACAAGAAGATCGAAGGCATCGAGATCGAGCACTTCGAGCCGTGCCAACCGGGGGTAAATCAGGCGGCGGCCGCGGCGACCCTGTCGTGCTTGTGGAGCTGAGTTCGTGCGACAATCTGCAAGCTCATCCCGCAACAAACGCGCGCCGTCGATCGAACCCACTTTGGGCTGGACCTATTTGTCCCGCGAGGCGCTGGCCCGCGCCAAAGCCCAAATGGATGAAGAATCCATGGGCGTGCGCGATGAGATCGGCTTCCTGACGATTCATCAGCGCTATGCCGATCGTTTCTTTCCAGGCACTTCAGTGCTGCATACACGCGCCCGCTACGCGCTCTTTGTGCCCTGGCTGTTCGAAGATCTCGCCGGGATGACGGGACCGGCGGCGCAGCGGGCTCTGCGGGAGCGCGAACGGCAACTTGCCGGCCGCCTAAGAGAGATGGGTGAATCCCAGGTCATCGGCGGACGCGTGTTCCCAAAACCATCGAGCCAGCCGCCGTCAACCGTGTATTGGAATGCGCTTGCGGTGTGGGGAATCTTGCGTCCGCGATTGAATGAGCGGACCATTTCGCGCGCTCAGGCGCACAGGCAGCTCAGGACCGCCGGCGCGGCAACGGACGACGACGGTCAGCCGCTTCTCAGTTTCGATCCGCCTTTCGTGCCGCTTCCAGGGCGTCCGGAAAATTGGCAGGGCGGCGATATCACGCTTCGGCTGACGGCTAAGGAAGCCGAGTTTCTGCGCGAGCGTCTTGTTCAGTTGCGTCGCAACGGCGGCAACGAACTGTCTTTGCTCGCGCGGCTGATTAGAACCGAGACGGAGGCGCCTGCCGAAATGTGGGCGGACGAGACTCAGGCGATCGCTGGACCCGATCAGGCTCCGCTCATGCGAGCGCAGCAGGCGGCAAGTCTCGCGGGCGTGGGTCGTGCGGTCTATGATGCGTTGCTGGAGCGCGTCGTCGAGGTCACCGACAAACAGGAAATCGCGACCCGTCATCGCGATCATCTGGCTGGAATCATCGCAACGCACGGGCCTCTCGCAGCCAAGCTCGATATCAGTGGGCTTGAGGCGGACATCGGTGCTCTGCCAACCAAGTTGCATGCTGTGGTAACGGCGACGAAGGACTGGATTGCTTCGAGATCGGGCAATCCCGCCGAGCTATTCGATGTCTATGCGGCGGCTGAGGCCCGCAAAGGGCCGCGCGCCCGGCTTGCTCCGACGCCCAATGGACGGGCTCGACGCCTCGAATGGTCGAGCGACGAACATGGCTTGGCAAGCCCGCTCCACTATAGATGGGAGCAAGTCAGCACGCTTCTCAACGATCTGGCAGACGCTGCATGAGCGGCGGGGTCCAGAGTTGGCCAGCACTCTCATTCCTGGAGGGCCTGCGTCCCGGTCCCGATGAATGCGTCGAACTGGCCCTGCTTGCGTCCTACTCGGCAGATCTAGGGACGATCGGAGCGACCTTGCTCGCCTTGGCGGGTAAGGACAGCGATGCGGGGCGTGGCAGCCCGTCCGACTTCGCCGATGCGGTCGAGCGGTTGCGAGGCAAAGTGCGGATCATCATCCAGCGCGGGCGTCTCGCTAAGATGCGGCGGACACCGCGCATTGCGGCGGTGCTGGATCAGTTCGTCCGCGAAGTGGATTTCGACGAGGCTACCCACAGCTGGCATCCCAAGGCCGCGTTGGTCCGAACACGCAGTGAGGAAGGGGACATCGGCTGGCGCCTATGGATCGGGAGCCGGAATCTTACAGAGTGCGTCAATCGCGACATCGGGCTCCTGCTCACCTCCGGCGCAAAAGGCGGTGCTCCGATCCCCGGAGCAGACGAACTGGCGCGTGCGCTGGCTGATCGGGCCGCACTCAAGGGCGTGCGCTCGGCTTCTCTTGCCACGACGATCGCGAAGGTGGCTTGGCGACCGCCGGCGGGTGTCCGCGTCGAACGGATCCACTGGTCGGCGGGAAATGGAGATCGGACCGCGCCCATCCCGCCGACCGGAACCGATGAAGTCGTGATCGTGAGCCCCTTCGTCGATAAGACCTTCTTAGCGCGTCAAACGCCAAAGGGCGGAAAGCCGGTACGGCGCGTACTGCTGGCGACGATGCGCGAGATTGAGCGGATCGGACCGTCGCTGGCGTCGTTCGACGATCTGCTGGCGCTGGACGCGCCCGATTATCCCGTTGGTGATCCCGAGCCCGATTCTGTCTCCTCGGCTTCTGTGGCCGATGACGACGAGGAAGAACAGATCGGCCGGGGCCTTCACGCAAAACTGTTGTTCACCCGTGCCGGTCGCAAGCGGACGCTATGGTTGGGAAGCGCGAACGCCACCATGCGCGCCTGGACTGGACGCAACGCCGAGGTGACGGCCGAGTTGCTCATCACTGAGGTGATTGAGAATGGTCTGAAGGCGCTCTTGGGGTCGGCCCGGCTGGTTCAAGCGCCCGATGCAGAATTTGCACCCGACGCGGCGATGTTGGAGGAGGAAGCGCTCGAGCGGGCGCGGGCGCAGGTGGCAGCGCGCTGGGCCGCGACGCTGAGCATCGACGGAGATGAGGCATGCCTTACCCATCGCTCCGGTCGTTATCCGGGCGGCCCGCATCCGGATGAACCCGATATCGTGCTCGAAGTCGGGGCGCTTCATGGCGAGCTTATAGTCTGGTCTGCACAGCAAGATGAGGTGAGGTTGGGGACTGTGGTTCCCGCTGAGCGCAGTGAGTTTGTGCGCTTGCGCGTCAGTCGCGGCGACAAGGGCCTCTCGTGGCTGCAACGGGCGCCGGCCGAGCCACCGTTCGGCGAGGATCGTGATCGCGCGGCCTTTGTGCGTTTTCTCGGAGCGAGAGGATTCCTTCTCTGGTTGGCCGGTTTGCTGGCCGATGACGGTCGGCTCGGCGAAGGCGACTGGACGGATGAAAGGCGGCAGGACCGCAAAGGCCAGGGAACAAATCCGGCGCTCGATCTCTCGCTGCCAACCCTGGAAGAAATGTTGGCGGCGTGGGCGCGCGACCGGGACAAGTTCCGCGAGATCGAGCGCAGAGTCTCCGGTTATCTCCCTGCCGTGCTTGAGCTAGCCGCTGACGAAGACCCGCAGACAGCAGCGATGCTGCGACGTTTCGACGATCTGTGGACCAAGCTTCGTATCGGTCTCGGCGCTGACGTCAGGGGCAAACATCGGTGAGCGTACCCAAGCCGTTTCAGGAAGCAGCGGTCGATGCGGCGCTATCGGCTTTCGCGAACCAGGCGGGGCGGCGGCGCTTTCTGGTGGCCGATGAGGTCGGTCTGGGCAAGACCGTCGTTGCGAAGGAGGTGGCGCGGCGCATGGCGGACGATGGTCGCCGGCCTCTGGTGATCTATTACGTCGCCAACGGCCACGCAGTGTCCCATCAGAACAAAGGCCGTATCGTCAGTTTCCTTGACGATGGGCAGTTGGAGAAGGCAACCAAAACGCCGGATCGGCTTTCGTTGATCGCGGTTGCGAAGCGGCCAGACAACCCGGTTCTGATCTATGCGCTGACTCCCGCAACCTCCTTCCCCGGCGCGCGCGCGCGCCTAACCGGCGGGCGCAAGGAAGAGCGCGCGTTCCTGAAAGTGCTGCTCGAGCGAGCCTATCCTGCATTCGCACGGGATCTCGATCCGGACATCTTGCGGCTGAGTGCGCGGGGATACTGGGACTGGGCCGTCAAGGACGCGGAGACGAAATTCGAGAGTTCGCCCGCCCATCTCACGCAGCGGTTTCGCGAAGCGCTTGCGGCGGAGTTCGGAGAGCCGGTGCGCGCCAAGCTGGAGCTGGCCGTGCTCGGCGATGCGGAAAAGAAGATCAAGCCGTTGAAGCCGACCACCTTCGTTGGCCATCTTCGTCGCGCGCTGGCGCTGGCGACGCTGCGCCATCAGCCGCCCGATCTGGTCATTCTCGACGAGTTCCAGCGTTACCGTCAGATTCTGGAGGAGAAAGACGCCGACCCACTTCTTAAGGCGCTCCTTGAACCAGCAAACTCGACCGTTCCGCCCGCAATCCTATTACTGAGCGCCACACCTTATCGGCTTCTGAGCACTCGGTGGGAGGAGACGAAGGGTGCGCTCGCACACGCCGAGCTTCTCGAACTGATCGAATTCCTTGCCGGCCACCGGGTTCGCGAACGCGCGAAGACGCTCTTTTCCGAGTTCGGCGACAAGTTGCGTGACATCGCGGCAAATGCCGATGCGAGCCGCCCGGATTTAGCGGACGATGTGGTTGAGGCAGCGAAGCTCAGAGACGAGCTACGCAGCCTGCTGACCCCAGTGATGTCACGAACAGAGCGGGACAGTGTGGCGTCGACCGATCCGCTAGCCGGAACGCAATTCCTCGACGCAGACCCGGAGCCCGAGGATTTCCAGGTCTATCGGCATCTGGTCGATAGCTTCACCGAAGATGTGCGCTACGAGGCGCTGCCGTATTGGTCGTCGGTTCCGTTGCCGGCCCAATCCCTGGGGCCGCGCTATACGGCGTGGAAGCGCGCAAAGATCAAGGCCGCGCCCAAACTCACACGGATGACGCGCGAGCGCCGGAACAAACTCAGCGCGCCAACGGCATGGCCTGATGCAAAGCTTCGGGCGCTCAGCGGCGTCGCCCCGCCCAAGCTCCTGTCGCTGCCATGGGTCGCGCCATCATTGCCGTGGTGGCCACTTGGGGGCGGCTGGAAAAGCGCAGCGGTGGACCCCAAGCTGTTGATGTTCAGCCGGTTTCGCGCAACGCCGCCAAGCGTCGCCGCACTTTTAAGCTTTGGCGTCGAGGCGCATTGTCTTCCAAAAAACAAAGGTGGCTATGAGAAAGCCTATAAGCGGCGGCGCTTCAAATTGGCGGCGGTACCCGGCCCGGTCATGGCTGCGTTTCATCCATCACCATGGTTGATCCGTCACACTGACCCACTTGAGAAAGCTGGGGAGCCGCTTAGCGTCATTCGTAAGCTCGTGCGGCGACAGATCCTGGCCGGCTTGCCCAAACGGATTGTCGAACGGGACACCTTGAAGGCCCGGCGGCGGCATCGATCCATTGGGCAGGTCATAGCCGCGATCGAACGATGGGCCGGCATGGGGGAACAGTCGGCCGCGGGTTGGAGCAGTGCAATCGGCGATGATCGCGCCGCTCGGTCTGCCGTCCAGAAGTGGCGGCAGGCACAGCCGATTGAGAGGCTTTCTCCGATCGAACTTGAGGACCTCGTTGACTATGCGATCGGAGCACCGGGCGTGGCGCTTGGCCGGGCGTTGCTCCGGCACGATCCGACGATCCTGACTCCGGCCCGCTATCCTGCCCTGGTCAAACTCAGTTGGCAGGGGCTGCGCGCCTATCTCGACAATCCGGTGATCTTGTCCTCCCTGCTGGGCAAGACGGCGGTCGAACAGGTCATGAGCGCGGTCGTGGATGGTGGCTTTGAAAGCGTCTTGGACGAGCATTTCTGGCTGCGCGCGCAGAGTTTGCCTGAGGGCGCTGCAGGTCTCGCCAAGGATTTGGAATCCTCACTCGGACTGCGGGCCGGCAGCTTCAGCTTTCATGGGATCGGCGGTCAACCGCACAAAATACCGGTGCGCTGCCATGTCGCCGTACCTTTCGGGGATGCCGAGACTGAGCCTGCCGTCAAAGTGGAGGGCGGCGTCGCGCAGACCGCTCCAGTTCGGCCCGATGAGATTCGCCGAAGCTTCAACACGCCATTTTGGCCGCATGTGCTGGCCACGACATCCGTCGGCCAAGAGGGATTGGATTTCCACCCCTGGTGCTCGCATGTCGTCCATTGGGACCTCTCGTCGAACCCTCTTGACCTTGAACAGCGCGAGGGTCGCATCCAGCGCTATGCTGGACTGGCTGTCAGGCGCCGGCTCTCGGCGATGCTGCGCGACGTGGTGCTGAGAGACGTCACCGCCGCAGAGGGTTCGCCGTGGCAATGCTTGCAGCGTCATGCTGAGCGTTTCGGCGATACCAGCGGCCTCCGTCCTTGGTGGGTGCTCGAAAAGGCGGAAATCAGCCGGCACGTTTTCGAGCGGCCTTTCGGCCGGGATGTGGCGCGCTTTGCTCAACTTCGCGAGCAGCGCATGATCTATCGGCTGGCGCTTGGTCAGCCCAACCAGGAGGACTTTATCGACGTGCTGTCACGCGGGGGTGAGGCCACCCGCGCCCTACTGCAGCCCCTCGTTCTAGACCTGTCCGCCATGGGGCTTCGGTCGACCATGCCGCCCACGCTGACACAATGCGTGATCGATTCCGGTCTCCAACTGCTTTGAACCTCGAACCAAGGCGACAGCCTCTTCGATCGGGCATCAATCCTCATCATACGAAGAATGCGTCAAGCGGGAGCGTCGATGGCCTCCATGGCCGGAAACCCTGCAAACCTCCAAAGAAAGCTGCGGTCCGTCCGGCTGAAAGCATCGACGATGGCAAGGTCACGTGGATCGCGAATAAGGAAGCCCGGGCCAGAATGCCAATTCTCATTCAGCGCTGTCCAGCTCATCACTTCCTTCGTCCGACAGACCGGATCGAGCAAAAATGGCGTTGTGCTCACGGATATCGGCGAAAAAGCCCGGGACAATTCCGATTCCGGCTTGTTCGATCGCATTATCAATTGCCACGATTTGAACCGCGCAAGCAGGTAGGAAAAAATTACCAATGCGCCCTCGGTTGTCTTTGAAGACGTAATTTCTCTTGAGCTCGGTTCGTAACTGCGCACCGAGCGCAGCTAATTCTGCTCGCGTACTCGCAGAAAGCATTGCCGGAGATAGTGGAAACGAGTCCAGTAGCCATTTCTTAAGGTTGAAGCCATCTGACGCGACCGACCACCACCAATATCCAAATGAACTACACAGCAGCGCGAATACTGTGTCTGCTTCGCTAGCTGTTCTAAAACGATAACCTGCGGTGCGCGCGGGCAAAGAGGGCTTGCCATCAATGTCCGTCGTTTTAGGAATATCACGCCAAGCGGGAAACCAGTTGTAGGCTGTACCGCCTACATAAACCGCGGGCTGAGGAAAATTCGGCGCAACCTCCGCCAACGTCGAGAATGAGATTGATTCCCGTAACTCAACGCCAAGCGGCAAATTTCGCGTGACAAGATGTTCAAGCGTTACCGATTGAACAACACTGCCGATTTTCGGGATTCGCGGCGAGATATCGAGAGAGAACTCCGCATATTTTAGGGTTGAGAACAGAGCATCTCGCGATTCTGCGTTCCACCGCTGCAGTGATGTGGTGACGCTGCGATGTCGCGCAATTGAAGTGGCGCGAGAAAAGATTGCTATGGTGCACCGCGTTCTCACCTCGTTGCCGAACAAAGCACTCGGTATTCTATCAAAGTGCGACCAGGCTGCGAGCGTCCCTTCGCTCCTCAAAATCTTCCGAAGCTCGGCGAATGGGCGTTTAGTCGAGAACGCAACAGAAAGTGGCAGAATCATTCCAAACTGCGCCGACACCGGGCGCATAATTTTAAGGCTTCTCTCTACGACGAGAGTATAGAGGTCTTCATCTCGACTCCATCGCTCCAATGCGCTTTTGAAAGTTCTTCGTAACAGCGGGCGATCAAGATCCCGCGGTATTTCAGCATAGGGTGGATTTCCAATTATGACGTCGAAGCCACCCTGTTCCATGATCTTATAGAACTCTATGAACCAATGAAATGGTGAGTGGCTTCTTAGCCATTTTCTATACGCTTCGTCGTCAGAAACGTTTATGCCGGTCTCAGCAGCAAGATTTTTATTGAGTATGTTCTCTAGCACGGCAAGTTTTTGTCGAAGTGTAACTTTTTCCTCAAGTGGAACGCTTCCATCGCCGTGGACTTGCTTTTCTCGAAATGCATCAAACGTGCCCTGCAGATCAGCAGCACTTCGAGTTATCATTGTAATGGAGTCGTCAAAATCGAGCTTGCTCGTAAGAGATTTCTTCAATTCGTCGTATGTCGCATAGCCGACCAAACTGTTGCCAGAACGAATGTTAAAATCGATATCTGGTAGCGGCTCGATGCCGAGATTTTCGAGGTCTTTATCGGGGTCGACTTGAGCAGCAAGCTTTAGAAATAAGCGAAGTTTACATATCTCAACAGCCTCTTCCATAATATCGACGCCGAATAGGTTGTTCAATATTATGCTCTTAAGGGTGAAGTAGCGGGCATTAGGGTGCATACCCATCTTTGCCAAAGTTGCCTTGAAATCCGCGAATTTCTTAGGTGAGTGATCGGCAGACCGCTCAAGGTCAGCGACGAATGCTTCCATCCGGTCAAGACAGGACTCGTAAAGCGGTTGGAGAATGTTCAATGCCGCGAACAGGAATGCGCCAGAACCGCAAGTTGGATCCAGCACGGTTACGCTCTCGATTGCGCTCCAAAGGGCGCGTAGAAGGTCGGGGCCTTCGCTGCGTTCTACGACATCTTGCGCGAACTGCCGCAAATCGAGATTGAGCACGATGAGGTCATTGATCTCTCGCACCTCGCCGGCGGCGAGTTTTGCACGGACATCGGCGTAACGCATCCGGCGGGCGACAACTTCACGCCAGATTTCTGTCGGTAAGCCAAAATCAGCCGGCGCCGTTCGATTCCACGGCGTCCGAGCCGTAACATCATCGATTCCTGCTGCAATTATTGGAGGAAGCGGGCGCTCTACGCCGTGCCTGATGGCGGGATAGATGTACCGGTCGGGATCGTTGCAGAGATGATCCCAAATCGTTGGGCCGCCGGGATTTTCAAAAGCTACTTTACACTTCGCTTTGGCCCCGTCGAACAGGAAAGGGATCACGGTATTCTTTGCGATGTATTCAGTTATGTCTTCCTTCGTATAATATGCGCCCATTTGCTTCTGGTTGATATACTTCTCGAAGATATAGCCGAGAACATCTGGGTTGATCTCATTATCGTCGCGCAGCGGACGCTCGTCGAGATGCCACTGGTATCGATCGAAATACGCGAATATCCGACTAAATGCCTCGTCCGGGATTTCTATGTCCGGGCAGCGTTCCTCGATCGCGTGCTTTTCAAAAAGACCACCGTTCAAATAGGGAATGCGGCCGAGAAGCTTGTCGAGCTCCTGGTTCCGCGCTTTGCCGCCGAGTCCCTCATGGAAAAGGCGCAGCAGAAAATAGCGGTAGAAGGAATAGAACTTGCCTTGTCCCTTTTCCTTCTGGCATCGAATCAACCTTTCACGGAGATAGTCACGCTCGCCGTTCAGGAAGCCTTTTCGCTGCATAAAATAGATGAACATAAGGCGGTTCAGCATTAGCGACGCGTACCATTCGCGGTCTGCCACATCCGTTATGCCGCTAATGAAGTCGAGGAAGGCTTTGTGTTCTGCTTTGAACAGGTCGTAGAAGCGCTTGGTTACGCGTTCGACATCGAATGCGGCGCGGGCGCGCGCGGTAACATCGACAAGCGTTAGCGCATCCTCTTCGGCAAGCGAGAAGGCAATTGCATGAAGTTTTTGTAGGAACCCGCGATTACCTGAGTTCGCGTACCAGAAGTGCTCTGGCACCGACGCTGGTTTACCTGCTTCGCGGCGCGCCCAGCACCAGATCTGCTCGGCGCGCCTCGAATCCGTAAAGATGATTAGGTGCTCGAGGGTCGTTTTGGCGACTTGAGATTCGATTTTCTTTCGCGTGGCGCGGTCAGGAATTTGCAGATCAGAGGGTGCTTCGCAAACCCACGCCACCATCCCCCGCTTTTCGGCGACGGCTTGCAACCCAAATGTTGTACCTGCGATTGAAACAGACAAGTTGGCACCGTGCCGGTCCCATCCCAATTCATCGATGAAGAGCTTTGCAAACTCGAATTTGCCTAGCAGTGTCCTGGCATTCTCGGCGTTGAAATCCATCCCCATTCCCTTCATTACGCCGTTAGCCGCGCGAGCCCCAACGAGCAGATGATCTGCGGCTCGCCGGATTGTTCTTCATCTTGGACTACGCAGAGCCGATCCTCCTCTCTCAGTGCCAGAACCAGCTCAGCCAGCTTTTCATCGCTGATACCCATCTTGATTTGCCGGTTCAAAGTGTCGGTCGCCGATTGGCGGAGCGGGAAACGATAAATCTCTTCGATCGCTTTGCCGAGTTCGGGCAGATCAAATAACGTCCCCTTTACCTTGTCGGCATGGCGCTTGAGCCGTTCATAGGTTCGGAAGCGTGCACCGGAAGGGCGGCCGAGCTGTCCACCGACCTGCTTTTCTTCCGCAGCAATGTGCTCGACACCCTTGGCTACCATGGCGTGGTGTTTTTCTTGTCGGGCTAAGGCCGGAGTGTTCGCTTCGCACGCCGCGGCCTTCAGGATTTCGAACTGCGACTGGGTAACGCTGGCGCCGTCTTTATCAACCCACGCCAGTGCGTCGTTGCCCTGGCCTGTACGCAGATACAGGAGAGCTCCGTCGGGGCGCCCATCCTGCGGCGTGTATGCTTTCGTTGAATACACGACTGATGGAAGTTCCGGGATGGCTTTCTGCAACGCCGGATTCGCATCAATAGCGTTCTTCCATATCTGATAGGCATAGGATGCGAGATCGACCTCGGTGTCGGCCTCGCCATCGAGTATCCCGGCGTTTTCGTTGTAGAGATCGACAAGCTCCTGATGCTCACCTTCGTCCTCGAAGAACGCCTCGTCGGTTCCGACGACTTCGGCGTTTTCCTTCAGGCGCTGACGAACGCGCGAGCGCAACTGGATTAGGCGCTCCACACCGTCGGCCGGCAGGAACGAGTAGCAGAGGATTTTCTCGGCCTTCTGCCCGATGCGATCCACACGGCCGGCACGCTGGATAAGCCTAATGATCGCCCACGGCAGATCGTAATTCACCAAGATCGCGCCGTCCTGAAGGTTCTGGCCTTCGCTGAGCACGTCGGTAGCGATCAGGACGCGCAATTCCTCTTCGGGTTTAACCTTGTCCCGCTTGTTGTTGCTGCCTGGGCTGAAGCGCCAGGCAAAGCTGGTCGGGTCTGACGTTTCCCCGGAGACAGCCGCCATATCCTTGAGGCCGGCGCCCTTAAGCCGCCGCTCAAGATAGCGAACCGTGTCGGCAAACTGCGAGAAAACAAGGACCTTTTCCTTTGAATGCTTCCTCGTCAGCAATTCGATCAGCGCGGTGAGCTTGGTATCTTTTGCATGGTCCCAATCGCCGCAATCATCGAGAATCTTCAGAAGTCGGGCGCTGTCCGTGGTCAGATCCTTCTTCAACTGCGCGACGAATAAATCGGCCCGCAGCCACTTGAACCGCCGCTTGAACTGGCCGGCGTAAAGGCGATAGGTCTCCGCGGCACGCGCCCGAAAGGCTGCCTCGTCGCGCAGATCAAGCGTTTCGGAATCTCGCGTATTTTCGTCTTCGCCTTCCGAAAACAATTCGGCGTCTGCGCTCTGATCGTCGACATCCTCATCATAGTTCGCGGTGTCCAAGAGCCCGGCATCCTGGGTGCCGAGCGGCAGAGGAAGATCGTTCTCAATGGCGTGCAGGAAGATGTAGTTTCGAAGGACGTGCCGCTCTAGCGATTGTTGAAAAGCCTCGCCGCTACTTTCCAGCCGTTTGAAAAGGTTGGTGCGGCAGAATCCCATCAGGCGCTTACCCGCGCGAGATAGGTCATCGAGCTGCTTCGCTTCATTCGGCGTCGGCGGCTTATGGGGTTTGGGCGCGACATAGTTCCCGAGGCCGTAGCGCGGCAAGTGCATCTGATTGATGGCATCGACGACCGGCGCCGCGTAGAGGCTCGCGTACTGATCGCTGGCGTCCTTGTCGTTGATCTTGAACCGAAGCGTGCGCGGCACGCGTTCGGGGAAGTACGAGCGCGACCCGTCTTCGAACGTCAGAAACTTCCGACCGTTGGCCGGGTCGGTCTGGGCGTAGTTGTCCTGGATAAACGTGCGTGTACGCCGAACCATGTAGAGGCGCATCAATTCGCGCCAGTCATCCGTGTAGGTGCTCTTCTCAAAGGCCGCGAGTGACCTAACCGGGCACTGGTGGCGTCTTATGAATTCCGTTTCGCCGATATCTTGAAGCAATCGCTCCGGCCTGACGCCGATGTCGCGATCTTCAGGGACGAAAAGCCGCAACTGGCTTGAAAGGTCACCATAGGTCTTGTTGTAAGGAGTGGCGGAAAGGAGGATACAGCGGCTCTCGTTTTCCGTGAGATATTCCTGGATCGCGCGATATCTGCGCCCTTCCCGGTTCCGCAGATTATGGCTTTCGTCGATAAGCACCACACGATAGCGGCGAAGCTCAGGCAGTTCCCGGGTGGCCCGTGTCACCGAAAGAACCTTAGCGATCAGCCTGTACTCGGAAACATAATCCTCCCACATCTTCACGAGGTTCTTCGGGCAAATGATCAACGTCTCTGTGAAATGATCGTCCTGGAAGATTTTCGCCAAGGCCGTCGCCATCAGCGTTTTGCCGAGGCCGACCACATCGCCGATCAGAACGCCACCACGTTTGTTGAGATGATGCGCCGCGATTTTGACCGCGGCCTCTTGATAGGCAAACAGCCGCTTGCCAAACTCCGGGGGAATTCGGAACTCATTGAGGCCAGCGCGCGCTTCCTGGGCAAGATGGTAAGCCATCTTGACGTAGATCATGTAGGGATCGAGCGGCTCTTCTCGTGCCCAGCTTTCCTCAATGACCTCGATCAATTCGTCGGTGATATCGATGCACCAGCGGTCCGACCAGCGATCATCAAACCATCGCGCGAGCTTCATCGTGGCGTCGTGATCAAGCACATCGACATTCAGTTCGCCCTGCTTCGAAAGGCCTGACAAGGTTAGGTTGCTACTGCCTAGAAAACCCGTGAGTGGATTGTTCGGATCTGCTCTGAAAAGTAGATAGAGTTTTGCATGCAGCGGATGCTTCAAAAAAAGGCGCACGGTCACTTGCTTGGATTTCAGCTGGCTAGCAAGACGTCTCAGCCCAGCCTCGTCCGCATTGCTAGGCATGCCCAAAGTCAGTTGAACGCGGAAATCTTCAGCTAGCTTTCTTTTTAGGCGAAGCGCCGTTTGGTTATCGAGCGCTTGGTCTTCTCTGCCGGAACCTAGGCTTATCCGTAACTCGTCTTGTGGGAGACGCTGCATTCCAACAAGAAGTCGGCATTGGTTTCCCTCTCCGCCTGGCCAAGCTGAGATAAGATCATCTACGGCCTTCCAACCACGCAGGTTGAAATATCCTACGCAGAAATCACCACGTTCCGAAATTTCGAGGGTTTGGCGCAGAGCTGGTAGCAATCCAGTCTCGATATTGTCAAATATGCGTGGCAACAACGCCTCCCATTGGACTCGGATAGGCAAGTCCTTTTTTGTTATAGTTGTTCAATTCGTTGCATCCGATGACAAGTATATTCGTTGAGCAATCGGCGTAATTGTGTTGTATCATGACAACAGCGCATGCCTTAGCTCGATCTCCGAGCCAGTCGGCCGTGCGTGGCGCGTACGGAAACGTTCGACGGTGTGAATGGTGGTCAGCGTCGTCGGACCATCGACAAGACCAAGAGAAGCATGACTTGTTATAGCGTTTGCAAGCCGCGCCTGAGCAAATGGAACGTCGCCATCAAGCACATATCCGAGCATGCATCCGACTGGAAGATGCTCGGCATACTGTTCAGTCATGAAACGCATCATTCCCTGACTGACGTAAACGGTCGCCAATGAACTGCGGCTGCCCGAGTTCACTACGTTCAGCCGTTTACATTCGTAGGCTAAATAACGATCGCGTTCCCAGTCGAAGAGTACTGCGATGTCAATTATGCCCTTGCTATATTTGGAGCCGTCAGCGGCAAGGCCGAAAGGTTCGAATTGATACTCAACCCAGTGACATATCCGGCGCACGATGGCGTCCTTGGTAAGACGATCGACCAAGTTGATGGTGATATCATCCTCCCCAGGCTGAGCCGGAAGAACCGACATGCATACCGGCCACGCTTCCGCGATCCGCTCTAGGAAGCGATCATCGAACGTAACGAAACTGTCGGCCCATCCCTGAACGTCGCCGACCAGCATCAAATAGCGCTCCGCCGTGATGGTGAAGCTACTGCCTGCTGGAGATCGAGCGCTATTCCGTCTGCATCGGCGAGTGCAGTGGCGCGTAGCCAAAAGCGCATCTGCATCGGCTTAATAAGGTACAGGCAGTCGCCAACGAAAACACGCAGGTCCGGCATTAGCTGGAAATTACCGTCGAGAGGCCGACGAATATGAGTCGACAGTTGCTCGAGAACTGATCCTAGTTCACCGCCCGCGTCCTCGGTATAATCTTGATGGCCGCCCAGACGCAGTCGTAGGATCGCGAGGTCTGCTCCGCGTGCGACAAGACAGGCGTCGATGCGTTGGCCCCGGAACCATTCGGCGAGACTCGCCGTCAGTGTATGCGCGTATTCCGCACGCTGCGCTTCGTCGGGCGCGCTCCAAAGTTTGGGGAAATGCCCTTCATGAGGCTGAAGCGCCGGTAGGATTGACTCGACAGTATCATCAATGAGTGCAATTTCGTCAGGCGAGAGGCAAAAGTACTGGTATGACAGTTGATCAATTGCCCTTAGAATCTTTGTTTCGTCAAACTGAGCCGAAAACTGTTCTTTGGCGCGTTCTCTGGCGTCGTCAACGATCGTAATTAGTTGACGAGCGGCCTCAGCAGCCGCACTCTTATCTGGAACATCAGCAGGCGAAGGAAACGGCAAGCGTAGTAAATCGGCCTGCTGGACCTCGGGCCGATCCGAACCAAACGAAGCCGTGCCATGGAATGCGTACCAGACGGCGATCCGACTATTGAGAATCGCTGTCAGAACTTTGGCGCGTTCGCTATGCCCCTCAGGGACCACAATCGCCTGGAAGATATGCTGAAATGTTAGGGGCTCATCGCAGAAGGCGGCTCGCAATCGATTTTGCGAAGTCTCCACTCCGCGAGGGATAAGGATACGAGCACCATCGAATCCCGTCTCGAACCCGCGTCGACGAACCGTCGAAGAAGCGGCTGGCGTCAGACCTTCCGCTTTTTGAGCCAAGCGCGAGTATGCTGTAATCGGTAAGTCGGGCAGGCGCCCGACATACGTGCTTTGCAGAGGAGGGGCATCGCTCGTTTCCCGGTCCTCGTTGAAAGGCTGGTAGCCTTGCCCGATTACCCAACGGTCGCCAGGTTCCTCGCGGCGGCGGCTTAAGCTTCCAAAATCGGTTACAAAGGCTCCCAATTTGGGGAGCCGTGCGAGGTAACCGAACAGTTTGGCGTCCGGCTCACGCATCCATAGCCGCTGTTTGAATATGAGCGGATTATCCAAGACGGATCCCACTCCGAGAAGAACTTTGTCGGCGCTGCTCAGCGTGATGACACGCTTGATACGAAGATTGAGATCTGCCTTAGGCGCCCAATAATCGAAGCGATAGGGAAATGCGTCTGGTTTTGCGCTGCCGTAGATTATCAGTGCCGCCGGGCGGTGTGCTTTCTCGAAAAGCTGAAATCGAAGATCGGCAAAATTGATGACGCGGCGAACCTGGGATTTCCTGAAGAACGCGTCGCGCGCTTCGACCGTGTTTTGGGCGTGGTTGTGCAGAAATCCCATCGACGGCAACAGGAATGCGATCAATCCGCCGTCAGACAGGTGCGCGAGGGCTTTCCAACTGAATGCCCAAGCGTCCTCGCCGCCAGGCATCGGATGGCTTGTCTTCTTGCTCCACTGCACTGATGAGCGCGCTGGTCCGCGACGGCTGGTCCAAGGCGGATTGCCGATGATGACCTCGTACCGAGCAGTGTCCGGCACGACCTCGAAAAAGTCGCGGCAGACAAGGGTCTTGCCCCAGAGTTCCGGTAGAATTTTCCCACGGGTGATGAGCTTGCGGATGTCGCGGGGCGAAACCTCCTCAAGCAGGGCAACGTAGAGCGAGAACACTGCGACACGAACAGCGCCGCCGTTCAAATCCCAGCCATGAATCTGGTTCAGCAGCGACAGCAGCGTCTTCCAGGAAATCGTCTGCGTCTTGTGCTTCGTCCGCCAATGCTCACAGAGTCGTTGGAACGAGCGAACGAGAAAGACGCCCGAACCGCATGCGGGATCTAGGAATCTTCCAGTTGTCCGCGTAGCATCCGGCAACATTTCCCATGCTTGGGACACCACCGTATCGGCAAGGAACATTGGCGTATAATAGGCACCATTGGCGCGGCGCTCGGCCTCACGTTCTCCGAGAAAGCGATCATAAACAGCGCTGACGAGTTCGATTGGGATATAGCGGAAGTCATAGCCCCAAAAGCGCTGCTGGCCTGAATGTGCCATTTCTTCGCGCCCCGACCTGAAACGCGCGAGGACCGCAAGATGAGCCGGCGTGACCTCCGGTGCCTCGGCTTTTGGCTCGAAGGAGCACGGCGCGACGAATAGGTCGCCGTTGAAGTCATGATGCAGGGTTCGGAAGAAGGATCGGAAGAGAGCTACGTCGCCCGTTTCCAAAAGCTCAGAGAAGCTCTCAGCCCGTTTGTCTGAAACAGCCGTAAAATAGGCCGACGTTACGATTTCGCGATCTTCGAGATAGGCGATAAACATCGCTTGGATCAGCAGGGCCTGCGCCGCATCGGGAACGAGCGCGGCAGCCTGCAATAATTCGTGCGACGCGTTCAGATTGTCGAGTAGAACCTGGTCGATCCGCTCCTTGGGTTGGAAGTAGTCGCTATAGTCCCTCCAGAGCCGTCCCGATTCCACGCCATAGATGAGGTTTTGGAACCGCAAAGCTTCAGTCGTCAGGCTGAGGCTATCAATAAGACAACGGTTCTCAAACGCATCACCCGGATCGCTAAGCGGCGTGCGGGCGAGCGAAAACGCTCTGAGAGTGTCGTCGGCGATAACCAGCAATAGGCTTGCCAGGCCCTGGTTCCAGAGCGCGCCGTGAAGATCGATGATGGAGGCGCGATCATAGTGATCGGCTTCGAGAATTGCGACTGTGGGCACTCCCTGGACACAGAAGATCGCTGAAAGGCCCATTTCATTGAGTGCTGCGCGGATAGCGGGCGCGTGCGGGACATCGCTAACCGCATCAGCCGACTCATAGAGTTCGGGCGAATGCCGATGTGTGAGACCCAAGCGCTCTTTCCACTCTGGCGCCAGCGCAGATGCCGGAGCCGTGGTCATGCTCGTCTTCCACGTCGTTCAGTTTGCCGGCCAACCGCAGTCGGGGGAAACTTTAGATAACCTTGAGCCAGATCGGCTTCGGTAGCCGTGAGCGCCGACCGCAAGCGCGACACGATGGGCGCGCAAGGAACGCACAAGGTGGAGGCGTCGGGTGACGAGCGCGAAGGTGTGCCAGCATCAACGAGACGGATGCTATCGGCTTCGATCAGGGCAACGCAGGTCTCCAAAGAGAGCCAAGACTTGCCGCGACACTCGCTGAACAGCTGATCGAAACGGCGGCCAACAGTGCCAACGCGTACACCGAAATCTCTGACCAGTTCGGCCACGATCGCCATCGCGACGACGTCCCCAGGTGTGAAGCTTGGAGCATGCCCTTTGTGTGCAGCCAATGCCGGAATGGCATCCCGCCAAGTTCGAAGGGCATCCACTGAAATGGAAAGCAGCTCGCGAATCTGGCTTTGAGTGTAGCGCATTAAGCTAGATTAGCTGGGAATGATCCCCAGATCAATGCGGGGTTAACCCCCGATCAGTACCCTCTTTGTTCTCGTTGTTGCGTGCAGACTCTGTCTCTACACGCGCCGCCCGGCCGCCCGGCCGCCCACGCCTTCCGGGTGAGGCCCCGGACCACCCAGCGATGATCGGCCCGCCAAACCTCGCGAGTAGAAAGCGTATTAACAGACCATCGGTGCAGTGCCAGGATTCGCTTCGATATGGTGCTAAGCAGGCCTGCGTCTCCGCGAGACGGCAGGCAGGAGGGGCGCCTGATCGGCTGCGACGTCGCCCAGACTCTGCAGCCGAAGCAGCGGTCGAGCCGGCAACTGCACCGTCAGTTCAAGCTTACCACCGATCGCCTCGACATAACTCCGCAGCGTGGAGAGATACATGTCGGCCTGCTTTTCGATCTTCGAAACTGACGGCTGCTTGATGTGCAAGGCTGAGGCGATGTCGGCCTGCGCCTTGCCGGCGATTTGGCGCAGCTCGCGCAGGCCTTCGACTTCCTGCTTCATCTCCTGATAGCGGGTCTCGATCGCCGCCTGCTCCTCCGCAGGTAGCTCGGCAATGATCTCGTCGATGGTCCTGCCCATCTCACTTTCCCTTCTTTACGGATTGCAGGCTTTCCAGATGGTCGGAAAACCGTAAATCCGCTTTTGCGATTAGGCTCTTGTAGAAGCGCTTCTGGCTACCACCCGATTTGTCACCGGCCACGAGCATGATCGCGTTTCTCTCAGGGTCGAAGGCGAAGGCTGCTCGCCATTCGCCATCGGCCGCCTCGAACCGCAACTCCTTCATATTGGCGTGTCTGGACCCCTTGAGCGTGTCGGCATGGGGCCGGCCAAGCTGCGGGCCGAAATCGGCAAGCAGCTTGGCGGCGGCGAACAGCGCGATACGGACGTCTCGCTCTAAGGCCAGAACCTCGTCCTCAAAGGCCGAATGCAATCTGACTTCCCAAGTCATATAGCCTCCAAGCTATGCGGGGTCAATGGGAAGGATGCGCGGAGCGGCCGGCGACGCCGTGGGGATACGGCGGCAGCTCTCGGCCCAGGCATCAAGATCGTCGATGGCGTACCGTACCCATTTTCCAAATTTGTGGAAGATTGGGCCACCACCCAGGGAGCGATAGCATTCCAGCGTATGCGCTTCGAGGGCGAGGTAACGGGCGGCTGCCTCGGTATCGACGAAGCGGATCGGCCCAGCGTCATCAACGAACCTGGCGCGACGCAGGATGTCCGCCGTAGGCCAGCGACGCTGCTGGTTGGCATCTTTACGCATGGCTCGCCTCCTTTGGCTCATCGCGCTTGGTCCCAGGAGGGACGGCGCGGTTCTCGCCGGAGCGATGACGGAACGGGCGATAGTTTCCGAGCTTGGTGCGGGAACCATACTGGCCGTCCTCGTAGCCGAGGGGTTTGCCGGTCGCGGTCAACACCGGCTCGATAACCTCAATCTCGGGCGCCACCGAAGGCACTTCCACAATCGGCGCCGGCATCGGCGCGGGAGGCGGGCTCGCCGAGTGACCGCCAAGCAGAGCCTGCCGTCGCTGGTTCACCGCTTCCGCCGCCGCCCGTACCGGATCGTCCTCGGTGTGGACGTACTTCATGAACATGGTCACCGTCTTGTGGGCGGTGAGCGCCATGCCGACCTTCACCGGGATGCCGGAGTTGGCGATGTCGGTCGCCGAGCGATGCCGGATGCCGTGCGTTCCAATATGCGGGAGCCCCGCACGCTCAAGGATGCGCCGCCAGCCCTGGTAATAGGTGTGCTTCGACATCGGCAAATTGGGGTCGAAGACGGACGGGCAGACGAAAGGCGATTCCTCAAGGAGCGGAGCGGTCTCGAAGAGCCGCTGAGCTTCGGCACTCATGGGCTTGGACATGCCACCGGTCTTGCTGTCGGGCCAGACCACGCGCCGGTTGTCATAATCGACCCACGACCATTCGAGCTGGAGAATCTCCGACATGCGCGCAGCGAATTCGAACTGCAGCCGGATGGCCAGCAGGATGAATGGATGCTCAAGCCCCTCCGCCTCGGCGCGCGCGAGGTAGGCGAACAGCTTCTTCATTTCGCTATCGGTGATCAGCCGGGTCTTTCCCCGTTCCGGGTACTTCGGGACGTGGCGGCATGGGTTCGACCCGTCGGGGCGCATGCCCCACACCTCGGCCATGTTGAACATCTTCCGTACGGCCGCGAGGACGCGGTTCGCGTTTGTCGGCTTCTTCGACATCTTCTTCATCAGGTTCGAGATGTCGGCGCGGGTGACGTCGGGCACCTTCAGTTGGCCGAGCACCGGGATGATGTAGCGCTTGCCGTAACCACGGTTCGAATGGACGGTGGACGGCTTGTTGCGGCTTTCCGAGTAGTCGGTGATGAAGCGGTCGAAGAGTTCTTTGACCGTGGGCGCCTGCCGGGCCGTCGCCCGCTCAGCGCTGGGATCGACGCCGCGACGAACTTCGGCCAGCCAGTCCTGGGCGATGCCTCGGGCTTGCTCGACGGTGATCTCGCCATAGCGGCCGATAGCGGGCTTTCGGCGCTGTCCGTTGTGGGCGACATAGGCGACCATGAAAATCTTGCGGCCGGCCGGGGTGACCTTGACAAGGAACCCGGGTATCGTCGTATCCCGGAGTTCGTAATCGCGCTCCTGCGGGGTTGCGGCGTCGACAGCGGTCTTTGTGAGCTTGATTTTGGGCATTCCTAACCTCCGTTGAGGTCGGATTTCAGGAGCAACATAGGTGCACCTAGAAAGCCAACCGTAGCGTACGTCCGGCTAGGTATGTGTGATCTGAGAACCGAAAAAAGCTAGTGCTGACAATCGGTTATCGGGAAAACGGATACTGCCGGATACACAAAGGATAGGGTATATCCGGTCTCTCAAAATCGCCAGCCGCAAGGCGTGGGGGTTCGATTCCCTCTACCCGCACCACGGCGCAACCGATCGCCGCGGGACTTCGCCGGACAGCCGGACCGTATCCGCGCCGCGTACACCGATCCCGTCCATGACGAGCGCGATTCCGTCGCTCTGACGCCGCGTGGCTCGGCCCCTATTTTCGCCCTCACGCGGCGGCGGGGCCGGTCGTTCAGACGGGGCAAGGGCGTGAACGAGCACGGAATTGTCGCGGTCCTCGGAGCCGGCATGGCAGGCGCGGCCGCCGCGCGCCGGCTGGCCGAGGCGGGCCTCCGCGTCCGGGTCTTCGACAAGGGGCGCGGGGTCGGGGGACGCATGGCGACCCGGCGGGTCGGTGAGATGCATTTCGACCACGGCGCGCAATTCATGCGCGCGCGCGGGCCCGCCTTCGCGGCCGAGCTCGGCCGGTGGACGCGGCTGGGCATCGTTGCGCCCTGGGCCGGCTCCGACCGCCATGTCGGCGTGCCGGGCATGACGGAGCCCGTCCGCGCCCTGCTCTCGGACCTTCCGGTATCGAGCGCGACGACCGTCGTGCGGCTTCGACGGCAGGGAGCGCGCTGGCACCTCGAGGACGCGGCCGGCACCGTGCACGGCCCGTTCGACGCCGTCGCGATCACCTTCCCGGCCCCTCAGGTCACGACGCTGCTCGAGGTATCGGGCGTCGCGTTGCCCGGTGTCCGGCGCGCCACCTATGCGCCGTGCTGGTCGCTCATGGTGGCGACGGAGACGCGACCGCGGGATGTCCTCGTCCAGCCTCGGACCGATCCGATCGGCCTGATCGCGCACGATTCTGCGAAGCCCGGGAGGCCTGCCGGCTCGCGGCTCACGGTGCACGCGACGCCCGCCTGGTCCCGCGGACATCTCGAGGCCCCGCGCGAGGCGGTCATCGCCGCGCTTCTCGGAGCGGCCGAGGACGTCCTCGGCGCCACGCTCCGGCCGTCCCACGCGGAGGCACATCGCTGGCGCTACGCCCAGGTCGAGACCGCCCTGGAGCAACCCTGCCTGTACGATCCGGACCTGCGTCTCGGGGCAGGCGGGGATTGGTGCCTCGGCGCCCGGATCGAGGCGGCCTACGACAGCGGTCAGGCACTGGCCCGGTGCCTCCTGGCCGATCTGGGCCGGCCCGCGT
Organism: Methylobacterium sp. 1A; assembly: GCF_058072805.1. Taxonomy (NCBI): domain Bacteria; kingdom Pseudomonadati; phylum Pseudomonadota; class Alphaproteobacteria; order Hyphomicrobiales; family Methylobacteriaceae; genus Methylobacterium; species Methylobacterium sp. 1A. The sequence continues at coordinate 1,277,863 of NZ_JBYQVE010000001.1, read as the reverse complement.
GATCCCGCCGATTGCCTTCCATCCGGCCTACGAGGCGCCGCTCCCGTCAGGCCACCGGTTCCCGATGCGCAAGTACGGCCTGCTCGCCGAAACCTTGGTCGCCAAGGGTCTGGCGCCCCTGGGCTTCGTCACGCCGGAGCCCGCCAGTGCCGAGATCCTGCTACGCGCCCACGATCCGGCCTACGTGGATGCGGTGCTCGCCTGCGATGTCGGCCGGGACATTGAGCGGGCGATCGGCTTGCCGGTCGACGCCGCCCTTGTCCGCCGCTCCCGCGCCTCGGTGGGCGGCACCCTCTTGGCCGGGCGCCTCGCCCTCGCGGAAGGCCTCGCGGGCAGCGCCGCCGGCGGCAGCCACCACGCGCGGCGCCGGCAGGGCGCCGGTTTCTGCGTGCTGAACGATGTCGCGGTGGCGGCCCGCACCCTCCAGGCCGAAGGTCTGGTCCGGCGCGTCCTCGTGGTCGACCTCGACGTGCATCAGGGCGACGGGACCGCGGACTGCCTCGCCCTCAGTCCCGACCTGTTCACGCTCTCGATCCATTGCGAGAACAACTACCCGTCCCAGAAGATCGCCGGCGACCTCGACATCGGTCTGCCCGACCGTCTCGATGATGCTGGTTATCTCGATGTCCTGCGCGCCCGCCTGCCGACGCTCCTCGACGCGCTCGCGCCGGATCTCGTCTTCTATAACGCGGGCGTCGATCCCCATCGGGACGACCGTCTCGGCCGTCTCTGCCTCACCAATGACGGACTGCTCGCTCGCGATCGCTACGTCGTGGCGCAGGCCCGCGCCCGTGGGATCGCGCTCGCCGCAGTGATCGGCGGCGGGTACACGCACGATGTCGAGGCCCTGGCGCGCCGTCACGCCCTGGTCTTCGAGGCGCTGGCCGCCGAGGCGGCCGCGGGACCGACGCTCGCGTGAGATGCTGCGCGGGAAATCTGCGCGAGTTCTCGGGGTGAGACCGGATTGCATCACGCGACGGTCGATATGCAGTCCTCGGGTTCACGGGAAAGGTTTTGGGAAGGGCTCCGGTCGAGGATGCGGGGCAGGCGGATTGATGAGGCGGATCCGCTGCTCGCACTCGATGACGCCGTTGGGGATCGACCATGCTCACGCGGGTCTGGGACGTGGTGAAGGCGACGCTGGCGGTGTCGGCCCTGATCGCCGCCGCCCTCGTCTCGGCGGACAAGCTCGATCGCCAGAGATCACAACCGGTCGCCGGCGCGGCTCTGGTCGAGCCTGCGACGACCGGTGCGATCGCACCGGCGATACGTCCGTGACGTCAGCGGCCCCTCACTCCGCGGCCGCGAACCTGCGTCAGATTGAAACAAGCACGACGGGATATCTTTTCCGGCCTCGGCGTTCTCGCCGGACGCCGAGGCTTGGCCGCTCGCGGCCCCGATCCGCTCAGGAGACATCCTTGATGAAGTCCGCCACTTTCGCCCTCTTCGCGGTCCTGGTCGGCACGGCGCCCGCGCTCGCGGAGACCGGCGCGGACCGGGCCGCCTGCACGCCGGACGTGATGCGGCTGTGCGCCGCCCAGATCCCGAACGCGGGGGCGATCACACTCTGCCTCCGCGAGAAGCGGGTGTCGCTGAGCGGTGCGTGCCGGACGGTGGTCGACCGGTCCGACCGGCCGGCCCGCGAGATCGCGAACCGCCGATAGCGCGACACCTCGGCAACCTGCCACGAGCGGCCGGGCCTCGCCCGTGAAGTGCCGACCGCGACGACGCGGCGGCGATCGCGCTGTGAACCGGTCGCGCAGGCGCGGTCAGGCCGCCTGCGGAGGCGCGCATCGCGCGAAGGTCAGGGGGCGCGGCCCACACGCTCTGCCGTGTCTAGCTCGGCCCGACCGGACGGCCCGCCGTCGGTGTCTTCAGGCGGAGCGCTCGAACGCCGCCACGTAGGCCGCGGCGTCGCGGGCGACGTCGGCCGCCGCCTTCCCGGGCCGGTAAAGATTGGACCCGAGGCCGAATCCATCGGCGCCCGCCTGCCGCCAGCCCGCAATGGTCTCGGGCAAGACTCCGCCGACGGCCAGAACCCGCGTGTCCGGCGGAAGGACCGCGCGATGCGCCCGGAGCGCCAGAGGCGTCGCGACATCCGCCGGGAACAGCTTCAGCGCGGTTGCTCCCGCCGCCAGGCACGTGAAAGCCTCCGTGGGCGTCTGATAGCCCGGAAGGGAGACAAGGCCCGCCGCGACGGTGGCGCCGATGACGGCCGGATCGGCGTTTGGCGATACCACGAGGGTTCCGCCAGCATCGGCGACCTCGCCGACCTGAGTCGGCGTCAGGACCGTGCCGGCCCCGACCAGCGCCCGCCCGGCGAGGCGCTCGGCGAGCGTCGCGATGCTCCGGAGCGGGTCCGGCGAGTTGAGGGGCACCTCGACGAGGGTGAACCCGGCTCCGACCAGCGCCTCCCCCACGGCGGGTGCCTCGTCCGGCGTGAGCCCCCGCAGGATGGCGACGAGGGGGCAGGCCGCGAAGGCCGCCTCGAACCGGTCGAGGATGGTCATGCCCGCAGACTCCAGATGGCGTGGATACCGGCCGTGGTTGAACCGTCCGGCACGATCACCGGATCCCCGCCCGCTTCGGTGATGGCGGCGGCGTAGAGTGCCCCGAGGCGGCCGCCGCCGAGGAGATGGACCGGGCGCCGCCGGAGGTCGTCCCGGGTGCCGATATCGGCGCCGATCAGGATCCCGCTGGCATGGGCCGCCGCGTCCTCCGGGGCGAGCCGGTCGAGCAGGAGGCCGGAGCGGACCTCGAACAGGGTGGCGGCGAGATTGCGGGACGCGAGGCCGCGCCGGACACCCGCGCGGAAGGGGGCCCCATCCCCGACCGTGCCGTCGAGCGTCCCGGCCAGGATCCCGTGTGCCCGCAGGAGGGCGAAGAATTCTCCGGTCATCACGGTGGTGAAATCCGTAATGGCCCCGTCGACGGTCTCGATCCACTTGTTGTGCGTACCGGGCTGGCAGAACAGGGCCGTCGCCGGCACCGCACCCGCTCCGATCGCCCCGAAGACCTGGATCTCCTCGCCCCGCATCACGTCGGGGCGGCCTCCGCCCCGCAGAGCGACGCCGGGGACGATCCGGACGCCCGGGGCGGGCTCGAGGCAGGCATCGGCCAGGGCGGTGAGGGTTGCCGGCGCGGCCACGTAGGGCGCCGCCTGCCAGCCCCGGTTGGAGCCGATCATGCCGACGGCGATGATGAGGTCAGCGCCCAGTCGCGCGCGCAGGGCCGCGATCTCCGCCGGATAGGCGTCGGGCGTCAGGGCGAGGACGCCACGCTCGTCGTGCAGGCTGTCGAGGACGGCGCCCGTTTCCGAGACGGCGAAGGCCCGCCGGTTCGTCGTGCCCCAGTCGACGGCGATGTAGGCCGGGCGATCGCCCATGCCGAACTCTCTCAGAAGAGCCACGCGATGAATTGTCTGAGTTAAGTGCGGCGCGCGGCGCGGTCAAGTTCAGTCCGACGGCCGTCGTGACACGGAGGGCGACTGATATCACTCCCGGGGGATTGTCGCGCCGCCACGAGCGTTTGCGATGGACTGCGCGGCTGCGGATCGGCGATATGGCGGCAAGAAATCGAACCCGGGAGGGACACGCTTGGCACGGGATGTAATCCTGGCGACCGATGGCCTGACGATGGAATTCCGCGGATTCCGGGCCGTCAACGGCGTGGCGTTGCAGGTCGAGCGCGGCACCATCCACGCCCTCATCGGGCCGAACGGAGCCGGCAAGACCACCTGCTTCAACCTTCTGACGAAGTTCCTAATCCCGACCGCGGGGACGATCCGCTACAAGGACCGCGACATCACCGGCCTGAAGGCCGCGGACGTCGCCCGCCTCGGGCTCGTGCGCTCGTTCCAGATCTCGGCCGTGTTCCCGCACCTCACGGTGATGGAGAATGTCCGCATCGCCCTTCAGCGGCGGCGGCGCGGCGATTCCTTCGACTTCTGGCGGCCCGAGCGGGTCCTGCGCGCGCTGAACGGCGAGGCGCTCGCCCTCGTCGAGGCGGTGGGCCTCTCCGACTTCGCCGACGTGCTCGCGGTCGAGCTGTCCTACGGGCGCAAGCGCGCGCTCGAGATCGCCACGACGCTCGCCCTCGATCCGGAGATGCTGCTCCTCGACGAGCCGATGGCCGGCATGGGCCACGAGGACGTCGAGCGCACGGCGCAACTCATTCGCCGGGTCTCGAAGGACCGCACCATCCTGATGGTGGAGCACAACCTCTCGGTGGTCGCCTCGCTGTCGGACCGGATCACCGTGCTGGCCCGCGGGCAGGTGCTGGCCGAGGGCGACTACGCCACGGTCTCGAAGGATCCGCGCGTGGTCGAAGCGTATATCGGGGCGGGACATGCCTGAGGCGGCTCTGAAGACACCTCCGGCGGCCGCGACCGACGCGCTGCTGACCGTCCGCGGCCTCGAGGGCTGGTACGGCGAGAGCCACGTCCTCCACGGCATCGACATCGACGTGCGCGCGGGCGAGGTGATCACGCTGCTCGGCCGCAACGGCGCGGGCAAGACCACGACCCTCCGGGCGATCATCGGGATCCTCGGCAAGCGCTCGGGCTCGATCGTCTACGACGGCGTCGAGACGGTCCGTATGGCCTCGCGCAACATCGCCCGGCTCGGGATCGGCTACGTGCCGGAGGAGCGCGGCATCTTCGCGAGCCTGACGGTCCACGAGAACCTGATGCTTCCGCCGCGGGTGAAGCCCGGCGGCATGTCGGTGGCCGATATCCACACGCTATTCCCGAACCTCAAGGAACGCGCCGGCAGCCAGGGCACCAAGCTCTCGGGCGGCGAGCAGCAGATGCTGGCGATCGGGCGCATCCTGCGCACAGGCGCCAAGCTGATTTTGCTCGACGAGCCCACGGAAGGTCTCGCGCCGGTCATCGTCCAGCAGATCGGCCGGACGATCCAGCAATTGAAGACTCAGGGCTACACCATCGTCCTGGTGGAGCAGAATTTCCGCTTCGCCCAGACTTTGGCGGACCGGCACTTCGTGATCGAGCAGGGGCGGGTGGTCGACATGATCCCCAATGCCGAGCTTGACGCCAATATCGACAAGCTGCACGCCTATCTCGGCGTCTGAATCTCGCACGCGAAAACCGTAGAAGCGCCAGAAAACGGCGACCCGATACTCGGCCGGCGGAGATCCGCCGCGCCGCTGGAGGATGGAAACGAAAATGCTCGGACGCATCGCCCGGCCCGTGACCCTCGCCGCCCTCGCCGGCGCCCTGATGATGGGCACCGCAGCCGCGCAGACGAACGTGAAGATCGGCATCCTGGGCGACCGCTCGGGCGCCTACTCGGACATCAGTGGCGAGGGCTCGGTCGTGGCCGCGAAGCTCGCGGTCGAGGATTTCAAGCCCGAGCAGCACGGGTTGAAGGTCGAGATCGTCTCGGCCGACCACCAGAACAAGCCGGATGTCGGCGCGGCCATCGCCCGGCAATGGTACGACCGCGACGCCGTCGACATGATCACGGACGGCGTGACGTCCTCGGTGGCACTGGCGATCAGCCAGGTCACCAAGGAGAAGAACAAGGTCTTCATCGATACAGGCGCCGGCACCGCCGACCTCACCGGCCCGCAATGCACGCCGAACACCATCCACTGGGTCTACGACACGGTGGCGCTCGCCAACGGCACCGGCGGCGCGATGGTCAAGCGCGGCGGCAACACGTGGTTCTTCCTGACCGCCGACTACGTCTTCGGCCAGACCCTCCAGCGCGACACCAGCACGGTCATCACCAAGAACGGCGGCAAGGTCGTCGGCTCGGTGAAGACGCCGTTCCCGACCTCGGACTTCTCGTCCTTCCTGCTGCAGGCGCAGGGCTCGGGCGCCAAGGTGATTGGGCTGGCCAATGCCGGCACCGACACGATCAACGCGATCAAGCAGGCGGGCGAGTTCGGCATCACCGAGGGCGGCCAGGCGCTCGCCGGCCTCCTGGTCTTCTCCTCGGACGTGCACTCGCTCGGCACCAAGGTGGCGCAGGGGCTGGTGCTGACCGAGCCGTTCTACTGGGACCTGAACGACCAGACCCGCGCCTTCTCGGACCGGTTCGCCAAGCAGATGAAGAACGGCTCGAAGCCGACCGCGAACCATGCGGGCGTCTACTCGGACGTGCTCCACTACCTGAAGGCTGTGGCCGAGACGAAGTCGACCGCCGACGGCGCCGCCACGGTCGCCAAGATGAAGGCGATGCCGACGGACGACCCGCTGTTCGGCAAGGGCGTGATCCGCGCGGACGGCCGCAAGATCCACGACATGTACCTGTTCGAGGTCAAGAAGCCCGCCGAGTCGAAGGGCGAGTGGGACCTCTACAAGAAGCTCGAGACTATCCCGGGCGACCAGGTCTTCCGGCCGCTCAACGAGGGCAACTGCCCCCTGGTGAAGGGCTGACGGTGGGTTCGGGGCGCGGAGACCGGCCATGACCACGATCTTCGGTGTGCCGACGCAGGCCCTGTTCGGTCAGCTCCTGCTCGGCCTGATCAACGGCTCGTTCTACGCGATCCTGTCGCTCGGGCTCGCGATCATCTTCGGGCTCCTGAACATCATCAACTTCGCCCACGGCGCGCTCTACATGATGGGCGCGTTCGTGGCCTGGATGCTGCTCACCTATGTCGGTCTCGGCTACTGGTGGGCGCTGGGGCTCGCACCGCTCGTGGTGGGCGCCTTCGGCATCGTTCTGGAGCGGGTGCTCATCGCCCGGCTCTACAAGCTCGACCACCTCTACGGCCTGCTGCTGACCTTCGGTCTCGCGCTGATCATCCAGGGCCTGTTCCGCAACCAGTACGGCGTGTCGGGCCTGCCCTACGCGATCCCGACCGAGCTGTCCGGCGGCCAGCGCCTGCCCTTCATGTTCCTGCCGAACTACCGCGCCTGGGTGGTGGTCGCCTCGCTGACCGTCTGCATCGCGACGTGGCTCGTGATCGAGAAGACCAAGCTCGGCGCCTATCTGCGCGCCGCAACCGAGAACCCGACCCTGGTCCAGGCGTTCGGGGTCAACGTGCCGCTGTTCCTGACGCTGACCTACGGGTTCGGCGTCGCGCTCGCGGGTTTCGCCGGGGTGCTCGCTGCGCCGATCTACTCGGTCAATCCCAACATGGGCGCCGACATCATCATCGTGGTCTTCGCCGTGGTGGTGATCGGCGGCATGGGCTCGATCATCGGCTCGGTGATCACGGGCTTCGCCCTGGGCCTCGTCGAGGGACTGACCAAGGTGTTCTATCCGGAGGCGTCCGCCACCGTGATCTTCGTGATCATGGTGCTGGTGCTGCTCGTCAAACCCGCCGGCCTGTTCGGGCGCACGGCCTGATCGCGATCTGAGGCACCCCCATGGCCGACACCGCCGCCCTCGACGCCGCCCCGATCGCCGCCGCCGTGCCGACGAGTCGGGACGACAAGGCGCTCCACCGCCTCATCTTCGTGGGCATCGCGGTGCTGCTCGTCGTGGCACCGCTCGTCCTGTACCCCGTCTACCTGATGAAGGTGCTGTGCTTCGCGCTGTTCGCGCTCGCCTTCAACCTCCTGCTCGGCTACGGCGGCCTGCTCTCCTTCGGCCACGCCGCCTATTTCGGCATGGCGAGCTACCTCTGCGCGTACACGGCCAAGAGCCTGGGCTTCACGCCCGAGCTCGCGATCCTCGCCGGCACGTTCACGGCCGCCCTGCTGGGTCTGGTCTTCGGCGCCCTGGCGATCCGCCGGCAGGGCATCTACTTCTCGATGATCACCCTGGCACTTGCCCAGATGGTGTTCTTCTTCTCCCTGCAGGCGAAGTTCACCGGCGGCGAGGACGGCATCCAGGCGGTGCCGCGCGGCAACCTGTTCGGCGCGATCAGCCTCGCGGACGACCGGGTGATGTACGCCGTCGTGGCCGTCGTGTTCATGGCCGGGATGCTGCTGATCTACCGGATCATCCACTCGCCCTTCGGGCAGGTGCTGAAGGCGATCCGCGACAACGAGCCGAGGGCGATCTCGCTCGGCTACCGCGCCAGCCAGTACAAGCTCGCGGTGTTCGTGCTCTCGGCGACGCTGGCCGGCCTCGCGGGCTCCACCAAGGCGATCGTGTTCCAGCTCGCCTCGCTCACCGACGTGCACTGGTCGATGTCCGGCGAGGTGGTGCTGATGACGCTCGTCGGCGGCATGGGGACGGTGTTCGGGCCGATCGTCGGCGCGCTGGTGATCGTCACGATGGAGACCTACCTGGCGCAGTTCGGTGCCTGGGTGACGATCATCCAGGGCTGCGTCTTCGTGCTCTGCGTGCTGCTGTTCCGAGAGGGCATCGTCGGCCTGATCGCCCGGCTGATCCGACGGCCGCTCTAGGACGCGGGATCCGGGGCGGGTGGCGGTTGCAGCGCGGCAACGCCCCCGTCGCGACATGCAATGGCGGATCGGGGCTGCGACTTGTGGTGAGCTTTCGTTAACCAAGACTGCCCACGCTGACGGCTCCACGCTGTCAGGGCCACCATGACCCAGGACCGAACGCTCAGCATCGACGACCCGGCCCTCGACTGCCCGGTCGCACCGGACGTGGTCGGCCGCTTGATCAAGGCCGACCCGGACGGGGCCGCGCTTCTGCTCGACGGGATCCCGGAGGCGACGCGCGCCCGGCTCGCCGTCTGGCTCTACGGCCGCAGTCACACCCACGCGATCGGCGTCCGCGTCGCGGCGACCTGCGAGGGCCCGACCCTCCGGCGGACCGCGGGCCTCGTCGGGAACGTCCTCTACGACCTGTCCCGCCGTCCCGTGGCGGCGGCGAGCCACGGACCGCGCGGGGGCGCCGGCCGCATCTCCCTGGGCGGGTCGAAGCGCCGCGCCTGACGGGTCGGCACGACCGGCCGATTGGATCGCCGCCGCGCAGGGACTATCCTGCGCGCCGATGTCCTCCCTGTCCGCGCCGTCCGTCCGCCGCCTCGACCCCGTCCTCGTCGATCGCATCGCCGCGGGCGAGGTGGTCGAGCGCCCGGCCTCGGCCGTGAAGGAACTGGTCGAGAATGCGATCGATGCCGGGGCCCGGGCGATCGAGGTCACCGTCGAGGCCGGGGGGCGCCGACTGATCCGGGTCGTCGACGACGGCCGCGGCATGACGCCGGACGATCTCGACCTCGCGGTCGAGCGGCACGCCACCTCCAAGCTGCCAGGCGGCGACCTCACGGCGATCGACACCCTCGGCTTCCGCGGCGAGGCCCTGCCGTCGATCGGCGCGGTGTCGCGCCTCGCCATCGTCACCCGCACGCCCGAGGCCGAGGCGGGGGCGAGTCTTACGGTCGAGGCGGGGCTGAAGGGTCAGGTCCGCCCGGCCCCGGCCCAGCGCGGCACCCGGATCGAGGTGACCGAGCTCTTCGCCGCCACGCCGGCGCGGCTCAAGTTCCTGAAGTCGGACCGGGCCGAGAACGCCGCGATCGCCGAGACGCTGCGCCGCCTCGCCGCGACGCAGCCCGGGATCCGCTTCACCCTGCGGGCCGATGCCGGGCAGCCCCTGGTCCTGCCGGCCGAGACCGGGGCCGAGGCGGAGCTGCGCCGGCTCGCGGCGGTGCTGGGGCAGGACTTCCTCGCCAACGCCCTGCCGGTCTCCCTGGCCCGGGAGGGCTTCGCGGTGGCCGGTCATGTCGGCCTGCCGACCTACCATCGCGGTGCGGCGACCCATATCCACCTCGCGGTCAACGGCCGCCCCGTGCGCGACCGGCTCCTGCTCGGGGCGATCCGCGGCGCCTACGCCGACACGCTGGCCTCCGACCGGCACCCGGTGCTCGGCCTCGCCGTCGCGTGCGACCCCGGCCTCGTCGACGTCAACGTCCACCCGGCCAAGACCGAGGTGCGCTTCCGCGAGCCGGGCCTCGTGCGGGCGCTAATCGTGAGCGCGATCCACGACGCCCTGCGCCGCGGCGGCGCCCGCTCGGCCACCACCGGCGCCGCGCGGACCCTCGACGCCCTGCGCCCGGCCGGGGCGCCGCTCGCCACCCACAGCGGCGCCACCGCGCCGAGCCTGTTCCGGCCGACGCGGCCGGGCCCCTTCCCGAGCGGTGCACCCTCGGTGGCAGCGCCCCCCGGCTACCGTTCCTCGGCGGCGTGGAGGCCGGCGCCGCAGCCGGCGCGGGTCGAGCCGACCGGTTTCGGCGAGGCAGCTCAGGCCGTCTGGGCCGGGCCCGAGCCCGAAGCCGTGGCGGCCCCGCCCCAGGCCGACACCCGCGTTGTCGCCGACGCTGTGGAGGCGCTCGATCATCCGCTGGGGGCCGCCCGCGCGCAGATCCACGAGACCTACATCCTCGCCCAGACCCGCGACGGCCTCGTGATCGTCGACCAGCACGCCGCCCACGAGCGCCTCGTCTACGAGCGGATGAAGGCCGAGCGGGAGGCAGGCGGCATCGCCCGCCAGGGACTCCTGATCCCGGACGTGGTCGAGATGAGCCCCGAGGAGGCCGACCGGCTGGTCGCGGCCGCCCCGGATCTCGACCGGCTGGGACTGTCCATCGAGGCGTTCGGGCCGGGGGCGGTGCTCGTGCGCGAGGTGCCGGCCGCGCTGATCGGCGCCTCGACGCGCAAGCTCGTCACCGACATCCTCGACGCCCTGGAGGCCAGCGGCGACGAGGAGGGCGGGGCTCCGGCCGCGGAGGGCGGCCCGCTGGGGCGCCGTCTCGACGCCGTCCTGTCGCGCATGAGCTGTCACGGCTCGATCCGCGCCGGGCGGCGGCTGAGGGCGGAGGAGATGAACGCCCTCCTGCGCGAGATGGAGGCGACGCCGAATTCCGGACAGTGCAACCACGGACGCCCGACCTCGATCGAGCTGAAGCTCGCCGACATCGAGCGGCTGTTCGGCCGCCGATGAGGCGCCACGCCGTCGATCCGGCTGGCGGCACGCGCGGGGCCGGTCCACAACGGCGTGTGACGCCGCGGCTTGAAGACCGGGGCGCCAGCCGTCCCGAACCGACAGTGCGCATGGGAGGCGCGGAGCCATGACCGATCTCGACAACTTCGGCGTGCGCCGCGCCGCCGCGCGGCCGACGTGCCCGGCACCCGCCGCCGCGTCGGTAGGCTGAGATGGCGGGCTCGTTCGACCTCGCCGGCCGCCACGTCCTCGTCACCGGGGCCTCAAGCGGCCTTGGCCGTCACTTCGCCGAAACGCTGGCCCGCGCAGGCGCGCGCCTGTCGCTCGGCGCCCGCCGGGCCGACGCCCTCGCCGAGACCGTCGATCGCGTCGCGGCGGCGGGCGGTGAGGCCCACGCCGTCGTCATGGACGTCACCGACGCCGCGAGCGTCGAGCGGGCGCTCGACGCCGCCGAAGAGCGCTTCGGACCGGTGGCGGTGCTGGTGAACAATGCCGGCGTGACGGCGACGAAGCCGGCCCTCGACCTCGCGGAATCCGACTGGGACACGGTGCTCGACACGAATCTCAAAGGCGTCTGGCAGGTCGCCCAGGCCACCGGCCGGCGCATGGTCCGGCACGGGGCGGGCGGCAGCATCGTCAACATCGCGTCGATCCTCGGGCTGCGGGTCACCGGCGGGCTCGCGCCCTACGCCACCTCGAAGGCGGCGGTCGTCCAGCTTACCAAGAGCCTCGCGCTCGAGTGGGCCCGCTACGGGATCCGCGTGAATGCCCTAGCGCCGGGCTACATCAAGACCGAGCTCAACGACGCCTTCTTCGAGTGCGATGCCGGCCGGGCGCTGATCAGGCGCATTCCGCAGCGCCGGCTGGGCGAGGCCGCCGAACTCGACGGGCCGCTCCTGCTCCTGGCCTCGGAGGCCGGCGCCTACATGACCGGCAGCGTCCTGGCGGTGGACGGCGGCCACCTCGTCTCCGGCCTGTAGTGATCGCCCGAAACGGCTCCCGTCACGGGACCGGCGCGGGTCAGAGGGTCCGCGCCTGCTCGCGCAGGACGAATTTCTGAATCTTGCCGGTCGAGGTCTTCGGCAGCGGCCCGAACACCACCGTCTTCGGCACCTTGAACCGCGCCATGTGCTCGCGACAGAACGCGATCAACTCCTGGTCGCTCGGCACCGCTGCGCCGGGCTTCACCTCCAGGAACGCGCAGGGGCTCTCGCCCCAGGTCGGATCCGGCCGCGCCACGACGGCCGCCAGCATCACGGCGGGATGGCGCATCAGCACCTCCTCCACCTCCAGGCTGGAGATGTTCTCGCCGCCCGAGATGATGATGTCCTTCGCCCGGTCCTTGATCTCCACCGACCCGTCGGGATGCCAGACCGCGAGGTCGCCGGTCCGGTACCAGCCGCCGGCGAGGGCCTCCTCGGTCGCGCCCGGGTTGCCGAGATAGCCCTTCATCACCGTGTTGCCGCGCAGGCGGATCTCGCCGACCGTCGTGCCGTCCCGCGGCACCGGCGCGTCGCTCGCGACGTCGGCGACGCTCACCGCCTCGAGCGTGGCCAGCGGCACGCCCTGGCGGGCCATGCGGGCGTGTCGCTCGGTGTCGGGGAGAGCGGTCCAGTCCGGCTGCGCCAGACAGACCGTCGCGGGGCCGTAGCTCTCGGTGGCGCCGTAGAGATGCGTCACCTGGAAGCCGAGCTCCTCCATGGTGCGGATGATCGTCGAGGACGGCGCCGCGCCGCCGACCGCGCAGCGCACGCGCTGGGGGAACGGCACACGGTCCTGCGCCGGCGCGTGCGCGATCATCGAGAGGACGATCGGGGCGCCGCACAGATGCGTCACCCCGTGCTCGGCGATCAGCCTGAAGATCGCCGCCGGCTCGACCTTGCGCAGGCAGACCTGCGTGGCGCAGGCGGCGACACTTGCCCATGGGTAGGACCAACCGCTGCAGTGGAACATCGGCAGCGTCCAAAGATACACGCTCTCGCCGGTTAGGCCGAACGTGACGGCGTTGCCGAGCGCCTGGAGATAGCCGCCGCGATGGCTGTAGACGGCGCCTTTGGGATCGCCGGTCGTCCCCGACGTGTAGAGCAGGCAGAGCGACTGCCACTCGTCATCCGGGCCGTGCCAGGCGTAGTCCGGATGGCCCTCGGCCAGCAGATCCTCGTAGGGCAGGGCCCCGTCGATCCCGGTCGCGCCGATCGCCACGACGAGGACCGGCTCGGCGAGTTCCGCGAGCGCCCGCGCGGCCAGCGCGGCGTACTCGGCCTCGACGAGGAGCGCCCGGGCGCCCCCGTGCCGCAGCGAGAACGCGATCGTCGCCGCGTCGAGGCGCGTATTCAGCGGGTTCAGCACCGCGCCGAGCATCGGCACGGCGAAGTGCGCCTCGATCATTTCCGGGACGTTCGGCGCCAGGATCGCCACGGTGTCGAGTGGCCCGACCCCCCGGGCCGCGAGGCCCGCGGCGAGGCGCCGGCAGCGCGCGTAGAGGTCCGCGTAGGTGAGGCGGCGGTGGCCGTCGATCACGGCGATCCGCCCGCCCGCCGCGGCGGCGGCCCGCGCCAGCAGGCTGACGGGGGTCAGCGGGATGTAGTTGGCCGGCCGGCGCGCGAGCCCGGCCTCGAACGGATGAGAGCCCGTCTCGCGGACCTCGGTCTGGGTCGGACGGGTGTCCGTCATCGTGCAGCCTTCTGATCGGGCGGCGGGCGTGGCGTGCGCTCCGCGCGACGAAGATTTCGCCGCCGTCGTGCCTGTCAATCGCGACCAACGTGACAATGTGGGCCGCGCGCGGATTCTGTTACAGGGCCCTGTTGACGCGAGATCGCCCCTGGCGGATGCCCGTATTCCAGCCACGCGCTGTCGGGACCGCGTGCGGCCGGCCCATCTGCGGGAGACGATTGTGGGGAACGACAACCTGCCGGCGATCACCGGGGAGACCGGCCGCGCCGCGGTGGAGGGCGGCGTCGCCCGGGCGCGCGAGGCGTACGAGCGCTTCGCCGAGGCGGGCGAGATGGCCCTGAACGCCTTCGAGGCCTCGATGGCGCAGAGCTTCGAGGGCTGGCGCGCGGTGATGGGCTCCAGCCGCGAGACCGCCCACCAGCTCACCGACAGCAACGTGGCCGGCGCCCGCCGGGTGCGCGAGCAGTGGGACGCCGCCGGCGCCCGGCTCTACAACGCGTTCGAGGACAACGCCGTCCACGCCATGGCGGCGATGCGCGAGATCGGCCACCGGATGCTCGTGGCCTCCGACACCAATGTCCGCGCGAGCCTCGACTTCGCGGACCGCGTCGCCAAGGCGGCAGATGCCCGCGAGGTCGCGGCGCTGAACATCGCGTTCCTGCAGGAGCAGGCGCGCCGGCTGACCGACCAGATGGTCGACCTCCATCAGACGACCGGCCGTCTCGCCCGCGAGGCCGCCGCGCGCACGGAGACCCCGTGACGGCCGGCACCGCGGCGCCCGTTCCCGGACCTGAGGCGACGCCGCGGCTCGACGACCTGAGCCGCGCCGACGTGCCGTTCCGGACCGGCCATTTCCAGGCCTACGCGCCCCACGACTTCCACCGCATCGCCTACGTGGAATGGGGTGACCCGGACAGCCCGCACGTCGTCGTCTGCGTCCACGGTCTCAGCCGCCAGGGCCGCGATTTCGACGCCCTCGGCTATCGCCTCGCGAAGCTCGGGTACCGGGTGATATGCCCGGACCTGCCCGGGCGCGGCCTCAGCGGATGGCTGAAGGACCCGGAACTCTACGGCCTGCCGCAATACGCCGCCGACATGGCCGCGCTCATCGCCCATCTCCGGGTCCTCGGGAAGATCGACTGGGTGGGCACGTCCCTCGGCGGCCTGACCGGCATGGTCCTGGCCGCGGCCGCCCGCACCCCGATCCGCCGGATGGTGATCAACGATATCGGCCCGTTCCTGCCCTGGGCGCCCATCCGCGAGATCGGGTCGCGCCTGCGGGACGCGCCCCGGCTGCACCATAACCTCGCCTCGGGCGAATCGCGTCTGCGCACGGTGCTGGGCGCGTTCGGGCCGCTCACCGACGAGCAGTGGCGCCACATCGCCAAGCACAGCTTCTTCCAGGAGCCCAACGGCGGCTGGCGGCCCCACTACGATCCCGGCATCGGAGACGCCTTCCGACCGGGCCGCGTCTACAGCGTGAGCATGTGGCGCGACTGGGACGCGATCACCTGTCCGGTCCTGCTGCTCCGCGGCGAGCACTCGGAACTCCTCCTCGCCTCGACGGCCGACGAGATGACGCGCCGAGGACCGCCGACGCGCCGCGTCGAGATTCCCGATTGCGGCCACGCGCCCGCGTTGCTCGACGACGACCAGTTGCGAATCGTCCTCGATTGGCTCGGCCCGGCGGCGTGATTCCGTCGCCGGCGCGCGCCACCGAGCTCTGAGTCGACCGTTTGCTGTCGTACGGATTTCCCTGGGATCGGCCCGGCGGGCCCAACGCGGCGCAGGCAACCCGATATCGCCCGGCAGTGTTCGAGAGTGAATTTTTAGCTGATCTCGCTCACTTATATTTGATCGGGCCCGGTATTTGAGTTGTTCTCGCGGCGGGCACTGGAGGGCCCAAATTGCGGTCTTCCGGACCTAAGATTTCGAGAGCGTAACCATTCGTTGCACGCGCGGCTGACCTGTGGCACTAACAGATGTCAGGTCTGGATCTTGGCCGCGCAATGTTGCACCTGTCGGTTGTGATTGGCGCCCTGGATCCGGGCGAGCAAGCCTGCAGACAGCAAGAACATCCGGACTACCAACTATGGCGAACCCAACCCCCAAGCCGAAGCAGACCACAGCCATCGATCACGGGGTCGGCAGCCGCATCGCGTTCCTTCGGGCGGCGAATGGACTGAGCCAGTCCGCGCTGGCCAGCGCGCTGGGCGTCAGCTTCCAGCAGGTCCAGAAGTACGAGACCGGCAAGAACCGTGTCGGTGCCGGCCGCCTGCAGGCGATCGCCGAGCGGCTCGGCGTTCCGGTCTCGAGCTTCTTCGAGCCCGAGCCCGAGGCGACGACGGATAGCGGTCCCGCGCTGCTGCGCGTCGCCGGCGCCGTCGAACTGCTCCGGGCCTACAATCAGATCGCCGACGATCAGATGCGCCGCGACGTGCTCTCCCTCGTCAAATCCGCGGCGCGGATCGGTCAGACCAAGACGTCGGACGGCGCGGCACCGCAGGCGGGCGGCGCTCCGCGCAACTCCTGACATCCGGGCCTTGCCCGGCGCCGATCCGGCGCCGTGCGGTCCCTGCAGGCGGGATCATGGACTCTCTCCCGACGCGTGTGACCCACCTGCTCGCCGACCTGCCGCTCCGGGCGGACGACGAGATCGTGTCGGTCCTGGTCTCCGAGCCGGGCCTGCGGGTGGAGCGCATCGTCTCGACCGGTCAGGCGAGCCCGCCGGGATTCTACTACGACCAGCCGGATACCGAGTGGGTCGCCGTCCTGACGGGCGCGGCCGACCTTCGGTTCGCCGACGAGGCGAAGGCCCGTCGCCTCGTCGCGGGTGACGCCGTGCTGATCGCGCCGCATCGTCGGCACCGGGTGGAGTGGACCGACTCACCCACCGTTTGGCTGGCGATCCATTTCGGGTCTCAAGTCGGCGCTACGGATCCGGCTTCCCGCGATCGGGACTAAGCGCGGTTCAGGCGGCGAATCGGGCGATCGCCACGGCTGTATCCCCATAGACGCGCCGCTCCAGCTCCGCGAAGGCGGCCGGCCAGACGACCTGCGCGGCCTCGACCTCCTCGACGACGATGAGAGCCCCGGGCGCCAGCCAGGCGCCCTCGGCGGCGCTTTTCAGGGCGCGCGGCGCCAGATCACGGCCGTAGGGCGGATCGCAGAAGACCAGCGAGAAGGTGCCCGCCGTGGAGGCCGAGCCGAGACGGGTCGCGTCCCGCCGAAACAGGCGCGTCACGCCTTCGGCACCCAGGGCCTCGATGTTCTCGCGGATCACCGCGCGCGCCTCGGCGCCCTCGTCGACGAGGAGGGCGTAGGCGGCGCCCCGCGAGAGCGCCTCGAAGCCGAGGGCACCCGTACCGGCGAACAGGTCGAGGACCCGGGCGCCGGCGACGGCGTCGTCGTAGGCGTGGGCGAGCACGTTGAACAACGATTCCCGCAGGCGGTCCGATGTCGGCCGAATGGCGTCGGTGCGCGGCGTGGCGAGCCTGCGGCCCCGCCACGCGCCGCCGACGATCCTCACCGCGTCCCGCGCGGCGGCCGGCCGCCGCCGGGCTTGGCGCCCCCGCGCGGCGCACCGGGACGAACACCGGGACGACCGCCCGTGTCCGACCCGCCCGCGGGTCCATTGCGCCGACCCTGGCCAGCCCCCTTGCCGGCGAAACCGCCGGGCTTGCCACCGGGGCGGCTTCCGCCGGGACGCGCACCCCCGGTCTTCGGGCCACCGAACGCGGGCTTGCCCCCGGCGGCAGCGGGCTTCTGGCCGCGGAAGCCGCCTGGCTTCCGCGACGCGCCCTCCGCCGGCCCGGCGTCGAACGGTCGGTCGCGCCGGCCTCCGGGCTTGCCCCCGCGCTCGTCGAATCGCCGGTCGTCCCGCGGAGCCTCGCTTCGCGCGCTCTCGCGGCGCGGGCGCTCATCGCCGCGGCGCTCATCGCGCCGACCGGCGGGGCGCTCCTGCCGCTCCGGCATCCCCCGGTCGGCGAAGCGGCGCTTCGGCTTGGCGACGGGCTCGGGCTCCGCCGGCGTTGCGGACAGGCGCTCGACGACGACCCGGCGGTCGCCGGCCCGGATCGAGCCGACGCGCTCGCGGCCGCGTTCTGCCGCGGCCGCCTGCGCGGCCCGGGGATCCGCGCCGCGCCGGGGAATGCGCGTCCCCCGCGGCTTGGCCGCGTCCTCGTCGCGCCACGCGGAGTTGCGCGGTCCGGGACCGGTGCCCCCGGTCGAGACGCGCGGCGCCGGCGCGGGACGCGCGGCATTGCGCCGGGAAGATGCCGGCTGCGCCGATTGGGCGTCCCGATCCGCCGGGCGGGCGCCGCCGAACGGCGAGATCGGCTCGCGGACCGGACTGTCGAAATCCACGCCGGCCTGCTCGGCGAGGCTCTTGCCGAGCTGATCCTTGAGGACGCGGGTCCGCACCTCCTCGACCAGGCCGACCTCCAAGTCGCCGAGCTGGAACGGCCCGAAGGAGAGCCGGATCAGCCGGTTCACCGACAGTCCGAGATGCTCGAGGATGCGCTTGACCTCGCGATTCTTGCCCTCGCGCAGGCCGAGCGTCAGCCAGACGTTGTCGCCCTGGACGCGGTCGAGGGTCGCCTCGACGGGGCCATACTCCATTCCGTCGATGGTGACGCCCTTGGACAGCCGGTCGAGTTGCGCCTGATCGGTGTCGCCGTGGGCGCGGACTCGGTAGCGGCGCAGCCAGCCCGTGTCGGGATGCGCGATCACCTTGGCGAGCCCGCCGTCATTGGTGAGCAGCAGCAGCCCCTCGGTGTTGATGTCGAGCCGTCCGACCGCCACGACCCGGGGCAGATCCTCCGGGAGCACGTCGAACACCGTCTGGCGGCCCTCCGGGTCCCGGGCGGTCGTCACCACGCCCCGCGGCTTGTGGAAGATCCACAGGCGACTGCGCTCCCGCGACGGCATCGGCTCGCCGTCAATCAGGATCCGGTCGTTCTCGGTGACGTTGCGGGCCGGGGATGTCAGCGTCTCGCCGTTGACGCTGACGCGTCCGGCCAGGATCATCGTCTCGGCGTCGCGCCGCGAGGCGACGCCGGCCCGTGCCATCGCCTTCGCGATGCGCTCGCCGGGCGGCGTCTCGATCAGGGCTTCGGCGTCCGCGGACGCTTCGGGACCTGGCTCCGGCTGCGGCTCTAACAGAGGCTCCGCCTGCGGGGCGGGCTGCGGCTTGGCCTTCCGCGCCGTCTTCTTCGCGGCAGAACTGGCAGGCCGCTCGGTGTCGGCATCGGCACGGCCCGCATCGGTGGGCGGTGCCCAGCTCTCGGTGCGCGCTGACTCGGGGGCCGGACGGGCGGTCCCCTCCGGCTTATCGTCGTTCGGCAAGTCGCTCATGCCTGCCGCTTATCAGAGCCGGTTCCGACAGGCGAGACGGGTTGTGCACCGGTGCGAGTCGCCTCAACGCGAAGAGGCGGCCCGTCGGGACCGCCTCGAAGACTTGGATGGCGGGTCGAAGACCCGCATTCGTCAGAGTCTCGGCGAGCGCCCGCGCATCACGCCGAACACGGCGGAGATCAGGAACAGCGCGATCGCCACGAAGAAGACGATCTTGGCCGCCTCCATCGCCGTGCCGGCGATGCCGCCGAAACCGAGGAGCGCCGCCACGAGAGCGACGACGAGAAACGTGACAGCCCAGCCGATCATGGCATCCTCGCGTTATTCGGGTCGGTTCAGTTCTGGAACCCGCCCGAGGCGGGTTCCGTTCCGGTCGCGCTCGACGATCAGAGCTTGTCGGTGGCGGACTTCACCGCGCTCTTGGCGTCGCCGACGGTGCCCTGGGCCTTGCCCTTGAGTTCCTGGGCGGCACCTTCGGCCTTGAGCTTGTCGTTACCGGTCACGTCGCCGATGCCCTGCTTGGCCTTGCCGACGGCCTCGTTGGCGACGCCCTTGATCTTGTCGGTGGTGCTGCTCATGGCGTTGTCCTCTTGTTCGATCTGCGGCGGCGCCGCACTGGTTCCTGAAACGGTCACGGTCGGCGGAATGTTCCAGGCCTTAACATTGACTTGGGTCAGGTTAGCCCGCCGCCCTGGGTCCGTCGCGTCAGTGGGATGAGAACAGCTTGACTGCCGATCCGATCCATCCGGCGCGAGCGGAAACGTCCGGACCGCTGACCGCGCTCGATCACGCTTTCGCGGCCGCCCGCGCCGCGGCCGCTGCCGGGGAGGTCCCGGTCGGCGCCGCGGTGGTCCGGGACGGGGTTATCCTGGCGGTGGCGCATAATCGGCCGCGCGAATTGCACGACCCGACGGCGCACGCGGAGATCCTGGCGATCCGCGCGGCCTGCGCGGCCCTCGGCACCGAGCGCCTCGTCGGCTGCGATCTCTACGTCACCCTGGAGCCGTGCCCGATGTGCGCGGGCGCGATATCCTTCGCGCGCATCCGGCGGCTCTACTACGGCGCGGCCGATCCGAAGGGGGGTGGGGTCGAGCACGGGCCGCGCGTCTTCGATCAGCCGACCTGCCACCACGTGCCCGAGGTCTACGGCGGGTTCCGCGAGCGCGAGGCGGCCGATCTGCTCCGGGCGTTCTTCGCGCAGCGCCGCGACTGACGCGGGGCGGGCGGACAGGTTCCCAACGGCCCTGGGCGGGTCAGCAGAGGAGGAGAGGATGATCCCGACCTATTCCAGAGCCCTGATCGTCGGGGCGGGCTCCGGCCTCAGCGCATCGCTGGCGCGCCTGTTCGCGGCCGACGGCATGACGATCGGCCTCGCCGCCCGGAACGTTGACAAGCTCGCCGCACTGGCGGCGGAGACGGGCGCGGCGGTCCATGCCTGCGACGCCAGCCGGCCCGCTGAGGTCGAGGCGCTGTTCGCCCGCCTGGAGCCGGCGCTTGGCGGTCCGCCGGACGTCGTCGTCTACAACGCGAGCGGTCGTCTCCGCGGCCCGGTCGCCGATCTCGACCCGGACGCGGTCGCCCAGGCGCTGATGGTGTCCGCGTACGGTGGTTTCCTCGTGGCGCAGGCCGCGGCGCGCCGCATGCTGCCGCATCGCCACGGAGCGATCCTGCTTACCGGCGCCTCGGCGAGCGTGAAGGGCTTCGCGGGATCGGCCCCGTTCGCGATGGGGAAGTTCGCGCTGCGGGGACTGGGTCAGAGCCTCGCCCGGGAATTGCAGCCCCACGGGATCCACGTCGCGCACATCGTAATCGACGGCGCCATCCGCAATCCGGCCCGCGGCGGCGAGCCGCCGGAGGCCCCCGACAGCCATCTCGATCCCGACGCCATCGCCAGGGCCTATCGCGACCTCCTGCGCCAGGATCGGAGCGCCTGGACCTCCGAACTGGAACTGCGTCCCTGGACGGAGCGGTTCTGAGGCCGCCTCAGGGATTCACGCGCAGGCCGAGCAGGAAGGTGTTCTCCCGGAAGCTGGACCCGGCGACCGTGCTGTCGAACTTCTGATAGATGTACGTGCCGCGCAGGGTCAGCCAGCGGGTGAAGTGGTAGTCGAGCCGCGCGGTCGCCGAGAACCCGTTCTCGCGGATGCTGCTGCTCTGGTAGTCGTTCCGGAGATACGATCCGCCGAGGACGATCGAGAGGTTGCGCAGCAGGTCGTGCTGCACCTCGAGCGTCGCGACCTCGGTGAGCACGCCGCTGGAGCCCGGGATCGTCGTCTCGGTGACGCCGGTCGCGGCGGTGAGACGGACGGTCGTGAGCGGACTCGCCGCCCAGACCAGGGCCGCGTTGAGCAACGGCGCGTTGATGTCGCGCAGGCTCGGATCGACGTAGGTCCGATGCTGGATGCCGGCGGAGATCTCGCCCGTTACAGAGCGCGCGAGGCCGATGCTCGTCCCGAAGGCGACCGCGATGCCGTCCGAGTCGCGCCGGACGCCCGTCGCGTCGAAGCGGCGGTCGTAGACGCGCGTGTCGCCGAGCAGGTCGATGAACGGGCTGAAATCCGGGTTGATCTCGTAGGCCGTGCGCAGCTGCAGGCTGTACTGGTTCAGGTTGCGGTCGGACTGATTGACGATCGTCCCGTCCGCCAAACGCGCATTGTCGAACTCGGAGCGGTCGACGGACCCGCGCAGGGTGACCGACAGGCGGTTGAACGTCTCCGTCGCCCCGAGCGAACCGCCGTAGACGGCCAGGAGCGGCCGTGTCGTGGCGGTGGCAGCCTGGAGGTTGGCGCTCGACGTGCGCTGCGTGTCCACCAGGAACCGCCCCTCCGCGTCGATGCGCAGGTCCCGGTTGGCGTCGATGCGCAGCCGGACCACGCCGTCTGCCGCGGGGCGGCTCGCGGCCTCGTTCTGCGGGGTCTCGAGGTACGAGCCCCGGAGCGAGCCCTGCAGCGAGCTGGAGGACCAGTTGCTCCGGAAGTCGACCGTGGCATCGGTGCGCAGCGCGACCGAGCCCTTGGCGATCTGGCGGGTGGTCTGGTCCGGGTTCGAATCGTAGCCGACGCTCTGGGCGAAGGTGGGCAGGACCGTGAAGGTACCGACCTGATAGCCGATCGGCGCGTAGGCCGGATCGGTGGGGATCGCGCGCGCCAGGTCGGTGCCGAGGATGAAGCCCGGGGTCAGGAGGCCGAGGGCCGGCGCGATCGACTGGAACGGGAGGATCGGCCGGATCGGCGTCACGACCTGCGGGTTCGGGACCCCGACGACCGCCTGCTGGACCACCGGCGTCAGCCGCAGCGCCGGCGGCGGGATCTGCGTGACGTCCTGAGTGACCCGCCGCGTCGCCGAGCCGATCCGCCGCGGCGGAGCGGCGCGCGTGCGCAGGAGGGTCGACGGCGCGAGATTGGCCGGTGCCGTCGAAGATCCGCCGGTGCGCCGTCCCCCCGTGGTGACGCGGGTGCTGAGCTGGGACACGCCGGGCTGACCCGGGATCTGCGTCTGCGCGGGGGGCGAGAGCGGCGACCGGAGGCTGTCACCGCCGGTCTGCTCGCCGCCCGCCGCGTCGCCGCCGAGCGCCCCGCGATTCTGGTCGCGGCTCAGGCCGTCCGGGATGGTGCGCTTGAGTGTGGGCAGGCCGTTCGGACCCGTGTCCTGGCCGATGCCGGGATTGTCGGGCTGGCCGGTAACCGGGCTGGTCGCGTCGAACCGCTGGGCTGCCGCCGGTGCCGCGAGCGTGACGCCGAGCGCCGCGGCGGCAAGCCGCATCCTCCGCCGTTCCCACCGGTCAGCCGCCGTCCGCACCTGATCCCGGTCTCCGCCAAAGTCCCCGGCCAGAGCGCGGAGATTGCAGGTCACACCACCCCGGAACAGTGCCGGTATGGTTAACGAACCCTAGCGGCGACGTGGTTAATGCCCCGTCAACGGCGGTGGGGCGGAAGGTTTGCGGCCCATCGATCCGATCTCACCTGTCGATCACGAATACGTTTGAGCTATTTCGTGCACTATGCTACATAGGTGCAGACTTCGGTCGACTCCGAGAGGAATTGATCGGCCTGAATGATTGTAACTCTTGAGGTTTGCCGTGAGTGAGAACGCAGGCAGTGAGCTCAGCCCGGCGATCGGGCTCGCGGTCGATATCGTCGCCGCTTACGTGTCGAACAACTCCGTTCCGGTCTCCGAACTTCCCGGATTGATCGGCGGTATCCACGCGGCGCTGAACAGTTTGACAACTCAAGGTCGCGCCGCGAACTCGAGCGTCGAGAAGCTCAGTCCGTCGCAGATCCGCAAATCAGTCACGAATGATCACATCGTCAGCTTCGAGGACGGGAAGCCGTACAAGACGCTCCGGCGTCACCTGACGCTGCGCGGCCTGACGCCCGAAGCCTACCGGGAGAAGTGGGGCCTGCCCCGGGACTATCCGATGACCGCGGCGAGCTATTCGGCGCAGCGATCGGAGCTGGCACGCGCCCTCGGGCTCGGACAGCAGCGCCGGAAGACCCGCGGAGGGGCCGCGGCCGCCATCGAGGCGCCCCCTGCGCCGACTGCGAAGTCGCGGAGGCGGAAGAAGGTACCGGCTGAGTGAGAGGTCCGAGCGGGGGCTAAGCCGCGTCGTATCCGCGACGCGGCCCTTGCGCGCCGCGCAACTGTGCGCCGCGCCTCCGACGCTATCCATCGGCGACCGCGCTGCGATGCTGCTCTGCACCATCGAGCTCAGCCCGCGCCGAAGGACGTTTTCGTGCCGCCCCTGCCGATCCTCGCCCTCGCCGTCGCCTCGTTCGGGATCGGCACGACCGAATTCGTCATCATGGGCCTGCTCCCGGAGGTGGCGCAGAGCTTCGGCGTCACCATTCCCCAGGCCGGCTACCTCGTCTCGGGCTACGCCATGGGCGTGGTCGTGGGCGCGCCGATCGTGGCGATCGCGACCGCGGGCCTGCCGCGCAAGACCGCGCTGCTGGCGCTGATGGCGGTGTTCCTGACCGGCAATCTCGGTTGCGCGCTGGCGCCGAGCTACGCCCTGCTCATGGCCGCCCGGATCCTCACGGCCTTCGCGCACGGCGCGTTCTTCGGCATCGGCACCGTTGTGGCGCGGGATCTCGTGCCGCGGGAGAAGCGCACGCAGGCGGTCTCGCTGATGTTCGCGGGCCTCACCCTCGCCAACGTGCTCGGCGTGCCGCTGGGCACCGCCCTCGGGCAGGAGGCGGGCTGGCGCTCGACCTTCTGGGCGGTGGTCGTGATCGGGCTCGCGGCCGGGCTCGCGATCCAGCTCTGCGTGCCGGACGGGCTTCCCGGGACCCGCGGCCGGCTCGTCAGCGAGTTTCGCGCGCTCGGGCGCTGGCCGGTGCTGCGGCCGATGCTGATCTCGACGCTGTCCTCGGTGAGCTTCTTCACGGTGTTCACCTACATCACGCCGTTCCTGACCGGCGTGACCGGCTTCACGCCGCAGGGCGTGACCGGCGTGCTGTTCGCCGCCGGCACGGGCCTGACCGTCGGCAATCTCCTCGGTGGGCATCTGGCCGACCGGGGCCCGATGGCCACCATCGTCGGCAGCTTCCTGGGCATCGTGGCGGCCCTGCTGGTGCTCGCCGCGGTCGCGCACCATCCGGCGCTCACGGTGGCGGTCGTGGTGCTCTGGTCGGGCCTGGTCTTCGCCCTGGTCTCGCCCCTCCAGATCTGGGTCGTGGAGGCGGCGAGCGACGCGCCGAACCTCGCCTCCACGCTGAACCAGGGCGCGTTCAACCTCGGCAACGCCACCGGCGCCTGGATCGGGGGCACGGCGCTGACCCTCGGGGCCGGCTACGGCCAGCTCCCGCTGATCGCCGCCGCGGTGTCGCTCGCCGGGCTCGGACTGGTGCTCACCGCGGTCGGCCGCGGACGCCGGAGCGTCATACCGGCATCCGCGCCCGGGGCCTGATCGATCAGTCGGCCCGGACGAGGTCGCCGAGCAGGCTCGCCGCCACCGTCGCCTTGGAGACCGTGAGGCCGGAGGCGCTGATCGCGTCCACGGCCTCGCGGATCCGGGCGAGCGAGGTGCCGCGCGCCCGGATCCAGGCCTCCACCGCGTCCGGCCCGGCGCCGAGATCCGCCACGACCTCGGCCGTCAACTTGCGGTGCGCGGCAGCAATGCCGGCGCCCGCGCGCTCCAGGGCCACGCGGTCGAACGTGTCGGCCACCGGGACGGTCCGCGCCGCGGCGGCGAGGTCGTCCAGGCGGAAGGCGTGCTCCAGGGCGAAATGCGTGGCCGCGACCTCCTCGACCGGCCGGCCGCTGGCCTCCGCGACCCGGACGATGTCGGGGGCGGAGACCAGCGCGTTGAGCGAGGCGAGGCGCCGCGCCTGGGCCGGGGCCATGCCGTGCCCGGTCAGCTCCGCCGCGCGGGCGCCGATCGTCGCCAGCGCCTCGTCGCCGAGCACGTTGGGGAGGGCGGCCTCCACGGCGGCGATGCCGTCCCGGTAGCGGGCGACCACCGGGGCGAGGCCGCCGCTCAGGTCGAGGTTGCGGATGAACCAGACGATCCGGTTCGTCAGCAGATCCTGCACCTCCGCGTAGAGGTCGAGCTGGCCCTGGCCGGGAACCCGACCGGCTAGGCCGTCGATGGCGAGGTTCAGCTCCATCAGCCCGAAGGCGTCGCGGGTCACCGCGTAGGCCTTGGCGATGGTCGCGGCGTCCGCGCCGGTGCCGTCGACGAGGCGCGTCACCAGCGACGGGCCGCCGCGATTGACGATGATGTTGGCGAGCGCCGTGGCGATGATCTCGCGGCGCAGGCGGTGTCCCTTGACGGCATCGGGGAAGCGTTCGCGCAGTGCCTTCGGGAAGTAGCGCTGCAGCTCCCGGTCGAAGTACGGGTCGTTCGGCACGGCGCTCTCAATGATCGCGTCGTGCAGCGACAGCTTCGCGTAGGCGAGCAGCACGGCGTATTCCGGGCGGGTCAGCCCCTCGTTCCGCCGCATGCGCTCGGCGAGCGTGCCGTCGTCCGGCAGGAACTCCACCGCCCGGTCGAGCCGGCCCTCCGCCTCCAGTGCCTGCATCGTCCGCATGGCGAAGCCGGTCTCCCCCAGCCCCCCGCGCTGGGCGAGGGACAGGGCGAGCGTCTGCAACTCGTTGTTGCGCAGCACGAGGCGCCCGACCTCGTCGGTCATGTCGGCGAGCAGGGTGTTGCGCGCCTCGTAGCTGAGCCTGCCGTCCCGCTCCGGCGTCATCAGCGCGATCTTGATGTTCACCTCGACGTCCGACGTGTTCACGCCGGCCGAGTTGTCGATCGCGTCGGTGTTGAGGCGGACGCCCGCGCGCGCCGCCTCGATGCGCCCGCGCTGCGTCAGGCCGAGATTGGCGCCCTCGCCGACGACCTTCGCGCGCAGCTCCGGCCCGGTGATGCGCAGGGCGTCGTTCGCGCGGTCGCCGGCATCTTCGTCGGTCTCGGTGGTGGCCCGGACATAGGTGCCGATGCCGCCGAACCAGAGCAGGTCGGCCGGCGCCTTCAGGATCGCCTGCATCAGCTCGGTGGGCGTCGCCTCGGACCGGTCGAAGCCCAGCGCCGACCGGATCGCCTCCGAGAGCGGCACGGTCTTCAGGCTGCGCGGGAACACGCCGCCGCCCTCCGAGATCAGGCTCTTGTCGTAATCCGCCCAGGAGGACCGCCCCAGATCGAACAGGCGCCGCCGCTCGGCGAAGCTCGCCGCGGCGTCCGGGTTCGGGTCGAGGAAGATGTCGCGGTGGTCAAAGGCCGCGATCAGGCGGATGCTCTCGGAGAGGAGCATGCCGTTGCCGAAGACGTCTCCCGACATGTCGCCGACGCCGACCGTGGTGATCAGGTCGGTCTGCACGTCCACGTCGATCTCGCGGAAATGCCGGCGCACCGCCTCCCAGGCGCCGCGGGCGGTGATACCCATGCCCTTGTGGTCGTAGCCCTGGCTGCCGCCGGACGCGAAGGCGTCGCCGAGCCAGTGGCCCTTCGCCAGCGAGAGGGCGTTGGCGATGTCCGAGAAGGTGGCGGTGCCCTTGTCGGCGGCGACCACCAGGTAGGCGTCGTCGGGATCGTGCCGCACCGTGTCGGGCGGCGGCACGATGGCGTTGTCGACGATGTTGTCGGTCAGTTCGAGCAGCGTGCGGATGAAGATCCGGTAGCTCTCGGTCCCCTCCTGCATCCAGGCGGCGCGGTCGGAGGCCGGCGGCAGCCGCTTCGGGAAGAAGCCGCCCTTGGCGCCCACCGGCACGATCACGGCGTTCTTCACCTGCTGGGCCTTCACGAGGCCGAGGATCTCGGTGCGGAAATCCTCCGGCCGGTCGGACCAGCGCAGGCCGCCGCGGGCCACGTAGCCGAAGCGGAGGTGCACGCCTTCGACGCGGGGCGAGTAGACGAAGATCTCGAAGAACGGCCGCGGCAGCGGCATCGCCGTCACCTTGGCGCAGGCGAACTTATAGCTGATCGTCTCTCGCGGCTGCCCGTCGGCGCCTGTCTGGTAGAAGTTCGTCCGCACCGCCGCCTCGACGAGGTTGACGAACCGGCGGAGGATCCGGTCGTCATCGAGGCTCGTGACCTCGGCGAGCGCCGTCTCGATCTCGGCGCGTACCTCGGCCTCCTGCGCGGTCCGGTCACCGGTGAGCGCCGGGTCGAACCGGGCGCGGAACAGTGCCACGATCGCGCGCGCGATCCCGGCGTGGCGGCTCAGCGTGCCCGCGAGGTAGTCCTGCCCGTAGCGGATACGCAGCTGGCGCAGGTAGCGGCCCAGGGCCCGCAGCAGGGCCGCCTCCCGCCATTGGAGAGCCGCCTCAAGGACGAGCCGGTTGTACCCGTCGGACTCGGCGATGCCGTCCGCGATGGCGAGCATCGCGGCCTCCAGCGGGCGTTCCAGCGCCGCGAGGTCGATCGGGGCGCCGGTGGCGCGCTCGATCAGCATGTCGTGCAGCCAGACCCGCGCGGCCTCGTCCGTCCCGGACGGCGCGATCTGGTACGTGCGCTCGTTGATGACGCGGAAGCCGAGATTCTCGAGCGCCGGGACCCGGTCGGACAGCGCGATCGCCGTGCCGCGCGAGAACGCCTTCAGGCGGACCTGTGCGGCGGGGTCGCTGGGCCGCCGATCGAGATGGACGGCCCGCGGCTGCGTCTCGCCGAGGCTGTCGAGGATCGTCACGTCGGCGACGGCGACCTCAGGCTGAAAATTGTCCCGATAGGCGGCCGAGAACGCGTCGCCGTAGCGGGCGGCGAGTTGCCGCGCGCGTTCGCCCCCCTGGGATTCGGCCAGCGCCGCCCGCAGCGCGTCCCCCCAGGTCCGGACCAGCGCGACGATCCCGGCCTCCAGGGAGGCGGGATCGTGCTCGGGGCTGCCCTGATCGGGCAGGCCGATGATGTAGTGGATCCGGGCGAGCGAGCCTTCCGGGTAGTCGGGGTAGGACGCGCTGAGCCGCCCGCCGTAGGTCTCGGCGAGGTAGCTGCCGATCCGTCCGCGGATCGCGGAATCGTAGCGGTCCTTCGGGACGTAGACGAGCAGCGACACGAAGCGGCCGAACCGGTCGGGCCGGGACAGCACGCGGACCCGCGGGCGGTCGGCCAGGGCGGCGATGGCCAGGGTGAACCGGTAGAGCCGCTCGCCGTCGATCTGGAAGAGTTCGTCTCGCGGGTAGCTCTCCAGCACGGCGAGGAGGCTGCGGCCCGCATGGCTCGTCGGGTCGAGGCCGGCGCGCTGGACGACGGCCTCCACCTTCCGGCGCAGGACCGGAACCTCGCGGGCCGGGCTCGTGTAGGCGGAGGCGGTGAACAGGCCGACGATCCGCACCTCGCCCGACAGCTTGCCGAGGCCGGAGAACAGCTTGACGCCGACATAGTCCAGGTAGGCCGAGCGGTGGACCCGGGACTTCACGCTGGCCTTGGTGATGATCAGCGGCTGCGGCTCTTCCAGGAAGGCGAGGATCTCCGGCGTGTAGTCCACCGGCGTCCGGCCGCGGCGCAGGGGCGTCGCGCCGGGATCGCGGAGCACGCCGAGGCTCGACCCCTCGACCAGCGGGTGGGCGTCGCCGGCGATGCCGTGCTCCTGCAGGCCGAGGATAAGGAACTGGCCGTCGGTCAGCCATTCGAGGAAGGCGCGCGCCTCCTCGGTCTCCGGTCCCGGCATCGGGGTCGGCCCGCGCCCGAGATCGGCGGCGAGGTCGGTGAGGCGCGCCAGCATGGCGTCGTGGTCGTCGCTCGCCAGGGCGACATCCCGGTAGACCTTCGCGAGCGCGTTCAGGAGCCGCTCGCCGGTCTCGGCCGCCACGGGGTCGAGGTGGATGTGGATGAAGCTCTCGCGCGCGAGACTGCCCTGCGCGTCCGCGGTCGTCTCCCCGACCACTCGGATGAGCCCGCCCGCGCCGTCCCGCTCCACCCCGAGGATCGGGTGCGCCACGAGCTGCGGGGCGAGGCCCTGCTCGGTCAGTTCGGCCAGGGTCGAGTCCAGCAGGAACGGACGGTTGTCGTTGATCACCTCCAGAACCGTCGTCTCGCGCGGACGGCCGTCGCGCACCAGCTGGCTGTCGCTCAAGCGCAACCGCGCCGGGTCGCCCGGCCTCCGCGGCTCGGACAGGAAGGCGCGGGCGCGGGCGGCGAGGTCCGCCAGGACGGAGGCGTCGTAGGGGGCGAGATCCTCCGGAGTCACGCGGCCGAACAGGTCGCGGACGAAGCCGCCCGGTCCGCCCTGCTCGGTGACGATGTCGGCGGCCGCCTCAATCAGCCCGGTGCGGGCCGTCTTCTGCTCCGAGGAGGACAACGCCGTCGCGGTCTCGAGTGTCATCGCGCTTCTCCCGAACCGGGTCACTCGCCCAAGCGATAGCAGCGTGACCGGCCGTGTCGATGACAGCGCCCGCCCGTTTCCGGGCCAACGGGTGTCGATCGCTGCGAACCGTCAGCTTCGCCTTGCCGAACGCCCGATGCGTGCATATACACTCATACCATGAGCGCTTCGTCACCCGAGCCGTGCACCTGCTCCGCCCTGCGTCGCGCCACGCGGGCGCTGACGGCGATCTACGACGCCGCCTTGAAGCCGACCGGGCTCCGCGTGACCCAGTTCGCGATCCTGCGGCTGCTGGACCGGCTCGGACCGGTCCCGGTCTCCCGCCTCGCCGCCGAGGCGGCGCTGGAGCGCACCACGATGGGCCGCAATCTCGACCCGCTCAAGCGCCGCGGCTTCGTCTCGGTCACGCCCGGCACGTCGGATCCGCGCGAGCGCCGCGTGTCCCTGACCGCGTCGGGCCGCGAGGCCCTCGCGGCCGCGACGCCCTACTGGCGCGAGGCGCAGAGCCGCATCAACGCCCGGGTCGATCCCGCGACCGTCTCCGCCCTGGCGGAGTCCCTGATCTCCGCCGCCTGACCGATCCGCCCCGCTTCCGGAGCCCGTCCATGACCGCCCTGACAGAGACGCGCCCCGGGTCGCGCCTGCACTACGCCTGGATCGTCGTCGCGGTGACCTTCCTGGTCCTGCTCGTCGGGGCCGGGGTCCGCGCCACGCCGAGCGTGCTGATCGTCCCCTGGGAGCGGGAATTCGGCTGGACCGCGGCCACGATCGGCGTCGGCATCGCGCTCAACATCTTCCTGTACGGGATGATCGGCCCCTTCGCGGTGGCGATCATCGAGCGGTTCGGCCTGCGGCGCTCGGTCTGCGGCGCGCTGCTGATCCTGGCGATCGGCACCGCAGCTACGAGCCTGATGACCGCGCCCTGGCAGATGGTCCTGCTCTGGGGTCTCGTCGTCGGATCCGGGTCCGGCATGGTGGCCAACGTGCTCGGCGCCACCGTGGCCGGGCGCTGGTTCGCCAGGCGCCGGGGTCTCGTGCTCGGCCTGCTGACCGCGAGCAGCGCCACGGGTCAGCTGGTCTTCCTGCCGATGCTGGCCTCGATCGCGGTGGGGCAGGGCTGGCGCTCCGTCTCGCTGGTGGTCGCCGCCGCGACCCTGGCGCTGATCCCGCTGGCGGCCCTGCTCCTGCGCGACCGGCCGGCGGATCTCGGCCTGCCCCGCTACGGTGAGGACGCGGTGACGCCGACGCCGGTGCTGACCGAGAACCCGGCCGTGCGGGCGCTCCACGGGTTGCGCATCGGCCTGCGCTCCCGGGATTTCTGGCTGCTCGCCGGCACGTTCTTCATCTGCGGCGCCTCGACCAACGGCCTGATCGGCACCCACCTGATCCCGGCCTGCATCGATCACGGCATCGCCGAGGTCACGGCCGCCGGCCTGCTGGCGCTGATGGGGATCTGCGACTTGGTCGGCACTACGGCGTCGGGTTGGCTCACCGACCGGTTCGACTCGCGCAAGCTCCTGGCCTGGTACTACGGCCTGCGCGGCCTCTCGCTGATCTTCCTGCCCTACTCGTTCGACTACAGCTTCTACGGCCTGTCGCTGTTCGCGGTCTTCTACGGGCTCGACTGGATCGCCACGGTGCCGCCCACCGTCCAGCTCGCGGGCAAATCCTTCGGGGAGGAGAACGCCGCGTTGATGTTCGGCTGGATCGCGGCCGCGCACCAGATCGGCGCGGCGTCCGCGGCGTGGCTCGCCGGCATGGTCCGGACCGAGAGCGGCACCTATCTCGGCGCTTTCGTGGCGGCCGGCCTGCTCTGCCTCGTCGCCGCCCTGATGGCCGCCTTCGTGGGCCGCAAGCCCGACGCGCCGGCCCTGCGCCCGCTGCCGGCCTGAACTGCGCGGTGCGGGCAGGGTTGTCACAACTGTGCCGTTAAGGACGAGCCCTGATCGGCCCGTTCCCGCGCACCCCGAGAGCCCGCCGTGACCATCGCGATTCGGCCCGTGCCGCCGGTCCAGGACGTCCGCGCCCCGCGGCCCTGGTCCGGGCCGGGCTTCGCCGAGTTCGTCGCCATCATCGCCCTGATGATGGCGGTGACGGCGATCTCCATCGACAACCTGCTGCCCGCCTTCCCGGCCATCGAGGCGCGGTTCGCGGTGGCCGATCCCAACCGGCTGCAGCTCCTCGTCTACGTCTACATGATCGGCTTCGGCTTCGCGCAGATCGTCTACGGGCCGGTCTCCGACGCCCTCGGGCGACGGCCGGTGCTGCTGGCAAGCCTCGCCGTCTACGTGATCGGCTGCTTCCTCGCCATGGTGGCGCCGAGCTTCGGCTGGCTGCTCGCCGCCCGGATCATCCAGGGCATCGGCGCCGCCGGTGGGCGGGTGCTGTCGGTGGCGATCGTGCGCGACCGGTTCGCCGGCCGCGAGATGGCGAGCGTCATGTCGCTCACCATGATGGTGTTCCTGATTGTCCCGATGATCGCGCCGGCGATCGGCGGCATGATGCTCGCGCTGGGCTCCTGGGTCTACGTCTTCGTCTCGATGCTGGTCCTCGCCTTCTGGCTGACGATCTGGTTCTCCCTGCGGATGCCCGAGACGCTGCACCCGGAATATCGCCGGCCGCTCTCGCCGGCCGCGACCTGGGAGGCGATCCGCCTGACGCTGAAGACCCGCGTCGCCGTCGGCTACGCCACCGCGCTCGGGCTGATGACCGGCTGCATCATGGGCTACGTCGGCTCGGCGCAGCAGGTCTTCGATACCGGCCTGTACCGCCTCGGCCCGCTCTTCCCGCTGGCCTTCGGGCTCGTGGCCGGCGCCATGGGCGCGGCGACGCTGATCAACGCCCGCGTGGTCCGGCGGCTCGGGATGCGGGCGATGTCGCACAGCGGCGTCATCGCCTTCACGCTCGTCGGCCTCGCGCAGGTCGGCGTCGGGCTGGCCTATCACGGCCACCCGCCGCTGGCCGTGTTCCTGTCGATCCTCGCGCTGAACCAGTTCCTGATCAGCTTCGCGATGCCGAACTTCAACGCCCTCGCGCTGGAGCCCCTCGGGGCCATCGCCGGCACGGCCTCGTCGTTCCTCGGCTTCTACACGACGATCCTGGGCGCGTTCTGCGGCTTCCTGATCGGTCAGTCCTTCGACGGCACGGTGCTCCCGGTGGCGATCGGCTACGCGAGTCTCGGCGCCCTGGCGCTCCTCGTCGTCGCCTGGACCGAGCGTGGCCGCCTGTTCCGCGGCGGCGTCGGCGGTTGAGGCGGCGGCGGTTGAGGCGTCGGTTCAGGCGGCGTCCTTAACGGGGTCTTCAGCGGAAAGTTGCAACACTGCTGTCCTGATCCACCCGACCGGACACGCCGATGCTCGCCCGCGCCCAGGACGCAACCCTCCTCGTCGCGCGCCTGCTGCTGGCCGCCGCGCTCCTGCCGACCGGGATCGCCCGGGCGCTCAACGTGTCGGGGTTCGCGCTGACGCTCGCGGGGGCCGGGATGCCGTTTCCCAACGGCGTCGCCACCGCCGCCGTGGTGGTGCAGGTGTTCGGACCGCTCGCCCTGATCCTCGGCGTCCTGCCGGGGCTGACCGGGCTGGCGCTCGCGCTCTTCGCCGCCGTGACGGCCTTCGTGCTCCACCCGTTCTGGTACTATGTGGGACCCGCCGCGGTCGCCGAGCGCACGCTGATGCTGGCCGATCTCGGCCTCGCGGGCGGGTTCCTCATGTACGCCCTGAACGGTCCGGGCGCGCTCAGCTGGCAGGGCTGGCGCGCGGGAACCCGCGCCGCGGCGCCGAGCGCGAAGCCCGCCCCCGCGAAGGCTTCCGGCAAGGGTAGCGCGCCGCGGAACGCCGGCAAACGCGCTGCCGGCCGGCCGCCGGCCCGCGCCGCGGCCTGATCAGCCGTGCCGCGGCCTCATCTCGGTCGTCGGGGCGGGCGGCGCGGCAGCCATCTTCCGCCCGGAGATCTCCGCGCCGGCATCCGGCGACAGGTTGCGGAAGGCCAGTGCCGAGGCCGCCGAGATCACGGCGACGGCGAAGAAGGCCGGCCCGAAATCCGAGGCCTGGATTTCCGTTCGGCCGTGGAACCCGGCATTCCCCTCGAGCGCCAGCGCGCCCAGCGTGACGCCGAGGCTGAGCGACAGCTGCTGGCAAACGCTGGCGAAGCTCGTGGCCGCGCTCATCTCCTTCGATTCGAGGTCGGCGTACGCGATGGCGTTGACGCAGGTGAACTGGATCGAGCGCGAGCAGCCGCCGACGAACAGCAGGATCACCATGATCCAGTGGGGCGTCTGCGCGGTGTAGAACCCGTTGACGGCCAGGAAGGCCGAGGCCAGCAGGGCGTTCCAGACCATCAGGGCGCGGAAGCCGGTGCGGCGCAGGATCCGCGGACCCAGAGTCTTCACGAACATCGCGCCGGCCGCCGCCGCGAAGGTGATCAGGCCCGACTGCAGGGCGTCGAGCCCGAAGCCGACCTGCAGCATCAGCGGCAGCAGGAACGGGATCGCGCCGGTGCCGATCCGGAACAGGCTGCCGCCGAGCACCGCGACCCGGAAGGTCGGCCGCCGCATCAGGTCGAGGCGGACGATCGGGTAGGGCACCCGCCGGGCATGTGCCCAGTAGAGCGGCAGGAGCACCGCGCCCGCGGCGAGGCAGCCCCACGACACTTCCGCCGGCAGCAGGTGGCGGCCGAGGGAGGCGAGGCCGAGCATCAGGGCGGCGAGGCCGGTCCCGAGCAGCGCGAAGCCGAGCAAGTCGAGGGGCGGTCGCTCCGGCTCGCGCACGTCCTCGAAGTACAGGCTCGCCAGCACGATCCCGGCGCAGCCGATCGGCAGGTTGATGAAGAAGATCCAGCGCCAGTCGAACCAAGTGGTGATCAGGCCGCCGACCGGCGGACCGAGCACCGGGCCGACCAGCGCCGGGAAGGTCAGGTAGGCGAGGGCCGTCACGAGCTGCGATTTCGGCACGCTGCGCAGCACCACGAGGCGCCCGACCGGCACCATCATGGCGCCCCCCATGCCCTGGAGGAACCGCGCGGCGACGAACCACGCGAGGCCGTTCGCGGCCGCGCAGGCGAGCGAGCCGGCCATGAACACCACGAGGGCCGCGCGGAACACCGTCCGCGACCCGTACCGGTCGGCCATCCAGCCGCTCACCGGGATGAAGATCGCGAGGCTGACCAAGTAGGAGGTCAGCGCCAGCTTGAGGGCGATCGGGTCTTCGTGGAGGCTCGCGGCGATGCTCGGGAGCGCCGTGGCGATCACCGTGGAATCGGTGTTCTCCATGAACAGCGCGGTCGCGACCGTCAGGGGGACGATCCAGAGCGGTCTTTGGGTGGTCGCGGGCATCATACAGCAGACGCATGTGGCGCCGCCGCGGTTGCACGGCAGCGCGGCCACCTCGCACCCTCGTGTTTCGCGAATGTATCCCCCGTGCAACAGAGGTTGAGCCGCGGCGCGGAGCCACCTTTTTTGCGGGTGCGCCAATGGCTAAGTTTCCATCACGCGTCCGTGAGGCCGCTCCAGCCGGCCCGGGGCCGGCGCGCGAGGATTTCGATGCAGTCCAGCCCCAGCAAGGTCCGCTCCGTGGCGCGGATCGCCGCCGGCGTCGCCCTTCTCTCGATGGTCGCCGCCTGCGGCACTGTCCTGCTCAACGATCGCGGCTCGCTGACGCGCTACGACCGGCTCAAGTCCAGCGATCAGGTCGCCTCGGCCTCGCGGATCTACGTCGACCGGCCGGCCCTGGCGAAGGCCCGCACCGTCCGCATCATCCCGACGGCGTTCCACGCCGACGTGTCCGGCGCCGCCCCGCTGACGGCCGCCGAGCGGCGGCTCATCGCCAACGCCGCCGACCGGGCGCTGTGCTACGACCTGTCGCTGAAGTACGACATCGTCACCAGCCGTGACGCCGACCTGACCGTGCGGGCGCAGGTCACCCGCGTCGATCCGACGGACCTTCTCGGTGCGGGCGCGACCATCGCGGGCTCGGCGGGCGTGACGGTCGCCTCGCAGCTCGGCCTGAGCTTCGCCGAGGGTGTCGGGCGCGTGCCGATCCCGCGCGTGCCGATCGGGCTCGGGAGCCTGACGGTCGAGGCCGAGGCTCTGGACCGGCGCCGCGAGCAGCGGGCCGCCATGGTCTGGGGCGGAGCGGCCAACTCGTTCACCAGCCAGCCGCGCTTCTCCCGCGCCAGCGACGCCTACGACCTCGCCGGGGAGTTCGGCCAGGATTTCGGCTACATGCTGGCGACTGGCGACGACCCGTTCACCGCCCCCAACACGATCCCGACCTGGGACCGGATCCGCATCACCACCCTCGGCGAGGCCCCCCTCGACCCGGACTGCGAGGCCTTCGGCCGCGCGCCGGGCATCGACGGCATGCTCGGCGACTATATCGGCCTACCGCCCGAGTACACCGACAAGGGCCCGGCCAGCCCGGCGATGCGCTGAGGCGCCCGCGCCGTCTCCGCGGCTGACCGCGGACGTCCGTTCGCGGCACTGCCGCGCCCGTCGAGCGGGCGTGGATAAGCCTCGAGCCATGCGCGTTTTCGCGCTGCGACGCATCAACCGCGCATTGGCGCCTTCGCGGAGCCCGTGATACTGGCACTTGCCAACCCGATCCCGCAGCGCGGCCTCCACGCCCGCTGCCGTCCGAGGAAAGTTGGCACATGGCCCGAGTAGAAACCGCATCGATCATCGAGGGACTCACCTTCGACGACGTGCTCCTGCGGCCCGCCGCCTCCTCGGTGATGCCGACCGAGGTCAGCGTCGCCTCGCGGCTGACCCGCACGATTCCGCTGAACCTGCCGATCCTCGCCTCGGCGATGGACACGGTCACCGAGGCGCCGATGGCGATCGCCATGGCGGCCAACGGCGGCATGGGCGTCATCCACCGCAACCTCGAGCCGCCGGAGCAGGCCGAGCAGGTCCGCCTCGTCAAGAAGTACGAGTCCGGCATGGTGATGAACCCCATCACCATCCACCCCGACGAGACGCTCGCCGACGCCTTCGAGGTGATGAAGCTCAACCGGATCTCCGGCATCCCGGTGGTCGAGCGCGGCCCCAACGGCTCGCGGGGCAAGCTCGTCGGCATCCTGACCAACCGCGACGTCCGCTTCGCGACGAACTCCAACCAGCCGGTTGCCGAGCTGATGACCCGCGACCGCCTGATCACGGTCCGCGAGGGCGTGACCCAGGACGAGGCCAAGCGGCTGCTTCACCAATTCCGGATCGAGAAGCTGCTGGTCGTCGACGACCATTACCGCTGCATCGGCCTGATCACCGTCAAAGATATCGAGAAGCGCGTCGCCTACCCGAACGCCGTCAAGGACGAGCAGGGCCGGCTGCGCGTCGCCGCCGCCACGACGACGGGCGACAGCGGCTTCGAGCGGGCCGAGCGCCTGATCGACGCCGGCTGCGACGTGATCGTGGTCGACACCGCCCACGGCCACTCGATTAAGGTGCTCGATGCCGTCGCCCGCGTGAAGCAGCTCTCGAACGCCGTGCAGGTCATCGCCGGCAACGTCGCGACGCGGGACGGCGCCAGGGCGCTGATCGATGCCGGCGCCGACGCCATCAAGGTCGGCATCGGCCCGGGCTCGATCTGCACGACCCGCATCGTGGCGGGCGTGGGCGTGCCGCAGCTCACCGCGCTGATGGAGGCGGTCGAGGCGGCCGGCGAGGCCGACGTCCCGGTCATCGCCGACGGCGGCATCAAGTATTCGGGCGACCTCGCCAAGGCGATCGCGGCCGGCGCCTCCGTGGCGATGCTCGGCTCGCTGCTCGCCGGCACCGACGAGGCGCCCGGCGAGGTGTTCCTCTACCAGGGCCGCTCCTACAAGTCGTACCGCGGCATGGGCTCAGTGGGCGCCATGGCCCGCGGCTCGGCCGACCGCTACTTCCAGGCCGAGGTGAACGACACCCACAAGCTTGTGCCGGAGGGCATCGAGGGGCAGGTCCCCTACAAGGGCCCGGTCGGCAATGTCCTGCACCAGCTCGCCGGCGGCTTGCGCGCCGCCATGGGCTACGTCGGCGGCGCCACGATCCCCGAGTTCCAGGAGCGGGCGCAGTTCATCCGCATCACCAATGCCGGCCTGCGCGAGAGCCACGTCCACGACGTGACGATCACCCGCGAGAGCCCGAACTACCCGTCGCGGACCTGAGGGACCGATGCGCACGCTGATCGTCGGGGCCGGCGCGACCGGCGGCTATTTCGGGGCGCGCCTCGCCGAGGCGGGCGCCGACGTCACCTTCCTGGTCCGGCCGGCCCGGGCGGCGAAGCTGGCGGCGGACGGCCTGAACGTCCGCTCGCCGCTCGGCGACCTGCACCTGCCCGCTCCGCCCACCGTCACGGCCGATAAGCTGGCCGGGGCCGGGCGGTTCGACCTGATCCTGCTGTCGTGCAAGGCCTACGACCTCGACAGCGCCGTCGCGGACCTCGCGCCGGCCGTGGGCCCCGACACCGCGATCCTGCCCGTGCTTAACGGCATGGCGCATCTCGACGTGCTCGACGCCCGGTTCGGCGCCGGGCGCGTGCTCGGTGGCTCCTGCGCGATCGCCGCGACGCTCGCGCCGGACGGCGCGATCCGCCACATGAGCGAGCTGTGCAGCATCACCTACGGCGAGCGGGACGGGTCGCGCTCGGCGCGGATCGAGGCGGTCGACGCGCTGATGCGCGGCCTCAAGTTCCAGCCGCGCCTGAGCGACGTGATCCTGCAGGAGATGTGGGAGAAGTGGGTGTTCCTGGCGACGCTCGCCGGGGCGACCACGCTGATGCGCGCCGCGGTCGGCGACATCGTGGCGGCGCCCGAGGGCACCGCGCTGATCTCTGCGCTGCACGCCGAATGCACGAGCGTCGCCGCGGCCAGCGGCTACGAGCCGCGCGCCGTCGTGGCCGAGCGGGCGCGGGCGCAGCTGACGGCGGCCGGGTCCACCTTCACGGCCTCGATGCTGCGCGACATCGAGAACAAGGGGCGGATCGAGGCGGACCACGTGATCGGCGACCTGATCGCCCGCGGCCAGCGGCTGGCGCCGGAGGTGCCGTTCCCGCTCCTGGCCGCGGTCTATACCGGCCTCAAGGCTTACGAGGCCCGCCGAGCGCGGGAGGCGGCCTGAGCCGCACCCCGCGCGGACGTCTCAGTAGCGGCCGGGCGGCGGCGGGGGCGGGTTGCCGTATTCCAGCTGCGTCTTGGCATCGACCCGCGGACGCGGCACCGGCGTCAGCTCCGGCTGGGCGGCGGGCGCGCTCGCGCAGGCGGCGAGCGAGGCGGTGACCAGGGCCGCGAGGGCGACGCGAACGGTGGACGTCATGGGCTGAGGTACTCCCGGGATGCGCTCGGCGACGGACCGGTCTGGTCCGGGGCGGGCGGATGCCATACGACACGCGGCGGCCCGCACGGCGGACCGACCGCAGCACGGTCTGCGCCGCGAAGGTGCAGGAAGCTCGGCCGTAACGTGGCGGCATCGTGGGCCAAGCGTGGCCGTTTCGCGTCATCGTTCACGGCGTCGTTCATAGCGTCGCTGAGGCATTCCGAAGGATCCGAACCCTGACCCCCGCCGCTCGCTGCTCCGCCGCCATCGAAGTCCTGACCGATATCGCCGAGCGCCGCCGGCCGGCCGCCGACGCCCTCAAGGACTGGGGTCTCGCCCACCGCTTCGCCGGCTCGGGCGACCGCGCGGGCATCGCCAGCCTCGTGTACGACGCCCTGCGGCGGCGGGCGTCGGCGGCCTGGATCATGG
The DNA here is from genome assembly GCF_058072805.1 of Methylobacterium sp. 1A. Classification (NCBI taxonomy): domain Bacteria; kingdom Pseudomonadati; phylum Pseudomonadota; class Alphaproteobacteria; order Hyphomicrobiales; family Methylobacteriaceae; genus Methylobacterium; species Methylobacterium sp. 1A. Next base: position 1,238,537 of record NZ_JBYQVE010000001.1, on the reverse strand, counting down.
GCGCGGACACGCCGCGGGCCGTCCTGATCGGCACGCTGCGCCTCCAGCAGGGGCTCGCGGCGGGTTCGGTCGCGACCCTGTTCACCGGCGAGCGCTTCGCGCCGGCTCCCCTCAGCGACGACGAGCGCGCGCGCCTCGACAGCGGGACGCTGCAGGACGCGCCGCCGGAGGTGGCGGGTGACGCGCCGGCCTTCGTGCTCCCGAACCTCGCGGCTACGCTCGGCGACGACCTCGTCCCGGAGCTGAAGGCGCTGGCGCGGCGCGCGCCCCTCGATATCCGCGTGAACGCCCTGCGCGGCGACCGCGACGCGATCCTGCCGGCGCTCGCGGCCTACGACACCGCGCCGACACCGCACGCGCCGGCGGGCCTGCGCGTCCCGATCGGCGCCGACGGGCGCGGTCCGGCGCTCCACGTCGAGGCCGAGTTCCTGGAGGGCTGGTACGAGATCCAGGACGAGGGCTCGCAGCTCGCCGCGCTCCTCGCCGCGCCGCGCGCCGGCGAGACCATCGTCGACCTCTGTGCGGGCGGCGGCGGCAAGACCCTGGCCCTCGCGGCGGAGACGGGCAACGGCGCCCGCCTGATCGCCACCGACGGCGATCCGCGCCGGCTCGCGCCGATCCACGAGCGCCTGCGCCGGTCCGGTGCGCTGGCAGAGGTGCGGACCCCGCGCAGCGGCAAGGCGCGCGCCGACGTCCTGGAGGATCTCGACGGCAAGGTCGACCGGGTCGTGGTCGACGCGCCCTGCACCGGGTCCGGCACGTGGCGCCGGAATCCGGATGCCAAATGGCGGCTGCGGCCCGGGAGCCTCGCGCTGCGGACTGCCGAGCAGGCCCAGGTGCTCGATCGGGCGGCGCGGCTCGTCAGGCCCGGCGGCCGGATCGTCTACATCACCTGCTCGCTGCTCTCGGCGGAGAACGACGCCGCCGTCTCCGGCCTCCTGTCGGGCTGGCGCGGCCGCTTCGACGTCGTTCCCGCGGACGCGGTGCTGGCGGCAGGGCCGGACTCGCTCCGAAGCGCCGTCCGGACGACGGCCCACGGGATCCAGATGAGCCCGCTGCGGACCGGGACCGACGGCTTCTACGTCGCGGTCATCGCACGGAAGGCCTGAGGCGCGCGGATCCGACGGAACCCGCGACGCTTCCCGGGGTGTTGCACCCGCGCTCCCGCGGGAGCCGGGTTCGCCGGGCGGCGGTCCCGCGCGCGTCCTCGTCCGGAGATGCTCTTGCGCCTCGACCGCCGTTTCCTGCTCGCGGGTCTCGGGAGCGTCCTCGGGCTGCGCAGCGCCCAGGCGGAGGCGGCCGCGGAGACGGTACCGAAGCCCGCCCCGCACGAGTCGGTGCGGGCGCTGCCGCGCTCGCTGCCCGGCGCGGATCTGCAGGTGATCGAGTTGTGGCCCGGCGCGCCGCCGGGTGGCGGCGACGGGCCGAACCCGGACGGCTACCGCTACGTCGAGGGGACGTTCGGCGACGTCACCCGGGTCGCGCGGCCCTGTCTGCTGGTCATGCGGCCGGACAACCCGAACGGCGCCGCGATGATCGTCGCGGCGGGCGGCGGGTACGAGTTCATCGCCCTCGGCAACGAGGGCGTCCCGGTCGGCCGCGTCCTGAACGCGGCCGGCATCACGGTCTTCCTCCTCGTCTACCGCCTGCCCGCGGAGGGCTGGGGCTCGGGGTCGGACGCGCCGCGCCAGGATGCCCAGCGCGCCCTCCGGCTCGTCCGGGCGCGCGGAGCCTAGTTCGGCATCGATCCCGCGCGGGTCGGCGTCCTCGGCTTCTCGGCGGGCGGCCACCTGATGGGCGAGACCGCCGTCGGGAGCGCCCGGGACCTGTACGCGGGCGTCGACACCGCCGACGCTCAGCCGATCCGGCCGGCGCTGGCCGGTCTGATCTACCCCGTCATCACCATGCGCAAGCCGTTCGACCGGACCGCGACCCGCCGCATCCTGGTCGGCGACGAGGTGACCCCCGACGAGATGAAGACCTACTCGGTGGATCTACAGGTCGGGCCGGAGACGCCGCCGACCTTCCTGGTCCAGGCGATCGACGACCCCGTCGCCGTGGCCGACCACCCGCTGCTGATGTTCTCGGCGCTGCGCAAGGCGCGGGTGCCGGCCGAGCTGCACCTGTTCGAGCGCGGCGGCCACGGCTTCGGGCTCGGCGCGCCCGGGACACCCGTGGCGGCCTGGCCGGGCCTTTTCCTGGCCTGGATCCGCCTGCACGGTTTCCTGCGCGCCTGACCGCTCACTCCCCCCGCGTCTGCATGCGATGCAGCTTGGCGACCTTCGGCCGGCTGGTCCGGAACTGGCCGCGCTCCACCGCGACGAAGACCACGATCGCGATGGCGACCGTCGTGAGCCACCAGACGGCAGTCAGCCCGACGCTCAGGCAGGCCACCGTGAAGGCGGCGGCGAAGCAGCCCATCGCGCCGGGAACGAGGGCCGGGCCGTCCCGGCCGGCCCGCCGGATCGAGGCGTAGAGGGCGAAGGCGGCGGCGAGGGCGCCGACGATGCCGAGCTCGTACCAGAACTCGAAGAGCGCCGTGGTCGGTGCGTTGGCCGGCAGGAGGCCGACCAGGCGTCCGCGCAGGGCCGTCTCGAAGCCGTGCCCGGTGATCAGCCGCACCGGATCGGAGGTCACGACCTTCTGCCAGCTCTTCAGCGACAGCACCGCGGGTGCGACCGGCCCGAAGAGAGCGGCGCCAACCGGCCGCGCCAGGAAGGGGAGCAACGGCGCCGCCGCCAGCAGGGCGGCCGAGACGAGAGCGGTGAGCGTCACTCCGAGCCTCGGCCGGTAGCTCGTCACCGCGAAGGCGACGGCGCCGACCGACAGGGCGGCGATTTGCGTCCCGTCCGGCTGGACCGTGAGCGCCAGGGCGACGAGCAGCGCGAGGCCCAGCGCCTCCCGGTCGCGGCGGCGGGACCGCAGCCACGCGAGGGCCGGCCAGAGCAGCAGGATGAGCAGGACGAGCCCGCGATCGAGGGCCCCGTCATCCTCGACGCCGGGCGGCGCGATGTGGGCGCCGAACAGCCCGAGCATGATCGCGACGATCGCGCCTGCCACGACACCGAGCGGCAGGAGGTAGAGGTTGGCCGAGCGCATCCTGTCGGGGAGGGCGAGGTAGCCCAGGAGGGCGAGGCCGATGGTTGCGCCGAGATTGGCCAGCCGCTCCAGCGCCGGCCCGAGGAAGGGCGTCCAGGTCAGCGACAGCGCCGACCACAGCACGACCAGCATGCCCGCCAGGAAGGCCGGAGCCGTCAGGAGGCGATAGGTCGCCGGACGGACCGGACGCTGGCGCCGGTCGATGACGCTGGCGATGATCAGGAGGATCACGGCGATCGGCGCGAGGATCACCGAGGCGCGTCGTGCGACCTGCGCGAGGACGGGGAGAACCACGAAGAGGCCGAAGAAGCCGATACGCCGCAGCAGCGCGGCGGCGTCGAGCGCCGGATCGATGGTGGTGGAGTTCGACGCGCGCGGCATCTTGCGCCTTCTCCCGGACCGGGACGGCCGGATCCCTGCTCGATACGCAAGGCTCGCGCAAGCTGCTGTAGACGTTGCGCCACAGTCTGGCCCGCGCGAACCGCGCTCACGCGACGGTCGCGGTCTCCCGCGGGCGCCGGCGTACGGCCCGGCGGCCGACATCCGACGCGACGCGCCAGCCGCCCCACGCGACGAAGAACCCGATCAGACCCGCGGCCAAGCCGTCGGCGCTCGTGGGCACGGCCGGGCTGAAGTCGTGATAGGCGGCCTCGGCCACCGGCACGTCGGGATCGCGGAGCATCGCCACCACGCGCCCGAGTGGGCTCGTCGCCGCACTCAGGGCCTGCTGCTGGGCGCTGAGGCGGGCGAGACGGGCGATGTCGGCCCGCGCGGCCTCGCCACGGCGGGCGACGAGCTGGTCCGGGTTGGCGCGCAGCCGGTCGACGGCGCCCTCGCGCGTCGTCCCGGACGCCTGCGCGTCGGATTCAAGGACCGCCACCTGCCGACGGAGCTCGTCCGCGGCGCCCCCGAGGCGCTGCGCGTATTGCTGCGCGAATTCGGGGGCCTGCGCGGCGACCACGCCTCCGAGCAGGCCGAGGGCGAGGCCGAAGGTGCGGAACACGCGAAACATGCCTGGCCTCCGGCGGGTGAATCGACCCCCGACAAAGAGCATGCGCGGGGCGGTGGTTCCAGCCGCGGGTGCGACGACCCCTGACCCGGCGTCTTAGCCCGGCAGCGTGAGGAGGCCGGCCTTGCCGTCGGCGCAGCCGAACAGCAGGCGGCCGCCGCGCGCGTCCCAGCCGAGCGCCGTGACGCCGCTCCCCTGGACGGCCGGTCGCACCAGCAACTCGGCCGCGTCGGTGAAGCGGACGAGCAGGATGCAGCCGTCCTCGTAGCCCATGGCCAGGACCGGCGCCTTCGGGTGGAACGCCACGCGGGAGACACGGGCCGGGCGGACGCCGCATTCCCGCGGGGCCTTGCCGGTTGGTCCTTCCTTGGAATCGAAGGGCCACACGATCGCCGCCTCGGCCCCGCTGGTGGCGAGCCAGTTCCCGTCGAACGACCACGACATCGAGCGGACCTTGCCGGGATAGCCCGACATCCGCATGTGCCCGCGCTCCGGCTGGAGGCGCCAGCCGTGCAGGCTGTTCTCCTGCATGGTCGACACCACGAAGCGCCCGTCCGGCGACCACGTGACGTCGATATGCGAGCCCTTCCAGGTGATCACCTCGGCCGGCGTCTCCAGATTGGGGTACCAGAGGCTCACGCCGTTGTAGTGGGCGACGCCGAGCCGGTAGCCCTTGGGCGCGAAGACGAGGCCGCGGGCGGAGGACGGCGCCTCGAAGATCTTCTCGCGGCCCTTGGCGTCGCGGGCCACGACGGTCCGGCCGGCCGACCACGCCACGGCGCCGTCGGGATGGGCGGCGAGCGCGTCGATCCAAGCGCCGCCCTTGGCGAGGCCGAGCTGCTCCGTCGCGCCGTCGGCGCGGATCGCCACCACGCGGCCGTCGTCGCCCCCGGTGAGCAGTCGGTCGACTCCGCCGGCCGCGACGAGGATCCCGCTGTCGGGATGCGCGGCGACGCGGGTGATCCCGTCCTCCCGCACCAGCGCGACCGCGCCGTCGCTGAGCGCCAGGGCCGGCACGTCCTTCAGGAAATGCGCGGCGAGCACGTGCTCGCCGGGCTCCAGCGCGGCGACGTGACTGGTGAGGGACGGGTTGCTGACGGGGCTGCTCATGTCGGGGGGACATTTGCGGCCGGCGGCGCGGTGCGCAAGACCAGGAAGGCGGTAATCAACGCCAGGCCACCCGAGATCGCCGCCGGGGCGATCAGCGCGTAGAGACCGAATTGCTGATAGGCCCGCGCGCCCAGGTAGGCGCCGAACAGCAGCGAGATCCAGACGGAGGCGTCGCCGAGCCAGCCTAGCGGATCTCCGGTGCGGGTCAGGGCCTGCGCGATCTTCTGGCCGAGGCTGAACAGCGCGCCGGTGACGAAGGTGGTGCCGGCCCGGAAGCCCTTCACCTGCGCCAGGACCGCGTTCTGGGATCCCATCGCCAAGGCGACGAAGAAGGCCGCGACGCCGAGTTCGGGCGACTGGAGTCCGAGCCCCAGACCGGCGAGGATCAGGAGCGACTCGTAGGCGAGGACCGCCGGCGTCGCCCAGCGCGGCGGCACCAGGATCGCCAGCCCGCTCCCGAGGACCGATCCCGTCAGGAACGCCAGGATCAGGATCGCCGGGAGGATCATGTGGTGCAGCTCGACCTGGGCGCCGAGAACGGCGAGCTGCGTGGTGTTGCCGCTCATGAAGGATGTGTAGAGGCCGCCGAGCCGTACGAAGCCGAGGGCGTCGACGTAGCCGGCCATACCGGTGAGGAGCAGGCCGACGCCCAACTGAGCCGGGCGGTTCACGGTTCGGCCCCGCGGTCGCAGATCGGTAACGCTCTGTTAACCATTCGGACGCCTTCGTTCAGGGGTGACGGGCCGCGGTTAACGCGCCGCTCACCAAACCCGAGCAATTCGATGCAAACACGGTGAACGCCGCGTCGGAAGGGGTCGTTGCCCCAGCGATCCGGCTCGGGAACACCGTGCCCCCGCCGGGTGAGTGGGAGTTGCGTCATGGTTCCGTTCGCCGCCGCGTTCGTCTGCCCGACCCTGCCCGTCCCGGACCGGGGCGCCGCCACGATCCTGGTCGTCGAGGATGAGCCGACCGTGTGCGAGCTGGCCGCCGAGGCGCTCCTCGAAGAGGGGTACCGGGTGCTCACCGCCGCGGATGCCTGGGAAGCCGAGGCGATCCTGGCCCGGGAGAGCGTCGACCTGCTCTTCACCGATATCGATCTGGCCCGCAACACGGACGGCCTGTCGCTCGCCCGGTGCGCCCGCCGGCTCTCGCCCGACCTCCCGGTCGTCTACACCTCCGGGGGCCGGGCTTCCCTGGCGGGCTGCGAGGCCGTTCCGGGCTCGGTCTTCGTGCCGAAGCCCTACCGTCCGAGCCAACTCGTGGCGCTGACGCAGGACGTCCTGCGAACCGCGCCCGTTCACACCTTCTGAATTGGATCTTCGAGGATACCCGCCATGTGGCGCTCTCTTCCCGCACTCGGTCTCGCACTCGCCGCCGCGCTCGCTGCATCGCCGGCCGGGGCCGCCTGCGACGTGAAGGGCGCGCAGATCGAGGAGGCGATCGCCAAGAAGAGCGAGCTGCGCGAGGACGCCAACGCCCAGCTGGTGCGCGATCTGCGGACCCTGCGCGACGCCGCGATCGTCCTCGAGAGCTACAAGTTCCCCGGCGAGTGCGAGGTCCTGCTGGGGATCGTGCGCTCCCTGCTGGCCAATCCGGGCAAGACCATCGAGCAGAGCGGCGACACCGACGAGGAGAAGGCCGAGGACCTGATCGAGGCGCGCGAGCCCAAGGCCGCGGCGGGCGAGCCCAAGGCCGCGCCGGGCGAGCCGAAGGCGAAATAGCGCCTCGCCGTCCGGGCCGCCGCGCCGCCTCAGCGCTCCTCGCCGGCACTGGCTCCGATCTTGGCGCGTGCCAGGGCGCGGCTGAGCTTGGCGGCGATCTGCGCGCGCAGCATCTCCGCCATCTCGATATCCACGAGACGCCAGCTCAGGCCGCGCAGGCGCAGCCGGATCCGCGTGCGCTCGGCGCGAGACCCTTCCGGCGGGATCGGGATCACGACCGCGCGGAAGCCGCGCATCTCCAGGGCCGCGTAGTACGGCATGAGCCGCCCGAGGCCGCGGATGACCAGCCCCTCCGGCCGTGTGCCGGCCGGGCGCTCGAGGTCGAGCTTGTCGGGCCAGCCATTGGCCAACAGGTCCATCACCGTCTCCGGCGTCACCATCGTCTCGGCGAGCGCCAGGGCGAGGCCGTAGGCGGCGTCGTTGAGACGCTGGCGGTCGCGGGGCTCGAGGTCAGGATCGGTCTCGGACGCCGCGCGCATCGCGGCGGTGATCTGCCGGACGAGCGACAGGCGCAGCGTCCGGAAGTTCACGTGGCTCTCGACATAGGCGGCATCGTGCCGGCGCACCGCCTGCGCCAGGTCGTAGAGCGACCAGAGCGGGCTCATCGTGAAGGCGAGCCACGCCAGGGCGAGGGCGACCGGGACCGCGAGCCAGCGCACGGCCTCAGCGCCCCGTCCGCGCGGTCATGATCGCGCCGCCCATCGATCGAGGCCGGCGAAGGCGGCCACGACGCGCTCGTAGACCGGCCGCTTGAAGGGAACGATCAGGTCCGGAAGCTCGGAAAATCGCGCCCACCGCCAGGCGTCGAACTCCGCCTTGTGGGCGCCGCCGCCGGGCCGGAGCACGTCGATCAGATCCTCGCTGCCGACGAAGCCGTAGGCGAACCATTTCTGCGTCTGTCCGCGGTAGCGGCCCTTCCAAGCTTGCTTCATCACCGCCGGCGGCAGATCGTAGGGGAGCCAGTCCGGAATCTCGGCCAGGAGCTTCACGGCCTCGGGCGGAACGTTGGTTTCCTCGTAGAGCTCGCGGCGGGCGGCGGCCTCCGCGTCCTCGCCGGGATCGATGCCGCCCTGCGGCATCTGCCACATGTGCGGACCGTCGACGTGCTCGGGACCGGCATCCTTGCTGCGACGCCCGACGAAGACGCCGCCGGACGGCGCGATCAGGGCGATGCCCACGCAGGGGCGGTAGGGCAGGGCGATGCCCGGGTCGGAATCCGTTACCATCGCGGCGACCATAGGTCAGGGGGAGGCGAGGCGGCAACGTCGACCAAGTCTTCACCGGCCCGGAAGGCGCCGGATCTACTTGCGCTGACTTTGGACACGGACACGCTCAATCGGCAGTCGAGACCCGCTTGTCGCGGGCGCCCCGCAGCGCCACGCTCGCCGGCACGAGGCGCAGCCCGCGCGAGTCGATCTCCTTCGCCCAACGGGCGATCCGATCGATGCTCAGCGGTGTCCCGGTCGCCGAGACCAGGGCGAAGCCGTTGGCGCGGGCCCGGGCTTCGGCCTGGGCGAGCGCGGCGTCGATCGCGTCGGCGCGCGGCGTGGCGTCGAGGACGATCTCGGCACGGGCCACCGGCGTCTTGCCCTTGTTGGCGGGCGCCGCCGCGGGTTTCGGGGCCGTGCCATCATCGAGGAACCCGAGACCGCGGGCGCCGATCTCGCGCAGGACCGGCTCGAAAGCCGCGTCTGCCATCAGCTTGGAGCCCATGAAGTTCACCGCGCCGACGTAGCCCGGGAATCGGCTCATCGCCCAGGCGAGGCGGTCCGCGTTCTCCGGTCCCCGCAGCGCGGTCAGCAGCGTCTGCGGACCCGGATCGCTGTCGGGATAGTCGAAGGGTTCCATCGGGAGTTGCAGGAAGATCTCGTGGCCGGCATCCCGCGCGCGCGCCGCGGCGCGCTCGGCCTCGCCCCCGTAGGGCAGGAAGGCGAGGCTCACGGCGGCGGGCAGGCGCGCGGTGGCGCCCGCGGTCGCGGCCTGACCGACGCCGAGACCGGTCACCACGATCGCGATGCGCGGCCCGCTGCCGGCCTCCTCGGTCCGGGCGTAGACGTCGAGGGCGCGGATGCGGCCCTCGCCGAGCTTCGGCATGAGACCGTGGCGGCCCGCCTCGCTGATCCGCGGGTCGGGGGCCTGGGCGAGACGGGGGGCGCTCGGCGGCGGCACGCGGATCACCACCGCCTCGCTCGGCCCGCTGCCGGCCGGGCGCACGACCGTCACGCCGGACGCGGTCTCGACCTCCTCGGCGCTGTGCTGGAGGGGCGCCGTTCCCGGCGCCGTCGTGATGACCTGGGGCTGCTGAGCGACCGGGGCCTGTGCGGCCGGACGAGCCGCGGGTTCGCGCATCGCGATCGCCACCTGGACCCGGGGTTCACCGCCCTGGGGGTCGCCCAGCGCGAGCACCAAGCCGGCCGCCATCGCGAAGCCGGCCGCGAGCGCCGCGGCCGCGACCCGGGGCCTGCGGACAGCCGCGATCAGCCGTCCGATCCGGCCTGCGGGCTGCTCCGGCGCCGCCTCCGGCACCCCGAGGGGGCGCGTGAGGATATCGTCGGTGGACTCGGTCAAGCGGCTCTCGATACGGGATCGCGGTTCCTGCGCCGGTCGGCGCGGTCCTAACCCTCGCATCCATTGCGGCCGGGTATGGTTAACGTTCCGCTAACGCCCGGTCCCAGAACGGGAAATCCCGCCCGGCGGGTGGCCGGACGGGATCGGATCAGAGGGGCGCGGGGTTGCCGAACGATCAGTTCGGCAGGCTCGGCTTCTGCTGCTGCGCGGGCGTGCCGTTGGCGGCGCCCTTCTGGATGCCGTGCAAGAAGTCCACGGCCGAGATCAGCTGCTTGTCCTTGGCCGGATCCGGCGGGACGTAGGCGGAGGATCCGCCGCGCTCGTCGGTGTCCTTCTGCTTCAGGTGGCCCTTCAGCCCGGCCTCACCCTTGGTCTCGTCCTTGCCCTTGAGCTCGTCCGGAACGTCCTGCGTGACCTCGACGTCCGGCTCGATGCCCTTGGCCTGGATCGAGCGGCCCGACGGCGTGTAGTAGCGCGCCGTGGTGAGCCGGAGGGCGCCGGAGCCGCCGAGGGGGATGATCGACTGGACCGAGCCCTTGCCGAAGGAGCGCGTGCCCATGATGGTCGCGCGCTTGTGATCCTGAAGGGCGCCGGCCACGATCTCGGAGGCCGAGGCGGAACCGCCGTTGACCAGCACCACGATGGGCTTGCCCTTCGTCAGATCGCCGGCCTTCGCGGAGAAGCGCTGGGTCTCGTCCGGGTTGCGGCCGCGTGTGGAGACGATCTCGCCGCGATCGAGGAACGCGTCGGAGACCATCACGGCCTGGTCGAGCAGGCCGCCCGGGTTGTTGCGCAGATCGACGATGTAGCCCTTGATCTTGTCGGCGCCGATCTCGCCCGTGAGCTTGTCGATGGCGGCGCGCATCCCGTCGAAGGTCTGCTCGTTGAACTGGGTCAGGCGGATATAGGCGACATCGCCGCCCTCTATCTTCGAGCGCACCGGCTTGATCTTGATCACGTCGCGGGTGAGCGTGACGTCGATCGGGTCCTTCGACTCCTTGCGACTGATCTTGAGCTTGACGCTCGAGTTGACCGGGCCGCGCATCTTGTCGACCGCCTGGTTCAGGGTGAGGCCCTGGACCTGGTCGTCATCGATCTGCGTGATGATGTCGTTCGCGAGCAGACCCGCCTTCGCCGCCGGGGTGTCGTCGATCGGCGTGACGACCTTGATCAGGCCGTCCTCCATCGTGACCTCGATGCCGAGGCCGCCGAACTCGCCGCGGGTGGTGGTCTGCATGTCGCGGAACGCCTTGGCGTCCATGTAGCTCGAGTGCGGGTCGAGCGACGTCAGCATGCCGTTGACGGCCGCCTCGATCATCTTCGACTCGTCCGGCTTCTCGACGTAGTCGGTGCGCACCTTCTCGAAGACGTCGCCGAACAGGCTGAGCTGGCGGTAGGTCTCGGCCGAGGCGGCCACGGCCCGCGGACCCGACAGGAAGTCGGTCTGGGTCGCCACCATGGACGTTCCGGCACCGAGGAAGGCGCCGAGCATGATCAGGGAAGTCTTGCGCATCAGCCGCGAACCTTCTCGCCAAGTACCGTATTATTCGGGCTCTTCGCCCACCACGGCTCCGGATCGATGGAGCCGCCGTCCTTCTTGAACTCGACGTAGAGCGTGGGATCACTCTCGGACCCGCCGGGACCCGCACCCCTGTCGCCCATGCTGCCGACCGGTTCGCCCGCGAGCACGAACTGACCGACCTCGACGCTGATCTGGTCCATTCCCGCGAGCAGAAGATAGTAGCCGTCGCCCGCGTTGATGATCAAGAGTTGGCCATAGGACCGAAACGGCCCGGCGAACTGCACCCACCCGTCGGCCGGGGACGAGACCGACGCCTTCGGGCGGGTCGTGAACGACACGCCGCGGGTCGTCCCGCCGTTGCCGTCGGGCTGATTGAAGCCGCGTGCGACGCGTCCGCTCACCGGCCGCGGCACTTCGCCCCGCGCCTCGGCGAAATGCACTTTGGGCGCGAGCCGCGCCGGATCGCGGAAGCCGGCCGCGGCGAACCGCTCCTGCGTGATGCGCACCTCGCGCTCCGCGGCAGCCTTGGCCTCCTCGGCGGAGCGCTTCGCCGCGGCGACCTCCGCCTCTGTGCGGTCGAGCAGGTCCTTCAGGTTCTTGGCCTGCGCGCCGAGCTCGGTGGCGCGGCGCCGCTCGGCCGTGAGGCCGCTCTCCACCTCCGCCTGCCGCGCGCGCCGGGCGGCGACCAGGGCCTGCAGGCGCTGCTGCTCGCGCGCCCAGCCGGCGAGGTCGTTCGAGAGGCCTTCCTTGTCCTGCGCGATCAAACCGCGCAGCCTGATCATTTCCGCGAGATCGGCCGCGAGCGTGTCCACCTCGCCCCGCAGTTCCGGCACCACGGCACCGAGCAGCATCGAGGTCCGGATCGCGGCCAGCACGTCCTCGGGGCTCACCAGCACCGCCGGCGGCGGGCGGCGGCCCATCCGCTGGAGCGCCGCCAGGATCTCGGCGACGATGCCGCGCCGACCCTGAAGCGAGTGCCGGATCGCGGCCTCGCTCTCGCTCATCGCCTTCAGGCGCTCCTCCAGGCGGCTGAGGCGGTCTTCCGTCGCCTGCGCCTGACGATTCGCGTCGAGGAGGGCGGTGTCGAGCTTCGCGCGGTCGGACCCGATCGCCGCGATCTCCGCCTCGAACTGCGCGCGCTGTCCGGCGCTGGCGGCGAGGGCGTCCTGCACGCGCTTCAGGTTCTCGGCCCGGCGCTCCCGCTCCTCGTTGGCCCGCTGGATTGCCTCGGGATCCGTGGGCTTCGGGGTCTCGGCGCGCGCGGCGACAGTGATCGACAGCGCGGCCAGCAGGGCGAGTGCCGCGCGCGCGCGCCGCGACCCAGGCTTCGACTCGGGCTCGGACATCCTCACGGCCGCTCAGCCCGCCTCACCGCGATGGTACGGGTGACCGGCCAGGATGGTGAGGCTGCGATAGAGTTGTTCGAGGGCGAGCACGCGAACGAGTCCGTGGGGCAGGGTGGCGGCCCCGAACGACAGGATCAGCTCCGCGCGCGTCCGAATTGAGGCGTCCAGCCCGTCCGGGCCGCCGATCACCACGACCAGGGCCGGCCGGGCCGCGTCGCGCCAAGCGGCGACGCGCTCGGCCATGGCCTCGCTGGCGAGATCGGCCCGACCGCGCTCGTCATAGGCGACGAGGACACCGCCCGCGGGCAGATGGGTCGCGAGCGCCGCCGCCTCCTCGACGCACCGGTCCGGGGCCCGACGGGCGCGGGATTCCGGGATCTCGACGCTGCCGCAGGACGGGAAGCCGAGGCCGCGACCGAGTTGCGCGGCGCGGTCGCGATATCGTGACGCGAGTTCGCGCTCCGGCCCGCTCTTCAGCCGTCCGACCGCGGCCAGGACCAGACGCACGGATTCGGATCCGGCCTAGCCGGCCGCGATACCGACGGGGCGGTCGGCGCCCCACATCTTCTCGAGATTGTAGAAGCCGCGGACCTCGGGGCGGAAGATGTGCACCAGCACATCGCCGGCGTCGATCAGCACCCAGTCGCAGGCCGGCATGCCCTCGACCCGGGCGTTGCCGTAGCCGCGATTCTTCATCTCCTGGATGATCTTGTCGGCGATCGAGCCGACGTGACGCTGCGAGCGACCCGACGTGATGATCATCGTGTCGGCGAGCGAGGTCTTGCCGGCCAGATCGATCGCGATCGTCTCCTCGGCCTTCATGTCGTCGAGGCATTCGAGGGCGAGCGCCTTCAGGTCGTCCGAGCGCGCCTGACCGGCTTCGACCGGGGCCTGGACGGGGGTGCGGATCGTCTCCGTGTGACTGGTTTCGGGCAGAGTCCTGGTTCCTCGTTCTGCCGCACGGCGACGTCGGGCCTTGCGGGATCAGGTGAAATTGGCGGTATCGGGCCGCGATTGCAACCGCGCAGGCTTCGGCGGCGCCGTCCCCCGACCCGTGCGCGCGCGGATCTGCGTGGACGACAGGGTCGAGCGCGGCCCGTGCAGGAACATCCAGGCCGGCGGCGAACGCAGCGCGAGCGTCGACGCCGCCGCCTCGGGGACCCGGGCACCGGCCAGGCGTCGGGCCGCGCGGGCACTCAGCGGCGTCATGGTGAAGCCGGGCCGGTCGATGACGGCGATCGGCACGAGGCGGGCGATCTCGGCGAAGCCCTTCCAGCGATGGAAGGTCCCGAGGGAATCGGCTCCCATGAGCCAGACGAAGTGAACGCCTGGACACCGGCGCGTGAGGAAGCGCAGCGTCTGCACCGTGAAGCGGACGCCGAGCGCAGCCTCGATCCCGGTCACGGCGATCCGCGGGTGCCGGGCGATCTGGCGCGCCTGATCGCACCGCGCCGCGACGGAGGGGAGAGCACTCCGGCTCTTGAGCGGGTTCCCCGGGCTCACCAGCCACCAGACCCGGTCGAGCCCGAGCCGACGCAGGGCCGCGAGCGTCACGTGCCGGTGGCCCAGATGGGCGGGATTGAAGGATCCGCCGTAGAGGCCGATCCGCATGCCGGGAGCGCTCGGCGGCAGGGTCAGCCGCACGCCGAACCGTCAGTGCGCGTCACGGGCGGATCTGGCCGCTGCCGTGGACCCGGTACTTGAACGTGGTCAGCTGCTCGACGCCCACCGGCCCGCGCGCGTGCATCCGCCCCGTGGCGATGCCGATCTCGGCCCCGAAGCCGAACTCGCCGCCGTCGGCGAACTGCGTGGAGGCGTTGTGGGTGACGATCGCCGAGTCGACCTCGGCCAGGAAACGGGTCGCCTCGGCGTCGTTCTCGGTGATGATCGCGTCGGTGTGATGCGAGCCGTAGGTCTCGATGTGCTCGATGGCGGCCTCGATCCCGTCCACCACCCGCACCGCGATGATCGCGTCGAGGTACTCGGTGTGCCAGTCCTGCTCGGAAGCGTCCGTCACCCGGGGATCGACCGCGCGGGTCGCGGCATCGCCCCGGACGGCGCAGCCGGCGTCGAGCAGGGCCTGAACCAGCGGCGCGAGATGCGTCGCCGCGCAGGCGCGGTCGACCAGCAGGGTCTCGGCTGCGCCGCAGACGCTGGTGCGACGCATCTTGCTGTTGAGCAGCACGCTGCGGGCCATGTCGAGGTCCGCCGCCGCGGCGACGTAGACGTGGTTGATACCGTCGAGATGGGCGAAGACCGGCACGCGCGCCTCGGCCTGGACGCGCTCCACGAGGCCGCGGCCGCCGCGCGGGACGATCACGTCGACGCAGCCGTCGAGGCCCGCGAGCATCAGCCCGACCGCGGCGCGGTCGCGGGTCGGCACCAGCTGGATCGCGTCCTCCGGCAGGCCCGCATCGGCGAGCCCGCGGCTCATGGCCTTCGCGATCGCCATCGCGCTGCGATGGCTGTCCGAGCCGGCCCGGAGGATCGCGGCGTTGCCGGCCTTGAGGCAGAGCGCGCCGGCATCCGCCGTCACGTTGGGGCGCGCCTCGAAGATGACGCCGACGACGCCGAGCGGCACCGCGATGCGCTCGATCAGCAGGCCGTTCGGCCGCTCGATCGCGGCGAGCTGGCGCCCGACCGGGTCGGCGAGCGACCCGACCTTCTCGACCGCGTCCGCGATGGCCGCGAGGCGCCCGGGGTCGAGCGTGAGACGGTCGATCAGCGCGGCGGTCTGGCCCGCGCTCCGGGCGGCGGCCACGTCCCGGGCGTTCTCGCTCAGGATCTCGTCGCGGCTCGCGCGGATCCGCTCGGCGATCAGCTTGAGCGCGACGTCCTTCGTCCGCGCCGAGGCCAGCGCCATGCGCCGCGCCGCCGCCCGGGCGCGGCGGCCGATCGCCGCCATCTGCTCCGGAAGGGCATCGGCCTCGGCGAAGTCCGATCTCAGGTTCAGGACGGGCACGCTGGCGTCCTCGGTTGTCGACGGCCGCGCGCGCGGCCCGGACGGGGGGAGAGCGCCGTATTTGCACATCGCGCGCCGTCTCGACAAGAGTGCCGGGCCGGGAATGGTGGCGATCATCGAGACAAAAATTGTAAATAGATTAGCTTGTGTCGACGATTTCTAGAATAGTGCCAAGTCATCGCGGTGCACCATCCAGGCGCGACCGGGATAATTGAGCAGTTCCGGAATGCGCGCGCTCGGATGACCGATGATCAGCGCGGCCTCGGCGCTGTCATAGGCCACCAGACCGCGGCCGAGGATCCGACCCTCCGGATCGCGGATCATCACGGCGTCGCCGCGGGAGAAGCTGCCCTCGATCGCGCGCACGCCCACGGGAAGCAGGCTGGCCCCGCTCCGGAGCGCCTGCTCGGCGCCCGCGTCGATCGTCAGGGTGCCGCGCGGCTCCAGCGAGCCGGCGATCCAGGTCTTCCGGGCGGCCGTGGGCGTGGACCCCGAGAGGAACCACGTGCAGCGCGCCCCGTCCCGCACGGCCTTCAGCGGGTTCTTCCCGCGCCCGTCCGCGATGACCAGGTGCGTGCCGCCCGAGGCCGCGATCTTGGCGGCCTCGACCTTGGTGCGCATGCCGCCCCGCGACAGCTCGGAGGCCGGGCCGCCGGCCATCGCCTCGATCTCGGGAGTGATCCGGTCGACCACAGCGAGGTGGCGGGCCTCCGGATCGCTCTGGGGCGGCGCCGTGTAGAGGCCGTCGATGTCCGAGAACAGCACCAGCACGTCGGCGTCGATCATGGTGGCGACCCGGGCGGCGAGCCGGTCGTTGTCGCCGTAGCGGATCTCCGAGGTCGCCACCGTGTCGTTCTCGTTCACGACCGGCACCGCGCGCATCTCCAGGAGTTTCAGCACGGTGGCGCGGGCGTTGAGGTAGCGGCGGCGCTCCTCGGTATCCTGCGGCGTCACGAGGATCTGGCCGGCGACGATGCCGTGATGGCCCAGCGCCTCGGCCCAGTGGCGCGCCAGCGTGATCTGCCCCACCGAGGCCGCGCCCTGGCTCTCCTCCAGGCGCAGGACGCCGGGCGGCAGGCCCAGCACCGTCCGGCCGAGGGCGATGCTGCCCGAGGACACGACCAGGACGTCGACGCCGCGCCCGTGCAGCTCCGCGATGTCCTCGGCCAGCGCGGCGAGCCAAGCGTGGCGCAGGCGGCCGGCACTGCGGTCGACCAGCAGGGCCGAGCCGACCTTGATGACCACGCGGCGGAATTCTTCGAGGGCAGGGATCATGATTCTTGCGGGACGGCGCGTTCGGGGCGGGTGTGAACCAAGACCCGCCCTTTGAACAGTCGGTCGAGGGCTACGGCTGCCAGGCGGCCGCCGGCTTCCGCTCGGCTTCGGCGCTGGCATCGATCTCGGCCTGAAGCGCGCGCAGCGCCTCGGGAACGCCCTTGCGGCTCGCCGAGGACAGGACCAGCGGCGCGCGCCCGGCGGCGCGCTTCAGCTTGGCCACCTGGCTCTTGAGCGTGTCGGCGTCGAGGGCGTCGGCCTTCGACAGCGCCACGATCTCGGGCTTCTCCGCGAGTCCGTTGCCGTAGGCCTCGATCTCGCCGCGGACCAGCTTGTAGGTCTTGCCGGCATGCTCGCTCGTGCCGTCGACGAGGTGCAGCAGCACGCGGCAGCGCTCGACATGGGCGAGGAACTTGTCGCCGAGGCCGACGCCCTCGTGGGCGCCCTCGATCAGTCCCGGGATGTCGGCGAGCACGAACTCGCGCCCGTCCGACCGCACCACGCCGAGGCCGGGATGCAGGGTCGTGAACGGGTAGTCGGCGATCTTCGGCTTCGCCGCGGTGACGCTCGCCAGGAAGGTCGACTTGCCGGCATTCGGGAGCCCGACGAGTCCGGCATCGGCGATCAGCTTGAGCCGCAGCCAGATCCACATCTCCTGGCCTTCCAGGCCGGGATTGGCGTGTTTCGGGGCCCGGTTCGTGGAGGTCGTGAAGTAGGCGTTGCCGAAGCCGCCGTTGCCGCCCTTGGCGAGGCGGATCTTCTGGCCGACCTCGGTCAGGTCGGCGAGCAGCGTCTCGCCGTCCTCGGAGAAGATCTGCGTGCCGGCCGGGACCTTCAGGACCGTGTCGGCGCCGTTGGCGCCGTGGCAGTTCGAGCCCATGCCATGCTCGCCCTTCTTGGCCTTGAAGTGCTGCTGGTAGCGGTAGTCGATCAGGGTGTTGAGACCTTCGACGCACTCCACCCAGACATCGCCGCCGCGGCCGCCGTCACCGCCGTTCGGTCCGCCGAACTCGATGAATTTCTCCCGCCGGAACGAGACGCAGCCGGGACCGCCATCACCGGAGCGGACATAGACCTTGGCTTCGTCGAGGAACTTCACGACCTGAATCCTTTGTCGGGCGCGGATTCGCGACCCGCACCATCACCCTGTCGGCGGCCGCCGGCCAGTCCGGCGCCGCGGGGCCGCCTCAGGCTGCCCGCGTCATGGCCGGCTCGGACGGCGGAGTCTGCCAGCGCTGCCGGTCGAGGCTGAAGAGATCGACCGGAAGGTCCGCGCCGCGCGCCGGAAAGGGCCGGATCGCGCTGCCGGCCTGCGCGAAGCCGCAGGTCTCCAGCACGCGCCGGGACGCCGGGTTGACCGTGCGGGCCGAGGCGGCGAGTTCCGTCCCGCCCGTATAGGCGAAGAACGCGTGGCACAGGGCCGTCACGGCCTCGGCCATCAGGCCGCTGCCCCAGTAGGGCTGCCCGAGCCAGTAGCCGAGTTCCGGCGGTCCGTCGCTCCGCCCGTCGATGCTGACGACACCGATGAGGCTGCCTGGCGCCGCCCGCGGCGCGAGGGCGAGCGTGAGCGCCGAACCGGCGGCGTTCCGCGAGCGCGCCTGCAGCAGGAACGCGTCCACCTCCGGGGCCGGGAGCGGGTGCGGCACCCGCGCCAGCATCGCGGCGACCGACGGGTCGCCGGCCAGCTTCAGGATCGCGTCCCTGTCCTTGGCGGTCGGCCAGCGCAGCCACAGCCGCCGCGTCTCGATCCGGAAAACGTCATCACGGGTCAGATCGGGGAACATCGTGCCCTCGCAGGGCGGCGCTCCCGGCTCCGGGGCACCGCCTCAAGACGACGAAGGGGAGGATGGCGTCCCATCCTCCCCGGTGTTCCGTCCGACCTGGCCCGTCAGGGGCTCGGCAACGACGTCTCCGGTCCGGTGTGGGACACCGGGCGGGACGCCAGCTTCGCCACTCAGGGCGCCCGCCTCTTATTCCGCGGCCTCGGCCAGCGGGGTAACACCTACGAAGGCGCGCCCGCGGCGCGTCTCGAAGCGGACATGGCCCGGTACCAGCGCGAAGATCGTGTGGTCCTTACCCATGCCGACATTGGCGCCGGGATGCCATTTGGTGCCGCGCTGACGCACGATGATGTTGCCCGGAATGACGGCCTCCGAGCCGAACTTCTTGACGCCGAGGCGCCGGCCTTCCGAGTCGCGACCGTTGCGGGACGAGCCGCCTGCCTTCTTGTGTGCCATGGGATGAACTCCGAATTCTGATCTGTCGGGATGCGGTCGCGGATCGGGTCCTCAGGGACCGCTACGCGCCCAGCGGTGCGCCGGCCTCAGGCCGAGATGCCGGTGATGCGCACGACCGTGTGGTCCTGGCGATGGCCGCGCTTGCGGCGCGAGTTCTGCCGGCGGCGCTTCTTGAAGGCGATCACCTTCTTGTCGCGACCATGGCGCACGATCTCGCCCGTGACGCTGATGCCCGACAGGGTCGGGGCGCCGACCTGGGTCGCGCCCGCGCCGTCGGCGAACAGGAGGACCTCGCCGAAGGTCACGGCCTCGCCGGCCTCGCCCGCCAGGGAGGCGATGGTGATGATGTCGTTGGCGGCGACGCGGTACTGCTTACCGCCCGTCTTGATGACTGCGAACATCGTTCTCTCGTGTTCTCGAACGGCCTCCGGGGCGGCTGCCCCTGGACCGGCTTCTTGTTTGAAGTCATTGAACGGGCGTTCGGCCCGGACAACGCGAAACGCGCGGACCCCAGCTGAGGCCGCGCGCCATGCGGGGTCAGTACGGGCGCGGCGGCGCTGTGTCAATCCGCGGCGGCCTGCCGGGCGGTGTCACCGGATCGGCGCGCCGGTCGCCAGGATGCCCTTCGCGACGCTGCCCGCCGGGCCGAAGGCGGCGAGGGCCTGCGCGCACCACGTCTCCCGGCCGTCGGCGGCGAGCTGCTGGCGCACCTGCGTGGCGCGGGTGCGCAGCTTCTCCTCCAGGATCGCCTCCTGCCCGGCATTGACGCGTGCCGCGAGGCGGAGCGTCGTCAGCTGGCCGGCCCGGACCTGCACGCCCGGGCAGGCCTGCTCGGCGATGATGGTCGTGGCCGCCGCCGAGGCGTAATTGTCGAGGGCCGAGGCCGGCGCGGCCGGATTGGCCGGCACGGCGGGCGCCTGCGCGGCGGCCGTCCCCGCGAAATTCAGCGTCAGGGCTAGCGTCAGGGCAAGGGTGGGGACACCGACACGCCGCACGGCTGAGACCTCCAGGGTAAGCATCGATCGGCGCGGTGGCGCGCCCGCACCTTCGCGACGATGCCGGGCGCCGACCGGGAGACGCGCGTTCCCTTGGGTGCGCCCCTCGCCGCGGCGCCGCGACGGCGGCTGACTACACGTCCGGCGACGGGGCGTCACCCGCCGCGTCGGCGCGCGGTCGGCGCGCGGTCGGCAGACGGACCGGCCGTCAGGGCGCGGCCTTGAACTCGCCCTCGATGCGCAGGCTCACCTCGTCGCCGAGCTGCGGCAGGTAGGCGTTGATACCGAAATCCGAGCGCTTGACGACCGCGCGCCCGTCGAAGCCCACGGTGTAGCGCTGGTCCACAGGGTGGATGCCGGCCTGGTTGAAGGTGGCGTCGATCGCGAACGGCCGGACCGTCCCACGCAGGTTGAGGTCGCCGGTGATCCGCGCGGTGGTCGGGCTGGTGGGCTCGACCTTGGTGGCGGTGAAGGTGGCGCTCGGGAACTTGGCCGTGTCGAAGAAATCCGGGGCCGCGAGGTGCTCGTTCAGCCGGGTGCTGCCGGTGATGACGCCGCCGAGCGGCACAGTTACCTCGAGGCGGCTCTTCTCGGGCGCCTTCGGGTCGAGCTGGAGCGTGCCGCTCAGGCCGGTGAACTGGCCGTAATAGGTCGAATAGCCGAGATGCGAGACCGACCACGTGACCTTGCCGTGATCCGGATCGAGGACGTAGCTGCCGGGCCTGACCTGCGTCGGATCCGCGCTCGGCGCGACCGGTGCGGGCGGGGCTGCCGGGTTGTCCGCCGCCCGGGCCGGGCCGGCGCAGAGCAGGCCGATCAGGACAAGAAGTGGCGCGCGCATGTCATCCCCCCGTGACCGGCCAAGCTCGGCCGGCGCGGGCCCGTGATTTCATGATCTCCCTGCGCGCTCAAGCACGTCTGGCGAAGGCCGCCGCGGTTCTGTAGGCAAGCCGAGGTAGCGGCAGGCGTGGCATGATCGGTAAGCTCAAGGGCGTCGTGGACTCGTTCGGCGAGGATTTCGTGATCCTCGACGTGTCGGGGGTCGGCTACATCGTTCACTGCTCGGCGCGGACCCTGCAGCGCATGCCCAAGGTCGGCGAGCCCGCGGCGCTGTCGATCGAGACCCACGTCCGCGAGGACATGATCCGCCTCTACGGCTTCCGCTCGGACGCCGAGCGCGAGTGGTTCCGCCTGCTCCAGACCGTCCAGGGCGTCGGCGCGCGGGTGGCGCTCGGCGTTCTGTCGGTGCTGGAGCCCGAGGCGCTGGCGAGCGCCATCGCCACCGGCGACAAGGGCTCGATCAGCCGGGCCCCGGGCGTCGGGCCGCGCCTCGCCGCCAGGCTCGCCGCCGAGCTCAAGGACAAGGCACCGGCCTTCGCGCCCGTCGATCCCGCGCTGGTTGCCCTTGCGGGTGCCGTCGAGGAGGGCGCCGCCCCGCAGCCGGTGGCGGACGCCGTCTCGGCACTGGTCAATCTCGGCTACCCGCAGGTCCAGGCCGCCGCCGCCATCGCGGCCGCGCTCAAGGGTGCGGGGGAGGGCGCCGAGGCCAAGGTGCTCATCCGGCTCGGCCTGCGCGAACTCGCCCGCTGACGGCCCGACCTGACAGTTGGGGCGCACTTAGATCGCACGCCCTTGACCCGCGCGGGCGGCGGTGCCATGTCGACCGCGGCCAATAAGGTATTGAAAAGCAAGCTACTTTTCAATTCTTCTAAACTGGCGCGGGTGCCCCGGACGGTCGTCGACGACCGCGGCGGGCACGGGGATGACGGGATTTGCGGCGCGCATGATCGTCTGTTCTTGTAACGTCTTATCGGACGGCGCCGTGCGCGGCTGCCTCGCCCCCGGACCCGGCTGCCCGCGCACGCCCGCGCAGGTCTACGCCTGCCTCGGCTGCAGCCCGAAATGCGGGCGCTGCGCCCGCACGATCCGCGCGATCATGCAGACCGCGCTGGGCGAGGCCGCGGCGGCGGAGAGCAGCCATGCTTGCACGACGGCTTGCGCGAGCGCCTGTAGTTTGGTGAAATTCCAAACTGCGGATGAGGGAGTCGCGGCCTGATGCTTCTACCCCCCGCCTGAGAGCACGGTAAGGAGTACGGGGGCATGAAGGGCGACACCAAGGTCATCGAGTATCTGAATCGCGGCCTGCGCAGCGAGCTGACGGCCGTCAGCCAGTACTGGCTGCATTTCCGCATGCTCAATGACTGGGGCTACGTCGAGCTGGCGAAGTTCTGGCGCAAGGAATCGATCGAGGAGATGAACCACGCCGACCGGTTCATCGACCGGATCCTGTTCCTCGACGGGTTCCCGAACCTGCAGGAGCTCGACCCGCTGCGGATCGGCCAGAACGTTCAGGAGATCCTGGAATCCGATCTCGCCGCCGAGAACGAGGCCCGCAGCCTCTACCTCGAGGCCGCGAAGTACTGCGATTCGATCAACGACCGCGTGTCGAAGCGCCTCTTCGAGGATCTGGCCGAGGACGAGGAGGGGCACATCGACTTCCTCGAGACCCAGCTGGAGCTGATCAAGCAGATCGGCCTGCCGCTCTACGCGCAGAAGCATATCGGCGGCCTCGAGCAGATCGCCCCCGAGAAGGAGTGAGAGCGCCCGGGCTCCCGCCGCCCGCGCGGCGGAGCGGGGACCCGGACAGCGATGCGGGCAGGGGTGGGGCCGGCGCGGCCGCGTTCCTGCCCGCCTGAGACGGCAAGCTGGGGAATGGAATGCGGCTCGTGGTGGTCGGCGCCGACGGGCGCATGGGGCGGATGCTGATCCGCGCGGTGGCGCAGGCCGAGGGCTGCACGCTCTCAGCGGCGATCGAGCGCGACGGCTCGCCGGCGCTCGGCCAGGACGCCGGCGTGCTGGCCGGGCTGCCGCCCCTCGACGTGCCGGTCACCGACGACGCCCTCAGGGCCTTCGCGGCCGCCGACGGCGTCCTCGACTTCACCGCGCCGGCCGCCACGGTCGCCTTCGCCGAGCTCGCCGCCCAGGCGCGCATCGTCCACATCGTCGGCACGACCGGCCTCTCGGAGGACGATTTCGCCAAGCTGAAGGCGGCCTCGTACCACGCCCGCATCGTGCAGTCGGGCAACATGTCGCTCGGCATCAACCTGATGGCCGCCCTGGTCCGGCGGGTCGCCAAGGCGCTGGGTGACGAGTTCGACATCGAGATCGCCGAGATGCACCACCGCATGAAGGTGGACGCCCCCTCCGGGACAGCGCTGATGCTCGGCGAGGCCGCCGCGGAGGGCCGCGGCGTCGACCTGAAGGCCGTCCGGGTCTCGACCCGGGACGGGCATACCGGCGCCCGCCGGCCCGGCGATATCGGCTTCGCCACCCTGCGGGGCGGCAGCGTCGTCGGCGACCACAGCGTGATCTTCGCCGGCACCGGCGAGAGCCTGACGATCAGCCACCACGCGGCCGACCGGGGCCTGTTCGCCACCGGCGCCGTCAAGGCCGCGCTCTGGGCGCATCCCAAGCCGCCGGGGCTCTACACCATGACCGACGTGCTCGGCCTGTGACCGGCAGCGCGACGGCGATGGAGCGGCTCCTCGTCCTCGTCCGGCACGGCCAGAGCGAGTGGAACCTGCAGAACCTGTTCACCGGCTGGCGCGACCCGGACCTCACCGACCGCGGCGTCGCCGAGGCCCGGGCCGCCGGCCGCGGCCTCAAGCGGGACGGCTACGGGTTCGACCTGGCCTTCACCTCCGAGCTGGTCCGCGCGCAGCGCACCTGCGCGCTGATCCTCGAGGAGATGGGCCTGTCCGAGATCCCGGTCCTGCGCGCGCGCGCCCTCAACGAGCGCGATTACGGCGACCTCTCCGGCCTCAACAAGGACGAGGCCCGCGCCCGCTGGGGCGACGCGCAGGTCCACGCCTGGCGCCGGGGCTACGACGTGCGGCCGCCCGGCGGCGAGAGCCTGAAGGACACGGCCGCGCGGGTTCTGCCCTGCTACGTCGCGACGATCCTGCCGCGCGTGATGGCCGGCCAGCGGGTCCTTGTGGCGGCCCACGGGAACTCGCTCCGCGCCCTGGTGATGGTCCTCGACGGACTGACCGAGGCGCAGGTGCCCGATCTCCAGATCCGGACCGGCGTGCCGCTGGTCTACCGCCTGAACGCCGACACCACGGTCGCCTCCAAGACCGTGCTGGAGCAGGTCGTCGACGCGGACCGCTGAGTGGCGACGGAACTCGCACCGGGCCTGATCCACCATCCGGGCTTCCTCGACGCGGAGGCCCGCGCGCGGCTCGCCGCGGAGATCGCCGCGATTCTCGCCGAGGCGCCGCCCGTGACGCCGCGCATGCCCCGCACCGGCAAGCCGTTCTCGGTGCGGATGTCGAATGCCGGACCCCTCGGCTGGGTCTCCGACGTCGCGGGCTACCGCTACCAGCCGCACCATCCCGAGACCGGTCGACCCTGGCCGGCCCTGCCGCCGACCGCCCGCGCGGCCTGGGAGACGCTGGCGGCCTATCCGGCCCCGCCGGAAGCCTGCCTCATCAACATCTACGCGCCGGGGACCCGCATGGGCCTCCACCAGGACCGCGACGAGGCGGATCTCGCCGCGCCGGTCGTGTCGCTGTCCCTCGGCGCGGCGGCCCTGTTCCGCTACGGCGGTCCGAGCCGGTCCGACCCGACCCGCTCGGTCCGGCTGCAGGCCGGCGACGCACTGGTGATGGGTGGCGCCGCGCGGCTCGTCTTCCACGGCATCGACCGGCTCTACCCGGACGGCGACCTGCTGGAAGCGGCGGACGGGCCCGGGTTCCTGCCGCCGGGCGGCCGCTGCAATCTCACCCTGCGACGTGTCACGGTGCCGGCCACGCCATGATGCGCGACACGCTATGACGCGCGAGCGGGACCTAGAGCCGGTGCCGACCGCGATGCCGCCGGCGATCCCCGGCGGGCGCGTCAGCGCGGCCGCGCAGTGGCCGGCGCTCGCCGGCTTCGTCGCGGCCGAGGCCCGCCTCCAGGAGGCGGCCCTGGCGCGCGGGCGCGTCACGGCCGGGCTCTACGAGTTCGTCCGGTTCGGGCTAAAGCAGGGCTGGGCCTGCCTGTTCGGCGGCCTGCTCCTGGTGCTCATGCTCGGCACGCGCCTCGTCTGGCCGGCCCACGCGCCCGTCGCCCGCTACGACGCGCTGTTCCTCGCCGCCCTCGTGCTCCAGGTCGCGATGCTGCGGCTGCGGATGGAGACGTGGTCGGAGGCCCGGGTGATCCTGGTCTTCCACGTCATCGGCACGGCCATGGAGATCCACAAGACCGCGATCGGCAGCTGGGTCTACCCGGAAGCGAACCTGTTCCGGCTCGGCGGCGTCCCGCTGTTCACGGGCTTCATGTACGCGGCGGTCGGCAGCTATCTCGCCCGCGTGTGGCGCCTGTTCGATTTCCGGTTCACGCGGCACCCGAGCCTGCGCCTGCTCGCGGTCCTGTCGGTGGCGATCTACGTCAATTTCCTCATCGATCATCGCGGCATCGACCTGCGTTTCGGACTCATCGCGGTCGCGGTCGCGGCCTTCGCCCCCGCGACCGTGTACTTCAAGGTCTGGCGGGAGCACCGCACCATGCCGCTCCTGCTGGGCCTGCTGCTCGTCGCGCTGTTCATCTGGTTCGCCGAGAATCTCGGCACGCTGTCCGGCACGTGGCTCTACCCGAACCAGCGGCAGCACTGGTCCATCGTCCCGGTGGCCAAGCTCTCGTCCTGGTTCCTGCTGATGATCGTGTCCTACACGCTGGTCGCGCGGGTGAACGGCATCGCGACCTGGCCGGCCGTGCCGGCCGCGCCCGCGCGTCGGGAGCTGCCGATGGCCCGCGCGACCCATCTCGGCCTCGCGGCCGCGGTGATCGCCCTCGGCCTGCTGCTGCGCGTGCCGCACTGGGGCCTGCCGCTCGCGATCCACCATTACGGCGGCGGGATCCTGTGGGGGGCGATGCTGTTCCTTCTGGTCGCGGCCCTGCGACCCGGCAGATGGGGCCTGCGCTCCTGCCTGATCGCCGCCTTCGCGGCCGCCGCGCTCATCGAGAGCAGCCGGCTCGTCCACACGCCGGCCCTCGACGCCTTCCGGACGACCCTGCCGGGTCAGCTCCTCCTCGGCTCCATCTTCTCGCCGTGGAATCTCCTCGCCTACGGCGTCGGGATCGGCGCCGCCGCCGCGCTCGCGCTTTCCCTTCATCGTGAACGCAGGCGCGCCGCGTTGCCGGCTTGACAGAATAGGTCGCCCGGCAGACCCATCGGGTGCGGACTAACCCAAAGTTGGGTCCACCAGGAGAACCGGTTTTCGATGCGGATGCGCAACCTGACGCTGCGTCTCGGACGGGTTCTGTGCGCAGCCGCGCTGGCGGCCAGCCTCGGCTCGGCCGCCCGGGCCGGCGATCCCGTCTATCCCGCGGGCTCGCGCTTCGGCTTCGACCCGCCCGCCGACATGTCGCTGTCGCGGCGCTTCTCAGGCTTCGAGCGGAAAGAGGGTGGCGCGACCGTGTCGGTCGTCGAATTGCCCGCGAACGCCTTCGCGGAGCTCGTCAGCGGCTTCACCGACGCCAACCTGCTGAGCCAAGGCTTCGCGGTCGAGAAGCGCGAGGAGGTCAAGATCGGCGACAACGAGGGCATGCTCTACACCGGTGAGCAGCCCGCCGATCCCGGCTCGTCCGCGCCGGCGATCCGGAAGTGGATCCTCGTCGTCGGAACGCCGACCGTGACCGGGCTGATCATCGCCCAGGCGCTGCCCGACGCCGAGACCGAGGCCTCGATGCGCAAGATGGTGACCGGCGTCACCCTCCGGCCGGCCCTGTCGCTGACCCAGCAGGTCGACGCGCTGCCCTTCCGCATCGCCGACATGGCGGGCTTCCGGCCCGTGCGGGTGATGGCCGGCAATTCGGTCCTCCTCACCAGCGGCCCGAAGGACCAGATGCAAAATCTGGAACAGCCGATCCTCGTCCTCGCGCAGGCCGTGCAGCAGCCGCCCGGGGCCGAGCAGCGGGACGGCTTCGCCCGCGCCGCCCTGGCGTCCAATCAGACCCTCAAGGACTTCGTCATCGAGCGGGCGCAGAGCTACCGCTCGAACGGCGTCGACTGGCACGAGATCGTGGCCCGCGCCCTCGATCAGCCGACCAACCAGCCCGTCGTGGTCATGCAGACCATCCGGTTCGCACCGGACGGCTACGTCCGCGCCCTCGGCGTCGTGCGGCAGGATCAGCGCGACGGCGTCCTCGCCAAGTTCCGCCAGGTGGTGGACAGCGTTCAGGTCAAGTAGCGCGTCACCAGACGACGGCCTGCCCGTCGCGGCGCGGGTCGCTCGCGGCCACGTAGCCCTCGACGGCCGGATCGCCCATCCGCCAGATGAACTGGCCGGCACCGAAATCCTGGTAGCTGTCCTCGATCACCTCGAGTTCGTGGCCGAGGGCCTTCAGGCGTTCCAGGGTCGCGCCCGGCATCGCCGCCTCG
The DNA here is from genome assembly GCF_058072805.1 of Methylobacterium sp. 1A. NCBI lineage: Bacteria > Pseudomonadati > Pseudomonadota > Alphaproteobacteria > Hyphomicrobiales > Methylobacteriaceae > Methylobacterium > Methylobacterium sp. 1A. The sequence continues at coordinate 1,211,267 of NZ_JBYQVE010000001.1, read as the reverse complement.
ACGTTGATGTCGAGCCCCTCGTTCACCCGCCACCGCGGCGCGTCGCAGGCCGCCTGCGGGTTCTGGCCGTGGTCGATCATCCGCACCAGCGTCTGGACGTGCCCCTGCGGCTGCATGTTGCCGCCCATCACGCCGAAGCTCATCACCGGGGCTCCGTCCTTCGTGAGGAAGCCCGGGATGATGGTGTGGAACGGGCGCTTGCCGGGCGCCACCACGTTGGGGCTCTCCGGATCGAGCACGAAGCCGTAGCCGCGATTCTGCAGGGAGATGCCCCAGCCCGGGACGACCACGCCGGAGCCGAAGCCCATGAAGTTCGACTGGATGAAGCTCACCATCATGCCGGACTCGTCGGCCGCGGTGAGGTAGATCGTGCCGCCCGCGGGCGGCTTGCCCGGCCCGAAGACCTGGGCGCGGTTCCGGTCGATCAGCTTGGCGCGCTCCGCGAGGTAGGCGGGGTCGAGCATGGCCTCCGGCGTCACCTCCATCCCGCGGGGGTCGGCGACGTACCGGTAGGTGTCGCTGAAGGCGAGCTTCATCGCCTCGATCTGCAGGTGCTGCGACTCCGGCCCATCGACCGGCAGGCCGCCGAGGTCGAACTGCTCGAGGAGGCCCAGCGCGATCTGCGCCGCGATACCCTGGCCGTTCGGCGGGATCTCGTGCAGCGTGTAGCCGTGATAGTCCTTCGCGGTCGGCGTGACCCATTCGGGGCGGAACGCCGCGAGGTCGGCGGCGGTCATCGCGCCGCCGTTGGCCCGCGCGTGCGCGGCGATCGCCTCGGCGATCTCGCCCCGGTAGAAGGCCTCGCCCTTGGTCTCGCCGATCAGTCGAAGGGTCTTCTCGGCGCCCGGGAAGGTCACCAGCTCGCCGACATCCGGCGCCCGGCCCCGCGGCAGGAAGAACTCCGAGAAGCCCGGCTGGCGGGTGATCGCCTCGATCCGGGCCGCGGCCGCCCATTTCTGCTGGACCACCACCGGCGCGAGGTAGCCCCGCTCGGCGATGCGGATCGCGGGCTGCATCAGGTCGGCGAAGGGGAGGCGGCCGAAGCGCTCGCTCAGCGCCGCCCAGGCGGCGACCGCGCCCGGCACGGTGACCGAGTCCCAGCCGCGCATCGGCGGCCGCTCGCCGGCGCCGTACTTCTTCAGGAAGTAGTCCCGGCTCCAGGCGGCCGGCGCCCCGCCGGAAGCGTTGAGGCCGTGCAGCGCCTTCCCGTCCCACAGGATGCAGAAGGCGTCGGAGCCGAGACCGTTGCTGCACGGCTCGGTGACGGTCTTGGCGGCCGCCGTGGCGATCGCGGCATCGACCGCGTTGCCGCCGGCCTGGAGCATCTGGATGCCGGCCTGCGCCGCCAGCGCGTGCGAGGTCGCCACGCAGTTGCGCCCAAACATCGGCATCCGCAGCGACGGATACCCGGTCACCCAGTCGAACGGCTTCATCGCTCAGTTCCCGGTCTCGGCAGCTCACGCGCTCCCGCACCACTTGGCATACAGGATATCCGGCTTCGGTGAAGGCGCGGCCGGGCATGTCCGCCAACGAAAAACGCGGGCCCGAGGACCCGCGCTTCGCGAACGTGATGCAGCTTGGTCGCGCCGCTTAGTAGGGGCGGCCGTAGAGCGGCGAGGTCGGGTCCAGCCGGTCGACGAAGGAGAGGTCGACGTTGCGGATCGCCGAGGAGCGGGCGCCGATGAACGGCCCGTTCGTGATCGGATCCGGCAGGATGCCGCGGCCGAAGCGGTCCGTCGGGCCGTAGGGCGGGGTCAGCTGGTTGGACGCCGCGATCAGATAGGGGTTCAGGGCCGGGTTGCGCGAGCCGCCGGCGCCCGGAACGTTCGAGGTCAGCGGCACGTTGCCGGCATCGAGCCAGCTGCGCGGGCGCACGCGGATCGGGAGAGGCCGGCTGACCCGGTAGATCGGGCCGGGGACGTAGCCATCCTGAGCCTGGGCGGGCGCGGAGGCCAGAGCGCCGAGGCCGGTGGCGGCGACGACGCCGAGAAGGGCGATCTTGAGCGAGCGCATGGCCAACCTTGTCCTTGAGTGCCATCAGTATGGCGACCGAAGCTTAACAGTTCGCCGCCTTTGACGATAAGACGCTTGGGCGAGGCTGTTGTTCCGCCCTTATGGCTGAGCTTGTGCGTTTTGCCACACTCCGGCCTCATTTTTTATTTTGCGACCGCCGGATTAACGATCCGACCCTCCCGGGAGGCTCTGTCGCGGCCGATGCCGGGCACGCGCCCGCCGGATCGGGCGCGACCGAGAAGGCCGCCGTCGTGGCGGCATCGGCGAGGTCGACGAGGCTCAGCGCGTCGAGCATGCAGCCGAGGGCCTGCGGCTCCGGCGGGCGCGCGAGGGGCGCGCAGAGCCATCCGTCGAGCTGGAAAGCCGTGTCGCGCGTGACGAAGCCGGTGCAGGTCCGCTGCGCGGGGCCCGCGAAGGTCACCTCCAGGGTCTCGACCGCGCCGAACTTGGTGCGGATCTGATCGCGGGCGCCGGTCCGGGCCACCGCCAGGGCCGGCCGGTCGAGGGCAGGACCGTTCGCGGCGCGCCGGGCCATGAGGACGAAGAGCGTCGGCGGTGCGCCCGAGCGGGGCCCGCGGGTGAGCTGGACCCGCAAGGCCGGCGCCTCGATCGCCGCGACGTCGCCCCGGATGAGGGTGTCCTCGCGCAGCCCGGTCCGCGGATCGACGCGGGCGGACACGCGCACCGGATCGAGCCCGGGTTCCGCGAGCCCGAACTGGGCGACCGAGGCCGCGGGCGGCGCCGGCGAGGCCTGGACCGACGGGACGAAGGCGGTCTCCGCGGCCGGCGGCGGCGCGGGCGCGGAAGCCGGGGTCTCGTCGGGCCAGCGGGGGAGGGCCCACAGGACGGCAATCGCCGCCGCGGCGAGGGCAATGCGCAGGCCGAGAGATCCCGGGGAGACCGGGGCGTCCGGCGCGCGCGCGGCCCGGCCGCCCGGCACGCCGAGCCCGATCCGATCGACGAGGGGCGCTGTTCCGGTCAGGGTCGTGCTCCGTGGCGGCGGGAGGCCGCGGGGTGGACGCCAGCGTCGCGCCGAAGGATTGAATTCCCTCTGCCGGCCCGAGACCGTCACCGGGTTTCCGGAGGCAGGGTGAATCGAGTGTTGCGCCGTCGGCGGCCTTGACAGCGCGCGCCCTTGCGCGCCTTGCTCGACCCGGCCGTCGCCCCCACCTCCGCGGAGGACGGGGTCTGCGGCCGCGCCCGTTTGGCGGGCGCGTCCGGCACGAACGATCCTTCGGCCGATTGTACTGGCACAGGCGCGGCACCCGGATCGGTCGGGGTTTTCCGCGCGGAGACGAGAGATGGGTTACAAGGTCGCCGTCGTCGGCGCCACGGGCAACGTGGGCCGCGAGATGCTCGATATCCTGGCCGAGCGGGCTTTCCCCGCCGACGAGGTCGTGGCGCTGGCCTCGCGCCGCAGCCAGGGTCAGGAAGTCTCCTACGGCGACAAGACGCTCAAGGTCAAAACGCTGGACACGTACGACTTCTCCGACACCGACATCTGCCTGATGTCGGCCGGCGGCGAGGCGTCGAAGGAGTGGTCGCCCCGCATCGGCCAGCAGGGCTGCGTGGTCATCGATAACTCGTCGGCGTTCCGCTACGACGCCGACGTGCCGCTGATCGTGCCCGAGGTGAACGCCGACGCGGTGGTGGGCTTCACCAAGCGCAACATCATCGCCAACCCGAACTGCTCGACCGCGCAGCTGGTCGTCGCCCTGAAGCCCCTCCACGAGGCGGCCACGATCAAGCGCGTCGTCGTGTCGACCTACCAGTCGGTCTCCGGCGCCGGCAAGGAGGCGATGGACGAGCTGTTCAATCAGACCCGCGCCGTGTTCACCGCCGGCGAGATCAAGCAGGGCGGCAAGTTCACGAAGCGCATCGCCTTCAACGTCATCCCCCACATCGACGTGTTCATGGAGGATGGCTACACGAAGGAAGAGTGGAAGATGGTCGCCGAGACCAAGAAGATGCTCGACCCGAAGATCAAGCTGACGGCGACCGCCGTCCGCGTGCCGGTCTTCATCGGTCACGCGGAATCGGTGAACGTCGAGTTCGAGCAGCCGCTCACGGCCGAGAAGGCGACCGAGATCCTGCGCGCCGCCCCCGGCGTGCTGGTGATCGATAAGCGCGAGAACGGCGGCTACATGACCCCCCACGAGGCGGCCGGCGAGGACGCGACCTACATCTCGCGCATCCGCGAGGACGCGACGGTGGAGAACGGCCTGAACTTCTGGTGCGTCTCGGACAACCTGCGCAAGGGCGCGGCCCTCAACGCGATCCAGATCGCCGAGGTGCTGGTCAATCGCAAGCTGCTGAACCGCGCCAAGCGCGCCGCCTGAGACTGTTTCCTCTCCCGCTGGGGGAGGGGGCTCTGTCCGGCGGATCCTCGGGAGACGGTCCCGAGGATCCGTCACGCGTCCGTCACGGCTCGGGATCGTGACGCGGATCGGTCGCGCGGACCTTCCGTCCGCGGCGTGTCCGCACTGCGTGCTCGGTCCGGCTCTTCATCGCCGAGAGGCTTCGCGGCAGCCCCTTGAGCGCCGCGACCATCCCGGTCATCGACGGCCCGAAGCGGGCCGGGGGGCGGTTCACCGACGCCCGATCGCTGTTACCGACCGTCGCCTCGTCGAACACCGTTGTGCGGCTCCGTCGGATGCCGCAGGCGCGGACCGGGCGGCCTTCTCGCCGCCCGGTCCGGCTACGCCATGCCGAGGGCCTGCATGTAGAGCTCGAGGATCGCCTCCTGCTCCTGGCGCTCGCTGTGGTCCTGCTTGCGGATGCGCAGGATCGTCCGGACGGCCTTCGCGTCGAAGCCCCGACCCTTCAGCTCGGCGAACACCTCCTTGATGTCGCCCATGATGCCGGCCTTCTCCTCCTCGAGGCGCTCCAGGCGCTCGATGAACTGCTTCAGCTCGTCGGCGGCCACACCCTCGGCCGACGAGACGTCGCCGCCGGGCCGCTGCGCGGCGGTGGGCATCGAATGGGCGTTCATGGGGCTCTCCCGAATGCACGGCGCAATTGCGCCCTGGACCCGTGGTTAACGGGCCCGCCTTACCGGAAGCTTAGCCGATTCGCCGCCGTCCGGCCGCCGCATCAGTGGTCCCTGATCAATGGTCCTTGGCCTGCGCGGCCGAGAAGCCCGCCTGCTGCTCCGCACTCGCCTCCGTCTGGAAGCGCGCCTTCCACTCGGCGTAGGGCATCCCGTAGACCGCCTCGCGGCTCGCGTCCTTGGTCAGCGCGACGCCCGTCTCGTCGGCGGCGTCCTTCAGCCAGTTCGACAGGCAGTTCCGGCAGAAGCCCGCCAGGTTCATCAGGTCGATGTTCTGCACATCCGTCCGGTTGCGCAGATGCGCGACGAGGCGGCGGAAGACCGCGGCCTCGAGTTCCGTCTGGGTCCTGGGATCGATCTCGCTCATCGGTCGCAACTCTCTTCGGGTCGGGCGGGCCACACCCGATTTCGGGGTCGGCTCGGCGGAGATCAAGCCGCGAGCAGCGGGCGCAGCACGCGGGCGAAGCGCGCCGCCCACTCCGCTTGGCCGTCCGCGCCGGCGATCAGGTCCTGGCGGATCTCCACCAGGGCGTTCGCGAGGCCCCGCGTGGTGGCGTGGCGGTCGATCGTGTCGCCCGGCAGGCCGCCGCCGTAGGGCGCGTTGTCGCCGACGGTGAGCCCGGCCGGATCGGCCTCCAGCGCGCGGATCAGCGGGCGGGCGAAGCGGTCGTCCCGGTCGTACAGGATCCCGACCTGCCAGGGCCGCGCGATTCCGCGCCAGTAGGGCGTGAAGCTGTGCATGGTCAGGAGCACGGGCGGCCGGCCCGCAGCCTGGGCGGCGGCGATCGCGTCGTCGATGGCCGCGTCGAACGGCGCGTAGAACCGCGCGATCCGGGCCTGCTTCCCGGCCTCGTCGATCCGGGCATTGCCCGGCACGACGGCGCCGTCGGACAGGCGCATCACCAGGGTCGGATCGGCGCGCCCGCGATTCGGGTCGATGATGAGGCGGGAGAAGTTCGTCAGGATCGCCGGGGCGCCGAGCTGCGCCGCGAGGCTCCGCGTCACCGCCGCCGCGCCGATGTCGTAGGCGATGTGCCGGGCGTATTCCGAGGCGGGCACGCCGAGCGCGATGTCCGGCGGCACGAAGTTCGAGGCGTGGTCGCAGGCGATGACGAGGCCGCAGGCGGGGTCGCCGGGGATGATCTCGCAGGGATGCGCGGGCGGGACGGCCGATTCTGTCTCCGGACGGGTCACGGGGCTCCGAGGTCTTCAGAGAGGTCTTCAGATCTGTGCGAGGGCACCGATGGCGCTTGCCGTCGCGCGGCCGCTCGGGCAGATCACCTATCAAGGATCGTGCGCTCACGGCAAGAAACGGGCCCGCCGCCCAGGGAAGAAACGGGCGGGGATCGCGCGACACAATGGAGAGAGGAGCCCGTTCGACGCCATGACCGACACCGTTCCGCCCGTCACCGACGCGGCCACCCGGGACCAGCGCGCGCTCCTCGATTCGATCCTCACGGCCGCGATCCGCGCCGCCCATCCGGATCTCTGCCTGCCGCCGCACCTGCCGGAGCCGAGCCCGGGCCGCCTGATCATCCTGGCCGCCGGCAAGGCCGCGGGCAGCATGAGCGCCGTGGCGAGCCGCTTCTACCGGCAGAAGCACGGGCTGGGTGACGACCGGATCGTTGGCCTCGCGGTGGCGCGGCACGGCTACGGGCAGGAAGCGCCGGGGATCCACATGGTCGAGGCGGGCCACCCGGTCCCCGACGAGGCCGGCATCTCGGCGACCCGCGAAGCGCTGCGGCTCGCCACCGAGGCCGGGCCCGACGACGAGGTCCTGGTGCTGCTCTCGGGCGGCGGCTCGGCCAACTGGATCGCCCCCGCCGGCGACCTGACGCTGATCGAGAAGCAGGCGATCACCCGGGCGATGCTCCGCTCCGGCGCGCCGATCGGCGAGATCAACACGGTGCGCAAGCACATCTCGCGGATCAAGGGCGGCCGCCTAGCCCTCGCGGCCCGCAATGCCCGGCGCGTCCTGACGCTGGCGATCTCCGACGTGCCCTTCGACGATCCGGCGGTGATCGCCTCCGGGCCGACCGTGCCCGATCCGTCGACCCTGGCCGATGCCCGGGCCATCTGCGAGAAGCGCGGCATCCCGCTGCCCGAGGAGGCGGTGCGCCTCCTGAACGACCCCAACAACGAGACGCCGAAGGCCGGTGATCCCGCCTTCGCCCGCGCCGAGTACCGCATCATCGCCCGGCCGATCGATGCCCTGAACGCCGCCGCCGAGGCAGCCCGCGCGGCCGGCTACGAGCCGATCCTGCTGGGCGCCGACCTGGAGGGCGAGGCCCGCGAGGTCGCAGCCGAGCACGCGGCCGAGGCCAAGCGCCACAAGGCGGCCGGCAAGCGCGTCGCGCTGATCTCCGGCGGCGAGCTCACCGTCACCATCCGCGGCGAGGGCCACGGCGGCCCGAACCAGGAATACGCCCTGGCGCTGGCGGTTGCGCTCGACGGCGAGCCCGGCATCTTCGGCATCAGCGCCGACACCGACGGGACCGACGGCGGGCGGGGCCTCGCCACCGACCCGGCGGGCGGCCTCGTCGACCCCACGACCCTCGAACGGGCCCGGGCCGCCGGCCTCGACCCGGCCGCGATGCTGGAGCAGAACGACTCCACCGCCTTCTTCGCGGCCCTCGGCGACCTCGTGAACCCCGGTCCGACCTGTACCAATGTCAACGACTGCCGCATCATCCTCGTCAATTAGCTCTCGCGTCTCGGCGGCTCAGCTCCTCCCGGCAGTCACGGTCCTCGGCCTCGCGCTCCTCGGCGCGAGCCCCGCCAAGGCGGACCTGCGCCTGTGCAACCAGACCGCCAGCAAGGTCGGGATCTCGCTGGGCTACCGCGATCCCCAGGGCTGGGTGACGGAGGGCTGGTGGGATCTGGCGCCGAAGGCCTGCGAGACGCTGCTCAAGGGCGCGCTGGCGGCGCGGTTCTACTACGTCTTCGCGGTCGACTACACGCGCGGCGGCGAGTGGAGCGGCCGTTCGCTGATGTGCACCCGCGATTCGGAGTTCACGATTCGCGGCATCGAGGATTGTCTCGCTCGCGGCTACGACCGCAACGGCTTCTTCGAAGTCGACACCGGCGAGCAGAAGAGCTGGACCATCCAGCTCACGGATCCGAACCGGCCGGACGCGCCGGCGAAACCGTAATGTGAAGGCGGCGGCCGAGACTGCGGTCTTGACGCTGTCCGGCCCGAGATGCTCACAGCCGATCTGCGCTCCCTGAGCCAGATCTTTCAACCGCCGGCGCTCGACGCCGCGCGGCAACGAGAACACGGAGGAAATACGCTTGAAACGGTCCCGCCGCACGAAGATCGTCGCCACCCTCGGTCCGGCCTCCGATTCGCCGGAGATGATCGAGCGGCTGTTCCGCGCGGGCGTCGACGTATTCCGGCTCAACATGAGCCACCTGCCGCGCGAGAAGCTGCCCGAGAAGGTGGAGGCGATCCGCACCATCGAGCGCGAGGCCAAGCGGCCGATCGGCATCCTGGTCGACCTGCAGGGACCCAAGCTGCGGCTCGGCACCTTCGCGGAGGGCGCCGCGATGATCGAGGCCGGTGCCACCTTCGTGCTCGACGGCGACCCGACCCCCGGCGACGCCGCGCGCTGCCACCTGCCGCATCCGGAGATCCTCGAGGCGCTGGAGCCGGGCCACGCCATCCTGGTCGACGACGGCAAGCTGCGGCTGACGGTGCTCGAGACGGCGCACAACCGGGCCGTGACCCGCGTCGAGGTCGGCGGCCGGATCTCGAACCGGAAGGGCGTGTCCCTGCCGCACACCGTGATCCCGGTGCCGGCGATGACCGACAAGGACCGGGCCGACCTCGATGCCGGCCTGAACGCCGGCGCCGACTGGATCGCCGTCTCGTTCGTCCAGCGGCCCGAGGACGTGGCCGAGGTGAAGAAGGTCTGCGCCGGCCGCGCCCTGGTGATGGCCAAGATCGAGAAGCCGCAGGCGCTGGCGCGCCTCGACGAGATCATCGAGATCTCCGACGGGCTGATGGTCGCCCGCGGTGACCTCGGCGTGGAGATGCCCCTGGAGCAGGTGCCGGGCGTGCAGAAGCGCATCACCCGCGGCGCCCGGCGCTACGGCAAGCCGGTGGTCGTCGCCACCCAGATGCTCGAATCGATGATCACCGCGCCGGTGCCGACCCGGGCCGAGGTCTCCGACGTCGCCACGGCGGTCTACGAAGGGGCGGACGCCGTGATGCTCTCCGCGGAGAGCGCCTCGGGCGCCCACCCGATCGGGGCCGTGGAGACCATGAACCGCATCGCCGAGCAGGTGGAGCGGGACGCGATCTACTGGTCGATCATCCGGGCGCAGAGCGCGACCCCCGACGAGACGGCCGCCGACGCCATCGCGGCGGCGGCGCACCAGATGGTCGACGCGCTGAGCCTCGACGCGATCATGGCCTGGACCAATTCCGGCTCGACGGCCCTGCGCCTGTCGCGCGAGCGCCCGAACGCCACCGTGATCGCGCTGACGCCGCGGCGCGAGACCGCCCGCCGCCTCGCCCTGGCCTGGGGCACGCACCCGATCGTCACCAAGGACGCGAGCGACGTGGACGACATGTCGTTCCGCGCCGCCAAGTTCGCGGTGCGCGAGAAGTTCGCTGCCGTGGGGGACCGAGTGATCGTCGTGGCCGGCCTGCCGTTCGGCACGCCGGGCGCCACCAACCTCGTGCGGCTGACCTTCATCACCCGCGAGCACGCCGAGAAGGCGTGACCGCACCCGGATAGGAGAGCGGGACCGGCCGGCGCGTCAGTGCGCGACGGCCGGCTCCGGACCGGCCGCGCCCGTCGCGCCGGCCAGCCGGGCGACCTCCTCGGCGACTCGATCGGCGGCGACGTACTGGAGCATGTGGCCGATGCCCGGCAGCAGAACCAGCCGCGCGCCGGGGATCGCGCGGGCCAGCGGCACCGCCTGCGTGTCGGCGCGGACGATTGGGTCCGCCTCGCCGGAGATCACCAGGGTGGGCACGCGGATCGCGCCGTAGCGCGGGCTCTGCGCCGCGAGGGCACGCGGCAGGCCGAGCAGGTCCTGGACGTTGGCGAGGAGCGTTCCGGGCCGCAGGACCAGGTCCGACCGCGCCAAGTCCGGGTAATCCGCCCGCGGCGGTTGCGGCTGGAAGACCCGGCGCGCCGCCTCGGGCAGGAAGTGTCGCGCGATGGGCGGCCCGACCGTCCGGCTGAGCAGCCACGCCACCGGCGGGGTCACGGCGAGCCGCCAGTACCACGGCAGATCGGGCATCCGGTCCGGCATGGGCATCGCCACCGGCGCCGCGAGGGCGAGGGTCGAGACCCTGTCCGGGTGGTCCAGGGCCAGGGCCAGGGCGAGGGCGCCGGCCCAGGAATGGCCGAAGACGAGCGCCGGGCCGACACCCATCCGCTCCAGCGCCTCGGCGATCAGGGCGGCCTGCGCGGCCGGGGGCGCGGCGTCGTCGCCGCCGATCCGGTCGCTCCAGCCGAAGCCCGGCCGGTCGAACGCGATGACCCGGAAACCCCGCGCCGCGAGCCGGCGGCCGATCCCCTCCATCGGATCCGACGCGTTGGCCGAAGCGCCGTGCAGGAGCACGACGGGTGGCCCGTCGGCCGGTCCGTCCTGCAGGGTCGCGAGCCGGCCGCCGGTCACTGCCACGAACGGGCCGGCCGGCGGGTTGGCTGCGCCGACCCGCAGGGTGATGATTAGCGTCGCCAGCGCGCCGGCCGCGAGGACGAGCCCGGCGAGGGCGAGGGGCAGGGCCAGGAGGGTGAGGAGGACGGCGGTCACCCGGCTCACAGGTCGCGGCCGTCGACCTCCGGAGTGAGGCGGTTGATCGCCTCACCGATCTTCTCCATCTGCGGGTAGAGCGCCCGCGCCCGCCGGAAGGCGGCGAGCGCCCGCGCCTTGTCGTCGAGCGATTCGTAGATCCGGCCCATCGCGGCCCAGGCCTCGAAGTGGCGCGGCTCCAGCACCAGGGCCCGCTGCAGGTCCGCCAGGGCGTCGTCCTTGTCGGACAGGAGCCAGAACACCGTCGCGCGCCGGTTCCAGCCCTCCGACCAGTTCGGCTCGAGGGCGGTGACGCGGTCCATCAACTCGGCCGCCAGGGGGAAGTCGTGTGCGGTGACCGCCTGACGGGCGCGGTCGGTGAGGAGGTCGGCGGTCGGGCTGCCCGACCCGGCCATGCGCCGCTCGATCAGCCGGGCGATGCCCTTGGCCTCGGCCGGATCCTCGCTGGCGCGCAGGCGGGCGAACAGATCGTCCAGGCTCGGCGGCTTGGGCGCCGGCTTCCCCTCGGGGGCGGCGCGGCCGAGACGCCCGGCCTCCGGGGCCGCCCGCGCCGCCGGGATGTCGAGGGCGAGGGCCGACAGGCAGACCAGGGCGGCGAGGAGTCGGGTCGGCGTCATGCGGCCAGACTGTGCGCCGGTCCGGGATCCGTCAACGTGCCGCGGTGCCGCGCGCATGCGGAAACGGCCGCGCCCCTTCGGGTACGGCCGTCCCAACGTCGATCGTCGTCCGACCCGGCCTGACCGGGCGGAGCGGCCTCAGCCCTGGCGGGCCTTGAAGCGCTTCTGGGTCTTGTTGATCACGTAGACCCGGCCCTTGCGGCGCACGAGCTGGTTGTCGCGGTGGCGGCCACGCAGGGACTTGAGGGAGTTGCGGATCTTCATGGGTCTCTCGAGCCCGGAGGGCCGTCCGTTGTGTAGGGTGTCGGGAACGTGGTCACGAGGCTGGACGCGGGGTCGCGTCCGGCGATCACGGCTCACGCATCGCGGGATGGCGCGGCCATATCAGGATTCGCCCCCGGAAGGCAAGGCGCGACAGGCATCGGGCGGAGGGGGGGCGGCTCAGTGAACCCTGTCGAGATCCGGCACCGCCGGTGCCAGCACGAGCTGCCGGCCGATCTCGTGGAGCAGCACGTCGAGCAGCGGCTTCAGGCGCTCGAACCCCGGCTGGGGCAGGCCGACCTCGGCGGCGTTGTAGAGGGCCAGGGCCATCTCGGCGACCCGGTCGATGCCGCCGGCCGCCACGTCGGTCGCGCAGAAGGCGGATTCTTCGAGGAAGCCGTCGCGGCCGCACTCGGTCACGTCGATGACGATCCCGTGGGCCTCGCTGACGCCGCCCTGCGCGTCGAGGATGAAGCGGCCGCGCGCGAGGATCCACCGGACCTCGCCCGGCTCCGGGACGGTCCGGTACTGCGCGATGTACAGGCCGCCCTGCCGGCGGAGGTCATCGAGGGTCGACGCGATCCGACGCTGATCCTCCGGGTGGATGCGGTCCAGGAAGCTTCCGAAGGTCGTGCCGCTGCCGCTTTTCGTCCTGGGCAGGCCCAGCATCGTCGCGGCGACGGGGTCGCACCGCAGAACATCGTCGGCGATGTGCCAGGTCCAAGTCCCGACATCCGACACAACGAACGCGCGCGCCACACTGCTGCCGCCCCGCCGCTTCGTGCGCACGCCGACGCCCACAGGCTCGATCTCCAGCCATTTTCAGGCGGTCTGCCCAGACCGCTTCGTTGGTCGACACGATACTGAGATCACGAATGCGGCACAACGCGCGAGTTCTGCAGGGCTGAGCTGTATCGCACCGGTATCGGCCGGATCAGGGACGATGGTAAACGCCGGTCAATATCCCCTTCGCGAGGACCTGACCGCGCATAGCCTCGATCAGCGCGCCGCGGCCCGGCGCCTCGGCGAGGGCGAGGGGCTGCCGCAGCGCGTAGATCTGGAACAGGTACGGGTGAGGCCCGTGGCCGGTCGGTGGGTCCGGCGGCAGCCACTCCGCGCGCAGGAAGCTGTTCCGGCCCACGGCCTCCACGGTGCCCGCGTGGCCGGGCCCCGGCAGCGCGCCCTCCGGCAGGCCGGCGGGCTCCGGCGGGACCGACCAGGCGATGAGATGGACCAGCGGCCGGGGCGTCGGGCTGCCTGCATCCTCCACGATGAGGACGAGGGCGGCGGTGCCCGCCGGCAGCCCGCTCCAGGCGAGGGGCGGCGACACGCCCGCGCCGTCGGCCGTGAAGCGCGCGGGCAGGTCCGCCCCGTCGGCGAAGGCCGGGCTCGACAGCGTCACGGTCTCGGGCACGTCGGGGAAGTCCGCGCGGGACGTCGTCTTCTCCAAGCCCGCCTTCAGCCCCGACAGCGCCTCGCCGAGCACACCGGGAATCTTCTCGAGCATCGCCGCCTCCTCCGCCGCGATGGCAACGGCGGAGGAGGCGACCCGTTCACGCCGACCGCTCGGCCGCGACCATGTAGTTCACCGCCTTGTCGCGGCTGGTGCGCCACCCGTCCGTCAGCGGGTTGTAGACGACGCCGACCGTGTCGGTGACGTCGAGGCCGCCGGCCCGGATCGCGCGGGCGAGCTCGTCCGGCGTCACGAACTTCTCCCAGTCGTGCGTGCCGCGCGGCAGCCAGCCGAGCACGTACTCGGCCCCGACGATGGCGAGCGCGAAGGAGCGCAGCGTGCGGTTGAGGGTGGCTCCGAACAGCATTCCGCCGGGCTTCACCGCCGCGCAGGCGGTCCGCACGAAGGCCGGCATGTCGGAGACGTGCTCGACGACCTCCATGATCAGCACCGCGTCGAAGGTCTCGCCGCCGGCGACCACCGCCTCGATCGTCTGCCCGCGGTAATCCACCGGCACCCCGGCCGCCTCGGCGTGGGCCCGGGCCACCGCGACGTTCTGCTCGGCCGGGTCGAGGCCGGTCACCCGGGCGCCGAGCCGGGCCAGCGGCTCCGAGAGGACGCCGCCGCCGCAGCCGACGTCGCAGATCGTCAGCCCGTCGAGGGGGAAGGGTGCCTTCGGGTCGCGGCCGAACCTGCGGCAGAGGGCGTCGCGGATGTAGGTGAGCCGCACCGGATTGAACCGGTGCAGGACGCGCATCGGGCCGGTCTCGTCCCACCACGTGGCGGCGAGCGCGTCGAAGCGCGCGACCTCGCCGCGGTCGACGAACCCTTCCGTGACCCGGTCCGTGGCTGACCTGTCCATGCGTGTTCCGTCCTCATGCCGGCGGCCGGCATCCGCCGCGCGGCGTCGTGGCCGCGTCGTGCCCGCGCTCTAGCACGGCGATCGCCCGGAAGTCGCCGCGGCGCGCGGGCGCCATGCTTGGCCGGTTGTTGACACTCCTCCGGGCCGCTTGTACCCGCCGGGCACCGTCCGGACGGGGCTGCAGCGGCCCGTCCAATCGCCACCGGGAACCCGCGACCGAGAGACCATGCCCCGTCTGGTGATGAAATTCGGCGGCACCTCCGTCGCCAACGTCGACCGCATCCGCAACGTGGCGCGCCACGTCGCCCGCGAGGTGGCGGCCGGTTACGACGTCGCCGTGATCGTGTCCGCCATGTCGGGCAAGACCAACGAACTGGTCGACTGGGTCAAGGACGCGAACCCGATCTACGATCCGCGCGAGTACGACGCCGTCGTGGCGTCCGGCGAGCTCGTCACCGCCGGCCTCCTGGCGATCGCCCTGCAGAAGGACGGGCTCAAGGCCCGCTCCTGGCAGGGCTGGCAGATCCCGGTCGTGACGTCGGACGCGCACGGCTCGGCCCGCATCGCCGACATCGACCCGAAGAATCTCGAGGCGGGCTTCGCCAAGGGCGAGGTCGCGGTCATCGCCGGCTTCCAGGGTGTCCACGACGAGACCGGCCGCGTCACGACGCTCGGCCGCGGCGGCTCCGACACCTCCGCGGTGGCCGTGGCGGCCGCGATCGGGGCCGAGCGCTGCGACATCTACACGGACGTCGACGGCGTCTACACCACCGATCCGCGCATCGTCCCGAAGGCCCGTCGCATGGAGCGGGTCACCTTCGAGGAGATGCTGGAGATGGCCTCGCTGGGCGCCAAGGTGCTGCAGGTCCGCTCGGTGGAGCTCGCCATGGTCCACCGGGTGCCGACCACGGTCCGGTCCTCCTTCGATCCGCCGGACGCCGCGCGCCCGGGCACCCTCATCTGCGACGAGGACGACATCGTGGAACAGCAGATCATCACCGGGATCGCCTTCTCCCGGGACGAGGCGCAGATCACCCTGCGCAAGGTCAAGGACAGCCCCGGCGTCGCCGCCGCGATCTTCGGGCCGCTGGCGGATGCCAACATCAACGTGGACATGATCATCCAGACCGTGTCGGGCGACCAGTCGACCACCGACATGACCTTCACGGTGCCGTCCGCCGAGTACGAGCGGGCCCGGAAGATCCTCGACGAGGCCCGCGCGCAGATCGGCTACGCGCAGATCGAGGGCGCCACCGACGTGGTGAAGGTGTCGGCGATCGGCGTCGGCATGCGCAGCCACGCGGGCGTCGCCGCCAAGGCCTTCCGGGCGCTCGCCGAGAAGGGCATCAACATCCGCGCGATCACCACCTCGGAGATCAAGTTCTCCGTGCTGATCGACGCCGCCTATACGGAGCTTGCCGTGCGCACGCTTCACTCGCTATACGGCCTGGATCAGGCCTGAGCCTGGGACGCGGGTTCGAGCGGGGCGCGTGGTGTGAACTGAACAGTCACGGGCCGATCCGCCGATCCCAGAACGCCTCTGGGACCAGCGACCCGGTCCATCCGGCGCCGGCCGTCCCGGGTCTGGCGCCAAGGTTGCAGGGTGGTCGACGCCAAGGCCGCTCACCGACGCTGGAACGACGAACCGATGCCCGCTGCGCCCGGAGGCCCGCGCCTGCTGCTGCGCCGCCTCCGCGAAGCGATGGCGGAGCCGGTCAGCCCCCAGGCGCGCCTCGACCGCATCGTCGTCCTGATCGCCGCCAACGTGGTGGCCGAGGTCTGCTCGGTCTACGTGCTGCGCGACGACAACACCCTCGAGCTGTTCGCCACGGAAGGTCTGAACCGCGAGGCGGTGCACCAGACCCGCATGCGCACCGACGAGGGTCTCGTCGGCCTCATCGCGCGCACGGCGGAGCCGCTCTCCCTCTCGGACGCCCAGAACCACCCGGCCTTCTCGTACCGGCCTGAGACGGGCGAGGAGGCCTACCACGCCTTCCTGGGCGTGCCGCTGCTGCGCGCCGGCAACACGCTCGGCGTCCTGACGGTCCAGAACAAGACCTACCGCGTCTACTCCGAGGAGGAGATCGAGGCGCTCCAGACCACCGCCATGGTGCTCTCGGAGATGATCGCCTCGGGCGAGCTGGAGGGGCTCGCGCCGGACGCCGGCACCGCGGCCCGCCGTCCGGTCCTGGCCCGGGGCATCGCCCTCGCGGACGGCATCGGCCTCGGCTACGTGGTGCTGCACGAGCCCCGCGTCGTCGTGAAGACGCTGATCGCCGAGAACGTCGAGCGCGAGGTCGCGCGCCTCGACGCGGCGATCGAGGAGGTCCGCTCGGCGATCGACGCTCTGGTGGAGCGCGGCGACCGGATCGGCACGGCGGAGTCCCGAGAAGTGCTCGAGACCGTCCGGATGTTCGCCCACGACAAGGGCTGGCTCCGCCGGATGCGCGAGGCCGTGGGCTCGGGCCTGACCGCGGAGGCCGCGGTCGAGCGGGTCCAGTCGGACAACCGCGCCCGGATGATGCGGCAATCGGATCCGTACCTGCGCGAGCGGCTGCACGATCTCGACGACCTCGCCAACCGCGTCCTGCGCACGCTGATCGGCCCCGAGGCGGCCGGCGCCCTGGTGCTGCCCGAGAACGCCATCCTGGTGGCGCGCACCATGGGGCCGGCGGCGCTCCTGGACTACGAGGCCTCGACCCTGCGCGGCATCGTCCTGGAGGAGGGCGGTCCGACCAGCCACGTCGCCATCGTCGCCCGGGCGCTCGGCATCCCGGCTGTGGGCGAGGTCGAGAACGCCACCGCCCTGTGCGACGCCGGCGACGCGATCATCGTCGACGGTGTGGCCGGCGAGATCCATGTCCGGCCCGGTCCCGAGGTCGAGGCCGCCTACGCCGAGATGGTGCGCCTGCGCGCCCGCCGGCAGGAGCAGTACCGGGCGCTGCGCGACGTCCCGGCCCAGACCCGCGACGGCGTGCGCGTCGGCCTGCACCTCAACGCCGGCCTGCTGGTGGATTTCAGCCACCTGCAGGAGACGGGGGCCGAGGGCGTCGGCCTGTTCCGCACCGAGCTGCAGTTCATGGTGGCGCAGCGCATGCCGTCGGCGGCCGAGCAGGAGGAGCTGTACCGCAAGGTCTTCGCGGCCTCGGCCGGCAAGTCCGTCACGGTCCGCACCCTCGACATCGGCGGCGACAAGATCCTGCCCTACATGGCCAAGCTCGAGGAGGAGAACCCGGCGCTGGGCTGGCGGGCGATCCGCATCGGCCTCGACCGGCCGGCGCTGCTGCGCATGCAGCTGCGCGCCCTCCTGAAGGCCGCCGACGGCGACCCGCTCAAGATCATGTTCCCGATGGTCGCCACGGTGGACGAGTTCGTGCGCGCCCGCGGCATCGTCGAGCGCGAGAAGGCCTACCTCAAGCGCCACGGCTACCGGCTCCCGACCGATTGCCGCCTCGGCGCGATGATCGAGGTGCCGTCGCTCCTGTTCCAGATCGACGAGATCGCCAAGGAGGCCGACTTCCTCTCGGTCGGCTCGAACGACCTGATGCAGTTCCTGTTCGCGGTGGACCGCGAGAACCGGCGGGTCGCCGACCGGTTCGATCCGCTGAGCGTCGCGGCGCTCCGCGCGTTCCGTCTGATCGCCGAGCGGGCCAACGCGGCCTCCTGCCCGGTGACGGTGTGCGGCGAGATCGGCGGCCGGCCCCTCGACGCCATGGCGCTGATCGGCCTCGGCTACCGACAGCTGTCGATGTCGCCGGCCGCCATCGGCCCGGTCAAGGCGATGGTGCTGAGCCTCGACGCGGCCGCGATCGCCGCGCTGATCGACGCCGAGATGGCGCGGATGCACGACGGCGATTCCCTGCGCCCGGCGCTGACGGCCTTCGCGCACGCGCACGGCATCCCTATCTAAGCGCGAACGCGACCCTTGCCGAACATTCGGCCGGGGTTGTACGGCAACGCCACGACGATTTCGGTCGACGCGCCGCGGCTTCCGCTCTCGGACGGACGAGGCGTGGATTTGGGGGACGTCCTGCCGGGTCCTACACCCTCCAAGCCACGCAGCTCCGTCCCGCAGGACGAGACGCGCGCCCGGCCCGCAACCGCACGCGCAGACCTGCAGAAACACGGGCGATGATCCCCTTTCCCACCGAGCGCCTCGACGCCATCCTGGCGCGGCACGACATCGTCACCGCGCAGCTCGCCTCCGGCGAGATCGATCCCGAGACGGTGGTCCAGCTCTCCCGCGAGCTGTCCGACCTCGACCCGGTCGTGGCGGCGATCCGCGCCTACCGCGCCGCCCTGGAGAACCTCGCGGGCGTCGAGGCCCTGATCGACGAGCCCGGCACGGATCCGGAGATGCGGGCCCTCGCCGCCGAGGAGAAGCCGGAGGCGCAGGAGGCGCTCGAGGCCGCCCACCGGGACCTCCAGCTGCTGCTCCTGCCCAAGGACGCCGCCGACGAGAAGAGCGCGATCCTGGAGGTCCGCGCCGGGACCGGCGGCGACGAGGCCGCGCTGTTCGCCGGCGACCTGTTCCGGATGTACGCGAAGTACGCCGAGTCGAAGGGCTGGCGGGTCGAGGTGATATCCGAGAGCGAGGGCACGGTCGGCGGCTTCCGCGAGGTCGTGGCCGAGGTGAAGGGCCGGGGCGTGTTCGCCCGCCTCAAGTTCGAGAGCGGCGCCCACCGGGTCCAGCGCGTGCCCGACACCGAGACGCAGGGTCGGATCCACACCTCCGCCGCCACCGTCGCGGTGCTCCCGGAGGCCGAGGAGGTCGACATCCACGTCAACGACGCGGACCTGAAGATCGACACGATGCGGGCCCAGGGCGCGGGCGGCCAGCACGTCAACAAGACGGAATCGGCGATCCGGATCACGCACCTGCCGACCGGCATCGTGGTCTTCGTCCAGGAGGAGCGGTCGCAGCACAAGAACCGGGCCCGTGCCATGGCGCTCCTGCGGGCGCGGCTCTACGACGCCGAGCGCAGCGCCAAGGATTCGGCCCGGGCGGCCGACCGCAAGGCGCAGGTCGGCTCCGGCGACCGCAGCGAGCGGATCCGGACCTACAACTTCCCGCAGGGCCGCGTGACCGACCACCGGATCAACCTGACCCTCTACAAGCTCGAGGAGGTGATGGCCGGTACCGCCCTCGACGAGGTGGTGGACGCCCTCATCACCGAGCACCAGGCGGAATTGCTGGCCGCCGAGGGCATGGCCTGATCCGCGCCGTGACGCCGGACGTGATGCAGGACCTGACCCGCCGCGAGGCGCTGCGCGCGCTGACGGCGCGCCTGCACGCCGGTGGCGTCGCCGAGGCGGCGGGCGACGCCCGGTTCCTGCTGCTCGGCCTCCTCGGCCTGGAGACCCGCGACCTGCTGATCGAGGGAGATCGCCGCGTCGGCGCGGCGGGTGCGGCCGCCCTCGCGGCGGCGCTGGCCCGGCGGCTCGCCGGCGAGCCGGTCGCCCGCATCCTCGGCGCCTGGGAGTTCTGGGGCCTGCCGTTCCGGCTGGGCCCCGACACGCTCGTGCCGCGCCCGGACACGGAGATCCTGGTCGAGGTCGCGCTGGCGGCGCGGCCCGAGCGCGCCGCGCCGCTCCGCTGCCTGGACCTCGGGACCGGGACGGGCTGCATCCTGACGGCCCTCCTGTCCGAGCGGCCGCGGGCCACCGGCGTCGGGCTCGACCGCTCCGAGGGCACCCTGCGCGTCGCCCGGGACAACGCCGTCTTGAACGCCGTCGACGACCGGGCGCGCTTCGTCGCCGGCGACTGGTGCGATGCCCTGCGCGGCCGCTTCGACCTCGTGGTCTCGAACCCGCCCTACATCGCCCGCGCCGTGATCGCGACCCTGGAGCGCGAGGTCCGCGGCCACGACCCGGAGGCCGCCCTCGACGGCGGCACCGACGGACTCGACGCCTACCGGCGGATCCTGGACGGCGCGGGCGCGCGTCTCGCCCCGGGCGGCCTGCTCGTGCTCGAGATCGGCTACGATCAGGCGGCGGCCGTCACGGAGCTCGCGCGCGCCGCCGGCTATCGCGAGCGCGGGCTGACCCGCGATCTTGCCGGTCATGACCGAGTCCTGTGTTTCGACCGGCCGGAGGGTCTTTTATCCGGCCACAGGGATGCCTAAGTCTGGGTCGACCATCCCGGCACCGAAAAATTGCTTGTTGCATCAACCGGGGAACGCTAGAGTCGGCTTGAAGATCGCGAACCGTCCGTTAAGACGGACGGCTGTAAGGTCGGTGGTGACCATGGGTCGCCGATTGGTTCGCTGATCCCCCTAACCCGTCGAACCAGAACGCGCCGGTGCCAGCGCGGCGGGACGACACATTCGAACCTGACAATCGACTGAGGATCGGCGGCCTTCACCGGGCGCCCGGTTCGAAGGGTGGTCAGGCAGACGCGCGGACCGAAGAGCGGTCCCACGCGCGGCGCCGCCGGATGCGCTTGGCCGGTTCGCGCCACGAGATCCGCCCGGGCGCCTCCGTAGACAGTCGTTTGCGTGAACGAGGGTCATAACAGACCGATGAGACCAAACCAGAATCGACGGATGCGCGGCCGGAACCGGCCGAAGGGTCCGAATCCGCTGACGCGCTCCTACGAATCCAACGGTCCCGACGTCAAAATCCGCGGCACCGCGCAGCACATCGCCGACAAGTACGCGCAGCTCGCGCGAGATGCCCTTGCCGCCGGCGATCCGGTCGCCGCCGAAAACTACTTTCAGCACGGCGAGCACTACTTCCGTATTGTCTCCGGTGCGCAGGACCAGAATCGACCGGCTAACACCGGTGGCTATGCCAGTCGTCCCTACGACGACGACATGGACGAGGGCGACGACGACGCCCAGGGCAATGGCGGGTCGCAGAACGGTCACGCCTATAACGGCTACGACGACAACGATCCCGGCCAGCAGCCGCAGCCCTACGAGAGCCGTCCGGACGGGAATCAGGACGGCCGCCAGGGCCGCGACCGGTTCCAGAACCGCGACCAGCGCCGGTTCGACAACAACGGCCGTCAGGACTACCGGCGCCAGGACCAGCCACGTCAGGATTATCAGCGCCAGGACTACCAGCGTCAGGATTATCGCCAGGAGAACCGGCAGGATCGTCAGGACCGCCAGGATTACGGCCGTCCGGACTACCGCCAGGAGCGGCACGAGGGCCGGCCGGATCGCCAGGACCGTCCGGACAATCGGCAGGATGGCCGCCAGGACGCGCGTCCGGACAACCGTCCGGACAATCGCGGCGACCAGGGCCGCTACGACAACGGGCGCGCCGAGGCCCGGCAGGAGGCCCGTCCCGAGGCTCGCCCGGAGCGGGCCCCCCGCGCCGAGGCCGCACCGCGCCGCGAGCGCCGCCGCGAGACCGCGCCCGCCGCGGAGGCCGAGGAGCCTACGGGCCTGCCGGCCTTCCTGATGGCGCCCGCGCGCCCCGCGCCCGCGGTCGAGCCGTCGAGCGCTCCCGAGCCCGAGGCGGCGGCCGACGAGGCTCCGGCCGCCAAGCCCCGCCGCCGTCGGCGCCCGCGCTTCGAGAGCGCCGCTGACGAGGGCGGCGCGACCACGCCGGCGGCGGACGTGCCGACCGAGTGATCCGACATCGCGGATGACGTTGAAGCGAGGCCGTTCCGGGGAACCGGGGCGGCCTTCTTCTTTCGCGGCTCAGCGCGCAGACCGCCGCGCGGCCTTCCAGTCCGGGTAGGCGTGCACGCGGTGGATCAGGCGGCGACGCCGGCCGATCTCGCCGAACGGCGCGATCTCCCAGTCCCAGGCTTCCGGCGCGGGCGGCAGCGTGATCCCGAACAGCAGGTCGGCGCTGTCGACGGTCCGGCCTGCCCGGTCCTCCTCGCACTGTACCGTGTCGGTGATCAGGCAGACGCGCTCGACGCGCCCGGCGAGCGCGTCGAGCGCCGCCAGGTGGGTCTCGACGAGGTGCGCGCCGAGTCGCGGGGGGGCCTCGCGGCCCCGGGTCTCGTGGGCCTCGATCGGGAGGAGCGGGATCTGCGACAGCAGATTCGCCGAGACGATCAGGTCGGCGTCCGCGCAGAGGTCGGCCCAGGCCCCCGCGAGACCGGCGCTGATCTCCGCGGTCGCCAGCGCGACGTTCGGGACGCGGCGGGCGGCGAGGCGCGCCGGCCAGGGATGGACGGCGTCCACGAGGCTGACCCGGTCGAACAGGCGGGCGAGGGCGTCGAGCGGTACGTCGTCGAGCAGGCCCGAGCCCAGCACCACCGCGTGCCGGCGCTGCCGGGTCGCTTCGGCCGCCGCCGCGATCACGGACCGGGCCCGCGCGAGGTGCGGCGCCCAGGCCGCCCGGCAGCGGCGCGAGCGGGCGTGGAGCAGGCCGCTCTGGCGGACATAGCCGAGCCGGCGCAGGGGAAGCGGCGCCGGGTTGAGGATGGACAGGGCCCAGGCGAGGAGCATCGCCGGGCGGCTCAGCCCTCGTCGGTGGACGCCGCCCGGCCCGGCGCACCCCGATAGCCGGTCGCGAGGACGTAGAGCTCGCTCGAATCGGCCCGGCTCGCGGCCGGCTTGACGTGCCGGACCGTGGCGAAGTCGCGCTTCAGGTCGGTGAGCAGCGCGCCCTCGGTGCCGCCCTGGAGCACCTTGGCGAGGTAGGCGCCCCCGGGGCCCAGGATTTCGCGGGCGAACTCCGCCGCCGTCTCAGCGAGGCCGATGATCCGCAGGTGGTCGGTCTTCTTGTGACCGGTGGCGTTGGCGGCCATGTCGGACATGACGAGGTCGGCGGGGCCGCCGAGCATGCCGGTCAGCCGGTCAGGCGCCTCGGGGTCGAGGAAGTCCAGGGTGATGAACTCGACCCCGGCCATCGGCTCGATCTCCAGGAGATCGATGCCCACGACGCGGCCCGTCGGCCCGACCACCCGCGCGGCCACCTGCGACCAGCCCCCCGGCGCGGCGCCGAGGTCCACGATCTTCTGGCCGGGCCGCAGGAGCTTGTAGCGCTCGTCGATCTCCAGGAGCTTGTAGGCCGCCCGCGACCGGTAGCCCTCGCGCTTGGCGCGGGCCACGTAGGGATCGTTGAGCTGGCGCTCGAGCCAGCGCTTCTGGGACAGGGTCCGTCCGCGGCCGGTCTTCACCCGCTGCTTCAATTCGCCCCGGACACCGCCGCCAGAACTCGCGCCGCCGCGCCGGTCGCTCATCGCGCCGCCCTCATCGGACCGCATTCCGGTTCCAGACCCCGTCCTCCCGCATCATGTTCATCAGCAATCCTTCGCGCAGGCCGCGGTCGGCGATGCGCAGGCGCTCCGAGGGGAACGCCCTGCGGATCGCCTCGAGGATCGCGCAGCCCGCGAGCACGAGATCGGCGCGGTCGCGGCCGATGCAGGGGTTGTCGGCGCGCTGCTCCAGACGCGTGTCGAGCAGGTCGTCGATCGCGGTCGAGACCGCGTCGTCGCTCATCCACAGCCCGTCGACCCGCCGACGCTCGTAGCGGGCGAGGCGCAGATGCATCGCCGCGATGGTCGTCACGGTGCCGGACGTGCCGAGCAGGTGGAAATGCGGCGCCGTCGCCGCGGGCGCGGCGCGGAGCGCGAAGGCCGAGAGCTTCTCGGCCACCTCCTCGACCATGCCCTCGAACATGCGCCGGGTGACCTCGGCGCCGCCGTGCCGCTCGGCGAGCGTGACCACGCCGACCGGCAGCGAATCCCAGGCCCGGATCCGCAGCGTCGGGTCGGTCGACGGGTTGGCGGCCGCGCCGTCCAGCCACGCGATCTCGGTCGAGCCGCCGCCGATGTCGAAGATGATGACCGATTCGGCCAGCGGGTCCGCGAGCGCCGCGCAGCCGGTGACTGCGAGATACGCCTCCGTCTGCCGGTCGACGATCTCGAGGTCGAGGCCGACGCCGCGGCGGACGCGCTCCACGAAGGCGGCGCCGTTCACCGCGAGGCGGCAGGCCTCCGTGGCGATGATCTTGGCCCGCTGCACCCCGCGGGCCTGCATCTTGGCCCGGCAGATCCGCAGGGCCTCCACGGTCCGCTCGATCGCCGCCTCGCTCAGGCGGTCGGACGTGCCGAGGCCCTCGCCGAGGCGCACGATCCGCGAGAACGCGTCGATCACGCGGAAGCCGCTGAAGGTCGGCTCCGCGACCAGCAGGCGGCAATTGTTGGTGCCGAGGTCGAGCGCCGCGTAGGCGGCGCGGCGACGCTCGCGGCCCGGCACGGGGGCTTGCGTCTGGAGCGGCACCGCGCCGGTCTGGATTCGGGACGGCGCGGCCGCGGCGGTCTCGTCCCTCATCGGCGCGGCCGTCGATCCTTCGGGTCGGCCCTGAGCAGCGCGCTCGGACTCTGTTAGACTGCGACCCTACAGGCTCGGCGGGGAACTGCAACGCCCCATCGCGGTCGCGCTCAGGCGACGGCCTTCATCGCGCTGGCCCGGCGCGGGATCGGCCGCAGGAGGCTCTTCACCTGCGAGTAGGGGCGGGGCCGGTTGATCACCTCGTCCAGCCGCGACCACAGGGTCTTGGGTGAGAACGGCTTGGCGATGATCTCGTTGACGCCGAGCGCCACCGCCCGGTCGACCACGTTCCGGCGGGGCTGGGCCAGCATCAGGATGATCGGGATCGTGGGGCAGGGGGAGGTGGTCGGGGTACGCGCGAGCCGGATGAACTCCTCGCCCGACAGGATCGACAGGTCCCAGTCGATGATGCTGATGTCGGGCTTGCTCTCGGCGAGCACGCCCAGCGCCTCGGCCCCGTCCGGCGCCTCCAGCACACGCTTGATGCCGACGCGCATCAGCATGTCGCGCACGATTCGGCGGATGTAGAGACTCTCGTCGACCACAAGAGCGGAGAGATCGGGGAAAGTCGGTGTCGCGATCATGGCCGGCCGGTTCTGCGGGGCGCGGGGCCGAGTCTAGCCGGACAGCCTTTGCGTTTCGCTAACGCCTTCCCTCGAATGAGAAAGGGCCGGCCCGGGAGCGGGGGCGGACTCCGTTGTTTGCCGCAAGAAAGTAACGAAACGGGCGCCTCTGAGCCAAGAAGGTCCTTGCGGTCAAGGCCCGATTGCGTCAGGACTGGGGCGTTATTCTTGGTTACCGCGACCTGGGGTAATGATAGTGCGGGGCGTGGGCTGTCTGGGATGGCGCGCACGCGGTATTCGAGACAAGGGCGGCGGACGGTTTTTGCGAGCTTTCTATGGGACGTGGTCGTGATTTCAGAGGGCCGCAGAAGCGCGGCTTCGACGAGAGTGGCGAGCCGAGATGGCCTGATCAGGCTCCCCCCAGCGGCGGATACGGCGGCGGCGGTTTCGGCGGTGGCGGCGGTGGTTTCGGCGGGGGCGGTTTCGATCGCGGCCCGTCGCGTGGCGCGGCTCCCGTCGCGTCCGGACCGGAGCGCGATGCGACGGTCAAGTGGTTCAACAAGGAGAAGGGCTTCGGCTTCGTCGAACTCGGCGACGGTTCGGGCGATGCCTTCCTCCACATCCGCGCTGTCGAGGCGGCCGGGCACGACGATCTGATGCCGGGCACCCGGCTGACGGTCACGACGGCCCAGGGTCAGAAGGGCCCGCAGGTCACGAGCGTCACCAGCGTCGACACCTCCACGGCCGAGGCGCCCGCGCCCCGGCGTGAGTTCCGTCCGCGCACCGGAGGCTTCGGCGCCGGGGCCGGCGGCGGCTACGGCGACCGCGATCGCGGTGGTTACGGCGGTGGCGGCGGCTACGGCGGCGGCGGTGGTGGCGGCGGTGGCCGTTTCGCCAGCGGCCCGTCGGTCGAGATGAGCGGCACCGTGAAGTGGTACGATCCGGCCAAGGGCTTCGGCTTCGTCTCGGTCAACGACGGCGGCAAGGACGTGTTCGTGCACCGCTCCGCGCTGTCCCGCGCCGGTCTCGATTCGCTCGCCGAGGGCCAGCAGGTCACGCTCGGCGTGGTCGAGGGCCAGAAGGGTCGTGAGGCCCAGAGCATCAACGTCGAGGATTGAGGATCCCGCGGCGGTCTCTTTGCCGCCGCGTTCCGCGAAGATCATGAGGCGGCGGCTCCGAGCGGGGCCGCCGCCTTTCTCGTTCGGGGACGATCGATGCGCCGCCTGGTGCTGTCCACGGCCCTGGTGCTGCTCGCGGGAACTGCGCGAGCGGAGGACTTCACGGGCTTCTATGCGGGGATCAACGCCGGCTATGGCTGGGGACACGCGCGCGACGGCCGCGCGGTCGGCCCGGCGTCCGGATCGGCCGCGGCGTTCAGCAAACCCGATCCCGGGGCCGATCTGCCGCCGAGCGCGCGGAATGCGGCCGTGGCGATCCGCAGGCCGAGCCGCGACGGCGCGTCGGGAACCGCCGGCCCGTAGCGCGGGGCGGCGAGCGTCGGATCCGACCTCGGAGCGCGCCGCTTTCCGGCGTCCTAAACGCCTCTTTTCACACTGGAATCGTTCCGGAACATAGGCGTTGCGCGGCGGCCCGGACCGCTGGTACGTCGCGCCATGGGCTCACGGGAACGAGGGATGGCGCCATGAGCGCCCGTGCCATGCCGACGCTGGCAAACCGCGCGGCGGTCGCCGGCCGGGTACTGCTCGCGATCCTCGGCGGCTACGCGGTCGCCGCCCTGTCGAGCGCGCTGCTGGCCCTGGTTCTTCCCTTTCCGCGGGCCGAGGCGGTCTCGGCCGGGACGCTGGCGAGCTTCGCCATCATGGCGGGGGCGGCGATCTGGGTGTTCGCGGCCCGCACGCTCGGCCGGGCGGCCGTCGTCCTGGTGCTGACGGCGCTCCTGCTGACCGGTGCCCTGTGGCTCGCCGGCGCCTTCGCGCACGGGGCGGCCGCGTGAGCCCGGCGCGGAGTGTCCGCCAGGCGATGGCGTGGCTGCACACGTGGTCCGGCCTCGTGGTCGGCTGGGTGCTGTTCGCGATCTTCGTCACCGGCACCGCCAGCTATTACCGCACCGACATCTCGCACTGGATGCGGCCCGAACTGTCCGCGACCGCACCGGATCCCGCCGCAGCGGCGACGCGGGCCGGGGCGTTCCTGCGCCGGACCATGCCGGACGCGGCCGGATGGTCGGTCAAGCTGCCGAATGCCGAGACCCCGGCCGTCGAGGTCTACTGGTGGCCGCGTCCGGGTGGCCCGTTCCACCACGCGCTCCTCGATCCCGCCACGGGCGAGCCCGCGCGCATCCGCGACACGCGCGGCGGCGACTTCCTCTACCGATTCCACTTCGAGCTGAGCCTGCCGCCGATCTGGGGTCGCTGGATCGTCTCGGCCTGCGCCATGGTCCTGCTGATCGCGCTGATCTCCGGGATCGTGACGCACCGGCGCATCTTCGCCGACTTCTTCACCTTCCGGCGCGACCGCTCGGCGCAGCGCGGCTGGCTCGACGCCCACAACGTGGTCGGCGTCCTGGCGCTGCCGTTCCACCTGATGATCGTCTACACGGGCCTCGTCACCCTGTCGGCGATGCTGATGCCCTGGGGCATGAAGGCCGTCTACGGCGACGACATGCTGCGCTACTACGCCGAGGCCGGCCTAGCGATCCCGGGCGCGGCCCCGGTCGGGCGCCCCGGCACGCCGCTGCCGCTCGGCGAGATCGTCGCCCGCGCCACGGCCGCCGGGGGCGAGGTGCCCGAGGTGGTGCTGGTCACGCGGCCGGGCGACGCCGGCGCCACCGTGACGGCGTATTTCGAGGAGCCGCACGGGCTCGCGCACCTGCACCCGCAGATCGCCTACGCGGCCGATACCGGTTCGGAGATCGCCCGGGTCGGCGAGGCCGGCGCGGCGACCCGGACCGGAGCCGTGATGGTGGGGCTGCACGAGGCGCACTTCGCCGCCGCCCCCCTGCGCCTCCTGTTCTTCCTCTGCGGCGTGATGGGCGCCGCCACGGTCGCCAGCGGCCTCGTGCTCTGGACCGTAGCCCGGGCGCCGAAGGGCGCGGATCCCGAAGGTTTCGGCCTTCGTCTCGTGCGGTTCCTCAACCTCGGCACCATCGCGGGTCTGCCGGTGGGCCTCGCCGCGTATTTCCTGGCGAACCGGCTGCTGCCCGACGGGCTCGGGGCCCGGGCGGACTGGGAGGTGCGCGCCTTCTTCGCCGCCTGGCTCGTGGCCGCCCTCGCGGCGTCCCTGTACCCGCGACGGCGCGCGTGGTCGCTCGCCCTGGCGGTGCCGGCCTGCGCCTTCCTGGCGATCCCGCTGGTGGACGTGATCCTCATCGGCCAGCAGCGCTTCCTCGCCTTCGACGCCGCTATGGCGGCCGTCGGCCTCGCGCTCGGCCTCGCGGCCCGGCTGGCCACGCGGCGGGGCGTGGCCGCAGCCCGTCCGGCCAAGGTAACCCTGTCCCGGACGGTCGAAGTATGACAGCCGCCGCGCTGATCCTCAGCCTGCTCCTGAGCTTCTCGGGCTTCGCGGCCCTGGCCCTCAGCCTCGACCGGCACCACCGGGCCGCCTACCGCGTCGGCGTGCCGAAGGCGCGGGTCGGCAGCCTGCGGATGGCGGGCTGGTGCGGGCTCGGCCTCTCGTTCGCGGCGGCCGTCGCGGCGGGGGGCTGGAATTTCGGCCCGGTGCAGTGGGTCGGATCGCTGACGGGCGCCGCCCTCGCCGTGGTGGCGATCGTCGCGTACCGGCCCACGTGGCTGCGGAACGCGGCCCTGGCGGCGCTCCCGCTCGCGGCGGCGTCCGTTCCGCTGGCCCTGCTCGGCTGAGGAACGGCGCGCCGATTCGGCACATCATCGATTCGGCCGGTCGCCGGGTCCGGCCGATCGTCGCGCGGCGGCCGGCCGGACGGTGCCGGAGACGAGGCTCTTTTGCCCGCTCGCGGTGATGCCGGGAAGCGCGTAGGATCGGCGCACTCGCGCACTGGCCAAAAGTCCACCTTGATTCGGCAGGCCAAAAGCCATTGGCTGCGAACAGAGCGGAAGCGGATGCGACCCCCAGGATCGGTCGCCCGAGCGCCAGCTTAAGCCCAAGAGCCGCGGTTCGCGAGGCCGGGGCCCACGGAGGGAACACAGCGATGAACAAGCCGGAATTCCTCGGCGACTCGAAGGTCAAGTCGCCCTTCTCGGCCCGCTACGACAACTTCATCGGCGGCCAGTGGGTCGCCCCTGCGGCCGGTCGCTACTTCGAGAACACCTCGCCGATCACCGGCAAGGTGGTGTGCGAGGTCGCCCGCTCCGACGCCCAGGACGTCGAGAAGGCCCTCGACGCCGCCCACGCCGCCCGGGAGGCCTGGGGCCAGACGGCGCCGGCCGAGCGCGCCCGCATCCTCCTCAAGATGGCCGACCGGATGGAGGAGAACCTCGATCTGCTCGCACTGGCCGAGACCTGGGACAACGGCAAGCCGATCCGCGAGACGACCCACGCCGACATCCCGCTGGCGATCGACCATTTCCGCTACTTCGCCGGCTGCGTGCGGGCGCAGGAAGGCTCGATCTCCGAGATTGACCACGACACGGTCGCGTACCACTTCCACGAGCCGCTGGGCGTCGTCGGCCAGATCATCCCGTGGAACTTCCCGATCCTGATGGCGGTGTGGAAGCTCGCCCCGGCGCTCGCCGCCGGCAACTGCGTGGTCCTGAAGCCCGCCGAGCAGACCCCCGCCTCGGTGCTGGTGCTGGCCGAGATCGTCGGCGACCTGCTGCCCCCGGGCGTGCTGAACATCGTCAACGGCTTCGGCCTCGAGGCCGGCAAGCCGCTGGCCTCCTCGCCGCGGATCGCCAAGATCGCCTTCACGGGTGAGACGACTACCGGCCGCCTCATCATGCAGTACGCCTCGCAGAACCTGATCCCGGTGACGCTGGAGCTCGGCGGCAAGTCGCCGAACATCTTCTTCGCCGACGTGGCGAACGAGGACGACGACTTCCTCGACAAGGCCCTCGAGGGCTTCACGATGTTCGCCCTCAACCAGGGCGAGGTCTGCACCTGCCCGAGCCGCGCGCTCGTGCACGAGTCGATCTACGACCGGTTCATGGAGCGCGCGGTGAAGCGCGTCGAGGCGATCACCCAGGGCTCGCCGCTGGATCCGGCCACGATGATCGGCGCCCAGGCCTCGGGCGAGCAGATGGAGAAGATCCTCTCCTACATCGACATCGGCCGGCAGGAGGGCGCGCAGCTGCTCACGGGCGGCGAGCGGAACGTCAAGGACGGCGAGTTCGCCGAGGGCTTCTACGTGAAGCCGACCGTGTTCCGCGGCCACAACAAGATGCGCATCTTCCAGGAGGAGATCTTCGGGCCGGTCCTGTCGGTCACGACCTTCAAGGACGATGCCGAGGCGCTCTCCATCGCCAACGACACGCTCTACGGCCTCGGCGCCGGCGTCTGGACCCGCGACGGGACCCGCGCCTACCGCTTCGGCCGGGCGATCCAGGCCGGCCGCGTCTGGACGAACTGCTACCACGCCTACCCGGCCCACGCGGCCTTCGGCGGCTACAAGCAGTCCGGCATCGGCCGCGAGACCCACAAGATGATGCTCGATCACTACCAGCAGACCAAGAACATGCTGGTCAGCTACTCGGCCAAGAAGCTCGGATTCTTCTGAGTTTCTTCCCGGGTCAACCCCCGAGACAACTTCAGCCCCGGCCGCAAGGCCGGGGCTTTTTCGATCCCGGACCCGGTGACCATGCACTCCGCGCTCCGGATGGCGGCGTGGTGGAAACCGGCCGGGGCGCACGCATATTCAGGCATCGACCGGGAGGATCGCATGAGTTCGGAGCAGAGTGTGGACGCCAATGTCGCCGAGCAGGCCGGTGCCGACGGGACGCCGCTGCGGGTCACCGCAACCCCGGCGGCCCTCGCGCTGATCGACGAGCTGCGGGGCGAGTACGGTCCGGTCATGTTCCACCAGTCGGGTGGCTGCTGCGACGGCTCGTCTCCCATGTGCTATCCCGTCGGCGATTTCCTGGTGAGCGACGGCGACGTCCATCTCGGCACCGTCGGCGGCGCGGACTTCTACATCAGCCGGTCGCAGTTCGAGGTCTGGAAGCACACGCACCTGCTCCTCGACGTGGTGCCGGGCCGCGGTGGCATGTTCTCGCTGGAGAACGGTCGGGAGAAGCGCTTCCACATCCGCTCGCGCCTGTTCTCCGAGGCGGAGAACCGGGCGCTCGAGGAGGCGTGCAGGCTCTGACGGCGCGAGCTTCGAGGAAGGGACTGCGATGGCGACCGTGAAGCTCTGGTCCGATTCCGAGGCCGAGGCCGACCCGCGCGTCCGCGCGGTCTTCGCCGACATCCGGGCGACCCGCGGATCCGACTTCGTCAACAACTTCTGGCGGGGCCTCGCCAACGATCCGGCACTGCTGGAGCGGACCTGGTCGACGCTCAAGACCGTCATGGGCCCGGGTACCCTCGATCCCCTGACCAAGGAACTGGTCTACATCGCGGTCTCGATCGCGAATGGCTGCCCCTATTGCATCCATTCCCACACCGCGGCGGCGCGGGTCAAGGGCTTGACGGAGGCCCAGCACGGCGAGTTCCTGGCGGTCGTCGGGATGGCCAACCAGACGAACGCGCTGGTCAACGGCATGCAGATCCCCGTCGATCCCGCCTTCAGAGTGGAGGAAGGTCCATGAGTTCCGCGTCCGGCACGGAGAAGCAGGGGTTCCGGGTGGTGCACGAGAGTGCGCCGTTCCGCGGCAAGCAGGGGCACATCTACCGACCGGCCGTCTCGGCCGAGTCCGTGGATTCGAAGGCGCTGCACATGCAGCTCCTGGAGATCCCGCCCGGGGAGCGGGCCCACGCTCATAAGCACGAATCCCACGAGACGGCGATCTACGTGCTGTCGGGCGTGTCCGGCTGCTTCTGGGGCGAGCGGCTGGAGAACCACGCGATCGCGGGCGCCGGCGAGTTCGTCTACATCGCCGCCGACGTGCCGCACCTGCCCTACAACCGCAGCCAGACGGAGCCCGTCACCGCGGTGATCGCCCGGACGGACCCGAACGAGCAGGAGAGCGTCGTCCTGCTGCCGCACCTCGAGGCCGGCGTCGACTGGTCGAAGGCCGAGGTCTAGCGGCTCAGCGCTGCTCGATCCGCTCGTTGGCGAGACGCTCCGCCCGGGTGCGCTCGTCGGCCGAGAGACCGGAGAGGGTCTGATCCAGCCACGCGTCGGACAGGCCCTGTCCGGCCGCCGCGAGGTTCCAGGCGGCCGCCTCCACGGGATTCTTGGCGACGCCGCGACCCACGGCGTAGAGCCGCGCGACGCGGTTCTGCGCGATGGCGTTGCCGCGCGAGGCCGCATGCAAGAAGTACCGCGCGGCCGCCCGCTCGTCCTTGGTGACGCCGGTGCCGTTGAACAGCAGGATCGCGTACTCGACCTCGCTGGCGAGATCGCCGTTGTCGGCGCCGCGCCGGAACAGCTCCGCGGCCTTCGACGGGTCCTTGGGCACGCCGCGGCCCTGCAGGTAGAGCACGCCGAGGTCGTGCTGGGCCGGGCCGATCTCGGCGTCGGCCGCCTTGCGGAACTGCGCCGCCGCCGCCGCCTCGTCGGCGGTCGCGCCGGTGCCGATCAGGATCAGTCCAAGATTGTAGGCCGCGGTCGGCGAACCTTGGGCCGTCGCCTGCTCGAGCCAGCGCCGCCCGCCCTTCGGGTCCTTCGGCATGCCGCGGCCGTCGAGGGCCATCAACCCGAGGGACGCCATGGCGGAGGCGTCGTTCTGCGCCGCGGCCAGGCGGTACCAGTCGGCCGCCTTCACCGGGTCCTGCTTCACGCCGAGGCCCTGATTGTACAGTTCCCCGAGCAGCGTCATGGCGGCGGCGTCCTTGGGATTCGCCTCGATGCGCTTCGTCGCCTCGCGGAAGGCGGTGACGTACTGACCCTTCTGATAGGCGCCGTAAGCGAAATCCGGTGGCTGGCTCCCCGGCGGCGGCACGGCGCCCCGCGCGTAGTTCGGCGTGTAGGGGCTCGGCAGCTCCGGCATCGACGCCTTGCCGGTCTGCGCCGCGGGTCCGAGCGAGCCGGGCGCCGCGGTCCGGGCCGGATCGGCCGGCCCCGAGGCCGCCCAGGCCGGCGCCGCTAGCAGCGCAGCCCCGGCGAGAGCAGCCGCCAAGCGGACGTCGCGGCCCCTCACGCCTCGATCTCCCGGACGGCGCGCTGGGCCCGCTCGACCGCGCCCGAATCCTGCAGCCAGAGGCCGCTCTCGAGGCCGACGAACTCCGCACCCGTCGCGGCGAGCGGCGTGATCTCGTCGGCGGCGGCCGCCACCGCGATGCACGGCGTCTCGAAGATCTCGGCCCACCACGCGGCACGGGCCCGGACCGTCTCCGCCTCGGGCGCGACGCCGTCCGGGTAGAGGCCGCCGAACATCAGGTAGTCGATGCCGGCCTCGCCGGCCTCCATCGCGCCGTGCTTGGTCTCGAGGCCGCCCGCGCCGAGGATGCGGCCGTCCCGGAGCCGGCCGCGCAGGTCCTTCAGGTCGCGCGGCTTGTCGACGTGGATGCCGTCGGCCCCGCCGCGGATCGCCACCGTGGCGAGGTCGCCGGCGAAGCCCGGGCAGGCGACGACCAGCGCCGCGCCGCGCTCCTGCACGATCGGGGCGACCGACTTGACGCGGGCCGTCAGCCCGCGCTCGTCGGTGGCGGCGAGCCGCAGGATCACGGCGGCGATATCGCCGGCTTCGCAGGCGGCCTTCAGGGCCGTTACGAAATCCGCGATGCCCTCCGCGTCGAGACCGTGCGGTCCGAGCAGGGCGAGGCGGGCGCTGTTGCTCATCGCGGCCGACAATCCGCGCCCTACTGCGGGCCGATCTTCGGGTCGAGGGCGCCGCTGGCGTAGCGCTTGGCCATCTCGGCGACGGAGATCGGGCGGAGCTTCGAGCCTTTCCCGGCGGTGTTGAACTCCTCGAAGCGCTGCTTGCAGAGCTTCGTCATCGCCTCCATGGCGGGCTTCAGGTACTTGCGCGGGTCGAACTCGGAGGGGTTCTCGGTGAGCACCTTCCGGATCTGACCGGTCATCGCCATGCGGTTGTCGGTGTCGATGTTGATCTTGCGCACACCGTGCTTGATGCCGCGCTGGATCTCCTCGACCGGGACGCCCCAGGTCGGCTTCATCTGGCCGCCGTACTGGTTGATGATGTCCTGCAGGTCCTGCGGCACCGAGGAGGAGCCGTGCATGACGAGGTGGGTCGTCGGCAGGCGGCGGTGGATCTCCTCGATCACGTTCATCGCCAGCACCTCGCCGTCGGGCTTGCGGGTGAACTTGTAGGCGCCGTGGCTCGTGCCCATGGCTACCGCCAGCGCGTCCACCTTGGTGGCCTCGACGAACTTCACCGCCTCGTCCGGGTCGGTCAGGAGCTGGTCGTGGCTGAGAGTGCCCTCGGCGCCGTGGCCGTCCTCGGCCTCGCCCTGGCCGCTCTCGAGCGAGCCGAGCACGCCCAGCTCGCCCTCGACCGAGACGCCGGCCCAGTGGGCCATCTTGGTGACGTTGCGGGTGATCTCGACGTTGTAGTTGTAGTCGGCCGGGGTCTTGCCGTCGGCCTTCAGCGAGCCGTCCATCATCACCGAGGTGAAGCCGTACTGGATGGCGGTGGCGCAGGTGGCTTCGTTGTTGCCGTGGTCGAGATGCATGCAGACGGGGATGTGCGGGTAGATCTCGACGAGGCCGTCGATCAGCTTCGCGAGCACGACGTCGTTGGCATAGGCGCGGGCGCCGCGGCTTGCCTGGAGGATCACCGGCGAGTCGGTGGCGTCGGCGGCCGCCATGATGGCGAGTCCCTGCTCCATGTTGTTCAGGTTGAAGGCGGGCACGCCGTACTCGTACTCAGCGGCGTGGTCGAGGAGTTGCCGGAGGGTGATGCGTGCCATCGTGCGTGTCTTCCCGTTTCCCGTTTCGTCGTCCGCCCGATCGCCGGAGGTCCCGTGAGGCCCTCAGCTGAGCTGTATCGTGCCGCTCTGCCGGCTGCCTCGCTTTCGGTCAATCTCCGGCGCGTCGCAGGGCATTCTTTCGGCGGATGATCGGCACCCGGACCGGTTCTCCAGGGCAACGACGGCCTCCGCGATCGCGCTGACACGCGCGTCGAAGCCGCCCGCCATAGCCGGCATCGCCACGCGCGCCCGGATGCCCTTCAGGATCTCGAAGGTCGCGTTCGCCACGTCGTCACCGATCGACTCGGCCCCCCAGCCGATGGAGGCCGGTCCCGTAGATAGGGCTCGGTCGAAGGGGGAGGAGAGCAAGGCGGCCGTCTCAGCCCTTCGCCCGCAGCGCCTCGACGCCCGGGAGGGCCTTGCCTTCCAGCCACTCGAGGAACGCGCCGCCGGCGGTCGAGACGTAGGTGAAGTCCTGCGCCACGCCGGCGTGGTTGAGTGCGGCCACCGTGTCGCCGCCGCCCGCCACCGAGACGAGCTGGCCGGCCTCGGTCCGGGACGCCGCGTGCTTGGCGGCGGCCACGGTCGCGGCGTCGAACGGGGCGAGCTCGAAGGCGCCCAGCGGGCCGTTCCACACCAGGGTCTTGGCCCCGTCGATGGCGGCGTTGATCTCGGCGACCGAGCGCGGACCGGCGTCGAGGATCATGCTCGAGTCCGGCACGGCATCGACCGGCACGGTCTCGTGCGGGGCCTGCGCCTTGAATTCGGTCGCGGCGACGGCATCGACCGGCAGGATGATCCGGCAGCCGGCCTTCTCGGCCGCCGCCAGGATGCGCGTGGCGGTCTCTGCGAGATCCTTCTCGCAGAGGGACTTGCCCACTGCCTTGCCCTGCGCGTGCAGGAAGGTGTTGGCCATGCCGCCGCCGATCACCAGCATGTCGACCTTGGCGACGAGGTTCTCGAGGAGGTCGATCTTTGAGGAGACCTTGGCGCCCCCGACCAGCGCGATCACCGGGCGCTGGGGCGATTCCAGGCCCTTGGTCAGCGCGTCGAGTTCGGCCTGCATCTCGCGGCCCGCGTAGGCCGGCAGCCGGTGCGCCAGACCCTCGGTGGAGGCGTGGGCGCGGTGGGCCGCCGAGAAGGCCTCGTTGACGTAGACGTCGCCGTTCGCCGCCAGGGCGTCCGCGAAGGCCGCGTCGTTCTTCTCCTCGCCCGCGTGGTAGCGGGTGTTCTCGAGCAGGAGGACATCGCCGTCCTTCAGGGCCGCCACCGCCTGCGCGGCCGCGTCGCCGACGCAGTCCGCCGCGAACGCGACGCTGCGCCCCAGGGCCGCGCCGAGGGCGGGGACCACCGGCTCCAGCGAATCCTTCGGCTCGCGCTTGCCCTTCGGGCGGCCGAAATGGGCGAGCAGGATCACCTTGGCACCCTGCTCGGCGACCTCGCGGATCGTCGGCGCCACGCGCTCGATGCGGGTCGCGTCGGTCACCCGCCCATTCTCCATGGGCACGTTCAGGTCGACGCGCATGAGGACCCGCTTGCCCTTGAGGGAGCCGGCATCGTCGAGGGTGCGGAAGGCGCTCATGCGGTCTTGTGCGGTCCTGTTCGGGGCGGGGCGGTTACTGCGCGGTGGTGCCGATGGTAGCCCGCTGCGGCAGCAGGCGGTCGAGGTTGAGCCGCTGGACGGCGACCATCAGGACCACGGTCAGGATGGCGGTGATCACGGCGGTGAGGACGAGGGCGCCGGTCCCGGGCAGGCGCCGGGTGCGCTCGGCGAGGCCGCGCATCTCCGTGCGGAGCGCGGCGAGGTCGGACTGGCGGGCGGACTCGTTCATCCGGTTCGCCGCGTTCTCGACCTTGTCCTCGACGCGGGACAGCAGCGCCTCGGAGCGGGCGTACTTGTCCTCGATGCGCGAGCACTTGTCCTCGATGCGCGCGAGCTGATCGAAGAGCTGGTTGGCCGGGAGCGCGTGGGACGGGAGCGCGGAGGCGGCGGGCGCGGCGGTCGCCACGGGAGGTGGTGCGGTCTGGGTGGTGGGCGGCGGCGGAGCCGGCCTGGGGGCGGGCGGCACGGCAGCCGGCCCGCTCGACGTGCCCTGCGAAGCGTCGGTCATCCCTGGAGAGTCCCTGGTTCGAAGAAAGGCCGTCCGAAGAGAGGTGCGGCCGCCGGCCTCAAGGGAGGCGGCGACCGCTGAAGTCCGGCTCAGATGAGCTTGGCCATCGCCACGGCCGTGTCGGCCATGCGGTTCGAGAAGCCCCACTCGTTGTCGTACCAGGTCAGGATGCGCACCAGCACGCCGTCCATGACCTTGGTCTGGTCGAGGTGGAAGGTCGACGAGTGCGGATCGTGGTTGAAGTCGATCGAGACGTTCGGCCGGTCGGTGACGCCGAGGACGCCCTTGAGCGGGCCGGAGGCGGCCGCCTTGATGGCGTCGTTGATCTCCTGAACCGTGGTGGCGCGCTTGGCCGTGAACACGAGGTCGACCGCCGAGACGTTCGGGGTCGGCACGCGGATCGCGGTGCCGTCGAGCTTGCCCTTGAGCTCCGGGAGCACGAGGCCGACGGCCTTGGCGGCGCCGGTCGAGGTCGGGATCATCGAGAGCGCCGCGGCGCGGGCCCGGTACAGATCCTTGTGCATCTGGTCCAGCGAGGGCTGGTCGTTGGTGTAGGAGTGGATCGTGGTCATGAAGCCGCGCTCGATGCCGACGGCCTCGTCCAGCACCTTCGCCACCGGGGCGAGGCAGTTCGTGGTGCAGGAGGCGTTCGAAACGACGTGGTGCTCGCCCGTGAGCTTGTCGTGATTGACGCCGTAGACAACCGTCAGGTCGGCGCCGTCGGCCGGGGCCGAGACGAGAACGCGCTTGGCGCCGGCGTCGAGATGGGCCTTCGCCTTGTCCTTCGAGGTGAAGATGCCGGTGCATTCCAGGGCGATGTCGACGCCGAGGTCGCGGTGCGGCAGCTCGGCCGGGTTGCGCACGGCCGTGACCTTGATGCGCTTGCCGTTGACCACGAGGAACTCGCCGTCGACCGCGACCTCGCCGGGGAAGCGGCCGTGCACGGAATCGTAGCGGAGCAGGTGGGCGTTGGTCTCCACCGGGCCGAGATCGTTGATCGCCACGACCTCGATGTCGCTGCGGCCGGCTTCCGCGATCGCGCGCAGGACGTTGCGGCCGATGCGCCCGAACCCGT
The DNA here is from genome assembly GCF_058072805.1 of Methylobacterium sp. 1A. NCBI lineage: Bacteria > Pseudomonadati > Pseudomonadota > Alphaproteobacteria > Hyphomicrobiales > Methylobacteriaceae > Methylobacterium > Methylobacterium sp. 1A. Next base: position 1,173,341 of record NZ_JBYQVE010000001.1, on the reverse strand, counting down.
TGATGGCAACCTTCGTCACGGCGTGACTCCTTCCTGATGCGGCTCGCCGCGCGCCGGACCTCAGGGGGGCGGTCCGCGGAGCGGTCTCGGCGGCCCGCCATACCGTCCGGGCCGGGCCGGGCGGGATCTGGGCGGGCGGGTTTGAACCTGCGATGAACCGGACCGGGAGAGGCCGGGCTTCCACGCCCGTGACCGTCAATTCGGACGGTGCTGGCTGAGGCCTCGGAACTGTCGCGGACCGGCCCTCCGGCATGTCTCGCGCGGTCCCTCTCGGGATCGCGCGGCTGTCTAGCATGGAGCCTCGACCTGTCAAACGCGTGGCTGTGACAAAGACCTTCGATCCACCGACCAATAAACAGGGATCGCGACGATCCATTCGATCAGCGACCGGATCGGGGATCGAACGCGTTTTCGCGCTGGAATTTCGCCTGCATTCGACGGAAAGCTTCGCGTCGGGATAGACGAAGAACCATGGCCGACGAGACCGAGACCCGTTCCATCGACGACGCCCTCAACCGGCTCGAAGCGGCGATCAACCGCCTCGACGCCGTCGTCCAGCATCGCCTCGAGACAGACGCGCAGCCCGACGACCGGGACGCGGAACTTGCCCTGATGGACGAGGACCGGGCCCGGCTCGCGGCCGCCCTGGACGCGGCGAGCGCCCGCCTCGCCACGGTCTCGGCGACGACCGGGGAGGTCGGCCACCGGCTCGACCGGGCCATCGAGACCGTTCAGGATGTGCTCGGACGCGCCTGACACCACCGCCCAAGCCTGTCGGAGCGACCACCGGAGCGATCCTTGCCGCAGATCAACGTGACCATCGACGGCCGCAGCTACCGCATGGCCTGCGGCGAGGGTGAGGAGGCGCATCTCACCGGTCTCGCCGCCCTCCTCGACGGGCGCATCGGCGAGATGCGCAAGAGCTTCGGCGAGATCGGCGACATGCGCCTGCAGGTCATGGCGGCGCTGACCATCGCCGACGAACTCGCGGAACTGCGGTCGCGGATCGCGTCGCTGGAGAGCAGCGTGGCGGAGCTGCGCGCCGCCGCCGAGACCGCGGAGCGCGGGCGGGTCGACGATGCCGAGCGGGCGGCGTTCGGGATCGGCCGGGCGGCCGAGCATATCGGGCGGCTCGCCGACGCCCTCGGCGGATCGGCGCCGCGGGCCTGACCCTCTTCGCGCGGGCGGACAGCGCGAGGCCGGACGTCCTCAAGAAGCCGTGGCAGGCCGCGCGCGACGCTCCTAGAAGGGCTCCGCGTCGAACCGGGTCCGCGCCGCCCGGATTGCGCCGTGACGCTCCTCCGCCCATTGCACGAGGCGCGCCAGCGGCTCGAGCAAGGCGGCCCCGAGATCCGTGAGCCGGTACTCGACGCTGGGCGGCTTCGTCGGGAACACGGTCCGCGCGACGAAACCGTCCCGCTCCAGGTCCCGGAGCGTCTGCGTCAGCATCCGCTTCGAGATGTCGGGCAGCGTCCGGAGGAGGGCGCTGAACCGGTGCGGCCCGTCGGCCAGGGCGATCAGGAGCAGCATCGACCACTTGTCGCCGACCCGATCCAGCACGTCCCGCACCGGGCACGCCGCCGGATCGAGGGTTCCGGCCTGCCAGGCCGCGTACTTGGCCGCCAGCTCGGCGCGGGCGAGCGGCACCGCGGTTTCCTCCGAGTAACCTGGTCCCAAAATCCTGCCTCCTTCACCGCGCTGGCGGTCTCATCTAGTGACCTTGCTCCGATATTGAACCATGAGGAGCGAGCATGAGCCCGACCAGTCAGCCGACCTACTTCGTGACCGGCGCCACGGGCCAACTCGGCCGCCAAGTCGTCGCGGCGCTCCTTCAGCGCGTACCGGCCAGCGCGGTGGTGGCCGGCGCGCGCGACACCGAAGGCGAGGCTGCACGGAGCCTGCGAAGGCTCGGCGTCGCGGTCCGACGGGCCGACTACGCGGACCCGACGAGCCTGGACGCGGCGCTCGAGGGCATCCAGCGACTCCTGCTAATCTCGTCCAGCGAGATCGGCCGGCGCGTGGCGCAGCATCGCAACGTCATCGACAGCGCCAATCGGGTCGGTGTCGGTCTGATCGCCTACACGAGCGTCCTGCACGCCGACACGTCGGCACTCGCCCTGGCCGAGGAGCATCGCCGGACCGAGCGGCTGCTCGAAGCCTCCGACGTGCCGTTCGTCCTGCTGCGCAACGGCTGGTACACGGAGAACTACGCCGCCGGTATCGCGCCAGCGCTCGCCCACGGCGCAGTCCTCGGCTGCGCGGGCGTCGGGCGCATCGCCTCGGCCGCGCGGGCCGACTACGCCGCGGCGGCGGCCTCGGTCCTCACCGCCGACGGGCAGGGCGGCCGCGTCTACGAGCTGGCGGGCGACGAGGCCTACACGCTGACCGAGTTCGCCGCGGCGATCGCTGCGGCTGCCGGCAAGCCGGTCGCGTACCGCGATCTGCCGCAGGCCGAGTACGAGGCGGCGCTGGTCGCCGCCGGGTTGCCGGCAAACTTCGCGGCGCTGCTCGCCGACTCGGACGCGGCCGCGGCCCGCGGCGCCCTCAACGACGACACGCGTCAGCTGAGCGCGCTGATCGGCAGGCCGACGACGCCCTACCGGTCCACGGTGCGCGACGCCGTCGCACGGCTCTGAACCCGCGCCGGCCCGTCACTCCGTCTCGGCGATGTAGCGCCCCAGCGCCGCCGCGGCCCGGAGCATGTGGGCACGCATGCGACGGGCGGCCGTCTCGCCGTCCCCCTCTGCGATGGCCGACAGGATCTCGCCGTGCTCCTCCCGCGAGCGGCGGATCCGGTCGGCGTGGCGGAGCTGCGTGCGCCGGAACGCGGCCAGCCGCTCGCGGATCGCGAGCGCCTGCTCGGCCATGAAGCCGTTGTGCGTCGCCGTGTAGAGTGCCTCGTGGAAGGCGCGGTTGAACCGGTCGTAGGCGTCGACGTCGCCCGCCTCGACCGCCTTAGCGGATTCCTCGTGGAGCTCCATCAGCTCGCCGCGCTCGAGGGGCGTCATCCGGTAGGTGGCGAGCCGGGCGCACATCGCCTCGATCTCGGCGGTCGTCTCGAACATGTCGGCGATCCGCTGCGGCGTCAGGCGCGCCACCACCACGCCCCGCCGGGGCCGGATCTCCACGAGGCCCGAGGCCGCGAGCTGGCGCAGCGCCTCACGGACGGGCGTGCGCGATGCGCCGTAGCGATCAGCGAGGTTCTGCTCGTCGAGGGCCGTGCCGGCCGCGATCGTCCCCGACGCGATGGCGTCGGTGAGCGCGTCGCGGATCCGGTCCGAGAGCAGCCCGCTGTCGATCTTCTGGAAGTCGCCGTGCATCCGCCGTTCCTCGAGCGTCCCGTGAGCGGCGCCTGCCCGTCCTCGGGAAGACGATACGGGACCATACCCTAATCCGCGCGTGCGGATCCGCTGTTCGGCCGGGAAGCCGGTGAGCCGACGCGTCAGCCGACCAGGGCCCGCACCGTCAGGAACAGGATCGAGGGTCCGACGAGGCAGCCGATGCCGGTGTGGAACGTCGCCGTCAGTGCGCCGTAGGGGACGAGCTTCGGATCCGTCGCCGCGAGGCCCCCGGCGACCCCGCTGACCGTACCCATCAGGCCGCCATACGCCATGGCCGAGCGCGGGTTGTCGAGGCCGATCAGCCGGGCGACCAGGGGCGTTCCGACCATCACCATCACCGCCTTGGTCACTCCGGTGGCGATGGACAGCGCCATCACGGTGGAATCCGCGCCGATCGCCGCGCCGGTGACGGGCCCGACGATGTAGGTGATCGCCCCGGCGCCGATCGTCGTGATCGAGACCGCGTCGTGATAGCCGAAAGCCACGGCGGTCAGGGTGCCGACGATGAACGGCAGGATCGTGCCCAGCGCCAGCGCCAGGACACCCAGTAGGCCCGCGCGCCGCGCCTCGATCACGTCCACCTCGAAGGCGGTGGCGACGATGGCGAAGTCGCGCAGCATCGCCCCGCCCATGAGGCCGATCCCGGCGAGCGCCGGGATGTCGGCGAGGCCCTTCTTCCCGCCCGTGTAGAGCCCGCCGGCGTAGGCGAGCACCAGACCGAGCACGATCGCGATCGCGGAGCCGTGGACCCGGCCTTTGGTCAGGTGCTTGGCGGCGAAGTTCGAGACCAGGATCAGCGCGCCGACCACCGCGAAGGCGGCCACGAGGCTCTGCTCGACGAAGACGTGCTCGATGCCGTGCCAGATGTCGTGTCCCATGGCGATCACCCCTTCCTGGCGACGGGTTCGGCGTCGCCGCCGATCACCGATCCGCCGTGCTCGACGGGGCCGCTGCCGGGATCGCGCCGGCCGATCTGGCTCAGCAGGGCGACCGCGCCGAAGCACAGGACCAGGGAGCCGGTCGCGGCGATCAGCACGATCGGGCCGCCGCTCACGGCGGCGACGACGTTCTGCTGGGCCGCCATGGCGACCACGATCGGAATGTACATCCCCGCCCAGAACTCGACGCCGAACTGGACGCCCTTCGTCAGACGGCCCCGGCGGGACAGCCACAGGCGCGCGGCGATGAGCAGGATCATGGCGATGCCGACGCCGCCGACATTGGCCTTCACGCCGAGGGCGAGGCCGAGGAGGTCGCCGAGATACACGCCGACCAGCGTGCAGGCGGCGAGCAGGGCGACACCGAGGACGATCATCGGCGTTGCCCCTTCGAGGAAGCGGCTCTTCCGGCCGCATCCGACGGCCGTGTGGACGCATGCGACATGGCGCGTTGCCCTCCCGGATCGGCCTCGGGGGCCGTTGGTGAAAGTATGCAAGATCTTGACAGGCGCGCAATCCCGTATACGAAACTGTGATATGGAAGGGTTTGAGAATACCAGACCGCCCGCTATATGATGTTCGGTACACCGGTGGGAGCACGCAGATGGGCGAGTGGCGCGGTGAGAGGCAGGCGCGCGACGCGCGGATCGCGGCGGGGCGCGCCCACGCGGACGGCAAGGTCGTGCCGGCCGGAGCCGTGGTCGACCTCCTGGAGGCCATCCTGCGGCCCTGCGACCGCGTCTGCCTCGAGGGCGACAACCAGAAGCAGGCCGACTGCCTCGCCCGCGGCCTGAGCGCCTGCGATCCCGGGAAGATCCACGACTTGCACATGGTCCAGTCGGGGATCGTGCTGCCCGAGCACCTCGACGTGTTCGAGACCGGGATCGCGAAGCGGCTCGACTACTCGTATTCGGGCCCGCAGGGCGCCCGCATCGCCAAGATGCTCTACGGCGGCCAGATCGAGCTCGGGGCGGTGCACACCTACCTGGAGCTGTTCGCCCGCTACTTCGTCGACCTGACGCCCAACGTGGCGCTGATCGCCGGCGTCTCGGCCGACCGGAACGGCAACCTGTATACAGGGCCGAACACCGAGGACACGCCGACCGTCGTGGAGGCGACCGCCTTCAAGAACGGCGTCGTGGTCGCGCAGGTCAACGAGATCGTCGACGCGGTCCCGCGAGTCGACATCCCGGGCGACCGGATCGACTTCGTGGTCGAGGCCGACAAGCCCTTCTACGTGGAGCCGCTCTTCACCCGCGACCCGGCGGCGATGACCGAGACGCAGATCCTGATCGCCATGATGGCGATCAAGGGCATCTACGCCGAGTACGGCATCAAGCGGCTCAACCACGGCATCGGGTTCGGCACGGCCGCGATCGAGCTGCTGCTGCCGACCTACGGCGAGAAGCTCGGCCTCAAGGGCAAGATCGCCACGCACTGGGCGCTGAATCCGCACCCGACCCTGATCCCGGCGATCGAGTCCGGATGGGTCAAGCAGGTTCACTGCTTCGGCTCCGAGGTCGGGATGGACCGCTACATCCGCGAGCGGCCGGACGTCTTCTTTACCGGCGCCGACGGGAGCCTGCGCTCGAACCGGGCCTTCTGCCAGACCGCCGGCCTCTACGCCTGCGACATGTTCATCGGCGCGACCCTGCAGATCGACCTGATGGGCCATTCCTCGACCATCACCCAGTCGCGGGTGGCGGGCTTCGGCGGGGCGCCCAACATGGGGTCGGACCCGCACGGACGACGCCACCCCTCCGACGCCTGGATGAAGGCCGGCCGCGAGGGCCAGATCGTCGGCGATCCGGCACTGATGCGCGGGCGCAAGCTCGTCGTGCAGCTGGTCGAGACCTTCGGCGACAAGCTGGTGCCGACCTTCGTGGAGAAACTCGACGCCCTCGAACTGGCCAAAAAGATCGGCCTCGAGCTGGCGCCGGTCATGATCTACGCGGACGATGTCACTCACATCGTTACCGAGGAAGGCATCGCCAACCTCCTGCTCTGCCGCGACGCCGACGAGCGCGAGCAGGCGATCCGGGGCGTGGCCGGCTACACCGAGGTTGGACGCGGTCGAGACCGGGCGAAGGTCGAGGAGCTGCGCGCCCGGGGCGTCATCCGACGCCCGGAGGATCTGGGCATCGAGCCGCTCGACGCCGACCGCGCACTGCTCGCCGCGAAGTCGATCAAGGATCTCGTGCACTGGTCCGGCGGGCTCTACGAGCCGCCCGCCCGCTTCCGGAACTGGTAGCGTCGCGCGATGACGTATCCGCACCCGAGGAGCCGGCGATGGAATCCCTGACCTTCCGCCACACCACCAAGAAGCCGCTGGCCGGCTCGGCGCCGAGCGCGATCACCGGCGTCGTCGCCTCCGGCAACCTGGAGATCCTGCTGGAGCGGGTGCTGCCGCCGGATGCCTGCGAGGTGGCCATCGAGACCCCGATCGCCGGCTACGGCGACGTCTGGGAGGCGGTGGTGGCCGATTTCGTTGCCCGGGCGCAGCCGGGCGGCCTCCGCATCAGCATCAACGACGGCGGCGCCCGCCCCGACACCGTGTCGCTGCGCCTGCTCCAGGGCGCGCGGCTGATGGAGGCCTGACCATGGCTGCCGACCGCGCCGCGCGCTTCGATCCGGACGCCCTGAGCTGGTACGAGGCCACCGCCCGCCAGCGCGTGCTGGCGCTCACCGATCCGGGAAGCTTCCGCGAGTTCCTGCCGCCGACCGAGCGGCGGATGAGCCCGCACCTGCCGCTTTTCGACCTGCCCCGCGCCTTCGACGACGGTATCGTGGTCGGGAGCGCGCGCCTCGACGGCGACCCGGTCCTGGTCGCCGCCCAGGAGGGCCGCTTCATGGGCGGCGCCTTCGGCGAGGTGCACGGCGGCAAGCTGGTCGGCCTGCTCCGCGCGGCCTTGGAGATGAAGCCGAAGGCGGTCCTTATCTTGTTCGACACCGGCGGCGTCCGCCTTCAGGAGGCCAATGCCGGCGAGACGGCCATCGCCGAGACCATGCGGGCCATCGTCGACGTCCGCGCGGCCGGCATCCCGGTCGTCGGGCTGATCGGCGGGCGGGCCGGCTGCTACGGCGGCGGCGGCCTCATCGCCGGCACCTGCTCGCGGCTCGCCGTGTCGGAGAGCGGGCGCATCTCGGTCTCCGGCCCCGAGGTGATCGAGACCAACAAAGGCGCCGAGGAGTTCGATTCCCGCGACCGCGCTCTGGTCTGGCGGACCATGGGTGGCAAGCACCGTCGCCTGATCGGGGGCGCCGACGCCTTCTGCGCCGACGAGGTCGCGGCCTTCCGCGCGGCCGCCCGCGACCTCGTCGGCCGAGCGCCGGCCTTCGATCTGGCGACCCTGGAGGCCGAGCAATCGCGTCTGGAGGCCCGGATCGAGCGGTTCGGCGACTGCCGCGACGCCACGGATGTCTGGGCGCGCCTCGGCGTGAACGACCCCGAATCCGTGCCGGCGATGGACACGACCGCCTTCGACGAGACCGTGGCCCGGAGCCCGGAGGCCGACCATGACGCTCGCTGAGATCCTCGCCTCCCTGTTCCCGCGAGGACACGCGGTGGCGGTGCGCGACGGCCTCGTGACCGGGACCGGCCCCTTCGCGGACGGCCGGATGCACGTGGTCGGCGTCGACGGCGACACGCCCCTGGGCGTCGACGGGGCGCTGGTCCTGTCGCGCGCCGTGCTCGACGCCGTCCGGGCCGGCGAGCGCGCGCCGATCCTCGTGGCGGTGGATTCCGACAGCCAGCGCATGAGCCGCCGTGACGAGTTGCTGGGTCTCAACGAGTGCCTCGCGCATCTCGCCAAGGCGCTGCTCCTGGCCGACCGGTCGGGCCATCCCACGATCGGGCTGATCTACGGCCACTCGGCCGCCGGCGCGTTCATCGCCACGGCGCTCGCGACGCGGGTCCTCGCGGCCCTACCCGGGGCGAACCCGAGCGTGATGGACCTGCCGTCCGTCGCGCGGGTGACCAAGCTGCCGCTCGACACGCTGAAGGACATGGCGAAGTCGACGCCCGTCTTCGCGCCCGGCCTCGACAACATGGTGGCGACCGGCGCCGTCCACGTGGTTCTAAACCCGGACCTGTCCCTGGAGGGCCAGATCCGCGCGGTGATCGATACCCTGCCGGCGGAGGATATCCGCGACCGGCTGGGCGCCGAGCGGGGCGGTCGCCCGGTCGCCCGCACCGTCGCGGCGGCCGTGGCCGACCAAGCCCGTCTTGGCTGAGCCGTTCCGACGACACGACCTCGTCCGGGTCGATCCGGCGGCCTGGGCGGCGTGGCGCGCGGACCGGCCCGACCTCGGCGCCGTCCCCCATCTCGAGGGCTGGGCCGCTGCGGGCCGGCCGCTGATCGTCCGCCGCCGCGTCCCCGGAGAGACCGGCGACGCGATGCCGCTCGGCCTGCCGCTGCCGCCCGCGGACGGCAAGCGGCGGATCGGGCTAGCGCTGCCGGCATCGGCGCTGGCGCCCGCACCGGTGGTGACCCTCGCCCAGGCCGCCACTTGCGCGCCGGCGGCCTGGGGCCCGACCCTCGACGCCCTGACGGCGCTCGGCCGACGGCACGGCCTCGTGCCGCGCCCCTTCGGCAGCCTCCTCTGGCAGGCAGTCACGGGCCTGACCTACCTGAGCGCCACCTCCGACCTCGACCTGCTCTGGCCGTGCCCACCACCGGTGCCGGTCGACCTTCTCGACGGCATCGCCGCCGTGGCGGAGACGGCGCCGATGGGCATCGACGGCGAGATCCAGTTGCCGGACGGCGCCGACCTGCACTGGCGCGAGCTGCGCGACGCGCCGGAGGACGGCTCGGTGCTCGCCAAGAGCCTGGACCAGCTGCTTCTGCGGCCGGTCGCGGGACTGCGCGGCCCGGGCGCGGCATGACCCTCGCGATCCTCCTCTCCGGCCAGGGCGGCCAGCACCCGGCGATGTTCGACATCACGGCCGAACATCCGGCGGCCCAGGACGTGTTCGCGGCCGCGAGACCGCTCCTCGACGGCGCCGACCCGCGCGACCTGGCCCGCGCGGGCGGCGACACCCTGAACGCCAATCGGACCGGGCAGATCCTGTGTTGCGTCGCCGCCCTGTCGGCGTGGCGGGCCCTGGCCGAGGCGATGCCGGACCGGTCGATCGTGGCCGGGTACAGCATCGGCGATCTGGCCGCCTGGGGCGTCGCCGGGCGCCTCGACACCGCGGACGTGCTCGCCCTAGCCGCCCGGCGTGCGGAGGCCATGGACGCCGCGTCCGGCGCGGGGTTCGGGCTGGCGGGGATCCGCGGCCTGAGCCTCGCGACGCTCGCGGATCTCGCGGCGCGCCACGGCTGTCACCTCGCCATCCGCAACGCGGCCGACAGCGGCGTCGTCGGCGGTCCGCGCGCGGCGCTGGAGGTGCTGTGCCGGGAGGCGACCGGCGCGGGCGCGCAGCGCGCCGTGGTCCTACCCGTCCACACGCCGTCGCACACGCCGCTGCTGGACGCCGCGACGGCGGCCTTTCGCGACGCGCTCGCCGCGGTACCGCCGCGCCGCCCGCCCCCTCGCATGCCTCGGCTGATCAGTGGGCTGGACGGGAGCACGGTGTTTCGGGATGCCGAGGGTCGCGACAAGCTGGCGCTCCAGATCTCGCGCACGATCGACTGGGCCGCCTGCCTGGAAGCGTGCCGCGAGTACGGCGCGGACCGCGTGCTCGAACTCGGGCCGGGCCACGCCCTCGCCACCATGGCCCGGACCGCGCTCCCGGCGGCGCGCATCCACGCCGTCGAGGAATTCCGGACGCTCGACGGCGTGGCGGACTGGCTCGCGCGACCTTAGCCGCGCCGCACTGGGGCCGCACGACCATTGCAGATGGCTGTCGAGTTGCGACGCTAGTCTGGCGATGTGCCGGTCCGGCTCCGCTTGCTTGGCGCAATACTGATGTCGACACATCGCCTTGACGCGCGGCCCGTTGCGGTCGTAGCAGCCGGGCATCTTCGGGACGGGACGGGTTCATGACGGCCAAGCGAGCGCTGATCACGGGTGTGACGGGCCAGGACGGCGCGTATCTGGCGCAGCTGCTCCTGCAGAAGGGCTACGCCGTCACCGGCATCGTGCGGCGCTCCAGCCACGCCGGCGTCTTCGACCACCGGTTGAAGTGGCTCGGCATCACCGACGACGTCGAGCTGGTCGACGGCAACCTGCTCGACCAGTCCGCCCTGCTGCGCATCGTCCAGGCCGCCAAGCCGGACGAGATCTACAACCTCGCCGCCCAGTCGTTCGTGACCTCATCCTGGCAGCAGCCGCTGCTCACCGGGCAGGTGACCGGTCTCGGCGCGGTGCACATGCTGGAATGCCTGCGCTCGGCGGCGCCCCAGGCGCGCTACTACCAAGCCTCGACCTCGGAGATGTTCGGCCTGATCCAGGAGGCCAAGCAGAGCGAGTCGACGCCGTTCTACCCGCGCTCGCCCTACGGCGTCGCCAAGCTCTACGCGCACTGGATGACCATCAACTACCGCGAGAGCTTCGGGCTGCACGCGTCGAACGGCATCCTGTTCAACCACGAGAGCCCGCTGCGCGGCGTCGAGTTCGTCACCCGCAAGGTCACCGACGCGGTGGCGCGGATCAAGCTCGGCCGGCAGAAGGAGCTGCGGCTCGGCAACATCGACGCCAAGCGCGACTGGGGCCACGCCCGGGACTACGTGCAGGCGATGTGGCTGATGCTGCAGCAGGACCGCCCGGACGACTACGTGATCGCCACCGGCCGGACCACGACCGTGCGGGACATGTGCGAGATCGCGTTCAAGCATGTCGGCCTGAAGGTGGATGACCACCTGATCGTCGACCCGGCGCTGTTCCGGCCGGCGGAGGTCGAGGTGCTGCTGGGCAACCCCGCCAAGGCCAAGGCGACGTTCGGCTGGGAGGCCGAGACCAGCCTCGAGGCGCTGATCACCGAGATGGTCGACGCCGACATCAAGCGCCTCAGCGCCAACGCCTGAGCCGTCGGGCTCGCCGCGGGCGGGCTCCGGGTCCATATGGCGCGCATCCCCGGACGGAGAGGCGCGCCGTGAAGACCTACCAGCTCTACATCGACGGCCAGTCCGTCGATCCGGTCGAGGGCTCGTGGTTCGAGTCCATCGACCCCTATCGCGGCGAGCCCTGGGCCCGGATCCCGCGTGCCGGGCGGGCCGACGTCGACCGGGCGGTAGCCGCGGCCAAGCGCGCCATGTGGGACGGACCCTGGGCCAGCATGACGGCCTCGGCCCGCGGCAAGGTCCTGCGCCGGATCGGCGATCTCGTCGAGCGCGAGGCCAAGGCGCTGGCCGAGATCGAGGTCCGCGACAACGGCAAGCTCTTCGCCGAGATGTACGGCCAGACCCGCTACCAGCCGGAATGGTGGTGGTACTACGCGGGGCTCGCCGACAAGGTCGAGGGCGCGCAGGTGCCGATCGACAAGCCCGAGACCTTCGCGTTCACCCGGCACGAGCCGGTGGGCGTGGTCGGGGCGCTGACGGCGTGGAACTCGCCGCTCCTGTTCGTCGCCTGGAAATGCGCGCCCGCGCTCGCGGCGGGCTGCGCGGTCGTGGTGAAGCCGTCCGAGTTCGCCTCCGCGAGCACGCTGGAATTCGCCCGCCTGACCAAGGAGGCCGGGCTGCCCGACGGCATGTTCAACGTCGTCACCGGCTACGGCGGCGAGGCCGGCACCGCCATCGTCGAGCATCCCGACGTCGCCAAGATCACCTTCACGGGCTCGGACGTCACCGGCGCGAAAGTCTACGAGGCCGCCGCCCGGCAGATCAAGCGCGTCTCCCTGGAGCTAGGCGGGAAATCGCCCAACATCGTCTTCGCCGATGCCGACCTGAAGGCCGCCGCCGCGGGGGCGATCTCGGGCATCTTCGCGGCCACCGGGCAGACCTGCATCGCCGGCTCGCGCCTGCTGGTGCAGAACAGCATCCGCCAGGAATTCACCGAGCGCCTGATCGAGCTGGCCCGCACCGCCAAGCTCGGCGACCCGATGCAGGCCGACACCAATATCGGGCCGATCACGACGCCGCCCCAGTACACGAAGGTGCTCGACTACATCGCGCTCGCCAAGAGCGAGGGCGCGCGCTGCGTCTTCGGCGGCAACCCCGCCTCCGGACCCGGCGTGCTCGGCGGCCAGTTCGTCGAGCCGACGATCTTCACGGGCGTCACCAACGACATGCGCATCGCCCAGGAGGAGGTGTTCGGCCCGGTGCTGTCGATCATCGGCTTCGAGGACGAGGCCGAGGCGCTGAGGGTCGGCAACGACGTGATCTACGGGCTCGCGGCGGGTGTCTGGACCCAGGATATCGGCCGCGCGATGCGCATGTCGAAGGGTCTGCGGGCCGGCACCGTCTGGGTGAACACCTACCGGGCGGTGAGCTACATGATGCCGTTCGGCGGCATGAAGCGCTCGGGCATCGGCCGCGAGAGCGGCATCGAGTCGATCCGCGAGTACCTGGAGACCAAGAGCGTCTGGATCTCCACGAGCCGCGACGCCCCGGAGAACCCCTTCGTCATGCGCTGAGCACGCGGGCCGCGCCGCGATCCGTGGCGGCGCGGTCCCTAATCCGGGGCCGATTGGGCGCGGTCCGGTGGCAGCGCGAGGGATGCCAGGACGAAGCCCATGAAGAAGAGGAAGTACTGGTTGACCGATAATTCCTCGAACATGAGCGACGGGATCAGGAACACCGCGCTGTAGGTCAGGAACGGCCCGAAGGCGGCGGGCGCCAGCAGGATTCGCCCGAGGCCGGCGACGAGGAGCAGCGCCGCGGCGATGCCGCTCTGGAGTGCCAGCGACACGAAGCCGTTGTGTGGTGTCACGAGCCCGGTCAGGGCCTGCAGCTCCTCCCGGCGGGCGACCTCGCCGACGCCGAACGGGTACTCGAGGACCAGCTGGAGCGCGGTCACGCCGGACAGGAACCGCTCGTCGAAATTGCCCGTGACGTTGTGGTCCTCGGCGAAGCGCCGCTCGATCGCCTGGGACAGCGTCCCCGGCAGCGGGATCTCTCCCGTCACCGCCCAGGCCACGAGCAGGACGCCCAGGACGCCGAGCGCGGCCAGCACCGCGGGCGCCTTGAGGTTCCGCCGCATCAGCAGGCCGAGGAACAGGATCGGCATGAACAGGCCGGCGCGGTTGTTGGTGAATGGGAAGCTCGCCAGGAGGGCCGCGAAGTAGGCGAGATAGACGATCTTCAGGCGATAGCGCAGGCTGAGCAGCAGGGCCGCGGCCCCGGCCAGTGCGAAGACGTGGCCGGTCTCGTTGCCCGAGGCCCAGAGGCCGCCCTGCTTGTCCTGCACGAACAGCTTCAGCTCCTCGTCGAGCCCGTCCGTGGGAACCGCGAGTCCGAACCGGTCGAGCGGCATGCCGGAGGCGGCGAGCAGCAGGACCGCGAGGGAGGCGAGCATTCCGGCGAGCAGGCCAACGCAGAATGCGTCCTCGACGCGCCGGTCGCGGAACATCACCAGCAGGATGAATGCCTGAACCACGTAGAGCAGCAGGACGAGGGTCAGGTAGACGTCGCCCGCCTGCTTGTGCGCCTTCAGCACCAGCGAGGCCGCGATCAGCGCCAGGATGCCGGCGAGCGGCGCCGCCTGCCGCAGCGCCTCCGCCACGACGGCGCGGCGCAGGCCCAGCCAGGGGATGAGCAGGAACGGCAGCAGGTCGGACAGGCGCTGGAACGGCAGCCCGAAGGTCGAGGTCAGGACGTTGAAGTTCAGGGCGGCGCCCAGCAGGAACACGGCGAAGCGGTCCGCGAGGAGGGACGCGGCCGGCGCGCGCGTCTCGATCGGCAACGCCTGTCCCGCCATCACCCTGCACCGTCCCCGCGCATCGGCCGCCGATGAACCCTCCGTCGGCCGCGGCCTCTAGCGGGCAGTGTCGCCCACAAAGGTTGGCGGAGGGTGCAGATCAGGCGGAGCGTTTCAGGAACAGGCCGACGGCCGTACGGAGCGTGCCGCGCATGAAGATCCAGGCGAGGCCCAGATAGGCCGCGATCCCGAGTCCGACCGCCGCGAACAGGCCGACCCGGTCCCCGAGGGCGGCGTGGATCGGCCCCTGGACGACCAGCACCAGCCCGGCCATCGCGCCGGCGCAGAGCGTGATCGGCGCGAGGAGCCGCACGAGCCGCCCGTTCGTGACCGGGACGACGCGCCCGGCGCTGGCGACGATCGCGGGCGTGAACAGGTAGGCCCGCACCACGTGCCCGGCGACCAGGGCGGCGAGGCCGAAGGGCGCGGTGACGACGGCCGCCGCGGCGCCGAGGCCGAACTGCGCGCCGGCGAGCCGCAGGGCCGTGCCGTTGCGGCCCAGGGCCGTGAAGATCATCCACAGCATCGAGGTGGCGACGAATTCCGGGGCGAGGAGCGCGAGCGTCCGCAGCACCGGCGCCGCGTCGTGCCACTGGTCGCCGAACAGGAACGGGATGAGGGTCGGGGCGACGGCCGCCATGCCGAAGAAGGCGGGCACGGCTAGGAACGCGGAGGCCTCGGTGAATCCGTGGAAGGCCGCGGCCAGCTCGCCCGGACGGTCCTGGAGGCGCGCGTAGGTGGTCAGCCCGACCGTAGTCAGCGGGATGACCGCGACCTGGCTCACGAGGTCGATGCAGCGCCACGCGAGGCGCAGGTAGCCGACATCGGTGGCGGACAGGAAGTAGGCCGCGATGACTTCCTGGCTCCGGATCGAGGCGACGAGCAGCAGATAGGTGCAGAACAGCCGCGAGCCGAACGCGATCTGCTCGCGCACGGAGGCGAGGTGCAGCCGCAGCGGCGGAATCCAGCGGGCCGCCGCCCAGGTCAGGAGCGTGGTCGCGGTCGCGGCGACGAGCCGCTGCACCACCAGGCTCCAGACGCCGTAGCCGTCGAGGGCCAGCACGAGGGCCGCGGCGCCGCCGAGCACGTTGGCGCCGAGCGCCCGCAGGGCGAGCTTGCGGAAGCCGAAGCTCCGCTGGAGCCGCGCTTCGTGGATCGCACCCGCTGCGGTGATGACGAAACAGGCGGAGAGCGCGCACAGGACCGGCCGCAGCGCCGGCAGGTCGAAGATCCAGGCGATCGGGCCGGCCAGGGCCACGAGGCCCACGGCGCACAGGACGCCCGCGGCAAGCATCACCCAGAAGGCGGTGGCGGCGAAGTCCTCGTCGAGGTCGGCGCGCTGGACCACCGCGTCGGGCAGGCCGCAGCGGGCGACGATCTGCAGGATGTCGATAAAGACGGCGGCGATCGCCACCATCCCGAACTCGGCGGGCCCGATGAGGCGGGCGAGCACGAGGAACGCCCCGAAGCTGAGGACCACGTTGCCGACCGAGGCCACCGCCACCCAGCGCGCGGCGTCGAACGAGCGCCGCGTCACCGCGGCGCCGGAGGCGAGCCCCGGCTCCTCCTCGGCGGCGGCCGCCTCCGACAGGACCGGCGCGGCGGCGCTCACGGGCGGCTCGCCCGACGCTCGGCAACGAGTTCGGCGTAGAGATCGAGATACTTCTCGGCGACGCGCTCCGAGGTCGATTCGCGGATGACGTGCTGGAAGGAGCGCTCGTCCGGCAGGTCACCGCGGCCGCGGGCGATCACGGTCCGCAGCCGTGCGGCGAGGTCGGCGTCGTCGCCCGGCGTGAACAGCCAGTCGGCGTTGTCCTCGCCGATCAGCTCGGGGATGCCGCCCGAGCCCGCCCCGATCACCGGAACGCCCATCGTGTAGGCCTCGTAGATCGTCCGCGGCGACGGCTCGGCCCAGAACGACGGGACGATGAGCACGTCGATCGCGCTGAGAAACTCGGCGGGTTTCGCCCAGCCGACGAAGTCGATGGGCAGGCCCTCGGCCTGCGCCTTGAACCGCTCGATCGAGTCGTCCATCGCGTGGCCGGCGACGAGGCAGCGCCAATCGCCGGGACCGATCCGCCGGAAGGCGTCGATCATCGTGCCGACCCCCTTCTCGGTGTTGATCCGGCCGAGATAGCCGAAGGTCATCGGCTGGCCGGTCCGGTCGATCCGGCGCCTGGCCTCCGGGTCGCCCTCTGGGACGGTGCAGGAATAGAAGATCACCCGGCGCCGCTCGGGCGCGAGATGCGCGAACAACCCGTGGTCGACATGGGTCTTGAGGATCTCGGTCCCGACGCTGACGACCGCGTCCACCGACCGGTTCGTGATCTGCTTGGCGGCGTTGACCACCTTGCAGCCCAGGTGCCAGCGGTCGCACGGCTTGCCGTCCCTGAACATCGCGGCGTTGCCGCAGATCAGGTCGTACTCGCAGACCGTGTGGACGATCGGGATCCCGCGCTTGGCCGCCTCGCGCCAGACGAGAGTCGAGACGTCGAGCAGCGAGTGCGTGTTCACGATGTCGGGCCGGAAATCGTCGAGGACGCGGCCGAACTCGGCCGCGACGGCGAAATTCCACTGCTGCTTGAGCTTCGCCCAGGCGCGGCCGAAGCGGCTCGCCTGGGGCCAGTCCTCAAGCCAGAAATCGTTGTGGTGGGCCATGCGGTAGACGGTGACGCCGCCGCGCACGCTTTTGGGCTCGGGTTCCCGGGCGATGCAGGCCGCCGCCACCGTATGGCCGGCCGCGACGAGTTCCTCGGCGAGGTGCTCCACCGAGCGCTCGGCGCCGCCCACGATGTAGGGCGGGTAGAGGGCGCTGAGATGCAGGATCCGCAGGGGGCCGGTCACCGCGCGCGCGGCCGCCTGATCCCTCGGGCGGTCCCGGTCCTGGGCGCGGGGTTCCTCCGAGAGGACCCGGGCGTAGCTCGACGACAGGGTGGGGGTCATCATGAACGGCACTCGCTGAGGTGCGGGCGCTCCGCGCGGGCGGAAGGCTCGGGAAGCGGTTCGATGGAGGCCGCGTCGCGGGTCGCGGCGTAGAGATCGAGATAGGCGGTCGCCACAGCGACCGGATCGGTGCCAGCGCGGATGCGTGCGGCGCGGGCGAGCCCCTCGGCGAGACGGGCCGGCTCCGCGATGATCCGGGCCATCGCGGCGGCGAGCGCCGGCGCGTCGCCGGGCGGGACCAGCCAGGGGCCGGACCCGACCTGCTCGCCGATGCCGCCGGTCGCGGTGCCGATCACCGGGACGCCGCGCCCGTAGGCCTCTGCCACCGTCCGGCCGAAGGGCTCGGGCCAGATCGGCGGGACCACGAGGCAGTCGAGAACGTCCAGGAAGGCGTCGCGCTGGGCGTAGCCCGGGAAGGTCACGGGCAGGCCCTCGGCCAGGGCTCGGTAGCGGTCCAGTCCGTCCACGGCACGGCCCGCAACAGCGAGGCGCCAGCCCGCCTCCGGCAGGCGCCGGCAGGCGTCGAGGAGGACATCGAGTCCCTTCGCACCCTCGATCCGGCCCAGATAGCCGAACCGGACCGGCGCGCCGGGCGCCCGCTTCGCCCGCGTCACCGGCGAGCCGGGCGGGATCGGGTTCCAGATCACCCGGCGCAGCGCCGGCGGCACGTGGGTGAAGAGGCCGGCGGCGAGGTGGCGGTCGAGGATGTCCGAGCCCACGGCGGCGACGGCCGTCACGGCGCGCTGGCAGCGCCGGTGCGGCGCGGCGTAGAGGCGGCACTTGAGATGCTGCTGGGCGCAGGGACGCCCGTGGCGCACCATCGCGCCGTTGGTGCAGAGGCTGGTGAAGTCGTGCAGCGTGTGCACGACCGGCACCCGGAGCCGCCGCAGCATCGGCCAGAGCGCCGGCGGTAGCTCGGAGATGGAATGCGTATTCACGAGGTCGGGGGCGAAGTCCCGGACCGCCCGCGCCATCCGGTCGACGGCGTGGCGGTTCCACTGCGCCGCGACCTTGTAGCGGAGGCGCTCGACCCGCCCGCGCTGCGGCCAATCGAGGATGTGGAACGGCGTCCCGTAGCCGATCCGGTAAACGGTGACGCCGTCCTGCAGGACCGGTTCGCCTTCGGTCCGCGCCGCGCAGGCAACGGCGACGCTGTGGCCGAGATCCGCCTGGGTCCGGGCGAGGGTCTCGACCATCAGTTCGGCGCCACCGACCTGCTCGGGCGCGTAGAGGGAGCTAAGGTGCAGGATGCGCATGCGGCACCTCCCGGGCGCTGCGCGCCGCCGCGCCGTCCCGCAGCGCCTCGAGCAGCAGCGTCTCGTAGCGGCGGGCGGTCTCGGCCCAGTCGTAGCGCCGGACATTGTCGCGGCCGCGGGCGATCAGCGTGTCCCTGAGATTGGGCTCGTCCAGCAGGCGGCGCAGGCACTCGGTCAGCGCCGCCGCGTCGGCGGGATCGAAGATGAGGGCGCCGGCTCCCGCGATCTCGGGCGTCGCGGAGCGGTCCGAGCAGATCACCGGACAGTCGAGGGCCTGCGCCTCCAGAACGGGCAGGCAGAATCCCTCGGCGAAGGACGGGACGCACAGGCACAGCGCGCCGCGATAGAGGGCCGCCAGCCTGTCGTCGCCGATGCCCGACAGGCGGGTCAGGGGGACCGGCGCGTCGCCGAGTGCGGCGGCGACGGCCTCGTCGGAATCCTCGCCGACGTGGACGATCCCGATCTCCGGCCTCCCGAGCGCGACCACGGCGCGCGCCAGGGTCGCGAAATTCTTGTTGTAGAGGGCGTTGCCGACGGCCAGCACGTACGGCCCCGCCGGGACTTCGGCGCCGGAACTAGCCACCGATGGGTCCAGCATGGCCGCGGACGGCACGGTGCGCGTCCGGCCGCGGAGCCGCGGATAATGGTACTCCAGATCGCGCCGTGTCGCGTCCGAGACGGCGATTACCCGGGCGCTGTTGCCGAGGACCAGGCGGAAGATCGGGTCGGTGGTCAGGGCCTCGCGGGAGCGTATGCGCTCGGGCAGGGTGCGGAAATAGAGGTCGTGCACCACGCTGACGCGGGCGCGGCCGCCGAAGGCCGCCCCGTACGGGTCGATGTTCAGCACCACGTCGATGGCGCCGGCGCGGCACAGCCGCGGGACAGCGAGGCACTGGCGCAGGACGTCGAGCAGCATGATTCGCGGTCGCGGCACCGTCACGACCTCGACGCGGTCGCGGATCGACGCCGGCAGCTGGTCGCGGCGCCACGGGGATCGGAGCACCACCGCGAAGGTGCCGCGCGCGACCAGGCCGGCGATCACCCGGAAGGCGACGAGCGCGACGCCCGACGGCCGACCGGCATGCTGGCTCGGCATGTTGACGAGGACGCGCGGCATGGCGGGTCTGGCGGCTCCGAACGGGAAGGGGGGTCGCCGGCCCGTCAGGCCCGGCCGGCGACCTGGAGGATGATGTCGACGAGATGGCGCTGCATGCGCTCCGCGCCGTAGCGGGACAGCGCCCGCTCGCGCGCGAGCGCGGCGCGCGCCCTGAAGGCGCCGGGATCGGCGAACAGCGCCGACAGGGCCGCCGCGAGGCGATCCGGCCGACGCGGCGGAACCAGCGTCCCGGCCGCGCCGCCGTCGAGGATCTCGGCGGAGGCGCCGGCGTCGGTGGCGATCACCGGCACGCCGACCAGCATCGCCTCGACCAGGGTGCGACCGAACGGTTCGGGATCGACCGAGGGGTGCACGACCGCGTCGACCGCCTGCATCAGCCGGGGGACGTCGTCGCGCTGTCCGAGGAACAGCACCCGGTCCGAGAGGCCGCGCCGCGCCGCGAGGTCGCGCAGGTGCGCCGCGTAGGCATCCTCGCCGAAGAGCGGCGCCCCGACCACGACGCAGCGGAGGCCGGACAGGGTCGCCAGCGCCTCGATCAGAACGTCCTGCCCCTTCCAGGGCGCGAGGCGGCTGAAGACGCCGACGAGGGGGCCGTCCGGCAGGCCGAGTTCCGCGCGCAGAACGGCGGCGGAGCAGGGTGCCGGATCGACGTCGAGGCCGTTCGGCACGACGCGGATCAGCGACCGGCGCCCGCCGGCCTGGACGAAGGCCCGCGCGGCGGCCTCGGAGGGAACGATCACCCGGGCGGCGCAGAGATTGGCGAGCCGGATCTGCAGGATGCGCTGCGCCCGGCCGAAATGCGCCCCGTCGAGGATGTCGTGGAGGTGCCAGATCAGGGGGCGCCCGGCGGCGCGCGCGGCCAGAGACGAGAGCAGGAAGGCCTTCTGCGAGTTGGCGTAGACCACGTCGCAGGACCGGGCCGATCGGGCGATCTCCAGCGCCAGGGAACCGAGCTGTCCCAGGACCGGTAGCGCGCTCAGCGGTGACACGTCCCGCCGGAGGCCTGCCAGGGCGGACCGGCGGCGCGCGAGACGGATCTCCAGACCCGCGTCGCGGAGGGCCGCGGTCAGCGCGCCGTCCTCGAACAGGAAGGCGCTGGAGCCCGCCCAAGGCCGGACTGCGTCTCGGAGCACCAGCTCGGCACCGGACATCGTTCCGGTATGGCTCACGAACAGGACCCGCGGCCGCGCGGCGACGACGGACCGCGCGGCCTGCGCCCGGTCCAGGAGGCTGCGCTTCGCGAGCGCGTCGGCGGGGAGCACTTCGGTCATCGCGCGCTCGCGGCCGTGCGGGGATCGGGCAGCGGCATCACGTCGTAGGTCGACTGGATGCCCGGGCGGACCATCGTCATGGCGATCCCGAGGACGTGTCCACCGGCGCGGCGCAGGTTCGCCACGGTCTCGACCGTATCGGAGAGCTGCGAGCGGCCGTAGCGGGCGCAGCAGAGCACGCCGTCGACGTGGCGGGCCAGCATCGCCGCATCCATCAGGAGGCTGGTCGGCGGGGTGTCCAGGAGGACGAGGTCGTAGCGGCGGCTCCACTTGAGGAAGTCAGCCATCCGGTCGCCCATCAGGAGCTCGGTCGAGTCGGCCGTCGGCGTTCCCGCGGGGATGACGTCGAAGCGTCCGGCCTGGACCACCGCGTCGGCCGGGTCGATCTCGCCACGGAGCACGCCGCCGAGGCCGGGGCCGCGGCCGAGCCCGAGGGAGGCCTCGAAGTTCGGCCGCCGCAGGTCGCACTCGACCACCAGCACCCGGCGGCCGCTCGCTGCGCCGATGCCGGCCAGCGCGAAGGCCGTGAACGACTTGCCCTCCCGCGGCTTCGCCGAAGTCACCAGGATGACGCGGGACTTGCCGGCGCCCGCCAGCACGAGATGGGCGTGCAGGTTGCGCAGGACGTTCTGCATCACCGGGTCGACCCGCGCCCGCGCCAGGGCCTCCGCGAGGTCGAGCTCGCGCTGCCGCTCGGAGAAGCGGCCGACGAGGCCGGCGGGCTCCAGGCTCGGCAGCTGCGCGAAGACCGGGGCGCCGGTGCCGGCCATGAGCTGCGCCGAGGTGCGCACGCGCCGGTCGGTGTAGTCGCGCAGCAGCGCGGCGGCGGCCGCGAGCACGCCCGCCAGCACGATGCCGCCCGCCAGGAACGGCACGGCCTTGGGCGAGAACGGCTCCTGCGGCAGCTCGGCGAGGCTGACGAGCCGCGTGCTGCCGGTGAGGATGCGCCGCTCGGTCTCCAGCTCGCCCGCCCGCTTGACCAGATCGGCGTAGCGGGTGCGCTTGATCTCGGCGTTGCGCACCATGCCCTCGATCGACGCCTCGTCGTCCATGGCGGCGGCGGCGTCGGTCTTCGCCGTCTCGAGCTGGGCGCGCAGCGACTTGGCCAGGGCGTTCGAAGCCTCGTAGGACTTGCGCAGGCCCTTGGCGACGTTGCCGATCTCCTGCTCGATCCGCGCGCGCAGGCTCGCCTGCTCGGTCTCGAGCGCCCGGATCACCGGGTGGTTCGCGCCCAGCAGGGTGCTCTGGTTGGCGAGCTGCGCGCTGACGCCGCTGAGCTGCTGCTTCAGCGAGACGATGGTCGGGCTTGCCAGGACGGCCGGGGCGCTGTCGGCACCGCGGGCGCCCTTGGCCTCGATCTCGGAGAGCCGCGCGGCCGCGTCCGCCTTGGCGGTCTCGGCCGCGGCGAGCTGCTGGCTGATGCTGGTGAGCCGCTCCGCGCTGATCGGGGCGAGCGAGCCCTTCAGCAGGCCCTTGCGGCGCCGGAAGGTCTGGATGCGGGTCTCGTCGGCCCGGATCGAGGCGTCCAGCTGGCTGATCTCGGTGTGCAGCCAGTCGGCCGCGGCCTTGCGGCTCGAGGCCTGCGCCTCGCGCTGGTCGTCCAAGAAGGCGTTGATCAGGCCGTTGGCCATCGTCTGCGCCGTCTCGGGCAGCGGCGACTTGTAGCCGATGGTGATGATGCGCGAGCGGCCGGAGCTCAGGACCGTGTAGCGCTTCTGCAGGTACTCGACGAGCGCGTTGCGGTCGGTCGTGAGCTTCGTGCAGGCGGCGTCCTTCTTCTCGCTGATCCGGTCGGGATGCCCGCCCGAGGCCGCGTAGCGGCACTCGGCCAGCACCGCGGCGACGAGGTTGTCGTCGATCGCGAGGCGCAGGAGCCGCGGCGAGCGGATCACCAGGATCTGGCTCTCGATGTCGGCCGGGTCGCCGATCTTCTGGATCCAGGCCATCGAGGCGTTGTTGGCGCCCGGTTCCGCCTCGGCCACGATGACCGAGCCGCTCGCCACGTATTGCCGCTGGATCATCAGCAGGGCGGTCACGGCGAGGCCGAGGACGGTGGCGAACACCGCCGCGAACAGGTAGCGGCGATGCCAGATCCGGGCGAGGGCCGCGGCCAGCGGACCGCCGCGCGCCGGCTCCTGGGCGAGGGCGCGAACCGGCGTCCGGTCGGCCAGATCGACAGTCAGGAAGGACATGCGGCGCGTCCTCAGCCGACGGCTTCGAGGCGCGGCAGGATCCGTGGGCGCGTCTCGCAGGCGGCCCGGTGCATCGCCATCTGGTCGTCGACGAAGGTCGAGAACCGGCTGCGGAACAGCTCGGCCGAGAACATCTCGGCCTGCGCCCAGCAGGCCTCGCGGGTGAAGTGGCTCTCCTGCAGCAGGAAGCGCTGGACGCACTCGGCGATCGCCACGGGCTCGGGCGTGTCGAAGAACATCCCGGTGCGCTGCGGGCCGCGGGTCTGGACCGTCTCGCGGGCGCCCCCGCGGCCCAGCGCGAGGACCGGCGTGCCCTCCGACGTGGCCTCGACCACGATGATCCCGAAATCCTCCTCGGCCGCGAAGATGAAGGCGCGGGCCGTGGCCATGAGGTGGCGCAGCTCCGCGTCGGGCACGAAGCCGGAGAACGACACGTTCGGCCCCGCGATCTCGCGCAGCCGCGCGGCATCGGGCCCGGTGCCCGCCACCACGAGTTCGAGGTCGGGGAGCAGCGCGAACGCGCGGATCACCGCCTCGACGTTCTTGTACGGCACGAGCCGGCTGGCCACGAGGAAGTGGTTGCCGCGCGGCCCGTCATACCGCTGGCTCGGCAGCGTGATCGGCGGGTGGATGACCTCGGCGGTGCGGCCGTAGACCTTGTGGATGCGGCGGGCGACGAAGGCGGAGTTGGCCACGATCGCGTTGGGACCGGCCGCCGTGCGAAAATCCCAGACGCGCATCCGGTGCAGGATCAGCCGGGCGAGCACGCTCTTCATGCCCGCGTCGCAGCCGCTCTCCCGCAAGTAGGTGTGCTGCATGTCCCAGGCGTAGCGCATGGGCGAGTGGATGTAGGAGACGTGGAGCTGGTCGGGCCCGGTGAGGACGCCCTTCGCCACCGCGTAGCTGCTCGAGATGACGAGATCGTAGGCCGAAAGGTCGAACTGCTCGATCGCGAGCGGCATCAGCGGCAGGTAGTTGCGGTGCCGCGTCCGCGCGAAGGGCATGCGCTGGATGAAGCTCGTATGCGCCTGGGTGTAGCCCAGCCGCGCCCGGTCCGCTTCGGGCAGGAAGTCGAAGAGCGCGAAGACATCCGCGTCCGGGTAGATCCGCAGCAGCTGCTCGAGGACACGCTCGGCGCCACCGACGATGTACAACCAGTCGTGAACGATCGCGACACGCATCACAGCTTCCTCGTCGGTGCGCCGGACGCTGGACCATGCATTCCGTCCCGCCGGTCCCGCCGGTGACAGCGGGCCAAGGCACACACGAGAGGGTAATAGCAGCGTGATCTGTAAAAAAGGGGTCACCGCCGCAGCAACAGTCGAAAATAGGGCCTGTTTAGACGCGAGACGCGGCGTGTAAACTTAATTTTTGCCAATAATTAACGTTAAGCGAAGGATGTTCTCAGACCTGCAATCTTCGACATCATTCCCCGTGGGCGCCCGCTGCGCCGGGTCGGCACACCGGCGGCGGGGGCCCGGCTGCGCGGCCTACGAAGCGGCCGGAACGGGCAGGGGATCGGGCGAGGGCCGCCGGTCGAGCCGGCGCCGCAGGGCCGCGATCACCGGCGTCTCGACATACCGGAACAGCAGTTCGCCGGCGGCGACAGCCGCCGGGAACGCGATCGCGAAGATCAGGGCGGCGCGCGCGAAGCCGGGCGCGACGACGAGCGCCGCGATCTTGGCGGCGCTGTGCAGCAGCAGGTTGTGGACCAGGTAGAAGGAATAGCTGGCATTGCCCTGCGACAGCAGCCAGCGCGACTTCAGGGCGATGCCGCCCCGCTCCAGCAGCAGCATCGCACCGACGATCAGGACGGCCGCTGACCCCCAGATCAGCGGGCGCGCGAAGCCGGACAGCTCGGGGCTGACGCCGAGCGCGTCGGTCACGATCTGGCCGCCGAGGATGAGCAGAAGAGCGGCCGCGACGGCCGCGCACGCCACGCGCCGGACCGGGAAGCCCGCGGCCGGCGCCCGGAGCCGCAGGTAGGCGTATCCCAGCCCGATGCCGGCGGCGAACTCGATCAGGATCGGCTTCGTGTAGTACGCCCAGTAGAGATTCGACGCGGGCAGCAATCCGAGCAGGATCAGCGCCAGGAAGATCGCGGCCGCACCGAGCGCCCGGAAGGCGGGTCTCGGCACCATGAGCAGCGCCGCGAAGACCACGTAGAAGAACATCTCGTAATTGAGTGTCCAGCCCACGGAGTTCAGCGGCTCGACGAAGCGGCCGCGGGAGAACGGCAGGAAAAGCAGGGACTGGACGACGTAATCCGGCCGGATCTCCACGATCCCGATGGGCTTCAGGCCCGTCAGCGCGATCAGCGCCAGGGCGAGCGTGACGAGCCAGTAGACCGGGACAACGCGCGACGCGCGGCGGAGCAGGAACTCGCCCGGGCTCTCGCGGCGCCCGCTCGTGCTCACGAACATGATGAACCCGGAGAGCACGAAGAACACGTCGACCCCGCTCGCGCCGAAGGCGAACAGATCCGGCCTCGGCAGCACGGGGCCGATGTAGAGGCCGAAATGCGTGAGGAAGACGAGGTACGAGGCGACGGCGCGCAGGATTTGGAGGTTGTAGATCATCGCGCGCCGGCTGATCGCTGGGCCCGCCCGGGACGGGCGACGTCGCGCCCTTATGGCCGAGATGGCCCCGCCGCGTCACGACGAGTCCGGAAACGTCCTAAATGGCCCGCGTCTCAAATTTAAGATCAGGCGGGGCATTTGCACGCATGAGTTGCTAAATCCGCGAAATCTCTGGACGGACGATCACGAAAGCAAGAGCTGGAAAGTGATCGTAAAGGTGGCGCCGCCGAATGTAGGCCGCCGGTCACATCCGGTTCCTGTTTGCACGGCGCGCAACCCTGTGTCGCCCTCTACGGACCGCTATTTACTATTAATCAATAGATAATTTGACGCCGAGCCGATCCGTTCAATAGCGTCGTGATAACTGGAATAAGGAGTTCCGCCTTGAACATCGCTCAAGACATCCGTGAGATTCTCGGGGCGAACGAAGCCTTCGCCGGGAAGGCCGACCAGCTCTCCGAGGATGACAGCCTGTTCGATCTCGGGCTGGACTCGTTCGGTTCCGTCCAGCTGATGCTGGGCCTCGAGGAGCGTTTCAGCATCGAGTTCCCCGACGAGCTCCTGAACCGCAAGTCCTTCTCGTCGATCCGCGCGATCCGCGAGGCCGTCTCCACCCTGATCCAGCAGGAAGCCGCATGAGCACGCTCGCCGCGCGCGCCGAGCGGGCCGCGGCGGTGGCGGCGCACCACGCCGACGCCGTCGACCGCGAAGGCCGCTTTCCCGCAGAGGCCGTGGCCGCGATGAGGGCCGAGCGGCTGCTCGGTCTCCAGATCCCGGGCCAGTTCGGCGGGGAGGGGGCGGGGCTGACGCAGATCGCCGAGCTGTGCAGCACGCTCGGGCAGGCCTGCAGCGCGGCCGCGATGGTCTTCGCGATGCACCACATCAAGGTCTCCAGCCTCGTGACCCACGGCCTCGACAGCCCGTGGCACGGGCGCCTGATGGAGCGCATCGCGCGCGAGCAGCTGCTGGTCGCCTCCTCGACCACGGAGGCGGGCATCGGCGGGGACCTGCGCAACAGCCTCTGCGCCGTGGAAACGACCGGCGAGGTCTTCGCCCTCGGCAAGGACGCGTCGGTGATCTCCTACGGCGCCCACGCCGACCTGATCCTCGCCACGGCCCGGCGCCATCCGGACGCCGCGACGTCCGATCAGGTCCTCGTCGCGCTGATGGCCGACCAGATCTCCCTCGCGCGAACGGGCGACTGGGACACGCTCGGGATGCGCGGGACCTGCAGCGACGGCTTCCGCCTGGAGGCGCGGAACGTCCCGGTCGAGCAGATCCTGCCGAAGCCGTTCGCGGAGATCGCCGCCCAGTCGATGCTGGCCTCCTCGCACCTGCTGTGGAGCAGCGTCTGGTACGGGATCGCGACCTACGCGGTCGACCGCGCCCGCGCCTTCGTGCAGGCCGAGGCGCGGCGCCGGCCCGGGCAGGTGCCGCCGACCGCGACGCGCCTCGCCGAGGTCTCCAGCGCGCATCAGGCCATGCGCGGCACCATCGTGTCGGCCCTGCGCCGCTTCGAGGACGCGCACGGGGACGCCGACACGATCGGCGCGGTCGGCTTCTGCGTGATGCTCAACAACCTGAAGATCACCGTCTCCGACATGGCGGTCGACATCGTCCGGCGGGCACTCGCGATCGTCGGCCTCGCCGGCTACCGCAACGACACGCCCTTTAGCCTGGGGCGGCCGCTGCGCGATGTCCTCTCCGCGCCGCTGATGATCGGCAACGACCGCATCCTCGCCAACACCGCCAAGCTCCTGCTCGTGCAGAAGGGCAGCGGCCAGCTCATGAGTGCGTGATGGAATCGATCTCCTCTGCCCCCGTCGAAGTGCTGCTCGAGGACGAGCCGGCCGGCGGTCCCACCTTCCTCGACCGCCTGTTCGACCACGGCCTGCTCGTCCGGACCGGCGTCGACGGCCTCTACGGCCGCAGCGGCGGCTTCGAGAGCGTCGTCGACGCCCTCGACCGGATGATCACGCGACTCGGGGCCGCCGAGGAGGCCGAGGTGCTGCGCTTCCCGCCGGCCATGAGCCGCCCGGCCTTCGAGCGCAGCGGCTACCTGAAGGGCTTCCCGAACCTCGCCGGCACCGTACACAGCTTCTGCGGCGACGCGCGCGGCCACGCCGAGATCCTCGCCTGCCTCGAGGCCGGGACCGACTGGACCGGGCAGCAGGAGGCCACCGACATCGTGCTGACGCCCGCGGCCTGCTACCCGGTCTACCCGGTCGCCGCCGCGCGGGGCGCGCTGCCGGCCGAGGGCCGCCTGTTCGACCTGCAATCCTACTGCTTCCGGCGCGAGCCCTCGCTCGAGCCGACCCGGATGCAGCTGTTCCGGATGCGCGAATACGTGCGCATGGGTAGCCCCGAGCAGGTCCTGGCCTTCCGCGAAGCCTGGCTCGAGCGCGGCACGGCCATGATCCGCGCCCTCGGTCTCCCCCTCGCGATCGACGCGGCCAACGACCCGTTCTTCGGCCGCGCCGGCCGGATGCTCGCCAACAACCAGCGGGCGCAGGGACTGAAATTCGAGCTGAACGTCCCGGTCAACAGCGTCGACAAGCCGACGGCCTGCCTCAGCTTCAACTATCACCAGGACCATTTCGGCAGCACCTGGGAGCTGCGCCAGGCCGACGGCGAGGTCGCCCACACGGCCTGCGTCGGTTTCGGCCTGGAGCGGATCACGCTGGCGCTCCTGCGCCACCACGGGCTCGATCTCGCCGCGTGGCCGGCCGCCGTGCGCGCCGAGCTGTGGGGCTGAGGCGGTGACCGTCGCGCTGCGCCTGCCGGAGGGTCTCGGAGCCGCGGGACCCTACGTCCCGCACTCGCTCCACGATTCCGGCCGCGACTGGCCGGAGACGAACTGCTACGTCGACCTCTGGATCGAGCTCCTGCACGGACGCGGCCTCGTGCCGGAGGCGATGCTGGGCTTCACCGTGAGGCAGGATTTCGAGGGCGACCAGTTCACCTTCTTCAAACCGCCGACCGGCGATATCGAGCGCCTCTACGGTCTGGAGGTGCTGGAACTCGCGGTCTACGGCGGCCTTGAGAACCACGCCGTGATCCAGGCCGCGGCCGGCCGGCCGGTGCTGGTCGAGGTCGACGCGATCTACCTGCCGGACACCCAGGGGACCACCTACGGACGCGAGCACGGCAAGACCACGATCGGGATCCAGGCCATCGATCCGGCCGCGCAGGAGCTCGATTACCTCCACAATGCGGGTCGCTTCCGCCTCGCCGGGAAGGATTACGCCGGGATCTTCGGGCCGGCGACGCTGCCGCCCTACGCCGAGTTCGTGAAGACCGTCGCACCGTCGCTTGGCCCGGCGGATCTGCCGGCGGTCGCGCGCGAACTGCTCGTCCGGCATCGCGCCCGGGCGCCCCGGCGCAACCCCGTCCTGGCGTTCCGCGACACCCTCGCGGCGACGGCCGCCGAGCTGGTCGTCCGGCCGCTCAGCGTGTTCCACGCCTACGCCTTCAACACGACGCGCCAGCTCGGCGGCAATTTCGAGATGCTGGCCAGCCATCTCACGTGGCTCGAGGCCCGGGAAGCCGGCGGATTCGGGCCTGCCGCCGCGGCCGCCGCGGACCTGAGCCGCGAGGCCAAGGCCTTCCAGTTCCAGCTCGCCCGCGCGTTCCATCGCCGCTCGGCCGAGGGCCTGGCGCCGCGCCTCGACCGCCTCGCGGCGACCTACGACCGCGTCTTCGCGGATCTCGACCGCGCGCTGGACCGCTGAGAGGCGTCATGGCCCGCATCCGCAGCGTCGACGACCGCGCGCCGGAGGTCCGATTCGGGCCCTGGCGGCTCGCCGCGACGCCGGCGGGCGCCTGCGCGGGTCCCGGCGATCTGGACGGGGTCACCGACTGGATCGTCGCCGAGGTTCCGGGCACCGCCGCCGGCGCCCTTCGAGCCGCCGGACGCTGGAGCGAGGCGGCGCCGGAGCCGATCCACGACCGCGACGTCTGGTATCGGACACGCATCTCCGGTTCCGGCCCGGCCCGGCTGCGCTTCGGGGGCCTCGCCACCCTCGCCGAAGTCTGGCTCGACGGCGTCCCGGTCCTGTGCGCCCGCGCGATGTTCGAGGAGCACGTCGTCGACGTGGACCTCGGCGGCGCTTCCGAGCTCGCGCTCTGCTTCCGCGCGCTCCGGGCGGAACTCGACCGCCCGGCCAAGCGCGGGCGCTGGCGGCCGCGGATGATCACGCCCGGGTCGCTGCGCCACGTGCGCACCAGCGTCCTCGGCTTCATGCCGGGCTGGTGTCCCGAGATCGACCTCGTCGGGCCCTACCGCCCGATAACCGTCGAGCCGGTCCGCCGCCGCGCGAGCGCCGCGGATGTGCGCACGACCCTCTACGGCGACGTCGGCCGGGTGGCCGTGCGCCTGCGGGTCGACGGTCCGGTCGGCACCGTCCTCCTCCGATGCGGCGGCGGCGAAGCCCCGCTCGCGGAGGTCGAGCCGGGCCTGTTCGCGGGCGCGCTGGCGCTGCCCGGCATCGCGCCCTGGTGGCCGCATACCCACGGCGCAGCGAACCTCCACCCGGTCGAAGTCCGCGTCGACGGGGCGCAAATCGACCTGGGCCGCGTCGGCTTCCGGACCCTGTCGCTCACGCGGCCGTTCGCGGAGGGGCTCGCGCTGGCCGTGAACGGCGTGCCGCTCTTCTGCCGGGGCGCCGTCTGGACGCCGCCGGACCTCGTCGGGCTGGGCTCGGACGGCACCCGCGCATTGCTCGAGCTGGCGCGCGAGGCCGGCATGAACATGCTGCGCGTGCCCGGGACGACGCTCTATCCGGCCCCGGACTTCTACGATCTCTGCGACGAGTTCGGCATCCTGGTCTGGCAGGACCTGATGCTCGCCAACTTCGACTACCCGCACGCCGAACCGGCTTTCGCGGCCGCGCTCGACCGCGAGCTGAGCGGATTCCTCGACCGCACGCAGACCGCGCCGTCGCTCTGCGTGGTCTGCGGCGGCAGCGAGGTCTGGCAGCAGGCGGCGATGCTCGGGGCGCCGCGCGCCGTCTGGGCCGACGCCTACTGCGCGGAGACGCTGGCGGAGCGGGTGGCAGCGTGGCGGCCCGATCTCGTCGTCGTGCCGAACTCGCCCTCCGGCGGCGACCTGCCGTTCTCGCCGCGCGGGGGTTGCACGCACTATTTCGGCGTCGGCGCCTATCGACGGCCCCTGGAAGATGCCCGCCGGGCCGAGGTCGGCTTCGCTAGCGAGTGCCTCGCCTTCGCCAACCCGCCCGAACCCGGCACGCCGGGCCCGACCGGACCGGCCGACCCGCTCTGGCAGGCCGGCATCCCGCAGGACCGCGGCGCTGATTGGGACTTCGAGACGGTGCGCGACCACTACGTCGGCGCGCTCTACGGCGTCGATCCGGCGACCCTGCGCGCCGAGGACCCGGACCGCTACCTCGAGCTCGGCCGCGCGGCGGTGGCCGAGGTCATGGAGGCGACTTTCTCCGAGTGGCGCCGGCCGCGCTCGCCGACGGCCGGCGGCCTCGTCCTGATGATGCGCGACCTCGCGCCCGGAGCCGGCTGGGGCGTGATCGACTGGACGCAGCGCCCGAAATCGGCCTGGTACGCGCTGAGGCGCGCCTTCCGCCCGGTCCAAGTCCTCCTCACCGATGAGGGCCTCGACGGCCTCCATGTCCACATTCTCAACGAGACGGCGACGGCCCGGGCGCTGACGCTGTCCCTGATCTTCTGCGATGTGGCGGCCCGCGTCGCGGCGCGCGCCGAGCGCGATCTCGTGGCCGGCCCGCGGGCGGCGCTCACGTTCACCTCCGCGACCCTTCTCGGGCGCTTCTTCGACGCCACCGACAGCTACCGATTCGGGCCCCGGATCCACGATCTCGCGCACGCGCGGCTGACCGACTCCGACGGGCGCGTGATCGCCGAGAGCTTCCACATCCTGAGCGCGGGGCCGCTCGACCGGTCGGCCGTCGGCCTCCGGGCCGAAGCTGTCGCGACCGCGGCGGGGCCGGGTCTGCGGATCAGCACCGAGCGCTTCGCCCGCGGCGTCCAGGTGCTGGCCCCGGGGGCACGGCCGACCGACAGCGGCTTCCACGTCGCCCCGGGGTCGAGCCGGATCATCACCTTCGCGGAGGCCGCCCGGTTCCCGCGCGGGCGCGTGCGGGCCATCAACAGCGACGAGATCGTGGAATTCGGTCATGACGGGTGAAGTCGGGTCCGAGGCCGCGGTGTCGGTGCCGGTGACCTTCGACGGGCTGTTCGGGTGGCTTCATCCGGCGGCCGGGACGCGGGGCGTCGTCCTCTGCGGGGCCTACGGCTTCGAGCAGATGGCCGCGCATCGGCCCTGGCGCTTCCTGGCCGAGGGCCTCGCCGCGGCGGGCTGCCCGACGCTGCGCTTCGACTATCCGGGCGAGGGCGACTCGGCCGATCTGGACGAGGCGCGGGTCGCTGGCTGCGTCGCTGCGGTGCGTGGGGCCATCGCGTACCTGCGCGCGACGACCGGCGTCGCGGAGATCGTCGTCGTCGGCCTGCGGCTCGGCGCGACCTTCGCGGCTCTGGCCGGCGAGGCGGAGGCCGTCGACCGCCTCGTCCTGCTGGCGCCGGTCACGACCGGGCGCGCGTATCTGCGCGAGATGCGGCTGCGGGCGCAGACGATCGGCCGCCTGCCGGATGGGTCCGCCCCGGCGCAGGAGCCGGACAGCCTCACCGTGGGCGGCTTCCGGATGGAGGCGGCGTTCCTCACCGATCTCGCCGACCTGAACCTCGCGCGGCTCGCGCGGGCGCCGGCCCGCCACGCGTTGCTCCTCGCACCCGAGACCAAGGCGCTGGCCGCGAACCTCGGCGCTCTCGGCTGCGACGTGGCGACGGGAGCGTTCCCGGGTCTCGCGGCGCTCGTCGCCGATCCGATCTTCTCGGATGTCCCGACCGCGGATTTCGCCCGCGTCATCGGCTTCGCGACCGACGGGATGGCGGCCGCCGGGCCGCGACCCGGCGGCATCGCCATCGACGGGCGCCGGAACGGGCTGACCGGACCGGGCTGGGCGGAGGCGCCGGTCCGCTTCGGGCGCGGCCTGATCGGCATCCGCTGCCGGCCCGACCGGGCGGAAAGCGCGGCGCCGACGATCCTGTTCGTCTCGACGGGCATGAGCGTGCATTCCGGATGGGGGCGCCAGACCACGGATCTCGCCCGGCGCCTCGCCGCGGAGGGGATCGCGTCGGTCCGGTTCGACCTGCGCGGCATCGGCGACAGCGACGAGCGGCCGGACGGCCGCAAGCCCCTCTTCGCCGGGGACGGCTTCGCCGACGTCGCGGCGGCGGTCGACCTGATCGCCGGCGCGGGCGGCCCGATCCTGTTGGTTGGCGGGTGCAGCGGCGCCTACGCGGCCTTCCACGCGCTCTGCCGGGACCGCCGGATCGACGGCGCGCTCCTGCTCAACCTCTACTGCTTCGACTGGGACCCGGATCAGGACCTCGACCAGGTCATCCGGCAGACCTTCGGAAGCGCGTCCACCTACGCGGCCCTGCTCAAGCGGGGCGCGACTTGGCGCCGGCTGATCCGCGGCGAGATCCGGATCGCCGCCATCGCCTCGGTCCTCGCCCGGCGCGGCATCGAGGCCGGGATCCGCCGCCTGCGCCGGGCTCTCCGCCCCGGTCCGCTCGGGGGCTCGCCCGCCCGGCGGGTCGCGGCCCTCCGTCGGCGGGGCGCGGAGATCCGCCTGCTCTACAGCGCGGGCGATCCGGGCCTCGCGGCCGTCCGCCGCCATCTGGGACGCTCGCCCGGACCGGCCGACCGCCGTGTCGGAGCGCCTGTGACGGTGGTACCGGGCGTGGACCACAATTTCGGTTCCCGCGAGGCCCAGGCCCGGGTCGCTGAGGCGCTGCAGGACCTCCTGCGCGCCGTCCGCCGCGCCCACGCGACGCGCACCGTCGCGGCGAAGGCCGCCGCGCCGGGAAGCGGTCTCACCCTGGCGGGCCGGACGTGACCCGTCTCACGCGCCGGTCGGCCCTCGCCCTGGCAGCGGGCGCCCTCGCGGCCGGGCGGGCCGCCGCGGCCGAGCCGCTGCACCGCTGCGAGGCGCTGATCGACTCGATCGGCGTCAACGTGCATCTCGGCCATCGCGGCACCCCCTACGTCGACCGCTTCGCTGCCTGCGCCCAGGCGCTCGACGTACTCGGGATCCGGCACCTGCGCGACGACATCGTGCTCGTCGGCGACGAGCCGGCCGGGCAGTTCGAGCGCATCGCCGATCTGGCCGACCGGGGCTACCGTTTCAGCCTGATCTTCTACGACGGGCTCACGCCGGGGCCGCGGGTGCCGCCGGAGCGCTTCGCCGAGATCGCCGGCTGGGCCGGCGACGGGCTCATCGTGGCGGAGGGCGGCAACGAGCCGCCGGTCGCGGCGCGGCCGGGCCTCGCGCGGCTCTCGGCCGATCATCAGGCGGCCCTGTTCCGCGCGGTGCGGGCGGACACGCGGGCCGAGGCCGTCCGCGTGGCCGGACCGAGCTACATCCAGGGTAACGTCGCGGCGGCGCAGAACCTCGCAGCGGTCGTCGACCTCGCCAACATCCACGCCTATCCCGGGGCCGAGCCCCCGGAAACCGACGGCGGCGGCAGCCTCGCGCGCTTCGTCGCGGCCGCGCGCCCGGTCTTCGGCGACGCGCCCGTGATCGCGACCGAGAACGGCTACCACACGGCGCTCGCCACCGGCAGCGCCCACCTGCCGATCTCGCCGGGACTGCGCGCCCGCTACCTCCCGCGGATGCTGCTCTGGAGCTACCTCCAGGGCGTGCGGCGGACCTACCTGTACGAGCTGATCTCCAGCTTCGACCGCGGCGACGCCGATCCCGAGAGCCGCTTCGGCCTTCTCGCCCACGACGGTCGCCCCACACCCGCCTTCGCGGCGGTGAGCAACCTCGTCCGGCTGTTCGGCGCCCCCGCCGGGGAGATCGCCGCCGTTCCGGCCGATCGCGATGTCACGCTCGGCAGCCCCGTTCCCGATCTCATCACCGCGCGGTTCGCGCGGCGAGACGGGGCGACGCTCGTCCCGATCTGGCTCGGCCTCGACGGCTGGGACCGGCGTAGCCGGGCACCCCGGCCGGACTTGCCGGCGCGGACCGCCGAGCTCCGGCTGTCACGGCAGCCCCGGCGGGTGCGCCTCCATCGCTTCGACGACGACGGCGCCGTGAGCGTGGTGAAGCTTCCCGCAGACAGGCGGGTGCCGGTCCCGGTCACGGACCGCCTCGGCGTCGTCGAGCTCACCTAGGGTCGCCGCCGACGGGGTCGTTCCGTGACGCGCCCGATCTCCGACCCTCGCGGAGGCCTGATCCATGCTGAGCTACCTGGGTGACACGATCGTCGGCCTGACCCTCGCGGTCCTGAACGCGCTGGCGCCGCTCGAAGTCCACGTGGACAAGGGCGTCCCCTATGCCGACGGGAGCGCGCACCGCGCCGACATCTACCGGCCAGCCGCCGGGAAGCCGCGTCCGGTCGCCGTGTTCCTGTACGGCGGCGGGTGGCGGACCGGATCGAAGGACGAGGTTGCCTACGTGGGCGCGGCCTTCGCGCGGCGGGGCGTCGTCGCGGTCATCCCCGAGTACCGCCACGTGCCGGCGGCGAGCCTCCAGCACATCCTCGCGGACAACGCCGCCGCCGTCGCCTGGACCCTCGCGCACGCGGCCGAGTACGGCGGCGATCCCGCCCGCGTCACCGTCGTTGGGCATTCCTCGGGGGCCTGGGCCGCCGCGATGCTGGGCCTCGACGCGACTTGGCTCCAGCGGGCCGGCTCCAGTCCCGCCAAGCTCGCCGGGATCGTCGGGCTGGCCGGACCCTACGCGACTTCGGCGCTGACCGATCCGCTGGATCGCCAGGTGTTCGCGGGCAGCGATCCGGCCCTGCAGCCGATCAACCACGCCACGGATCCCCATCCGGCGATGCTGCTGGCCACCGGCGCGGCGGATCTCGACGTCAACCCCGCCGGAACCCTGGCGCTCGACCGGGCGCTGCGCGGCTTCGACGGCAGGGAGACGATGAAGATCTACCCGGGTCTCGGGCACGGGCAGATCGTCCACGCGATGAGCTTCCCGTTCAGCCTCCGGTACTCGGTCGCGGACGACGTCGCGCGTTTCGTCAAGGGCGCCCGTGCCGGCCCGTGAGGCCGAGCGCGCGAGGGCAGGGACCGGCGCGGCGCGCCGATCCCTGCATCCCCATCCGACGGGCCGCGGGTCTCAGTGATAGCCCGGCGCGCCCGCCGCGACCTTGCCGCGGAACAGCCAGTAGACGTAGCCGGTGTAAGCCAGGATCATCGGGACCAGGATTACCGCGCCGGCCAGCAGGAACGCCTGGCTGCTCGGGTGGGTCGCCGCGTCCCAGATCGTGACCACCGGCGGGACCATCATCGGCCACAGACTGATGCCGAGCCCGACATACGACATGAGGAACAGGCCCAGGGCGCAGAGGAACGGCGTCACTTCGGCCCGCCGATCGAGCGCGACGAAGAAGCGCCACGCCAGCAGCGCGACCAGGGCCGGCACCGGCGCGGCCAAGGCGAGATTCGGCCAGGACAACCACCGCGCGCGGAACGCGTCGCTGAGGATCGGCATCGCCGCCGAGATGATCACGATGGCCGCCAGCGTGACGAGGCCGAGCCGGCGCGCGAGCCGGTAGGCCCGGAGCTGGAGCTCGCCCTCCGTCTTCCAGATCAGCCAGCAGGCGCCGAGCAGACCGTAGCCGGCGACCAGGGCGGCCCCGGTCAGCACCGAGAACGGCGTCAGCCAGTCCCACCAGCCGCCCGCGTAGGCGCGACCCTCGACCCGGATGCCCTGGACCAGGGCCCCGAGGCAGATGCCCTGGCAGAAAGTCGCCACGTAGCTGCCCCACGAGAAGGACCGGTCCCAGGTCCGCTGGCTCGCGGGCGAGGCCGCGCGGAACCGCATCTCGAAGGCGACGCCGCGGAAGACCAGCGCGAGGAGCATCAGGATCAGCGGCATGTAGAGCGCCGGCAGGATCGTGGCGTAGGCCAGCGGGAACACCGCGAACAGCCCGCCGCCGCCGAGGATGAGCCAGGTCTCGTTCCCATCCCAGACCGGCGCCACGGTGTTGACCATGACGTCCCGGTCCGCCTTGCCGCGCACCGCCGGGAACAGGATGCCGACCCCGAGGTCGAAGCCGTCCATCACCACGTAGAGGAAGACCGCCGTGGCGATGAGGAGCGCCCAGATGAGCGTGAGATCGAGGGGCATCGGGCTACTCCGCGGGCTGCGCGAGGGGGCGGCCGGCGGTCGGAGCGCCGGCGACGAGGGCGGGGGCGGGCGTGATGCCAGCGGTGCGGATCGGCTGTCCGGGCGGCGGGCCGGGCTCGTGGGCGTGCGGCGCCTGATTGAACAGGTGCAGGAGGTACCAGATGCCCGCGCCGAACACCGCGAGGTAGACCGCCGCGAAGGCCGCCAGCGAGGCGGCGACGGCCGGGGCCGCCACCGGTGACACGCTGTCGACGGTGCGCAGCGCGCCGTAGACGGTGAAGGGCTGACGCCCCGCCTCGGTCACCGTCCAGCCGGCCGTGACGGCGATCAGGCCGGACGGCCCCATGCCGACCGCGAAGCGGTGCAGCCAGGGCGTGTCGTAGAGCCGCCCGCGGTGGCGCAGCCAGAGCGCGGCGAGACCGAGGGCGATCATCAGCAGGCCGAGGCCGACCATGATCCGGAACGACCAGAACACCAGGGGGAGGTTGGTCGGCCAGAGGTCGCGCGGCATGTCGTTGAGCCCGCGGACCTCACCGTCGAGATCGTGGGTCAGGTAGAGGCTGGCGAGGCCGGGAATCTCGATCCGGCCCCGCACCGCGCCCGCCTCCGCGTCCGGCCACCCGAACAGGATCGCGGGGGCCCGGCGCTCCGTCCGGAAATGACCCTCCATGGTGGCGACCTTGGCGGGCTGGTGCGCGTAGGAATTTCCGCCGTGCAGGTCGCCGATCACCAGCTGGGCCGGAGCCACAGCGGCGGCCATCCACATGGCCATCGAGAACATCAGCCGGGCCCGGGGATTGGCCCGGTCCCGCAGCAGGTGCCACGCGCCCACGGCGCCGACGATCATCGCGGTGGTGAGGTAGGCGCCGGTGACCGTGTGGGCGAAGCGGTAGGGGAAGGACGGGTTGAAGACGATCGCCCACCAGTCGGCCGGGTTGAAGCGGCCGTCCGGCGCGACGACGTGGCCGGTGGGAGTCTGCATCCAGGAATTGGCCGAGAGGATCCAGAACGCGGAGGTCAGGGTGCCGACGGCGACGAGGCAGGTCGCCAGGAAGTGGAGCCCCTTGCCGACCCGCTCGAGGCCGAACAGCATGACGCCGAGGAAGCCCGCCTCCAGGAAGAAGGCCGTGAGCACCTCGTAGCCGAGAAGCGGCCCGAGCACCGGCGCCGTCCGGTCGGCGAAGACCGACCAGTTCGTGCCGAACTGGTAGCTCATGACCAGGCCGGACACGACGCCCATCGCGAAGGCGACCGCGAAGATGCGGAGCCAGTAGCGGTAGGTGTCCAGATAGACGGCCTTCCCGGTGCGCAGCCAGAAGCCTTCGAGCACGGCGAGGTAGCTCGCGAGCCCGATGGTGAAGGCCGGGAACAGGAAGTGCCAGACGACGGTGAGCGCGAATTGGGCTCGCGCGAGATTGACTGCACTCGGCAGTTCGAGGGCGGACATCGCGGTCTCCAGGGGACGAACGCGGCAGCTCTGCCGTGGCCCGGATCGCGACGCGTTGATTCAGCTCAAGGCCGGTGCCGTGAATCTGAGGGCGTCGGCGCGATTGCGCTGGATCAAGGCCCTCGCCCGCGCCACCCGCGACATCCTGCAGGCGAGCACCTTCTGCTGCCTCATGGCGCACTGACGGGCCGAACCGGCGCCGGGACGACTGGCGTTTGCCCGCCGGCGCGGTCTAGCGCGAGAAGTGCGTGGTCGACATGCGGTCCGTGATCAGCTCGGACGGGACCCAGTCGCTGGGCGGAACCGGCTCGCGACGGATCAGCGCCAGGGCGTCGTCAACCGCGCGCCGGCCCTGGACGCCCGCGTCCTGGAAGACCGTCACGGCGAGGCGCAGGTCCTGCATCTCCTGCATGCCCTCGGCGGTGGCATCCACCCCGCCGATGCGGATCCGGCCCGCCGGAAACCCGGCCGCCTCGACCGCATCGGCGGCGCCGAGCGCCATCTCGTCGCTGGTCGCGGCGATCGCGTCGATGCCGATGCCTCGGGCGAGCCACCCGGCGACGGTGGCCCGCGCCGTCGCGCGGCTCGCATCCGTCGCGGCCTCCGCGACGAGGCGGAGGCGCGGGCTCTCCGCCAGCACCTCCCTGGCACCTCTGCTGCGGAGCGCCGAGACGGGATCGGTGGCGCTGCCCGCGAGGATCGCGACGCGTCCGGCCCCACCCGACATCTGGGCGAGCTTGCGCATCTGCAGCCGCCCGGCGACGAGATCGCTCGGCACGACCTGGGTGACGCGTCCGGCGAACCAGTCGGTCCGTGCGCCGTGGCCGATGAGGACGAGTGGTACGTCGGCTTCCAGGGCCAGCCGGGTGATCTCCTCGCGCGCCGCGGAGTCGACCGGCACGACCACGAGAGCGTCGGCTCTCTCGGCGATCAGCCGCCGCGCCTGCGCGATCTGCTCGTCGCCCGCACCGTCGGGCGCGTAGGCGAAGCGAGTCGCGACGCCCCGCGCGCGTGCCTGCTCGTCGAGGCCGTCGTGCAGGCGCCGGGCGACGCCCGCCGGTGTCAGGAACGCGATGGTGGTGGCCGAGGCCGGCAGCGCCCAAGCCGCGAGAGCGAGGACGAGGGATCCCCTCCGGAGCGACCCGCCGATCGAGCGGCCGCGTGCCCACTCAATCCAGTTCATGCGGCCAGTTCCGTCCCGCTCTCAGCGGGCCCCGCCTCACGCCGCACGGAGGCTCTCCAGGAGGCCAGCGAGCGCCTCGCCGAGACGGGCGGCGTCCTGGGTCAGGCTGTCGGCCGCGGTCAACACGGCCGTCGTCGGCTCGGCCGCCTCGGGAATCTCGGTGACGCCCGCGCCCTTCGCGTCGAACCCCTCGGTGCCGTCGGCCGCCTCCGCGATGGCCGTCACGATCTCCCGCGCGGTCGCACCCTGCCGCTCCACGGACTCGACGATAACGTTCGCCGCGCGGCTCATGTCCTCGACCCGCGCCGTGATGCCCGCGATCGCCGACACCGCCGCGTCGGTCGAGCCTCGGATCTCGGAGACGTGCTGGCCGATGATCTCGGTGGCCTCCCTGGTCTGCGCGGCCAGGGCCTTCACTTCGGAGGCGACCACCGCGAAGCCGCGGCCCGCGTCGCCGGCCCGGGCGGCCTCGATCGTGGCGTTGAGGGCCAGCAGGTTCGTCTGTGCGGCGATCTTGGCGATGAGGCGGACCGCGTCGCCGATCCGGTCGACGGCGCTGCTCAGCGCCTGAACGCGGGCGGTCGTCCGGGCCGCGTCCGCCGCGGCGCTTCCGGCCAGGGCCGCGGTGGCCTCAGCCTGCGCCCCGACCTCTTCGACCGCCGCGCCGAACGTCTCGGCAGAGCCGGTGATCTGCCGGACCTTCGATCGCGTCTGCGCGAGCGCGGCGCCCAAGGTGGTCGATCGAACCGCCCCATCGCGGATCGCTTGGCCCACGTCGTCGGCGGTGACGCGCAGTGCCGCGGCGGTCGAAGACACAGCCTCGACCATGCCACCGATCGTGGTCTCGACCCGCTCGGTCGCGTGCTCGATCACGGCGCGGCGCTGCTCGCTCTGAGCGCGCGACCGATCGGCCTCGGCGTCCCGCAACACGGCCTGCCGCAGCGTTTCCTGAACAGCTCTCGTCGCGGCCGCCATGACGCCGAGTTCGGTGCAGCCTGCTGCTGCCGAGACCGCGACGGTGAGATCGTGGTCGGCCAGTCGCTGCATGGCGCAGGCGAGCGCTGTCATCGGCTGCGCGACGCCGCGCAGGATGGCCTGCACCAGGACCAGGGCAGCCAGCGCAGCGGCGGACAAGCCGGCCACGAGGCGCGGGCGCAAGGTCGAGCCGGCGGCGTCGACAGCTCCGAGTTGCCCGGTGACCGCGGCGTCGCGGTCGGTCAGCAGCGCGTCGATATCCCGTGCGACGGCTGCCGCGTCGGCCTGAAGCGCCGTCGCCCGCACCCTGTCGGCGAGATCGCGTTCCCCAGCCCTGTCGAGGGCGGCCGCTTCCGCCTCCACGGCGAGGAAATGCTGCCACGCGTCCCACAGACCTCGAGCGCGCTCCCGCTCGTCCGCCGTCCTGATCGTCGACACATAGGTGGTCCAGGCCTTCAGGAATGCCTCGTGCGGCTCAATTGTCCGGTCGATGTCCTCCCGAGGGTCGGCCTCGGTCGATACGGCGCGCGCAGGACATTCCAACGCACCGAGCTCCTGTGTCCGTTGCTTC
Organism: Methylobacterium sp. 1A; assembly: GCF_058072805.1. NCBI lineage: Bacteria > Pseudomonadati > Pseudomonadota > Alphaproteobacteria > Hyphomicrobiales > Methylobacteriaceae > Methylobacterium > Methylobacterium sp. 1A. The sequence continues at coordinate 1,132,523 of NZ_JBYQVE010000001.1, read as the reverse complement.
ATGGTGCCGAGAGCCCGGACAGCCCCGATCTCCTGAGCCAGGGTGCGGCTGGCAGCGTCGATCGCGCCGACCTGCACTAGCAGGACGTAGACAATTCCAAATGTGAGCGAGGTCATCGACCCTGCGAAGACGATCACGATCGTTCTGAAACGCAGGGTGCAGCGATGGGTCGTTCGGATAATGAATGGCACCACAATCCTGACCCTAGGAAGGATCACCATGGTGCGTCTATGTTACGGACCGAGAAAAATCAATTGCCTTCAATGGGCCAACAAATGCGTCAAAATTTTTGAAATTTCGCTTCGATACTCGGTTAAGCTGGATCATATGCTGATATCGGCAGACTTATAATTTACACAATTAAACTATATAAGACAAATATCGGAATGGCGAGCGAGAGGGCGATGCATTACTGTAGGGGAAGCTGCTAGGCGTCCGATTCTGTTGCTGCCGGAGAGCCGCGCGGCCGCGCTCGTCAGTGAGCTTCAGGACCGGCTCGATACAGGCCGACGCGCGGGCCATGGCGTGCCTCTGGGCGGGCTGCTCGGAGGGCATATCGCAGCCGAGACGATCGCCGGGCGACGCGGCGACGGAGCCTCGGTCAGAGCGGCTTGGCCTGCTGTGCCCGCATCCACAGCAGGCCGGCGATGCCCATCCAGGGACAGACGAAGACGATGAAGGCGACCAGCCCCATGACGACCTCCCGACAGCGCGCAGCGGACCTCAGGAAACGCTCGTGGTTTTTGCCGGATCCCTCTGATCGGACATGGCCCGGGCTTGGCGCGCCATGGCGATCAGCTCGGAGGCCGTGAGACCGCGCGACGGCGGCGGTTCAGGCAGGTCGGCCAGTCCCGGCGAACGCGGTGCCGGCGGAAGGGCAGCCGCGCGCCCGGGCCAGAGCCGCTTCAGCCGTCCTGCCTTCCGCAAGCTTTGTCCCGCCACGCATCCGTCTCCCACACAACGAAGTGCGGCCACGGGTAGGCGACCGGGGCAGGGATGGTTAGCCGAACCGAAACAAGGGTCGGACTCCGGCCCGGCGTGGGGCGTATGCGAGGCCCCCTGGGCGGGCGCGTCCGCCGCCCTACCGCTGGCGTTTTCCGGATCGCCGGCGGATGGTGCAGGTCGAACCGGGTCCGACGATGACGCTCGGATCATGCCGAAACCGCCATCCGGCATTCGGCCGGCTCGGGATGATCGCGACCGTCGACGCGGCCGGATTGTCGCTCGGGGTGATCAAGGCCGAAGCTTTGCGTGCGGCTCGGAGGTGCTTCGTCGAAGATCGGCCTCTGGTCAGAACGTAGCCTGAAACCTGGACGAATGATTGCCGGTATTGGCTGACAGCATCTCGGAGCTCGATGATCGCTCCGCGGCGGGGCGTGTTCAGGTCAGACGGGCACGAGCCGGCACTTCCCGCCCGGTTCAGCGAAAATCTCCGGTCTGTGATGCTGGCGCAGGTCCGCGATACGTTATGTGAGCTGAACGGAACCTCCCGGCTTTCGGCGCTGAGAGAGCGAACATGGCAGAGCCTCAAGCAATGGCCGCGCGCGTCGCGCACCTCGAAGCGGACAATGCCCGTCTTCGCCGCCTCCTGGACGAGTCCGGGACACCGGACGGTCTGCGTCACGGCTTGCGCGACACGTTGGCGATGCTGCGGGCGGTCCTGCGTCTCTCGGCCGAGACCGCCGAGACCGTCGACGGCTACGCGACGCATCTCGAAGGTCGGCTGGACGCCATCGCGCGCGTGCGGGTCGCGGCAGACACGTTCGGCGAGGTCAGCCTGCACACGCTCATCTCCGACGAGCTGATGATCCACCTGATCCGCGAAGGCGAGCAGGCGACGCTGGCGGGGCCGACCGTGCGCCTCCGGCCGAAGGCCGCGCAACTCATGGCCCTCGCGGTCCACGAACTCTGCAGCAACGCGATCGAGCACGGTGCCTTCGGTCTCTCGAAGGGCGGTGTCGACGTCACCTGGGTCGTCGCCGGCGCCGGGGCGAGCCCGCCCGGCGACCTGACGCTCGTCTGGAAGGAATCGGGAGGGTCAGGCGTCGCGCAGCCGAGCCGGCGCGGCTTCGGCATGCAGGTGCTCACCGAGATGCTGAGCTACGAGCTGCGGGCAACCGTCGCGCTCGCCTTCGAGCCCGACGGCCTGCGCTGCACGGTCACCTGCCCGCTGATCCCCCGGATCGGGCGCTTGGTCGAGGACGAGCGCGCGGACGAAGGCGGCGATCCGGGCTGACCCGGCGGCGACCGCCCGGATCGCCTCAGCCGAAAGCCCGCGCGGTCTCCCGGACCTGCCGCGTCGCGCGGTCGGCACGGCCGCTCGCCCGCGCGATCGTGGTCATCCCGCCGGAGATTGCCGAGACGTCCTGTGCGGCGGTCCGCATGGTGCCCGACATCTCGCGCATCACCGCGGATTGCTCCTCCACGGCCGCCGCGATGGTCGACGAGGCCGCGTCCAGGGTCCGGATCGTGCTTTGGATCGTGTCGATGGCGTCGACGGCCTCCCGGGTCGCCGCCTGCGTCGAGGCGATCTGCTGGCGGATCTGTTCCGTCGCGCGCGCCGTCTGCGCGGCCAGGGTCTTGACCTCCGACGCCACCACCGCGAAGCCGCGACCGGCTTCGCCGGCACGGGCCGCCTCGATGGTGGCGTTGAGCGCGAGGAGGTTGGTCTGCGCGGCGATGCCGGCAATGAGGCTCAGCACCGCGCCGATCTGCGCGGCCTGGTCGCTGAGGCCGGTCACGATCCGGCCGGTGCGCTGCGCCTGCTCCACGGCCTGCCCGGCCATCTCGGCGGCGTGGCTCACCTGCTGGCTGATCTCATCCACCGAAGCCGACAGCTGCTCCGCGCCGGTGGCCACCGAGCGGATGTCGCCGGACACGCGGTCCACCCGCGTGACCGCCGCGTCGGCCTGGCGCGTCACATCCGCCACGGCGTCGCCGATGGCGTCCAGCTCGGCGCCGATGGCGCTCTGCGCGGCGGCGCGCTGCTGCCGCTCGTGGACCTGGGCGGTGATGTCGGTGGCGAACTTGACGACCCGGACGGGCCGTCCATCCGCGTCCGTGATCGGATTGTAGGTCGCCTGGATCCAGACTTCCCGCCCGCCCTTGCCGGTGCGGCTGAACACGCCGGACTGATACTCCCCGCGCGCCAGGGCGGCCCAGAACAGCCGGTAAGCCTCGCTGGCGCGCTCCGCCTCGCCGACGAACAGGCTGTGATGCCGCCCCGCGATCTCGTCGAGCCGATAGCCCACCGCGTCGAGGAAGTTCGCGTTGGCGGTGAGGATCGTGCCGTCGAGCGCGAAGGCGATCACCGCCTGCGAGCGGTGCAGCGCGCTGATCTGCCCTTCCAGATCGAGGGCGCGGAGCTTCTGGGCGGTGATGTCGGTGGCGAACTTGACGATCTTGACCGGTCCGCCGCGCGCGTCGAGCACCGGGTTGTAGGAGGCCTGGATCCAGACCTCCCGCCCGCCCTTGGCGAGCCGCTTGTACTCGGCGCTGGCGAAGGTGCCGCGCCGCAGCTTGTCCCAGAATTCCCGATAGGCCTCGCTCTCCCGCTCGGCCGGCGGGACGAACAGGCTGTGATGCCGGCCGCGGATCTCCTCGAGCGCGTAGCCCATGGCTTCCAGGAAGTTCGGATTGGCGTCGAGGATCGTGCCGTCCAGCGCGAACTCGATGGTGGCGAGGGACCGGCTCAACGCCGCGAGTTTGGCCGCGTGATCCCTCCCAGCCAGAACGCCCTCGAACATCGATGTCTCCGCATCCTGAGATGAGGGTGCGGCCGAAGCGCGCACCGAGCCGGTCGGATCAAGAATTTCTTGATCGAGATAAATTTTTATTGCGCCGGGAGACACCATAAACCTGTCGATGCCCGGCTCTAGCGCGGGCTTCGATAATGGGATGCCGTTGCGCGGCGGTTAAAATGGTTCGCTTTGCTCAAGATATTCGCGGTGAGCCGCTAAATGCACAGTCCCACTTAATGAAAAGCCATGGGACAGCATAGATCAAGGGCGAGACTATCTTGCGTTGTGCGTCGCCCGCGTTTGCCCGCCGCTTGCCAGCCTGCGGTTGTAGGATTGCACCGCTGATCCACAGCCCACCGATCGACGCGGCGCGCGATGATGCGTGGGGAATCTGGGAAGGGCGTCGCGGCGCGGACTGATCAACCTGTCCGGCCGATGGTCGCCTCGATCCGGCCGTAGGGCTCGTCGGTCGGCAGGAAGACAACGCCCGGGTTGTCGAGGCCGAACGGTGTCAGGTCGATCGGCAGGTAGTGCTTGTTGGGCATGACGAAGTCGATCTCGGCCAGTTCCGGGACGGCGGCCAGGGCGGCCTCGCCCATCCGGTACATGCTGTCCTGGATCCCGCGGCTGTAGGTGGTGCCGAAGACGGTCAACAGCGTCGCGAGAATGCGGGCGTTGGTTCCGGCGGAATCGTGCGGCGCCGAGGCCCAGGTCCAGGTCGCGTCCATGCTGGTCGCGGCGATGCGGTCGGTCGTGTCGGGCAGGGTCCGGTACTGGTCCGCCACGAACCCCGTCCAGCCCGATTGCGTGGTCTTCATGAAGGTGTAGCCGCGCAATCCGGAGCGCAGGGTCGACCGGGTCCGGTCGGCGGTGAGCCCCACGTAGCCGGCGCCGTTCCCGTCGCGCGTGAAGGTGTGGCCGTGCGGCGCGTCGGCGATCGCGTGGCGGAGCCAGCGGACTTCCTCCGCGTCGATCGTGACGGTCTCGACCTGCGGGTAGGTCTCGAGCAGCACCCGCGCGACCGCGGCGACGAACCCCTCGGCGTCGAGCCCGAGATGCCGCGCCGCCGTCACGTTGACGATGTTCCGGATGCTGTCCGTGGCGATGGAGGCGCGGTTGTCACCTTCTGTCCAGGCCGCCTCGAAGCGCCCGGTCAGCATCACCGACAGGGTCAGCTCGCGCGGCGTGTGGTGGTCGCCGTCGCGGGCGAGGCGCAGCACGCGAACCCGTTCCTTGCCGTACCGCGATGCCGTCAGGGCCATGGGGATCTCCGATCCGGACCGCCGCCGGCCATCTCACGCAAATCTGATTCATCCTAGGCCGACGCACGTGGGGGCGCCAAGGTTCGAAGTTGCCGGCGCGGCTTGACCGGGGCCCGATTAGAACCGGCATAGTGTCGGGCCGGGCCGAACCGGCCTCGGACCGGCGAGCGGGCATGGACCTCAACACGATCGAGACCGTCGTCCGGCCGCGGAGTCGGACCGAGCTTCCCGCCTGGGCGGACGGCGATGCCTGCCTGGGAGGCGGGACGTGGCTGTTCTCCGAGCCGCAGGTCGGGATGCGGCGCCTCGTCGACCTCGCGGCGCTCGGATGGCCACCGCACGCGGTCGACGCGGAGGGCCTGACCCTCGCGGCGACCTGCACCATCGCCCAGCTCGACCGGCTGGAACTGCCGCCGGGATGGAACGCGGCGCCGCTGGTCGGCCAGTGCTGCCGCGCGCTGCTCGGCTCCTTCAAGATCTGGAACGTGGCCACGGTCGGCGGCAACGTCTGCCTCGCCCTCCCGGCCGGGCCGATGATCGCCCTCGCGACGGCCCTCGACGCGACCTGCACGATCTGGTCCGCCGACGGGGCCGAGCGGGAGCTCCCGATCCTCGACTTCGTCCTCGCGCCGCAGCGGAACGCCCTGGCACCGGGCGAGATCCTGCGGAGCCTGTCGATGCCGGTCGCGGCGCTCGCGCGTCGCACGGCCTTCCGCCGCATCAGCCTCAGCCCGAACGGGCGCTCCGGCGCGCTGCTGATCGGGACGCGCGGCGCGGACGGCGCCTTCGCGCTCACGGTCACGGCCTCCGTCAAACGACCGCTCCGCCTCGCCTTCGACGGTCTGCCGGATCCGGCCGCGCTGATGCGGGCGCTGGACGAGGCGATCCCGGACGCGCTCTACCACGACGATGTCCACGGGCGGCCCGACTGGCGCCGCCACATGACCCGGCACTTCGCCGAGGAGATCCGCGGGTCGCTCGACGCGGCGCCGTCGCCGGGAGCCGCGTCATGAAGCTCACGATCAACGGTGCCGCGCACGAGGGCGCACCGAGAGCCGGGCAGTGCCTCCGGACCTACTTGCGCGAGGCCGGCTGGTTCGGCGTGAAGAAGGGCTGCGACGCCGGCGATTGCGGCGCCTGCACGGTCCATCTCGACGGCGAGCCCGTGCACAGCTGCCTGGTACCGGCCTTCCGCGCCGAGGGACGGAGCGTGACCACGATCGAAGGGCTGGCCGGTCCCTGCCGCGCCGACGCGGCCGAGCCGGCGGCGTTCCACCCGATGCAGGAAGCCTTCCTGGCGGCCCAGGGCTTCCAGTGCGGCTTCTGCACGCCCGGCATGATCATGACCGCGGCGCGCCTCGATCAGGGCCAGAAGCAGGATCTCGGCACCGCCCTCAAGGGCAATCTCTGCCGCTGCACCGGCTACCGCGCCGTACGCGAGGCCATCGCGGGCGGCGCGCGCTCGATCGAGAGCGGCGGCTGCGGCGATCCTGTGGGCCGCAACCTCGCGGCACCGGCCGCGCCGCTGGTCGTGTCCGGCCGCGCCCGCTTCACGATGGACGCACCGCTCGGCGACACGCTCCACCTCAAGGTGCTGCGCTCGCCGCACGCCCATGCCCGGATCGTCGCGATCGACGCGACGGCCGCCCGCGCCGTCCCGGGCGTCGTGGCCGTGCTGACCCACGCCGACGCGCCGACGCGCCGCTTCTCGACCGCCCGCCACGAGGACCCGCGCGACGACGCCTCGGACACGCGGGTGCTCGACCCGATCCTGCGGTTCGTCGGGCAGCGCGTCGCCGCCGTGGTGGCGGAGACGGAAGCCGCCGCCGAGGCCGGCTGCCGCGCCCTGCGGGTGACCTACGAGGTGCGCCCGGCGCTCCTCGATCCGGAGCGCGCCCTCGACTCCGACGCAGCCCGCGTCCACGATCCCCGTGACTGCCCGGGCGAGGACGCGCCGCCCCTCGAACAGCATCCCAACCTCGCCGGCGAGGTGCACGGCGCGGTCGGCGACGTGGCGGCGGGCCTCGCCGAGGCCCATTTCGTCTACGCCGGGACGTTCCGGTCGCAGCGCGTCCAGCACGCCGCCATGGAGACGCACGGCTGCGTCGGCTGGCGCGCCGAGGACGGCCGCCTGACGCTGCGCACCAGCACCCAGGTGCCGTTCCTGACCCGGGACGCGCTGGCGGACCTGTTCGGCCTCGAGAAGGACGCGGTGCGCGTCGTCTGCGCGCGGGTCGGGGGCGGCTTCGGCGGCAAGCAGGAGATGCTGACCGAGGATCTCGTCGCCCTGGCGGTCCTGCACACCGGCCGGCCGGTGCGCTGGGAGCTGACCCGCCGGGAGCAGTTCGTCGGGACGACGACGCGCCACCCGATGCGGGTGGACGTGAAGGTCGGCGCCCGCCGCGACGGCACCCTCACGGCGCTGAGCCTCGACGTCCTGTCCGATACCGGCGCCTACGGGAACCACGCGGGCGGCGTGATCCACCACGCCTGCCACGAGGTGCTGGCCGCCTATGTCTGCCCGAACAAGCAGGTGATCGGCCGCGCCGTCTACACCCACACGGTGCCGGCGGGGGCCTTCCGCGGCTACGGGTTGAGCCAGACGATCTTCGCGCTGGAATCCGCCCTGGACGAGGTCGCCCGCGAACTCGGCATCGACCCGTTCACCCTGCGGCGGCGCAACGCCGTCAAGCCGGGCGACGCCATGGTGTCGAACAGCCTGGAACCGCACGACGTGATCTTCGGCAGCTACGGGCTCGACCAGTGCCTCACCCTGGTCGAGGACGCGCTGCGGGCCGATCCGGGGCCCGAGCCCGAGCCCGGCTGGCGCGCCGGGACCGGCATGGCGATGGCGATGATCGACACGATCCCGCCGCGCGGCCACCACGCCGACGCGCGGGTCAGCCTGGACGCCGACGGGCACTTCACCGTGCGCGTCGGGACGGCCGAGTTCGGCAACGGCACCAGCACGGTGCATCGGCAGATCGCGGCCTCGGCGCTCGGCGCCGCGCCGGAACGTGTCCGTGTCGCGGGCGCGGACACGGATATCGTCGGGCACGACACCGGCGCCTACGGGAGCACCGGCACGGTGGTGGCGGGTCTGGCGACGCTGCGCGCCGCCGAGGCGCTCGCGCTCCGGATCCGCGCGCGGGCCGCCGAGATCGCGGGCGCGGTGCCGGAGGCCTGCCGCTTCGACGGGGAGCGGGTCGAGACGCCGGCCGGACCGGTCACGCTGGCGGCGATCGGTCCCCTGGACGCGACCGGCCGGGCCGACGGCAGCCCGCGCTCGGTGGCGTTCAACGTCCACGCCTTCCGGGTGGCGGTCGACCCGGTGAGCGGCGCGGTGCAGATCCTCAGGAGCGTCCACGCCGCCGATGCCGGGCGGGTGATCAACCCGATGCAGTGCCGCGGTCAGGTCGAGGGCGGCATCGCGCAGGCGCTCGGCGCGGCGCTCTACGAGGACGTCCAAGTCGCCGCGGACGGGAGCCTCGTTACCCAGACGTTCCGCGACTACCACATCCCCGCCTGCGCCGACGTGCCCGACACCGAGGTCCTTTTCGCAGATACCCACGACAGCGTCGGCCCCCTCGGCGCCAAGTCGATGAGCGAGTCGCCGTTCAACCCGGTGGCGGCGGCGCTCGGCAACGCCATCCGGGACGCGACTGGGGCTCGCCTGACCGCGACCCCCTTCGCGCCCGACAGGATCTACCGGGCCGTCGCGGCCGGCCGGGCCGGGCTCGCGTGATGGACCGCCCGCGGGACGCGGTGCCGGCGGCGAGGCCCGGCTTCCTGGAACGCACCTTCCGCCTGGCCGAGCACGGCACCAGCGTGCGCACGGAGGTTCTGGCGGGGCTGACCACCTTCCTGACGATGGCCTACATCGTCTTCATCAACCCGAGCATCCTCGGGGATGCCGGCATGCCCCGGGGCGCGGTTTTCGTGGCGACCTGCCTCGTGGCGGCGCTCGGCTCGCTGATCATGGCGCTCTGGGCCAATTACCCGATCGCCCTCGCGCCCGGCATGGGGCTCAACGCCTACTTCACCTACGTGGTGGTCCAGCAGCTCGGCTTCAGCTGGCAGGCCGCCCTCGGCGCGGTGTTCATCTCGGGCGTGTGCTTCCTGATCGTCACGCTGACAGGCCTGCGCGCGCTGATCGTCGAGGGGATCCCGCGCTCCATGCGGATCGCCATCACGGTCGGGATCGGCCTGTTCCTGGCGATCATCGCGCTCAAGAACGCCGGCCTCGTCGCGGCGAGCCCGGCGACCTTCGTCACCCTCGGCGACCTGCACAAGCCCGAGGCGATCCTGGCGGTGCTGGGCTTCCTGATGGTGGCCGTCCTCTCCGCCCGGAAGGTGCGGGCGGCGCTGCTGTCGAGCATCCTCACCGTCACGGCGCTGAGCTTCGTCTTCGCGGGCAACACCTTCCAGGGAATCGTCTCCCTGCCGCCGTCGATCGCCCCGACCCTGTTCGCCCTCGACATCCCGGGTGCCCTCTCGGCGGGCCTGCTCCACGTCATCCTGGTCCTGTTCCTGGTGGAGCTGTTCGACGCCACGGGCACGCTGATGGGCGTGGCGAGCCGGGCCGGGCTCCTGACCGACGGGAAGATGCGCCGCCTCGACCGGGCGCTGATGGCCGATTCCGTCTCGGTCTTCGCGGGCTCGCTCCTCGGCACGTCGAGCACGACGGCGTACCTGGAGAGCGCCTCCGGCGTCGAGGAGGGCGGCCGCACCGGGCTCACGGCCGCCACCGTGGCGGTGCTGTTCCTCGCCTGCCTGTTCTTCGCGCCGCTCGCGGGCGCGGTGCCCGCCTACGCCACGGCGCCGGCGCTGTTCTACGTCGCCTGCCTGATGCTGCGCGAGCTGGTCGAGCTCGACTGGGACGATATCACCGAGGTCGTGCCGGCCTGCGTCACGGCCCTGCTGATGCCGTTCACCTACTCGATCGCCACCGGCGTCTCCTGCGGGTTCATCACCTACGCGGCGCTGAAGCTGCTGGCGGGCCGCGCCCGGGAGGTGAAGCCGATCGTCTGGGTGATCGCGGCGGTCTTCCTGTTCAAGTTCGTCGAGACCGGCGGCGCGCACTGACGGCCGCGCGGCGCCCTTACCGGCCCGTCGCGGCCGCGTAGAGCGCCGCCGCGTCCCGCGCGGCGCGCATCGCCGCGGCGGCCCCGGGGTCGCGCAGGCGCCGCGCCACGCAGGCCAGCGCGTTCAGCGTCTCGCCCTCGGCGACGGCCGGGAGCAGCAGCAGGACGACGAGGTCCACCGGCCGATCGTCGACCGCGTCGAAATCGATCGGGTCGCGGAGCCGGGCCAGGATCCCGTAGGGGCGCGCGATGCCCTCGAGCCGCGCGTGCGGCAGGGCGATGCCGTCGCCGACCCCGGTCGAGCCCAGGCTCTCGCGCCGGATCAGCGCGGGGAGGATCGCCTCCGCGGCGAGGCCGAGGGCGTTGGCGGCGCGGCGCGCCAGCTCCTCGAGCAGCGGCCCCTTGCCGGCAGCGCGCAGGCCGACGAGCGCGTCGGAGGGCGCGAGGATCCGGTCCACACTCATCGCGCGTGATCGCGGGCGCTGGGACACATCGGGTCGTCCTCGGGATCAGTGGGCGGTCGCGCCGCCGGCGCCGCGGTGCGGCGGGGCCGGCTCGTCGTCGGGCGCGCGCAGGCGGTAGCCGACACCGGTCTCGGTCAGCAAGATCCGCGGGCGCTCGGGATCCGCCTCCAGCTTCTGGCGGAGCTGGCGCACGTAGACGCGCAGGTATTGCGGATCGGACGAGGACGGCACCGAGCGCATCAGCTGCGCGTGGGTGAGCACCTTGCCGGCATGCAGGACCAGGACGCGCAGGAAGTCGTACTCGCGCGGCGTCAGCTTCACCTCGGCCTCGTCGACCTTCACGATCCGGCGGACCAGATCGACGGACAGGGTGTCGACGCGGAAGATCGGCCGCTCGCCCCGCGCGGCGAGCTGGTGGCGCATGGCGGCGCGCAGGCGCGCCAGCAGCTCCGCCATGCCGAACGGCTTGGTCACGTAGTCGTTGGCGCCGAGATCGAGCGCCTCGACCTTGCCGTTCTCGTCGTCGCGGCTCGACAGGACGACGACCGGGAGGTCGGGATGGCTCGATCGAACCGACCGCAGCAGGTCGTGGCCGCGCATGTCGGGCAGGCCGAGATCGAGGATCACGAGATCGACGCCCTCCCGGCCGAGCAGCGCCAGGGCGGTCCGGGCATCGGGCGCCTCCAGGATCGCGTAGCCCTGCGTGGCCAAACCCATGCGCAGGAGCTTGCGGATCGGCGGCTCGTCGTCGACGACCAGGATCGTGGGGCTCATGCGGCGATGTCCCTGGGCGCGTTCCGGGCCGGAATCGGCAGGCTGACGGTGAAGCAGGCGCCGCCGCGGTCGCGGCGGTTCTCGGCCGTGACGGTGCCGCCCATCGCCTCGACGAAGCCCCGGGAGATGGCGAGGCCCAGCCCGGTGCCGGCCCGGACACGGTCGCCCTTCCGGACGCGGTAGAACTTGTCGAAGACCCGCTCGACATCCGCCTCCGGCAGGCCGTCCCCCTCGTCCAGCACGGCGATCCGGACCCGGTCGTCCGCGCGGCGCGCGCGCACCGTCACGGTCGAGCCCTCGGGCGCGTACTTGGCGGCGTTGTCGAGGAGGTTGACCAGGACCTGCTCGAACAGGACCGGGTCGAGCGCCAGCGGCGGCAGGTCGGCCTCGACCTCCACGGCGACGCGGTGGTCGGCGAGGATCTTCTGGGTGCGGCGCAGGGCGGTGTCGACGGTCTCGGCCACGTCCTGCGCGGAGAGGTTCGGCGCCACCGCGCCGGCCTCCAGCCGGGTCATGTCGAGGAGGTTCGCGATGAAGCGGTTGAGCCGCTCCGATTCCTCGATGATCGTGGCCAGCAACTCCGCCTTGGCGTCGGCTGGGAGCGCCGCCTCGAGGTCGCGCAGCGTGCTGGCCGCGCCCAGGACCGAGGCGAGCGGCGTGCGCAGGTCGTGGCTGATCGAGGTGAGCAGCGCCTGGCGCAGGCGGTCGGTCTCGGCCGCGCGCTCGGCCCGGTCGAGATCCTCCACGAGCCGGACCCGCTCGATGGCGAGGGCGCCCATGTCGGCCAGGGCGTCGAGGAGGCGGCGGCCCTCCGGCGACAGGATCGGCCCGGTGCCGTCGGAATCGAGGCCGATCACCCCGATCGTCCCGCGCCCGGTCCGCATCGGCAGGAACAGGCGCTTGGCGCCCGGCAGCGTGTCGGCGCCCCGGCCCGCGGGCCGGTCGTTGTCGAAGGCCCACTGCGCGGCCGCGAGGTCGGCCTCGTCCAGCATGTCCTCGGGCGGGTAGCCCGCCCGCACCGTGACGGCCTGGCCGTCCGGCAGCAGGAGGACGACGCGCACCTTCAGCATCGCGGCGACCTGGGCGCAGGTGGCCCAGAGCACGTCGTCGAGGGTGCCGCAGGCGGCGAGCTTCCGCGAGAAGCCGAAGAGCCGCTCCGTGGCCCGCGCCCGGCCCTGGCTGACCACCGCGACGCGGCGGGCGCGGGAGGCGAGGTTCGAGACCAGGACGGCCACCAGGGTGAAGAGCAGGAAGGCCGCGACGTTGGTCGGATCGGCGATGGTGAGCGTGTAGACCGGCGGCAGGAAGAAGAAGTTGTAGGCAAGCGAGGCCGCCACCACCGAGACGAGGGACGGCCCGAGGCCCCAGCGCACCGCCACGGCCACGACCGCGGTCAGCAGGAACAGGTCGGCGTTCTCGACGCCCGCGTAGGGTTCCGCGACGATGGCCGCGCCGAGGCCCGCGGCGATCGCCGCCAGTCCGATCGCGTAGGGCCGCGCGTCGCGCCCCGGGCGCGGCGCGGTCACCGCCACGGCGCGGCGCGCCGGCTTCTCGTCCGGGACTGCCTCGCCGGGGACGACGTGCACGCTGATGGCGCCGCTGTGGCGCACGAGGTCGTACACCACCGATCCGTTGACCAGCTCGAAGAGCCACGAGCGGTTCGCCTTGCCGACGACGATGTGGTTCACGTTGGCCGAGCGCGCGTAATCGAGCACGTCGTCGGCGATCCGGCGCCCACCCGGCAGGGTGACGGCGTCGCCGCCGAGGCGGTCGGCGAGCCGCAGGGCCTCGGCGATGCGGTCGCGCTCGGCCTCGCTCAGGGCCGCCGCCCGCGCGCCCTCGATGGAGAGCGCCGTCCAGGGGGCGTGCAGGCGGTCGGCCAGGCGCTTGGCGTGGCGCACGAGGCCGGCGGAGCGGGGATCCTCGTTCACGCAGACCAGCACGCGCTCGCCCGCAGCCCAGGGACCGGCGATCGCGTTGGCCCGCATGTGGCCGAGCAGCTCGTCGTCGACCCGGTCGGCGGTGCGCCGGAGCGCCAGCTCGCGGAGCGCCGTGAGGTTTCCGCGCGAGAAGTAGTGCTTGAGCGCGCGCTCGGCGTGCGTCGGGACGTAGACCTTGCCGTCCTTCAGGCGCTGGATCAGGTCGTCGGGGTTGAGGTCCACGACCTCGATGTCGTCCGCCCGGTCGAGGACGCCGTCCGGCACCGTCTCGCGCACCCGGATGCGGGTGATCGACGCCACCACGTCGTTGAGGCTCTCGACGTGCTGGATGTTGAGCGTCGTCAGGACGTCGATGCCGGCATCGAGCAACTCCTCGACATCCTGGTAGCGCTTCGGGTGGCGCGAGCCCGGGGCGTTGGTGTGGGCGAGCTCGTCGACCAAGGCGAGGGCCGGCCGGCGCGCCAGCAGGGCGTCGAGGTCCATCTCCTGCAGGACGGTGCCGTGATACGGAACGGAACGGCGGGGGATCGTCTCGAACCCGTCGAGCAGGGCCTCGGTCTCGGCGCGGCCGTGCGTCTCGACGACGCCGACCACGACGTCGAGCCCTGCCTTCAGCCGGGCTCGGCCGACGGTCAGCATCTCGTAGGTCTTGCCGACACCGGGGGCGGCGCCGAGGAACACCTTCAGTCGGCCGCGCGTCCGTTCCTCGCGGCGCGCCGCTTCGAGCAGGGCGTCCGGGGAGGGGCGGGTCGGGTCGCGGCCGGTCTCGGGCATGAGCGCCATCTTAGCAAAACGCCGCGGACAACGCGGGATCGTCGCGTCATTGCGAGCGGAGCGAAGCAACCCAGGGCAGCGGGACGCCGGTGCGCGTGGCGCGGCTGGAATGCTTCGCTTCGCTCGCAAAGACGAAGCGGGATCCGCAGCGCAGCTTCGGGGTCCCCCTGCTGTCGGGCGCGCCTCAGCGACGGGCGAGATCGTCGACCGCGAGGTTCAGCGCCAGCACGTTGACGCGCGGCTCACCCAGGAGGCCGAGGGTGCGCGCCTCGATGCGGGACGACACCAGCGCGCGCAGCTTGTCCGCCGGGATGTTGCGGGCCTTGGCGACGCGGGGAACCTGGAAGTAGGCGGCCTCAGGCGAGATGTCCGGGTCGAGGCCCGAGCCGCTGGTCGTGACGAGGTCGACCGGGACGGGCGCATCCGGGTTCTCGACCCTGAGCGCGTCGAGATCGCCCTTCACCCGCTCGGCGAGGGCGGCGCTGGTCGGCCCGAGATTCGAGCCCGAGGAGTTCGCCGCGTTGTAGGGAGCCGGCACCGTCTTCGCGGCGTCGGACGGGTCCGGCGCCGTCGTCGCCGAGGGCCGGCCGTGGAAGTAGCCGGCACCCGAGAAGTTCTGGCCGATCAGGCTGGAGCCGACGACCGTGCCGTCGCGCGCGATCAGGCTGCCGGCGGCCTTGGCGGGGAAGATGGCGCCGGCGAGGCCCGTCATCGCGAGGGGGTAGGCGAGGCCGGTGATCGCCGTCAGAGCGGTGAGCAGGACCAGGGCAGGGCGAAGCTGGTTGAGCATGGCAGGTCTCCGGGGGCCGGTTCAGGCGAGGTGGAGGGCGCTGACGGCGAGGTCGATAGCCTTGATGCCGACGAAGGGCACGAGGACGCCGCCGAGGCCGTAGATCAGGAGGTTGCGGCGCAGCAGCGCGGCCGCGCCGACGGCCCGGTAGGTGACGCCGCGCAGCGCCAGCGGAATCAGCGCCACGATGATCAGGGCGTTGAAGATGATCGCCGACAGGATCGCGCTCTGCGGGGAGGCCAGGCCCATGACGTTCAGCGCCTGGAGCTGCGGGTAGAGCGTGAGGAACATCGCCGGGATGATGGCGAAGTACTTGGCCACGTCGTTGGCGATCGAGAAGGTCGTCAGCGCGCCGCGGGTCATCAGCAGCTGCTTGCCGATGCCGACGATCTCGATGAGCTTGGTCGGGTCGCTGTCGAGGTCGACCATGTTGCCCGCCTCGCGGGCCGCGACGGTGCCGGTGTTCATGGCGACGCCGACATCGGCCTGGGCCAGCGCCGGGGCGTCGTTGGTGCCGTCACCGCACATGGCGACGAGCTTGCCGTCCGCCTGCTCCTTGCGGATCAGCGCGAGCTTGTCCTCCGGGGTGGCCTGGGCGAGGAAGTCGTCGACGCCGGCCTCGGCGGCGATCGCCGCCGCGGTCATCGGGTTGTCGCCGGTGATCATCACCGTGCGGATGCCCATCTGGCGCAGCTCCGCGAAGCGCTCGCGGATGCCGCCCTTCACGATGTCCTTGAGGTAGACCACGCCCAGCAGGCGGCCGTCCTTGGCCACGGCGAGCGGCGTGCCGCCGGCCTTGGCGATCTCCTCCGCGATGGCGCGGATCTCGGTCACGACGCCGGTCTCGGCCTCGGGGCGGACGGCCAGGGCGACGTTGGAGCCGCGCGAGGCGACCGGCTGGCCCGAGACCGAGGCGATGACGGCGTCGACCGCGCCCTTGCGGATCGACGTGCCCTGAAGGTCCACGCCCGACATCCGCGACTGCGCGGTGAACGGCACGAAGGTGGCGTTGAGGCCGCCCATGTCCCGGGCGCGGATGCCGTACTTCTCCTTGGCCAGTACCACGATCGAGCGGCCCTCCGGCGTCTCGTCGGCGAGCGAGGCGAGCTGCGCCGCGTCGGCGAGATCCTGCGCGGTGACGCCGCGGACGGGACGGAACTCGGTCGCCTGCCGGTTGCCGAGGGTGATCGTGCCGGTCTTGTCAAGGAGCAGCGTGTCGACGTCGCCCGCCGCCTCCACGGCGCGGCCCGACATCGCGAGCACGTTGAAGCGGACCAGCCGGTCCATGCCGGCGATGCCGATCGCCGAGAGCAGCGCGCCGATGGTCGTCGGGATCAGCGTGACGAACAGGGCGACCAGAACGATCACGGGGATCGACCCGCCCGCGTAGCTCGCGAAGCTCGGGATCGAGGCCACCGCGAAGACGAACACGATGGTGAGGCCGGCGAGCAGGATGTTCAGGGCGATCTCGTTCGGCGTCTTCTGCCGCGAGGCGCCCTCCACGAGCGCGATCATCCGGTCGACGAAGGTCGAGCCGGCCGCGGCGGTGATGCGGACCTTGATCTCGTCCGAGAGGACCTGCGTGCCGCCGGTCACCGCCGAGCGGTCGCCGCCGGATTCGCGGATCACCGGGGCGGATTCGCCCGTGATGGCCGCCTCGTTCACGGAGGCGACGCCCTCGATCACCTCGCCGTCGGACGGGATCAGGTCTCCGGCCTCGACCAGGACGACGTCGCCGACCCTGAGCGAGGTGCCCGGCACCGTCTCGAAGGCCCGGCCCTGGCCGGTCAGGCGCTTGGCGGTCATCTCGGTGCGGGTGCGCCGCAGGCTGTCGGCCTGGGCCTTGCCGCGCCCCTCCGCGAGGGCCTCGGCGAAGTTGGCGAAGATCAGGGTGAACCACAGCCAGAGGATGATCTGGCCCGAGAAGAGCAGGTCGCTGCCGCCGGTGACGAGGTCGCGGACGAACAGCACGGTGGTGAGGAGCGCCACGACCTCGACCACGAACATGACCGGGTTTCGGATCATGGCCCGCGGATCGAGTTTTCGTACCGAGCCGAGGAGGGCCGGCCCGATCAGGGCGGCGCTGAACAGGGATGATGTCTGACGCGACATGGGAGATGTCCGGAGGAGAGATTGAAGTGAGGCTGCCGTCCTTGCGAGCGGAGCGAAGCAACCCAGGGCCGCGCTTCGCTGCGCGCGCGATCACGGTTGCGGAGGCTCAGCCCCCGGCGCCGAGGGTCAGCGCGTAGGCGGCCAGCAGGGCGAAGCCGCCGAGCATCACGACGCCGAGGAGCGCCAGGATGAGGTCGGAGGTCCGCAGGGGCTGAGCGCCGCCGCGGTCGTGCCGCAGTGGAGAGCGGTGCAGCGCGAGGTGGTGGCGCGGGACGCGCCGGGCGGGGAAAGCGCGCGGCATCTCAGCCCCCCGTCGCGAAGGTCTGGCCGGCCGCGCCCGCGAAGTGCTCCACGATCGGGCCGAGCGCGAGCGACGGGAAGAAGGTCAGGCCGCCCATGATCAGCACGACGCCGACCAGCAGCCCGACGAACAGACCACCGTGGGTGGGGAACGTGCCCGCGGAGGCCGGGACCGTCTTCTTGGCCGCGAGCGAGCCCGCGATGGCGAGCACCGGGATCTTCACGAAGAACCGGCCGACCAGCATGCCGACGGCGAGCGTGCTGTTGTAGAATAGCGTGTTGGCCGTCAGCCCGCCGAAGGCCGAGCCGTTGTTGGCCGCCGCCGACGTGTAGGCGTAGAGGATCTCCGAGAAGCCGTGCGGGCCGGCATTGGCCGGGCCGGCGAGGCCCGCCGGCACCACCGTCGCCAGGGCGGTGAAGCCCAGCATCATCAGCGGCAGGCAGAGGATGCCGAGCATGGCCATCTTCACCTCCTTCGCCTCGATCTTCTTGCCGAGGTATTCGGGGGTGCGGCCGACCATCAGGCCCGCCACGAAGATCGCCACGATGACGAAGATCAGCATGCCGTAGAGGCCGGCGCCGACGCCGCCGATGATGACCTCGCCGAGCTGCATGTTGAGCAGCGGGATCAGGCCGCCGAGCGCCGTGAACGAGTCGTGCATCGCGTTCACCGCGCCGCAGGAGGCCGCGGTGGTAATCACCGCGAACAGCGCCGAGGCGCTGATCCCGAAGCGGACCTCCTTGCCCTCCATGTTGCCGCCGGTGAGCCCGAAGCTGCTGAGCACCGAGCTGCCGTTGGCCTCGGCCCAGTAGGTGACGGCGACGCCGGCCAGGAACAGGATTCCCATCGCGCCGAGGATCGCCCAGCCCTGACGCTCGTCACCGACCATGCGGCCGAAGACGTTGGTCAGCGCGGCGCCGATCGCGAAGATCGAGACCATCTGGACGAAGTTCGACAGGGCGGTGGGGTTCTCGAAGGGGTGCGCGGCGTTGGCGTTGAAGAAGCCGCCGCCGTTGGTGCCGAGCATCTTGATCGCCACCTGGCTCGCGACCGGGCCCAGGGCGATGGTCTGCTTGGCGCCCTCGAGTGTCGTGGCGTCCGCGTAGGCGCTGAGCGTCTGCGGCATGCCCTGCCAGACCAGGAACAGCGTGTAGGGGATGCAGATCGGCAGCAGCACGTAGAGGGTCGCGCGGGTCACATCGACCCAGAACGAGCCGATCGTGCCGCTGGAGGCGCGGGCGAACCCGCGGATCAGCGCCACCGCGACCGCGATGCCGGTCGCCGCCGACAGGAAGTTCTGGTGCGTCAAGCCCAGCATCTGGGACAGGTACGACAGCGTGGTCTCGCCGCCGTAAGACTGCCAATTGGTGTTGGTGATGAAGCTGGTCGACGTGTTGAACGCGAGATCCGGCGCGACCGCGCTCTGATCGGCCGGATTCAGCGGCAGTACCGCCTGCAGGCGCAGGATCGCGTAGAGCACCGCGAAGCCCAGCACATGGAACAGGATGACCGCGCCCGTATAGGTCAGCCAGTGCTGCTCCTGGCGGTCATCGATGCCGGACACGCGGTAGAGCCCGCGCTCGATCGGTCCGAGAACGGGCGAGAGGAGGGTGCGCTCTCCGGTGAAGACGCGGGTCATGTACGACCCAAGGGGCTTCACGAGCGCCAGAACGATCGCGCCGTACAGCGCGATCTGGATCCAGCCGTTGAGGGTCATGGGGGGAGATCCGTCAGGGCCGCTCAGAACCGCTCGGGGCGGACGAGGGCGTAGGTGAGGTAGACGAGGAGGCCGGCGGTCACGCAGGCGCCGAGGGCGAGATCGAGGGTCATGGCGGCCTCTCTCAAAGCCGGTCGCAGGCGGCCGCGTAGCCGGCCGCCGCGGCGAAGAAGGCGAGGCCCCCTGCGAGGAAGACGATGTCGAGCATGGTGGTCGGGTCCGGTTCGGCGGACCGGCCGCGGAGGCTCCGCGGCCGGCCTTGGCCGACCAGCACTGTCGCCGGGAACCGCGTTAGGGTTCGAGCGAGGACCGGGCGGGAGTTTATAAGGGCCGCGTTAGGATCCGGCGTCGCCGCCGAAGCTGGCCCGGAGACCCGCGCAGGCGGCCGGCACGGTCAGCCACGCCGCGCCCGGGCAGAGACGGCGCCACCGGGCGCGATCGAGCCGGATCACCCCCGCCTCGCGGCCGAGGATGCCGCCGTAGGCGAGGCCGCAGACGCGGCAGCGGCCCGCCAGCGGCTGGATGGATAACCCCGGGGGTGCCGTGCCGGACGGCGACGCGGCGTCGCCGCGACAGGGCGGCGCGACCCCGGCGCTCACTGGACCCGCAGGGGTTCGAAGACGTTCAGCGCGAGCAGCGCGAGGGACACGGCGGACCACCCGCCGAGCGCGACGACCATCAGCGCGAAGACGCGGTCGGCCCTGCACTCGGCGAGGATGTAACGGACGATCGGCATGCGGAGGCTCCATCCGGGCTGATGCCCGATGGCGCGACCACGTCCGCATCGGCCGTGAGGGACCAAGACGCGCGCGGGGCGTCCGGCATAGGGATGTCATCAGGATGGGGGGCCGGCGCGCCCGTCAGCCCGAGAAAGCGCGGATCGAGCGCGTGCAGGACGCGGGGCGGTGAGTCGTGGGCGCCGGATCCCGGTTCGGCGCGGCCCACCGAGGCCGGGACGGGCTCGGGCGCACGGAGGGGATCTAGTGGCACGACGCGGCCCCTCCGTGAGCGTCCGGTCCGCGGCCGGGCGACGCCCTAGACCGTCGCGGCCTCGGGCTGCTCGGTCGAGTTGAACACGACCTCGCCGGTCCGCTCGCAGACCACGGTGACAGAGGTCGCCCCGTTCTCGCGCTGCTGCAGAGGGAGCTGTGCGAGCGCGTAGGCCGTCGCCGCCTCGAGGTCGCACGGCCACAGCTTGGTGAAGCTCTCGCGTTTTCCGCGGCGAAAAGTGATCTTGTAAGCCATCGTTTCCTCCGTTTTCACGGAAGATACACCTTCTCGACGTGCCGCCACGCCGCGCCGAGACATGGCACCGATGCGTTCCGGACGGGATTGGAAGCGAGAAGCCGGCAGACGGGCGACGAACCGGGCGACGAACCGGGCGACGAACCGGGCGACGAACCGGGCGACGAACGGCGAGCCCGTGACTGGGGCGGGACAGCAATTCCCGTACAGCTTGATCCGCAAAATAGACCATGCGACGGTGCCGAATAATGAATTGCGCGCCCTCGGGCATCGCGCAGATCAGGCTTGGCAGGGCAAGGCGTCACCCCTGGCGCGTCGGTGTCGGAGTGGTTCGAGGTATGTCCCACGCGCCGGCCGGATCACCCAGCGAGACAGGTCGGGCCGCCGACGCCGGCCCTAGCCGGAGCGCCGGGCCTCTCGACGAGGCCGGGGTCGCCAAGCAGAAGCTCGTCGAGGCGATCGAGAGCAGCTCGGAGGGCTTCGCGCTGTTCGACCCGGACGATCGCCTCGTCCTGTGCAACGGGCACTTCCAGGGTTTCCATCCCGGCCTGTCGGCCATCATCGTGCCCGGCGTGACCTTCGAGGCCATCGCCAACGCCGTCGCGGAGACCTGCGTCGTACGGCCGGACGGGATGAGCGTCGAGGACTGGGTCGCCGAGCGCATCGCCCATTACCGCGCGCCGCGCGGTCCGCTTCTCCAGCAGCGCGTCGACGGCCGCTGGGTCCAGGTCAACGAGCGCAAGACCAACGACGGCGGCGTCGTCGCGGTCTACACCGACGTGACCGAGATCAAGCGCGCCGAGCAGGTGCTCCAGGCGACGCAGGGGCGGCTGACCTACCTGCTCACCGCGTCCCCGTCGATGATCTGCAGCTTCGAGGTGGGGGGCCGCAACGCGCCGACCTTCATCAGCGAGAACGTGCGCGATCTCCTCGGCTACGAGCCCGGCGATTACCTGGCGGGCCCGGAATTCTGGCTGGAGCGGCTTCACCCGGACGACCGGGACCGGGTGCTCGCCGAGTTCCCGCACCTGCTCGCGGACGGGCACAACGTCATCGAGTACCGGTTCCTGCACGCGAACGGCACCTATCGCTGGGTCCGGGACGAGCAGCGCCTCCTGCGGGACGCGACGGGCCAGCCCGTCGAGGTGGTCGAGTCCTGGAGCGACATCACCGAGCGCAAGGAGGCCGAGCTGGCGCTGCAGAAGCAGACCGCCTTCGTCGAGCTGCTCCAGGCCGCCGCCGCGGCCGCCAACGAGGCCCCGACGGTCGAGGACGCCCTGCGCTTCTGCCTCGAGCGCGTCGCGCAGCACGCCGGCTGGCCCGTCGGTCACGCCCATATCCTGGCCCGGGACGGAACGCGGACGCTGCTCCCGACCGGCATCTGGCACTGCGACCCCGGCGCGGATGTCGCGCGATTCCAGGCTGCCACGGCCGCCACGTCGCTGGCCGCCGGATCGGGCCTGGCCGGCCGCGTTCTGGTCTCGGGCGCGCCGGAATGGAGCGTCGGGGACCCGACGCTGGCCGCGGACCCGCGCGCGCCGGCGGCGGTCGAGCACGGCATTCGGGCGGGATTCGGCTTTCCGGTGACGGTCGGGCGCGACGTCGTCGCGGTGCTGGAGTTCTTCGCCCGTGACGCGTCCCCGCCGGAC
Organism: Methylobacterium sp. 1A; assembly: GCF_058072805.1. Taxonomy (NCBI): domain Bacteria; kingdom Pseudomonadati; phylum Pseudomonadota; class Alphaproteobacteria; order Hyphomicrobiales; family Methylobacteriaceae; genus Methylobacterium; species Methylobacterium sp. 1A. Next base: position 1,110,671 of record NZ_JBYQVE010000001.1, on the reverse strand, counting down.
GCCTCGCTGCTCCGGGTCATGAGCAATATCGGCGCGCAGCTCGGCCGCGTGATCGAGCGCAAGCAGGCCGAGGAGAGCCTGCGTCAGGCGAAGGAGGCGGCCGAGGAGGCGAGCCGCGCCAAGAGCAGCTTCCTCGCCAACATGAGCCACGAATTGCGGACGCCGCTCAACGCGATCATCGGCTTCACCCGGCTGGTGATGCGGCGGGCGAAGGATGTCCTGCCGGTCAAGCAGTTCGAGAATCTCGAGAAGATCCTGGCGAGTTCCGAGCACCTGCTCTCGCTGATCAACAGCATCCTCGACCTCGCAAAGGTCGAGGCGGGGCGCATGGAGGTGAAACCCTCGGATTTCGCCCTGGAGCCGGTCCTCGACCTGTGCCTCCGCACCGTCGAGCCCCTCGTCAAGAACGAGGGCGTGCGCCTCGTCCGGGACGTCCGGGACCCGCCCCCGATGCTGCGCACGGACGAGGAGAAGCTGCGGCAGATCCTGATCAACCTGCTCAGCAACGCCATCAAGTTCACCGAGGCCGGATCGGTCACGCTCCGCGTCCGCTCGGTCGATGAGGGCATCGAGTTCGCCGTGATGGATACCGGCATCGGCATCCCGGCGGGCGCCCTGAGCGCGATCTTCGAGGAGTTCCATCAGGTCGACAACAGCGCGACCCGGTCCCACAGCGGCACCGGGCTCGGGCTCGCGATCAGCCACCGGCTCGCGCGCCTGCTCGGCGGCCGGATCGGCGTCGAGAGCCGCGAGGGCGAGGGCTCGACCTTCACGCTCACCATCCCGCCGCGGATCGCCGGCGGCGCCGAGGTGCCGCCGCCCCCGAAGCCGGCACCCGCCGCCGTCACCGCGCCGCGCTCGGGCGCCAAGGTCGTGCTCGCGATCGACGACGATCCCAACGTCGTCTACCTGCTGAAGGAGAACCTCGCCGATGCCGGCTACACGGTGGTCGGGGCGGCGAGCGGCCAGGAAGGGCTGGTCAAGGCCCGGGAGCTGCAGCCGCGGGCCATCACCCTCGACATCATGATGCCCGGCACCGACGGCTGGCAGGTGCTGCACGCGCTGAAGACCGATCCGCTGACCCGGGACATCCCGGTCGTCTTGATCTCCATCGTCGACCAGAAGGAGCTCGGCTTCCGGCTCGGCGCGACCGACTACATCGTGAAGCCGTTCGAGCGGGAGGCCCTGATCGGCGCCCTCGCGCGGATCGCCCCCGACAACGAGCGCGTCCTCGTGATCGACGACGATCCCAACGTGCCCGACCTCGTGCGCCAGCTGCTCGACTCGGAGCACTGCACCGTCGACTGGGTGGCCGACGGCGCGGCCGGCCTGGAGCGCATCGCGCAGGCCCGCCCGAGCGTCATCCTCCTCGACCTGCTCATGCCGCGGATGGACGGCCTCGCCTTCCTGGACGCCCTGCAGGCGGATCCCGCCGCCCGGTCGATCCCCGTCGTGGTCCTGACCGCCGCGTCCCTGGATCCCGCCGAGCGCGGCATGCTCCGCGAGCGGGTGCTCGGACTGATCGACAAGGGCGGGCTCGATCGCGCCGCCCTGGTCCGGGAGGTCCGCCGCGTGCTGCCGGTCCTGGAGACCGAGACCGCCGACGGTGACCGATGAGGTCGGCAACGACCCGCGCGCGACGGCCCGAATCGCGCGGGACCGAGTCATGAAGCGGATTCTCATCGTCGAGGACGTCGCGCTCAACCGCGATCTGCTGACCCAGCTGCTCGAGGACGAGTACGAGATCCTGATCGCCGTCGACGGGGCCGCCGGCGTGGACATGGCGATCGCGCACCGGCCGGATCTCATACTCATGGACCTGTCGCTGCCGCTCGTCGACGGCTGGGAGGCGACGCGCCGCATCAAGGCCGACGCGACGACCGCCGCCATCCCCGTGATGGCGATCACCGCCAACGCGATGACCGGCGACGAGGACCGCGCGCGGGCCGCCGGCTGCGACGACTTCATGACGAAGCCCGTCGACGAGGACCTGCTCTTCGCCAAGCTGCAGCACTGGCTCGGCTGAGCGCGGCCGTCTCACGCCAGGAAGGGAGGACCCGTGGAGCCAGCCCGCATCCTCATCGTCGACGATGAGCCCTTCAACCTCGACCTGCTGGAGCAGGAGCTGGAGCTCCTCGGCCACGCCAGCGTGCGGGCGGCGAACGGGCGGGCGGCCCTCGATCGGCTGAGCGAGGAGCCGTTCGACCTCGTGCTCCTCGACGTGATGATGCCGGCCCTGGACGGCTACGCCGTGCTCGAGCGGATGAAGGCCCACGAGGCCTGGCGCCACACGCCCGTCGTGATGATCTCCGCCCTCATGGAGATCGGCAGCATCGTCCGGTGCATCGAGCTCGGCGCCTTCGACTACCTGCCGAAGCCCTTCGAGCCCGTGATCCTGGAGGCGCGCATCCGGTCCTGCCTGGAGCGGAAGCGGGCGCACGACCGCGAGGTGGCGCATCTGCGGACCATCGAGCGCGAGCGCAAGCGCGCCGACGAGCTCCTGCACGCCATCCTGCCGGTCTCGGCGGTGGCGGAGCTGATGGAGACCGGGCAGGTCAAGCCGCGGCTGTTCGGCGACGTCGCCGTCCTGTTCATCGACCTCGTCGGCTTCACCACGTGGTGCCACGACCAGAGCCCGGACGTCGTCGTCGCGGAGATCCAGCGCCTCGCGGAGGCCTTCGAGGTGGTCGCGCAGGCGCGCGGTCTGGAGAACATCAAGACGATCGGCGACGCCTTCATGGCCACGGCCAACCTGCTGCGGCCGCACGACGACCCGGTCTCCGCCGCCATCCGCTGCGCCGCCGACATGGTGGCGATCGCGGCCGAGGGCGAGCCGGGCTGGCGGATCCGCGGCGGCATCCATATCGGGCCGGTCGTCGGCGGCATCGTCGGCCGGACGAAGTTCACCTTCGACCTGTGGGGCGACACCGTGAACGTCGCCGCCCGGCTCGCGGGCCTCGGCGACGGGTGCGCGCTGCACCTGTCGCGCGAGGCCTTCGCGCGCCTGCCGGACCCGCGCGACGTCCGGCCGATCGGCCCGGTGACGCTGAAGGGCAAGGGCGCGGTCGACGTGTACTGCCACGCCCTCGCGGCCGGCGACGCGACCCCGGCCTGAGACGCCCGCGGCGGCCGCGGAGCGTTCCGGATTGCGCAGCAAGAAGCGGGATGCGGCGCGCCGGGACGGAGCTTAGGGCCCGTCCCGGAGGTGCACCATGACCCGTTATCGCTGCGTTCCGATCCCGACGGAGACCGCCGATCGCTTCCGTACCACCGGCTTTGACGACCGGGGCAACCCGGTCCGTCGGGTCGTCGCGACGGCGGATGGCGGCTTTCCCTGCCGACACTGCCTGCGGCTCGGCCGGCCCGGCGACACCATGCTGCTCGGATCCTACGATCTGCCCGAGCCGCGCGGGATCTACTGGACACCCAGTCCGATCTTCCTGCACGCGGACCAGTGCAAGCGCGCCGAGGCGGTCGACGGCCTCGCGCCGATCGTCCGCGCGAACACGCTGGTCTCGGTCCGTGCCTACGACGCGGACCATCTCTGCCTCTACGATCTCGGACAGGTCTGTCCCGGGAGCGAGGTCGAGATTCCGCTCCGCCGCGCCCTCGACGATCCGCGCACCCGCTTCGTCAACATCCACACGGCGCGGCCCGGGTGCCTCCTGTCCCGCGTGGAGCGCGTCGCCGACTGAGCGCGAGCCGCCGAGCCGCCAACGGGCCGTTGCGCGGCCCGCTCAGGCCGCGACGTGGATATGCTCCTGCGCGTTGATGAAGGCCGCCACGTCAGCGGCCGGGATCGGCCTGCTCAGCAGGTAGCCCTGGACCTCCGAGAACCCGCTCGCCCGCAGCCGGGCCAGCTGCTCCGGGGTCTCGACACCCTCGGCCGTCGTCGTGATCTTCAGGCTGCGGCCGAGTTCGGCGACGACGTGGACGATCGCCGCCGCCTCGTCCTTCTCCAGGAGGTTCCGGACGAAGGACTGGTCCAGCTTGATCTTGTCGAATCGGAAGGTGTTCAGGGAGGAGAGGGACGAGTAGCCGGTCCCGAAATCGTCCATCGAGAACCGCACGCCTAAGGAGCGCAGGCGGCTCAGCATCTCGAAGCTCGCCTGATCCTGGCTCAGAATGACCGATTCGGTGATCTCCAGCTCGAGACGGTGACTCGGCAGCTCGGTCTTCAGCAGGACCTCCTCGACGAACCGGTCGAGATTGCCTTCGCGAAACTGGATCGGCGAGATGTTGACGGCGACCCGCAGGGAGCCGGGCCATGTCATGGCATCGGCGCAGGCCCGTTCGAGCACGTAGGCGCCGAGGGCGTCGATCAGCCCCGTCGCCTCGGCGACCGGGATGAACTCGCCGGGCGAGATCATCCCGCGTTCCGGGTGGTGCCACCGCGCGAGGGCCTCGAAGCTCGTCACCGCGTTCGTCGCCAGGTCGAACAGCGGCTGATAGTGCAGCTCGATCTGCGCGGTGCCGATCGCCAGCCGCAGCTCGCGTTCCAGCCAGCGCCGCTGGTTCTGACGCTCCTCCATCTCCTGCTCGAAGACGCGGACGCGCCGACCGCCGTCGGCCTTCGCGGCGTAGAGGGCGACGTCGGCGCGGCGCAGGAGATCGTCGCCGTCGGCATCCTCCGTGCCGGAGACGGCGATACCGAGACTCCCGTCGACGGCCACGAACTGGCCGGCGAGGAAGAATGGCCGCCTGAGCTGGATCAGGATCTGCTCCGCCAGGGCGAGGACGCCGTCCCGCAGGTCTGCCTCGAAGAGGACCATCGCGAACTCGTCGCCGCCGAGGCGCGCCACCGTGCCGCCGGACGGGCACAGTCCGGTGAGGCGGCGGCCGACCTGTCGGAGGAGTTCGTCGCCGGCCGGATGTCCGAGGGTGTCGTTGATGCCCTTGAAGTCGTCGAGGTCGAGACAGATGACAGTCACCGCCCGGCCGCCGACCGCATGGTCCGCGAAGGCGGCGGCCAGGCGGTCGGCCAGGAGCGCTCGATTCGAGAGGCCGGTCAGCGCGTCGTGGGTCGCGAGATGCGCGATCCGCGCCTGCGCGGTGACGCTCGCGGTGACGTCCTCGTGGGTCTCCACCCAGCCGCCATCGGCCATCGGCTCGACCGTGATCTCGATGCAGCGGCCGTCGGCGAGCGTCCGGGTGAGGGTCCGGCGGATCGGCCCGCTCTCCGCGGCCGACCAGTCCGTGAGACCGGCGAGCCGGTGAACCTCATCCTGTGTCGGGTCGAGATCCAGCACGCCCGGAGCGATCCCGTAGATCCGGCAGAACTGGGAATTGTAGACCTTGAGCCGGCCGTGGACGCCGAACATGCACAGGCCCTGGGACATGTTGTTCAGGGCGGCGTCGAAGCGCTCGTTCTGCTCCTGCAGCTGCCGCTCGCGCTCCGTCAGGACCGTGTTCTGCCGGAACACGTCGTCGCGCAGCTGATCGCGCTCCGAGAGGGAATGCTCGAGCACGACGACGGCCCGCGCGATATCGCCGACCTCGTCGGCACGGTCGATATCGGGCACGCTGACGTGCCAGTTGCCGCGCGCGACCTCGGAGACCGTCTGGGTGATGCGCACCAGGGGACGGGTGATCCGGCTCGACAGGAAGAGCATGACGACGGCGACGAGGCACAGCGTGAGACCGGCGACGACGCTGAGCGTCTGCAGCAGCGCGCGCGAGCTCTCCTCGCCGATGCCCACGACCTTGCCGGTGAGTTGCTGCAGCTCCCGCAGCGGCGCCGCGACGCAGAGGCGTATGTCGGGCGGCTGCGGGATGCAGCGCGCGACCTTCTCGGCGCCGAGCACGGCGTGCAGCTCAGCGCCCGACGCGGGTCCGAGCTGGGCGTTGGAGACCTCCGAGCCCGCCGAGGAGAGGAGGTTCTGGTCGGCGAGGATCAGGACGTCGCGGTTGCTGAGGGACGCGAACGCCGTCAGGGTCGGCTCGTGCGCGCGCAGGACCCGGTAACCGACGAGGCCGCCGATCACCTCGCCGAAATCGTCGAACAGCGGCTCGCCGAAGATGTCGGCGACCGTTCCGCTCTCGGTGGCGGCGAGCGCCCGCGCGAGCGCGTCGTCCCAGCGCAGCGACAGCACGAACCCGTCCGCGTGCTCCCGATCGTTGCGGGCGAGCACGGCCCGCAGGGACGCCGCGACGGGCGACGTCCGGAACGCCGCGTTGGCGGCGAGGAGGTCCGCCTCGACGCGGTCGGCGGTCAGGGCGCGGAGATTGAGGTCGAAGGCGATGGCGCCGTCGAGGTCGGCGAGGGCGAGAGCCGGCCGCAGAAGCTCCGAGGCCGCCACCGTGTTGCCGGAGAAGACCGCCTTCGCGACGTCCCAGCGCTTGGCCATGGTGGCGAAGCGCCGCTCGACGTCCTCGCGCTGCATCTGCAGCCGCGCCGCGGCGAGCTTGGCGTCGCTGAGCAGGCGGTCGGAGAGCTGGGCCTCGGACCAGGTCGAGACCTCCTGCGCCTGCTCGCGGAGCGTCTGGCCGGAGCGCAGAACCACCAGGAAAACCAACGCCGCCAGCGCGATCGCGGCCGTCGAGAGCGTGGCGCCGACGAGGCGCGCGCGCAGGGAACGCGAGAAGACGGTGCCCGTCACGGCCTGAGCGGGGCGCCGCCCCGCTCCGCCATGACCTGTCCCGCGCGGTCGGAGGTCGCGAAAGCGAGGAACGCCGACGCCGCGGCGTCGCGCGTGGCGGCCTTGTAGATCAGCGCGAGGGTCACGGCGCTCGGATAGGTCGGATCGCGCGGGGCCCGGCCGTCGATCGTCAGGACCGCGAGATCGCCCGCGAGCGCCGGCGAGAACGGTCCGAAGCCGATCGCGCCGGGCGTCTCCCGCACCGTTGCGATCGCGTCCTGGGTCGTGGTCGCCGTCTTCGAGCGGCTGGTCAGGACGAGGTCGCGCCAGCCCGGCATGGTGGCCCGCAGGACCGTGAGCGTGCTGTCCGTGTCCTCGCGCCGGACGACGCGGATCTTCAGATCGGGGCCGCCGAGGGCGCTCCAATTGTCGACCGTGCCGGCGAAGATCGCGGCGGTCTGCGCGCTGGTCAGGTTGGTGACGCCGACGCCCTGATGGACGAAGATCGCCGAGGGGATGCGGGCGAGCGGCACCTCCACGAGTCCCTGGGCCTTCTCGGCCTCGGTCAGCGGGCGCGCGACCCGCCCGAGCCTCTGGCGCTCGCCGCCCACGGCCGCGACGGCGCCGCCGGAACCGATGCTCGGCGGCACCGACACGCGCGCGTCGCCGCTGTCGGCATTGTAGGCGGCCGCCACGGCCTGGAGCATCTCGATCCCGTCGCCCGTGCCGACGACCGCGAGGTCGTCCGCGCGCGCGGCGGCCGGCAGGGCCAGGAGGATGATTCCACCCGCGATGATGCGCCGAAGAGACGTGAATAACAGTGCCATAACCCGAGAATGCGCCTCGAGTGCTTAACCCGAGGTCACCGGATACCGTACACCGAAGGTGTGGTTGACGATCTGCTAGGCGACAGGCTCCGTTTTAGCGGTCCGATGACCCGCGACGCGCTGGAGGAAGCGCTGCAGGAAGTTGGTGTCGGACGGCGGTTTCCCGTCCGCGCCGCGCGCGTCCGCGTAGAAGGGATCGGCGTAGCAGGTCGCCCCGGTCGCCGCGGCGAGGAATTGGACAGCCGCGACCATCTCGGGGGCGCCCGCCGCGAGAACGGTGTCGTCGCGCGTGAGCATCGGCATGTGGAGCGTCGGCCGCCCGGGCCGGGCATCCGGAGGCGGGTTGCCGCCGCTGCAGGTCAGGACCGTCGTCGCCCCCCGCTCGCGCAGCCAGTCGAGCGCCGGGCGCATGTAGAGATTCTGCGGGTGCCGCGCGCCGGCCACGACGAGCAGGTCGCGCTCCGGCTCACGCATCCGGCTCGCGCGGGCGACCGCCCAGGCGGGCGCCCAGCCGACGCCCGATGAGACGATCACGAGACGGCCACGCCCGAGCCGGTGGAAGGCGGTCCCGAACGGGCCCTCGACCTTCACCGCGGTTCCCGGTCCGATCCTGCCGCCGAGCAGCGGCGAGACCGCGCCGTCGGGCTGGCGGCGGATCTGAAAGATCAATTCGTTCAGTTCGCCCGATCCGTCCGCGCGCAGGGTCGGGCTGTAGTCCCGCGCGGGCAGCCCGGCGAAGGAGACCCGGACATACTGGCCGGGCAGGTAGGTCAGCCGCTTGCGCAGCGCGACCGTCACCTCGACGATCTCGGCGGTGAGATCGACGACGCGGTCCACGGTGCCGGCCCGCCGGACGGTTTCCGGAACCTCGTCGAACTCGATGACCGCGTCGGTGGTCAGGCGAGCCCGGCAGGCCTGCACGGTCTCGCCGATGCGCGTCCCCGCATCGTCGACCGCGCCCGCATGGATCCGGACGCGGCAGGTGTCGCACTGCCCAGTGGCGCAGTCGTGCGGGATCGCCTGGCCGGCCGCCAGACCCGCGTCGAGCAGGGTCTGGCCGGCGCTGGCGCTGACCCGCCTTCCGTTGATGACGAGGGTGACGCGTTCGGCCACGGCGCGCTCCCGGCTCAGCGCAGAAGGACTTCGACCGGCCGCATGTGCCGCGTGTGGCGCGTCTGCGTGTGATCGAAGGCCGAGACGTACAGATAGAAGGTGTTCCCGGGCAGGAAATCGACGTCGTACTTGCTGCCGGTCGCGATCTTGCGCGCGGCGACGAGGGTCCAGTGGTCGTCGGCCCAGTCGGCGGCCGCCGAGATCCCGGCGCGATCCCCCGTATAGCCGTCGGTCATGAGCACGCCCGGCATCACGGTGCCGACCGGGATCTCCGCGTCGGCTGCCGCCGAGTACGGCACCGTCTCGGTCTTCTCGACCATCCACCACGCCGAGCCCGGCGACGTGCTGGCATCGAAGTCCAGATCCACGGTACCGAGCTTGGCCACCGTCGCCTGCCAGTCCTTGGGAAGCCGCAGCGGCTCGACCGCCCCCGCGTAGCCGCCCGGACCCTCGAACTTGAAGTTGTAGCGGTACGCGCTGGTGCCGGGATCGCCCCAGTAGCCGGCCTGGTAGCGGCCCTTCACGGCCCGCTCGGCGGCGGTGGGGTCGGTGGGCGGACCGATATGCATGTCCTCGACGACGCCGAGCATGCCGCCGCGGGCCGCCTTCCACTGCCACATGTCGATGTAGCTGCCGTCGGTGGTGTAGTGGTAGCCGCGGCCGTTGAGCGGGGCGGGGGCGTCGGGCAGCGGCCGGGCGCCGAGATGGGTCGACCCGCCGCTGCCGAACGCGTCGGACCGCGAGAAGATCACCGCCAGCTTGTCCTCGTAGTAGGCGGTCACGTCCGCGCGCGCCGCGTCCGCGTCGAGGAGGTGCCAGCCGTCCGCCTTCTTGATCATCGGGACGCGCTTGAGCGAGCGCGACGGGTCCCACCAGCGGAAGGCGAAATACACGTTCGTCGCGTCGCGCACGGCGCGGATCTCGACGGTGGTCTCACCGGTCCCGCCGAAATTGGCCCCCTGCATCGTCCGGACCGAGACCGGGCGCGCGGTGCGCCAGACCGGGTCTTCGAGGAGCTTCGACAGGTCGGGCCCGGCCGACACCTTGTCGATCACCAGCGTGGAGCGGCCTCTCACATCCGCGAAGGCGAGGCCGCCGACGACGGGGAGGCCGATGATGGCGGCGGCCAGAAGTGGGCGTCGCCGCCGCGCCGCACCGTCCGCCAGGGCCGCCGGGCGGAACAACCGAAGCAGCTGCCACAAGCCGCCGTACATGAAGTGCGCGAGGGTATGGACCGCGATGTAGGCCAGGGCGACCAGCGCGCAGGTGGCGTGCAGCCAGACCACCCAGCCGCCATAGCCGAGGTAGAGCGCGACCCCGGTACCCGTCAGGACGAGCGTGACGGCGTAGATCAGCCAGTGCAGCGCGACGTTGATGCCGCCCCACCGTGCCTTCCGGGCGGCCTTGCTTCGCCCGCTGACACGGAGGGCGCGGAGCCGCGACAGGCCGTTGCGATCCGTGAGACGCCCGCGCACGAGGTAGACCAGATAGGCGGTGATTCCGAAGAACAGGGTCAGGCCGGCCACGAAGTGGACCGTCCAGACTTCACCTTGCGGAAGCAGGGGCGCCAGGAACTTCGCGGTCCGCGCCACGGGTGCGTCGGCCGAGATGCGCAGGCCCGTGAGCAGGCTCGCCACCATGGCGATGGCGACCACCCAGTGAATCACGATGGTCCCGACATCGGAGCGGGGATGCCGGTCGACCTGCGCGGCGGCTGTACTACGCCACCCGGGGGCGGTCTCGGCTCCGCCGGGCGGATGCGGCGCGAGGGTCAGCGGTTCCGACATTCGATCCTCCGCACCGTCGCCGCAAATTGGACGCGCTACGTTAGAACTTTGTAAATCATGATGCCGGCCGCGCGATATAGCCGAGCTTTGCAATCTATAACTCTTGATCGATATGCTTAACGGCGGTTGCGGCCCGGTCGGTCAGCAGGGCATGCCGTGGCTCCGCCCCGCCGCGGCGCAAACCGTTTCAGGTCGCGCGTCGATGGGAGGCGGACGCGGCCGACAGGGTACGGCCTCAGAGCGGCACCTCAGCCACCTGTCATGACAGAGCGCTCAGTCAGGAATGCTTGGAGACAGGGTCTCCTAGCGCTGGCACGGGATCTGTCGCCGGATCTCAGGGAGCAGGCCTGATAGGGCGGCAGATGCCTCTTCATCCCTGATAGCGACATCCACGGCGCAGAACTCAAGGTCTCGGTCGGCGGAGTCCACGCGATGGACTGCACCATCAACCAGCCTCGCTGAGCCGACGCGGCCGCGATCCGCAGCTCGCCTCGCCCGCGCACTCCCATTTCCGTGATCAATTCAGATACATAAACAAATTTTAGGAAGTCAATTACGGTTGAAAAACGCAATCGCAATTTATTTGTAAAATCAAATCTTGACGGATACGGTCAAGCTGCCGAGCGATAGAGTGGCCAATTCTCAAAAACTACTGCGACGTCGCACCGTGTCGGAACCCGTACACGTGCGTGAACGCGGATCATTGGGTTGACGCTGGCAGTGGCACGACCACGGCGTCGGATGCGGGGATATGATGACCAGAATCAAGGCGCTGTTACTGGGCTCCTCGGCCCTGATGATCCCGATCGGCGGTGCGTACGCTGCCGATCTCCCGACGTTCAAGGCTGCGCCGGTCGAGTTCGTACGCGTTTGCAACGCCTACGGCGCCGGCTTCTTCTACATCCCCGGGACCGATACCTGCATTCGTCTGTCCGGACGGGCGCGGTATGACTTCCTGTATCAGACCAGCAAGGTTCGCACGGGCGGCGGCGGCGACCTCACCGGCTATCTCGGCCTGATGCGTCTGAACCTCGATTCGCGGACCCAGACCGATTACGGAACCCTGCGCGCCTTCCTGCGCATCGATGTCGCCAACCGCAGCGGCCCGTTCCTGACCTCGGGATCCCGGCAGCGCGAGAGCTTGGCCATCGCGGGCCTCGGCGCCGACGCTTTCGGGCGCACGCAGACCTATGTCAACGCCGATAAGGCCTTCATTCAGTTCGCCGGGCTCACCGCGGGCCGTGCGTCCTCCTTCTTCGACTTCTACGCGCACGACTTCGAGTTGATCGGCGGCACGGCCGGCTCGGATACGTTCAGCACGAACCTGCTCGCCTACTCGGCGATCCTCGGGAACGGCATCACGCTGACGGCCTCGATGGAAGATCCGACCTACCGGCGCTTCCCGATCTTCGGCACCGGCTCGGCCGTCGGGGCCTTCACGGCCGGTGGCGGCTTCGCGGGCTACAGCAACGCCTTCAACCCGTTCACCCCCTCGACCTGGCTGGCGCCGATCGTCGTCGGTCCCGGCAATGTCGCCTTCGTCGACGTCACCCAGAAGAGCCGCATGCCGGACTTCGTCGGCGCGGCCCGCATCGACCAGGCCTGGGGCTCGGCGCAGCTCTCGGCCTCCGTCCACGAGATCAATGCCGGCGACGCCGGCAGCACGGTTGCGGGCATCTCCACCGCCACGACCGGCCTCGGCATCTCGCCGACGGGACGCGCCTCGAACGCCTACGGCTGGGCGGTCCAGGGCGGCCTGAAGGTCAACCTGCCGTTCATCGCGACGGGCGACACGCTCTACCTCCAGGGCGCCTACGGGCAGGGTGCCATCGCCTATACGGGCATCTCCAACTACACGGCGCCGTACGACGCCCTCGGCGCGGCGCCGGTCGGCGGCGGCTCGTTCGCGCAATACTACGCGGACGCGGTGCTCAATCCCGCGACCGGCCGCCTCGAGCTGTCGACCTCGTTCTCCGCTGTCGCCTCCCTGCTCCATTACTGGTCGCCCGCCTGGCGCTCGGCCTTCTTCGGCAGCTACGCGCAGATCGACTACAACTCCAAGGGGCGCAACGCTCTGGGCCTCCTCGGCTTCGGCTTCGCCCCGGCCGGCGCCAGTGCGTCGAATGCCCTGGCCTTCGCCACGAGTCCCATCCTGCGGGGCAACAACCAGATGATCACCGGCGCCAGCCTGATCTGGACCCCCGTGAAGGATCTCGATATCGGCGTCGAGGGCGAGTACATCCGCACGGCGCTCAACAGCGGCGTCACGCCGGACATCTCGAAGAACGCGCTGCGCTACGTCAATTCGCAGGATGCGGCCCAATTCCGGTTCCGCGTGCAGCGGGATTTCTGAACCGATCCGACGCGCCTTCGCAGGCGCAACGTCCAGTCTCGAGCCCGGCCGCAAGGCCGGGCTTCTCTATTTGGAACGCCAAGTAAGTTATCTCGCAAGTTGGGCCATATTCAACAAATAAAAGATCTTTTGCTTGCGATCGTCGCAAAATCATCTACAAGAGAGTCAGCTCTTCAGCGGCTTGCTTCGCCGCCGACCGAGCGGATGCTATGGTTTCAGAGCGGCTGGCCCGGGTACCAGGGCAGGGCCGGTCTGACCCAGAGCTTCAGACCCATACGACTTCGCCGACCGGGCAACCGGTCGGCTTTTTCGTGCTCGCTGCCGGCGCAAGCCGGGCAGGATTGTCCGTCAGGCTTGGGCGACACAAGCCCTGATCCCGGTGACCGGGATGTGGCCGACCTGAGGCCATCCTCCACGAGAAATTCAAAAATCGTTTCAAGATTGAAGCCCGTCCAAAGAGCGAAAGAATTATTCCGCAATAAAATATAGAGTTTAAATGGGTATTGCAGCATCTTACTACCACGTCGCCGGTGAGCGACAGCTTGTGTAACGGGAGATCATCATGAAGAACATCGTCCTCGCCTGCTCGATGGGCGCGATGCTGATCGCGGGACCTGCTCTCGCTCAGGACGGTGGCGCGACCATCGATCCCAGCCTCATCGTCCGGACCAACGGCAGCGGCCTCGACGCGTGGTCCGCCTCCGAGGGCAACGACAAGGCGGGCGGCATGTGGGAAGGTGCGACCGGCTACAGCGCCGCGATCCAGCGGCCCAGCGCGGTCGAGACCGTCCCGGCCAATCGCCAGTGGAGCCATCTCAACAGCCGCGAGCGCCGCCGCGGCCAGCCGTCCTACTGAGCGCCCACCCGGTACGGCCCCGCGCCCGGCACGCCCCGCGATGCGGGACCGGCCGGGCGCGACGGCGTGACGACGGCGTCAGAGGGATGCGGCCGGCAGGAGGTCGATCGACGGGTGACCCGCGACGCTGTGGGTCCAGCTGAGGGTCACGCGGCAGCCGCTCCCGTCGGAGGCGATGTCGAAGGTGGCGCTGTGCAGCCGCGCGATGGAATCGACCAGGCTCAGGCCGATCCCGAAGCCGCTCTTGTCGGTCTTCAGCGCGCCGCGGCGGTACCGGGCGCGCACGGCGCTCAGCTCCTCCGCTGGGATGCCGCAGCCCGTATCGGTGACCTGGATCCCCGTCGGATTCCGGAGCAGCGCGACCGTCACCTGCCCGCCGGCCGGCGTGAACTTCAGGGCGTTGTCGATCAGGTTGCTCACCGCCTCGAAGATCAGGCTGCGGTCGCCCTCGATCGCGCACGGGCCGTCCGGCCGGTCCCAGAGAAGTCGGATGTCGCGCTCGATCGCCAGGGGCTCGTAGTACTCCACCGCATCCTCGAGCAGCCGGCCGAGATCCACCTGGGTGAAGCCCGATCGGCGCAGGCGGTCCTCCATCTCGGAGATGCGCAGCAGGGCCGAGAACCGGACGACGATGCTCTTGACCTCGGCCAGGACGTCCTCGTTGAAGGCGCGGAAGGCCGCGACGCTGTCGGCCTTGCGCAGCGACCGTTCCAGCGTGCCGACCACCCGGGTCAGCGGGGTGCGCAGGTCGTGGGCGATGTTCTCGTTGACGCCCTTGATCTCCAGCATCAGCCGCTCGAGCTGGTCGAGCATGTCGTTCACGACGCGCGTGAGGTGAGCGAGGTCGGCCGAGACGCCGCGCGTCGGCAGGCGTTCGCTCAGGTCGCCGCGCATGATGCGCTCGACCGCCTTGGTGATCGCATCGTTCTGCCGCAGCGAGCCGGCGCCGAACACGACGGCGCCGATCAGGCCGATCACGATGGTGGCGGCCATGCCCCAGACGAAGGTCTCGACCAGCGCCTTCTCGAGGGACTGGAGATCCTGGGCCGAGCGGCTGACCAGCACGTACTCGCCGCTCGGGAGCTCGGTGAGCTGACTGAAGAGCGTGCGGCTGCGGTGATCCAGCGGCTGCGCCAGGATGAACGGCTTCCCGATCGGCGCCCTGTCGGGGAAGGCGATCGGCGCGCCGGCCCGGCGCACGTGGTCGGGCCCGAACAGGACGAGCGGGCGGCCGCCCTCGGCGAAATCCTCGGACGCGTCGATCCGCTCGCGCAGCGCGCGCGGCGACAGGTTCAGGAGGTGCTTCGATTCCCACTCGACCCACTCGAACGCGGCCTTGCGGCCGTAGCTGCGCGTGTCGACGTAGAGGAAGCCCGAAAGCGCCAGCGAGGCGGTCCCAAAGGTCGCGAAGAACAGGCACGCGACCCGGAAGCCGCTGGTGCGCCGGACCTCAAGAAGGCGCACGGAGGATGAAGCCCGTGTTGCGCACCGTGTGGATCCGCGGGTTCAGCCCGTCGGGATCGAGCTTCTTGCGGATCTTGCCGATGTGGACGTCGATGACGCTGGACTGGTGATTGAAGCTGTAGCCCCAGACGGATTCGAAGATCATCTTCCGGCTCACCAGCGTGCCGGCGTTCTGCATCAGGAACTCGATGATCGCGAACTCCTTGGGCAGGAGCTCAATTTCCCGGTTCCCGCAGTGGAGGACGCGCTCGATCAGGTCGAGGCGCAGGTCGCCGACGACGAGTTCGTTCACCGCCTCCGCGGCCATCTTGCGCCGCGCCAGCGCGTCGACGCGGGCGGTCAGCTCGATGAACTCGAATGGCTTGGCCAAGTAGTCGTCTCCGCCGGCGCGCAGCCCGTCGACACGCTCGTTGACGGCCGACAGGGCGCTGAGGATCAGGACCGGCGTCGAGACCTTCGCGGCGCGCAGCTCGGTCAGCAGCGACAGGCCGTCGATCTCCGGGAGCATCCGGTCGAGCACGATCACGTCAAAGTTACCGTCCAGGGCCTTGCGTAGTCCGATGCTGCCACTGGGAGCTTCGTCGACCTGAAATCCGTATTCCGCGAGGGCCGAACCGATCTCCGCGGCGACCCGCCGGTCGTCCTCGACTACCAATACGCTGGCCATTCGTTTTTCCTTCTTATTTTGTATTCGCCGGCCCTGTCTGGTCTCCTGCGGCTCGGAGGGAGAGGTGGAATTATCCTCTTCGGAGCCGGAGTCAAATGCGGTTCGGTCGCGGCGGCCGCCCTGCGTCATCCCGCCGGCGAAGCTTACAAGGGAGCGAGGGATCTGGACCATGCGCCTCACTCCGCGCTCGCCTGCTCGGAGAGCTTGGCTGTCGGGACCTGGGAGGCGACGGAGCCGCGGGGGACGACGCGGCTGCCGTCCTGAAGGCCGGCGGGCGGGTTGAGGACGACGGTCTCGCCGCTGTCGAGGCCGCTGCGCAGCTCGAGGCGCGTGCCGAGATCGCGCGCGATCGTGATCGGCCGGAGCCGGACGGTGTCGTCCGCCCCGACCACGGCCACGCGCGTCCCCTCCGCGTCGAAGATGAGCGCCTCGGACGGCACGATCACTCGCGGATGCGTGCGCGGCACCGCGAAGGTGACGGCGACGTAGAGGCCCGGCCGCAGGATTCCGTCGGGATTGGCGACGTCGACCTCCGTGTCCAGCGTCCGCACCGAGGATTGGAGAGCCACCGAGCTGCGCGAGACCGTGCCGTCGAAGGTCCGGTCCGGGATCTGCGCGACCTGGACGCGCGCCTTCACCCCGTCGCGGATGCCCACGGCGGCCGATTGCGGCACCTGCACCGCGACGCGCAGGACATCGGTGCTGTCGACCGTGAAGAGCGGCGTCCCGGAGCCGGCATCGCCGTGGACGAGGTCGCCGACATCGACCTTGCGGGCGGTCACGATGCCGTCGAACGGCGCGACGACGTTCTCGAAGGTGGTCAGCGTGCGGAGCCGGTCGACGGTCGCCTGCTGGGCGGTGATGTTGGCTTCCGCGACCTTCACCTTCGCCTGCGCGGCGGCGAGGGTCGCGGTGGCGGTCAGCATCCCCGCGCGGGTCTGGTCGGCGTTCTGCTTCGAGGCCCAGCCTTGTCCGGCCAGGGTCGCGGTGCGGGCGTCGGTCACGTTCGCGAGCGTCACGCTGGCCTTGGCCTGCTCCACATCCGCCTGCGCGACGGCGAGCTGCGCCTTGAACTGGCCGAGTTGGGCCTCGGCCTGCCGGGCCTGCTGGTCGAGGTCGGGCGCGGCGATCCGGACCAGCAGGTCGCCCTTCTTGACCCGCGACCCGATGTCGACCCGGCGCTCGGCGATGTAGCCGGTGGCGCGGGCGAAGATGTCGGCATGGTCGAAGGCCTCGGTCTGGCCCGGCAGGGTCAGCGTCATGGGCCCGTCATCCACCTGCGCCGGCCCGGTGCGGACCGTCGGAACGAAGTTCACGGCCTCGGCCTGGGTCTCCAGGGAGGCCTGGTAGGTTTCCCAATGGTGCCAGGCGCCGAGCCCGAGGGCGCTGCCGAGCGCGAGGAACGCCACGAGGAACGGGCGCTTGCGCGGCGGCGGCGGCACCGCGTGGACGAGGGCCTCGCCGGCCCCGTCCTGCCGCAGCGGGTCGATCTCGACCGCGTGCTGGTGCGCCCGCGCGGCAGCCTCGGCGCCGCTCCCGGGGGCGTCGTTGAAACGGGTCATCAATAATCCTCGAGGGGCTTGATCGGGTTGCGGCGGAGCAGGGTGTAGAGAAGGGGGACGAAGAGCAGGGTCGAGACGGTGCCCATCCCGATCCCGCCCATCACCGCGCGGGCGAGGGCGGCATTCTGCTCGGCGCCTTCGCCGGACCCGATCGCCATCGGGATCAGGCCCAGGAACATCGCGGAGGCGGTCATGAGCACCGGCCGGAGGCGGGTATGGCCGGCCATCAGGGCGGCCTCGCGGGCAGAGCAGCCGGTGGCCTCGCGGTGCTCCTTGGCGAAGGTGACGAGCAGGATCGAGTTCGCGCTCGCCACGCCGACCGACATGATCGCGCCGAACAGGGCGGGGATCGAGAACGCCGTGCTGGTGATGAACAGGCTCATCACGATGCCGCAGAAGGCCAGCGGCAGGGCGGCGATGACCACGAAGGGATCGACCCAGGTCTGGTAGTTCAGGACGAGGAGCAGGTAGACCGCCACCAGCGCGATCCCGAGCCCGAGCTCGATGCGCGAGAAGGCGCTCTCCATGCTCTCGATCTGGCCGCGGACGAGGATCTTGTCCGGGGCCGGGAGCTTGACCTGCTCCTCGGCGACGATCCGGTCCACGGCGTTTCGGACACTGCCGAGATCCGCGTTCTGGACGTTGGCGAGGATGTCGAAGGTCGGCTGCTGGTTGACGTGGTTGATCACGGTCTGCTCCGGCTGCCGCTGCATCGTGGCGATGTTCGACAGCAGGATCGGGATGCCGGGCCTGTCACCCGCGTCCGTGTGCACCGAAACCGGCGTGTTCATCAGCTGTGTGATGTCGGCGTTGCGCCACTCCGGCGTCTGGACCCAGAGCTGGTACGGCATGCCGGACTTGGGATCGGCCCAGAAGTTCGGGCTGACCTGGAAGGAGCCGGAGAGCGAGACGTTCAGGTTCTGCGCGATGGACTGCTCGCTGACGCCCATCTCGGAGGCCAGCCTGCGGTCGACGTTCACGTACATCTGCGGGGCGTCGACGATCTGGTGCAGGTGGACGTCGACGGCGCCGCGGACCGCCGCGATGCGGCGGACGAGGTCCTGCGCCACGGCGAGGTCCTCGGCATCGTGCCGCCCGGAGACCTGCACGTCGATCTGCGCGACGGTCCCGAAATTCAGGATCTGCGTGATGATGTCGGACGGCTGGAAGTAGAAGGTGTCGTCGGGAAAGGCCTGGTGCAGGACCTGGCGCAGCCGCTTCTCGTAGAAGGAGATCGGTTTATGCTCACCCTTCAAGTTGATGAGCATCTGCCCGTCATTGTAGGCGACGAACGACGCATCCATGAAGGCGAAGTTGTAGTTCGAGGCGGGGAGGCCGATATTGTCCAGGATGAGCCCGAGCTCGTCCTTCGGGACGACCTGCCGGACGACGTCCTCGACCTGCGCGAAGGTCTTCTCCGCCTGCTCGATCCGCTCGCCAGGACGCGTGCGGATATGCAGGGTCATCTGGCTGGATTCGATCTGCGGGAAGTAGTCCTGACCGACGAAGGGGAAGATCGCGGCCGTCACCGCGAAGACGGCGAGCGCGCCGGACAGCGCGCGGGCCGGATGGCCGAGCACCGCGGACAGGAGGCCGACATAGCCCGCGTGGAAGCGCGCGAACCCGCGCTCGAACGCGTTGCGGAAGGCGAGGGCGCCGCGCAGCGGATATTGAAGCAGCCAGGCGAGGGGCCGTGTGGGCGCGCGGAGAATCCGGCCGAGGACGGAGCGGCGGCGGGGTGGTGACGCCTCATCGACCTCGGCGGCCGGGCCGTGATGCCGGGCGTATTCCGGGGCGACCAGGACGTCGATGAGGATCGCCACCAGCGTCCGCGACAGGAGGTAGGAGGTCAGCATCGCGAAGACCACCGCCTCGGCCTGCGGGACGAAGAGGTAGCGGGGCGCGTCCGTGAGGAAGAAGACCGCCGAGAAGGCCGAGCAGATCGCCAGCGTGGAGATCAGGGCCGGCTTGGCGATGCCGGCCACGCCCTCGACCACCGAGCGCCGGAAGGAGAAGCCCTCCTCGAACATCCGGTAGGTGTTCTCGATCGCGACCGTCGCGTCGTCCACGAGGATGCCGACGGCCAGGGCGAGGCCGCCCAGGGTCATCACGTTGATGGTCTGGCCCAGAGCAACCAGGATCGACAGGGAGGTCAGGATGCAGAGCGGGATGGACACCAGCACCACGATGGTCGAGCGCCAGGAGCCGAGGAACAGCAGGATGGCGAGACCGGTGAGCCCCGCCGCGATCACCGCCTCGCGCACCACGTCGGAGATGGCGTCCGAGACGAAGACCGACTGATCGAACAGCGGCGTGATGGTCATGCCCTTCGGCGCGGCCGCGTGGATGTCCGGCAGCGCGGCCTTGACGGCGTTCACGACGTCCAGGGTCGAGGCCGCGCCATTCTTGAGGACCTGCAACAGTACGGAGTGGTGGCCGTCGGCGCGGACGATGTTGATCTGCGGGGGCGAGCCGTCCCGGACATGGGCGACGTCGCGCAGCAGGACCGGCTGGTTGTTCTCGACCTTGATGGGAATGCGGTTGAGCTGATCGACCAGCTGCGGGCTCGAGTTTAGCCGCACCGTGTATTGCTGCGTCCCGATCTTCGCGAGGCCCGAGGGCACGACGAGGTTCTGCTTGAGGACCGCGTTCAGGACATCGAGCGGCGTCATGCCGATCGCGCGCAGCTTGCCGGGGTCGAGATCGACCATGACCTGACGGGGCGCGCCGCCGTAGGGGGAGGGCAGGGTCGAGCCCGGCACCTCGGCGAGCCGGCGGCGGGTCCGGTACTGCGCGTAGTCGAAGACCTTGGTGAGCGGCAGTTTCGAGGACGACAGCGCCATCTGAATGACGGGCACCGACGAGGCGGAGAAGCGCATGATGACGGGGGGCTGCACGCCCGGCGGCATGCGCGAGCGGATCGCGTTCATCGCCGAGTCGACCTGGGTCATCGCCAGATCGATGCTGACCGCGGAATCGAAGTAGATCCGCTCGGTCACCGTGCCCTGGATCGACGTCGACTCGATCCGGCGGATGTTGTTCACGTTGCTCGACAGCGAGAACTCGCTGTAGTTCGTGATGCGCTGGACCATGTCGGTCGCGTCGAGACCGTTATAGGTCCACACCACCACCACCACCGGGATATCGACGGCGGGCAACACGTCCTTCGGCGCGACGGTGATCGAGCCGAGCCCCGCGAGGAACATGAGGACGGCAAGAACATAGAAGCTCTTGCGGAACTTCAGAGCGAACCGGACGAGTTCCATGTGATCAGTCGGGTGTCCCGCCGTGACCCGGCTCCCATTCCCGCGGGGTGCCCGCGTGGACTGGGAGCCGATCAAGCCTCGTGTGCGAAGAGAAGGCAGGGCGAATGCCCGGCACGCCGAAGTTATAGTCCTGGCAAAGACACTCTTCGAATGAATTCGACACGACAAAATAAAGCGCGTTTAAGAAACTTAAAGCGGCAGCGGATCTCTAAAGTGCGGCACGAATCCGATGCTTGCACTGTCTCCGTCCCAGGCCGCGGCCGGACGGGCGCGCATCGAATTTTAAAGAAAATTTCTCAAATCAATTCCGTTTTCACTGCTGAAAAGCCTATTTGATTGCAGTGCGCGGTCGGCTTGCGCCATCTTCCGAATGTCGAGATGGGCTGACCCGCCAACGTCGCTGAAGGCAGTGAGTCGCGGCCACGCGGTGATCCCGTCGGGCGGCTGTTCCGAAGCGCGCACGCGTTGTGGCGGGCCTGCTCGCAGAGACCGGCCGCTGACGCCCGCGGCGGTCCCGTCGAACACATCCAGGACATCCGGAGCGCGGCGTCCGCGCTGCCGATCTCGTGCGCGCGAGGAGGCGCGGGCCTATGACCAGACGATGTCTGCTGATCCTGGTCTCGGTGCTCTCACTGGCGCTGCAGACCGGCGTGGCGCTGTCCGAGAGCGAGATGCCGGCAGGAGGCGCCTTCATGAGCAGTTACACTTCGGATCCTTACTTCGACCCGCGGTCACGGTACTCGCAGGCTCACGCCACCGGAGACATCCGCGGACAGCCGATGCTCGTCGAACCGAGCGACGCCCCGCCGCCCTGCAAGCTCTTCGACACGGCCTGCGCGGCCGCCTTCGAGCGCTTACGCCCCCACGCGTATCGCTAGGGCCGGCGCCGACCGGGCGAGAGCGGAGCGCTCGCCCTTCTCGGTCCGAAAACGCGCCCTCTGCCGCGCGGAGATGGGGCATGTCAGTCCGGCGTCGGATCGTCCGCGATCCTGCGCCGCAAGTGCATTGACCTCCAGCCCGAGACCGCGCCGACATCCCGCCACCGGCGGCTCGCGCCGGTGGGGCTGCAGTCGACGATACCTGTGAATTCTTGAGCCAGGTTATATCGCAAGGCGTTTGCACGATCTATCCCGTTGAAAATTGCACGTTGACGGCGTGCGGGATGAGCAATGATTGAACAGGGCCCACGGATAGCGCGCGAATTCCATGTCGGCGTCGGCGGCGACCGCTGGGCCCTGATGCGCGACCTCCAGACCGGACAGCCCTACGTCTCTCACTCCCCAGGCGATGATGCGCCGGAGGTCCAACTGGATCTCGGTTCCTTCCTCGTGCTGTTCACCGGAGAGGAGCGGGAGAAGCTGCTCCGCCTGATCGGGTCGCTGCTGCCGGACGAGGACGCGCGTGCGGATGCCGACGGCCGGGCCGGCACGTCGCGTCCGCTGACCTTCGTCTCCCGGTGGCTTCCCAATCGGTAGGTCGAGACTTCGGTATTGGCCACCTCGACGCGAATTTTAGGCGCAATTGAGTTCAGTTCGTAAACCGGCCCTTGATCGGTCGCCGCTTATCCTCCGGCGCTCTAGCGCGGAGTACTTATGGACAACCAGCGCAACGCCCGACGCGTCTCCGTCAACCTGAGCGGATGCATCTCGGTGGCCGGCCATCCCGCCATCCCCTGCGTGGTGCACGACATGTCGCGGTGGGGTGTTCGCCTCCGGCTCGTCGGGACCGAGCGGGTGCCCCCCGCGTTCACGCTGACGATCGACGCCACTGACACGGTGATCGGCTGCGAGACGGTCTGGAAGAACGCCGACGAGATCGGGGCCCTGACCGACCTGATGGAGTGAGCGACGGCCGGGTCTGGCCCTCACTTTGAATCGGCCGCGGATCGCCTGGCGATCGGGTACGATCGAGGAGCCGCGGCCGCGCGGTCTCGGTTTTTGAGAAGACGTCCAGCGCGCCTCAACCGCGGGCGAGGGCCGCCTCGAATTCCTCGGCCGGGAGGTGCGCGCCGCCGGTCGTCCAGATCACGTGGGTGGCCGCGGCGCCGACCGCCGCGGGCAGCGTGGCGGCGAAGCGCCCGGCCGCCGCGAAGCCCGCCGCCGCGGAGGGCTCCAGGCGCAGGCCCGCCTCGGTCCACATCACCCTGAGCCAGCGGTACAGCGCGTCGTCGGGCACCGTGACCACGGCGGCCACCAGCTTCTCGAGCGTCCGGGCCACCAGCATCGACGCGGAGGCGCAGGCCAACCCGTCCGCCGCGGTGCGGTTGTCGAGGCCGACATCGTAGACGCTGACCGGGCGCTCGAGACCGGCCGCGAGCTGGACCAGCATGCACGGGGACGCGACCGGCTCGACGAAGACCGGGTGCACGGCGTCACCGAACACGAGCTTCAGGCCGAAGGCGACGCCGCCCGGCGCGCCGCCCACGCCGCAGGGCAGGTAGACGAACAGGGGTTGCGCCGGGCCCACCGCGATCCCGGACTCCGCGAGCTGGCGCTGAAGGTCGAGGGCCGCGGCCGCGTAGCCGAGAAACAGGTCGACGGAATCCTCGTCGTCGACGAAATGGGCGTCCGCGCGGCCGGCGAACGCGCCGCGGGCCGCCGCGACCGCCGCCCCGTAATCGCCGCGATGCTCGACGACGCGGGCGCCGAGTTCGCGCAGGCGCTCTTTCTTCCACGCCTTGGCGTCGTGGGACATGTGGACCTCGACCGCGAAGCCGAGCGAGCGCCCCATCAGGCCGACGCTGAAGCCGAGATTGCCGGTGCTGCCGACCGCGATCACGTGGCGGGCGAACAGGGCGCGGAATTCCGAGTCGGCGAAGGCCGCGTAGGATCGCCCCTCGGTGAGCAGCCCGGCCCGCGCGGCCAGGTCCTCGGCATAGGCCAGGACCTCGTAGACGCCGCCGCGCGCCTTGATGCAGCCGGTCACCGGCAGCGCGTGGTCGGCCTTCACCAGCACGCGCCCGTCGGCGCCGTCCAGGACGTCACGGGACAGGCGCTCTTCCAGCGGGACGAGCGGCGAGTCGATCCGGCCGGCGCCCTCTTCGGGGAAGAGGCGCGCCAGGAGCGGCGCGAACCGCTGCCAGCGCGCCACGGCCGCGTCCACGTCGGCACGGCCGGTCGCGAGTCCGGGCAGGACGGACGCGGTGGCGTCCAGCGCCGGGTTCATCCAGACCGTGGGGCTGGCGCGCCTGACCGCCTCCGGAATCCGGTCGCCCGATAGTCGAGTCTCCATCCCGCCGACGGCTGCCATGGCGCTCCCGATCCTGCCCGGTTTGTCCGCGCCGACCCTGCGCGAGCGGCGCTCATGCGGCCAATTATATTCTCTGGTGCGGTCTATTAGGCCCGCTTATGATCGGGCATGCCCGTGAGGCTCGACGCGCGCCTGGCCGGCGACCTGTTCTTCTTCCGCGTCCTGGTCGAGGCGGGCGGCTTCGCCCGTGCGGGCGACCGCCTCGCCGTCACGCAGAGCGCGGTCACGCAGCGGATCCAGCGGCTGGAGCGGCGCCTCGGTTACCCGCTGCTCGAGCGGGGCACCCGCGAGATCCGGCTGACCGCCGCGGGTCACGACCTGTTCGCCGCGGCGCGGAGCGGCTTTGACGGGATGGGCGAGGCCCTGCTCCGGGGGGAACGGCGCGAGGGCCGGGCGACGCTGCGGATCAGTTGCGTCCCCTCCCTGGCCTCGGAATGGCTCGCGCCAAGGCTGAAAGCCTTCAGCGACACGCATCCCGACATCGACGTCGCCGTCTTCGGGGAGACCCACGACCTGGATCCGGGACGCATGGCGCAGTCCGGTATCGACGTCGCGATCCGGTACGGCCCGGCGCCGCCTCCCGGTGCGACGGTCGTCTTCGACCATCCCGAGCCGGTCTACCCGGTCTGCGCCCCGGCCTACCGGGAGGCGGCGGATCCCGGCGGGGCCGTCGTCCTGCTCCACGACGCGACGCCGTGGGAGGCGGCCGCGAGCGTCTCGGAGGAGTGGGATCGCTGGATACGCGTCCACGGGGCGCCCTGGGGCGGCCGCGTCCGGAATCTCTACTTCAACCTCGCGCAACTGGCGCTGCGCGCCTCGCTCGGCGGCTCGGGCATCGCCCTGGGGCGATCGCTGATCGTCGCGCCCTATCGCGCCGACGGGCGCCTCGTGCCCGCCTGCGACGCGGCCCTCATGAACGGGCTCCGGTACTTCGTTCTCGTGCGTGCCCTGCCACCCGCGGGGCCGGCGGCGGCCTTCGTGGACTGGCTCGGCCGGACGATGGCGGGTCCGCCGGGCTCGCCCGAGGCGCCGCGTCGGGACGGTGCGGCGGAATGCGGATAGGGCACCGTCCCGCGCGCGCCGCGCTCGGCGCCCTTCGGTTCGAACGCTCGATCTACCGCCCGGCGGGTCGATCCGTCGACAGCGCGGCTGCCAGATGGGCGACGAAGGCGTTCACCTTGGGACTGACCAAGCGCCGGGACGTGTGGAGCGCCCACAGCTCCGTCGGCGGCCCCTCCAGCCAGCCCCAGCAGGCGAGGCGTCCGGCCGCCACGTCGCCCCCGACAAGCGAGCGCGGGAGCAGCGCCGCGCCGGCGCCCGCCACCACGGCGTCGCGCAGCATCGGCAGCGAGGACAGGCGCAGGACCGGCACGGGCGCGTAGGACCGGCGCGTCCGGCCGTCATGGACCTGCCACGTCTCGTCCTGACGCGGCGTCCAGCGCACCGCCGCCGGCACGGTCGCCGCGTCGGTCCCGGCCGACGGTTCGGGACGCGGGACCTCGGGCGGTGCCACCAGCCAGAGCTCGTCCCGCAGGACACAGCGCCCGACGAGGCGCTCGTCCGGCTTCGGATTGACCCGGATGATCACGTCGAAACCCTCCTCGATCGGGTCGACGAACCGGTCCTCGGCGGAGATCTCCAGCTCGACCTCGAGATAGGCGCGGGCGAAGTCCGCGGCGACGCGGCCGAGCTGCGTGTCGGACAGGAGCAGCGGCGCACTCACCCGGAGCCGCCCACGGGGTCGGTCGAGGCCGCCACCGACGACGGCGCCGGCCTCCGCGATCTCGCTGAGCAGCGGCCCAGTCCGGGCGTGGAGGAGTGCCCCCGCCTCGGTCAGGCGCAGGCTGCGCTCGCCCCGCTCGATCAGCCGCGTCCCGAGACTCGCCTCGAGCTCGGCGACGCGCCGCGACAGCGTCGCCTTCGGCCGCCCGCTCGCCCGGGCGGCGCGGCCGAAGCCGCCGTGGCCGGCGACGAGATTGAAGTCGGCGAGCGCCGCGAGGTCCATGTGCTGTTCCAGATCCGGGACACCCAGTCCCGATCTTGCCGACTATGGCTCAGAAAAGGAACGGCGCATCTTCGGGTCATCGGCGGCCCGCTCGGGGCCGCCCCGCATCCAGGAGATCCGCCATGACCATCCTCGTCACCGGTTCCACGGGCCGCATCGGCTCCGCCGTCATCGATCATCTCGTCGCCGAGGGGGCCGCCGTGCGCGCTCTGACCCGCTCGCCCGAGAAGGCGCGATTCCCCTCCGGCGTCGAGGCCGTCCGCGGCGATCCCGCCGACATCGACGCGATGCGCGTGGCGCTGGTCGGGGTCGACACCCTGTTCCTGCTCGTCGCCAACGCGCCGGACGAGCTGACCCAGGCGATCACGACGCTCAGCCTCGCCCGCGACGCGGGCGTGCGCGGCATCGTCTACCTCTCGGTCTTCAAGAGCGAGGCCTTCGTCGATGCCCCGCACTTCACCGGCAAGCACGCCGTCGAGCGGATGATCGCGGCCCTCGACCTGCCCGCTACGGTGCTGCGGCCCTCCTACTTCATGCAGAACGACCTCGCCCAGAAGGAGCCGCTCCTCGGGGCCGGCCTGTATGCCGTGCCCCTCGGGCAGGCCGGCGTCTCGATGGTCGACGTGCGCGATATCGCCGAGGCGGCGGCCAACGCGCTGCTGCGCCGCGAGCGCGCGGCCGACCGTCTTCCGGCCGAGACCTACGACGTCGTCGGGCCGGACGCCCTGACGGGCGACGCCCTGGCGGAGATCTGGTCCGAGGCGCTCGGGCGCGCGGTCCGCTACGGAGGAGACGATCTCGACGCGCTGGAGCAGCGGCTCCGGAGCTTCGCTCCCGCCTGGCTCGCCTATGACCTGCGGGTGATGATGCGCCGCTACCAGGAGGACGGCGCCGTGGCGGCCGAGGCCGAGGTTGCGGACTTCGCGAGGCTCCTCGGCCGCAAGCCGCGCAGCTACCGCGACTTCGCGGGTGAGGTCGCCCGCGACTGGCGGGGCGCCTGAGCGGGGAGGCCCCGCGGGTACGGTCTCACGGGCACTGTCACGCGGGCACGGTCTCACGGGCCGGGAGGCGGCGACGCCTCCCGCCACCGCAGCGCGTCGATCAGGCTGCGCAGGGCGGGCGTGACCTGCCGGTCGGGGTAGTAGAGGTGGCAGCCGGGAAACGACGGACACCACGCGTCCAGCGCCTGGACGAGACGGCCCGTGGCCAGGTCGTCGGCCGCCTCGTCCTCCAGCATGTAGCCGAGCCCGGCACCGGCCCGGATCGCGGCGGCCGCGAGCCGGCCATCGTTCACGACGAGCTGGCCGGCCGCGCGCACCCGGATCTCGCGGCCGTCGCGGGCGAACTCCCAGGGCAGCAACCCGCCGCCGCCGACGAGCCGGTAGTTCACGCAGCGATGCGCTTCCAGGTCAGCCGGGCTCTCCGGGCGCGGATGGCGGGCAAAGTAGTCCGGGGTCGCGACGACCACCGTGCGCAGGTCGGGTCCGACCCGGACCGCCACCATGTCGCGCTCGACCGTCTCGCCGAAGCGGATCCCGGCGTCGAAGCCGGCGGCAACGATGTCGGTCAGGGGGTCGTCCACGATCACCTCAACCGAGACGGCCGGGTAATCGATCAGGAAGGCGGGCAGTCTGGGCTCGAGGATCGCCCGCGCGGCGTACGCGAAGGTCGTCAGCCGCAGCCGCCCCGACGGCGCGCCGCGCCACTCGGCCAGCGCGTCGAGCCCGCGCGCGACGTCCTCGAGCGCGGGGCCGACCGACCGCAGCAGCCGCTCGCCGGCCGGAGTGAGCGCGACGCTGCGGGTGGTGCGGGCCAGCAGGCGCACGCCGTGACGCGCCTCCAGAGCCCGCATCGTGTGGCTGAGCGCGGAGGGCGACAGCCCCATCTCCGCGGCCGCCCGCGTGAAGTTGCGATGGCGCGCCACCGCCGCGAAAGCCGCCAGATCGTCGAGGGTGCCGCGCCGCATTCCTGAACTCTGCTCACAGACGCATGCGGAATAGCACTGCTAATCCCGATCCCTACGGCGGACTACGTCCCAGTCCTCAACAGTGAGGTGCGGCGATGGATCTGAGGCACTATCGAACCCTGGGACGCTCGGGTCTGGCCGTGAGCCCCCTTGCGCTCGGGACCATGACCTTCGGCGCCGCCCGCTGGGGCAGCGACGCGACGGTCTCGGCGGCCATCTTCGACCGTTACGTCGAAGCGGGCGGCAACTTCCTCGATACGGCCGACGTCTACGCGGGCGGCGCGAGCGAGACGATGCTCGGCGACCTGATCGCGGCGCGCGGTCTGCGCGACCGCCTGGTCGTCGCGACGAAGTCCGGCTTTCCGCGCGCGCAGGGGACGCCGCTCGCCGGAGGCAACAGCGCGCGGAACATCCGCTCCGGTCTCGAGAGCTCCCTGCGCCGTCTCAGGACCGGCTGGATCGACCTGTACTGGACCCATGTCTGGGACCGGACCACGCCGCCGGAGGAAGTCCTCCGGGCGCTGACCGACGCCGTCGCGCGCGGCGACATCCTGTATTACGGATTCTCGAACGCGCCCGCTTGGTACGCCGCGCAGATCGCCGCGCTGGCCCGTGCCCACGGCCTCCCGGAACCCATCGGCCTGCAATACGCCTACTCGCTGCTCGACCGGGGCGTGGAACTCGACGTGCTGCCCGCGGGCCGCGCCCTCGGGCTCGGGCTGGTGCCCTGGAGCCCGCTGGCGGCCGGCCTGCTGACCGGCAAGTACGGGCGCGAGAAGCTCGCTCTGGCCGGTCCGGCAGGCTCGCTCCCGGACCGGGCCGGCGACGCGGCCGAGGGCGGCAGCGACGGCCGGCTCAACGGCGACAATCCCTTCGGCGGCATGCTGTTCACCGAGGCGAACTTCGCGGTGGTGGACGTGCTGCGGGCGGTCGCCGCGGACGTCGGTCGACCGATGGCGCAGGTGGCGCTGGCCTGGGTCGCGCGGCGCCCCGGCGTCGCCTCGGTCCTGGTCGGGGCGAGCCGCCCGGAGCAGCTGGCGCAGAACATCGCCGCGCTCGAGGTCGTCCTGACGCCCGAGCAGCAGTCCCGCCTGGATGAGGCCGCGGCTCCGCCGCAGCTCAATCCCTACTTCATCTTCGAGCTGCCGACGTCGCGCATCTTCGGCGGTGAACGGGTTGAGGCGTGGTAGACCCGCGTCCGCGATCGGCTCGGGGGATCGAGACCGGGCTTGCCGGTGATTCCCGTCACTCCGAACGCGCCACCTGGGTGCGGAACAGCGTCGCGAGGGTCCGCAACGTCCTGTTGTGCGGCTCGGCGAGGGACACCGTGTAGGCGCCCGGATCGATGTTCGGGACGGAGGCGGTGATGCGCACCGTCCGCTCGTCGATCTTGAGGACGGGCGCCCGCCACGTCTGACCGTTCGTGCCGCGGAACACCGCCAGCGTGTCCTTGCCAAGCCGGGGCGCGGTCCCGGGGAACGCGACTTCCGCGGCCCAGAGCTGCCCCGGCGACACGCGGAGCG
Source organism: Methylobacterium sp. 1A (assembly GCF_058072805.1). Taxonomy (NCBI): domain Bacteria; kingdom Pseudomonadati; phylum Pseudomonadota; class Alphaproteobacteria; order Hyphomicrobiales; family Methylobacteriaceae; genus Methylobacterium; species Methylobacterium sp. 1A. Next base: position 1,081,455 of record NZ_JBYQVE010000001.1, on the reverse strand, counting down.
CGTCGCCGGCATCCGGCAGGCTGTGGTGCAGATCCGGGACGTGCGGCGGGCCGCTGACGAGATGGCGCGGCTCCGGAACGAAGCGCGCCGGCGGCTCGGTGTCGGGGGCGATGAAGATCGAGGCGACGTCTTCGAGGATGCGCAGGCTACCGTCGGCGATCTGGACGATCGCGAGCGCGTAGCGTCCGAAGGACATCCCCGCGACGTCGATCTGGCCGGTGAAGCCGGACGTCGCGGCAGCGGGTTCACCGTACCACTTGGCCACGTCCGGACGGAGATCGCTCTGCAGGGCGACCCACGATGTCCCGGTGCGACCCGTCAGCCGCAGGTAGATCGCCTTCGGCGCCGGCCCGGAGACGTGCAGCCAGCCGCGCAGGAACACGGAGGCCCGCGCGACGACCGACGAGAGATCCAGGCTCCGGTTCAGGCGCTCGTCCGTGCGCAGCACGTCGAGGCTCCAGCCGCACTCGCTGCGCCGGACCGGCCTCAGCGTCAGACGCCGGAACGCGTCGGGCAGCTCCGGAACCGGGCGCGCGCGCGCCGCCGCCGTCACGGCGGGCGACGCCTCCGGCGCGCGGGCCGCCTCGTCCCACGCGATCGCCGCGCTGGTCCAGGAGGCGGCGTTCGTCCGGTATCCCAGGGTCTCGAGCCGCAGGTCGAAACCGTGCCGCAGGTGGCTGGGAACCCGTCCGTGGCGCAGCGGCCGCGCCCCGATCAGGCGCTCGTAGAGGGCGCGGACCGACCCAAGGTGGCCGTCGGTGTCGGGGAAGGATTTCCGGCCGATGGAGGCCTGCATCCGGGCGAGGCGGGCGCGATCGTAGTGCAGCGCGATGAGGCGCGCGCGGACGGCGCCGGCATCGTCCGGCGGGACCTTGAACCCGTCGACCCCGTCCTCGACGCGCTCGGCCAGGGCCCCGATATCGGCGACGATCGGGACCAGGCCCGCCTGCCACGCCTCCGTCAGCGCGATGACGAACGTCTCGGGCCAGGTCGAGAGGTGCAGCGAGACATCGCAGCCGGCCAGCAGGCCGCCGATCGCGTGCTGCTCGTAGGCGCCCGTCACGGTGACTTGATCCGGTCCGAAGCCCGTGACCGCCTCGCGGTACGGGTCGTCGATGCGGCCGATCACCTTGAAATGGATGGGATAGGCCTCGCAGCTCCGGATCAGGTCGATCGCCTGCTGACCGCCCTTGTGGGCCGCGAGATTGCCCAGGATCGCCACGGTCAGCCGATCGCCGTCGCGCCTGCGCCTGGACACCGGCCGCGCCCCGGCCGGCGCGGTGTTCGGCGCCACCATCGGGATCTCGACGATCCGGTCGGCGGGGATGCCGGGGAAGTAGCGCCGGAGGTACCCCGCCGTGGCGGGCGTGCTCGTGACGAAGGCGTCGATCGCGTCGGTCACCAGGGTCATCATGCCGTCGCGGCGCGCCTTGGAGCCGGGCGGATACTGGTTTCCCGAGACCAGGCAGGCGTCGCACTGGTCCGCCCCGCGATTGACGACGTCGCAGAACCGGCCGGTGTGATCGAGCAGCAGCCAGCGCTCGCAGATCAGGAAATGGTCGTGCAGGTGGTAGACGGTGGGTATGCCGCAGGCCCGCGCGATCAGCGGCAGCGACAGCGGGACGTGCATCAGGTGATGGATGTGGACGAGGTCGACCTGATGCTCGAACAGCAGTCTCTGGAAGATCCCCTCCACGAACGGGTCCGTCGAGAGCGGCGGCGTGACGGGACCGCAGGCGAAGCTCTCCGCGATCCCGGGGCCCTCGAGCCGGAGCGACCAGCGCCCGTCGCCGAAGACGGAGAAGAGGAACAGGACGCGGTACGGCTCGCCGAGCTCGGTCAGCAGTTCCTGATAGACCTCGATCCCGCCGCCGGGACGATGCCCCATCCGGTTGTGGGTGAGCATCAGGACCGTGCGGGGCGCTGACGGTTCGAGGGGCGGCCGGCGCGTCTGCGTCCGGCGCCGGTCGATCACCGCGTCCAGGATCGTCGCCACGCGATGGTCGTAGAGGTGTTCGGCGCGGGTCCGTGCCTGCGCGGCGCGCGCGCGCGCGATGCGGGCCTCCGGTTCGGTCAGGGCCGTCAGGATCGCCTCGACCGCACCGGCCTCGTCGTCGCAGAGCGCGATCTCGGCGCCCGGCGTGTAGTAGGCGGCCGTCTCCGGCTCGGGCGACACCACGACCTGGTAGCCGCCGGCCAGCGCCGTCTCGAACAGCCGCGGCGGCGGCGTCGAACCGGTCGCCTGATCGGCGCGCGCCGCCGAGAAGATCCGGGGCAGAGTGAGCACGACGCGACTGCGGTTCGCCAGGAGGGCGAAGTCGCGGTTGCCGCAGCGCCAGTCCGTGACGAGCGCCTCGTCCTCCAGCTCCGGCGGACCGATATGCGCGTTCCACGGCAGCGCCAGCTTGAACTTCACGTCCCGCGGCAGCTTGGCCGAGAGCGCGTTCAGGGTCGCGATTCTGTTCGGCCACGCCGTTCCGATGAAGAGGAGATCGTAGCGGTAGCGCGCGTCGTCCTCGAGAACCGGGAGATCGTGGAAGAGCGAGGAGGCGCCGAGGGCGAGGTGGTGCGCCCGGCCTCCGTAGGCCGGGACCGTGGCAAGGTCGTTCGTGAAGACCAGATCGAAGACCCCGGACCCGCGCACGTTCGCTTCGCGCTCGTACGGATCCTCCGTGGTCCAGAGCACGCTGGTCCGAGCGAGCCCCGCGAGGCGACCGACCAGGGGCGCGTGCGCCCGCGCGCCGCCGAAAGCGATCAGCGTGTCGAGACCCTGCTCGACGAAGGCGGCCAGGGCATCGCCGTGCCCGCCGACATGGACCCGGCCGACCGCGGGATGCCGGCGCAGCGCGTCCGCGATGGCGAGCACGAGGTAGCGGTTGTGGGTCTGCGGCTCGGTGTCGAGCAGCAGGATCGACAGGTCGGACATGCGCGGTCTCGTCCGTCTCAGCGGCGGCGTGATCAGGCCGGGACCGTCAGGCGGCTCAGATCGAGCAGGCGCGCCGCGCGATGCCGGTAGGTGTGCTCGCGGAGCGCCCGCGCCTGCGCCCGGCGCGCGATCGCCTCGATCGCGGCGGGCTCGTCGAGCGACCGCTCGATGGCGCGCGCGATATCGGCCGCGCCGTCCACCAGCAGGATCTCCGTGTCCGGCTCGAAATGCGCGCAGATTTCCAGGCCGGTGACGAAGAACAGCTGCGCCGAGCCCGACAGAGCGACCTCGAAGGTGCGCGGTCCCGGCGTCGCCTGCGGGAGCGACAGCCGGCGATTGGCCACGTCGAGGTCGCGGCCGATGTTGAGCGTCAGCCGCGCCGCCGCGGCGTAGTCGGCCATCTGCGCCGGCGTGAGGCGGCGGTTCACCGCGCATCGGAGCGTGTCCGGCCACTCGGCGCCCAGGATCTCCACGACGTGCCGGCACAGAAGATCGTCGATCCGGCGCATCAGGGCGACGCGGTTCGGGTAGGCGACGCCGCAGAAGAACAGGACTGTCTCCCGCTCCGCCACCGGGGCGATCGGCCGGAAATGCCGGTCGGGCGCCGCGGCCAGCGGCAGGTGGTGGACGTCGGGGTGCCGGTAGTGCTGCGCCGCCCAGGAATCGTTGCTCACGACGATGTCTGCGTAGAGTTCCGCCTTGAAGGCGTAGTCGAACTCGTACGGGTCGTCCGTCAGCCAGAAGATCAGGACGGCACCCACGGCGTCCGCGGCGCGCCGAAGCGCGCGCAGATCCGCCAGGTCAGGCACGAGACTTCCGACCGCGATCACGACATCCGGCCGGGTCGCCCGGACCGCCGCGACCGCCAGTTCCAGAGGGGTGTGTCTGACGCGCTCGGCGCCGAGCAGTTCGGCGAAGCCGTCGGCCAGATCGCTCCGGATCCCGGGATTCCTGTTGAGCGCATCGGGGAAGGTGCTCGTGACCAGGACGTGCGGCCCGGCCAACGAGATCGCGCTGACGAAATTCATCCCTCGTGACCTCGGCGAGACGGGCCAGTTTTAATTGCAGGTTAATGCCAATTGTAAGTAGACACGCAACTGTCGCATGTCCATTTCGTCGATTAATTTCCCCCAACGACTTGGCGATTGGGTAATTTCGGGCAATTCAATGTTGGCAATCAGGAAGTATGGCACGGGATGAAGTGGCAATAGGCGCGCCGCACCCGCCGCGCGAGCCCTGCGCCGAGGCGTTGCGCCCCTTCCTGCCGTGGTTGACCGGCACGCTCCTGCTGCTGGGCCCGAAGCCCGACGCGGGGAACCGCGCGCGCTGGGCGTCCGACGCCACCCTCGTCACCACTGCGGATGGCGCCGACCTGCCGGCTTCCACGCTCTTCGATGGCGTCGTGCTGACGGGGCTGCTGTCGTGTCGCGACGACGGGGGCCGGGACGCGCTCGACGCGACGATCGCCTGGGCTCAGAAACGGCTGCGGCCCGGCGGGCGGCTGATCCTCGTCATCGACAACGCTTTCTCGCTTCACGGACTCGCTGCGGGCTCCGAGACGGTGGGGCAGCGCGGCTTCCCGAGCCTCGAGGGACGCCTCAGGTCGGACGGCCTCCGGCTGCCCACGCGGGCAGGCTTGAAACGGTCCCTGCAGGCCCGCGGCCTGGCCTATCAGGAATGGTGGTTCCCGTTCCCGGGGCGGGAGGAGCCCGTGAGCTTCATCGCCGAGCGGGGCCTCGCACGGCCGGGCGGGTTCGATCCCGGAATGCTCGCCATCGGCGCGGCCGGGCCGGATCCGGCAGCCCGCGCGGGCGCGCTGTTCTCGCCGCGGCGCGCCTGGGCCACGGTGGCGGAGCAGGGGCTCATCGGCGATCTGGCGCCCGCCTTCGTGGTCGCGGCATCGGCGGAGCCGCTGCCGCCGGACGACCGGCTGGCGATCCACGCGGGTTTGCGCCGCCGGCCGGAATTCGAGCGGCTGGTGACCTTCGCGGAGGCCGGGTCGCAGATCGCGGTGCGCCGCGCGCGCGCGAATCCCGACCTTCCCGCCGCGGTTCGAGGCGTCACGAACCTGTTGCCGTCGGAGACCTACGTGCCGGGCTCCCTCTGGTCTGAAGTCCTCGAGGCGCGGCTGGCGCGGGAAGGCTGGTGCCCGGACGCCGTCGCCGCCTGGGCCGGAACGTGGCTTCAAGCCGTCTCACGCCGCTTCGCGGCGGGAGCGTTGCTCGAGACCCAGACGATCCTCCCGGGACCGGCCCTCGACGCCATCCCGAAGAATCTCGTCTCGGGCGCCGACGGCACGTTCATAGACCTGGAATGGGAGCTCGGGGGCCCTCTGGACGCTGGCCACCTCGCCGTGCGGGGACTCGTCAACGCGCTGACCGATGCACGAGACTGGCGTCCCGGCGGGCCGTCCACGCTGACCCTTCTGGACGCCCTGCGCGCCCTGCTGCCGCGACTCGGGCTGGCTCTGGACGATGCGCAGCTCGCCGACCGGCTGGCCCGGGAAAGCCGTTTCCAGACGATCGTCAGCGACCGGGTGACGGAGCGCGGCCTGGACTGGGCGGCGGCGACGCGCCTGCCGGTCGGCACTGAGACCCGGATCGACGCGGATCCGCGCGCGGCGCTCGCGGAGGCCTCCGCGGAGATCGCGCGGCTGCTCGAGGAGAACGCGGCCCTGCGCGCCGCGCGCGCCGCCGACGCCGCCGCGCACGAGGCCGCCGCGCGCGAGAGCGTCCGCCGCACCGACCGCGTGATCGCCTACGCGGCCGAGATGCACCGCGCGCGCGACCACCTCCAGGACACCCTCGACGCCCGCCGCGCTTCGGCCGGCGACGGCAGCCGCCTGTCCCTTCGCCTCCTGCGTCTCATCAGAGGAACCCCGTGATGCGGCTGCTCGTCGCCTGTGACCACCTGGCGCTGACGGGCGGCCTGCTCCGGTTCGAGCGGGTCGGGCGGGTGCTCGCGCGTCGCGGTCACGCGTTCGCGTACCTGACTCTGGGCACCGGCGAGGACGGGTTCGAGACGCGGCTGCCCGTCCTGCACCGCGAGGACGCCGCGCGCGGGAGCTGGGACGCCGTCATGGTGCCCGGCGGCGGATTCCCGGATGCCACGATCGAGGGATTCGCGGACCTCCGGGCCCCGAACTTCGGCGCCCGGATCCAGCACCTCCTCAACGCGCCGGTGCGGCGCGACGCCTACGCGCGCGTCACGCGGACCCTCGCGCCCGACCTCGTCGTGGCGAACAACGACCACTGGGACGACGCCGCCCTCCAGGCCCTCGGCCTGCCGTGGCGGCGCCTCGTCGGTGCGGTCGATAGCGGGCTGTTCGCGCCGCCCGTCTCGCCGCTCGCGCGCGGCGACCGGCGCCGGCTCGGCGGCATCGCCAACAAGCGCCCCGCCGCGCAGCTCGCGGCGCTCGACAGGCTCGGTGACGCGTGGGCCCTGCACTGGTTCGGACGGCCGGACTGGGGGCTGGTGGGCGCGCGCGCCGATCTGGTGGCGTCGGGCCGCCTCGTCGTGCACGGGCCGCTGCCCGAGGCCGACCTGCCCGCGTGGTATCACGGGCTCGACGCGTTCTGCAGCGCGGAGGCGCATGCCGGCTGGTGCAACCCGGCCGCGGAAGCGATGGCCTGCGGCACGCCGCTCGTCGCGACCGTGCACGGCACGCTGGCTTTCGCCGAGGACGGCGTCACGGCCCTGGTGGTGCCGGACGGTCCGGACGCGGCGCTGGGCGCGGCCATCGCGGAGGCCGTGGACAGGATCGCGACCGATCCGGCCGGCGCCGCGTCCCGGGCCGAGGCGGGACGGGCGCGGATCCGGGCGCTCGACTGGGACACCTACGCGGACGGCCTGCTCGCCGTCGTCGCGGAGGCGATCGCGCTGCGGGCGGGCCGGACCGATGCGGCGCGCCCGTCCGGCCCGCCGCGCGAGACCGCGCTGCGCCTCGCCGACCTCGCGAGCCGGGACGGGCCCCTGCCGGAGGATTTCGACGCCCTCGGCTATATCCGGCTGCACGCCGACCTCGCGGCGCTGTTCGAGCACGCGTGGCAGGGGCAGCTGCACTACCTCGAGCACGGCCGGCGCGAGGGGCGCATCTACCCCTCCAACCTGACGCGGGCCCAGCAGAAGTCCGCCCAGGCCTCGCGGATCGCGCTCGCGGTCGACGGGCTCGACGGCTCCGGCAAGTCGAGTATCGCGCGGCACGTCGCCGAGGCGCTCGGCGCGACGGTGCTCAACCCGTTCAGCGGTCCGGTCGGCGCGATCCTGGTCCACCTCGCCCGGACGGGGCAGCACGTGCTGGCCGACGACCTGGCGCACGCGGCCGTGGCGGCGGCGATCGCCAACGCCCCGCCGGGACCGGTCGTGTTCGACCGGCACTGGTTCACCGCCTCGCAGCTCCTCTCGCCGGCCTTCCGTCCGGGCTGGGAGCCGCGCCCGTTCACCGTCATGTGCTGGGCCGACCGTCCCACCACCATCGCCCGCATGGTCGCGCGCGGCGTCCCGAACCCGTCGGAGCACATGACCGAGGCCCGGATCGCCGGCTATCGGGCGCTCGCGGAGGAGTTGCGGGTGCCGCTCCTCGACACGTCCCGCATCGCGCCGGAGGAGGGGGCCGCGCAGGTGCTGGCGATGCTGGGTGAGAGCGGCCACACGGCGCGGCGCGCGTGATCGCCGCCTCGCGGCGCGGCCTGTATGGTCGCGTCTCGGAATCGGGTGGCCACACCGGCCATCGGCGTCGCGGGAGGGCGGGGCGATCGTGTTGAAACTCGCGCGCGGCGACCGTGGCCGGAACGTCCTGCTGCTCGGCATCAGCCTCCTCTTCGTCGCCGCCGGCCTCGGGATGATCGCCACCGGCGCGGATGGCGGCGTCACGACGACGGTGTTCTTCGGCGTGTGCGCGGCCGTCGCCGTGTGGCAGCTGCGGCCGGACCTGCTCGAATCCGAGAGCCGGTCGGCGGGGTCGCTGGCGGCGCAGTTCCCCGGCCCCGTGATCCTGCGCGCCTCGGTGCGGAAACTCCTGTTCCTGGCCCTGATGGCCGCCGGCTTCGGCGGCGTGACGCTCTGGATGGTGCTGCACGAGGCGCCCTCCACGGCGATGCAACTGCTGCTCTGGCCGGGCGTCGTGCTCTTCCTCGGCGGCGTCCCGTTCCTCATCCTGACGGCGATCCGCGGCTCGGCGCTGCACCTCGACGAGACGGGCTTCACCGTCGTGCAGCTGGGCCGCGCGCGGCGCGTCCGGTGGCGTGACGTGAGCGTGTTCGAGCCGGTCTCCATGCCGGGTTCGGGGCAACGCCTCGTCACGTTCGACGACACGAGCGCCGGCGCGACGCGCCTCGGGGCGATGAACCGGCACCTGATCGGGCGCAACGCGGGTCTGCCGGACAGCTATGGGTTGGATCCCGACGCGCTCGCCAGCCTGCTCACGGCCTGGCGCAAGCGGGCCCTGCAGCGGGACGACGATCGCGTCTGAGGCGCTGCGGCTGCCGCGGCGGCGCGTGGTCGGCGGCGCCGGGACGAGGGGTGGGGAGGGGCCGGTCGGACGGCGCGCCTCAGCGCGTGACGATGCCGGGCTCCTGCCGACCGGGACGGGGCTGCACCACGAGGAGACCCGCCGAGTAGATCAGCGAGACGAGGAGCGCGACCGTCAGCGCGAGCGCGGCACCGTAGGGCTGGATCATCAGGTGGAGTGTCAGCAGGGTCAGGCCGAAGCCGAACACCCCGCGGATCGCGACGCTCGCCAGCCGCGCCATCGCCGCCCCGCCGATGCGGCGATGGAGGATGACGAAGGCGCTCGTCATCGTGACCGGGAAGGCGGCGATGACCCCGGTCCTGGCGGGGCCCAGCGCCGTACTCAGCGCCAGGAGGGCCGCGACGAACAGCGCGACGGCACTCGCGCGGATCAGCAGATCCAGCGGGCGCGGCCGCGCGACGACGGCGCTCCGCACGAGGGTCGCGCGCACGACGTGCCGGGTCGAGAGCGCGCCGGCCCCGTAGACCAGGGCGTTCAGCAGGAACGCCGTCGTCGGCGTCCAGGTGAGTGCCGAGACCGGCAGGGCCGCCGCGAGCCACGCGAGGATCGCCGGCCCGAGGGTGGCGGTCATGTCCCGGCCGGCAGCCCGGTGGGCGTAGACGATCAGGAACAGGCCCGTCGCGGCGTTCGCCGCGAAGCCGTTCAGGGCCGCCCCGGCCACGAAGGCGGCGTCGTGCTCCATCGCCATGAACACGTAGGCCGGCCCCGCGGAGACCGGCAGGCTGACGACGAGCGCGCCCCAGACCGGTCCCAGCCACTCGGCCAGGACGGAGGCGAGCACCACCACGGTCCCTGAGGTCAGCGCCCGGATCAGGGCCGTCAGCCAAATCGCCGCCAAGGTCGTTTCCCGCGCGTCGCGCCGCCGACCCGGGCCGGCATCGGAGCCGCGCCCTCGCTATCATGGGCGGCCTGTCCGGGCCAAAGCACCCGGCTGGCGAATCCGCCCGTCTGAAACCGGTCGCGGCGACCCGCGAGCGCCGGTGCGCCCCCGGAACCGGGGCGGGCGACCTCAGCCGACGGCGCGCGCGGCTTCCCGGACCTGGCGGGTGGCCGCGTCGACCTGCTCGTTGGCCCGCGCGATCGCCGCCATGCCGCCCGCGATGGTCCCGACCCCGCGGGAGGCCGTGTGCATGCTGCCGGAGATCTCCTGGGTCACCGCCGACTGCTCCTCCACGGCCGCCGCGATCGCCGCCGAGATCTCGTCGAGCGCCCGGATCGTGCCCTGGATCGAGCCGATCGCCGCCACCGCCTCGCGCGTGGTGGCCTGCGTCGTGGTGATCTGGTCGCGGATCTGATCCGTGGCCTTGGCGGTCTGCTCGGCGAGCGCCTTCACCTCCGACGCCACGACCGCGAAGCCCTTGCCGGCGAGGCCCGCCCGGGCCGCCTCGATCGTGGCGTTGAGCGCGAGCAGGTTGGTCTGGGCCGCGATGCCCTGGATCATGGTCACGACGTCGCCGATCTGCGCCGCCTGCCCGCTCAGGCCCTCGACGATCGTGCTGGTGTGCCGGGCCTGCTCGACGGCCTCGCCGGCCATCCGCGCCGCGTGGCTGACCTGCTGGCTGATCTCCCCCACCGAGGCCGACAGTTCCTCGGCGCCCGAGGCCACGCTCTGGATATCGCCGGACACCCGCCCGGCGAGGTCGACGGCCTCCGCGGTCCGGCGGCTGGCGCCCTCGACGGCGGTGCCGATCGCGTCGAGGTCGACGCCGATCGCCCGCTGCGCCGCGACGCGCCGGTGGCGCTCCTGGACCTGCGCGGTGATGTCGGCGGCGAACTTGACGACCTTGAGGACGCAGCCGCTGGCGTCGAGGATCGGGTTGTAGGTCGCCTGGATCCAGACGTCACGGCCGCCCTTCGCGATGCGGCGGAACTCGCCGCCCGCGAACTCACCCCGGCCAAGGCCCTCCCAGAACGCGCGGTAGCCGGCACTCGACCGCTCGGCCGGGTCCACGAACACGCCGTGGTGCTGGCCCCGGATCTCCTCCAGGCGATACCCCATCGTCTCGAGGAAGTTGCCGTTGGCCTCCAGGATCGTGCCGGTCGGATCGAACGCGATCACCGCCTGCGACCGGTGCAGCGCCGCGATCTGACCGGCGTAGTCGAGCATCAGCAGCTTCTGCGCCGTGACGTCGGACGCGAACTTGACGACCTTCACGACGCGGCCCGCGCGGTCGAGCACCGGGTTGTAGCTCGCCTGCACCCAGACGTGGCGGCCGCCCCGGGCGATCCGCTTGAACTCGGCCACTTGGCAGGTGCCCTGCCGCAGGGCGTCCCAGAAGGCGTGATACGCCGGGCTGTCCCGGTGCGCCGCCTCCACGAACAGGGCGTGGCGCTGGCCCCGGATGTCGGACAGGGCGTAGCCCATCATCGTCAGGAAATTGGCGTTGGCCGTGATGATGGTGCCGTCCGGCTCGAACTCGATGACGGCCTGTGAGCGGTCGAGGGCGTCGAATTTCGCCGCCAGACCTTCACGACCGCGCAGGGCGCCGAGCATGATCCCATCCCTTCTTGTCATTGCCGGGGATCCCGAGTGCGAACACGCGGTTCTTCTTGGGATCTGCCGCTGATTTACTGTCACGGCATGACGGCCTCGCATAATGATTGCGCACAATCGTGAACGATGACTTAAATCTGAACGGCACAATAGTTCGAGATTGAGGGGGTGTGAGATAGTGCAAAACTACCAGAGGAGTAAATTTTTACGCAATCTTCGATCTCAGTGCCGGTAAACTATGCAATCGAGGGTACGGATTTCGACGCCGAGATCCGGTGCCGTCATGCTCTCAGGTTGCACGGAAGTTCATATGCTAACGTAGAATAGGATTTCTGGTCTTCGCTGCCGGATCGGCGCACCGCGACTCGATGAGGCTGGATGCCACGCGCCGGGACGATTCGACCGACCCGACGCCCGCGGTCGAAGGGACGCAGCCGGCTCCGTCAGATGTAGGTCGAGGCCAGCGCCGGCGAGCCGTCCAGGGCGTGGGCCAGCCTCTCCAGCCCGTGGGCGATCTGCTGCCGGGTCGAAGGGCCGCCGAGGCAGAGGCGGACGGCCTCGGGCGGCGTCCCCGCGACGCAGAAGGGGTCGCTGCCGACCACCCCGAGACCCGCCGCGCGGCCCTGGCTGGCGAAGGCCGAGCGCGTCCATCCCGCCGGCAGGGTGATCCAGACATGGAAGGCGTGCGGGTCCGCGACGTAGGCCTCGGAGGGCAGCAGCGCGGCCGCGAGGCTCTGGCGCGCGGCCGACTCGGCGCGGACGAAATCCACGATGGCGTCCGCCGTCCCGTCCGTGATCCAGCGCGTCGTCAGCGCGGTCGAGATCGGCGACGCCATCACGGTGGCGGCGCGCAGGGCGTCGCCGAGGGGCAGGGCGGCCCGCGCGTTCGGGGCGATCAGGAAGGCGAGGCGAAGGCCGGCGCCCAGGCACTTCGCGACGCCCGCCACGTAATAGGTGATCTCGGGCGCCAGTTCGGCGAAGCTCGGCGGCGGTGCCGGGCAGATGCGCGCGTAGGCGTCGTCCTCGATGATGGTGACCGCGTAGCGGCGGGCCGTCGCGATGACGGCCTCGCGCCGGGCGCGGGACAGGGTCGCGGTGGTCGGGTTCTGCAGCAGGGGATTGAGGTAAAGCGCCTTCGGCGCCCCCCGCGTGCAGGCGGCCGCGAAGGCGTCGGGGTCGAGCCCGTGGCGGTCCATCGGCAGGCCGACGAGGCGCAGGCCCCGGTGCGCCGCGAGGGTCCGGATGCCCGGATAGGTGATGCGCTCGGCGCAGATCGTGTCGCCCGCCTGCGCGACCTGCCCCAGGATGCTGGACAGGGCGCTGTGCGCGCCGGGGCAGATCAGCAGGCGCTCGCGCGCCGCCGCGATCCCGCGACCCGCGAGCCAGCGCAGCGCGGTCTCCTTGTCCGCCTCCGTCCCGCCGAAGCCCTGGTAGCGCAGGAGGTCGGCGAGATCGCCCGAGAGCTCCGCGAAGGACGAGCGCATGCGGGCCCGCAGGCCGGGCAGGTCGGGTTCCGGGGGCAGGTTCATGGTGAAGTCGACCGGTCCCGGCCGCCGGGGAAGGGCTGGCCCAGCGGTGCGGGCGGCATCCGCCGGGTCGACCACGAAGGTGCCCCGGCCGACCCGGCCCTCGATCAGGCCGCGCCTGTGGGCCTCGACGTAGCCGCGGGACACGGTCGTGAAGTTGAGGTCGAGCGTGGCGGCGAGCGCGCGCTGGGTCGGCAGGCGCGTGCCCGGAAGCAGGTGGCCGGTCCGGATGTCGTCCGCCAGCGCGTCCGCGATGGCCAGGTAATGGGGCTTGCCCCAGCGCCTGAGGTCCGGCGTCCAGATACCGGCCGCGTCGCCCCGGTCGACCGACCGTCCTCCCCGCCCGCCAGCCTTCATCCGTCCAGCACCCGCGACCTGAAAACCGATCAATGATCGATTGTATGGCTTGCAAGCGCCGTACCGGGCGCGTGACGGCCTATCACGGCGCGACCGATGCGTGCAATGCGTACAATACTCGTCGCCGAAGCGCGCGTCATCTGGCGACGACGTGCGCAAATCCTGATGATGAATTGTGCGTCGTCGAGTAGATCTGGGCGGATCGACCTCGCTCAATTGATCGCATCATTGTATGTATCGCAGGGCGCGTTATTGAATGCATTCCTGACGGCTCCGATCTGGCACATGGCTTGCCATCCGACTGTCTGAACGTGCGCAGCACCCCCTGCCGCGGGTCAGACCATCGAGGAGCGTGAGCAATGCCTGCCGTGAACCGCGAGCCGCACAAGAAGGGCGACGTCCTGGTCGACTACGAGGAGAAGGTCTTCGAGGACGTGAAGGCCGAACCGGGCCAGAAGGCCCTCGTCACCTTCCACACCGTCGCGTTCGAGGGCTCGATCGGCCTCGTCAACCTGCTCCAGGCCACCCGCCTGCAGCGCAAGGGCTTCGAGACCTCGATCCTGCTCTACGGCCCGGGCATCACCCTCGGGGTCCAGCGCGGGTTCCCCCGGCTCGGCGACGAGGCGTTCCCGGGCCATCTCAACTTCAACAACCAGCTCGAGAAGTTCATGGCCGAGGGCGGCAAGGTCTACGCCTGCCGCTTCTCGACACAGGCCCTGTATGGGCACAGCGAGGCGGCCTTCATCGAGGGTATTCGCATGATCAACCCCCTCGACGTGCTCGACTGCATCCTCCTGCACAAGCGCGACAACGCGGTGATCATCGACACCTGGACCGTCTGACGACCGCGCCAACGCCCCCGGCGGCCGCGCGCGACGCGCGCAGCCGCTGGCTCAGCCGGAGGACCACCCATGTCAGAGACCCGGATCGTGCGGGCTGCCGCGATCCAGATCGCGCCGGACCTCGACCGCCCGGACGGCACCCTGGAGCGCGTGCTCAACGCCGTCGACGAGGCCGCCGCCAAGGGCGCGCGCTTCATGGTCTTCCCCGAGACCTTCGTGCCCTACTATCCCTACTTCTCGTTCGTTCTCCCGCCCGCGCTCCAGGGGCCCGAGCACCTGCGCCTCTACGAGCGTGCGGTCGCCGTGCCGGGTCCGGTGACGCAGGCGATCTCCGCGGCCGCACGGCGCCACGGGGCCGTGATCGTGGTCGGGGTCAACGAGCGCGATCACGGATCGCTCTACAACGCGCAGCTGATCTTCGACGCGGACGGCGCCCTGAAGCTCAAGCGCCGGAAGATCACGCCGACCTACCACGAGCGCATGATCTGGGGGCAGGGCGACGGCGCCGGCCTCGCCGTGGTGGAGACGGCGGTCGGCCGCGTGGGGGCGCTCGCCTGCTGGGAGCACTACAACCCGCTCGCCCGCTACGCCCTGATGGTGGGCCACGAGGAGATCCACGCCGCGCAGTTCCCGGGCTCCCTCGTCGGCCAGATCTTCGCCGATCAGATGGAGGTGACGATCCGCCACCACGCCCTGGAAGCGGCCTGCTTCGTGGTCAACGCCACCGGCTGGCTCACCGACGCGCAGGTCGCGCAGGTCTGCCCGGACGAGCGCCTGCGCGGCGCCTGCCGCGGCGGGAACTGCACCGCCATCGTGTCGCCCGAGGGCAAGCACCTCGCCGATCCCCTGGGACCGGGCGAGGGCATCCTGATCGCCGACATGGATCTCGCGCTGGTGACCAAGCGCAAGCGGATGATGGACTCGGTCGGCCACTACGCGCGGCCGGAGCTCCTCAGCCTGCTCCACGACGACCGCCCGGCCGCCTTCGTGCAGCGGCCGGCCCGTTCGCAGACCGCCCCCCGGAGCCCCGACCATGAACAGCAGCCCGCTTCCGACGCGCCGTCCCATATCCCCGACGGCCCCGACGGGCCTGATCGGGATGCCGACGGAGCGCCTGATCAACGCGTTGCAATCCTGCGGCGTTAGGCTCGCCGACAGCCGCGCCGGCGCGCCGAGCCGCCGCGGCGGCGCCGGCCCCTCGGACCACAAGGCGATGACCATCGCGGGCCGCACCGTGATGGTGCCGGTCCACACCGAGGCCTCCTTCGACTCGCCCTTCCTCGTGCGCCCGCCGGACGCGGACGGGATCGCGGTGATCGAGCACGCGGGCGTCGTGGTCGGCCACGTCACCTTCCCGGGCCGCCCGCGCTTCTACGCCCTCTCCACCTTCGACGGCGTGCCCTACGCGAAAATCGCCGTTCTGCACGGGCGCGACGTGCTGGCTACCACGGTGCTGCAAACCTGCATCCGCTACCAGAGCCGCGCGAAGACCTGCCAGTTCTGCTCGATCGGCCAGTCGCTGGCGGCCGGCCGCACGGTGGCCCGCAAGACACCCGAGCAGCTCGCCGAGGTCGCCCGCGCCGCCGTGCTGCTCGACGGCGTGAAGCACATGGTCATGACCACCGGCACGCCGAACGCCACCGACCGCGGCGCCGCGATCCTGTGTGAGAGCGCCTTCGCGGTGAAGGCGGCCGTCGACCTGCCGATCCAGGCCCAGTGCGAGCCGCCCGACGACGACCGCTGGTTCGAGCGGATGAAGGCCTCGGGCATCGACGCGCTGGGCATGCATCTCGAGGCCGTCACGTCCGAGGTGCGGGCGCGGATCATGCCCGGCAAGGCGGGCGTGCCGCTGGAGCGGTACTACGACGCCTTCGCGGCCGCTGTCCCGGTCTTCGGGCGCGGCCAGGTCTCCACCTACATCCTCGCCGGCCTCGGCGACGCGCCGGAGGCGATCCTCGCGATGGCCGACCGGCTGATCGGGATGGGCGTCTACCCGTTCGTGGTGCCCTTCGTGCCGATCTCCGGCACGCCGCTGGAGAGCCATCCGGCCCCCGGGCCCGACTTCATGCACGCCGTCCTGAAGCCGCTCGCGGAGATGCTGGGGCGGGCGAACCTGCGCTCCACCGACATCAAGGCCGGCTGCGGCCGGTGCGGTGCCTGCTCGGCGCTCTCCACCTACGAGCGCGCGGGGGAGGCGGCCTGATGTTCGACCCCGTTCCGCCGTACCGGCCCAGCCACTTCCGGGTGAAATTCGCGGTCGCACCCTGGGAGCGGCGCGCCTGCGCGGCCCTGCGGCGGCAGGTCTTCTGCGCGGAGCAGGGGATCTTCAGGGCGGACGATCGCGACGCGATCGACGCGCACGCCATCCCGGTCTGCGCCCTCTCGACGCTCGGCGGCGACGCGGACGCCGTCGTCGGCACCGTGCGGATCCACGAAGACGGCGCGCGCCCGGGAACGTGGTGGGGCTCGCGTCTCGCCGTCGCCAAACCGTTCCGCAGCGCCGCCGCCCTCGGCACCGGCCTGATCCGGGTCGCGGTGTCCTCGGCCCACGCGCGGGGCTGCACCCGCTTCCTCGCGCATGTCCAGGAGGGCAACGTCGCGCTGTTCGAGGCCCTGCACTGGGAGAGCCTCGACGCGCTGGACCTGCACGGGCGGCCCCACCGCCTGATGGAGGCGGACCTCGCGGCCTACCCGCCGATGCACGATCCCGAGCAGGGCCTCCTCACCTTCCGCAGGGCCGCGTGACCGCCGGGATCGACATCCGGGCGCTGGCCCGCCAGATCCGCGAGGCCCGCGGGGTCGGCCACAAGCGCGACATCGACGCGGTGGTGCGGCGGCTCGGGCTCGGGAGCCGGCACGCGGCCGTGCCGGTCGGCGACGATTGCGCGGCGATCCCCGACGGCGACGGGCACCTGCTGCTGGCCATCGAGGGCTTCCTCGACAGCTTCGTGGCCGACGATCCGTACTTCGCGGGCTATTGCGGGATCATGGTCAACCTGAGCGACGTCGCCGCCATGGGCGGGCGCCCGCTCGCCGTCGTCGACGCCCTCTGGGCCCGGGACGCTGGGGCCGCAGACCCGATCCTGGCCGGCCTGTCCGACGCCGCCGCGCTCTACGGCGTCCCGGTGGTCGGCGGCCACACCAACACCCGCGCGGCCGCCAGCAACCTCGCGGTCGCGGTGCTCGGCCGGGCGGGACCGCGCCTGCTGACGAGCTTCGACGCCGCGCCCGGCGACGACCTCGTCGCCGCCATCGACCTGCGCGGGCGCTTCCGCGACCCGCACCCCTACTGGGACGCCTCGACCGGCGCGCCGGGCGCGCGGCTGCGCGGCGACCTCGCCCTGCTGCCGGGCCTCGCCGAGGACGGCCTGGCCGGCGCCGCCAAGGACATCAGCATGGCGGGCATCGTCGGTACGGCCCTGATGCTGCTCGAATGCTCCGGCGTCGGCGGCGTCATCGACCTCGACGCGATCCCGCGGCCCGACCACGTCCCGCTCGCGCGCTGGCTGACGGCGTTCCCGAGCTTCGGCTACCTCGTGAGCGTCCGCCCCGACCGCACGGCGGCCGTCACCGCGCGCTTCGCCGAGCGCGGCATCGCGGCGGCCCGGATCGGGGGCCTCGACGCCGGCCGGGCCGTCCGGGTGCGGGACGCCTCGGGCGCCGAGGCCGTCGTCTGGGACTTCGCCGCCGGCCCGCTGATCGGCTGCGGCAGGGACGGCCCGGGGGCGACGCCGTGAAGCCGCTGCGCGTCGCCCTCCTGACCCACTCCACCAACCCGCGCGGCGGCGTCGCCCACTGCCTCGCCCTCGCCGAGGCCCTGTGCGAACTCGGTCACGCGGCGGTGGTCCACGCGCCCGACCCGTCCGGCCGCGGGTTCTTCCGGGACGCGTCCTGCCCCACCGTGGCGGTCGCCGCCGAGCCGGTCGCTGGCGGGACGACCGACCTCGTGCGGGCCCGCATCCACGATTACCTGCGCCACTTCGCGAGCCCGGCGGCCCGCGACTTCGACGTGTTCCACGCCCATGACGGCATCGGCGGCAACGCCCTCGCGACCCTGAAGCACCGGCGCCTGATCCCGGGCTTCGTCCGGACCGTCCACCACGTCGACAGCTTCGCCGACCCCGTCCTCGCGGGCTGGCAGGACCGCGCGATCCGCGAGGCCGGCCGGCTGCTCTGCGTCAGCCGCCTGTGGGCCGACTGGATCAGGGACGCGATCGGCGCCGAGGCCGGGATCGTCGGCAACGGGGTCGACCTGTCGGTCTATCGCCCCGCGGCCGCGGAGGGCGACGCGGCTCTGCGGGCGCGCTGGGGGCTCGGCGCGGGTCCGATCGTCCTCAGCGTCGGTGGCCTCGAGGAGCGCAAGAACAGCCTCGGCATCATCGCGGGGTTCGCGCGCCTGCGGACGCGCCACCCGCACGCCCAGCTCGTCGTCGCGGGCGGCGCCTCGCTCCTCGACCACGCCGGCTACCGCGAACGCTGCCGCGCCACCCTCGTCGCCGCGGGTCTGGACGAGGGCCGCGGCGCGGCCGTCATCGAGACGGGGCCCGTCGCGCAGGCCGACATGCCGGCGCTCTACCGGGCCGCGGACCTGCTGGCCTTCCCGTCCTGGACCGAGGGGTTCGGCCTCTGCGTGCTGGAGGCCATGGCCTGCGGAACGCCGGCGATCGTCTCCGACCGACCGCCCTTCACCGAGTACCTGACGCCGGCCGACGCGCTGTTCGTCGATCCCGCCGACCCCGACAGCATCGCCGCCGCCATGGCGGCGGCGCTGGAACCGCGGACCCGCGCCCGCCTGCGGGCGGCGGGGCTCGCGCGCGCGGCCGCCCATTCCTGGCGCGCCTGCGCGACGCGTCACCGCGACGCCTACGCCGCCTGCGCCCGCGGCGCGGCAGCCTTCACGGAGTTGCAGCCATGACGACAACGACCCGTCACGTTCCCGTCGCCGTCGTCGGCGGCGGCCAGGCTGGCCTCTCGGTCAGCTACCACCTGAAGCAGCGCGGCATCGCGCACCTCGTCTTCGAGAAGCACACGGCCGCGCACACCTGGGCGACGCAGCGCTGGGACACGTTCTGCCTCGTCACCCCGAACTGGCAGTGCGACCTGCCGGGCCACCCCTACGACGGGCCGGACCCGGACGGGTTCATGAGGAAGGACGAGATCGTCGCCTACCTGAAGGCCTTCGTCGTCAAGGTGAGGCCGCCGCTCCGCGAGGGCGTAGCGGTCACGCGCGTGGCGCGGCGCGACGACGGCGTGTTCGCGGTCCGGACCTCGGAGGGCGACTACACCGCCGACGAGATCGTGGTGGCCTCCGGCGGCTACCACACGCCGATCGTCCCGCGCATGGCCGAGAAGCTGCCGCCCGCGATCACCCAGATCCACTCGAACCAGTACCGGAACCCGGCGCAGCTGCCCGACGGCGCGATCCTGGTCGTCGGCTCGGGGCAGTCCGGCGCGCAGATCGCCGAGGACCTGCATCTCGCCGGACGGCAGGTACATCTCGCCGTGGGCGACGCACCCCGCTGCGCCCGCTTCTACCGCGGCCGCGACGTCGTCGCGTGGCTCGCCGACATGGGCTACTACGAGAAGACCGTCGACGATCACCCGCTGCGCGACGGCGTCCGGGACAACACCAACCACTACGTGACCGGTCGCGACGGCGGCCGGGACATCGACCTGCGCCGCTTCGCCCTGGAGGGCGTGGCGCTCTACGGCGTGCTCGAGGACTACGCGGCGGGCGCGCTCCGCTTCCGGGACAACCTCCGGCCCGCGCTCGACCAGGCCGACCGGACCTACAACGGCATCAACGCGGCCATCGATGCCCATATCGACGCGGCCGGCATCGCGGCGCCGGTCCAGGCGCCCTACGCGCCGGTCTGGGAGCCGGGCGAGCCGGTCACCGCGCTCCCCCTCGAAGGGTCCGGCATCGCCAGCGTGGTCTGGTGCATCGGCTTCGCGCCGGATTTCCGGTGGCTCGACGCGTCCGTGTTCAACGGCGCCGGCCAGCCGAAGCACAGGCGCGGCGTCACGGCCGAGATGGGCATCTCCTTCATCGGCCTGCCCTGGCTGAACACCTGGGGCTCGGGCCGCTTCGGCGCGGTCGGCCGCGACGCCGAGTACATCGTGCAGGTGATCGCGGCGCGTCTCGGCGCCGGTGCGGTCGGCCTGAAGCGGGCGGTGTGAGCCGGATCACCGCCGGGTCGAACCAGGGCGGGGCCTCCCCTCGGTCATCCCGGCATTCGGACCGGTCACGCCGGGTATCCGCGGCCGAAGTGCCGATCCCCTCCAGTGTTCCGGAGCGAACGCTGGTCCAGGATCGACTTGTTCGCCTGTATCGCATCGGTTAGCCACGCCCCGTTGCGGCGCCTGAGTCGCGTCAGATCCAGGGATCATCCATGCGAGCACGTACCGTCGGTATCGGAATTGCGGCGATTCTGTCCGTGATGACCAGTGTGGCCTCCGCCGAGACGTTGCCGGCACGCAAGGCCGGCCTGTGGGAGAGCAAGACCACGTCGCCCGACGGCAACACGACCGCGCGTCAATGCATCGACGAGAAGACCGATCAGATCGCGCAGGCCGCGTTCGGGGGCGGCCAGAACTGCGCGAAGCGCACCATCGTCAAGACGAGCACCGGCTACAAGGGCGAGACCGAGTGCAAGCTCGGCCCGATCTCGGCCGCGGGCACGACTGAGATCAGCGGCGACTTCAACAGCAAGATCCACATGGAGGTGGATACGACGCTGACCGGCATGCCGAACGCCAAGGAGCCCGTGCGACGCCAGATGGTGATCGACGCCACCTACATCGGTCCCTGCGCGGCCGGACAGAGCCCGGGCGACATCATCCTGCCCGACGGCAAGATCGTGAAGATGCCCCAGCCGGCGGCCCGATAGGCACACCGGCAGGCGCCTCGGGCGCGGGCGAGCCCGTCGGGTGCCGCCCCGCGTCCCCCTGGGCGCCGCCGCGGAGATCCATGCCGCGAAACCGGCATCCCTCCGTGAGACGGCGAGCGACAGCCCGCGATGCAGGGGAAGGTCTGATTAGCGGATATTAAATACATTTCGCTAATCGTGCGTCGTGCAGCCGCAGAATTGTTCTATTCGGCTCCGTCGAGGCCGCCGTGTCGCTACAGAGTGTCTCCATTCGTACAAAGCTGGTCGTGGCCTTCTCGGTCCTGACCGTTTTCGTGATCGGGCTCGGCGTGCTCGGGCTCGTGAGTACGCGCAAATTGCGCGAGCAGGCGGTCGAGATCGATACGAACTGGCTGCCGAGCATCCGGGCGCTGGGCGAGATCGACACGCTGACCGCCCGCAGCAGCGGCCTTCTCCTGCGGCACACGCAGGCGACCGATCCGGCGCTGCTCGCCAGCATCGAGAAGGATATGGACAGCTTCGACCGGAAGCTGGCCGACCGGGTCGGGGTCTACAAGGGCCTGCTCAGCTCGCCCGAAGAGCGGTCGCTCTTCGACGCGTTCAACCAGGAATCGCAGACCTTCAAGACGGTGCGCAACGACGTGGTCGACCTGTCGCGCGCCGGGAAGAAGACCGAGGCCTATCAGCTCTACGAGACGAAGGGCCTCATCCCGCGCCGCGCCGCCTCCAAGGCCCTCGAGAAGCTGATCGCCATCAACAACGCCGGCGCCGATGCCGCGCAGGCGCAGGGCACCGCCGTCTTCAACGAGACCTGGACGGTGAGCCTCGTCGCGATCGCTCTCGCCGTGGCGGTCTCCGCTCTGTCGGGCGTGATCATCGTCCTCGGCGTCACCCGCGGCATCGCCGCGGTGGTGCGGCCGATGCAGGCGCTGATCGCCGGCGACCTGTCGGCCGAGATCCCGCATCAGGGCGAGAAGACCGAGATCGGCACCATCGCGTCGGCCGTCGCGGTGTTCAAGCAGGGCCTTATCCAGATGAAGGCGCTGGAGGCCGAGACCGCGCAGGCGCGCCTCGCCGCCGAGGAGCAGCGCCGGATCGGCATGCGCCAGATGGCCGACAGCTTCGAGGCGGCGGTCGGCGGCATCGTCGGGCAGGTCTCGGCCTCCGCGACCGAGCTGCAGGCCACCGCCGGCTCCATGTCGGCCATGGCAGGCCAGACCTCGGCGCAGTCGGGGGCGGTCGCGGCCGCCGCCGAGGAGGCTGCCTCGAACGTCAGCACCGTCGCGGCCGCCGCCGAGGAGCTCGGCGCCTCCGTCCAGGAGATCGGGCGCCAGGTCCAGGGTTCGGCCGAGCTGGCCCGCTCCGCCGCCGGCGAGGCGGACGAGACCGGCGCCCTCGTGCAGGAACTCAGCGGCGCCGTCGCCAAGATCGGCGACGTGGTGGGCCTGATCTCCTCGATCGCCGGTCAGACCAACCTCCTGGCGCTGAACGCCACGATCGAGGCCGCCCGCGCGGGCGCGGCGGGCCGCGGCTTCGCGGTCGTCGCCTCCGAGGTGAAGGCGCTGGCGGAGCAGACCGCCCGCGCGACCGGGGAGATCTCCAGTCAGATCGGCCGGATCCAGGGCGTGACCGGTCAGGCGGTCTCCGCCATCGGGACGATCACCGGGCGCATCCGCGAGATCAACAGCGTCGCCACCTCGATCGCGGCCGCCGTCGAGGAGCAGGGCGCGGCGACGCAGGAGATCGTCCGCAACGTCACCCAGGCCGCGCAGGGCACCGGCGAGGTGACCAGCAACATCGCCGGCGTGGCCGGCGCCGCGGAGGAGACCGGCGCGGCGGCGAGCCAGGTTCTCGGCGCGGCGTCGGAGCTGTCGCGCCAGTCCGAGCACCTGTCCGCCGAGGTCGGTCGGTTCCTCGCGACCGTGCGCGCCGCCTGACGCGCCGACTGAGGAGCCCGGCGATATAGGCCGCTCCGGCCAGTTCATCGCCGGGGTGTGCCGCAGCACCTCGGCGGGGAAAGCTTGAGCTTACATCAGGGTTACACCGCGAACACAGTCGCGGACCTGATGGAGACTTCCATGACCCTCGTTGCCCGCTTCGCCCTCGCCACGGCCGTCGCCGCCGCCACCGTCGCGGTTCTCGCCGGGACCTACGTCGAGATCCTGGACCGTGCCCTCCCGATGCACTTCGTCTGAGACGGCGGGTGCGAACCGGTTGAAGACCGCATCCCGGGTCGCCGCCGTCCGGCGGCGGCGACCCGGGATGCGGGAGGGAGGTGCCGATGACTCGAATCCTGACATCCGTCCTCGACGGCGCCGTGTGGGTCGCGGACGCACTCGACGATATCCTCGTCGAGGCGGCTCTCGGCTTCGGCGCCGCCGTACCGCTGATCGCCGACCCGTCCGGCGATCCGCCGACCGGCGCAACCACCGGCCAATCCGAGACAAGTCCCTCGCCGATCCGGACTTGACCGACCGGGATTCTCAACCGTCACCGGTGCCGACCCCGGAGGTGTCGCGACGGTCCGGATGATCGGGTTCCCCGGTCGGGCCGCAGAGACGTGTGGCCTCCGCCACAGAGGGAACGGACCCGCGCCACGAACAGCGGCGGCTCGGCGAGCGTCCCCGTCCGCACCTGCCCCGTTCGGGAACGGCTCTAGCGCTTCTGCGTGTTCGGCGCCGATTGGTCGGTCTGCGGCTCCATCTTGGTGGAGTCGGGTTTCGTCGGCGTGTTGTTCTGCGCCTGCTTGTCGTCGCAGGCGGCGAGGCCGAGCAGCAGAAGGGCGGCGAGTGCGATGCGGGTGCCTAGCGGCATGGATCCTCCCTTTGGCGTGTGAGGGCGCGGAGATCCTGTTTGGCGATATCGCCAAACAGGATCTCCGCGCCGCTCGCTGCGCGACGCGGTCCGGTCAGCGGCCGCCGGCCAGCGGCTTGGAGCCGGATCCGGCATCGTTCGGACCGGTGCTGTTCGTCGTGCCGGAGCGGCTCATCGAGCCGGTCGACGGGCCGCTCCCGGCGGCGCCGGGTGTCGAGCCGGACCCCGCGTCGCTCGGGCCGGTGCTGTTTGCCGTGCCCGACCGGCTGGTCGCGCTGCCGGCATTCTCTGCTGCCGTGGCGGGAATCGCGGCCGCGAGGAGGGCGGCGATGGCGAGACTCGTGACCTTCATGGCGGATCTCCCTCTCGGTCCGGCAATCGCGCTCGCGGAGCCGTTACCGGTCGTGCGGGCAACCCCGCGCCACCGCCGCTGTTCCGACCGCGTCGGCGACCGGCCGGCACGGGTCCCGGATCACGATGCTTCCGGTGGCGCGTCCTCCCGGACCGCAGCCGGGGTGGCGGCGCGCGCCTGCTCGTCGGGCATCCGGTAGCCGCGATCCCAGGTGGCCCAGGATTCCGAATCCGCCGGATAGGGGTTGGCGGTGATCGGATCGCCGCGGTCGCGGGCGTGGCGCCCCTCGTCGCTGATCGCGGCGGGTGAACGGGTCGACGGTGTCATCGGCGCTTCTCCGGCACTCACATCCCCGGGTCCGGAACCTCGGCGGTCAGCCCGGGCGTTGCAGGATCTACCGGACGCTCGCGCGAATGTTCCCCGCCTGGGTTGGTGCTCAGCGGCCGGTGTACCCGCGCGCCGCCGCCGCCGCCTTCAGGCGCTCAAACGCCGTCGCGTAGCGCTCGCGCAGGAACGCGGCGTTCGGCGGGATCCGGGTCGGGCAGAGGTTGTCCTCGGTATCGGACATCTTGATCAGCAGCGCGGCGAGGTTGCCGGCCGCGATCAGGGTGGTGATCCGCTCGGAATAAGCGATCCGACTCTGCGGCTTCGTGAGAAGCGTCACCGTCTCGACGATGTCGGCCTCGAAGCCGGCGGCGCGGAGGTCCGCCGCCGTGCGCGGCGTGTCCTCCAGCACATCGTGCAGGAGCGCCGCCTGCATGACTCGCATCGGGTCGATGTCGAGCCCGTCGATGAGTCGGGCGTGACCGGCCCGGGTCTGGGCGGCGTTCGCAACGCGTTCCAGGTGCCGCATGCACGGCTCGCCGCCCTTGTCGAGCTGACCCGCATGGGCCGTGAGGGCGAAGGTATGGGCATCGAAAATCGTCGGCACGCGACCGGCTCTCCAGATCGACCGGCCCGGATCGGCGCCGCACCGGCTTCCCGTTCCGGGAAGTCGGGTCCCCGCCGCGGCGTTCCCGCGGGGTCGCCCGCCGCGGGGCGCCCCGTCGCCGGATGCCGTCCCGGGGCGGGACTACCTCATTTCGTGGATGCGCAGTCTTCGCGCTCGATTCAAAAGTTCACGTTGGCAACACTATTGCTCAGCTCCCGTGGAATCGCCATCTGTTGTTCCATAATCGGACAAGCGGCGAGTCGCGCTTCAGGATCGAGACCATGACGTCCGGAACACTCGAGAAGCCGCTGGATGTCGGCGGGCCGCTGAGCCGCAGGGCGGCGGCGCTGGCCAACGTTCGCTGGTTCCGCGCGCTGGCGTGGCGCGCCCTGCGCGACGGCGGCCCGCGGGCCGAGCTGCGCGCGTCCAACGCGCGGGCCGCGGCGCGGATCGTTCTGCGTCAGGCCAAGCGGGAGGCCCTCGTCGCCCGCCTGGCGCGACAGGCCCTCGACGCCTCCGTCTGAGTGCGGGGCGCCGGGTCGGCCGGGCGCTGGGCCCGGCCGCGGCGGTGCGCCTCAGCGCTTGAACTTGCCCTCGTACTTGAACTCCGGCGCCGCCTTCAGCTGGTCCTTGCTGGCGCCGATGATGGCCTTCCACTTCTTCGCGTCGGCGTCGTAGCCGAGCGCGATCGAGCTCGGCGAGACCGCGACGTAGCGCTCGCCCAGGCCGAGGAAGCCGCCCACCGAGACGATGTAACCGGCCAGCTTCCCGTGATCGATCACGAGGTCCTTGATCTCGCCGACCG
The DNA here is from genome assembly GCF_058072805.1 of Methylobacterium sp. 1A. Taxonomy (NCBI): domain Bacteria; kingdom Pseudomonadati; phylum Pseudomonadota; class Alphaproteobacteria; order Hyphomicrobiales; family Methylobacteriaceae; genus Methylobacterium; species Methylobacterium sp. 1A. Next base: position 1,056,009 of record NZ_JBYQVE010000001.1, on the reverse strand, counting down.
TGTTGTTCTGCGCGTCGGTCACGTTGAGGCCGATGAGGTTGTAGCTGAGCACCGCGTCCTGCGGCACGGTCTCGAATTTGGGCGCGACCGTCTGCGGCGCCTCGTTGGCGGCGAGCGCGGGCCCGGCGAGGGCGGCGGCGGCGAAGGCGGCGATGACGAGGCGGCGCATGGTGTACTCCAGTGGCCCGGTATGGGTGGTCTGAAATGGCCGCCTCGGGCGCATCGTTCCGCGACTGCACGGAAATGTTAATGCGCGGAACATGGAACCTTCGGCCGGCGCGCGACCCGCGCGGCGACACCCCTCACGAGGCTCCGGCGCGGTGAACGGGGTGGCTAACTGTATCGAAGATCGACCGGGACAGATTGGCCGGCGGCGCCCCGACCGTTCCTGGCCGACCGCGCCCCGGCACGGCATGCCGGGACCCGCACGTATCGGGAGGGGACATCCGTGGCGGGGGGAGTGATCGAGACGACGCGCGGACCGGCGACCGGCGCCTGGGTGGACGGCCTCATCGGCGTCGCGATCTTCAGCGCGTCGCTGGTCGCGACGCGCCTCGCGCTGACCGGCATGGACGCCCTGTTCCTGAGCGCGGCCCGGGCGGCGCTCGCCGGCCTCGCCGGCGCGGCCGCCCTGCTGGCGCTCCGGCAGGCGCGCCCGCGCCGGACCGATCTCCCGGCGCTCGCCATCGTCGCGGCGGGCGTCGTGGTCGGCTTCCCGCTCCTCACCGCCCTGGCCCTGCGCACGGTCGGCGCCGCGCACGGCACCGTCTTCGTCGGCCTGCTGCCCCTCGCCACCGCCCTGTTCGGCGCGCTGCGCTCCGGCGAGCGGCCGTCACCGGTCTTCTGGCTGCTCTCGATCACCGGTGCGCTGGTCACGGTCGGCTTCGCCGCGCGGGGGCTCGACGGTCCGCCGGGTCCCGGCGACGCCTTCATGCTGGCCGCGATCCTGCTCTGCGGGCTCGGCTACGCCGAGGGCGGCGTCCTGGCCCGCCGGTTGGGCGGCTGGCAGGTGATCGCCTGGGCCACCGTCCTGTCGCTGCCCGTGAGCCTGCCCATCGCGCTGCTGCTCCGGCCGGCCGAGCTGGCGGCGATCCCGCTGCCGGCCTGGGCGGGCCTCGGCTACGTCGCGCTGTTCAGCATGCTCATCGGCTTCGTGTTCTGGTACCGCGCCCTGGCGCGTGGCGGCATCGCGTCGGTCGGCCAGCTGCAGCTGCTGCAGCCGTTCCTGGGCCTCGGCGTGGCCGCGATGGTCCTCGGCGAGCGGATCGAGCCGGCGATGATCGCCGCAGCGCTGGCCGTCGCCGCCTGCGTGGCGCTGGCGCGGCGCTTCGCCTGAGAACGGCGCGGAGTTGTCGGCCCGGGAGCGTCAGCCGGACTTCGCCACGACCTCGATGTCGCGGTCGAGCCCGCTCTCGACCTTGAACTCGCGGGTGTAAACCTGCCCGTCGTGGCGGGCGATCAGCACGTAGTCGCCCTCCGCCAGGGTGACCTGCGGGAAGGCGCCGATCGCCTCGCGGATCGTGTCGCCGCCGGGGGTGAGGACCGAGAAGGCGGTGCCCGCGAAGGCCTCGGCGCCGGGGGCGGCGACGAGCTTCAGGGTCACCGTCGCGGCGCGGTGGTTGAGTGTCGCCTCCGTGACCTTGCCGTTCTCGACGCGCAGGTCCGCGCGCTGGATCGCGTTCGATTCTCCGTAGGTCGAGACGACGTGGTATGTGCCCTCCGGCAGCCGCAGCAGCTCGCCGGTCTTGATGCCGGCGCGCACGAGCCGACCCTCGGAATTGGTCCCCACCGGGACGAAGACCGAGAACATCACCTGACCGGCCGGGATCTTCTGATCGCCCACGGCGCCCGCGAGCTTCAGGGCGCCGGCGGCCACCCGCAGCGTGTCGGTCGTCGGCTGCCCGCCCATCACGATCCGCTTCGAGGCGCTGGCGAAGCCGTAGGTCACGGTCGCCACGTAGGAGCCCGGCGCGAGGGTGAAATGCGGCTCGGCCTCGGTCGAGCGGGCGACGATCGACGGCCGCGTGCCGTCGCCGCGATCCTCGTAGATCCGCCACGCGAGCCCCTGGCGCAGGGCAGTGCCCGGTCCCGACAGGAGCGCCGACAGGGACAGCTGCGCGTCCGGCTCGGCCGGGGGCAGGGACGGCGGCAGGTTCGGGGTCGTGATCGACGGCGAGGGCAGGGCGCCGCCGAGCCGGTTCTGGAACGGGTCCTGCTGCGCGAGCGCGGCCGGCGGGCCGGCGGCGAGCATCGCCAGCGCGGTCGCTGCAAGCCTCATGCGCATCGGTCGGCCCTTCTCTGCTCGTCTCGCCGGTCGCGGCACCGGATCGTCCGGGCCTGCCTCTGACTCCCGACCGTGGCGGCGGCAAGGCCGCTCTTCCACCGGCGGCCCGCGCATGCCACATCCCGGTCGGGACGCGATACCGGGACGGAGCGCATGACCGCCACCCTCGATCTCCTGAAGACCCGACGCTCGGTGCCGCCGGCGCTGCTGGACGAACCCGGGCCCGACAGGGCGCAGCTGGACACCATCCTGACGGCCGCCTCGCGGGTGCCCGACCACGGCAAGCTCGCGCCCTGGCGCTTCATCGTCATCGCCGGCGAGGCCCGGGCGAAGGTGGGCGAGGTCATCGCGGCGACCTTCGCGGCCGACAATCCCGACGCGGCGCCCGAGCGGCTCGCGCAGGAACGCGCCCGCCTGACCCACGCGCCGGTCGTCGTCGCGGTGGTCTCGCGGGCGGGTCCGCACGTGAAGATCCCGGACTGGGAGCAGGTGCTCTCCGCCGGTGCCGCCACCATGAATCTCGTGATCGCCGCGAACGCCGCCGGCTTCGCCACGTCGTGGCTGACCGAGTGGTTCGCCTACGACCGCCGCGTGCTCGACGCCCTCGGCCTCGCGCCCACCGAGAAGCTCGCCGGCTTCGTCCATATCGGCCGGGCGCGCGAGGTGCCATCCGACCGGCCGCGGCCGGCCCTCGACGAGATCGTCACCTACCTCTGAAGGGACCGGCCGTGCACTACGACCTCGACCTGCCGCGCGAGTCGCGCGCCCTCCCGCACAACCCGCTGAAGGCCATCGTCGCGCCGCGACCGATCGGCTGGATCAGCGCCATGGACCGCGCGGGCGCGCTCAACCTCGCGCCCTACTCGCTCTTCAACGCTGTGGCCGACAACATGGTCGCGTTCTCCTCCTCGGGCCGGAAGGACGCGATGACCTTCGCCGAGGAGGGCCGGGAGTTCGTCTGCAGCCTCGCCACCTGGGACCTGCGCGACGGGATGAACGATTCCTCGGCGCCGCTGCCGCGCGGAACGAGCGAGTTCGCCTTCGCCAACCTGGAGACCGCGCCCTCGCAGAAGGTGCGGCCGCCGCGCGTGGCCGCCTCGCCGGCGGCCCTGGAGTGCCGGTGGCTCCAGACCGTGCCGCTGGTGCCCCTCTCGGGCGGGGAGGCGGAGAACTTCCTGGTGATCGGGCAGGTGGTATCGATCTACGTCGACGAGCGGTACGTCGCGGACGGAATGGTCGATACGGCGGCGATGCACCCGATCATGCGCGGCGGGTACTTCGACTACTTCCACGCTACCGCCGACACGCGCTTCCAGATGCGCCGGCCGAAGGGCGCGGGGGAGTTCACCGGGTCCTGAAACAGGAACCGGTCGCGCGCGGCCGATTGAGGACTTGTTTACCATAGCGGGCGCAGGTTCGGGCGGTCTCCAGCACCGTGCCCGCCCGGATGTTCCTGTTCACCACGCCGTCGAGCCCACCGGAGAGCCCGCCGCCCCAGGCGCGGGCGCTGCCGGGCACGCCCGCCTCCGGGCCGGTGGTCCAGGCCATCCGCGACGGGGCGACGGCGAGCGGCGTCGGCTTCGACTATCTCCTCGCCACGGCGCGGCGGGAATCCGCCCTCGATCCCGCCGCCAAGGCCGGCACGTCCTCGGCCACCGGCCTGTTCCAGTTCATCGAGCAGACCTGGCTCGGCGTGATGAAGAATGCCGGGCCGCGGCTCGGCCTGCAGGCGCAGGCCGACGCGATCACCCGGCAGTCGGACGGCACCTACACGGTTCCCGACGCGGGCCAGCGGCAGGCGATCCTCGACCTGCGCCGCGATCCCAAGATCTCCGCGACGCTGGCCGGCGCGCTGACCCAGCAGAACGCCGACGCCCTCACGGGCGCCCTCGGCCGCGAGCCGACCGCGGGCGATCTCTACGCGGCCCACGTGCTGGGCGCGAAGGGCGCGGCCGCCCTGATCTCGACCGCCCGCGCCTTCCCCGAGCGCGCCGCCGCCCTCGACCTGCCGGAGGCGGCCGGTGCCAATCGGGCGCTGTTCTACGACCGCGCCGGCCGGCCGCGGAGTGCTGCCGAACTCTATGCCAGCCTCTCGGCGGCGGCCCAGGGCGCCGCGGCCACCGACCTCACCGGCCTGCGCCAGGACGGCGCCGCGGCGCCGCAGGCCGTCTCGGCCTACGCCAGCGCGGCGACCGCGTTCGGCGGGACCTCGGACCTGCGCAGCCTGTTCCAGACGGACCAGCGCGGCGCGGCCTCCGACGCCGCGGCCCGTCTCTGGCAGGCGCGCAACAGCGCCGCGCCGGTGCAGCACGCGGCGCCGACCTATTTCCCGCGCTCCTACGCCGAGCCGCCACCGCGCGTCGCCGTCGCGGAGCCCGCCGTCACGGGTGCCATCACGGATGCCGTCACGGGCGCATCGGCCCGACCGGCGGCGACGCCGCCGGGCGCCGCCCTCCTCAATCCGCCGCTGCCGCCCCGCCGACCCGCGGAACTCGCGGCCGCGGCGTACATGTCCGGCAGCAGGACCAGCCTGTTCGCCCCCCGGAGCGGTCGATGATCATCCGCGACTTTCTGGCCTGGACGCAGGACGCCTCGGCCGAGCGCCGGGCCGAGGCGACCGCGACGCTGGCCCGGACCTACCTCTACGGCGACCTGGGCGCCGACGCGGCCTGGGAGGCCAAGACCGCGCTGCTCGCGCTCCTCGACGACCCGTCGCCGCTGGTGCGCCGGGCGCTCGCCGAGACCTGCGCGGCCTCGGCGCGGGCGCCGCGCCCGCTGGTCGTCGCTCTGTCCTCCGACGTTCCCGAAGTGGCGCGGCCGGTGCTCGCCCGCTCGCCGGTCCTCACCGACGCCGACCTCGTGGACGCGGCCGCCCTCGGTGACGAGGCCACCCGCGCGGTGATCGCCGCCCGGCACCACCTCTCGCACGCGGTCGCGGGCGCCCTGGCGGAGATCGGCGAGACCGACACGCTGGTCGTACTCGCGGCCAATCCGACGGCGAAGATCACCGCGGGCCGGATGCTGCGCATGATCGAGCGCCGCGGCGACGAGGCCGCCCTGCGCGAGGCGCTCCTCGCCCGCGCCGACCTGCCGCCGGAGGTGCGCCATGCCCTCGGGATCGCGGTGGCGCGGGCGCTCACCGACTTCGTCACCGACCGCGCTTGGCTCGGCACCGAGCGCTGCGACCGGATGAGTCGCGAGGCCGGCGAGCGCGTGGCGCTCGAGGCCTGCGAGGGCTCCGGTGCGGCCGCCGTAACGCGGCTGGTGACGCATCTGCGCGCGACCCGTCAGCTGACCGCGGGCCTGATCCTGCGCGCTGTGCTCTCGGGTCGGACGGACTTCGCGCTCGCCGCCCTGTCCGACCTGTCGGGGCAGGATCATGCCGGGGTCGCCCGGGCGATGCGCGACACGCGCCTGTTCGCGGACCTGCACGACCGCGCCGGGCTGCCCGACGCGCTCCTGCCGGCGATGCAGGCGGCGCTCTCCGCGTGGCAGGATCTCGCCCGCGGGGCGGCCCCGGTCCGGGGAGCCGGCCTGTCGCGGCGCCTCATCGAATCCGCCATCTCGGCCTGCGGCGACCTGTCGGATCCGGAGATGCACCCGGTCATCACGCTGCTCAACCGCTACGAGGCCGAGGCGGCCCGCGACGAGGCGCGCGAGGTGGCCCGCGCCATCGCCGCCCAGGCGCTGGCGCGCGAGACCGCCCGCCGTGAGGCCGAGGCCGCCGACGCCGCGTGGCGCGCCGCCCTGGAGAGCCAGCGCCGGACCGCCTTCGCGGAGGAGACCGATACGGCGACCCCGGTCGTCGTGGCGATCGCCGACGCCGCGGACGGGCCTGCCGAGGCCGAGCCGGTCAACCCGGTGGGCGCGATCCTCGACGCGCTGCCCGAGCAGATCCTGGCCTGGTACCGGCCCGAGGAGGTCGACCCGGAGGTCCAGGCCGCGACCGACCTCGTGCTCGACGGTCTGGGCGACAGCATCCTCGATCATTTCCGCGCCAGCCGGGACCCCGCCGGGCCGGAGCCGGCCGCGAGCGAGGATAAGCCGGAGCGGATCGCCGCCTGATCGCCGCCTGAATCCGCCAAGGCTCGCCGCTCGGGGGAGCGATGGCACCGGACATCTCCCGATATCGCCGGCTGCCGGGGGAGGAGCCGCGCTACGTCCTGGCGGAGGCGCGGACGCTGATCGCTGAGCGCGCCTACCTGTTCAGCCTCTACGCGGTCGACGTGGTCGCCTCCGACGGGCTGACCGGCCGACACGTTCTCGCCGTGCCGGTCGCGATCAGCGCGGTCTCGATCACGGTGGGCCTCGTCCTGACCGAAGCGGATTCCCGCAGGGCCGAGGCGGGCGATCTCGCGGGCGTCGCGTCCCTCGCCCAGGCCGTGCAGGGCGGATACCGGCGCTTCCGAACCTTCCCGGCGAACGAGCTCGGGCGTTTCGTGCTCTGACGGCTCAGATCCGAGGCGGGCGCCCGGAACTTAACTCAGTTCGGCGGCCGATAGGCCTCCGGCGGCAGGTCGCGGAAGAAGGTCTCGCCGGGAGCCTGCCCCGGCGCCGGCTTCGGTGCGATCCCGCTGCCGCTCCCCTCGGTGATGTAGCGCTGGCCGCCCGGCTCCGGCAGCACCGGTGCGGGGGTCTGGGGGGTCGGCGGCACGATGTAGCGCTTCTGATCCGGCGCCCCGGCGCTCGGGGACGGTGCCGGCGGCGCGACCGGCGGCGCCGTGGGTGGCGCGACGGGCGACGCCACGGGCACCTGCGGCGGTGACGCGGCCGGCGTCCGCACCGGCGGAACCTCGTCTCGGCGTGCCTCGGCCGCGGCCGGCCGGCTCGGGCGGCGGACGGCGGCCCGCGGCGCGACCCGACGCGGCGGGATGCGCGCGACAACCGGCGGGGGGCGGATGCCGGGCAGGGCGATCCTGAGGCCCTCCACCGCCCGCACGAGGTCGCCGAGGCTGGCCTCGGCGGTGCGGCACAGCCGGATCCGCAGGGAGATCGCGCGGCGCGCGAGCGGCTCCGCCTGGAACAGAGCGGGCGGCTGCCCGCCGGCGGACGCGGCGCCGCGTCCGCCCTCGATCCACTGCCACGCGTAGAGGCAGTCGGCGCCGAGCGCGATGCCCACCGGGCCGTAGGCGTTCCGGAGCGGCGGCCGCACCGTCATCGCCTGCCCGGGAAACCGGACGGCGATCTCCCCCGCGATCCCGAACTCGCTGGGCTTGGCCAGCCGCGGCGGGAAGGCGAGGAGCAGGTCGGCGGTCTCCCGGCGCAGGGCGATCTCGGCGTGGTTGCGACCGTCGCCGCCGGCATAGCGCAGCCGCTGGTCGAACCCGTCGCGCTCGCGCGTCTCGATCACCGCGGTCAGCATCCCGGCGCCGGGCAGGGTCAGGACCGGGACCGTCTGCGCCCGCGCGACGGCGGGCAGCAGGAGACACGCCAGGGTGCAGAGCCGGGCCGTACGGATCGCCGCGCGCCTCACGGGGTGGTCCGCTCGGTCGTGGCGGAGGTGTCGTAGGCCGAGCGCGCGGGCAGCTGGAACCGCTTCGCCTCGGAATTCTCGGGTCGCCCGCGCTCGGCCTGCTGGTCCTGCCACAGGGTGCCGGCGGCGGGCGGCGACAGGAATTCGGGCTTGTCGACGCCGCGATAATCCGGGAGCAGGGCGTAGCCGAACCGCTCGTAGGGCATCGGGCCCGCGCCGGGCACGCGCCGGGCCACCAGGGGGGGCGCCGGGGTCGCTGGCTCGCGGGCGTAGGTCCCCGCGGGAACGGGCTCGGCCAGGACCCGCACGAGCCCCGGCGGCGGGTAGCGGAGCGCGTTCTCCATGGAGACCGCCAGGGGGAACTCGTTGCGCTGCACGGCGAGGGGCTTGGCGTCCGCGCCGGCCGGCGGCAGGTCCGGCCGCGGCACCCGGTTGATCGGCGGCGTCTCGACCCGCGCCGCGGGCGCGGCGTGCCGCCCGGGTGCGGGCCCGGCGGCGGCGGGCACGGGGTCGCAGGGCAGCGGCGACCCGCCGGCATTCTCGCGGAACAGGAGGTCGACCACCTTCGCGAAGAGGCCGTCGTAGCGGTTCACGACCTCGAGGTACGGGCGCTGCCGCTTCAGGCGCTGCAGCGTGAGGGCGTAGCCGAAGACGGTCCCCTCGCTCGGCATCCAGGCGACGGCCCGCTGGAACCACTCCAGCGCCGTGTCGAACTGGCAGGAATTGTAGGCGTACCACGCCAGCCCCTGGGCACCTTCGCCCGAGGTGGAGGCCGTCACGACCTGGGCGTAGCGGGCGATGCGCGCGGGCTCGATCGCGGGCGGGCGGGGCAGCGTCAGCTTCTGCTCCAGGATGTCGATGTAGAGCAGCTCGTTGCCCACGAACTTGTCGCGCCACGCGTAGGCGACCTCCTCGGCCTCGCGCGCCATGTCGAGCTGGCGCAGGGTCAGGGCGAGTCCGTGGGCGACCATCGCGTCGCCGCCCCGGGCGATCGCCTGCTTGAACCATTCGAGCGCCTCCCGGAACTGGCGGCGCTTGTAGGCGTACCAGCCGAGGAGGCTCGTCTGGGTGGGATCGCCACTCTTGCGGGCGACGGCCTGGAAGGCCGCGAGATCGGCGGGGGTCGGGGTCTCGGCGCTCTCCTCGTGCAGGAAGGCCGCGATCCGGGCACGGGTGATGTCGAGGCGGATCGCGTCGAATTCCGACGCCCCGTTCGCGCCCCGGTGCCCCATCTCGATCAGGCGCTCCGCCTGCGCCATGCGCAGATGCGCCATCGCCTTCTGGATGGTGGCGAGGCGCACGCCGGAATCGGCGTTGCCGTCGAGGATCGACTTGTAGAGCTCGAAGGCCTCGTCGCCCGAGCCGGTATCGCCCAGGGCGTCGGCGACCATCCAGATGCTCTGGACGTCGAGCGGATCGAGGGCGCCGGAATCGGCGCGGTAGAGGTCGATGATCGCGTCGGCGTCCTTGCCGGTGAGCGCCGTGATCCGGGACCGGAACTCGGCCCGGCGGAGCTTGCGCGCGAGCTCCTCGGAGGGCTGCCACGCGGGGTCGATCGACCTGCGCGCGACGATCGCCGCGCGGAGGTCGTCGAACCGCCCCGCGGTGAAGAGGTCCCACAGGGGCGCCTCTTCGGGCGGGCTCGGCTGCAGCGCGTTGAGGTCCGGCGGCTCGTTCCAGCCGGGATAGAGCCGCTTCAGGCGGGCGATCTCGGCCTTCATCCGAGCCGTCTGCTTCTGGGCCGCGTAGTAGCGCAGCGCGCTCTCGTCGACCATGTCGGTCGTGCGCGACGTGGCCGGGTCGGCCAGGATCGCCGGAGCGCGCGGGCCGTCGCCGTAGACGATGCGGGGCTCGGACCGTGTCGGCGCGGCGGGAGACTGCGGCGCGGGACCGGGTCGCGCGTCGACCTGCGCGGCGGCCGGCGCGGCGGTGAGCGCCAGCATCAGGAGGCAGGGCGCGGCCGGTCGCAGGCGTGCCGGCGGACGACCGGTCAGGACTTCAGGCATGACGGGTAACGCATGCGGGCCGCGGTCAGGGCGAGGAGGCTCAGAGTGGCCGGGTAGTAGTTCTGGTTGCCGATGTCGCCGCGCGCATCCTCGGGGAAGGGCGTCCCGTCAAGGGCGCAGGCCACCAGGGCCGGGAGCCCCATGTAGCCGGCCTCGGTGAGCCACTCGACCTTCCGCCCGTCGCCGGTGTCGACGATCGGCAGCCGTTCCCGATCGGCGCCCGACCACAGGGCCTGGAACGGCGCGAGGTCGTCGGGCCGCACCAGCCCCGCCCAGACGAGGTAGAGCGGGATCCGGATGGCGTTGTAGGAGAACAGCGGCGGGAAGCCGTTCGCGGGACGCGGCGCCTCCTTGGCGGAGATCCACTCGGTGGGCAGGTTGCTCGGACCGAAGCGCGACTGCCGCAGCAGGGCGAGGCCGCTGCGCGTCAGGGCCGCCCAGTCGTATTCCGGCGCCACGAGGGCGAGGCGCGGGAAGGCGGGGAAGATCCAGTAGGAGAGGTTGATCAGCGGACCGTCCGGGCGCTCCCGGGCCGAGAAGCCCGAGACCGCGGGGAGCAGCAGCGCCCCGTGCGAGTCCCGGAACAGGATGGTCTTGCGCCCGAACTCGATGGCGATCCGGCGCGCGGCGGTCCGGTAGCTCGGCTCGTTCCAGGCCTCGGCCGCCTCGGTGAGCGCCCAGGCGATCAGGATGTCGCCGTCGGTGGCGTTGTTCATGTCGCTCACCGCCGGACGCTTGTCGGGTGACCAGCGCCACGCCAGCAACTCGTCGCCGCGGACCATCAGGTTGGCCCGGGTCCAGCCCCAGATCCGCTCGAAGCTGACCCGATCACCGGCCGCCACGGCGAGCAGCATGCCGTAGCCCTGGCCCTCGCTGTGGCTGATCTGACCGTTCGCGGTGTCGACCACGCGCCCCTGGTCGGTGATGAACCGCGCGCGGTAGGCCCGCCACGCGGCGTCGTTGCCGAGCTTGCCGGCGAGCCCCTGAATCGCGGTCCGGGGCGCCTGCGCGGGCTGCGTGCCCGGCTGCGCGGTACTCGGAGGCACGGCGGGCTCGTCCTGGGGCGAGGCGGCCGCCGCGGGCAGGATCGCCGCGGCGAGGAAAGCTGCGGCGAGGGGGGTGCGGGCGCGGCGGCTCATGGATTCTTCCTGCCGACGTTGCGCACGAGGCTCGTGGTGGCCAGGCCGAGGCAGAGAGCCATCGCGAGGGTCATGCCCACGTAGTATTCCGTGTTGATCGACAGCCAAGCCGCGGACACGAGGCGCAGGTTCGGCAGAGATCGCGGCTGCGTCTCGACGATCTCGATCCGCTCGGGCCGGGACGTCACCAGCGTGCCGTTCGACGCGTCGAGGAAGGCGGCGCTGCCGCCGAGCCTCGCCCAGACCACCGGGTCGACGAGGCAGGAGACGGACGCCTTCAGCAGCGACGCGTTCGGCGCGGTCACGATCACGGTGTTGCTCGCCTGGACCGGGGGTCCCTCGGCGATGAGCAGCGAGGCCGTGGCCGGAACCTCGACCGTCTCGTCCGGCTTCACCTGCGCCGTGATCGTCTGGCGCAGGGAGTGCACCGTGCCGGTGATCTCGTTCCAGACGGAGTCCAGGGCCGCCCAGATCTGGCGCGAGCCGCGTGTCGACGCCTCCCAGCGGTCGATAAGTTCACGGTCCGACGCGGAGCCCGGCGAGGGGGCCGGGGCCGTGGTCGGGGAGGGCCCGGCGCTCGTCTCGCCCTGGGACGGCGGCGCCTGCTGGGCCGGGGCGGGCTGCGCCGGGCGCACCTGCGGGATCAGGGTCGGCAGGGCGCAACGCATCGGCAGGTTGCGGCGCAGCCGATCGAGGGTGAGCACGCCCTCGGGACCGAACTGGCCCGGGGTGGCGACCATGTCGGCGCGGCCTTCCCAGACCCGCTGGACCTGCTGCGGATCGAAACCGACCGATTCCAGGAGCGCCGGGTCGAGGGCGCGGGCGGGCGCGACCACGAGCTGGCTCGTGTCGGACACGACCTGCTGCTGGGTCACGACCTCGAAATCGATGACGCGCTCGGCCGCCATCGCCAGTCGGGCGGCGAGGGTCGCGGCCGCGTCGGCGCTGTCGCGGTCGGGCGTCGGCAGCACGAGGCGCGCGCGCTGCCCCGGGACGACGAACGGTACGGCGCCCCCCTTGATCGCCGCGAGGTCGGGGCTGCGCGCCGCCCGGGCGAAATGCGGGATCTCGATCCGCGATCGGTCGAGAAACAGGAAGCGCGCCTGCTTGGCGGCCGGGCTGAGGGTGTCACAGACCTGGTCGGCGGCGTTCGGCAACTGCGCCGAGATCTCGACGTGGTTCACCCCCGGGCGCCAGAGGCTGAAGGGCAGGGGGATCGCGCTGTCGTCGAACACCTCGCCGCGCCCGTCGGGCAGCGGGACGCTGGCCGCGTTGCGCCCGTTGATGTCGATGACGATGCGGGCCTCCGAGGAGAGCCCGGCCACGTAGGCCCCGGCCAGGTGGAGCATCACCTTGCCGTAATCGGCCGGGACGAAATCCCCGGGAAAGCGGAGGGCGAAGCCGACATGGAGCAGGCGGCCCGAGAACTCGCGGGACGTCACGCCGAGGCGGTCGAGCGTCAGGTTCTCGCCGCCGTGCACCATGTAGCCGCGGAAGAGCTGGACAGCCTTGAGCCCGCCCGGCGTCCCGGTGTCGGCCGGAACGGCGAGGTTGGTGATGGCCTGACGGACGTCCTCGTCGCGGGCGCCGGTGACCACCAGGGTCGGCGGTGTGTTCGGCCGCGACGGCAGGATGGCGAGGCGGGGCCCGCTGATCGGGCCGAGTTCGGGAACGCCTTCGATGCCGGCGATCTCGGAGGCGGTACCGACGACGAGGTTGATGCCGTTTCGGCCCTGCAGTGGAGGGCCGAAGGTCACCGTCGGACGGGCGACCCGTCCCACGAGGGCGAGGGCCTGCACCGCCTCGATCATGCGCTCCAGGCGAGCGAGGTTCGGGCGCTCGTTCAGGATGACCTGGATCGGCAGGGCGCCGCTCTCGTCCGGCTCCGCGGCGGCGAGAGACCGGACGTCCATGTCGGTCGCCGGCGGGACCACGAGGCCGGATCGCGACGGATCGATCTGCGTCCACAATTCGTAGGTCGCCCCGACCGAGCAGTCGACGCGATGGCGCTGGCTGGCGGTGAAGGTGACGGCGTTGTAGCCGGGCTTCAGCACGCCGTCGCCGATGGCGAACTCCACCACCTTCACGGCACCGGGCGCCTGGATGCGGGTCCAGCCGACCTTCGTCCCGTTGACGAAGGCAGCGAGTTCGGAACTCTCCGGCGCCACCGAGATCGCCGACAGGTAGGAGAGGCGCAGCCGTGCCGGTCCCCGCGTCTGCGCCTCGGTGAGGTAGACGGGGTAGCGCAGAGAATCCTCTTCCCCGGTCAGGCGGAAGCCGCGCGGGCCGGACGGAAGCCGGCGCGCCGGCGCTATGGTCGCCTGGATCGCCGCGCGCGGCACCGTCTGAGGCGCGGCGGTCCGGGGCGGCTCGGACGGGCGCGCGGTCGGCCGCGTCTCCGTCGCCGACGCGTCCGGCCGGCGCGCGGGGCCCGACCCGTCCTCGGACGGCGCGCGCAGGGCGTTGCCGCTCGGCGGGACCGTCAGCCGTTCCGCCGGCCCCGAGCCCAGGAAGCTCTGGGCCAAGGCAGGAACGCTCGCGAGACCGAGCAGCAGTCCCAGCACGGGGAGGCGGAGCCGAGCACCCATCGCCGTCACGCCGCGCTCGTGCGCCGGCCGCGAAGCTCGGCCAGGGTGCGCTCGTTCTCGTAATCCATCATCAGGCGGACCCAGTCGTCCCCGCTCTCGATGTCGGTGGGTTTGGCGGTCGCGGGCAGCGACGGCGCCGCAACGGGGGCCGCCGGTGCCGGGACGGACGGCACCGGAGCCGGCGCCGGTGCCGCGGCGGCGTCGTGCGGTGCGTCGTAGATCGGCGCCTCCTCGATCTCGACGGGCCTGGGGCGTCGGCTCGCGAGAAGATAGCGGAGCGCGCGGAACGGCTCGACCAGGCCCCACCACGCGAATTGCAGCGTGCCGGTCGGAATGTCCTTGTGCCGCCGCCGCCGGAGCTGGAAGCGCCGCATCGCCTCAGCGTCCCCGTACATGAGTCCCGCGAGCGCCGGGTAGTCGCGGATGGCCAGCGTGCCGAAGTTCACCCGCATGACGAGCTCCTGTCCGTCGCGCGTCGCCTGGTCCAGGTGCACCGGAAGTGGCGCGGTCCGGCGCGCGCCGGCCGTCGGCTCGACGCTGAGCGTCCCCCGCAGCGGCGGGCGCGTGAGCCCCGGATCGAGGGCGCCGCCGAGGAGGCGCAGGGTGCAGGCTTCGGCGGAGACGCGCTCGATCGAGACGTCGACGCTGTGCCCGGCGACCGTGAGGACGCCGCGGCGATCGATCGCCAGGGAGGGCGTGCGCTCGAGTTGGCGCCGCTCGGCGCAGACCCCGAGGGACGCGCCCGCGGTGAGCAGGTTGAAGAAGTTCCACAGCCCGACCACCAGCATGAGGTTGGTCACGCCGGGCTCGTACAGGTAGCGCCACGCCGCGACGGCGCAGCCGAGCATCAGGAGCAGGTAGATCAGGAAGAACGGAAGGGCGAGCGACGAGATGTGGTCGTGGTCGAGGGTCGCCCCCTTGTTGGTGACGTTGAAGGTCGGCTTGCGGGGCGACGCGATGACCGAGACGATCGCCTTGGCCAGGTAGACGCCCTGGATGTACTCGTAGAGCTCCGACACGAACGGCCAGCGGAATTTGCCGTAGATGTAGTTCTGGATCATCAAGTTAATGATGATGTAGGTCAGCGTATAGGCGATCGACTCGTCCACGCTGGCCACGAAGATCTTCAGGTCGAAGAAAATGTGCAGCAGCGGCGCGAACATGAAGATCAGCCGCGGGATCGGGAAGAACCAGAAGGTCATGCTGGAGAGATAGGCGATCTTCTGGATGGGCTTGAGGCCCTTCTGGAAGGCCGGGTTCTTCAGCAGCAGGATCTGGAACATCCCCTGGCACCAGCGGGAGCGCTGGCCGATGAAGTCCGCCAGTGTGTCGGGCTGCAGGCCGGCGATCAGCGGCTTGTCGACGTAGGCGCTGTTCCAGTTGCGCGAGTGCAGCTCGAAGGCGGTCTCGCAATCCTCCGTGATGGTGATGCCCGAGAAGCCGCCGGCCTCGTCGAGGGCGGTGCGACGCAGAAGGGCCGCCGAGCCGCAGAAGAACGAGCCGTTCCACTTGTCGAGGCCGCGCTGCGTGACCGCGTAGAACATCTCGTTCTCCGAGGGCATGCGCTCGAAGGTCCGCAGGTTGCGCTCGACCGGGTCGGGGTTGAGGAACGCGTGCGGCGTCTGCACGAGGAACAGGCGCAGATCCTGCGCGAAATAGCCGACGGTCTCGGTCAGGAACGAGCGGAACGGGACGTGGTCGGCGTCCAGCACCGCCACGAGGTCCCCCCGGGCATGGGCGAGACCGTTGTTGAGGTTGCCCGCCTTCGCGTGCTCGTTCCGGGCGCGGGTGAGGTAGCGGGCGCCGAGCTCGTCGCAGAGCGCCTGCAGCTCGCCCCGACGGGCGCGCGCCGCCGCGGCCTTGACCGGGTCGGCATCGCTGCACTTCTGGTCGGTACCGCCGTCGTCGAGCAGCCACACCGTGAGCTTCTCGGGCGGGTAGTTCAGCTGTCGCGCCGCCGCCAGGGTCATGGCGAGGATCGCGGCATCCTCGTTGTAGCTCGGGACGAACACGTCGACCGTGGGCAGGTCGGCGGCTGGGGCAGCCGGCGGCGGGTCGCGCCGCAGCGGGTCCGCGTTGATGATCAGGCTGACGAACAGGATGAAGACGCAGTAGAGCTCGGCCACCAGCAGGATCAGGCCGAAGCCGAAGCTGACCGGGTCGCCCGGCGAGGGCAGCGTGTTGGTGAGCCGCCACAGGATGTAGCGCAGCACCACGAGGCTGCCGAGCGCCATGAAGACGAACCGCGTGCGCGGCCCGTCGAGCACGGCCCACAGCACGATCATCACCGCCATGGCGGCGAGGCTCATGGCGAGCTGGGCCTGCGTCCCGACCGGCTGGCTGAGCAGGGCGAGGCTGGCGACTGTCGCCCCAACCCAGGCCAGCCAACGCAACGCCTGCCTCACGCTACAGCCTCCCGGGCCAAAAATCCCTCGGATCGAGGTGCAACGGCTCTACCGCCGGGTTTGTACAGCGACGATGGTCAATGAACAAACCCATTCGTAATATCCAGCCGACTCCACTTGGCCGGAAATTACGGTTAACTTAGGAATGTGGGCAACCCAGATGATGCCCGGAGTGGAGAAGTCGATCGGGCTGCGAGAACGAGACCGCGACGCGCCGTTGCGCCGAATACATTAATATTCCGTTCTAAAGCTTCGCTATAAACGGCTTCGGTGCGGCGCAGGCGACGTAGAGCGCCATGGATAGTCGGAACGACCCGCCCGGCGGACCGCGCCGCGTCGGGGGGCACGGCCGGGTTGCGCGCGGGCCTTAATCGACCCTTAACGAAAATCGCGCCTCGCTCGGGACCGACCCCCGGGCGTACGGATGACCGCGAAGCCGCTGCAGATCTCCCTCGGATTGCTCAACGCTCTGCAGGTGGCGATCGCCGCGGCGGCGGGGTTCGCGGCCGCCGTCCTGATCGTCGTCCCGGCCGCGCGGCCCGGACCCGCGGCGTCCCCGCAGGAGATGGTCGGTTCGGCCTCGCGCGCCTACGTCGCCGCCCTCGCGGCGCGGCTGCGGCAGACCGTCGTCGACGCGCGCAACGCCGCCCTGATGCTCCGCGACGACGAGGGCCTGCTCTCCGCCGACCAGCGCGCCGCGCGCCTGCGCGGGTGGCTCGACCTCAACCCGGTCTACCGGGACGCCGTCCTCGTCGCGCCCGACGGTACCGTGCTGGCGGCCCGGGACGAGCGCCGCGTCGGCAGCAGCGTCGCGCGGCAGACGTGGTTCCTGCGCGGCCGCGCGGCCGGGGTCATCGTGGTCAGCGACGGGGCGGAGGCCGACTCGCCGTTCGGGACCGCCGTCGCGCTGGGCGAGCGCGGTCAGGACGGCCTGCTGCGCCTCGACGCCGACCCGAGCTATCTCACCAAGGTCGAGGAGGAGGTGCGGCGCGCCGCGGCGCTGCCCGACACCCTCGGCTTCCTCGTCGCCACCCCGGACAGCCGGGTCCTGTCGGGGGCCCCGAGCCCGTTCCGGACGACGGCCGTCTCGGCCACGACGCCGATGCGTCTCGCGGCCGAGATCGGTTCGCCAGGATGGCTGGTGACGGCGCAGGCCGTGCCCTCCGGCGCGTCGCTCGCCGCGTCACCGGACTGGCGGATGCTCGGCGTCGGGCTCGCCCTGATCCTCTGTGCGGCGGCGCTCGGCTTCGTCGCGGGAGAGCGGCTGACGCGACCGCTGCGCCGCCTCCTGAGGGGTGAGAGCGAGACCGCCGGCGAGACCGAAGCGCCCCGCACTTGGATCGGCGAGTTCGCGGCGCTCTCGGACGTCTTCGCGGGGCATCGCCGCAGTGCCGGGCTGCAGATGGCCGGCGCCGGGTCCGAGGTCGCGCGCCTCAAGGCGCGGCTGACAACCTTCGAGGCGGTCTCCGGCTGGGCCTGCTGCGAGATCGATCCGGACACCGGCCGGACCCTGCTGGATTCGCGGAGCGCGGCCGGCGACGACGGAGCCCCCGTCGCGGCCCCGTTCGCCGCCTGCTTCGTCGCCGAGGACCGGCCCGTGCTCGACCGGGCGCGCAACGCCGCCCTCGCGGCCGACGGCCCGCACGACGTGACCCTGCACCTCCGCGACTGGCCGGAGCAGCAGGTCCAGGTGAGGCTGCTGTGCCTCGCCGACGCCAGGGGCGACCGGCGGCTCTTCGCCCTGATGCGGAAGCTGCCGGGCGGCGAGGGGGCGACCCTGCCGCAGCCCGTCGAGCCGCGTCGCAACCTCGTCCTGCGGCGGGTGACCGACGGTATCGTTCACGAGTTCAACGACGTCCTGACCGTCGTCCTGACGAATCTCACGCTGCTGGCGCGGCGCCACACCCTCGGGGACGACCAGGAACGGCTGGTCGGGCGGGCGACGGCCGGCGCGCGCCGGGGCGCGGCGCTCACCCGCCGGATGCTGCACCTCGTGCGCGGCGACGAGACCGGCATCACCCTCGCCGAGACCGACCTCGCCACCACCTTCGAGAGCTACCTGCCGTTCCTGGCCGCGAACGCCCTCGGCGAGATGCCGGTCCTCAACCGCATCCCCGCCGGTCTGCCGCCCGTCCTGTGCAGCGAGCGCGTGCTGGAGCTGCTGCTCCTCAACCTGGCCTTCCATATTCGCGACGCCGGCCTCGCCGGCTTCGCCATCGCGGCCGTCGAGGGCACCCCCGAGGACATGGGCGTCGCGGAGGGAGTTGCGGCCTACGTGCGCGTGCTCGTCAGCAGCGGTCGCCGACCCGAGGCCGCGCCGCTGCCGACGGCAGCAGGCCCGACCCTCGCGGCGGCCGCGGCGCTCGTGACCGAGACCGGCGGCCACTGGCGCCTGATCCGCGACGGGACCGGCGCCGAGCCGTTCCTGGCCGAGTTCTGGCTGCCCGCCGCGCCCCCGGCCGTCACCACGCTCCCTCCGATCCGCGCGGCGGGGCTGAAGATCCTGCTCGTGGAGAGCGACGGCCTCGTGCGGGCCAGCGTCGCAGAGGTCCTCGCCGATCTCGGCCACGCGGTGGTCCAGGCCGCCTCCGGGGCGCACGCCCTCGAGATCCTCGCCCGCGACGCCGCCTTCGACGCGATGATCGTCGATCAATCGATGCCGGTGATGGCGGGCCTCCAGCTCGCCGCCACCGTGGTCGAGCGCTACCCGCAGATCCGGGTCATCCTCGCCAGCCCACACGGTCAGCTGCCGCGCTCCGCCGACGCCTTCCTGCGGATCGACAAGCCTTTCCGCAACGAGGACCTGCAGGTCGTCCTCGACGCCGCGGTCCGCGCGCGCGCGGCCTGATCGCCGCGCATCCCGCCCGATTGAGCGACCGCGCGGTTCTCGCGCTCGCTCTCCGCGCCGACGCCCTGATCGAAACTCAGTCCTTCCAAAAGTGGATGTTAACTATTGTCGACGAGTGTTGGTTAAAGCGTAAATCGTACCTTAACGGAGCTTTCGAATATGGGCAGGACTGCGGAACCAGCTGCCCGACGTCCTCGCACTCCGTACACGACCGTTCTGGCCCTCTCGTGCGCCTGCGCGGCGGCCTCCGCCACGCAGGCCGCCGCCGCCGACCTCCCGGCGCGCAGCGCCGGCGCCGACTGGTACACGGGCGCCTCGCAGCAGGCGGTCGACGACAGCTGGGCCGTCGCGGTCGACGGATCCACCAGCGTCACGTCGAACAGCTCGGCCTTCGGCTCCGTGACGGTGACCGCCGCGCCGAACGGCTCACCCACCCGGGACGGCCTGCGGGTCCGCGTGGACGCCATCGGTGGCACCTACTCGTATCCCGGCCGGTCCGTCGCGACGCGGGTCACCGGCTACCAGCAGGAAGGCGCCCTGCAGGCGGGTTACGAGTGGGTCTGGAAGGACGCGGCCCTCGCAGGATTCATCGGCTTCAACGTCCGCAGCAACCAGCTGTCGATTCCCGATCCGGGCAACCCGGTCGTCGGTACGGGCGTCGGGCTGAAGGTCGCGGGCAATTTCTACGCGACGCCGACCGACCGGACCATGGTCTCGGCCTACGGCTCGTACTCGACGAAGTTCAACGCCTACTACTCGCGCCTGCGCGTCGGCTACATGCTCGCCGACGGCGTCTATATCGGCCCCGAGGCGCTGTTCCTCGGCGACGACTTCTTCCGCCAGTATCGGATCGGCGCCCACCTGACCGGCGTCCGCTTCGGACCCGTCCAGATGTCGGTGGCCGCGGGCTACGTCCGGGATCGGGTGCAGGGATCCGGGTACTATTCCAGCATCGAGGCGCGCTCGACCTTCTAGATTTTGGCGCGGGCTGCCTGACGGGACGCGCGGCTCGTTTCAGAAGCCGCGCGGACCGGAGACGCTACCGGGACGTCGTCAGCAGCCGGCCGGGCCGCAGCGGGTCCCAGACGCCTTCGAAGACGGGCTGCATCGCGTCGTTGAGCGACTGCGCCTGGGACACCGGCGACGGGGCCACCTTGGGTTGGATGCCGACGAGCGTGGCCGACGCGCCGAGGAGACCGATCAGGCAGAGGCCGGCGGTCGCCCAGCGCGGCGCACCCCAGGTGTGGAGCACGCCGGCCAGCGTGACGAAGATGGCAAATAGGCCGATGAACTGATGCATTAGACACCTCTCAGCGGTGTCTAGAGCGAGAATAGAGCCAAGGACTCTGTTCCATAACGGAACACAAGTTACTAACGGCGTGGATACTGGAGGCTCATTCCCGGACTCGGGCGTGGACCCTCGCAGGTCGCCGACACCCTCTGTGCCGCAAGGATCGGCCAGGCAGCGCCGATGGGCTTCCGACGGGCGTGGCGGCTGCGTGCGCATGTGCCTGAACCCGCTCGGGTCGCTTCCGACCGCTGTGCGATGGTTCGATTAGGACGGCGGTTCCCGGTCGAGAACCGGTGCCATCCCCCTCCCGCGCGGGAGAGGGGGCCCGCGCCTCTCGCGGCACGGGCTCGGCCCTGGCCTCCGTGCCGACTTGATCGCGCACGGCGCTCGCGGCCCCGCGATCCCGTCGACGTGAGGCCGACGGCGGCACGCGGCGATCCGTGTCAGAGACGGCTGACGAGGAAACCGAGACCGAAGCCGACGAGACCGGCCACGATCAGGGAGGCGTGCGGCCACTCGACGGATTTCTGATGACCTTCCCAGGCGACGTGGCGGCTCCGGTCGTAGGCCTCGGCGGCGTGGTCCGAGACCTCGTCGGCCGCGTGCCGCACGGCGTCCTTGGCTTGGCCGTAGAGATTCTCGGCGGTGCCCTGCGCCTCCCGGAGACGCCCCTCGAGCGCGTGACGGTCCGAGTCGACGGCGTCGCCGACCGCGCCCTGCACCTTCCCGCCGAACGCGCGCGCGGCGCCCGTGACCCTGTCCGTGTCGACCATGACCATGTTCTCCGAATGTGTCGCGGCAAGGTGCCGAAGTCGCGGCGGTCGGACCCCGATCCCTCTGTGGCGACTGGGGCAACAGCGATCTGCGCCGGGCGTTCCCCGGCTCCGTGGCGGAGTCCGGTCGAAACGATCGTGGGCGGTCGACGAATGCCCCGTCCTGCCCGCCGGTACCGCGTTCGACACGTGCGCTCCTTGAGCGGACGAGCGTCGCGCCAGGCGCAAGTCGCAGCCTCATTCAGGCCGCACTCACCGCCGAAGCGGCGAGCTTGAGCGTGAGGGGACCGGATGAACGAGGGCGGACGAGCACCGCGCGGCGGGCTGCCCATTCTGCACAGGTCCCTGTCGCGCAGCGCGGTCGCGGCCCCGACCCACGGAGTGACGACGCCGCTCGACCGGCGACGGCTGAACCTGCGCTGGCTCTGCGCCAGCTGCCTGATCGCCACCTGCGGCGCGGCCCTCATGGGGGCGGCGCTCCGCATGTCCGTCGACACCGATCTCGCACCGGCCAAGCCGACATTCCGCCAGGGGCCCGCCCAGGTCGCGGAGGGGCAAGGGGTGGTCGGACAGCGCGGCGACCGCCTCGTGCGGCGCCAACTCGTCGCCTCGGACCGGGAGGAGTTCTCCGCGCCGGTGACCCACCAGGTCGGCGCGCGCGAGATTATCCGGACCCAGCCCTTCGTGCGATTGGTCACGAGCCTGTCCTCCGGCGACGCGGTCGACGGGCAGATCCCACCCTTCGATCCGACGCGCCAGCTCGCCGCGGACGGAGAGATCGCCCCTGTCGCAGACGAGCCGGTGGACGATCCGTCCGGGACCACGGTCACGATCACGCGCTCCGCGCTCGCGGGCACGTCGGTTCCCGACGACGCGCCCGGCCTGAGCGACGAGGACGTCACGGCCCTCGTGGAGAGGCAGTCGGATGAGGCGCGCGAGACGGGGCCGCGGATCGCCGTGCCGCTCGCGCCGCAGCGGCTGCTCTCGCAGATCCTGGTCGCCGCGCCGGCCGACGCCGCTGCGACCGCCGCCGGCGCCGATACGGGCCGCGACCCGTTCCACGCGATCGAGGTGCGCGTCGTCCCGGAGAACATCACCGACCTCGCCGAGACCCAGCCCGCCTCCGGCCTGAGCCTGACCGAGACGCGCGACGTCGTGCTCAAGCGCGGCGAGACTCTGGCCGACACGCTGGCGGCGAACGGCGCCGAGCCGGCGCGCGTGACCGCCATCCTGGCCGCCTTCAGCGAGCATGCCCGCACCGGGCTGGCCGAGGGGCAGCACGTTGACCTGCTCCTCGTCCGGTCGCGCGCCGGCGAGGCCGCGCACCGGATCGCCCGGGTGACGCTCTACGGCGCGGGCGGCGTCGAGGAGATCGTCGCGGAACGGGATTCCGGCGGCTTCGTCACGGTGGCGCCGCCGTCGGCCCAGGTCGCGGCGTCGCGTTCCGGCGACGACGGCGACGGAGAGGGCTCGGGCGCCAGCCTCTACAGGAGCATCTACGAGGCGGTCCTGCGTAACGGCCTGCCCGACATCCTGGCCGAGCGCATCGTCGGCATCTTCGCGTTCGGCCTGGATATGCAGCGCCGGATCGCCCCGTCCGACCGGCTGGAGGTGCTGTTCAGCCCGAGCGAGAAGGCGGGCGGCCCGCCGGAGGTGCGCTACGTCGCCCTGACGCTCGGCGGGGTGAAGCACCGCGCCTACCGCTTCGAGGCGCCCGAGGCCGGGACGGCGAGCTACTTCAGCGAGACAGGTAACTCGCTCCGCAAGTTCCTGATGCGCATGCCGATCGCCGACGGGCGGATCACCTCCCCGTTCGGCACGCGCGTCCATCCGATCCTCCACTACGCCCGCTTCCACAACGGCGTCGATTGGGCCAACAAGGCCGGCACGCCGATCATGGCGACGGGCGACGGGACCGTGGCGTATGCGGGCCCGCGCGGCGGCTACGGCAATCGCGTCGAGATTCACCACGCGAACGGCTACGTGACGGCCTACAATCACCTGCAGCGGCTCGCGCACGGCGTTCAGGTCGGCGCGACCGTCCATCAGGGGCAGGTCATCGCCTACATGGGCTCGACCGGCCTCTCGACGGGCCCCCACGTCCACTACGAGGTGAGCGTCAACGGGCGCTTCCTCGACCCGATGACGATCCGCCTGCCCGACAGCCAGGGCGTTTCGCCCAGGCTGATGACAACTTTCGAGCGGCAGGTCGCGGCCACGAACGCGCTCCGCCACCACGGCGCCCTGGCGATGTCGGCCCTGCCGCTCTGAGGCGATCGCCCGGACCTCAACCGGCCGCGGAGGGCCGCGTGCCGTTCTCCGAGGGGGTGGCAGCCCCGGTCATCCGGCGGTCGACGGCGGCGAGCGTGTCGAGCAGGCGCTTCCGGAGACGCGCCGCGCCCTCCATCTCCAGGGCGTCGACGTCGACGTAGAAGTCGATCCCCCGGGCGTGTTCGGAGAAGATCGTCTCCGGGGCCTCGGCGGTGAGGTCGCCCTCGATGGCGTAGGGGACGATCTCGCGGCTGATGCCCTTCATGCGGATCGGCTCCTGCGGGCTCGCCTGGACGATGTCGCTCACCAGCGCGTAGGTCTCGTAGCTCAGGGTGATGCCGCCCGGGACAGCGGCCGCCTGCAGGCGGGCGGCGAGGTTCGCCTCCGCGCCGATGATCGTGTAGTCCATCCGCTCGTCGCTGCCGAAATTGCCGACGTTGCAGTAGCCCGTGTTGATGCCGATCCGGGCCTGGAACGGGCGCTCGATGCCGGATCGCCGCCAGCGGGCGTTGAGCTGGCCCAGGCGCTTCTGCATCTCGATCGCCATTCGAACGCAGGCCTGCGCGTCCTCGCGGACGCCCCGGCTCTCCGGGTCGCCGAAGAAGACCAGCATCGCGTCGCCGATATACTTGTCCACCGTGCCGCCGTGCTTGACCGCGATGGCGGTCATCTCGGTCAGGTACTCGTTCAGCAGCGCAGTCAGTTCCTCGGGCTGCAGGCGCTCGGTGGTCGCGGTGAAGTCCTTGATGTCGGAGAAGAAGATCGTCAGCTTCTTGCGCTCGGTCGCCACCGACACGTCCCGCTCGCCGCTGAAGATGCTCTTGTAGACTTGGGGCGAGATGTACTTGGCGATCTGCACCGAGACCGACGCCAGGAACCCGTTCGACTCGGTCAGCTCCCTGTTCATCCGGTCGATGAGGCGGGACTGGCGCGCCTGCAGCAAGAGGAAGGTGGTGCCGGCGAGCGCCGCCAGGATGAAGTAGCCGAGCAGGTACTTGAAGGCGAAGACGTTGGCGGCGATCGGCTGGTGCAGGACGATCTCCTGGATGCCTCGGACGTCGCCGACCTTCCAGTCGGTCTTCGGGCTCAGGGGATGGGCGTTGTGGCAGCGCACGCAGGCGGATTCCATGCGGATCGGCGCCGCGATGCGCACCTGCCGGTCGAAGATGGACCCCGTCGTCTCGCTGACGAAGCCGGTTTTGGGGTGCGCCCGGAGGTCCGCCAGGGCCTGGGTCTCGAAGCTGTCGAGATCGTGCGGCTTGCGGTCCTTGAACGGGAGATCGGAGACGAAGCGGTACTTCACCGCGCCGTCGCCGCCGCTGATCCGCTCGCCGAGTTCCAGGGAGAGCGTCGCGGGGATCGGGATCGCGTTCGGCACCCCCTTGTAATCGTGACGCGTCTCGACCCGGCCGGTCGCGGCGTTGACCGCCTGCACGACGTCGCTGGCGTAGAAGCTGCGCATCTGGTCGATGATCCGGCCGGTCTCGATCGCCTGCGTGGCGAGCATGCGCTCGGACAGTCCGCGCAGGTCGAGCCAGACCGCGACCGGCAGCCCGGCCAGGCCGAACAGGATCGCCGCCACCAGGAGCGGTCCCATGAACCGCTGCTGGCGCGCGACCGACTCGTCGAAACTCGACATCTCTCGCGACCCCGGGGCGCCAGGACACGGCCCCCATACTGGTCAGTTCCATATACAATGATGTCTTTCCCGAGAAGCATTGACTTTTCGGGCGCACCCCGAACCGCGGCATCAATGCAATGTCTGCGCGAAACACAGTCGACGAAATCAATCGACTTGGGGAGGTCGTGACGCGCCCTCCGCCGTCGGCTCTCCGGAACGCGCGCTGAGCTGCTGTCGCGGGATCGGCGCATCGTCGTCGGTCGGGAGCGGCGCATCCCGAGCCCTGCCTGCGGCGGATCCTTCGAACGGCACCTATAGTCCGCGCGTCGACGGCGTGATTCCGGCCAGGCCAACTCAGATTGGTGCGGGCGCTGGGACGATTCGGGATCGGTCCGAGGAGGAGGCGATGGCGGATGTACTGATCGTGGGGGCCGGTCCGGTCGGTCTGACGCTCGCCTGCGATCTCGCCCGGCACGGGGCGCGCTGCCGGATCGTCGACGCTGCGGCGCGGCCGTCGCCCTATTGCCGCGCGATCGGGGTCACCCCGCGCACGCTGGAAGTCTGGGAGGACATGGGCCTCGCCCGCGAGATGATCGACGCGGGACTCTGGCTCACGGGCCTGCGCACGATCCTGCACGGCCAGCCGCCAATCGACGCGATCAGTCCATCGCTCGATCTGCCCTACGCGTCGCTCGGTCTGCCCCAATTCGAGACCGAGCGCGTCCTGAACCGTCAATTGGAGCGCTTCGGAGCCCGGGTCGAGCGCGGCCTGCGCCTGACGGCCCTGGAGCAGGACGGCGCCGGAATCCGCGCGCGCCTGCAGGAGGCGGACGGTGCGGTCGCGGAGGCGCACTTCCGCTACGTCGTGGGCTGCGACGGTGCCCACAGCACGGTCCGGCGCCAGCTCGGCATCCCGTTCGAGGGCGAGGCCTATCCCTGGCCGTTCATGCTCGGTGACGTGCACATCGCCTGGGACGTACCCTACGGCCTCGCGGTCCGGGCCCTGCGACTGAACGAGGACGCCCCGCCCGACATGTTCATCGCCATCCCGCTCCCCGAGCCGGGCCGCCACCGCGTCTCGATGCTCGCGCCGCAGCATCTGGTGCCGGCGGGCGGGTCGGACCACGGGATCCAGGCCGAGCTTCAAGGCCCGTCGCTGGCCGACCTGCAGGCCGTGGCCGACGATCTCCTGCCGGACGGCTCGCGCCTGTCGGACCTGCGCTGGTCGTCGGTGTACCGCATCAGCATGCGCCTCGCCGCCGCCTATCGGCGCGGCCGCTGCTTCCTGGCGGGCGATGCCGCCCACATCCACCCGCCGACCGGCGGGCAGGGGATGAACACCGGGATCCAGGACGCCTACAATCTGGCCTGGAAGCTCGCCCTGGTTCTTCGGGGCGCCAGCCCCGAGGCTCTCCTCGACAGCTACGAGGGGGAGCGGCGCCCGGTGGGCGCGGACGTGATCGCGCGGACCCGGACGGCGAGCGAGGGATACGGTCGGGAGCGCGGCGGCGCGCCGGACCGCCTCGCCGACACGCAGGTCCTCGTCAGCTACCGGAACACGGCCTGGATCGCCGACGACGCGACGGAGCCGACGGAGGCCGGCCCGAGGGCCGGCGACCGGGCGCCCGACGTCTACGGGCTGGTCCGCGACGGACTCGGCTTCCCGACGCGGCTCTTCGACGAACTCAGAGGCACCGAGCACGTCCTCCTCATTCATCCTGCCGGGATGTCGGACACCGTGGCCGGCCCCGATCTGCCGATCTGGGCTCGCCAGCACCGTTCCCGCGTCCGGGTCGTCGTCATCGGCAGCGAGGTGCCCATTCCGGGCTTGCCGACGCTCGCGGATCCGACGGGGGCCTTCGGTAAGGCTTACGGCGCGGGGATCATGGCCTGCCTGATCCGGCCGGACGGGCACCTCGCTTGGCGCGGCCGGACGTGGCGCGAGCCCGGCTTGCACGCGCATCTCCGGCGCCTGTTCCCGTCGGCCTTCCCGCAATGAGCGCGTGCCGTGGCCGGCATCCGACCGGCAGCCCGGCCCCTCGTCCGAGGCCCAACCGCATCGACGCGCCCGCGTTCAGGCGCCCGGCCCGCCATCCCGTCCGGTGACGCGCTTCGACCAATCCTCGACCGCGCCGGTCCGCAAGCGTCGGCGCAGGAGCAGGCGCCAGCTCTCCGCCAGTTCCGGGATCGCGCTCGCGGCGTGCAGCTCGGACCGGTTGCGCGTGTCGACGTAGAGGAGGTGGATCAGGCGCGCGAGCGACCAGTCCGGCCGCGGACGGGCGCGGAGCTCGATCCTGTCGCCCGGCTCGGCGACGCCGTCCTCGAGGACCCGCCAGTACCAGCCCGTCCGCCCCGTTCTCTGCACGGCGAGCGCCATCCCGGATCGTCCGAAGCGTCGGTCGAGCTTGAAGCAGGGCTGGCGCCCCTGGCTGACCTGTAGCAGCGCCGAGCCGAAGCGGGCGACGTCGCCGACGCAGACGTCGCGCTCCGTCCAGCCCGTCGTCGCGAGATTCTCACCGAAGGCGCCCGGTGCGGAGAGCAGCGGATGATCGCCGATCTCGGTGGCCCAGGCGGCGTAATGGTCCTGCGGATACTGGTGGAGCGCCTTCTCGGGACCGCCGTGGTACCGGAGATCGGCCTGGGCGTCGCCCACGAGACCGGTCGCCGTGATCCGCCACGGCGCGGGAACGGGGTTCTTGACGATGCCGCTCGGCGGACCGTCCGGTCCCAGCGGCGCGACCGGGCCGGCGAGGACGAGCGGGAGGACGGGTGGGAGAAGAGGCGCCGTCATGGCCGCGCTTCCTCCGTGAGCCGGCAGCCGGCTTCGTCGCACCCGTCCGGTACCAACTCCCCGCGCACCGATCCCGTGCCCGGTACCGCGATCAGCGAGCCCACGAGGATCCCGAGCGCGAGGTCGTCGACCTGCCCGAAGGCGTGTTCCCGGACGCGTCCGTCGCGGTCGATGACGATCGTGGTCGGCGTTCCGCGCATACCGTAGCGCCGCATCGTCTGCGGGATCGGACCGTCGTCCTCGAGGAGGTCGACGGCGATCGGCAGGGTCAGACGATACTCGTGGATGAAGGCTTCGAGGGCGACTTCGGTCATGGCGGCATGATGCTCGAACACCGCGTGCAGGCCGATCACCGCGACCGCGCCGTTGCCGGCAAACATCCGGTGCAGCTTCTCGGCCTGCGGCGTGTTGTGCGCCACGCAGCCGGGGCACAGCATCTGGAACGCGTGCAGCACGACGACCGTGCCGCGCAGCGCGGCGAGGGAGAGTGGCGCGGGCGTGTTGAACCAGCGACCGGTCACGAGTTCGGGGGCCAGGATGGTCATGCCGCTTCTCCGGAGCTCCAGTCGTCGATGACGGGCGGCCGTCTGGTCGCATCGGCTGCTGGCCGCGCGGCGCCCTGTCGAGGCGCGGCCAGCGGGTGTGGCGGCCGGGCGGTGGCAGCCGCCGGGCCGCGGAGGCTCACTGGGAGCGGAGGCCGAACGAGATCCCGTAGGCGGTGCGGCGCGCCGCGAAGATCTCGTCCTTCGGCGCGTCGATGCCGTCCGCCAGCTGTCCCGGGTCGAAGATGCCCTGGTCGCAGGTCTCGTTCGGCTCGATGCCGGTCACGGCGATCGTGCCGAGGGTGACCGCCTTCCGGTCGTCCTCGTTGGGCCACCGCTGGGTGATGTCGCTGCCGAGATCGTCGTTGGGCCCGGCGAGCAGGGCCACGACGTCGAACCCCGCCGGGCCCTTCGACAGCTCTTCCCGAAGCGCGTCGGCCAGGAAGTGTGCAGGCTTGCCCTTCGCCTCCTCGTCGCTGAGGGTGATCTCGCCGGCTCGGGGCACGATCTTGAACTTGAAGGGCACGGCACGGCCGTCCGCGTTGAGCCCCGTGAACGTGTGCACGCCCCAATAGACGAGGCCGGCATAGCTGCCCGGGACAGGCTTGCCGGCGACGAAGGCCGCCTGGCGCGTCGTCTCCGGATTGGCCTTCGCGAAGGCCGCGATGGCCTCCGGATTCGGCTTGCCGTCGGGGCCGGGAACGCGGACCTGCAGGAACGCGAGCATCTGGTCGACGGTCCGCGCGAAGTGGACCGGCGCGTTCTCGAACAGCAGATGGGTCTCGCCACCGTCCGACAGGAGCTTGATCGAGAAGCCGCGCAGGACAGTCCTGGTCGCGTCCGGCACCGACGGGTTGCCGCCGCCGACCGAGAACCGCCCGACGAGAGGCCACGGCCGCGTGAAACTGATCGACCGCGTCACCTGTCCCACTTCGGCCGCAGGGGTGTAGGTGCCACGGACGCACTGCCCTTTGGCGAAGGTCGGGCGCACGCCGGGCCGACTGCCGGCGACTGTGCGCAGAGCCTCCACCAGGTCCTGGGCATCGGCGGCGATCGCCCCTGTCGGCGGCGCGAGGAGCGCGAGAAGGATCCCGCCGAGGCGTGCCAGCGCCGCGATCCTCGGCGCGGTCGGCGCCCTCACGGGTCGGCGATCGATCACGTCTGCGCGCGGCGAGAGCCCGGCCGCGGCCGGGGGTGGATCGTCGAGGCGGGCATATGCCATGGTGACTCGTCCTTCTCTGATGCTCGGAGGGGGATCTTCCGGCGGTTCGGCGATGGCAGTCGCCGAACCGCTTCCTGTCGCGCGTCCTACTTCTGAGGGGTCACCTTGCCCGGCAGCGACAGGTTGCCCGAGGCGACCTTGAAGACGTCGCTGACGCAGAGCAGCGGCGCGTGCAGGTTGCCGTTCACCTTGAGGCCGGACGTCACCCCGTCGAACGAGGCACCCTTGATGCCGGTGATGAGCGAGACCGGGATCTCGACCTGAACCGTGTCGCCCCGGAAGGTGGTCGGGTAGTCCGGGCTGTCGATCAGGAGCGGGACCTTCGGCCAGGTCGGCGGAACCTTCGGCTTCGCGCCGTCCGGGATATCCACGACCTTCAGGCCGCCGCCGCAGGCCGCGTCCTTGGCGAGCACCACCCAGTGCGGGTGCCAGACATGGCGGTTCCTGGCACCGTAGGCCGCGTCGTCGAAATCGGGGTGGAAGGTGACGGCGAGCGCCACGATACCCTGAGCCTTGTCGAAGCCGATCGCGTCGCTGTCGAGGGTCGTCGGCCAGACGTAGGCGTAGACGCTCGAGCCCTCGAACTTGCCGGTGGCATCCGGCTTGTCCTTGCCCGCCTCGCCCCGGACCCGGGTGGTGAAGACGGCGGTGTCGCCCTTGGTCGCGATCGTCGTCTCGACGATGTCGAACGACGCCAGGACAGCGGAACTCGGCTGCGCCCGGATGGGCCCGGCCGAGGCGCCGGTGGAGAGCGCGCACAGAGCCGCCGCCACGAGGCCGACGCCCCGTGCCTTGATCCTCGTCATGACGATGTGTCCTTTCAGGTCTCTCGTGGTGCTCGGAGGGGCGGCGATCCATTCGCGAAGGACGTCCAGGTGGCAGCCTGGACGTCGGGATCGGCCGCTTCATGCTCGCCGCAATCGAGCCGGAGATCCCGGGTCCCGATCGCGGCGTTCACGAAGGCGCAATGGTGGGGCTGGGCCTCGGCCGGATGGGCGTTCGGCCTGAAATGGCGGCAGCTGACGCACATCCGCTGCACGGGGATGGCACCCGACTGCTGCAGGGTCCGGATGAGCTTGATCTGGGTCAGGAGGAGATCCGCCTGCTCAGGCGGCGTCAGCCGCGCCAGAGCCGACATCACCTGTGACGTGGCCGCGGCGAGGGCGCGCCCGAGCGCGCGGCCTTCGTCGGTCAGGCGCACGATCACCGCGCGGGCATCCGCGGGATCGGGCGCACGCGTCAGCAGGGCCTTGCGGGCGAGCGCGGCGAGCGTGTCGGCCATGCTCGGTGCCGAGACGGCCAGCTGCGCGGCGATCTCCTTCGCTCTCAGGCCGGCCGGGCGTCCCGCGAGCAGCGCCAGCACCTGCGCCTGTGTCGGATTCAGGCCCGCATCGCCCGCGGCCGCCCACAGATCGGCCCGCAGCACGAGGGCGACGCGCTCGAAGCCCTCGCGCAGGCGGATCAGGACGGGATCTGGGTCGGCCGCGTGGTCCATGGACCGATAATTAGGAGTCCTAAGTATTGGAGTCAAGCGGAGTGGCAACCGCCGCTCCGCACGCGCACCGCAGCTCTGGAACGGGCCATTGCTTGCGGAGGACGACCTCCGACGGCGACGGCTCCGTCCGGCACGATCGTCGGTCGCGGAGCCACAGGATCGGCGCCGACATCAGGACGAAGCGAGGCGCGCGAAACAATCGGACCTCCGCGGCGACGAACAAGGGGGCGCCGACCCCTTTTCCGACGTCCGGAACGGTCGTGACGCAGGTGCATTCTCTTCCGGATCGAAGAGGAGCATCAGTATGCGCATCGTGGGACAAGCATCCGCCATCGCTCTCGTGACACTCATGAGCGTCGGTGCGGCTGAGGCGAAGGGCTGTATCAAGGGCGCGATCATCGGCGGTCTGGCGGGCCATTACCTCGCCGAGCGCGGCGTCGTCGGCGCCGTCGCCGGCTGCCTGGGCGGCCGCTACCTCGCCAACCGGCAGGCGCGGCGCAAGGAGATCGAGTACGGGTCGCGGGTCCAGCCGCGCGACACCGGGTACGGCGCGCCCCAGGCCTACCCACGCCGGTCCTACAGCTACTGAACACCGGCGGGGGCGGCTCGGGCCGCCCCCGCGTCTACGGTCTTCGATCCGCTGTATTGCCTGTGCGATCAGACCCGCGCGGGACCGATGGCGAGGCTGATCGCGTCCGATCTCGGGAGACGACAGCCGGGTTGGATCAGCCCTTCTTGCCCTGCTTGTAGCTCTGGATGGCGCCCTGGCAGCCCGGCGACAGCTTGGCCATATTCTTCTCGAAACAGGCTTGAGTCTCGGGCCCATCGTCAGGCGGCATGCCACCGCAGAAGGTCGTGAAATCGCCCATGCATTGCTGCTGGAGCGCCGCCTTGTCGTCGGCCGACATGGGCGCGGCGAGCGCGGCCGTGGCCCCTGCGGACAGAAGCAGAGCAGTCGTGATCAGACGTACCGGCATAGCGATGCTGTTCCTCGTGTCGATGAACCGCTCAGAAAGCCGGACGGGCGCCAAACCGTTGCATGCGGTGCGCCGATGATCGGAAATAAAAAAGGAGGCGCCCGGCCGGGCGCCTCTCTGCTCCGCATGAATCTGGGTCGGATCAATCGTCCCAATCGTCGTCGTGATGACGATGACCGTACCCGCGACGCTCGATCACGCGAACATCCGGACGATCCCAGTCTCGGTGGCCGAAGCGAACGCCGCGATAGCCGTCGCCGTAGCCTTCGCGCACGATCACGCGAGAATGGCCGTGATCCGGACCGTAGCCGTAGCCATAGCCGCCACCCCACTCATGGGCCTGAGCGGCAGAGACTGCACCCAGCAGCGCGGTGCCGGCGACCAGGGTCGTGATAAGCTTCTTCATACTCCAACCTCGTTCATCGAACTGAAACGAGAAATGCAGTCGCCAATCATCGCGTTCCACGGCTCACGAAATTAATCAATCCTGCCGTTCATCGACAATTCATCTTCGGCGATCCGCGCCTCATGAGCCGGAACCGAGCCCGGATCCTTGTTGATCAGCATTGCTCGACTTGCAGCCGGTTCGTCCCGTCGGGCAAAATGGCCGGACGGGACGACGGTCGTGTCAGCGACGGGTGCCGGTCGAGCTGGTGCCGGTGGTGCCCGTCGTGCTTCCGCCGCTTCGCGACGTCGAACCGGTCGAGTCCGTCCCGCCGGACTTCATCTCGTGGCCCGGCGCGTAACCGGACGCGCCCGGGCTCCCGGCCCGGCTCCCGCGATCCTGCATCTCGTGGCCCGGAGTCTTGGACGAGGCCCCCTGCTCGGCGGCGACGGCGCTGCCCCCGAGTGCGAGGGTGGCGAGGACGATAATCGGCAAGCGTGTCATGGAGCGTCTCCTGTTTTGGAGCCCCTAAACGGCAGGATCTCCGGGACCGTTCCGACAATTCGTGCCGCTATTCGTGCCGCTATCGACGTCGTGACTGCGCACGATCACGCTGTGAACGTCTGTTCCACCGAAACCTGTGCCGTTCCATCGCCACCTGTGCTTATTCTCGGACCAGCGCGATCCTGAAGACCGCGCGGTTATTCGGAGAGGCTCCGAGCTGACCGGCCTCGTGCCTTCGCGACGGCGGGGAACGGTTTGCCGCGGAGCACCGTAACTGGGGCGACGCGGGACGCCCCCGCTGTGAGGAAGGCATCCATGATCCGCACGCCAACGCTGATCCTGCTCGGCACACTGACACTGGCCGGAGGCATCCTCGGATCGACCTCGGCCGCCTTCGCCGATCCGCCCTGGGCCCGCGGAGAGCGGGGCTTCCGTCACGGCGGCCCGCCACCCTGGGCGCCCGCGCACGGCTATCGCCGCCACCGTGAGTTCGGTGGCTACGGACGCAGGGACGCGCGCTTCTACGAAGGGCGACGTTACGGTGGCTATCGCTACGATCACTACTGACGGTTGCGATATCGCTCCGAACTCGCGCGGTCGACGGCTACCGCCGCGCGAGACGACGCGCCCGCGATTCTCGCAGGCATATGCGCCGATTGGATATGCGCCGATTGATGGCCCGGCGACGCGCTCACGCCTCTCCGACCGGCGCCCGCGCCGGCAAGCGGGTGGCCAGGACCTTGTCGATGCGACGGCCGTCCATGTCGACCACCTCGAGACGCCACCCCTCCGCCACGAACGCGTCCCCCGCCGCCGGAATGCGGCCGAGCTGGAAGATCACGTAGCCGGCCAAAGTCGTGTAGTCGTCCGTGCCCGGCGGATCGTTGAAAGCGAGACGCTCGAACGCGTCCTCGGCCGGCATCATGCCGTCGATGAGCAGCGAGCCGTCCTCGCGCTCGACGACCGCCGGGTCCTCACCGACCTCGGGTATGTCGCCCGCGATCGCCTCGAGGAGATCCGTCTGCGTGACGATGCCTTCCAGGCTGCCGTACTCGTCGACGATCACCGCCAGCTGCACGGGGTTGCGCTGGAAGCTCTCCAGCGCCGTGAGAACCGTCATGCCCTCGTGGACGACGTTCGGCGGCCGCATGGCGGTGGCGATATCGAGGGTCCGCCCGTCGAGGATCTGATCGAGCAGGTCCTGCTTGCGCAGCACGCCGACGACCTCGTCGATGCCGCCGCGGCTCACGACGACATGGGCGTGGCTGCAGGCGCGGACCGCCCGCGTGATCTCCTCGGGCGATCCGTCGAGGTCGACCCACTCGACCTCGTGGCGCGGCGTCATGATCTCGCGGACCCGGCGGTCCCCTAGCCGGAAGATGCGCTCGACCGCTTCCTGCTGAGCCTCGCGGATGAGGCCTGCCTCGCGGCTCGCCTCGACCAGGAGGTTGAGCTCGGCCGTCGAGTGGTGGCCGCCCTCGCCGTGGCCGGGCTGCAATCCGCACAGGCGCAGGACGCCGTTGCCGAGCCCGTTGAGGAACAGGATGGCCGGGCGGAAGACGAACAGGAACACGCTGAGCGGACGGATCACCGCCAGGGCCGTGCGCTCGCTGCGCTGGAGCGCGAGGCTCTTCGGCGCCAACTCGCCCAGCACGATGTGCAGCGCCGTCATGATGACGAACGAGATCACCACGGCGACCGTGTGGGCGGCCGCCGTCGAGAGCATGTCCGGCAGCCACGTCAGTGTGGGCAAGATCAGGTGGGCCAGCGCCGGCTCGCCGACCCAGCCGAGCGCCAGGGACGAGATGGTGATGCCGAGCTGCGTCGCCGCGAGGTGGGCGTCGAGGTGGTCCGTGGCCCAGAGCAGCGCCTTCGCGTTCACGCGCCGCTCGGCGACGAGTTCGGCGACGCGACTCCTGCGCACCGCGACCAGGGCGAACTCCGCTGCGACGAAGAAGCCGTTCGCCAGAACCAGGGCGAGGACGGCAAACAACCCTAAGGCAGTCGCCCAACCGTCGTCCAAAATCGACACCTCCCGTGTGGCCGTCACGCCGGCCGCGTCCCGACGGTCTCTACAGGAGAGCGGCGGCGCGGCCTACGGGCATCAGAGCCCGACCGGCCTCAGCGTTGTCCCCGGCGAACCTCAGCAGACACCGGGCCGCCCGCGCCCGGCGTCGGACAATCCTGTAGGGCGTTCGCGAGCGCGGGCGCTTGTCCGCGAGGACGATGCGCCGACCGTCAGGCACTCGCGAGCCGCGCCGACGACGGTGCCCCGGGCGTGACCCGCCGGCCCCGGCGGGACAGGGTCATGCCGGGCGCCGAGACTGGGGGGACATCCCAGGCCGCGCGCGGCACCGATCCGCGGTCGGGTGTCAGTGGCTGCCGCCGAGATACGCCGCCCGCACGGCCGGATCGTTGCGCATCTGCTGCGCCGGGCCCTGGAAGCGGATCCGGCCGTTCTCCAGCACGTAGGCGTGGTCGGCGACGCCGAGCGCCGCCATGGCGAACTGCTCGACGAGCAGCATCGTCACCTGCTCGGCCTTGAGCAGCCGGATGATCCGGAAGACCTCCTCCACCAGCTTGGGAGCGAGGCCCATCGAGGGCTCGTCGAGCAGGAGGATCTCGGGCCGCAGCATCAGCGCCCGGCCCATGGCGAGCATCTGCTGCTCGCCGCCCGAGAGCGTGCCGGCGAGCTGCGCGCGCCGCTCCTTGAGCCTCGGGAACATCTCGAAGGCCCGCTCGCGGTCGGCCGCGACGTCGCCTTTCGGACGCGAGCCGGTCAGGCGCGGGAAGGCACCGAGGGTCAGGTTGTCCTCGACCGAGAGCGTCGGGAAGACGCGCCGGCCCTCCGGCGAGTGCGCGAGGCCGAACCGGGCGACGTCGTGGCTGTCGAGGCCGCCGATCTCCTGTCCGTTGAGGCGGATCGAACCGGCCCGCGGCCGGATCATGCCCGACAGGGCGCGCATCGTGGTGGTCTTGCCGGCCCCGTTGGAGCCGATCAGCGCCACGACCTGGCCCTTCGGAACCTGGAAGTCGAGGCCGTGCAGAACCTCCACCTGGCCGTAGCCGGCCGACAGACCCGTGACCTCAAGCATGGGTCATCTCCTCGTCGGCGACGGGGCTGCCGAGATAGGCCTCGACCACCTTCGGGTCGGCCTGCACTTCGCGGGCGCTGCCCTCGGCGATCTTGTGGCCGAAATCGAGGACGCTGACGCGGTCGCACAGGCCCATGACCACGTCCATGTGGTGCTCGATCAGGATCACCGTGATGCCGGCATCGCGGATCTTGCGGATGATCGCCGTCAGCTCGGCGATGTCGGGGGCGGTGAGGCCCGCGGCCGGCTCGTCGAGGAGCAGCAGGACCGGGTCGAGGGCGAGCGCGCGACCGATCTCGAGGAGCCGCTGCTTGCCGTAGGGCAGGTTGCGGGCCTCCACCTGCGCCAGGGCGCCGAGGCCCACGAAGTCGAGGATCGCCATGGCGCGGGCGCGCTGCTCGCGCTCCTCCCGGCGCCGCCGGGGCGTGCCGAGGATCGCGTCGAACAGGGTGCCGCGGAAGCTGTGGTGCAGGCCGACCAGCACGTTCTCGAGCGCGGTCATCTCGCGGAAGAGCTGCACGTTCTGGAAGGTGCGTGCCACGCCGGCAGCGGCGATCTCCGACGGGGTGCGCCCGTCGAGGCGCTTCGTCCCCTGGCCGCGCGCGAGGGTCACGCTGCCGCCGGTCGGTTTGTAGATGCCGGTGAGCACGTTCATCATCGTGCTCTTGCCGGATCCGTTGGGACCGATCAGCCCGTGGATCGTGCCCGGCCGCACCGTGAGATCGACGCCGGCCAGCGCCTTGAGGCCGCCGAACTGCATCAGCGCCTGATCGACGGTGAGGAGCGGGTCGGCGCCCCGGTCGCCGCTCTGTACGCTGAGGGCCGCGCCCTCGGCGTGGAGGCTCTTGCCCTCGGCCGTGTGGGCCGGGCGCAGGGCGGGGATCTTCTCGCGGAGGAAGCCCACGATCCCGTCCGGCAGGTAATACACCACGAACAGGATCATCAGGCCGAAGACCGTCAGCCGGAAGTCGGTGACCGATTCGAGCGCGAGCGTCGCCGGGAAGAAGGCGAGGCAGAGCGCGACCGGCACCAGCAGGGCGAACCGGTTCTCCCGGCGGCGCAGGAAGGCGAGTGCGCCCACGACCAGTGCCGCGGCGGCGATGATCCCCGCCATGATCCGCACCAGGCCGATATCGGCGAGCACGTTCGGCATCATCACGATGATCGCCGAGCCGATGATCGGCCCCGCGCGCGACTTGCGGCCGCCCATCGTGACGGCGAGGAGGAACAGCACGGTCAGCTCGAACCCGTAGGAGTTCGGCGCCACGTAGCGCTCCGACCAGGCGAACAACGCGCCGGCGAGGCCGGCCAAAGCCGCCGAGATCACGAAGGCGTAGACCTTGTAGCGGTAGACGCTGACGCCCATGCAATCGCAGGCGATCGGCGAGTCGCGCAGCGCCTCGAAGGCGCGGCCGTAGGGCGAGCGCACCACCCGGTTGACGACCAGGATCGTGGCCAGGAGCGCCAGACAGACCAGGTAGTAGAACTCGAGCTTGCGGCCGGCCGCGCCCCAGGGGGCCTGGAGGCCCAGCAGCGAGAAGTCGAGGACCCGAGCCGGCGGCAGGGTGATGCCGAGGGGACCGTTGGTCAGCGGCGTCAGCTCGTTGATGAAGATCTGGACGATGGTGCCGAAGGCCAGCGTCACCATGGCGAGGTAGGGGCCGGTCACCCGCAGGGCCGGCACGGCGAGCAGCACGCCGAAGGCCGAGGTCACCCCGATCCCGGCCAGGATACCCCACCAGATCCCGAGCTTGAAGTGCAGGAACAGCACCGCCGCCGAGTAGGCGCCGACGCCGAACAGGCCGGCATGGCCGAGGCTCACCTGCCCGGTATAGCCGACCACGATGTCGAGCCCGAGGATCAGGATCGCGTAGATCGCGATCACGATCATCAGGTGGATGTAGTACGAGCTCGTGACCACGTGCGGGAAGACCGCGAGGCCGACGACCAGCAGCACGGCGCCGAGGATGCCGACGTGGCGCGACAGGCTGGGGGCGGCCGCCGGGGCGGGCGCTTCGGTGGGGGCGAGGGTCTGCGCCATGGCTCAGGCTGCCGTGAGAATTGCGCGGGAGGTCACGCTCAGACCTTCTTGATGACGGCCTTGCCGAACAGGCCGACCGGGCGGATGGAGAGGACGACGAGGAGCAGGATCAGGCCCGGCACGTCCTTGTAGCCGGTCGAGATGTAGAAGCCGGTCAGCGTCTCCGCGACGCCGAGGATCAGGCCGCCGACGATGACGCCGAGGCCGGATTCGAGGCCGCCGATGATCGCCACCGCGAAGGCCTTGAGCGCCAGCACGGAGCCCATCGTCGCCCCGGTCAGGGTGACGGGCGCCACCAGCACGCCCGCGAAGGCCGCCGTCATGGCGCTGATCGAGTAGGAGAGGGTGATGACCTTCTGGGTGTTTATGCCCATCAGCCCGGCGGCGTCGATGTCGTTGGAGGTGGCGACGACCGCCTTCCCCCAGATCGACTTGCGATTGAAGATCTCCACCGCCAGCATCATCAGCAGCGCGCCCGCGACGATCAGCAGTTCCATCGGCAGGACGCGCACGCCGCCGACCTGGAGCGCCGTCTCGGGCAGCGGGGAGGGGAATTTGAGGTCGTCACGTCCCCAGACGTTCTCGGCGACGTTCTTGAAGATGATGCCGAGCGCGATGGTGGCCATGATCCACCCGTACTCGGACTTGATCTTCACGGCCGGGCGCACGCCGAGGCGCTCGACCACGGCTCCGAGGGCGAAGCCGAAGACCAGGACCAGCGGGATCATCAGCCAGTAGCCGACGAACGGCACCAGGGTCAGGCCGAACAGGGCCCCGAGGGCCAGCGCCTCGCCCTGGCCGAAATTGAGGGTCTTCGAGGTCGCGAAGGTCAGCTGATAGCCGAACGCGATGGCGGCGTAGATCATGCCGACCGCGACGCCGGACGCGATGAGCTGGAGCAGGATTTCCATGGGATCGCTGTCGCCGGAGGGACGTCCGGTCGCGCGGCGGGCGCCGCGGGACCGCTGTGCTGAGCGCCGGCGGGCTGTTACGCCGCCGGCCCTTAGGGAGACGCCGCGCCCGTCGCGGGCGCAGCGTCCGGATCCTCAGTTCGAGGACTTCTCCTTCAGACGAACCACGCCGGCGTTCTTGGCGTCCTCGTCCTTGGCGTAGACGATCTTGCCGTCCTGCACCTTCCCGAACACGACCATGTTGCGCGAGATGGCGTTGTGGTCCTTCGCCGTGAAGGGCTTGTCGTAGGTCGTGACCACGCCCTCGACCTTCTCGTTCAGGTTCTCCAGGGCGGCGCGGATCTTCGCGCCGTCGGTGCCGCCGGCCTGCTTGATCGCCGCGGCGAGGAGGTAGATCGAGTCGTAGCCCTGGGCGCCGGCCACGGGGGTCGGGATCTTCGTGACACCGTAGGTCTTGTAGTAGTTCTCAAGGAACGCCTTGCGCTTCGGCAGGGTCTGATCCTCGATGAAGGTCTGGGGCATGATCACGCCGTTGCCGTTCGTGCCGGCGATGTCGATGAAGCTCTGCATCGAGGACGGCCAGCTCGTGATCATCGGGACCTTCCAGCCGAGCTTGGCCATGCCGTTGGCAATCTGGGCCAGTTCCGGCCCGATGCCGTAGGCCAGGATCACCTCGGCGCCGGCCTGCTGCGCCTTCAGCAGCTGGGCCGTCATGTCGACGTCCTTGATGTTGAACTTCTCGACCGCGACGGGCTTCACGTTCTTGGTCGCGAGATACTTCTCGATGTCCTCGCGCCCGAGCTGCCCGTAATTGGTCGAGTCCGCCAGGACCGCGATCTTCTTGTGACCCTGGGCAAGGGCCTCGTCGACCATCAGGCCGGCCTGAAGCACGTCGTAGGCGGAGTTCCGGAAGACGTAGTTGGCGTCGTAGTCCGGCTCCTTGAACTGGTTGGTGATGATCGTCCCGGTCGCGACGTTGTTGAAGACCGGGATCTCGGCCTCTTGGTAGAAGCGCTGGGCGGCCAGAGCCACGCCGGTATTGATGAAGCCGACGCTCGCGACGACTTTCTCCTTGTTGATCAGTTCCTGCGCGACCTGCGCGCCGACCTCGTTCTTGGCCTCGTCGTCGCGCTCGATCAGCTGGATCGGCCGGCCGAGAACGCCGCCGGCCTTGTTGATCTCGGCGGCGGCGAGCTTGGCGCCGTCCCGCATCGAGACACCCATCGAAGACGAGCCGCCCGTATAGGGCCCGCTCAGCCCGATCTTGATCGGGTCCGCGGCCCGCGCCGGGGCCGACACCATCGTCAATAACAGCACCGCGGCTGCAGCGCGACCTGCGAAGACCATCGTTTCCTCTCCAAGATTCCGCGTGCGCGGTGTGCCCTTCACCGTGGCACTCTGGGAGGGAGATCTCCCGAGACGGGTCGAGCCGTCAAGCTGAGATTTTGGGCGATCCCAGACGATTAATACAGATTGTCCGTTCCACATGTCGTAAAAGCTGCAGGCACCACAATTTCACGTCGTCGGTGCCGGCAGTCGGATTAAGCGCCGGGCGCGTTCGTGATAGGCCGGCGGCGCCGGTCGGCCGACACATGATCCGGCGCCCCCACCTGCGGAACGCTGCGAGCTATGCGCGGCGGCGCCCGCGCTCCGCCTGGGTCAGGCCGTCGTAACCCCAGCTGTCCTTCGGCACCTCGTGGATGACGATGTAGGACACCTCCGCCAGTTCGGCCCCGAGGACGGTCTTCAGGAGCCGGTTTACTTCAGAAATGAAGCGCGATTTCTCATCGGGCGTGTTCGTGTCCGCGCTGATGATGGCGTCCACTTGCGCGGCGCGGGCGATCGGCTCGGCACCGACGCTCCATCCCGCGGCAGGCACCGCCTCGACCAGTACGCCGACCAGAGGCGCGACC
The DNA here is from genome assembly GCF_058072805.1 of Methylobacterium sp. 1A. Lineage (NCBI taxonomy): Bacteria > Pseudomonadati > Pseudomonadota > Alphaproteobacteria > Hyphomicrobiales > Methylobacteriaceae > Methylobacterium > Methylobacterium sp. 1A. The sequence continues at coordinate 1,015,434 of NZ_JBYQVE010000001.1, read as the reverse complement.
TTGTGCAGGACGGTGGCCATCAACCGGGTGATGCCCGCCTGGATCGCCGTGATCTGCTCGGGTGCGAGGGGCGTACCCGCGACTTTGACATTGATGAAGGGCATGGTCGTCGGTCCGTGGCTTCGCGACCGCCGCGGCGGCCAACGGACGAAGACTTACGTGACCTGGAGTGTTCGGATAATTTGAAAGTTCGCCACCCTGTGTTCGACAAAACCGAATGATGGGGCCTCATCTCCGCTGGCGCGAGCCACGTCACCCTCGGCTCCGCCGCCCCGTGATCGAGCCTCGCGACGCGGACAGGGCAAGGTCCGAACAGCGGTCGGGTGCCTCTCGCGGTCTCTCCTCGAGAAGTCCTGGCCAGGGCGATCGGTCCCCGTTCGCGCGCGGGCAGAGACCGAGAGGACTGATGTTCGATGGCCGGGGTGTCTGCGGCGCGCCGAGAGCCCGTCACTGGCCATCGCGCCCTTACGCGACGTGCTCCCTTATGGTCTCGAGAAGAATATCGGTGAGCCGTGCGACGGCCGGCGCCAATTCGGCTTCGGCCTGGTGGAGTGTCAGTGACGCGCTCGGAAGAGGCGGCAGGCCGGTCGCGGCCGGATCGAGAACGCTCAGCGTTTTCGGCAGGCCGACGGCGGTGCGCGCGGTGACACCCAAGCCACCTTCGGCGGCGGCCCAGAGTCCCGAGAGGCTGGGGCTGGTGAAGACGAGCCGCCAGGGCAAGCCGCGACCGTCCAGGGCAGACACGGCCGCGGACCGGAACGTGCACGGCGGCGTGAAGGCCGCGAACGGGACGGGTTCCCGGACCGGGTCCGCGAGACCCGGCCAGTCCGGGGGGCCGATCCAGTGGATCGGCACTTCGGCGACCCGGTGCGCGTGAGGGGCACCGCTGCCGTCCCCCCAGACCAGCGCGACGTCGAGCTCGCCCCTCAGGGTCTTCTCGACGAGCTGCGCGCCGAGCCCGACCTGAACCTCGATACGCACACGCGGATAGGCCCGCGAGAACCGCATGAGCACCGCCGGCAGCCAGCCCTCGGCGAAATCCTGCGCGAGGCCCAGCCGCGCCCAGCCCTCGAGCTCGGGTCCGCGCAGCCGGTCGACCGCCTCGTCGTTGAGTTCCAAGAGCCGCTTCGCGTAGCCGAGCATGCTCTCACCGGCGGCGGTCAGCGCGAGACCGCGTCCCGCCTTCTGCACGAGCGGCTGACCGACCTGTTCCTCCAGCTTCCGGAGCTGCGTGCTGACGGCCGATTGCGACCGCCCCAGTCGCTCGGCCGCGCGGGCGAAACTGCCGAGCTCGAACCCGGTCACGAAGGTGCGGAGCACGTCCATGTCGAGGTTGGTGCGCGTCGCCATGCTTCAATTTCCGGAAAGTCTTTATTCAGGTGTTTCAAATTTTCCGGACGATCCTGGGGGCGTAAACGGCGAGCGTCAAGGCGGCCAGCCGCTCGACGTCGCAGGAGACCGCAAGCCATGCCCCTCGTTCGCATCTCGCTCCTCAAGGGCAAGTCACCGGCCCATATCAGAGCCATCTCGGACGGCATCCATCGCGGCCTGCGCAACGCCTACGGCGTGCCCGCAGACGACCGCTTTCACCTCATCCATCAGCACGCGCCGGACGAGCTGATCTACGATTCCGACTATCTCGGGCTTCAACGCACCGACGACGTGGTGATCATCAACATCGTCGCGGGCAATTGGCGGGACACGGCGAAGAAGAAGGCTCTCTACAGAGCGATCACCGACAACCTCGTCGCCGATCTCGGTCTTCGTCCGGAAGACGTGCTCATCGTCCTGTCGCCGAACGCGCGAGACGAGTGGTCCTTCGGCAACGGCCTGGCGTCTTACGTCCAGGACGACGTGGACTGATCCGTCCGGGGCAATGCGATCTGCCTGGCGGGACCGCCGCCTCGCGCTGACCGGTTCCGAGCCCTAGGCCGGGACGCGCGCGCCGTCCCAGGCGAAGACGCTTCCGGTGTCCGCCACGTCGAGCTCGCCGAGCACGCGCAGAAGATGAGCTGCGCTCTCGTCGGGTCGAAAGACGCCGGGGGCGCCCGGATCTGGGCGGAAGGGCCGCGACAGGTTGGAAGCGACCGTGCCCGGATGGAGGCCGACGACGATCGCGTCCGGGCGGCTGCGGGCCACCTCGATCGATAGGGTCCGCAGGATCTGGTTCAGAGCCGCCTTCGAGGCGCGGTAAGCGTACCATCCGCCCGAGCGATTATCCTCGATCGATCCGACCCGTGCCGACAACGCTGCGAACACGCAACGTCCCTCTCGTGCCAGCAGCGGGACGAAATGCTTGGCGACGAGGGCGGGGCCGATCGCGTTGATGGAGAACACGGCGGCCATCGCGCCGGGATCGAGCGCCTTCAGCGCCTTCTCGGGCGCGACGCCGTCCTGATGGAGGATGCCGGTCGCGACGATGACCAAACCGACCGGTCCGGCCTCCGCGACCGCAGCCGCGGCCGCAGCGACCGACGCCTCGTCGGTAAGGTCGATCGCGTGGCTGCGGATGCCGTGCGGGAACGATGGCTGCGAGCGCGAGAGGGCGAAGATCGGAGCGTAGGCTCCGCTCGCAGCCAGTCCGGAGACAAGGGCTCGGCCAATGCCGCCGGAGGCGCCGATCACGACCGCGCTGGTCGAAGTCGATGAGGTCATGGCGACGTCGTCTCAGCGGGCGCGCGGATCGGCTACCTTCAGTCGAGACCAGCCCGGTTCGATGGCTGGCGTTGCCTCGCACGATACATAGGCGCCCTCTGGCCGCTTGGCAGCCGCGATGACCGCGTCGTCGTGCACCCTTCCGGCTCTCGGTTAGGGCGAAGGCCTGATCCGCACCATCACAGGTGCGACCGGCTCATCGCGAACAGGTCTCGATCTCGTCGCACGCGCAGCGCAGAGACCATTGGTCCGTCTAAGCGCAGCTTCCCCCGAACATGCTCGACATGTTCGGGGGATCACTGACCGGTACAGCGAGCGCGGATACCGTCCGCTAATCGGCGCCCCTCTCGGACGCAGGCGGTCGAATGCCGCTCTGAGATATATCTCGCTGAAACCTCAGCAGGTTCAACTCAGAGCGGCAAGCAACTTAGGCCTTCTTTATCGTACGAGCCGTCGGCGTATCAGGAGCACCCTGTCGTCGAACCGCAGGTGTCGCACTTCAGGCAGGTGCCGTTGCGGACCAGCGTGAAGTTCGCGCATTCCGGGCAAGCCTCGCCGACATAGCCCTTCATCTTCGCCTCGGCCCGCCGGTCTGCGACGCTCCTCTCCGCCTTGGCGAAGGGGAGGGTGTCGGCGATCGTCTCGGCCTGACCGGCCACCGCAGGCTCCGCCTTCAGCGCCGTGCTGCCGCGGAGCGCGTGGACCGTGCCGCCGGCAGGCGCCGACTGTCCGGTGCCAGCCGCGCCGACGCCGAGGCTGGCACCGGCCGGGCCACCCTGGATCAGCGTCAGCCGGTCGGCCGAGCCGCGCAGCAGGCCGCGGGACACGACCGAGGAGGCCGGCGCGGGCTTCGGGCCCTCGCGGGTCGTGTCGCCGCTCTCGCCGCCGCCGATCACCGTGCCGCCGATCTCGGCGGGGCTGACATGGGCGAGGTCGGCGCGGCCGAGATACGAGACCGCCAGCTCGCGGAACACGTAGTCGAGGAGCGAGGTCGCGTTCTTGATCGCGTCGTTGCCCTGCACGAAGCCGGCCGGCTCGAACCGCGTGAAGGTGAAAGCCTCCACGTACTCCTCGAGCGGAACGCCGTACTGGAGGCCGAGCGAGATCGCGATGGCGAAGTTGTTCATCAGGCTCCGGAAGGTCGCGCCCTCCTTGTGCATGTCGATGAAGATCTCGCCGAGGCGGCCGTCGTCGTACTCGCCGGTGCGCAGGTAGACCTTGTGGCCACCCACCACCGCCTTCTGGGTGTAGCCCTTCCGGCGGGCCGGCAGCTTCTCGCGGGAGCGGATCCGCTCGACGCGCTCGATCACGCGCTCGACGATCTTCTCCGCGGCGGCGGCGGCCTTGGCGGCGGCCGGCGCCTGGATCAGGGCCTCGATCCCCTCATCGGCCTCGTCCTCGTCATCCGAGATGAGCGCCGAGTTGAGCGGCTGCGACAGCTTCGAGCCGTCGCGATAGAGGGCGTTCGCCTTGAGGGCGAGGCGCCAGGACAGCAGGTAGGCCGCCTTGCAATCCTCGACCGTGGCGTCGTTCGGCATGTTGATGGTCTTGGAGATCGCCCCCGAGATGAAGGGCTGCGCCGCCGCCATCATGCGGATGTGGCTCTCGACCGAGAGGTAGCGCTTGCCGATCCGGCCGCACGGGTTGGCGCAGTCGAAGACCGGGTAGTGCTCGAGCTTCAGTCCCGGCGCGCCCTCCAGGGTCATCGCCCCGCAGATGTGGGTGTTGGCGGCCTCGATCTCCTTCTTGGTGAAGCCGAGGAACGGCAGCAGCTCGAAGGTCGGGTCCGACAGCTTCTCGGCGGGGACCCGGAGGGTCTGCGTGAGGAAATCGTCGCCGAGCGTCCAGCGGTTGAACACGAACTTGATGTCGAAGGCCGACTTCAGGCCCTTCTCCACCGCGGCGATCTTCTCGTCCGTGAAGCCCTTGGCGCGCAGCGTCGTCGGGTTGATGCCCGGCGCCTGACCCATCGAGCCGTGGCCGACCGCGTAGGCCTCGATCTCGGCGATCTCGGATTCGCGGTAGCCGAGCGCCCGCAGGGCGTCCGGAGCGGCCTGATTGATGATCTTGAAGTAGCCGCCGCCGGCGAGCTTCTTGAACTTCACCAGTGCGAAGTCGGGCTCGATGCCGGTCGTGTCGCAATCCATCACGAGGCCGATCGTGCCGGTCGGCGCGATCACGGTGGCCTGGGCGTTGCGGTAGCCGTGCTCCTCGCCGAGCTTCAGCGCCCGGTCCCAGGCGGCGCGGGCATGGTCGCCCAGATCCGCCTGCGGGATGTTCGCGTGGTCGAGGGCGACCGGCGCGACGTTCAGGAACTCGTAGCCACCGGCCTCGCCGTGGGCGGCCCGGCGATGGTTGCGGATGACCCGCAGCATCGCGTCGGCATTCTCGTCGTAGGCCGGGAAGGTGCCGAGTTCCGCGGCCATCTCGGCCGAGGTGGCGTAGGCGACGCCGGTCATGATGGCGGTGAGGGCACCGGCGAGCGCCCGGCCCGCGTCGGAATCGTAAGGAAGGCCCATGGTCATCAGCAGGCCGCCGATATTGGCGTAGCCGAGACCCAGCGTCCGGTAGCGGTAGGAGAGTTCCGCGATCTCCTTGGACGGGAACTGCGCCATCATCACCGAGATCTCGAGCACCACCGTCCAGAGGCGGTTGAGGTGCTCGAACGCCTCCACGTCGAAGCGCTTGGTATCCCGGTCATACATCGTCAGCAGGTTCGCCGAGGCGAGATTGCAGGCGGTGTCGTCGAGGAACATGTACTCGGAGCACGGGTTCGAGGCCCGGATCCGCCCGCCCGCCGGGCAGGTGTGCCAGTCGTTCATCGTGGTGTTGAAGTGCAGGCCCGGGTCCGCGGAGGCCCAGGCGGCCTCGCCGATCCGCTCCCACAGGTCGCGGGCCTTCAGGGTCTTGGTGACCTTGCCGGTGGTGCGGGCGGTCAGCTGCCAGTCGGCATCCGCCTCGACGGCGCGCAGGAAGTCGTCGGTCAGCGAGACCGAGTTGTTGGAGTTCTGGCCGGCGACCGTGAGGTAGGCCTCCGAATCCCAGTCGGTGTCGTAGACGGGGAACTCGATCTTGGTGAAGCCCTGGCGGGCGAACTGCACCACGCGCTTGATGTAGGAATCCGGCACGGAGGCGCGGCGGGCGGCCTTGATCTCGCGCTTGAGCGCCGGGTTGCGCTCCGGATCGAAGCAGGCATCGCCCTCGGCCTCGCACTGCGTGCAGGCCTTCATCACCAGCGTCAGGTGCTTGGAGACGACCTTCGAGCCCGTCACCAGGGCGGCGACCTTCTGCTCCTCCTTCACCTTCCAGTCGATGAAGGCCTCGATATCCGGGTGGTCGATGTCGACGATCACCATCTTGGCGGCGCGCCGCGTGGTGCCGCCCGACTTGATCGCGCCGGCCGCGCGGTCGCCGATCTTCAAGAAGCTCATCAGGCCCGAGGACTTGCCGCCGCCGCCGAGCTTCTCGTTCTCCGAGCGCAGCATCGAGAAGTTCGAGCCGGTGCCGGAGCCGTACTTGAACAGGCGCGCCTCACGCACCCACAGGTCCATGATGCCGCCGTCGTTGACGAGGTCGTCCTGGACCGACTGGATGAAGCAGGCGTGCGGCTGCGGGTGCTCGTAGGCCGAGGCCGACTTGGTCAGCACGCCGGTCTGCGGGTCGCAATAGTAGTGGCCCTGGCTGGGGCCATCGATGCCGTAGGCCCAGTGCAGGCCGGTGTTGAACCATTGCGGCGAGTTCGGCGCCACCATCTGGCGAGCCAGCATGAAGCGCAGCTCGTCCATGAAGGCCGAGGCGTCCTCCTCCGACGAGAAGTAGCCGCCCTTCCAGCCCCAGTAGGTCCAGCAGCCGGCGAGCCGGTCGAAGACCTGCGTGGCGGAGGCTTCGGAGACGAAGCGCTCGTCCTCGGGGATCTCGGCCAGGGCCGCGTCGTCCGGCACCGAGCGCCAGAGGAAGGAGGGGACCGCGTTCTCCTCGACCTTGCGCAGCCGCGCCGGAACGCCCGCCTTGCGGAAGTATTTCTGCGCGAGAACGTCGCTCGCGACCTGGCTCCAGCTCTCCGGCACGTCGATGCCGTCGAGGCGGAACACGACCGAGCCGTCCGGGTTGCGGATCTCGCTCAGGGCCTTGCGGAAGGGGATCCCGGCGTAGGGCGATTGTCCGGCCGTGGTGTAGCGACGCTCGAACCGCATGAAACACACCTCTCCCGTCGGGACACGAGGGTCCCGGCCCCGCGCGACGCGGGGTCTAGCCCGATAGTGGGATTCGCGGCCGACCACGCCCGGCTGAGAGACGTGCCTCGGTCCCGCGAACGAAAATTAGGAACGGCCGCCCCTGCCCAACGCACCACTTCCGCGGGGCGCGACCGATGCAGGGAGATTACCGCCGCCTTCACTCTCACGTCAACAAGTGGTGTTCGACGGCCTTGTTCCCCGCTAGATGTTGTGCCGGCTCGCAAAAGCCTGTGGATATCGTCCCGGGCCGGGATAAGTGTCCTTCCGGCTTTCGGGAATCGGATCGGGAAAATTTTAGATTCACAACCCTAGGGAGCGGAACCGGCGGATGGCCGGAACCGGAGGCCGAAAGCGCGGGCCGAGCGTTGCCCCGGGGCGACACTTCCGTCATGCGGCTGGACTCACACGCGCGCGGTCACCATAACGGCGCCCACGAGCGCCCTCGCGGCGCGCCACGATTCCGGGACCGGCGATGGCGCTGAAGGACACTTTGCTGCGCATCTTCACGTGGTGGAACGGCCAGACCGTCTCCGTCGCGCTCCAGACCGCGCGCACCGGAATCTTCGTCGGCGAGGACGAGTTCGGGAACAAGTACTACAAGGCGGAGGGCGCGCTGATCGACCGCTCGGTGGGCTCGGAGCGCCGCTGGGTCGTCTACAACGGCTACGCCGACGCCTCGAAGGTACCCCCCGGCTGGCGCGGCTGGCTCTGCCACAACGTCGACGTCGCGCCGAGCGAGGAGACCTATCAGCCGAAGGCGTGGCAGAAGCCCCATATCGAGAACCAGACCGGCACCGCGAACGCGTACCGGCCGGCGGGCTCGCAGCTCTCCTGGGGCCAGCGGCCGGCCGCGACCGGCGACTACGTGTCCTGGACGCCGGGCGAGTAGAGCCGCGACCCGTCGCGGAGCCGGCGCCCTTTTGCCGCCACCGTTCCGGTGTTCATGACGGGTCAATCCCGATCGCCCGCCGCGCACCCGTTGGCGCGGCCGGTCACCCTCGTCCAGGGGTCCGAGCCTTGAGCCGCATCACCGCCCTCGCACGCCGCGCGCTCGCCCCCGGCCTCGCGCTCCTCGTCTGCGCCGGCCCCGCCGCCGCCGACAAGATCAAGAACCCGACCGCGGTGTTCTCCGGCCTCGACAAGATCACCGGCCGGATCGTCAATTTCGAGGTGGCGGTCGACGAGACCGTGCAGTTCGGCGCCCTGCAGCTCACCCCGCGGGTCTGCTACACGCGCCCGCCGACCGAGAGCGCCAAGACCACGGCGTTCCTCGAGGTCGACGAGGTCACCCTCGACAACAAGTATCGCCGGATCTTCACCGGGTGGATGTTCGCGTCGAGCCCCGGCCTGCACGCGATCGAGCACCCGATCTACGACGTGTGGCTGGTCGACTGTAAGGGCGGCAGCGACGTGATCGCCGAGGCCAAGGAGCAGGAGGACGTCCCGGCCGTGGCGGCCAAGCCCGAGAAGGCGAAGCGCCCCGGCAAGGACGCGACCAAGACCGCCCAGCAGCTCAATGCCAACGGGCAGGTAGACGTGGAGGCGCCGCGCGGCGTGCCGGTGCAGCCCCGCCAGAAGCCCTCGCGCAAGTTCTTCCCGTCGAACGAGGGGCCGGCGCCGGCCCCGCCGCCGCAGCAGCAGCCGCAGAACCTGTTCGACGCGCTGTTCCGCTGACGCCGCCCGCGGGCGAGTCGTCGCCTCAGGCGACGTTGAGCCGTCGCCCGCGATTCCACGCCAGGAACGGGACGCCGGAGAGCAGTCCGGCGAGCGCCGCGCGCGTCTGGTGGCAACCGTTCACCGACACCCGGGGCAGGGCCTGGAGGTGCGCGGCGTGCTCGGCGAAGAGGTGGCCGGGCCGCGTGGTCACGGCCGTCGCGAAGCCCATCTCCCGCGCCAGGGCGAATTCCCGCGGGCCGGCGGAGGTCGGATCCCCGACCGGGTAGGACAGGTGCCGCACCGGCCGCCCGAGTTCCGTCTCGATCCGCGCGCGCCCCTCGGCGATCTCGCGCGCCGCGATCGCGGGAGCGTGCTTGGCGAGCATCGGATGGCTGACCGTGTGGGCGCCGACGGTGACGGCCGGGTCGGCGGCGAGGGCGCGCAGCTCAGCCCAGGACAGGCACAGGTCGGCGGCGAGGCGCCCGGGCGGGAAGCCGGCCTGCCGGCAGAGGGCCGCGATCCGGTCGAGGAGGTCCGCCTCGTCCCCGCGCCGCAGGTCGCGGTACAGGGCTTCGAAGGCCAGCGCCTTCTCCTGCGGGCTGCGCGCCGGAAGGTCGAGACTCCGCGCGCCGACGTCGATGCGCACCCGGTCCAGGCGCGCGATCGCCTGCTCGAGCTCGATCCACCAGAGCCGCCCGGCCTGGTCGGCGAAGCCGCTGGTGACGAACAGGGTCCACGGCGCGCCGTGGCGGGCCAGCACGGGACGGGCGTGCTCGACATTGTCGCGGTAGCCGTCATCGAAGGTCAGGACCGCGAAGGGCGGCCCGTAATCGGGTTCGGCCAGCCGCTCCGGCACCGAATCGAGACCGATGATCTCGAAGCCGCGGGCATCGAGCTCGCGCAGGGTCAGATCGAGGAACTCGGGGGTGATGCCGAGCAGGCGGTTCGGCGCGAAGGCCGGGACCGGGTCGGGGCTGACGTGATGGAAAGTGAGGATCACGCCGAGGCCGCGCGCCGCGGGGCTGAGCCAGCGGTCCGCCCCGAGCGCCTGGATCGCGCGGAACCCGGACGCGAAGACCCGATGCTTGGCACGCGACGACAGCATGGCCCTGAACCGTTCGGGCCCGCGGCCCAGCTCGGCACAGCCTTGGCTCGCCCGGGTAAACAAAGCCGAAAGCATGCGTGACTGCGGCGAAGGCAAGCTATCATTAGCCACGACTGTTCTTTGGCGGACCGTCCGGCGCCGGGATCGCGCCATCATCGATCGGAGTGACGAGCTGTTCAGCCGCTTGCCGTCAGGGTGCGCGCGGCACGGGATCGCGCGCGGTCCCCGGGAGATCGGGTCATGGCGGTCGGTGTCCACGTAGCGGGAACGGACATGGTCGATTCGCGCAGCGCCGGGGGGCTCGTCGCGGAGATCATCCCCGATCTGGCCGCCGCGGAGGCGCTGTGGCGGCGCCTGGATGCCGATCCGGCGAGCCTCGGAACGCCCTACCAGCGGTTCGACTGGATCAGCGCCTATCTGCGGGCGACGGGACAGGCCGAGCGCGCGCGCGTCGCGGTCCTGCGGGATGCCGACGGACGGCCGCGCATCCTCGTCCCGTTCACCCTGAGCCGGGAGCACGGGCTGCGCCTCGCGCGCACGGTCGGCGGCACGCACGCCAACTATCACATGCCGCTCTTCGCCACCCGCGACGCGGCGGCCATCGGGCCCGGCAGCATCGTCGCGGCGCTGATCCGCGCCGGCCGCGCTGAGGGTATCGACGCCTTCGCGCTCAAGCACCAGCCCCGGATGTGGGACGGGGCGGCGAACCCGCTCGCCGCGACCGGCGAGGCGGAGGCCAGCGACGGCTACGGCCTCATGCTCGGGCCGGATCCGGAGGCGACCGTGCGCCGGGTTTTCAGCGCGGACGCCCGCAAGAAGCTGCGCTCCAAGGAGAAGCGCCTCGTGGAGGCGCACGGCGCGATCGTCTACCGCCGCGCCGAGACCGCCGACGAGGCGGCGCGCCTGCTGGCGGCGTTCTTCGCGCAGAAATCGGCCCGCTTCGCCGGCATGGGCGTGGCCGACCCTTACGCCGATCCCGCGATCCGGTCCTTCCTGACGGCCGCGTCGACCGGCGCAGAGCCCGCCGTGGAGCTGTACGCCCTGTGTCTCGCCGAGAGCGGCCGCGTCCTCGCCACCTTCGGCGGTGCCGTCAGCGACCGACGGTTCAGCGGCATGATGACGGCGTTCGACGGCGACCCCGAGGTCGCCCGTTACAGTCCCGGCGACCTTCTCCTGCAGCATCTCGTGCGCGACCAGACCGCCCGCGGCCGGCAGGGCTTCGATCTCGGCGTCGGCGAGGCGCGCTACAAGGCCAGCATCTGCGACGAGACGATCAGCCTCGTCGAGACGATCATCCCGGTCACCCTGTGGGGCCGGGCCTACGGCGCCCTGCGCCGGGGCCTGACGCGGACGAAACGGCGGATCAAGCGCGACCCGCGCCTCTACGCCGCCCTCAAGCGGCTCCGCACGTTGCGCCGGTCGTGATCGGCGCGCGCCTTAGGCGGCGTTGAGGCGCAGCTCCGCCCGCGCCTCCTCGACATCGGACGCGGCCGGGCGATCCTGCGCGACCAGGATCTGCCCCGCGCCGGCCTCCTCGGCGAGGGCGTAGAGGTCGGCCAGCGCCGGATCCTCGGCATCGGCGTTCGACGCGATGACGACGCTGTCCATGAAGCCGGCCACGAGCTCGAGGAGGTCGACGGCCCCCGGCGCGGCGTGGAGCCGGAAGACCACCCAGTCGTAGGCCTCGGCCATGGCCTCGAAGGTCAGGGCCAGGGCATCGGGCTCGTCGAACAGGACGGTCGACTCCAGCAGCCCCGCCTCGATCCGATGCTGGCCGCCGTCCCGGCGTGCCTGGATCACGTCGAGGAACGCGGCCTCGCCGGCGATGAGGTCGGCGAAGCCGAGCCGCGCCGTGCCGTCGTTCGGCAGGTTCAGGTCGACGGCGACGAGGCTTCCCTCGCGACCGAGCGCGCGGGTCAGGGCCTCGGACAGCGCCGGGACGCCGCGACGGGCTTCGGTCTCGACGATCAGGACGCGGCGACCCGCCTGCGCCTCCGGTGCGCGGGGCGCCGCCGCGATGCGCGCGACGAGCGGCGCGAGATCGAACGTGTCGGGGGAGCGGAGCGCCGCGGCCGCGGCGGGCGCCGCCGACGCGGCGGCAGCCGCGCCCGACGCCTCGGACCAGCGGGCGGCCGGTGTCGCCTCCGGGAAGGTGAAGGACGGCCGATCCAGCACCGGCTCGCGGCGCCGCCGATCGTCTGCCGGATCGCCGTCGCGGTCGCCGGCGGCGCGGCCGGACTCGGCGAGCAGCGCGCTGGCGATGACCCCACCGACCGAGAGCATCAGCGTCAGCAGCGTCGCGAAAGCGACGATCGGCAGCTTCTTCGGGAAGGACGGAACCTCGGGCGTTACCGCGCGGGACACGATGCGGGCGTCGGCGGGGGTCGCGGCCTCGCCGTCGCGCGCCGCCGCCTCGCGGTAGCGGCCGAGATAGGATTCGAGCTGCTCGCGCTGCGCCTTGGCCTCGCGCTCCAGCGCGCGGAGCTGGATCTCGCTGGCGTTGCCGCGGACGACGACGTCCTGCTGGCCGTCGACGGCGGCCTGGAGGCTCTCGACCCGGGCGCCCGCGATCTTGGCGTCGTTCTCCATCGTGCGCACGACGCGCTCGGCCGAGGCCTTGATCTGGGCGTCGAGGTCCTCGAGCTGGGCGTGCAGCTCCTTGATGCGCGGGTGAGCCGGCAGGAGGGTCCGCGACTCGAGGGCGAGCTGGGCGCGCACGGAGATCCGGTTCTCGACGATCCGGCGGATGACCTCGTTGTTCGCGACGTCGGGAATCTCGAAGGCGCGCCCGTCCTTGATCAGGTCCTTGATGGCTTTCACTTTGCCGTCGAGGTCGGCCTTCAGGCTCCGCGCCGCGGAGAGCTGGCTCGACAGCTCGCCGAGCTGCTGGGCGTTGAGCGGCCGTCCGGCCAGGCCGGTGCTGCCCACGAGGCCGTTCTTGGCGCGGAACGCCTCGACCTTGGCCTCCGCCTCGGCGACGCGCTTGCGCAGCCCGTCGATGTTGCCGCCGAGCCAGGTGGAGGCGTAGCGGGCGGTGTCGACCTTATCGGCCTCCAGCGATCCGATGTAGAGCTTGGCGATGGTGTTGGCGGCCTCGGCCGCGAGCTTCGGGTCCTTCGCGCGGAACTCGATCGTCAGGATGCGCGACTTGCCAGCAGGGAAGACCAGGAGGTGGTCGAAGTAGGCGTCGAGCACCCGGTCCTCGGCGGGGCGGTCCAGGGGATTGGGACCGATGCCGAGCATCATCAGCACGCGCTGCACGGCGCCGATGCTGCCCGCGCCGGGATCGAACTCGGCGTTGCCGACGAGCTTGAGCCGGCGGATCGCCTCGCGGGCGAGATCGCGGGACATCACGACCTGCACCTGGCTCGCCACCGCCTGCTCGTCGATCGGCGCGAGCTGGTCGCCGCGCTCCTGCGCGGTGCGGGCGAAGGCCGGGTCGCGGCTCTCGAGCAGCACCTTCGCCTCGCCGGTGTAGCGGGGGCTGACCACGTTGACGAAGACGCTCGCGCCCAGGGCGATCACAAGGGTCGGCCCGACGATCCAGCCGATCGAGCGCCGCAGGATCCGCGGCAGCTGCGCGAGGCCGAGGCCTTCCTCGGCGCGCGGCTGGGATCCGGGCACGGCGTAGGTCGAGCGTTGACGGATCGTGGACATGCGGACGCTCTGAACGCGGAGACAGGCCGGGCAGGCATTACTGCCGTCCCGCGGCCATTAGTGGATGTTAAGGTTGCTCAAGAGTTAAGGGGCGCGCGGACCGGTGACGGCGCCGCCTCCGTCGCGTGGTGATCAAGTTTCATTAACCTTAACGGCCTACATCACCCCGCAACTGCATCCATGACGGCGATGGTGATGAACCGGCGCGCTCTGCTCCTCGCACTCGGCTCGACTCTGGCGCTCGGCGGCTGCCTGCGGCCGAGCTTCCGCACCGACCAGCTCGATGCCACCGGCACCGGCTCGATCGCCGCGCGGTACACGCTGGCGGCGGGCGACAAGCTGCGGGTGATCGTGTTCGGCCAGGACAACCTGTCCAACATATACGCGGTCGACGGCGCGGGGCGCATCGCCATGCCGCTGATCGGGACCGTGCAGGTGGGCGGCCAGACGACCGCGCAGGCGGCCAAGGCGATCGAGGCCAAGCTGGCCTCCGGATACGTGCGCGAGCCGCACGTCACCGTGGAGGTGGACGCCTACCGACCGTTCTACATCCTCGGCGAAGTCACCACCTCCGGTCAGTACCCGTTCGTCAACGGCATGACCGTTGAGACCGCGGTGGCGATAGCGGCCGGTTTCGGCCCGAGGGCAGCGCGCGATTACGCCGTCCTGACCCGCGACGCCGGTGGCTCGCTGATCTCCGGGATCGTGCCGATGACCTACGCGGTCCGGCCGGGAGACACGATCGTCATCAAGGAACGCTTCTTCTGAGCGGCGCGGCGCCGGTCACTGCCCGCTCTGCCACGGGTTGATCACCCGCATGGCGGTCTTCTGCGCTGGGATCGGCGTCGCCACCTCGGGCATCGGCTGCCGGGCGCGGGCCATCATCCGCCGCGCCTCCTGCGCGGGCACGGCGCCGACCGGCGTGAACAGCCCGGCCAGGACCTTCCGCGTGCCCCGGCTCACGAAGCGCGAGTTCTGGACCGGCTCGAAATCCCGGATCGCGTGGCGCTTGTCGGGATTCCCGGTGAACACCCGGGCGCCAGAATTCAGCACCACGATGTCGCCGGGCCGCAGCGTCTCGTCCTTGAGCAGCGCCGCCGTCGCGCCGCCCTTCATGTCGATGGGGGTCTGGCGCTCGCTGATCTCCCGCTCCTTGACGCGGATCTTGAGCGGGAGCGCCGCGTAGCGGGTCTGGAAGCGGCGGCGCGCCGCCCCGAGCCGCGGGGTCGCGTGGCGGCCGAAGGCGCGGCCGTCGAAGGCGGGGGCCGGGGCAGGGGCCGGCTGGGCCTGCTGCGGGGCCGGCCGGGCGCCGAACAGCATCTCGAGGAATCCGACCTCGGCGGCCTGGGCGCGCAGCGCCGACCCGGCGAGGAGACCGCCGGCCGCCATGATGGCCAGCAAGCTGCTCGTGCGAAGCCTCATAGCACCCTCCGGAAGCGACGCCCGACGCGAGCATCCGACCCTCAACCGCAAGGCGTACTGGAGGGTTCCGGATGATTTAGAGTCTGCTTAGGAACGCCCCGCGGCGATCCGCCGGCGCGGGATTCGACGTCCCCGCGGTGAGGAGCCCGGCGCGCCCGAGCGCGCAGGGACGCGACCTAGCCCGGCGCCGACTGCTCGCCCTCGCCGATGCAGTCGAGGGCGCGCTCCACGGCGCTCACGGCATCCAGGAGGTGCTGGACGGTGCGCTCGACCTCGATCGCCGGACGCCCCATCGCGGCGGCGCGGGCGCTCACATCCTCGAGCTGCTCCAGCAGGGCGAGGAGATCACCGGCCACAGTCACAACTTCGCAGCGAGCGAGGCGGGTGACGGTCGGGCGCGGACGGAAGGGCAAGACGTTGCTCATCGCGGAGGGTTGTCGCCCGAAACGACCGGGATTCGCCAGGGGGAGGGGGCCGAACTCAACACGATTGGCCGGCCCTATCCGCCGCAATCCCGGTCTGTGGTGGATTTTCCGTGGCCGGCGCGCATCGGAGGCGGCAGAACGGATTTACATCTTGCGCGCGACCTTGACGGAGGCGCCTCCGCGCTGACCATGCCGCGAGACGTCCCGTGAGGGCCGCCCCGGCCGTGGCCGGTCGCGGGCCGGCCACGGCCCGCTTTCAGGATACGCGATGCGCTTGACCCTTCTCGCCCTCTCCGCGCTGACGCTCGGCGGCCTCTGCGCCTGCAGCACCAGCGACGGCCCGGATTCCCGCAGCG
Organism: Methylobacterium sp. 1A; assembly: GCF_058072805.1. Lineage (NCBI taxonomy): Bacteria > Pseudomonadati > Pseudomonadota > Alphaproteobacteria > Hyphomicrobiales > Methylobacteriaceae > Methylobacterium > Methylobacterium sp. 1A. The sequence goes on along the minus strand of NZ_JBYQVE010000001.1, from coordinate 999,923 downwards.
GCCTCGCCGAGACCTTCAACCTCGACAACTACCGGGCTTCGGGCAACACCAACGGCACCCAGACCCGCCGCGACGTGAACCGCGCCTACACCCAGCCGACGCTGCCGACGATCGGCAACCGCGGGATGTGAGAACCGGGCGCGCGGCGCGTCACCGCTTGGTGAGCGCGTCCGCGAAGGTGGCGATCCGGTTGCGGGCGTAGACCGGCAGGCCGGCGCTGATCGAGTTGCCGGTGTTGAAGCTGGAATTGCCCATCAGCACCTGTGCGGGCAGCAGATTCTTGAGTACCGGCACGCGGGCGTACTCGGCCTTGCGGTCGAGGACGTCGCCCTTGATCGCCAGCGCCATGTAGGTGGTGACCACCGTCTTGGTCGGGTCGTTCGGCATCGGCTGGAACACGGCCAGGAACTTGCCGAAGCGCAGGATCTGGTTGACCCAGAAGATCGTCTGCTCGAGGCCGCCGGTCACCGCGGTGTCGATCTTGGTCAGCGCCTTGAGACGGTCACCCTGGTCCGGCCCGAGCACCCGCAACTCGCTCTGGAACGAGACGAACTCGGCGATCTTCTTGGTCGAGCCTTCCTCGAGCTTGTTGGCGAGCTTCACGCCGAGCGGCAGCTTGCCCTCGAGGTCGTAGCGCGACTCGATGCAGGCGCCCGCGCCCTCGCACCACGGACGGTCGGGACGCTTGGCGAAGGCGGCGGCCGGGTCCTTGTTGGGCGTCACGTCGGCGACCGCCAGGGTGCGGTGCTTGATCGCCGGATCCATCTTCTGGACGAAGGCGAGGTTGGCGAAGGCCTGGAGGTCGATCGCCTCGGGCGGCCGCGGGACGACGAAGCGCCCCTCGGCGACGTAGACCTTCAGGGTCTCGTGCCGCGGCTTGGTCACGCCGTTCACCGTGACCGTGTAGTCCGGCTCCTTGTAGCCGGGATACGGGGCGAGCGCCGCCGCCTCGGCCGGCCGCGCCTTCAGCCAGTCGAGGTACGGGATCAGGCCGTTCTCCGGCGCCGACGGGTTGTCGCGATGGTCGGTGAACAGGATCTGGCCCGGCTTGATCGCGGCCGGATCGACGGCCGTGACCGAGGGCACCTCCTTGATCCGCTCGGGCCCCGGCGCCGGGGCGGTGTTGGCGGCGGGCGTCTGGGCGCGTGCCGGGAGGGCCGGGAGCGCGGCCGTGAGGGCGGCCGCCAGGGCCGCGGGAAGCTGCTGGCGCAACGGGATTCTCGTCTGTCGGGGAGGGCTGTCAGTAACCGGGGTCTTCGCCGAACAGGTAGTCGGGATCGCGGCGGCGCGGGCGGCGCGCGTCGTCGTCCCCGCCGAAGGGCGAGCGATTCGTCTGGCCCGGCCAGGGCTTGTAGGGATCCTGACCGTAGAGATCCACGTCGCCCTGCGCGCGGCGGCTGCGCGGCGCGGGACGCTCGCCGAACGGGTCGAGGAAGTCGGATCGCGGCCGCTCGCCGGTCATGTTGCCGTAGTAGTCGCCCGCGACGCTCGCACCGTCGTCGCCGGCGAGGTCGCCGTCCTGCGCGTCGGGCCGCATGGCGTAGAGCGTCTCGCGCGGCACGAGGCGGTACTGGGTGTCCGCCATGCGCCCGTCGCCGCTGGTGCGGAAATGCTCGAGGAAACCGCCGCCGGCGATCCGCACGCCGCTGCGCGGGTCGATCGGCAGGTCGGCGATGAACGGGCGCGCCTCGGGGGAGGGGCCCCGCAGCGGCGTCTTGGCGACACCGTTCGCCCAGGCCGCCTGCAGGATCGCCGAGGCGATCGGCACCGAGACGTGGCCGCCGGTCTGGCCGCGGCCGAGCGTCTTGCGGGTGCCGTCGGCGTTGTCGTAGCCGACCCAGACCACCACGCTGATCTCGTTGGTCAGTCCGGCGAACCACGCGTCGTTCTCGTTCTCCGAGGTGCCGGTCTTGCCCGCGACGTAGGCCGAGACCTTCGCGAGCGCCGCGGCCGTGCCGTGCTGCGTCACGCCCTGCAGCATGGTCTTCAGCTGGTAGAAGGCCACGCGGTCCGCCGAGGCGATCCGCACCGGCTCCTTGGCGGCGTGCGTGTAGAGCGGCTTGCCGTCCCGCTCGACCGATTCGAGAGCGTAGGGCGCCGGGCGGGCGCCCTCGTTGGCCACCGCCGCGTAGAAGCCCGCGAGGTCGAGCATCCGCACCGGCTGCGCGCCGAGGACGAAGGGGTAGTAGGGCTCGCACTCGGCGTAGATCTGCGCCTCGAGGGCGATGTCGCAGACCCGCTTCAGGCTCGCCGGCGCCTTCGGGGCGATCCCGCCCTGGAGGAGCCGGGCGGTGACGAGGTTCTTGGAGAATTCCAGGCCGCGCCGCAGGGTCGTCGGTCCCGAGCCGCCGCCCTCGTAGTTCTTCGGCGACCAGGAATCGCCGGCCCCGCCGATGGGCGGCAGGGTCACGGCGGAATCCATCACCAGGGTGTTCGGCTGCAGGCCGGCATTGAGCGCGGCGAGGTAGGTCAGCGGCTTCAGGGTCGAGCCGGGCTGGCGCACCGTCTGGGTGACCCGGTTGAGCTGGCTCAGCGGGTAGGAGAAGCCGCCGGCCATCGCGAGGATCCGGCCGGTCTGGTTCTCCAATACCAGGGCCGCGCCCTGGACGGTCGGCCGGACGCGGAGCTGCGCGCGCGGGCCGCCCTTGCCGGCGCTGACCTTCATGCGGATCACGTCGTAGAGCTGCAGCTTGCCGCGGGCGATGCCGGGGTCGAGGGAGGCAGTGCGGCCGTCGGCGAGGCCGACCTTCACGCCGCCGCGGCCGGTTTCCAGCACCACGGCCAGCGGCCAATGAACGTCGTAGAGGACCGGGCGTGCGCTCTCGAGCGCCAGAAGCCACGCCGGCTTCTTCTGCGGCACGGCCGCGACCCTCTCGCCGCGGCGCGGCTTCGCCGCCGGCCCGGTCTCCGGCCTGGCATCGGATTTCGCGGCCTCCGGCCGCGCGCCGGTGACGGCGGGCGCGGCCGAGGCGGAGCCCTCCGGTGCCGGCGTCGCCGCCTGGATCCGCCGGACGCTGTCGGCGAGGTTGAGTTCCGGCCCCGTGAAGGCCTGACGGCCGGTGGCGCGCTCGTAATTGGCGAGGCCGTCCTGAAGGGCGTCCTCGACGGCGCGCTGCAGCCCCGCGTTGATCGTCGAACGGACGGTCAGCGAGCCGGAGGTCAGCGAATCCACGCCCGCGAAGGTCCGGGCCTCGCGATTGAGGAAATCCACGACGTAGAAGCCGGAATCGCGCCGCGCGGTCTCGATCGGCTTCAGACCGAGATCGGACTTGATCGCCGCGCTCATCTCGGCCTCGGTGATCGTCCCCTCTTCCTTGAGGCGGGCGAGCACGTAGGCGCGCCGCTCCCGCGCGCGGTCGGGGTACTTGTCCGGGCTGTAGAAGTTCGGCCCCTTGGGCATGCCGGCGAGGAGCGCCGCTTCCGGCAGGGTCAGCTGCCCCACCGGCTTCCCGAAATAGCTCTGCGCGGCCATCTCGATGCCGTAGGCGCCGCGGCCGAGATAGATGCCGTTGAGGTAGAGCCCCAGGATCTGCGGCTTCGTCAGGATGCGCTCCAGCCGCGACGCGACGATCATCTCGCGGATCTTGCGCTCGTAGGTGACGTCGTCGCCGACCGAGAGGTTCTTGACCACCTGCTGGGTGATGGTCGAGCCGCCCGCCGGCCGCCCCGGCGAGGCGAGGTTGGCGATGAAGGCGCGGATCACCCCGCGCTCGTCGATCCCGTGATGGGTCTCGAAGCGCTTGTCCTCGGCGGCGATGAAGGCCTTCTGGACGAGGTTCGGGACCGCCGTGATCGGCACCACGATGCGGCGGCCGTTCGGCTCCGACGCCTCGGCGAAGGGCTTGCCGGCGCCGTCGAGGATCCGGGTCATCCCCGGCAGGGCCTTGTCGCGCAGGGCCTCGGCGCTGGGCAGATCCTTGGTGGCGTTGTCGTAGAACTCGATCACCGCCTTCGCGTCGAAGGGCGAGTTCGCCGGGTTCTCGCCCTTGCAGAACTGCTTGTAGCTCGTGTTCAGCTCGGTCAGGTCGAGACCGTGCAGGATCTTAGGCGCGGCCGGACCGGCGACCGTGGACGGATCCTCCATCGCGGTGGTGATCAACTCGTCGAGATTGATGTCCTCGATGTCGAAGGCCTTGCGCATGTGGGCGCAGCCGTCGCGCAGCAGGCGCACCACCTCCGGGCCGTCCGTCGCGGGATCGAACTGCGTCCGGACCGCGTCCGGCCGTGTCGTGACCTGGCTGAGCGTCAGGGCGGTCGCGAACAGCTTGATCAGGATGGCGTTCATACGGGCCGGATTCGGGGGACGCGACGGGGCGAGCGCGGACCTTTCGGGAGCGCGCCTGAACAGGGCGTGCACAACGCGGCTGATTTAAGGAGACGCCGCACGGCAACGCTTTGGCCGGCTCCCACGTTCGTGAGGCGCGACGACGCCGGGGGGCCCATGATCAACGACCTGTGGTACAAGAACGCGATCATCTACTGCCTGTCCGTCGGCACGTTCATGGACGCCAACGGCGACGGCATCGGCGACTTCGCCGGGCTGGAGCGCCGACTGGACTACATCCAGGGCCTGGGCGCCACCGCGGTCTGGCTGATGCCGTTCCAGCCCTCGCCCAAGAAGGACGGCGGCTACGACATCGCCGACTATTACGGCGTCGATCCGGATTACGGCTCGCTCGGGGACTTCGTCGCCTTCACGCACGCCGCCAAGCAGCGGGGCCTGCGCGTCCTCATCGACCTCGTCGTCAACCACACCTCGGACCAGCATCCGTGGTTCCAGTCGGCCCGGTCCGACCCCAAATCGCCCTACCGCGACTGGTACGTCTGGTCGAAGGAGCGCCCCGCATCCGCCGACGAGGGCATGGTCTTCCCGGGCGTTCAGGAGACCACCTGGACCTACGACACCAAGGCCAAGGCCTGGTACTTCCACCGCTTCTTCAACTTCCAGCCGGATCTCAACACCGCCAATCCGGAGGTGCTGGCCGAGATCCTGAAGATCATGGGCTTCTGGATCCAGCTCGGCGTGTCCGGCTTCCGCATGGACGCGGTGCCGTTCGTCATCGCCGAGAAGGGCGCCGATGTCGGCGGCAAGCCCCGCGAGCAGTTCGAGATGCTGCGCGACCTGCGCGAGTTCCTGCAGTGGCGCCAGGGCGACGCGATCATCTTGGCCGAGGCCAACATCCTGCCGAAGCAGGACCTCGATTATTTCGGCGACGACGCCGACCGCATGCACATGATGTTCAACTTCCAGGTCAATCAGGCGACCTTCTACGCCCTGGCGGCCCACGATGCGCGGCCCCTCGTCAAGGCGATCGAGCGGACGAAGCCGCGCCCGCTCTCCTGCCAGTGGGGCATCTTCCTGCGGAACCACGACGAGCTCGATCTGGGACGCCTCACCGACAAGCAGCGCCAGAGCGTGTTCGACGCCTTCGGACCCGAGAAGGGGATGCAGCTCTACGACCGCGGCATCCGCCGCCGCTTCGCGCCGATGCTGGCCGGCGATCCCCGCCGGATCCGCCTCGCCTACTCGCTGATGTTCACCCTCCCGGGAACGCCGGTGCTGCGCTACGGCGACGAGATCGGCATGGGCGACGAGCTGGCTCTGCCGGAGCGCGACTGCGCCCGCACGCCGATGCAGTGGACGAGCGAGCACCAGGGCGGGTTCTCGACGGCCAAGCGCACCGTGCTGCCGCTGATCGACCACGGCCCCTACGGCTACGCGCACGTGAACGTCGCCGACCAGCGCCACGAGGAGGGCTCGCTGCTCAACTGGATGCAGAGCATGATCCGGCAGCGCAAGGAGGCGCCGGAGATCGGCTGGGGCGACGTCGTCGCGATGGAGACCGGGCGCCCGTCGGTCCTGGCGCTGCGCTACGCGTGGCGCGGCAATGCCATCCTGTGCGTCCACAATCTCGCGCCGGAGCCCGTCGAGGTCGCGATGGCGTCGGGATCCGAGGATCGCGAGCACGACATCCTCGTCGACCTGCTTACCGGCGCCCGCAGCGAGGTCAAGGACGACGGCCGCCACTGCCTGTTCCTGGAGGGATACGGCTACCACTGGTTCCGCGTCGGCGGGCTCGACGCGCTGCTGAAGCGGCGGCCGACGTGAGGAACACCGGGGCCCGGCTCGCCCTCGGCCGGCCGGCACGGTAGGACAGGCCGGAACGAGGTGGGACATGGCCCGGACGAAGCATCATCCCCCGGACACGACGATCGCTGACGTCCTGCCGGATCTCGCCGACGGCGAGGCCTACCTGCGCCAGGTCCTGAGCACCATGCGGATGTGCCAGAAGCATCACGGCGACGCCTGGGTGCGGATCGGCGTGACCGGCCGTTCCCCGACGCCGTCCTACCGGATCGACCGGCCGGACGAGACGGCGCCCGGCGACGGTGCCGTCGAGGCGGGCAGAGCCCTGTTCGGCGCCTATGGCGGGCGGTCCCACGACCGGTTCACCCAGGTCAACGCCGCGGAGACCCGCTGGAGCTCGCGGGCGCTCGGCATGGCCGAGATGCTGGCGCTTCACGACAGCCTGCGCCGCCCCAGGGGCGACGCGGCCTGAGCGTGCCGCGCAGGGTGCCGCCCACCCGCGTTCTACGCTAAACTGGGGCGGAGGGCGTCCGGAGCGGCGCCACCAACACGCGGGACGACATGCCAGGTACGCCACGCGCCGGGATCATCCCGGTCACGCCCTTCCAGCAGAATTGCACCCTGATCTGGGATGACGCCACCAAGGTCGGCGCCGTCGTCGATCCCGGCGGCGACCTCGATCGGATCGAGGCGGCGATCCGCGAGCAGGGCGTCACCGTCGAGAAGATCCTGCTGACCCACGGCCACGTCGACCACGCCGCCGGCGCCGACGAGCTGCGCGAGCGCCTCGGCGTGCCGATCGAGGGCCCGCATCAGGCCGACAAGTTCCTGCTCGATTCCCTGCCCGAGACGGCGGCCAATTACGGCCTCGGCGCCGCCCGGCCCGTCACGCCCGACCGGTGGCTCGACGAGGGCGACGCCGTGACGGTCGGCGGGCTCGGCTTCGACATCCTCCACTGCCCCGGCCACTCGCCCGGCAGCGTCGTGTTCGTGAGCCGGGACGCGCGCTTCGCCCTCGTCGGCGACGTGGTGTTCAAGGGCTCGGTCGGCCGCACCGACCTGCCCGGCGGCAACCACGAGCAGCTCATCCGCGCCATCAAGGACAAGGTCCTTCCGCTGGGCGACGACGTCGCCTTCATCCCCGGCCACGGACCGACCAGCACTCTCGGCGCGGAGCGCGTGTCCAACCCCTTCCTGCAGGATTGACGCGCATGGACAGGCGCCGCATCGGCCGCTCCGACCTGACGGTCGCGCCGTTCTGCCTCGGCGGCAACGTCTTCGGCTGGACGGCCGACGAGGCCGCGTCCTTCGCGATCCTCGACCGGTTCGTGGAGAGCGGCTTCGACTTCATCGACACCGCCGACGTCTACTCGCGGTGGGCCCCCGGCCATGTCGGCGGGGAATCCGAGGCGGTGATCGGCAAGTGGCTCGCGGCCCGTCCGGGCGCGCGCGACCGGATCGTCCTGGCGACCAAGGTCGGCATGGACCTCGGCGAGGCCGGCCAGGGCCTCTCGGCGGCCCATATCGAGCGGGCCTGCGAGGCCTCGCTGCGGCGCCTCGGGGTCGACCGGATCGACCTGTACCAGTCGCATCTCGACGACGCGGCGGTGCCCCTCGAGGAGACCCTGAGAGCGCACGAGCGCCTGATCGCGGCCGGCAAGGTCCGGGCGATCGGCGCCTCGAACTACACCGCGGCCCGGCTCAAGGAGGCGCTGGCGGTCTCGGCCTCCGCGGGCCTGCCGCGCTACGAGTGCTTGCAGCCCGATTACAGCCTCGCCCAGCGCGGCTACGAGGCCGAGCTTGAGCCGCTCTGCCGGGCCGAGCAGATCGGCGTGATCGGCTACTTCTCCCTGGCGGCCGGCTTCCTGACCGGCAAGTACCGCAGTGCCGACGACGCGACGGGACGCCCGCGGGAGAACCGGGTCGCCAAGTACCTGAACCCCCGCGGCCTCGCGCTGCTCGACGTCCTCGATTCGATCGCGCAGGCCCACGGCGCGAGTCCGGCCCAGGTCGCGCTCGCCTGGATCATCGCCCGCCCCGGCATCACCGCGCCCATCGCGAGCGCGACCTCCGTGGCGCAGCTCGACGAGCTGCTCGGCGCCGTCCGGCTGACGCTCGCACCCGGGGCGATCGACCGCCTGGATGCGGCGAGCGCGGGCGGCATCGAGGGCTAACGCAGCGTTAAGCGACGGGCGTCACAAAAGCGACGGGACGGGCCCGCCGCGGACCCGTAAAATCGTGCAATCTCAACGCGGAACCCCTATATCAGGCGGACCAAGCGAGAGTTCAGGCGCGGGCGCCCGAGGGCGCATCTGCTACCGACGCGATCAGGCCCGCCTGCCGAGGAAGTTCATGGCCGACACCCCCCAGACCGAGCCCGCCGATTACGGCGCGGAATCCATCCGCGTGCTGAAGGGCCTCGACGCCGTCCGCAAGCGGCCCGGCATGTATATCGGCGACACCGATGACGGCTCCGGCCTCCACCACATGGTGTACGAGGTCGTGGACAACGCCATCGACGAGGCCCTGGCCGGCCACGCCGACCTCGTCACCGTGACGCTCAACGCCGACGGTTCCTGCACGGTCTCTGACAACGGGCGCGGCATCCCGGTGGACATCCACAAGGAGGAGGGCGTCTCGGCGGCCGAGGTCATCATGACCCAGCTGCACGCCGGCGGTAAGTTCGACCAGAACTCCTACAAGGTCTCCGGCGGGCTTCACGGCGTCGGTGTCTCGGTGGTGAACGCCCTGTCGTCATGGCTGCGCCTGCGCATCTGGCGCAACGACAAGGAGCACGCGATGGAGTTCCGCCACGGCGACGCCGTGGCGCCCCTGGAGATCATCGGGCCCGGGAACGGAAGGCGCGGCACGGAAGTCACCTTCCTGCCGTCGACCGACACCTTCACGATGATCGAGTTCGACTACGGCACGCTGGAGAAGCGCCTGCGCGAGCTCGCCTTCCTCAATTCCGGCGTCCGCATCGTCCTGACCGACGCCCGCCACGCCGAGAAGAAGCGCGAGGAGCTGTACTACGAGGGCGGCATCGAGGCCTTCGTCCGGTACCTCGACCGCTCCCGCAAGCCGATCGACGGGATGACGAGCCCCGTCGTCGTCAGCTCCGAGCGCGATGGAATTCGCGTCGAGGTCGCGTTCTGGTGGAACGACTCGTTCAACGAGACGGTCCTGCCCTTCACCAACAACATCCCGCAGCGCGACGGCGGCACCCACATGGCCGGTTTCCGCGCCGCCCTGACGCGCCAGATCACCGGCTACGCCGAGTCCAGCGGCGTCGCCAAGCGGGAGAAAGTCTCGCTGACCGGCGAGGATTGCCGCGAGGGGCTCACCGCGGTCATCTCGGTGCAGGTGCCGGACCCCAAATTCTCGTCGCAGACCAAGGACAAGCTCGTCTCGTCCGAGGTGCGCCCGGCCGTGGAGAACGTGCTCAACGAGGGCCTGTCCACGTGGCTCGAGGAGAATCCGAGCCAGGCGCGGTCGGTGATGGGCAAGGTGGTGCTGGCGGCCTCAGCCCGCGAGGCCGCCCGCAAGGCGCGCGAGACCGTGACCCGCAAGGGTGCGCTCGACATCGCCTCGCTGCCCGGCAAGCTCGCCGACTGCCAGGAGCGCGACCCGACCAAGTGCGAGATCCTGCTGGTGGAGGGCGATTCCGCCGGCGGCTCGGCCAAGCAGGGCCGCGACCGGACCTTCCAGGCCGTGCTGCCCCTGCGCGGCAAGATCCTCAACGTCGAGCGCGTGCGCGCCGACCGGATGCTGTCCTCCGCGGAGATCGGCACCCTGATCACGGCGCTGGGCGCCGGGATCGGGCGCTCCTCCACGGACCGGGAGGGCTTCAACCCGGAGAAGCTGCGCTACCACCGCATCATCATCATGACCGACGCGGACGTGGACGGCTCGCACATCCGCACGCTCCTGCTCACCTTCTTCTTCCGGCAGATGCCGGAGCTGATCGAGCGCGGCCACCTCTACATCGCGCAGCCGCCGCTCTACAAAGCCGAGCGCGGCCGCCGGGCGATCTACCTGAAGGACGAGCGCGCCCTCGAGGATTACCTGATCGACCAGGGCACCGACGGCGCGATCTTGCGACTCTCCACCGGCGCGGAATTCGCCGGGGCGCAGCTCAAGAGCCTCGTCGAGGAGGCCCGGACGTTCCGGAGCATCCTGCAGGGCTTGCACACGCGCTACGACCGCTCCGTGGTCGAGCAGGCGGTGCTGGCCGGCGCCTTCGATGCCGAGGCGGCGTCGCAGGCGGGTGAGGCCGAGGTCCTGGCCGACATGACCGCCCGCCGGCTCGACGCGATCGCCGACGAGATCGAGCGGGGCTGGCAGGGCGAGTCGTTCGAGGACGGCTATCGCCTCAGCCGGACGCTCCGGGGCGTTCGGCAGGTCTCGACCCTCGACGCCGGGCTGATCACCTCGCAGGAGGCCCGGCGCCTCTCCGAGCGGGCCGACGCCTTCCGGGAGATCTACGGCGAGCCGGCCACGCTGATGCGGAAGTCCGACGAGACGGTGCTCCACGGGCCCGTGGCGCTCTTCGAGGCGGTGATGGCCTTCGGCCGCAAGGGCCTTCAGCTCCAGCGGTACAAGGGCCTCGGCGAGATGACCGCCCAGCAACTCTGGGAGACCACGCTCGACCGCGACGTGCGCTCGCTGCTGCAGGTCAAGGTCAAGGACGTCACCGATGCCGACGACCTGTTCGTGAAGCTGATGGGCGACGTGGTCGAGCCCCGGCGCGAGTTCATCCAGGAGAACGCGCTGAGCGTCGCGAACCTGGACGTGTGACGCACACCGCTGCTGGCCATTCCACGTGTTTGTGAGAAAGATCTGAGACTACCTGAGAAATGTCTAAACACGCTCAAGCACTCAAACTGAGCGGCTTGGCGGCCCGTATTCAAGATTGCGTTCGGGGCTCCTCAAACGCCTGCGCCTCGACCGCAATAGAACGAGCGATCGGGCAATCATTTACTGACCCGCTTCCGGCTACAGTCGGGAGCGGGCCTTCTAAAAGAAAGGCACGTTGACCGCTCAACAGGCGAGATCGGGAAGACTGTGCGACCGACTCTACGTATCGCCGCGTAGCGGTGCCGCGCAATCATCAGATCTTTAATGAGTTATTAAGCCGATACTGTTGCGTCATGTTATGGCGCCTAATGAACTGCTCGTTTTGCATTCGCTAAGGCGGTCGTACGCTTTTTTACCCTGAATTCTGTTGATTGCTTGAAGCTGAAATCTGGTAAACTATCCGATTTACTGTATAACAAATTACATGCTCGTCATGGCATCATGACTGTTTTGGGAACACCACGATTGATTGTTCATTTCTAGCTTCCTCGCATGGTAGGTCCCACCGTTACGCCTCGCCCCGGCTTAAGACGGCGCCATCGACAATGCGGAAGGAAGAGGTTGTCACATGGATAGCGCATGGGTAGCTAATCTTATTCGATGCTGGCGCGATGATCCCGGCGCTTCCTATCGGACGTGGTTCCTGTGGGAAGAGCGCATCAAAAACTTCCGGTCGATCCGACGCGGCCTTCATGCCGTGGTGGACGAGATTCAAGCAGACACTTTTGGCAATGCCTACCGGGGCTCCTCACTGGAGACTGTTGTCCACTCGATCGCCGAGCAGCGTCAGGTATTCAAAGGTGCCGATCACGCATTCCTCTGGAAACCGAAGCTGCGCATTCCCGATATCTATGAGGATCGGCACAACCAACTTGCATTCGGGCGTTTCCTAGACGCCTGCCTGTGCTGCAACGCCGAGGCGCAGGTTTTGGCGGCAGTCCAAGCGCTCGATCAAGCGCGGATCAAGGGCCTGGGGCCAGCCGCTGCGAACCTCCTCTACTTCCTGCACCCAACCTGGGTGCCGCCGTTCAACACCGCTATCGTAAAGGGTTACAACGCGCTCACAGGCGCGAAGGTGAAGCTCGGGCGCTGGGACGAGTATCTGGCGATGCGGCGCGGCATCGTGGAGCTCAACGAAACACATCGGTCGCTGCTGTCCAACGATTTCGGGGCCGGCGCGGGATTCCTGTTCGACGTCGGATCGGGACGTTATCCGTTGCCGGACCTGGATGGAGACCAAGCCTTGGCGCGCTGGCGGGAGGATCTCGACCGCGTCCGCACGGAAGCCGCGGCGACGGCGTCGCGTTCGGTCCAAGCCGGGCGCGAGGCCGAGCATACGCACACCGAGGTCCAGGGCTGGCTGCGCGACCTCGGACTCGCCCTCGGCTACGACGTCTGGATCGCTTCGAACGACGGCAACCGGCCCTACGGGTCCGGGCAGCTGTCCGACGGCTGCCTGGACCGTCTGCCGGCGAGCCTCGCCGCGAAGGGGTCGACGGAGACGGTGCGCCTGATCGACGTGCTCTGGATCGGCAAGGGGACCGCGGACGTGGCGGCCGCGTTCGAGGTGGAGCACACGACCAGCATCTACTCGGGCATCGTGCGCATGCTCGACCTCGCGCTCGGCGTCGAGGGCGCCACGGCCCGCAACTTCTTCCTGGTCGCACCGGACGACCGGGAGGGCGATGTCCGCGCCCAGTTCGCGCGGCCGGCGTTCTCCCGCGTCGCGGAGCTGGACCTACGCTATCTGCCCTACAGCGAGCTGCGCGGCCATCGCGAGGCCATCGCCCGCTTCGGCAGCGGCCTGAAGGGCGTGCTCGCCATCGCCAAGCCGATCTCGCGGGGGACGTGAGACCCAAGGTCGGACCGCGGAACGCCGCCGTGGGCCGTCACCGATGATGTCGCCGGATCGGCCGCGGCCACGGACGTACCTTCCGTAACGCGGACGCCGGCCCGACGCAGGTCAGTGGTCGGTGCACCGGCGCAGTCATCCGCCCGGTCTCCCACGACATGAAGGAGGGGATGCGGCGCGTGCCGAGGGGGCCTGTCTCGGAACGCATCGGGTCGAGCGCGGATGCACGGCGCCCCGCCGAACTGCCGGGCCGCGCGGCCGGCGGGGGTGTTGCCCCGCGATCACATCGACCACGGAACGCGCCAGGGGAGCTACGGCCGGCTTGATCCTCCCACGTGGGAAGGCGGCAGCCTCTCGGCAACCTGACATGTCGCCCGGCCCCATGCCGCGGCCCATCTGGGGGACCGCAGGTGGCATCGATCCCGCAAAACAATACCTCTCCGACGCGTCGGAAGTTCGTCTCCGGCCTCGGCGCCTGCGCCGCCATGGGCCTCGCGGCGCGCGACCGCTCCGCCTTCGCCCTCACGAGCCCTAGCGAGCCCACCGTGCCGCGCGCGGCCACGTACGACCTGACCCTGGCACGCGGCACGGTCGACAAGACCGGCACCCCGACCTGGGCCAACACCATCAACGGCGGCGTGCCCGGGCCGGTGCTGCGCTGGCGCGAGGGCGACGTCGTCACCATCAACGTCCGCAACGAACTGCCCGAGATGACGGGCATGCACTGGCACGGCATCATCCTGCCCAACGACATGGACGGTGTGCCCGGCCTGGAGTTCCCGGGCATCCAGCCGGGCGAGACCTTCACCTACCGCTTTCCCGTGCTGCAGAGCGGCACCTACTGGTACCACAGCCATATGGGCTACCAGGAGCAGAAGGGGGTCTACGGCGCGCTTATCATCGAGCCGCGCGGCCGTGACTTGGTCCAGGCGGACAGAGACTACGTCGTGATCCTCAGCGACTGGACCGACGAGGATCCCGAGCGCATCCAGAACAAGCTCAAGTACCAAGCCGACTACTACAACTTCGGCAAGCGCACAGTCCGGACGTTCTTCGCCGACGCCGAGCGAAGCGGGCTCGCCGATACGATCAAGGAGCGCTGGCACGAGTCCGAGTCGCGCATGGACCCCTCCGGCCTGGAGGCGCCGTCCGGCGAGACCTACACCTACCTGATGAACGGGCAGCCGCCTGGGGCCAACTGGACGGCGCTGTTCCGGCCCGGGGAGCGGGTCCGGCTGCGCATCATCAACGCCTCCGCGGCGACGTACTACGACGTGCGCATCCCGGGACTGGCCATGAGCGTGGTCAACGTCCACGGCAACGATGTCGTCCCGGTGCAGGTCGACCAGTTTCGCATCGGTGTGGCCGAGACCTACGACGTGATCGTGCGCCCGCGCGAGGCGCGGGCCTATACGATCTTCGCGCAGGACCTCGGCCGCTCCGGATACGCCCGCGGCACGCTCGCGCCCCGGCCGGGGATGGAGGCCGAGATCCCGCCCTTCGACCCGCGGCCTCTGCGGACCATGACCGACATGGGCATGCAGGGCATGATGGGCCGCGACCAGATTGGCGCGTCGCACCCCGACGGCTCGCGCATCGGCGGCATCCTCGGCGAGCACGCCCACGAGATCGTCCCCGACAAGCGTCGCCTCGCCGGCTACCAACCCATGGCGAAGTTGCCGCCGGGCGTCGAACTCGACGAGACCGGCGTCGAGGTCCAGATGAAGCCGAAGATGCTGACGGACCGGACCCGCATCCCGGGCGACGGCCTGAACCAGCTGAACCGCCGCGTGCTGACCTACGCGGACCTGCGCTCGATCAACCCTGCGGTCGCCGACCGCCCGCCGACCCGCGAGATCGTGCTCAGGCTCAGCGGCAACATGCAGCGGATGATCTGGGGCTTCGACGGCAAGAAGTTCACCGAGGTCGGCCCCATCGACGTGACGGTCGGCGAGCGGTTCCGGCTCGTGATGGTCAACGAGACGATGATGAGCCACCCCATCCATCTGCACGGCATGTGGATGGAGCTGGAGAACGGCCACGGCCGGCACCGGCCCTATCTCCACACCGTCAGCGTGGCACCGGCCGAGAAGCTGTCGATGCTGGTCACGCCCGTGGCGACGGGGCAGTGGCCGCTGCACTGCCACATCCTGTACCATTTCGAGGCCGGCATGTTCCGCACCCTCCGCGTCCTGCCGAAGGGGGCCTGATGCGTGCGCCGGCAACCTTCTCCCTTGCTGTCATGCTCCTCGCCCTCGCTCCCTCGGCCGCATTCGCTCAGAGCGTCACGGGCCTCCTCAACGGCGGCACCCGCCTCGGGCCGGACACGCTCCAAGGTGCTGCGCCCTATGGAAATCCCATCCGCGACGACCGGGTCTACGCCCACGCCTTCCTCGACCAGTTCGAGGGCCGCCTCGGGAGCGAAAGCTACTTCCGCTACGACGGTCAGGCCTGGATCGGTGACGACTACAACAAGCTTTGGCTGAAGTCGGAGGGCCGCTACAACGCCGACAATCGGGGCCGCTTCTCGGACGGCGACCACGAAGCCCTCTACGCCCGGCCGATCTCGACCTACTTCGACATGCAGGTCGGCGTGCGTTCGGACATCGACAGCCTGCGCAACCGGACCTGGGCTGCCTTCGGCATCCAGGGCCTCGCCATCGGGTTCTGGAACCTCGAACTGACCGGCTACGCCAGCGACAACGGACGCTTCGCCTTCCGAGGCAACGCCTCCTACGACCTCTACCTGACGCAGCGCCTCATCCTGCAGCCGCAGATTGAGATGAACGCCTACTCGAAGGCCGATCGTGGTCGGGAACTCGGTTCGGGCGTCTCGGACATCGATATGGGCCTGCGCCTGCGCTACGAATTCACCCGCGAAATCGCGCCTTACGTGGGCCTCTCCTACCAGCAGTTCCTCGGCGGAACGGCGGACTCCCGGCGCCGGTCCGGCGAGGGCAGCGGGGACCTGCGGGCGCTGGCCGGTCTGCGCCTCTGGTACTGAGCCGCGTCCCGACGGCCCAAGGCACCGCACCGTGTCGCGAAGCCGGGGCGCAGGGTAGCCGTCCGATGCCGCGAAGGGATTCGAGGCCGCAGCATATCGTTTGAAGACCACGGCTGACGTGTCAGACGTCTACATCGGGCACGTCCGACACGCCCGACGCGATGCCTCCCTCCACAGAACCAAGGACATCGACCGTGCCGCTCGCCTCTCGCCCGATCATCTCTGCGCTGTGGCTACTGGCCGGCCTTTGTTCCGCGGAAGCGCAGGCCGTCACGGAGCCGGGGATGAAGGGCTTCGGGATCAGGGCGGTGGAAGGGAGGACACTTCCCGAGATGCTCGGCCGCTGCGCCGCCGCCGACAGAGGCGAGGCCGCCCTCGCTCCGGGCGAGACCCCGGAATTGCTGTCCGCGCGGTGCGACCAACTCCGGCGTTCGCTCAGGACCCAGCCGGGCAACACCGCCCAAAGGCGCTGAGCCGCAGCCCGCCGACGCGGACGTCCGCCAGGTACGTGCGGCTGGCGCGCCAAAGCCCCGGATCGCCAGCCGATCCGGACCGAGCCCGTCATTTCGTCGAGTCGGCCTCGACGCGCGTCGACGGGGCTGGTGCGGACCCACCCCCCGGCCGCGCGGGGTCGACGGCGAGGGCGTCGAGCAGCGGGCATTCCGGCCGCTCGTCGCCGGGACAGGTCCCTGCGAGATCCCGCAACGAGGCCGCGGCGTTCGCGAGCGCGGCGGCGCGTCGTTCCATGTCGGTCGCGCGCCGGAGGGCCAGGTCCTTCACCCCGGCGCTGGCACGCGCCTCGTCGCGCCACAGGCGCAGCAGCATGGCGGTGTCAGCGACGGAGAAGCCGAGCAGGCGGGCCCGGTGTACGAACCGCAGCGTGTGCACCTCGTCCTCGGCGTAGACCCGATGGCCCGAGACCGACCGGGTCGGCGCCGGGATCAGGCCGGCGCGCTCGTAATAGCGGATCATCTTGGGCGAGATCCCGCAGGCGCGTGCCGCCTCCCCGATTCTCATCACCCGCCCTCCCGGTTCGTCGAGGTCCCGCGAACGCCCGGCTCGGGCGAACCCGGGAAGAACCCGAGGCGCGGCCGCATCGCGCGCGGCCGACCGGGTCCGCGCGGCCGCAGGTCCCGCGGCGGCGCCGGGGCAGGGATCGACGGCGGCGGAACCCCGAGCGCCGCGCGC
Source organism: Methylobacterium sp. 1A (assembly GCF_058072805.1). Lineage (NCBI taxonomy): Bacteria > Pseudomonadati > Pseudomonadota > Alphaproteobacteria > Hyphomicrobiales > Methylobacteriaceae > Methylobacterium > Methylobacterium sp. 1A. Next base: position 982,934 of record NZ_JBYQVE010000001.1, on the reverse strand, counting down.
CCGTCTGCCTTCATGCCCGAGTGCAGCCGCACCGGAACCGCGTCCGGCGCGCCAACCGGGTAGGGGGAAGGAGCGTGTCCGCAATCGGTGAAACGCAGGGCGAGAGCGCGCATCGGCTAGGCCGCCTCCCGCGTCGACATCGACCTCGCGATGCCCGGCCGAACGCCGGCCGGGAGCTCGACGGCCCGCGTGACCTCGGCGAAGCGCGCGGCGGCGTCCGACCAATCCTGGGCGAAATCGAACAGCTCCCTGAGGGCGGGCGCAATCTCCTTGTAGGCCGCGAGCGCCGCCACGAGGGCTCCGAGGGAAAGGCGACCTTGCACGACGAGATACCCGCCGATCAGGAAGAAGAAGAACGGCGTGAGGTTGGACGTGTAGTTGTACAGGCTCTTGATGCCGCCCTTCATGTCGTTGATGGCGACCCGCACCCGCTCGAGCTCCTCAACGTGGGCCATCCGCCGCCGCAACGACGAGGCGTGCGGATCGCGGGCCGCCGCGGACGGGGCCAAGCCCGGCGGCCCGGCGGCCTCGGGCGTCGTGACGAAGGCACCCAGGGCGCGTGTGGCGAGGACGCGCTGCCGCACCTTCGCGTTCAGGCGTCGCTGAAGGCGGGGCAGGACCGTGAGCTGCACCGGCAGCATGATCAGCGCGGCGAAGCCCAGGGCGACGTCCTGAAGCAGGAGGAAGGCGACGCTCGTGACCAGCACGCCCCCCTGAACGATGGGGACCGCGACGAGGCTGCCGCCGAAATATCCGATGGGCTCGACCTCCTGGACCGCCACGGCGGCGAGCGTCGTCCGGCCGTCGGCCGAGCGCTCCGTGCGCGCGCGCCGTAGGACGGCCAGGCGCAGGCGGCGCACGACGCGCTCGTTGACGCGTCCGCGGACCCGGTTCGCCGCGTACTTCGTGAGCCCGTTCAGGGTGAGGACGGCGAGGTAGCCGGCGCACAGGGCGAACAGGAGTTCCGTCCGGCCCAGCGGAAGGCCGAGGAAGGTCATGCCCGGATGCCCGTCGCCCCGCGCGTCGGCGAGCGCATGGTTGACGATGTGCTTGGGTATCTCAAGGGTCAGCCAGGCCGCCGGCAACGTCGCGAGCGACAGGAAGACCAAGCGGACCTGGATGCCCAGGGTGGCGTCCAGGACGTATGCCTCCAGGCGCCGGCCCGGTCGGAGCCCGACGCTTCGATGCCGACGGCCGCGGGACGGGGCGGTCCGCTGGCCATCGGTGGATCCCCCAGCACCGCCACCGGGACCGTCCGACGAACGCCGATGGCGGCGCAACGCGGCGCGGCCGAGAAGCCATGCGGTCCACGCTGGCGCCACGACGAAGATGAGGACGGCGTCGGCGACGATCCACCAGTGGCCGTGCGGGTAGTCGAGGCCCGTGAGCCTGTGGGCGAGGGCGTGGATGGCTTCGATTACCGTCACTGAGCAGCTCGGTTCGAATTTCCGGGAAGTGAGGGCGCGGTTCGTGGTCCGGCGTTCGAGATGGTCTTAGTCGGCACCCGGCGGCCCTGCCTTTCGTGCGTCCCCCTCCGAGGAGATGCCGTCCTCGACGGGCGCACGGTCGCCCACGTCCCGTGCAGCGGGGCGCGCCCATCGACCTACGGTCCCCGTGTTCGGTTCGAACCGGACGGTCCGGAATGTCCCGAAGGCGAACTGGCGTCTCGTGCGGATCGAACAGGGCGTGAGGCCCGCCCGCTCGACGGCCTTGCGGGAGGCGGCGTTGTCGGCGTCGACGAAGGCCACCAAGCGTCGTTTGCCCTGCGATCGGGCGCGTTCGGCGATCAGGTGCACGGCGGCCGCCATGACACCCAGGCCGCGGAAGCCCACCGGCGTGAAGGCGTTCTCCAGCATGGCCTCGTCGGCCGCCAGGACCGGCAGGGCGCCGGACCGCCGGACCGCGTCGCCGTAACCCGGCCCGGTGAGCCACTGTATATGACAAACTCGGCCCGACGCGTCGTCGACGAGCGCGTAGCAGCGGCTCGGCAGGACGCCATGCGCGGCGGCGCGCAGTCGCCACATGACGTCGTCGCGTTCGCGCTCGGCCGCCTCGTCGCCCCCGACGGGGAAGAGGGCCGGCAGGTCGTCCGGTCGGAAATCGCGCAGCCGGACCGGGATCCTGGCAGCCGGCGATTCGACGGGGACCGTCAGATTCCGCTCAAAACCAATCGACACGCGCTCGGAGTAGAGACCGAGGGCCATGCGGCGGGCCAACCTGGCGCGCAGCATGGCCCATCCATCGCCGAGGGAGCCGTCGCCGCGCGCTTGCGGGTAGGGCTTGAACGTCATGCCGGGCCTGCCTCGCCTGTCCGGAGACGCGCGAAGGCGACCGTGCGCCGAAGGGCACGGGTCCCCGGCGGTCTCCGGCGCACCTGGTTCGACGGCGGGGGCACCGCCCTTGAGGGCCGCATCAGCCGCCCCCCATGATCCGGGCGGTCCGGATCTCGACGGCGCGAACCCGCGCGACGTGGGCGGCCCAGAACCGGTTCGCCAGGAGCGTGGCGGCCGTCGGCGCCGCGCGGGGTTTCGATGCGGATGTCCGCGGGATGCCGGGACCGGCCGTCGCCGCGACCGTCGCGAGCGACGACTCCACGGCGGCCAGGCGGTCGCGGACGCGCCGGCAATAATCGATGGAGCGCGGCGTCATGCGCTCCTCGCCGTGGCCGGCGCGATACTTGGCCAGGGCACGGCATACGTCGCCGCCCGCAAGGCTCCAGGCCCGTGCGAGGTAGGCGACGCCGAAGCGGGCGTTCGTGGCCGGGTCGAGGAGTTCCGCGGCCGGCCCGCGATGGCCCAGCATCGCCGCCGTCGCCGGCCGGACCTGCATCAGCCCGAGTTCGCCGACCGTTCCGACGGCTCCGGCGTCGTAGCCGCTCTCGACGAACGCGACCGCCTCGGCGAGCACGGGCGGGATCCCGCGCGCCGAAGCCTCACGCGCCAGAAGTTCGCCATAGGCGGTTCGACCGCCGGCCGTGACGTTCCCGACGTCGACGCCCGTGGCGGTCGCTCCCGCGGTGCCCCCCGGCCCTTCCGCCGCCTTCGCCGCGCCGGCGGCCGCGGCGAGGCTGAGGAGGACGCCAAGGGCGCGAGGCGCCGCGGCCGGGATTGGGCGCCGCCGGCCGGTCCCCATCACTTGGCCTTCTGGATGCGGGTGACGGCGATGGACCCGTTCACCCGGTCGGCGGAGAACCGCACCCGCTCGCCGGGCTTCAAGCCCTTGAGCATGGCCGGGTCCTGGACCTTGTAGGCCATGGTCATCGCGTCCATCCCGATGTTCGGGATGGTCTCATGGTCGAGGGTCACCTTGCCCGCGGCGTCGTCGACCTTCTTCACGGTCCCGGCGACGAGGGGTGCATTGGACGGCGTCGCCGGCGGCGCCGGCTGCGAGGCCGCCTTTTCGGCGGGAGGCGGTTCGGGCCGGGCCTGGGCCGGGGCCGCCTTCGCTTGACGGTCGAGCGGTCCCTCGCCCGAGGGCGTCTGGTTCGGCTGCGGCCGGTACCCGGCCTCGCGGCTGCGGACGAGCCACTGCTTCAGGGTGTCGATCTTCGCCTGCTGCTCGTCCTGGATCTTCTGCGCGGTCTCGCGCAGCTGCCGGTCCCCGCCGTAGTCGAGCTGCGTCTTGGCCAGGAACAGCGTCTCCTCGTAGCTGGCGATGAGCAGCTCGGCGAAGTCCCTGTCCGGGTCGCCGGTCAGCTTCGTGTCCCGGAAACGGTTCGCCATCGTCTCGCGCGCCCTCTCCAGGGCGGCCGGCGCACCCTTCGCGGGCTGTGCGCCGGCGCGCTCCGAAACCGGGCAGAAAAGGACCGCGGCGAGCGCGGCGGACAGGATCAGGCGTCGCATGGTCGCTCCATCTCAAAAGCTCGGCGCCCTCGCGCGCGCGACCGGGCGGAAGCCGCGCGAGGACTCGCGCACAGGGCGCTACTTCGCCTTCTGGATCTTCGTGACGGTGTAGGCCCCGCCCGCCTCGGCGACGTCGAAGTCGACCTTGTCGCCGGCCTTGAGATCCTTCAGCATCGCGGGATCCTTGACCGGGTACGCCATCGTCATCGCGTCCATGTCGAGCTTCGGGATCGCGGCGTGGTCGAGCGTGACCTTGCCGGTGGCCGGGTCGACCTTCGTCACAGTCCCCTTCACGGACTGCGCCCACGCCGGTGCCGCGACCGCCAGTAAGGCCGCCGAAAGGACGGCGAGCGTGATCTTGGGTCTCATAGCTTCTCTACTCCTCGGGTCCATCGAACCGCCGCGCCGGCGCCGTTGAGGGGATCGGCGACCGGCGCGGGGGACTTCGGAAGGGATCGCTCCCGTTCCGAACGGGTTTGCCTGCCGCGCGAGGCGCTCCGGCAGGACGTTCGGGCTGCCAGTGGCCGCCCGATCAGTGTTCGTGGCCGCCCGTGTTCGACGCGGTGCGGCGCGTGCGCGGGTCGACGACCCGCAGGTCGGTCTGACGCGCGCGCCGGCCCTTGGGCGTGTCCGGGGCGCGGGCCGGCTCGGGCATCGGCTCGCCGGTCCATTCGTAGGCCAGGGTGCCTTCCGGGTGCCGGTACCAACCCGGGTCGCGGTAATCGCCGGCCGCCAGGCCCGGCCGGACCTTCAGGACCGTGAACATCCCGCCCATCTCCACGGACCCGAACGGGCCGGCGCCGGTCATCATCGGCAGCGTGTTCTCGGGGAGCGGCATCTCCATCTCGGACATCATGCCGCCGCCGGTCGAGCCCATCGGCATGTAGCCTGGCGCGACCTTCTGGATCTGCTTGGCGGTGCTCTTCAGGTTGACGCCGATATAGGTCCGGACCGAGTGGCCCATCGCGTTCATGGTGTGGTGCGACTTGTGGCAGTGGATCGCCCAGTCGCCGGGATTGTCGGCGTTGAACTCGATGGCCCGCATCTGGCCGACCGCAACGTCGGTCGAGACCTCCGACCATTGGCGGTTCTCGTCGATCCAGCCGCCATCCGTGCCCGTGACCTTGAAGTCGACGCCGTGGACGTGGATCGGGTGGTTGGTCATGGTCAAGTTGCCGAAACGCATCCGGACCTTGTCGCCCTGACGCGCGACCATGGGGTCGATGCCCGGCCACACGCGACTGTTGAAGCACCACATGTTCATGTCGAGCATCGTGTTGACCTTGGGCACGTAGGACCCGGCCTCGATGTCGTAGGCGTTCAGCAGCCACACGAAGTCGCGGTCGACCCGCCGCTCGGCCGGGTCGCGCGGATGGACGACGAAGAAGCCCATCATGCCCATTGCCATCTGGACCATCTCGTCCGAGTGCGGGTGGTACATGAAGGTGCCGGAGCGCCGGAGGATGAACTCGTAGACGAAGGTCTTGCCCGGCGGGATGCCGGGCTGGGTCAGCCCGGCGACCCCGTCCATGCCGTTGGGCAGCGTCTGCCCGTGCCAGTGCACGGCGGTCGCCTCCGGCAGGCGGTTCGTGACAAAGATGCGGACCTTGTCGCCCTCGACCGCCTCGATGGTCGGTCCCGGCGACTGGCCGTTATAGCCCCAGAGCCGCGCGTTCATGCCGGGCGCCATCTCCCGCACGACCGGCTCGGCGATCAGGTGGAACTCCTTCCAGTCGCCGCGCATGCGCCACGGAAGCGTCCAGCCGTTCAGCGTCACCACCGGCTGATAGTCCGGCCCGCTGGTCGGGTAGAGCGGCGGCTGCATGGTCGCCTTGTCCATGATGGGGGCCTCCGGCAGGCCCGCGGCCTCGACCCGTCCGCTGATCATGGACGTGCCGGCGAGCACGAGGCCGCCAGCCCCCAGGATCCCTCTGCGCGAGATGTCGGTCATGATGTCTCTCCGAATGTCATGGGCGGACCGGGGCGCCTGCGTCAGCCGCCGGGCGTCGCGACGGCGAGGCTCGTGCCCGGGCTGCCTCCGGCGGCTTCGCCGCCGTAGTTGTCCGCCGAGAACCCGCCGCCGACGGTGGCCGCCTTGAGGTCGGTCGCCGCGATCCAGAAGTCGCGTTGCGCCTCGATCGCCTGGATGTTGCTCAGGATCCTGGCCCGGGCGTCGACGATCAGCGTGGTCACGTCGAGGAGCATGCCGCTGTACTGGAGCAGCGCCTGGTCCTGGATCGTCCTGCGCAGGGGCAGGACGCTGGTCTGGTAGTGCCGGGTGATGTCGTACTGCCCGCGATAGCGCTGGTACGCCTCGCGGACCTCCGAGCGGGCGTTGACCGCGCGCTCCGCCAGGCGGTTCGCGGTGGCGAGGTAAGACTCCTTCGCGCCGCGGATCGCCGTCGTCCCGAAATCGTAGACGGGGATGGTAAGATCGGCCGTGAACCCGTTCAGGCTGCTCTTGTCGACCTTCGGGGCGGAGCCGCTGTCGAACGTCCTCGACCGCGTGTATTGGTTGGCGAAACCCACGTCGAAGACGCTGACGAAGCCGCTGGCTTGGTTCAGCCCGAACTGCCCGACGAGCGACTGCAGCTCGAAGCGGGCGGCCTGCACGTCGGCCCGCTTGCTCACCGCCTCGGCCTCGATGACGCGGCCGTCCACGAGGCGCTTCGGAAGGGCAGGCAGGCCGCTCGGCAGCCGGAAGTCGATCTCGCGCCCCCAGAGGCCGAGCAGGCGGGTCAGGCGCTCGCGCTCCGCCCGCTGTTGGACCCGCGCCTTCCCCAGCTGCGCGCCCAGCTCGCTGTAGAAGGCGTGCTCCCGCGCCTGCTCCAGCTTGTTCAGCGCGCCCGTCTCGCCCAGCTGCGTGGCGAGCGTCGAGGCGGATCCGGCAGCCGCCAAGGCCTGCTCCAGGAAGGCGGTCGCCTGGTTGGCCGCCACGGTCCGGTAGTATTGCCGCCGCGCCTCGCCCCCGAGCCGCAGGACCTGCTCCGCCGCTTTGTACTGGTCGGCCCTGAACCGCTGCCGCGCGATCTCGGCGCGCACCGGCAGCGTCGCCAGCTCCAGCACGCTCGCGGCCACGGAGCGCTCGATGTCCGTGTTGAACCCCAGACCCCACTGCGTGATGGAGAAGCGCGGGGAGGGCGGCAGCGTGGCCTGCACGTACTGCGCCTCGGACACGCCGAGGTCGTTGAACGCGGCCTGCAGGCCCCTGTTCTTGAGCAGGGCGACCTGCACGGCGCCGTCCGCCGTAAGGGGGCGCCTAAGCAGCTCGTCCACCCGCGCTTCCGCGGTCGGCGCGATCCCCTGGTCGCCCCCCTTCACGATGTCCTTGCGCAGTTCGAGGGAGGCGTAGTCGCCCGCGACCGAGAGGCCCGCGTCCGGCGAGAAGCTCGCGCAGCCTCCCAGGAGCGCGGCCAGGACGGCCAAGCTCGCGGCCACGCGCGCGGAACGCCCCCGGACGGGGTCGCCCGGCGCGCGCGCGGTCCTGCCGGCTCGTCCCGGCGCGGTCGTGGTGCGTCCCATATCGGGTAGTCCGGGCTGCGAGGCGGTTCGGTTACAGCGGCGGACCATCATCGGCCTCCGGAATCGCGCTTGCCGCCCATTCCGGGCATCCCGTCCATGCCCGGCATTCCTTCCATCCCGCCGGACCCCGCCTTGGGTGCGACCTGCCGGTTGAGCTCCCGCCAGTCCTTGGGCTCGACGACGCGGAAATCCTGTACGCCCGCGGTCACCTTCGCGTAGCGGGGAGGCGGGACCGGCACGTACGGTTCCGACGGCAGGATGAGCCCGACCGGCACCGCGGCGGGCATGCAGCCGGCGAGCGGCAGGACCGCCGCAAGCGCGGCCGGTCTCGGCAACTTGAACATCGTGGATTTCCCGGACTGAGGCGGACGGCCGCGGGCGAGGCCCGGCGCGGCGCCGGTCGCGCGGCCTGTGCCGGCGACGGGGTCGCGCCCGACCGAGGCGTCGGGTCGTCGAACGGAATGGTTGCTGGTCCCGCCGAAGCGGCCGTGGGCAGTCGCTAGACCTGCCCGTGCGTCAGGCGCCCCGCCTCGGCGGTCGCTCGATCCGGAGCGGATGCGCGTCGACGGTCCCGTCTTCCTGGACGATCAGAACCCGGTCGGAAGGACGGTAGTCCGCAGGCGTGCCCAACCAGATCGCCACTGGGAGTGCCGCTTGGCAGCCGAGGGTGCAACACGGCGACGGGCAGGACGGGCGCTTCGAACGGTGTCGGTGTCCCGGGCAGCCGTCATCGGCGGCGGTCGCAGCCGGCACGTCCTGGGATCCAGCGTGAAACGCGGCGCCATCCGAACGGTCGTGTCCCTGGCGTGTCTGCGCGTGACGTGCGTGGGACATAGCCCCCGCGACCTCGGCGACCACGCGGTCGGCCATCGCGGCATGCCGGCCCATCGTGCACGGTGCGGCCGGCGCGATGGCCAAGGCCAAAGCGAGCACGGCAAGCAGCAATGTGCGCACGATGTTCAATGATCAGGGCTCCGGCCTAATCTTAGCGGACATTCGCACGGTCTGGCGGAAGCGGCAATCCACGGCAACGGAGATGCGCCGTGGAAGAACAGTATGTTGGATTTGCGCCACAAGCCAATTTCGGGAAGGCAATCACGATTGCGCCGACATGTCGCGACGCATTTAATCGAGCGTGAGAGGGACCGGAGGCGACGCGCCGATCAGTGTGCGTGGTCATGGTTGTGCGGAGCGGCGGCATCCGGAGCCGTTCCGGTCTTGCCCTCGGCAGCATCGGTCGTCGTCGAACCTTCCGTGGGGGCTTGATCCAGTACTTGGCCGTGCTCGTGGGCGTGCTTATGGCCGTGCTCATGGCCGTCGGCGTGGTCGTGCGGAGCGGCGGCACCCGGAGCCGGGGTCGTCCCGGCTTTGGCCGCGGCAGCATCGGGCGCGGCTGGACCGTTTGCGGGCGCGTGGTCGTGAGCATGATCATGGGAGTGGCCGCCGCTTCCGGGGTGGACGTGGTCGCCCGATTTCGGGAGCGCCATGACGCCCAGGCCGTAGCGGTAGACGTTCTCTCCGCCGAGCCAGCCCGTGATCGCGAGCGCTCCGGTACCCCCGGCGAGGAGCGCCAGCAGCGCGATGCCCGCTCCGGCGTCCTTCCGCCGCTCCAGCCAGGCTACGCCTCCGGCAACGAGAAAGACCAACGCAGTGGCGACGGCCCAGCGGAGGTGGACGGACATGTTCTCGTGCGAGGCCGCGTCATGCGCGACCGTGTTGTACGCCGACCAACCCGTCGCCAGGGTCGCGACCGTGACCGCGATGCCGATCGCGAGGTTCCAACGGGCGGCCATCGTGAGCGCGGCCCCGGACGGCGCTTTCTTGAACAGGGTCCCTGCGGCGAACAGCGCGGTGGCCGTGATGAGGAGGGCAATCGTGAAATGGACCGCGACCGGATGCCAGTTCGGGATCACCTCGATCATGACCATACTCCCAGGAAAGCGTCGATTGCAGGACGGCCGGCTTCCGCCCGGACCGGTTCGGATGGGGAAAGGGCGTCGAGCGGGGCGTCGTGCAGGGGCGAACCCGCCGTCGTCGGCGGATCGGAGGAGAGGCACGTTCTCGGATGCGGTCTCGGACGACCAATCCTCGCGGACGGTGTCACGCCCGCAGGGAGGCTCGGGAGCCCCGTGCCCGTCCCCCTCTCGTCGTACCCGGGACGGTCTAGGGAACGGCGCCCAGGCTTGGCAATAACTCGCCGCACATGCCTGCGGGTGAGGGCATGCCCAGGGCGCTGTAACCTTTCGGGCCTCGTTTGCGGACTGACCTTCGAGCCGTGGACCGGTTCCCTGTCACGTCCCGGCAACCGACCGCGTGATGCGGTTCGTCGGACGAAATTGCGCCCACGCGGCACGGCGCGGCGGTCGCGAGGGGCACTGCGGGGTGGTGGATGATGCGACAGAATTCGAGTTTTGGCCGGGCATCCACGAGCCGGCTCGCCTAGCGCAGGTGCCCCGGGCGGAGGAGGAACTGCGCGGGCTGCTCATCGCCAGCCTCGAGGGGAGCGCGGCCGACTACCGGCGCTTCCTCAAGCGTCTCGGCGCGCACCTACGCGCGTACTACAAGGGCAAGCTGGTCCGCTCCGGACGGGGCGACACCGAGGCGGAGGATCTCGTCCAGGAGACCCTGATGGTGATCCATACGCGCCGGCACACCTACGACGTCACGCAACCAGTAACGCCGTGGATCCACGCCATCGCCCGGTACAAGCTCATCGACCATCTTCGGCGCACGCGCTCGTCCACTGCGGACGTCCCGGTCGAGGATGCGGGCGTGCTGGTGGCCCACGACGACCACGTCGCGGCGGAGAGCTCGCACGACGTCGAGCGCCTCCTCGCGCAGCTACCGGCCAAGATGCGGAACGCGATCCGATCGACGAAGGTCGAGGGCCTGAGCACCGCGGAGGCGGCCGAACGCTCCGGCATGACCGAGACCGCGATCAAGGTGAGCGTCCATCGCGGCTTGAAGGCGCTGGCGAACCTGGTGGGAGGTAAGACGCGATGAAGACCGACGAACTCATCGGCCTCCTGGGCAACAGCTTCGAGCGCGAGCCGGTCCGGACCCCGTGGATGACCCGCCGGCTCGGGATGGCGGTCGCCGTCGGCGCTGCGGCCGCGCTATGCCTCGCACTTGTGGTGCTGGGGGTGCGCCCCGGCCTGACGCAGACCCGGCCGCTCGTGTTCCTCGCGTTCAAGTTTGCATTCGCGGCCGCGGTCGGAGGCCTCGCGCTTCGGTATCTCGTCAGGGCCGCGAGGCCCGGCGGCGAGAGCCGCGTCCATCTCGGGGTCGCCGCCCTGCCGTTCGTCGCAGTTGCAGCGCTTGCGGGGGCGAGCCTGTCGATGACCCCGCGCGAGCACTGGCACGGCCTGATCTCGGGCCACACCTGGCTCGAATGCCTCGTCTCGATCCCGCTGATCGCCGTCGTGCCGTTCGCCGTCGTCACGTGGGCGGTCCGGCGGTTCGGGGCACCGACGGACCTCGTGCGGGCCGGGGCCCTGGTTGGCCTCGCCTCGGGTGCGGTCAGCGCGCTGGGCTATTCCCTGCACTGCATGGACGACACCGTGCCTTTCGTCGCCGTCTGGTACGGAGGGACCATCGCGCTGTGCACGATGGCGGGGGCGCTCCTGGGACCGCGCCTGCTCCGATGGTAGCGAACAAGCCAGGAGCGTACCAATGCGGTCGGCGAAGATGACTGGGTCTCGTGGCGCCGGCCGCAGCACGAAAAAGAATTTGCGCAATGTCGTAACGATGAGCGCGGGACGTACGGACTTAATGGAAGGAGCAACGAGCTTCCGAGTAACGATCGAGTTCCGCCATGAGAACCAAGATCCTTCCCGCCTTCGCCGGCATTGCAATGCTTGCCGCACTTCCAGGTTATGCTCTTGCGGGTTGGATGGACAACGTCCCGTCCCGCTTCGTACCCCAGAAGCACCGGACGCCGCCCCGTTCTGTCGAGCCGGTGGAGATCGGCTCGACGACCGGGTCGATCACCGGGATGCCCTGGCGTTCTTCCGCCGACCGGCTGACGCGTCCCACCCGGGACTTCTGATGCCGTCGAATCTCATGGCCTTCCGCCCGGACCGAAAAGCTGGCATCGTGGATCCGTGACGTTCTGGCTCGCCCTTCGGCGGCTGCTCCCGCTGCTTGCGGTTCTGAGCCTCGCCCTGACGCCGGTGGCCGCCCCCGCGGCCGTCGCGGGCATGCGCGCGTCCGCGATGGCGCAGGCAGGCGTCGGGCACGAGGCGATGCCGGTCGCAGACCCCGCCGACATGGCGGCTGTCGACATGGCCGAGATGCCATGCTGTCCGCCAGTGAAGACGGCGAAGCCCGACTGCGCCAAGGCAGGTTGCCCACTACTGGCGCTCTGCCTCGCCGGCATCGCTTCCATCCCGCCGTCCGCGGTGTCCGTCCCGGCGCCGGTCGCGACGCGAACGAGCCGGGCTTGGCCTGATGCGGCCTCCTTCGCCAGCGTGCACGGGCCACCGTTATCCGAGCCCCCCCGAGCCTGAGCCCGATGCCGCCGGCGTGAGCGCCGGCACGATGCCGCGCGACCGCGCGCCGGCAAACATCGCGTTCAGGAGACCACAGCAGTGACCAAGAATCCCTTCGCGCGCACCCTCGCGGCTGCGCTGCTCGGCGCCGCCCTGTCGGCCCAGGCTCTGCCGGCGCTCGCCGACATCAAGGACTACCAGTTCCAGCTCGTCCAGCCGGAGGCGAAGGTCGGGGGCGCCGTCCTCGCCGTCCGGCTCGTCGACAAGCGTAGCGGCAAGCCGGTGACCGACGCCGTGATCTTCGCCAAGCGCCTCGACATGGCTCCGGACGCCATGGAGGAGATGGCCACCAAGGTCGAGCAGGTCCCGTCGACCGAAACGGGCATCTACCGCTTCAAGGCCCATCTCGGGATGCAGGGCCGCTGGCGCTTGTTGCTGGCCGCCAAGGTCCAGGGCGAGACCGGCACGGTCGAGGGCGACCTGATCGTCCAGGCCGCGAAATGAGCCGGTCCGGATTGCTGGCCGGGGTCCTCGCCGCATTCGCGGCCGCGGGCGTCGGGTATTGGGCGGGGCACGACGGCCCCGCCGTGTCCGAACTCGCCGGACGCGCGGTCTCGGCGCTGCCGACCGCGTTCGCGGACCGGGCTCGCGACGGGCTCGCGCATCTCCTGCCCCCCGCGGCGGGCCTCGCGAGGGCCACCCCGTCCGGCCCGGTCGTCTACTACCAAGAACCGGACGGAAAGCCGGTCTACTCGCTCGCGCCGATGGTCACGACAGACGGACGCGAGTTCCGGGCCGTCCGCGCCAGCGAGGACGTCCGCTTCGACGGCGAGGCTGTGGAGGCCATGCCCGCCGACATGGCCGCCCACGGCATGGCAGACGGCGGCCAGCCTGCCGGGTCGTCCAAGCCCGGTCCCGGTGAACGACGCGTCCTGTACTACCGCAATCCGATGGGCATGCCCGACACCTCGCCGGTGCCGAAGAAGGACTCGATGGGGATGGACTACATCCCGGTCTACGCCGGCGAGGACGAGGGCGGCAACGTCGTGACCGTCTCCCCCGGCAAGGTCCAGCGCACCGGCGTCCGGACCGAGACCGTCGAGCGCCGGGTCGTCGCCCAGCCGGTGCGCGTGCCCGGCACTGTCGCCCTCGACGAGCGGCGCGTGACGGTCATCGCGACACGCTCGGACGCCTACGTCGACCACGTCGAGGACGTCACGACCGGCGACCGCGTACGCAAGGGTCAGCCCCTGGTCCACATCTACTCGCCCGACATCAACGCCGCCGCGGCCCAGCTCATCGCCAACCCGGGCTTCGACGGCGCCCGGCGGCGCCTGCAGAACCTCAACGTCTCGGAAGCCGTCATCGACGAGATGGAGCGCACCCGGAAGGTGCCGATGGCGATCACCTGGTCGTCGGCCCGGGACGGCATCGTCCTGCAGCGGACCGCCATCGAGGGCATGAAGGCCGCGGCCGGCGACACGCTGTTCCGGATCGGCGACATCTCGGTGATGTGGGTGCTGGCCGACGTGCCCGAGCGCGACCTCGCCGGGGTGCGCGTCGGACAGCCGGTGACCCTCCGGGTTCGCTCGGCCCCGGGGCGCACGTTCTCGGGCAAGGTCGGCGTGATCTACCCGCAGGTGAACCCGGACACCCGCACCACACGGGTCCGCATCGAATTGCCGAACCCGGACGGCGCGCTCCTGCCCGACATGTACGCCGAGGTCGAGATCGCCACCGGGACCGGCAAGCCCGTCGTGGCGGTCCCCGACGACGCGGTCATCGATACGGGCGCGCGACAGGTGGTGCTGCTCGACCGTGGCGAGGGCCGGTTCGAGCCGCGCGAGGTCAAGATCGGGGTACGCGGCCCGGGCTACACCGAGATCCGCGAGGGCGTCGCGGCCGGTGACCGGGTGGTCACGGCGGCGAACTTCCTGATTGACGCCGAGAGCAACCTCAAGGCCGCGCTGCAATCGATGGCGTCCCCGAAGGCGGACGACCGGCAAGCCGCGAACATGGAGGTCAAGCCATGATCGCGCGCCTCATCGGATGGTCGGCCCGCAACCTCGTCCTGGTGCTGGTCGGGACCGTGTTCGCCGTGGCGGCAGGCGTCGTCGCCCTGCGCACCCTGCCGCTCGACGCCATCCCCGACCTCTCGGACGTGCAGGCCATCGTTTACACCGAGTATCCGGGTCAGGCGCCGCAGGTGGTGGAGGATCAGGTCACGTACCCGCTGACCACCGCCATGCTGACCGTGCCAAAGGCGAAGGTCGTGCGGGGCTTCTCGTTCTTCGGCGTGTCCTTCGTCTACGTGATCTTCGAGGACGGCACCGACCCGTACTGGGGCCGCTCGCGGGTGCTGGAATACCTCAACGGCGCGGCGAGCCGGCTGCCGGCGGGGGTGACGCCGACGCTGGGTCCCGACGCGACGGGCGTGGGTTGGGTCTACCAGTACGTGGTGATCGCGAAGGAGCGGACGCTCGCCGAGCTCCGGTCCCTGCAGGACTGGGTCGTCCGCTTCGGGGCCTCGCGCGCCGAGGGCGTGGCCGAGGTCGCCGGCGTCGGCGGCTTCGTGAAGCAGTACAACGTCGTCGTCGATCCGAACCGCCTGCGCGCCCAGGGCATCTCGCTCAACAAGCTCCGCGACGCGATCCGGACGAGCAACGCCGATGTCGGCGGGCGCACGGTAGAGCTATCCGAGTTCGAGTTCATGGTGCGGGGGCGCGGCTACCTGCGGAGCATCGCCGACATCGAGAACATCGTGCTGAAGACCTCCGGCGGCACGCCGCTGCGGGTCCGGGACGTGGCCCGGGTCGAGCTCGGGCCGGACGAGCGCCGCGGCATCACCGAGCTGAACGGCGAGGGCGAGGTCGCCGGCGGCATCGTCCTCCAGCGCTTCGGCGCGAACGCCCTGAACGTCATCGAGAACGCGAAGGCGAAGCTCGCCGAGGTGGCCAAGAGCCTGCCGGCCGGCACCGAGATCCTGCCGGTGTACGACCGTTCGCAGCTCATCGACGCGGCCATAGAGACGCTGCGGCACACGCTGGTCGAGGAGAGCGTCGTCGTCTCCCTGGTCTGCATCGTGTTCCTGTTGCACGTCCGAAGCGCGCTGGTGGCCATCCTGATGCTGCCCGTAGGCATCCTGATGGCGTTCGCGGGCATGAGGGCGCTGGGGCTGGGCGCCAACATCATGTCGCTCGGCGGCATCGCCATCGCGGTCGGCGCCATGATCGATGCCGCCATCGTCATGATCGAGAACGCCCACAAGCACCTGGAGCGGGCGCCGGAGGGCAAGCCGCGCGTCGAGATCCTGGTCGAGGCCGCCGCCGAGGTCGGCCCGTCCCTGTTCTTCTCGCTGCTCATCATCACGGTGAGCTTCCTGCCGATCTTCACCCTGGAGGGGGAGGAAGGCAGGTTGTTCGGGCCGCTCGCCCTGACCAAGACCTTCGCCATGGCGGCGGCGGCGCTCCTGTCAGTGACCCTGGTCCCGGCCCTGATGACGCTGTTCGTGCGCGGCCGCATCGTCCCGGAGCACCGCAACCCGGTGAACCGGCTCCTGATCTGGCTCTACCGGCCCGTCATCGCCGGCGTGCTCCGGGCCCGGGTCCTGACCATCGTGCTGGCCCTCGGCGTGCTGGCGGCCACAATGTGGCCGGCGCGTCAGCTCGGCTCGGAGTTCATGCCGGAGCTGAACGAGGGGACGTTGATGTACATGCCAACCACGTTGCCCGGCATCTCGGTGACGAAGGCCGCCGAACTGCTGGCGACCCAGGACCGGATCATCAAGAGCTTCCCGGAGGTGGCGTCGGTCTACGGGAAGGCTGGGCGCGCCAACACGGCGACGGATCCGGCGCCGATGGAGATGGCCGAGACCATCATCAGCCTCAAGCCGAAGGCGGAGTGGCGCCCGGGCGTGACGCTGGCGAGCCTGAAGGCCGAGATGGACGCGGCCCTGCAGTTCCCGGGCGTGTCGAATGCCTGGACGCAGCCGATCCGCGCCCGCATCGACATGCTGGCAACCGGCATCCGCACCCCTGTCGGCGTCAAGGTGCTCGGGACCGACCTCGGCGCCATGGAAAAGGTGGCCCGTCAGGTCGAGGCCGTGGTGCGCAGCGTACCTGGCACGTCGAGCGCCTACGCCGAGCGGGTCATCGGCGGCTACTTCCTCGACATCGCGCCGGACCGGGAGGCGCTCGGGCGCTACGGCTTGGCGGTCGGGGACGTGCAGGACGTCATCGCGACGGCGCTCGGTGGCCAGTCCGTCACGAACACCGTCGAGGGTCGCGAGCGCTACACGGTGAACGTGCGCTACCCGCGCGCCTTCCGCTCGGATCCGCGGGCCATCGCCGACGAGGTGCAGGTGCCGCTGCCGGCGGGGGGGACGGTGCCGCTGCGCGAGGTGGCCAAGGTCGAGCTCACGCGGGGGCCGACCTCGATCCGCACCGAGAACGGGCAGCTCGCGGTCTACATCTTCGTCGATCTCGCGGGCCGGGACCTCGGCGGCTACGTCGCCGACGCGCGGGCCGCGGTCGACAGCGAAGTCAGGCTACCGCCGGGCACGACCCTGCAGTGGAGCGGACAGTACGAGTACCTGGAGCGGGCCACGGCGCGCCTGAGGATCGTGGTGCCCCTGACGCTGCTCGTGGTGTTCCTGCTGCTCTACCTGAACTTCCGGCGCCTGACCGAGACGCTGATCGTCATGCTGTCGCTGCCCTTCGCGCTGGTCGGGGGCGTCTGGCTGATGTGGTGGATGGGCTTCAACATGTCGGTCGCGGTGGCGGTCGGGTTTATCGCGCTCGCCGGCGTCGCCGCCGAGACCGGCGTGATCATGCTGGTCTACCTCGACCACGCTCTCGACGAAGTCCGCGCCGGCTGCCGGCGCGAGGATCGCCCGCTCACGCGGGAGGACCTGGGCAAAGCCATCATGGTCGGCGCAGTCGAGCGTGTCAGGCCCAAGATGATGACGGTGGTCGCCATCATGGCGGGCCTGCTGCCGATCCTGTGGAGCACCGGCTCGGGCTCCGAGGTCATGCAGCGCATCGCGGTGCCGATGATCGGCGGGATGGTCTCCTCGACCGTGCTGACCCTCGTTGTGATTCCGGCCGTCTACGCGCTGGTGAAGGGGCGCGGGCTGCCGCAGGCCGCTGCGGAGATCGGGGACACGGCCCGGTTGCCTCTGGCCGCCGAATGAGGAACCGAGAGGAGCGGATGATGGAATCTTATGCGATGCTGTCCCGGCGAGCCGTGCTTGCAGGCTTGGCGGCGGGGCTGGCTGTCGGGCGGTCCGTAGCGGCGGAGGGATTGCCGACGGTCGCAGTGACCAAGGACCCGAGTTGCGGCTGCTGCGAGAAGTGGGTCGCACACTTGCGGGATAGCGGCTTCTCGGTGACGGTGACCGAGGGACCCGTGAACCCGGTGAAGGCGCGCCTCGGCGTGCCGCGGGACCTCGCCTCCTGCCACACCGCCCTTGTCGACGGCTACGTCGTCGAAGGTCACGTGCCGGCCGGCGCGATCAAGCGCTTACTTGCGGAGAAGCCCAAGGGAACGGGGCTGGCTGTCCCGGGCATGCCAGTCGGCTCGCCGGGTATGGAGGTCGGAGGCATGGAGCCCGACACCTACGAGGTCGTCCTATTCGGTCCCGACATCCGGACGACCTTCGCAAGCTACTGGGGCGGCCAAGCGATGTGAGATGCTCCGGCGACATCAATGCGGGATGTGCGCTAACGCTTGGCGAACCCGATGTCGGCCGCGACCGCCTTGAGTCGCTCGGGTACGCGCTCCTTGCGCTCGGAGTAGCGGTCGACGAGGTTGTCGGCCCGCTCGCGGGTGAGCAGCGTGAACTTCATCAGCTCCTCGCAGACGTCCACGACCCGGTCGTAGAGCGGCCCCGGCTTCATGCGGCCGGCGTCGTCGAACTCCTTGTAGGCCATCGGCACCGAGGACTGGTTCGGGATGGTGATCATCCGCATCCATCGCCCGAGCACCCGCAGGCTGTTCACCGCGTTGAACGACTGGGAGCCGCCCGAGACCTGCATGACGGCGAGCGTCCGCCCCTGCGTCGGGCGGACCGAGCCCTCGCTTAGCGGCAGCCAGTCGATCTGGCTCTTCATCACGCCGGTCAGGTTGCCATGCCGCTCCGGGCTGACCCAGACCTGGCCCTCCGACCAGATCGACAGATTACGCAGTTCTTGCACCTTCGGGTGGTCGGCGGTGCCGTCGTCCGGCAGCGGCAGCCCGTCAGCGTGGAAGATGCGTACCTCGCCGCCCATCGCCTCCAGCAGCCGCGCCGCCTCGTAGGCCAGGAACCGGCTGAAGGAACGCTCCCTGAGCGAGCCGTAGAGGATGAGGAAGCGGGGAGCGTGGCTGAACGGCGTCGCCGCCTCGACGCTGTCCTTGGTCGGAGCCTCGAAGTGCGCCTCGCTCAGGTTCGGCAGGCCGTCGGTGAAGGATTGGGTGGGCTTGTCCAAGGAGCACCTTTCTAGTACGTTCAAAAAGTAATTTGATAATTGTAGCGAAAATGGACGAGACGCAAGCCCTCGCTGCCTTTCTGGCCCTCGGACAGGAACACCGCCTCCGCCTGGTGCGGGCGCTCGTGACCGGCGGGCCTGGGGGGCTGGCCTCCGGCGTCCTGGCCGACGCGGTGGGCGTATCGGCGGCCACCGTCTCCCACCACCTCAAGGAACTGAGCCACGCGGGGCTGGTCACGTCCCGCCGTGAAGGCCGTTCGATCATCTACAGCGCCGCCTACCCGGTGCTGTCGGACCTGGTCCAGTTCCTCATGCGCGACTGCTGCCAGGGCCATCCGGAGATCTGCGCCCCGGCGATGGCCGCGCTCGCCGCCTGCGACTGCACCACCGGAGACACCATCCATGCCTGAACCCGTCTACAACGTCCTGTTCCTCTGCACCGGCAACTCGGCCCGCTCGATCCTGGCCGAGGCGATGCTCAAAAAGGATGGCGGCGGCCGCTTCCGGGCGTACTCGGCCGGCAGCCAGCCGAAGGGCGAGCCGCACCCGCTGGCGCTGCAGGTGCTGCGGGAGAGCGACTACCCGACCACGGGCCTGCGCTCGAAGTCGTGGGAGGAGTTCGCCGCCCCCGGCGCCCCGGTCCTGGATTTCGTCTTCACCGTCTGTGACAACGCCGCCGGCGAGGCCTGCCCGCTCTGGCCAGGGCAGCCCGTGACGGCCCACTGGGGCATCGAGGACCCCGCGGCGGCGGAGGGTTCGGAGATGGAGCGCAAGCGCGCCTTCGTCACCGCGCAGCGCTACCTGAAGAACCGCATCGCCGCCCTCGTCGCTCTGCCGCTCGGCAGCCTCGACCAGGTCGCCCTCTCTTCGAAGGTCCGCGAGATCGGTCAGCTCGCCGGCGCGACCTCGGCCCGCTCGGAGGTCGCGTGATGGACGTCGTCATTTACCACAACCCGGATTGCGGGACGTCCCGCAACACCCTGGCGATGATCCGCAACGCCGGCATCGAGCCGCACGTGATCGAGTACCTGAAGACCCCGCCGAACCGAACGCTGATCAAGCGGATGCTGGCCAGTGCCGGCCTCTCGGTGCGGGACGCCCTGCGCGAGAAGGGCACGCCCTTCGCCGAGCTCGGGCTGGGCGACCCGGCGCTCACCGACGAGCAACTCCTCGACGCCGTCGAGGCGCACCCGATCCTGCTCAACCGCCCTTTGGTGGTCAGCCCGAAGGGCGTGCGGCTGTGCCGGCCGTCCGAGGCGGTGCTGGACCTCCTGCCGGAGCAGCAGGGCGAGTTCGTCAAGGAGGACGGCGAGCGCGTCGTCGACGAGCACGGTCGCCGCGTCGCCACCGCCTGAGGACGTCATGAGCACCTTCGAACGCTACCTGACCGTCTGGGTCGCGCTGTGCATCGTGGCCGGCATCGCCCTCGGCCATGTCATGCCCGGCTTCTTCCACGCAGTCGGCGCGGCCGAGGTCGCCAAGGTGAACCTGCCGGTCGCGGTCCTGATCTGGCTCATGGTCATCCCCATGCTGCTCAAGATCGACTTTGCTTCGCTGCGCCACGTCGGCCGGCACTGGCGCGGCATCGGCGTGACGCTGTTCATCAACTGGGCGGTGAAGCCGTTCTCGATGGCAGCGCTCGGCTGGCTGTTCATCGGATACCTGTTCCGGCCCTACCTGCCGGCCGACCAGGTCGACAGCTACATCGCCGGGCTCATCGTCCTGGCGGCGGCTCCCTGCACCGCGATGGTGTTCGTGTGGTCGAACCTAACCCGCGGCGAGCCGCACTTCACCCTGAGCCAGGTGGCGCTAAACGACACCATCATGGTGGTGGCCTTCGCACCCATTGTCGGTCTGCTGCTCGGGCTCTCGGCCATCACGGTGCCGTGGGGCACGCTGCTGCTGTCGGTGGTGCTCTACATCGTCATCCCGGTCATCATCGCGCAGGTCGTTCGCCGAAGCCTCCTCGCCACGGGAGGACAAGCCGCCCTCGACCGCCTGCTCGGCAGGCTCGGCCCGGTTTCGCTGGTGGCACTGCTGGCCACCCTGGTGCTGCTGTTCGGCTTCCAGGGCGAGCAGATCCTGGCCCAGCCTGCAATCATCGGCCTGCTCGCGGTGCCCATCCTCATCCAGGTCTACTTCAACTCGGGTCTCGCCTACTTGCTGAACCGCGCTGCGGGCGAGCAGCACTGCGTCGCCGGACCATCGGCGCTGATCGGCGCGTCGAACTTTTTCGAGCTCGCAGTGGCGGCCGCCATCAGCCTGTTCGGGTTCAACTCGGGCGCCGCGCTCGCCACAGTCGTAGGCGTCCTCATCGAGGTGCCGGTCATGCTCTCGGTCGTGTGGATCGTGAACCGCTCGCAGGGTTGGTACGAGCGCGGCGCGGCAGGCAGAGGAGCGACCCCGGCGCACGCACCCCGCGAGGTCTGAAGGAAGCCCGTTCTGGAGGCGGGCGCGCACCTCGGGGTGGGTCGCTGGTCGCCCCAGCGGGAACTGCCATGGATCTGTTCCCGCGCCGAAGATGTTACCGTCACCGCCACGGCCTACCTTGGCCGTGAGGGCCGGTTCCGGCGGCGCGAAGAGGTCGGTCGAGAGATGCTTGCGACGCCTGCCGCACTCGCGCCGACACAGAAGCCCGGCATCGTCATGTCTGCGGCCTACGCGAACGGCCGGCGCGTAGCGGACGTGGACATCAACGAGGCCGGCGAGTGGTCGCGTCGCCCACGCCACCTGGTCTGGATCGGCCTCTACGAGCCTTCCGCGGAGCTCCTTCGCCAGGTTCAGGCGCAGTTCGGTCTGCATCCCCTCGCCATCGAGGACGCCCAGACCGCACACCAGCGGCCCAAGCTCGAACGCTATGGCGACTGCCTGTTCGTGGTCGCCCGCACCGCCCAACTCGTGTCAGGGCGCATCGCCCTCGGGGAGACCCACCTGTTCGTCGGCCGGGGCTTCGTGGTCACGGTGCGCCACGGCGCCTCCGCCTCCTACGCACACGTGCGCGAGAAGACCGAGGCCTGCCCCGGGCTCCTCGCTCATGGCGAGGACTACATCCTGTACGCCGTGCTCGACTTCATCGTCGACAACTACGCGCCGGTCATGGAGACCGTGCTGGCCGAGGTCGAGGCCATCGAAGACAGCGTCCTCAAGCGCGAGCTGCGCCCGGACGAGATCGAGCGGCTGTACCTGCTGCGCCGCGACCTCCTACGCCTGCGCACCGCCGTGGTGCCGCTCGTCGAGGTCTGCCGCAAGCTTGAGCACGGCGACATGGTGGCCATCGACGGGGAGATGCAGCCGCTGTTCCGGGACGTGTCCGACCACCTGCGGGGGGTGCAGGACGAGATCGACGCCGTGCGCGAGGTGCTGGCGTTCGCGTTCGAGGCGAGCCTGATGCTCGGCCAAGCGCAACAAACCAACATCACGCGCCGGCTCGCCGCCTGGGCGGCCATCCTGGCGGTGCCCACGGCAATCGCCGGCATCTACGGCATGAACTTCGAGTTCATGCCCGAACTGAAATGGCGCTACGGCTACTTCATGGTGCTCGGCGGCATCTTCGCCGCCTGTGCGGTCCTGTATTGGCGCTTCCGCAAGAGCGGCTGGCTGTAGCGCAGGGGCACCATCCATGATCGGGACCAAGGCATTCACCGCGTTCGCGTCGTTCATCGCCCGTGCGGCGGGTCGGCCGAGCGCCTTCGCCCTTTGCCTCGCGGTGATCCTGGCCTGGGCGGTGAGCGGGCCGTTCTTCCACTTCTCGGACACGTGGCAGCTGATCATCAACACCGGCACCACGATCGTGACTTTCTTGATGGTGTTTCTGATCCAGAACACGCAGAACCGGGACGGAGCGGCGATCCAGGCCAAGCTCGACGAACTCATCAGGGCGAGCGCGGCGCAGAACCGCTTCATCGGCATCGAGAGCCTGACCGAGGAGGAGCTGACCGAGTTGCGCGCCCGGTTCGCCGACCGTTCGCAAGCGGGCAAGCTGGACCGGGCGCTTGAGGCGGCGGAGGCGGCCGAGGAGCGGGCCGATCTCAAGGCTCGCGAGGCGGCCCGGCGAGCGTCCGGCATGGCCTCCTACCCGGATTAGGACGGCTGCCGCCTCCGTTCGACATGCAGGTCGGACAGGGAGGCGGCGATGGCGACGGACCGACGGCTGTTCCACATCGGCCGGGACGGTGACAGGTGGTTCCTGTGTTACTGCCCCGAAGCCTGCTGTCTGTACGTCGCTCACGAGTTGCCGGAACCCGCGTCGGGCATCACCGTGAGGGTGGAGCTTCGCGACTTGCTGCGTCGCTATCCATGCACGCCCGAGCAGGGGGCCCTGCAGCACTTCATCGGCGCCCTGCTCGTCGACGCAACTCACCCGCAAATTTCCGCGAGACCCAGGACCATGCGGGACGTAGTCGGTGAAGTCGTCGGTTGAGCGGCCCCCCTCTTTCACATGACCGCAGGCGTCCAGGTCTGAGTGGCCGGTTTCCCGACGGCCCGTTACCCGACCACTCGAAAACAGGCGTCAGGTCGCCCACCTCGACGCCACAGCCGGTTCGGCCGGGTTGAGCGAGGGGCATGCGTGCGTGATTTAGCGTTTCCGGCTGGCCGGGAAGCATGGCTTCTTCTCGGCTTGGCGCTCCTGCTCGTCCTCGGTGCCGCCGCCGCGCTCCACCTGACGCGGCCCACGACGCTGACCATCGCGGTCGCCCCGAAAGGCGGTCCCGAACCGGCCCTGCTGCGGGCCTATGCCGACGAACTCGCCCGCAGGAAGCTCGGCATCCGGCTGAAGGTCTCGGCTTATGATGGGGTGCGCGAGAGCGCAGAAGCGCTCAAGGCCGGTAAGGCGGATCTTGCGGTGATCCGTCCGGACGTCGCGATGCCCGGCAACGCCCTGACCCTCGCGGTCCTGCGGGAGCTTGGCGCCTTGACCGTCGCTCCTGCCAGTTCGGGGATCAAGGACCTCTCGGATTTGGCGGGCAAGCGCCTCGGCATGCTGTCGAGCAGGACCGCCGACTGGAGGCTGGTCGGCAACCTGGTCGCCCATTACGGGCTTGAGTTGCTGATCGATGCACCGGCAGGCGCCGTGGCGCCGAATGCCGTCGCCCTCGTCCCGGTGGAGGAGGCGAATGTGGTGGCCGCGCTTAGGGACGGCCGCATCGACGCGATGATGCTGGTGACGACGCCCACGTCCTCGTCCGCACGGCGAGTGGTCGGCCTCGTTCGGGAGGCGAGCGCCGACGGAGAGGTCATGCTGTTCGGCGTACCCGACGCCGCCGCGGTGCTGGCACGCTGGCCGCGCCTGCAGGCCGTGACGGTCCCGGCCGCCCTGTTCGGCGGGAATCCGCGCCTTCCGGCGGAGGAGTGCGCGACCATCGGCTCGTCCTATCGCCTGGCGGCCCGTGCCGACCTATCGCGCGGGGTCGCCGCGGAGGTGACCCAGCGCCTGTTCGAGATGCGCGCGGCCCTGGCCGAGAGCGCGCCGGCCGCGGAGGACGTCGCTCGTCCGGCCTACGAGGACACGGCGGACGCGACCAGCGCGCGCCTGCCCATCCACCCGGGTGCCATCGACTACTACGAGCGGGAGCAGGAGACGTTCATCGAGCGCTACGAGAGCTGGATCTACCTCGTGGCCATCCTCGCCGGCGGCGCGGGGTCGGCGTTCGCTTGGCTGCGGCAGCGCCTCGGGCGCATTCGGCGGGAGCGGATCGGCGTGGCGACGGAGCGCCTTCTGGAGCTTCGGTCCGAGGCACGCCGCGGGACGGACCGCGAGCGCCTGGATGCCTTGGCCGGCGAGGTGGACGACCTTGCGGCCGACATCGCGCGCCATGCCTTGGACAGGCCGACGGAGCCGCGGATGCTGAGCGCCGCCACTATCGCCATCGACGGGGCTCGCTCGACTGTCAGGCGCGCGATCGCTAGTGAAAGCATGGGCAGCCGATGAGGAGCGCGTCGTGGCTCCAAGGGGCTGCGAGGAAACCCTCGTGTGTCATGTCCGTACGCAAGCCGCGGAGCCGCCGGCGGCCGCCTCGGTTGTTCGAATGGCATCGAAGTAGGCGTTGCGCACCGCCGCGATCCATGGCCATATATTTCCATGAACGTCGAACAAGCCGCAAAGCAGCTTGAGGCTTTGGGCAGCCCCACCCGTCTCCGGATATACCGGGCGCTCGTCCGGGCCGGGCATGCCGGCTTGCCGGTGCGTCAGTTGCAGGGACGCGTCGGCATCCCCGCCGCCTCGACGTTGTCGCACCACCTGCACCGGCTGATCCTGACCGGCTTGGTGACCCAGGAGCGACAGGCGACCACCCTGATCTGCCGCGCCGTCTACCCCGCCATGAACGATCTGGTCGGGTTCCTCGCGGATGAATGCTGCGCCGACGAGGGCTGCTCCGGGACCAACGAGGCGGCCTGATGCTGTGCCAGATATTTCGATAATTCTAGAAGCTATGGAGGATGACATGCCCGAATCGTCGTCGCTCGCCGTCGCCGTCATGGGAGCGGGGCCCGTCGGCCTCGCGGCCGCGACGCACCTTCTCGCCCGAGGCCTGCCAGTGCGGGTCTACGAGGCGGGGCCCGAGGTCGGCGCCCACGTCAGGGCATGGGGCCACGTGCGCCTGTTCTCGCCCTGGCGGTACGACGTCGACCCGGCGGCGTGTGCGCTCCTGGAGGCGGCGGGTTGGGACGCTCCGCCCGACGACGGTTTCCCGACGGGCCACGAGTTGGTGGACCGCTATCTGACGCCGCTCGCGGCCACGCCTGAACTCTCTTCCGTCATCGAGACCGGCGCGCGCGTGACGGCGCTCGGGCGCCTAGGTGTCGACAAGGTCGGAAGCCGCGACCGTGCGAACAGGCCGTTCGTCCTGACGGTCGCCGTCGCCGGAGGAAGCATCCGTCGCGACTTGGCGCGTGCAGTCATCGACGCCACGGGGACCTGGGGACAGCCGAACCCGCTTGGCGCGGACGGCCAGCCGGCCGAAGGCGAGGCCGATTTCGCGGACCGGATCACCACTGGCATCCCGGACGTGCTCGGTCGCGACCGGGCCGACTTCGTCGGCCGGGCCACCCTGGTCGTGGGCGCCGGGCACTCCGCCGCCAACGTGCTGCTCGACCTCGCGCGGCTCGCAGACGGTGCCGAGGGGACGAGCGCCGCCTGGGCGACCCGTGGCACCGACCTGTCGCGCGTCTACGGCGGCGGCGCGGACGACGAACTCGCCGGACGTGGGGAGCTCGGAACGCGGCTCCGCACCCTGGTGGAAGGAGGTCTTCTACCCCTGATGCGGGGGTTCGCAGTCACGGCGGTGCGTGAGTGCAGAGGGCAGCTCCTGGTGGACGGCGACACCGCCGAGGGCCGCCGGACGCTCGGACCGTTCGACCGGATCGTCGTAGCGACCGGGCAGCGTCCCGACCTCGCCCCGACGCGGGAGTTGCGCGTCGACCTCGACCCCTGGCTTGAGAGCGTACGGGCGCTCGGGCCGCTGATCGACCCGAACCTGCACTCCTGCGGCTCGGTCCAGCCGCACGGGCACCGTGAGGTGGCCCACCCCGAGCCCGGCTTCTACACGGTCGGCATCAAGAGCTACGGGCGGGCGCCGACCTTCCTCATGCTGACGGGGTACGAGCAGGTCCGCTCGGTGGCCGCCGCGCTGGCGGGCGACCTCGCCGCCGCCGACGACGTGCGCCTCTCGCTCCCGCAGACGGGAGTCTGCTCGACCTCGCGGGGCGCCGATGCCGGATCAGGCGGGTGTTGCGGTGAGGACGCCGAGGCGCACGTCGAGACGGGCCCGAGTTGCGGCTGCACGCCGGCACCGGCACCGCGGGCTGCCGTGCGTCCCGGCGCGCCGGCATGAACGGACGTGGCAAGCTGACCGTGATCTCGGCCCTGGGCGTCGTCGAGATCCTCGCCTGGGGTTCGTCCTTCTACCTGCCAGCGGTGCTGGCCGGCCCTATCGCGGCGGACACCGGCTGGCCCCTGGCCTGGGTTGTCGGCGGCCTGTCCATCGGCTTGCTCGTCGCCGCCTTCGCATCGCCCCGCGTCGGCCTCGCCATCCACCGGCATGGCGGTCGGCCGGTCCTCGCGCTGGCCGCGCTGCTGCTGGCGGTGGGGCTCGCCACGCTGGGCCTTTCTCCGAACCTGCCAGTGTTCCTCACGGGCTGGCTGATCGTCGGGCTCGGCATGGGCTGCGGCCTCTACGACCCGGCCTTCGCCACGCTCGGTCGCCTCTATGGCGCCGAGGCACGCCCTGCAATCACTACGCTGACCCTATGGGGCGGGTTCGCCAGCACGGTGTGCTGGCCGCTTTCGGCCTTCCTGGTCGAGCATGCGGGCTGGCGGGGCGCATGCCTGGCCTATGCCGGATTGCACCTCCTCGTGACGCTGCCCCTGGTGCTCGGCCTGATCCCGCGGGCACCCGCGTCCGTGGCCGCCGGGGACGAGGGACGCCGGGAGGACGTGCCGTTCACGCCCCGGGAGCGGAGGGCCTTCCTGCTGATGGCGGGCGTTCTGATCCTGGGCGGCACCGTCATGACGCTGGTCTCGGTGCACCTGATCACGTTGCTGCAAGCCCGCGGCGTGGCGCTCGCCGCCGCGGTCTCGTACGGCGCGCTGATCGGGCCCGCCCAGGTCGGGGCGCGCATCGTCGAGATGGCCAACAAGGGCCGACACCATCCGCTCTGGACGCTCACGGTGGCCATGGCGCTGGTGGCGGCCGGACTGGCCGTGCTGGAGGCAGGCGTGCCGGCGGTCGGCGTCGCGCTGGTGCTCTATGGCGCGGGGAACGGGATCTACTCCATCGCCCGAGGTACGGTGCCGCTCGCGCTGTTCGGGGCCGCCCGCTACCCGGTGCTCGTCGGTCGCCTCGCCCGCCCGGGACTGCTCGCCCAGGCGCTGGCGCCCTCGCTTGGGGCGGTGGCGCTCGATTACGGCGGGGCCGATGCCGCATACGGCCTGCTCGTGGTGCTGGCCCTGACGAACATCGGGCTGGCCGGCGCACTCTGGAGCGTCCGGTAGGGTGTGATCCGCACGCCCGATCCGTCCCACGAACTTTTTTTTAGGGAGCGGATGAACCGGGTGCCGGGGTCGCGAGACCAACGGATATCGACGCCGCATCGAGCGGGCCGAACCATCCGAAGGAGCATCGCCATGACCCGGACCAAGATCATCGCCGCCCTGTGCACCGTCGGCCTGGGCCTCGCGGCCGGCTCCGCCGAGGCGAAGCCCTTTCACGTTCACGGACATGGCTTCGGTCACGCCGGCGCAGTCCTCGGCGGCCTCGCTCTCGGGACGGTGGTCGTCGGCACGGTGGTCGCCGCCACCTCGGAGGAGACGTACGAGTGCGTCGTGAAGGTCCGGCGGACCTACGACGATTTCGGCAACGTCTATGTTCGCCGCGTGCGTGTCTGCGAGTGAGACTTGCCGTTCGCCACCAGAACCACGTGTCTCGTGCCATCCGAGCCGCGTGGACTGTGTTCGGTCGCTCATCTACAGTCATGACGCCGTACGCCGGCTCAGGCGAGCGGCCGCGGGAGCACGTGCTGCGATGCGGAGTGCCTTCGTTCGGGCGATGCGTGCGGGGGCCCACGGCGTCCTGACCGCCGCGCTGCTTCTGTTCCCCGGGTGCCTCGCCGCCGAGGCCCAGATGCGCGGCTCGCCCGGGACGGGCGCCGGCGGGCCGTATGGCGGTGGTGGTTACGGCGGCGGGGGCTACGGTGGGGGCGGCTCCCGCGGCGGTCCGATGATCGGCCTGCCGGGGATGATCGGCATCATACCCCGCATGGTCCCGCCCCTGCGCCAGAGGGTGGAAGAGGTCGAGGACGAGGAGCCGCCGCCCCGGCGCCCGGTGCGCCAACCCGAGTACGAGGACGAGCCTCCGGCATACCGACCGAGGCCGCGTCCCCGACCGCAGGCACCGCCGACCGTCCATCGGGCGGAGCCCGTACCGACACCGCGCGCCCGGCAAGCGACACCCGTCCGCGAACCTACGCCCAAGCCCGTGCAACGATCCGAGCGTCCCAAGCCCGTCGTGGCGACGGTCGCCAAGCCGCAGCCGCCGAAGCCGGCGCTCGCCAAGGCGCCGCCTCCGGCGCGCCGGCAGCCGCCCGCTTCCGCACCGCTCCCGGCCGCAGGCCCTCTCGGCCCCGCCGAGCCGGGCGAGGTTCCCGGAGAGGTCCTGTTCGCCCTGAAGGCGGACGCGCCCGCGGAAAGCCTATCCGAAATCCTGCGCCGCGAGCGCCTCGGGCTGGTCTCGACGGACACCTTCACCCTGGTGCCGGTGACTCTGCACCGCGCCCGGTTCAAGGACCGGCGGTCCGTCGCCGAGGTGGTCGCAGCCCTAGCGCGCGACCCGCGCATCGCCTCGGCGCAGGCGAACCATGCCTACGGCCTCGTCGGCGACGCCATGCCCGCCCTCTCTGGCGCCCAGTACGCCGTGGGCAAGCTCCGCCTGAAGGAGGCGCACGCATCCGTCACGGGCAAGGACGTGACGGTCGCGGTCATCGATTCCGAGCCCGACGGCGGACACCCCGCGCTTCGAGACGCCGTGTCCGAGCGCCATGACGCCCTCGACGGGGTCAAGCCGGCGGCGGCCCATCCCCACGGCACGGCCATCGCCGGCATCGTTGGCGCACGCGCACAGCTCGCCAGCGCGGCACCCGAGGCACGCCTTATCGCGATCCGCGCCTTCTCGGGCGAGACCGGAGCCGGGGCGCAAGGCACCACGCTCCACGTCCTGCGCGGCCTTGATTGGTCCGAGCGGAAGGGTGCGCGCGTGGTCAACATGAGCTTCGCCGGCCCCTGGGACGCGGCGCTCTCCGAGTTCCTGGCCGCAGGGACCGGGCGCGGCGTCGTCTACGTGGCCGCCGGCGGCAACGCCGGTCCGGCCTCGCCGCCGCTGTTCCCGGCCGCCGACCCGAACGTCATCGCCGTGACCGCCACGGACGCGGAGGACAGGCTGTTCCCGGCAGCCAACCGCGGCTCGCACCTTTGCGTCGCCGCACCGGGCGTCGACATCCTCGTGGCCGCCCCGAACGGGAACTACGGGCTCCTGTCGGGCACCTCGATGGCGGCCGCCCAGGTCAGCGGCGTGGTCGCCTTGATGCTGCAGGCGAAGCCTGCCCTCAAGCCTGCGGAGGTGCGGGCGGCGCTGACGCGCAGCGCCCGGGATCTCGGGCCGCCGGGACCGGACCGCGAGTTCGGCGCGGGCTTCGCGGATGCGGAGGGTGCGGTCCGGGCCCTGGCCGAGCCCGTGTCGGAGACCCGGCAGACGCCGCCCGCGACAGGCATGAGCGCGACGCCGGTCAGCGCGGCCGCGCCGACGGCGCCGTGATGCACGCCGGCAGCCGTATCGAACGGGGTGACGCTCGGAAATCCGCTTCCGGGATTGAACCATCCCGCTTGCCCGCGCGACCCATGAAGGGGCGTGGATGAACGCGCCCGCCGACGAGGACCTGATCCGGCGCATCGCCGGTGGCGACCGTTCGGCGATGCAGGGCCTCTACGCCCGGCACTCGACCGTCGTCTTCCGCTTCCTCGTCCGCATGGTGCGCGACTCGAGCCGGGCGGAGGATCTGATGAGCGACGTCTTCTTCGATGTCTGGCAGCAGGCCGGCCGCTTCGAAGGCCGGTCCAGCGTCACGACGTGGATGCTGACCATCGCGCGGTTCAAGGCGCTCTCCACCCTGCGACGGCGCCCGCACGAGGAATTGGAACCAGAGATGGCCGAGGCCATCGAGGACGAGGCCGACACGCCGGAGGTCACGTTGCAGAAGGCGAGCAAGGCGGAGGCCATGCGCCGCTGCCTCGACGCCCTGTCGGTGGAGCATCGCACCGTGATCGACCTCGTCTACTACCACGAACTCGGCGTCGAGGAGGTGGCCCAGGTCCTCGATATCCCAGCGGGTACCGTGAAGACCCGCCTGTTCCACGCCCGCAAGCGCCTGTCGGACCTGCTGCGCACGGCAGGCATCGACCGGGGATGGCCGTGAGGAGGCCGCGATGACCACGACCGACCCCGCACGCGACGAGGACGACCTCCTCCTGCCCTGGCACGCGACCGGCCGCCTCGACCCCGCGGCCGGGGCCCGGATCGAGGCGGCGCTCGCCCGCGACCCGGAGCTCGCGCGCCGCCTCGACCTGGTCCGGGCCGAGCGGGACGGGACCGTGGCCGTCAATGAGGCCCTCGGCGCACCATCCCCGAAGGCGCGAGCAGACCTGTTCGCGCGCATCGACGCCGACCTCGCGGCGCGGGCGCGCGGGCCGCGTGGCTGGCTTCGGAGGATGGGCGAGGCGTTGGCTTCCCTGTCGCCGCCCATGCTGGCGGGGTCGGCCCTCGCCGCATGCGCCCTGCTCCTGCTTCAGGCGGGGCTATTGACGGGCGCGTGGCTGGGCGGCTCCACGGCGACCTACGAGACGGCCTCCCATGGCGAGGCAGGCCCCTCGGCGGGCGGCGCCTACCTTCTCGTTGCGTTCGCGCCGACGGCCACGGCGGCACAGATCACGGAAGCCCTGGCGGAGACAGGCTTGTCCGTGGTGGACGGGCCCCGGGCCGGGGGCATCTATCGCCTGCGCCTCTCGGATGGAAAGGACGGCCCCGGAGCCGGGGGCACCCGCGGCCGGCGCCTCGTGGACGGGGCCGACGGTCGCGTTTCGCCGAGCGCGGTCATCGACCGGCTGCGCTCGAAGCCCGGCTTGGTCGTGCTCGCGGTGCCCGAGACGGTGCCGGCTCGCTGACGGAAGGTGGTCGGGATGCGCGGTCCCCTGATGCTCGCCCTTCTGGCACTCGCCGGCCCGGCCGAGGCACAGTCCATGCGCGGCGTGCCGCTCGCGGACGAGGGCTGGTGGGTGGTGCTCGGCTCCTTCGGGAACAACGGCGGCTCGGGCAGCCGCGCCGCGGATGCGGCCGTCGCCAGGACGCGGCGGCAGGCGCAATCCTGCGGGGAGCGCCCCTTCAACGACGTCTCGGAAAAGTTCTCGGGGTTCGCGCCGGGCTTCGACGTCTCCGTGCTCGGCGCCTACCCGACCCGGGCTCAGGCCGAGGCCGCCCGGGCCCGGATAGGAGCCTGCGTGCCGGGCGCCTATATCCGGCGGTCGCGATACGCCGGCGAGTGAAATCCGGCTCGCCGACGGAAGCCAGGGGCACATGCGTCGCTTTCCGCCCGAACGGATCGTCTGCCTGACTGAGGAGACGGTCGAGACCCTGTACCTTCTCGGCGAGCAGGGGCGCATCGTGGGCGTCTCGGGCTGCGCCGTACGTCCACCCCAGGTCCGACGCGAGAAGCCGCGGGTCTCGGCCTTCACCAGCGCCGACATCCCGAAAATCCTCACCCTCGAACCTGACCTCGTGTTCGCCTTCTCGGACATGCAGGCCGCCATCGTCGCCGACCTCGTCCGGGCGGGCATGGCCGTGCACGCCTTCAACCACCGCGACGTCGCGGGAATCCTCGCGATGATCCGCACGGTCGGCGCGCTGGTCGGCGCGAGCGGGCGGGCCGAGGCCCTGGTCCGCGGCTACGAGGCGCGTCTTGCCCTTGTGGCGGCGCAGGCGGTGGGCCGCCCGCGTCCGCGCGTCTACTTCGAGGAGTGGGACGTGCCGCTGATCTCCGGCATCGGCTGGGTCCGCGAGCTCATTCGGGTTGCCGGTGGCGAGGACGTATTCCCTGACCTCGCGGCCCAAGCGGCAGCCAAGGACCGCATCGTCGCGCCCGACGGGGTGGCGGCCGCTGCGCCCGATGTGATCCTCGCTTCCTGGTGCGGGAAGAAGGTGGTGCCGGCCCGCATCGCGGCGCGACCCGGCTGGGACGCCATCCCGGCGGTGCGGGCGAACCGGATCGTGGAGATCAAGTCGCCGCTGATCCTGCAGCCCGGTCCCGCCGCGCTCACGGACGGGCTCGACGCTATCGTGGCGGCCCTGGAGGCGGCTCGCGCCGACGGGGCGGCGCGTCCGGCCGGGTACGGGACTGGACGGCCGTGGTCCCTGAGCGAAAGACACCGCGCGGTCCTTCTCAAGGTGCCGGACGAAGGGTGGGTCGAGGGCTCCCGCCTCGACGGACGCTGTCTCGACGTGCTCCTGCGCCGGGGCTTGATCAGGCGGGTGCACGCCGACCCGAGCGGGCGGATGCGCCTCGACGGCTACCAGAGGACGCCGGCGGCTCGGGCTGCCCTTCTTTCCGGCGGGCGGATCTCCGCCTGAGCAACACCTGGGGACCGTCGACGCGACGGCACCGCCGAGGGCCATGTTCGATCGTCGACTGTTCCCGGAAACGCTTCACCCACCCGGGCTCGTTCAGGGCCAGGGTGGGTGATTGCGAAGGAGCGGGACGCCAAGCGGTGCGATGCACCTCATGCCCCGGCATCGATGGACCGTGCCGTGGATGCCCGACCTGGACTTCCCCGGGTCGGTCAGTGGCAGACCCGCCGAACCACGACGTCGCCGAAGTCGTCGACCCAACGGCGGGTGTGGCAGTAGCCTCCATAGTAGACCGCCGCGTGCCCCCAAGGACCGAAGTGGCCGTGGTCATGCCCGAAGTGGCCATGACCGTGCCCGAAGTGGCCATGCCCGAAGTGACCATGGCCGTGGGCGGATGCCGCCGTCGCGCCGAAGGTGCCGAGGGCCGCCACGACGAGGAGCGGGAAGAGCTTGCGGGAACCGAACATGTTGACCTCCTCAAGTTGAGGACCGGGATGCGGCCCTGACCTTCGTTGGTCGCGGGAGGCGCCGGGGCGGTTCACGGCATTTGCGAAAAACTTTCGTGCCTCGGCTCCCGTGTCTCGCCTCGGAAGGGCGGCGGCCGGCGTTAGCCCGAGCAGGACCCGCCTCGCGCAAACCCGGAGACCAGGCCATGAACCAAGCCAGTACGCCTGCCCGGGTCGGCGTCGTGGCACGCCTCGGCAAGAGAGAGATCGGGCTCGTCGCGACCTTGTTCTGCGTCGCCGCCCTTCTCCTCGGGTTCGGCCTCCTCGCCGACGAGGTGATGGAGGGTGACACCAAGGGTTTCGACACCCGGGTCGCGCGCCTCTTCCGACCTCAAGGCGCTGCTGGCCCGATAGGGCCGGATTGGATGCACGAGATGGCCCGCGACGTGACCTCGCTCGGCAGCATGGTCGTCCTGTGCTTCCTGCTCGCGGCGGTGGTCGGGTACCTGCTCCTGGTCCGCAAGCGGGGGGCGGCCGTGCTGGCGGTGGGCTCGATCCTCGGCGGGACGGCCATCAGCTTCGGGCTGAAGCTGCTCTTCGACCGTCCCCGGCCCGAGATCCCCGGCGGCATCCAGGTCTTCACGGCCAGCTTCCCCAGCAGCCACGCCATGCTCTCGGCGGTGACCTACCTGACGCTCGGGGCGCTCATGACTCGGGTCGCCGCGGGCGCCAAGCTGAAGGCGTACTTCATGGGTCTCGCAGTCTTCCTCACCGTGGTGATCGGGCTGAGCCGGGTCTACGTCGGGGTCCACTACGCCACGGACGTGCTGGCGGGGTGGTGCGTCGGGTCGGCCTGGGCGGTGCTGTGCTGGGTGGTGGCGCTGCGCCTGCAACGCCGTGGCCAGGTCGAGCAGCCCGGGACTGCCGACGTTCCGGACGGGACGGCTCCGAGGGATTGAAGCTTGCCGCCTGGTACGTCGCCAGGAGCCGCCTCCGAACTCGTCAGGTCGAACGCCGCGATCACCATGATGGGAGCCGAGCGGCGGCAACCGTCGAGAAGCACCGCCCCCGGATGGGCGCTTTCCTCGAAGCGGAAGGGCCGCCCCGCAGGAAGACCCTTCCACAAGTCCGGGATGTAGCCTCAGAAGTGATGGTGATGCCGCCGGTGGTGGTGATGATGGTGGTGATGGCCCCAGCCATGGTGATGGTGAGGGCGGTAGTGATGGTGATGCCCCCAACCATGATGATGGTGTCCCCAGCCATGGTGATGGTGGGGCCGCCGATGGTGGTGATGCCAATGCTGCACCGTCTGCACGGTCCCGGCGTCGCCGGCCAAGGCGGAAGCCGGGACCACGCCGAGCGGGGCCGCGTTCGCCGGGTCGGACACCGGCAGCAGGTGCAGGAACGCCGCAAGCATCACGGCGGTGAACGCATGTAGAATTCGCTTCACGGTTACGCCCTCCTGCATCGATAACGTACG
The DNA here is from genome assembly GCF_058072805.1 of Methylobacterium sp. 1A. NCBI lineage: Bacteria > Pseudomonadati > Pseudomonadota > Alphaproteobacteria > Hyphomicrobiales > Methylobacteriaceae > Methylobacterium > Methylobacterium sp. 1A. Next base: position 948,522 of record NZ_JBYQVE010000001.1, on the reverse strand, counting down.
AGGCCGAGAGGGTATTCCACCGGCCCATTGGTCACAAGTACATCAAGGCGGCCAGGGCGCCCGCCCACCGGATACTCAAGCTTTCCGAAGAGGGACTTGATTGCGGAGCCATCATCCCAGTCCATCGGGCGGGCACCGGGAACACGCGCTTCCTCGAATAGGGAACAGGAACCGGAAAAGGCCTTGTAGGATCCCTTTCATCGCTTCGGGCCGCCAAGCCTGAGCCTCCGGCAGGCCCCGTGGGGACGGCCATGCGCGACGCGCTAAAAAGCTCATGCCCTGTAGGTGCGGATATGCTATGCACGCCGCATCATGTCGGCCGTTCGGTCCCATTGGCGCTCGCTACTCACGGTCTTCCAGATCGTGGCGCTGGTCGCCTTCTCGGTAGCCGGTGTGGGGCACTCCCACGCCGGCGGGACGCATGCCGGCCATTCCGTGGTCTCCGCGGTCGGTCATACCGAGACGGTAATCTCGGACCTTGCCGGGGACGTGGCCGACCGCGCCGGCGACGACGCAACCAGCGATTGCGGCCTGTGCTGCTGCCACGCGTCGTTCGGGCGCTGGGACGCCTCCGCCGCGACGGTCACCTGGAAGCCCGGGCGAACGCTGGCCGGCATCCGCGCGGTCGCGTTCAAGAGCGTGGCTTCCGAAAGGCTTCCCGAGCCTCCTCGAACCATCGCGTGAGGTCCGCGCTTCGACGCGCGCCCTGAGCGGCCGTCTTTGACGGACGGCCGCCAGCCTCCCTTTCGCGAAGGCTCGGTTTTCCCATGCGTGTTCCCTCCGCCTCCGCCCTGCGGATGGCTCTCCTTGCGCTCGGCCTGTGGGCTGCATCGCCGACGATGTCCGCAGCCCACGAGGGCCACGACCACGGCAACGAGGCTCAAGGGTCGCCGACGGCGACTGCGCCGCGCGGCTCGTCGAGCACGGACGCGCTCGAATTGGTCGCCATCGCCCGCAACGGCCGGCTGGCCGTGTTCCTCGACCGCACGGGCACCAACGAGCCGGTGGCCGACGCCGCCGTCCAAGCCGAGACGCCGGAGGGGCCCGCCACCGCCACGCCGATGCCGGACGGCAGCTACGCCTTCGATGCCCACTGGAGCCTGCATCCCGGCGAGTACGAGGTGCTCTTCACCGTGACCGCGGCCGGCGCAACCGACATGTTCCCCGTCACGCTGACCGTTCCGGAGGCGCCGCCGGCACCGCCGGCAGCCGGCGCCTCGGCCTGGGCGACCGGCCTCGCCGCGGCCCACGACTTTCAGCGCCACCTGAAGGAGGCCGACCCGCTGCCGCTGGCGATCGGCGGCGTCGGCTTCCTGCTCGGCATCGCGGTCACGCTCCTGACCCGCGGGCGCCGCTACCTGCCGGCGACCGCCCTAGTCGTGCTCGTCGTCGCCCTCGCCCTCGCGCCGCGCGCCTTCGCGGCGGACGGTCACGACCACGGCGGAGGAAGCGCCTCCGCGCCCCCGGTCTTCCACATGGCCGCGCCGTCCCCGGCCGGGCAGGACCTCGCGCGGCGCCAGCCGGACGGCTCGATCTTCGTGCCGAAGCCTACCCAGCGGGTGCTCGCTGTCCGCACCGTGGTGACCGCCCCCGACACCCTGCGCCGCACCGTCGAGCTGCCGGGGCGCATCGTCCCCGACCCGAGCGCCAGCGGCGTCGTCCAATCCTCGGTCGGCGGACGGCTTTCGCCTCCGGAATCCGGCATCTTCCCGCGGCTCGGCACGCGCGTGCGCAAGGGCGAGGTGCTCGCCTACGTCACGCCGCCGGTGCAGGCGGTGGACGCCTCGGACATGCGCCAGCGCCAGGGCGAGCTCGACCAGCAGATCGCCATCATTGAGCGCCGGGTCGAGCGCTACCGCAAGCTCGCGCCGGGCGGGTCGGTCTCGCAGGTGCAGTTGGAGGACGCCCAGGCCGAGCTCAAGGGCCTGCTCGACCGCCGCGCCGCCCTCGACAACGTCCGCCAGCAACCTGAGGCCCTGAAGGCTCCCGTCGACGGGGTGATCGCGGAGGCGAACGCGGTCGCCGGCCAGATGGCGAGTCCGGGCGTGCAGGTCTTCCAGATCGTCGACCCCGGCCGCCTCTGGGTCGAGGCCCTGAGCTTCGACGCGCTGGCCGGCGGTCAGGACGCCACGGCGCGCATGGCCGACGGCCGGATGCTGCGGCTCGCCTACATGGGCGCGGGGCTGGCCGACCGTAGCCAGGCGGTGCCGATGCACTTCGCCGTGCAGGGCGCGGCTCCGGAGTTGCGCACCGGGCAATTCATCACCGTGCTCGCCGCGACCGACGCACGGCAGGAAGGTCTGGCCCTTCCGCGCATGAGCGTGGTCCGCGGCGGCAACGGCCAGAGCATCGTCTACGAGCACACCGCGCCGGAGCGCTTCGAGCCGCGCGAGGTCCGGGTCGAGCCGCTCGACGCGGGCCGCGTCCTGGTGGTGTCGGGGGTCGTTCCGGGCAAGCGGATCGTGACCCAGGGCGCCGAACTCCTCAACCAGGTCCGCTGAGGAGCGCCGCCGATGTTCACGCTCCTCGTCTCGCAGTCCCTGCGCAACCGCCTGCTCGTCCTGGCGCTCGCCGCGGTGCTCGTCATCTACGGCGCCTTCACGGTGACCAAGCTCCCGGTCGACGTCTTCCCCGACCTCAACCGGCCGACCGTCACGATCATGACCGAGGCGGAGGGCCTCGCGCCCCAGGAAGTCGAGCAGCTCGTCACCTTCCCGGTCGAGACGCAGATGAACGGCCTGCCCGGGGTGACCCGGGTCCGCTCCGTCTCCGGCGTGGGCCTCTCGGTCATCTACGTCGAATTCGACTGGGGCACCGACATCTACCGCAACCGGCAGCAGGTCTCGGAACGCCTCGCGATGGTGCGGCCGCAACTGCCGCCCACCGTGAACCCGATGATGGGCCCGGTCTCCTCGATCATGGGCCAGATCGTGATGGTCGCCCTCAACGGTGGCTCGGTCTCGCCGATGCAGCTGCGGGAGCTCGCCGACTTCACCATCCGGCCGCGGCTGCTCTCGATCCCGGGCGTGGCGCAGGTCATCCCGATGGGCGGCGAGGTGCGCCAGTTCCGCGTCGCGCCCCAGCCCACGGCCCTGCGGGCGCTCGGCATCACCCATGCCCAGTTGGAGACGGCGCTCGCCCAGTTCGGCACCAACACCGGCGGCGGCTTCACCGACCAGTACGCTCGCGAGTACCTGATCCGGAACCTCGGCCGGACCATGAACCTCGACGACCTGCGCAACATGGTCGTCGCCACGGTCAACAACCGTCCGGTCTACCTGCGGCAGGTGGCGGAGGTCTCCTTCGCGGCCCGGGTCAAGCGCGGCGACAGCGGCTACATGGGCGCGCCGGCGGTCGTGGTCTCCGTCGAGAAGCAGCCGGGCGTCGACACCGTGCGGCTCACCCGACAGGTCGAGGCGGCGCTCGCCGAGATCACCGCCAGCCTGAACGCCTGCGGCCCCGGCGCCGGCAAGGGCTCCCCGGGCTTGTCGGGCCCGTCGGTGACCGAGCCGGCCGGCGAGGCCTGCGCCTTCAAGGGCGTGCGCGCCGACCAGCTCATCTTCCGGCAGGCGAACTTCATCGAGACCTCGATCCGCAATGTCGAGACCGTGCTGATGGAGGCGGTGGCCGTCGTCGCCGTGGTGCTGTTCGCCTTCCTGCTGAACGTCCGCACCACCGCGATCTCGCTCACCGCGATTCCGGTCTCGATCCTCGCCACCGGGGTCGTCTTCCACCTCGCCGGGCTGTCGATCAACACGATGACGCTGGGCGGGCTCGCCATCGCCATCGGCGAGCTTGTCGACGACGCGGTGGTAGACGTCGAGAACATCTTCCGGCGCCTCGGCGAGAACCGGCGGGCCGGCAACCCGCGCTCGGTCTTCGAGGTCGTGGTCGCGGCCTCGAACGAGGTACGCTCCGGCATCGTCTACGCGACGATGGTGATCGTGCTGGTCTTCGTGCCGCTCTTCGCCCTGTCGGGCATCGAGGGCCGGCTCTTCGCACCGCTGGGGCAGGCCTACATCGTCTCGATCCTGGCGAGCCTCCTCGTCTCGATCACCCTGACGCCTGTGCTGGCCTATTACCTGCTGCCGGGCCTGAAGCGCCTGGAGGAGCACGACAGCCGCTTCCTCAAGCTGCTCAAGCGGGGCAACGCCGCCCTGCTGCGGGGCCTGCTCGGGCACGCACGGCCGATCATGGTCGTCGCCGGGTTGGCGGTGGCGGCGGCCGGGCTCGCCGCGGCCTTCCTGCCGCGGACGTTCCTGCCCCCGTTCAACGAGGGCTCGTTCACGGTCAACATGACCTTCAACCCCGGCATCTCGCTCGCCGAGAGCAACCGCATCGGCCTCGTCGCCGAGCGCCTGCTGCTGGACATGCCGGACGTAAGGTCCATCGGCCGCCGGACCGGCCGGGCCGAGCTCGACGAGCACGCAGAGGGCGTACACTCGTCCGACCTGGAGATCGACCTGAAGCCGGGCGCCCGGCCCAAGCCCGAGCTCGTCGCCGACATCCGCGGGCGCCTGGCGGTGCTTCCGGTCAACGTCAACGTGGGCCAGCCGATCTCGCACCGCCTCGACCATATGCTTTCGGGCGTGCGGGCCGAGATCGCGCTCAAGATCTTCGGCGAGGACCTCGACACCCTGCGGGCGCTGGCCGAGGACCTGCGCGCGCGCATGGCCGACATCCCGGGCATCGCCGACCTGCAGGTGGAGAAGCAGGTGCTGATCCCGCAGCTGGAGATCCGCGTCGACTACAACCGCGCGGCCCTCTACGGGGTGCAGCCCGCCGCCCTCGTGGAGCAGCTCAGCCGCCTCTCGAACGGACAGGTGGTCTCGCGGGTGGTGGACGGCTACCGCCGCTTCGACGTGGTGATGCGCCTCTCCGACACCATGCGCACCACCCAGCGCCTCGGCGACATGCTGGTCGAGACCCCGTCGGGCTGGGTCCCGGCCCGGCAGATCGCCGACATCCGGGAGACCGACGGACCGAACCAGATCCTGCGCGAGAACGCCCGCCGCCGCATCGTGGTGCAGGCCAACACCCAAGCCGGCTCAGACATGGGCAGGATCGTCCAGGCCATCGGCGAGAAGGTCGCGGCGGCGAACCTGCCCAACGGCTACGTCACCAGCCTGGAGGGCTCGTTCCAAGCGCAGGCGGAGGCGAGCCGGACCATCGGGCTCCTGTCGCTCCTCTCCCTCGCGCTGGTCTTCGCGCTCCTCTACAGCCGCTACCGCTCGGTGGTGTTCACCCTGATCATCCTCGGCAGCATCCCGCTCGCCCTGATCGGCTCGGTCGCGGCCCTCTGGCTCGCCGGGCAGCCGCTCTCGGTCGCCTCGATGATCGGCTTCATCACGCTGACCGGCATCGCCACCCGCAACGGCATCCTCAAGATCAGCCACTACCTGAACCTGGCCATCCACGAGGGCATGCCGTTCGGACGGGAGCTCGTCATCCGCGGCAGCCTGGAGCGGCTGGCACCGGTGCTGATGACGGCGCTCTCGGCAGGCGTCGCCCTAGTGCCGCTGCTGGTCGGGGCCGATGCACCCGGCAAGGAGATCCTGCATCCCGTCGCCGTGACGATCTTCGGCGGCCTGATCAGCGCGACGCTCCTCGACACGGTGCTGACCCCGGTCCTGTTCCTGACCTTCGGGCGCAGGCCCCTGGAGCGGTTGCGGGACGATGCCCGTCAAAACCCCCAGGCTTCCCCCGAGGCTCCGCGGAGCGCGCCCGTCGAGGCGTTCTGAGACCTTCCCCTTCGACCGAGAAAGGCCCCCCCGATGCATTCCCTACTCCGTCCCGTCACGCTCGCACTCGCGCTCGCGCTGGCCTCGCCCTGCCTCGCGGCGGGCCCGAACGGCGGCCAGACCACGGTCGCCGACGGCCATCCCATCGAGTTCGTCTCGACCGACACCGGCGCCACGTTCTTCGTGACCGGCGAGGACGGCAAGCCGGCCGACACGTCCGGCCTGTCGGCCAAGGCCTTCGTCCAGGCCGGCGGCAAGACGGAGACGCTGGCCCTGAGGCCGGCGGCGCCGAACAGGCTCGTCGCCGACCTCAAGGCTCCCTTGCCGGCGGGCGCCAAGGTGGTGCTGTCGGCCAAGATCCACGGACACAACGTCCAGGCCCGCTTCGAGAAGCAGTGAGGCCCGGGGCCGGGCCGGCGGCTCGGTCCTTCCCGCGCGGCAGGCCCGGCCCCCTCGTCAGGCGAAGCGGCCCAGGAGCACCAGAAGCCCGATCAACAGCATGACCAGCGCCATCTCCTTCAGGAGGTCACGGGCTGCCGCGCGCCTGATATGCGGGCGGGCTCTCCGCTTCCTGCGATCCTTGGGGCCCCAGTAGAGTTGCTGGCGACCGAGCTTCTTCCCTGCCATGGCCGTCCCCGTCACACCGGAAGGGGAACGGTCTCGGCCGCGAGAGCCTCGTCCTCGACCTGGATGGTGACGTGCTCGATGCCGTGGCGTTCCCGCACCAGGGCGCGCACGCCCCGGATCACGCCCGGGCCGGCGGAAACGTCGTCCACGACCACGTGCCCGCTCATCGCGTCGAAGCCCGAGGTCAGCGTCCAGGCATGCAGGTCGTAGGCTCGCCGGACGTTCGGCATCGCCTCGATCCCGGCCTTCAACGCATCGAGGTCGACGCCAGGCGGCGTGCCCTCCAGCAGGATGTGGAGCGCCTCGCCCAGGAGGCGCCAGGTGCGCGGCACGATGAACAGGCCGATGCCGGCGCCGACGAGCGGGTCGACCCAGCGCCAGCCGGTGGCCATCACCACGAGGGCGGCGACGATGACGCCGACGGAGCCCAGCATGTCCGAGAACACCTCGAAGTAGGCGCCCTTGACGTTGAGGCTCTCCGACGACCCGCCCGCCAGCAGCCGCATGCTGGCGAGGTTCACGCCGAGGCCAACGAACGCCACCAGCATCATCGGCCAGCCGAGGATCTCGGTCGGCTCCACGAACCTGCGGTAAGCCTCGTAGAGGATGTAGGCCGTCACGCCGAGCAGCACGACCGCGTTGGCCAGCGCCGCCAGGATCTCGAAGCGCATGTAGCCGAAGCTCTTGCCCGGCGTCGGCGCCTTGGCCGCGTAGTGGATGGCGAGCAACGAGAGCGCCAGGCCGCCGGCGTCGGTGACCATGTGCGCGGCATCGGCCAGCAGCGCGAGGCTTCCGGTGAGCAGGCCGCCCACGACCTCGGCGGCCATGTAGGTGAGCGTCAGCGCGAGCGCCCATGCGAGGCGCCCCTTGTTCCTGCCTGCCACCGAGCCGGTTGGGATGCCGCCCCCGTGCGAGTGTCCATGTCCCATGTGGCGTCCAGTCCTTCGCCTTCGTCGGGGTTCACCCGCCTGGCCGGCCGGCGGCGCCAAACAGGCTGGCCGGGTTGGGATGCGCTTCGTCCCGGTCGCTCGGGCGACACCCGACGCTATCGGAGATAGCTCGCGGCACCTCCCTGCAGCCGGGTCTCAGCCTAGCGCGCGCCGCAGATCGCGCGCGAAATCGTGCGCAAGTCCCGGCGCCTGCATGGCGACGTCCTCATAGAACTTCGTCCCAATTGGATTATCCTGAGAATAATCCGGAGGAATGTCGCCAATCGTGCGCACGATCTCCGCGATAACCGCCTCCCTTTCATGGGCAGGAAGCTTGTTCATCACAAACGTCATCATCGCAATTGTGGATGTTCTGAGGACCGCGATCATGGCGGCCGTCGTCACGGACAGCTGATAAACCTGATTACCATTCATGGTTTCGCCCTCGACATGCGCTGTGGTGACATGATCGACCTCGATCCCGCGATGCTCGCTCGTGGTCCGGCATCGGCGGGCCGCCTCAAGGGCCGGCGGTGCCGACGAGATCGGCGACATGCGCGCCGGCCGGGTGACCGGTCGCCTCGCGATGGGACCGCGAGCAGGCTGCGAAGCCGGGCCCGAAGGCGGTCATGACCAGCTCGTGCCGCCCGTCCGCGACCTCGCGGCTCGCGAGCAGGGCCCGTCCGCCGGGCCAGACCTCTGAATCGCCGAGCGGGCCGCGGGCTGGTTCCCCGAAGCGGCGAACCCCTTCTTCGTGGATCGCCTGGCGTGCCCGCGCGAGCTCCGCGCCGGATAGGGGCAATCCAACCCAGACGACCTGCTGCAGCCCTTCGTTGCGGCAGACCACGAGAACGACCTCGGCGGTTCCGGGGCCGGTCGCAGGCCACATTCCTTGCGGGTAATAGAGCGCGGTCAAGTTCGCCTCGCGGTCCACCTTCACCGGGCGTGGCACCTCGACCACCGGCCCCCAGGCCAAGCCGAAAGGCGCTTCCATGGACTTGGTCTCCGCAGCGGAGGCGACCCGCGTCATGGCGATGATGGCCACGGCGGCGACCCGGAACGATGCGCGGCGCATCGGCCTACTCCGCCGCCTTGAGGTGTCGGGACGCCGCCTCCGCACCCTTATCGTCAGCCTTCGGCACGCTCACCTTCCCGAAGCGCGCGTAGAGGGCCGGAAGCACGATCAGGGTCAGCAGGGTCGCGCTGATCAGGCCCCCGATCACCACGGTGGCGAGCGGCCGCTGGATCTCGGCACCGGTCTCGGTGGCCACGGCCATCGGCACGAAGCCGAGCGAGGCGACCAGCGCCGTCATGGCCACCGGCCGGAGCCGGGTCATGGCGCCCTCCAGGATGGCCTCGCGCTTCGGGCGCCCCTCGGCCACCAGCTGCTTGATGAAGGTCAGCATCACCAGGCCGTTCAGGACCGCCACGCCCGAGAGCGCGATGAAGCCGACGGCGGCCGGCACCGAGACCGGCATGCCGCGCAGCCACAGCGCGAAGATGCCGCCTGTCAGCGCGAGCGGCACCGCGCTGAACACCAGGAGCGCGTCCCGGGGAGACCCCAGAGCCGAGTAGAGCAGCAGGAAGATCAGGAAGAAGCAGACCGGCACCACGACCATTAGCCGCCGCTTGGCCGAGGCAAGGTTCTCGAACTGGCCGCCCCAGGTCACGTAGTAGCCGGGCGGCAGCTGCACCTGGCTGCCGACCTTGGCTTGCGCCTCGGCCACGAGCGAGCCGATGTCGCGGCCGCGCACGTTGGCCGTGACCACGACGCGGCGCTTGCCGTTCTCGCGGCTGATCTGGTTCGGACCCTCGGTAACGGAAAAGCTCGCCACCTGCTTGAGCAGGACCGAACTCGCCCGGCCGTTCGGCCCGGGCGGCAGCGGCACCGGGACGTTCTCCAGGGCCTCCCGGTCCTCGCGCACCTTGTCGTTCAGGCGCACCACGATGGGGAAGCGCCGGTCACCCTCGAAGACGACGCCGGCATCCCGGCCGCCGATTGCCGTGCCGATGACCTCCTGGATGGCCCCCGTGCTCAGGCCGTAGCGCGCCGCCTCGGCCTTGTTGATCTTGATCTCCAGGAACGGCAGGCCGGCGGTCTGCTCGACCTTCACGTCCTCGGCGCCGTCGATGCTGCGCAGCACCGCCGCGACCTGGTTGGCGGCCTTGAGCATCGGCTCGAACTCCTCGCCGAAAACCTTCACGGCCAGGTCACCGCGGGTGCCGGCGAGCAGCTCGTTGAAGCGCAGCTGGATCGGTTGGGAGAACTCGTAGACGTTGCCGGCAAGCTGCCCGACCGCCTTCTCGATCTGCTCCTGCAACTCGGCCTTGGGCAGTTCCGGATCCGGCCATTCCTCCTGCGGCTTGAGGATGACGAACGTGTCCGAAGAGTTCGGCGGCATCGGGTCGGAGGCGACCTCGGCGGTGCCGGTCTTCGAGAACACGTAGGCGACCTGCGGGAACTTCGAGACCACCTGCTCGACCTTGAGCTGCATCGCCTGCGACTGCGTCAGGGAGGTGGAGGGGATCCGGGTGGCGTTCAGCGCGATGCTCTTCTCGTCGAGCTGCGGGATGAACTCGGTCCCTAGCCGGGTGAACAGGATGCCCGCCCCGACGAGCAGCAGGAGGGCCGCGCCAACGAAGGCGAACGGCGCCCGGACCGCCGCGCCCAGCACCGGCCGGTAGGCGGCCTTCAGGGCGCGGATGATGAGGTTGTCCTTCTCGGTGACCCGGCCGGTGATCACGATGGCGATGAGCGCCGGCACGAAGGTCAGCGACAGCACGAAGGCGGAGACGAGCGCGATGATGACGGTCAGCGCCATCGGCTCGAACATCTTGCCCTCGACGCCCGTGAAGGTCAGGAGCGGGACGTAGACCAAGATGATGATCGCCTGCCCGTAGAGGGACGGCTTGATCATCTCCTCGGCCGACGCCTGTACCGTCTGGAGCCGCTCCTCGGTGTCGAGGGGTCGACCCCGTTCGTGCTGCCGCTCGGCGAGATGGCGGAGCGCGTTCTCGGTGATGATCACCGCCCCGTCGACGATGAGCCCGAAATCGAGCGCCCCGAGGCTCATCAGGTTGGCCGAGATCTTCGCCTCGACCATGCCGGTCATTGTCATCAGCATGGCGACCGGAATGACGAGCGCCGTGATGATGGCCGCGCGGATGTTGCCGAGCAGCAGAAACAGGATGACGATGACGAGGGCCGCCCCCTCGGACAGGTTCTTCACGACGGTCTTCACGGTCGCCTCGACGAGCCGGGTGCGGTCGAGCACGGTCTGGACCTCGACACCCGGGGGCAGAGATTTGCGGATCTGGTCCATGCGCGCGTCGACGGCGGCCGCCACCGCGCGGCTGTTCTCGCCGATGAGCATCAGGGCGGTGCCGACGACGACCTCCTGGCCGTCCTCGCTGCCCGAGCCGGTGCGCAGGTCGCGCCCGATGCGTACCTCGGCGATGTCCTTGATCCGGACCGGGACGCCGCCGCGGGTCGCGACGACCACGTTCTCGATGTCGTCCATGCCCTCCAGGCGGCCGGCCGCGCGCACGACGTAGCCTTCGCCGTTGTCCTCCAGGTAGCGCGCGCCCTGGTTGGCGTTGTTGGTCTCCAGCGCGCGGGCGACGTCCGCGAAGGACAGGTCGAGGGAGGCGAGCCGCGTCGGGTCGGGCTGGACGTGGTACTGCTTCTCGAAGCCGCCGATGCCGTCGACGCCGGCCACGCCCGGGACGGTCTTGACCAGCGGGCGGATGATCCAGTCCTGGACCGTGCGCAGGTAGGCGGTCTGCTCCAGCTCAGTCCTGAGCCGCTGCCCCTCGGGTGTCAGGTAGCTGCCGTCGGGCTGCCAACCCGGCTTGCCGGGCTGCGAGACCTTGCGCTCGCCCGGCTTCGCGTAGTGGATCGACCACATGTAGATCTCGCCCAGCCCGGTCGAGATCGGGCCCATGGCGGGCTCGGCGCCGGGCGGCAGGTCCCGCTTCACCTGGGCTAGGCGCTCGGCGACCTGCTGGCGGGCGAAATAGATGTCGAGCTTCTCCGCGAAGACGGCGGTGACCTGCGAGAAGCCGTTGCGCGAAAGCGAGCGGGTGTATTCCAGGCCCTTGATGCCGGCGAGGGCGGTCTCCACCGGGTAGGTCACCTGCTTCTCGATGTCGACCGGCGAGAGCGAGGGCGCGGTCGTGTTGATCTGCACTTGGTTGTTGGTGATGTCGGGCACCGCGTCGATGGGCAGCCTGGTCACCGCGTAGCCGCCGAAGCCGGCGGCGAGCAGCGACAGGAGCAGCACGAGCCAGCGCTGGTGAACCGAGAAGTCGAGGATGCGGCTGATCATGTCGTCCCTCCTCAGTGGTCGTGGTCGGCTTCGCTCTTCCCGAGCTCGGCCTTGAGGAGGAAGGTGTTGGCCACCGCGATAGGCTCGCCGGCCTTCAGGCCGGAGACGACCTCGAAGCCGTCGTCGTCGGAGCGCCCGAGCTCGACCTCGCGCTTCTCGAACCCCTCCTCGGTGCGCACGAAGACGACGCGCTTGCCCTCGATGGTCTGCAGCGCCGCCTTGGCCACCCGAACGGGCACTTGATCCGTCGCGATCTCGACCTCGGCGGTGACGTAGGTGCCGGGGCGCCAGGACATGTCCTTGTTGGGAAGTGAGACCACCACCCGGGCAGAGCGGGTGTCGGCGTTCAGGAGCGGGCTGACGAAGATCACCTTGCCCCGCTCGATGCGGCCACCGCGGTTCACGGCGACGGGCGCGCCCTCGCGCACCTCGGCGAGGTCCGAGGTCGGCACCGACAGCTCGATCCACACGGTCGAGAGGTCGGCGACCGTGTAGACGTCCGCCGGGTCGCCCTCCTTGCCGACCGCCGTGCCGACATCGACCTTGCGCTCGACGATCCGGCCCGAGATCGGCGCGCGCAACTCGTAGCGGCGCAGGCTGGACTGGTTCGGCGTCGCCTCGTCGCGCTTCTGGGCGGCCTGGACCTCGGCGGCGTTCAGCCCGAGGGCGGAGAGCTTCTGACGGGCGAGGTCGACGCGCAGCTGGTTCTCCTGGAACACGGCCTTGGCGTTGTCGAACGCCGCCTGGGACGCCGCGGCGGACGCCAGCAGCTTCTGCTGGCGCTCGAAGTTGATCTTCTGCAGTTCGGCCTGAACCTGGGCGGTCAGGTAATCGCTCTTGGCGTCGGCGACCTCGCGGCTGTCGAGCACGGCCACGACCTCGTCCTTCTGAACGGCGTCGCCGAGGCGCTTGCGCATCTCGGCCACGGTGCCGACCACCCGGGCCGGGACCCGGGCGATCCGGTCCGTGTCGGGGGTGATGGTGCCCGGGACGAGGAGATGCCGGGAGAGCGTCCCGCCCTCGGCCTTGGCCACCTCGATGTCCTGGCCCTGGATCTGCTCGGCCGTCATCTTGACGTGTCCTTCCTCGCCCTCCGCCTCGGAATGCGCGTGCTCGCCGTGGGCGTGGCCGCCGCCAGACTTCGCCGCGGGCTCGGCATGGTCGTGGCCGTCCCCCTCGGCGTGGCTGGCCGCAGTCGCGGGCGCCTCGGCCTTGGGCGCGGCGGTGAACGCGAACAGGGTCGGCGGCACCCCTGCCGCGGAGAGGGTGCTGCGGACGAAGCCCGAGACGGCGGGCACGGCCGCGCCGACGGCGATGCCGACGGCCAGGACGACCGCGAGAAGAAGGATGCGCATTGGGATCACTCGGACGAGACGCCGGGCGGCCATGCATGCCGACGCGGTCGTCCCGCTGGTTTCTGGAAGGGACGGGTCCTGCCGTCACCGGGCGGCCGGACGCATGCTGCGCACGCGCGCAGCGCCGCCTCAGGCGCGGGGCGGTCGTGCCAGCCGGTCGGGCGCGATAGCGACGGGGGCCTCGGCGGTCCGCGCGTAGGAGGGGCGCGCCGGGTCCGGCACGGGCGCGACGGGAGCGCCCTGCAGGTCGGCCACCTGGTGGCAGCCGCAATGGACGTGGCAGGCCAGGCCCGGATCGGCGGCCTCCAGCGCGGCCGCGGTCGCGGCCACCGTCAGTTCGGTGCCCCGGTGACGATCGCCGGCATGGAAAGCCAGGTCCTCGGCGAGCCCGGGGGACGGAGCGGCGACCGCGAGCGCCAGCACGAGCATGACCACGCGGACGCAGAGCGCCCACCCGTCACGCACCGCTCGCCGGCGCCTGTGCCATCCACCAAACCGCATCGCCGTCCTTATCCGCGATTCCGGCCCTTTGACACAAGTCATGGTGCCTGCGACTTAAATTCAAGCTGAACGCCGACGCGGGCCAAGTGCATCGACGCTTTCCCTCGGTTTGCGCGGGGTGTGAAGGCCTGCGGGCCAGCAGGCGCCCCGCGCAGATGGATGGCACCCTTCGACATGAAGAGCACAATCTGATCGTTCACTCCCGGATTGTCGGCGAAAGAGCGCACGGAAACCGATTGGAAATAATCCCGGAACGGTTTTGTCGGGATATGCATTTCGAGATCAATGCAAACCTGAGGAGTTACGGATGAAGCTCGCGCTTGCCGCCCTGGCCGCCTCGGCCGCCCTTGCCTTCACCCCTGTCGGCGCCTCCGCGCAGCACGTGGACGTCGGCCCCGGCGGCGTCGCGGTACACGGCGACCGCCACGACGTCGAGCATACCCACGGCGTCGTCGAGGAGCATCGCCACGAACGCCCCGTCGTCCACGACCATCATGACGACGTTCACGAGCACACCGTCGTGGAAGAGCACCGGCACTGATCCGGCGGATTGGACGGGGCCGCGCGCTTCCTCGCGGCGGTGTGCGACCCCGACCTTCTTCGCAGCACGACCCGCGATGGCCACGCCTTCCTGAACGCGGACTTCAGACCGGGTTCAACGGCGGCATCGCAAGGTGGCGCCAGGGATCATGAACGGAGAGACCGATGAGAAGGCACCTCGCCGCGATGGCCGGGCTGGCCGTCCTTCTGGCGCCGGCGGTCGCCTCGGCCCAATACTACGGGGATGGGCCTGGCTACGGCCGCCACCGCGAGCACGTGGACGTCTATCGCCACGGCGACCACGAGGACGTCGTCGTCAGGCGGCACCACCACCATCACGACTTCGACCGCCCGCCGCGGTTCGAGGAGCGGCACCACCACCATCATCATGACTTCGACGACTGAGGCCTGGATGCCCGCCCCGGCACGAAGTCCGGGGCGGGCGGATCATGGCGCTACGAGGGGGGATGCCGCGCCGTGAGCGGTGGCGCGCGCAGGTACGGGCGGTCCGGCAGCGAGCGCGTAGCCGATGCCGGCGGCCAGTAGCGCGAAGACCAGCAGCAGGGGCAGCAGCCGCATGTCCCGCCCCTCCCGAAGCGACCTGCGCGTCGGCGTCACTTCGTGCCGTGGCCGTGCCCGTGAGCGTGGCCGTCGTTCTCGGAATGCACCGGCCTCCCGTCGGGGCGCCGCTCCTGCGCCTCCCGGACCCGCGGGTCGTCGCGGTGCGCCGGCCCTCCGGAGACCGAGCCGGTGTTCGGCACCGTCCGCTCGGGATTGGATGCGTTGCCGTGCCCATCCTCGGCCAGGGCAGCGGCCCCGGTCAGCGTTCCCGCGGCGAGCAAGGCGGCCAGCATGAGTTTCATCGGCGTGTCTCCGTGTCCGGCGGCATCCGCCGCGTCGGACACCGAGATAGCCGGGCCGTTTGTCTCCACCGCGCCGCGTTCGTGACGAAGTGTGTCAGCCCGGGGCCGGTCTCGGCAGGCGGATCTCGGCACGAAGGCCCCCGCCGGGCCGGTTGCCGAGGCGGAGCGTGCCGCCGTCGGCCTCGACGCTCCGCCTCGCGATGGTCAGGCCGAGGCCGGTCCCGCCGGTGTTGCGGTTGCGGGATCCCTCCAGCCGGGTGAAGGGCTCGAAGGCGCGGGCGACGTCCTCGGGCGCGATGCCTGGCCCCCCGTCGTCGACTCGCACCACCAAGGCGGCTTCCTCGACCAGGAGGGTGATGCGCACGCGTGTGCCGTAGCGCACGCCGTTGTCGACGAGGTTCTCCAGGGCGCACCGGAACGCCACCGGGCGCACGTTGGCGAGCGCTCGGCCCGGGCCATGATATGCGACGTCCCGGCCGGCGTCCGCCGAAGCGTCGGCGATGCCCATCAGGACGCTGGCGACGTTCGTGACCTGACGCGGTTCCGGGTCGGCATCGCCGCGCAGATAGGCCAGCGTGGAATCGACCATCGCCTGCATGTCGTCGAGATCGGCGGCCATCGCCGTCCGCTCGGTGTTCTCGGCGACGGCATCGAGACGCAGCCGGAGGCGGGCGATGGGCGTGCGCAGGTCGTGCGAGACCGCCGCCAGGGCCTGGATCCGCTCCGAGACCCCGGCGTGGATGCGCCCCTGCATCGCATTGAGCGCCCGCGCGATCCCGCGCGTCTCGTCGGGGCCAGCCTCGGGGACCGGGATCGGGGGACCGTAGCCGATCTCCCCGGTGCGACGCGCGAGGTCGCGCAGCGGCTTGGCGATCCAGTGCATGAGGATGACGGCCGCCACGCCGACGAGGATGGCCATGGCGGTCGAGAGATACGCCCACGGGCCCACCGAGCCGAGGCTCGGGCCGTGGGCGGAGCGAAAGGTCAGGAAGCTGCCGTCGGGCAGCCGGAACGCTCCGCCGAGGTCGCGCTGGTGAAGTGGGTCCTCGCCTCCTTCCATGGCAAGCATCAGGCCGGGCCCGAGGTTCGGCTCGATGGCGGCCATGCGATCCCGGAAAGCCGTCAGCGCCGAGTCGGACGCGGGGCCGGGGCCCGGCGGGCGGGCGGCGGACCACCCGATCTCGAAGTGGGGCGACGACAGGGCCTGCGCCTCCGCGGCACGCTCGGGCGGAGGGCGACGCATCACGGCGTCGCGCGCGAGGGAGAGCTGGTTGGCGACCTGCCTCGCGAACGCCTCGTCGGCGGCCGCCGCCGCCGACTGGCGGTAGAGCAGCAACGCCCCACCATGGACCGCGAGGACGGCGAGCAGCATCACGGCGACCGTCCGCGCTTCGAGGCTGTGCGCCAGCGAGCCGGGCCGCCTCACGCCCGCTCGACTTTCGCGGCCAGCATGTAGCCGGAACCACGCACGGTCTTGATCGGTGGCGGCGTGCCCGCGGGCGGTTCGAGCTTGCGCCTCAGGCGGCTGACCAAGGTGTCGACGCTGCGGTCCGAGGGCGAGCCGAGCCGGCCGCGGGAGAGTTCCAGGATGCGCTCGCGTCCGAGCACGCGGCCGGGATGCTCCAGGAAGACCATAAGCAGGTCGTATTCCGCGCCCGAGAGGTCGACGCCGGCCCCTTCCGGGTCGAGGAGGGTGCGGCTGCGCAGGTCGAGCCGCCAGCCGGCGAAGGCCAGGATCTCGGTCCGCCGCGCGGCGGGCTCGGACGGGGCGAGGGCGGCGCGCCGCAGCACGGCGCGGACCCGGGCGAGCAGCTCGGGGCGGCCGAACGGCTTGGCGACGTAGTCGTCGGCCCCCAGTTCCAGGCCTAGCACGCGGTCGGCCTCCTCGGCCCGCGCGCTCACCATGATCACGGGCACCGTGCTCCTGGCCCGCAAGGCCCGGAGCAGGTCGAGCCCCGAGGCACCGGGGAGCATGACGTCCAGCAGGACGAGGTCGACGGCGACGTCGGGCAGGAGCGACCACATCTCGGCGCCGCTGCGGCAGCCCGTGACGCGGAACCCGCTCTCGCGCAGGACGCGGGTGACGAGCACGCGCATGCCGTCGTCGTCCTCGACGAGGAGGATGTGGCCCGCTTCGGGGGACGTGGAAGCGTCCACGAGGGAAGATGGCGCGGCCATCGCTCAGCCGACCATCTCGTCCAGGAGCAGAAGCAGCAGGAACCCCGCGAAGAACATCGCGGTCACCCAGGGCCGGTCCTCCGTCTCGTGCGCCTCCACGAGAAGCTCCTCCGTCACGAGATACAGCAGCGCGATCAGGCCGAAGGCGAGGAAGCCGCCCTGAACGGCCGCCGGCATCGAGCCGACCGGACCGCCGAGCAGCGCCCCGAGCGGCAGCAACAGGACGAGGCCGGCCGTCAGACCGACGATCTTCCGCTTCGACGCGCCGCCCTCGGCGAGCTCGCTTGCCACGGTGAGGCCGAGGAACAGCACCTCGATGGTCAGGGCGACCGTTAGGAGGATCCCGGCCTTGGCGCCCGCCGCGAAGGCGATGCCGAGGACGAGGCCGTCCACGAGGATGTCGATGCCGGTGACCGACATCAGCCCGACCGGCCCCTTCATGCGGCCTTCCAGCCAGCGCAGCAGGAGCATCGCCACCACGCCGAGCGCGCCGCCGACGAGCGTCGCCCATGGCGATCCGGCGTGCCTGAGGTCCGGCAGGATCTCGCCCGCGGCCGCGGCGAAGACGACGCCGGCGGCGAAGTGCTGGACGGCGCTGACCAGCACCGGGCCCGGCCGCAGGTTGACCGCCACGGCCGCACCGAGGACGGCGGCCGCGGCAGGGATCAAGGTGTAGGCCCAGGCTTGCATCCGGGCCTCAGACCACGTGGTCGGGCGCGAGCGTGCATGCGGCCTCGCTCGTCTCGACCTGGAAGGTCGCGTGCCCGATGCCGAAGCGCTCATGCATCTCCTGCGCCGCCCGCATCAGGAACGCGTCGCCCGGGGCGCCGCCCGGCACGACCAGGTGGGCGGTGAGGGCGACATCGGTGGTGCTCATGGGCCAGATATGCAGGTCGTGGATGGCGGCGACCCCGGGCAGGCTCCCCAGGTGGGCACGGACGGCGGCCGGGTCGATGCCCGGGGGCACCGCGGCGAGCGACATCGCGAGGCTGTCGCGAAGTAGGCCCCAGGTGCTCCAGACGATGACGGCGACGATGCCGAGGCTCACGGCCGGATCGAGCCAGGTCCAGCCGGTGTAGAGGATCACGAGGCCCGCGAGGACCACGCCGGCCGAGACGGCCGCGTCGGCCGCCATGTGCAGGAAGGCGCCGCGGATGTTGATGTCACCCTTGGCACCCGAGGCGAACAGCCAGGCGGTGATGCCATTCACGAGGATGCCGACGGCGGCGACCACCATCACCGTCTTGCCCGCGACCGGGGCGGGCTCGCCGAAGCGCTGGATCGCCTCCCAGCCGATGGCGCCGACTGCGACCAGCAGGAATACGGCGTTGAACAGGGACGCCAGGATCGACGACCCCTTCATCCCGTAGGTGTAGCGCGCGCTCGGTGACCGTTTCGCGAGCACGGTCGCAACCCAGGCCACCACCAGGCCGAGCACGTCCGAGAGGTTGTGGCCGGCATCGGCCAGGAGCGCCACGGAGTTGCCGAGGACGCCGTAGGCTGCCTCCAAGACGACGAAGCCGACGTTGAGTCCAATGCCGATGGCGAAGGCCCTCCCGAAGCTGGCAGGGGCGTGGACATGGCCGGGCCCGTGGGCGTGGCCCCCATGCGCGTGACCTCCATGGGAATGGCCGGCCGGGCCATGGTACGCATGATCGTGCTGTTCCGTCATTGCCGTTCCTGGGCGTCGATGCTGGAGTCGAAGTCTTCCCGCGCGGAGCTGCCGCCGGATTTACTTCCTCCAGCGACTGGAGGAGCAAGCTCTGAATTCGGCACATAGTCGCGTCGGAACAGCACGCCCATGACACCTGTCATCAGTGTTGGTCGTGCAGGCACTCACCATGGTCGGCCAGCACCTCGATGATGCGGCATTCCCGGACATGGCCGCCCCCGCATTGCTCAACCATGGCCTGCACCTCCTGCCTCAGGCCGGTCAGCCGCGCGATCCGGTCGTCGATGTCGGCGAGGTGCTTGCGCGCGATAGCGTCCGCCTCGCCGCAGGGGTGGTCGGGATGCCCGGCGAGGTCGAGCAGAGCCCGGATGTCGTCGACTTCGAAGCCGAGGTCGCGGGCGTGCCGGATAAAGCGGAGGCGCCGGACGTCAGCCTCCCCGTAAGTACGCCTGTTGCCTTCCGTGCGCTCCGGCGTCGGTAGCAAGCCCCGCTCCTCATAGAACCGGATGGTCGGGACCTTCACCGCGGCACGCCGGGAGAGTTCCCCGATGGCGATGGGCTTCATGGCGCTTGCTCCTCTAGTCGCTGGAGGAAGTAGGGTCTTCGCGAGAGAGCGGAAGGCACCCGTGATGAGCGAAGCCACGACCCTGGACCGGACCGGGCGGACCCCGACGCGCCTGCGCGTGACGGGCATGGACTGCGCCTCCTGCGCCGCCAAGGTCGAGACCGCCGTGCGCCGGTTGCCGGGCATCGAGCGGGTCGAGGTCTCGGTGGCGACGGAGACGCTCACGGTCCGGCATGGTCCCGGCGCGGACGCCGGGGCCATCGCCGCGACGGTGCGGGGCCTCGGCTACGGCGCGGAGGACCCTGAGGCCGGGACGCACGACGCGGTTGCGGACAGATCCTGGTGGCAGACGCCGAAGGCACTGCTGGCGTTCGCCTGCGGCGCGGCCCTGGTGCTGGCCTATGCCATCGGGCATACCGCGCCAGCAACGGAGCGCTGGGCCTTCCTCGCCGCCATGGCGGTCGGCCTGGTGCCGGTCGCCCGGCGCGCCTTCGCCGCCGCGCGCAACAGCACGCCGTTCTCCATCGAGACGCTGATGACGATTGCCGCCGTCGGCGCGACCGCTATAGGGGCGACCGAGGAGGCCGCCACCGTCGTCTTCCTGTTCCTGGTCGGCGAGGTGATGGAGGGTGTCGCCGCCGGTCGGGCTAGGGCGAGCATCCGCGGGCTTACCGGGCTGGTGCCGGACACCGCCATGCTGGTGCGGGGGGACGCGACTGAGCAGGTGCCGGCCGCGAGCCTGAGGGTCGGGGCGACCGTGCTGGTGCGACCGGGCGATCGCCTTCCGGCCGACGGCACCGTGGTCGAGGGAGAGAGCACCGTCGACGAGGCACCCGTGACGGGCGAGAGCGCGCCGAGTCGCAAGATCGCTGGCGACGCCGTGTTCGCCGGCACGGTCAACGGCGATGCCGTCCTCCGGGTGCGGGTGACCGCAGCGGCGCGGGACAACACCATCGCCCGAGTGGTGCGGTTGGTGGAGGAGGCCCAGGACGCCAAGGCGCCGACCGAGCGCCTGATCGACCGCTTCTCGAAGGTCTACACCCCCGCAGTCGTTGCCGTGGCCGCCCTCGTCGCCGTGGCGCCGCCGCTCCTTGCCGGGGCGTCTTGGGACGAATGGGTCTACAAGGGGCTGGCCATCCTGCTGATCGGCTGTCCATGTGCGCTGGTCATCTCGACGCCGGCGGCCATTGCGGCCGGACTCTCGGCCGGCGCGCGCAGGGGTCTGCTCATCAAGGGCGGCGCCGTCTTGGAGCGGCTGGCCGCAGTGACGACTGTGGCCTTCGACAAGACCGGCACCCTGACCGAGGGCATGCCCGTCGTCACCGACGTGATGGCGTTCGGCCGCCCGGAGCGGGATGTGCTCTCGCTGGCGGGCGCGCTGGAGGGCGGCTCCTCGCACCCGCTCGCCCGGGCCATCCTGGCCAAGGCAGCCGAGGCCGGGGCGCCGGTGCCCCCGGCGTTCGGCGCGACGGCGCTCGGCGGCAAGGGGATCACCGGCAAGGTCGGAGGCCTGGACCTGTTCCTCGGCTCGCCGCGCGAGGCGGCGGCCCGCGCGGCGTTCTCGCCCGAGCAGGAGGCCCGGGTCTCCACCCTGAACGGCGAGGGTAAGACGGTGTCGGCCCTGGTGGTAAACGGCGTCCTCGCCGGACTGCTCGCCATTCGTGACGAGGCGCGGGCCGACGCGGCGGCCGGCGTCGACCGCCTGGCCGCCTCGGGAATCGGCGCCGTCATGCTCACCGGCGACAACGCGCGCACCGCCCGGGCCGTGGCCGGTGCTCTCGGTATCGAGGCACGGGCGGAGCTCCTGCCGGAGGACAAGCAGCGGATCGTGCGCGAACTCCAGGCCGGCGGTGCGGTCGTGGCGAAGGTCGGCGACGGCATCAACGACGCCCCGGCGCTCGCGGCGGCCGACGTCGGCATCGCGATGGGCGGGGGCACGGACGTCGCGCTGGAGACGGCGGACGCCGCGATCTTGCACGGGCGCGTCGCGGACGTCGCGCGCATGGTCGAACTCTCGCGCCGGACGCTAGCCAACATCCGGGCGAACATCGTCATCGCTCTCGGCCTGAAGGCGGTATTCCTAGCGACTACGGTCTTGGGCGTCACTGGGCTATGGCCGGCCATCCTTGCCGACACCGGCGCCACGGTCCTGGTGACTGCGAACGCGTTGCGGCTTCTACAAGTGCACGAATGATGCCGTCGCCGAGGCAGGGGTATAGTCGCACGCCGCGGCCGACGTGCCACGGCGGTCCCCTGTATGGAGGAAGATCAGGCCCCGCCACCCAATCGTATCGGGTCCACCGCTTGATGGATCCGACGTCGGCGGCTGTTCACGGCGTTGCGGCCCTGCGAACCGCCGGACACCTGCATGATCGTAAGCGAGCGCCACTGCGTCGGACGCGCGCTGCCCTCGGATTGGCGGCGGGACAAAGACAGCGGGAGGGTCGCACTCCTCGGCCCGCCAAGCCCCCTAAGCCGCAGGGGCAAATGACAACAGAACGGCATAATCGGCGTAGCTAAGGTTGCGTTGCGCCGCTAAGACTCGTGTGTTTCAAGCGACCATCTGCAGACACCATGAACCGCGCAAGCCTTTTCGACGTAATTTTGCACTACTTGACGCAACTAAGGATGTCAGTTGGGCAGCTCAATAGCCTTAACTTACAAGACGTCAACGTTCATGCGGAGACATTCTTTCGAGATTTTTTAAACTTAGCGCTCGGATACCAGCTTAGAAACATCAACATCATCGAGAAGAACGCGCGCGCGATCGACCTCGGAGACGAAGACGAACGGATTGCCATACAGGTGACTTCGACCGCGGAACTCGCGAAGATCAAGCACACCCACATGGGCTTCGTAGCGAGCGGTCTCGATGGCAGATACGACCGGTTGGTGGTCCTGATAATCGGAGAAAAGCTTAAATATCGCGAGTTGTCCCTAGGCGGCGAGGGCGTCTTCAGCATGTCGTTGGTGGACGACGTCTGGGACATTCACGAACTATTGAGGAAGATCGCGGATCTTCCCTCGAGCAAGCTTGAGAGCTGCTGCGACTTCCTGCGAAGCGAGTTGGCCCTTCCCGAGCCCCGGCAGTCGAACGAGGTTTGTACGCTGATCCGTCTCATCGAGGTTCTCAGCGCCGCCGAGGAAGGGATTCTGGCGGGCGACAATCGGGAGGACCCGGATCCCAATAGGAAGATCCGCGACCGCTTCGCGGATCACGCTGCGTTTCTCGAGCAGCAGTTCGTCGACCTGCACGAGATATATGGACGCGCGCTGGCTGAAGTGAACAGACATGCCGACCTCGGGCACGTGCGTGTCCGCAAGCTCCAGGTCTACCTCATGAACTGGAGCGACCGCGTCCTTAGCGAGCTTGGAGGCGATCCCAAAGCCGCACTAGAGGCGCTGGCCGGGAAGGTTCTCAGGATGATGGGCAGCAGCGAGGTTGCCTTCGATGATGGCGCCATCCGATACTACCTCATCAACCAGCTGATCGCCTGCAACGTGTTCCCGAACAAGCGCGCGCTCGATGCCTAGCATCTTTCTAAAAGACGAGGCCCTCGAGAAATCGCCCGCGATCGTCGGCTTCGAGATCGCACGTTATATCAGACAATCCGGCAAGGGCCGCGTCAGCATCTTCGACGTCGTCGAGCGCTTCAAGCGCGAGAGTTGGTTTGCCTGGAATTCATTCTTCTATGGTATCACCTTTCTGTACGCAGTCGGCCTCATCGAATTCGAAGAGCCATATCTGATCGCCCGCGATGTTGATTGAGCGCCTCTTCACCGAGCCGGCCACGATCGACCCGATCGTCTTCACGCCGGGGATCAATGTGATCCTTGGTGAAAGCGATGCCACAAGCTCCAAGAATAACGGTGTCGGCAAGTCGCTCTGCATCGAATTCTTAAATTTCGCCCTGCTCAAACGCAAGGGCGAGAGCCGAGTGGCCAAGATCCCGCGGGAGAGCTTCGACCCGCGCACATTCATCTGCGTCGATTTCGAGCTGCATGGGATCCACTATACCATCAAGCGATCCCTCGAAGAGGCGGAGCACCCTCGCATCATCGTGGACGGACGAGAGACGGTCTACGCGAAGCTCAAGGATGCGACCGACTTCCTCACGGGCAGGCTCTTTCCCGACCAAGAGGCGCAGGTGGGGTTTCGGGAGATGCTGGGGCCGCTGATCCGCGACGAACGATCCGAGTTCAAGTCAATCGTATCCTGCTTCGACACCAAGGCCCGCATCCCGGACAACTACGCTCCCCATCTCATGCTGCTGGGCATCGATCTCGACATCTACCGTGCCATCAAGGGGATCCAGAAGGAACTGGATGCGATCGCCATCGAGGAGGCTCGCATCAAGGAGAGCGTGAAGCTCGTCCGCCAGAAGAACCTGGACGACGCCCGGTCCGACCTCAATGCCCTCGACGAGGAGGTCGAGACGATCCGTCAAGGCATCGATGCTCTGGAAAACGCCCCGGCCTACGACATCGTCAAGGGCGAGATCCTGGAGATCGAGGACCGGATGTCGGAGCTGCGCCGCAGCAAGGACGTGCTGGTTCGGCGCTCCGCGAACCTGGCGCCGATCGCCCTCGAACCCGGCATAGACGGCGACGAGATCCGCGACTTCTACGATCAGCTTCGCGCCGGCTTGGGTGCCAGCATCGTCCGCGAACTCACGGAGGTGATCTCCTTCAAGTCCAAGATCGAGCAGTTCCAGCGACATCTTCTTGATGAGAAGTCGAGAGTGGTGGACGTCGAGATCCGAGGACTGAACAGACAGCTCGCGGAGCTCGACAGCAGGTACGCCAAACTCGTTGCCGTTCTCGACCAGAAAGGGCAGCTGCGCAATCTGCGCCAGACCTACGCCTCCTTCCAGGCCAAGAGCGATGAACTCGGACAACTCCGGAGTTTCTTCGGCCGTTACGACCAGCTGCTGATCGAACGGCAGACCAAAAGGTCTGAGATTGAGGCCGAACGTTTGGCGCTGCAGGCCAGCATCTCGGCCGCCGCGGAGCGGCTGCGATCCTTCGAACGGACGATCCTCGCAATCCACCAGTTCATCCAGGGCAATCGTAAAGCTTCGTTCGAGGTACGGACCACTTCCCGAAAACACGTCGTCGACATCGTTCTGCGGATCGACGACGACGGCAGTCATAGCGTCGAGAGAGAAAAAGTCTTCATCTACGATATAGCGCTGTTGCTGAACGAGTACACCAAATCCCGCCATCCCGGCATTCTGGTTCACGACAACATCTTCGATGTCGACGACGACACTCTGCAAAAGAGCTTGGAATTCGTGCTCACGCGCGCAAGGCTCGACGAAGACCAACAATATATCCTGACGCTGAACGTCGACCGCATCGAGCATTCCCGAGAGGAAGTATGGTACTACGAGCTTGAACAGAGTGTCAGAGCCTCTTTCACTAAAAGCAATCGTTTTCTCAAAACTCAATATCAGGAACTTGGCTAGGATCGATGGCTCGGATCCGGATCATTGGAACTCGACCATGATCACCTCAAGGCTGGTTCCGCCACTCGCCCGCCCTGCATAGCTGCGTCCCGCGCTTCTGTAAGCTGTCGGAGGCCTGCGCTCGGAGCGAGACTGGTGCCGCTTGCCCTTACGCGCTCCCGGGTCCTTGACCTTCCCATCGTTGGAAGCCCCATTTGTATTGGACGCTACCACGAGGAGTGCGTCATGTACCGCTACAAGGTCGACAAGATGGGCTGCGGCGGCTGTGCCAAGTCCGTGACCCGCGCCGTCCACGGCATCGAGCCGGACGCCCGAGTCGAGGTGGACCTGGGGGCCAAGCTGGTGACTGTATCCGACGCCGCCGGTCCGGCCGGTTCCATCGCCCAGGCCATCGCCGCCGCGGGCTACCCGGCCCAGCCGCTCGGCACGACGACGTGAAACGAGCGGGGGCAACCAAACCCAGCCGCGCGCATTCACGTGCCAGGGGCGACGCCGTCCCGGCATTCGGGATTGAGATCAGCGAACGGCATGGGTTTCGACAGGCACATCGTGCGTTCGATGGCGGTGATGATCCTCGCGATCATCGCCTTCGTCGCGCCGTTCGCCGTCGAGGCACACGAGGGACACGTCCACTGCGCCGGCCACAAGCGCGCGGTATCAGTTGTCCCTACGGCGTCCGCTTCCAACGAGAACCTAACTCCCGTCACGTCGTCGCGCATCGCAGAGATGCCGGTGAAACTCCTGGCAGCGCCCCGCCTCCAGGCGGCGGCCGGTCGGTCGACCGCCTCGCTTCGGGCGGGTGCCGACCGAGGCTGCTGCCCCGGCGCCTGTAAGCGCGGCTGCTGCGGGGCGATGGTCTGCGGCACGGTCGGCATCGTCGCCGGAGACGCATCCTTGGTCGCCCCCGTAGTTCGGGCGGCCGTGCTGATTCCGCACGACCTACCCGGTCGCGCGGGCATCGGCCCTGAGGCGCTACGCAAACCACCACGAACCCTCGCGTGAGATGAGGCGCGCCTGAGGCGCGCGACGCCCGAGGTGCGACCGCCAACGTGGTCCGCACTCGGACATCCTGCCGCGCGACCTCCTTTGCATGCCGGAACGTCTTTCCGCCTTCGGCGCGTCGGCGCCGTTTGAGGCCGCTCTCTCGGACCGCACCGGGGTTCATGCTTCACGTCGGCATGGCCCGGTCTGGTTCCAGCGGACCCAAATCCGCGGGTGGCGAGCGCCCCGGCATGGAGCTCGGGAGACGCGGGGGGATCAATGCCCGTACCCCCGCGGCATTCCGGCCGTGCGGATCGTGAACGGGTCGGCCCGGCGCGGCCGGCATCGGTCGCAGTGACCTTCCGCCCCTCGGAACAGGCCCACTTAGCTCAGAGTACTTGGAAAGATACTTTTGAACTATCTGCTATTTTATCAGTTAGAGTACCGGCATGGCCCGAATACTATTCTCATAGATGATTAGTATTTTCATCCATGGTACAAGGAACCCCAATTTATAAGCGGAGATATCGAATGCACCAGATGTCGAGTGAGATGCAGTCCTGCATCGACGAGTGCCTGCGGTGCTACCAGACGTGCCTCGGCATGGCCTCGAACCACTGCCTCCCAGCCGGCGGCAAGCATGTCGAGCCGGAGCACTTCCGGCTGATGCTGGCCTGCGCCGAGATCTGCAGGACCTCGGCGCACTTCATGCTGCTCGGGACCGCGCACCACAAGCACACCTGCGCCGAGTGCGCCGACGTCTGCGAGGATTGCGCTCGCAGCTGCGAGCAGGTCGGCGACATGCAGGACTGCGTCGAGCAGTGCCGCCGCTGCGCCGAGACTTGCCGGAAGATGGCCGCCTGAACCCTGCGGGGCGGCCGAGCGGGCCGTTGCGCTTCGTAGCCCGAAGGAGATCATTATGCGCGTTTCAACCCTGACCCTCGCGGCGACGCTGGCGCTGGCCGGCGCTGGCACGGCCCTCGCCGCGGACCACGATCATGGCTCCCACGATCACGGATCCATGCAGGCCCCCTCGTTCGAGCTGCCCGCGGCCTGCAAGGCCGCGTCGGCCGGCAAGGAAGCTTCAATGAAGGAAATGCAGGACCACATGTCGAAGGCGATGCAGGGCATGTCGGGCCAAGAGACTAACGCCCAGAAGGGCCTGCAGCACGCCATGATGCAGATGAACGGCCCGATGATGCAGGGCATGATGGCCGGGGATCCCGACGTCGCCTGGATCTGCGCGATGATCCCGCACCACATGGGTGCCATCGCCATGGCCCAGGTCGGGCTGAAGAACGGCGACAATCCCGAGGCGAAGAAGATCGCCGAGAGGAGCATCCAGGAACAAGAGAAGAGCATCAAGGAGCTCACCGCCTGGCTCGACAGGAATGCACGGAAGGAAGGCAAGCAGTAACCCCGAAAATATTGCCTGTCCGTGGCCCGTCCTGCGCCGTCAGGCGCGGGCCACGGACACTGAAGTCGCGCGAAGGCTCCCATGACCAATTCGTCCGAGATGCATCCCGCCAGGGCGGACCACGCCTGCTCCGGTGGGCACCGGCATGACCACTCCGGTCACGCCGCCTCGCAAGCGCACGGCAATGCCGGCATGGCGGCGAACGACGCCGGCGCCAACCGCGTGAAGGACCCGGTCTGCGGGATGATGGTCGACCCGCACGCGACTGAGCACCGGGCCGAGCATGACGGACATCCCTACTACTTCTGCTCGAACGGCTGCCGGACCAAGTTCGAAGCCGACCCGGTCCGCTACGTCGATCCGGCCCAAGCGGCGACGAGGACCGAACCGGTGCCCGAGGGCTCGATCTACACCTGCCCCATGCACCCGGAGGTCAGGCAGGTCGGGCCCGGGGCATGCCCGATCTGCGGGATGGCGCTTGAGCCGGCGATGGTCGGCGCGGACGACGGCCCGAGCGAGGAACTCATCGACATGACGCGCCTGTTCTGGGTCGGGCTGCTCCTGACCGTGCCGGTGTTCGTGCTGGAGATGGGCGGGCACCTGTTCGGCCTGACGGAACGTCTCGGCCAGCAGACCTCCAACTGGATCCAGCTCGCGCTCGCCACCCCGGTCGTGCTCTGGGCCGGCTGGCCGTTCTTCGTTCGGGCTTGGCACTCAGTGCTGTCCCGCAACCTCAACATGTTCACCTTGGTCGCTCTCGGGACAGGCACGGCATACCTCTACAGCTTTGTGGCGACGCTGGCCCCCGGTCTGTTCCCCGACGCGCTGCGCGGGCACGGCGGGGCGGTGCCGGCCTACTTCGAGGCGGCCGCCGTCATCACCGTGCTCGTACTCCTCGGACAGGTCCTGGAGCTCCGCGCACGCGAGAGCACCGGCGGCGCCCTGCGGGCGCTGCTCGACCTCGCGCCGAAGAAGGCGCGACGCGTCCGGCTCGACGGCATGGACGAGGAGGTGCAGCTCGACGCCATCGCCGTCGGCGACCGCCTGCGGGTGCGCCCCGGCGAGAAGGTGCCGGTCGACGGCGCGGTCGTTGAAGGCCGCAGTTCCGTCGACGAGAGCTTGGTGACGGGGGAATCGATGCCCGTCGCCAAGGAGGCCGGCGCCTCCGTCATCGGCGGCAGCCTCAACCAGTCCGGATCGCTGGTCGTCGAGGCGACAAAGGTCGGCCGCGACACCATGCTGGCCCGCATCGTCCAGATGGTGGCCGAGGCCCAGCGCTCGCGCGCGCCCATCCAGCGCCTCGCCGACCACGTCGCCGGCTGGTTCGTGCCGGCGGTCATCGGCGTGGCGGTGCTCGCCTTCCTCGCCTGGATGGTCTTCGGGCCGGAGCCGCGCTTCACCTACGCGCTGCTGGCGGCAGTGGCGGTCCTGATCATCGCCTGCCCGTGCGCGCTCGGGCTCGCCACGCCGATGTCGATCATGGTCGGCGTTGGCAGGGGCGCCGGGGCCGGCGTCCTCGTCAAGAACGCCGAGGCGCTGGAGCGGATGGAGCGGGTCACGACCCTCGTGGTCGACAAGACCGGCACGCTGACTGAGGGCAGGCCCGCCGTAATGCGGGTAGTGGCGGCTGACGGATTCGACGCGGACGCGGTGCTGCGCCTTTCGGCCAGCGTCGAGCGCGCGAGCGAGCATCCGCTCGCCCTCGCCATCGTCGCTGCTGCCGGGAAGCGCGGGATCGCGACCGCCCCCGTCACGGACTTCGACAGCCCGACGGGGAAGGGCGCTCTCGGCACGGTCGAGGGCCGGCGCGTCGCGCTCGGAAACGCGGCCTTCATGAGCGAGCAGGGCGTCGACGTCTCGACCCACGCAGCCGAGGCCGACGAACTCCGGCGTGACGGCGCAACCGCGATCTTCGCGGGCGTCGACGGCCGGGTGGCCGGGGTCATAGCCATCGCAGACCCGGTCAAGGCGACGACGGCGGAGGCGCTCGCCGCTCTTCGGGCTGAGGGCATCCGGGTGGTCATGCTGACCGGCGACAACCGCACGACGGCCGAGGCGGTGGCGCGCCGGCTCGGCATCGAGGAGGTCGAGGCGGAGGTCCTGCCCGACCAGAAGGCCGCCGTGGTCGAGCGCCACAAGGCGGCCGGTCAGGTGGTCGCGATGGCCGGCGACGGTGTCAACGACGCCCCGGCGCTGGCGGCCGCGGACGTCGGCATCGCCATGGGCACCGGCACGGATGTGGCGATCGAGAGCGCCGGCCTGACGCTGCTGAAGGGCGACCTCCTCGGTATCGTGCGGGCTCGGCGGCTGTCGCGGGCGGTGATGGGCAACATCCGCCAGAACCTGTTCTTCGCCTTCATCTACAACGCGGCCGGCGTGCCGGTGGCGGCGGGCATCCTCTACCCGTTCCTAGGCATCCTGCTCTCGCCCGTCCTGGCGGCGGCCGCCATGGCGCTGTCCTCGGTCAGCGTGATCGGCAACGCCCTGCGCCTTCGCTCGGCGAAGCTCGACCCTTCCGCCGCTCGCTAGGAGCACCTATGTTCCCGACTTGGCTGCATGCCCTCTCGATCGGCGCGCTGCTCCTGGGGGCCGCCTGCTCGCTGGTGTTGTCCGTGCAGGTGATCCGCCATCCGCAGCACATGGCCGTGATGAACGTGGTCTGGCCGGTCAGCGCCCTGTTCGGGACGCTTGTCGTGGTCTGGGCCTACTTCCGCTACGGCCGCCTAGCGACCATGGAGGCGCACCACCACGCCGAGGAACGGGGCGAGAAGCCGCCGAACATGACCGGCACCCCGTTCCCGGTAATGGTCGGCAAGGGCGCGCTCCACTGCGGCAGCGGCTGCATGCTGGGCGACGTCGCCGCGGAGTGGCTCGCCTTCCTGGTGCCGGCGGTGGCGGTCTGGTTCGGCTGGCAATCGCTCTTCGAGGAGAAGATGTACGCCGTCTGGGCGCTGGACTTCGTCTTCGCCTACGCCCTCGGCATCGTGTTCCAGTATTACGCCATCGTGCCGATGCGAGGCCTCTCGCCGGGCAAGGGGGTAGTGGCGGCCGTCAAGGCGGACACCGCGTCGCTGATCGCCTGGCAGGTCGGCATGTACGGCCTCATGGCGCTGGTGCAGTTCTGGCTCTACCCGCATCTGGCCGGCCAACGGGCACCGGTCGATTCGATCGAGTTCTGGTTCGCGATGCAGGCTGCCATGGTCGCGGGATTCCTGACCAGCTACCCGGTGAACTGGTGGCTCGTCGGCTCCGGCATCAAGGAGCGGATGTAGGCCGGCCGACGCCTACCGGCGGATCAAGAGGAGGTAGACGAGGATTGCGCATGTGGTCGCCAGCATGGCGATCCGGTAGCCGAATTCGTCCCTAGGAGCCGGGCGCGGGTCCGGCCCGACGACGGCAAAGCACGTCGGGCACCTCGACGCATCGGCGCGGATGGGTCGCTCGCAGCGGTTGCACTTCGACAGGAGCATGGACGCCTGCCCGCCGGCCCGAGCCGGAACAGCACGCGGCATCGCAGAGGCCCGGCATAGGTCTAGCCCATGCCGACCTTCGGGACCGCCGCGCCGATCCCGGTTGCTTAAGTATGGCTACAAGCTCGTACCACGAAATACGTCCTTTGGCTTAGATGGCTGCTCTCGCGGTGCCGTCTGGCCGATTCGGCTTGCGAAGTGCCTTTATCGAGCTGCACTCGAAGCTCTTGCCGAAGGCGCTCCGGATCCTCGTGTTGCGCCAAATGCCTTCAGGTCATCAGAAACCGCTATGGCGGGCACATAGTATCCACCATTCTCTTTTGCAGTCGCACCCTACTCCAGCTGGAATAGGAACATATTCATCTACTCCCAAAGAATACGTTTTCCTCCTTGAAGGAGCCGTGATGAGTGCGATCAGGCTTCGGAGGCGAGCGAATGCTGACGGCGCAAATCGATCCAGCAACCACGGTGGTAACGGCGGCGGAGTCGACAGCATCGACATCGAACCAAGTTCCATTGATCCTCGATCTCGATGGTACGCTGCTGCGCGCAGATGTTCTTTACGAGAAGGCCGTGTCTCTCGTTCGAGCAGACCCTTTGAACATCTTCAAAATCGCATACTGGTCCTTTGGCGGGCGCGCCTATCTGAAGCGGCGGATGGCACAAGATGCGAGGCTGGACATAGATACACTGCCGGTCAATGCCGAGTTGATTGAATTCGCCGAGGCTGAGGCTAACGGCGGCCGGCCGGTACATATGTCGACGGCGACCGACAACGTGACGGCTGCTCAGATCGCCCGGCGGTTCCCGTTCATAACGACAGTCATCGCGAGTGACGGTACGACAAATCTGAAGGGGCACGCCAAGGCGGCTGAGCTTGCTCGTCGCTTCCCGTTGGGTTTCGACTACGCTGGAGATAGTAGGGCCGACCTGCCTGTGTGGCATGCTGCTCGACAGGCCATAGTGGTTGAAGCATCAAGTCGAGTCGAGAAAGCAGCTAGCGCCGTCGCAAATGTCATTGGCATCTTCCATCGTCCTTCATATCTTGGGCCTCTCATCGAAAGCATGAGACCCCATCAATGGGCGAAGAATGCGTTGGTTCTGGTTCCGGCTGTTCTGGCTGGGCGTATTTTCGACGTTTTTGCGATTTGGCAGCTCATATTTAGCTTCATAGCCCTTAGCTTGATCGCCTCTGCGACGTACATACTGAACGATATCTGGGACGTCGCTGATGATCGTCGGCACTGGTCCAAAAGGAACCGTCCGCTCGCCAGCGGGCGATTGCCGATGGTTGTCGGCTTTGCAGCAGTCCCGGTCGGCCTGGCCGCCGGCTTCGCTCTCGGGGCGGCGGCCGGGCCCAAGGTCGTCCTGATGTTGGCCTGCTATACAGTCTTGACGCTCTTCTATTCCTTCTACGTCAAACGTGTCGTTCTACTCGACGCGTTGACACTGGCCCTTTTATTTACGCTCCGCCTCGCGGTCGGCACGGTCGCGGTTGCGGCCAAGGCCTCACCGTGGTTGTTCGTATTTTCGATATTCCTGTTCACGTCGTTGGCACTAGCTAAGCGACACACGGAGATCGCACGTGCCATCGAGCGTGGAACGGCGAGAATCAACGGACGCGGCTATTTCGCGGCAGACCTACCGCTGGTGCTCGCGGCGGGTGTAGCAGCAGGTACATCAGCGCTTCTTGTCCTTGTATTCTACATCATCAACGACGCATTCCAGCAGACTTTCTACGGCGATGTCGCTTGGCTTTGGGGTTTCCCTGTCGCGCTCTCGATCATCGTGGGACGGATCTGGGTTGCGTGTCAGCGTGGCGAATTGCAGGACGATCCAGTTGTCTTCGCGTTGACAGACAGGCTCGCGCTTGCGGCAGGAAGCGGGCTCTCGGTCTGCTTCGTGCTGGCCTGGGCGGGTATCGCGGCCTGAGATGTGGCGTCTTGACCACTTCGACCGGCGCGTTCGGTTCCTGTTCGCCGGCGGCTCCGCCGCTGGATTGAGCTGGGTCGCACGCTTCGTTTTCAGCGCTGCGATGCCTTACTCGGCCGCCGTTGCGGCAGCCACCGCGACGGGGATGATATTCGGCTTTTTCGCCTATCGGAGCCTCGTGTTTCCAGATTCGCGCCGTACGCTCTTCGCGCAACTTTGCGGATTTCTAGTCGTGAATCTCATCGGGGGTGCGGTGACGGTCGCTGTAGCCACATTCACATGCGATCTTGTTCTTTTACCGCTTGGCTTCCCTGCCGCCGCGCCAGCTTCTCATGCGATCGGCATCGCCGTTGGAGCAGTCGCAAATTATCTTGGCCATAAGACAATCACCTTCAACACTGCGTGATCCACATCCAACGCCTGCATGATCTAGGCTTTTGTTTTAACAAACGCATATAACTGAGGCGACACTGGAGCGAAAAATGCTCAATCTACGCAGTGCGTTTGCCGCACCCAACATCGCCGCAATTATACACAAAGAAAGCACAAGGTCCGAACGCATTGCAATGCTGATGGGCATGGCGCTCATTCTCATAGGCACGGCGAGCGTATTATTTGTTATTGCAAAGCAGCCCGGCTGGCCTGTTACAGCGGATCTCGATTTATATCTGGACGCCGCCAAACTACTAGCACAGGGACAAAATCCCTATGTTCTAGTTGACGGTCGAGATCCATTTGCCTACCCGCCTTTTCTTGGCGTGATGGTTGCGGTCATCGGCCAGTTCATAGGCTACGGCAAGCTCTGGATCTTCTGGCCGTGCTTGAACCTAGTGCTCATAGCCGGATGCGTACTGCTGATGCGCCGCTTCGGGCGCATCATGTCTGATGGATGGCTGCTGCTCGCGACCGGCGCAATTCTGTGTAGCCGTGCAATCCGCTCCGATTTGTTTCATGGGCAGATCAATATTCTCTTGCTTTTTGTTCTTCTGATCGGTCTCCGATCGTTCCTCGATCGAGCGACCATTCGTGGCGCGCTTGCATGGGCGTTCGTCATCGTCTGCAAACCATTTATGGGCGTGCTGATTTTTTATCTTCTATGTCGGCGCGGATGGCGGGCGGCCGCCATAACCGCAGGCATGGCAGCCGTCCTATTTACCGGCCCATTCCTGTTGATCAGCAGCCCTCTGGCGGCGGTCAGAGGTTGGATCGCGGCATCAGCCTTCTACACCACCCTACCGGCGGGCGCGCGACCCGATCACCAGTCGGTGCCCGCTCTCGCCAAGCGCCTCTTCACCGAGAATCCATTTAGCGTTCCATGGATCGACGCGCCCATGCTGGCGCAGTTCGTTAGCGTTCTAGCTGCCATAGTTGCCGTATCAATTTTCCTCACCGCCATCGCGGCATACCGCGACCGCGCGGAGACCGCCGATGACACTTTGAATGCCGGAAGACATCTCGCCGAGGTTGGCCTTACAGTCGGCCTCGCTCTGAGCTGTGGTCCGCTTTTGGAAGGTGACCACTTGATTCTGATCTGGCCCGCCCTTTACGGGTCGATTTTGTGCGCGCAGCGCGCTTCAGCAGCAGCCCGGATAGAGCGAGGGCGCTGGATAATGGCTGCAGCAGCATGGTGCGCCGTTTTCTGGGTATTCGCGTTGCCTGTCATTGTGCCTTTTGTCGTTTCACCGACTTGGCCGGTGCTCGAGGGTGCACAGATACTTCTCAGCGGCAGAAACGGCATCGCGGTCTTCGTCGCCTGTGTCCTTACCGCGTATGCCCTAAGAGCCAGCGCTTGGAGCCGGAGGAGCTCGCGGCAACTCCACTTAGCTGTTTAGGACAGCTGCCTTCGAGTTCTTTGCTTCGGCCGCTCGAGTCGCTTCAACCGGCCACTATACCGGCCAGCGCATCTGGAGGAGCGTCCGACACGACTAGCAGGATCGTGCTGCAGCAAAGGCCGTGGCCACCCGGACGAGACGGAGTTCCCCGCTGCCATTGACCTTCCAACGATGGGAAGCCTTATCTCGTCGGGACGTCATCGGATGGAGAGCGTCATGGTCCGCGTCAAGGTCGAAAAGATGGGGTGCGGCGGCTGCGCCAAGTCCGTAGCCACCGCTGTGCAAACTGTCGAGCCAGGGGCCAACGTGGAAGTCGACTTGGCGACGAAGCTCGTCACCGTGTCCGGCGCAACCATACAATCCGACCGAATTGCCGACGCCATCATCGCCGCCGGCTATCCGGCGAAACTACTGCCTGCGGCGGCTTGAACCGAGGCCGCGGCAACCAGACCGTGGGTGCGACATTCCCGTCCCTGCAGCGGACATAGTCCCGTCCCACGGCTCCATGTCCTGCAAGGACATGGGCTCGATGAAGCCGGCTCCGAGGGACGGCGCCGCGACAAGGGACTTCAAGGCCGCCGACGTGGCGATGATGAAGGACATGGATTTCCCCTACAGCGGCAACCCGGACGTGGACTTCCACACGCACATGATCCCGCACCACAAGGGTGCGGTCGCGATGGCTAGAGTCGCGCTGAAGCACGTCAAGGCCCCCGCGACGAAGGCGATGGTCCGGAAGATCATCGACGATCAGACCACGGAGATCTTCGATATGGAGGCGTGGCTGAAGCGGCACGGGAAGTAGCCGCCGATCCCGGGGCCGCCCCTAGGGGGTCCCAGCCTGTTTCCCCGATGCAGTTTTCGTCCGCCTAGGAGCTCGAGATGCATTCCGCCCGTAAGGCCGTCCTATACCGGATGGTCACCCCCGAACACACCTGCCCTTACGGCTTAAAGGCCAAGGACCTCCTCGAACGTCAGGGCTTCGAGGTCGAGGACCATCTCCTGACCGACCGGGCGGAGACCGACCGCTTCAAGGCTGAGCACCAGGTCAAGTCGACGCCGCAGACCTTCATCAACGGCGAGCGCGTCGGCGGCTTCGACGATCTGCAACGCCACTTCGGCAAGGCCGCCAACGACCCGAACGCCACGACCTATGTGCCGGTCATCGCAGTCTTCTCGATGACGGCGCTGATGGCCCTGGCGGCGAGCCACGCCGTCTACAGCACGCCATTCACAATGCGCGCGGCGGAGTGGTTCATCGCCTTCAGCATGTGCGTGTTGGCGCTCCTGAAGCTTCAGGACGTGGAGAGCTTCTCCTCGATGTTCCTGGGCTACGACCTGGTCGGCCGACGCTGGGTCCGCTACGCCTACGCCTACCCCTTCCTGGAAGGCATCGCCGGCGTGCTGATGGTGGCGGGCGCCTTGAACTGGATCTCGATTCCGGTGGCGCTGTTCATCGGCGCGATCGGGGCGGTCTCAGTGTTCAAGGCGGTATACATCGACAAGCGAGACATCAAATGCGCCTGCGTCGGCGGATCGAGCAAGGTGCCATTGGGCTTCGTCTCGCTCACCGAGAACGTGATGATGGTAGCCATGGCCCTCTGGATGCTGGCGGCGCACCATTGAGTGCCGTCTTCACCGCGGCGAGCTCGCTCTCCATGCCCTCTCCGTCGCGTCGCTCTTGCTTGAGGGCGCCTGCCCGCCGCTGTTGTTGATGCAGGTGACTTGGCAGCCGCAGCACATACGTTGATGGACGTCGCCTGGACGGCCGCATCGCCACGATCGAGCTTCGTCAACACGCCAAGGAGCGGTCGTGGGTCAACGTATCGAATGCCAAGAAGCATGGCGGCGTTGAGCTATCGCCCACGACGCAAGCGAAGCTCGTAGCGCCGCCATACTCCGCCGTATCAGGATACGAACGGCCAAGCCTCAAAATCGTTTTCGAATGCTTGCTTACAATACTCGAATGCGGTCCGCCGCCGGATGATATCTGTCAATTCTTCAATGACCATAGCGCGGCTCCCCTCGAGGATCTCGCATAGTTCATCAATGGCATCGGAGATAGGCTGCAGGTCGTCGATCTCCGGGGCTGCAGGTGGGATTTCGAACATCACGGCACCTCCCCGTCGCTCGCGGCCGGTACGATCAGCATCGCATCCGTCCGCATCTTCTTCTCAAGGACTTGGTCGATTTCGCCGCGTGTCAGGTAGCCGGCTTCCTCAAGCAGGCGGCCGACTGTCTGCAGGGCCGATCGATGCTCCATCAGGATGCCGCGTGCCCGCTCGCTCGCCCTACGCAGTCGTTCTACGATCGCCGGGAGCAGGCCCGCGATCATGACCGTCTCTGTCCCGACGGCCTCAAGGTAGATGTTGCCAAAGATCCCGAAACCGAATCTCAGCTCGATGTCACGGGCAATGCCGGTCGCCTTGGCGAGATCGGAGGCAGGCCCCAGTCCCGCACCGATAGAACTGTCACCGAGTTCGATCTCTTCCGCGATCCGACCCGCCAGGAGCGCGGCCAAGCCCGACTCCAGTCGAGACAGCGTCACACCACCGTCGCGGGTCCACTCCAGACAGGCTTGGCCGCCGTCGTCGTGGAGAGACAGGTCCATGAGTTCGCCGAAGCCCAGTGCTCGGACGACGATTGCATGGCCGGCTTCATGGATTGCCACGCGGTGCCTGATCGCCGACGTGAGCGGACGGCGCCCCTGCCGGATCTCGACCAATAGATCGTCCAGGGTCACGCTTCGCCCATTGCGGCGCGCTGCTCCTTTGGCACGCCGGACGAACGCCTCAGCATCCGCACCCGTCATGCCACGTGCGGCCAGAGCCAGCGGCAGCGTCGACGCACCGGGCAGGATCTCGCGACCGAGATGGTGCCGGAAGATCCGCGCGAGCGCAGTCGTGTCCGGCTTCTCGATCGCGATCTCCCGATCAAGGCGCCCGGCCCGTTTGACCGCAGGATCGATCTTCCCGGGGTGGTTCGTGGCTGCCACCACCACGACGCCCGGACGCTCGTCCACGCCTGCCAGCAGCTCGAGGAACAGATTGACGATCTGCGTCCAGTACTGGACGTACTCGCCCCGGATCTGACCTCGGTCTGAGATTCCGTCGAGTTCGTCGATGAACAGGATGCAAGGCGCCTGTGCCTGCGCTTGTGCGAAAACCTTGCGGATCGCCTGAAGTGTGCCCGACAGGTAGTCGGCTGCGTTCCATTCGGCCACTGAAGTCGCCACCAGGGGGACGCGGGCACTTTTGGCCAGCGCGCGCGCGAAGCTGGTCTTGCCGACGCCAGGCGGCCCCGACAGCAGCAGGCCGCGATGGTCGATCTCGGTCCACGACAGACGGCCGGCACGGTAGGCCTGCAAATCGGCTGCGACCGCCAATCCCCAAATCTTGGCTGCCCCATAGCCGTCGAGTTCCTCGAGAGCGGCGCCGGCACCGAGGAAGTCGGCTTTGGCGGCGATGATCCTCTCGATCGCTTCCACGCAGCTGTCGGGTGACGCCCTCCTGCGCAAGGCGACCGGCAGATCTGCAATCTCGATCATACGGAGCAGATCCGGATCGAGCGAGCGGGTCGGCTTGCCGCCAGTGACGGCTTCGACGACGAGATCGAGGCCGGCTTGATCCAGGTTGTGCAGAGCGATCCGATGTTCGGCGGAACGCGTCAGATCACGCGGCAACTGGCGCTTCGGATCGGGGGCGATGCCGACGATCGGCACCCGAACATGCAGCGCCGTGCCGATGATGTCGTTGCCTTTCTCCGGCCGCGCGTCGCGACTGATCCCATCGCAAACGAATAGGGCAGCATGCCGCCGGCTCAGCTCGCGCGCTCGTGCGCTCGCCAGATCCATGACCTTAGTGTTGGGACGGAACAGACACGTCTCGGCAACGGTACGAGTCGGCTCTATGAGTTCCGAAACGTGCGTGGCGACGGTGACGACAGGTGCCTCGCGGCGCAGCCGGCGGACAAGGTCGGGCTCGGCTGCGACGGCACGGGCGAGCATGACGGCGACGGCGGCAATATCCGCGGGAATGGGTACATGCGCAGTCTCGGGCCGGCTAATCTCGTCCCGCGCCACGATCTGCTCGACGGCGTCGCTCTCGTCGAAGTGCGCATCATCCTCCAAGCCGTAGGAATGCAGCCGATGATTGCTCTTCAGCCGCTTGCGTTCGTCCTGGGCGAGCTGTTGCAGGAAGGCGCGGGCGAGCTGGTCGGACGGTGCCAAGTCCGGCGGATCCGAGACGATCGTCGATCCCGAGTGGTGTGAAGCGAGCATGCGAGATCTCCCGCGGCCGCGCCGCGGAGGCGCCGACCGTCAGCGTGGGTGCTGAAATGGATGGAGCGACGCGGCTGGCTCGACGGAGTCGAAGCGCTCGGCAGGCGTCGGCTTCAGGAGTTCGCCTACTTCATAGGCGATGGCCGATCATGGTACAAAACAAGAACGAAAACCATCGGAGCCTTCGTTTATCCACAGGCTGCCATTTCGGCAGAATGGATTTCCGCCATGATATTCTGGCGCGTCGCAATTCCTTTTAACAACGAATAGCTGCTTATAGATGATGTCGATAGATGAATTATTGATGAGGCGCTTCCCGCGGACATTCCTCGCGAACATTCAAATGTTGCTGGCCCGGCCTGATGCGCCAGCGTCGTCCATAGCTTGTCCTCTGACCAATATGTATTGCAAATTCTGATGGTTTCCGCAATTTATATCATCGTGAAGTCTCTAGGTATCGGTAACGCTAAAAATATTGAACGACGAGCATACTACAATACACTAAAATTATCGAAATCGGCACTGGCGCCGAGATCTTTTACGTCCCTGGAAAACATATCTACGCAGCTTGCGCCCCTGATCATGATCAATACTGAATACAAGTGTCCCGGATAGCATTAGTGCGAGGATGTCGGTTATTGATTTTCCTCTCAATCCGTTACAAACGCGATGGATTGGCACGCTAAAGCTCGAGTCCATTGGAGCAGCCAAACGGTCGAGTTTCTGATACAATACATCGAGTGACCTAGTTGATACATTTGCAATTGAGTAATTATGCGCCAAACATATGTATTCAAGGTCAATTAATGACCTCAAAACGCCTCTACTTGTGTCTAGCAGTTTGAGGCATTGTTCGAAGGTGATAGGGCCCTCAACGTCGAGTTCAGACAAGCGCGCTGCTTGCGCATGCACTTCACTCCTGTAGAGGTAATTTATAACTCGCCCGCTCCCGTGGAGTACCTCGACAGTTTTGAAAATGCCGGCGTCCACCATGCGCGATAACGTGCGTTTTCCTACACCTAGTATCTTTCCCGCTTCACGCAATGAGATCATGATGCCGGTGGAATTACTTTTATGTCGACGGCTGCGATAAACGACACCTTCGCAGCCCCCCAGAGAGCAAATTGATCTTATGAATTCGTCATGAATAATTTGCATAGCATCTCCCATATTCTTACGAGTGGTCGCGTCGACCGATAAAATTGCAGTAATAGTAGGATATCTTGACGACAGACTCACATCTCTTGCGTTGCATTCTCTATAGTCTTGGTTGATCAACGCACGCCATCCATTCGGCCAATCGCCGAGGATGTTGGCTGCGCACCTAAAAATCCCAGTATCGTCAGGAACGCCATTTGCACATCTTCGGCCGATCCAGCCGACGAATGATAAAATTTGCTCGGCGGAAAGATGGCCAAAAACGTTGCTCAGTGTGCCCGCGACAGGCGGCACTGCCTGACCGAGTACTCTCGCGATCAAGGCGAGTAACTCCAGTTCTGCAGACGAGGCAGGAACTGTCGAAGCTTCGGATGGTCGTCCATCGCAGTCAGGATCTACGCAGCGATCCACGCCGGGACGCTGGTAAGCCAGAAGCTTGCCGCATTTTGGGCAGCTATCCACCAGGTAAACGCCATGAATCGGACAGCAAGTCCATACCCGAAGCCTCCAGACAGCCTTGGAGAACGGCTGTTCGCGGAGGCAGAGCGGACAGGCTTTGGCCGGATGCGGCTTGAAGAATTTGTGCGCAAGACGCACACCCGGGATCGCGGTGGATGTACTCGCTCCGACATCCTCCCCTACCAGAAGTTCGATCAGATACACCGAGGTGCCCGTAGCAGCCGCCAGATAGGAGATCCATTCGCCGCGCGTGACATCGCAGCGCCAGAGAATGTCCGGCGGAAGCAGGAGGCGTGAGACTTTTCGAATGTGGTTGAGCTCGCACAGGCGAAGCGCCCAATCCTGCAATCCTTCTCCGGGTAGAGGATCGGAGCGGACGACCAGACGGACGTTGGGCCAGCTCAAGGGCTGTCCATTCCGCGCGGAGTCTCGGCGTGCCATTCCGCCGCGCGCAACTATCGGACCATGGGCGGGGGCGCGGCCTTCCTGCAGACCGAAACAGGTCCCTGTAACAGTGGGCGGATGCGGGCGATGGCATCTAGCGACCAGACGGCAGAGATGCCGCGTCCGCTGTCCGTTTCGACCACCGGCGCAACGTTGGCGATCGCCATTTCAGCCGCCAATCGTCGCGCGCTGGTCTGGTATTCACGTGCGACAGTCCGAGCAAGCGCAAATTTGCGAGGGAACGCTTCGATCGACTCGAGAGTGACACCTCGTGTTCGGCCGCCGCAAAGCCCTTCGGCCGCCGTCAGGCAACCGGTCTCGAGCAGGACAGGGATCATCCGCGGGGCGACGCCCAACCGTCTGGCGGCGCGAGCGGTGCCAAGTGCCGGTTGTCCGGATCGGGCACCGAGCTTGTAGGTGGCGTCGGCCGGAACGGAATATCTGGCGAGGACTGGAACCCCTTCTACTGTCCCGGACGCGTGTAGCAGCGGAACATGGCCGGATAAAACCGAAGAGAGAACGTCATGCAGCTTGACGCGCCTCAGTCCGGGGAGACTCCCAAGGTCGACGGATCCGGGATTACCCCAACCGTTCGCCAGGGCGGCTAGCTTGGCGTCCAGATCGGCAGCGAAGGTTGGCGGATAGAGCGTACCGCTACCGTCTCGAATTAAGCCGAACTCGGCCAGCAAACCGTGCAGTCGGAGCTTATGGAGTTGCTTGACACCGATACCGAGCGATGCCGCGGCGGCCTCGGCGGTGATCAGCGATACACGTGAAGCGCGGATGCGTTCAACGGAAGTTTTTTCGACGAGTACGACCCGCCGTGAACCGGCCGGTAGGACGTGCCCCACCAACAGCCCCCGATCCACGAGAGCGGCAACTTTGTCGGGCGAGATTCCCAGAACTCGGCCTGCACCGGCCGCAGTAAGGCGTTCAGGCCCGGCTTCGGATGGACTGAAGAATGCCCACGCTTTGATCGCCGGTGCATCCACCCGCCTGCTCAGCCACGTTCGAACCTCGTCGGCGACGAGCGAGAGACCAGGTTCCGACAGCACCGCCTTTAGCCGATGTATGAAAGAGCCGAAGGCTGCGTCCAGACCGACTCGACCGGACTGGCCGGTGGCGTGCTCCGCCAACAGCCTGTGGAGGCCTGCCGGCCAATCCAGCAACACTTCGGAGGATTGCTCGAGGCGCGCGGCCATCTCGGCAGCGCCGGGCTTCGACACCGTAGCGGCACGTCTCGACGAGGGATGCCGAACCGTCGCCGCGACCGCGAACCGGAGCAGGCGCAGGCCGGCGGCCAGATCGGCAACGGGCGCGCATCCTGTTGCCGGCCGATCTTCGGCCAACTGGGAGAGCGCGGCGGCGACGGCAACGAGAGATTTGGAGCCGGTCCGCTTCGAGGCCTCGATCTCGCGGCCGCAACGGCAGGCGGACATGGCCGACCTGAGAGGCGAGAGAGCTCGACCGCAAGCGCAATCATCGACGAGCGTAGTCTCATGAATCGGACAGGCGGTGACGACACCAAGGTCCCAGAGTCGGCTGCAAGTCCCGGTCTCACGCACACACGATGAGCAGATGCGTGAGCGGCTGAAGTTCACTGCCCAGGCCGGCACGAAAGAGTTCCCGAAGGCCAATAGACCATCTCGACTCTCGTCGGCCCAATAAGCGGCGGCGCAGAGTGCAGCCGGATCGTCCATCGCAAGCAGATCCGCCAGAGAGGCCAGATCGCAGCGCCGCGACAAGATGGAGCCCGGCAGCGCGGCGAGGGCGAGGAGCCGAGCGGGATGGCCGAAGCGATTGGCCTCGCAGACTCGCACGATGAACTGCTGCAGCGACTCTCGCGGATGGATCCGGGGGCGGACGACCAAGCGGGGGGACATCGCAGTCACGCCTTCGTCAGGGCGGAGACGAGTTCGGTGCGCCGAGCCGATTTCCTTTTCAGCGACGATCGGCGCTGCTTCGATGCCAGGAGAAGCGAATGGTGGCGCAGTGCGGGAGGAAGTTGGCCCGACCAATCGCATCCCCAAGGGTTTATGAGAATCTCGTGCGCTTTCTGGGTTCGAAACACGCGATTGTAGGAAAATTCCAGGAGTTCTCGCGTAATATGCTTTTCGCCGTGGACGACGGCATCCCAGACGACTGCGATCAACTGCTTCTTCAACAGGCCGACTAATCCTCGGGAAGCATAGTAGAACCGTTTAGCACAGTCGTACGACATGACGTCGAGCTCGTCGGCAAACGGAAAGGGGCAATTCTCCACCAAAGCAACCAGGATCCCCATGAAATTGAACCTATCTTGCGGTGGATCGATCTCGGATCCACCCCATTCGTACGGCAGTATCTCCTTCTCCGAACACCACCGTCTATCGATCTGCTCGTCGAAATCCAGAAGCCTTCGGATCCTTCCCATCCCGAACAGAAGAAATGACACGTTCATCATGCCGTGCAATTCTTTCATGAACTCGGCGATGTCCTCGCTTCGCACCTCGCCGTCACGGTCGACTGCCCTTTGAGCCTCGTCAATCGGTATCACCTTGACTCCACATCGACCGGCGAAATGCACGACCCTGTCCCTGAGGTCTTCTCGCTCACCGCGCTTGTAGAAAGGGTCACCCAAAGCTTTGAGCAGTTCACGCGCGATCTTCTTGGGCGTGGGCTGACCAGGCATTTCAATCGCTAGGATAGGAATCCGATCACAGATCGCGATCCCGGCTGAGGTCTTGATCTCCACCGCATCTTTCTCGCGAGGGTGCGCAGCTTCGAGCATCCTGAGTGCGGTGGATTTCCCTGCGCCGGGAGCGCCAGTGATACAGAGATTGTCGGCCTCACTCTTGCAACCATGGGCATCGACAAGATCATTCATCTCGTCGAGAACGTTCATGAACGTGGGATGCTCGACGAATTCCCGATCAAATTCTCGAACGAGATCCCACCGCTTATTGGGGCTTCTATCGCGTACGAGCATTTTCACCTCAGCGCGGCATGAGTATTCGAGAGGCCTTGAAGACCGGCACCTGAGACTTGGGCGGTCGGCTTGCCGGAACTTCAACCGGCGTCGGCATATGGCCCGACGACTGATGCGCATCGGCGCCGTGGGATACCGTCTGCTGCGGCAGCGCCGCAGCCGTGGCCGGCCCCCTCAGAACGCCGCGTGCATCTCGCATCGGCGCGGCGGCATGATGACTCTCGAACATAGTATGTGTGCCGAGGCCCAAGGCTCTCGCGATCAGCGAATTGGTCCGCATGCCAAGCGCGTCGGGCAATCCTGCCGCGATGAGTTCCTGCAGCGCAATCCTCGCCCTGGCGTAGTCCTCGAGACTCTCGCCGCCCCACTTTTCGCGGGCGTATTTGCGGTACAGAGTGTGCCTATGTAGGTCCAGCCCGCCTGCATAGATCGCATCCAAAGCCAGACATTTCACCCAGACGTTCCGTTCGGAGTTGAAGCAGTGAATCGATCCAAGATTGAGGGGGTTTATCTTTACCTTGACTTTGACGTTTGGTCCGAACGTCCGGCGGATATCGTGACCATTGTCGCTGTAATAACGAAGGCCCTGAAAGATTAACCCACGATTGTCCAGGGTCCTACCTTCGCGGATTATCCCGAAAAGGAAATCCAGTTCGCTGCCCATAACGGGGAATTCAGGCTTCACGATGCGCGTGCCATCGCACCAGCGAGCGTTGGGGCTGGGGAGCTGCCTGTTCAGCTTGGTGGTAGCGTGGTAATGCTCAAGCAACCACTTATGGAATATGTAAATCAGGTGGTAGAGCCCGATCACACCGTTACGTGCCGGGTCGTAATCGCATCGAGCCAGTTTATCGGAGAGAACGTAGCCCGGCATCAGGGAGAGCAGCGTCGTGTTCAACCTCCGGAACATGCCCTCGACATCGCCTTTGACCCACGGCATGCGGCTGGGTGTGAAGTCATAAGCAACGTCGAAGTCGCCCATCAGGCGTTCGATCGATTGGCCGTGTGCGCTCAGAGAGTTGTCGTAAGTGACCAGCCGTGGGATGCCCGCCATCGGATAGGGCGCATTGATATCGGGAAATG
Organism: Methylobacterium sp. 1A; assembly: GCF_058072805.1. Lineage (NCBI taxonomy): Bacteria > Pseudomonadati > Pseudomonadota > Alphaproteobacteria > Hyphomicrobiales > Methylobacteriaceae > Methylobacterium > Methylobacterium sp. 1A. Next base: position 903,732 of record NZ_JBYQVE010000001.1, on the reverse strand, counting down.
TGGCCGTAACATAGGTCTTTGGCAGGATGGCATGTCGTAGGACGCTACCGAAGACGACATCGCCCGGAGGCTCGAACCCTATGTAGAACCCGAGTATGGCGCCGCTATAGACATCGACGATCCACGAGGCGTACGGACGTCCGAGTGGAATGCCGAGAAAATCATCGACGCAGAACACGTCCGTCTGCGTCTCGTCGTATTGAGTCTGCGATAGTGCGGCGGCCGGTTCGTCGTGCCCCCTTGGGTATCTGTATCGAGCACGTGTATGGGTCGGCCCAAGCATGCCGTGATCCCGGCTTTCTCGCGGAAATTTCGCAAAACAGTTGTAAAATGTAGCACGACACGGAAGCTTCGCATCTCTGAAGGATGGATCTAATTCTTTCATCTCCTCGATTTCTTTATAAGTTTTAACGATTATGTCCGCCATCACGATTTGTGCTGGCTCTCCGACATTGCGGCGCCGGCGCGCTAGCTGCAGTTCTGTAAGAATGTGCTTATTGATGATTTCGCGAATTTTAGTGACGTTCCGGTTGCGTTTGCCGCAGGCGGATCGATCCGTTGCGAGATCGCGTGGATCGTTGAGCACTTCCAGCGTGGAGCGGTAGCGATAGAACGAAGCGACGCTGACCTTGCGTGGGACGCCATAGTATCGAATGCCTAGTTCGTGGCCGAGATCGGCGAGCACCTTCTCTAGGACGAGCGACTTCCCCCCTTGCGTCCGACGATCTCTCCGAGCGTACCCGCCTTCCGGGAACTGCGCCTGGACACGGCGAACAAGGTCGCGACGGAAGCAGATGTCCTTGTAATCCTTCTCCGGCAGGTCGGACAATGGAACTCTGGGGCGGTCCCGTCGCGCGACGGACTGTTCCGGAGTCTCGCCCTCGCGCCTGTTGTCGAATGTTAGACGTCCTTCGAAGTACTCTCGATGCAGGTCATCTTCTGAATCACGTTGAACGACGGAGTGTACACTCGATATAGGGATATTATCTCCAGACCATGGCACGTAATGCCAGAAATCGATTCCGTCTAGAGTCGCCTTACTCAAGAGGACGAAGAGCGTGCCGTTCCAAAGAATGCGCTGCCCGGTCTCGAATTTCCCCGTCTCCATCAGCACGCTCCGTAGTACTGCGGATGCCTCGCGTGGTCCGGGAGCATCACGAGCGTCTCCGGGCCGGGAGCAGCGTTGAAATCCATGGCGAACAGGCCCGCCCGAACCATCGCGAAGATCTGCTCACGCCGGATCGCAGGTATCTGATCCCGGATGCATGCTAGATTGACCGGCCCCGGCTCGAGGATCTGCCGCAGCGAGGCGATGTCGGAGGCCGAGGGCAGGGGCGAGTGCCGGTGCTCGTAGACGGTGTAGATCGTGTCGCTTCGTCCGCCCGCCTGCAAATCCAGTTCGGTCACCACACGATAACCGAAACCCATCCCGTTGAGAGTTGCGGCGATGGCGGGCCAACGAGCCTCGTTCTCCGGACGAACTGCGTCCTTCTCGAGCTTGACCTCCCGGAACTCCGGAAGGCCGAGTTCCACGACGAACGCGTCCGGTCTCGCGATGCGCAACTCGCCGTGTAAACGGTAGCGCAGCGTGCAGGGCTGCTCGACGAAGCGCATGACCGAGGCACTCATCTCGCAATCCAGCGCATGGTCGAACTCGGGATCCGATGCGCATCGGATCACGCGCCCGGCCTTTCGGCTCGGCAACCTGTTCTGCCTTCCTTGCCTCGCGCTCCGTGGCGATCGCGCCAGGGGTGTTTGCGGGACGCGTGGAAATACGTCCGCCATGTCCACTCGACACGAGACGATGGCGGAACCGTCGACCCGCTCCGGTCGATCGGGTGCCGGCCAATATCGGTGCACTACCGGCGAAGGAGATGAGCGTACGGAACCGGCAACGGGGTAGTGGGTGACCGCATCGACCAGCCACTCTTCGATCCGGGGATCGCGCGGATAAGGACCTGCGGTCGACTCCCATCGGAGAGGATGGAAGAGCGGTCGCTGTCGCGGAACCATGCCCCATGGCGTAGCACGCACCAGATCGGGGTGAATACCGAGCATCATCAAGCGCCTGCTCATGGGCGTGCTCCAAGCATCGGCGGAGAGGCGCTCTTACGCGTGTCGACGCCGGAGAAGAGGTGGAGTGAAGCGCCGACTCGAAGCCATCGATCGGTGCGGAGCGCGGACGTATCGTCGTCGGGGCCCGCCGTGGATCATCCACGCGCCGCACGTTCCTGCGCCCGTCGAGCTTGCGTCGGACGGGGCGGACGTGGCAAACAGAAGCGGTCCGGGCGACGCGGTCGCATGCGACCGAATCGTTCGACAGGACACGTAAGGGTCCTGGATCGTTGGAGCGTTCTTTCCACGGTTGGCTCCACGATCCGCAATGCGCGGTCCTAACCGGACCGCGCATTTTTCATGGGGGGCGTCGCCTGGTCCGCGCAGGATGTACGGAAGTGCGGCGGCCGGATGTGCGAAATGCCATCACGTCTGTTCTCCCGAAATCCCCGTGGACGTAGGACCTGGCCACCCCGACCCTGATGCGCCCGACGATGCTGCGGCGAACCACAGGCCCGAGTTCCGCGAGAATGTGATCAACCCAGCCTTCGTCATTCCTGTCAGAGCTTTGGACAGAACGGAGCTGGACACCACTCCCCGGTCGACGATGCGCTTCTGAAATTCCTCGGCAGCCACTCCGACCGGCGCACGTTCGGCTAGCAAACTTGCGATCATCGGAATCGCAGCCTGCTGACCCGGCGAAGCGTTGGCCATGACTTGCGCCAAATCGACTCTCCCGATCGATGGCGTTGGATCGCCCCCGCCGGCCTCGGATTTCGGATGCCCTCCAACCCGCGCGATGACATCGCCGTGCCCCTTCGATGGCGCGGGACGCCTGATGCGGTTGCCGCCGCCGACGTCCGGAGGGCGCGGCATCGGAAAGTTCTCCGCTGCCGCAAGGAAACTTCTGTGTGCGATCTTCGCGGCACGAAGCGCTCCGAGGCGCCACATCTCCGCTTCAAGATCAGCGATCTCTGCGTCCAGAATCTCTATCTCGCGGACACGGTCGGACAGCGTCGTTATCCCCCGCTTCGTGGACGACCGATCGCGAAGCGCATTTACTATTTACCCTCTTCGTCGCTGGAGGCAAGCGTCGTGGACGATTCGTCGTCGTGTCGTTCCGAGAGACGTGGACGCGTCCACGGACGTCCGGATGTCGACGACACGACTCGTCTGGAAGGAACGGCTTTCAACCCGGAGCGCCGTTCCGTGTCAGCGAGCCCGCCATCCTTCCGTCCGTTCGATTGGTGGGGCAGACGCACGATCGTCTCCGGGGTCAGGTGCCCGTCGATATCGAGTACGACGGAACCATCGCAGGCCATGGCCAGAACCGCCTCCGCCGCGTCGCCCGACCGGACGCACACCATCAGGTCTGCGATCGGCAGCCCGCGTCCATCGGCATGCAGGCGGTCGAGAATCCTCAGTCGATCGGCAGGCGGAACGATGTGTTTCCTCATCGCCCAGACCGCACGAGCGGTACCGACTCTCGGCTCTCGTAGGAAGGTCGAACGGTGCACCGGCACCAGTCCGGCCTGCTCGGCCTGTGCGGTCATCTGGCACTCGTCGCGAAGTGCAATCAGACGGACGATGCCCGCTTGCGTCTGCAAGTCGAGCGTCAGCGCGTTTGGAATGTCCGAGACCGGCCCGCGGCGGACCGAAACCACGCTCGGATCGAGGGAAAGCTGAAGAAGAACGTCGCGATGCCACCTTTGAGGATAGTGGATGACGGCAGGCGTCTTGTGAGATCGGAAGCCGGGATGAATCGGCGGAAATGGGTGTACCTTCGGCATCGGCCATCCCTTCGCCGGCATAAGCCGGCACTAGGCCCGCACACGGAGGGGGTCGAACCCTGCGGGCAGCTGGTTCAGCAATTTCTTGATAACCATCAATCCGAACCAGCTTCTTCGTGAGAAGACTGGCTAAGAACCGATCTCGATATTCCGCGATTACCCTGGCCAATAAAGTACAGACAAAATGTCTTACGGAAAAGCTCGCCGGGGCTGTTGAAACTGTGGATTGTGGCGATAGCTGTTGTGGTCCGGCGGCCCTCAAGCACTCGGTTGCGCTCCGGAAGTCGACTACCCTCCACGTACGATTGCGCTTGTCGAGGCAGCGTTGGCCCGCAACCAGCGTTCGACGGCTGCTACGAACTCGGCCTTGCGGCCGTCGGCCTCCGCGCGCGAGAAGATTCGGTCAAGTTCCGATTGGAAGCTGCATTCCGAGAGGGGACGATCCGCTTGCAACGGCTGCGGTGCAACGAGTTGAATCGTCATGAGGAGATCTACGATGTACGCGATCTCCGGTGGCGGTCGCCCGCTGATCCAACGGTCGACGCTTCTGGACGAACTGCCGACCTCGCGCGCGAAGTCGGCGTGCGTCCGACCGAGTTCACGCAAGCGCTCGCGGAACTCCGCACCGGACATCGGTTTCCCCTCGTCCTGTTCCTTCATCGCTTCGGCTTATCCGCGCGGGCTCTCAATTCCAATGCGGTTCAGCATGCGTGCGGGTAGGTCGAGTGGATCGTCACCGACTCTGGAACGGCAGTAAGGAGGACGACGTCTCATCTGAAGTGCGGCCCGCAAGGATCGATGGCCACAATCGTAGAGCGCATCAGCGTCGTAAGACGCGAACGACGGATCCCAGCTATGGTCCCTGCGGACTAACGGCTTCCGAGCGCGCCATGTCCGTATCAGAGGTTCAGCGCCTCCCCATAGTGCTGAGAACACATCGAGCGGGCGCTGCATCCTTGGGGTAACGGCGAATGACCTGAGCGGGACCGTTTGCGATGGGCCAACCAAATTGGGACGCGTTGATGTGCCGTTGCAAGCGGACCTGTCGAACCACGCTAGAATCTCCATCTAAGCTTGGCGAGAAACGCTTTCGCACGCATTCGTGGAAAAACGGAGATATTTCTCATTTACCGTTAGACATCTTTTTTTGAGCAGACTAGACGATCCACACTAACCTACGGCAGATACAGGATCTTCTCTCTCGGAAACTTCTGGAATGTTCAGCTGCGGGCCGCGCGCCCGCGCGTTCTAGTCCGCTCCGACGACCGCGAAGGGATCGATCAGCCCGCACCGGATGCAGCAGTAGACGAGTTCCACGTCCGAGCTGACGCCGAGCTTCGATTTGATGGCGTAGTGATAGTTCGCGACGGTCTTGGGCGAGAGGCTGAGATCGGCCGCGATCGCGTCCGTGTGCCGCGCGTCGAGGATCATCCGCAGGATCTCGAATTCCCGAGGCGACAGCTGGTCGATCGGCGACGTCTCCTCCGCCAGCCGGCTCGCGGCCAGCAGGTGCGAGATCTCCGCGCACAGGGTCAGCTTGTTGTTGAACACGCTTCGCACCGCTTCGATGAGGAGATCCGAAGCGCTGCTCTTGGTGATGTAGCCGCGGGCGCCGGCGCGTATGGCCTGGAGCGCGTAGCTCACCGCGGCATGCACGCTGAAGACGAGGATGCGGGCGCTCGGATCCACCTGACGGATCTGACGGATGGCGTCGATCCCACCGCGGCCGGGCATGCTGATGTCCATGATGACGACGTCCGGCTCCACCATGCGGTAGGCGCGATAGGCCTCCGCGCCGTCCCCGGCCTCGGCGGCGACCTCCATGTCGGGCTGCCGCTCCAGAAGCCGGCGATAGCCCTCCCGCACGACGGCGTGATCGTCGACGAGCATCACGCGTATGCGCCGTTTGGTCATGACACCTCGTCGCCCGCGAGCGCGGCGTGAAAGCGGACCCGCAGGCGGAACCCGCCGCCCGGGGACGTTTCCGTCACGATCTGCCCGCCGAGCGCGTGGACGCGATCGCGCATGCCGAGCAGGCCGAGACCGGAATGCGGGCGCTCCAGCGCCTCCACGGGGGCGCCGCTCCCGTCGTCCGTGAGGATCAGCTGGACCTCGGCGCCGCCGTCGGTCTCCGCGACGTTCAGCGCGATCGCGACGGTGCGCGCGGCCGCGTGGCGGACGGCGTTGGTGAGGCCTTCCTGGACGATCCGGTAGATATGGGCCGCCGCGTCGGAGGGCAGGCGATCGGCCTGCGCGTCGGCCGCGAGCGTGACGTGGATCCGGCCCCCGGCGCGCTGCGCCCGGGCGGCGATCAGACTCCGGAGCGCGACCCGCAGCCCGAGATCGTCGATCTCCGGCGGCCTGAGCGCGGCGAGGGTGCTCCGAAGAGCGCGCACGGCGTCCGACGCCATGGTGGCGAGCTCGGCACTCTCGGCCACGACCGAAGGCGACGAGGAGCGCGCGCCCTCCTGGATCGACCGGGCGAGAAGGCTCAACGCCGTCAGCCGCTGCGCGACGTCGTCGTGCAGTTCGAGCGACAGCCATCGCCGCTCCTGCTCCTGGGCATCGATCAGCCGGCGCGCGAGCTCGGCACGTTCCCGCGTGGCGATTTGGAGATGGCTGGCAAGCTGATTGAAGACCGTCGCGATGCGTCGGAGCTCGCGCAGGCGGAGGCTCGGCAGACGCCATCCGAGGTCGCCCTTCGCGACGCGATCGATACCGATCAGGATCTCGTTGGCGGGACGCAGCGCGTGCGCCACCGCGCCGTAGACCAGCACGCACAGGACGACGGTCATGGCCGCGAGAGCGCCGGACACCTGCTTCAGCACGATCCACGCCGACCCGACGACCGCGTCGGGATCGATGTCCGCTTCGACGATCCCGATCCGCGATCCCTGATGCTCGAGGGGTAGGCGGACGGTGGATCCGGCGAAGAAGAGGAACCGGTAGAGCGTCGCGAACCAGTCGGGTGCGGCGCGCGCGTGCGCCTCGACGCCCAAGCAGCTCGACCGTGTCGGACCGGCCTCCGCCGGGATCAGCTGCACGCACTGGCCCGGTTGCAGAGCGTACCGGGTGACGATCTCCCAATCCGGGAAGCGTTGGGGAATGTCGGCCGCCCGCTCGATTCGCAGGAGCTGGAGGCGGAGCTGCTTGTGCACCTCATCGGCCGTCTCGGCGTTCCGCTGTCGGGTCTTCGCCGCGACGTCGTGCATCGCGTAGGCGGCCGCTCCGGCAGCGCAGAGGATCGCGATCAGCGCGATGCGTCCGACGAGGGCCCATTTGAGATCCAGCTCGCGCGCGTCCCAGACGGCCAGGACCTGCTTGAGCCTGAAGGGTGTCACCCGTGTTCTCCCGAAAGGACGAGAGTATGCGAGCCCGCGACCGTCTTGGAAGGGTCCCCGGCAAGGTCGTGCGATTTGCCCGGGTCGGTACGGGCGTTCTGCCGTAGCGGGTCCGAAGGCGCGCGGTCTAACAGGACGGACCCTGTCGCGAGCGCCGCCGACGGTAGAGTGGGTTCGGCGTCAGCGGACAGGTTCGATCCGGGCTCGCCCCAGCGCCGATCTGGAGATTGTCGATGCGTCTGCGCCAGAGCTGCTGTCTCGTCCTCTTCCTCGCATGCCTCGCGCCGGACGCGCGCGCGGGCGAGATGGTCATGGTCACCGGTGACGACGCCGTCCAGTGGCGCGCTGCGCCGCCCTCCCTCCCGAAGGGCAGCGAGATCAGCATCATCGCCGGCGATCCGGACAAGCCCGGACCGTTCACGCTCAGGCTCCGGTTCCCGCCGAACTACGTCATCGCTCCGCACACGCACGCGACCGACGAGAGCGTGACCTTGCTGTCCGGCACACTCGTCCACGACATGGGGAAGACGATCGACGCGAGCCGGGGGCAGTCTCTCCAGCAGGGTGCCTTCCTGTATCTGCCGGCCAGAATGCCCCACGCGCTCTGGACGACGCGCGACCCGGCCGTGATCCAGGTCTCGGGAACAGGGCCCTTCGGGCTCGACTACATCAACCCCTCCGACGATCCGAGGAAGACGCGCTCGGACAAGTGATCGTCCACGGGGATACGATCCGCGCGCGACAGTCGCTCCGACCCGCCGCAGACACTCTCGAGAAGCCTGATCGCGCGCGGCGCGCCGACATGGCGACGCCGCCGGTCATCGAGGCGAACGACCTGTCCCACTCGGCCGACGTGACGGCGACCGCGGCCCGCGCCGACCTCTGCCGCGCCCGCGGCAGCGCGCGGGCGTTCCGCCCGTCCGGCGCGGCGAGGGCGGACTGAATCCGTGCTGCCGCGGTCACTGACCGGCTCCAGGGCTGCACCGCCCGAACGGGCCGCGACGTTCGGACGGTCTTGGACGCCTCGATCCTGCCCCGCTTGACCACCGGCGACAGCCAGGCGCCGTGCGGGGTGATCGGCGAACGGGCCACCGGCATGCTGGAGCGGGCGCGCGGCCTGTAACAATCGTCGCCGTGAGCACGCCCGCGGGCGGAGACCATGATCATCCTCCGCTCTCGCAGTGTAAGCCTTGCTAATCGGCCCTCGACACGCGCATAAGCCCCAGCTCGACGGCCGGAGAGATGCAGTCGTGAGCACGCCGCACACGCTCGTTCGGTTTCTGAAGGCCAACGCGTTCTTCGCTGAGCTTGGTCCGGAGGCGATCGAGACCATTGCCGGGCTCTGCACGACGCGCAGCCTCGCGCGACACGAGATCCTCTTCCAGAAGGGCGATCCGGGCGATGCCCTCTACGCCGTGCGGCGCGGGCAGATCCGGATCGGTGCCGGCTCCGACGACGGGCGCGCGGTCACCCTCAACCTGCTCGGGCCGGGCGACGTCTTCGGCGAGATCGCCTTCCTCGACGGCCATCCACGGACCGCCGAGGCCGTGGCGCTCGAGCCGGCCGACCTGTTCGTCGTCGAGGGGCGGGCCTTCCTCAAACTGCTCCACGGCGATCCCGCCCTGGCGGTCCGGATCATCGGCCTGCTGTGCCAGCGCCTGCGCTGGATGAGCGCGCGCATGGAGGAGGCGACTCTGCTGCCGCTCGACATGCGCCTCGCCCGGCGCCTGATCATGCTGTCGGAGGATTACGGCGCCGAGATCCAGGTGACGCAGCAGGAACTCGCGGCCTTCGTCGGCGCGGCGCGGGAGAGCGTGAACCGCGTCCTGCAGGACTGGCAGAGATCGGGCCTCATCGATCTCGGCCGCGCGCGCGTCACCGTGCGGGCCTCACACCGGCTCGTCGCGCTGGGCGCGCGGGCGCAGACATGATCGGGGCGACAGGGCTTCACCGCATGAGAACGACAGCGCGCCTGGCGGCCACGGCCGCCCTCACCATCGCGGCGTCGAGCGCCGCAGCGCAGACGCGATGTACGGAGACGACGCGCTTCGATCCGCCCTTGCGGATCCTGCACTGCGCCGATGGCCTGACGCTCGAAACCGAGCGCGCGGGCAGCCTGCGCCCTGTGGGACCCGACGGTGACGGACATCTCAAGGGCGCCGAGATCGGCGGCAACGCGGTCTTCGTCACCATCCCGGCGAGCCGCCGCGTCCGCCGCGACGGCTTCCAGATCCTCACCCCCCACGCGGTGGCCTCGGTGCGGGGCACGGTCTACGCCGTCGACGTGACGCGGGCGCGCACCTCCGTCTTCGTGGCCCAGGGACGGGTCGACGTCGCCCGGCGCACCGACCCGCAGGTCGCCGTCACGCTCGGGCCGGGCGAGGGGGTCGACGTCGATGACGGCCGCGACCCTCTGGAGGTCCGGCGCTGGCCCCAGGAGCGCGTCAGGAGCCTGCTCGAGCGGTTCGGGCGTTGAGCGAGGCCGGTCGGCCGGCGGCTCCGACGCCCGACCGGACCTTCCGGCTGGCGCGGCGCGTCTTCCTGCTCGCCGCGTCGCTCGGCGCGCTCGCCTGGGGCGCCTGGCTCGGCCATCTCCATCTCGCCGGGCGCGCGACGCCCCTCGATCGCCTGGAATCCGCCCTCACGGACCTGCGCCTGCGGCTCGCCGGCCCGCGCACGCCGCCCCCCAACCTCACCGTGGTGGCGATCGACGACGCGACGGTGCGGCGCGAAGGCGGCTTCCCGGTCTCGCGGACCACGATGGCGCGGATCGTCGAGCGGGTGGCGGAGGCCCGCCCGCGCGTGATCGCCGTCGACGTGCTGTTCCTCGAGGCGGGGCGGCAGCCGGAGGCGGACAGCGCGCTCGCCGTCGCCCTCGGGAAGACCACAGCGATCCTGGCTTCGGCTGCGGTCTTCGACGGGAGCGCCAGCGAGGACGGCATCCCGTTCGCCACCGCGCTCCACCGGCCGTCGCCGAAGCTCGGCGAAGACGTCGCGTCCGGTGTCGTCAACGTCGCCGAGGACGCGTCGGGCGTACCCCGCCATCTCCCCCTGGTCGTGCGCACGGCCGACGGCGTCGCCGCGTCCTTCGTGCTGCGCGCGGCCGCCCTGGCGGCGCGCAACGACCCCGTGCTCAGCAAGGGGCGCGTCCAGATCGGCGACCGCGCCCTGTCGCTGGACCTCGGCTACCACCTTCCGCTGCGCCCCTACGGTCCGCGACGCACGATCGCGACGGTGAGCGCGGCCGCCCTCCTCGACGGGACGGCGCCGGCCGCGGCGCTCTCGGACGGCATCGTCGTGATCGGCGTCACCGCGCTCGGCGGCGGCGACACCTTCGCCACCGCGTTCGATCCCGTCTTGCCCGGCGTCGAACTCCTCGCTACCGGCATCGCCCACCTCACCACGGGGGACGCCCTCGTCCGGGACGCCGGCGTGCGGCAGCGAGACGCCGCGGCCTCGGTCCTCCTGGCGGTCGGGTCCGCGCTCGCCATCGCGGTGCTGCCGCCGGGCCCGGGCCTGATCCTGGTCCTGCTCGCGACGGCAGGATGGCTCGCCGCGGGCGCCATCGCGTTCGCCCACGGCATCTGGCTGAGCGCCGCCCTGCCAATCGCGGCCGTGGGACTGCCGGCGCTGGTCTGCGCGGTCGGCCGCCAGACGCTCGAGCGCCGCCAGAGCGCGCGCGTGGCGCGGTCCGAGCAGGTGCTGCGGCGGATGCAGCCTGCCGCCCTGGCCGAGCGGCTCGCGCGCGACCCGGGTTACCTCGCCGAGCCGGTCGCGCGCGACATCCCCGTGCTGTTCGTCGACCTCACCGGCTTCACGCGCCGGAGCGAGCAGCTCGGCCCGGCGCGGACGCGGGCGATGCTCAAGACGTTCCACGATCTCGTCGACGAAGCGGTGACCCTGCGCGGGGGCGTCGTGGTGAACTTCATGGGCGACGGCGCCATGATCCTGTTCGGGGCCCTCGATCCGGACCCGGACCAGGCGGCGCACGCCGTCCAGGCCGCGGAGGAACTCATCGTCCGAACGCGCGCCTGGATCGCGGACAGCCCGGTCCTGCACGGGGCCGGGCCGGCCCTCGATCTGCGCATCGGCGCGCATTACGGGCCGGTGATCCTCTCGCGCCTCGGCAGCGACACCAACCAGCACATCACCGCGACGGGCGACACGGTCAACGTGGCGAGCCGCCTGCTGGCGGTCGCGGCGGACGCCCACGCCCGCCTGGCACTCAGCGCCGAGCTGGCGCAGGCGGCCGGGCTCGAGCGGTCGGAGGGCGCGTTCGAGAGCCGGACCGCGGCGATCCGCGGCCGCAGCCAGCCCCTCGAGGTCTGGCTGCGCCACCCGCGCGCGACGACGTCCTAGCCGCACCCCCGAGCGCGTCGCTGACCGACCGGAGGATCACACTGAAACTGTGACCCGGGTCACAGTCCCCCCCGGGCTCTCCGGTGCATCGTCCCCGTATCGCAACGGGAGACATCTCATGACGATCACCTCGACGAAGACCGCGATCCTGTCCTGTCTCGCCCTCGCCGCCCTGGCGACCGTGCCCGGGCGAGCCGAAGCGCGCGGGTTCGGGCACGGAAGCTTCGGGCACCATGGCGGCTTCCATCACGGCTTCCACCACGGCGGCTTCCATCACGGCGGCTTCCATCACGGCTTCCATCACCGCTTCGGCGGCCATGGCTGGTGGAGCCCGGCGGGCGGATACGCCGCGGGCGGCTTTTTCGGCGACTGTCACCTGGTCTTCAGCCCGGTGTGGGGCCGCTACGAGCGGGTCTGCCGCTGAACCGTCACGCCGTGGGGCAGCGGCCAGGCCGATCGGCAGGCGACGGGATGACGACGCTCATCCGGCCGCCCCGGGACGGCCGGACACCCTCGGACCGCTGCTCCGATGATCGCGCCAGTCGGGACTCCGGAGGAGCATCGCTCATGCATCATCACGGCCTGCGCATTCTGCTCGTCGACGATGACGCGGAGGTTCAGCGTGTCGTCTCCGGATACCTCGACGGGCACGGGGTCGACGTCGTCCCGGCGTCGACGCGGGCCGAGGCGCGCGGAGAGCTCGCGGATCCGTCGCAGTTCAACCTCGTGGTGCTCAATCTTCGCCCGGGCGCGGAGAACGGCCTCGACCTGCTGCGGGACCTGCGCGCGGTGAGCGATGTTCCCATCATCCTGACGACGGCCCATCGCTGCGAGGAGTTCGACCGCGTGCTCGGCCTCGAACTCGGCGCCGACGACTACATCGTCAAACCCTACGGCCTGCGCGAATTCCTGGCGCGCGTGCGCGTCGTCCTCCGCCGCGTCGCGGCGCAGGCCTCGTCCCGACCGGCGGAGGCGCCGTGCCGGCGCTTCGACGGCTGGGTCCTGAACCGTCGACGCCGGCGTCTGATCAATCCCGACGGGGAAGAGGTCGTCCTGGGCAAGCGCGACTACGCGCTCCTGGCGGCGTTCCTCGACGCACCTCAGCGTCCGCTCAGCCGCGAGTACCTGCTCCAGGTCACCCGCGTCCACGACGACGTCTTCGATCGCTGCATCGACGTGCAGATCCTGCGGCTGCGCCGGAAGATCGAGCGCAGGCCTAGCGACCCGAAGCTCATCGTGACCGAGCGCGGGGTCGGCTACGTCTTCGCCGCCGCGGTCGAGAGCACGTCCCACTAGGGCCGTCGCGAGCGGCGACCCCGGTGGAGATAGGGGTGCACGGCCCGCGCCCCCATATGGGTGACGAGCCGCGAAGGCGCGCGTCAGCCCTTCACCAGCTTGCACGTGCTCTCGGAGAGCGGCTGGAACGCCTGGTCGCCCGGGATCGTCTTCAGGATCTTGTAGAAGTCCCAGGGCCCCGTCGATTCCGCCGGGGACTTCACCTGGGCGAGGTACATGTCGTGGACCATGCGGCCGTCCGGGCGCAGCGTGGCGTTGCGGGCGAAGAAATCCTGGATCGGCAGCTCGCGCATCTTGGCCATCACCTTCAGGCCGTCATCCGTGCCGGCGGCTTCGGCCGCCTTCAGGAAGTGGAGCACCGCCGAGTAGTCGCCGGCCTGGACCATGGTCGGCATCCGGCCGCCCATCCGCTCGCCGAAGCGCCGCGCGAAGGCGCGCGTCTGGTCGTCCATGTCCCAGTAGAAGCCCGTCGTCAGGATCATGCCCTGCGCCGCCGGCAATCTGACGGAGTAGATGTCGGTCAGGAAGATGTTGAGCCCGCCCAGCCTCTGGCCGCCCTGCAGGATGCCGAACTCGCTCGCCTGCTTGATGGTGTTGATCGTGTCGGCGCCGGCGTTGGCCATGCCGATGATCTTCGCGCCCGACGCCTGTGCCTGCAGCAGGTAGGACGAGAAATCCGGATTGGGGAACGGGTGCTTGACCGACCCGAGCACCGTGCCGCCCTTGGCCTTCACGACCCGGGTGACCTGCGCCTCAAGATCGTGCCCGAAGGTGTAGTCGGCCGTGATGAAGAACCACGTGTTCTTCGGATCGTCCGCCAGCGCCGCGGCGGTGCCGGCCGCGAGCGAGTGGGTATCCCACGACCAGTGGGCGCCGGTCGGCGAGCACGCGGCGTTGGTCAGCGCCATGGAGCCGGCGCCGGAGTTGATGTCGATCTTGCCCTTGCTGCGCGCGACCTCGCGCACCGCCAGCCCGGCGACCGAGGAATTGGTGTCGAAGATCGCGTCGACGCCCTCGGTATCGAACCACCGGCGCGCGATCGACGAGGCGATGTCCGCCTTGTTCTGGTGATCGGCGAAGACGAGCTCGACCTTCCGACCGTTGATCGGCCGTCCGAAATCCTCGACCGCGAGTTGCGCGGCCGTCACCGAGCCGCGGCCGGCCAGATCCGAGTATCCGCCGGACATGTCGGTCAGGATGCCGATCTTGATGCCGCCATCGGCGTACTGCGCGGAGGCGGGCAGGGCGGTGAGGGCAGCGGCGCCGAACGCGGCGGCCGCCACCCAAGGACGACGGATCATTGTTTCCTCCCCAATCTCTTGTTCTTCAGCGGCTGCCCCGTACCGGAAGGCCGCCTGTCCTTCGAAACCGCGTTCCCTCGGTCTCAGAGATAGCTGCGGCCGTCCAGGTAGGCCTTGCGCCAGCGCCGGATCTCGACGCGCTCGAAGAGCCCGACCTTGTAGAACGGGTCCGCGTGGATGAGCGCCTCGGCCTCCGCGCGGGTCTCGACGTCGACGACGTAGAGGCCGCCGCCGGCGTCGCTCCCGTCGTCGTTCAGCTTCGCGCCGCAGGCCAGGAGCCGGTCCTTGATCCGGTCGAGGTAGACGAGATGCTCCGCGCGGTTCGCCCTGCGGACGTCCAGGCTCCCGGCCTTGTCGAAGGTCTCGATCATGTAAGGCATGGCGGTGGTCCCGTCAGTTGGCCGCGATCGCGGAGGGATGCTGCGCCAGCGGCGTCACGCTGATCGCCATATACGGGTAGAGCGGCAGCGAACTCAGGATTTCGTGAAGTTCATCGTTTCCCGCCACGTCGAAGACACTGTAATTGGCGTACTGCCCGGCGATGCGCCAGAGATGCCGCCATCGGCCATCTTGCTGGAGCTTCTGGGCGTAGGCCTTCTCCTCGGCCTTCAGGCGAGCCGCCTCCTCCTTCGGGAGGGACGCCGGAATGTTGACCTGCATGTGGACCATGTAGAGCATGACGTCGAACCTCTGCCGCCGGTCGTGCCGGGGCGTTTGACCTGCGGTCTGCTGCGTCGCGAAGCGCCGGACGACGCCGACACGACGCCGACACGACGCCGAGACGCGGCCGAGACCGGCGCGGGGCTGCCGTACGCGCCGCGGCGCCCGATGGCCAGACCGGATCAGGCATCGGCCCGGATCAGGTCGGCGGCCTTCTCGGCGATCATGAACACCGCGGCCTGCGTGTTGCCGGAGACGATGCGCGGCATGATCGAGGCGTCGGCCACCCGAAGGCCGGCCACGCCGCGCACGCGCAGGCTGGGATCCGTGACCGAATCCGGATCGTCGCCCATGCGGCACGTGCCGCAGATGTGGTAGATCGTCTGGCCGTCGCGGCGCGCGAAATCGAGCCAGTCCGCGTCGGTCCGGCAGTCCGGACCGGGATTGAGCTCGGCCCCGCGGAAGCGGTCCATCGGCGCCTGCGCGACGATGGCGCGGGCGATCTTCATGCCCTCGACCATCGCCCGGCGATCCTCCGCGGTGGCGAGGAAGTTCGGGCGGATGGCGGGCGGCGCGAGCGGGTCGGGCGACGCGGCGTGGATCGTCCCGCGCGATTCCGGTCGCAACTGCGTGACGCCGATCGTCATGCCGGGCAGGCGGTCGAGCTTGCGCTCGGCGGCGTTGGCGTAGCTCGCGTGCATGAAGAAGTACTGCACGTCGGGCCCGTCGAGCCCCGGCCGGGTGCGCACGAAGCCGTGGGCGAGACCGGTCCCCAGCGCCAGGATGCCCTGCCGCGTCGCGAGGTAGCGCGCCGCCGCGAGGCCGAGGCGCAGGCCGCGGGTCTGCTCGTTCAGCGTCACCGGCAGGCGCACGCGCCAGTTCATGCGCGTGCAGTAATGGTCCATGTAGTTGGCGCCGACGCCGGGGAGGGCGCGCCGCACGGCAACGCCGAGCCCTCCGAGGATCGCCGGATCGCCGAGGCCGGACAGTTCCAGGATCTGCGGGGTCTGGGCCGCACCCGCGGCGAGGATCACTTCCCCGCGGCAGCGGAAGAGCCGCTCGCGGCCGCCGACCAGAGCGGCGACGCCGCTCGCCCGACCCGCGTCGAAGGTCAGCCGCAGGACGTGCGCGTCGGTCACGACGGCGAGGTTCGGGCGGGCCAGGGCCGGCCGCAGATAGGCATCGGCGGCGCTGACGCGCCGGCCGCGCCGCTGGTTCACCTGGTAGTAGCCGAAGCCGTCCTGGCTCTCCGCGTTGTAGTCGGGATTGCGCGGGTAGCCTGCCGCCTGCGCGGCGGCGATGAAGGCCTCCGCGATCGCAGGACGCTCGGCCACTTCCGTCAGCGGCAGCGGACCGCCGCGGGCGCGCAACGGTTCGCGGCCGCCCTCGTAATCCTCGAGCCTGCGGAAATAGGGGAGCACGTCCGAGAATCCCCAGCCGCGGCACCCGGCCTGCGCCCAGGCATCGTAATCCTGCGGCTGTCCGCGCACGTAGATCATGCCGTTGATCAGCGTCGACCCGCCGAGGCCCTTGCCCCGCGGGACCGCGATCACCCGGCCGCCGGTCGCCGCCTCGGGCTCGGTCCGGAACCGCCAGTTGTAGGATGAGTGCTGGAGCAGGCGGCTGAAGCCCGCCGGGATCGCGACCCAGGGGCTGCGCGCCCGTCCCCCCGCCTCGAGGAGCAGGACCCGGTGCGTCCCGGACTCGGTCAGGCGGTTGGCCAGGACGCAGCCCGCGGTGCCGCCGCCCACGATCACGTAGTCGAACGCGCCGGCCGCGACGGCGTCGATGTCGGTCGGTCCCACGGTGCGCCCCAAGCTCAGTCCCCGGTTCCCGCCTCAGAGGGCGCCCATGTGGCGGGCCATCAGGGCGATCTGACACTCCAGCATCGGCAGGCCCTTCTGGACGCGGCAGCCCGCCCTCAGCGCGGCGGCGAGCAGCGGCGTGGTCTCGGGATCCATGATCGCCTCGGCGACGAACTGGCCGGCGTGGAGGGCGCCCAGGTCGAAGGGGGCGGCGTCCTGCGGGCGCATCCCGAGCGACGTGCCGTTGACGAGGAGATCGTGCTCCGCCTGGACGCCTTCGGCCGCGACCGCCAGTCCGGGATAGGCGGCGCGCAGGCGCTCCGCCAGCGCTTGGGCGCGGTCCGCGGTGCGGTTCAGGATCGTCAGGCGGGCGACACCGGCCTCGGCGAGCGCGAAGGCGATGGCGCTCGCCGCGCCGCCGGCCCCCGCCAGCGCCGCGCTCCGGCCGCGCGGCTCCAGGCCCGAGGCGCGCAGCGCCTCGACGAAGCCGATCCCGTCGAGCATCGTGCCGACCATGCGCCCGTCCGCCTCCCGCCGGACGCAGTTGACCGCCCCGATCTGCTCGGCCTCCCGGGTGAGGGCGTCGCACAGGCCGGTCATCGCGGTCTTGTGCGGGACCGTGGCGATGAAGCCGCCGAAATTGCGCAGGTGCCGCAGCCCGTCCATCACGGCGGCGAGGCCGTCCGCCGCCACGTGCAGCGGGACGAGGACGCCGTCCACGCCGTGGCGGGCGAAGAGCGCCCCCATCACCTCGGGCGCCTTCACGTGGTAGATCGGGTCCGCCAGGATCCCGTAGACCCGGGTCCGCCCGGTGATCCCGGTCGCGGTGACCGCGCTGCTCATGGCCGTCCTCCCGTCCATCGCCTGTCCCGACCGGTCCCGGCTCACGTCATGTAGAGGCCGCCGGCGACGTCGACGGTCTGGCCGGTGACGAAGCTGGCCTCGGCGGAGGTCAGGTAGAGGGCGAGATCCGCGACTTCCTCGGGGGCGCCGAGCCGGCCCATCGGGGTCAGGCGCACCTGCTCGTCGTTGACGGCGCGGCCCACCGCCCGGACCATCGGGGTCTCGATCCGCCCCGGCGCGATCGCGTTGACGCGGATGCCGAACGGGCCGAGCTCGGCCGCGAGGTGCTTGGTGAGCCCGATCAGGCCGGCCTTCGAGGCCGCGTAGTGGCAGGCGACGATCGGCGAGTGGGTCTTGCCCGCCACCGACGACATGTTGACGATCCAGCCGCGCCCGGCCGCGCACATCGCGGGCGCTAGCGCGCGGACGGTGTTGAACGCCCCCGTCAGGTTGACCGCGACGACGCGGCTCCACTCCGCCGGGTCCATCTCCCAGACCCGGTGGGCCGCCCCGTCGTGCTTGGGCGAGATGCCGGCGTTGTTGACCACCGTGTCGAACGCGCCGCCCATCGCGGCGGCGGCCTCCGACAGGGCCGCCTCGACCGCCGCGTAGTCGGCGACGTCGAGCCGCATCGGCACGGCGCGACCGTCTCCGCCCTCGATCGCCGCGACGGTCGCCGCGACGTCGTCCGGGTTCACGTCGGCCACGCCCACCAGGGCGCCCCGCGCGCCGAACCCTTCCGCGATCGCCCGGCCGATCCCGCGGCCGGCCCCGGTGACGAGGACGCGCCGGCCGGCGTGGCTCGGGCGCCGCGCGATCGCCTCGGCGTTCGTCTGCCGCTCAGTCATCTCAGATCCCCAGATAGGCGCGTCGGACGTGGTCGTTGTCGAGCAGGGCCGCGGACGCGTCGGCGAGGACGACCTCGCCGTTCTCCAGAACGTAGCCCCGGTCGGCCACCTGCAGCGTGTGGAACACGTTCTGCTCGACGATCAGGACGGTGGCGCCGGTCTTCACGATCCGGTCGACCACCGCGAAGACCTGCGCCACCACGATCGGCGCGAGGCCCAGCGAGGGCTCGTCGAACATCAGGAGCTTGGGACGGGCCATCATCCCGCGGGCGATGGCCACCATCTGCTGCTCGCCGCCCGAGAGGGAGCCGGCGTTCTGGTCGAGGCGCTCGCGCACCCGCGGGAACAGGTCGAGCACGTCCGCGAGCGTCTCCGACTGGCGCTCGCGCGCCGCGCGGCGGTAGGCGCCCATCAGCAGGTTCTCCCGCACCGTCATCTCGGGGAAGAGCTGGCGCCCCTCCGGGATCAGGGTGACGCCGCGCGCCACCATCTCGTGGCCCGAGAGCCGGGTGACGTCCTCGTCCTCGAACAGGATCCGGCCGCGGGTGGGCTTCACCAGGCCCGCGATGGTCCGCAGCGTCGTCGTCTTGCCGGCCCCGTTGGCGCCGACGATCGTCACCACCTCGCCGGCGCGCACCTCGAGCGAGACGGCGTGCAGGATGCTGGTCGCGCCGTAACCGGCATCCACGCGCTCAAGCGTGAGCATGGGCGAACTCCTTGCCGAGATACGCCTCGATCACGGCGGGGTCGCGCACCACGTCCTGCGGGCTGCCCTGGGCGATGATCTGCCCGGAACTCAGGACGATCACCCGGTCGGAGAGCGCCATCACCGCCTGCATGACGTGCTCGATCGCGATGATGCTGACGCCGGTGTCGCGGATCGACAGCATCAGGTCGATGGCGCGGCGCACGTCGGTCTGGTTGATGCCGGCCATGACCTCGTCGAGCAGCAGCACGCGCGGGCGCATCGCCATCACGCGGGCGACCTCGAGCCGCTTGAGGCCCCCGATGGTGAGGCCGCGCGCCTCGCTCCCGAGCCAGGGCGCGAGCCCCATCCGCTCGGCGGTCTCGCGCGCGACCGCCTGGGCCTCGCGGACGTCGCTGTGGCGGTGGAACGCGCCGACCATGATGTTCTCCTCGACCGTCATGGCCGCGAAGGGCTGCACGATCTGGAAGGTGCGGCCGACGCCGAGCGTCGCGAAATCCGACGGCCGGCCCGGCCGGTGCCACGTCCCGTCCGGCGCGCGGACGCTCACCGTGCCGGCATCGGGCTTGAGGAAGCCCGAGATCATGTTGAAGACGGTGGTCTTGCCCGCCCCGTTGGGGCCGATCAGGCCGAGGATCTCGCCCTCCCGGAGCGTGAAGCCGACATCGTTGGTGACGTGCAGGCCGCCGAAGCGCTTCTGCAGGCCCTCGACCCGGATCAGGTCCGCGCCGACCGGCGGCCGCTCCGGGGCCCGCGGAACGGCCGGAACCGACGCCGCCTGCGCACCGCGGCCGCCCGCGCGGGCCCGCGCGAAGCGGGACACGAGGCCCATCAGCCCGTTGGGCAGGAACAGGACGACGAGCACCAGAACGAGGCCGTAGACGAGGCCGTGGAGCCCCAGAGCCTTGGCCCCGAGCCAGCCGCGGGCCAGTTCGGTGATCGGCACGAGGAGCAGCGCGCCGAGGAGCGGCCCGAACACCGTGCCGAGTCCGCCGATCAGCGCGAACATCGCGATCTGGATCGACAGGGTCAGCGAGAACATCGCCGCCGGCTCGATGAAGGTCAGGTACATGGCGTGGAAGGTGCCGACCATCGCGGTGAGCGCCCCCGACACCGCCACGGCGACGAGCCGCACCCGCACCGTGCGCACGCCCGCGGCGCGCGCGGCCGATTCCCGCTCGCGGGTGGCGACGAGGTAGAAGCCGATCCGGTGGCTGCGCATCCACCACGCGACCGCCAGGGTCAGCAGGAGGAGCCCGAAGGCGATGGCCAGCGGCGGCCAGCGGTCCCGGAACACCATCCACGTCCAGCCGAACTTCAGCGGGATCATCAGACCGGTGGCGCCGCCGGTCAGGTCCCGGAAATGCAGCGCCAGGACGCGGAAGACTTCGAGGAAGGCGATGGTCGCCAGCGAGAAGAACGGCCCGTGCAGCCGGAAGCACGGGTAGCTGATCGCCAGCGCCACCATCACGGCGAGGGCGGCGCCGGCCACCATGCCGATCCACGGGCTGATCCCGGCGCCGACGAGCAGCATCCCGCAATAGGCGCCGAGACCGTAGAAGATGCCGTGGCCGAGGGAGAGCTGGCCGGCGTAGCCGCCGACGATGTTCCAGGCGGTCGAGAGCGCGGCGAAGACGCAGATCGTGATGAAGACGTGGTAGATGAACGGGTTGCCGACCGCGACCGGCACCGCCACCAGGGCCGCGAGGACGAGCGCCAGCGCCGCCGCGCCCCGGCGCGGGAAGGCGGACGATGCGGCGGACGGTGCGGGTGTCGGGGCCGCGGACGGTGCTGCGGCGAGCGGGATATCGGTCATCGCGGGCTTCCTCACGGCGAGACGTGGGACAGCCGCAGCTGCCGCCCGAAGAGGCCCGAGGGCTTCAGGATCAGGATCGCCAGGAACACGCCGAAGACCGCGACCTCGCGCATGTCGGCGCCGACGTAGAAGCCCGTGACGCTGTCGATCAGGCCGATCAGGATCGCCCCGACGAAGGCGCCGCGGATGGAGCCGAGGCCGCCGAGCACGACGACCACGAAGGCGATCAGCACGAAGTAGGTGCCGCTGTTGGGCGAGGTCGGGTAGAGCGGCGCGATCAGCACCGCCGCCACCCCGACGCAGGCCGCGCCGATGCCGAACGTCAGGGCGTAGATCCGGTCGACGTCGATGCCCATCAGCTCGGCCGCCGCGCGGTTCTGGGCGACCGCGCGGATCGCCCGGCCCGTGCGGGTGCGCGCCAGGAACATCTGGAGCCCCGCCACCAGCACGATCGCGGAGCCGAGGATCACCACCTGCCCGAGCAGCACCCGGACCGGGCCGATCTCCAGCGGCTGGCGCAGGCCCGACGGCGGCGTGTTGGCGATGTCGGCCCCGAAGACGAGGAGGGCGAGGTTGATCAGCACCGTCGACAGGCCCACCGTGGCGAAGATCTGGATGTGATGGTCGCCCGCGGCGAGCAGGGGCTGGATCAGGAACCGCTGGGTGAGGGCGCCCAGCAGGAACAGGACCGGCACGACGAGGATCACCGCCGCGAAGGGGTGCAGCCCGAGCCCGGTCACCGCGAGATAGGTCAGGTACATCCCGACCATCAGGAACTCGCCGTGGGCGAAGTTCACGACCTTCACGATGCCGAAGATCAGGGTCAGCCCGACGCTGACGATCGCGAACAGGCCGCCGAGCATCACCCCGTTGGCGAGCACTTGGAGGAAGACGTCCATCCCCGATCTCCGTGGACCTGCGTGACGGCGGCGCTGTTACCTTCGGAGACCTGCGGTTACTTGCGCATCTCCATGGGCGCGACGGCGGCGCTGTCGGGATAGACCGTGACGAGCTTGCCGCCCTGCCACTGCATGCCCATCATCGCGGCGCGCTCGTTCTGGTTGTTCTTGCCGAACTTGAACCCGTAGCCGACCGCGGTGACGCCGTCCTTCACGTCGATGGCCTGGACGGCCTTGACGATGGTGTCGGGCTCGAAGCCCTTCGCGTTGCCGATGGCCTCGAGGATGAGCTTGGCGCCGACGTAGTTGTTCAGGGAGTGCCCGGAGCGCGGGGCGCTCCCGTACTTCTTCTGGTAGGCCGCGACGAAGTTCTCGATACCGGGCGTGTACTTCGTGTTGACGAGGTACTGTGTGAAATCCGTGTCGAGCACGCCCTCGATGACCTTGTGGCCGACCGCGTCGGCGGTGGGCTGCATCGAGTAGCCGCCGCCGCCGCCGATGATGGCGCCCGGCTTGAAGCCCGCCTCGTTGGCCTGCTGCAGGAACAGCACGGAATCGTTCTGGTAGGACGTCTGGAGCAGGACGTCGATGCCGCGCCCCTTCAGGTCGAGGACGAGGGAGGACATGTCGACCGTCGAGGCCGGGTAGCCCTGCGCGGTCACGACGTTGAGCTTGGCCTGGGCGGCGAACTTCTTCTGGAAGCCCGCCACCGAGGTGCCGTAGCTCGAATCCTCGTAGATGATGCCGATCTTCAGGTCCTCGGGCTTCTTGCCGAGCCCGGCGGCGACCTTGTTGACGATCATCTCCACCGCCAGCTTGGCCATGTCCTCGGCCGTCGGGTTGGTGCGGTAGAGGTACTGGAGCCCGCGCCCGGTGACCTCCTCGGCCACCGCGCCGAGCTCGAAATACGGGATGCCGGACAGCTCGGCCACCTGGCTCGCGGCGATGGAGCGGGCGGACGAGTAGGAGCCGAAGATCGCCGCCACCTTCTCCAGGGAGATGAGGCGGCGTGCCTCGCCGATCGCCTGGTTGTTGTCGACGGCGTCGCCGCGGGCGAGCACCACCTTCTGCCCCTGGACGCCGCCGGCGGCGTTGATCTCGTCGACGGCGATCTCGACGCCGCGGGCGCTCTCCTCGCCGAGCAGGGCGAGCTGCCCGCTGAACGGGAATAGCGCGCCGAACTTCACGTCGGCGGCTCGGGCCGTCGTCGGTCCCGCCGCCTGGGCCGCGGCGCCCAGCACGAGGGCGGCGGCGAGTGCACGCGCCAGAACTCTCATCGTTTCCTCCCGTGTCAGTCGTCGACCCGGCGCTTCGCGCGCCTTTCGGTCGGGTCAATCGTCGGCGTCAGTAGGCGAGGGCGTCCTTGCCCTCGAAGCTGGTGATCGGCGGGTAGGCGCGCTGGTCGGTGATCACGTCGATCACCGTCACGGCGCCGCCGGCGAGCGCGTCGCGCAGCGCCGGTGCGAGATCCTCGGGGCGCTCGACCCGCGTCCCGGCACAGCCGCAGGCCCGCGCGATGGCGGCGTGGTCGACCGCTTCGAAGTCGCAGACGTCGGTGAAGTCGCCGAACAGGCTCAGCTCCGCGTGCTTCTGGTAGCCGAGGATCTGGTTGTTCAGGACGACGACGATCACCGGCAGCCGCATGCGCCGCGCCGTCTCCAGCTCCGCCCAGACGTGGCCGAAGCCGCCGTCGCCGGTCACGCAGATCACGGGCGCGTCCGGGCGGGCGGCCTTGGCGCCGAGGGCGAAGGGCAGGCCCCAGCCGAGGCCCGCGATGCCGCGCGGCGTCAGGAAGCGCTGGCCGGCCTTCCGCGCCGTCAGGAAGTTGGCGATCCAGATCGAGGCGTAGCTCGCGTCGGCGACGACGACGGTCTCGGCGGTCGTGACCGCGTCGATCTCCGCCATGATCCGCTCCGGCCGGATCGGCGCGGCCTCCATGTCGACGAGGCGGGCCATGTCGCCGGCCTGGGCCTCGCGGGCGCGGGCGATCGTGTCGGCGAGCGGCGCGCGGCGGCCCTCCAATCCCGCGAGGTCGCGCTGCCGGAGCGCCTCGGCGAGGGCGGCGAGGGTCAGCTTGGCGTCGCCGACGAGGCGCAGGGCCTCGTAGTTGCGGCCGACCTCGCCCCCGTCGACGTCGAGATGGATGAAGCGGGCGTCCGCCGGGTAGAGCGACCAGCTGTCGGTGCCGTTCTGGTTGGTGCGGTTTCCGACGAGGAGGACGACGTCGGCCTCCGTGACGAGGCTGCGCAGGTGGGACGAGCGCGCCCGCGGCGCCATGAAGTACCCGACGACACCGACGGAGAGCGGGTCGGTCTCGGCGACGGCCCCCTTGCCCATCACCGTGGTGGCGACCGGCAGTCCGAGACCCTGCAGGGCGGCGAGTTCCGGGTAGGCCCCGGAGGAATGGACGCCGCCGCCCGCGATCACGAGGGGACGCCGTGCGCCGGCGAGCAGCTCCGCGGCCTCGGCGATCCGGGCCGGGTCGGCGACCGTGCGGTCGAGGGGGTAGGTGCCCAGGCTCGCCGACCGGCGCGGCGCGGCGGCCTCGAAGTCCGGCCGCTCGTCGAGGAGGTCCAGGGGCACCAGCAGCACCGCCGGCCCGGGCCGCCCGGAGGCCGCGGCCGCGAAGGCCATGTCGACGTAGTCGTCGATGCGCTCGGCGACCGCGACCCGGCGGACCCACTTGGCGACGCCCGCGAACAGGGCGAGGTGGTCCAGTTCCTGGAAGGCGTTCCGGTCGGTGAAGCGGCGGTGGACGTCCTGGACGATCGCCACGACCGGAATCGAGGCCTTCAGGGCTTCCGCGAGGCCCGGCACCAGCAGGGTCGCGGCGGGCCCGTTCTGGGCCGCGACCACCGCGACCCGGCCGGAAATCCGCGCGTAGGCGTCGGCCATGGCGGCGCCCGCGTTCTCGGTGCGGTAGCCGATCTGGCGGATGCCGTGGTGCGGCGCGGCCAGGAACAGCGCCGAGGGGATGCTCTGGCCGAACACGTCGCGGACGCCGTGCCGGTGGAGCGCGGCCGAGAGGGCGTGGGCACCGGTCATGTTGGCGCGCTCGGACATCTCGGACATCAGCGGCTCCCCTGCGCGGCGTCGCCCATCGACAGGACGATCTTCCCGATATGCTGGCCCGCATCCATGCGGGCATGGGCCTCCGCGACCCGCTCGAACGGGAACACGGAATCGATCGGCGGCCGCGCGCGGCCCGCCGCGAGCAGCGGCAGGACGTGCTCGGCGAGGGCTTCGGCGAGGCGCGCCTTCAGGGCCACCGGCCGGGCGCGCAGCGTCGAGCCCGTGAGCGTCACCCGCTTCATCAGCAGCGGCTGGAAGTCGATCTCCGCCACCCGCGAGCCCTGCTGGAAGGCGATCTGCGCGATGCGCCCGTCGACCGCCACGGCATCGAGGTTGCGGGCGATGTAGGGGCCGCCGACCATGTCGAGGATCACGTCGGGCCCGCTCCCGCCGGTGGCGGCCTTGGCCACGGCGACGAAATCCTCCCGCCGATAATCGATGGCCGCGTCCGCGCCGAGCGTCAGGCAGGCCGCGCATTTCTCGGGCGAGCCCGCGGTGACGATCACCCGGGCGCCCCGGGCCTTCGCCAGCAGGATCGCCGTGGTGCCGATACCCGAGGAGCCGCCGTGGATCAGGAGGCTCTCGCCCGCCTGCAGCCGGGCGCGCTCGAACACGTTGCTCCAGACGGTGAAGTAGGTCTCGGGGATCGCCCCCGCCTCGACCGCCGGGAGGCCCGCCGGCACGGGCAGCGCGACCGCCTCGTCGACGACGGCCCACTCGGCGTAGGCGCCGCTATGGACCAGCGCCATCACCCGGTCCCCGGTCCGGAAGCGGCCCGCGCCGGGCCCGAGCGCCTCGACGATCCCGGCGAGTTCGAGCCCGAGCACGTCCGAGGCGCCGGGGGGCGGCGGGTAGCGGCCCTCGCGCTGCATCACGTCCGGACGGTTGATGCCCGCGGCCTCGACGCGCACGAGCACCTGGCCCTGCCCCGGCTCCGGGCGCGGACGCTCGACGATCCGGAGGACCTCGGGACCGCCCTGTCCGTCGGCGATCACGGCTCGCATGCCCATGCTCATCGCTCCGTTTCCCGGCCCACCGCCGCTTCCGGGAGAAGCAGCACCTTCATGGCCTGCCGGCTGCGCGCCAGCTCGAACGCCGCCCCGGCTTCCGCGAGGGGGCGGCGGTGGGTGATCAGCGCCGCCAGCGTCCCGGCATGCGCCGCGAGGAGCGCGAGCGCGGCGTCGAAGGCGCGCGCCGTCGTGTCGTGGGCCGCGCGCAGCTGCTTCTTGCTGCGCACGAAACCCGTCAGGTCGAGGTCGAGGGAGCCGGAATGGATGCCGGCCACCACCATCACGCCGCCCGAGCGCAGGACGGCCAACCCGTCACTGACCGACCGGGCGGAACCGGTCGCCTCGATCACCCGGTCGGCCTCCCCGTCGAAGGCGCGCCGGACGGCGTCGTCCAGGCCGATGTCGGCGAGATCGACCGTGTGGCGGATGCCGATCCGCCGGGCGAGGTCGAGGCGCGCGGCGTCGTCGAGCCCGGCGAGCAGCACGTCCGCGCCCCGCTGCTGTGCCACGAAGGCGATGCAGAGGCCGATCGGGCCCGGCCCAAGCACCGCCACGCGGTCGCCGGGACCGACCTCCGCGACGTCCACCGCGTTGACCGCGACCGCCAGCGGCTCGGCCAGGGCCGCGACGGTCAGCGGCAACCCGTCCGGCAGGCGGCGGCAATTGTCGGCCGGGACGACGACCTGATCGGCGAAGGCCCCGTCGGCGTGCAGGCCGACGATGCGGCGGCCCTGGCAATCCTGCGGCCGCGCGGCGGCGCAGGCCGCGCAGGCGCCGCACGGCACCGTCGGCCAGCAGGTGACCCGGTCGCCGACCGCGAGCGCGGTCACGCCGTCCCCCACCGCCCGGACCGTCCCGGAGAACTCGTGACCGAGAGTGACCGGCATGAACGCGGTCATGAACCCGTAGCCCGGGGTCCACTCGAAGGCGTGGATGTCGCTGCCGCAGATGCCGGCCGCGGCGACCGCGACGGTGACGCGTCCCGTGCCCGGGGCAGCGGGCGCATCGACGTGGACGAGATCCGCCCCGAAGGCGGCGGTCGCCTTGCGCAACGCAAGCATTTCCGTCCCCTGTCTCCCGCTGAGCCTGCCGGCCCGGCGGCCTGCCTCGCGGCACGTGCCGTCGACGCTAGGCGTAATTTGTTATAACAAACATCGGACGAAGGGGAGGAATATGTCAAGCGCTTCGGCGTCCGAACCGGAAACAGGCGATATCGTGCCGGACTGGGTCCGTCCGATCGTCAAGGAGAGCCTGAGCGAGCGGGCCTACCGCGAGCTGCGCGTCGCGCTGATGCGCGGGCAGTTGCGACCCGACACGCGCCTGCGGCTCCGGCCGATGTCGGCCCGGTTCGGCATCAGCGCGACCCCCATGCGCGAGGCCCTTCTCAGGCTCGTCGCCGAGAAGGCCCTCGCCCTCGACGCGCGCGGCAGCGTCGTCGTGCCCCGCCTGACCCTGGATCAGCTCCTGGAGATCCGGGCGATCCGCACCGATCTCGAGGGGCGTGCCGCCGCCGCTGGGGCAGCCAGCCGCGCGGCCGAGGTCGACGACCTCGAGGCGATCCACGCGCAGATCTCGCACTGTCACGCGAGCCGCGACTTCGCGCGGGCGGTGAACCTCAACACCGAGTTTCACCTGACGCTGTGCAGGCTCGGACAGATGCCGATCCTGTACGAGATCGTGGAGTTGCTGTGGGTGCGCTGCGGCCCGATCCTGTCGCACCTCTACGATGACGGCGTCCCCGACTGGGAGCCGCACCCCCATCGCCGCATCATCGACGCCCTGCGCCGCGGTGACCCGGAGGCGGCCCGGGATGCCGTGCGCGAGGACATCGAGCGCGGCGGGAGCGGCCTGTTCGCGCATGTCCGCGCGGCCGCCACAGGGTGATGACCGGCTCGCGGAGAGTCCACGAGCGATCGATCGATGGCCGAAGCAACGAGCCGACCTCGGCGGCCACGGCCCTGAAGGCGCCGGCGTAAATTGGCCCGCGGTTGCGGAACGCCGGAGCTCGATTATCGTGCGCCCATGCGCGCCGATCTCGCCGTCCTCGCTCTGGTCTTCGCCGCCACGGGCGCGCGCGCCCAGCAGCAGCTTCCGACCGTCCCGGAATTGCTGACGGCCGAGGCGAACGCCGCACGCGCCTGCGAGAGCACCGGCGATCCCGCCATCACGCGTGAGCAGTGTCGGCTGCGCGATCGGCTGAGCGGACGCCTGGCGCAGGCGGGCTATTGCTGGGGCCGCAAGGGGCAGGCGGACGAGAAGAAGGAATGGCACGCCTGCCAGCCGGACTCGATCTACGAGGATGATATCGAGGCCGTGCAGCGCTGAGCGGCAAACTTCGTCGTCGAACGCGGCCCGCCACCCGAAGGTCTGTACGCCCGGCTACAGCAGGACACCGTTCCGCAGAACTGACGGCGCTGTGCGCGAGTCGTAGCTGTGGTGCTGCGCGGCGTTCACGGAGCCGCCGGCATCGAACTGGACGCATCACCTGAACGCCCGCGCTTCAACGTCCATCCGAGGAGCAGAATTAGCATTGCTCGCACGATCGGATCAATGAACAAGTCATTATCTCAATAAAACTGTTGTTCTCCTCAAAACACCAGATCCAACGGCGCGACATCTCCACGATATCGCCGTCCCGAAGTACACGAAAATTCTTGAAACGCTCATGCAGAGTGTTAGACCGTTATCGTTGCTTGTGACTCCGACTACGATACGGTCGCCATCGATGATTCACACGATCAAAGGTAGGCTTTTCGCGCTTCTCGCGGTGCTGGGTACACTCCTCGTAGGATCAGCAGCGCTCAGCAATTACGCGCTCTACAGAGATTTCCGGGGCCTCGAATCGATCTACGCCGACAGGGTCATGCCGCTCAGCCAGTTCGGCGCGATGCGCGATGCCTTCGATGCCATGCTGACCGCGACGCGGGATTTCGAGTTCCACGCGATTCAGGCGTCCGAAGCCGTGACGATCCTCGATCGCCAGCTGGCACGGGCGAAGGAAGCCTGGTCCGCGTACCTAACCACGTACCTCACGCCCGAGGAGGCACAGCTCGTCGCGAGCCTGACGACGCGATTCGATCGGGACGTGGCGATCGTCACCGACCTCGTCCGCGCCTTGACGAAGGGGGACCTCGACGCTGTGACCGCGACCCGGATCGATCTGCTCCGCGCGATGGGTCCGACGACGGCGGCCATCGGCGAGTTGTCCGACCTGCAGGTCCGCGAGGCCCGCGCCGAGTTCGAACGCGCGGACGCGATGGCGCGGCGCCTGCGAATCCTGCTCTTCGCGACACTCGCCGGGGCCGCGCTCGCGGTCGGGTACGGCATCCGCGTGATCCTCGTCCAAGTCACCCGCCCGATCGCGCGGACCACGGCGACGATGACCCGTCTCGCCGCGGGCGACCTCGACGTGCGGATCGACGGTGCGGACCGCGGCGACGAGATCGGCGCGATGCTCAAGGCTATCCAGGTCTTCAAGGACGCGCTCGTCGCGAAGCGCGCGACGGATGCTGCCGCCGCCAACGAGGCGGAAGCGAAGGCGCGCCGCGCCGAGACGTTGGACGGCGCCACCGCGGCGTTCCGTGCCCGGATGGATCGCCTGACCGAGGCGCTGTCCGCCAGCGCCTCGTCCATGGAAGCCGCCGCCGCGACGATGGACCGGAGCGCCGGCGAGACCGCGACGCAGCTGCTCCAGGTGTCCTCGGCGGCCGAGCAGACAGCGGTCAACGTTCAGACCGTCGCGGCGGCCGGCGAGGAACTGGCCACGTCGATCGGGTCCATCAACGGCCAGATCACGCGCTCCTCGGACATGGCCCGGCGCGCGGCCACTGAGGCGTCGGAGACGAACACCCTCGTGATGAGCCTCGCCGACGGCGCCGAGCGGATCGGGACCGTGGTCAGCCTGATCGCCGGGATCGCCGCGCAGACGAACCTGCTCGCGCTGAATGCCACCATCGAGGCGGCCCGCGCCGGGGAGGCGGGACGCGGCTTCGCCGTCGTCGCCACCGAGGTGAAGGCGCTGGCGGCGCAGACCGTCCGGGCGACCGAGACGATCTCCGAGCAAGTCGCGACCATTCAGAAGGAGACCCACCGCGCGGTCGACGTCATCCAGGCGATCACTGCCGCTGTCCTGGACCTTCGGACCATCGCCACGGGCGTCGCGGCCGCGATGGAGGAGCAGGAGGCGGTGACGCAGGAGATCGTGCGGAACGTCAGCCAGGCCGCCGACGGCACCCAGGCGGTCACGGTCACGATCGGGCGCATCACGCAGGCCGCGGGCGAGACCGGCCGGACCGCGGCCGCGGCCCTGGACGCGGCCACCGCCCTGTCGCGACAGTCGGAGACCCTGAACGCAGCGGTCGCGGAGTACCTGTCGGCGGTGCGGGCCGCCTGAGGCGACACGCTCAGCGGCCGGGCGATCCGGGAAGCGGTGGCAGCCGCATCAGGGGCTCGCCGACCCGCAGGATCGATCCGACGGCGAGCCCGGGGCAGAGCGTGAAGCCCGGAGGCGTCAGCACCACGATGGTGGAGCCGTGCTCGAACCAGCCCATCTCGGCGCCCTTCGCGAGGCGCGCCGCGGTGGGCAGGGTCCGTCCGCCCGTCTCGCGCAGGGCGAGACCCTCGGGCAGGAAGCCGAGCCGCAGCCCGGCAACGAGGATGGCCGCCACCGGCACCAGGGTCACCGCGTGGCCGCCCTCCGCGAGGCGCAGGCGCAGGACGGCGCGCTCGTTCCGGCAGAACAGCGCCTCGACGCGTTTCAGGGCGATCGGATTCACGTTCCAGGTGTCGCCCCAGATATGCCGCACGGACTCGACCCGCAGGTCGTGCGGCGCGTGGAAGCGATGGTACATCCCGGCCGTCAGGCGCAGGGTGGCGTAGCTGCCGCCCTCGTGGGCGCGCGCCAGCGCGACGTCCCCGCCGAGCAGGTCGGCGAGCGGGTAGGACAGGCCCTTGATCTGGAGCAGGCGGCCGGCCTCGACGCGACCGTGGGCTCCCAGGATCGCGTCGCTGGGGCTCGTCAGCAGGGCCGGATCGGCCGCGATCGGCCGCGCACCGGGACGCAGGGCGCGCACGAAGGCGGCGTGGAGGCTTGGGAAGCGCGTCTCCCGCGCGTCGCGGAGGTCGACGTCGCAGAACAGCCGCCAGGTCGATATCGAGAGGTCGCGGATCAGCGGCTGCTCGATCCGGCTGAACCAGCCCATGAAGCGGGTGGCGAGACGGCGCGGCAGCCGGTTCGTCAGCAGGAAGTTGAGATCTTCCTGCGCCCCGACACGCGCCAGGACCGTCCGCAGCCGGGATCCGGAAACCGTCATCATGCCGTGAACCGCCTCCGGTAGGGCGCGGAGCGATGTCCGCGCTCCTCGTCACCCTGTCCGCCACCACCGTCGCCGCGGTGCTCGCCCTGCCACGGGCGGCCGAGCGCCTGCAGCTCTCCCGGGCGAAGCATCGCTCGCTCACCGGCCACGCCCGCATGGCCCGGCGCGTCGCCGGGCTGATCCCGAACTACGCCTACTCGGAGCGCGCCTTCTTCCGGTCGGACGATCCGGACGAGGCGGTGGCGCGCCGGCGCGAGGCCGGCTTCGCGCGGCTCTCCGACCTGTTCCGGGCGCGCTTCGCCCGGACGCGCGCCGAGACCGAGGCGGTCCGCGACGGCCTCTCGGATCTCCAGTTCACCGGGCTCTACCGGGTGCCGTTCCAGTACGCCCGGCACGTGCGCGCCCATCTCGGCACCGGTGCCTTCGCGGCCGCCGCCGCCGGCGTCACCGTCACGGACCTCGACGGCAACGTCTTCTACGACCTCGCCGGCTCCTACGGCGTGAACCTGTTCGGCGTCGATTTCTATCGGGCCTGCCTGGAGGAGGGCGCGGCGCGGGTCTCGGCCCTCGGTCCCGTGCTCGGGCCGCTCCACCCGGTCGTCACCGGCAACGTCGCGCGGCTGAAGGCGATCTCGGGCCTCGACGAGGTCTCGTTCCACATGTCCGGGACCGAGGCGGTGATGCAGGCCGTGCGGCTCGCCCGCTACCACACCGGCCGCCGCCGGATCGTCCGCCTGTGCGGCGCCTATCACGGCTGGTGGGGCGAGGTGCAGCCGGGCATCGGCAACCCGGTCCCGACCCGCGACACGCTCACCCTGGCCGACATGTCCGAACGGACGCTGCGGGTGCTCGCCGGCCGCCGCGACGTCGCCTGTGTCCTGGTCAACCCGCTCCAGGCGATGCACCCGAATGCCGGCGCGCCGGCCGATTCCGCGCTGGTCGACAGCGGCCGCAGGGCGTCCTTCGACCGCGCCGCCTACACCAAGTGGCTCCACGACCTCCGGGCGGTGTGCAGCGCCCGCGGCATCGTGCTGATCCTCGACGAGGTCTTCCTCGGCTTCCGGCTGGCCCGCGGCGGCGCGCAGGCGTATTTCGGCGTGCGCGCCGACATGGTCACCTACGGCAAGACCCTGGGGGGCGGCCTGCCGGTCGGCGTCCTCTGCGGGCGCGCCGACCTGATGCGCCGGTACAGGGAGGACCGGCCCGTCGACATCTGCTTCGCGCGGGGCACCTTCAACGCCCATCCCTACGTGATGGGAGCGATGGGCGCGTTCCTCGACCGGCTGGACAGCCCGGCGGTGGCCGCACTCTACGCCGACCTCGAGGCGACCTGGGACGCGCGCGCGCGTCACCTGAACGCCCGGCTGGCGGAGGCCGGCCTGCCGGTGCGGGTCGCCAACATGTCGACGGTGTGGACGGTCCTGTACACCGAGCCGTCGCGCTACAACTGGATGCTGCAATTCTACCTGCGCGCCGAGGGGCTGGCCCTGTCGTGGGTCGGGACCGGCCGGATGATCTTCAGCCTCGCGTACGACGACGCGGCCTTCGAGGCCGTGGCGACGCGCTTCGAGGCGGCGGCGCGGGCCATGCGGGCGGACGGCTGGTGGGACGGCGGCGCGCGGAGCGACAGGGCGATCCGCCGGTCGATCCTGCGCGAGGTCGCGGCCATCCGCCTGGGCGGCCTCGGGGCCCGCCTGGGCCTGCGGGCCCCGGATCAGGGCTGATCCGGGGCGCCGGGCGACGGGCCCGGCGCGCGACCCATGCTCAGGCGCCGCGCTCGTGCGGCTCCCGCTCCTCGACCAGCTCGCCGTGCAGCAGGGCCAGCGGCGCCTTGTGGTAGAGCTTGATGTCGTGGAACGGGTCGGTGAGGATCTTGGTCACCCAGACGAGACCGGTCTGGACGTCGCGCTGGACGAAGAGCTGCACCATCCGGAACAACAGGCCGGCGAGCGCCAGCCACAGCCAGATCCAGCCGACGTTGCGGATCAGGTCCGCGGTGCCCTGGTGCGGCGCGATCAGGCCGAACAGGCTCGGGTCGAAGTAGAGCGGCAGGGGCGACAGGGCCCAGATGGCCAGCAGCACGACCTTCCTCTGCAGGTTGTAGCCGACCTTGATCTCCTCCTTGTGCTCGTGGGTCGCGTCGTTGACGTGGTCGTAGCCCTTGGGCTCGAAGAACAGGTGGCCCGCCTGCCGCGAGGTCATCGCCACCAGCCAGCCGATCAGGGCCGCCGTGGCCGGATCCTTGAACGCCAGGGCGTAGGCGACCAGGAAGCTGATCGCGCTCACCACGTGCAAGCTCTGGTTGACGCGGTTGTGGTGATAGTAGCGATGGTCGTCCCAGCGCTGGACGCGCAGTGCCTCCCGAAAACTCGCCATGATGTGGGTCCCCGATCGATGGTGGTGGGTTGGTCGAAGCTGATGCGCGTTCAGGCGGCGCGCTTGCGCAGGCGCAGCAGGGAGAAGTGGCCGAGCGGCGGGAGCGCCCGGCGCTCGACGATCTCCACCGGCGCGCCGGCGGCCCAGGCGGCGTAGCGCTCCCAGGCGAACTCGGTCCGCCATCCGAGGCGGCTCGTCACCGGAGCGAGGGTGCGCTCCACCGCGCGCCGCAGGCCGGCCTCGGCGCCGATCCGCGTGGTGATCACGATCTCGCCGCCGGGGCGCAGCACCCGGGCGAACTCGTCCAGCGCCGCCTCGGGATTGGGGACAGCCGTGACGACGTACTGCGCCACGACCACGTCGAAGGCGGCGTCCGGGAAGTCGAGCTGCTCGGCGTCCATGACGGCGAGGCGCTCCACGTTGCGCAGACGCAGCCGCGCCACGCGCTGGCGCGCCTTCTCCAGCATGGGGGCCGAGATATCGATGCCGACGATGCTGCGGGCGCGCCTGTAGGCCGGCAGGGACAGGCCGGTGCCGACGCCGACTTCCAGGATGCGGCCGCCGATCCGTTCGGCGGCGGCCGCCGCCAGGGTACGGCCCTGCGCGAAGACGGGCCCGAAGACCAGATCGTAGACCGGGGCCCAGCGGCCGTAGGCCTTGGCGACGCCGTCGCGGTCGAGATCGGGCCCGAGCGTGCCCGCGCGCGAGGAACCGGTGTCGTGCATTCCGAGGGCCATGGGCGTCCTGTCTCGTTGTCGGCTAGGTCGGCCCGACGGCTCGCCTCGACCGTCGGCTGCAGGTCTGAGGCAGGCGTTCACCAGCTCAGTTCGCGTCACCGCGCGTCCGCTTGGTCAGACCAAGATCCGGCCAAGGGCTCGCGCTTGTCCGCCTCGAGAGCGCCGAGCGGCGTCGCGACAAGGCAGGGGGCGGTCACAATGGGCGAGGGAGGCGGGATCTCGATCATGCCACGCCGCCCGGATCATCAACGACCCCACGCCGCCTCTCCGCAGAAGTCTTTCCGCCGGCAAAGCTATGTCGTTCGTTTGACAAGCTTGTGACATATCCGTCAAACACGCCAACGGCCATTCCATTTGCTGGCAAAATACTGATGTGCTACGCGCCAAATCTATGCGCGAGGGGTGATATGCGACCCTTCGAGCTACCTGATCTTGCCCGGCGCGGATGACCTCGACGTCGCGTCGGCCGCGCGTCGGCTTCTCGCACACGCGGTGTTCACGATGCTCCGAACACCCTGCCGTTGCGGCCTCGTCGCAGATCCCGAGATGCGCGATGATTTGAGGGCGGGAAGCCTGCAGGTCGCGCCTTCGACATCTTCTCGCCCTGATATCGACGAGATGTGACCCGGTATCCCCAGCAGGACAGGGCGCGACGACGCGCCGAAGGAGTGTTTCGCGTGATCGAGAATTTGCGGCGTCAGACCATCGCGGTCGCGGCCATCGCCGGGATCGCTCTCAGCGCCGGGCAGGCGAAGGCCGCGCAGTGCGGCAACACCGCGGCCGGCTTCGATGCGTGGAAGCGGCAATTCGCCGAGGAGGCGCGCGGGCGGGCCAGCGCGGCCAGCCTCGCGGCGCTGCAGAACACCACCTACTCGACCGCCACTATCTCGGCGGACCGGGGGCAGCACAGCTTCAAGCTGTCGCTGGAGCAGTTCCTCGCCAAGCGCGGCGGCCCGACCATCGTCAAGCGGGGCCGCGCCCTGAAGCAGCAGAACGCGGCCCTCTTCGACTCGATCGAGCAGCGCTACGGCGTTCCGCCGGGCCCGCTCCTGGCGATCTGGGGCATGGAGACCGGCTTCGGCGCGGTGCGCGGCAACGTCAACACGCTCTCCGCGGTCGCGACGCTCGCCTACGATTGCCGCCGTTCCGAATACTTCACGGACCAGCTCTACGCTGCGCTGACCCTGGTCGATCGCGGGCTCCTGACACCGAATACCCGCGGCGCGGCGCACGGCGAGGTCGGGCACACCCAGTTCCTGCCGAAGAACGTGCTGGCCTACGGCACCGGCGACCTCAACAACGTCGGCGCCGCCCTGTCGTCCACGGCCAATTTCCTCAAGGCCCATGGCTGGCGAGCCGGCGCCGGCTACCAGCCCGGCGAGCCGAACTTCGCGGCGATCCAGGGCTGGAACGCGGCGCCGGTCTACGAGAAGGCGATCGCCATTCTCGGGCGCCAGATCGACAACAATTAGCAGTATCTCGGCCTCGAATAGACCGAGACGTATTGCGAGAACTGCGGCGGCGCGCCCGAAAATGGTCCCGATCGAGCCAAGATCGACCATCGCATCGCCCCAGAAAAGCCGGCCCGACCCCGCTGTCTCACGCTGAGCGGGGCCGGTCCGCCCGTCGCGGATCCGCAGCCTGTGCGGAGGGCGGCAGCCGGCAAGCCCCGCCTCGCGACGAGGAGCATGGGCAACCGCGATGGCTGTCGAATCCGTGCCGCTGGACGGCCTCAAGACCCGGAACGCGCGCAGCACGTGGCTCGCGCCCCTGACGGTGCTCACCGGCGCGGTGACGCTCGCCGCCCTCGGGGGCAGCGTCCTGCATCGCGCCCCGGTCCCGGTAACCGGCATCGAGAACGCCCGGACGGAAGCGCCGGTGCCCGCACCGTCCGCGGAGGACAGGGCCGAGACCGCCGCCGCCGAGCCGGAGGCCGCCGAATCGCCCGAGCCCGGTCGCGACGCCCTCGGCAATTCGCAGTCACGATGGGCCTGGAATCAGATCGCCCCACCCTCGCTGACGCCCGAACCCGTCCCCGAAGGCGCCGATGCCGGCGCCGACGCGCAGCCCGGAACGCAGGTCGCCGAGACACCGCTCAGCGCGATGGTGGTCCCGCTGCCGATCCCCCGTCCGCCCGAGTTCCGCGGGCCCGCGGGCACCGCACTCGCCCGGCGGTCCGACCGGCGCATGGCGCGCCGCGAGGTTCCGCCGGCGGCTCAGCCCATCCCCCAACCCGAAGAGCGCTCGTTCATCGAGAAGCTGTTCGGCATCGAGCGCGGACCGGCGCTGGCCTACACGGCGCTCGAGAGCAAGCCGGCCGACGTCGCGCCGCCGCAGCAGCGCGTCTCGCCGCCGCTGGCCCCGGCCCGGGATCCGGGCCCCTCGGCCGGCATCGCGGTCTACAACATCGCCGCCCGGACCGTGACCCTTCCGAACGGCGAGCGCCTGGAGGCGCATTCCGGCCTGGGCGAGGGGCTGGACGAGCCGCGCCTCGTCAACGTCCGGATGCGCGGCCCGACTCCGCCCGGCACCTACGATCTCACCGAGCGCGAACGGCCCTTCCACGGCGTGCGGGCGATCCGCCTCACGCCGGTCGGCGGCAACGAGGCGGTCTACGGCCGTGTCGGCCTTCTGGCACACACCTATATGCTGGGCCCGCGCGGCGACTCGAACGGCTGCGTGTCGTTCCGCGACTACGACCGGTTCCTCCAGGCCTTCCTGCGCGGCGAGGTTCAGCGGCTGGTGGTCGTCAGCGGCACGCAGGACCCGCTGCCGAGCCTCGCCGCCGGCACGGTCACGACCCGCATGGCCCGCAACGGCGGCTGACGACTTCTCGCCCGCGGCAACGGCCGCAAGCGCGCAGACGGTCTACCAGCACTGCTCGCGCGGCGCTTGGAACGCGCCGTGCCGGCCCGCAGAACGCGGTGGCGGCGCGATCCGGCGCCGCGACACGCGAGTCCCCGGTCCAGACCATGCCCGCACAACGATCGGCCGCCGCGGCCGTCCGTATCCTCCTGGCGCTCTCCGGTGTCCTGGCGGCCGACTTGGCCTGGAGCGCCTCCGCGCCGGACCGCGTCGGCGCGGCGGTGGTCGGGGCGCGCTTGGCGGACCGGATCGTCGGCACCTGGGAACTCGTCTCCTACAAGGTCGAGGACAAGGAGACCGGCACGCTCGTCGACGCCATGGGCGGCACGCCGCGCGGTCGCGTCATCTTCACCAAGGACGGCTGGGTCGCCTTCAACCTCGAGGGGAGCGCCCGCACGCCGGCGACCACCGACGCCGAGCGGGCCGCGCTGATGAAGACCCTCGTCGCCTATATCGGCCGCTACCGGATCGAGGGTGACCAGTGGGTCACCAGCGTGCAGACCGCGTGGGCGCCCGAATGGGTCGGCACCGAGCAGCGCCGCACCATCCATATCGAGGGCGACTACGCCGACGTCACGACTCCCTGGCGCGTGATGCCCAACTGGGATGACGGCCGCCTGTCGCGCAGCATCATCCGGTTCAAGCACATCCCGTAGCGGCGCGCCTTCGCCACGCCGTCGCGTCGAGCGACGGACCGGGCGACCGATCGGGCGACCGATCGCGGCCAGTCTATCGGCGGGTCGCCGCCATGCGCGCCGGTCGTCGCGACGGACTGACAGGATGGCGGCGATTGCAACCCTGGCAGTAATTGTCCTTTCAGGCCCCGTCCTCTATGAGGCCACCATCAATCTGCTGAGCCAAGCCAGCCAGCATCTTCCCGCCCACCCGGCAATCGCGCCACCGCGCGAGCGAGGTCTTGAACCGGTGATCCGTTCTCCGGCGAGATCGCGCGCCTAGGCGGAGGGAAGGCCTCTGCGTCGCGCGAGCGCGCCCCGTCGTCCCACGATCCGTGCGGCTCGGGGACGACGGACGCGATGCGGGCCAGGGCAGGACCGTCGTGCCGGGTCGCGCGAGACCGCGAGCGTGCCGCGACGGGAACGGGGAAACGATCCGGAAGGCCGGACGGGCGGGATTCGCGCCCGTCGCATCGAGTGTCTTCCGTACGCGCGGCGGCCGATCGGGCCGTGCGGTACGCAAAAGCGGGATCTGCCCATGCGTGGCGACGACGAGACCCAACACCGGCGCGACCGCCGGGCCGCGGACGTGCTGCCCCTGAGCCGGCGGCGGCTCCTCGGCACGGCCGCCACCGGCCTGGCGCTGGCGGCCCTGCCGGGCGCGCTGGCCCTGGCCGAGGGCGCGGACAGCAAGGTCGACGTGCTGCTGATCGGCGGCGGGATCATGAGCGCGACGCTGGGCGTCTGGCTGAACGCGCTGGAGCCGAATTGGTCGATCCAGATGGTCGAACGGCTGGATCAGGTCGCCCTCGAGAGCTCGAACGGCTGGAACAACGCCGGCACAGGACACTCGGCCCTGGCGGAGCTGAACTACACGCCCGAGAAGAAGAACGGGCAGATCGAGATCGCCAAGGCGGTGGAGATCAACGAGGCGTTCCAGGTGACCCGGCAGTTCCTGGCGCATCAGGTCAAGACCGGCGTGATGACGGACCCGCGCGCCTTCATCAACTACACGCCCCACATGAGCTTCGTCTGGGGAGACGACAACATCGCCTACCTGAAGAAGCGGTGGGAGGCCCTGAAGGCGAGCCCGCTCTTCGCCGGCATGGAGTACTCTGAGGATCCCGAGCAGCTCCGCAAGTGGGTGCCCCTGATGATGGAGGGCCGCGACCCGAAGCAGAAGGTCGCCGCCACCTGGTCGCCGCTCGGGACCGACTGCGAGTGGGGCGAGGTGACCCGCCAGTACGTCGCCCACCTGCAGAAGCAGCCGAGCTTCAACCTCCGGCTCTCCACCGAGGTCGAGAGCATCACCAAGAACGGCGACGGCTCGTGGCGGGTGACCGCCAAGAACCTGAAGGACGGGACGCGCCGGACGACCGACGCCAAATTCGTGTTCATCGGCGCGGGCGGCGGTGCCCTGCACCTCCTGCAGAAATCCGGTATCCCCGAGGGCGACGAGTATGCCGGTTTCCCGGTGGGCGGCTCGTTCCTGATCAACGACAATCCCGACGTCGCCACGCTCCATCTCGCCAAGGCGTACGGCAAGGCGTCCGTGGGCTCCCCGCCGATGTCGGTGCCGCATCTCGACACGCGCGTGATCAACGGCAAGCGCGTGATCCTGTTCGGGCCGTTCGCGACCTTCTCGACCAAGTTCCTGAAGGAGGGCTCGTACTTCGACCTCCTCAGCTCCACGACCACCAGCAACATCTGGCCGATGATGAAGGTCGGCGTCGACGAGTTCCCGCTGGTCGAGTACCTGGCGGGGCAGCTGATGCTGTCGGACGACGACCGGATCGCGGCGCTGCGCGAGTACTTCCCGAAGGCCAGGAAGGAGGAGTGGCGCCTCTGGCAGGCGGGGCAGCGGGTGCAGATCATCAAGCGCGACCCGAACAAGGGCGGCGTGCTGAAGCTCGGCACCGAGATCGTCAACGCCAGGGACGGCAGCATCGCGGCGCTCCTCGGCGCCTCGCCCGGCGCCTCCACGGCGGCGCCGATCATGCTGCAGGTGCTGGAGAAGGTCTTCGCCCAGAAGGTCGCCACGCCGGAATGGCAGGCGAAGATCCGGGAGATCGTGCCGAGCTACGGCACGAAGCTCAACGACGATCCCGACCGCGTCGCGCGCGAGTGGACCGACACGAGCGCGCAGCTCCAGCTCCCGACCCCGCCGCAGATCGACCGGGCCGTGCTGAAGCCGGTCTCGACCGGCAGCACCGTGCTGAACAGCAGCGCCACGCCGGTGAAGGAGCCGGTCCACGACCTCGCGCCGTGAGCGGTGCGTCCCGGGGCGCCGACGGTCGTGCGCCCCGGGAGCGCGTCGGCGCTCAGAGCCCGACCCGACCCAGGGCCGGCAGCTTGAGACCGGGCCGGCGCAGGTCGATCCCGGCGACGCCGCCGAGCAGGTTCAGCTCCAGGCCCTCGACCCAGCCGAGGGTTACCCCGGCATAGCCGCCGAGGTTGATGCGGATCCCGGTCCGCGACGGCGTCAGGCCGATCCAGCGCCCGTCGTAGGGGAAGTCCTTGCCGATCGCGGTGGTGGGCAGGCTCTCGCGGATCTCCGGCACCGCCGCCATGACGGCGGCCACGAAGGTGTTCGAGTTCGGGCCGGGCCACACGACGTAGTCGCCGGGCCGGCTGAACCGGTACTCGGCCACGGCCTGCCGGATCCGCGGCAGCATCGCCTCCGCCTCGGCGCCGTCGGCCGCGAACACCACCGTCGGCGGGTTCCCGAACCAGCGTCCGTCCGGCACGAACCGGTCGACCCAGATCGGCTGGCCCCAGGCCGTGTAGTCGAACCGGCTGTAGGCGCGGGCGCCGCGCTCCTTGACGACGATCCAGCTATGCGTGGCCACGATGCCGCGCCAGCTCACGGTCCGCGCCGAGAAGATGCGCAGCACGGCGCCGGGATGCGCGTCCGCGCGCGGCAGCAGGCCGGCGCTGGACCGATCCGCCAGACGCCAGTCGCCGCTCGCCCGCGTCGCGTAGAGCAGGGCGGAGATCGCCACCGGCACGAGGAAGAGCGCGGCGAGCGCGAGGAGGGCGATCCTGAACAGGGTCACGGGCGGTCCGGGGGGGAGGGCGGGATAGAATCCGCATGTAGGTAGAGCCCGCATCCGCGAAACTGCGACCGACGCGCCCCGGGGCTGCGCGCGCGTCAGGGTGGGGAGGCGAGGGCGTCCAGCAGCAGCGTCGCGGCGAGGAGATCGGCGCAGCCGCCGGGGCTCAGGCGCGCGGCCACGAAGGCGCGGTGGATCGCCGCCGCGCGCGCCCGCCAGTCGGGGGCCGCGATGCCTCCGGCGTCGAGAAAGGTCGCGGCGGCCGCGCGCGCGCCGACGAGGCCGTCGGCACCGCCGCGGTGCAGGAGGTTCGTGTC
Organism: Methylobacterium sp. 1A; assembly: GCF_058072805.1. Taxonomy (NCBI): domain Bacteria; kingdom Pseudomonadati; phylum Pseudomonadota; class Alphaproteobacteria; order Hyphomicrobiales; family Methylobacteriaceae; genus Methylobacterium; species Methylobacterium sp. 1A. The sequence continues at coordinate 862,594 of NZ_JBYQVE010000001.1, read as the reverse complement.
GTCGACGACCGCCAGGAGGGCGAAGAAGCAGTGCACGCGGGCCGCCTCGGCATCGCCGGGGGCGCACGATCGACCGACGCGGAGAGCGGGAAGGGCGACGGCGCGGATGGTCGGAAAGCCCGCCGCGGCCTCGGCGCTGGCGCCACCGACGCCGAAGCGCCGCGCCGCGCGGCCGCCGTGGCTGACGGCCGAGACCGGCGTCCGGGTGATCGCTGTCCCCCAGAGATGACCGACTGCCTCCGCCAGCCCTTCGGCGCTCGCGCGCTCCGCACCGGGCCCCACGCCCCGCGCTCCCGCCGCGGCACAGATCAGCCCCAGCGAGAAGATGGCGCCCCGATGCGCGTTGACGCCGCCGGTCGCCCGCATCATCGCGGTCTCGGCGGCCAGACCGATTGCCCGGAGTTCCGCCATTCCCGCATCGCGGGCGCCCGCCGCGACCAGTTCCGCGAAGAACGGCCGGAGCGCCGCCGCGCTCCGGCGGAGCGTCTCCGCATCCATGTCGTCGTGGCTGCCGGAATCGACCGGGCTCACGAGGCCGGGCTTGGGCCAGGTCTCCAGTTCGCCGATGAGCGCCGCGTGCGCGAGAGCCGCGACGCGTTCGGCCCAGGGCGCGGCGGCGCTGCTCCGGTCCGCGCCCGGCGCGATGAGGCTCTGATCGTCGCGCAGGGTCGAAGCTCCCCAAGGGTTCGCCGGCATGGCCGAAGCGGCGTCGGGCGGCCCGAGATATACCGGATGGCCGTGCCGGCACAGACGCGGCGTTCTCCGAGCCGGTTCGACTGTCCTGCCCTAGAAGGATCCGACGAAGCGCTCGGGCAGCGTCCAGAGGTCGGGCGCCTGGATCGCGCTCTTGCGCTCGATCGCGTCGGCGAACAGCCGCTTCGTGGTCTCGAAATGGGCCTCACCCGGACGCATCTGAACGGGACGGCGCGGGACGCGACCGATATCGGCCTTCACGAAGGTCAGGAACTCCGTCGGGTCGATGGCGTGGTGGGAGTTCGGGATGCCGATCGGCGCGGCTGCATTCCGCTTCTGCTGGCGCCTGAAGAGGATGTCGTGGTCCAGATACGCCAGGTGGAACAGGAACAGGTCGCGGAAATCGGGGCGGTGATCCTGGATCAGGCAGTGGAAGCCGACGTGCCAGTCGACCCGCTCCGATACGATGGTCGCCTTGCACAGGGTCGATATCGGCCGGATGTAGCCCCGCTGGCCGGAGATCGGCGCCGCGACGTCGATAGGGGCCTCGTCCCCGACGTGCATAACGTCGGCCCCGAACAGATCGAGGATGGGGGGCAGCGGCCGCGCGGCGATGTAATCGGAGAGAGTAGACGATACGTCCGGATCGGGGAGGATCAGCTCGTCGCTATCCGCATAGAGAACATATTTGAAGCCGATGAACAGCGATGCGCAGAAATCCCTGACCGTGTGGGCGCGCTCCCACTCGTTCAGGGGCAACCGCGGCAACCGGACGACGTTCGCGCGCAGTCCGGTCGTCGAGCCGTCGTCGGAACCGTGGTCGAGGATATAACAGTTTTCAGCCCCGACTTGTCGCTCGTAGTGCTTCAGCCAGAGCGGAAGCATGGTCTTTTCGTTATAGGCCATCGTGACGGCGGCGAGCGGCCTCTTGTGCAACGGTATTCCTTCCCGCCAACGCGGCCTTCACCGCGCGTCTACAGCGCATTCGCGAAGCGTTTGATCGGAGCTTAGTGGCAATGGATCGTGCGCAGCAACTCCTGAGGTCGTTGACCAAGGACGCCCGCATCGTGGAGATTGGCCCGAGCTTCAGCCCGCTCGCGCCGAAGCGCGACGGCTGGATCACGTTCGTCATCGATCACGCGCCGCGCTCGGAGCTCATCGAGAAGTATCACGACCAGACGGTCGACCGCATCGAGGAGGTCGATTTCGTCTGGACAGGCGGCTCGATCGCGGACGCGGTCCCGGTCGACCAGCACGGCACCTTCGACGCGTTCATCGCCAGCCACGTCATCGAGCACACGACCGACATCGTGACCTTTCTGCGCGCCGCCGAGACGCTGCTTCGGCCGGACGGCGTGGTGATCCTGGCCGTGCCCGACAAGCGCAAATGCTTCGATTTCTATCGTTCCCTCACCGGGACGGCGGACGCGGTCGCAGCGTTCCTGGAGAAGCGGAACCGGCACACGGTCCGGACCCACATCGACTACGCCCTGAACATGGCGCTGAAGGACAACGGCACGGTCGGCGCCTGGTCGGGCCAGGACACGCGGCCGGCCATTCCCGCGAATCCGCTCACCGACGAGCCGCAGTGGCTCGGCGCCGCGCAACTGCCCCACTACGCTGACGCCCATGCCTGGGTGTTCGTGCCGGCGAGCTTCAATCTGATGATCCTGGAGCTGGCGCAGCTCGGCTACATCGATCTGCGCGTCGAGGATTTCCTCGACCGGGACGCGACGGAATTCTTTGTGTGGCTCCGCAAGGGACGCCAGCAGCTGGCGCCGGACGAGATCCGCGAGCAGCGCACCGCGCTGATGCAGCGCGCCATCGTCGAGCTGGCGGAACAGGTGCAGCAACTGCCCGAGACGTCCTTCGTCGAGATGGCCTCGGCGGGGGCGCTGCGGGATCAGCTCCTCAAGGCGACCTACCGGACCGAGGCGCTCCGCACCGTGCTGGCAGCGCTGCGGGCCAGCATCGGCCGATTCGGGCTGGATCGGGCCAAGTTCAAGCGCCTGATCGGCGCGGCGAGCCAGAAAGTTCCGGGGAACCTCTCGGCGGCGGTCCAGCACAAGATCCTGCTGACCGAGGCGACCAAGATCCTCGACGGCATCACGGATTCTGCGGTCGAGACCGACGACCGGGATCCCGCCGTCATCGACGGCGCCGTCTTGGTGGCGCCGCTCGGCGCGGCCCAGTTCGGGGATCCGCTGCTCACCGCCGAACTGGAGCGCGAGCGCCAGCGCGCCCGGGCCGTCCGCATGGTGCTGGACGCCGTGCTCGGAAGCCTGCGCGGCCGCGCCCTCGACAAGAAGCGGTTCCGGGACCTCGTCACGCAGGCGGCCGCGCGGACGCCGAATGACGGCCCCGAATCGGCGCGCCACGCGGTGCTGTCCGAGGAATCGCGGCGGGTCCTCGGCCTGCCGGTCGCCTGAGGCAGGCCGCGGCACCGACCGCGCCGTGGCGCGAGCGGCGCCCGGCGCGCCCGGAGCGGGCCCGGCCGGCCGTCACGCCGCCGACGCGACCGCCGGGGAGATGCGCTTGCGGGCCTTCTTGTCCTCGGTGCTGCTGACGAAGGCCTGCGCCTCCTCCTTGCGCTCGAAGACGTGCGGCGCGACCCCGCGCTTGTTCAGGGCCTCCTCCATCTTGAGGCGCAGGAAGGCGCTGGTCGCGTAGCGGGTCGTGGTCGCGTAGTAGTTCGCCTGCAGGTACTGGACCATGCCGGCGTAGTCGTCGACCAAGTTCTCGTTGAGCCGGAAGCCGTCGTGATTGATCACGGCGTTGACCCGCTGGCCCGCCTTCCGGCAGGCCTCGACGATGGTCATGCGCAGCTCGTCCATGTCGCCCTTCACCCGGCAGTACCAGCCTTCCAGGTTGACGAAGAGGATGTTCCGCTCGCCGTCGTAGCTGACGCGGGACTTCAGATCGAGGTTGAGCAGATCCGAGATCAGCTCCATCGGCTCCTCGCGGAAGATGCGCGGATCCATCGGCACCGGATTGCGCACGACGGGGGCGAAATCCATGTGGGCGAGGATGTCGCGCTCGATGTCGATCCCCGGCGCGACCTCGATCAGCTCCAAGCCCTCCGGAGTCAGCTGGAAGACGCAGCGCTCGGTCACGTAGAGGACCGGCTGCGACCGCTCGACCGCGTAGGGGCCCGAGAAGGTGTTCTGCTGGACCTGGGTGACGAACTTGCGGGCCTTGCCCTCGTTCACGATGCGCACCTGACCGTCGGACACCGCGATCTCGAGACCGCCGGCCGTGAACGTCCCGGCGAACACGACGGTGCGGGCGTTCTGCGAGATGTTGATGAAGCCGCCGCAGCCGTTCAGCTTGCCGCCGAACCGCGAGGTGTTGACGTTGCCGGCCGCGTCGCACTCGGCCATGCCCAGGCAGGTCATGTCGAGGCCGCCGCCGTCGTAGAAGTCGAACATCTGGTTCTGATCGATGATGCAGTCGGCGTTCGTGGCCGCGCCGAAGCTCGAACCGGACGCCAGCACCCCGCCGACCGCGCCCGCCTCGGTGGTGAGGGTGATGTAGGGGGTGATCTTCTCCTCGTTGGCGACCGACGAGATGCCCTCGGGCGCGCCGACGCCGAGATTGACCACGCCGTTCGGCGGCAGCTCGAAGGCGGCGCGGCGCGCGATGATCTTGCGCTCGTTGAGCGCCATCCGCTTGATGCCGGTGACCGGGACCCGGATCTCGCCGGCGAGCGCCGCGTCGTGCATCACGCCGTAGTTCATCCGGTGCATCTCGGGTTCGGCGACCACCACGCAGTCGACGAGGATGCCGGGCACGCGCACGTCCTTCGGCAGGAGGTAGCCGTCGTCGACGATGCGCTCGACCTGGGCGATGACGATGCCGCCGTTGTTGCGGGCCGCCATGGCCTGGGCGAGGCAGTCCAGGGTCAGCGCCTCCTTCTCGTAGGAGAGGTTGCCCGACGGATCGGCCGAGGTGGCCCGGATGAAGGCCACGTCGATCTTGGTCGCCGTGTAGAACAGCCACTCCTCGCCATCGACCTCGACGAGCTTGACGATGTCCTCGGTGGTCAGTTCGTTGACCTTGGCGCCCCCGTGGCGCGGGTCGACGTAGGTCTTCAGGCCGACCTTCGAGAACAGGCCGGGCTGGCCCGCCGCGCAGGCCCGGTAGAGCTGGGAGATCACGCCCTGGGGCAGGTTGTAGCCGCGGATCAGGTTGTCCTGCGCGGCCTTGGCGACCTTGGGCATGCGGCCGAAATTGGCCGCGATGACCCGCGTGAGGAGGCCGTCATGGTGCAGGCGGCCGGTGCCGAGCCCTTTGCTGTCGCCGGCGCCGGCCGTCATGATCAGGGTGAGGCCGCGGGGTGATCCGGTCTCGACGAACCGCTTCTCGAGGGCGGCGTGCAGGGCCTCCGGGATGCAGCTCTGGACGAACCCCGTGGTGGTCACGACGTCGTTCTCGCGGATCAGCGCGATCGCCTCTTCCGCCGAGATGACCTTGTTCTTCCTCATGGAGCCCGTGATCCTCCCCGGCACGTGGAGGAGCGGCCGGCCGTGATGCCCGTCGCCTCCGACTGTGCCATGCGCCGCCCCCGTGGTGCCGGGACGTCTCGGCCCCGGAGATCGGCTGAGTTTTGAATACGATCGTTATTGCACCGCATCAATATTTGCGGCATCGCACGAGGGCACATGCCGGCGCCGTGACAGTACTCCGAAAATGAGAGCCGGCGCTCCTGAAAAACTCTTCGGTCCACGATCAGAAAAATTGCGCGCGTCGCGGGGCCGTCGGCCGCCTGTGCTCCGCCGCACGCGATTTCCATGGTCCGCGTGCGCCGCCTCACCGCGGCGTCCCGGGATCCGGTGTCTCTCGGTCTGGACACGACAGGAGGCGATCATGAACCGAGATCCGAGAGCCCGGAGCAGGCAGGCCGACGGCAAGGCCCGGACGGCGGAGTCCGACCGCGAGACCGATGCCCGCGCACGCGCGGCGGTGGTGGATGCCTGGCGCCGGGCAATGCTCCGGATGCGCGAGCGGCGCGCGACCGAGGACCGCACCGATCCGGGCCATTGAGGCCCGGGGAGAGCCGAGCGGACCAGTCCGGCGCCCGGCGGCGACGCGGGGCCGGCGGTCCGGATCGGCCCCCGACGTCGCCCGAATGGGGACGGGGACCGACCCTTTTTCTCTACTTGGCGCGACGCGGCGGGAGCGGCACAGCGTGAGCAACGAACGGGGAGTATGTGAGCCGATGGACGACGACGTCGCAGACGGCATGGACGGCGGCGACGCGAGTTCCGCGGCGGCTCAGGAGGCGAACGGGATCGCCTTCCTGCTGGCGAGCGCCGCCTACCTGACGCTCGCAGACGCGCATCTGCGGCGGGAAGGTCCGGAGGGGCTCGCCCTGATGGACGAGATCGAGGACCGGATCACGGAGGCCCTGCGGAGCTTCGTCGAGGAGACGTCCTACGAGGATGCGCGGCCGGACATCCTCCAGCACGCGACCCGCAAGGTCCGCGCCCTCCTCGAAGCGGGGCGCTCGCTGGCGCCGGAGATGCGGCGATTTCAGTGAGCACCGGCCCGGGCCGGACCGCGTGGCGGCGCGCTCGGGCCGGCGAGGCTCAGGCGCCCGGCGGTGAGGGCTTCGCGAAGCCGATATCGGCCGCGACACCGGCGAGCCGGTCGGGATCGCGCTCCTTGCGCTCGCTGTAGCGGTCCACGAGGTAATCGGCGCATCCGCGGGTCAGCAGCGTGAACTTCATGAGTTCCTCGCACACGTCGACGACCCGGTCGTAGAGCGGCCCGGGCCTCATACGACCCGCCTCGTCGAACTCCCGGTAGGCCATCGGCACCGAGGACTGGTTGGGGATCGTGATCATCCGCATCCAGCGGCCGAGGACGCGCAGGGCGTTCACGGCGTTGAAGCTCTGGGAGCCGCCCGAGACCTGCATCACCGCGAGGGTCCGGCCCTGCGTCGGGCGCAGACTCCCCTCGGACAGGGGCAGCCAGTCGATCTGGCTCTTCATCACGCCGGTGAGCGCGCCGTGCCGCTCGGGCGAGACCCAGACCTGCCCCTCGGACCAGGCCGAGAGGGCGCGGATCTCCCGCACCTTCGGATGGTCGGCGGTCGCATCGTCGGGCAGCGGCAGGCCGTCGGCGTGGTAGATGCGGACCTCGCCGCCCATCGCCTCCAGGAGCCGCGCGGCCTCATAGGCCAGGAACCGGCTGAAGGAGCGTTCGCGGAGCGACCCGTACAGGATCAGGAAGCGCGGCGCGTGCGCGAGCGGGATCCCCCGACCGGCCCCGTCGGTCGGCGTTGCGAAATGCGCCGCGCTGAGATTCGGCAGGCCGTCACGGACCGAAGGGGCAGGGGCCGGGCTCTTGCTCACCGGGACGCTTTCTCATACGTTCAAACAACCGTTTGAAGATTGTCGGGAAAATGGACGACGCGCAAGCCCTGGCGGCCTTCGCGGCCCTGGCGCAGGAGCACAGGCTGCGGCTGGTGCGGGCGCTGGTGAGAGCCGGTCCGGAAGGCCTCGCCTCCGGGACGCTGGCCGAGGCGGTCGGCGTGTCGGCCGCGACGGTGTCGCATCACCTGAAGGAATTGAGCCGCGCCGGGCTGGTCAGCTCGCGGCGCGACGGTCGCTCCATCCTCTACAGTGCCGCCTACCCGGTGCTGGCCGATCTGATCGCGTTCCTGATGCGCGATTGCTGCCAGGGCCGCGCGGAGATCTGCACGCCGGCGGCGGAGACCCTGGCCGCCTGCCTCAGCCCCTCGGGAGACGCAGCACATGTCTGAGCCGTTCGACGTCGTGATCTACCACAAACCGGCCTGCGGCACGTCGCGCAACACCCTCGCGATGATCCGTAACGCCGGGATCGAGCCCCACGTGATCGAGTATCTCAAGACGCCGCCGGCCCGCGCGCTGCTGCTGCAGCTCCTCGACCGCGCCGGGCTGTCGGTGCGCGACGTGCTCCGGGAGAAGGGCACGCCCTACGCCGAGCTCGACCTCGGCAACCCGGACCTCACCGACGGGCAGTTGCTCGACGCCGTCGCGGCGCATCCGATCCTGCTCAACCGGCCGCTCGTGGTCACGCCGAAGGGCGTACGCCTGTGCCGCCCCTCGGAGGCGGTGCTGGATCTCCTGCCGCCGCAGCGGGGCGGGTTCGTGAAGGAGGACGGCGAGCCGGTGGTCGACGAGCAGGGCCGCCGTGTCGCCACGGCCTGAGCGCCCGCGGGCCGTGGCGGCGGCGGTCCGGACATGAGCGAAGCCAGCCGCTGGCCGGTGATCGCCGCACTCGGCGTCGTGGAGATCCTCGCCTGGGGCTCGTCGTTCTACCTGCCGGCGGTGATGGCGGCCCCCATCGCCGAGAGCACCGGCTGGCCCCTCGCCTGGGTGGTCGGCGGACTGGCCTTCGGCCTCCTCGTCGCGGCCCTCGCCTCGCCGCATGTCGGGGCGGCGATCCACCGGCACGGCGGGCGGCCGGTCCTCGCCCTCGCGGCGCTGCTCCTCGCCGCCGGGCTGACCGTCGTGGCCGTGGCGCCGAACCTGCCGATCTATCTCGCCGGCTGGCTGATCCTCGGCGCCGGCATGGGCTGCGGCCTGTATGACCCCGCCTTCGCGACCCTCGGCCGGCTCTACGGCGCGGCCGCGCGGCCGGCCATCACCACGCTGACCCTCTGGGGCGGGTTCGCCAGCACCGTGTGCTGGCCGCTCTCGGCCTTCCTGGTGGCCCATATCGGCTGGCGGGGCGCCTGCCTCACCTATGCCGGCCTGCACCTCGCGGTGACGCTGCCGCTCATCCTCGCGATGATCCCGCACGCGCCGGCACTCCCGGTCTCCGACGGGCCACAGGAGGCGGGGTCCGCGCCGCTATCGTCCCGGGAGCGCCGCGCGTTCCTGCTGTTCGCGGGGGTGCTGGTCCTCGGCGGCGCGATCATGTCCCAGGTCTCGGTCCACCTGCTCACCCTGCTGCAGGCGCGCGGCGTGTCGCTCGCCGCCGCCGTCTCGTACGGGGCGCTGATCGGGCCCGCGCAGGTGAGCGCCCGCGTCGCCGAGATCTCCCTCAAGGGCCGCCACCACCCGCTCTGGACACTGACGGCCGCCTTCGGCCTGATCGCCCTCGGGCTGTGGCTCCTCGCGGCCGGGCTGCCGGGCGTGGCGCTCTGGCTGGTGCTCTACGCGGGCGGCAACGGGATCTACTCGATCGCCCGCGGCACGGTCCCGCTCGCCCTGTTCGGCCCCGTGCGCTACCCGCTGGTGGTCGGCCGCCTCGCCCGGCCGGCCCTGGCCGCCCAGGCCCTGGCGCCGCCGGCTGGGGCCGTCGTGCTCACCCATGTCGGGCCGGGGGCCCTGTGGTGGGTGCTCCTCGCGCTGGCGCTCGCCGCCCTGGGCCTGATCGGGGCGCTGTGGCGCGCGCGGTGACGGCGGGCCGGTAGGATCAGCGGATGCCGCCGTCGCGCAGGCGGTACCAGGCGATGATCGCCGAGACGTACAGCCGGTTCAGCCCGTGGAGCGGCAGCGGCTCGATCGGCGTCAGCGGCAGGGGCAGGTTGCCGGCATCTCCGGTCGCGATGTAGGCGGCCATCGCCCGGCCCATCGCCGACTGGAGGCCGACGCCCCGGCCCTGGCAGCCGATATCGATGAGGAGCCCGGGGGCTGGCTCGTGGAGATGGGGCAGGTAGTCCCGGGTGATCGCGACGCGGCCGCACCAGCGATGGTCGAAGGCGATCCCGTCGAGCTGGGGGAAGAGCTTGCCGACGATCCGCTCGAGATGGGCCCAGTCGGCGGGGTCGCGCGGCTCCCGGAACGGACCGCGGCCGCCCATCAGCAGGCGTCCGGTATGGTCGAGGCGGAAGTAGAGCAGGAGCTTGCGCGTGTCCGAGGAGACGTGGCCTTCGGGCAGGATCGAGCGCCGCAGGTTGTCGGTCAGCGGCACCGTGGCGACCTGGAACGAGTTCGCCGCGATCACCGTCCGCGCGAGGTTCGGCCACAGGCCGCCCGTGTAGCCGTTGGTGCACAGCACGACCCGGCCGGTCGTCACCCGCTCGCCCTGGGCCGTGGTGACGGTCCAGCCCGATCCGGTCCGTTCGAGGCCGGTGACCGGCGATCCGCCGTGGATCGTGGCGCCGGCCTTCTGGGCGGCCCGGGCGAGGCCGCGGGCGTAGCTCAGGGGCTGGATCGCCCCGCCGCGGCCGTCGAGCCAGCCGCCGAGATAGCGGTCGGTCCCCAGCAGCTGCTCGGTCTCGGCCCTGTCGAGGACGCGGGTGGGCGCACCGAGATCCGCCCACTGGGCCGCCCGCTTGTCGACCTCGGCGAGCCCGGCCTCGGTGTGGGCGCCCTGGATCCAGCCGGCGCGGGAATGCGGCACGTCCATCCCGTGCCGGGCGATGAGGTCGAACACGACGTCGGCGGTCCCGCCGGCGAAGCGCGCGAGCCGCTCGCCGCGCTCCCGACCGAACCGCGCGACGAGGTCGGCGGGGTCGTATTTCAGGCCCGGGATGACCTGGCCCCCGTTGCGACCGGACCCGCCGTAGCCGACCTCCTGCGCCTCGAGCACGACGGGTCGGATGCCGCGCTCGGCGAGATGCAGGGCGGTGGAGAGGCCGCAGAACCCGCCGCCGACGATCACCACCTCGGCCAGGCCGGATCGGGCCAGCGGCGGCGTGTCCGGCGCGGGCGCCGCCGTCGTGGCCCAGAGCGAGGGTGCGAGCGGGAACGGTTCGGCCACGGCGTGTCCTAGAGCGGGTGCAGCACGCGCTGCAGGAAGTCCCGGGTACGCGGATTCTGCGGCCGGTTGAGGACCTCGGCGGCCGGCCCCTGCTCGACGAGTCGGCCGCCGTCGAGGAAGAGGACCCGGTCGGCGACCTCGCGGGCGAAGCCGATCTCGTGGGTGACCACGAGCATCGTCATACCCTCGTCGGCGAGGGCGCGCATGACCTTCAGCACGTCGCCGACGAGCTCGGGATCGAGGGCCGAGGTCGGCTCGTCGAACAGGATCGCCTCCGGCCGCATGGCGAGCGCCCGGGCGATCGCGACGCGCTGCTGCTGCCCGCCGGAGAGCTCGTTCGGCCGGGCGTGCTCCTTGCCCGAGAGCCCGACCCGGGCGAGCAAGGCGCGCGCCCGTTCCTCGGCCTCGCCCCGGGGCTCGCCCTTCACGTGGATCGGCCCCTCGACGACGTTCTCGAGCGCCGTCCGGTTGGCGAACAGGTTGAAGCGCTGGAAGACCATGGAGACCCGCGTGCGGATCGCCTTGATGCCGCGCTTGTCCCGGTCGACCCGCTGCCCGTCGACGCGGATCTCGCCGCCGTCGTAGGCCTCGAGCCCGTTGATGCAGCGCAGGAGGGTCGACTTGCCGGATCCCGAGGGCCCGATGATGCAGACGACCTCGCCCTTGGTGACCTCGGCCGAGACGCCCTTGATCACCTCCAGCGCGCCGTAATGCTTGCGGACGTCCTCCAGCACGATCATCGATGCCGCCCCTTCGCCTCGAAGTGGCGGACCAGCAGGATCAGCGGCAGGCTCAGCGCGAGGTACATCAGCGCCACCAGCGTGTAGACGCTGGTGTTCTTGAAGGTCGACGAGGCGATCAGCTTTCCCTGGAGCGCCAATTCGGCGACCGTGATGGTCGAGGCCTGCGACGAGTCCTTGAGCATCATGATCATGATGTTGCCGTAGGGCGGCAGCGCGATCCGGATCGCCTGCGGCAGGATCACCCGCCGCATGGTCATGCCCCAGCCCATGCCGATCGACAGCGCCGCCTCGACCTGGCCGCGATCCACCGCCTCGATGCCGGCGCGGAAGTTCTCGGCCTGATAGGCCGAGTAGGCGATGCCGAGCCCGATGATCGCCGCCTGGACGGCGGTGAGCGACAGGCCGAAATCGGGCATCACGAAGTAGATGTAGAACAGCTGCACGATGATCGGGATGCCGCGCAGGATGTTGATCATCACCGCGCTGAAGCCCGACAGGATCGCGATGCCGGAGACCCGCATCACCGCCCAGACCAGCCCGAGCAGCGTCGAGACCACCAGGGACGCGATCGTGATCAGGATCGTGAGCTGCACGCCCTGCAGCAGGATCGGCAGGTAGTCCTGGGCGTCGGCGAGGAACTCGCGCATGAAGGTCAGGACCGGTCGGCCGACGGCGGCAGACCCCACTTGGTCAAGATCGCCTGGAGCGTCCCGTCGGCCTTCAGCTTGGCGAGCGCCTTGTCGATCTTGGCGAGGAGCTCGGTGTCGGTCTTGCGGACGCTGAGGCCGACCGAGGCGACGACGGTCGGCTTGAAGGTCTCGACGAGGCGGACGCCGGGAAACAGGCCCTGCTTGACGTAGTAGGCGAGGATCGGCGCGTCGGCGAAGCCGGCCTTCAGCCGCCCGGAATTGACGTCCCGGATGATGTCGGGGATCGCGTCGTAGATCTTCACCTCGTTGAAGAGGCCCGACTTCTTCAGCGGCTCGACGAAGGCGGTGCCGACCTGGGCGCCCACCGTCTCGCCCTTCAGGTCGGCGAAGGACGTGTAGTCCTTCGTGTCGGTCTTCGGGACGATCAGCCCCTCGCCGTAGCTGTAGACGGGCGCCGAGAACGACACGACCTCCTTGCGCTGCGGCGTGATGAACATCGCCGCCGCGATGATATCGATCTTCGAGGCGGTGAGCGCCGGGATCAGCGTCGAGAATTGCAGCGGCTCGACCGCGACCGTGAAACCCGCCTCCTTGCTGACCGCGTTGACGAGGTCGACCATCACGCCTTGAATGCTGTTCGTCTTGGTATCGAGGAAGGTGAAGGGCAGGCCGGTGGGCGTCGATCCCACCTTCAGGGCCTGCGCGCCGACGGGAGCGCCGAGGACGCCGAGGAGCAGCGCCGACGACAGACACAGCTTGGCCAACCGTCTTCTCATGGTGCCGCTCCCGTGCAGTGCCCGGGTCACGCGGCGGAAGCCGGGCCCGATTTCATTCTCGTGAAGAATACCGCACGTTTTCGGTATCGACGCAAGCGACTTTCACGTGCATGAAGAAGCACACGAGAGGCAGGCTGGCGTGACGGTGAGCATCCCCCGAGGCGAGGCAACGGGTCCGGAACCGGTCGACCGGGCTGTGGGTCAGCGCCTGCGCGGCCTGCGTCGCGCGCGCGGACTCTCGCTGGAGGCGGTGGCGTCCAGCACGGGCCTGTCGATCGGCTTCATCAGCCAGGTCGAGCGGGGCCTGTCGTCGCCGTCCCTGCGGGTCCTGGCGCTCCTCGCCGACACGCTGCAGATCGGGATCGGCGGCCTGTTCGAAGCGGGGCCGGACGCGCCCGACCCGGATCCCATCGTCGTGTTCCGGAAGGACCGGCCGGAACTTCAGCTCTGGCGGGCCGGCATCACCAAGCAGCTCCTGACCCCGCCAGGGGGCACGCAGGGGATGAGCCTGTTCCACATGGTGCTGAAGCCCGGCGCGAGCACCGGCGACGAGCCGTTCAGCCACGACGGCGAGGAAGCCGGCCTCGTCCTCGCGGGGCGCCTCACCCTGATCGTCGAGGCGCGGACGCTCCAGCTCGCGGAGGGCGACAGCTTCCGCTTCGAGAGCCGGCGGCCGCACCGCTTCAGCAATCCCGACCCGCGCAGCCAGACCACCGTCCTGTGGGTCAACGTCCTCGGATCACCGGCGACGACGTGAGCGGGGCGCGGCGCGTCAGTTGCTCAGGCGCACGCTCGCGAGCGTGGTGCTGAAAAGCTTCAGCATGGCGGCGGTGATGTCGCCGTTCGTGGTCACCGGAAAATACATGCCGTCGGACGCGCAGGCCTGCAGGGCCGGCCCGATCTTCGACTCGTACGGCCTGACGTAGCTGTTGTAGAAATCGTTGTCGTAGATCGGCAGGTACTGCGTGTAGATGATCCCGATCTTGACGTTCTTGTTCTTGAGATTCGTGCAGGTCGAGGGACTCAGCGGCCCGATGAAGCGGTTGCTCTGGATCTGGAAACCCGCGCTCTGGTTGGTGACGCTGCCGCCGGTGTCCTCGACGCCGTCGGTGACCATGAACAGGAACCGGATCGGCTTGTCCGGCGTCAGCCCGTCGCCGCTGGCCGGGATCGTCGCGTTCATCTTCGCGATGGCCCGCTCGAAATCGGTCTGATTGTCGGACTGATTGTAGTAGGCGTAGGCGATATCGATATTCGGGGTCGCGGTCTTGATATTGTTCAAGGTCGGCGTCATCGCCTGCAGCCGCGTCTGCGTCACCGTATCGTTGAAGGTCCACATCTCCATCTGGAACTGTTGCGGCAACAACATGCTGACATTCGCCTGATCGACGAGCGCCGAGACCGCGTCCCTCAGAACCTGGATGCGGAGCTTGATGTTGTTCCGCGACGCCACATGGTAGAAGTCGTTCTGATCGTCGCCGATGATGTTGCCCTTGTTGTCGAAGGTGTGCTGGTGGCAGGCGAACGCGCACCCGTTGGTCGCGCGCTTCATGTTGCTCACGTCGGCATCGGTCGCCGCGAGCCCCATCGACGGCGAGTTGTCGAGCAGCAGGTAGTAGTTGATGTACTGCGAAGTGTTGCGGGTCGCCGAGGACGTGCCGCTGATGGGCATGGCCGGGATCTGCATCATCGATGCCAGGCTGGTCTTGACCGTCGCCGTGTAGGTGGCGGTGAGGCTCAGCGTCTTCGCGCTGTTCACCGGCGCGCCGGGGACGAACGAGGTCACCGTGACGCCCGGAACCTTGGCGGCCTCGGCGCGGAACTGCGTCTCCATGTTCTGCAAGGTCGTCGCCGGGATCGTGTTGGTCTTCTGCGACATCACCGCGAGCACGGCGCCGTCGAGGGCGGTGTCGAGCTGGGTCTTCGCGGCGTTGCGGCGCCCATAATCGATCGCCGCCGCCGTGGCGAACATGACCGGCAGCGTGACCAGCGCGAACGTCAGCGCGACCTGACCGGAGCGCGCCCGCGGAAACGCCGCGACGGCCAGCCTGAGAGCGCGGTTCAACCGGATGCGGAACACCGACACGGGCCTTCCCTCGACCATTAGTTGTAGACCGGGCAGGCGGTGCCGCCCGGCATGACGATCTCGCTGGGGGTGCGCTCGGACCACGGGATCTGCCGCGTGAAGGTCAATCCGCGGCCGCCGAAGATCCAGCGGTACAGGGCACTCCCGATGATCGGGGTGTAGGGCATCGTGACTTCCGCCAGGATGTAGCGGGCCCCGTCGAACTGATAGGCGGCCGGCGTGGCGGGGAGTCCGTTGCTCCCGTTGGCCTGGTTGGCCGGGCGCTTCGTGGCGTTCTGCGGCCAGCTGGAGCAGACGAAGCCCTTGAGCGACCCGTTGACCGTTTCCACGCCCATCGCGTTGACCACGATCTGCAGGCCGGACGCGTCCAGCGGGCGCAGGATCGCGGTCGCTGCGCTGGTGATCTTCGTCATCCCGTCCTGCGTCGCCAGAGCCATCCCGTTCTGGGTCGCCAGAGCGTTGTCCACCCGTCCGGACAGATCGCCCAGCGTGCGCGCGAACAGGGTCAGCTTCCGGGTCGCGTCGACGACGCGCGTCAGCTCGGCGGTCCCGAAATACAGGACGATCAGCAGGGGCAGGACGAGCGCGAACTCGACGGCGGCGATCCCGCGCTCATCGCGGCGGAAGCGGCTCAGGCCGATCGGCAGGCCGCCCATCACGAGCACCCCGACGGTGCGGTGTAGGGTTCCACCTTGAACACCGTCGCGGCCTGCAGCACCCGCCGCTTGTTCGGCAGGTTGGGCACGGCGGCACCGAGCAGCGGGAAGAAGACCGGGATGTCGACCGCGGCCTGCACGATCACGATGGCCGAGTTCCCGGCGCAGGCGTAGCTGGCGAAGTTCGGGTTCCAGTCGCTCGCACCGCTGGCGTTGGTCGCGACCGGCGAGACCGGGGTGGCGGACCCGTAATCGGCCACCTTCATCACGCTGACCCGGACGTTGGCGCAGGTGAAGATCGTGATCCGGGGCGTGCCGTTCGGCTGCGTGCAGATCGCCGTCCGGAAGCGGCTCATCAGCGTCGCGGGGTCGGTTGTGCCGGCGTTCGTCGTCTGGAACGTGCCCGTGTAGATCTGCCGGCTGGCGTCGGACACCGCCTGCTGGAGGATCTCCTGCTCCCAGAACACGATCCCGTTCTCGAGGCAGGCCCCGACCAGCGCGAAGAACGGCAGGGCCACCAGGGCGAACTCCACGGCCGTCGCGCCCCCGCGTGCCCGCGCGAAGCGCGCGGCCCGTCCCCGGAGGTCGAGCAAGCGCGACGCCGCTCGGATTGCCCTGCTCACATCCCAACTCGAAATCGGAACCACCGAGCTCGAGAGAGCATCAAAAGCTTACTTTTCTCCGCGCATCACTGCTCAAAGTCGAGCCGTTCACGCACATGTGCTACCGAGCGGGCGCCGGAATAGTTCGTTAGCATCAACCAACAGTTGAGAGCGCGGCTGTTCCAGCCCTCATCGGTAACGCGGCGCAATCGCACGCTTCGGCCAGGCGGAGATCGTCGCGTCGACGTCGCGCGAAGCGGTCGACAAGACGAGGCGCGGGTTCGGCGCACGTTCGGCGTGCTTTGACGTATGAATGACGTGGAAATAGGACATTGCACAGTCACGATCGGCCGGAGCGGCGCAGACTCGCGTCGAGATAAGTGCCATTAAGCGCGGCTTAAGAGGTCGCCGATAGTTTCACCGGCCAATATAAACCGCATGGCGATCCCCGATCATGGCCCGCGCTCTGCCGGACGTTGCCTCCATCGAAGAGGGTGTTGGGCTCCTCCGGACCCAGCTCCTGTCGATCTCCGACGCGATCGCGCGCACGCGCCAGGAGATCGCCGACCTCCGGCAGGAACAGGAGACGAGCCGCGCGCGGGACGAGCTCCTCGCCGTGGTGCAGGGCACCGAGGACGCCACCAACGCGATCCTGACGGCTTCGGAGAAGGTGGATACGCTCGCGCGCGGCATCGTGAGACGGTCGGGCGAGGACGCCAACCGGGCCGACGCCCAGGCCATCCAGATCGAGATGCAGACGATCTTCGAATCCTGCAATTTCCAGGACCTTACCGGCCAGCGGATCTCGAAGGTCGTGCGCACGATCGTCCTCGTCGAGGAGCGGATCGGCGAGATGCTGCGCGTCTGGTCCGGTCCCGGCGATCCGCCGTCGCGGCCGAATCCGACGGCCGACACGCGCAGCGAGGAGGCGGCCCTGCTCAACGGCCCCGTCCTGCCCGGCGACGCCTCGGTATCGCAGGACACGGTCGACGCGATGTTCCCGTAAGGCGCGGTCCGGAAGGCGTGCCGATGGGCCGGATACTCCTCATCACGGACGATCCCGCACGCAGCCAGGGCCTGGCCCAGGACCTGTCCGATGGCCTGTCCTGTGAGCTCCACGATCTGCGCGCCGCGGAATTGCCCCTCGGCGGCGCGACCGCGATCGTCACCGACGTGCACGATCTGGGCGCGAGCTCCGTCGAGCGTCTCCGCCGCCGTCTGGCGGAGGTCCGGCACGGCGCTCCGCTGACCGTCCTGCTCCACACCGACAGCCCGCGAACCCGGCTGCTCGGCGTCGCCCTCGGCGCGACCCACACGCTGTGCGCGCCCTTCGACACGGATCGCCTGCGGGAGACGCTGGGGGCGCCGCGCGCGGCCGCGCGCCTCGCGACCTTCGCGGACGAGCCCCTGCCGGCCTGCGCCGTGCGGACGGCCGCGGCGGTGCGCGGATTCTATGCCTCGGTGTTCGTGCCCGACCAGCCGATCACGCCCGGCGTCATCGACAACGGAACCCAGGCCATCGACCTCGCGATCCGGGACACCGGGATCCGCGACTGGGTCCGGGCGGTCCGCCAGTTCGACGACGCCACGCACCAGCACTGCCTGCTGGTCGCCGGTCTGGCGGCGGCCTTCGCGGCGAGCCTCGGCCTCGGCGAGCAGGAGCGCCACCGCCTGACCAAGGCGGCCCTGCTGCACGACGTCGGCAAGATCCACATCCCGGCCGCCATCCTCAACAAGCCGGGCCGGCTCGACGACGCCGAGCTGGCCGTCATGCGGCTGCATCCGGAGAAGGGCTACAGCATGCTCGTCGATCAGGGCTTCGAGCAGCAGATGCTGCACGTCGTCCGGTCGCACCACGAGATGCTCGACGGGTCGGGCTATCCGGACCGGCTCAAGGGGGAGGAGATCCCCGACCTCGTCCGCCTCGTCACCGTCTGCGACATCCACGCGGCCCTGATCGAGCAGCGGCCCTACAAGCGGCCCATGGCGAGCGAGGCGGCCTACGCGATCCTGGAGGGCATGGCGGGGCGGCTCGACCCGGCGATCGTCGGCGCGTTCCGGCCAGTCGTCGCCGCCTTCGCGCCCCACACCCTCGACGCGGCCTGACAGCGTTCGGCGGCGTCGGGCCGCGGCTCCGTCGCGTTCCTTCGGCCGCGTGCCTTCGGCATGCGAGAGCCGCGCCGCGGAGGGATCCGCGGCGCGGCGTGCGTTTCCCACCGTCACGGCGTCGCGCGCTGCGCCGTGCGCGGCCCGCGACGCCGCGGGCTCACTCGGCCGGCTGGAGAGCCGGCGCGGGCGGAAGCGGCGCCATGGTCTGGCCGGACAGGGCCGCGGCGAGCTTGGCCTCGTCGACCTCGTTCTCCCAGCGCGCCACCACGATGCAGGCCACCGCGTTGCCGATGAAGTTGGTCAGCGCGCGGCACTCCGACATGAAGCGGTCGACGCCGAGGATCAGCGCCATGCCGACCACCGGCACGGAGGGCACCACGGCGAGCGTCGCCGCCAGGGTGATGAAGCCCGAGCCGGTGACGCCGGCGGCGCCCTTGGACGACAGCATGGCGACGAGCAGCAGCAGCGCCTGCTCACCGTAGCTCAGCGGCGTGTCGGTCGCCTGCGCGATGAACAGCGCCGCCATGGTCATGTAGATGTTGGTGCCGTCGAGGTTGAACGAGTAGCCCGTGGGCACCACGAGGCCGACGACCGGCTTCGAGCAGCCGGCCCGCTCCATCTTCTCCAGCAGCGAGGGCAGTGCCGACTCGGAGGACGACGTGCCGAGCACGAGGAGCAGCTCTTCCTTGATGTAACGGATGAGCTTGATGATCGAGAAGCCGTTGTAGCGGGCGACCGCCCCGAGCACGACCAGCACGAAGATCGCCGACGTCAGGTAGAAGGCGCCGACGAGGTAGGCGAGGTTGGCCAGCGAGCTGATCCCGTACTTGCCGATCGTGAACGCCATCGCGCCGAAGGCGCCGATCGGGGCGACCTTCATGATGATGTTGACGACGCCGAAGATCGCCTCGGACAGGACCTTGATGATGTCGAGCACCGGCTTGCCGCGGTCGCCCAGGAAGGCGAGGCCGAAGCCGAACAGCACCGAGAAGAACAGGACCTGCAGGATCTCACCGCCCGCGAAGGCGCCGACCGCCGTCGTGGGAATGATGTTCATCAGGAAGTCGACGATGCTCTGCTCCTTCGCCTTGCCGGCGTAGGTGGCGACCGCCTTCGGATCGAGCGACTTCGGATCGATGTGCAGGCCGTTGCCCGGCTGGAGCACGTTGGCGACGATGAGGCCGACGATCAGCGCCAGCGTCGAGAACGTCAGGAAGTAGATCAGCGCCTTGCCGCCGACCCGACCGACCTTCTCGAGGTTGGTCATCCCGGCGATGCCGGAGACGACGGTCAGGAAGATCACCGGCGCGATGATCATCTTGACGAGCTTGATGAAGGCGTCGCCCAGCGGCTTCAACTCGGCGCCGAGCTGCGGGTAGAAATGGCCGAGCAGGATGCCGATCGCGACGGCGACCAGGACCTGGAAGTACAGTGTCCGGTACAGCGGCTTCGATTTGGCGGGCGGATGCGGGGCGGTGAGTGGTGACGGTACGGCAGCCATCGGGCGTTCTCCCTGTCTCGGGTTTCGGGCGGGGCGGCTCGCGTCGGGGTGTCCCGGCGGTGTCCGCGCTTGCTGTTGGCCTTCCGGCGCGCAGCCGTTCTCTGACGACATGGCTGCGTTTCGTGACGAGAATGGCAACCGGCATGCCAATTGACCGACGGCCGCTACATTTCTTTAACCACTTGCTGGAGATAGCTTTTTTCAAGCAGACTCCCGGCAGGGCCGCGGGTGGTCTTGCGGATTCCCGCACGTCGCCGGTCGGAACGGTCCGGATCTCCGCACTGGCCCGCCGTCGGTGAGCGGGCACCCGCCCTCCGGTCACCGCCCGCCTTCGCGCCGGGGTGTCGCCGTCGTGGTCGGGCTCTGCGCGATCCTCGTGACGGCTTGGCTCGCCGGGCGCGCCGCGGAGCGCTGGGCCCTCTCGGACCTGCGGCGCGGCGCCCGTTCGGCGATCGGTCTTCAGGTCGGCGTCCTGCTCGCGGAGATGCAGAAGCAGGCGTCCCTGCCGCTGGCGCTCGCGGCCGACCCCGAGGTCGCCGCCGCGGTCGGTCCCGATCCCGGGCGCGACCTCCTGGACCGTGTCGACCGGCGGCTCGCCCAGGTCGCCGCCGCCACGGGTTCGGCGGTCATCTACATCATCCGCGCCGACGGACTCACGGTCGCGGCGAGCAACGCGGGCGAGGATCGCAGCTTCGTCGGCCGGGACTACGGGTTCCGCCCGTATTTCAAGCAGGCCCTGGCCGGCGGCGCCGGCTCCCAGTTCGCCCTCGGGACGGTCAGCGGCCGGCCGGGCCTGTACCTCGCGCGCCGGATCGGGGCCGGGAGCGGCGTCGTCGTGGTGAAGGTCGAGTTCGACGCCGTCGAGTCGGCGTGGCGGGCCGCCCGCGAGGTCACCTTCGTCACCGACGCCCGTGGCATCGTCCTCGTCACAAGCGAGCCGGGCTGGCGCTTCGACACGCTCAACGCCGTCGACGCGGCCGAGCGCGCCCGGATCGAGGCGGGACAGGAATTCGGCAACGCCCGCCTGGAGCGCCTGCCGCTCCATCCGGTCGCGGGCGAGCCGGACGTGGTGCGGGTCGGGCGCGGGTCGCTGCCGGCCTGGAGCGCGATCCTGTCGCAGGCGCCCGTACCGGGCACGGACTGGCA
Organism: Methylobacterium sp. 1A; assembly: GCF_058072805.1. Lineage (NCBI taxonomy): Bacteria > Pseudomonadati > Pseudomonadota > Alphaproteobacteria > Hyphomicrobiales > Methylobacteriaceae > Methylobacterium > Methylobacterium sp. 1A. Next base: position 841,933 of record NZ_JBYQVE010000001.1, on the reverse strand, counting down.
GCTGCGGACGCTGACGCCGCTCGGCACTGCCGTCGAGCGGGAACGCCTGCAGGCCTGGATCATCGCGGCCCTCGTCACGGCATTCGCCGGATACGGGATCTTCGCGCTCACCGATCGCGGCCGCCGGACCCGGGCGCGGCTCGCCGAGGCCGCGGCGCGCCGGGCGGAGCTGGAATCGAGCGTCGAGGCGCGGACGCGGGCGCTGCGGGAGACCAATGCCCAGCTGCGCGCCGAGATCGCGGAGCGGCAGCGCGCCGAGGCCGAGCGCGAGCGCCTCGGCCGCGAACTGGCGCAGGCCGGCCGGCTCGCGGCGCTGGGCCAGTTCGCGGCCAGCATGGCCCACGAGATCAACCAGCCGCTGGCGGCGATCCGCTCTTACGCGGACAATGCCGCGATCCTGATCCGCCGCGGGCGGGGCGAGGACGCGGCCGAGAATGCCGCCGCCATCGGGCGGCTCACCGACCGCATCGCCGGCCTCACCCGGCAACTCAAGGGCTTCGCCCGCCGCGCCTCGCCGCGGCGGGAACCGGTTTCCCTGCGTGAGGTGGTGGCGAACGCGCTGGAGCTCGTGGCGGCGCGCGCCGCCGCGCTGCACGTCCCGCTGGAGGCGGACCGGCCGGCCCCGGATCTGCGCGTCCTCGGGGACGGCCCGCGGCTGGAGCAGGTCCTGGTCAACCTGCTGCAGAACGCCGTCGACGCCGTGGCGGGTCGCGAAGAGGCCCGCGTCAGCCTGCACCTCGTCGAGGGGGACGAGCGCGTCGCGATCGAGGTGGCCGATACCGGGCCCGGGATCCCCGCGGAGGTGCGCGGCCAGATCTTCGACGCCTTCTTCACGACCAAGGCGGACGGCCTCGGCCTGGGCCTCGCCATATCCCGCGGGATCGTGGAGGATTGCGGCGGGAACCTGATCCTGGCCGGCGGCGACGGCGCCGGGACGGTCTTCCGGATGGAGATGATCCGGGCGTCGGACGCGGTCCCGAACGTGGGCAAGCCCGTGGGAGCGACACCGTGAGCGGACCGGCGGACGCGCAGGCGGGGACCGAGCGTGTCGTCTTCATCGACGACGAGGCCGACGTGCGCCGGGCCAACGGCCAGAGCCTGGAGCTCGAGGGTTTCGCCGTCGAGGCCTTCGCGGCCGCCGAGCCGGCGCTCGCGGCGATCCTGGCCGCGCCGCCCGGCGTGGTGGTCACCGACGTGCGGCTGCCGGGGCTCGACGGCGTCGCCCTCCTGACGCGGCTGCGCCGGGTCGACCCCGACCTGCCGGTGATCCTGATCACCGGCCACGGGGACATCCGCATGGCGGTGGCCGCCATGCAGGACGGGGCCTACGACTTCCTGGCCAAGCCCTATCCCGCCGAGGCGCTCGTCGTGTCCGTGCGCCGGGCGCTGGAGCGGCGGCGGCTCGTGATCGAGAACCGGGCGCTGCGGGCCCGGCTGGACGCGGCGATCGAGGAGGATCCGGCTTTCCTCGGGACCTCCCCGGAGATCGTGGGCCTGCGCGCCCTGGTGCGCGAGGTGGCGCAGGCCGACGTCGACGTGCTGGTTTTCGGCGAGACCGGGTCCGGCAAGGAGGTCGTGGCCGGCGCCCTGCACCGGTGGAGCCGCCGCGCGGAGCGAAACCTCGTGGCCATGAATTGCGGGGCGCTGCCCGACAGCGTGGTCGAGAGCGAGCTGTTCGGGCACGAGGCCGGCGCCTTCACCGGGGCCCTCAAGCGGCGGGTCGGCCGCATCGAGCACGCGCAGGGCGGCACGCTCTTCCTCGACGAGATCGAGAGCATGCCGCTGCCGCTGCAGGTCAAGCTCCTCCGCGTGCTCCAGGAGCGCACCGTGGAACCGCTCGGCACCAACGAGGTGCGCCCGGTCGACATGCGCGTGGTCGCCGCCACGAAGGTCGATCTCGGGCAGGCGGCCGCGCAGGGCACCTTCCGCGACGACCTCTATCACCGGCTCAACGTCATCACGATCGCGATCCCGCCCCTGCGCGACCGCGGGGAGGACGTGCTGCTGCTGTTCCAGCACCTCCTGCGCCGGGCCGCGGAGAAGTTCGGGCGCTCGGTGCCGCCCGTCACGCCGGCGATCCGCGAGCACCTGCGCCGCCACGCCTGGCCCGGCAACGTCCGCGAGCTCGGCCATTTCGCCGAGCGCTGCGCGCTGGGCCTCGCGGCGGCGGCGCAGCCCGCGGCCGAGAGGGCCGCCGCCAGCCTCACCGATCAGGTCGATCGCTTCGAGCGGCAGCTGATCCGCGACGAGCTGATCATGGCCGGCGGCGATGTCCGCGCCGCCGCGGAAGCCCTCGGCCTGCCGCGCAAGACCCTTTACGACAAGATGGCCCGGCACGGTCTGACCCCGGGCGACTACCGCTAGGGCCGTCGCCCGGCCCGAGCCACCGACGGTGCCGGCGCGATCACGGGAGCGCCGCGACGGCGACCTGCCGAAAAGGGGTACGCGGGCCGGTGCGGAAACTGCTTAGCGTAGCGGACGGATCCCCCCGCCGAGCCGCCCATGCCCCGCTTCTTCATCGACCTGCACGACGGAACCGAGCTCGTCCGCGACAAGGACGGCTACGACCTGCCCGGTCTCGAAGCCGCCCGGTCGCAGGCCGTGAAGATCATGACGCGGATCGCGCAGGGGCTCTCCGACCGGCCCGGGCGCCAGGATTACATCGCGGCGGTCCGCGACGACACGGGCGTGGTGCGGATGCGCTTCCGCGTGTCGCTCGATGCCGGCCCCGTCGGCTGAGGTGCCGAGATGCCGAGCGGCCCCGGCGCTCGCGGCCGGGACAGGTCCACCTGACGTTCGCGTCGATTTGGCGTAGGCTGGCGTTCCCTAGCCGAGGAGGGACGACATGGGTCTGATCGCCTTCATCCTGATTGGTGGCCCCTGGGTGGCGGCAACGGCGTGGCTCTGGCACCAAGCCGGCGGCGCGGAGGCATGGCGCAACGCCGTCCACGGCACCGCGCCTGGCAGGCAGTGACGCGGCCCGCGCCCACCGTACGCCTCCGACGCTCCTGACGGGCGCGGCTCTCCGGATCCGGTCCGCGGTATCACCGCCGACACGGCCGGGGGCGGCCACGCTGTCGACCGCGCTGCGAGCCGGGGCGAGATCGCGTCCCGCGCTGCGCGGCGGCTCAGAGCCGGCTCGGCGCTCGGGTGCCCGCGCCCGACACCCCGCTCACGCCCGCGCTGCTCGAACGGGCCGCCGTGCCACCGTCGACTCCCCGAACGAGCAAGCTCAGCGCCAGGAGGGCGAGGAGAAGGCCCGCGGCCTTGTTCATCCGATTCAGGACCTGGCTGGTCACGCAGCGCCGGAACAGGGACACCGCGGTGTTGAGCACCACCCACCAGCCGAACGAGCCGACGAAGACACCGGCCGCCAGGACCGGGAACGGTGCGGTCCCGCGCTCGAGGAAGGCCGGCATCGCGGCCAGGAACAGCACGGGGGTGACCGGATTCGTCAGGGCCAGCACGACCGCGCTGCCGTAGCTCACCGCCAGGGTGTCGCGGCACGCGCGGCCCTCCTGCAGCACCGAGACGCTGCGAAGCACCCGGACCGCGAGGGCGAGAAGCACAGCCCCCGAGATCAGGGAGAGAACGGCGCCGTTCGACCACACCGCGGCGAGCTCCGCGCCCCAGCGCATGACGAGACCCCCGTATGTCAGGTGCACGGTGGCGACACCGAGCCCGGTGGCGAGGCCGGTCGACAGGCCGCCTGACAGCGTTCGCTGAACGCACAGCAAGCTCGTCGGCCCGATCGGCGCGGCGATGGACAGACCGAGACTCGCGCCGGTGAGCAGTGCCGTGGCGACGACGCTCATGGCACCGGGAATCCGGTCAGTCGTCTTCCGCGCGGTCGAGGGGCGAGGCGGCCGCCCGGGACCCCGCGGCCGCCCTGTCGGTGCCCGGGCACCCGATGTGATCGCGCTCCACGGCGGACGACGCTTGGGCACACGCGATGTCCGGCATGTCGTTCAGTTCGTCGGCCCGGGCGCCGGCGCAGAACATGACGACCACGGCGGTTGCGACGACTGTTTTCATGGCTGTTCCTCCCTCGCGTCGACACACTAGGGAGGGCCGGAACCCTGGCATCCTCTGTTCGGCGGATGGCACCGCCAGCGCCGCGTCGCGCTCGCCGCCGGCGTCCCGGTCGGGCGACAAAGCACTGTGGCCCCAGGCACTTACACCGTCGCGCCGGCGGTCCGGGCGGCCGTGTCGACGCCGCGTGTCCGGGGCCCGGGGGCGGTGAGTCCGTCAAAACGGCCCTCGGCGCACCGACCCTGCCGGACGGCATCCTCTGTTTGAAGGATGCAAATGTCGGTTTTGGACTGATATTGGTATTACCGCGGTCAGAAGAATCGTCGCGGGACGTGCCAATGCGGGAAGCGCTTATCGACCGGATCTACGAGGCTGCGGGCACGCCGGAACTCTGGCCCGACGTCCTCCAGTCCATCGGCGATATGGCGAACTCGGACGGCGCTGTGCTCGCGGTGCTCCCGCCCGTCGGGACCTCCCGCTGGATCGCCTCACCGGCCCTGGAGCAGCGACTCGGTCACCAGACCGGCGCGGGGCGCAGCAGCGGTCGGATGGCGCCGTGGCGCACCGACGCCCAGGCGGGCTTCACGCGCGACGTCGACCTCGTGCCGGCCTCCTACGAAGGCTGGCCCCGCGAAGGCGACAGGCCGTTCTGGCAGGTGGGCACAACGATTCCCCTTTCGACAGGCGACATCGCGATCGTCACCGCCGAACGGCGGGCTCAAACCGGCCCCCATGAGGCCTCCGTCCTGCCCGGACTGGACGCCTTGCGGCCACACCTCGTACGCGCCTGCGAGCTCAGCGCGCAGTTCAGCTGCGAGCGCGGCCGCGTCACGACCGCGACGCTCAGCCAGATCGGACTCCCCGCGGCCGTCCTGTCGGCCTCGGGTCGGGTGCTGACCATGAATGCCCGGCTGCAGGAGCGGGAGGAGGTCCTGCCCCCCGGCCAGCACGGCGGCCAGCTCTTCAAGAGCCTGATCAACAGCAAGCTGCTGCAGGACGCGATCGGCAACGTCGTTGGCGGCCGGCGCCCGGCGCAGACCATGCCGGTGCGCAGCTACTCTGATCACCGTCCTCAGATCGCTCATGTCATGCGCCTGAAGCAGCGCCCCGGCGACGTTTTCGGTGCCTCGGCGGTGCTCCTCGTTCTCGTGCATGTCGGCGCGCGGGCGGTTCCGGACGACGGCCTGCTGAACATGCTGTTCGACCTGACCCCGGCGGAGGCGCGGTTGCTCCAGGCGCTCGCCGGAGGTTTGCGTCTGCAGAGCTACGCCGAGAGCGTCGGCGTCCAGACAAGCACCGTCCGCACCCAGCTCAACTCGATCTTCAACAAGACCGGAACGAAGCGGCAGGCCGACTTGCTGAGCATCGTCACGTCGCTCGCGCTCTTCAGCGGGCAGACGACGAAGCGCCTGGGCGCGGCGTGAATCACATATCGGCGTCGCGGAGGAAGGCGGCCAGCACCTGCGCGGTCGGAAAGGCCTCGAAAGCCCCGAACTGGCAGGTCGTGAGCGCACCGCAGGCCGCGGCCTGCCGCAGGATCGCGTCGAGGGGCTCTCCCGCGAGCAGGCCCGCGATCAGCCCGGCCGTGAACGCGTCCCCCGCGCCGACCGTATCGACCGCCGCGACCGCGAAGGCCGGCTGGCGGAGGGGGGTCAGTCCGGGGCGGAACGCCACCGCGCCGCGCTCTCCCAGAGTCACGATCAGCAGTCCGAGGCCTCCGGAGAGCAGGGCGGCGATCCCCGGCGTCGCTTCCGTGGCGTCCGCGATGGCGTCGGGAGTCCCGAGGCCGAGGTCGGCGGCCTCGACCGCGTTGACGACGAGGATCGCGGTATCGGCCAGGATCGCCGGGTCGATGGGGCGCATCGGGGAGGGATTCAGCAGCGTGGGGATGCCCGCCTGCCGAGCGAGCGCGAACGCCGCTCGGATCGAGGCGTCCGGCGATTCGAACGTCGCCGCCACGAGGGCCGCTCGCTCGAGGCGGGCGGCGACGGCTCGGACGTCCTCCGCACCGAGGGCGAGGTTGGCCCCGAGGCAGACCGCGAGACAGTTCTCGCCGGCCGCGTCGACGAACGCGACGCCGGCGCCCGTCGAGCCGGCATGCGGCACCAGCATGTCCTCGGCGAATCCGACCCGCGCGAAGGTGGCGCGGACCATAGGGGAGAACACGTCCGTGCCGACGGCGAAGAGTCCGTCCACCCCGACGCCGAGCTGGTGCGCGGCGAGCGCGAGGTTGAAGCCCTTGCCGCCAGGCTCGGCGAGGAAGGCCAAGCCATCGAGGGACTCGCCCGCCTGCGGCAGCCGCGCGACCTTGACCGAGCAGGCGATCACGAAGCTTCCGACGACGAACAGGCGCATGGAGCGCTCCGAACCTGTACACTGCGAATAGCTGTACCGGAGGCCGATCGGACGTGCGCCCCAAAAATCGGACGATCAAGGGTGCTGTCGAGGCGGACCTCGCGGAGGGCGAGCGTCCCTCCGTGCTCTCTCTCCTCCGCCTGCGCGCCGACACGGCGATGCCGCTGTACCGGCAGATCGAGGGTCAGCTTCGCGAACTGATCCTGTCGGGCTCGCTGCCGCCGGGCGTCACCTTGCCGGCCGAGCGCCAGCTCGCCGACAGCCTCGGGGTCAGCCGCGTGACGGTCCAACGCGCCTATGCCGAACTCAGCGACAACGAGCTGCTCGTCCCGCGCGGGCGCTGCGGCTTCCTCGTCCGCCGTCCCCCCGAGCCCGTGCGCCCGGGTATGGACCGGCTCAAGGGCTTCACGGAGGAGATGCGGGAGCTGGGGAAGATCCCATCCTCGCGCATCCTCGATCGGGCAGTCACCGAGGACCGCTCGATCGCATCGATCTTCGGCCTGCCCTCGACGGCCCCGTTCCTGCGTCTGACGCGCGTTCGCTCCGGCGACGGCGTGCCGATGTCGCGCGAGGTCGCCTGGTACAACATCCGCGCCGTGCCCGCCCTCGAGACCGGCGACCTCTCCGGTTCCGTCTACGCCTTCCTGAGCGCGCACCCGGCCGGCCGCCTCGTGCGCTGCGAGCAGACGGTGGAGGCGACCATGCCGACGGCTGACGAGTGCGAGATCTTCGCCTTCGAACAGCCCCTCCCGTGCCTGCTGATCAAGCGCCACAGCTACAATCAGGACTCGGTGATGATCGAGTACGTGGAAGGCCTGTTCCGAGGCGATGCCTATCGCTATCGGCTGAATCTGCGCGCGTAGTATTCCCGGCTGACCCAACCGGACTCGCTTCCGTACGGTGCGCACGACGGGCTGGGCGATGCCCCGCTCGCACCGCTTCCGGTCCGCGACGGGGACCCGCCTCCTTCAGGAAAGAGCTCTCCACGCTCGCCGGGCAAGTCGATTCCGCCGAGGCCGCCATCCGTCGCCCACCGCCGCCACGGCACGGAAACGAGGGCCGAGCTTCGCTCTTTTGACGGACGAGAACGCCCCTATGGGTAGTGTCTCAGTTTGAAATCTGAGCCCGGTTCGGCCCCTCGACGCTGTAGAGGACGCCGTCGGGGCAGACGTGGATTACGACATGCTGGTAAAGCTGTATTGCGCCTCACCGACCGGCGCGCAGGGCCGCTACAGTCCTGCCGAGTGCACGGGCATCCGCAAGACCACGATTGAGGGCCGGCCCGACAAAGCGCACGTCTCAACGTCCTACGTCGAGCGCCAGAACCTCACGATGCGCATGTCCATGCGCTGGTTCACGCGGCTGACCAACGCATTCAGCAAGAAGTTCGAGAACCACCACCACGCACTGGCGCTCTACTTCACGTTCTACAACTTCGTGCGCATCCATGAGACGCTGAAGGTCACGCCGGCGATGGCGGCTGGGGTCAGCGACCGGCTGTGGAGTCTGGACGACATCGCGGCGCGGGTTGAGGCGGCGGCGACTGCGCCGGGGAAGCGCGGGCCTTACAAAAAGCGGGCGGATATTTGAGCGGGTGGATTTGAACGCTCCGTTCCCAAGCGACGAAAAAAGCGCGCGACAAATTATTTTTCTGATTTTCGGAGCGCGCGGCTTGCCGAGGCGATTTAATTTCGCACATTCTTGGCACGCGATTGGCGCCAATTTGGCGCCTCGATCGCTCCCGAAGCGGGGGCTTCGGATTTGGAGGATAACATGCCGACCGATACAGACGAGGTTCGCGTCTCCATCCGCCTTTCGCCCCAAGCCAAGGAGGCTGTGGACGAGATCCAGCGCCTTGGCGACTACAAAAGCATGCAGGAGGCGATCCGGCGGGCCATCAGTGACGAGCTGTTCCTGCTTCAGCAAAAAAATGCCGGCTGGACCGTTCTCCTACGCAAGGGCAACGATTATAGGGAATTGGTCTGGTCATAAGAAATTGGGGCCTGCGAAGCGCGATGGAACATCAGCATGGTGCCTCGCAGGCAATTGTAATTGACGGTCCGTTTATTCCCCCGACTACAAAACAAGTTCTCCCGCCGCACGATTGCCCGGAACCTACCCGCAAAATGCCGCCCCAGTTGGAGCCGGGGGATGAAGGAGAAATTTAGTCATGACGGGCGGCCCAATAAAAGCACCGCCGCCACCGCCTGAGGTTAGGCCGACAGACGGACCCATTGTTGAGGCGCCGGACCGAGGTCCATCAACCCGTTCGATCCCGCATTTGCAGGAGGGCGCGCGACGAGGACTGACCTTTTTCTTGGTCGGCATTCTAGCTGTTGAGATTTTATTTGCGCTGACAGCAACTTGGCTGCCATCATTGGTTGGCATCTCTAACATGCCGCTTGATACCCTCAAAGAAATCATGACGATTGTCTTCGGTCCGACTATAGCGCTAGTCGGGTCAGCAGCAGGTTTCTATTTCGGAAATCGCCCTAGCCAAGGGGGCTAAATTTGTATCGCTTTCTTCGAAGGTAAGCAATTCACAGAAAACGATTGGCTTAGAGAATGTCTTACTTCGATACACATGGTCCTTATGAAGTTCAGCGTCCCAGCGGCATCATCACAGGTGCTCAGCAAGCATTCTGGAATAGTATACCCTCGAAGTACGCATCTCCCGAGCATGCTATTGGGTGCTATGTTTTTGGGATAAGGTACGGAGCTAAAATTCGACCATGGTATGTAGGCATGACTGTGGCGAAAGCCGGGTTCCGCGGCGAGATTTTCCAAAAACACAAATTAGATATATACAATGAATGCATGAATGGTCGGCGCGGCACACCAGTAATGTTTTTGTTTCCTTTGATAACATCGGGAATGGATGCATTTAGTACGGCATCAAAAAGCAAGAAGAAAGAAATAGCATGGCTTGAAATCACATTAATGGGCTTCGCCTTCCGGCAGAACCCCGAACTGAGCAACGTAAGAGATATGACGTTCCTCAAGAACGTCGAAGTGCTTGGCTTGCTCGGCAAACGGAGGGGACGCCCCTATCGAGAGGCTCAAGAGGTTCGGAAAATGCTGCTCGGCAAACGAATTTCAAACTGAGACACTACCCCCCGATGCCTCGCGTGGAACAGCGAGAAGCGCCGTGGTACACCTGATGTCTCGCGAGCGATCAGCCGGCGCAGCCAGCCATCCCGCTTCGGTCCGGAGCACACGATGAGCGAGTCCTCGACGGCGCCGACCCTGGCGACCCTGGCGACAGCCCGGGCCGGCCGGACGCAGCGTCGGCTCGCGGTCGCCGTCAGCCTGCTGTTCGGGGCCGTCACCCTCGCGCTGCTGCCGTTCGCCAACCGCCCGATGCCGCCGATGCCGGGCTTCGTGCCCGTCTACCAATCGGCGCTGATGGTGGTCTACGGCCTGACCACGTACCTGTTCCTCACGCAGTACCGCCGCATCGGCTCGGCGCCGCTGCTCGTGCTCGGGGCCGGCAGCCTCTACGTGACGCTCGTCGTCTTCCTGCAGATGCTGTCGTTCCCGAACGTCCTCGCGCAGGGTCGGCTCCTCGGCGACGGGCCGGACACCACGACGTGGCTCTGGACCTTCTGGCATCTCGGGCCGCCGCTCTTCGCGCTGCCCTACGCGCTCCTGGAGGGCGACGAGCGTCCGCCGCAGGCCCCGCGCGGAAAGGCCGGACGGATCGGCTGGGCCACCGTCGCCGGGACCGTCGCGGCCGCCGCGCTCACCGGCGTGGTGGCCGTCCGCTACGTCCACCTCCTGCCGAAATGCGTCGAGGGCGACGATTACTGGCTGCTCACCACCTCGGGCATCGGGCCGGGCGTGGTCGCCCTGACCGTCATCGCGCTGGCCGTGCTGTGGTGGAAGACCCGCCTGCGGACCGTGCTCCAGCTCTGGCTGGCCGTGTCGCTTCTGCTGCTCGTCTTCGACAACATGGTCACGCTTCCGGGCGCCGCCCGCGGCACGGTCGGCTGGTTCGCGGGCCGGATGGAAGCCCTGGTGGCCGGCTTCATCCTGCTCGGCGTCTACCTGCGCGAGGTCGACTTCCTGTACGCGCAGGCTGCGGCCGCCGCCGAGGACCGGGAGGCCCGGCGGGCGGAGCTGCAGCGTGCCCGCGACAACCTCGCCCTGGCGCTGGAAGCGGCCGAGATGGGCGACTGGGAGCTCGACCTCCGTGGCAACACGGCGCGCCGGTCGCCGAGGCACGACGCGATCTTCGGCCACAGCGCTCCGGTCGCGGCATGGGACGTCGGGACCTTCGTCGAGCACGTCGTCCCCGAGGACCGAGACGCCGTGCGGGCGGCGTTCGATGCCGCCATCGGGACGGGCCGCCTCGACATCGACTGCCACATCCGGAGGGCCGAGGACGGGGCCGCCCGCTCGGTCACGATGCGGGGCAAGGTCTACCGCGACGGGAGCGGCCAGCCCCGGTCCATGGCGGGCGTCGTGATGGACACGACGCGCCAGCGCGAGGCCGAGGAACGCCTGAACCAGGCTCAGAAGATGGAGGCCATCGGCCAGTTGACCGGGGGCGTGGCGCACGACTTCAACAACCTGCTGACCATCATCGTCGGCAACCTCGACATGATCGTGCGCAAGCCCGACAACCCGCAGCGCGTCGAGAGGCTGGCCACGTCGGCGATGACGGCGGCGCGGCGCGGGGCCGAGGTCACCGAGAAGCTGCTGTCGTTCTCCCGGCGCCAGGTGCTCCGGCCCGAGACCGTCAACCCCAACCGGCTGCTCAAGGACTTCCAGGCCCTGCTGAAGCGGGCCGTCGGCGAGACCGTCGAGATCCGGTTCGACCTCGACGCGGTCCTCGATCCGGTCCGGCTCGATCCGGGACAGTTCGAGAGTGCGGTGCTGAACCTCGCGGTCAACGCCCGGGACGCGATGCCGGACGGCGGCGTCCTGACGATCAAGACCTGCAACGGGCACCTCGATGCCGCGGAGATCCCCGACCGGCCCGACCTGCGGCCGGGCGCCTACGTGCTCGTCTCGGTCACCGACACGGGCCAGGGCATGGACGCCGCCACGCGCAGCCGCGCCTTCGAGCCGTTCTTCACGACCAAGGATGTCGGCAAGGGAACGGGCCTCGGCCTCAGCCAAGTCTACGGGTTCGTGCGGCAGGCCGGAGGGCACGCGCAGATCAAGAGCGAGCCCGGCGCCGGCACCTCCATCGAGCTCTACCTGCCGCGCTCGGCCGAGAGGGCTGTCGAGGCCCGGCCGGACAACACCCTCCCGCTGCGGCGGGCGGCCTCCGGCGAGGTGGTGCTCGTGGTCGAGGACGAGCCGGCGGTGCTGGAGATGGCGGTCGAGAGCCTGGGCGAGCTCGGTTACCGGACCCTGACCGCGACCCGGGCCTCGGAGGCCCTGGAGCGGCTGGGCGGCCCCGAGCGCATAGACATCCTGTTCTCGGACGTCGTCATGCCCGGTGGCATGAACGGCGTGCAGCTCTCGGTCGAGGCCCGGCGCCTGCGTCCCGGCCTGCGGGTGCTCCTGACGTCCGGTTACACGGGCACGGCGCTCGACGAGCACGCGGTGCCGGCCGACCTGCCTCTCCTGAGCAAGCCCTATCAACGGGACGAACTCGCCAACAAGCTCCGGGTCGTCCTGGGCTGAACCCCCGGACCCACGGCATTCCGCCCCGCGATCGCGCGGCGTCGCGGACGGGTTGTCCGTCAACAGGCCTGAAGGCTTAACCCGGCCTTAACCGACCGGTTCAGCCCGCAGCAGCGGCATGTCGGCATGCTCCGTCCGTCATCAACGGCGCCGACACGCGCAAGGAGCTGTCCAATGCCCATCATGCCCTGAATCCATGATGCCCTCTATGTCGGCAGCTTCGCCGCCCTCGTCCTCGTCGCGCGGCAGGCGCTCGTGCGGCGCGATCTCGGGCTGTCCGGCCTGCCGGGCCTCGAACGCCTGCGCCGGTCGCTCGGGCCCGGCACCGTGTTCCGTGAGCGGCCCCGGTTCACGTCGCCCCGGACCAGCGGCAACACCGCCTTCGACGCCTGGCGCGACGGCGAGATCGGCCGCATCGAGGGGGAGCGCCGCGCGCTCGAAACGCGTCTCCGGGACTTCGAGGGTTTCGTCGACGCGCTGAAGCGCGCCAAGGATCGCGCGACCTTCGAGCGCTTCGTGGCGGAACATCCCGCGGGATCGGGGGCAGCGGTCGACATCGCCGGCACCGCCGATCAGGCCGAACATCGAAAAGGCTAGGTCGCCTGAGGGTTGCACCGGAGCGTCGGGGCCACGCCGTCGAGGATCAGAATCCTCGTCTCGTCTACGCCGCCCCGCGCGACGCTTCGAAGACCGCGGCGAAACCTCCGAAGATCATCCGCGCCCCGTCGAATGGCATTGTCAGATCGCGGAAGCGCGGATCGGTCCGCATCGCGGCCTCGCACCGGTCTGCCGTTTCCCGGTCGGGCCAGAGGATCCACCCGAGGACGACGCTCTCGCCGTCGCGAAGGGCGACGGACCGCCGGAAATCGGTCCGCTCGCCCTCCGGAACGTTGTCGCCCCAGGCCTCCATCTGGTGGAGCGCGCCGTATTCCCGGAACAGCGCCCAGGCCGCCCTGGCCGACGCGACATAGGCCTCCCGGTTCGCGTCGGGAACCGGCGTGACGAACCCGCTCACGTAAGTCATGGGTTGCCTCCTCGAGTCGGGGTGCGCGCGGAAAGGCTTCAGGCCGGAGAGTGCCCTCGGGTCATGGCCTCGGGGTCCATCCACGTCAGCTCGACGACGTGGCCATCCGGATCCTCGATGTTCCGGCCGTACATGAACGTGCCCATCTCCTGCGGCGGGCGGGGACCGGGACGTCGTGCAGCGGTTCGCCAGACTGTTTCCCCTGCCGGGGAAGGCGTTCTGATCGCTTTGGAGGGTGCAGACCGGATCACGACCGACCGTCACTCGACCAAGCCGAACTCGCTCTCGAAGCCGAGTCTTCCCCTCTCGGTCACGCGGATGGCGCGCCCGTCGCGCTGACGCTCGATCCACCCGAGATCCTCGCAGCGGCGGCACAGGGCGGCTCCGAGACGGCTCGTGAGGTGCGGTCTCCGCTCGCTCCAGTCCAGGCAGGGGCGGCAGAGCAGGCGGCGGGTTCGTCCGGCCGGTTCGACTTCGACACCGAACGCGGCCAGCCACACACTGCCGGATGCGGTCACTTCACCCGCCTCCTCGCCCAGGAGGATCAGTCCCCGTGAGACCAGCGCATCGGCGATCCCGACGCCGAGCCGTCCGGCGAGGTGATCGTAGCAGGTGCGGGCCTCGCGCAAGGCTGGATCGATCCGCGGGGTCGCTCGGCGCGATGCTTCCTCCGGCTCGCCCCGGTTCGCGATCACCATCATGGCCTCGAGCATGCTGGCGACCTCGACGGAGGCGAGGCGGAAGTATCGGTGCCGACCTTGGCGCGACACCGAGAGCAGGCCGTCGGCCACGAGCTTCGTCAGGTGCTCGCTCGCGGTGGCTGGCGCGACGCCGGCCGTCCAGGCCAGTTCGGTCGCGGTCAGCGCTCGCCCGTCGATCAAGGTCGACAGGATATTGGCGCGGCTGGGATCTCCGACGAGCGCGCCAATCTCGGAGAGTGCAGGACCCTGCGTCATGAGCTGAACCTACACGCGCTCAACGCCCGCCGCATCCGACGACGCTTCGGTTTGGACCGAAGCGTTTACGGCTGACTCGGCCGCGATCCCTGGATCAGAGTGGGAGCGTGAAGCTGGAGAACCGCGCCACGTCTGTGCCGACGGTTCGCCCGCCACGGCCATAGGTGACGCCCATGACGCCCGATGAGATTGACGACAGGGAGGAGCATCATTGGATCGAAGATCCGCGATCCGGGCCCACACTGTTCCTTCGCCGGCTGTCTCCCCAGTTCCGGGATGAGCGGGACGGTCTGACGACCGACGCCGCGTGGCTGCTCGATGCCTGCTCCGGCACCCCGGACCGGCGTGACATCAAGCTCGGGCGCGGCACGCATCTGATGCATCTCGAGGCCGGGCGTAGGGCCCTCTGACGAGCCTCCGCCGCATGTCTGAGTGAGCCGGTCCCGGCTTGAACCGTATCGACACCCAGGGAGGAGCCCATGTTCTCCGTCATCTTCGAAGTCCGACCCGGCGACGGTCGCAAGGACGCCTATCTGGAACACGCGCGCGTGCTGAAGCCTGAGCTCGAGGGCATCGACGGCTTCATCGACAACGAGCGCTTCACGAGCCGGACGCGGCCGGGCTGGGTCCTTTCGCACTCGACGTGGCGGGACGAGAAGTCGGTGATCCGCTGGCGCACCCATGCCGGTCATCACCTGATCCAGGGGAAAGGCCGGTCCGAGGTGTTCGCGGACTACCACCTCCGCGTCGGCGAGGTGACGGCTGACACCCACCCGCCGGCGGGACATCGGGTCCGCGAGCAACGCCTCGATGAGACTGAAGTCGGCCAAGCCAAGGCCTGTACACTGTCGGAGGCGATGTCGGCGGACCGGCCCACGCCCTTCGATGTCGACCTCATGGCCATGCTCGGTCTCGACCAGCGGACCGAGGGGCTGGTGAGTTGGGACGCGTTCGATTCCTTCACCAATCCGGGAAAGGTGCTGGTGCTGCTGTCGTGGAGAGATGCCGGCGCGGCGAACGCCGTCTCATCGGTCGCGGGCACTCGCCTCCGAGCCGTTCGGATCATTCGCGACTACGGGATGTTCGACCGGCGTGAGAGCCCGCAATATCACCCGGCCGTGCAAGCCCCGGGATAGGGCCCGACGACGAGAACCGGGCATCAACACCTTCGGCGTCGCTCCGTCATCGGTCTCGCGAATGCGGACCCGGTGGCACGACGCGGTCGTCCCGCGGCCTGCCCTGCGATCATGTGCGCGACGGGCCCGGGGAACCGGATCACGGACGAGGCGACCGATCCCCGAGGCGGTCACCTCGCTGGCGGCACCCCAGGGCTCGCCCGCTTCCGTTGCACGAGCAGTCGGCTGCCCTCTGGGGGCGCGGCCCTTTCGGACGAGGGGTTCAAGTCTCGGCGATGAGGTCCTTGATGCGGGAGGCGAGGGTCTCCAGCACGAACGGCTTGGTCAAGACCTGCATCCCGGGCCGCAGGTAGCCGTTCCCGAGCACGGCGTTCTCCGCGTACCCGGTGATGAACAGCACCTTCAGGTCCGGTCGCCGCTCGCGGCCGGCGTCCGACATCTGTCGCCCGTTCATACCCCCCGGCAGGCCGACATCCGTCACCAGCAGATCGATGCGCACATCCGACTGCAGCACCTTCAGGCCGGCGACGCTGTCGGCGGCCTCGATGGCGGTGTAGCCCAGGTCCTCCAGCACCTCGGTGACCAGCATGCGCACCGAGGGCTCGTCGTCGACGATCAGCACCGTCTCGCCCTGGCCCACTTGCTCGACCTCGGAAAGCCTGCGCGCGACCGCGTCCTCGTCGGCCTCGCCGTAGTGCCGCGGCAGGTAGAGGCAGACGGTCGTCCCCGCGCCGACCTCGGAGTAGATCCGCACCTGCCCGCCGGACTGCTTGGCGAAGCCGTAAACCATAGACAGGCCGAGGCCCGTGCCCTCGCCGGTGGGCTTTGTGGTGAAGAACGGCTCGAACACCTTTCCGATCAGGTCCGGCGCCATGCCGGTGCCGGTGTCGGTCACGCAGACGCCGAGATACTGGCCGGGCGCGAGGTCGTGCTGGCGGCCGCCGACCTCGTCGATCCACCTGTTGGCGGTCTCGATGGTGATGCGACCACCGTCCGGCATCGCGTCGCGGGCGTTGATGCACAGGTTGAGCAGCGCGTTCTCCAGCTGGCCCGGGTCGATCAGCGCCGGCCACAGCCCCGCGAGACCGACGACCTCCAAGTGGACGGCCGGACCGACGGTGCGCCGGACCAGCTCCTCCATGTCGTGGATGAGGCGGTTCACGTTGGTGGGCTTGGGGTCGAGGGTCTGGCGGCGGGAGAAGGCCAGCAGGCGATGCGTCAGGGCGGCGGCCCGCTTTGCCGCGCCCTGGGCGACGCTCATGTAGCGGTCGAGGTCACCCATCCGCCCCTGGCTCATCCGCGTCTGCATCAGTTCCAGGGAACCGGAGATGCCCGCGAGCAGGTTGTTGAAATCGTGTGCGAGGCCGCCGGTCAGCTGGCCGACCGCCTCCATCTTCTGCGACTGCCGCAGAGCCTCCTCCGTCTTGGCCAGCGCCTCGGCCTGCTGCTTGATCTCGGTCACGTCGCGCACGGACGAGTAGATCAGCCCGTCGCGGGGCACCGCGTTCCAGGACAGCCAGACATAGCTGCCGTCCTTGCGGCGGTAGCGGTTCTCGAACGTGAGCTGGGCCTCCCCGCGCGACAGTCCCCCCGCCGCCGCCACGGTCGACGCGACGTCGTCGGGGTGGACGAAATCGAGGAACGGCCGCGCCTTCATGTCGGCGTCGGTCCACCCGAGGGTTCGCGACCAGGCCGGGTTGAGGCCGACGAAGTAGCCGTCGAGGTTGGCCACGCAGAGCAGATCGGACGAGGCCTGCCAGATCTGGTCGCGCTCGGCAGTTCGGGCGGCGACTTGGCGGGCGAGGTCGGCCTCCGTCTGCACCCGGACGGTCACGTCCTGCACGAAGACGTGGAAACCGTCGACGCGGCCGCCGGAGGTCCGTCGCGGCAGGTAGCGGATCTCGGCGACGCGGTGGCGCCCGTCGCGGTGCGGCCAGTCCGTCTCGAAGGTGACGGGCTCACCCCCGAGCGCCCGTTCGATGAAGGGTCGCCGCACGGCGTAGGCGGCCGGGCCGAGCAGCTCGCGGACATCGCGTCCGACGACATCGCCGGGCGGGGCGGAGAACCAGTCCTTGTAGGCCTCGTTGGCGAAGCGGTAGACGTGGCCGGCGTCGATGAACGCGATCAGCACCGGCAGCGCGTCGGTGATGAGCCGGAGCTCGCGCGCGCTGGCCTCCGCCAGCAACTCGGCGCTCCTGCGCGCGGTGATGTCGCTGAAGAAGACCGCGACGCGGTGGTCGCGCGGGTCCCCGACCCGGTGCGCACGCACGTCGAACCAGCGCCCGAACACGGCGGCGTAGTTCTCGAAATGGGCGGGTTCCCCGGTCAGGGCGACGCGGCCGTAGCTGTCGAACCAGTGCCGTTCGAGGTCGGGCGCGAACGTGCTGACCCAGCGGCCGGCGACGTCGGCGCCCGTCTGCCGGGCGAAGGCCGGATTGGCCTCCTCGATCAGGTAATCGACGGCCCGTCCGTCCGCGTCGAACCGCATCATGAGGATGCAGAACCCGACCTCGACCGTCTCGAACAGCGTCCGGTAACGGGCCTCGCTCTCCTGCAGCGCCGCCTCGGCCAGGCGGCGGTCGTGGATGTCCTCGACCACCCCGTACCAGGCCACGATGGCGCCGGCTCCGTCGCGGCGGGGACGCGCGCGCGCCCGCATCCAGCGGTACGTGCCGGTCGCCGCGATGTTGATGCGATAGTCCACGTCGACCGGCTCGCCCGAGGCGAGACAGGCCGAGAACACCGCGACCGTGTGGGGGACGTCCTCCGGATGCAGGGCCTTCATCCAGCCCGCGCCGTCGGGTTCGCCGGGTGCCTGGCCCGTCAGTTCCAGCCAGCGGTTCGAGTACGAGGTGATGTTGCCCGCCGGGTCGCAGGTCCACGGCACCTGGGGATTCAGTTCGACGGTATGCCGGAGGTGGGCCTCGCGCTCCCTCAGCGCCCTTGCGGCCTCGTGCTCGGCCGTGCGGTCGCGGACAATCTTGGTGAACCCGCGATGCGCACCGGCCTCGTCGAGCAGCGGCATCATCTCGCCCGACGTCCAGACGCGACTGCCGTCCTTGCGGAGGTGCCAGCGCTCGACGGAGGCGCGCGCCTCGCTCGTCGCGAGCCGCATCTCGGCCTCAGGGCGCCCCTCCGCACGGTCCTCGGGCGTGAAGATCCGGTCGGCGGGCTGCCCGCGCATCTCCTCCGACGTCCAGCCGAAGATCCGCTCGGCGCCGGGGTTCCAGTCGATGACCGAGCCGTCGCGGTCGGTGACGACGATGGCGAAGTCCCTGACGTTGTCGAAGACGACCCGGTGGCGCCATTCGCTCGCTGGCGCGTCCTGCCCGGCGGTCCGATGCACCGGGCGCACCTCCCGGCCGACGGTCTCGCCCCCTGCTTCCGGCAGCCTCGAGCGCAGGCGCAGCACCTCCGCCTCAAGTTGCGCGCGCGACATCGCGCCGACGTCCGGGCCGATCGATTTCACCGTCTCCCGAATGGCCGGCGTCTCTTCGAAGTCGTGCATCAGGAGGCCAAGCCATCCAGTCCAGGCCGGTTCCGTTTAGAGAGATCACGGTCGCCCGCCGGTCCGGACCGGCAGCCGCGGTCCGCCCGGCAATCGTGGCCGCCGCGTCATGCGATGGACGGACACCGTCCTGAACTTTCAAGACGGGACGGTGTTCGCCGGCATCAACCTTCGCCTGCCTTGAAGGGTCGCGACCCGATCAGCTGTCGGGCCGGCCGAGATCGAAAGGTCGGTAGCGCTCGACGCGCCGATCCCCGTCCTCGAAAGCAAGCCGCACAAGATCCTGAAGCAAGTCCAGACGTCCATTGCTTCGCGGCAAGCGAGACGGGATTGAAAAGTGAGTGGCTTCGCGTGCGACCAAAGCGCTCGAGCGAAGAACTGATCGTGCTGGAGACCGGCCGCTCGCGGAAGAATTTGCGATCCTCAGGATCAGCGTTCCGGCTGCGGCCCAGATCCGACACAGAGGTCGGTACGCTCAGATGAGACTTGAAATTTATAGACGTCGACTAATGAAACTGTTGGTAGCGAGGGAGGGATTTGAACCCCCGACACAAGGATTATGATTCCTCGTGACGGGCGGTTTTGGGCTCCATCCGGGCGCATCGACATGCACGGGAAAACGACGAAGCCCAGGTATTTATCGTATTCGATCAAGGATCTGGCAAGGGGAGCTTGGTAGCGGAGGGGATGAGCCCGGGCGGCGATCCGTCCGAGAACGTCCGCCCGAGATCCGCCCGAGCCGCTCGCATGCCCGTCAAACTCACCGAGGCCCTAGTCAAGCAGGGGATCGCCGACGCCGTCCCCAAGGGCCGGGCGTACGACCTGATCGACGCCGGCTGCCCCGGGCTGCTGATGCGCGTCGGGCCCCGTGGGGTGAAGTACGCATTCAAGTTCGAATCCGGACATCGGACGCACAGGCTGACTCTCGGCTCGACCGACATGCTCCGGCTCACCGATGCGCGCGTGATCGCCACGGAGGCCAGGCGCCGGCTCGTCGACCGGCTCGGGGTCCCGGACGACCGCTGGCTGGAGGGCCGGCTCCGGCAGATGCACAAGCTCCCCCCGAAGGAGCCGAACCCGGCGCCTCGGGACCCCGCCCTCGTCGAGGCTTGGGAGGACCAGATCCAGCGAGCCGGCGAGTGGACCTGGGAGGAGGCCCTTGCGGCGTTCCTGGCGGAGGTCGCGCGCACCAGGCGGTCGGCCACGTACACGGACTACCGGAAGCTGCTACACTCGCCCGAGCTCGCGACCTTCGCCGGACGGCGGGTCCGGCGCATCACGATCGAGGACCTCGCGACGGTCGTCCACGCGGTGCATGCCAGCGGCCGAGAGCGACACGCCGAGCACTTGGCGTCCGTCCTGAGACCAATGTGGAGCTACCTGGCGCGGCATGAGCACCGAAAGCGCTCGGGCGTCGAGGCCGGTATCCCCACCCTGCGGGCGCCCGAGCGGACGCCGGGCGACAAGCTGCGGGCGAACGGTAAGGTCCCGGGCGGGTATACGGCCAAGCCCGGCGAGATCGGGCGCATCCTGGCGGTGGCCCGGACCGGCGTCCTCAACCCGACGGTCGCCTCGGCCCTTCAGCTTCTCGTCCTGACCGGGCAGCGGCGGCGTCCCGTCGTCGAGGCCCTGGTCAAGGATTTCGTCCCGTGGGAGGAAGTGCCCGGCTGGGGCGTTTGGTCGATGGGACCTGCGCACCGGAAGACCGCGGCCAAGCGCGGGGACAAGCATAGGCACGCCCTGCCGCTGCCCCCGGCCCTGTGGGATCTCGTGCAGCAGCAGATGGCTCGGGCCACGGCCGCCGGGAGCGCTTTCCTATTCCCGCAGGTCCGGGCGGCCCGGATCGGCGCCGCTTCCGGTGGCCACCTTTCCGATGCGGCGATCAATCACAGGATCCTCGACATGGGCATCGCCGCCTCACCGCACGACCTCCGCCGCGGGCTGTCGACGGTCTGTCAGGCGACGCTCAGGATCCCGCGCGACACGGTCAAGATGATCCTTGACCACAATGAGGGCTACAGGAGCGACGACGTCCTGGAGCGCCATTACACCGATGACGATCGTCTCGACATCAAGCAGCCCCTAATGGCGCGTTGGTGCGCGTGGGCGGATGAGCAGGCCGCGGCCGCCGCCTCGGCGCTCCCCCCGGCCATCGAGCTCGGCGCCGAGCTAGCCCGTCGGCGCCGGGAGCGCGAGCTCGCCGGCAAGGGCAAGCGGAGCAAGCCCGAGGCGGGGGAGGGGGACATACCCGAGGAGCTCGCCACTGCCGCGTAGCCCAGGGATAACCCCTATCCTGCCGGTCGCCCCCCTTGCCCGGCCGGTCCAGATGCCCGAGTCTGCCGCCATGAACACGCTCCTCCGCATAGGCAAACGCCGCTTGGCCTGAGGCCAGCCACCGCCGCCGGGACGCCCCGGCCGGCACGCGTTCCCCTATGCCCGGAGGCCGCCATGACGGTCTGGTTCACGTCCGATACCCATTTCGGCCACGTCGGTATCCTCGGATCGAGGATGGCCCGGCCCCGCCCCTTCAAGTCGATCGAGGAGCACGACGAGGTCCTCGTGGCGCGCTGGAACGGCCGCGTCCGCCCGGGCGACCAAGTCTGGCATCTCGGCGACTTCGCCTACGGCGCGTCAGCCGAGAGGTGCCGGGACATCTTCTCGCGCCTCGCCGGCAAGAAGCACCTGGTGTGGGGCAATCACGACAACGCGCGGGAGAAGGCACTGCCTTGGGCAAGCCAGCAGGAGCGGGCTCTCGTCACGGTCGACGGCGTCTCAATGGTCCTGGGGCACTACGCGCAGCGCGTGTGGTACGGCATGCACCGAGGCGACCTGCACCTCTACGGGCACTCGCACGGCAGCCTGCCCGGTACGTCGGCGAGCCTGGACGTCGGGGTCGATTGCTGGGCCTGGGCCCCCGTCCAGCTCAGCGAAATCCGGGAGGCCCTGGCGGAGACGGCCGCCCGGGAGGCGGGGGCAAAGGCGGCCGCCGCCCTCGCCGAAGCGGCGTAGACGAGGCGGTAACGTCAGGCTGCCACGACGGGGCATGCCCTGGCGCACCCGCACCG
Source organism: Methylobacterium sp. 1A (assembly GCF_058072805.1). Lineage (NCBI taxonomy): Bacteria > Pseudomonadati > Pseudomonadota > Alphaproteobacteria > Hyphomicrobiales > Methylobacteriaceae > Methylobacterium > Methylobacterium sp. 1A. The sequence goes on along the minus strand of NZ_JBYQVE010000001.1, from coordinate 820,220 downwards.
CCCGACCCATCAGCCACCGGTTCCACGAGGCCGATCCCGACGGACGGCCGCCGATGAAGTTCGTCGCCCGCAGGATCCCGGCCGGGGAGAGCTACGTCGATCGGCCGCTATGGCAGCACGTCCACCTGAGCGCTGAGCACAGGGCGACGCTGGCGGCCTTGGCGCCCGTCTGCGATGCCTGGGAGGCCCGCTTCCCTGAGGAGACGGAGATCTCCGCTTCGTGCTCGTCTTCGATCCGTGGCCGGTCGACGTCGAAATCAGACTTTCGGACCACGGGATGCACGGGAAGATGAGCCGCGACTTCTCGGTCGTCGCGCTCACGAGGCACACGGCGTCAGCGGTCTGGGGCGGCTCCGAGGGCAACGGATTCGCGGTGCTCGCCGACGACATCTACGCCTACCGGGAGGCCATGTCCGCCCCGGACCTCGATGCGCTCCACTCGCTGACGCCCCAGGCGTGGGAGCCCCGGTAGGGGTCCGGGGCGTCCCGTCAGGATCTGACGGGCAGACGGCCGAGCGCGAGCTGGAAGATCTCTCCCAAGGTATGGGGCAGGGGCAGCGGCCGCGCTCGCCGAGGCGGCGTAGACGGGGCGGTAAGTCCAGGCTGCCAGGATGGGGCATGCCTCGTCGCCTCATCCGAGCCCTCGCCTATCACCGCCCTGGGCCGCGCCGGAAAGACCCGAGCCTGCCGACGCGCATCATGTGGGTCGACCCCGTCCCGGAGGGGATCGCGGCGCTAGCGGGCCATCCCGTCTTCCAGCTCGCTCCGGTTAGAGACGCCCTGCGCGCCGAGATGCTGGCTCCGGAGCGTCAGCGGCGCATACTCAAGCAGGGCTGTCTCGTGGAGGATGGGCCGCCCGATGTGCTTATCTGGCAGCCGATCGGCTGGAACGACCGCGGCGACTACTTCCTGTCGCAGACCCATGAGGGATTCTTCGACCCCTACCGACCGCAGGACCACGTCAACGCCTTCAGGTGGGTTCACCACTGGGTGTGCATGACGCGCGATCGTGTTTGGGCCATAGGCGGGGGAGACAAGGACACCATGGCCCTGGGCGCCTACATCCACCTACTGGAGGGCCTCGATTTCCTCGGCTATCCGCGCCCGCCGGAGCCGCAGGGCCCTATTCCTGCCGAGGATGACGACGCCCTCGGCGACCTCGCCCCCTAGGCCCAGCCCGAGGAGCCGCCGGGCCAACCCCTGATCACGTCGGTGCGGCGCTGCAGGTGTTCGGCAATACGCCCCGCGATCGTCTTCAGCTCCGAGCGGACCTGCTCGGGCACCGGCCGGCGACCGGCGGTCCAGCTGAGGACCTGCATCGGCGACATGGGGCGCCCTCTGACTTCGCTGAGCGCCTGGGCCATGGGCGTGTGCCACCGTTCCCCCCAGGCAGCCTCCCCGAATATGACGACTAGCTCCAGCCAAGCTCGCTGCTCGTCTGTCAGCCGGGAAAGGTCCGGCTTGGCGGCGCGGCGCTTCACCGCCGCTTCGGTGCCCTGCTTGGGACGGGGTGTCATCGGACTGGTTCCTCAGTGCTCGGGGGATGAACGGGCGCGGGAAACCGCTTCGGTACGGTCGCGCTCGTTGATCGGGGCGAACCCCAGATGGCGGCCGTCCCGGACGACGATCTCGTCCCAGACCGCGCGGCTGTCCTGGTACAGGATCCGCATGCCGGGGCGGAGTAGGCCGGCTCGGACCAAGTCGCCGACCACGCCGGGGGCGTCATTCGTCACCGACCGGCCGCCGCGGTCGAGGTCCGTGACGAGGACGAACTCGCCGTCGAGCTCGACCTCGTAGTCCGAGCGGGTGGTGAACAGGTCGCGGAACTCGGGCGCCGGCGCGTTGGTGCGGCAGACAGGGCCGAGTCCGATACGGACCGAGACTGCGTCGGTCAGCGCGCGGCCGCAGCAGCCGCAGTGCGTCGCGGGGTTCGGGTTCGTCTGGATCACAGGCACGAATCCATCCCCCTCTTCGAAGGCGACGGGATGCCGAGCCGCTTGGCTTGATTCCGGATCGTCCAGTCCCGGACGTGGTACTGCCGGGCGAGCGCTGCGAAGCTTTCGCAAGCCAGCATGTCGCGCCGGAGCGTCCGATCGTCGGGCAGCCCCTGCCGCACCCGCATGCGGCCGTTGACGCCGACCCGGTCGCACTCTTCGGCGAGGAGCTGCCGCGTCACGCCCAGCCGCCTGGCAAGGGGGGCCAGCCCCCCGTTGTCGCGGCTCGCCCTGAACAGGTTACGCATCTCGAAGTCCGAGTTCGGAAGCTTCTCGACGCCGTAGCGGAATTGCGGGCGGGCGTAGATCCGCCAGGCATGCTTCCTGACGCAGGTCTGGGACAGGCCGAGCCGCTGTGCGGCGTCAGCGAAAGTTTTCGAAGCACGGATGGTGTGCTTGAGGATGTAGTCATTGGGCACGCGGCGCCTGGCCATAGTTGGTTCTCCTGATTGGGGTATCCTCTCACGAGGGATGCCTGTCGGCCCTCGGCGCGCCGCCCGTGCAGGGCGTCCCGCGAAGGGCTGGGGCGCTGGCCCCCGGGGGGCGGCTCAGTAGACCGGCAGGTCGTCGAGGTCCCGGATGCGCCGCTCGACGGCGGTGCGGAGCTTCTTGGCGTCCATGGATCGCGCCGTAGGCCCAGTCGGCACGCGCACTGTCGCCTCGCGGACGTAGGCGCTCCCGTCGGGCTGCTTCCTGTAGAGGCCGACCGTGACGACGAAGGCGCCGTCGAGGCGGATTTCGCCCTCCGTAATCAGGCGCACCCCGTCGTCGAAGTCCACGCCGTCGTTGTCGAATCCGACCCTCATCGTTGGCCTCCGTGATGATTGCTGGGACGCTCGTCTGAGGCCCGTGCGAGGGAGCCGACACCCGCGGATCGCGGCGGCTCCCCCGAGGCGGGTCTCAGCGCCAACCGTGGCGCCTACGGCCGCGGCGAGCAGCCGCCTCCTCTTCATCGATCTCCGCCATGGCGCGCCGGGCCTCGTCCTGAAGTTCCGGGGTCATTTCCTGGAAATCCTCCTCCCTGAGGCGGTCGATCCGGGCGGCGAAAGCGCGGACGACCGGGAGGGCCTCGGCGCTTGCCGCACCCGTCCGGATGTCGGACGCCTTCGTGCGGTCCATGGGGAGGCACTTGCCGACCGAGATCTTCAGCTCGGAGCTGGCGACGTGCGTGGCCGACGACAGGAAGTTCAGCTCCCCGTCGTAGTCGTCCCGCACGGCCGCGATCTCGGCCAAGCGGGCGACCATCGCCTCGCGGCTGTCGTACCGCTCCAGGACGCGGAGCGGGAAGGCGCCGAAGCCGGACCTGTCGGTGATGTAGAGGTGCGTCATCGCGAAAGTCTCCCGAGGCCGGTGCCCTGGGCCGGCGGTGGGAAAGGGCAACCCTCAGGGGGTGCGGAGTGACCGGATCGGCCCTCGTCGGGACCGCTCGAATCCGGATCGAACGGTCCCGAGAAGGACCGGGGCGCTGGGCCCCGGGGCTCTCGCTTCAGGCGGCCTCGCGCATCTTGGCGGAGAGCACGGTGGCGTAATTCCCGTCACAGGTGTCGAGCTCATCGTCGGGGACGTGGCGCCCGTCGACCTCGACGGCGACGCAGTAGACACCGCGGCCCCAGGCGGCGTGGACGTCGTCGGCCTCCCGATCGAGGTAGGCGAGCCGGCGGGCCGCCCCCGTGACGGTGCGGTGACGCGTCGTGACAGGCTCCGACATCGGCGCCGTCACGGTGATCGAGATGCGGTTCGACATGGTGCAGGTCCCTGTTTGGCGCCCGGAGTGGATCAAGCTGGTTTGATCTACCCCTCTACGGTTTGAAACTTATAACCGCAATCGGCGCTTGTCCAGGGCTTGGGTTAGAAAGTTCTAACCCTCACGGCCTCGTGATCAGCCGCAGACGCAGTTCATGCAGATGCACGGCATCTCGGGGTGCCGCTCCAAAACGACGGCCTCGTCGACGTGGAGGACCTCCTGGCAGCAGGGGCACTGGAACTGCGGGGGCGGCGTGTCGTCGTCGTCCCGGTCCCGATCGAGGTCCTCGACGAAGCGGGGCATCACTCGTCGTCCCCGTCCTCGAAGGGGCCGTACTGGCACCAGATCGCGTTGACGTCGTCCTCGGACATCACCTCCATCGCCTCCTTGAAGGCAGGGACCGCCACGAGGATCGAGAACTTGTCGACGGCCGCGTCGCTCTCGGCCCAGAGCTCCTCGTGGGTGCCTTCGTGTGTGTGCCGGAGGTCGTGGTCGACGCGGGCCGACGTGGCGCGCAACTCCTGCCCGAGGTGCGCCGCGTAGCGGGCGACCTGCTCGGAGAGGGGGCCCTGCCCAGCGGCGACCGCGGCGGCATGGGCGTCCACCAGGGCCTGGGGGTCGTCGATGTCGATGAGGCCCTGCATCAGGGTGGGGATGGCGGTATCGGAGGCGGTCTCGATCATGGGGCGATCTCCTGTGCTGGGGATCCGGGGCGACCGGGCGGCCGCCCCGGCGCTGATCAGGCGGCCTTCTTGCGAGCCGGCTTCGGCGTGGGGGCCGCCTCGGCCGACCGGGCCACCGCGTAGCCGACGGGTCGGATCTCAGGCGGCAGCCAGCCTGTCGGGACGACGCGGGCCAGCGCGACCGCGGCGATCTCCGGCTTCGTCGATCCGGCGATCCGGTCCGCCTCGGGCTGCCCCAGGGCCTCCGCGACGGCGCGCAGCGCCACGGCCTTGGGCGCCGACTTGAAGAAGTCGGCCGCGTCCCAGCGCTCCCTGGTCGCCTCCGCCATCCGCGTGGCGTCGAGGCGGGCCTCCAGGGCCTTGGCCCCCTTGGCGCTCGACGGGACGGCGCCGACCGCCTGGATCTGCAGGTCGAGCGCCTTCCCTGCCACGCCGGCGGCGACCGTTAGCAGCGCATCCAGGGGCATGTCCGCAAGCCGCTGGAAGGCGGCCTCGAACTTCTCCGCGTCGGCGGCCGGGCCCCCGGGCGCTTCGTTGTACCCATTCAGGGTGATGCGGACAGGCGAGCCGTAGGGGTCCTGGGCGATCGCCGTGGCGAGCAGCGCGGCAAGGGCGACCTGCGGCGAGGCCAGCATCGCGTCGCGCATGGCGAGCGTGCGCTGCTGCGAAAGCCGCAGCGTCAGGGCCGCCGAGATCGCCACGGATTCGGGCCGCTCGGCCTTGGCATCCGCGAGCGCCTTGGCGGCATCCCCGCCCTCGATCGCGGCGAATGCCTTCGCGACGGCCGCCGTCGCAGGGCGGACGACGCCCAGCGTCATGTCGACCTTGCCGCCCCGGCCGATACGGAGGATGACGCCCGAGCGCGCCCTCTGCTCCGGCGTGTAGCCGTCTTGCTGGCGGTCGAGCTCGATGTCCTCGACCTCCTGCTCGGCCGCGGCGACACTGTCGGCATCTCCGTCGGCCTCGACGATCGCCCGAAGCTCCTCAAGGCGGGCGGTCTCCGCGGCGGTGGCCGCGCGCGGTTCGGCGCGGAGGGTCTGCCAAGACCAGCGGGCGTTGTCCGGAAGGCTCGCGTCGAGGGCCGCCCACGACCAGCCATCGGCGACGAGCCACCCCACCTCGGCCGCGACCAGCTCGTCGACGAGGCGCTTCAGGAGGGCGGGATGCTCAACGCGGTGGTTGTCACCGAACAGGTCCTCGATGATCCCGCCGCCCGCCGCGACGTAGGCATCCCGGCCGACGAAGGAGAGGTTGCGGCTGAGGTCGTGGTCCCCCACTCCGAGCTCTGTCCGCACGCAGTGGGCGTAGAGCCGGCCGGCGCCGCGGAGCTTCTCTAAAACGGCGCGCTGCTCGTCGAGCGACGACGCCAGCGTGAATGAGCGCACGGTGTCGACCGGATCCCGGCCGAAGTCCCCGGCGCGCCAGGCATCCAGCACCTCGTCGGCGAGCTGGCCCAGGGCGAGCATCCGGCGGATCCGGACGGCCTCGATGCCGAACCGGGCCGCGATGTCTGCCTCGTCCATCCCTTCCTGCCTGAGGGTGTGGAATGCCCTGTATTGGTCGGCCTCGTGCATGCGGGCCTGGGTGATGTTGGCGGCAAGCCCTAGCTCTCGTGCGTCGCCAGCGTCGCATTCGATGACGGCCACCGGCGCATCCGTGCGGATTCGGCCGTCGCAGGCGAGCGTCCGGAGGGCCGCGAGGCGGCGGTTGCCGTCAACGACGTAGTGAGCCTGGCCGGCGCCGGGGACGACCGTCAGCGGCTGGAGCAGGCCCAGCGCGAGGATCGAGGCGGCCAGCTGATCGATGCCATCCTCGCGGCCGGCGAGGCGCACGTTGACGACACCCTCGGGCGCCGAGGTGTCGTGGCCGTGGCAGAGGACGTTGAGCGGAAGGGTCTTGATCATGATGCAGCACCATCAGGGTCGATTGGGGGGATAGCGGGGGCGCCCCTGCCGCCGGGCGCGTCGGCGGGGGAGCCAGCTCAGGAGGGCAGCTCACCCCTGCCGAGGGCGGCCGACGCGAGGGCGATCGCGGCCGCGACGCCGGCGACGCCCGAGGCCTGCACGACGAGGATCTGGACCCGCGCCGGGCCGAGGTCGCCGACGAGACGGACGTCGCCGTGCTCGTCCCGCCACATGCCACACGCGGAGAGCAGAGAATTCGGCACGTTCGCGTCGGTCTCGATGCTCTTCGACACGCGCGTCTTGCTCACGCCTGCGGCGGTTGCCACGGCCTTGGAGCTCCCGGCCTGCTGAGCTGCCGCGGCGATGCGGATCCTGATCTGGCGCGGGGTCAGCTGCACGACACGCCCCCACGACGGGCGGCTGGGGGCACCCAGAGCGGGCTCATGGGTGCGGAGACCCGGACGAACTGCCTCTCGACCCCGACGAAGAGCGCCATGCGCTCCGTCGGCAGCCGGCGCTCGCGCAAGACCTGCGACAGGTCGCCCTCGTGGATGGCGAACGCCTGCGCGTAGGCGCGCTGGGACCCTGCCTGCGCGACGCCGGCCCGCATCAGGGCGACGATCTCGCCGTAGCCGACGATCGGCACGAGGGAGCCGACGCCGAAAGGCGCTTCACTACTCATCAAGTCGTCCTCGGTTGGGTGTGCGAATTTCTTTCTATTGAAGCACTTGTGAAAATGAGCGCAAGGGCGAAAATGAGGGCGCCGACAGTTTTTTTGGGTCGGGAAGCGAAACGCCGTTCAGTATCATTTGCCGAAGATTTTAGATGCTGATGCTGCAAAGGATAGATTGCCCGATCCTTGGCGCTAAGAGCGCTTCAACTCTTGCGGAGCCACCAGCGTTGCTTGACCTGGCGTGGCGCCGGGCGGGCCACGGGCGTTGGATCGCCGGGCGCACGGAGCAGGGCGACTGCCTCCTGAGACGGTTCCCCAACGCCACCGCCAAGGCCGGCCTGTCCGTCCGGGACCGCATCATCGAATGGGACCTTTCGGCCGCGGCGCAGATGCCCGACCTGGCGAAGCGGATCGTGCGGTGGGAGGCCGACGTCCGGCAGGACCTGGCGCACCACGCTCGCGTCGCGGCGACGAATCGGCCCGTGGACGAGGACGCCCTCGTGGCTGTGCAGGACGCCCTTGCCAACGGGCTCGCCCGGCATCGCTACTACTACCGATCGAAGGCGGCCTTGGCCGAGGGGCTGGCCGGGGCGCGGCGGCTATCGCCCGGGCAGGCCCGCCTCGCCCACGCGCTCATGGCCGAGGCCCGGGACGTCGTCGCGGCCGTGGACCGCCGGCTCGCCCAGCCTGCCGCGCCCGAGGACGTTGCGGCCGTGCGGGATCCCGACGTCAGGGCCAACCTGCTCGCTGCCTGCCGGGTGCTGTCAGGGCTCGATGGCGACCAGGCGAGGGAGCGAAACGGCGTCGGCTGGAGCGCCGTCGCGTCGGCCGAGGGGCACCAGTTGGCGGCCACTGATTCGCTCGACGTCGTGCAGGCCGCCCACGCTTGGGCGCTCGTCCGCGCGCACCGGCGTCAGCTGCCCCCGGCGCTCCGGGACCGCCTCTTTCCGGCGTGACATGTCCCGCTTTGTGGCTTTCATCCGTGAGAGGCACGCTCCTTCCACGGCACACCGTTCCCCCCGCCGTGAAGGAGAGACATCATGAATCTGAAGAACCAGCTCGCCCGCGCCGCCGCCGCCATCGCCGCGATGGTCATGGCGATGATCCGCGCCCTCTTCGGGGGCGCGAAGAAAGCCGGCGCCGCCATCGCCGGCGACGTCCGGATGGTCGCCCGGGGCGTCCGGGACGGCGCCAGCCACGTCGCGCACGTTGCCGGCCGGGGCCTGGCCGGGCCGCTCCGGGCCCTCGACCTGACCGCCAGCGGCATCGGCGGGGTGCTCGGCGCCATGATCCCCCGCCGGCCCGTCGGTCCCCGGGACGTCGCGGACGCTGCTGTCGCCCGAGACAGCCGTGCCACCACCGCCCCGTCGGATCCGATGGCGGGCATCGCGCCCGCTGCCCGGGCCGAGCTGCAAGCGGCGATGATGATCGGGGGGGCGGTCCAGCGCTCGGCCGAGGCTCATACTGCGGGTGACGCCAAGCGCGCCGAATTTCTCGACGACGACCTGCCCCCCCACGTTGCCGCTTGGCTGCGGGGCCTCTCGCCATCCGACCTTCGACATATCGCCGGGGCGCACATCGGCCACGTCGCCGCGCACGTACAGGGTCGCTCGCAGATGGAGGGGATCCCGCTCGTGCCCCCGCTGTCCACTCAGCCTTCGCCGGCGGCCCTGGACACCCGTCGGCTGCTGGCGGAGATCCGGGCGCGGGCTCGAACGGACCGGGCGGAAGTCGCGGAGATGATGAAGCGCGGGCCCCGCCCCGCAGTGCTGCCAACCGCAGACGACGATGAGGACTACGCCCCCCGGTGGGCGGGCCCCCGAGCCGCCTTCGGCTGAAGACACCGCCCAGTACGACGAAGGGCCGCCGGTCACCCGGCGGCCCTTCTCGTTTCAGAACCCCTCAGCCTCAGTGCCCGATGATCTCGCGCAGGCCGGCCGTCAGCTCCATTTCGGCGGCGAGCGCCTCGCGCAGCACGTCCGCCTCGGCCACGGACCGGGCGAGCATCATCTCGATGGCGGCCAGCCGGGCCTCGGCGGCTGCGGCCCGCTCTTCGGCCTCGCCCTGGTCGGCGCGGGCGTCCTGCAGGCGATAGGCGAGCCTGGTCACGGAATCGACGGCCTCGTCCCGCCGGGCCCGCCGCTCAGCCTTGGCGATCTGCAGCCCGAGGTTGATGGCGCTGCCGATGGAGGCGAACTTCCCGGCGACGTCGATAGTCACTTCGGCGGCGATCGCGTTCATCGGGGGGGCTCCATCGGCGGCGGTGTATGCCCCTAAGATGTGCCTGGGCGGACTCCCTCGTCCAGAGGGCTCGCCCGCCTTTCGACAGGTATCCCTGGCCGGAGGTAAATGCCGGGACGTGTCCAGTGAGTGTTCTGAGCCCGGGGATTACGTGTACGTTACCTCCGCTCAAAGAAACGCATCACGAGATCTTGGTAACGCGAATTTGGCTGACCTCCAGGACCCCCTATGCGGCCCTGGATACCGGGGTCAGGAGGCGGTCCCGCAGCGCCGCCTCGACGCCCTCGCGCGAGAATGTCCCGCCATCCGTCCCGGTCTCGTAGGCACGGTGCGAGCGCCGGAGCAGATGCAGGGCGATCGTCCTCATGAGGGCGTCCGGGGGGATGGGGCGGGATCCGGTTGGATCGGCGGCCAGGAAATCGCGGACGGCGTCGACGACGGCCCGGTCGACCGTGGCGGCGATCGGCCGGCCGGCGTCGCGGTGCCGCTCCCGCTCCCCGGACTTGCGCTTGCGGCCGAGGTCTCGGGTGCGGGCGACGCGCTCGGCCTCCGACAGGGACGAGTTCTTCATGCGCATGACGGCCTCCTTGTGCGTGAGAAGGATGCCGCGTCAGCTCGCAAGCTACCATTGACATGTCTCGGCAGGGGCGGACATGTCCAAGTTTCCTGAATGTTTGTTCATTTTCATGGGCGCACAGGGGGCGCACACCGCCCGACGGCGGGCGCACGTCAGCCCGACGGCGGACTACGCTTCGGCGCGAACTCGCGGGCGCAAGGTCACCACGACCTCGTGGTCCAGGCTGGCGGCGGCGGCGCAGAGGCAGTCCCAACCCCAGCCGGCGATGTCGCCGGCCCTCAACTGGCTCCTGGCGTGGCTGTCCCGCATCCCCAGGGTCAGCCCGGGCGGGTGAGGCGGCACGGCTTGGCCGAGGGCGTCGTTGGGCGGAGGCGGTCGAGGTAGTCCTGGAGCGGCCCGGCGTGCGTCAGGGCGACCTGCGCGGCCAAGCCGTCCCGAGCCCAGGCGGCGTCGGCCCGGCCCGAGGGCGTCGTAGCGGGCGATCATCTCGTCGCCCCGGATCTATACGGCTCGTCGGGCGCGGAAAGCTGACATCCCGCTTAGCGCCCAAGCCAGTCGTTCGCAGGGGTTCGATGGCATCTCCAAAGCAGACATGGCGGGTGCCGATACCCGTATTCCCGCTCCACTTGTTGACAGAGCCGTTCGGGCTACGACCGGACCGACCCGCCCACGACCACTGGATGGCCCAGAACTTGACGCAGGACATCTGGGGCGTTGGCCCGGTGAACGCCCGCAAGCTTGGGGCGCTGGGGTGCGAGAGCGCCGCCGACGTGCGCGATCTCGACCCCCGGGCGGTGCGCAAGGCCATGACAGTGGTCGGCGAGCGGCTGTTGCGGCAGCTACGCGGCGAGGCCTGTCTCGACCTGGAGGAGGTCGCCGCGACTCGGAAGGGCTGCGCCGTGAACCGGAGCTTGTCCGACCGGGTCGAGGATCACGCAACGATGGAGCAGGCGGTCGCCGCCAACGCGACCCGGCTCGGGGAAAAGCTCCGCCGGGAGGGGTTCGGAACCGACCACGTCACGGTCTTCTTCCGCACCTCCGAGCACGAACGGACTCGGCTGCAGCGGTCGGTCTCGACGGTGGTGACCCTGCCGGAATCGTCGAACGACACTTTGGTGCTGGTGAAGGCCGCACTGCATGGCGTCCGCAAGACCTGGCGGGACGGCTTTTGTTATTCGAAGGCCGGAGTGGTCACGACGGACCTCCTGCCTCTCCACGCCTCCCAGCGAGCGATACCCGGCCTCGGCCAGCTCGACCGCGAGCGGGGGCCGCGCTGATGGCGGCGCTCGATGCCTGCAACCGGCGCTTCGGGCGCGGGGCGGTCGTCCCAGCCGCGGCCGGGTTCACCCCGGCGCGGGCATGGTCGACCAAGTTCGAGATGCGCTCGCCGCGCTACACGACCCGGCTGGACGAGATCCTGGTCGTTGCGGCGGACAATCCCGTACGATCTGCCTGGAAGGCTGCGATTTACCGTCAAGACAAATGCTGGGCGGAAACCTGATCAGTTCTTCCGGACCAGCGGGACGGGCGCCGGCGGCGGCGGGGCGCCGAAGGCGTAGCGGAAGCCGACCGAGACGATGTCGACGCTCGAATCGACCACACCCGCGAAGGCGATGTTGCCAACGTTGTAGTCCCGCCCGATGCCCGCGAGGATACGCGAGCGGTCCAGGAAGAGGTGAGAATAGGCGGCGTTCAGCGTCAGCTGATTGTTCCAGCGGTAGCTCGCACCGACGTTCAGGCTGTAGCGGTCGCCGTCCGGCAGGCGGACCGAGCGGTTGCTGAAGTCGATCGGCGAAGTCTCGTAGCCGAAGCCGGCGCGCACCGTCAGGGCGGCGTTCACGTCGTACTCACCGCCGATCGAGTAGTAATACCCGTCCTTGTAGTTCAGCGGCAGGGAGTTCACCGGTACGCCCAGCGTCTTCGACACGATGCCGACGGTGCCGAGCCTCGACCAGTTGTCCCACTCGAAGCCGAGGGACACGCGGGCGATCGGGCTCACCGCCTGGGTCAGGCCCACGCTGAGCTTCTCCGGCGTGTTGAAGTTTGCGCGCACCTGTCCGGCCAGCGGCGCCAGGGCGAGGATCGGCACGCCGATCGAGCCGTCGATGTCGTGATGCACCGAGGAGCGGTAGCCGATGCCGAGCGCCGTCCCTTCCCAGGGCGTGATGTTCACGCCCGCGGTGAAGCCCACACCCCAGGACTCACCCTTCAGGAAGGAGCTGGGATAGGCCGTCGGGGGCAGGCCGGGAAGCGGCAGGGCCTGGCGCAGGGTTAGGCGGAAATACTCGATGTTCGGACCGGCGGCGACCGAGAGCCACTCGTTCACCTTGAAGCCGACGACCGGGTTGAAGACCAGCGAGAAGATTCGCGAAGAGCGACCGTAGACCTCGCCGGCCCAGACCTCGTTCGGCTTGGTAGTCAGGCCGAACGGCGCGCCGGTGGAGATGCCGAGCCAGAGGCGGTCGTTGATTTGGTAAGAGCTTGCACCCGCCGGGAGCACCGCGCCCTGGCCGATATCGCCCGAGCCGCCGAGGCCCCCGAAGGCCGGGTTGGTGCCGGTGGACGGGGTGATGGTCGCAGAGGGACCGAGATACGTGAGGTTCTGCTCGGTGACGAAGCCAGGCCGCATCGTGATGACGGCCGGGTTCCAGAACATCGACGACACGCCGCCGGAGCCGGCCGCCGCACCCGCGAATCCCAGGCCCTGGGCCTGCGTGCTCTGCTCCCGCAGGCCGAATGCGCCCGCAGATGCTTCCGTAACGGCGCAGAGCGCGGTGAGGACGGCAATCGAGCCGATGCGAAGGCGTGAATTCATGGTTTCCCCCACACGAATCCGCTGATTGAGCCGATGCGGATTTCGAATTTTGAGTCCGTTCCGGAGCGCCCAGGCTTAGCAGGCACGGGCGGGAGAAACGGCGGCTGGCAAGATCGGATGCCGAGGTGCCGAGACCGACTCATCGCGCCGGCTTGTGGCACTAACATAACCTATACGTCATGATGCTGACTAATGCTGCAAAAAGTTGCAAGCACGGATTGCCCCTTTCTCACCGAAATTCGATCGGCCGAATGTAATCGCCAATGGATGTGGCCTTTGGGCACCAACGGCGCTCTCGCTGCAGCGCACAACGACGTGTTGCGCAAATATTCGCGCGCGCGGTGTGAGGGCCGCCGATCTCGGCACGGAACGGCGGGCCGCGCCTCGGATCCTCGTCGGCAGCGAGATCTCGAAGGTCGACCACCGGCGTCCCGTCATCCGTCGGGCGCGGCAGAACCCAAGTTCGACCGGACACCGCCGCGATCGAATGCCGGGGTGGGGGCTTGCGTTTGGTTTACCTATGCGGATATAGACTAACGTATACGTCAATCCAGACCTGCTCGAACGAAGCGCTTCCGAAGAGAGCGACGCAGGAAGGGGGGAACATGTCGGCCACCCACGATGATGGCGGTTGCAGGCAAGCAGCCGCACCCTCGGCACCACGTCTGTCCGCCAGTGAGCCGAACACGTTGCCGGAGGTATTCGACCAGGCCGTGCGTCGTTTCGCGGACAGGCCGGCGCTCGATTTTTTCGGGCGGAAGTGGACCTATCGTGACGTCGGCGAGCTGACCGATCGCGTGGCCGAGGGCCTCATCCGCCTCGGCGTCGGACACGGCGTTAAGGTCGGTCTGTGCTTGCCGAACTCGCCGTATTCGGTGGTGTTCTACTTCGCCATTCTCAAGTCCGGCGGAACCGTCGTCAACTACAATCCACTCTATACCCCGCGGGAGTGCCTAGCGCAGATCCTCGATTCGGACACGACGATCATGGTCTTGCCCGACATAGAACGGGTCTATGGCCCCGTCGCCGCCGTGGCGGATGAGGCCGGTCTTCGCCATCTGGTCGTCTGTCCGTTTGCGGATGCTTTGCCCTTCGGCCGCGGCGTTCTCTATCGGCTGTTCAAGCGGACGGAAAAGGCCCGCGTTCATGACGATGCGCGGCACGTTTCCTTCTCGAAGCTGCTGTCCGGCCGCAGCGCTACCCAGCGACGTCCCGCACCGCGTCCGGACGATGTCGCGCTGCTGCAGTACACCGGCGGGACGACCGGCGTGCCCAAAGGTGCGATGCTGACCCACGCCAATCTCGCCGGAAACGTTCGTCAGTTGTCGCCCCTGATGCAGGGCGGAGGGCTGCGCGACGGACAAGAGCGAGTGCTCGCCGTGATCCCGCTGTTCCACGTCTTCGCGATGACCGTCGCGATGAATCTGGCCCTCGATATGGGCGCCCAGATCGTCCTCGTTCCGCAATTCAAGATCGAGGAACTCCTCGCCACGATCGCACGAACAAAGCCCACGTTCTTCCCGGCCGTCCCGACGATCTTCGCGGCGATCAACAAGGCGGCGGAAACGGCCGACGTCGATCTCCGCTCCATCCGTCTGTGCATCTCGGGCGGCGCGCCGCTGCCCGCCGAGGTCGGGGCCCGTTTCGAGGCGCTGACGGGATGCCGGCTGTCGGAAGGCTATGGGCTGACGGAGAGTTCGCCCGTCGTCAGCGTCAATCCGTTCGACGCCCGGCGTCGCGCGGGTTCGGTCGGCCTGCCACTGGTGGACACGACCATCGAGATCCGGGATCCGAACTGCCCCGATCGGCTGATGCCGGCTGGCGCAAAGGGCGAAGTCTACATCCGGGGCCCGCAGATCATGGCGGGTTACTGGCGCCGTCCGGCCGACTCCTCTGAGGTTCTGGTCGACGGGGCGCTCAGGACCGGGGACGTGGGCTACCGCGATCCGGAGGGATTCCTGTTCCTCGTCGATAGGATCAAGGATCTCATCATCTGTGGCGGATACAACGTCTATCCGCGCCAGATCGAGGATGCACTGTACGAGCACGAGGCCGTCGAAGAGGTGGTCGCGATCGGCATCCCGGATGCGTACCGCGGCGAAAGTCCCAAGGCGTTCGTGAAGCTGCGCGCCGGGTTCCCGACGACGCCCGATGAGCTTCGCGCCTTCCTCTCCGAGCGTATCTCGAAGATCGAGATGCCCAGGGAAATCGAGATCCGGACAAGCCTGCCGAAGACCGCGGTCGGCAAGCTGTCGAAGAAGGAACTGATCGCGGAGGAGCGCGAACGGGCCGGGCTGGCGGCCATGAACAGGCGGGCTTCGGCATGATGTTGACCCTAAGGACCCTCGGGGCATACGATGACGTTCTTCACGAAAAGGCCGTCTGTGTCCGAAACGCTGTACACCGTGACCCAACTCGCCACGGAATTGGGGGTTACGGCGAGGACGGTGCGCTTCTACGAGGACAAGGGGCTGCTGACCCCGCAGCGCGCCGGGAATACCCGCATCTTCGCCCATCGCGACAAGGTCCGGTTGATCCTCATCCTACGGGGCAAGCGGTTGGGCTTCTCGCTCCGCGAGATCAAGGAATATCTCGACCTCTACGCGGCCGATCCGACCCAGAGAGAGCAGTGGCGCGACCTTCTGAAGAAGGTTCAGGGCCGGATCGATCAACTCGTCGATCAGCAGAAGGCGCTCATCGAGACGCTCGGCGAACTGGAGAAGCTCAGGCTTTACGCTCTGGCCGGCCTCGACGACGCGGAGCCCGACAAGACGCGGCGCGCGCGCTAGCAAGGGCTCGCAAGAACCGTCGCCGGTCTCGCGACGAAGAACTGCTGCGCACCGAGGATTCAGTCGGACGCAGCGCCGGCCTGCCCGCGGGATGCCACCGCCGGGCGCCGGCAGGCTTTCCGGCCGCATCCCCGGGACTGCATCCCGCCCTGGAGGCGTGGGTAGGGCCGCACTTCACAAGCCCATGCGCCCAGGGCTTCGCGGAGGCGATGCGGCTGCCCGCAGCCGCGACGTCGCCGGCGCTCTCTCATCGTAGTCTTTCCGGGAGGTAAACATGACCGACATCGTCATCGCGGGCTATGCCCGCTCGCCCTTCACACCCGCGAAGAAGGGAGCGCTCGCCCGGGTCCGTCCCGACGACCTCGCCGCGCAGGTGGTGCGCAAGCTGGTCGCCGACATCGGGATCCCCTCGAAGGACATCGAGGACCTGATCGTCGGCTGCGCCTTCCCCGAGGGCGAGCAGGGCTTCAACATCGCCCGCCTGATCGGCCTGATGGCCGATCTCGACCTCGGCGTCGGCGGCGTCACGGTGAACCGCTTCTGCGGCTCGTCGATGCAGTCGGTCCACATGGCGGCGGGGCAGATCGCCCTCGGCGCGGGCGTGGCCTTCGTCTGCGCGGGTGTGGAGAGCATGAGCCGCGTGCCGATGATGGGCTTCAACCCGATGCCGAACCCGGCTCTCCATGAGAAGCGCCCCGGCGCCTACATGGGCATGGGCGACACCGCCGAGAACGTCGCCCGCCGCTGGGAGATCTCCCGTGCGGATCAGGAGGCCTTCGCGGTGGCGAGCCACCACAAGGCGGCCAAGGCGCAGGGAGAAGGGCGGCTTGCCGCCGAGATCGTCCCGATCGCCACCAAGGGCGGCACGGTCGAGACGGACGGCTGCATCCGGGCGGATGCCAGCGCCGAAGGTCTCGCCAGCCTCAAGCCCGCCTTCCAGCAGGACGGCTCAGTCACCGCCGGCACGTCCTCGCCGCTGACCGATGGCGCCTCGGCGGTGCTGGTGTGCAGCGCAGGCTTCGCGAACCGTCACGGGCTGAAGCCGCTGGCGCGGGTCGCCTCGGTCGCGGTCGCGGGCTGCGAGCCGGAGATCATGGGCATGGGTCCCGTCGTCGCCTCGCGCAAGGCCTTGGCCCGGGCGGGCATCGCCGCCGACGCCCTAAGCGTGGTCGAGCTGAACGAGGCCTTCGCCTCCCAGGCGCTCGCCTGCATGCGCGACCTCGGCCTCGACGAAAAGATCGTCAACATCGACGGCGGCGCCATCGCGCTCGGCCATCCGCTCGGCGCCACAGGGGCCCGCATCGTCGGCAAGGCGGCCTCGCTCCTGTCCCGCGAGGGCGGTCGCTTCGCGCTGGCCACCCAGTGCATCGGCGGCGGCCAGGGCATCGCCACCGTTCTGGAGCGCATCTGATGACCGGGATCCGCAAAGTCGCCGTCATCGGCGCCGGAGTCATGGGCGCCGGCATCGCCGCCCATGTCGCCAATGCCGGCATGCCGGTGCTCCTCATGGACATCGTCCCCGAGGGCGCCGCCGGCCGGAACGCGCTGGCCGAGGGCGCCATCGCGAAGCTGCTCAAGACCGAGCCCGCCGCCTTCATGTCCCCGCGGGCCGCCAAGCTCGTGGAGACGCTCAACGTCGAGGACCATCTCGACCGCCTCGGCGAGGTCGATTGGATCATCGAGGTGGTGATCGAGCGGCTTGACGCGAAACAGGCGCTCTACAAGCGGATCGACGCCGTGCGCCGGCCCGGCACGGCGGTCTCGTCGAACACCTCGACCATTCCGCTGGACGCGCTGGTCGAAGGGATGCCCGAGGCATTCCAGCGAGACTTCCTCATCACCCACTTCTTCAACCCGCCGCGCTACATGCGGCTTCTGGAGATCGTGACGGGGCCGAAGACCGATCCGGCGCTCGCCCAGACCGTGGCGGACTTCGCCGACCGCAAGCTCGGCAAGAGCATCGTCCGCTGCAAGGACCGGCCGGGTTTCATCGCCAACCGGCTCGGGATCTTCTGGATCCAGAACGCCATCGCGGCGGCCGACGACCTCGACGTGCCGGTGGAGGAGGCGGACGCGGTGATGGGCCGCCCCTTCGGCATCCCGAAGACCGGCGTGTTCGGCCTCGTCGATCTCGTCGGGCTCGACCTGATCCCGCACACCACGAAGAGCCTGCGGGCGGCCCTGCCGCCGGAGGACGCATTCCACGCCACCTATCGCGAGATGCCGGTGGTCACGAAGCTGATCGCGGAGGGCTTCACCGGCCGCAAGGGCAAGGGCGGCTTCTACCGCCTGAACCGGAAGGACGGGCAGAAGACCAAGGAAGCCATCGACCTAAAGACCGGTGAGTACAGGCCCTCCGCGAAGGCCGACTTGCCGGCGCTGAAGGAGGCCAAGGGCCCGCGCGCGGTGCTCGACCTGAAGGGCCGCGCCGGCGACTACGCCTGGAAGGTGATCGGCCCGACGTTGGCCTATGCCGCCGGGCTCGTCGGCGAGGCGAGCGACGAGGTCGCCGCCATCGATGAGGCCATGCGCCTGGGCTACAACTGGAAGTGGGGGCCGTTCGAGCTGACCGACAGGATCGGCGGTGCCTACGTGGCCGAGCGGCTGGCGAAGGACGGCCATGCCGTCCCGCCGATCCTCGCCGGGCTCAACGGCCAGACCTTCTACCGGGTCGAGAACGGCCGTCGGCAGGTGCTGCAGGCCGAGGGCGGCTACAAGGATGTCGTCCGCCCCGAGGGCGTTCTGCGGTTGGAGGACATCAAACTGTCCGCCAAGCCACTCCTCAAGAACGGCTCCGCCGCCCTGTGGGATATCGGCGACGGCGTGGTCTGCTTCGAGTTCATCTCGCAGTCGAACGCGCTGGACGAGCAGATCATGGTCTTGCTCGGCAAGACCATCAAGCTGATCAAGGATAAGTACAAGGCGCTCGTCGTCTACAACGAAGGCTCGAACTTCTCGGTCGGCGCGAATCTCGGGCTGGCCCTGTTCGCCGCCAACATCGCCGCCTGGGGCGAGATCGAGAAGCTGGTCAGCCTCGGTCAGCAGACCTACGGTCAGCTGAAATACGCGCCCTTCCCGGTGGTGAGCGCCCCCGCCGGCATGGCGCTTGGCGGCGGCTGCGAGATCCTTCTGCACAGCGATGCCGTGCAGGCCCATGCCGAGAGCTATATCGGCCTCGTGGAGGCGGGCGTCGGGCTCGTGCCGGCCTGGGGCGGCTGCAAGGAGATGCTGGCCCGCTGGCAATCGTCGCCGAAGCTGCCGAGGGGGCCGATGCCCGCCGCCGCCAAGGTGTTCGAGACGATCTCGACCGCCACGGTCGCCAAGTCGGCGGAGGAGGCCCGCGACCTCCTGTTCCTGCGCGAGAGCGACGGGATCACCATGAACCGCGACCGGCTGCTCGCCGACGCCAAGGCCAAGGCCCTGTCGCTCATCGAGGGCTACGAGGCACCCAAGCCCGTCACTGTGACGCTGCCCGGCCCCGCGGGCGGGGTCGCCATGCGCATGGCGGCGGAGGGCTTCGCCCGTCGCGGCATCGCCACCAAGCACGACCTCGTCGTGGCGGGGGAACTGGCCTCAGTGCTCTCCGGGGGCGAGGCCGACATCCTGGATGCGCTGGACGAGGATGCAATCCTCGAACTCGAACGTGACAGCTTCATGCGCCTCGTGCGGACGGAGGCGACCCTCGACCGCTTCGAGAGCGTCATCGAAACCGGCCGGCCGGTGAGGAACTGACCCGATGCAGACCTACAAGGCTCCCTTGCGCGACATGCGCTTCGTGCTGCACGAGTTGCACGCCGACGCCCAGCCCCTGCCGGGCCTGGAAGACTTCACCCCCGACGTCGCCGACGCCATCCTGGAGGAGGCCGGCAAGTTCTGCACGGAGCGCCTGCTGCCGCTGAACGCCTCCGGCGACGAGGAGGGCTGCTGCCTGGAGAACGGCGTCGTCCGTACGCCGAAGGGCTTTCCCGAGGCGTACAAGGCGTTCCGGGAGGGCGGCTGGACCGCCATGGGCGCGGACCCCGCCTATGGCGGCCAGGGCCTGCCGGCGGGCATCAACAAGCTCGTCGAGGAGATGATCTGCTCCACGAACCTGTCCTTCGGCCTCTATCCCGGCCTCAGCCACGGGGCCTATCAGGCGATCGAGGGCCACGCCTCGGAGGAGCTGAAGGCGGCCTACCTGCCGAAGCTCGTGGACGGCACGTGGTCCGGCACGATGTGCCTGACCGAACCCCATTGCGGCACCGATCTCGGCCTCCTGCGGACCAAGGCCGTGCCGCAGGACGACGGGTCCTTTCGCGTCACCGGCTCGAAGATCTTCATCTCGGCGGGCGACCACGACCTCACCGAGAACATCATCCACTTGGTGCTGGCCAAGATCCCCGACGCGCCCAAGGGCGTGAAGGGTATCAGCCTGTTCCTCGTGCCGAAGTTCCTGCCGCGGGCGGACGGTTCGCCGGGCGAGCGCAATGGCGTGACCTGTAGCGCCCTTGAGCACAAGATGGGCATCAAGGCCTCGGCCACCTGCCAGATGTCGT
This sequence comes from Methylobacterium sp. 1A, assembly GCF_058072805.1. NCBI lineage: Bacteria > Pseudomonadati > Pseudomonadota > Alphaproteobacteria > Hyphomicrobiales > Methylobacteriaceae > Methylobacterium > Methylobacterium sp. 1A. Next base: position 800,265 of record NZ_JBYQVE010000001.1, on the reverse strand, counting down.
TCGACGACGCCACGGGTTGGCTCGTGGGCGAGCCGCACAAGGGCATGCGCGCGATGTTCACGATGATGAACAGCGAGCGCCTGTCGGTCGGCATCCAGGGGCTCGGCGCGGGCGAGGCCGCCTACCAGGGCGCCATCGCCTACGCGAAGGAGCGCCTCCAGGGCCGCGCGCTCTCGGGCGCCAAGCGGCCGGACCTGCCCGCCGACCCGATCCTCGTCCACCCGGACGTGCGGCGGATGCTGATGACGATCCGCGCGTACAACGAGGGCTGCCGGGCGCTCGGCGCCTGGGTCGCCCGAAGCCTCGACGTGATGGAGCACCATCCCGATCCGGCCGAGCGGCGGCGGGCTGAGGATTTCTCCGCCCTGATGACCCCCATCGTGAAGGCGCTGTTCACCGATCTCGGCTTCGAATCGGCGAGCATCGGCATGCAGGTCTACGGCGGCCACGGCTTCATCCGCGACCACGGCATGGAGCAGTACGTCCGCGACGCCCGGATCTCGATGATCTACGAGGGCACAAACGGCATCCAGGCCCTCGACCTCGTCGGCCGCAAACTCCCGGCCCATGCCGGCCGCTACCTGCGCAGCTTCTTCCACCCGGTGCTCGCTGCCCTGGACGAGGCGATCGAGGACGACGACCTCGCCCCCCTCGCCCAGCCCCTGTCGAAGGCCTTCGGCGCCCTACAACTCGCCACCGCTCACATCGCCCAGCGGGGCCTCAAGGATCCGGAGGAGGCGGGTGCCGCCGCCACCGAGTACCTGCGTCTCTTCGGGTTGGTGGCGTTGGGCTACATGTGGCTGCGCACGGCCAAGGTCTCCCACACCGCGCTCGAGGCCGGGACGGACGAGCGCGACTTCTACGAGGCTAAGCTCGCGACGGCCCGCTTCTACATGGAGCGCATCCTGCCCCAGGTCGCGGGCCTGCTGGCGGCGGTGAAGTCCGGCAAGGGCGCGATGATGGCGCTCGACGAGGCGATGTTCTGACGGGAAGCTTCCTCGGCCGAAAACCGGGCGGGGGCATTCATTCGAGGCGATGCGGAGAAGAGCAATGGCGGATCTCGGGCAACTGGTCGATTGCATCGAGCAACGGTCGGAGGCGCTCAGTGCCCTCGGCTACCGGGTCCGGTTCGATCTCACCGATGGCGGCAGCATCCTCGTGGACGCGACCGGCGGCGGCGTGAACGTCTCCACCGGCGAGGGCGGCGAGGCCGATACGGTGATGAAGCTGAGTTCCGACAACCTTCTTAAGCTGGTGCGGGGCAAGCTGAGCCCGACGATCGCATTCTCTACCGGCCGCCTCAAGGTCCAGGGCTCGCAGGGCGTGGCGATGAAGCTCGCCGGTCTTCTCGATCAGTGATGCGTGCGCTGGAGGTGACGCCGGTCTGCGCGTGCAGCCATCGAAGATCTTCAGGAGAGACAGGATGAAGGTTCTTGTGCCCGTCAAGCGGGTTGTAGACTACAACGTCAAGATCCGCGTAAAGGCCGACGGCTCCGGGGTCGAACTCGCTAACGTCAAGATGTCGATGAACCCCTTCGACGAGATCGCCGTCGAGGAGGCGATCCGGCTCAAGGAGAAAGGCCAGGTCACCGAGATCGTGGCCATCTCGATCGGCCCGCAGGCTGCGCAGGAGACTCTGCGCACCGCGCTCGCCATGGGCGCCGACCGGGCTATTCTGGTGAAGACCGACGTCAACTGCGAGCCGCTCGCGGTCGCCAAGCTCCTGAAGGGGGTCGTGGAAAAGGAGAATCCCGAACTCGTCATCCTCGGCAAACAGGCGATCGACGACGATTCAAACCAAACCGGGCAGATGCTCGGCGCCCTGCTCGGCTGGCCGCAGGGCACCTTCGCGTACAAGATCGAGTTCGGCGAGGGCAGCCTCGACGTGACCCGCGAGGTCGATGGCGGCCTGCAGACCGTGACACTGACGCTTCCGGCGATCGTCACGACGGATCTACGCCTGAACGAGCCGCGCTACGCCTCCCTGCCAAACATCATGAAGGCGAAGAAGAAGCCGCTCGAAGAACTCGCGCCCGACGCGCTCGGTGTCGATGTGACGCCGAAGCTCACGGTGCTCAAGACTGCTGAGCCGCCGGGCCGGTCAGCCGGCGTCAAAGTCAGCTCCGCGGCCGAGCTGGTACAGAAACTCAAGGTCGAGGCCGGCGTCATATAAGTCTACGCAACCGTGGCCGCGCTCCCGCTACGGTCGAGCGCGGCCCGCACACACAGGGGTTCGCACGCACATGACCACACTTCTCTTCGTCGAGCACGGCAACGGCCGGATCAAGGACGGCACGCTCAAGGCGCTGACCGCCGCCAAGACTATCGGCGCACCGATCCACGCCCTCGTGCTCGGTTCCGGATCGAAATCCGTGGCGGAAGCGGCCGCCAAGCTCGACGGCGTCGAGAAGGTGCTCGTTGCCGAGGATGCGGTCTACGATCACGATCTCGCCGAGCCGGTCGGGGCTTTGATAGCGTCGATCGCCGACCCCTACGAGACGGTCATCGCCTCGGCCTCGACCACGGGCAAGAACGTGCTGCCGCGCGTGGCCGCCCTGCTCGACGTGGCGCAGGTGTCGGACATCATCAAGGTCATCGCACCCGACACCTTCGAGCGGCCGATCTACGCCGGCAATGCGATCCAGACCGTGCAGACGCCGACCGGCAAGCGTGTGATCACGGTGCGCACCGCGGCCTTCAAGGCCGCCGAGGAAAGTGGAGCCGCGGCCCCGATCGAGCCGGTCTCCGCCGCCGCGCCTGACGCGGCCCGTTCGAGCTTCAAGGGCGAGGAGATCGCCAAGTCCGACCGCCCGGAGCTGGCCTCCGCGCGGATCATCGTATCGGGTGGCCGCTCGCTAGGATCGTCGGACAAGTTCCATGAGTTGATCGAGCCCCTAGCTGACAGCCTCGGCGCGGCGGTGGGTGCCTCGCGCGCAGCCGTGGATGCCGGCTACGCGCCGAACGACTGGCAGGTCGGCCAGACCGGCAAGGTCGTGGCCCCGGACCTCTACGTAGCGGTCGGCATCTCCGGCGCGATCCAGCATCTGGCCGGCATGAAGGACTCGAAGATCATCGTCGCGATCAACAAGGATGAGGACGCGCCAATCTTCCAAGTTGCCGATTACGGCCTCGTTGGCGATCTGTTCCAGGTCGTCCCGGAGCTGCGATCCGAGATCGCTAAAGCTTAAAGCTAGAGGCTCATTCAGTAAGCAGGTCCCGGCGGCACGCCAAGTGCAGATCGTCGTCGGGACGGCGGCGCCGCGGTCATCGTGAGAAAGCCCGGGCGTTGGTCGCGCTACCCATGGCGAAAGCCAGCGTGGCGGCGGCGATCTGCGCCGTGCCATGGGCCTGGCCCCGCGCATTCCGGGCCGCCAAGAGAGCCCTCTGCGCCTCCAGCGCCGCCGTGATCGTCCCCGCGCCGCTGCGATAGGCAGACAGGGTCGCGTCGTAACTGACCGCGGACGCTGCCACGAGCGTGGTAGCGGCGCGGAACGCGGCGAGCGCGCTCTTCAGCGCGTCGACCGACACGACCACTTCCCGCGCCGCGTCCTGCTGTAGGCGGATGAACGTGTCCTCGGCCTGCGCGGTCCGGGACCTCGCCTCTTCGAGGCGCGCGGCCCGCACGCCTCCGTCGAAGATCGGCACGGAAACGCCGCCGAGCACGGTGACGTTGCTGCTTCCTGGCGACGTGCCAAGGGCGGAGCTCCCGACGTTCCCCACGATGGGCAACGACGTCACGCTCAGCCGGCCGTTCACGGAGTTCCCCGAGACCGACGTGAAGACCTTCGGCAGGAAGTCGGCTTCCGCCGCGGCGACGCCGGCGCGGCTGGCCTGTGCGGTCGCGACCGCGACCTGCAGGTCCGGCCTGTGGCGCAGGGCCGTTCCGACGAGCGTTTCCAGGGGGGCACCGACCAATGGGGGCAGAGGATGGACGGAAGCGTCCTCGACGCGGATCCGCGTGACCGGCGACACGCCCATCGCGCCGATGAGGCCGTTGTAGGAATCCCGCTCGGCGTTCCGGCCCTGGACCAGGTCGAAGTCGGCCTGGGCGAGCATCTGCTTGGCCTGCGCGACCTCGACGGTGGTCCCGACGCCCTGGTGCAGGCGGCTCTCGGCGGCGTCGAGGACGGCCCGCGCGTCACGCTGCGACGCACCCGCGATGCGGACGCGCTCGCGGGCGGCGCCGAACTCGTAGAACTGCCGCCCGACGTCATAGATGATCTTCTGGTGGACGGCGTTGAACGAGATGTTCGAGGCGAGCGACAGCTTGCCGGCCGCCTTCGCCAGCGCGTCACGCTGCCCGAAATCGAACAGGAGCCACTGCAAGGCTGCCGTCGAGACCGTGCCGGTAGCCTCGGTCCCGAGGTTGCCGGTCCGGCCGGTGAGCGGCAGCGTCTGGCTCGACGAGGTATACTGATACCCGCCGAGGACCGTGGCGGTGACGACCGGCAGGTAGCTCGCCTTGACGATGCCGACCGCCAAAGCCGCCTGCCGGGCCTGCTCCCATGCGATGCGGGTCGTCGGGTTCGTGGTCTGCGCGATGTCGATGAGTTCCGGCAAGGTGTGGACCCGGACGGGGTCTGTGGCCGGCGGCGGTTGAACGACCGCGAGCGCAGGCCTGGCCGGGAGACCGAAATCGACCTCGCTCATCTCGATGGGCGCCGGTGCGCCCGGCGGCACGAAGGGCGTGCCGGGCGTCGCCGGGGCGAGGTCCAGGGACGACGTCGCGCATCCCGCCGTGAGGAGGACGGTCGCCAGACCGAAGGCGCGACGGAGTATCCTAAGCATGTGCGTGACGCCTCGCTGCGTCCGAACGGAGCGTCCGCCACGCCTCGGCGAACCCGGCCACGTCCGGGGCGCCCCTTGCGGGCGCTTCGGGGTCGTCCGCCTCGTGCATCGCCCCGTCCACGGCAGCCGCCATGGCTCGGGCACCGGCCATGGCGGGGGGGCGGTGCTCCGCGGCGAGCGATCCGATGCGGGCCGCGCGCTCGTAGAGACGCTCCCCGGCGTCGAGCATGTCGGTGGCGGGCCGCGCCCGTTCGGGGCCGTCGCCCGGCTCGTAGGCCAGGGCGTCGATCTGGTCCCGCAGGCGCTCCAGGGCTTCCAGCGCGCCGGGGTCGGAACGCTGGCCGACGGGACCGGTCTCCTCCCTCGCCACGAGGCCGCGGATGCCGGCGAGGAAGCGGCGCACCGTCGCCTCCACCTCCGGCAGGATCGAAACGGGGTAGAGCCGGGTCGCCACCAGGAAGATCACGAGGTCGCCGAAGACGATGCCGATGATCCTGTCGCGGGCGACGGTCAGATCCGTCTTCAGCGCGAAGCCCTGCAGCACGCACAGGCAGAACGCGAAGGCGATCTGGATGCCCATGTACGAAATCCGCTCGCTGCCGACGACGACCCACGCGCTCGGCAGGACGACGGCGGCGACGACGACGAGCAGGCCGGTGATGCCGTCGATGTGCGGCAGGACGTACACGAGGGTCGCGAGGCCGAGCGTCGCGCCGATCAGGCAGCCGGATAGGCGCAGGACCAGCTTCCGGTTGGTCTCGCCGACCGTGAGCAGCGACCCCACGAAGCACGTGATCATGCAGGTGTGGATGCCCGGCCAGTCGAGGATGGCGTAGGTGAGGTAGCAGGCCATCGCCGCCAACGTCGTCTTCAGCGCGTAGCGGACGTGGTCGGGGTTCGAGAACGCGTCGGGTTTGAGGAATCCCGATTTCGCGACCTTCGGCTTCGCTGCGGCCCGGCCGCTCGCGAAAGCCTCCTCCGCTTCCGTGACCAGATCCCCGAGGGCGTCTCCCGGCTGGACGGCCGGCCTTGCGCCCCCTGTCGTCGGTCGCCCGTGTTCGACCGTCTGCGCCAGGTCCCGGCACCGGGCGCCGAGGTCGGGACGGTCCGTGGGCTGTCCGGCGCCCCCACCGGCGGCAAGCCTGATCAGGAGCGCCCGACTGACGGGCATCAGGGCGCCCAGCCGCGCCGCCGACGTCCGCTTCAGACGGCCCAGGAGACCGGCCAGACGTACCAGCTTCCGGATCGCGCCATCGTCCAGGTCCACGACGCGAATGGCATCCGCGCGGCCCGGGTCCTCGAAGCACGCGGCAGCGAGCCTGAGGCGTTCCGCCAGCGCCTCCCTCGCGAGCCGCTCCGGATGCCGGCCGAAGGGCAGGTTGAAGGCGATCAACACCGCGAGCGGCATCATCGAGAACTGCAGGGCATAAAGCAGGCCCCGGGTCACGAGCTCGCCGTTGGCGCCCTTGCCGAGCAGGTCGATGCCGTAGGCGAGGACGAGGCCTATCGTGTTGCCCAGGGCGCCGAGCTTGCTCGCCGAGGCTAACCAAAGGATGCCGAACGACAGCAGGACCATCGCGGCGACCCGCGCCTGGGGGAAGTCCAGGGTCAGGATCGCGACGGCGAAGATGATCCCCACGATGATGGGCAGCAGCACCGAGAGGGCGATGCACATCAGGACGGTGGTCGCGCTGTCGGGCTTCTGCAGGAAGAGGACGAGGAAGACGCTGACCGCGGTCTCGGGGACCTTGAAGGTCATCGATGCCAGGACGACGAGCACGGACACCGCGGTCACCCGCAGGGCCATCCCGGTGCGGCCTGGGAAAGGCGCCAACTCGGCGAGGAGGGGCGACGGGCCGCGTGCTTCAGCAGTCGCCATCGCGGGGTATCCTGACGATGGCGCTGGCGCCCAGCCGGGCGAGATCCTCCGGCGGGTTCTCCAGCTTCACGCGCACGGGGAACCGCTGGGCGACGTGGACCCAGTCGACGGAACGGACGACGATGGGGACCGAACGCGGCAGGTTCACCCGGTCCTGTCCCGAGACGCCGTAGCCGATGCTGTCGACGCGTCCCTTGATGGACACAGTCCGGTCGATCATCGAGTACACGACCGCGCACCCGCCGCCCCGGATGCGGTTGAGTTCGGTCTCGCGGAAGTTGGCGACGGCGAACCACTCGTCGGTGACGATCAGGGTGAAGAGCGACTGGCCGGGGGCGACGAATTCCCCCGACTTGACGGTGAGGCCGGTGACGCGGCCTTCGTGGGGCGCCTTGACGACCGTGTTCGCGAGGTCACGCGCCGCCAGGGCCGCCGTGGCCTTGCGGGTCTCCAGGTTGGCCTTCGCCGATTCCGTGTCACCGACCGCGCCGCGGGCGGCGGCGGCCTGCTGCATCGCCTGGGTCAGGCTTGTCTCGGCGTTGCGTTTGGCCGTGGCGGCATCGTCCACCTGCTGATCCGACACGTACCCCTTCGGATGCAGCGGCTTGATCCGCGCCAGGGTGTTCGTGGCCAGTTCGAGGTTTGAACGGGCGCGCACGACCTGCTGATCGGCGATCTCCACGTTCGCCCGCTCGGTGGCGACGGCCCGGGTCTGGCTCGCGAGCAGGCCCTCGCCGGCCTTCACCTCGGCCAGGGCCGCCTCCAGGCGCAGGCGGTAGGGCTCCGGGTCGATGCGGAACACCACCTCGTCCTTCCGGACCAGTTGGTTCTCCTGCACCGGCAACTCGACGATCCGTCCCCCGACCGAGGCGGCCATGTGGACCACGTCCGCATCGATGGACGCATCGTCGGAGGTCGGGTTGTGCTGCGTCGCGCGGTAGTAGCTCCAGCCTACGCCGACCGCCGTGAGGATGATCGCGAGGGCGACGAGCCTGCCGAGGAGTGCCTTAACCATGCGGCCGCATATCGCTCACGGGCCGAACAGCAGCAGCCAGAGGCCACAGTCGATGGCCAAGGCCGCACAGGTGTAGGTCAGCAGCTTGAACGGGATGCCGTCGTCGAGTTGGATGACGGAGAATGCCACCCTGAGCGACAACGCGCCGACGATCCCCGCGACCGCGCAGACGAGCCACGCAGGGAAGAAGGCCCCGAAGAGGCTGAAGGTCGGTGCCGCGGCTTGCATCACTGCCATCGTCCGGGAAGCCGGCACATTCACTGAGCCCCCCGGCCGATGGTGCTTCGGCCCTCGGGCCGGAGCAGGGACGCTACGGGCAGGCGGCCCTGAACGCTTGAACGATACGACTGACTTGCCGTCGCTGGCGGCAGCCGAGACGAAGTTCTCCACCGCGGCTTAAGGCGATGGGTTCGAAGTTCTTCGAACAAGTGATGGCTTCGGCACGGGGGTAGCCGATGATCCTGCCGCGGCTGGATTTCGGTCCACCGGCACCGGCGAAGGCTTTCCTTGCCGCGGACCGCCCCCCGGAAGTCGGCGAGGTCGGAGGCCGCGCGGGGATCGGGCTTATTGCCCGCGCGGCCTGCTGGCTGGACTTCCGGCGAGGGGGCGAAGCCGAAGGCCCAGCGTCCTATGCGGAGGCGTGGTCGGCCTCCGTGAGAGGATGGACGTCGAACGAAGGTGAGCGGCATGGCGGCTCTCTCAATCTTCACCATCGTGCCCGGGACCGCTGGCCAGCCGGGACCCGGCTGGTGATGCCGGCGTCCCGTCGCTCGGTCCGGCGCCATCGACGTCGGGAGAAGGCTGGTCGGGTCAGGCGGCCCGGTGAAGCAGCGATGCGACCACGGTCTCGGCCATGCGCCTGCGCGCCTCTTCGACGTCGATGTCGGGCGCGAGCCGATTCAGCATCGCCGGGAAGGCGGGCGGCTGGCCCACGGCACCGTTGAGCAGCGAGAAGAACAGGGCCGGATGGCTGCTGCGCACGATCCCGGCCTCGATGCCGGCTGCGAACAACGAACGGCAGGCCTCGTAGGCCGGCCTGAGGAGGCGCTCCGTCACCATCACCGCTCGCTCGGGGGCGTCCGACCCGTGGTGGAAGACGAAATCCCTTACCTCCGGATGGACCGCGTAGAAGTTCGCGACCGTGGTGATGAGATTGCTCAGACGTTTGTAAAGGGGCCTATCCGATTGCCTGGAAAGCTTTCCGACCTCGTCGATGACAGGCGTCGTCGCCGTCACGATTAAGTCGAGGCAGGCTTCCCAGAGCTCCGCCTTGCTGCCGAAATGGATGCGAACCAGGTTCGGGCTGACCCCCGCAGCGATGGAAATGCTCCGGATGTCGGCTCCGTCGAAGCCGTCGTTGGAGAACGCGAGGGTCGCCGCACGGAGAAGGGCCTGCCGACCGTCCGGCATGTCTTTGGTCCTGCGGCCGCGCGGACGGGTTCCCGCCTCGGCCGGCCCTCTGGGTCGAGAAACCATCCCACCCGCCGAATAAGTGTCCTTTCGTACATATAACGTCGGGCGTCGACGCTGCAAGCAGACGCGGCGGCCCACCGAGGGCGGATGACCGTGACCGGCCTCGCCGCCCACCCCGTCGCCGGCCAGGGGCTGGTCGAGTGGTGCCGCGGTCATCGACGGCTCGCGATCACGGTGCGGCAGGCCGGACTGAGATGGTCGATGTTCTCGACCAGGCAGTTGGTGATGGCGGTCCGGTTCGGGATGAAGGCCCGGCAGAGATTCATGACGTCAGAGGTGCATGCCTGGCGGTCGCGGATCGTCTCCGACGGGGTGTCGTGAAACTCCTGTGCCTCGACCTGCATGACCGATCCGACGAGGCACGTCAGCACCAGTCCGACGAGCGCGGTGGGAAGGTGCTTTTTACGGGGGCCTACGGCTCTCATCGATGATCTCCATGTTTCTGCAAGAGCTCCGCGCAAATGCGGATACCTGACGTGGGGGCTTTCGCCCTCGACCCGGTCTTGCGCTGGTTGCACCTACATCTGGGCCGGGCGACGGGAATTCCTTGAACGATACGACGGTCCCGCGAGACGGGGCCGCGTCCTAGCTCGGTCGGGGTCGCGGCGAGATCGGGTGGGCTTCGCTCGCGACGACCCTCATGTTCGCGAGCGACGAGGGCTTGCATCCGAAGGTCGCCCGGAAAACCCGGCTGAAATGCGCGCCGTCGGCGAAGCCGGCCTCGACCGCGGCCGACGTCACCGAAGCCCCGTTGCCGAGGCGGCGAATGCCAAAGAGCAGGCGCCGCCAGAGGAGGTACTTCCTGAGCGGCATGCCGACCTGTTGGGTGAAGAGCGCCGAGAACCGACTCGGAGAGAGGGCGACCTGGTCGGCAGCCTCGTAGCGGTTGGCCAGCGGTACCGGCGCGGAATCGATGAGATCGACAACCTCTGACACGCGGCGGTCCAGCCGCGGCAACTGCGGCAGTCCGTCGAGCCAGATCGAACGCCAGAGGTCGAGCAGCGCCCATGCCTCGTCATGGGTCGGCTCCGAACGGTCCATCTCGCGCAGCAGTGACACCAACCGCTCGTGCCCCTTGCCGTCCACGGAGGGGCGGACCTGCGCCAAGGCGCGGGCCGCACGGGTTTCAGGATCCACCCACAGGAAGGCGGTCCTGCCGGTCGCGATGACGCGATGATGTTCGAGTGGCGCGAGGACGCCTGCCTCGGGACCGATGCCCGGGGCGCGCGCCGTCTCGATGCGCAGATGGCCTTCCAGCGGGATGGCGACCTCGAACGCCCTGTGGCGATGCAGCCGCTGATCGGTGGCCTGGCCGAGGAACAGCGCCGCCCCGGGGAACAGGAATGCCTGCCGCGACGTCCGTCGAGCGCCGATTGACCCCTCAGCCAGCATCGTCACCGTCCCCATATATGCTCACACGTACATATATAGGTCCGCGCAAGTTGCAAGCTTCAAAAGGCTGCGGGACGGACGTGCACGGGATCCTGCCGCGGAAGGTCGAAGCTTGGTCGTCCGGATGACCAAGGAGCGGAATTCGGGCCCTTTGTGCAACGGCGCATGATGCGGGTACGGGTGCGTCTGCCGGGCGCGATGCGGATCGGCGACCCTGCGCGTCACAGACTTCCGGCCGAGGCCTCGATCAGAGAGACGACCGCCGGGTTGGGCTTACGCCTGATCGAGCGGGCGCTCGCGTCCGAGATGGGCGGCAAGGCCGGGATCGACTACCGCCCGGCTGGGTGCGGTTCACGCTCGAGGCGCCGTTGCCCGAGCGGCTCGCGGTGGTGCCGGACGTCGAGTTCGCCATCTGACGGCACGCGCGGCTAGGGCCGGCTTGGTGGTTACCGCCACAGGGCGGGACTTCGCCAAGGATGCCCTTGGGGAGGTCAAGGCGATCAAATCCAGCGCACGCAAGACCTAAATCAGCCTCAGGTTGACGATCGTATCCTCCGGTTAAGTTGGATCTGCTTTAAGAATAACTTTGAGTTGCAAAACATATCATTGGTCCGGAGCGCAAAAACTGGGCGTCAGCTTGCGCCAGCATCAGCAGCGTCACGCCCGATTCGCAACTTGATGCAGACCTTCAGTGGTATGATGTGGATGGTCCTGAGGACGGCACTCTGAGCCCATTAAATTAGCCGCGCTGAACGTCCGCTTGCCCGCAATCTGAGCCTAACAGCAGCCATTCCGCTTTCGGCCAGCTTCAGTCGCGTTGGCGGGCGCCTCAGAATGGTTGGGTTGGGTGGAAAGCTGCTAGACCGCTTTCGAGCGGTAGAGGCATCACTGCGGAGGTCGCGGTCCCGCCCTCGCGGAACCTGCGCAGAGCCGCCTTACAATCACCAAAACCGTAGTACGTGAAGCGTCAGCGGAACGGTCGTACGCATCCTCACGAAAACGTGAGGTGTTGCATCGACAGAGCTTGCATTTTTCTGGGTTAAGCAGCCATGCTTATCAAGGCGAGCATGTCTTAGCGTAATGCAACCGTGAGTAAAGAAACGAAACCAATCGTCATTCATCCTATGTAAGGGAATTTTGTTCAGAACTATACAATCAGCTCAATAACTGACCTAAGGAAAGTTGCGTGCCGCTCTTTGACACGGACCTTCGTGCCCTCATGGTAGCAATCGACAGGTCGCGTGCGCGCATCGAGTTCACACCCGATGGAACGGTCAAAGCAGCGAACGCCAATTTTCTCACGCTGATGGGCTACACGCTCGCCGAGGTCGAAGGTCGGCATCACACCCTGTTCGTGCCTGCTGCTGAGCGCGACAGCGACGAGTACCGCCTGTTCTGGGACACCCTGCGCCGGGGTGAGCCGCAGACCCGGGAGTTCAAGCGCGTCGCGAAGAGCGGGCAATTCGTCTGGATCCAGGCCACGTACAATCCGATCCTGGATCGGGCGGGTCGTGTGACGCGGGTCGTCAAGTTCGCCTCGGACGTCACCGCACAGGTCATGAGCAACATCGACCACGACGGTCAGCTCGCCGCTCTCCATCAATCCCAGGCCGTCATCGAGTTCACCCTCGACGGGACGATCCTCGCAGCCAACGCGAACTTCCTCGCCGCTGTCGGCTATCGCTTGGAAGAGGTTCAGGGCCGTCATCACAGCCTGTTCGTCGATCCCGTGGATCATGGCAGCGCCGAGTACCGCACCTTCTGGGAGCGCCTTGGACGCGGTGAGTTCGCCACGGGAGAGTTCCGGCGCATCGCCAAGGGTGGTCGTGAGATCTGGATCCAGGCCACCTACAACCCGATCCGCGATCGCGACGGTGTGCCGACCAAGGTGGTGAAGTTCGCCACCGACATCACCGCTGAGAAGCTCCGGACCGCGGATGCGACGGGCCAGCTCGCCGCCGTCCATCGATCGCAGGCCGTCATCGAGTTCGCGCCGGATGCCACCGTACTGAGCGCGAACGAGAACTTCTTGAAAACCGTCGGGTATCGTCTTGAGGAGATTCGCGGGCGGCCGCACGCGATGTTCGTCGATGCCGGCTATGCGCAATCACCCGAGTATGCGGGTTTTTGGGATCGCTTGCGCGACGGCCAGTTCTCCGCCGGCATGTACCAGCGGGTCGGCAAGGATGGCCGATCGATCTGGATCCAGGCCAGCTACAATCCGATCTTCGATCCGGTCGGCCGCCTGATCAAGATCGTGAAGTACGCCACCGACGTGACCGCCAACATGCAGGCGCGTTCCGTGGCCGTCGATGCGGCGGAACGCGCCCTGGACCACGTGCATGCGATCACCGGCTCCGCCGAGACGATGAACGCTGCGGCCGTCGAGATCTCCCGCAGCATGGCCCAGTCGAGAGAGGTGGTGGACGACATCCATGGTCGCGCGGACCTTGCCGATGCGGCGACGGAAAGGTTGAAGGCCGCCGCGGGGGCCATGGGCGATGTCGCCGCGATGATCGCGCGGATCGCGCAGCAGATCAATTTGCTAGCGCTAAATGCCACGATTGAGGCCGCGCGGGCAGGAGCGGCCGGCAAGGGTTTTGCCGTGGTCGCGACGGAGGTGAAGGAATTGGCCGGGCAGGCCGCGGCTGCCACGACGCGGATCAGCACCGAGGTCGTCGGGATGCAAACCATCTCGGCCGAAGTCGCGGACACGCTCGCCCAGATCACGGCCTCGATCGGCACGATCAGCTCGCATGTCGAGGGCGTCAGCGGATCGATGGATGAGCAGTCGCGTATGACCGGGGATATCCTGGCCAGCATGCATCGCGCGGCGACCAGCGTATCGAGCATCAGCACGAGCTTGGACGACTGGACGGTGGGTATGGAAGAGCGGCGCTCTGAACGGCGAGCACGCGTTCTCCTCCCGGCCCATATTGTCCTGCCCGGAGGGGATCGTATCCCCTGCATGATCCGAGACCTGACGGAGGGCGGCGCACGTCTGCACGCTCCTTCATTGAAGATCGTACCGCAGCAGTTCACGCTGATCGTCGACGCTGACGGCCGACGGTTCCAGTGCGAAACGCGGCACAGCGTTGGCTCCGCGATACACGCGCAGTTCGCGCCATCAACCTCGACACAGGTGAGAGGCGTTGCGTGACAACAAACGCTTCGCATCAGTCCGCAACCAGTTGTTGATAAAACTGAAGCCGCATCCCCGTCACTTGCTCGTAGAAGGGCCGCTTTCGAGAAGCGCCAGCAGTGTGTCGGACGGCTGCTGTGGGCTGGAAGCAGGCGGGCCGCTGAGGGTGGTTTTCCGCCGGTTCGCTTTCGGGGAGCAACCAATGGAGGCGGATATCGTCTCCGTCCCCAATCACGACCCAGAGTCGAAGTCGCCGCACGGCCAGCGTACGGCCGTTTTGGGAAGGGCCGACGGCCGTCCAGCACGGCTGTTGCGGGTCTGAAACTGAGCACCTGCTTCCAAAAACAGGGCTAAGGACCACTCAGCAATCAGGCGAACCGTTGGCGCGGGCAAAAGCATTCTCGATAAATGCCGTCGGCGCGAGTTCGGAAGATAAGCGCCACCACTCGAATTAACAAGACAAGGCGCATTAACATTGTTTTAAGCTCGATCGTTTGGTTTCTTTTTAGATTTATTGTAATATCTAAGTCATATGGCTTCCTTAAGTTCGCTCACTTATCCACCAGCAGAGCTTCGTGTAGAGCTTGTAAGACTGCTTTACACGGCGCTGCCACAAGTAGCGTCAGGGACGAGTTGTATCTGCATCGCGGGAATCTTCGCGGTTTGGCGCTCCGGCGGGTCCTGGCTATCCCTGGCTCTTCTCGCATGGACGCTTACGTTCGCCGCTCTGAGAATCGGAGTGTTGCTGCGCTTTCCCCGTGACCCCGACGCATTGGATCTGTGCTCCGCGAAGCGTTGGGAGGTTAGGTATGCAGTCGGCGCGATAGGCTTTGCTGTTATAACGGGGATTCAGACCAACATTGGCTTCCACAGCAGCTTCGCTGGTGAGTGGGCGCTCTGGACAGGTCTTTCCATGGGCATGTGCGGCGGCGCGTCGGCTACCCGGCTTTCTTGCCTGCCCTGGATCCCTGTAACTACCGGCGCCGTCCTACTAACAGCACTATCCGCTGCCTTCCTCTCATCCGGCGATCCCGGCGGCATGCTCGGTGGCCTTCTCGTGCCGCTCTACGGGCTAAGCTACTTCGAGGCTTGTCGCCATACAGGGCAGAGTCTGATTGCTCGCATGCTCGCAGAACGTGAAGCTCGCCACCTGGCCGCTCACGATGGCCTAACTGGCCTCCCAAATCGGTTATCTTTTCAAGAACAGATCGAACGCGCGACCGCTACAGCCATCACAGACGGCAAGCCGTTTGCTGTGCTCGCGATCGACCTCGACGGCTTCAAACTCGTCAACGATACATACGGCCACGCAGGTGGCGACGAACTCCTGAGGCAGGTCACACATCGCCTACGCGCTGCAACCATGGGCGTTCATTACGCAGCCCGCCTTGGCGGCGATGAGTTCGCGATCGTTACCGCTCCGATCAATGATCGCGAGCGAGTTGCAAGCTTAGCGGCGAAGTTCCTGACTTCGCTTGCCGAGCCCTACACGGTGCAAGGGAAGACCATAACAACAGTCAGCGCCAGTATCGGCGTGGCACTCTGGGGCCTGAACGGCACTGACGGTGAGACGCTGATAAGGTATGCTGACGAAGCTCTATACGAGGCGAAGCGTGGCGGCCGGAAAGCTTGGCGACTTTCGAATGCTCAACTCGCTGCCGCCTGAGCCGGACATTCAATAACGCTTCATCTCGTTGCAGTCTGAGCGTTTTTGGGAATGGCCGCATCATGATGTTTTGAGAAACCGGCGTAGTCTAGGTCGAGGTTGGGCCGGATGAAGAACTTCCGATTCGTGGCGAGGGACTGACTTCTGCTTTCCACACCGAACGGACTACCCAGATAGCCGACGGATGTCCGTTTTTGGGAAGCGCCGACAGCGTCACCGACGACCGAGTTGGGTCGATATGAGGCCGTCCGCTTTTCTGGCCGCCCTTCTTCGAAGCGGCCGCTCCGCTTACGGCCAGATTACGTCAAGCCGGATCGCCACCTCGCGCAGAACCGGACATTCGGCTTGGCGCCCGTCCCGGTCATTCAGAAGGTCCTGCCGACGTCCCGTAAGCGGACGCTACCGGCTCGATAGGCCATTCGCGTAAGGGCAGCTTACGAAATAGCAGTACGACGAGCACCGCTCGCGAGACAGTCGGTATTCTTCCCTGCGATCGGCTGATCATCGCAACAGGTTTGTGTTCGCGCGGCTCGCTGCAACAGATGAGACTCGGGGATTTCGATTTAAATTGAATGATTCTTCTCGGCCCATTATCTGACCGATTTAGTTTCGACATACCGCACTGGGACCAATTATGTCAGTCGTGTTTGGAAGCATTGCGCCATCCGGCTTTGGCTAGCCAGTTCAGCGCCGAGAGGCTCGGCATGAATAGGTACTCGCCACCTTTCATGACGTTGAAGGTTTGCACGCCGTCGATGCGCTTGCGTGCCGGAGTCTGCGGGATCGTGAAGCGTTGCTCACCCTCGTGCAACCCCACGACCGGATCTCGCTCCTCCCCGAGGTCGATGAAGTTGCCGCGGTTGATCCACTCCTGCTGCATGAACTCGATCGTATCGTAAGCGCGCGCGCTGACGAAGATGAAGAAGATGCCCCGCTCGCCCTTGGCATCGTCCGCCGGTACCACGTCCTCGGAGTAGACAGGCCCGAAGGTGCTGGAGCGGCGGATGATGCGGTGGATATTGACGTCGGTGAGCAGCGTCAGCTCGGCGTCGCGTGGGTTGAGCCGGCGCATATGGCAGCCGAGCGGGACGAGACGCCCTCTCGGGTCGTCCGCGTAGGCGAAGTCGTTGTTGCGGCGCGGATCAGCGCCGAGTTCGGGATCGTCAGTGTCGGGCGCAAGGGTAAGGGGTGCGCCTGAGCGCCAGCGCCCGAACATTTTGGCGGCGAGGCGCTCACGCGCCTCCGCCGTCTCGCCGTTGGCCTTCAGGAAGGCGTTGAAGCAGCCGACGCGGCTCTGGTATTTGCGCAGCACCACAAAGGTGCCGTTCCGCCCCAAGACGGCTGGCACAGGCATCGCGAGTGGCACGCCGGTCTCGCTCGGGTAGCCTAGGATGAACTCGCCAGCCTTGATCGGCCGTGCCTCGCCGAGCAGCGGGGCGACGCCGCTGCCCTCGATCGCTGGCTGCGAGATTGAGTCTCGGAAGCCGAACGGGTTCTTCGCGCCCTCGGGCGCGCCGAAGCGGTGCTCTCCGAGAAGTGTCACCCCCACAGCACGGTCGAGCTCCGCGCGGGCGCTCGCGAGTGCTCTATCGAGGGCGGCATCGTCGACCGCATAGATGGTCAGCGCGAGGTGGCACCGGCCGGGCGTGAACACCGCGTCCCAGTTCTCCGGCGCGTTGAGCCCCTGATCGCGCAGCTGCGGCGCGCGTGCGGCCATGCCCTGCTGGAAGGGCAGCGGGAAGGTCTTGAGCTGGGCCTCAGGCAGACCAAGGGCCTTCAACCCTTCGTAGCTGATGGCCACGCCGATCCAGTAATCGAGTTCGTCGGTCCACGTGTCGGCCGACGCGATGTGGGGAGCAAGGCGTCCGAGCAGGTCGCGCGCACCCTCCGCGTCGTCGAAGTGGAGCATGGCGTGGATGCCGACGTACGGCTCGGGACGGCTGCGCAGGATCAGCGCCTGGATGTCGTCGAGCTCCAGCGAGACGGTGTCTCTGCGGAAGCGCGATGCGAGTCGTTCGATGATCGACATGCCTCAACCCACCTTGTCCAGGAATTCGTTGAACGCGCGCTCCAAGCGCTGGAGCCGGCGCACGTCGACGACCGTGACCTGTGGGTTGGCCACGAACCAGCCGGCCGCGGTGATCTGATGTCCGGCGATGAAGTCCTTGACTTTCGGGCTCTTGATCCCCGGCCAGCCCTCAACCGACTGGAACAGCAGATCCATCAGATCCGGGATCTTGGTGGCGAAGTCGTTGATGTACGTGTCCCAGTCGCCGTCGTAGGTGGTGGCGAACAGGATGCGCGTGTCATCGTCGAAGAAGGCGAAGCGCATGTCGTGGAGTGTGCCGACCTTCTGCGCGCCGTCGAAGTTGCCGTTGACCAGGCCGAAGATGCGCCGCAGCCGTTCGGCGCCTCCAGGCTTCAGCCTGGCGATCGCCGTCAGCTCCGAGACGTTGCCGGACTGTGCACCGACCCGCCCGGCCGAGCCCGCGGAGCCCTTCAAGTCGGGATTGTGCTTGGTCATCATCTGTTCGAGCGCAAGCTTGGCGAGCTGCGGCGCGTCGCCCGCAACCTCCTCGATCCGGCGGCGGATCGCCTGGAGACGGGTCTCGTCGATCTGCGGGGCGTCGTGGCTGTCGGTCATCGGTGGCTCCTGTCGCGTCTGGGGTTCGAGATCCCTTCAGTCAGGTATCTGCTCGATCGACGTCGGCTCGACGCGTGGCTGTGCGTTCAGCATGTGTCGACGTGCGCTCGACCGTTCGTAGGCGGCGATGCGCACGCGCATGATCGAGCCGAGTGGCCGGTGCTCCTGGATGCCGTGCCAAGGATTGAACGAGAGCACGTCGTCGCCGTAGACACGCCGGGTCGGAGAGTAGGCATCCTGCGGTGGGAACCGCAGGGTCGCAATCGGCTGATGCGGGGAGAGATCGTCCGGCCAGAGCACCGACGCATCCTCGACTGGCATCGCCGCGAGATCGGTGCAGAGCTGGGCACGCAGCTGATACTCGGCCCCTGCCGTCCGGAAGTGCTCGACTACGAGATTGCGCATAGTCCCATCGTCGACCGGGCCGACTTCCTTGCCCGCCAGCGCCCTCACGTTCGCGGACAACGGCGCGGCGCTGATCTTGGCGACGTGGTCGCCGAAGCGGAGCGCCGCCATGGAGTGGTAGGTCTCGCCGAGCAGGTGCGCGTTGTCCCGGGCCAACCCGCGCAGGGTCGCGCCGGGCATGAGACCGATCGCTTCGGCCGCCGACTCGATCCCGCGCGCGGCGCCGGCGAGCGCCCGCTGCAGGAAGGCTGGATTTCGGGCGTTCTTTTCCAGGAGATCGACGAGCTGCCTGTAGGCCTGGATGGTACCGAAGCTGAGTACGGGGATGTTGACCAGCAGGAAGTCTTGGTTGCCTCCCGCATCCTCATGCAGAAGGCGTTCGCCCTTGACCCCGAGCACCTTGATCGCCATGCCGCGCGGAGCCGGGATTGTATCGGAGTGGATGTCGCCGGGCGCGGAGGACAGGCGCACGACGACGGGATAGACGGCGGGTCGTGCGAAGATCCCCTGCTGCAGGTATGCCGGCAGCCCGTCAGATATGACAAGCTCGCCCGTGAGGATGCCGTGGCTCTTCGCGTGGGCGTCGCGAACCGCGTGACGATGCCGCTCGAACGCCACATGGTTCGAGCGCGCCATGACGTTGAGGATTTCGGCCGTCAGGGCCGCCTCATCGGGTTGTTGAACCTCGACATCCGGCGTGTAGCGAAGATAGGGCCTTCCGGCGTCGCGGTGAGAACTCCCGTCGAGCGTACTCATGCCGCGAGCTCCGCCGATGCGCTCGGTGTGACGGCGTCGATGGCCAAAAGCAAGTGCCGTGGGCCTCGCAGCGAGGCGCCGGGGCGGTATGGCGGTGGGTCGGCGAGAAGCCGCGGCGCTTGCAGCCGCTGGGCCAATGCCACGAGTGCGACCTCCGCCTCGATCCGCGCGAGCGGCGCGCCCACGCAGTAGTGCAGGCTGCCGCCGAACCCGAAGTGCTGGTTGTTCGCGCGGTCGGGAACGAAGCGGTCCGGATCAGCGAAGCGCAGCGGGTCGCGGCTGCCGGAGGCGAGCAGGAGCACCACCGGCGCCCCTTCCGGGATCGTGGTTCCACCGATCGCGATGTCGGCGCGCGCCAGCCGCGTGCGATAGTGGACGGGCGGCTCGTAGCGCAGCAACTCCTCGATCAGCCGCGGCGCGACTTCCGGCTCTCGGCGCAGGCGTTCCAGGTGCTCGGGGAAGCGGAGCAGCGTAAGGACGCCGTTGGTAATCAAGTTCACGGTCGTCTCGTGACCCGCGACCAGGAGGAGGACGGCCGTGGCCACGAGGTCGTGGTCGTTCATCCGCTCGCCGTCGTGCTCGGCTGCGAGCCCGGAGAGCAGGTCGTCCTGCGGCGCCCGGCGCTTCTCTTTGATCAATCCCTGCAGGTAGTCGGTGATCGCAGTAAACGCTTCCTCAGTCCTGCCGGCGTTCTCGCGGTCCGTACGCCGGTCCGGTTCGAGGGCGGTGGCGAGCTGAGTCGCCCACCCCTGGAACCGGGGCTCGTCCTCGCGCGGGACGCCGAGCAGCTCGCAGATCACCGTGACTGGCAGGGGGTAGGAGAAATCGTCGACCAGATCGAGGTCGGTCCGGTCCCGCAGCCCGTCGAGGAGGGCGTGGGTGAGCTGCTCCGCCTTACGGTGCATCGCCCGCACGCGAGCAGGTGCGAACTCGCGCATGACCTGCCGGCGCAGGAGGTCGTGGTCTGGCGGATCGCGGAAGATGAAGGGACGATGGCGCGCGGTGATCCGGCTGCGGACCGGGCGCACGAACAGATCGCTCAGTGGATGCCCGGTCCAGCGGAATAGAGGCGGATCGGGCAGATCCTCCGAGCTAATGCGCGGATCGTGCAGGAGGCGGTAGAGTTCCGCGTGAGTGCTCACGACGTAACTGCCGTCGTCCTGGCGGCTCACGGGCGTCCGGCGCATCTCGGCGTAGAGCGGGTACGGGTCGGCGCGGTTGGCCGGATCGAGGATCTGCTGGAACAGCGTGCCGTTCACGGTGAGCTCCTGTCGGACGGTGGTGCGGGATGCGGTCAGGACACGGCCCGGGCCAGCGGTTGAGGCCGGATGTCGGCTTGGTCGAGAGCGCCGACGATCGGTGGGAAAGGCGTCGCCTCCGCCACCGCCGCCCGGTAGGCGGGCAGCCAGCGGGCGCTGTCTACGGAGACAGCGGCCACAGTTCGCCCCTGCGCGCCGTACACGCCGATGAACCGGCGATCCCGCAACGAACCCTGCACGACGGCGAATTGGTTGGCCCCGGTCGGCAGGCCAACGAGCTTGATGTTGAGGCCGAACTGCTGCGACCAGAAGTCCGGCAGGTGGTCGTAGGGGATTAGTCCCGCTTCACCGGCGACCATGTTCCGGGCTGCCGTCTCCGCTTGAGCGACCGCGTTGCCCCAATGCTCGACGGCGAGGAGGCGGTTGCCGTAGATGGCGCTCGGCCAGTGAGCGATATCGCCGGCCGCGAAGACATCCGGCACAACTGCCCGAGTGGCGGTGAGGACGCGGCAGTGGGTGTCCACCCGGACGCCTTTAGGCGAAACCGCCAAGCCTGCACCGGCCAGCCACTCAGTGTTGCGCAGGGCGCCGAGGGCAGCGACGACGCAATCGGCCTCGATCCGTTGGCCGTTGCGCAGGATGGCCGCGACGACCCGGCTATCCGCGTCGGGTTGAAATCGCGCGACTTCTGACTCCAGTCGGAGGTCCACGCCGCGGTCGCGGATTACGTCCCGCATGAAAGCGGCCGTGACGGAACCCAGGGCATGAACCAACGGGAGCGCACCGCGCACCGCCAGGGTCACGTCGAGGCCGAGATCGCGGCAGCACGACGCGATCTCACAGCCGATAAACCCGCCACCGATGATGAGCACGCGGCGCGGTTTCCCGGCGAGGCCACGCGCAAGATGCTCTGCGTCCGCGTGGCCGCGAAGCGTGTACACGTTCGAGGAAGCTGCTTCCGCACCGTTCGGCCACGGGCGTGCCCGAGTCCCGGTCGCGATAAGCAGCCGGTCGTATACGATCTGTGTGCCGTCCGAGAGGTAGATACGATGTGCGAGCGTATCGAGCCCCAATGCACCGACCCCGAGGCGGAACGTGGCGTTCAGATCGGCCCGTTGCGGCAGGGATGTTTCCGCGCTGTACAGGCCGCGGAGCACCTGCTTCGACAGCGGCGGACGATCGTAGGGCGGCTCGTTCTCGTCACCGATCAGAACAATCCTGCCTTCGTAGCCCACGTCACGCAGTGCGTGCGCCGCGGACAGGCCCGCGAGCGAGGCGCCGACGATGACGATCTGGCGAGGAGCTTCGGTGGGCGCTGTCATCGGTCGCCCACTTTATGCGGCATAAGGGCCGGAACGTCGCTCGTCGCAGTAATGGCACGCACCGGGCAGGCCTGCACCGCGCGCTCAATCTCGGCTCGAGCGGCTTCGTCGGGTGCCGTGTCGTAGACCAACGCTTCTGCACCATGCAGGGCGAAGTGGTCGGGAGCGGCGTAGATGCACTGCGCGTAAGCTTGGCAGCGGTTGAGGTCGACGACGACCTTCATGGATGACACTCCGTCGAAGGGGCAAGCGCCGGTGGCGGCAGTCACTGGAGGACGCGGAGCGTCAGTCGTGTGACCTCCCGGCGGAGGATGGCGCGCTCGTCCCCTCATCGAACACGGCACCGCACCGAGCACTCAACTGCTCGCGGTGTTGATGCATGCAGGCGATGATCGCCGGACGGTTGGGCACGTCCTCAGCGCACAGGCGCAGGACGTCGCTGCGACACGCCAAGGTCGCTTCCGTGATACTTGTCTCGGCAGCGGCGCCGTTGAGACTGGTACCGACGACGAGGAATAGGATTAGGAGGGTCAAACGCGACATGATGCGGCTCTCTGGATGCGCCCCCGTCGTAGAACCATAAAGGAAATAATAAGTTCCTTTTCAAGTAGGAATGTCACGGGGAGGTATGCAGTGACGACAAGCCAGAAAGAGGCGTCGCCGTTGGCGTCGCGGAAGCGTGCCCTCAGCCCCGGACGCCCGCGCGCGGCAACGATCCAGGCACGTCAGGATCGGCTGATGGACATCGTCACTGCCGAGTTTCTGACATACGGCTATGAGGGGGCAAATATCGCGCGTGTAGCCCGTACCGCAGGAGTTTCGCCCAAGACGATCTACGCGCGCTACGCCACAAAGGACGAGTTGCTGCTGGCAGTCGTGGTTCACCTAACGGAAGCCTCGCGCGAAGGACTGGCACAGGAGCTGATGGATGGCTCAATCAGCCCCGAGCAAGGTCTGACGACCTTTGCCCTGACCACCGCCTACCATTGGACATCGGAGCGTGAGTTCGGACTCTACAGGCTTGTCATCACGGAAGCCGGTCGCTTCCCCCACCTCGTAACGCTTTATCGAGAGAGCACCGACGCGTTCCGTGAAGTCGTGACGGCGTATCTCACCGATCAAGTCGCTCGACGTGTGCTCGTGATCAAGGATGTCTCGACCGCCGTTCAGTTGTTTGTGTCCGTGACGACAGGACAGATCCGAGAGCGAATGCTTCTAGGTGAGCGTCCTTCTTCAATAGAAATTGAAGATCAAGTAAGAGAAGGTGTCAGAATGTTTCTGGCCTGGTGCAAAAATAAATAATAGTATCGGTTAAACATATGCAGAATTATTATACAAAATCATATCTCTGTCTTCGGTCGGTGTCAGGAGAAGATGCCGGCGATTGTTGTCTAAAGGCGCATCTGTAGCGGACGGACAGTTCCAGCTTCTCTCTGTGAGCTGACCGGCAAGGATGAGTTCTAGCTGCGCTGTTCCACATTGCTTGCCCAATCGGAATTCAACGATAGGTAGCGCGCTCAGCGATGCAGATAAAAGGAAAGTTTTTCAACAAACGCGGTCTATGCATGTGTTGCGCCCGCCGAGGCTGCCGGATTCTCTTGGAATACTGCGTCGGAAATTCAAATGTCGAGAAAAGGTATCCGTCGGTAGCCGGCAGCGAGAACGCTGCGGTGTCCGGTTTAGCGCCTCGCGCGACCGAAAGCTGCCAGACCGCTTTCGGCCAGATCCCGTCCCGTGGACGGGGTCTGAATGACTGCGCCGGGTGGATTTCTGCAGTTCCGGTTTCGGGCACAGATCGGGAAAAGCGGACGCTCGGCAGCAGCAAATTCATGCCGAAAGCGAAGCGACAGATCTTAATTCGAGTAATCAAATAGCAAAAATTCGCTTTAATACAAACCCCTCCGAGCTTAAATATCGAAGTAAGAAAGGTTAAACTAAAACCAATAAATCTAGAAATTTGTCTTCGATATATAATTTCCCAATTCAAGCTCAGTTGATCTGCGGCGATCGACGCCAGCGGTTTTTCGACCGTCGACCTGACCCTGTCCGCTCCGCCAGACCTCTTCGCTCAAGTTCGATGCAGGCCGCGCAGACGCCGTCGATGGGATCGGAGCTGGAGTGGCCAGACCGGATCTTGATGACTGATGCGCTCATGAATTCGTCGTCGAGGGCCGCCAAGATCTTGAGTTCGTGCGGCGTGAGCGGACGCAAGATGACCTCCTCAACGTTCCGGTGAGCCGTATTTCACCCGGCTTAAGCGCCACGCCCGAGCTGCCGTCGATGCGGGAGCCGATGATCGACCGGACCAAGTTGATCCGGCCCGTCGGCTGCGACACGGCGCCGGACATCTTCCAAGGGCTCGATCCCCTCGGGCGCGCATCCCGATTGCGATCCGGCTGAAAAGCCTGGACGACCGGCGATGCTCCGTCTTTCCTAGGATTCGCGGACCCGCGCTCAACCGCATCGCGGTGCCTTGCAACGGCCCGCGACAGCGGCAAGCCCGGACCCCGTCAGGAGAAGCGCAAGTTGCTCCGGGTCAGCTGATCGACGGATGCGCAACCCATCAACCGCATGTCCCTTTCGATCTCGGACCGCATCAGGTCCAATGCGCGTTCGACCCCGGCCTGACCAGCCGCAGCGAGGGGGAACAGGTAGTAGCGTCCGAGGCCGACGGCCTTCGCTCCGACTGACAACGCCTTCAAGACATGGGTGCCGCGCTGGACGCCGCCGTCCATGATCACGTCGATCCGGTCGCCGACCGCGTCCACGATCTCGGCGAGCTGGTCGAAGGCCGTGCGTGAGCCGTCAAGCTGGCGCCCGCCGTGGTTCGACAGGATGATGCCGGTGCAGCCGATGTCGACCGCACGCTTGGCGTCCTCCACCGACATCACGCCCTTCAGGCAGAATTGGCCGCCCCACTCACGCACCATGGCGGCGACGTCGTCCCATGACAGGCTGGGATCGAGCATCTCGGTGAAGTAGCGGCTGATAGAGAGTGCCCCGCCGCCCATATCCACGTGGCCATCAAGTTGCGGGAGCTTGAAGCTCTCGTGCGTGACATAGTTGATCCCCCAGGCCGGCTTCATCGCGAATTGCATCATCCCGGCGAGGGTAAGCCGGAACGGGATCGAGAAGCCCGTCCGCTTGTCGCGCTCGCGGTTCCCTCCCGTGATGCTGTCGACGGTCAGCATCATGACCTCGATGCCGGCCTGCTTGGCCCGGGCCATCATCTCGCGATTCAAGCCGCGGTCCTTGTGGAAGTAGAACTGGTAGACCTGGGGACCGCCGCTGATGCGACGCGCTTCCTCCAGGCTTACGGTCCCGAGCGAGGAGACGCCGAACATCGTCCCGTACTTGCCCGCCGCAGCGGCGACGGCGCGTTCCCCCTGATGATGGAATAGCCGCTGAAGAGCCGTGGGCGAGCAGTAGACCGGCAGCGCGAGCCGCTGGCCCATGACCGTCACGGACAGGTCGATATCGCCGACGCCGCGCAGGACGTTCGGCACCAGGTCGCACCGGTCGAAGGCCGTCGTGTTGCGCCGGTACGTGACCTCGTCGTCGGCCGCCCCGTCGATGTAATCGAAGATCGGCCCGGGCAGCCGGGCCTTCGCCATGCGGCGGAAATCGTGGAAGCTGTGGCAGCTCTTCAGTCGCATCTCGGATCCCCGTGGGCGCGTGGCGCCATCGCCAGAGCAGAAGGATGGCCGGGAGGGATCGCTCGCCCCCGGCCCGGCAGCCTCAATGAGCGAGGGTCGGGATCGCCGCGGCCGGCACCATGGCGGTGAATGGCGGCACGTAGGCCTGCAGCATCACCAGGAGGCCGACGAGGCAGGCGAGCGCGATCGAGTGGAAGAAGACGTAGCGCAGGATCTTCGCCTCTCCGCCGTACCACTGCGTCGCCGTGGAGGCGACGACGATCGACTGCGCATCGATCATCTTGCCCATGACACCGCCCGAGGAATTCGAGGCCGCCATCAGGGTCGGCGACAGGCCGAGCTGCTCCGCGGTGATCTTCTGCAGGCCGCCGAACAACACGTTCGAGGCCGTGTCAGAACCCGTCAGCGCCACGCCGAGCCAGCCGAGCATCGCCCCGAAGAACGGGTAGATCCAGCCGGTCTGCGCGAAGGCGAGGCCCAGCGTCGCGTCGGTGCCCGAGTATTTGGTGACGTAGCCCAGCGCCAGCATCGCCGAGATCGTGATCAGGGAGTAGCGCACGAGCCAAGCGGTGCGGCCGTACTCGCGCAGCAGCTTGTGCGGGCTGAAGCCGAGGATCAGGCCGCCCACGATCGCCGAGAGCAGGATGCCGGTGCCCGTCGCCGAGAGCAGGTTGAGGGTATAGATCGCGGCCTCGCTGTGACTCGCGGCGACAACCGGCGGCATCTTGAAGACCAGGTTGTGCAGGTAGGGCACCGGCATCTTCCACACCCAGAGGGCGTCGAGCCAGGCGCGGAACTGCGGCGTGCCCCAGGCGAAGACGAACAGCGACAGGATCAGCCAGGGCAGCCAGGCGCGGAACACCGTGCCGGGGGAGTGAGTCCGCCGCTCAGCGACCGGAGCCGTTCCTGCGGCGACATCGGTTGCGGTCCAGATGCGAGCGGGCTGCCAGACGCGCAGGAAGCCGGCGAGCGCCGCCATCGAGCAGATCGCCGCGACCACGTCTACGAGCCAGGGGCCGTGGAAGTTCGAGACGAGATACTGCGGAACCGCGAACGAGAGACCGGCCACGAGCAGCGCCGGCCAGACCTCCAGCATGCCCTTGCGGCCGGCGAACGCCCAGATCAGCCAGAACGGCACGAGGAGGGAGAAGAACGGCAGCTGCCGGCCGATCATCGCGGACAGCGCGATGAGATCGAGCCCCGTGACCGCTGAGAGCGCGATCACGGGAGCGCCGAGCGCGCCGTAGGCGACGGGCGCCGTGTTGGCGATGAGCGAGAGGCCCGCAGCGGCCAGCGGCGTGAAGCCGAGGCCCATCAGCATCGCGGCCGTCACCGCCACCGGCGTGCCGAAGCCGGCCGCACCCTCGAAGAAGGCGCCGAACGAGAACGCGATGAACAGGAGTTGCAGCCGCCGATCCGGCGTGATGCCGGCAATCGAGTCGCGCAGGATGTCGAACTGCCCGGTCCGCTCCGTAAGCCGGTAGAGGAAGATGACGTTGAGGATGATCCAGCCGATCGGCAGCAGGCCGAACGCCGCGCCGTAGACGGCGGTGGCCCCGGCCATCGGGGCCGGCATCCCGAAGCCTATCACGGCGACGCAGAGCGCCACGACGAGGCCCAGCAGAGCCGCGACGTGCGCCTTCAGGTGCAGCAGGCCGATGCCGCCAAGCAGCACGACGATCGGCAGGGCGGCGAGCGCCGTCGACCAGAGCGCGCTGCCCAGGGGATCGTAGACTTGGTTCCAACTCAAGGCATGGTCCTCCCGATGGTGGTCCGATCCGAGCCGTGATCGAGCCAGCACCTATCGTCGCCCCGCGCGTGTGGCGTACGCGCGCAGAACCAGGGCCGCCTTCATCGAGCTGAACCGACGCCAGGGCTCATTATTAAACCGCAGGCAATGTTCTGGTAAAACTATTTTACCAATCATGTCAACTGGACATGGCGCTTGCCCGAGCTACAGTTGTCAGGCCGGGCGGGTTGGTACGGGTGAGTGGGGGCGGGAGATGGAGGAGGACCCGATCAAGGGGGCGAGCGCTGCCGAGAGCACGGCGCGCCACCTGAAGGACCTGATCCGCGAGGGTTCTCTCAGCCCCGGCGATCATCTGCTGCCCGAGCGTGATCTGGCCGTGCAGCTCAACGTGTCGCGCCCGACCTTGCGACAGGGCATCAAGATCCTGGAGGACGAAGGCCTCATCGTCCAAACGCCCACCGGACGCTCGGTGGCCGCCCTCGGCCGCGGGATCACGGACCCGCTGATCGCGCTCATCGCCTCCCATGCGGAGGTCGTGGACGATTACCTGGAGTTCCGGGCGACGACCGAACGGCTAGCGGCCCGCCTCGCGGCCGAACGCGCGAACAGCGTCGATCGCGAGCGGCTCAGCCTCTGTATGGATCGCATCGACCGCGCTCACGAGAGCGGCGTCCGGCGCGAGGAGGCGGAGGCGGATGTCGACCTGCACATCGCGGTCTACGAGGCGAGCCACAACCTCGTTGTGCTGCACACGATGCGGGCGTTGTCCGGCCTGCTCCGTCAGGGTGTGATCGAGAACCGCGAGACCTTGTTCTCCCGTCCGGAGACGCGCGACCAACTGCGTGCGCAACATCGGGCGATCTTCGACAGCGTGATGGCCGGGAACGCGGAGGAAGCCGGCAATGCCGCTGAGGCACACATCCACTACACGCACCACGCCCTAAATGAGATCAAGGCATCGGAAGCGCGTCTGCAGGTATCCTTGCGCAGGCTGAATGGGGGTCGGGTTTCGACACGTCAGAAAGTCGAGCGATAGGCTCTGATCAGCGCAGTAAAGCCTTTGACGCATCGTGACACCGCGAAACATGCGTCCGCTTTCGGGATCCGCATGGCTGTATGTGAATGACTTAGTTGGGTCGGAAGCGGAATGACCGGGTTTCGTTATAGGTTGGTCCGCGGCCCAGATGGGCTAGGCCAACCTAGTTCTGTGAGCACTGCGCATGCACTGCCTTAGATCGACAGACTGCTGGCGTCTTCAACCGACGGGCCCACTACCGACGTCGAACCGCTGCCTTGGGGGCAGCCAGGGCAACTACACCGCCGCAGCCGGTATAAAGCTGCGCTTCGGTAGCGGAGCGGGGATGACACCCCGCACCACGGTCTTCACGTAGGAGACAGGCTGAGCTTCGACTCAGGCTGCGTGAGGCGCGTTCACCGCCTCTTCGAGAGCCTGCAGGTTCGAACCCGAGCCGATCCGCTCACCTACGTCCGCGAGCCATCGCTCTGCTGTCTCGCGACCGAGGTCGCGCAAGCCAGTCAGCGTCGACCAGCGCGTGTCGAGTTTGCTCACGCCCCCGCTCGACAGTTCGCCCGGTGCATGGAGCAGATGGATATTGATGTCCGCCACGGCCTGCATGTGCGCGTCCCGCGTAACCGATGCGAGGGCATAGCGCTTGAGCTCGGCAAGGGTCTTCAGATCGCGGATTAGACATGCGTTGAAGCTAATGTCGCTCACGCGGCCCGCCCGCTCTGACGGCAATACGCCGACGTCCTCCGTGACGAACGGCGTCAGCTGTACGACGATGAGGTCGGTGGCACCATGCCCGCCGTACACCAGCGGCTCCAGCGCGGGATTGGCTGAGTAGCCGCCGTCCCAGTACCGCCGCCCGGCGATCTCCACCGGTGCGAACAGTTCCGGTAGGCAACACGAAGCCATCAGCGCATCCAGCGTCACCTCGTTCCCTGTGAACACCCGCGCCGCGCCAGACAGGATATCGGTTGCCGACACGAAGAACGGCACCCGCGTCTGCCGGGCGACCAGATCCAGATCAAGGCTCGCGCGCGCCACCGAGCGCAGCAGGTGCATGTCACGTATGGATGGCAGGAACGGCGCGAAGTAGGGCGAGACCTCACGGAAAGCGGCCAACGAGTGCGTGAGGAATGGGTTCAGCATCGGTGCGAAGGCACCGAAATCATCGAAGCTCCGCAGCGGCGATCGATCGGCCGTAGTCTGCCAAAGGCGGGTCAGCGCATCCCTGGCTCCGTCGTCGCCACCGACGGCGAGTCCCGACACCAAGGCGGAGCCGTTGAGCGCACCCGCGCTCGCGCCGCTGACGGCGACGATTTCGACATGCTCCTCTAGGAGTCGGTCGATCACCCCCCATCCGTAGGCACCGTAGGAGCCTCCCCCCTGGAGCCCCAGCGCGACCCGCGGTTTCGTTTCAGTCATTGAATCACCTGATCATGCGCTGCAGCAAACTCATGCCGCAACGCGTGAGGAGAGTTATAGCTGCCCTGTTATGCCCCCCTGTGACGTCGTAGGCCGTTTGGTATTGCCCGGGGTAATCTGCCTTTAAGACCATCCACCGATCCTTCGCTGGCGCGTCTACGCGAGCATCGTGGCAGCCATGGTCGCAGCGCATTCCGACATGCTGAGGCGAACTTGATGCCGAGGCAGCTTCGGGTGGATTTCGGTCCGTCGGATTCTTGAGAAATAGATCGGAAGAGCGGATGCCCGCCAATTGGCTAAGTCGGCCATAGGGCACCTGGCGTGGGCGTACGTACCATCCGATAGAGCTGCTGACATCGCACCTTAAGCGGTCCGTGCGTCAGGCCTTTGGGACGGTCATCTCGAAGCGTAGGCCACTCCCGTCGATGGTGCGCTCGAAGCGACCGCTCAAGCTGCGCTCGATAGTCTGCTTGAGTAGCCGCGAGCCGAACCCAGTCCCATCGGCCTTGGGCACGTCGGCATCCGCTGGACCTTCGTGCCACGTCACGCGCAACCCATCGCCGCCCATCTGTCCCTGAACTCTCAGTGACCCGCCTCCCGACAGGGCACCGTACTTAGCGGAGTTAGTGGCGAGTTCGTGGAAGATCATCGCGAAGTCATTGATCTTGTTTGGGGGAACGACCACCGTGTCGTCAATGTCGATCTCGATATTGGCGCCGTTCCGGTACGGTGCCAAAATGCGCTCTGCGAGGACGACCATCGGGACGTTTCCGTGGTCGTTACGCTGCGCGCGCGTCGCTAGGGCCGTCGCCTCGTGAAGCACGCCGAACCGCCGCGACAGGTCTTCAGCGAATAGTGGCGCCGACTTGGCGTCTCGGGCGACGATGGACGTCAGCGCCCGGGCCACCGCAAACATGTTCGAGACGCGGTGAGCGAGCTCGGCAGTTAGAAGCCGCTCGGCTTCTTCGGCCCTCTTGCGGTCAGTGACGTCGAGGAAAATGGCCTGGATCCATTCCCCGACCCGACCGGCATCCCCGCCGACGCCTCGCGCCGAGATCCAGCGTGCGTCCGCACCATCGCCGATGCGGAAGTCGAAACTGTAGGGATGTGGGTTCCGCTCGCTGGCCGCCCATTCCTCCACCATCGCTGTGCGGTCGTCGGCGCTGACGCGCGCGAATAGCGCGTCGATGTCGATGACGGTTTCCGAGACCCCCCAGAACTCACAGCATAGGCTGTCGAGCTGAGCCTTCCGCTGGGTCGGCGACCACGCCCAGAGGCCGACGCCGCCCCGGTGGATCGCGCCGGTGAAATTTGCCAGCGTCCAGCCGTCGCTCGTCAATTCGGGAATCTCGTTCATGCGCTCCTCGGGTGCATGCCTATCGGGACAACACGCCCGGTACGACGCCGGGACATAACTCGCAGACGACGTTCCGGCTCCGGTCTAGCTTCTGCCCGCCGTCATTCCCCGCAGTGAACGGGACTACGCGCCGCTTCCGGTCTTGGATGGAGCGGCGGAAACCAACCTGCGGGATCCAAGTTGATGCGTGATGTCCGCAAAGCCCCCTTTGAATACCTCGATGGTCCTCGTCGTCGAGGACAACGAATTCGTGCGCCTGTACGCTGTCGAGATGCTGGAAGATGCTGGCTTGGCGGTGGTCGAGGCCTGCGATGCTGACGAGGCCTGGGCCATCCTGAAGCGCCATACGAACATCGGCGTGCTGTTCACTGACATCGACATGCCCGGGTCCATGTGCGGCAAAACCCTAGCCGCACGCGTTCACGCGTTGTGGCCCGATATCCAACTTATTCTGACCTCCGGGCGGCAGCGTCTCGCCAACGAAGAGGTGCCAGACCACGGCCTGTTCGTGGCCAAACCCTACGGCACGAAGGAAATCGTTGAAGCCATCGTCCATGCCCGCTAACCGACGGGACTGTGATCGGCGAAAATATCCTGCGTAGTAGGCCCATTATGGCACGGCGGTGGAAGCGGCCAGCTACGAGCGACACAGCTCCAACGGGACCGGCAGAGCGCGTCTGCTTTCAGCTCGGCAGATATTGCGTTGTTGTGTCTTACCAGGGTCGATAGGAGGCCGTCCGCTTTTCCGGTCGTACTGCTCCGAAGCGGACCGACAGCTTTCGGCCACAACCGGGCATAACGATCGTCCGTAACGGGATCGGCTAGCGGACACCCAGGACCCGGCTCCCGGGATCCGGCTCATCGAAGGAGGCGATCGTCTCACAAGACCAGTACGCTGATCCTTTCATTGGCGGGGGGCCAAACGTACACTCCCGGTCATGACGACGATCCGGATCGGCTACGCCCGCTGCTCGACCGACCGGCAGGACCTCGCGGCCCAGCGCGCTACCCTAGAAGGCTCGGGCGTCGCGCCCGAGCGGATCTACACCGACCACGGCCTGACGGGGACGAACCGAACCCGACCGGGGCTGGACCAAGCGCTCGCCGCCGTCAGGACTGGCGACACCCTCGTCGTGCCGAAGCTCGACCGCTTGGCGCGCTCCGTCCCCGACGCCCGCGCCATCGCCGATACGCTGGCCGGGCGCGGCGTCAGGCTGGCGCTCGGGGCGAGCGTCTACGATCCGGCCGATCCGATGGGGAAGATGTTCTTCAATGTCCTCGCCACCTTCGCCGAATTCGAGAGCGACCTGATACGCCTGCGCACCCGCGAGGGGATGGCGATCGCCCGGACCCGGGGCAAGCTGCGCAGCAAGAAGCCTAAGCTCTCGGAGAAACAGCAGAGCGAGGTGCGCCGGATGAACGACACGGGCGAGTATGCGATCGGGGATCTGGCCGAGCTGTTCGCGGTGTCTCGCCTCACGGTCTATCGAACGCTCGCCCGCCAGCCAGGTACGTCGCGTTGATCGATATCCCGGGCTGAAAGGCTCGTACAGGTTGCGGTCCGGCAGGGCATCGGTCTTTACTGGCTCGCCTTCGAAAGTCAGGCGCTAGACCGGACATCCTTCCTGGATCGGGATCGTGAAAAGCCTCGCCATTAGCTTGAAGGAGCTGGAGGACGATCAGCTTGAGGAGTTCATCGAGCTGTTCGCCGAGCGCATCGGCGAAGGGTACGTCGCCGTCCATCGGCTGGGGCAGGCCAACGACAAGGGACGCGACGTCGTCGGATTCCTGACGGATGCGAAGCACGAGGGCCCTTGGCACCTCTACCAGTCCAAGCGGAAAACATATGCCAGCGCGCTCGGGGTGGGGGAGGCGCTCGTCGAACTCGGCAAGGTGTTTTACCACCACGCCGGAGGCGGCGCGTACAAGACGCTTCCCACGAAGTACGTGTTCGTCTCGCCCCGTGGCCTCTCGGGGACCCTGCGCGACCTAATCCTCAATCCTTCGGACTTGAAGGCCGAACTGTTGGCGAAGTGGGATACCCACTGCAAGACCGGCATCACCGCCCGCGGCGGCAAGCCGACCCCACTAACACCAGAGCTCAAGGCACTCATCGAGGCCTACGACTTCAGCCAGGTCTCATACCTGTCCGCGACCGACATTGTGAAGCATCCCGCCGCGGGGCCGGCGTTGGGCCGCGTGCTTAGGTTACCTCCCGGGGAGGCACCGGCCGGAGAGGCGCCTGCGGATCTGCAACCGGAGGAGATCGAGTATCTCGACCAGCTTCGCCGGGCCTACGGCGAGGCGCGCGGTGCGCCCTTTGCCACTGTGGATGCCGTCCTCGCGGACGGAGAGTACGGCCCCGATCTTGGCGACCAGCGCACGCGCTTTTTCGAGGCTTCCTTCTTCAAACGGTTCCACCGCGACAACACCGATGCGGCGGCGCTCGATGCTTTCCAGAAGGATGTTTACCATGGCGTGATAGGCGTCCACCGCCGTAAGCACATGACCGGATTCGATCGGCTATGCGCCGTGATGGATCATGCCTCGCTTATGCCGGCGGCCATCGGGGGCAAGCTCGCACGGGCGCCCGTGCGGCAAGGCGTGTGTCACCACCTCGCCAACGAGGGGACGATGAAGTGGATGCCATGAGGCTCGACGGGTTCGGCCGGCTCTACAACTCGCTGCTAGAGACGGGCATCCGCGCAGTGGTCGTCCTTGAGCATCTGCGGCCGGTGGGGGCCGACCTACCTGAGATGATCCTGTTCGACCATGTCGTCGTCCACACGGGGGACCACGGCGGTCCCGAAAGCCTCCACCCTCCAGTACCGGAGCGGCAAGGAGAACTGCTCGTACGCCGACGCCTGATCCAGCAGAGCCTGCAGCTCATGCAACAATGTCATCTGGTCGGGGAGACCCATGATGCCGGTGGGATCTCGTATCATGCCACCGACGAGGCCGCCGCTTACGTCGAGCTCCTTGAGACGCCCTATTCGGAACACCTGAAGCGCTGCTCCGCGTGGATCCGCGACGAGGTGGACCGCCACAGCAAGGACGGGTTCAAGGATCGGCTGCGCGAACGGATCGGTCATTGGGCCGAGGCGTTTGGTGCGGTCGAGGGACCGGCGCGGCGAGCCTAATTATGACCTCTCGACGGTTCCTCCTCCGCCGGATGGCCTTCACCGGCAGCGCCGTCCCCATGTCGGATCTCGACTTCGTGCCCAGGATCAACCTCGTTTGGGGTGCCTCAAGCGCCGGCAAGTCCTTCGTCCTAGCGGCGCTCGATTTCATGCTCGGCGCCGGATCCCTGCCCGAGATCCGGTTCCTCAATGGTTACGAGCGCGGTTGGCTCACACTCGATTTGCCGACCAGCGGCCGAGTTACGCTCGCGCGCTCGGTCTCCGGCGGCCATTTCGACTTGTACGATGGTGACGTTGACCCGCGGGATCCAGGGCAGCCTATTCGGACCCTTTCGGCAGATCATAAGTCGACGAGGAACCTCAGCATATCAGCTTTCCTGCTCGGCGAGCTTGGCATCAGGGACAAGCTGATCGACCGGACCCTCAACGCCGAGAAGAACACCTTCACCTTTCGCCACTTCGCTCCCTACGTCCTGACGGACGAGACAAGCATGATGGCCGAACGAAGCCCCACCGAGATCGACCCCCGTGCCGGCGATACGTTCAACAAGAACGTCTTCAAGTTCCTTCTCACCGGGATCGACGGTTCCTCGACGGTGACGATGGAGAAGTCCGAAACACAGCGGAGGGGAAACGCCGGCAAGCTCGAACTTATCGTGGAGCTTCTGGCGGCCGCGGAGGAGGAGTTGTCACAGGGGTGGCCTGACGCATCAAGCCTTGAGGAACAGGAAGAGCGTGTCGAGGAGGCGATCGAGGCAGTCTCGCTGGAGGCGGCTGCCAGACAGGATCAACTCGACTCGCTCCGATCCGAACGGCGGACGGCCATGGATGCGGTCGCCAGCCTGGAAGATAGGCTGACCGAGATCACGCTGACGCTCGGACGCTTCGACCTGCTTGCCGCGGTCTACGAAAGCGACGTCGCCCGGCTGGCTTCCCTCGCAGAGGGCGGGGCGGCGCTGCTCGCTGGGGCCCGTCGCCCGTGCCCGCACTGCGGCGCCGATCCGGAGCATCAGCGCCACAGCCACGGCCTCGACGAGATAGGCCGGACGCACGTGGCCGTCGAGGCGGAGATCGCAAAGATCGGGTTGGAGCAGGTCGAACTCCGGCGGACGGTCGTGGACCTGGTCGGGAGGCAAGACACTCTCGGCTCGTCGCTTGCGGGGTGGAATGCGGAGGTTGAAAAGATCGATCAGGCCATCGAGGCCGAGCTGCCCCTGGAGAGCTCGATCCGTTCTTCCTACGAGCGCCACGATCGAGAGCGGGAACGCATCCGTCGTGGATTGTCCGTGCAGCGACGGATCGACGACCTTCAGGCACGCAAGAGGGAGATCGAGGCCTTCCGGCCAACCACCCTGCCTCGCGGAAGCGTCGTGCCGGGCGTCAGCGGGAGCGTCGGCGACGAGTTCGCGGCAGATGTGCAGGCCATTCTAACGGATTGGCAGTTTCCTGGGCCGCCGAGGGTGTCATTCGACAGCAAGAACCACGACATCTTGCTCAACGGCGAGAACCGCCGCGGGAACGGCAAGGGGGTTCGCGGCCTGATGCAGGCGGCGTTCAAGATTGGGGTCCTGGTCTACTGCCGTCGGCACGGCCTGCCTCACCCGGGCATCATCGCGCTCGACAGCCCCCTGTTGAGCTTCCGGGATCCCCACACGTCGAAATACGGGGAGCTTTCTGAGGACGAGCGGGTGCTCAGCGAGACGCAGCTCAAGCATCGTTTCTACGACTACCTGATCCGCACAGCCGGCAGCGTCCAGTACGTCATCATCGAGAATGACGCCCCCCCGATCGACCTGGGACCCGATGCGAGGATCACGATCTTCGCCGGCGAAAGGGGTGTGGGAGATCGGAAGGGCTTCTTCCGCGTATAGGCCAGGGAATGGACTGTCGGGTCCGTGTCGTGGCCGATCCGAAGGGATCGAGGCAATCTCCTCCCCACGAACGAAGGGGATGACCGATGGGCGAGACCGATACAGATCAAGTCGACAGATTGCTGACCAGCCGTGAGATCGGGGCCGTCGTCGCGGCCCTTCGCTACGACCGCGGCTGGACGCAGGAGACGCTGGCAGAAATTGCCAGGGTGACCGTCCGTACGGTGCAGAGGGTCGAACGCGGTGAACCGAGCAGCACCGACACGCGAAGGGCGTTGGCGGGCGCGCTCGAATTCCAGGTCCTCGACGCCTTCAACATGCCCTGGCCCCTGCCGGACTACGAACGGATCAAGGCGGAGCACGAGCGTCTCCTGCATGAGTCGGTCGAGGTCGAGATCAAGCTCGTCGCCAACGGGCGTCAGCTACGGGAGTTCGCTGAGGCGGCTGAAGGCTGGCAGCACTCTCAACTCGTCGACATGACACCCTCCGCCGATGCCGCGCTGGCGACGCTGCGGGACTATTTCCAGGACTACGGCGATGTCCACGACTGCTACAGCGAGACCCAAAAGCTCGGCGTCAACGCCGACTTTCAGGAGCTGATCGATACCTTGGCCGCCGAGGGCATCGGTCTTTGTGCCGGGACGCGTCGGGTCCGCATCGGCGGCTTCGCCGACGATGGCGCGATCCGGGCAACACTTGTTCACCTAGTGGCGAGTTCGCTCGATGATCTGCCAAGAGCAATCCGGGTGCGACGGAACGCGTCGATTACGTGGTAGCTTCTGGTAGGTCTGGGCAAGGGCATAAATGTACGTCAGAGTAGGAGATCACTGGCGGAACCTAGATGTTCGGTCCCGGCATCTGGTGTGACCCGACCTCGTACAGAATCGTCACCTCGGACGATCACGACGTGCACGGACTGTACGCTATTTTCGTACGCCGACCCGATCCGCTTGAAGGTGTAGCCGCTCAGCCAGATCGGCCCGAGTTCACCCCCTTTCGAGGAATAGCCCGCGCCAAACGCGCGCGGCCAACTTGTGCGCCAAATCAGCTCATTGCCAAATTCGGCGACCACCTGCCGGGACATGTGGCATGCCTATCATCTGGACACGAGGGGTCCTCCTCGTCCCGGGAGGGGCTGGGGGCAGGCTCCCCTCGTCGAGGCGTGGTCACTTTCCGCCGACGGCGTCCGTCCACTCCACGCGCGCATGCCCTCGACCTCGTCTCCCCCGACCACGGGGGCGACCGTGCCGGCGCGTGCGTGTCCCGATCCAGGTCACGGCGCGCCCGTCATGCGAGGCGTCCGATTCGCGCACGATGGCCCATGCGTGGAGTGGGCGGCCCCCTGCCACGGGACGCCTCCTAGGGGCGGGCAGGCTCAGTAGTCGGCCGCAGGGCAGCCATTTGGTTCTGGCCAGCGACGCGCGTACCTTGACGGCGTCGACGGGAGTGCTGCCCCAGCGACGAACAGACCTTCGCTGAAGATGACCGATACCATCCTCCCGTTCCCCGACCGTCTCGCTTTAGCCAAGGCCCATCTCAACCGGCTGCACCCTGATGGGTCGCCGGGGCTGCTCGCGACTGCGCGCCAGTCGGCCGACGGCGTCTGGGACGAGGGCATGATCCCGGCCACGACGCGCGCTATCGCCAAGCAGGTCGCAGAGGCCGAGGTCCAGTACGTCAGCATGAACCGCTTTACCCGCCGCCGCCACAGCGCTTGCGTCCGGGCGGTTCGCGCAGGCTTCCTCGACCTCGACTACACGCGGGATGGCCTGCCCCACGCGCACCGGCCTCACGAGGAGATCGTGTTCCTCGTCCTCGCCGCGCTTGAGGCATCTGGTATCCCGAAGCCGTCCTGGGTCACTTTCAGCGGCCGTGGCATCCACATCGTATGGGCATTCGACGGCGTGTCAGGGCAGGCCTTGTGCCGCTGGCAGCGTGCCATGAAGGGGTTGCGCGGGCCCCGGCTCGACGCGGACGGCAACGTGTCCAATCGCAGGGTCGATGTCCGCGTCTCCGAGTTCCAGCACCGCATGCTGCCCCTCTGGCAACTGCTGAAGGGCCTCGGCCTCGACCGCGGCTGCTGCGATGCCGCCCGTGTCCTGCGGGTGTGGGGCAGCATCAATCCAAAGAGCGGCGAGATGTGCCGGCCGGCATGGCCCGCCGCGATCGCGGACATCAGCACCGTCCCGTTCGATGCTTGGGCCGACGCGACCTGTCCCTACACCCGGCGCGAGATCGCCGAGATCCGCGAAGCCCGAAAGTTCGAGCCAGCCCCGGTCAAGACTGACACGGCCGTACCCCGCAAGCCTCGGCCGTTCGCCGCCAACAAATGGAGGTTGGTCCTCGACGACCTGATGGCGCTGCTAGACCACCGCAAGGCCCTCAGGGTTGGGACGCGGATGCTGTGGGCCGTGTTCGCGGCCACCGCCCTATCGCAGACCGATGGTGGCGATGCCGAGACGTGGGCGGAGCGTCTCGCGCCGCTTTGCGGCCTGCCCGAGCGCGAGCTCGTCATGGCGTTCAGCGGGGTCGAGGCGGGCATGATCGCCCACGCCGCCGGCGAGAAGCGTGAGTACGAAGGCAAGGAACGGCCGAGCTTCTACGACTGGTCCTACGAGAGGATGGTCCATGAGTTAGGCATCAGCCAGGAAGAAGCCGATGCCGCCGCCCTGTTGGTCCTGAGACCCGATGGGTCGAAGGCCGGCCGCTCCGATGCCGAGCGCCAGCGGGACAGCCGCGACGCCCGCAACCCGGACCGCATGACGCGCGACCTCGCCCTGCAGCAGAAGGCGCAGGACGGTATCACCGCCATCGAGGCGCTCGGGGCCGGCCTCACCCTGACGCAGATCTGCGCAGGGTTCAGGGCGGCCGGGCGGCCTTCCTCCGTGAACTGGCTCAAGTCCGCGATCGTGCTGGGCGAGGCCGAACTCGTCCGCATCGCCGCCATCGAGGCAATCTCGGTCCCCGCCGCGGCGTCCATCGAAGCGGAAGCCGGTGACCGTCACGAAGAGTCACGGCGTATAGTGGCCCCTGGCCCGAGAGGCGCTGCCGCCACCTCCCCTGCCTCCATCACGGTCCAGCCAGGCGAGGTTCGTGTCACCCGGCATTCCCGGTTCTGTTCCGTCGTCTCGACCGCCACCGGGGAGTGGGAATGGCTGGGCATCGAGGGCGTCTGGGGCCGCGGTTGGAACCACGACCAGATGATCCTCCTGACCCCCGCCGAGGACCTGAACCCCGAGGATGCGGCGCTGGCCGAGTCTGCCCGTCTGGGGCTCGTCGCAGAGGCCACCAGGCGGCCCAGCCGCTCACCCCGACCCATCCGACGGATCTCGGGCAGAACCCCCGTAGCGGCCCGCCTGACGCCTCCGTTGCCGCCCTTGGATCCGGCCCTTGAGGCGCAGTGCTACCGGGACGCGTCCGGTGGGTGGTCCACGCCCCGACGCTGGCATCCCGCCCTTGTGGCTGCCTAGGCCGGGCAGTATAGTCCACCGGCCTTCAGCGAGGTGGATGCAGCACATCCGACACGCCCGCAGCCGGTCCGCCGGGGCGGGCGTTGTCATGTCGGGCCCACGCGTGGCGCTGACCAGGACACGCCCGGCATGCCAGCCTCCCCGGCATGGTACGCCGCAAGCAATCTTCTTCCGGTTTCAACTTCGGCGACTTCGAGGGCGTTGACCTCGCCGTAGACCTCGCGAGCGAGATCGAAAGGTGGCGCGACCAATTCGTCGCCACGGTCGGCATGGGGGACCATGCCCGGGACATGGCCAAGTGCCGCAGAGCCGCGGGCTGGGCGGTCGATGAGGTCGCCAAGACGGCCGTTCAGGGCATCCGCCTCCGCTTCTACAACAAGCTGAAGCGGCGGTCTCCGTGGACCGAGTCCGCGGTCGCCTACAAGGGCCTCAGCAAGTCGGAGCTGAGCGCCCTGGAGCGGGGCGAGCGCAACGCGGAGGACGTGTTCGCCCAGGTCTACGTCAAGCCCAAGCAGTCGGCGTACCTCAAGTACCTCTTTGGCATGGAGGACAACGTCCGCCTGCCCGGCGACGTCGGCATGGCGCAGCGGAAGATCTTGATCCCCTGGTGGGACAACATCACCAAGACCCAGGGCGTGAGGCCGACGAAGGATGGCGGCGTGCCCCGTGCCTTCCTCAGCAGACTCGTGCGCGAAACGGCCGCCGACCGGGCGCCGAGGAAGTCTGGCACGCAGGGGCGGTGGGGGGTCTACTACGGGGCCATCAAGATCCACGGGCAGGCCCACGAGGGGTTCATCGCCCGGCCGCCCCGGGTCCCCGTGACGGAGCAGGACGTCCTCCACCGGGGGCACTCGGCCCTCGACACGGTCATCCAGACCCGGGGCGGCGACCTGCGTCGGATCGGGCGCCGGCTCAAGGACACGGATCACCCCAGGGTGTTGTTCCTCGCCGTCGACAAGGCCCGGTACAAGCCCATCCTTCAGAAGCCGTGGGATGAGGCCTGCTCGGACGCCGCCTCGCGCGTGCCGGAGATCATGAGCCAGCAGCTGAACGAGAACCTGGCGCACATGATGAAGAAGGGCACCTACCTCCGCTGACGCCCCCCGGCCGGGACCGGGAGGCCCACGACATGGGGAACCGCGGCTAGCCGAATACCGCGGTCGGGGGGACGCTCGGGGCACAGGAGCGATCCCCGTGCCCCCAGCCCCTACGCCGGCAACCGTGCCGTCCACCTTCGTCAGCCAGCCCCAGCGCGGCAATCCCCGCGGGATCCGCGCCCGGGCCACCGACCACGCGGTCCGGCGCTTCGCCGAGCGCGCCGTCGGCGTCATCGTCGACGAGGGCATGGACGACACCTCGGCGCTGGCCGAGCTCGGCCGCCGCGGGGTCAACGTCCGCCGGGTCCGCCAGACCCTGTCGAAGCTCGGTGGCATCGGGGTCGCCAACCAGGCGCAGGCCGTCATCGTCAACGGCTTGAAGCTCGTCATCCGGGACGGCGCCGTCGTGACGGTGCTGGCCAAGAACCAGATGCGCGAACCTCGGGCCCCAGACGAGGCCCCGGCCTCGACGGCCCGGTGCGTGCTCCACGCGGACTACAGGCCATGACGGACGCTCCCTTCAGCTTCGAGGGCTGCGAGAGCCTGGCCGCCTGCCGCGAGGGGATCCGCCCGCTCCTCGGCGCCGGCATGGACTGGTCCGAGGTCCACTGCGGCCGCTGCGGCCAGCGCGGCATCGTCCGCCACGCCGACATCGTCGAGCCCGAGCCGGCGAAGCCCGCGGCCGCCGCGAAGGCGAAGCCCGCCCCGGCGGCCGAGCCCGAGGCCCCGGCCCCCGCCGCAGAGCCCGAGGTGAAGGCATGACCTGGGGCCCCTACAACCCTCACCGGGTCCCGCACGTGTCCCGCGAGGGCGAGTGGCTGGCCTCGATGATCCTGGCCGCCTTCTCGATCGCCCTGCTGCTGCCGGGCTCGACGTTCAGCCGGCCCGTCTTCGTGAACATGGCCGCCGTCGCCCCCGAGGGGACGTGGGGCATGGGCCTGCTGCTGGTCGCCGTGGTCCGCATGATCGGGCTGTGGGTGAACGGAAACTGGCGACGCTCGCCGACCCTGCGGTTCGCGGGCGCGGCGGCCGGCGCGGTCGTGTGGTTCTCGCTGTCCCGGCTCTTCTCCGACGACTCCTACCCCGGCGTGAACACGGGCGTCCTCGTCTACGCGGCCCTCGGCCTGTTCGATGTCTACGCCGCCGGGCGCTCCCTCCTCGACCAGGGCCGCAACGACCAGCGCGCCGCCATTCACCGCCGGGAGACCGTTTGATGCTGGCCGGTGCGTACGCGTTGCTCGTCGCGATCCCTACCGACGTCCTGAACGCGCTCGGCATCGTCGCCGGCGGGATCGGCACGGGGATGTTCTACCTGTGGGGCCGGTTCCGGAAGCTCCCGGCCGCCGCGACCGCGGAGCCCCCGCGCGCCGCCCTGTCCGAGACCGACCGCGAGCTCGGCTTCACCTTGGTCCGGACCGGCACCGACCTGACCCGGGCCCTCCACGAGCACGGCGACCTGCTGCGCGACGCGCTGCCGGCCCAGCCCGGCCGCCGCAACCGCCCGAGGACCTGACATGGCGCGCAGCACCTTCAACCCTGCGATCGACTACGTCCTCGCCCACGAGGGCGGGTACGTGAACGACCCCAAGGACAAGGGCGGGCCGACCAACCTCGGCATCACGCAGGCGACCCTCGCCGCGTGGTTCGGGCATGCGGTCTCGGCCGACGATGTCCGCCACCTGACCCGTTGGGACGCCACGGCCATCTACAGGGCCGAGTTCTGGGATCGAATCCGCGGCGACCTGCTGCCGGCCGGGCTCGATTACGCCCTGTTCGATTTCGCCGTGAACTCGGGCGCCGGGCGTGCCGCGCGGTTCCTACAGACGCTCCTGAAGGCCCGCGGGCTGTACGCCGGCGACATCGACGGCGGCATCGGTGCCAAGACCCTCGACGCGCTGCGCGGCGTGAACGACGTCCCCCGCCTAGTCGACGACCTGTCGGCCATGCGGCTCAAGTACCTGCGCACGCTCGACGGGTGGGGCCGGTACGGCAAGGGCTGGGCCCGGCGCGTCTCCGAGGTCCAGTACGCGGCCGAGCGGCTCGCCTCCACCCAGTCCCACGTCTACGCCTTCTCGCTGCCGCCGACCAAGACGGCCCCGTCGGCCCGGGGCGTCGGCGGCAAGGTCGCGGTGTCCCGCACCTTGCCGGGCAAGGCCGTCATCCTCTCGTTCGCCTCGGCCGTCGGCGAGCAGGCCTCCGAGTACGCGACGACGATCTCGGCCCTCCAGGACATCGCGCTGATGTTCAAGTGGGCGTTCGCCATCCTGACGGTCATCGGGATCCTGGCCGGCCTGGCCAAGGCCGTCCAGCTGGCGCAGGGCAACGGCGACATCCCGCGTGTGCCGCGCGCCGCCCGGGCCCCGGATCCTGTAGGGGCCTCGATTGAGGCCCCTGCCACGCTGGTCGAGGGCAACGTTGCCGAGCTTCCGGCCGGGACGGAGATCCCGCCGGCGGCAGAGACGGATCCGGCGATCGTCTCGATCCAGGAGCACGACCTGCCGGAGCTGCCGGCCGAGCCCGAGCCGACGCACGTCGAGCACGCCGTCGCGGCCGAGACGGTAGCGGCCTGATGACGAGCCCGCTGCCCCTCGCGCTGCCGCTGGCGTTCCGGCTCTGCCTGAGCCTGGCGTGGCCGACGCCGTCGGGCGGCGTCCGGCCGGGATTCGCGTGCCCGTCCGAGGCGCCGGGGCCCGCTCCGGTGCTGCCGACCATGCCGGCCCCGGCCGCCCCGCGGAAGAAGGGGTCCTGACATGGCCGACGCGCCCGCGCCCGCCTCCTACGTCGTCACGTTCGACGAGCAGCTGCCCCACCCCACGGACCCTGGCCACTGGATGCGGACCGGGCGGACGATCCGCGTGACCTGCGCCCTGGGCGGGCAGGTCGTGCAGGCGATCGACGTCCAGGCCGTCCAGGGCGGCCCCTGGGAGCCTCTCACCCCGCCCACCGAGCCGACAGGAGCCGCCTCGTGACCTCCACCGCTATCTGCCTCGTCGCGCTGTTCGCCTACCTGGCGTTCGACCACCTGGTCACCGAGGTCTGCTCCGTGCTGCGGGCCCGCGCCCACCGGAAGCCCTGCCACTGCCAGGGCTTGCCCGCCTTCACAGTCGATCACGACGGCGAGGCCCACCCCTTCACCCCCGCCTCGCCCGAGGCCGCCGCTAGGAAGGTGCACTGACATGGACGCCGCCATGAAATGTACGCCCGCCACCCTCATCGAGCAGGTCTTCGGCGAGACCACGTGCCTGATCCTCAAGGCTTCGGGCCCTGACGGACGGGAGGTCCTTGGCGAGCCGATGGACACCGGTCGCAGCTTCAAGGTCCGCTCGGTCGTCTACTCGGACGGAGAGGTATCCCGTTGCGAGGTGCTGTCGGTGGATGTCCAAGGTTGGCCGGACGGTCCGTGGAAGCCTGTCGAGCTAACGGACCCGAGCCTGCCCGGGCGGATCTCCAAGAAGGTCGCGGAGGGTCGCTCCTGATGGACGCCCTGAACCCCTTCAAGCTCGCCGCCTTCTGGACCGGGATGGCCCTTGGGATCCCGATGCTGGCCAGCGAGCTCGCCGCAGAGGTCTGGGGCACCAGGTCGAAGCCGGCCCCTGTCCCAGCCGAGAAGCCCGCCGTCGGGATGACCCGCAGGGTCGAGGACATCCAGACCCGGTTCTCCACGGCGGGGATCGAGGATGTCCAGACGGCTTACGAGGACGCCCGTGACGAGCTGGTGGCGATGCAGGGCGCCAAGCTCGCCAAGTCTACCAACATCGCCACGCGACTGCACGGCGAGCTGATGCTCGCGAAGGTCGCGTCCCGGCGCGCCAAGCGGAAGGGAAAGGCCTGACCATGAACGCCATCGCCACCATCCGGGCCGTCCTGGCCTGGCGTCCCAAGCTCCCGGCCATCGCCCTTCCGCGGCCCCGTCTCGCCCCGGCCGTGGACGCCGTCGAGG
This sequence comes from Methylobacterium sp. 1A, assembly GCF_058072805.1. Classification (NCBI taxonomy): domain Bacteria; kingdom Pseudomonadati; phylum Pseudomonadota; class Alphaproteobacteria; order Hyphomicrobiales; family Methylobacteriaceae; genus Methylobacterium; species Methylobacterium sp. 1A. Next base: position 755,794 of record NZ_JBYQVE010000001.1, on the reverse strand, counting down.
CCGTCGCCGGCGGTGCAGTCGAGACCATCTCCGCCGCGGCAGGGGCCGCTGTTAGGGCCCAAACCCGGCGCCCCCGGTTCGCCGTCGACGTGGCGCTCGCCTGTGTCGGCGCGCTCCTGTTCCTCGGCCTGGTGCTCGGATCCGCGTGGCACGCCTACCGGAAGGGCGAGGCCGCGCAGGCCGGCGTCACCGCCGCATGGCAGGCCAAGGCCACCACCGGGGAGGCCCTGGCGAACGGGAATGCCGACGCGGCCGGCCGCCTCCACCGCGCCGAGGCCCGCCTCGCGGCCGAGGTCGACAAGCGCGGCCGGGACAACCTCGCTTCGGACGCCCGCTACGCCGAGGCCCTCGATGCCGCGCGCCGGGCGACCCAATCCGCGAAGATCGCCCGGGTCGCGTGCCTGCCCGCCGGCAAGGGGGAGGGCCCCCCGGGGAACGCCCCGATGACGCGGAGCATGCGCGACGCCTTGGGCGTGCTCAGACGTGGAGTGAACCAGTGACCAGGATCCTGCTCGCCGTGGCCCTCGCGGCTGCCCTCTGCCTCGGCGCCTGCGCCCCACGGGTGGACACCACCGCCTCGGTCGCCCCGCACGTCGAGCTTACCCTCGGCGCCGCGGCCGCGCCCGCCGGTGAGCCCGGAAGTCGCCGCCGTCATCGCGGCCGCGGCCGCCCTGGTCGATGGGCGTCGCCGGTCCATGGAGCTGCCCGCCGACCGGGCGCTCCCCGGGGCGTGGGAGGCCGCCCTGGAGCGCGCTGTCCAGGACCTGCGCGCGGCCTCGGCCGGGGATCGCCCGTGACGCTGCCCGCACCCGATCGGCATGCCCTCGCGCGCCAGGTCGACCTGCTGCGCAGCATGGGCGGCCCTGAGCCCATCCGGGGCTACTCAATGGATGAGAAGGCCGATGCCCGGGACAGGATCGCCGCCGTGCTGGGGCGCGTCGCCGGCCGGGCTGTCTATGTCGGGATCGGGCTGACCGATTCGCCCGCGAAGGGTACTCGCCGGGTGAGTACCCTCACCGCCGCCTGAGGCCGACCGACACGGTCCTGCCGTCCTCGGACGTCGAGAAATCGATCCCCTCGCCGATGTAGCCGCCCATGACCCGCTCCTTCGTGGAGCGGGATCCGCCGCCTTGCTCGACGGTGATCAGCGTCCGAACGGACACTCCGACGCGCGCGGCCGCCTCGTCCTGACTGAGCTCCAGGAGGACGCGGGCGGCTCGAAACTGCGTGGAGGTCGGGATCATGCCTAAGCGTGCCACGGGCCCGCGGAAACCGCCAGGGCATTTTGCAGTCCAACTGCAAAGGCGTACGCTGTGTGTGCCGTCGATTCGTTACCGAGGGGTTAACGGAAGGCGGCCCCCGGGGGTGGAGCCCCGGAGGCCTTCAGACACCACGGAGCGACCCACGATGTCCGAACCCATCCCGCAGCATACCATGGACACGCTCCTCGCGCGTCCCCTCGACCTCCTGAGCATGACGTCCCTCGACCAGCTGCAGGCCGTGGCCCTGCGCGCGGCCGAGCTCGTCAACGAGGCCCGCTTCCTGGAGGGGCAGGCCCTGCTCGCCGAGCTGACCCCGGCCGAGACCCACGCCGCGCTGCGCACCCGGCCGGCGACGTTCCTGCACGAGCTGCACTCGATGGTCATGGAGCGGGCCTACCGCGCCATGCCGATCGAGGAGACGCGGGACCTGCTCTGCGAGATCGAGCAGGAGAAGGTCGACGCCGTCATGATGACGATGCTGTGCGGCGCCTTCAGGCAGAACCCGGGCCTGTTCATCCCCGGGGCCCGCCCCGCCAAGGCCGTCGCGTTCTACTCCCGCACCCACGACCTCGACGGCTGGGTCGAGCTCGCCGACGGCCGCGTCCTACCGTGGCTCTACGCCCCCGGCGGCGTCGGGAAGTCCAGCATCGCCAAGGCCAGCCGGTACGTCGAGGGCACGCCCGGCGTCGACCGCGCCCTCGTCGTCGGGACGCACGTGCGCCCAGGATTCCTGCTCCCGGACGAGCTCACCTTCGTGTGCCTCGCCGTCGACACCGCCCAGCCCACCAACCCCGGTCCGAGGGTCGCCTGATCATGAACGCGCTCACCCCCGCCCTGATGGGCGCCCCCGTCCCGACCGCCACGTCCGTCCAGGCCCTGGGCTTCAGGTTCAACCTGCGGCCGCTCACCGTCATCATTCGCGACGGCGCGCCCTGGTTCGTCGCGAAGGAGGCCTGCGCGGCCCTCGACATCGCCAATCACCGCGACGCGATCCAGAAGCTCGACGCCGACGAGAAGGGGGTCGCCTTAACCGACACCCCTGGCGGTCCCCAGGAAGTCTCCATCATCAGCGAGAGCGGCCTCTACACGCTTATCCTCCGCTGCCGGGGGGCCACGACCCCCGGAACGGTCCCACACCGCTTCCGGCGCTTCGTGACGTCCGAGGTCCTGCCCGAGGTCCGGCGCCGGGGTTCGTACGGGGCGCCAGACCTCGACGATAACCAGGTCCTGCGCCGCATCCTCGTCAGCAAGCTCGACGAGGTCGACCGCCTCCGCGCCATCGCCGAGGCGGAGCGCCGGGCCCGCATCGAGGCCGAGGACGTGGCCTGCCTCTCGAATCAGGAGATGCTGGACATGGGCAAGGCGTTGACCGTCGTGACCCACCGCGCGGAGGCCTCGGCGGCCCGCGTGGAGGTCCTGCAACCCAAGGCGGTCGCCTACGAGCGCATCGCCGGCGCGAGGGGATCCAAGACGATCACGGACTTCGCCCGCGACACCCGGCTGAAGCCGAAGAGGGTGTTCGAGCTGCTGGACCGGCGAGGCTGGATCTGCCGGCGCAACAGCCGCGAGATCGGCAAGCGGGGATCCTGGATGGCGACGATCTGGGGGCAGGAGCGAGGCTTCGTCGAGCACGCGATGGGCGTTGTCGACGTCGCGGGGCAGGTCGTCGAGACCCGGCAGCTCGTCATCACGCCCGCCGGCCAGCGCGTCCTCGAAGCCGAGCTCGCGCAGGGCCGCCTCGACCTGCGCAAGCCGAGGAAGGCCTGAACCACGCCCGGGGGCGGCCCCGCGCCGCCCCCGCGGACCGATGCAACGTAATGATACCGAAACGCCGTTTGCTTCCTTTGCCCTAGAAGCCCACGAAGCCGTCGGGTGTCAGGATCTCGACCAGGTCCTCGGTCATTGATGTCCTCCCTCACTTCGCGGGGCACATGCCGGGGCGGGGCACCCGCCGGAACAGGGTGCCGTAGCGAGAAAGCTCGCCCGTCGGCAGGACTTCGATGTCGAGCGCGTACGTCCCGCCCGTGTCGCTCGCCGAGTTCGTGAAGCACGTCGCCCGGATCTTGCCGGCGACCACGCGCGCGTCATGGCACTCCATCCCATCTGCGGAGATGTCCGTAGGCGCGGGGCCGACGAAGACGGGCCCGTAGCCCTCTCCGACCGGGCAGTACATCCCCGGGGCGGGAAGCGCGGGGGGGCCGGCGGCGGCGATGGCAGCAGCGAGGGCGATAGTACGCATGACGGTCACTCCTGTCTGGGGGCGAGGCACCAGGCGGACCCGTCGGCTTCGAGCCAGACGGCGGCCGCCGCGATGAGGGAGGAGCCGTCCGGGAGGCGGAATCCCGGCTGGCAGAGGCAGTAGCGGAATCGGACGGCCCCGCCCGGCCGGGGCACGCCGACGAGGGGGAGGCCCCGGGCCCAAGCGTGGACGTCCCGGGCCCCGGTCCGGAGGCACCGCAGGCGGGCCGCGTCCGAAGCCCGGAGCGTCACGCCGATCAGGGCGATCGCTGGGACGTGACCGACGACCCGGCCCTCGACGCGGACACTCCAAGACCCGCGGGTGAGGTTCCGGTAGACGTCAGCGCTTCCGGGCGTGCTCATCGCACGCCGTCACGGCCCAGCCGCCTCGGCGCAGGGATCCCGGCGCGCCGCATGTCTCGCAGACGGCACCCGACAGCCACTCCGCAGCGACGATGATCTCCCGCATCCGCTCGGACGTCGGGCCGCCGACGTACCAGCGCAACTCCGCGAACTTGCTCTTCACCTGGCGCGTCACGTGGCCGGCGGCCGCCGGGTTGCCGTCCTCCAGGATCCACTCGGCCGCCGCTGCGAGCATCCAGTGCCATCCCGACGAGGTCTCCAGCGTCGTCGTGAAGACGCCGGGGTAGTCGTCATGCAGCTGTAGGTAGCTCTCCTTCGGGGGTACCCGAGGCGACTGGCTGCCCTGCCAGCGCAGGGCGATCATCCGCGAGACGAGCTCCGAGACGCCCTCTCGGTAGACCCGGCCGCGGTCTGAGACGCGGGGCCGCGAGAGGCGGGGCACGTCCCACCTGACGCGGGGCCCGGCGCCAGTCATGTCGATACCGGTGTTGCTGATGCCGGCGCTGTTCTCGCCCAGGGCACCGGTGAGAAAAGCCAGCGCCTCGACGCGGATCACGTCTGTCATGTCGGTCTCCATCGCCAAGGATCACTGCAGGGGGCCGGCGTCGCGGGCATCGATCGCCGCTTCAACGAGTCGGCGCAGGGCGCGCAGGCTGCCCCCCGGCCAATGCTCCTGCAGGGCAGCCCACTCGATCCCATCGAGTGGGGGCACCCATGCCTCGTCGAGGCCCCGGTCGGCGCGGACATCCGCGAGGATGGACGTCGCTAGCTGGCGCAGGTGCTCCGGGCCCGGCTCGTCCAGCCGGAGGACCACGCATCGGTCGAGAAGCGGCCGGGGGACGGTGTCGAGCGTGTTGGCCGTGAGGATCCACTGGACGTGCGACAGGTCGACGTCGGCCTGGAGATAGACGTCGCGGTAGCGCGCCGCCGTCTCGACGCCGAGCTGGTTGATGAGCGCGTCGCAGGCGTTCCCGTTGTGCCTGGACGTGCCGATCTTATCGACCTCGTCGATGACAAGGATCGGATTGGCGATCCTGGTCCGGATGAGCTCGCGCACAGGGGCCGAGAACCCGCCCGTGCTCCACCCCCGGGCCACGCCGCCGATCGAGACAGAGTCCGTCACCCCGGCCATGGAGTAGACCGCCGGCTGCAGGCCGAGGACCTCCCCATAGCGGCGCGCCAGCCGGGTCTTGCCGCCGCCGGGCTCGCCAACGAGGAGCAGCGGCGGATTCCTGACGACGGCCTGGGATGCGAGCGGGCGCAGCAGCCTGTCGATGATCGCTTGTCCGTGGGGGCAGTCAGCGAGCAGCTCGGCCCGGATCGCCGCGAGGTCGGCCGGCGGCGTGACAAGCGGCAGGGCCACCCGCACGATCGCCTCGGCCTCCTTGACGGGATCGTCGCCGCGTTGGCCCTTCTTCACGTGGCTGACGTCACCGACGAGGATGGCCGTGGGGACCGTCGGCAGGTCCTCGACAGGGTCGGAGTAGGTCTCCCCGTCCTCGCGGGTATCCTCCATGATCCGCGGCAACGGCTGGATCCCGGCGCGATCCTCGGAGACGATGCCGTTGAGCTCCGCGAGGTCGTCCAGGGACGGCTCCGCGGGGACCGGCGGCTCGTCGAGGACATCGAAGACGAGGCCGAGGGTGTGCGCGAATCCGCGGGCGAGGTGCGTCGTCATGGAGATCTGCACGTGCCTGCCCTCGGGCAGGTAGACCGCGACATCGACCTCGTCCTCGTCGTGCCCATCGAGGGCGTCCGCGGTCGCTAGGTAGTCGATCGCGCTGCGCATCAGGCCGTAGCTGATGTAGTCGACGTAGCCCGTGACCGGCCTGCTCTTGACGTGGCGGACGCACAGCATCGCGCAGCGCCGGGCCGCTTCCGGGGAGCCGATCGCCGCCAGCCACACGTTGCAGCGGTCGTGCAGGTCCTCGATGGCGCGGGCGGTCTCGGCGAGAACGGTCGACTTGCCGACCTCGACGAACGCGAGGATGTCGTCGCAGGCCTGCTCGATCCTCCGGATGGCGGTCGTCGTCGGCGCCGCGACCGCAGCGCTGAGCGAGATCTCCAGTTCCGTCGGCAGCTTATGCGGGCAGTCCTCCGCGACGAGCGGCAGGCAGACCGCCTTCAGGTCGGCGTAGACGTCGCCCCCTACGAACTCCGCGCCCGAGAGGACATCTAGCGTGGACGGGACCGGGAAGTCGTCGTGCGGCCAACGGGGGTCGCGGAACAGCGCAATGTGCTGCCGCACGCTGCGCTTGGCAGCGTCGGAAATCTTGGACATCGGGGAGGCTCGCTGGAAACGGAGGGCACGCGCAGGCGGGCGCCGAGCTCGGGGGCTCAGGCGGGGCGGCGGGCTATCCGTTTTAAGCAGCGAGCGAGGGTCACGGGGTCGTCCTTCCGTTGAGGCTCCACCATGCCCGGAGCGGCCCCGCGAAGCAATCGGAAGTCTCGGACAGGGTTAGGTTTTCCCTGGGCGATGGGCGCCCTGCCTGTGCCGTTCCGAATCGCTCAGAGTGGTATCCTCGCGAGGTTGGTCGGCGAGGAGGGGGCGATGGCGTACAAATACTGGGAGCACAGGTCGGCCTGGGACTTCTACCGCATGCCGGATGCCGCGCAGACGGCATTCCGTCAGGTGGTCCGCGCTGCGCGCTGCGGCGAAGAGAAGGCGGTCGAGGCATTCGTCGAGGCTGGCGTCACCGACCTGATGCGGCCGGTCGTGACCCTGCACGACCTGGTCATCGACGGGCTTGCCGAGTTGCCCGCCGACGCGCGCCCCGAGGTCGAGCGGGTGCTCTTCGGGCAGTTCATCGGGCAGACGTCGCCCATCCGCCTCGTCCGCCAGGTCCTCGACCGGGCCCGGCTGGACGGCCTGAACGATCGCCAGATCGCCGGGGCGGTCACGGTCGTCCTGGAGAGCCACGGGCTCCTCCAGAGGGACCCGGCCTGATGGGCGAGCTCACCCTCATCGTTTGCTCGGCCGGGTCGGCCGTACTGCTGATGGGCGTCCTCGCGACGGGGATCCTCTCGGCGCTGGACCGCACGGTGGAGGCATGCCTATGAGCCGCCCCGCACCCTCAGCCGACCTACTCGATCGGCTCGCCCGCCGCTTCCCGGGATCCGCCGGCCACGCCGCCTGGCGCGCCCGGCAGACATCTCCGGAGGGCGGCAGACACCGCGACGGCGGCCGCCCCGGCTTCTCCGCCGTGATGGACGAGTTCGCGGGCAAGGGCGCGCCCGGTCAGCGGGTCGACGACGAACACCGTGGACCGCTCCGTCCCAACGAGCACGCTCACGCTGAGCTCGACGCGGGTGCCGCTGCCGGGGCCGTCCTCGACGGAGTAGCGGGCCTCGCCGACGACATCGGCTGCCCCCTGATCCTCAGGCCATTCACAGGGAGCGATGCCCCTGCTCTGAAGATAGCCGTCGAGGAAGGTTCGCGCCGCAGTGCGATAGCTGGGGTGCTCCATGGGGTCGAAGGTCGCCAAGCCCTGAGGGTTGTCACCAGGGGGAGGGATGGTCGGGTCCGTTTCGCGGTCGCTGAGGTCCTCGACGGGCAGGGCGATCCGGCCGCCTGGGGGGAGCGCCCTGGCGATCAGGCGGACGCGGTCCGGCCAGAGAACGCCCTCGACGCCGAGGCGCTCGGCTCCCCAGGGCTGGGGCGGATCCTCGGAGTCCCCGGCATCGCGCCAGACCGCGACGGGCAGGGGACCCACCCCGTCGATGCTCGCCCACCAGTATTCAGGCTCGATGCCGACCAGCTCGCCCTGGGGCCGGGGTTCCAGGCCGGCGAGGACGCGGATCGAGTCGGGGGGATACTCATCGTCGGGCATTCAGGGCTCCTCCCCGCGGGCGGCCCGGGCCAGGGCATCCCCGCCGAGGAGATAGCCAGCCAGCGATACACGTCCGCCTCCGTCTCAGCCTCGGAGCAGAGCGCGATCGCGAAACCGCCGCCGAGCCCGGTTCGCCTGAGGATCCGCACGGCGAGCGAGGCGGCCGCGTCGAGGCGGTCCGCCTGTTGCTCGAACTCCACCTCGGCGGCGAGTGCGGCCCCCGCGTACCGGAGCGCCGCGACGCAGCGGTCCCGGTTGAACTCCGGGTACTCGGCGAGGAAACCGTCGAGGCTGATGTGCCACTTGCTGGCCAGCAGGCCGAACATGAGTTGCGCTTCCTCGCGCGTCAGCAGGCCGGCCTCGGCGACGAGGACGGCCCCCCGCTCCAGGGCCGCGATGCAGTCGTCCCGGTCCAACGTAGGGAAGCTCTCATCCACGATGGAGTCCAAGTCGTCCGAGACGAGGTTCACGAACAAGGTCTCGACGTTGACGCGGGTGCCCCGGAAGCACGCGGCCCCTCCATGACGCCGGGGCGGCGCACGACGATCGGATCGCTCGGGGAGGCGCGCTCGACATTCGAGGACCGACCCTGGAGCGCGTCCAGGCGATTGGCGGCGGCTCGCAGATCGTCTGTCAAATCGTCGGGCATGCCACGGATTCTGAATCCGCCCCCTCGGAGAAGCAAGCCCGGCACGTGCCGCGGCACGTGTCAGAGTACGTGCCGTGGCACGTGCCAGAGAGGCCAGCCGACGAGGCGGGATCCCTGGCCCCCCGGGGCGGGCACACCGAGCTCGCGCTAGTGCGCCTGGCGGTCCGGGGCGCTCGAATCCGGACGGGGGGCGCCCTGCCGGCCGTGTGGTCGGCCTGGGGCTGAGGCATGGGTCGCCGGCGATCCTGCGAGGGTAAGGTCCGACACGCCGATGTCGGTGGGGCCGTCGTACACGCCAGGCGGATGGCGCGGGCCGGCAAGGGGATGGTGAACCCCTACCGCTGCCAGCATTGCCGCGGCTGGCACGTCGGCCGGGGTGAGGCCGGACGCCTTGACAGCATCAACCGGATCTTCGACGCCATCAGGAAGGATTGAGGCTGCGCATTTACACCGAGACACCCCTCCGCCTGCCGCTGCCCCAAGCCGTTGTCATTCACCCGGACTGGGACCGCCCGAAGCCCCCGGTGACCCGGCCGGCGGACATCGAGGTTGTCAAGGCACGCCTCGTCGCCGCCCTCGCGGCGGAGGCCATCCGGATGATGGGGGCCTGGGTGTCCGAGCTCAACTCTGTGATCGTCTACGCCCCCGGGGGCTTCCAGCTTGGCCTGTCGCTCGCCGGGGATCCGGAGGCCCGGATCGTCGTGCCGTCCAGGCTCTCGACGCTGGACTCCATCGTGGCTGAGGTCACCGGCGGGGTGAAGCCTGTTTAAGGCAAATCCGGAGGTTGCCTTAAAATGGGATCACGCCACCGGTCTGTGTGCCCCCTGTGCGCCCGCGAAAATGAACAAACATCCAGAAACATCTCTCAAATTTGACCAAATACTATGAACCGACAAGATCACTACAATTTATTGCAAATAAATCCATTTTTTCGCTAAGCTTCGTGAAAGGGGATGTGTTTATATCAGCAGGCCTCGCCGGCGCCGCCGGTCTAAAGAGGCTGACAGATATGCCCTTCACCCAACAGCAACTGACGAACATGTTCTCGACGGGGGCCGAACACGTGGGCCGCGTCGCTGAGCTAAGGAGGTCCGGCGGCGACCCAGCCGCGTACATGAACGATCTCTTCGGCGCCCCCGTCGTCATCGGCGTGTACCGCAAGAAGCGCGGCGGGATCGGCTATCTTGTCGTCAGGGGTGTCGCGCACCTCCAGCGTATCTTGGAGCGGGGCCAGGCCGAGCACCTCCCCGTGGCATACTACCTGTTCGAGTCGGCGGAGGCGGCCACGTTCGCGGCCGACGTCTACGACCGGCATCCGGACGCCCGGTGGGTGGAGGCGCATCTGGACGGGCGCGCCTTCGGCCTCGGCCTCACTTGGACTGAGTGACCGCAGATCGTCGCCGGCAACCGGCTGGGGACCTCCAATTACCGTGATGACGGCGGTCCCTGGGAGGGTTCAGCGGGATGCTGAGCGCTTTGGCGATCTGATGCTGTCCTCACGCTGGTCCCAGGCGGGGCGATAAGCCCTCGATCCCGACCCTCAGGCAGTCCTCGCGTGGTAGCCGATGAGCCACACCGCACGGGTCATGTTGTAGAACAGGTTGGCCAAGCCGATCTTCGTCCGAGCTCTCACCAAGCCGATGGGCCGCACCACGAGCCCCATCGGCCCCTTCTGCCGGGCAAAGACATGCTCGACGGCCGCGCGGACCTTCGACTTCTCACCGTTGGCCCGGGCGACGTTCCTGGCCATCGGCTTGCCCGGTGGCTTCTTGCGATGGATGCGGGAGCGGAAGCCGTTGCCCGCCAAGTGTGCCTCGTTAGCCTTCAAGCGGTAGGCGGTGTCAGCCCAGACGTCGCCGGCGGTGTTGGCTTTCGACGCCAGGTTGGGCAACTGCGCCCCGTCGTGGCGAGCCGCGTCGGTGGCGGTCCAGGCCCGGATCAGCCCATGACGGCGGTCGATGCCGACGTGGTTCTTGTAGCCGAAGGCCGGCACGGCAATGTCCACGCGCTTCGCCCCGTCCTCGGCCGGCGTGGCCTTCGACCATTTGATCGTCCAGCGCGCCTCGCGGTCCTTCTGAGCGAGCTTGGCCGGCTTGGCCTTCCAGGCGTCGGGCACACGGCTGGCCTTCAGATCCGCCTTCTCGGCCTCGGTGTTGCGCTGCTTGGGCGCGGCCACCACGGTCGCGTCGACGATCTGCCCACCCATCGCCAGTAAACCTGCGTGCCGCGGGGCCGCCTCGTAGGCCGAAAACAGAACTGCGATGGCCGGCTTTCCCGCAATTTCGGCCCGGGTGAGCGCCTCGCAAAAGGTCAAGATCGTGTTGGCGTCGGGCACCGGGTCGGACAGCCCGAGCCCAAAGAAGCGCATGAAAAGGAAGCGCATGAAGAAGAGCCTGTCCGTGATCAGGAACTCCGTGCGCTCGTCCGACAGCGAGTGGCTGGCCTGGAGGATCAGCACCTTAAACATGAAGACGAGGTCGAATGGTGGACGACCGCCCTTCGATCCGTCTGAACGAGACACGGAACGGGCGAGGTCGTCCCGGAACAGCTCGAAATCGACGATGCGGCTCAACCGCTCCAGAGCGTCGCCCTTGGCCGAGAGATCCTTCTGACGCTCATCGACGTCGAAAAACCGGGCTGACCGCGCATCGCAGCACCTCACCGACCGCCGACGCCATCACACCACGAAACCGCTCAAACCGCGAGGTTTTTGGAGGTGTTCGGCTGGGCCGTGCCCTGGAACGGGACACAGGGGCGGTGCGAGGCTGCCCGATGGTCCGCCCGAACGCTCGGAATCGGGCGGATCGCCCGGCAAGCGTGCAAAAAAGTCCGCCCGAGATCCGCCCGAGAACGAGAAAGCCCCGGACGATGGGTCCAGGGCCTAGAACGTAAATGCCTGCACTATTTAGATTATTTTTGGTAGCGAGGGAGGGATTTGAACCCCCGACACAAGGATTATGATTCCTCTGCTCTAACCAGCTGAGCTACCCCGCCACGAGCCGCGACCGTCCATCGAGACGATGCGTGCAGTGGCGGCGGTATAGGAAGAGCGGGCGTGCCGTGTCAACGTCTTCCCGTGAGCAAATCGCGCCTCCGGAGGTCGGGCAGGCCGCGTGCCGTCGCGCGCGGGAGGGAAACGCTTGGCTGTCACCGAGAATCGCTCGGCGACAGCCCGTCCGCCATGTCCGACCCGTCCCGGCCCGCTAGGTTTGGCACGGGCCGCTCGACGGCCCGTCAGATCGCGGAGCGTTCGATGACAGCGCGCAAGAGCCATTGCTGGACCACCAGCCTCGCCGCCCTTCTCGTCCTCGGGGTGCCGCTCGCCACGGGTCCGGCATTCGCCGCGGGCAAGGACGTCACCTACCGCGCGGCGCTCACCGGCGGCAGCGAGGTGCCGGCAACCGCGTCCTCCGGCAAGGGCGAGATCACCGCGACCTTCGATCCCGCCACCAAGCGCCTGAGCTGGTCGGGCCAGTACAGCGGCCTCACCGGGCCGGTCACGGCCGCCCATTTCCACGGGCCGGCCAAGGCGGGCGAGAATGCCGGCGTGCTCGTGCCGGTGACGGCGGCGAGCAGCCCCTTCACCGGCGAGGCGACCCTCGACGATGCCAAGGCCGCCGATCTCGAGGCGGGGAAGGTCTACTTCAACCTCCACACCGCCGCGAACCCGAAGGGCGAGATCCGCGGCCAGATGGAGCGCGCACCCTGATCCGGAACGCCGGGAGCCTCGACGTTCCCGGCCGCGCCCGGTAGGCGGATCCCCGTCCACCTGCCGGAGCCTTCGATGAAGCACACCGACGCCATCATCGCCTGGACGCCCGTCCGCTGGGCGGAACTGAAGCCGGAAACCGCCGGGCAGGTCGTCGTCCTGCCCGCGCCAGACGCGGCCGGAGAGGCCAAGCGCTACATGATGCGCGCCGGCGCGAGCTCGTCCGCCCTGGCCACCCTTACGGAGGAGGCCCGCGTCGCGCGCCTGTTCATCGACTTCCAGACCCTGGTCGTCCGCGACGGGATCGACCCACAGGTCGCCCACCGGGCGTTCCTGGCGATCGACGAGTACCGGTTCCGCATCGCCCCCGATACCGAGGGCGCGGAATTCGAGGACCCGCCCGAGGAAGATTAGCCCGAGCCTCGAAGGTGCAGCGCGCGTCCCTCGCGGAAGCGTGAGAATTAAGAATACACAGAGCGCGGACGCGCCCTATCTCCCGGCGGGTCCTGAATCCGTCGGAGGCCGGCCATGCCCGTATCCCGTCGCGCCGTTATCGCCGCAGCCGCTATCGCCCCGCTCGCCGGCCGCCTCGCCGCGGCGGCCGAGCCGCTGATCCGCCGCCCGATACCCTCCACCGGCGAGACGCTTCCGGCCATCGGGATCGGCACGTCCCGGCGCTACGAGGTCGAGCCGACGCCCGAGGCGGTGGCGCCCCTGAAGGAGGCGGTGAAGACCTTCGTCGCACTCGGCGGATCGGTGATCGACACGGCCCCGAGCTACGGCACCGCCGAGGACGTCCTCGGCCTGATCCTGGCGGAGCCCGGCCTGCGCCAGAAGATCTTCCTCGCCAGCAAGGTCGACACGACCGGCCGCGACGCGACGCTGGCGGAGTTCGACCGATCGCTGAAGCGCATGAAGGTCGACACCCTCGACCTGGTGGCGGTCCACAACCTGATCGACGTGACCGGGAATCTGGCGGTTCTGCGCGATCTGAAGGCGCAGAAGCGCGTCCGGTACGTCGGCGTCACGGTCTGGCGCGACAACCAGCTCGACGCCCTGGAGGCCGTCATGAAGCGCGAGAGCCTCGACTTCATCCAGGTGAACTACGCCATCGACAACCGTGCCGCCGCGGAGCGCGTGCTCCCGCTGGCCGCGGATCGCGGCGTGGCGGTGATGACCAACGTGCCGTTCGGCCGCGATCGCCTGTTCAAGGCGGTCCAGGGCAAGGAGTTGCCGGCGGTCGCCAAGGATCTCGGCTGCGCGAGCTGGCCGCAGTTCTTCCTGAAATACGTGCTCGGCAACCTGGCCGTGACCTGCCCGATCCCCGGCATGGCGAAGGCCGCCTATGTCGAGGACAACCTCGGGGCCGCGCGGGGCAAGCTTCCCGACGCGGCGCAGCGCAAGCAGATGGAGACGTTCATCGATGCGGTCTGATCTCACCTCGCGCCGCGCGGCGCTCACCCTCGCGGCCGGCCTCGCCATGGCCGCCGCTCTGCCCGCTTCCGTGCCCGCCGCGGCCCAGGACGGCGCGAAGAAGATCCGGATCGGCGTGATCGGCGCCGGGAACATAGGCGGCACGATCGGGTCGCTCTGGGTCAAGGACGGCCACGAGGTCATGTTCGCCTCCCGCCACCCGGAGCAGCTCGCCGCGATGGTCTCGGAGCTCGGGCCCAAGGCCAGGGCCGGCACGCCCGAGGAGGCGATCAAGTTCGGCGACGCCGTGTTCATCGCCGTCCCCTACAAGGCCTATCCGGACCTCGCGAAGGAGATCGGCCCGTCCCTCAAGGGGAAGGTCGTCCTCGATGCCGGCAACGCCACGCAGAAGCGCGACGGCGCGCTCTACGATGAGGTCCAGGCCAGCGGGATCGGCGCGACCTCGGCCAAGTACTTCCCCGGCGCCAAGATCGTGCGCGCCTTCAACGCGGCCAATTACAAGATCTTCGCCAAGGAGGGCGCGGACGGCGGCAAGGGTCGTGCGGGCGGGCGGATGGCGATCCCGATCGCCGGGGACGACCCGGAGGCGCTGAAGGTCGCCGAGGGCCTCGTCCGCGATGCCGGGTTCGACCCGGTGGTGGTCGGCCCGCTCAAGGATGCCGACAAGTTCGCCATGGGCAGCCCGGGCTTCGGTCACGACGTCACCGCGCCGGAGATGCGCGAGAAACTCGGACTGGCGAAGTAGGCGCGTCGCCCGGCCCCTTGCCGGGCCCCGCAACGGCGAGGGGTCCGACCGAGCCTTCCCCGAGGGAGGCCCGTCCGGGGAAGAAGCCCATTCCGGTGAGATCGGCCCATGCCTGAACCCGCCCGCGGCACGCTCGCGCGCCTGATCGACGTTCAGCCCGGCGAGGGCCGGGCGCTGGCCTGGTCGTGGGCCTACATCTTCTCGATCTTGGCCGCCTACTACGTGCTGCGCCCGATCCGGGACCAGATGGGCGTCGCCGGCGGCATCGAGAACCTGCCCTGGCTGTTCACCGCCACCCTCGTGGGGATGCTCGCCCTCAACCTGCCCTTCGCCTACTTGGTGAAACGGATGCCGCGGGCGCGGTTCGTGCCGATCACCTATCGGTTCTTCGCGGCCAACATCCTGGCCTTCGCGCTGACGCTCTACCTCGCGCCTGCCGAGTGGGGCGTGTGGATCGGCCGGGTGTTCTTCGTCTGGCTGTCGATCTTCAACCTGTTCGTGGTCTCGATCTTCTGGGCGACGATCGTCGACGTGTTCTCGAACGCCCAGGGCAAGCGGCTGTTCGGCTTCATCGCGGCCGGCGCGACGCTCGGCGCCATCGCGGGCTCGGCGACCACGGCGATCCTGGCCAAGAACGTCCCGACCTGGGGCCTGATGCTGTGCGCGGTGGTGCTCCTCGAGGTCGCGGTGTTCTGCATGCGCGGGCTCGCCGCGCTGTCGACGCAGCTGCACGAGGTGCCGGGCCGCGACGGGGGCGCCGAGGACGGGCAGGACCGGACGATCGGCGGAAGCGTGCTCGCCGGCGTCACCCGGACTCTCGCGTCGCCCTACCTGCTCAACATCTCGCTGTTCCTGCTGCTGTTCTCGGTGACCTCGACGTTCCTGTACTTCGAGCAGGCGGGCATCGCGAAGCGGAGCTTCCCGGACCGCGGCGCGCAGACGGCGTTCTTCGCCAGCGTCGACCTCGCGGTGAACGTCCTCACGCTGGGCATCCAGCTGTTCCTCACGGGCCGGATCGTGAACCGAATCGGCGTCGCCCTCACGCTGGCGATCCTCCCGGCCTTCAGCATCCTCGGCTTCGCGGCGCTCGCGCTCTGGCCGACGATCGGCGTCATCGTGGCGTTCCAGGTGCTCCGCCGGGCCGGGAACTTCGCGATCGCCCGGCCGGTGCGCGAGGTGCTGTTCACCGTCGTCCCCCGGGAGGACCGCTACAAGGCGAAGAGCTTCATCGACACGGTGGTCTACCGGTTGGGCGATCAGGTCGGCGCGTGGTCGTTCACCGGCATCCAGGGCATGGGGCTCGGCAGCGCCAGCGTGGCCGGCGCCGCGATCCCGCTGTCGATGGCGTGGCTCGTGAACAGCGTCTGGCTCGGGCGCGCGCAGGAGCGGCGGCGGGCCGAGCAGGCGGCGGAGCCGGGCATCGAGCCCGAACGGACCGCGCCGGTCGGCCGTGCGGCCGCTTCGCCCGGAGGGTGAGCGCCGTTTCGCCCCGCCTATCGATGCCGCATGAAGTCCCAGACCAGATAGGCCGGGAAC
Organism: Methylobacterium sp. 1A; assembly: GCF_058072805.1. Lineage (NCBI taxonomy): Bacteria > Pseudomonadati > Pseudomonadota > Alphaproteobacteria > Hyphomicrobiales > Methylobacteriaceae > Methylobacterium > Methylobacterium sp. 1A. The sequence continues at coordinate 740,028 of NZ_JBYQVE010000001.1, read as the reverse complement.
GGCAGCATGATCGCGAAGAAGATCCAGTCGAACATCTGAGGCATCAAGCCGTCTCCCGCTCGGTCCCCCCTGGTTCTACCGGCTTCCCGAGGTGAAGTTCCGCGCGGCCGCGGCGGCCGTTAAGAGGCGGTTTACCCTGACGGGTGAGGTATCGCGCTCGTTCCGGGCGGGAGAGTGACATGGCGGGACCCGCATGGTCGGCGCCGCGGCGCCGGTGGCGTGCCGCCGATCCCGCGATGGCGCTGCTCGGGCTCCTCGCCCTGACACCGGCACCCGTCGCCGCGCAGGAGCCGCTCTTCATCCGCATCCGCCCGCTGCCGGACGCCGAGGCGGCGCGCCTCGCCCGGGAGATGCTCTGGGCCCGCCGGCAGGCCCATGCCCGCGCGGTGATCGAATCGGTCTGCACCGGCTGCCTGGGCGCCTGGAAGCCCGAACCGGTCCCGCCACCGACGACAGGACCCGCGCAGGACAGGATTGCGAACCTCACCGTTCCGATAGGGGTTGAACTCGACCCCGGCTCCGGGGCATCCGAGCCCGGTCCCGATCCATCGACCTCCGAGAGGCATCCATGACGCAAGCGCATCCGACCAGCGGCGCCGAGCCCGAAGTCGATTGCCCGGTGACCCTCGAGGTTCTGGGCTCCGTGTACCGGGCCGACGACTTCGACCTGCCGCTGATCCTGGAGCAGATCCCGCCGCTGAAGCGCGCGCAGCTCGCTGCCTACCTCTACGGCAAGAGCCACATGCACAAGCTCGGGCTGAAGGTCGCCCGCTCCTGCGAGCGCGACGACCTGATCCGCGTGGCGGGGGAGATCGGCTCGGTGATCCACGGCCAGGCGCACTTGAAGCCGTCGCGACCGACGCCCGAGCCCGCCCCGCAGCTGCGCGCCAAGACCCCGCCCGGCCAGAAGAAGGTGAGCCTCGCCGGCGCCGCCGCGAAGCCCGCGATCAGCCTCGGTGGCTCGGCCAAGGTCCGCAACTTCGACTGAGAACTGGCGCGCGTCGGGCCAGCCGAGACCGCCGCGCGCGGCTGGCCGCGCCGGCACCGACGGGGCGACGGCGACGCGCGGGACCTGACGGCCGGGTCAAGCATTCCGTCGGTGACGGGACGTCGGAAGGCCGGACAATCCGGACTTGTGCGTTGCACGCGCCGCGGGCTTCGGATAATCGCCCGCGATGAACACCGACCACGACAAGATCCTGATCGTCGATTTCGGCTCTCAGGTGACGCAGCTCATCGCCCGCCGGGTGCGCGAGGAGGGCGTCTACTGCGAGATCGTGCCCTTCACGAAGGCCGAGGCCGCGTTCCGCGAGCAGAAGCCCAAGGGCGTGATCCTCTCCGGCGGCCCCGAATCGGTGACCGTCGAGGCCTCGCCCCGCGCGCCCCAGCTTGTGTTCGATTCGGGCGTCCCGGTCTTCGGCATCTGCTACGGCCAGCAGACCATGGCGGCCCAGCTCGGCGGCGCCGTCGAGGGCGGCCACCACGCGGAGTTCGGCCGCGCCGAGGTCGAGATCCTGGCCGACTGCCCGCTGTTCAAGGGCGTCTGGCACAAGGGCGAGAAGTACCCGGTCTGGATGAGCCACGGTGATCGCGTCACCAAGCTGCCGGACGGCTTCACCACCGTGGCGATCTCTAGGAACGCGCCCTTCGCGGCGGTGGCCGACGAGGCGCGCAACTACTACGCGGTCCAGTTCCACCCGGAGGTGGCGCACACGCCCCACGGCGCCCTGCTGATCCGCAACTTCGTGCGCGATGTCGCGGGCTGCTCGGGCGACTGGACCATGGGCGCCTACCGCGAAGAGGCCATCGCCAAGATCCGCGAGCAGGTCGGCTCCGAGAAGGTGATCTGCGGCCTTTCGGGCGGCGTCGATTCGGCCGTGGCGGCGGTGCTGATCCACGAGGCGATCGGCGATCAGCTGACCTGCGTGTTCGTCGACCACGGGCTCCTGCGCCTCGGCGAGGCCGAGCAGGTCGTGGCACTGTTCCGCGACCACTACAACATCCCGCTGGTCCACGTGGAGGCGTCGGGGATGTTCCTCGCGGCTCTGGAGGGCGTCAGCGACCCGGAAATCAAGCGCAAGACGATCGGCCGCCTGTTCATCGACGTTTTCGAGGCCGAATCGAAGAAGATCGGCGGGGCGAAGTTCCTCGCGCAGGGCACGCTCTACCCCGACGTGATTGAGAGCGTGTCGTTCACCGGCGGCCCGTCCGTGACGATCAAGAGCCACCACAATGTCGGCGGCCTGCCCGAGCGCATGAACATGAAGCTCGTGGAGCCGCTGCGCGAGCTTTTCAAGGACGAGGTCCGGGTGCTCGGCAAGGAGCTCGGCCTGCCCGAGGGCTTCGTCGGCCGCCACCCGTTCCCGGGCCCGGGCCTGGCGATCCGCTGCCCCGGCACGATCACCGGCGAGAAGCTGGAGGCCCTGCGCAAGGCCGACGCGATCTACCTCGACGAGATCCGGCAGGCCGGCCTCTACGACACGATCTGGCAGGCCTTCGCGGTGATCCTGCCGGTGAAGACCGTCGGCGTGATGGGCGACGGGCGCACCTACGACCACGTCTGCGCGCTGCGCGCCGTCACCTCGGTCGACGGCATGACAGCCGACTTCTACCCGTTCGACATGGCCTTCCTGGGCCGGGTCGCGACCCGGATCATCAACGAGGTGAAGGGCATCAACCGGGTGACCTACGACATCACCTCGAAGCCGCCCGGCACGATCGAGTGGGAGTGAGCCGGCGTCCGGCCCGATTCCCGCGCCGTCATCGCGAGCGGAGCTAAGCGACCCAGGGCAACGTGACGCTTCGATCCGTGTCGCGCTCCTGGATTGCTTCGCTCCGCTCGCGATGACGCGGCGCCGATCCTCACGGGGTGCAGAGCGCCGGCTCGACCGCCTTCAGCGCCGGCCGGAACGCCGCGAGGTGCAGCCCGTCGCGCAGGGCGCCGGGCTTGGCGTAACCCGTATCGCCGTCGCGCAGGGCGGCGAACGGATCCGTGAAGACGCAGCCGAGCCGCCCGCAGAGGTTTTGCAACCGGCGCGAGTAATCCGCGACCGCGCCGGCATCGACCAGCTTGCCGATCTCGCGACCGACCGGGGGGAGGGCGGTCACCACGACGCGCGGGCTGAGGGTCTGCAGCCGCTTGACGATCGTCTCGGTGGCGGCCTCGAACTGCTCCGTCGGCTTGTGCAGCTGCGGGTTGTTCTTCACCAGGATGTCGTTGGTCCCGATGGTCAGGACCGCGAGCCGCGGCTGCACCTTGAAGGTCAGGCGCGCGAGGTAGTCCGCGTAGCTGCCCGCGGTCGCGCCGCTGATCCCGCCGTTGAGGAAATCGAGCCCGCAGGGCCGCTGGCTCCCGGGCTGCAGCTCCACCTGGGAATCGCCGGCCCAGAACACGTAGTCCGGCGGCGCCTCGTCGAGGCTGACCTGCACGGCGATCAGGCGCATCTCCGCGTAGGCCCGTGCGTCGGCCCCCGGCCGGTGCAGGCGCCACCCGGCGAAGCCGCCGATCGCCAGGAGGGCGAGCCCGCCGAGAACGAGGGAAACGACGCGCTTCACGGCTCGGCCCCGGCCCGGTCGACCCGGGCGTCGGGCCGCGCGTCCGTCGAGGCGTAGTAGGGCTTGATGTCGAGGAGCGGCGTGCCGTCTAGGCAGTCGAGCCCGCGCACGCGGAGCGTGTCGCCGACGCGGCCGAGCAGTTCCACGACCGACAGGGCGATCGGGTTGGGACGGGCGGGCGAGCGCAGGGAGAACGTGCCCCTGGGGCCGTCGGCGTGGCGCGGCCGCTGGATCACGAGGCCGCGGGTCGCCCGGTCCATCCAGTAGAGGAGGATCAGGTGCGTGCAGCCCGTGACGTTGCGCAGGCCGGGGGCGTAGGCCGGATCGACCTCGACGGTGCAGATTGCGTCGGCCTGCTGGCCGTTCTTCGGACAGTCGGACCGCGCCTGCCAGGGCGTGCGCAGCCGGCCGATGAAGTGGAGGCCCGCGTCGAAGGTCGCGGGCAGGGCGGCCCTCTCTTCACCGGGACGGGTCCCGAACTCATCTGCGTCCAGCCCCCTGTCCATGCCCGCGTCCTCGCCGCCGCGCTCCGCGCCGGCCGGCTTGTCGGCCATGTGTCCGCGGCTCGCAACCCTGCATCTCGCCCCCGGATGGCGCGGGGTGTAGATCCGGCAGGAGGAACGGAGGCGACATGATCGAGCGGGAATTGCGGCCGATGCAGGCGGTGGCGGATGCCGCGACCGCCATCGACCGGCTGGTCGAGCTCTACGACGACGCGGCCGGCGCCCTGCGGATCGCGCTGGAGCGCTACCTCGCCGGCGGGCCGCCGCCGGACGCCACGGAGCGTCTCGCCTTCCGCTACCCGGAACTGCGGATCAGCTACCGCCCGGACGGGCCGCTGCCCCGGGTCCGGCGCGCCACCGCCAAGCTCCAGGCCGCCGGCACCTACGCCACCACAATCACGCATCCGGGATTCTTCCGGACGTACCTGACCCGCCAGCTGGAGCCGCTGATCGCCGACTACGGCATCGCCCTCGAGGTCGGTCTCAGCGCGCAGGAGATTCCCTATCCCTACGTGCTGGAGGCCGGGCTGGACGCGCGCGGGCGGACCGTCGACGGCGCGGACCTCGCCACCTACTTCCCGGTGCCGCTCCTGTCGCTCGTGGGCGACGAGATCGCGGACGGGCTGTTCGACCAGATCCCTGGCGAGCCGCTGCCCCTGGCGCTGTTCGACGCGGTTCGGGTCGATTACTCGCTCCGGCGCCTCGTCCATTACACCGGCTGCGACTGGCGCGACGTCCAGCCCTGGATCCTGCTCACCAACTATCACCGCTACGTCGACCAGTTCGTCCGCCACGGCTTGGAGCGGCTCGCCTCGGGCGCGGAGGGGTTCGAGCGGCTGGTCCTGCCGGGTGGCGTGTCCGTGACCCGTGCCGAGGTGGCCGATGCAGACCCGGCCGCTGTGATCGCCGCCTCGCCCTGGCATCGCCATCAGATGCCGGCCTACCACTTGGTGGCGCGCGATTCCGACGGGACCCAGCAGGGCACGACGCTGGTCAATATCGGCGTCGGCCCCTCGAACGCGAAGACGATCACCGACCACCTCGCGGTGCTGCGCCCGGATTGCTGGCTGATGGTCGGCCATTGCGGCGGCCTGCGGCAGTCGCAGACCATCGGCGACTACGTGCTGGCGCACGCCTACCTCCGCCGCGACCGTATCCTCGACGAGCTCGTGCCGCCGGACGTGCCGGTGCCGGCCCTCGCCGAGGTGCAGGTCGCCCTTCAGGACGCCGCCGCCGCGGTGACGGGCGAGCAGGCTGACGCGCTCAAGCGGCGCCTGCGCACCGGCACGGTGGTGACCTACGACGATCGCAACTGGGAACTGCGCTTCAGCCAGGAGCGGCGTCGGATCAACCAGTCCCGCGCGGTCGCGGTGGACATGGAGAGCGGCACGGTCGCCGCCCAGGGCTTCCGCCTGCGCGTTCCCTACGGCGCGCTGCTCTGCGTCTCAGACAAGCCGCTCCACGGCGAGATCAAGCTGCCGGGTGCCGCCAACGCCTTCTACGATCGGGCCGTCTCGGAGCACCTCCGGGTCGGGCTGGCGGCCCTCGACGTTCTTCGGGCCGATCGGCAAGGTCTCCACTCGCGCAAGCTGCGCAGTTTCGATGAACCGCCCTTCCGGTGAGACTTCGTGAAGTCCAGGGTGACGTTCGAGCCCGACGTACATATCGCCAACTCAGCGACCGACTGCCACGCCATCGGTCATACTCAAGCTTGGATACAGCCGCCTTAGAGCCGGGTTGAGTGGTTAAAGCACCACACATCAGGCTGAGCTTTCCCATGACTCGTATCGCACTCGTCTCCACCGCCCTCCTGACGGCCGTCGCGCTCGCGCCGACCGTCGCCGATGCCCGCGGCTTCGGCGGCGGTGGCTTCCACGGCGGTGGATTTGGCGGGGGCGGCTTCCACGGTGGCGGTTTCGGCGGCGGCTTCCGCGGCGGCAGTGTCGGCGGCGGGGCGTTCCGGAACGGCGGCTTCGGCGGCGGCGCCTTCCAGAACGGCGTCGGCGGGGCGCGGGTCGGCGGACTGGGCGGCGGCTTCCGCGGGGCCGGGCTCGGCGTGGCCGGCGTCGGCGGCGTCCGGACCGGCGGCCTGCAGGCCGGCGGATATAACCAGGCCGGCCGGTTCGGCGGGGTCGGGAACCGCGGGATCGCCGGTCGCGGCTTCGTCAACCGCGGCTATTACGGCCACCGCTACGGACGCGGCGTCGGCTACGGACTCGCCGGCCTCGGGCTCGGCCTCGGCGTCGGTTACGGCCTGGGCGGTCTCGACTACGGCTACGACAATTGCGCCTACACTTACGGCTACGGCGCCTACGACCCGGCTGCCTGCAACGGCTACTACGGCTACGGCTACTGAGTCAGGCGGCGCGGGTCTCGTCCCCGCGGCGCATCCTCGAAACCGCGCGACGCCCGGCCGGCCTTCGGTCGGGCAATGTCGTGAGGACCCCTGGGCCAGATCGGCCCACCGGATCCACAGCCTTCGCCGCAGGCGAAGGCTCGCTCAACAAGTCCCGAATTGCGAACCGTTCCAATCCGATGAGGATGCCGCTTCCGGCGTAGCGTGGTGCGGGGACGATCGCGGTGAGCGGCGAGGGACTGATTGCGGCGACGGCGGGGCTGCTCGTGCTGTGCATGGGCCTGTGGGCGACCGCGCTGCTGCCCGAGTTCGTCACGGCACTCGCCTTCTTCGGACTGGCGATGCTGCTGCGTCTCGGCTCGGCCGCGACGGTGTTCTCGGGCTTCTCATCCTCCGCGTTCTGGCTGGTCCTGTCCGGCATGGTAGTGGGGCAGGGCATGACCCGGACCGGCCTGGGCGCCCGGATGGCGCGCACCCTCGCCCTGCGGCTCTCCGGCTCCTACGGCCGCTTCATCGCTGGGCTGGTGACGCTGAGCTTCCTCATCGCCTTCGTCATGCCGTCGAATCTGGGCCGCATTGCCCTGATGATCCCCGTCACCCTCGCACTCTGCGACGCCTTCGGCCTCGCGGCCGGGCGCCCGGGGCGGACGGGTGCGGTCCTGGCCGTCGGCCTCGCCACCCCGATCCTCTCTGCGGCGATCCTGCCCGCCAACGTCCCGAACCTCGTGATGGCCGGCTCGGCCGAGCACCTGCTCGGCCTACACCTGTCGTACCTCTCTTACTTCCTTCTGCATGCCCCGGTCCTGGCGCTGGTGAAGGGCGTGCTGCTCGTCGGCCTCATCGTCCGGCTGTTCCCGGACAACCTCGGCTCCGCCGCTCCGGCCCTGCCAGATCTGCCCCCGCTGTCCGCGCCCGAGCGGCGCCTCGCGGTGATCCTCGCCTGCACGCTGATCCTCTGGATGACCGACAGCCTCCACGGCCTTGCCCCCGCCTGGGTCGGCCTCGCCGCCGCGGTCGTCTGCCTGCTGCCGCGGATCGGGGTCCTGCCGCCGGAGGCGTTCCAACAGGTGAACCTGCGGACCTGCTTCTACATCGCGGCGCTGCTCGGCCTCGTCGCCCTCGTCAACGAGACCGGGCTCGGCAAGCGCCTCGGCCATCTGCTGCTGACCGTCGCCCCCCTGGCGCACGACGCGCCGACGCAGAACTTCGCGGTGCTCACCGGCATCGCCACGGTGCTTACCCTCCTCGTCACTGCCAACGGCGCCCCGGCCCTGTACACGGCGCTCGCGGGCGAGATGTCGGAGGCGAGCGGCCTGTCATCCTTCGCGGTCGTCTCGCTGCAGGTGATCGGCTACTCGACCCTGTTCTTCCCCTATCAGGCGCCCCCGATCGTGTTCGCCAGCGAGCTGGGGCGGGTCCGTCTCCGGGACGCGACCCGGCTCACCCTGAGCTTCGGTTTCCTGTCGCTCCTCGTGGCGGCGCCGCTCGACTACGCGTGGTGGCGCCTCCTGGGACAGCTGAAGTGACAGAATCGGCAAAGTGTCGCCCCAGAGGGCACATTGCGCCGCACCATGACGGATTGCGGGTTGCCCGCTCAGGCTCTAGCGCTACCAGATTAGAGACGGTCCAGTTCGCAGCTGCGAGGCTTCAACACGATGGCACCCACCGCCCGCCCGACAGTGGCTCAGCCCATGTCGCCGCATCTCCAGATCTATCGCTGGACCTGGACGATGGCGATGTCGGTGTTCCACCGCATCACCGGCACCGCGCTCTACGGCGGGACTGCTCTCGTCGCGATCTGGCTCGTGGCTCTGGCCTCGGGACCGGCCGGCTACTCTTACGTGGCCGGGTTCTTCGGCTCGATCTTCGGGCGCCTGATCCTGTTCGTCTACACGTGGATCCTGATGCACCACATGCTCGGCGGCATCCGGCACCTGATCTGGGACACCGGCGTCGGCTTCGACCGGGAGAAGCGCCTCTCGATGGCCCGGCTGACGCTGATCGGCTCGGTGGCTCTCACCCTCGTCATCTGGGCGGTCGCCCTTCTGGTCCGCTGAGGAGGACGACATGGCTAAGGAAGAGGTCCGGCAGGACACGCGCGTCTCGATCCGCACGCCGCGCGCCCGCGTACGCGGCCTCGGCGTCTCCCATCACGGCGCCGGGCACTGGTGGCTGCAGCGGCTGACCGCCGTCGCCAACGTCGTGCTGATGCTGAGCTTCGTGGTGATCATCGCCAAGATGGCGGGCCGCGGCTACCCGGAGGCGCGGCTCCTCGTCGCGACCCCTCTGGTGTCGATCCTCCTGATCCTGGCGCTACTGTCGGTCACGGTCCACATGCGCCTCGGCATGCAGGTGATCATCGAGGACTACGTGCACGCGCCGGCGACGAAGATCGCGGCGGTGTTCGCCAACAACGCCTACGCGGTCGTCGTGGCCGTCGCCTGCCTCTACGCGGTCCTGCGCATCGGCTTCGGACAGCCGGCCTGACCCCGCCAACATCGATCTCGAGGAGCCGAACATGGCCGCCAACGGCACAAACGGCAGCGGGCCTGCCTACACCATCCACGATCACGCCTTCGACGTCGTGATCGTCGGCGCGGGCGGCGCAGGACTGCGCGCCACGGTGGGCTGCTCGGAAGCGGGCCTGCGCACCGCCTGCATCACCAAGGTGTTCCCGACGCGCTCGCACACGGTGGCGGCGCAGGGCGGCATCTCGGCCTCGCTGGGCAACATGGGCCCGGACGACTGGCGCTGGCACATGTACGACACCGTGAAGGGATCGGACTGGCTCGGCGACCAGGACGCCATCGAGTACCTCGTGCGCAACGCGCCCGCCGCCGTCTACGAGCTGGAGCACTGGGGCGTACCGTTCTCCCGCACGGAGGAGGGCAAGATCTACCAGCGCCCATTCGGCGGCATGACGACCGATTACGGCAAGGGCACCGCCCAGCGCACCTGCGCGGCGGCCGACCGGACCGGCCACGCGATGCTGCACACCCTCTACGGGCAGGCGGTGAAGAACCAGACCGATTTCTTCATCGAGTACTTCGCCCTCGACCTGATCATGGACGACGAGGGCCGCTGCCGCGGCGTCATCGCCCTCGATCAGGCCACCGGCGAGATCCACCGCTTCCGCGCCCAGATGACCATCCTGGCGACCGGCGGCTACGGCCGCGCCTACTTCTCGGCGACCTCCGCCCATACCTGCACGGGCGACGGCAACGCCATGGTGCTGCGCGCCGGCCTGCCGCTGCAGGACATGGAGTTCGTGCAGTTCCACCCGACCGGCATCTACGGCGCGGGCTGCCTGATCACCGAAGGCTCCCGCGGCGAGGGCGGCTATCTCACCAATTCCGAGGGCGAGCGCTTCATGGAGCGCTACGCGCCGTCGGCGAAGGACCTCGCCTCGCGCGACGTGGTCTCGCGCTCCATGACCATGGAGATCCGCGACGGCCGCGGCGTCGGCAAGAACAAGGACCACATCTACCTGCACCTCGACCACCTGGACCCGAAGATCCTGCACGAGCGCCTGCCGGGCATCTCGGAATCCGCGCGGATCTTCGCGGGCGTCGACGTGACCAAGGAGCCGATCCCGGTCATCCCGACCGTCCACTACAACATGGGCGGCATCCCCACGAACTATCACGGCGAGGTGCTGACGCTGCGCGACGGCAACCCCGACACGGTGGTCCCGGGGCTGATGGCGATCGGCGAGGCGGCCTGCGTCTCCGTCCACGGCGCCAATCGCCTCGGCTCGAACTCGCTGATCGACCTCGTGGTCTTCGGCCGCGCCGCCGGCAAGCGCTGCGCCGAGATCGTCGAGCCGAACGGCCGGGCCATGGAGTTGCCCAAGGGCGCGACCGACAAGGCCCTCGAGCGTCTCGACCGGTTCCGCTACGCCAACGGCTCGACCCCCACCGCGGAGCTCCGTGCCGAGATGCAGAAGACGATGCAGAACAACTGCGCCGTGTTCCGCACCGGCGAGGTGCTGGAGGAGGGCAAGGGCCTGATCCACAAGGTCTGGAACGCCGCCGCCGACGTGAAGATCACCGACCGGTCGCTGGTCTGGAACACCGACCTCCTGGAGACTCTGGAGTTCGACAACCTGATCGGCCAGGCGGTGGTGACGATGGAATCGGCCGCCAACCGCACGGAATCCCGCGGTGCCCATGCGCGCGAGGACTTCCCGGACCGCGACGACAAGGACTGGATGAAGCACACGCTGTCCTGGCTCGACGAGGGCCAGCACCAGGTGGTCATCGATTACCGCCCGGTCCACACCTACACGATGTCCAACGAGATCCAGTACATCGAGCCCAAGGCGCGCGTGTACTGATCTGCAACTCTGCACAACGACTGCGGCGGCGGGGCCTCACCCCTCCGGCCGCCGCGTCCTGCTCCAGCGGAAGCCGTCGAGAACCATGGCTCAGTTCAACCTTCCGAAGAATTCCCAGATCACCCAGGGCAAGTCCTGGCCGGCCCCGCCCGGCGCCAGGAACCTGCAGACCTTCAAGATCTACCGCTGGAACCCGGATGACGGGGCCAACCCGCGGATCGACACCTATCAGGTCGACCGCGAGGATTGCGGCCCGATGGTCCTCGACGCGCTGCTGTGGATCAAGAACAAGGTCGACTCGACGCTGGTCTTCCGCCGCTCCTGCCGCGAGGGCATCTGCGGCTCCTGCGCGATGAACATCGAGGGGCAGAACGCGCTCGCCTGCACGATGGGCATCGACGAGTGCAAGAGCCCCGACAACGCCCTGCCGGTGATGACCCGCAAGGACAAGGACGGTGCGATCCGGATCTACCCGCTGCCGCACATGCCGGTCCTCAAGGATCTCGTGCCGGACCTGACGAATTTCTACGCCCAGCACGCCGCCATCGAGCCCTGGCTCCAGACCGAGACGCCCGCGCCCGAGAAGGAGTGGCGCCAGACGCCGGAGGACCGCTCCCGCCTCGACGGCCTCTACGAGTGCATCCTGTGCGCGTGCTGCACCACGTCGTGCCCGAGCTACTGGTGGAACGGCGACAAGTTCCTCGGCCCGGCGGCCCTGCTGCAGGCCTATCGCTGGCTGATCGACTCGCGCGACGAGAACACGGGCCACCGCCTCGACGGGCTGCACGACCCGTTCCGGCTGTACCGCTGCCACACGATCATGAACTGCGCCAACACGTGCCCGAAGAGCCTGAACCCGGCGAAGGCCATCGCCGAGATCAAGAAGATGATGGTCGAGCGCACGCTCTGATCGTGCAGTCGAGTCGGGTGTTGAGGCCTCAGGGCCACACCCGTCCGAAAAGGCCGGCTCTCCGCAGCAGAGTTGGTCCGGGCTGAGAGGGCTGCCTTGCGGACAGCGCAATTGCCACGGAGTCAGGATCGAAGCGCCTCCGCGCCGTGAATCCTGACCCGAAGTGGACCGATGCTGCGCCCGAGCCTGTCGACGTTCGCCGTTCTCTGTCTGGCCGCCAGCCTCGGCGCCTGCGCCTCCAGCCGCCTCGACGGGCCGCGCACCCGGGGGCCGTCGCCCCAGGCGTCCCTGGACACGGTGCCGGCCATGCCGTCGGGCACGGTGACGGCGGCCCCGCTGGCGCCGCCGCCCGGCGTCGCGGCGAGCCCCGACGCGCCGCCCCCGCCCGGTGCCCAGGCGGCCGCGCCGCCCGCCGGCGGCCCCACCGTGATCGCCGAGCCGGTCGCCCCGCCGGCGCCGCCGCCGCCGGTCGCCACGGGCGGCCGCTCATCGGTGGTCGGAAGCTGGGATGCGCGGGACGCGACCGGTGCGAACTGCAAGGTCACGCTCTCGAGCACCCCGGCCCTCGACCTCTACCGGGCGACGGCCTCGGGCTGCGCCAACAAGGATCTCGCGCGGGTCTCGGCCTGGGACTTCCGCGACGGCGAGGTCTACCTCTACCAGCCGGGCGGCTCGGTGGCGGCGCGGCTGCGCCAGGGCGGCGGCGGCCTGGAAGGCGCCCTCACCAAGTCCGGCGCGGCCCTCGCCCTGAACCGCTGAGGCCGGGCGGCGCGACCACGCCGCGCGGTTGGCGCGCGGCGGGAGGCGCTTACATGAGGGGCTCCCGCCGCGTCACGCCCCCATCAACATGTTCCTCGATTGGCTTGAACGCCGCGTCGACCCCTTCGCGCCCTTCGACGAGGCGCGGATGCCGCCGCGGTCGGTGCTCGGCTTCGCCTGGTTCTACCTGCGCCCGATCCGCGCCGCCCTGGCGGCGCTGTTCGTCATCGCGGTGATCGCCGGCACGGTCGAGGCCTCCCTCTACCTCGTGATGCGCTGGTTCATCGACCTGCTCGGCTCGGCCGACCGGGCGACGGTGCTGTCGGACCACGCGGTCGAGCTGGGGCTGGTGGTCCTGCTGATCGCCGTGGTGCGACCGCTGTCGATCTGGGCCCACGAGGTGCTGTCCAACCAGCTCGTCGTGCCGCAATCGACCAGCCAGATCCGCTGGCGGGCGCATCTCTACACCCTCGGGCACGCGCTCTCGTATTTCCAGGGCGACTTCTCGGGACGACTCGCCAACCGCGTCGTCCAGGTGGGCCCGGCGGTGCGGGAACTCGCCGTCGTCTTCATCGACACGCTCCTGTACGTGGCGATCTACGCGATCACCGCGGTCGGGCTGTTCAGCGCGATCTCGCCGTGGCTCGCCGTCCCGGTGCTCCTCTGGATCGCCGCCTACGCGGCCCTGACCGCGTGGTTCGTGCCCCGGGCCCGCGCGCGCTCGCACAAGACCGCCGACACCCGCTCGACGCTGATCGGCCGCATCGTCGACAGCTACACCAACATTCTGACGGTGAAGCTCTTCGCCCGCGACCGCGAGGAGCGGGCCGCGGTGCAGGACGCCGTGGAAGTCCACACCGCCGCCTATCTCCACCAGTTCCGGCTGGTCACCCTGACGACAAGCCTCCTCGGCCTGCTCAACAGCGGGCTCCTGATCGCGACCGGCGCGGCCTGCCTCGTGCTGTGGCGCGACGGCGGCATGACGACCGGCGAGGCGTCGGCGGGGCTCGCCCTGGTGCTGCGGCTCATCGCCATGTCGGGCTGGGTCATGCAGACCGTGCGCGGCGTCTTCGAGAATGTCGGCGTGGTCCAGGAGAGCATGCAGACGATGGCCCGGCCGCACGCCCTCGTCGACGCGCCGGACGCGCGGACGCTCGCCGTCACCGGCGGCGAGATCCGGTTCGAGGAGGTCGGCTTCCACTACGGGCGTGGCGACGCCACCGTCATCGAGGATTTCTCCCTGACGATCCGTCCGGGCGAGAAGGTCGGGCTGGTCGGCGTCAGCGGCGCCGGCAAGTCGACCCTGGCGGGCCTCCTCCTGCGGCTCTACGACGTGGAGAGCGGGCGGATCCTGGTGGACGGCCAGGACATCGCGACGGTGACGCAACGATCCCTGCGCGAGGCCATCGCGATGGTCAGCCAGGACACCTCCCTGCTGCACCGCTCCATCCGCGACAACATCGCCTACGGCCGCCCCGGCGCCACCCAGGCGGAGATCGAGCGGGCCGCGCGGCTCGCCCACGCGGACACGTTCATCGCCGATCTCGTCGACCACAAGGGCCGGCGCGGCTACGATGCCCAGGTCGGCGAGCGCGGCGTCAAGCTGTCCGGGGGCCAGCGCCAGCGCATCGCCATCGCCCGCGTCATGCTGAAGGACGTGCCGATCCTGATTCTCGACGAGGCGACCTCGGCGCTCGACAGCCAGGTCGAGGCGGCGATCCAGGAATCCCTCGACACGCTGATGGCTGGCAAGACCGTGCTGGCCATCGCGCACCGCCTGTCGACGATCGCGGCCCTCGACCGGCTGGTCGTGATCGACCGCGGCCGGATCATCGAGGAGGGGACTCACGCCGAACTGGTCGCCGCCGGCGGCGTCTATGCCGGGCTGTGGTCGCGGCAGTCGGGCGGTTTTCTCGACGACGGGACGGCCCGGTACGACAGCGCCGTCGCCTGAGCGTCGGAGGAGCGAGATTGCCGGCAACATACCGCTACGATCGAGGGGCGACCTTATCGCCGCGCCGCACACTGCGGCTTGACTCGGGGGCGGCAGACGGTCTCATTGCTCAGATTAGAACCATAATGCTTTGTTCCCGGGACGAGCCGGGACGAGGGCACCTGCGGCCCTGACGCCGACGCATGGAGTTCCGAACCTTGGCGAACACATCAGCCGCCGCTGCCGCGGGCTCTGGTCATGAGGGCAGCCGCCGTGACTTTCTGTTCCTGGCGACGGGCGCCGGGTTGGCGGTCGGGGCGGGAGCCGTCGTCTGGCCGCTGATCTCCTCCATGGCGCCCGACGCCGACACGATCGCCGCCGGCGCGCCGATCGAGGTCGACCTGACACCGATCCAGGACGGTCAGATCATCAACGTCTTCTGGCGCGGCAAGCTGATCTTCGTGCGCAAGCTGACCGCCAAGGAAGTGACCGACATGAAGGCGGTCCCGCTCTCGGCCATGATCGACCCGGCCGCCTTCCCGACGCGGGTCAAGAATGGCCACGACCACTGGCTGGTGGTCTACGGCAACTGCACGCATCTCGGCTGCGTGCCGATCGGCCACCAGGGCAATTTCGAGGGCTGGGCCTGCCCGTGCCACGGCTCGCAATTCGACGCGGTGGGTCGCGTGCGCCACGGACCGGCGCCCATCAACCTGCCGATCCCGCCCTACGCCTTCCAGACCGATACCAAGATCCGGATCGGCGAAGGCGGCAAGGAAGCGGCCTGAGGAGGACGGAAGCATGAGCGGAACAGCCAGCACCTACGTCCCGAAGAGCCGCGTGGCCAAATGGTTCGAGGCGCGCCTGCCCATTGCCGGGCTGGTGCACTCGTCCTTCATCGCCTACCCGGTTCCGCGGAACCTCAACTACTTCTGGACCTTCGGGGCGATCCTCGCCGCCTTCCTGGGAATCCAGATCGTCACCGGCATCTGGCTGGCGATGCACTACGAGCCCTCGGCGACAGGTGCCTTTACCTCCGTCGAGAAGATCATGCGCGACGTGAACTACGGCTGGCTGCTGCGCTACGCGCACGCCAACGGTGCCTCGATGTTCTTCGTGGCCGTCTACGTGCACATGTTCCGCGCCCTCTATTACGGGTCGTACAAGGCGCCGCGCGAGGTGCTCTACATCCTCGGCGTCGTCATCTACCTCTTGATGATGGCGACCGCCTTCCTCGGCTACACGCTGCCGTGGGGCCAGATGAGCTTCTGGGGCGCGACCGTCATCACCAACATCCTGGCGGCGATCCCAGTGGTCGGCGACACGATTCAGACCCTGCTGTGGGGCGGCTACTCGGTGGGCAACCCGACCGTGAACCGCTTCTTCTCGCTGCACTACCTGCTGCCGTGGATGATTGCCGGCGTGGTCGTGCTGCACGTCTGGGCCTTGCACGTCACCGGGCAGAACAACCCGGCCGGCATCCCGATCAAGTCGGGCAAGGACGCGGTGCCGTTCACGCCCTACGCGACGGTCAAGGACGTGTTCGCGACCTGCGTGTTCATGATCCTGTTCGCGTGGTTCCTGTTCTACCAGCCGAACTATCTCGGCCACGCCGACAACTACATCCAGGCGAACCCGGCGGTGACGCCCGCGCACATCGTGCCGGAATGGTACTTCCTGCCGTTCTACGCGATCCTGCGCGCGGTCCCGAGCAAGCTCGGCGGCGTCATCCTGATGTTCTCGGCGGTGATCATCCTGGCGTTCGCGCCGTGGCTCGACACGTCGCGGATCCGGTCGTGCAACTACCGGCCGATCTACCGCCAGTTCTTCTGGGTGTTCATCGGCGCGACCCTCCTCCTCGGCTGGCTCGGCTCGCAGCCCCCGGAGGGCGGCTACGTGCTCGCCGCCCAGGTCTGCACCGCCTACTACTTCGCGCACTTCCTGATCGTCATGCCGCTCTGCGGCCTGTTCGAGACGCCGAAGAAGTTGCCGGGCTCGATCCTCGAGAGCGTGACCGGACCGGGCAAGCAGGTGACCGGATCCGGCATGCCGGCGGGCGCCGCCGCCGCTCCGACCACCAAAGGCTGACGGGCTGACGACAGGACCATGATGATGACCCGCGTCCTCTCGACGACCGCCGCGGCCGCCCTGGCGGCCCTGCTGATCGGCGCCGTGCCGGTCTCCGCCCAGGAAGGGCATGGCGGGCCGATCCCGGCCCGCGTGAATTGGAGCTTCGCCGGCGTGTTCGGCCGCTTCGACACCGCGCAGCTGCAGCGCGGCTTCCAGGTCTACAAGGAGGTCTGCTCCGCCTGCCACTCGATGAAGCTGGTCTCCTTCCGCAACCTCGCGCAGGAGGGCGGGCCGCACTTCTCCGCCGGGCAGGTCAAGGCGCTGGCCGCGACCTACCAGGTGAAGGACGGGCCGAACGACGCCGGCGACATGTTCGAGCGGCCGGGCCGCCCGGCCGACACCTTCCCGCCGCCCTTCCCGAACGATCAGGCTGCGGCCGCGGCCAACGGCGGCAAGGCCCCGCCGGACTTCTCGGTCATCGCCAAGGCGCGGACCTTCTCCCGCGGCTCGCTCTACTTCCTGACCGACTGGCTGCCGCTCGTCGGCTACTCGGAGCAGGGGCCGGACTACATCCACGCCCTGATCAACGGCTACCAGGATCCGCCGAAGGACTTCGCGCTGCCGGAGGGCGGCCACTACAACAAGTACTATCCGGGCCACATCATCGCGATGCCGCCGCCGATCACCGACGGGCAGGTCTCCTACCCCAAGAACGATCAGGGCCAGCCGGTCGTGCCCGAGACGCTGGACCAGTACGGCAAGGATGTCTCGGCCTTCCTGATGTGGGCGGCCGAGCCGCACATGATGGACCGCAAGGCCCTGGGCTTCAGGGTGATCCTGTTCCTGATCATCCTGTCGGGCCTGCTCTACTACGTGAAGAAGAAGATCTGGGCGGATGTCGGCGGCGAGGTCCACGGCCTCCAGCCGGAGCTGCACAAGACCTACTGAGGCGGGCCGGATCGGTTCGCAGTTCGGATGGGCCTCCCTCGCGGAGGCCCATCTTTTTTTCGGCCGGCGCTCCATGCTACCGCTCGCCCGCCGCGACGGTCCGCCTCACGAGACTGCCCGCCCCCTGCACCACCTCATCCTGAGGTGACCGCGTCGGCGGGCCTCGCAGGAGGGCTTCAGGGATCAGAGCGGCGTCCGGAGGTCTCCGTCGAGGCCTCCGCATGGCTCCGGCACCCGAGGACGAGGTGCCGGGTGGGATAGGCCGCGCTGCCGAGGCGTCGCGCGTTGAGGGAGTCCGGCATGAGCGCCGCGGTACTGGGTGTCATGGGTGGGTCCGGCGTCTACGACCTGCCGGGTCTCGAGGACGTGCGCGAGGAGCGCGTGGCGTCGCCCTGGGGCGAGCCCTCGGACGCCCTGCGGATCGGGCGCATCGGCGACACCAAGGTCGTGTTCCTGGCGCGCCACGGGCGGGGGCACCGGCTCTCGCCGTCGGGCATCAACTACCGCGCCAATATCGACGCCCTGAAACGGGCTGGGGTCACTGACCTCGTCGCCCTCTCGGCCTGCGGCTCCTTCCGCGAGGACCTGCCCCCGGGCCTCTTCGTGCTCGTCGACCAGTTTGTCGACCGCACCCACGGCCGGGCCTCGTCGTTCTTCGGCGACGGCTGCGTCGCCCACGTCTCCCTCGCGCACCCGGTAGGCCCCGGCCTGCAGGCGCGGATCGCCCAGGCCGCGAAGGCCGAGGACATCGCGGTCCATCGCGGCGGCACGTACGTGTGCATGGAGGGGCCGCAATTCTCGTCGCTGGCCGAATCCCGCGCCTACAAGGCCCAGGGCTTCGACGTGATCGGCATGACCAACATGCCCGAGGCCAAGCTCGCCCGCGAGGCGGAGATCACCTACGCGACCATCGCGATGGTGACCGACTACGATTGCTGGCACCCGGGCCACGATGCCGTCGACGTCGCCGCGGTGATCGCCGTCGCCCGGGCCAACGCCGACAAGGCGGCGCGGCTCGTCGCCCGTCTCGCTCGCGATTTCCCGGGCGAGCGGGAGCCGTGCCCGGCGGGTTCGCACCGGGCCCTGGACGGCGCGATCATGACGGCGCCCGCCGTCCGGGATCCGGCGCTGCTCGCCAAGCTCGACGCCGTGGCGGGGCGGGTTCTCAACGGCTAGCCGGCCGGCCTTTCCATTCGGCGACGAGTCCCTCTAGAAGGCGCGGGCGGCCCGGGCCGCCCCCGACGCGAAGTCCAGACCGAAATGCGCAGCGCCTCCATCAGCCGGAAGACCGCGGAGACCGATATCGCGGTCACCGTCAATCTCGACGGGACCGGGCGGTCGAAGATCGCCACCGGCATCGGCTTCCTCGACCACATGCTGGATCTGCTGGCGCGGCACGCCCTGTTCGACCTGGACGTGAAGGTCGACGGCGACCTGCACATCGACCAGCACCACTCGGCCGAGGATTGCGGCATCGCCCTGGGGCAGGCCTTCGCCAAGGCGCTCGGCGACAAGCGCGGGGTCACGCGCTACGCCGACATCCACCTGCCGATGGACGAGGCGCTGACCCGGGTCTGCGTCGACATCTCCGGCCGGCCCTTCCTGGTGTTCCGCACGACGTTCCGCGTGGAGAAGATCGGACAGTTCGACACCGAGCTGGTGCGCGAGTGGTTCCAGGCCTTCGCGATGAATGCCGGCCTGACGCTCCACGTGGAGACCCTCTACGGCGACAACGCCCACCACATCGCGGAGAGCTGCTACAAGGGGCTGGCCCGCGCCTTGCGGAAGGCCGTGGCGATCGATCCGCGGGAGGAGGGGCGCGTTCCCTCAACCAAGGGCTCTCTGTAGACCCGTTGTCGTCGGGCGCCCGGATCGGCCACACGGCCGTCGCGGCGCGCGCTGTCGGAGTTTCGCGATGCGGATGCGCAGCTACACGCTCCACCTGCCGGCCGATGCGCGGCCCGGCGAGACGGTCGGGCTCGACCGGGCTCTCCTGGTACGTGACGGCTTCTCCTGGCCGGCCTTCGCCTTCACGGTGCTGTGGTTCCTGTTCCACCGCCTCTGGCTCGCCGCCCTGCTCGTCCTCGTCGGCCTCGTGGCGCTGGCCGCTGCCGGCATTGCCCTCGGGCTCCCGGCCGGTGCCGGCCTGATCGTCACCCTGCTGGCAGCCTGGCTGATCGGCCTCGAGGCCTCCAGCCTGCGCCGCTGGACCCTGGCGCGGCGCGGCTGGCCGGCGCGCGACGCGGTGGTCGCCGCGACGCCCGAGGAGGCCGAGGCCCGGGCGCTGAACCGCTGGATCGAGGCGATCCCGGGCGCCCCCCGGGCCCCGTTCCCGAGCGGCCCCAGCCGGCGGGCCGAGCCGGTGATCGGGCTGTTCCCCGCCCAGGAAGGCGCCCGGTGAGCTCCCGGGCGAGACGCGCATGACCACCGAGACCGTCGCGATCATCGATTACGGGTCGGGCAACCTCCACTCCGCCGCCAAGGCCTTCGAGCGCGCCGCCCGCGAGAGCGGGCGCGACGCGCGGATCTGCCTGACCTCGGACCCGGAGGTGGTGGCCGCGGCCGACCGCGTCGTGCTGCCCGGCGTCGGCGCCTTCGCGGATTGCCGCCGCGGGCTCGATGCCGTCCCCGGCATGGTCGAGGCGATGACGCGGGTCGCCCACGGGGCGGGCCGCCCGTTCCTCGGCATCTGCGTGGGGATGCAGCTCCTGGCGAGCCGCGGGCTCGAGTACAAGACCACGCCTGGGCTCGGCTGGATCCCCGGCGACGTCGGTCCGATCCGGCCCTCGGATCCGGCCCTCAAGGTTCCCCACATGGGCTGGAACACCCTGCGGACCGAGCGCGACCACCCGCTGCTCGCCGGCATTCCCACCGGCGAGGACGGGCTGCACGCCTACTTCGTGCACAGCTACGCGCTGCAGGCGGAGCGTCCGGACGACGTCGTCGCGCGCGCCGAGTACGGCGGCCCGGTCACCGCCCTCGTCGCCCACGGCAACGTCGCCGGCACGCAGTTCCACCCCGAGAAGAGCCAGCGGCTGGGCCTCGCGCTCATCGCCAACTTCCTGAACTGGCGCCCGTGAGCGCCGTTCGGCCCAGGCAAGAAGGACGGAAGCGCCCGTGATCCTGTACCCGGCGATCGACCTGAAAGAGGGGCGTTGCGTTCGCCTCATCCAGGGGGACATGGCGCAGGCCAAGGTCTTCGGCGACGATCCGGCCGCGCAGGCCGCGATCTTCGAGGCGCAGGGCTTCTCCTGGCTCCACGTCGTCGATCTCGACGGCGCCTTCGCGGGCGCCCCGCGGAACGCCGAGGCCGTCGACGCGATCCTCGCGCGGGTCACGATCCCGGTCCAGCTCGGCGGCGGGATCCGCGAGATGAAGACGCTGGAGGGATGGCTGAGCAAGGGCGTTGCCCGCGCGATCATCGGCACCGCGGCGGTGCGCGATCCCGGCTTCGTCCGGGAGGCGGCCCGCAAGTATCCCGGGAAGATCGCGGTCGGGATCGACGCCAAGGACGGCCGCGTCGCCGTCGAGGGCTGGGCCCAGACCTCCAGCATGACCGCGGAGGAGCTGGGGCGCCGGTTCGAGGACGCGGGCGTCGCGGCGATCATCTACACCGACATCGCCCGCGACGGGATCCTGAAGGGCCTCAACGTCGAGATGAACCTGGCGCTCGCCCAGGCCGTGCGCATCCCGGTCATCGCCTCGGGCGGCCTCGCGTCGATCGACGACGTCCACCGGCTGCTGCAGCCCGACTGCGCCCTGATCGCCGGCGCGATCACCGGCCGGGCGCTCTACGACGGCCGCATCGATCCGGAGGCGGCCCTGGCGGCGATCGCTGCGGCGCGCGGCCCGGCGGCGTGATATCCAGAGGCTCGCGACATGAGACGCCGCCCGTGCTGAAGACCCGCATCATTCCCTGCCTCGACGTGAAGGACGGGCGCGTCGTGAAGGGCGTGCGCTTCGAGGGCCTGCGCGATGCCGGCGACCCCGTCGAGGCCGCCAAGGTCTACGACGCGGCCGGCGCCGACGAACTGTGCTTCCTCGACATCACCGCGAGCCGCGAGGCCCGAGGCACCCTGCTCGACATCGTCAGCCGGACCGCCGAGGCCTGCTTCATGCCGCTGACCGTCGGCGGCGGCGTGCGCACCGTCGAGGACGTGCGCGCGCTGCTGCTCGCCGGCGCCGACAAGGTCGCGATCAACACCGCCGCGGTGAAGGATCCCGACCTCGTGGCCCGGGCCGCCGAGAAGTTCGGCGCGCAGTGCATCGTGGTGGCGATCGACGCCAAGCGCGTCTCGCCCCCCGGCACGCCGGCCGCCTGGGAGATCTTCACCCATGGCGGCCGCGACCCGACCGGGATCGACGCCGTGGCCTTCGCGCGGCTGGTGGCTGAGAAGGGCGCCGGCGAGCTGCTCGTCACCTCCATGGACAAGGACGGGACGCGCTCCGGCTACGATCTCGCCCTGACGCGGGCGATCAGCGATGCCGTCACCGTGCCGGTGATCGCCTCGGGCGGCGTCGGCGGCCTCGACGACCTCGTGGCCGGCGTGGCCGAGGGCGGCGCCAGCGCCGTCCTGGCGGCCTCCATCTTCCATTTCGGGCAGGCGAGCGTCGCCGAGGCGAAGGCGCACATGGCGGCGGCCGGCCTCGCCATGCGCCTCGACGGCCCGGCCTCTTCCGCGAGGGCGCCCCTGTGAGCAGCTACCTTCTGGCGAACGCCGACCTCCTCGATCCCGAGACCGGTCGCCAGACCGCCGGCGCGGTGCTGGTGAGGGACGGCCGCATCGCCGACATCGCCGCCGGCGCGGCGCCGGGCGCTCCGGCCGACGCGAAGCGCGTCGACTGCGCCGGTCGCGTGCTGACCCCCGGGCTGATCGACATGCGCGCCTTCGTGGGCGAGCCGGGGGCCGAGCACCGCGAGACCCTGGCCTCGGCGAGTGCCGCGGCGGCCGCGGGCGGCGTTACGACGCTCGTCTGCATGCCCGACACCAATCCGGTGATCGACGAGCCGGCCATCGTCGACTTCGTGCTCCGCCGCGCCCGCGACACGGCGAGCGTCAACGTCCTGCCGGCGGCCGCCATCACCAAGGGCTTGGCCGGCCGGGAGATGACCGAGTTCGGCCTGCTTAAGGAGGCCGGCGCGGTCGCGTTCACCGACGGGCTCAGGGCCGTGGCGAATGCCCAGGTTCTGCGCCGCGCCCTGACCTACGCCCGGGATTTCGACGCGCTGATCGTGCAGCACGTGGAGGAATCCGCCCTCGTCGCCGAGGGCGTCATGAACGAGGGCGAGCTCGCCTCGCGCCTCGGGCTCATGGGCATCCCCCGCGAGGCCGAAACCGTGATGCTGGAGCGCGACATCCGCCTCGTGCGGCTGACCGGCGCCCGCTACCACGCGGCGATGATCTCCTGCGCCGATTCGGTGGAGATCGTCCGCCGCGCCAAGCAGGACGGCCTGCCGGTGACCTGCGGCGTCTCGGTGAACAACCTCGTCCTCAATGAGAACGACATCGGCCATTACCGCACCTTCTGCCGGCTCTCGCCGCCCCTGCGCCACGAGACCGACCGTCAGGCGGTGGTGCGCGCCCTCGACGAGGGCGTGATCGACGTGATTGTGTCCGACCACAACCCGCAGGACGTGGAGACCAAGCGCCTGCCCTTCGCCGAGGCGGCGGACGGGGCGCTGGGCATCGAGACGCTGCTCGGCGCCGCCATGCGCCTCGTCCACACCGGCGACCTCGCGCTGCCCAAGCTCGTCGCCGCGCTCACCGTGAATCCGGCGCGCATCCTCGGCCGCGAGGCCGGCCGGCTGGCGGTCGGCGCCCCCGCCGACCTCGTGCTGATCGATCCCGATCTCCCCTACGTCCTCGACAAGCGCCGGCTAAAGTCGCGCTCCAAGAACTCCCCCTTCGACGAGGCGCGCCTCCAGGGCGCGGCGGTGCTGACGCTGGTCGGTGGCCGGATCGTCCACGCGGTCGACGACCTCGCGGCCGCCGCATGATGCCCCCCGATCTCGCGACCCCGGCCGCCCTCGGCGGCCTCGCCCTCGGCTACGCCCTGGGCTCGATCCCGTTCGGGCTGATCCTCACGAAGTTCGCCGGCCTCGGCGACGTGCGGGCGATCGGCTCCGGCAATATCGGCGCCACCAACGTGCTCCGCACCGGCCGCAAGGGCCTCGCCGCGGCGACGCTCCTGGGCGACGCCCTCAAGGGCACGGCGGCAGTCCTCATCGCCCGGCAGTTGGGCGAGGGCCCGGCGCTCGCGGCCGGGCTCGGCGCCTTCCTCGGCCACCTCTTCCCGGTCTGGCTGGGCTTCAAGGGCGGCAAGGGCGTCGCGACCTTCATCGGGGTGCTCCTCGCCTTCAGCCCGCCCGCCCTCGCGGCGTTCGCGGCGATCTGGCTCGGTCTCGCCTTCGCGCTCAAGTACTCGTCGCTGGCGGCGCTCGCCGCCTCCGCGGCCACACCCCTCGTCCTCTGGGCGCTGGGTGCCCCGACGCAGGCGTTGCTGTTCCTGCTCCTCGGCCTGCTGCTATGGTGGAAGCACGCGCCCAACATCCGCCGACTCGCGTCCGGCACCGAGGGGCGCATCGGCCAGAAGGGCTGAGTGCCGGCGCGCCGCGCCGACC
The DNA here is from genome assembly GCF_058072805.1 of Methylobacterium sp. 1A. Taxonomy (NCBI): domain Bacteria; kingdom Pseudomonadati; phylum Pseudomonadota; class Alphaproteobacteria; order Hyphomicrobiales; family Methylobacteriaceae; genus Methylobacterium; species Methylobacterium sp. 1A. Next base: position 716,036 of record NZ_JBYQVE010000001.1, on the reverse strand, counting down.
TTCGGGCAGGTGTGGGGGTGGTGGATGCAGCTCACCGAGGCCCAGCGGCTCGACTGGCTGCGGCTGATCCGGACCGAGGGCGTCGGCCCCCGCACCTTCCGGAGGCTCGTGAACCGTTTCGGCGGCGCGGCCGCTGCCCTCGACGCCCTGCCGGAGCTCACCGGCCGCCAGGGGCGGCGGATCGTGCCACCAACCCGCACTGAGGCCGAGGCCGAGCTGGCGGCCCTGACCCGCCTCGGCGGCCGGCTGATCGCCACCGGCGAGGCGGAATACCCGCGGCTCCTCACACAGGTCGACGCGGCGCCACCGCTTCTGGCCCTGCGCGGCGCATCGATCCTCAATCGGCCCGCCGCCGCCCTCGTCGGCTCGCGGAACGCATCGTCGGCGGGGCTCGCCTTCACGGAGCGGCTCGCCCGCGGGCTCGGCGAGGCAGGCCTCACGGTGGTCTCGGGCCTCGCCCGCGGCATCGACGCGCGCGCCCACAGGGCGAGCCTCCGGACCGGCACGATCGCCGTCATGGCCGGCGGCCAGGACCGGATCTACCCGGCGAGCCACGCGACTCTGGTCGAGGCCATCCTGGCGGAGGGCGGCGCGGTCCTCGCGGAGATGCCGATGGGCTGGGAGCCCCGGGGGCGGGACTTCCCGAGGCGCAACCGGATCATCTCCGGGCTGTCCTACGGGACGGTGGTGGTGGAGGCCGCGCGCCGCTCCGGCTCGCTGATCACGGCGCGCTACGCCTTGGAGCAGAACCGGGAGGTCTTCGCGGTTCCCGGCTCGCCGCTCGACCCGCGCGCCGAGGGCACCAACGACCTGATCCGCCAGGGCGCCACCCTGGTCTCCGAGGTGGACCACGTGCTGGAGGTGCTGGGACCGATCATCGAGCGCGGCCCGGACGCCGAGGCAGCCCCGGCGCGCGGGCGGCCGGACCTGGCCGAGCAGCCGGATTTCTAAGACGAGATCGCGCTCGACGCGGCTCTCGACCCGGGACCGGAGCGAGCCGACGGCGCGTCCGCCGACAATCCCGCGCGCGACGAGCCGCCCGAGGCCGAGGACGACCGGGCGCGGATCGTGGCCCTGCTCGGCCCGAGCCCGGTCGGCACCGATGAGCTGGCGCGGAGCGCCGGGGTCGGTGCCCGGACCGTGCAGAGCGTGCTGCTGGAACTCGAGCTCGACGGACGGATCGAGCGCCACGGCAGCGGCACCGTCTCGCTGGTCAGCCGCTGAGGGAGTCCTCTTCGGGATCGTCGTCCGCATCGGCGTCCGCGAGGTTGCGTATGACGTCGAGGCAGCCCTGGAGGATGTAGGCGGCAGCGAGCTTGTCCACGAGTTCGCCGCGCCGCGCCCGCGAGGCGTCGGCCTCGATCAGCGCGCGGGTGACCACGGCGGTCGAGAGGCGTTCGTCGAAGAAGACGTGGGGCAGGGGGAGGATCGGCGCGAGGTTGCGCATGAAGGCGCGGGTCGACTGCACCCGCGGCCCTTCGCTCCCGTCCATGTTGAGCGGCAGCCCGACGACGAGGCCGCCGACCGCGTGCTGCCGGCACAGGGCGGCGAGCCGCTGCGCGTCGGGGGTGAACTTCACCCGGCGGATTGTCTCCAGCGGCGTCGCGATCTGGCGGCCGAGATCCGACAGGGCGAGGCCGATCGTCTTGGTGCCGAGATCGATGCCGATCAGGCGGGCGCCGCCGCGAGACTCGGCCGCGAAGGCGCGGATCGCGTCGAAATTCATGGTTCCGCCCGCGCGGCGCGCGCCAGAATGGCCTCGGTGACGCCCTCGAACCGGGCGGGGAGGGGCTCCGAGCCCGGTCCCAGGACCAGGGTCGCGGACGGCGCCGTGACCCGGGTGAAGAAGTCGTCGAGGCTCTCGCCGCCGAACCGTACCGTCTCCAGGTCAGGCGCCAGCAGCCAGACGTCGTACTCGCCGTCGGTCCCGGTGACGTCCCAGAACAGGAAGCTGCCGTCCTCGCCCGCGCCGAAGAAGCAGGCGCGCTCGACGACGCCGGCGTCGCCGCCGTCGACGTCGAACCGGTGCGGCTCCGCCCCGTCCTCCAGCATGGCGACCGCGGCGCCGACGCTGTGGGCGATGAGGGCCGCCTGGCTCACCAGATCGCAGGCCTCGAACGGTGCCGGCACGGCGACGCGGAACTGCCCGCCCGCCAGGCCGACGCCGCAGGTCCGGCAATAGTCGCGGTAGGAGGCCGGCAGGGCGAAGCCCAGCGCCTCCGCCGCACGGTCGAGGGCCACCTCGTCCGGCACGAAGCCCGGCGCGAGCTCCTCGAAGACCGTCTCCCACATCGCTCCCGCTCCACCGTCCACAGACTTCGGTTCCTCCGCAGATCGCCCCCGGTGCGCGCGGAGCCGTTCGCGTCTAGGTAGGTTAATGTTCCGTTAAACCACGCTGTAGGGGTCCGCCTTGTCGACGAACGGCCAGCTCTCCTCTTCCGCTCCGTCCGGCCGCCGGCGGGCGATGCCGCGCAAGCACCGCTGGATGCTGCTCCTCGCCTTCGAGGTGCTGGTCGCGGGCTTCACCCAAGCCATGATCCAGCCGGTCCGGCAACCGGGAATCACCATCGAGATGTCGGTGACGCCCCACCACGTCGTGACCTGATCCGCCCGTCGCCCGCCCGCGCCGAGCGCGCGGTCAGGCGGGTCCCGAACGGCCAGCCGCCCTGCGGGCGGCGCGGCATAGCCCACCCGCGTTGCGGTGCGTCGAGCGCCGATGCTATAGCGCGACCGACTTCGGGAGAGCGCTCCCGGGCAGGGACGAACGGGACGGCATGTCGGTCGACGAGAAGACGGTTCGGCGCATCGCGCATCTGGCGCGGATCGCGGTCACCGACGACGAAGTCGGGCCCCTGCAGGGCGAGCTGAACGCCATCCTGTCCTTCGTCGAGCAGCTCGGCACGGTCGACGTCGCGGGCGTCGAGCCAATGACCTCGGTGACGCCGATGGCGATGAAGAAGCGCGAGGACGTCGTCACGGAGGGCGGCCGCGCCGCCGACGTCGTCGCCAACGCACCCGAGACCGAGGACAATTACTTCCTGGTCCCGAAGGTGGTCGAGTAGGCCGAGGACGGCCCGGACCTTGCGGACCGGATTTCTGGCGGGCAGGCGCGCGGCGGCGCGCGCGGGGACGTGAACAGCGTGGATCCGAACGAACTTACCCTGGCCGAAGCGCGCGACGCCCTGAAGGCGAAGCGGATCTCGGCCCGCGAGCTGACCCAGGCCCATCTGGACGCCATGGCCAAGGCCCGCGCCCTGAACGCGTATATCCGGGAGACCCCGGACCGCGCCCTGGCGATGGCCGAGGCCTCGGACCAGAAGATCGCGTCCGGCGAGGCGCGGCCGCTCGAGGGCATCCCCCTCGGCATCAAGGATCTGTTCTGCACGCACGGCGTGACGACTACGGCGGGCTCCAAGATCCTCGAGACCTTCGAGCCGCACTACGAATCGGCCGTGTCGGCCAATCTGTGGCGCGACGGCGCCGTGATGCTCGGCAAGCTGAACCTCGACGAGTTCGCCATGGGCTCGTCGAACGAGACCAGCGCCTACGGCAACGTGGTCTCGCCCTGGCGGCGCGCCGGATCGGACGCGCCGATCGTGCCCGGCGGCTCGTCGGGCGGCTCCGCCGCGGCGGTCGCCGCGCGCCTCTGCCTCGGCGCCACCGCGACCGATACCGGCGGCTCCATCCGGCAGCCCGCCGCCTTCACCGGCACGGTCGGGATCAAGCCGACCTACGGGCGCTGCTCGCGCTGGGGCACGGTGGCCTTCGCCTCCTCCCTCGACCAGGCCGGCCCGATCGCCCGGACGGTGCGCGATTGCGCCATCCTGCTCGGCTCCATGGCGGGCGCCGACGCCCGGGACACGACCTGCGCCGACCTCGCGGTGCCCGATTTCGAGGCCGCCGTGTCGCGCGGCGTGAAGGGCCTGACCATCGGCATCCCGAAGGAGTACCGGGTCGACGGGATGCCCGCGGAAATCCAGAAGCTCTGGGACGAGGGCGCGGCGTGGCTCAAGGCCGCCGGCGCGACGATCCGGGAGATCTCGCTGCCGCACACCGCCTACGCGCTGCCGGCCTACTACATCGTGGCCCCGGCCGAGGCCTCGTCGAACCTCGCCCGCTACGACGGCGTCCGCTACGGCCTGCGCGTGCCCGGCAAGGACATCGCCGGGATGTACGAGAACACACGCGCTGCCGGCTTCGGCCGCGAGGTGAAGCGCCGGATCATGATCGGCACCTACGTGCTCTCGGCCGGATACTACGACGCCTACTACGTCCGCGCGCAGAAGATCCGCACGCTGATCAAGCGCGACTTCGAGGCCGCCTACGCGGCCGGGGTCGACGCGATCCTGACGCCGGCGACGCCGTCGGCCGCCTTCGGCATCGGCGAGAAGGCCTCGGCCGACCCGGTGGAGATGTACCTCAACGACGTGTTCACCGTGACGGTGAACATGGCCGGACTGCCGGGCATCGCCGTGCCGGCGGGGCTCGACGGCCAGGGCCTCCCGCTGGGCCTCCAGCTCATCGGCCGGCCCTTCGACGAGGAGACGCTGTTCGCGGTCGCCCAGGTGATCGAGGACGCGGCCGGTCGCACCGTCCTGCCCGAGCCGTGGTGGTCATGACCGTCCCGTACTATCCCTGGACGGTCTGGATCTGGGCCGCGTTCGATCCGGCGCTGATCGTGGTGGCGGTCTATCTCGGCTGGACCGCCAGCCAGTTCGGCAAGGTCTTCATCGCGGCGATCGCGGCGCTCGGCTTCTCGGTGCTGTTCTCCTACGCGGTCAGCGCGGCCGGCATCCCGTGGCCGGCGCCGATCACCCGCGACGGCCCGACCTTCTTCCCGGTCCGCGCCGTCGCGGCCCTGCTCTGGGCCGTCGTGGGCTACGGTGCCCGGCAGGCGGTCGGACGCCGCGCTTGACCCTGCGGGCAGGGGCCTCCTAGAAAATCTCTCGCTCGACGCATGCGGCGCCTCCGCCGTCTCTGCGAGCGCAGCGAAGCGATCCGGCGGTGCAACGCCTGGAAGCCTCGCGCTTCCCTGGATCGCTTCGCTGCGCTCGCAGAGACGGCGACGCCTCGAACGCCAGCCGCCTTTCGGACCGACCATGAACGCACCCGTCGACCCCAAGAAGCTGATCAAGGGCGGCCTCCACGATTGGGAGGTGATCGTCGGCATGGAGATCCACGCCCAGGTGTCCAGCCGGGCGAAGCTGTTCTCCGGCGCCTCGACGGAGTTCGGGGCCGAGCCGAACGACCACGTGTCGCTGGTCGACGCCGCGATGCCCGGGATGCTGCCGGTGATCAACGCCGAGTGCGTGGCCCAGGCGGTGCGCACCGGCCTCGGCCTGAAGGCCAAGATCAACCTGCGCTCCGTGTTCGACCGAAAGAACTACTTCTATCCGGACCTGCCGCAGGGCTACCAGATCTCGCAGTACAAGGACCCGATCGTCGGCGAGGGCGAGGTCCTGGTGGACTTGGCCGACGGCGCGTCCATCACCGTGGGCATCGAGCGCCTGCACCTCGAGCAGGATGCCGGCAAGTCGCTGCACGACCAGGACCCGACCCGGAGCTTCGTCGACCTCAACCGGTCGGGCGTGGCGCTGATGGAGATCGTCTCCCGGCCCGACCTGCGCTCGTCAGAGGAGGCGAAGGCCTACGTGACCAAGCTGCGCACGATCCTGCGCTACCTCGGCACCTGCGACGGCGACATGGAGAAGGGCTCGCTCCGCGCCGACGTGAACGTCTCGGTGCGCCGCCCCGGCGAGCCGCTGGGCACGCGCTGCGAGATCAAGAACGTCAACTCGATCCGCTTCATCGGGCAGGCGATCGAGACGGAGGCGCGGCGCCAGATCGCCATCCTCGAGGACGGCGGCAAGATCGACCAGGAGACGCGCCTGTTCGACCCGACCAAGGGCGAGACGCGCTCGATGCGCTCGAAGGAAGAGGCGCACGACTACCGCTACTTCCCCGATCCGGACCTGCTGCCGCTGGAATTCGACCAGGCCTACGTCGACGCCCTGGCCGAGGGGCTGCCCGAGCTGCCGGACGCCAAGAAGGCGCGGTTCGTCTCGGCCTTCGGCCTCTCGCCCTACGATGCCGGCGTGCTGGTCGCCGAGCGCGCCTCCGCGGACTATTACGAGGCGGTGGCGAAGGGCCGGGACGGCAAGGCCGCGGCCAACTGGGTGATCAACGAGCTGTTCGGGCGCCTCAACAAGGAGGGGCTGTCCATCGACGCGACCCCGGTCTCGGCGGACCAGCTCGGGGCGATCATCGACCTGATCGGCGAGGGCGTCATCTCCGGCAAGATCGCCAAGGACCTGTTCGAGATCGTCTGGACCGAGGGCGGCGACCCGCGCGCCGTCGTCGAGAGCCGCGGCATGAAGCAGGTGACCGACACGGGCGCCATCGAGGCGGCGGTGGACCAGATCATCGCGGCGAATCCCGACAAGGTCGCCCAGGCCAAGGAGAAGCCGACCCTGCTCGGCTGGTTCGTCGGCCAGACCATGAAGGCCACCGGCGGCAAGGCGAACCCCGCGGCGGTGAACGCGCTGCTCAAGGCGAAGCTCGGGATCGAGTGAGCCTTCCGCGGCGAGCGGCCAGTCCGCGCCCGGCCTCAGGATGAGTGCCGGGATCGGATGGCCGTCGCTTCGACGTCGCCGGCCAGTCCCATGCTCGCCAAAGCCACGACGAGATCCCGCCGCGGCGATGCCGGGCAGGTGGGCCACGAACAGATCCTCGAAGAGAAACCGCGGCGGAACGGCTCGAAGTGGGGCCTTTCGCGCATTCGAAGGCGTGCCATGCGTGGCCGCTTCTGCGCCCCTGGAGCCGCGTCCGTCCGGCTGTTCGTGTTGTGCCGCTAGGTCTCGGGCCGAACCTTTCCCTGAACCGTCTAGGCGGCATTCCGCTGCGGTGGAGTCATCCCTGTCTCCTCCAGCTTCCGACGACCGACACCGCTGCGAAACCTGATCGCGTCAAAATTTCGTGCCGGTCCGTGCCCGCTCTCGCTAAGCACAGATGGAGACTGCGCCCGTCCTCCAAGTCGGTCAATAGCTATTTTCTCGGCAAAAGGCTTTTTCGATCCACTTGCCCCCGCCACCGCACCGCAGCGCGTGCGAGCTCAATCACTTGGATCGATCCCGTGGCGCTGCGAAATATTGATTGGCCCGCAAGCTACTTGCCGGCGCCCATATTGTTCTCGACCAGAAAGCGGATGCCGCGGTCGAAGGACTCGTCCGTGTCGCCGCGCAGGTCCACGCTGTAGGCCTTCTCGGGCGCGTCGCCGGTGAGGGACTTCACGTAGACGTTGAGGTTGAGGATCAGGTTCGAGACCTTCTGCACCTCGCCGGTGATCGCGACATCCGCGCCGAGCTTGCGGGCGAAGTCATCCGCGCAGCCATTGCAGCGGCGCAGGTCGGCACTTCTGGTGACCTCATCCCGCACCGGCTCGGTCGAGACCACGACGAACAGGCCCTTCTTCTGGAGGAGGTCGCGCAGTTCGGCGCTGACCCGCTTCAGCCGCGCGGTGTCGGCGGCGTCACCCGGCACCGGCGATAGGTTCGAGAACTGGAAATCGAATACCGCGGCCCGCGGGGGCGCGGCCGCGGCCGGTCCCGCGGCCAGCAGGACGGTGGCGAGTGCGAGCAGTCGGTTCATCGTGATCTCCGGCGCGGATGCGTGTCCGGGAAACCGCGCCCCCGCCAACCGGGTCGCGTCCGCGCGGCGATTCAGCGCCGGTCGGCCTCCCGGGTGGGGCTGGCCGCCGGCTTTGCCAGGCCGGAGACGCGGTCGCGCAGGTCCATGAACCAGCTCGGTGCCGGGCCGCGGCCGCCGTTGACGAACACCGTCGCGGTCATGCCGGCGATGAGCGGGACGCCCGCCGGGACGTGGTCGATGCGGATGCGGACCGGCACCCGCTGGGCGAGGCGCACCCAGGTGTAGACGGGGTTGACGTCCGGCAGCCCCTGCGTGCTGGCGGCGGCGTTCGCCGTGGAGATGCCGAGCGTGATGCTGTGGACCGTGCCGGTCAGTTGCGGATCGAAGCCCATCAGCTTCACGTCGGCGGGGTCGCCGACGCGGATGTTGGACATCTTGGTCTCCTCGAAATAGCCGTCGATCCAGAAGGAGTCTGTGTCGACCACGTTGATGTTCGAGGTGCCGGTCCGGGCGTAGTCGCCGACCCGCATCAGCAGGTTGGTCACCCGTCCGTTGACGGTCGACCTCACCTGGGTGCGCTCCAGATTGACCTTGGCCTGCCGCAGCTGCGCCTGCGCGCTCTCCAGCGACGCCTCGGCGATCTTCGCGGCGCCTGCGAATCGCTGCTTCTCCTCGATCGAGGTCGACACGGTCGAGAGCGCTTGGCGCCGGGCCGACTCGGCGTTCTTCACCTGCAGATCGGCCTCGCGATTCTTGACCTCGGCATCCGCCGAGGTGACGGCGACCTCGAAATCGACCGGGTCGATGACGTAGAGGACGTCGCCCTTGCGGACGTTCTGGTTGTCCTGGACCCGGACCTCGACGATCTGACCGGCGACCTGCGGGGCGATGTTGGCGACCTGGACCCGGACCGTGCCGTCGCGCGTCCAGGGCGCCGCCACGTAGAATTCCCACACGAAGGCTCCCGCCAGGATCGCCGCGAGCAGGATCACGCCGGTGGCCGCGAGGCGGAACACCTTGGCGGCCCGGCCCCGGCGCGGCACTGCAGGCAGGGGGTCGCTCCGCCCGAGCGCGCCGTCGCGGGCGGCGGACTTCGGATCGTCCTCGTCGGCGGTCGTGTCGGGCATCAGATGAACGCGATCAGGAGGGCGAGGACACAGACGTAGAGGCCAGCTTCGGCGAGCGGGGCGTTGGCGACGTAGCGGCTGAAGCGGATGCGGGCGAAGACGAGGCGAAGGACGACCAAGATCACGAACGCGGCGAGCGCGTAAGCGACGAAGGCCGTGACCAGCACCCCGCCGACATGGATGTCCTCGTGCATGGTTACCCCGGAAGAAGCGGCAATCAGAATAGCGCGATGTCGAGGCGTTGGAGGAATCGCCTGTGGCGGACGATGGTTCGCGACGCGGTGACGAGGTCGCTGGCGACACGGGCCGTCGTGAGCCGCACCGCCCGGTCCTGGCTGGAGGCGGCGCGGATCAGGTCGCGCGCCGCCATCTCGAGCCCGCGATCGTCGCCTGCCGCGAGGGCGTCCCGCGCCCGCGGGATCGCGCCGCGCAGGGCTCCGACCGACCAGAGGCGGCGCAGTTCCGCGTGGGCCCGGGCGGCGGCGGCCTCCAGGCGGGCGAGGGCGAAGGCGTGGTGCAGGTTCGCTTGCCGCACCGCCGCGCTCCCCGAGCTGTAGGCGGCGAACTGGAACAGCCGGTCGGCATTCAGGCTCGTGCGGGTGGTGGCGTCGCCGCCCTGGCCGACGAGGGCGTCGGCGAGCGCCCGCCGCGCCGAACCGAGGGCGAAGACCCGCTGCTGGGCCGGCGAGATCGGCAGGATGAGGCGGACGATGATCGACAGGATCACGGCCGCCACGACGACGAGGAACGCGTTCAGCAGGAAGCTCAGGGCGTCGTAGGTCTGCGGGTTCGAGGGCCCCAGCAGGACGGGGAAGAACACAATCAGGATGAAGCCGACCCCGAAGGTCTTCGGGTTCAGCGAGAGGAAGCAGCCCAGGAAGATCACCGGCGCCATCACGAGCGCCAGCATCGGGAAGCCCTGGACACCGTTGAGGAGCGCGAACCGGGCGATGCCCGCCAGGGCGGCGGCCAGCGTCATGCCGACGACGACGCCGTTCGCGAACTTCTTCGGGTCCGGCGTCATCGACGACAGGGCCGCGGTGGCGGCCACCTGGACCAGTGCGAACGAGGCCTGGGGCAGGCCGAGCGCCGCGAAGGTGGCGGCGGTGACCGCGAAACTCAGGGCCACCCGCAGGGCGCCGCGGAGGGCGACCGGGAAGTCGCGGTGCGTCGGCAGTTCGGCGTCGCGCAGGGGCCTGTGGCCGTCGGCGACGGCGCGGATGCCGTCCTGCGCGAAGGTCGCGGCGCAGACGAAGTCGAGGGCGCGCTGGAGCACAACGACCTCGTCGAGGGGACGGGTCCCGTCGCGGATGGCCGCGTCGACCAGGTCGCGCAGGCGCTCGTCGTCGCGGTCCAGGGCGTCGGGATCGGGCGCGTCGGCCACCCGCCGGCAGATCGCCATCGCCTCCGCGACGGCCGGGCTCGGATCGCGCAGGGACGCGGCCGCGGCCCCGAGGCCGCGGATCGACGCCGCCATCACGTAGAGCGCGGCGATGCAGCTGCGCGCGCCGGCCGCGCGGTACCGGCCGTCGTCCAGCTCGCCCGCGATGGCGCTGGCATCGGCCCGCATCGGCGCGATGGCGCGGATCAGCGCGGCGGTGCGCGGGGCGCCGAGATCCCCCGACGCAAGAGTCTCGCGGGCGTAGCCGCGCGTCTGGTCCCAGGCCGCGCGCAGCTGCGGCAGCAGCGCCCGCCACGTGCTCGGCGAGGCGAGGGCGTCGTTGATGAAGGTGATCACGACGATGCCGAGCACGATCGCGGCGACGCGGGACACGGCGGCGTCGAAGGTCCCCTGCGGATCGTCGATCTGGCCGAGCGCGATGATCGCCACAGTGTAGCCGGACAGCATCGCGCCGTAGGCCCGCGTGTCCTGCAGAAACTGGGCGACGAAGACGCAGAGGCCGAGCCAGACGGTGAAGCTGAGGAGCAGCAGCACCCGGTCCTGGCCGAAGAGCGCCATGAAGACGAGCGCCACCGCCGCGCCGACGAGCGTGCCGAGCAGGCGGTAGACCGCCTTCGAGATCGCCTGCCCCCGCTTGGGCTGGGCGAGGATCGCCACGCAGGTGGCGGCGGACGAGGCGCTGTCAAGCTGGAGCCAGAATGCGGCGGCCAGCGCCAGCATCATGGCGATCCAGATCCGCAGCGCGAAGGCCCAGGCGGCCGGCTTCGGCACCCAGGCATCGAGGAACGCCAGGACGCGGTCGCCGAGCGGTTCGGGGCGGCGATCCGCGACGGAGCCGGCGGGGGCCTCAGCCATGCCGGACCCCGCGCGGCGCGCTGTCCACCGCCCGACCGGACGGAGAAGGGTCCGTCATCGCCTCGTGCCTCCTGCCAACCCGCCGCGGATGTTCGAACGAACGGAACGCCCCGCGGTTCTAGCCGATCAGGCCTTGTCGCCACCTTTCAGGCGCTTGTTGCACTTGCTCCAGTACTGCGGCCATTTCGGTCCCTGCGCCGCCTTCTGCGCGTCGGTCAGGGCGCGCCACTCGGTGCCGCAGGTCTTCTGGCGATCGCGGGCGGCGGACTGGCCCGCGCTCGGCGCCCTGGCGGCCGGCGCCTCGGCGGCGGGCGGCGCCTTCGTGGGTGCTTCCTTAGCGGGTGATTCCTTGGCAGGTGGCTCCTTGGCGAGAGCCGGGCAGGCGGCGAGCAGCGGCGCGGACAGGACCGCGATCCTGACGAGACGATCGATCATCGGATGTTCCCCCTCGGGCGCCGTTCCGGCGCCCGAGCCGCAATCTCGCCGCTCTCCCGCGGCGCCGGCAAGCCCGGCCGCGCCGCCGCCGCCAGCCCCGGCGCAGCTTCGCCGTGCGACCGCGTCTACGGGCGCGGTGCCCTTGAGCGCGGCCGGGAAATCGTCTTCACTGCCGGGGCAATTCGGAAACGGCGGAGGACCACCGCGCCGCCGACGATCGGGTCCAGGAGCAGGCAAAGCATGGCAGCGGTGTCCGGGCGGCCGATCGACGTCCACACATGGAGTACGCCGAACGGCTGGAAGATCCCGATTATGCTGGAGGAGTGCGGGCTCCCCTATCGCATCGTTCCGGTGGACATCGCGAAGAACGAGCAGTTCGCGCCCGACTTCCTGGCGATCTCGCCCAACAACAAGATCCCGGCCATTGTCGATCCGGACGGTCCGGGCGGACAGCCGATCTCGGTCTTCGAATCAGGCGCGATCCTGCAGTATCTCGGCCGGAAGACCGGGCAGTTCTACCCGACCGACGAGCGCGCCCGCGTGGCGGTCGACGAGTGGCTGTTCTGGCAGGTGGCGGGCTTCGGGCCGATGCTCGGGCAGACACACCACTTCAAGATCTACGCGCCCGAGAAGCTGCCTTACGCGATCGACCGGTTCACCGCCGAGGCCAAGCGCCTCTACGGTGTGCTGGAGCGGCGCCTCGAGGGGCGCGCCTTCCTGGCCGAGGACTACTCCGTCGCCGACATCGCGACGTTCACTTGGGCGAAGCTCAACTTCAAGCAGGGTGTCGACATCGACACCCTCCCGAACGTCGCCCGGTGGCTCGAGAGCATCCTGGCGAGGCCGGCGGTGCAGCGCGGCCTCGCGGCGATCTAACGGGGCTCAGTTCTTGTTGGCGGCCTGCTGGTTCACGTCCGGCACGCGGGTCCAGGTCTGCGACCCGCACAGGATCTTGAGCATGCAGCCCGACACGTTGAGCTCGGCCTCGCTCTCGCGCTCGAGGCTGACCGTGTAGATCTTGCCTTCCTCGATATTGTAGAGTTCGCCGGTGAACTTCGCGTCGTCCGGCTTCAGACCTTCGATCAGCTGGAGACCGATCACCGGACGGGCGCGCTTCTTCGGGTCGGGATTCTTGAGGTCGGTGCGCGGGGCGCCGTTGTCGAAGGTCGGCGTCTTGAGCCAGACGACCTTGCCGCAGACCAGCTTCTGGCCGGGGCCGCAGCGGTCGATCCGGATCTTGGCGCGGCCGTCGCCGGTGAGCCAGGTGCCGGACGGGTCCTTGCCCGTGTCGGCGGAGGCGGCGGTGAGGCCGGCGAGAAGCAGGCTGGCGCTGAGAGCGAGTCGCATGGTTCGTCTCCGGGATTGGGGCGCCGCGGGCGCCCGAGGGGTGGACGAAGTCGGTTGGTGCGCGACTGAGCCGCCGCAATCGGGCGATTTTTCGGCGGTGTTGCGGCAGAGCCACGGCCGCGCTTGCCCCGCCAGGGCGCGCCGGGCAGCTTGAGGCACCGGGGGGCGCCCGCTATAAGCCCGGCGCCGAAGCGAAATTCTCGCTGCCGCGGCGTGTCCGGATCGCCGGCGCGCCGCAGATCTTTTCCACAGACAGACCGGACGCACCATGGCCACCGAGCGCACCTTCTCGATCCTGAAGCCCGACGCGACGCGGCGGAACCTGACCGGCGCGGTCAACGCCGTCATCGAGGAGGCCGGCCTGCGCATCGTCGGCCAGCGCCGCATCCGCATGACCAAGGAGCAGGCCGAGAAATTCTACGAGGTGCACAAGGAGCGCCCGTTCTTCGGCGAGCTCGTGACCTTCATGACCTCCGGCCCGGTCGTGGTTCAGGTCCTCGAGGGCGAGAACGCCGTCGCCAAGTACCGTGAGGTGATGGGTGCCACGAACCCGGCCCAGGCCGCCGAGGGCACGATCCGCAAGAGGTTCGCCGAGTCCGTCGGCGAGAACACCGTCCACGGCTCCGACAGCGCCGAGAACGCCAAGCTCGAGATCGCGCAGTTCTTCAAGGATTCCGACATCGCCGCTTGAGGCGAGGCGACGCGCGGTGGCGGGTTGGGCACACCGACCCGCCATTCGCGCGCCCCGTACCCGGCGGCGCCGGGAATGCCGCCCTGTGTGACCGGGTCGTCCTTGACGGGACGGAGCCCGGGAGCGTCCAACGGCCGAGCTTAGCCAATCTCAGCCCCCGGACGACCCCGACCATGACGATGCGCCGCCTGCCCCTGCTGATCGCGACCGGCCTGTTCGCCCTCGGCGCGACCGCCGCCCTCGCGGGCGGATCCTCGGCCCCGTTCCAGCAGTACGAGCCGGACCCCGCTCTCAAGACCGCCAGCAAGACCAACCTCGAGGGCCGCGTGCGCCACGCCTGCACGGTCGTCCAGGCCCGCATGACCAGCGCCAGCGAGGCCTCCCTGGAGCGCCCCTGCGGCTGCTACGCGCGGCAGACGCTGCGCAGCCTCGACGCCTCCGAGATCGAGGCCTACCGGACCACCGGCTACTTCAACGACACCGCCCGCGCCAAGGCGCTCTCGGCCCTGGACAGCTGCAAGCTCCAGCGCCCGGTCTGAGCGCCCAGAGCTTCGAAGGCCTCCGGGTCCGCGCACCGTCTTCGTCGGCGGAGCAGCCCCGGGGGCGGAACATGGCGAGCGTGGCGCGGCCGGATCGCGGCGCCCCGCTCGCGCGGACGGAAACGCCCGTGCTACCGCCGCCTAGAGGCTGAACAGAGCGCCGTCCGGCGCCCTCTCGTCGATCACGACGCGATCGCCGTCCAGACGGGCGCGGCCGCCCGCCACCAGGGCGAGCACCGCGGGGTAGAGCCGCCGCTCCTGCACGATCACGCGGTCGGCGAGGCTGTCGGGATCGTCGTCCTGGCGGACCGGGACCGCAACCTGGGCGACGATCGGTCCGGCGTCGAGTTCCGGCACCACGAAGTGGACCGTGCAGCCGTGAAGCCGCACGCCCGCGTCCAGCGCCTGCCGGTGCGTGTGGGTGCCCTTGAACAGGGGCAGGAGCGACGGGTGGATGTTGAGCATCCGGCCGGCCCAGGACGCAACGAAGTCGGTCGTCAGGATCCGCATGAAGCCCGCGAGGCAGACGAGGTCGACCTCGGCCGCCCGCAGCGCCGCGTCGAGGGCGGCGTCGAAACCGGCCCGGTCGGCGAAGGCCCGGTGATCGATGGCCTGCGTCGGGATGCCCGCCTCGGCCGCCCGGGCGAGGCCGGCGGCCTCCGGGCGGTTCGACAGGACCAGCACGATCTCGGCCGGGAAGGCGGGATCCTTCGCGGCCTCCAGCAGCGCCAGCATGTTCGAGCCGCGCCCCGAGATGAGGACCGCGACGCGGGTCTTGCGGGCGGACGCCATCACAGGGCGAGGCGGCCGCTGAAGGTCACCGGCTCGGGGCCGCGCGCCGTGATCCGTCCGAGGCGGACCGGGGTCTCGCCGGCCCGGGTCAGGGCCTCGTCGACGTCGTCGACCGCGTCGGCGGCGGCGATCACCACCATGCCGATCCCGCAGTTGAAGGTGCGCAGCATCTCGGCCTCGGCGACGCCGCCCTCGCGGGCGAGCCAGCCGAAGACCGGCGGCGGGGTCACGGCATCGAGGTCGACGGCGATGCCGACATCGTCCGGCAGGACCCGGGGAAGGTTGTCGGGGAAGCCGCCGCCCGTGATGTGGGCGAGCGCCCGGATCCCGTCGGTGGCGCCCAGCGCCGCGAGCAGCGGCTTCACGTAGATCCGGGTCGGCTCCAGCAGCGCCTCGCCGAGGCTGCGGCCCGGGGCGAACGGGGCCGGCGCGTCCCAGCCGAGACCCGTCTTCGCGACGATCCGGCGGACCAGCGAGAAGCCGTTGGAATGGACGCCGGAGGAGGGCAGGCCGAGCACGACGTCTCCGGGCCGGATGCCGGGCCGCGGCAGCAGCGCGCCGCGCTCGGCGGCGCCGACCGAGAAACCCGCGAGGTCGTAGTCGGACCCGTCGTAGAGGCCCGGCATCTCGGCGGTCTCGCCGCCGATCAGCGCGCAGCCGGCCTGCCGGCAGCCCTCGGCGATGCCGCGCACGATGTCGGCGCCGACGCCGGGGATCAGCTTACCGGTCGCGTAGTAGTCGAGGAAGAACAGCGGCTCGGCGCCCTGGACGATGATGTCGTTCACGCACATCGCCACGAGGTCGATGCCGATCGTGTCGTGGCGGCCGGTCTCGATGGCGATCTTGACCTTCGTGCCGACGCCGTCGTTGGCCGCGACCAGGATCGGGTCGCGGAAGCCCGCGGCCTTCAGGTCGAACAGGCCGCCGAACCCGCCGATCTCGGCGTCGGCGCCCGGGCGCCGGGTCGAGCGCACCAGCGGCTTGATCGTCTCGACCATGGCGTTGCCGGCATCGATATCGACGCCCGCCGCCGCGTAGGTCAGCCCCGTCTTCGGCTCGTTGCCGTCCTTGGCCGTCATGCCCGCGCCACCTCGCTGAATACTGGCCCCGCTCTAGCGGCTTCCCGCGCGCCGCGCGAGTCGTGCCGGCGGCGCCTTGATCGGCGCGCTCCGCATACCCACTCTGCCCGCTGGCGTGGTGTGCTGCTGGGGGGAGCGTCATCGTGCGCGCACGGGCTGTGATCGGGCTGGCCGCTGTCGTGGCCCTGGGATTGATCGTCTACCTCCTGCGGGAGGTGATGCTGCCGTTCGTGGCCGGCATCACGCTGGCCTACCTCCTCGACCCCCTGGCAGACCGGCTGGAGCGGCTCGGCCTCGGGCGGCTGGCGGCGAGCCTGCTGATCCTGGCGCTGTTCGTCGTCGTCCTCGTCGTGACGCTGCTGATCCTGATCCCGCTCACGGCCAACCAGGTCGTGGCGCTCGTCAACGCGCTGCCCGGAATGGTGTCGCGGCTCCAGGCGATCATCGCCGAGCGGTCCGGGACCCTGCTCGAGCGCGTCGGCGGCGCGAACGTCCTCAACGAGCTGCAATCCTCCGTGGGGACGCTCGCCACCCAGGCCGGCACGTGGCTCCTGGCCTTCCTGAAATCGCTCTGGTCGGGCAGCCAGGCGCTGATCTCGATCGCCTCTCTGCTGGTCGTGACGCCGGTCGTCGCCTTCTACATCCTCGTCGACTGGGACCGGATGGTCGCCGCCATCGACGGCTGGGTGCCGCCCCGGCACCGGGCGACGGTGCGGGAGCTGGCGCGCCAGATCGACGGAGCGGTCACCGGCTACGTCCGCGGCCAGACCCTGGTCTGCCTCATCCTGGGCAGCTTCTACGCCGTCGGCCTCTGGCTGGTCGGCCTCAACTTCGGCGTGCTGATCGGCCTGATCGCCGGGTTCCTGACCTTCATCCCCTACGTCGGTACGCTCACCGGCTTCATGCTCTCCGTGGGCGTCGCGCTCGTCCAGTTCTGGCCCTCCGGAGACTGGCTGCATCTTGGCCTGACCGTCGCCGTCTTCCTCGTCGGCCAGTTCCTGGAGGGCAACGTCATCTCGCCGAAGCTGGTCGGCGATTCCACGGGGCTGCACCCGGTCTGGCTGATGTTCGCCCTGCTCGCCTTCGGGACGCTGTTCGGCTTCGTCGGGCTGCTGCTCGCCGTCCCGATCGCGGCCTCGATCGGCGTGCTGGTCCGCTTCGCCCTGGCCCGCTACCTGGAGAGCCGCCTCTACCACGCCGGGCAGCCGATCCTGATCAAGCACGAGGGCAAGGACGCTTCGGCCTTGACCTCCGCGGGCGCGGGATGATCCTGAGCGGCCTATGCGCGAGAACGCCCCACCCCGGCAGCTGGCCTTCGACCTGCCGCTCGACCCCCGCTACGGGCGCGAGGATTTCCTCGTCGGACCGGCCAACGAGGCCGCCTACGCGCTGATCGAGGCGTGGCCGGACTGGCCCGACAGCGTCTTGGTCCTCACCGGCCCCTCCGGCAGCGGCAAGAGCCACCTCGCGGCGATCTGGGCCGAGCGGGCCCACGCCTGGACCCTCCCGGCCGCCGAGCTGGGTGCCGACGCGGTCCAGCACCTCGTCTCCAACGGGGCGCTGGTCGTGGAGGACATCGACCGGGCGGAGCGGCGCGACGAGGCGGCGCTGTTCCACCTGCTCAACCGCGCCCGCGAGCGAGGCTGCCCGGTTCTGCTGACCAGCGCCACGGGTATCGACGCCCTCGGCCTCACGACGCCTGATCTGCGCTCGCGGCTTCGCCTCGCGCCGCGCATCGCCATCGAGGCGCCGGACGACGCGCTCCTGCGTGCCGTCCTGGTCAAGCTGTTCGTGGACCGGCAGCTGGTGGTCGATCTCGGCGTCATCGAGGCGCTGGCCCTGCGGATCGACCGGTCGCTGGGCCGAGCCCGCGACGTCGTCGCCGAGCTCGACCGCGACGCCCTCGGGCGCGGCCGCCGCATCAGCCGGCCGCTCGCGCTGGCCGTCCTGCGCCGCATGGGGCTGGAGGACGAGCCGGACCCGAACGCCTGAAGGAGGAATACAGTGGCCGTCACGAAACTGTCGTGAAGGCCGCCGGTCTAGGGTGATACACGCTCCGCCGCCGCGAGGAGCAGAGACAGGGATCCGGGATGGAATCGACGCAGAAGCCCGTGGACCGCGACGCCGCCGATGAGGCGCCCGAGCCCCGTCGGCGCGCGACGGCCAATCCGGCGACGCGGCGGGCGGTCGCGCCCAAGCGCCTGCAGGCCGATCCGGTCGCGGAGGCGGCGGCTCCGGCGGAAGCCATTCCGGACGCCAACGACGAGTGGCCGGCCTCGGCGGCCGCGACTCCCGCGGAGCCGCCGGTCGGCGCGGCTCGCGAGCCGGTGGTGGAAGCCGGGCGAACCCTGCGCCACTCACCGGAGCGGTACGTGAATCGCGAGCTGTCCTGGCTGCAGTTCAACCGGCGGGTGCTGGAAGAGGCGTCGAACCCCAACCACCCGCTCCTGGAGCGCCTCCGCTTCCTGTCGATCTCGGCCAACAACCTCGACGAATTCTTCATGGTCCGCGTCGCCGGCCTCATCGATCAGGTCCGGGCGGGGATCACGGTCCCGTCGCAGGACGGCCTGTCGCCGTCCGAGCAACTCGTCCGGATCGGCACCGAGGTGTCGCGCCTCGCCGCCGACCAGCAGGCCCGCTGGCGGGAACTGCGCACAGAGCTGCACACGAGCGACATCGACATCGTCGAGCCCGCGGCCCTCACGGCCGAGCAGGCGGCGTGGCTGGAGGAGTACTTCCTCAACCACGTCTTCCCGGTCCTGACGCCGCTGGCGATCGATCCGGCCCACCCGTTCCCGTTCATCCCGAATCTCGGCACCACCATCGCGCTGATGCTGGTGCGGCCGAAGGACGGCCGGCTGCTGCGCGCGCTGATCCGGTTGCCTGGCGTCATCGACCGCTTCGTGCGCCTGCCGGTGAGCGACAGCGAGACTTCCGCCCGTCTGATCACCATCGAGCAGGTGATCGGGATGTTCACCGGGCGGCTCTTCCCGGGCTACCTCGTCAAGGGCAGCGGCGCGTTCCGCGTGGTCCGCGATTCCGACCTGGAGATCGAGGAGGAGGCGGAGGACCTCGTCCTGCATTTCGAGACGGCGCTGAAGCAGCGGCGGCGCGGCGTCGTGATTCGTCTCGAGGTCGAGGCGGGCATGTCGGAGGATCTGCGCAGCTTCGTCGCCGACGAACTGGAGATCGCCGCGGACGCGATCTTCCTCGTGGAGGGCATGCTGGCCCTGAATGAGCTGTCCCAGGTCGTCGGCATCGACAGGCCCGACCTGAAGTTCAAGCCCTACAATCCCCGCTTCCCGGAGCGCATCCGGGAGAGCGGCGGCGACGTGTTCGCGGCGATCCGGCAGAAGGACTTCATCGTCCACCACCCCTACGAATCCTTCGATTCGGTGGTGCAGTTCCTCGCGCAGGCCGCCCGTGACCCGAACGTGGTCGCGATCAAGCAGACTCTCTACCGGACCTCGTCCAACTCGCCGATCGTGGCGGCCCTCGCCGAGGCCGCGGAACTCGGCAAGTCCGTCACCGCCCTCGTGGAGCTGAAGGCGCGCTTCGACGAGGAGGCCAACATCCGCTGGGCGCGCAACCTCGAGAAGGCCGGCGCGCAGGTGGTGTTCGGCTTCGTCGAGCTGAAGACGCACGCCAAGCTGTCGCTGGTGGTCCGGCGCGAGGGCGACAAGCTCGTCACCTACTGTCACGTCGGCACCGGCAACTACCACCCGATCACCGCGCGCATCTACACGGACCTGTCGTTCTTCACGGCCGATCCCGCGATCGCGCGCGACGTGTCG
Source organism: Methylobacterium sp. 1A (assembly GCF_058072805.1). Taxonomy (NCBI): domain Bacteria; kingdom Pseudomonadati; phylum Pseudomonadota; class Alphaproteobacteria; order Hyphomicrobiales; family Methylobacteriaceae; genus Methylobacterium; species Methylobacterium sp. 1A. The sequence continues at coordinate 696,328 of NZ_JBYQVE010000001.1, read as the reverse complement.
CGGATCTTCAATTTCATCACCGGCTACGCCGAGCCGGCCGAGCTGGAGCGCATGGCGGTCTCGCCGCTGACCGCCAAGAACAAGCTCCTCGAGCACATCGAGGCCGAGGTCGCGCACGCGAAGGCCGGGCGCCCGGCCGCCATCTGGATCAAGTGCAACTCCCTGGTCGACAGCCAGATCATCGACGCGCTCTACGACGCCTCGGCGGCCGGGGTTCAGATCGACTGCGTGGTCCGCGGCATCTGCTGCCTGCGCCCGGGCATCCCCGGGCTGTCGGAGACGATCCGGGTGAAGTCGATCGTCGGGCGCTTCCTGGAGCACGGGCGAATCTACGCCTTCGGCAACGGCGTCGGGCTGCCGCACCCCAAGGCAACGGTCTACATCTCCTCCGCCGACCTGATGAGCCGGAATCTCGATCGCCGAGTCGAGGCGCTGCTGCCGATCACGAATCCGACGGTGCATCAGCAGGTGCTCGACCAGATCATGCTGGCCAACCTTCTCGACAATCGTCAGAGCTGGCGGCTCCTGGCCTCGGGCGGCTGCGAGCGGATCCAGCCCGCCGAGGGCGAGGAGCCCTTCAACGCACACAAGTATTTCATGACCAATCCCAGCCTCTCGGGGCGCGGCAAGGCCTCGAAGAAGTCGAGCCCGCGGGCGCTGAGCCGCCGCGCCCAACGCAGCTGAGTTTCGCTGCGCGGCGTCGCTGGGCTAAACCTCCCGCACGGCGCGCCGGCAGGCGCGCCGTGCTGATGAAGGACTCGGACGTTTGGGCAGCCCTCTTGCCAACCTCACCCTCGCGCACGACGCGGAGGCGATCGACAGCACCGCGCGCCATCCTGTGGCGATCATCGACATCGGCTCCAACTCGGTCCGCCTCGTCGCGTACGACGGACTGACCCGGGCGCCGACGCCGCTCTACAATGAGAAGGTGCTCTGCGGCCTGGGCCGCAACGTCCTGACGACCGGCCGCCTGAACGAGGAGGCGGTGACGCGCGCACTCGCCGCCCTGGCGCGGTTCCGGGTGCTGTGCCAGACGATGCGCGTCAGGCAGGTCTACGTCCTCGCCACGGCGGCGGCGCGGGACGCCGAGAACGGTCCCGACTTTCTCCGCGCCGCCGAGGCGGCCTGTGGCCAGGAGATCCAGCTCCTCTCCGGACGTCGCGAGGCCGAGCTGTCGGCCCTCGGCGTGGTCTCGGGATTCCACGCGCCGAACGGCGTCGTGGGCGACATGGGCGGCGGCTCGCTCGAACTCGTGGACGTCCGCGGGGCGGTCGTCGGACAAGGGGTGACCATGCCCCTCGGCGGCCTCGCCCTGCAGGACCTGTCCGGCGGCTCGGTCAAGAAGGCCGCCAAGATCGTCCGCGAGTACATGCGCAAGGCCGCCCCGCAGCTCGAGACCCTGCGCGGGCGGACCTTCTACGCGGTCGGCGGCACGTGGCGGGCGATCGCGCGGCTCCACCAGGCGGCCCGCGGCTACCCCGTCCACGTGATGCACGGCTACACGGTGGAGCCCACCGACGAACTCAGCTTCCTGCAGGTCGTCGAGCAGACCGACGTGGCGCTGCTGCAGGACGTCGACGCGATCTCCGAGGCGCGGCGCCCGCTCCTCGCCTACGGCGCCGTTGTCCTCGAGGAGATCATCCGGGTCGGGCGCCCCCGCGAGGTGGCGATCTCGGCATCGGGCGTGCGCGAGGGCCTGCTGTTCGAGCAGCTCGACCGCGACACCCGTCTGATCGATCCGCTGCTGGCCTCGGCGTCGGAATTCAACGTTCTGCGCGCGCGCTCGCCCCGCCACGGCGAGGAGTTGATCACCTGGACGGACCGGTTCGTCGCGACCCTGGACGGCCACGAGACCACCGACGAGCGCCGTCTGCGGCACGCCGGCTGCCTGCTGTCCGACGTCGGCTGGCGGGCGCATCCGGATTACCGCGGTGAGCAGAGCATCGCGGTGATCCAGAATGCCGCGTTCGTCGGCGTGGATCATCCGGGCCGGGCCTATCTCGCCCTGGCGGTGTCCCTGAGGCACACCGGCCTGGCCCCCGAGAAGGCGAACCCGATGCTCCGGAGCGTGGCCGGCCCGCGCCTGTTCGAGCGCGCCCGCCTCCTGGGCGCCCTGCTCCGGATCGCCTTCCCGATCTCGGCCGGCATGGACGGCGCCCTCGGACGGGCGCCGCTCACCGTCGAGGAGGGACGGGTGGTGCTGCGCCTGCCGCGGGACTGGGAGGCCCTGAACGGGGACCGCCTGCTGAACCGCGTCCGCGGCCTCGGGCGCATCATCGGCCTAGACGGGCGGGTCGAGCTCGCGGACGACGCGCCCTGATCCGCGCGGCGCGGGCGCCGAACCCGGGCAGGGCCTCGCTCGTCGCCGCGGTCCGGTCTCGCACGATGGCCCGGGCCCGTCGCGCGGGAGAGCTCACGCGTGCCGAGGCCGAGGGCGGCCTCATGACCGTCGCACCGGCGCTCACCGCACGCCGCCGGATCGGTGAGCGTGCGCCTGCCGACCGACATCGCCGCGGTAACGCCGGCTTAATTCACGAACCCAACTTTTTTATTGGTTGATGTCGATTCTCCTCTGAATCCGGAATAGAGCGCACCGCTCGCAAAATACGTCGGTGCGATAGACTGTCGAACACTGCCGAGCGGCAGCGTGAACGCGCGCGCCGTTCGCCCTATGATGCGAGCAACACGCAGATCCCACTCGCACATCGGAATGTTCACGCGATGAGATGGCTTGGCTATGTCTCGATTCGAGTCGTCATGTGCACGACGATACTCGCAATGGCGATGATGTTACTGGCCTACGCGGGGAATGCTCTATTCGACGCGCGTCTTCAGGCGCGACAGGCCCGGGACGCGGTCACGCTGACCCGCGCGAGTCGCCAGCTGCTCGGGACGATCCTGCCGACACGCCTCGAGCGGGGGGCAGCGCTCGCCCTGGGCGGGGATGCCTCCGCCGACCCGGAGAGCCTGAAGGCCTACGCGACGAACCGGGACGCGATGGTCGCGGGCTTCGCGAGCGTTCAGGACCTGCTGCGGGACCGGGATCTGCCCTCCGTGACGGCGACGATGGCGAGGCTCAACGCGGCTCAGGACGCCGTGAACCTGCTCCGCCCCCGGATCGATGAAGCCCTGCGCGTACCGAAGCCGAAGCGGGACCCGGCGCTGCTGCCCGCCGTGCTGACGGCCTTTCAGGAACTTCTCGACGCGCTGACGGCGACCACGGACGCCGTGGATTCGGCTATTCCGCGCTCCGACGCCGTCCTGCAGCACTACCTCGTCCTCAAGCGGTCTGCCTGGGCGACCCGTGTCGCGATCGGGAACGTCGCCCTGCGCGTGCAGACCTCGCTGGCGGCGGGAACGTCGTGGTCGCTGCCCGAGACCGTGGCGGCGGCCGAGGAGCGGGCGCGGGTCCAGTCGGCGTGGTCGAGCACCAGCGAGGCCGCCGCCCAGAGCTCGGACGCCGTGCGGTCCGCGTTCGAGAAGGCCAAGCGCAGCAATTTCGAGGGCGAGGCGGCGGAGGCGGCGCGCGCGATCTTCGACGCCCTGAGCCAGCATCGCGCGTCCCCCATCGCGTTCCAAGACCTCCGTAAGCGAAACAGCGTCGAGCAGATGACGATCGTCGATCTCGCTAATGCCGCCCTCGCCGAGATGGTGGCGCGGGCCGAGAGCCTCGCCGCGGAGGCGGACGGCGTTCTCCTGCACAGTGCCGCGGCGCTGCTGGCCGTCCTGCTGCTCGTCGGGCTGGGCCTCATGGCTCTGTTCGGGGGCGTGCTGCGCCCCCTCCGGATCATCGCCACCGCGATGCGCGCGCTGACGGGGGGCGACACCGCCGTCGCCGTCCCGGTGCGAGCGTACCGGAACGAGTTCGCGCCGATCATGGTGGCCGTGCAGGCCTTCCGGGACAATCTGATCCGCACGCGCGACCTCGAGGCCGGGGCCGAGCGGGCGCGGCTGGACGCCGACGACCAGCGCCGGGACAGCCTGCGCCAGATGGCGCAACGGTTCGAGGAGGCCGTCGGAGGCATGATCGGCTCGGTCGCGTCCTCGGCCAACGCCCTGCACGTCACGGCGCAGACGATGACCGCGACGGCCACCCAGACGGCCGGGCAGTCGACGGCGGTCGCGGCCGCCGCCGAGCGGGCCTCGAGCAACGTCAACACCGTGGCGGCGGCCGCGGAGGAGCTCGGCACCTCCGTCCAGGAGATCGGGCGGCAGGCCGACGGATCGGCGGATCTCGCGCAGAGGGCCGCGGCCGAGGCCGACCGGACCGCCGCGCGCGTCCAGGACCTGAGCAGCGCCGTGGACCAGATCGGTGCCGTCGTGGGGCTGATCTCGTCGATCGCCGAGCAGACCAACCTGCTGGCGCTCAACGCCACCATCGAGGCGGCCCGCGCGGGCGCAGCCGGCCGCGGCTTCGCGGTGGTGGCTTCCGAGGTGAAGGCCCTCGCCGCGCAGACCGCCAAGGCCACCGACGAGATCTCCGGTCAGATCGCGCAGGTGCAGGCGTCCACCGGGCAGGCGGTGGAGGCCATCGCGGCGATCACCGCGCGGATCCGCGAGATCAACGGGGCGGCGACCACGATCGCGGCGGCTGTCGAGGAACAGGGTGCGGCGACCCAGGAGATCGTCCGCAACGTCGGGCAGGCGGCCACCGGCACAGGCGAGGTCACCACGACCATGACCGGCGTCGCGCAGGCGGCCGAGGGCACCGGCCTGGCCGCGAGCCAGGTTCTCGCGGCGGCCTCCGCCCTGTCGGACCAGTCGGACCGTCTGACCGCCGAGGTCGAACGGTTCCTGGCGAGCGTTCGCGTGTCCTACGCGGTCTCCGCCGCCCAGGTCGCGATCGTGCAGCGCAGCTTCGCGACGGTGCAGGCGCTCGGCGACACCGCGGCAGAGCTGTTCTACGGACGCCTGTTCGACATCGCGCCGCAGGTCCGGTCGCTCTTCCCGGACGACATGACCGCGCAGAAGCGCAAACTCGTCGCCATGCTGGCACTGGCGGTGGCCAACCTCGACAAGCCGGAGGCGCTCGTCGCCGCCGTGCGCGATCTCGGGGACCGGCACGTCGGCTACGGCGCGCTGCAGGCGCATTTCGAGGCGGTCGGGGCGGCACTGCTCTGGACCCTGGAGCAGGGGCTCGGCCCGGACTTCACGCCGGAGGTCCGGGAAGCCTGGACCGAGACCTACCGGGTCATCGCCGGCCTCATGACGATGACCGGAGCCGCGAAGGCCGCGTGACCGGGTCAGGCGTCAGGCGACGCGATCGGAGAAGATCGCCTTCTTGACCACGGCGTGGACGCCCCAGTTGCCGTCCACGACCTGCGTGATCCCGAAATCGACCGCCACCGACATCAGCGAGATCGCCTCGTCCTCGGTGAGGCCCTTCGCGTGCATCAGGAACTGGCGCATCTTCCGGAAGGCGTCGCGCATGGCGAGGTCGATCGAGGATTTCTGGAAGATCGCGCTCTGCGCGTCCGGACCGAGATCCCGCAGGTAGTTCGGGTAGCTGAAGCCGGACAGAACCCAGTCGTCCCGGGTCTCGATCATCGGGAAGTCGAGCGCCTCCAGCGGCGTGCCGGGCAGGTCCGCCTTCTTGTGCAGGATGAACTGGAAGGTGCCGGTGAGCGAGCACTCGATCGCGGTGCCGCACAGTTCGGAATCGCCCTGGCTGGCGTGGGGATCGCCCACGGAGAACAGGGCGCCCGGCACCGCCACCGGGTAGTAGAGGGTCGCGCCCTTGCCGATCCGCCAGTTGTCGATGTTGCCGCCGGTGTAGCTCGGCGGGATCGTGTTCACCCGGTCGGCCTCGGCGGGCGCGACGCCCATCGTGCCGAAATGCGGCCGGATCGGCACGCGGATGCCCTTCAGGACCTCGAAGGTCTTCTGGGTCTTCGTGTGGTCCACCGGCAGGCCGGGATAGTCGATGGTCGGGTGGGAGACGCCGAACGGGTCGGTCACGCCGGGCCAGCGGAAGCTGTAGACCGCCCGGGCCCAGTCGCGCTCGCCGGTGGCGTCGACCTCGTAGATGGTCACGACCTCCCGGGGTTTATCGCCGGTGATCAGGTCGTTGTAGTGGTAGCCCCACCACGCCGCCGCGTTGCTGCCGAAGGCCAGTCCCTTGTACCTGGGATTGGCGCAGGGGCGGGGGGCGACGTCGAGGATGCGCACCTCCAGGACGTCGCCGGGCTCGGCGCCGCGGATTGCCACCGGGCCGGTGCAGATGTGCACGCCGAGGCCACCGCCGGGGCCGACCTTGGCATCCATGGCGCCGGCTCCGCGGGGCGAGACGCCCATCTTGTCCTTGGTCCAGAGATAGACGCTCTCGGCGCCCGGATCGCCCTGGATCATGCGCTCGGCATCGTCGCTCGCCTGGTGGGTGAGCGTCTCGATCGTGACGAAGTCGCCCGAGCCGATCTCGACCTTGGGCTTGAGGCTGCGGCTGAAGAAGCCCCAGTGGACCGTCTCGGCATTCGCCGGCAGGTGGTAATGCGCCGTGGCGGCGATCTTGGCGCCGCTCGCCTGGGCCAGGGCCGGGCTCACGAGCGACGGACCGCCCGCCGCGAGGGCCGCGGCCGCGGCGCCGGTCGCCGCGAAGCCGCTCTTCAGGAAGGCGCGCCGCTCAGGCTCGAGATCCCGCCGGAACCGGCGGCGGTGCTCCTCGAAGGCGTGGCAGGTTGGATCGTCGCCCGCGCACATCGCGTCGTCTCCCGGTGATTTCGTGGTCCCGGGACGGGCAAGCAAATCGACGGCCACGCTGGCGGCCGCCGACGGGCGTCCCTCACTCCGAGAGCATGCCGACGCCGCCCTCCTCGGCGCGCGCGACGGCCTCGTCCGCCTGGGCCTCGACCACGGCGGCGGCCGTGACGTTGACGATGCCGCGCGCCGTCACCGACGGCGTCAGGATGTGGGCGGGCTTGGCCGGGCCGATCAGGAGCGGGCCGACCGGCAGCGCGTCCGCCAGCACCTTCGCGAACTGGAAGGCGATGTTGGCGGCGTCGAGGTTCGGGAAGATCAGGACGTTGGCCGCGCCCTTGAGGCGCGAGCCCGGCAGGACGCGCTCGCGCACCATCTCGTTGAGGGCGGAATCGGCCTGCATCTCGCCGTCGACCTGCAGCTCGGGATTCCGCGTGTGCAGGAGCGCGAGGGCGTCGCGCATCTTCATCGCGGAGGGCGAATCCGACTGGCCGAAATCGGAGTGGCTGAGGAGCGCGATCTTCGGCGTCATCCCGAACCGGCTGACGTGGCTGGCGCAGGCCTGCGCCACGTCGGCGATCTCCTCGGCCGTGGGGTTCTGGCGAACATGGGTGTCGGCCAGGAAGTACGCGCCGTTATGCGTCACCACGAGGCTCATCGCGGCGCACTGCTCCACGCCCGGCGCGAGCCCGATCACGTCGCGGATGATGCGCAGGCGCGTCTCGAACCGGCCCTCCAGGCCGCAGATCAGCGCGTCGGCCTCGCCGCGGCGGACCGCGATGGCGCCGATCACCGTGTTGTTGGTGCGGACCAGCGTCCGGGCCGCGTCCGGCGTGATGCCGCGGCGACCGGCGACTTCCAGATAGGTCTGGACGTAGGCGCGGTAGCGGGGATCGTCCTCGGGATCGATCAGCTCGAAGTCGCGGCCGTGCACCATCGACAGGCCGAAGCGCTTCAGGCGGGTCTCGACCACCCGCGGCCGGCCGACCAGGATCGGCAGGGCGACCTTGTCCTCGACGATCGCCTGGACGGCGCGGAGCACGCGCTCGTCCTCGCCCTCGGCGTAGATCACGCGCTTGGGCTCGGCCTTCGCCTTCGAGAACAGCGGCTTCATGATCAGGCCGGACCGGTGCACGAACCGGTCGAGGCTCTCGACATAGGCGTCGAGGTCCGGGAGCGGCCGGCCGGCGACGCCGGAATCCATCGCGGCCTTGGCCACCGCCGGGGCGATGCGCAGGATCAGGCGCGGGTCGAACGGGCTCGGGATCAGGGATTTGGGTCCGAACGGCCGGGCCTCGCCGCCGTAGGCGCGGGCGACCACGTCCGAGGTCGTTTCGTGAGCCAGACCCGCGATCGCCTTCACGGCGGCCTTCTTCATCTCCTCGTTGATCTTGTGGGCGCCGACATCGAGCGCGCCGCGGAAGATGTAGGGGAAGCACAGGACGTTGTTGACTTGATTCGGGAAGTCCGACCGGCCGGTGCAGATCATCGCGTCCGGCCGCTCCTTCTCGGCCAGATCCGGCATGATCTCCGGGTAGGGATTGGCCAAAGCCATGATGAGAGGCTTCTCGGCCATCTCCTTCAGGTACTCGGGCTTCAGCACGCCGCCGGCCGAGAGGCCGATGAACACGTCGGCCCCCGGGATCACCTCGGCGAGCGTCCGCTTGTCGGTCTCCTGCGCGTAGACGTCCTTCCACCGGTCCATCAGCTCGGCGCGGCCCTTGTAGACGACGCCCTTGATGTCGGTGACCGTGATGTTCTCGCGGGTCGCCCCGAGCGACACGAGGAGGTTGAGGCAGGCCAGAGCCGCCGCGCCGGCGCCGGACGTGACGATCCGGACGTCGGACAGGTTCTTGCCGGCGAGTTCCAGGCCGTTGAGGACGGCGGCGGCCACGATGATCGCGGTGCCGTGCTGGTCGTCGTGGAAGACCGGGATGTTCATCCGGGCCCGGCACTGCTCCTCGACCTCGAAGCACTCGGGCGCCTTGATGTCCTCGAGGTTGATGCCGCCGAAGGTCGGCTCGAGGGCGCAGACGACGTCGACGAGCTTCGACACGTCCTTCTGGTCGACCTCGATGTCGAAGACGTCGATGCCGGCGAACTTCTTGAACAGGACGGCCTTGCCCTCCATCACGGGCTTCGAGGCCAGCGGGCCGATATCGCCGAGGCCGAGCACGGCCGTGCCGTTGGACAGCACCGCCACGAGGTTCTGGCGCACCGTGAGTTCGGCGGCCTGCTGCGGGTCGTCGTGGATCGCCATGCAGGCCGCGGCGACGCCGGGCGAGTAGGCCAGGGCGAGGTCGCGCTGGTTGCCGAGCGGCTTGGTCGCCTGGATCTCCAGCTTCCCGGGCTTGGGCAGGCGGTGGTAGACGAGCGCCCCGGCCTTGAGGTCCTCGGACATGTTATCGGCCATCGCCCACGCTCCCGCTCACCTTTTTCACCGAGGACGACGCGGTCGCGCAGCGCGCGGGCTCGCGTCATGACCGGTCTGTTGCACCGGCTGCGCAGGGGGCGCAACCCGCACAACGAGACCCGGATCCACCTCGCCGAGCTGGCGAGGACCCACGGGTTCTCCATAGGCGCTTATTCGTACGGGCGTCCAAAAGTCCGCTTCCCGGAGAGCGGGCGGCGGCTGACGATCGGCCGCTATTGTTCCATCGCTGACAAGGTCGAGATCCTGCTCGGCGGCGATCACCGCCTCGACTGGGCGTCGACTTATCCGTTCGCGGCGATGCGCGGGCTGTTCCCGGACGCCGCGGCGCCGGAGGATTTCCACGCCTCCCGGGGCGACGTGGTGATCGGGCACGATGTCTGGCTCGGATCGGGCTGCATGATCCTCTCGGGGGTGACCGTCGGGCACGGGGCCGTGGTGGCGGCCCGCGCCGTGGTGACCCGCGACGTGCCGGCCTACGCCGTGGTGGCGGGCAACCCGGCCAAGGTCGTGCGCCACCGCTTCGACGCGGCGACCGTCGAGGCGCTCGTGGCGGCGGCATGGTGGGACCTCCCGCACGACGCGGTGACGCGGCTGGTGCCGCTGCTCCAGAGCGGGCGGATCGCCGACCTGCTCGCGGCGTTGCGCGCGGGCCCGGATTCCCGTACCGGCGGAGCCCTCCACGAAGACCATCCGAGATCCGGACGATGACCGACACGCCCCCCGACCGCCTCGCTTCCAACCCGAACAGCCCGTTCTACGACGAGAAGGTGCTGGAGCGCGGGGTCGGTGTCCGGTTCAAGGGCGTCGAGAAGACGAACGTCGAGGAGTACTGCGTGAGCGAGGGCTGGGTCCGCCTCTCGGCCGGCAAGGCCCTCGACCGGGCCGGCAACCCGATGACGGTGAAGCTGAAGGGCACCGTGGAGCCCTACTTCCGCGACCCCGCCGCGGACGCCTGATCCGCCACCCGCGCCAGGGCGGCCTCGAAGTTCCGGACGGCCTCGCGGACGAGGTTCCCGATCTGATCCGAGGAGCGCGGCCCGTCGATGACGAGGCTCGCGAGGATATCGGAGCGCCGGGCGCGCTGCTTGGCGGTGCGCCGGTGGTTCGAGACGCGCAGGTGCCAGGCGCAGTCCGGTCGCCGCAGGTAGAGGCTGTCGCCGCGCTCGTTCCGGGCGACGATCGCGAAGCCGTCCGCCTCCAGCATCCGCGCCGCGCGAGCGAGCGTCTTCAGCGGCGGGAGAGGCCCGTCGGCGGTCACGGCCCGGCCGGCTCGATCGTGCCGAGGCGGCCCCGCCCGAGCGCGCGCGCCTTCAGCGACAGGGCCGGCCGCTCGACCCCGTACCAGGACAGCGCCGCGACCGGCAGCGTGAGGGCGAGGGCCGGCACCAGCAGCGCGGGCCCGGAGGCGGCCGGCCACAAGGCGTGCAGGGCCTGCTGGACCGGCCAGCCGTAGAGATAGATCCCGTAGGAGAGGTCGGCCGCAGGGTCGAACAGGCCGCGCGCGAGGGGGCCGAGGGCGAGCCAGACCACGCCGTAGGCCTCGGCGAGGAACAGCAGGGCCGGGTAGGCCGGCGTCCGCGCGAGGACGAAGGCGCCGAAGACCAGGCAGGCGAGGGCCGCCGCCGAGACACGCAGGCGGTCGCGCCACAGGTAGAGACACGCCCCGGCCGCGAAGATCAGCGGCAGGCGCAGCGCCGTCTCGGTGCCCTTGGGCAGGTCCGGACCGCGGAGGCCGCAGGCGATCGTCAGGGCGAGCGTCAGGCCGGCCACGATCAGGGGCGCCGACCACCGGCGCCGGAGCAGGCCGCACAGGGCGGCGGCGAGGACGCCGAGGTAGCACAGCACCTCGTACTTGAGCGTCCAGACCGTGCCGAGGGGCGCCCGGTAGGGATTCGCTTCGAAGACGCCGGGGAGGGCGGCGTTGCTCTTGAAGGTCGTCAGCGTCCCGCGGATGAACGACCACAGGGCGGGATCGCGCCAGTACTCGGTGACGGGCAGGCGGGTCAGGGCCGCGCCGAGCCCGAGCGCGACGACGAGCGTCGCCGCCACGAGTCCCGGGAGGATCCGCAGGGTCCGGGCGAGGGCGTAGTCCCGGATCCCGCGGCGGTCGCAGCTCATGGTGACGAGGAAACCCGACACCGCGAAGAAGCCGTTCACCGCGTGTTCGCCCAGCGTGTAGCCAGTGAGCCGGGCGAGGGGCTCGTCGCCCGCCGCGCCGGTCGCGACGCTGAACGCGTGGGACACAACGACGGCCAGAGCCAGCATCAGCCGCAGGCCGGTGAAGCCGTTGCGCCCGCGCGCCAGCGCGGTCGCGATCGTCGGCGCGCTCATCAGGTCAGACCCTCGCGGGCCAGCGCGGTCCGGCCGCGCAGGAAGGCGAGGGCACCCGCGGCCGAGCCGCCGTAACGCTCGAGCCCGGCCCGCCGGAGGACCAGACCCGACAGAAGCGCCTTCGGCAGGTTGGCGCCCAGGACGGCGAGGCTCGGGTCCGGGAGGCCGTACTTCCGGCTGACATAGGCGCGCGACCACGCCTGATGCCAGCGCGCGCGGAACACCCGTCCCGGCTCCGGCGCCGACGATCGGCCGCGACCGTGCAGCGCCTCGGCGCGGTGGACGTGGATCAGGGCGCGGCCGCTGTCGGCCACGCGCCGGCACAGGTCATCGTCCTCGTAGAACAGGAAGATGTTCTCGTCGAAGCCGCCGAGATCGAGGAACAGGGCGCGCGGCATCATCAGGCAGGCCCCGGAGAGGAACGGCGCGCAGGCATCGCCCTGCGGCAGCGCGAGCCGGCCCGCGGGATTGGTCAGGTAGGGCGCGAGCAGGGACCGCGCCTGGAAGAAGAAGCGCCCGTCGGGTTCGACGAGGCGCGGGGCGATCAGCCCGGCATCCGGCCAGGTGCGGGCCGCGTCCAGCAGGGCGTCCACGGTGCCCGGCCGCAGCACGACGTCCGGGTTGACGACGAGGACGTGCTCCGCCGTCTCGGCCGCGCGGACGCCCCGGTTGTTGGCGCGGCCGTAGCCCTCGTTGCGGGCGTTGCGGATCACCTGCGCGCCGGCCGCCTCCGCGACCGACGCGGAGGCGTCCCGGCTGGCATTGTCCACGACGATCGCCGGCACATGCTCACCGGCGAGCGCCGCGAGACAGGACGGCAGCACGTCGGCGCTGTCGTGGGCGACGACGACCGCGACGAGGCTCGCCACCGCGGGGGACTATGGGCGCCTCAGGCCTTCTTCTCGGGCAGGTTGAGGCGGATGTGCAGCTCGCGCAGCTGCTTGGGGGTCGCCTCGGAGGGCGCGCCCATCATCAGGTCCTCGGCGCGCTGGTTCATCGGGAACAGCACGACCTCGCGGATGTTCGGCTCGTTGCACAGGAGCATGACGATGCGGTCCACGCCCGGCGCGATGCCGCCGTGCGGCGGGGCGCCCATGCGCAGGGCGTTGAGCATGCCGCCGAACTTCTGCTCCAGCACCTCGTGCCCGTAGCCCGCGATGGCGAAGGCCTTCTCCATCACGTCCGGACGATGGTTGCGGATCGCGCCCGAGGACAGCTCCACGCCGTTGCAGACGATGTCGTACTGGAACGCCTTGATCCCGAGGATCCGCTTGGTGTTCGCGCCGTTCTCGTCCTCGCTCGCGAGGGCGTCGAGGTCGAGCGCGAGGAACTCCTCGCGGTCGATGTTCGGCATCGAGAACGGGTTGTGGGAGAAGTCGATCCGCTTCTCCTCCTCGCTCCACTCGTACATCGGGAAGTCGGTGATCCAGCAGAACGCGTACTGGTCCTTGTCGCAGAGGCCCAGCTCGTCGCCGATCCGGACGCGCGCCTTGCCGGCGAGCCCAGCCGCCTTGGCCTCCGGACCGGCGGAGAAGAACACGGCGTCGCCCGCCTTCGCGCCGGAGCGCTCGGCGATCAGGGCCTGAACCTCGGAAGGGATGAACTTGGCGATCGGCCCCTTGCCGGTGAGCGCGCCGTTCTCCTCCTCGAACACGACGTAGCCGAGGCCGGGCGCGCCCTCGGAGCGGGCCCAGTCGTTGAGCTTGTCGAAGAACGAGCGCGGCTGGCTCGCCGCGCCGGTCGCCGGGATCGCCCGGACGACGCCGCCCGAAGCGACCACGCCCTTGAACGCCTTGAACGCCACGTCCTCGCGGGCGAACAGGTCGGAGACGTCGGCGATGATCAGCGGGTTGCGCAGGTCCGGCTTGTCGACGCCGTATTTCAGCATCGAGTCCGCGTAGGTGATCCGCGGGAATTCCTTGGTGACGCGCTTGCCCTCGGCGAACTCCTCGAACACGCCGCGCAGCACCGGCTCCACCGCCTGGAACACGTCCTCCTGGGTGACGAAGCTCATCTCGATGTCGAGCTGGTAGAACTCACCCGGCGAGCGGTCGGCGCGGGCATCCTCGTCGCGGAAGCACGGGGCGATCTGGAAGTAGCGGTCGAAGCCCGCGATCATCGTCAGCTGCTTGAACTGCTGCGGCGCCTGCGGGAGCGCGTAGAACTTGCCGGGATGGACCCGCGACGGCACGAGGTAGTCGCGGGCGCCCTCGGGCGAGGAGGCTGTCAGGATCGGGGTCTGGAACTCGAAGAAGCCGCCGTCCCGCATCCGGCGGCGGAGCGAGTCGATGATCGCGCCGCGCTTCATGATGTTGGCGTGGAGCTTCTCCCGGCGCAGGTCGAGGAAGCGGTACCGGAGCCGCGTCTCCTCCGGATACTCGAGGTCTCCGAAGACCGGCAGCGGCAGCTCGCCCGCCGGCCCCAGCACCTCGAGGTCGTCGATGTAGACCTCGACCGCGCCGGTCGGCAGCTCGGCATTCTCGGTGCCGGCCGGGCGCGTGCGCACGCGCCCGTCGATCCGCACGACCCATTCCGAGCGCACGGCCTCGGCGGCCTTGAAGGCCGGGGAGTCGGAATCGATCACGCACTGGGTCAGGCCGTAATGGTCCCGCAGATCGACGAACAGCACGCCCCCGTGGTCGCGGATGCGGTGGCACCAGCCGGAGAGGCGGACACTCTGCCCGACATCGGACGGGCGGAGCGCCCCGCAGGTGTGGGAACGGTAACGGTGCATGACGGGCTTCTTCTGTGGGAAGGCCGGCACCATTCACGCGAGGCCCCCCAAGTCAAGCGCGGGGCGCGCAGAACGGCGCCGAAAGCCGCGCGCGACTCGCCCGCCGGCCTACCGCAGAAGACCCCGAATCCCCATATCATCTCCATGAACGACAACCTCTTTTTCGATCTGGAGCGCCCCGCGAAGGCGGCGCCCGAACGCGCCGCGGCCGGGTGGCGGACGCTGCCCCTCGAGGGCCGTTTCGACCTCGTCTACGAGGACGCGGCCGGGGCCTGGAGCAACCGCTCCCTCGACGCCCGCGAGCTCAGGCTCGGGCCGGGGCGGACGCTGCTCGGCGGCATCGATGCCCGGCGCGGCGGCTATCGCGGGTTCCGGGTCGACCGGATCCGCCGCCTCGTCGACGGGGCCACCGGCGAGCGGATCGAGACCGGCATCCTCGACCGCCTGCTCGCGCGCGCCGAGGCGCAGCGTCGGGCCGACGCGCTGCGGATTCGCCGGCAGGCGCGGGCGCGCCGGAAGGCGGCGGTCGCGGCCGTGGCGTGATCGCGGTCGCCGGGCCGCGCGTGAACGCGTGAAAGATGGGGACCTGCGAAGCCGCGTCTCCCCATGTCCGCCGCGGTTGCGTATAGCCGGTGCATGGACCTGATCACCACCACTGACGCGCTGCGCCAGATCTGCACACGTCTCGCCGAGCAGCCCTTCGTGACCGTCGACACGGAGTTCATGCGCGAGACGACGTATTATCCGAAACTGTGCCTGATCCAGATGGCGGCACCGGACGGGACCGGCGTCCTGGTGGATCCGCTGGCGCCGGGGATCGACCTCGGGCCGTTCATCGCCCTCATGGCCGACGAGGGCACCGTCAAGGTGTTCCACTCCGCCCGCCAGGACCTGGAGATCATCTGGCTGATCGGCGGGATCCTGCCGCACCCGTTCTTCGACACGCAGGTCGCCGCCATGGTCTGCGGCTACGGCGATTCCGTCTCGTACGAGCAGCTCGTCAATGACGTCGCGAAGGCCAAGATCGACAAGTCCTCCCGCTTCACCGACTGGTCGCGGCGCCCGCTCTCGGAGGCGCAGCTGACCTACGCGCTGTCCGACGTCACCCACTTGGTGAAGATCTACGAAGTCCTCGTCGCCGAGCTGCTGCGGACCGACCGCGGCGCGTGGCTCGACGAGGAGATGGCGGTGCTGACGTCTCCCGAGACCTACCGCGCCGATCCCGCGCAGGCGTGGCGCCGCCTCTCCGGCCGCATGCGCAAGCCGCGGGAGATCGCCGTGCTGATGGAGGTCGCGGCCTGGCGCGAGAGCGAGGCGCAGACGCGCAACGTGCCGCGCGGGCGCGTCCTGAAGGACGAGGCGGTCATCGATATCGCCTCGGCGGCGCCGCGGAGCGCGGAGGCGCTCGGGCGGCTGCGGACGATCCCGGCGGGCTTCGAGCGCTCCCGGACCGGGGCCGACATCGTCGCCGCCGTGGAGCGCGGTCTCGCCCGCGACACGAGCGCCGTCCGGATGCCCGAGCGCGTGCGGCGGAGCGGCGGCAACGGCGCGATCGTCGAGCTCCTGAAGGTGCTGCTGAAGGCGGTCTGCGAGGCCGAGGGCGTGGCGCCGAAGATCATCGCCACGGTCGACGATCTGGAGGCGGTCGCCGACGACGACGACGCCGAGGTCCCGGCGCTGCAGGGCTGGCGCCGGACGCTGTTCGGCGAGAAGGCGCTGGCGCTGAAGCAGGGACGGCTGGCCCTCTCGGTCGAGTCCGGTCGCATCGTGGTCCGTCCCCTGGAGGCCGAACCTGTCGGCGGCGGCGCCGACCCGGACCGATGACGCCGCACCGGCACTGACCGCACAATCCGCACTGGCGGGCGTGACTCGCCGCGGGTCCGGGATTAAATGGCAATTAGGTTGCCGCTTAATCCCGCCCCTGCGTCCTGCGTATGTTCGAGCCGAACGAGATCCTCAAGACGCTGACGGGACGCGGTCTCGTGTCGGCCGAAGGGTGTGAGGCCGTCCGCGTCCGCTACCGGGTCGTGGTCGAGCGGCGCGAAGGCGGTGTCGTCGCCTACGGCAATCTGTACGGCAGCTATGCGGGCCTGCGACCGGTCTGGCTCGAGCCCGATGCCCAGCTCCGCCTGTCCAACGGCCGTCGCCTCAACATCTCCGTGACCGACCTGATCGGCGACACGGCCGAGTTCGAGAGCACCGGGCCGGTCGGCGCGGTCTGACGCCGGCAAGAGCCGTTCCGCAGATCCTGAAAGAGACCTCCTGGTCCGCGCGCGCGACCCATCCCGATTCTCAGAAGCGGGATGATTCGGCAATTTTTCGCGCGCGAACCCCACCGATCAGCCCGGGATCCGCGGAAAAACGGGATGCGGCGACTGGGCGCACAGCGGGCTTTCGGGAAAATTCGGCAACTCATAGCCGCCGAAGCGTCTTGCACTGCAGTCCGGCGACCCACATCGGCCGCGCGCCCGGGCGCACCTGAATCCCGCCCACCGCGCGGGGGACGCATGCTTAAGCGCAGCAAAGCTCGCCTGTTTGCAAGGTCTGCATGGGAAACGGACACATCCCCGTGAGACCGAGGCCAGAGCAGGCAGCATCTCTTGTGCGTCGCAACATTTCTTTTCGCAAACGCATGACATCCGTCGCGCCTGTGTCACCCGAAAAGAAGCTTTCACCGTGTGCCCACAGGCGTCGAACAGCGAGTTGACGGCGCTCAAAAATCTCTTAAGGTCCGGGCAAGCCTCGGTTTCGAGGGAGACGCCTCAGGGATGGCGGCTCCTGGCTAGGGGATCAGTAGATCTCCTCGAAGTCCACTATGCCCGCTACCGAGGCGTCCATCCCTGTCGCAAACAGTCAGGTCGGAGTCCGAGCGACGCCACTCTCTTCGCGCGCCGTGAGAACTCTCAAGACTTGTCGGAGGAACCCATGAGAGCGGTACATCTCCTTGCGCTCGGCGCAGGTGTCGCGGCCGTCGCCGCGCCGGCGCTGGCCAATGAAAGCGTCATGAAGGGCATCGCCAACCCGGCGGAACAGGTTCTTCAGACGGTAGACTACGCGAATACGCGCTACTCGAAGCTCGACCAGATCAACGCCAAGAACGTCAAGGACCTGCAGGTCGCCTGGACGTTCTCGACCGGCGTGCTGCGCGGCCACGAGGGCTCGCCGCTCGTCGTCGGCAACATGATGTACGTGCACACGCCGTTCCCGAACATCGTGTACGCCCTCGACCTCGACCACGACGCGAAGATCGTCTGGAAGTACGAGCCGAAGCAGGATCCGTCCGTGATCCCGGTCATGTGCTGTGACACGGTCAACCGTGGTCTGGCCTACGCCGACGGCGCCATCCTCCTGCACCAGGCCGACACTACCCTCGTGTCGCTCGACGCCAAGACCGGCAAGGTCAACTGGTCGGTCGTGAACGGCGACCCGAAGAAGGGCGAGACCAACACCGCGACGGTTCTGCCGGTCAAGGACAAGGTCATCGTCGGCATCTCGGGCGGCGAGTTCGGCGTGCAGTGCCACGTCACCGCCTACGACCTGAAGACCGGCAAGAAGGTGTGGCGCGGCTACTCCGAGGGCCCGGACGATCAGCTGATCGTCGACCCGGAGAAGACCACCTCGCTCGGCAAGCCGATCGGCAAGGATTCCTCGCTGAAGACCTGGGAAGGCGATCAGTGGAAGACCGGCGGCGGCTGCACCTGGGGCTGGTTCTCGTACGACCCTAAGCTCGACCTGATGTACTACGGCTCGGGCAACCCCTCGACCTGGAACCCCAAGCAGCGTCCGGGCGACAACAAGTGGTCCATGACCATCTGGGCGCGTAACCCGGACACCGGCATGGCCAAGTGGGTCTACCAGATGACCCCCCACGACGAGTGGGACTACGACGGCATCAACGAGATGATCCTCACGGATCAGAAGATCGACGGCAAGGAGCAGCCGCTCCTGACCCACTTCGACCGTAACGGCTTCGGCTACACGCTGAACCGCGCGGACGGCACCCTCCTCGTCGCCGAGAAGTTCGACCCGGCCGTCAACTGGGCGACCAAGGTCGACATGGACAAGGGCTCGAAGAACTACGGCCGGCCGCTGGTCGTGTCGAAGTACTCGACCGAGCAGAACGGTGAGGACACCAACTCCAAGGGCATCTGCCCGGCGGCGCTGGGCACCAAGGATCAGCAGCCTGCGGCCTTCTCGCCGAAGACCAACCTGTTCTACGTGCCCACCAACCACGTCTGCATGGACTACGAGCCGTTCCGGGTGACCTACACCCCGGGCCAGCCCTACGTCGGTGCGACCCTCTCGATGTACCCGGCCCCGAACTCGCACGGCGGCATGGGCAACTTCATCGCGTGGGACGGCGTCAACGGCAAGATCAAGTGGACGAACCCCGAGCAGTTCTCGGTGTGGTCCGGTGCTCTGGCCACCGCTGGCGACGTCGTGTTCTACGGCACGCTTGAGGGCTACCTGAAGGCGGTCGACGACAAGACCGGCAAGGAGCTGTTCAAGTTCAAGACCCCGTCGGGCATCATCGGCAACGTGATGACCTACCAGCACAAGGGCAAGCAGTACGTGGGCGTCCTCTCGGGCGTCGGCGGCTGGGCCGGCATCGGCCTCGCGGCCGGCCTGACCGACCCGAACGCCGGCCTCGGCGCGGTGGGTGGCTACGCGGCTCTGTCGCAGTACACCAACCTCGGCGGTCAGCTGACGGTCTTCGCCCTGCCGAACTAATCGGCCGCAGGGTTTGAAGTGAAAAATGGTGCCGGCGCGGGTTCCCGCGCCGGCATCCTTGTGATTAGACTTTCTCGCAAGAGGCTGCGTCTCGGAGGGAGACCAAGAGCCTCGATCAAGGGAGACACATGCGTTGCTCAACCTCAGCAAGATCGTAACGCGGCCGGTTATCGCCGCCCTCGCCCTAGCGACCGTCTCGACGGTTGCCGTACATGCTGAGGATGCCAAGCCCGCCGACCCCAAGCTGGCGAATTCGCTGAACGCGAACGACAAGACCGCCGAGCAGGATGACAAGCTCCTGAAGAAGGACGCGGCCGTGAAGGTCGACGACGGCAAGTACTTCGACGCCGAGGGCCACCCGACGTTCCACGTGACCCAGGACGGCAAGATGCTCGACTGGTACACCTACTCGGGCTACCGCCGCTATCACGCCGAGTGCCACGTCTGCCACGGCCCGGACGGCATGGGCTCGACCTACGCGCCGGCCCTCAAGGACTCGCTGAAGCACCTCTCCTACGAGGAGTTCATCGGCATCCTGGCGGGCGGCAAGCAGGAAGTGAACGCCGCCGAGCAGAAGGTCATGCCGGCCTTCGGCGACAACAAGAACGTCATGTGCTACTCGGACGACCTCTACGTATATCTCAAGGCGCGCGCCTCCGGCGCGATCGGGCGTATCCGTCCTTCCGAGCACGAGGGCAAGCCCGAGACCGCCAAGAAGGCGGAGAAGGAATGCATGGGCGGCTGATGTCGTCTCCTGCCCGGATCGCCGTTCTCTGCGCCCTGACCGTCTTCGGGGCGCAGGGCGCGCTCGCCCAGCATCTGCCGGATACCGTCACCACGGACGTGCTGCGCGTCTGCGGTGATCCGGGCAACATGCCGTTCTCCGAACGCAAGGAGGACGGCTTCGAGAACAAGATCGCGGCGATCATCGCCGACGAGTTGAAGATCAAGGTCCGCTACTACTGGCTGACGCAGGGTCCGGGCTTCGTGCGCAACACGCTCGGAACCGGCCTCTGCGACGTCATCATGGGCCAAGCCTTCGGCAGCGACCTCGTCCAGACCACCAATCCCTATTATCGATCGGCCTACACGCTGGTCACCCGCGCGGGCGAACTCGACGGTGTGACGGCCCTCGACGACCCGCGGCTGAAGGGCAAGAGCATCGGCGTGATCGCCGGGACGCCGCCGGTCAACCGGATGGGCGAACTGGGCCTCGTCTCGGCCATGAAGGCCTACGCGCCCTACCAGCTCGACCCGTCCCGCAAGCACCAGACGGTCGCTGCCGAGATCGTCGCGGCCCTGGCCGCGAAGGAGATCGACGCGGCCGTCCTCTGGGGCCCGGCGGCGGGCTGGCTCGCCAAGCAGTCCGGCACGCCCATGAGCGTCGTGCCGCTGCTGAAGGAGCCGGAGCGTCCGCCGATGGCGTACCGGATCGCCATGGGTGTCCGGATCGGCGAGAACGACTGGAAGCGCTCGCTGAACACCATCCTGCGCAAGCGCAAGGCCGACATCGACAAGGTCCTGCGCGACTACGACGTGCCGCTCCTCGACGAGGAAGAGAACAAGCTCGTCGCCCCCGGCGAGCGCTGACGCGCAGCGCCGCGGCGCGCGCCGCCATCAGGCGCGCGCGATACCGGTCGAGTCGAGCTTCGCCAGGGCGTCCACCACGCGCTCGCCGCCGATGACGAGGTCGGGCGCGATCTCCGCCAGCGGGACGAGCACGAAGGCCCGCTCGCGCACGTAGCGGTGCGGCAGGACGAGGCGCGCGTCTTCGATGCTGGCGCCCTCGTAGGCCAGGACGTCGATGTCGATCACACGGGGCCCCCAGCGCTCCTCGCGGATCCGGCCGAGGTCGTGCTCCACCCGCAGGCAGGCGTCGAGCAGCCCGTGCGGATCGAGATCGGTCTCGACCGCCACGGCCCCGTTCAGGAACCACGGCTGATCGGTCTTGCCCCAGGGCGGGGTCCGGTAGTCGGCCGAGCGCGCCACGACGTCGATGCCCGGAATCGCGGCGAGACCGGTGACCGCGCGGTCGAGCATCGCGGCCATGTCGCCGACATTGCTGCCGATGCCGAGATACGCCCTCATCGACCGGCTCCGCGGCGGCGCGTGATCGCGACGCCGACGCTGTCCAGGATGGCGGGGACGGGCGCGCTCGGCTTGTCGACCTGAACGGTGATGGCGTCGACCTGCGCGAAGCGCGCGAGGATCTCCGCGGCGACCGTCTCGGCCAGGGCCTCGATCAGGTTGAACCGGCGCTCGGTGGCGATCGCGACCGCCACCGCCGTGAGATCCGCGTAGCTCACCGTGCCGGCCACGTCGTCGGAGCGGCCCGCCGGGCCGAGATCGAGTTCCGCTTCCAGGGAGATGTAGAAGCGCTGACCGAGCACCGCCTCCTCGACCAGCACGCCGTGCCGGCCGAACACGGCGATCCGGGTGACGCGGATCAGGTCGCCCGCCATGCTCAGCGCGCCTCCGGCCGCATCACGGCGTCGACGACGCGCATCGCGTCGATATGCGCGGCCACGTCGTGCACGCGCACGATGTCGGCCCCGAGGGTCGCCGCGACGGCGTGGGCGGCGAGGGATCCGTGCAGGCGGTCCGCCGGACGGGTCTCGCGGTCGTGCAGGCGTCCGAGGAGCGACTTGCGCGAGACGCCGACGAGGACCGGAAAGCCGAGGGCGCGGATCTCGGGCAGCCGCCGCAGCGCCTCGAGATGCTGATTCCAGGTCTTGCCGAACCCGACCCCCGGGTCGAGCACGATCTCGGAATCCGCGAGGCCCGCCCGGTGGGCGATCGCGAGGGACCGCTCGAAGAAGGCCAGCATGTCGGCGACGATGTCGAGCTCCGGCTCGATCGTCTCGCGGTTGTGCATGATGATGACCGGCGCGCCGTGGGCGGCCGCGACGTTGGCGATGTCGGGCTCGCGCTGGAGGCCCCAGACGTCGTTCACGATCCGCGCGCCGGCCTCGAGCGCGGCGCGCGCCGTCGAGGCCTTGTAGGTGTCGATCGAGATCGGCACCGGCAGCCGCGGCGCCACGGCCCGGATGACCGGCACGACGCGCGCCTGCTCCTCCTCGGCGGGGACCGGAACGTGGCCGGGCCGCGTCGATTCCCCGCCGACGTCGAGGATCGCCGCCCCCTCGGCGACCAGCCGCTCGGCCTGGGCCACGGCCTCGGCCTCCCCGGCGAACAGCCCGCCGTCGGAGAAGGAATCGGGCGTGACGTTGAGGATGCCCATGACCAGCGTGCGGCCGCCGAGCGCCGGCAGCAGGTCGGACAGGCGGGAAGAGGGGGTCACAGGCGGGTCCCGTTCACGAGCGCGGTTCGGGAGCCGGTGTGCGCGAATCGGGAGGCCGGCGCAACGCCGGCCTCGCCGTGCGGCTCAGACCTGCCCGTCAGCCGTGGTAGCAGCGGATCTCGGCCTCGGCCTGGGCGCGGCGCAGGTCCGCGACCTTGTCGTCGAAGATCTTGGTCGACTTGAACTCGTTCGCCCGGTTGCCGATGCCCTGCCGCATCGAGAGCACCGTGCTCGCCTGAACGTACTTGTCGTAGGGGAGGATCGCGGCGAGCTGGTCCAGCGAGCACGAGCATTTCTGCAGGCTCTCGCGGGTCTGGCCGTTAGCGGCCATGCAGCCGAACACGTAGTCGACCCGCGCGTCGGTCGGGTAGTCGTTCTCCTCGGCGGCCCAGCCGGTCAGGCCCGACAGCGTGAGGGCGAGGGCGGCCAGCGCGCCCCGTTCAGCCAGCCTTCTGATCATAGCTCAGCTTCTCCTCAAGCAGTTCGCCGCCGTCGGGGCTCTTCGACGACGCCTCGATCGAGACGATCTCGCCCGGGACCGAGGGCGCGGTCACGAAAGTATAGGTCATGTCGTCCATGCCGCGCATGCGCTGCGCCATCGAGTCGCCCGCGAACGGCTTCGTGACCACGCGCCAGCCGTCGACCTCGCGGCCGCCGATGTCCACCTTGGTCGGCGTCACCGTCGCCTTCTCGCGCAGGCCCTTGCGGATCGCGAGCTTGAGGTAGCGCGGGTTCGCCTCCAGCACCTTCGCGACGGCCCGGAGATGGTTCTCGAGGAAGAGCGAGACGACCGGGTTGCCTGCCATGTCCTCGAACGGGCCGGCCGGCATCCGGTTCAGCCCGGAGAACATCACGACGCTGATGTCGCGGCCTTCGGCGGTCTTCCCGGGCGCCACCTTCAGCTGGATGGTGTCCTCGAGCGGCGCCCCGAACGGCCCCTTCGAGATCCCCGAGCGGCGCAGGTAATCGTAGGTCAGCGTCGAGCCCGCGGCCGTGTTCTTCATGTGCGGCTGGTCGAACAGCAGATCCGCCGCGGAGGGCGGGGCGGCGGCGTTCGCCGGGGTGACGGTGGCGGGCTTCGGCGCGTCCTCGGCGAGGGCCGGCAGCGCGGCCAGAGCCAGCGCGACCGACGTCGCGGCGAGGCCCCTCACGACAAGACTTCTCACGAGTTCACTTCCTCCTTGAGCGGCGACCGGACGTTGCTGCCGATCGTCCGGTAGACGTAGTCGGGCGGGTTCTCGGCCGCCTCCTCGGTGGCGAGCGCCCGCACCTTGGCGTGGAGCGGCGAGAGCGAGCAGGCCGGGTCCGTGGCCGCCGCGTCGCCGGCGAGCGCGAGCGCCTGGCAGCGGCAGCCGCCCCAGTCCTTCTCGCGCCGGTCGCAGGAGCGGCAGGGCTCCTTCATCCAGTCGGTGCCGCGATAGGCCGTGAAGGCCGGCGAGTCGCGCCAGATCTCGCCGAGCGAGCGGTCGTTGACGTTCCAGAACTCCAGCCCCGGGATCGTCTCGGCCGCGTGGCAGGGCAGGACCTTGCCCTGGGGCGTGACGTTCATCAGCTTGCGGCCCCAGCCGCCCGCGCAGGCCTTCGGGTACTTCGCGTAATAGTCGGGCACGACGAGGTCGATGACGAGCTGGCCCTTCAGGCGCTCCCGGGCCGCCTCGACGATCCGGATCGACTCGTCCACCTGCGCCTTGTCGGGCATCAGGGCGGCGCGGTTGACGTAGGCCCAGCCGTAATACTGCGTGTGCGCCACCTCGAGCCGCTTGGCGCCCATCCTCACCGCGAGATCGATGAAGCCCGCCACCTCGTGGATGTTGCCGCGGTGGATCACCGAATTCAGCGTGAGGGGCAGGCCGAGCTCGACCACCTTGGCGGCGAACTCGAACTTCTGCGGCTGCGCGTTCTTCAGGCCGCCGATCTTCTCGGCGTTCTGCGCGTCGACGCCCTGCACCGACAGCTGCACGTGGTCGAGGCCGACGTCGTAGAGCGCCTGCAGCTTGCCCAGCGCCCCGCCGACGCCGGAGGTGATCAGGTTCGAGTACAGGCCGAGATCGGCGCAGGTCTTGGCGATCTCGACGATGTCGTTGCGCGCCGTCGGCTCGC
Organism: Methylobacterium sp. 1A; assembly: GCF_058072805.1. NCBI lineage: Bacteria > Pseudomonadati > Pseudomonadota > Alphaproteobacteria > Hyphomicrobiales > Methylobacteriaceae > Methylobacterium > Methylobacterium sp. 1A. The sequence goes on along the minus strand of NZ_JBYQVE010000001.1, from coordinate 672,004 downwards.
CGCCGGACAGGTGCACGTGCAGGACGCCGAGCGCCGCCGCCTCCCCGAGCACGCGCTGCCACGTCTGCGTGTCGAGCTCGCCCGACCGCCGGTCGAGCTCGAGCGGGTTCGAGCAGTACGGGCAGCGCAGCGGGCAGCGGTGGGTCAGCTCGGCGAGCAGACCGACCGGGGCCGGCGCGTCGGGGCGGTTCGGCGTCAGCGCGTTCATCGCTCGAGAACCCGTTTCTCCGCGAGGCCGTCGAGCATCACCAGGATGTCGGCCTCGATGGCGCGGGGATCGGCTGCGTAGGTCTTGCCCAGCTCGTCCGCGATGTCGGCGACGCTCCGCGCGCCGTCCACGAGCTTCAGGACCGCCACGGCGTTGTCGTCGAGGTCGAAGGTGCGCTCGGGGGCGAGCAGGACCCACTTGCCGCGGGTCTCGTCGTTGCGCAGCCGGACGCCGCGCGGCAGCCGCGGACGGTCGCCGGCCGCCATCTTCCCGCCGGCCGCTCCAGGCTTGGCCTGAGACGCCTCGGCCACCAGACCCTCGCCGGGCTGCCACGCGTCCGGCGGGACCATGCCGGGGGCCACGTAGGCGAAGTACAGGGCGTCGAGCTGCGTCCACAGCACGGTGCACTTGAACGTCAGCGCCGCCATCGCCTGCCGCTGCAGCTCCGGCGTCGTGGCGTGCTGCTTCACGTAGTCCAGGGCGAAGTCCGCGTCCCGCGGCGCCTGGGTCAGGCGCTTGTCGAAATAGGCCAGCGTGTCCTTGGTGATGAAGTCGTAGTTCTTCAGCATCCCGGCGACGCGCTCGGAGATGATCGTCGGCGAGAACATCTCGGTCAGCGACGAGGCGATCGCCTCCAGGAGCGTCCGCTCGGAGACGAAGTGGACGTAGGCCTCCACCGAGAACTTCGTGGCCGACAGGATGCCGCGGGTCGACAGCACGTAGTCGCGGTCGAAGCCGACGCCCTCGGCCAGCTTGAGCCAGCGCTCGATGCCGCCGTCACCCTCGTGGTCGCCGTCGTGGTCGACGATCCGCTGGCGCCAGATCCGCCGCAGCGACGCGTCGGTCATCCGCGCCAGCACGGCGGCGTCCTTCACAGGAATCATCGCCTGGTAGTAGTAGCGATTCAGCGCCCAGGCCCGGACCTGGTCCTTCGACAGCTTGCCGTCGTGCAGCAGCCGATGGAACGGGTGCAGGTTGTGGTAGCGGCGCGCGCCGATGTCGCGCAGGGCCGCCTCCAGTTCCTCGGGACTCAGGAGACGCTGGCTGTCGGCGGCATCGGGGGTCGGGAAAATGGCGTTCATGGCGTGTCCGGCGTCCGTCCTCAGGTCGCGTTTCCTGTGTTCCGATCCCGCCCTCGTGCGCGGGGCGACTGTCCGGGCTCAGCCACGATATAGTGCCGTCCCCCCGGGCGCCCAACCATCGCCGGCGAGCGTCCGTCGCGCACAAGGCCGCGGCGCGGGGATCCGGCAGGCCGTCGGCGCGGCGTCCTAAAGCGTCAGACCCAGCCCGTCATGCGCCACGGTCCAGCCGGCCGCCTCGACATCGGCCCGCTCCGGCGAGCCCTCGACCAGGACCGGGTTCGTGTTGTTGATGTGCACGAAGACGCGGCGCCCGATCTCGACCGAAGCCAGGGCCTCGATCGAGCCGTTCTCGCCGCGCATCGGCACGTGACCCATGCGCCAGCCGGTCTTGGTGCCGACGCCGGCCCGGATCATGTCGTCGTCGTGCAGGACGGTCCCGTCGAAGAGCAGCGCGTCCACGCCGGCGATGCGCGCGCGCAGACCGTCCGTCACCCGGGCACATCCGGGAATGTAGGCGAGGCGCCGGCCACCAGCCTCGATCAGGGCGCCGACCGTGGTCTCGGTCTCGGCACCGATCTGCATGGTCTCGTCCTCGAGCCAGAGCGGCACCTTGCCGGGGACCGGGAAGAGGGTGACCGCCAGGCCGGGGAGGGGCTCGAAGCGCTCGTCCATGCCGATCGGCTGACGGGCGACGACGCCCTCGGCCATCACGTCGAAGACGCGGTTGGCATTGACCGAATCGAGGATCCCGCGCGTGCCGTAGAGCGTGTAGGGCTGACCTTCGCGCAGGGTCAGGAGACCCGCGACATGGTCGACGTCGCCGTTGGTCAGGAGCACGGCGCGGATCGGCGAGTGGCGCAGGCCCTCGCGCGGATGCATCTGCGCATTGTCGAAGAGCTGTTGCCGGATATCCGGCGAGGCGTTGATCAGCAGCCAGTCCGACCCGTCGGCGGAGACCGCGATGCTCGACTGGGTCCGGGGCCGCACCCGGTCCGGCTCGGACCGCGCCAGCGTGCAGATGGGGCAGCGGCAATTCCACTGGGGAAGGCCGCCGCCGGCCGCGGAACCGAGGATCACGACGCGCATGGTGCGGCTCCCGAGATCCCCGGCCCGTGAAACTCAGTTGAAGGTGTCGATCTCGGCCGACTCGTAGCTCGTCACTTCCATGCCGACGCAGATCTCGGACACGATCGGGGCAGCCCACTTCATGGTGTTTCTCCTCAGGCAACATCTACACCGAGTGTCACGCGGTTCCTAAGAGGACCCTAAGACACTGATGGCGCTCTCATTTCCGGCGCCGGAGAGGTATCGACGATTCACGCGCGGGCTTCAAGCACTAAGTTGCCGGATCCTCCCAAATTTTTCGTGAGAGACTTCCTAAGCGTCCGGAAACCATCACGAAATGGGCGAGCCTGCGACTAAAGTACAGGGGCCTACTGCCGGAAGTCGGGACCGCGCAGTTCCAGCATGAATCCTTTACCCCGCACGGTGACGAGGCCGGGCCCGCCGTAGCGCACGAAATCGGCCATCTTGGAGCGCAGGTAGCCGATATAGACGTCGACCACGTTGAGGGAGAGCCCGCCCTGGCTCGCCCACAGCCGGTCGAAGATGTCGGCGCGCGAGACCGGCTTGCCGATATTCTCCATCAGCATGGCCAGCAGGTCGGCCTCGCGGGGCGTGAGGCGGGCGCTCGCCTCGCCGCAGCTCGCCTGCCGGGTCTCGAGGTCGAGCATCAGCTTGCCGGCGGTGATGCGCGAGCGCGGCGCCTCCGCCTGCTCGCGGCGCATCAGGTGGGTCCGCAGGCGGGCGACCAGCTCGTCGAACTCGAAGGGCTTGATGATGTAGTCGTCGGCGCCGAGCGCCAGGCCCTCGGCCCGGTCGCGGATCTCGTCGCGGGCCGAGAGGAACAGGATCGCGCCCGGGAAGCCCCCCTCGCGCAGGGACCGGCAGACGTCGTGGCCCGAACCGTCCGGGAGGTTGATGTCGAGCAGCACCGCGCCGGGGGCCGGGTCGTGGGCCGCCTTCAGGGCCTCGTCGACGCAGGCCGCCGTCCCGACCTCGAATCCCTCGGCCTCGAGCCCTCGGGCGAGGAGGCCGCGGATGTCGATATCGTCCTCGACGATCAGGATCCGCGTCATGCGGCCGACTCCTTCACCTGCGCGCCCAGTTGGGCGCCCACTTGGGCGCCAACGGCAGCGCCGTCGACCGGGCCCGTCTCCCATGCCGGATCGCAGGCCGGGATGTCCAGGGTGACCCGGGCCCCGCGCCCGTCCGTCCCGGGGCCGAGCCGGATCGTGCCGCCGTGCTGCTCCACGATCCACCGCGCCAGCGCGAGCCCGATGCCGAACCCGGTCTCGTCCGGTCCGGCGCCCGAGCCGCGCTTGAAGCGCTCGAACAGCGCGTCCTCCGACGCGCCGAAGCCCGGTCCGTCATCCGTGATGGTGATCCGTCCGACCGGTCCGGGCCCTGCCGAAAGGGCAACCTCGACCCGGGTGAGACCGGCGGCGTGGCGGAGCGCGTTGTCGACGAGGCTCTCGACGGTCTGGCGCATCCACTCGCGGTCGGCGAGGCACTCGACGTCCCGGGTGCCGGGATCGAGGGTGAGACCGACGCGGCGGCGCGCCGCCTCGGAGCTCATGTTGTCCACGGCCTCCGCCAGGACCTGGGCCAGCCCCAGGCGGCGCTTGTCGAACGCGATCTCGCCGGATTCCGAGCGCGCGACGCGCAGCAGGTCCTCGACGCGCAGCTTGAGGCGCTGCGCCCGCTTCTTGATCGTCGCGAAGACCGGTCCCGGATCGGTGCCCCGGGACGCGCCGCGCACGGCGAGGTCGCACTCGCCCAGGATCACCGTCAGGGGCGTGCGCAGTTCGTGGCTGACATCGGCGAAGAAGCGGCGGCGGGACTGATCGACGGCCTCGAGCCGGGCGTTGGCGGCGCGCAGATCGGCGGTGCGGGCCGCCACGGTGTCCTCCAGCGCCGCCCGGTCGGCCGCGACCCGCGATTCCCGCCGGGCGAGGCGGGCGGCCATGCGGTTGACGTTGGTCATGAGCAGGCCGAGCTCGTCCCGCGTGGCGACGGAGAGGCGCGTGTCCAGGGCGCCGTGGCCGATGGCGCTCGCGGCGCGGCGGACCTCCTCGATGCGGGCCAGGGTCGGCCGGGTGACGCCGCGGTAGAGGATCGCCAGCAGCACGAGGGCCGCGGCCACCGCGGCGGCGGCCGCCACCCGCAGGCGCTCCGAGAGCGCCCGGGCCTCCTCGGAGCCGAGCGCCATGCTGCGCCGCTCGGCCTCGATCAGGAAGGAGAGCGGCTGGCCGGTCATGGCACCGAAACCGTTGAGCGCGCCCTTGATCGCGTCCTGACGCCGCTCCGGCTCGGTCTGGCGGCTGATCAGCGACACCTGCCGGTCCAGCACGGCGCGCGCCGCGCGCAGCTGCGCCATGGGGCGGGTGCGGGCGGCGTACTGCATCCGGTCGGCCGGGTCGTCGCTCGGCGGGAAGCTCTTGGCGAGCGCCTCGTCCACGGTGGTCAGGGCGCGGTCGGCGTTGTCGCGGGCGATCGCCATCGCCTCGGGCTGGCCATCGGGATTGCCGACGGTCTCCACCGCCGCGAGACCGAACTGCGTCAGGCGGCCGGACAGCTCGGCCAGCAGCTCCAGGCGCCGCTGGGCCTCGAGGGTCCGGTCGACGGTGCGCTCCGCCGCCCCGATGGCCGCCAAGGCGGCCGCGGCGGCCAGCATCACCACGATGGCGGTGCCGCCGAGCAGCAGCGCGAAGCGGACCTTCAGCGAGCGCATCGTCCCCGTCCCGCCCTCAATCCCGCCGTGCAGGCGGGCCCGAGCATGGCACCGCCGGAGCGCCGAACCAACGTCCCGTCACAGGTCCTTCGGCAGGCTGCCCTTCGCGGCGCAGCGCCACCGCTCCACGTGCCATTCCGGATGCGCCGCCTGCCACGTCGCGAGCGCGCTCTGCGAGTTGCGCAGGCACACGAAGGGGCTCGATCTCTCGAAGGACATCTCGATCCGGTCCTCGCGGCAGGTCGAGGGCTGGGCGACGAGACAGATCGACAGCAGCAGCAGCATGGGCGCCTCCCCGGGCTGCCGGCCTCGTGCGGGCCGGCTTGGCGGGGAGCATAGGACGCGTCCACGCCCCTTGCCCAGGCGGCGTCAGGCCGCGACCCAGATCTCGCCCTTGGCGATCGTCGCGAGGTCGCCGGAGTAGCGGCGCAGCGGCTTGCCGAGGAGGTCGGCGTGCTCGGCGCTCAGGCCGCGCAGGGCCTTGGCCAGCAGCCGCAGGAACACGAGGTCGTGCGTCCCGGTCTCCACGAAGGTCGGCGACATCCGGCCGTGGCTGCCGACGAGGAGCGTCCCGCGGCGCATGCCGAAGCCGGGATAATCGCCCACCGCGAGCGCCGCCAGGGTGCCGGCGATCATGCGCGAGCCCGCGAAGGCGCCCGCGCGCCCGGCCACGATCGTCCCGCGCCGCATCCGGTCGCCGAGATGGGCGCCGGCGCTACCGCGGATGATCAGCGTCGCGCCGTCGAGGCCGGCCTTCGCGGCGTAGACCGCGCCACCGGCATAGTCCCCGGCATCGCCCTCGACGGTGATCGTGCCGCCGGTGGCACCGGAGGCCGCGTAGGGTCCGGCATGGCCGGTGACGGTCAGGCTGCCGCCCGCCATGCCGGCGCCGAGGCGCTGGCCGACATCGCCGGTCACCCGGATCGTACCTTCGGACAGCGACGCCCCGACACGGTCGAGGCGCTCGTGGCCGCCCTCGATGGTCAGGGTGTCGGAGCCGTCCAGCGCGACCGCGAAGCAGTCGCCGAGGCGCACGCCGGTCCGGGTCGTCCCGATCTCGAGGCGCTCGGCCTCGCCCTGGGACAGGCGGCTGAGCGCCCGCGGGTTGACGTTCAGGAGGTCCAGGCGCTCGGGCGGGGCCGCGCGCAGGGTGAGGGTGCTCACGGCTCAGCCCTCCGGCTTGGCGCTGTCGCGCGCGATCAGGTCGCGCAGGTGGTAGTGGTGGCGGCCGAGATTGCCGCCGTAATTGCCGGCCGTGACGGCGATCAGCCCGTGCTTGCCGCCGATCTCGGTGGCGGCGTGCAGGCCGGCGCGCATCGAGTCGGACACGCCCTGCGAGGTGAGGGCGTCGATCACGATCTCCAGCACCACGCCGCACTCGGCCGGGAGCGCCGAGCCGGCGCGGCCCTTCAGGGTCGGGCAGTAGGCGTCGTTCGTCGAGGCCATCATGCCCTTGGTCCGGCCGCCGACCTTGGAGCCGGAGCGGACGATGCCGCCCGGGAACGGCAGGATCGCGCCGGGGACCGCCTTGGCGGCCTCGACGGCGATCTCGGCGACCTTGAGCGTCTCGGCGTGGTTCCGCCCGAGGAACAGCAGGTTGCCGCCGCCGACCGCGCCGTCGACGGCCCGGACCGAGTCCTCGCAGAGGAACTCGCCGTCCATCACCGGGATGCGCCAGTAGCGCCGGGCCTTGCCGGTGGCGTCGGGCAGGCGCTTGGCCACCGCGAAGCCGTCGCCGAAGTACCGGATCGCGCCGCCGAGCTTGATCTTGGTCGGCCCGTCGACGCCCGCGTAGCAGGCGGTGCCCGGGCAGGTGAGGATGCACTGCCCGACGCGCTTGATCAGCTGGTCCTTGAGGCCGTTCGGCTCGAAGCCGAACAGCAGGATGCGCACGCCCGGCCGCCCGTCCGGCGTCTCCTCGGGCGACAGCTCGGCGTCGATGCCGGCCTCGGCGCCGCAGCCGATCACCGAGGTGGCGAAGCCGGTCATCGTGGTCGCGGCGATCATCGCCCACTTGGCGGTGTCATTCGTGACGATGATGGCCGTGCCGGCCACGTCGAACGCCTCCGCGAAGGTGTCGACGACCGGGATGCCGTTGAGGGTGAGGTCAGACATCGTACTTCCCGCGGCTCGCCCCGCTGATCACGCCCGGCATGGCACCGCCTCGAAGTTCTCCCGGCCCTCGCCGAAGGCCGCGTCGGGCACGGCGAAGCTGTCGAGGCCCTCGCCGAACCGCTCCGTGAGGTAGGTGTCGGCGCGCTTCGCCATGGCCTTGTCGGACTCGACGGTCAGCGACAGCGTGCGGCCGGCGCGCCACTCCACGACCTCGCCGTCCTCGACGATCGGCACGCCGTCCTTGAGGACGAGCTTGGCGGCGGTGAACATCGCGGTGCGGTTCGCGTCGTCGCGGTAGACCGCGACGTCGGCCCGGGCGCCGGCCCGCAGGTGGCCCCGGTCGGCGAGGCCGAGGAGCTTCGCCGGTCCGGACCGGGTCAGCTGCGCGATCTCCGAGAGCGTGTACTCGCGCTCCAGCCCGGGGAGGCTCGACCGCTCGCCGACCACGCTCGGCAGCGTCGCGATCTCGCGGTCGCGCTCCGACTTGTCCATCAGCAGGTGGATGATGCGCGGGTACTGGGTGAACGGGCCGCCGTTCGGGTGGTCGGTGGTCAGGATCGTCCGCTCCGGGTCGGTGGAGAGCAGCATGATCTCCAGGCCGATCGCCCATTGCAGCGAGCTGGTCGGGCCCCGGGGCCGGTACAGGAACGGCACCACCCCGCCGCCCTCGGCGTCGCCCGCGTTGAGGACCCACTTCTTCGGCTTGGCGCCCTTCCGGCCGGCGAACTGGCGGAGGATGTCGAGGGACACCGTCACGGTCTGGCCGAACACGACCTGCCCGATATCGAGGGTGGCGTTCGGGTTGTCGGTGATCGCCTGCGCGATCCGCTCGGCGGCCGAGCGGAAGCCGCCGGTGCCGGGATTGGCCGGATCGACCGCGCCGTAGGCGTAGAACTGCGCGTGGGCGAAGTGGATGCGCCGTCCCTCCGCCGCGTCCAGCGTCGCCATGAAGCTGTCGTCGGCCCCGGGCAGGCCGAGGTTGTTGCAGTGGACGTGCAGCGGGTGCGGGACGCCGATCTCCTCGACCGCGTCGAGGAGCGAGCCCATGATCTGCCGGGTCGAGAGCCCGTAGCAGGGGATCTCGTCGTCGAGCGACAGGCGCAGGGCCCCGTCCTTGAAGGCCGAGGCACCGCCCGCGTTGATGCACTTGACCCCGAGGCCGCGCGACTGGGCGACCGACAGGGCGACGAGGTCGCGTACGGCGTTGCCGCCCTGGCCCTCGCGCAGGAGCTGCAGGAGCTGGTCGTCGTTGCCCATCACGGTCAGGGCGCCGCGGTCGAGCAGCGGGATGTCGGCGAGTTCGAGCTGCGTGCCCAGCGCGTGGGTCGGCGGCATCGCCGGCTCGACGGCCGTGGTGTAGCCCATCCGCGCGTAGGTCGAGCCGATCCAGGCCGCCGCCCCGCCCGCGTGGGCGAAAGGATGGCCGTCGGGCGCCGCCTCGCTGACGTAGAGGTCGGGCAGGAGCAGCCGCGAGGTGATCACGTTGCCGCCGGCGATGTGCGAGTGCACCTCGACGCCGCCCGCCATCACCACGCAGCCCGCGGCGTCGATCACGGCGTCGGGCTCGCGGCCCGGCGGATCGATCACGCGGCCGTCCTCGATCCAGACGTCGCCCACGGAATCGCGGGACGCGGTCGGATCGACGACGCGCCCGCCCCGGATCACGCTCAGCATGCGGGTTCACTCCTCGACGCGGCCGGGCCCGTGACCAGGCGCTCCTTCAGGGCGCCCAGCACCGACGCGGCCGACGGCAGATCCGACGGCGCCGAGGCCGGCCAGAAGGTCAGCGCGGCGCGCTGCTCGTTCCACAACACGCCGCCGTGGTCGCGGCCGGGCTGGCCGACCGCGATCACCACCTCGGCGGCCCCGGCCTCACCGTCCGCGACCAGCGCGACGGAGGGGACGTTCGACAGCCAGTCCGGGCGCGACACCGGGACGGCGCCGAGCCAGAGAACGGCGTCGACCTCGCCGGCGGCGACCTGCCGGGTGGCGTCGAAGCGCCAGGGATCGTGCTCGGGCACGCGGCGCCCGAAGCCGCTGCGCGGCGCCTGCCCGGTGAGCCAGGCCGAGACCGGCACCACCGCCCGGTCCTGGCCGGTGCCGCCGACCGCGAGGGTGAAGCAGCGCGTCGTCTCGCTGAGCTCCATGGCGAGGCCCTGGAGCATCTCGATGCCGACCTCGCCGAGTTCGGCGGCGTCGTAGAGGAGGATTCCGTACTGCGCGGCGGCGAGCTGCGCGGCGATCTGGCCGGGGAGATCATCGCCGGCGAGGTGGCCGCGGGCGTGGGCGCGCAGCACGCCGACCGCCTCGGTCAGCCCGCCCTCGGCCGGCCAGGACAGGGACGCGGTGGCGTTGGCACCGACGGCCAGCAGAATGCGGTCCGACCCGGCGGCGCGACCGCGGCCGGGCTTGCCGTCGACGAGGCGCTTCAGGAGCGGCGCCTGCCAGGGGGCGGCGCCGACCACCAGCACCACGTCGGCGCGCCCGACGGCCTCGGCGGGTGTCGAGGTCAGCGCCCCGGACCGGCTCAGCGCGCCGAGGTCCGCGTAGGTGCCGGCCGCGCCGGCGGTGTCGACGGAGGCGCCGATGCGCCCCGCGAGATCGTAGGCCGCGCGGATCGCGGCCACGTCGGCGCTGAGGCCGGCGATCACCGGCGCGCGCGCTTTGGCGAGGAGGGATGCGGCCGCCTCGATGGCGGTGCCCGCGTCCGTCGCGCCACCCTTCACCCAGGCTGCCATGCTCCCTCTCGCAACGTTCTTGCTTGGTTTCGGAGCGGGCGACGGCCGTAAGACCGGACGAAGCGGGTGCCCCTCGAGCCCGAGGGTTCCCCACCGAATCGGAATGGCTCATCCGCCCGGCATGTCCGGGCAGGCGGCAAACTCGGCGCGCCGTCGCGGGCCTAGGTTTGCCTTCATCCGCGCACCGCGGCAAGGGGGTCCGGCGGCGATGCGCGTCGGGAAGTGAATCGCGGGTATCGGTTCACCGCCGCGCGCGCTCTCCGCGATCGATCAGTCCTGCGCCGTCGGCGGGCACGATCCGCGCGCGTCCACGTTGCCCGGTTCCGGGCCGCGTGTGACAAGCGCGCCGCGCAGGGGCCGGGCCTGCGGGATTCGAGACGGGATTCGAGGGAAGAGCGTTGGGCGAGGTCCCCGAACGGAACGAGGCGACGGCGGACGGTACCGTGCGGGTCGAGGCGCCGGCGCGGCTGCATTTCGGCTTCCTGGACCTGCACGGCGGGCTCGGCCGCCGCTTCGGCAGCATCGGGCTGGCCATCGATGCGCCGTCCCTGGTCCTGACCGCCCGCCGGGCGGTCCGTCCCGACGTCACGGGACCCGAGGCGGACCGGGTGCGCGGCTACGTCGAGGCCGCCGCCGCCCATCTCGGGCGCGGCGGGGACGTCGCCGTCGCGGTCGAGCGGGTGATCCCGGCCCATGCCGGGTTCGGCTCCGGCACGCAGCTCGCCCTCGCGGTGGCGGCCGCGATGGCGCGCCTCAACGGCGAGCCCTTCGCGGCGGAGGCCTTCGCGGCGACCCTGGACCGGGGCAACCGGTCCGGCGTCGGCCTGTGCGCTTTCACCGAGGGCGGCCTCATCGTCGACGGCGGTCGCGGCGCGGATGGCGGGCCGCCGCCGGTCATCGCGCGCCTGCCCTATCCCGAGGCCTGGCGGATCGTCCTGATCCTCGATCCGAGCATGGCCGGCGTGCACGGGACGCGCGAGGTCGAGGCGTTCCGCGACCTGCCGCGCTTCCCCGAGGCCCAGGCCGCCGAGATCTGCCGGATCGCGCTGATGCAGGTGCTGCCCGCCGTCGCCCTGGCGGAGCCGCAGGGCTTCGGCGCCGGCATCACCCGGATCCAGACGCTGATCGGCGACCATTTCGCGCCCCATCAGGGCGGCCGCTACGCCAGCACCGCGGTGGCGGAGGCGCTCGCCAGCGTCGCCGCGCGGGGCGTCGCGGGCTACGGCCAGTCCTCCTGGGGGCCGACCGGCTTCGCGCTGGTCCCGTCCGAGGCGGAGGCCCGCGCCCTGGTGGCCGACCTCGATCGGGGCGGCCCCCTCCGGTTCGTCATCGCCCGGGGCCGAAACGGTGGCGCTTCGGTAACCGGTCCGGCGTGAGCCGGCCGCCCCGGGCTTGACCCGGGGCGCCGCTCCGGGTTTGGACGGAGGGAAGGCGCCTCTCTCGCGCGCCGCACGAGGATTCCATGGCCCGCTCGATCCTCCACATGCTGACGCCGCTCCGGCACATGAGCCCGTTCGACGTGAACATGGCCGTGGATGCCGGCTTCGAGACGGTGGTGACCTACGCGGAGGTCAGCCTCGCCGACGTCGTCACCCTGACGCAGGATTCGATCTTCTCGCGGTCGCCGGCCGACGGGACGCGGACGGGCATCTTCATCGGCGGCAAGAACGCCGAGGACGCCCTCGACATGGTCGACCGCGCCAAGAAGGCCTTCGTGCCGCCCTTCGTGAACCACGTGTTCGCCGACCCGGCGGGCTCGTTCACCACCGGCGCCGCCATGGTGGCGCAGGTCTCCCGCGCCCTGCGGCAGAAGTTCAACACCGACCTCAAGGGCAAGCGCATCGTGATCTTCGGCGGCGCGGGCGTCGTCGCCTACGTGGCCGCGGTGATCGGCGCCCTGCAGGGCGCGACCACCGTCCTGGTCGGCCACGACGGCGAGGAGCGCGTCTCGAAGATCGCCTTCACGATGAAATGGCGCTTCGGCATCGAGGTCGGCGCCGTCGACGGCACGACACCCGACGACCGGCGCGCGGCCATCCGCGACGCCGACGTCATCCTCTCGGCCGGCCCGGCGGGCATCCCGATCCTCACCGCGGAGGATCTGAAATCCGCGCCGAAGCTGCTCGTGGCGTCCGACGTCAACGCCGTGCCGCCCGCCGGCATCGCGGGGATCGACGTCAACGCGGTGGACGTCGCGCTGCCCACCGGCAAGGGGGTCGGCATCGGCGCGCTGGCCGTCGGCGACGTGAAGTACAAGACGCAGCGGCGCCTGTTCGTCCGGATGCTCGCCTCCGACACGCCGCTGTGCCTCGACTTCCGCGACGCCTACGAGCTCGCCGTGGAGATCGCCGGCTAGGCCGCTCCCGGACCGGATGCCGATGGCGGACGCGGTCCTGATCGCCGCGCAGGCCGGGCGCGCCCTGGCCGAGGCAGCGCGGCGCGCGGGGCTTCGGCCCTACGTCGCCGACCTGTTCGGCGATTCCGACACCCGCACGCTGGCCGAGGCCTACCGGCAACTGCCGGGCCGCTTCGGCACCGGCCCCGCCGCCGACGCCACCCTGGCGGCGCTCGACGACCTCGCGGCGCTGGCCGGGAACCCGGTAGGCCTGATCCTGGGCAGCGGCTTCGAGGACGCCCCCGACCTGATCGCGCGCCTCTCCGCGCGGCACCGGCTCATCGGCGCCTCGGCCGGGACCGTCGCCGCCCTGAAGGATCCCGTGGCCTTCGCGGCCCTGTGCGCGCGCCTCGGCGTGCCGCATCCGGCCGTGACGGCCGCGCCGCCGGCGGACCCCGCGGGCTGGCTGGTCAAGCGGATCGGGGGTTCCGGCGGCAGCCACATCCGGCCGGCCACCCGGTCGCCCGCGCCGGCGGGCCACTATCTCCAGGCGCGCGTGCCGGGGCGGCCCCACGCCCTGAACGTCCTCGCCGACGGCCGCGCGATCCGCGTCCTCGCGGTCACCGAGCAGTGGTGCGCGCCGTCGCCGATCCGCCCGTTCCGCTACGCCGGGGCGCTCGCCCGCGGCGCCGGCGAATCCCCGGCGCTCCCCGCCCACGTCGTGCAGGCCGTCGCCGCCGGGACCGAGCGGATCGTCGCCGCGACGGGCCTGCGCGGCCTCGCCAGCGCCGACCTGCTGGTCGACGGGACCGAGTGGTGGCTCACGGAGATCAACCCGAGGCCCGGCGCGACCCTAGACGTCCTCGACAGGCGCGGGGCGCCGCTGCTCGCGGCCCACATCGCCGCCTGCCTCGGCACGATGCCGGAGCCCGGCCCGCATCCGGCGGGTGCGGCGGCCGCGCAGATCTGTTACGCGGACCGTGAGCTTGCGCCTGTGCCGGACCTCGATTGGCCGGACTGCGTGCGCGACCGCCCGTGCCCCGGCTCGGTGGTCCGCCGCGACGCGCCGCTCTGCACGGTGCTGGCCGAAGGCGCGGACCGGGCGGAGGTGCTCGCCCTGTTGGAAACGCGGACGGCACACCTGCGGGCCGTCTGCGCGGCGAAGAAAACACACCCCGAGGAAGCCCCGTCATGAGTGCCAGCCCGTCCTATCCCAGCATCAACGCGCTCTCCGGCCCCCTGGTCGAGCGGCTCGTGGCCGACGCCGCGACCCTGCGGCTCTCCGTGTCGCAGGCCGCCGGCGGCGCCCGCATGGTCGATGCCGGCGCGCAGGCGCGGGGCTCGATCGAGGCCGGGCGGCGCATCGCCGAGATCTGCCTCGGCGGCCTCGGCACCGTCACGATCGCGCCGAGCGGGCCGATCGCGTCCTGGCCGTACTCGGTGACGGTCCATTCCGCCGACCCGGTGCTCGCCTGCCTCGGCAGCCAGTACGCGGGCTGGAGCCTCGCGGACGAGACCGGGGATTCGGGCTTCTTCGCCCTCGGCTCGGGCCCGGGCCGCGCGGTAGCGGCCGTCGAGGAGCTGTACCAGGAACTCGGCTTCCGCGATTCCGCCACCAAGACCGCCCTCGTACTGGAGGCGGCCGGCGGCCCGCCCGAGAGCGTCGTCGCCAAGGTCGCGGAGGCCTCCGGCCTCAAGCCCGAGGACCTGACCTTCATCTTCGCGCCGACCCAGAGCCTCGCCGGCTCCACGCAGGTCGTGGCCCGCGTCCTGGAGGTTGCCCTCCACAAGGCCCACACGGTCGGCTTCGACCTGCACGCCATCGTGGACGGGATCGGCTCGGCGCCGCTGTCGCCGCCGCACCCGGACTTCATCAAGGCGATGGGCCGGACCAACGACGCGATCATCTACGGCGGCCGGGTCCAGCTCTTCGTGGACGCCGACGATGCCGACGCGAAGCAGCTCGCCGAGCAATTGCCCTCCACGACCTCGAGCGACCACGGCGCGCCCTTCGCCGACATCTTCGCGCGGGTGAACGGCGACTTCTACAAGATCGACGGCGCCCTGTTCTCGCCGGCCGAGGCGATCGTCACGTCGGTGCGCTCCGGCGCCACCTACCGCGGCGGCCGCCTGGAGCCGACGCTGGTCGACGCGTCCTTCGCCTGAGGGCACGCGGGGCGCCCCTCCCGCGCGGCGGGGACCCCAGTCCGATCCACCGAGCGACAGAACCTCGGGCCGCCCCGGAGGCGGGCGGCCCCGTGACGATCAGGACCCCATCAGGACCCCCATGCGCATCGGGCTCGCGGCCGATAACGGCACCTGGCACAAGAACCGCCTGCTCGCGGCCCTGCGCGCGAGCGGCGTGGAGCCGGTGCTGTTCTCCCTCGCCGACGTGGCGGTGGTCACGGGCGGCGGCGAGCCGCTGCGCGTGCCGGGCTTCGCCGACGCTCTGCCGGACGGCGTCCTGATGCGGACCATCGCGGGCGGCACCTTCGAGGCGACGACGATGCGGCTCGGCGTGCTGCACGCCCTGGTCGCCGCGGGGGTCACCGTCTGGAACGCGCCGACCGCGATCGAGCGCTCGGTCGACAAGGCGGCGACCTCGCTTCTGATCGACCGGGCCGGCCTGCCGACCCCGGCGACCTGGGTGTTCTCGAAGCGCGAGGCGGCCGCGGCCCTGGTCGCCGCCGAGGCGCGGCCGGGCGCGCCGCTGGTCCTGAAGCCGCTGTTCGGCTCGCAGGGGGAGGGGCTCGCCCTGATCGAGCGCCCGGAGGACCTGCCCGACGAGGAGGCGGTGGCCCGGGTGTACTACCTCCAGCGCTACGTGCCGCGTCGGGACGGCCTGTGGCGCGACTACCGGGTGTTCGTCTGCGACGGCCGGGCGATCGCCGGCATGATCCGCGAGGGCGACGGCTGGATCACCAACGTCCACAGGGGCGGCCGGCCGCTGCCCTGGGCGATGCCGCGCGCCGCCGCCGAGCTGGCCGAGGCGGCGGCCGCCGCGGTCGGGGTCGACTATTCCGGCGTCGACCTCGTCGAGGACGGGGAGGGCGGGTTCTCGGTCCTCGAGGTCAATTCCATGCCGGCCTGGTCGGGGCTCCAGACCGTCTGCGAGGCCGACATCGCCGCCGCGGTGGTGCGCGGCTTCCTCGCCGCGGCCCGCGGCGCCAGCCGCCCCCGGCTCGTGGTGGCATGAGCGGGGCCGGCCTCGACGCGGCGCTGATCGGCACGCTCTACCGGGCGGCCTGCCTCGCGGAGCTCGACGCCCTCAAGCCCGGCAACGTCCACGCCTACGCGCCCGGCCACCGCATGGTGCTGGCGGATTTCGTCACGAGCGCCGACGTCTCGGCCCCGCCCCTGGCCCGGCCGGGCACGGGCGTCGGGGCGCGGGTCCGCGACGGCGTCGCCGCCACGGTGGCGGCGGTGGGCCAGAACACCAATCTCGGCATCCTGCTGCTCTGCGCGCCGCTCGCGGTCGCGGCCGAGGAGAACCGGACCGTCGCTGCGGTGCTCGACACGCTGGACGGCACGGATTCGGAGGCCGTCTTCGCGGGCATCCGCCGCGCGAATCCGGGCGGCCTCGGCGAGGCCGCCCGGCACGACGTCGCCGAGGCGGCGCCCGGCGCCCTGCGCGACGCCATGGCGGAGGCCGCCGACCGGGACCGGATCGCCCGCGCCTACGTCACGGGGTTCGCGGACGTGCCGGCGATCGGGCTCGCGGCCCTGCGCGAGGCCCGCGCCGCCGGGCTCGACCCGACCTGGTGCACGACCGCGATCCACCTCGCCTTCCTGCGCGCCGTCCCGGACAGCCACGTCGCGCGCAAGCACGGCGCGGCCGCGGCCGAGGTCGTCCGCCGGGAAGTCGAGGCGGCACTCGCCGGGATCGACCTCGCCGCGCGGCCGGTCGACGCGCTCCTGGCCCTCGACGCGTCGCTGAAGGCGCGGTCGATCAATCCCGGCACGAGCGCGGATTTCACCGTCGCGACGCTGTTCTGGGACGCGCTCGCGGGCGCCGGCGCCCGGCTGGCCTGAGCCGCGTGCACGATCCGGTGTCCATAGCGCCGGGCGGATGGAAATTCCTTCGTGTCAGGGCCTTGCGCGGGTTGTGAGCCGCAGGGGCCCGCTGTAGGGTCCGCCGCGCTGTCCGGCCCAACCGGCTCGGCCCAACCGGCTCGGCCGGCATGGTCGGGCGCCGATAACAAGGATGGCTTCCCGGCCGCGGCACCGCCCGGCGCGCGGCTCTATTTCGGAATCCAGGGAGAGACACCGAATGGCGAAGATCACCAAGGTTCAGGTCGGCGAAGCGCTCGTCGGCGACGGCAACGAGGTCGCCCACATCGACCTCATCATCGGACCGCGCGGTTCGCCGGCCGAGACGGCTTTCTGCAACGGCCTCGTGAACAACAAGCACGGCTTCACCAGCCTGCTCGCGGTCATCGCGCCGAACCTGCCGTGCAAGCCGAACACTCTGATGTTCAACAAGGTCACCATCAACGACGCCCGTCAGGCCGTCCAGATGTTCGGCCCGGCCCAGCACGGCGTTGCCAAGGCCGTGCAGGACGCGGTGGCCGAGGGCATCATCCCGGCGGACGAGGCCGACGACCTGTACATCCTGGTCGGCGTGTTCATCCACTGGGAGGCGGCCGACGACGCCAAGATCCAGAAGTACAATTACGAGGCCACCAAGCTGTCGATCCAGCGCGCCGTGAACGGCGAGCCGAAGGCCTCGACGGTCACCGAGCAGCGCAACTCGGCGCAGCACCCCTTCGCCGCCAACGCTTAGATCGGGGACGGTCCTGGGCAGAGCGAGCCTCCGCCCGCACCGCGGGGCCTGCTCCAGCGACTGGCTTCGATCTTCCTTGGCCGATAATTAGGCCCCTGAACGGGACGGCGCGAGCCGTCCCGTTTTTTGTTGATCGCCCACCGCCCGGACCGCCGCGCCACATCGCGGCCGGGCGAGGCGCCGACGTACAGGTGACGCGGCGTCGAAGCTCCGCGGTCGCTGGTGGAGAACGGGATCGGCGCGCGCGAAAACTCTATCGTCCCGGCCGCACCGGGCAGAGCCGCGAGGTGAGGTCATGCCTGCATCGGACGAAGTGTCCGCAACCCAGCGCGATGACTGGATTCACGGCGGCCACTTGGTCCTCGCCGCGGATCCCGACACGTCCGACCACGCGGCGATCCATGCCTGGATCCTCGACTTCATGCAGACAGGCGCGGACGATCCCGATCAGGACAGCATCCGATCCCTGATCTACCACAGCCTGAACTTCGATATCCCGTTCCAGGCGACGGAGCACGTCCGGCAATCCTTGATCGCCACCGTGCGGGCGCGCCTCGCGGCCGAAGCGTCGCGTCGCGGCCTCTGACCGACCTGCGCCCCGCGGGCCACCGCGGCAGGCCGGCGCCAAGAGAAAAGGGGCCGCCTCGCGGCGACCCCCTTCCTTCGTCTCAGCGGATGGCTCGGACTTAGAAGTCCATGCCGCCCATGCCGCCGCCCGGCATGGCCGGAGCAGGGCTATCCTTCTTCGGCGCGTCGGCGACCATCGCCTCGGTGGTCACCAGCAGGCCGGCGACCGAGGCCGCGTCCTGCAGGGCGGTGCGCACCACCTTGGCCGGGTCGACGATGCCGGCCTGGATCATGTCGACGTACTCTTCGGTCTGGGCGTTGAAGCCGAAGGTCTCCGAGGAGGTGTTGTCGGTGATCTTGCCGACCACGATCGAGCCTTCCACGCCCGCGTTCTGGGCGATCTGGCGGAGCGGGGCCTCGAGCGCCTTCAGGACGATCTTGATGCCGGCCTGCACGTCCGGGATCTCGGACTTCAGCTCGGCGACCGCCTTCTTGGCGCGCAGCAGCGCGGTGCCGCCGCCCGGGACGATGCCTTCCTCGACCGCCGCGCGGGTGGCGTTGAGGGCGTCGTCGACGCGGTCCTTCTTCTCCTTCACCTCGACCTCGGTCGCGCCGCCGACGCGGATCACCGCGACGCCGCCCGCGAGCTTGGCCAGGCGCTCCTGGAGCTTCTCGCGGTCGTAGTCCGAGGTGGTCTCCTCGATCTGCGCCTTGATCTGCGAGATGCGGCCCTCGATGTCGGACTTCTCGCCGACGCCGTCGATGATCGTGGTGTTCTCCTTCTCGATGCGCACGCGCTTGGCGCGACCGAGCATGGGGAGCGTCACGTTCTCGAGCTTGATGCCGAGGTCCTCGGCGATCATCTGGCCCTTGGTCAGGATCGCGATGTCCTCGAGCATCGCCTTGCGGCGGTCACCGAAGCCCGGCGCCTTGACGGCCGCGACCTTGAGGCCGCCGCGGAGCTTGTTGACGACGAGGGTGGCCAGAGCCTCGCCCTCGATGTCCTCGGCGATGATCAGGAGCGGCTTGCCGGTCTGAACGACGGCCTCGAGCACCGGCAGCATGGCCTGGAGCGACGAGAGCTTCTTCTCGTGGATGAGGATGTAGGGGTCCTCGAGCTCGGCGACCATCTTCTCCGCGTTCGTGATGAAGTACGGAGAGAGGTAGCCGCGGTCGAACTGCATGCCCTCGACGACGTCGAGCTCGGTCTCGGCCGTCTTGGCCTCCTCGACCGTGATCACGCCCTCGTTGCCCACCTTCTGCATGGCGTGGGCGATCATCTCGCCGATCTCCTTGTCGCCGTTGGCGGAGATCGTGCCGACCTGGGCGACCTCGTCGGAGGTCGAGACCTTCTTGGCGCGCGCGATGATGTCCTTCACAGCGGCCTGGGTGGCGAGGTCGATGCCGCGCTTCAGGTCCATCGGGTTGATGCCGGCGGCGACGTACTTGGCGCCCTCGCGGACGATGGCCTGGGCCAGCACGGTCGCGGTGGTGGTGCCGTCACCCGCGATGTCGTTGGTCTTCGAGGCCACTTCGCGCACCATCTGGGCGCCCATGTTCTCGAACTTGTCGGCGAGCTCGATCTCCTTGGCGACCGTCACACCGTCCTTGGTGATGCGCGGGGCGCCGAAGCTCTTCTCGATCACGACGTTGCGGCCCTTCGGGCCGAGCGTCACCTTCACCGCGTCGGCGAGGATGTCGACGCCGCGCAGCATCTTATCGCGGGCGTCGGCGGAGAAACGAACGTCTTTCGCTGCCATTGTGTGCCTCTTAGCTGGTTGTTGAACCCCAAGGCCGGGACGGCCTCAAAGGGCGATGGCGGGTGACCCGATCAGGCGGCGACGACGCCCATGATGTCGGATTCCTTCATGATCAGGAGGTCCTGACCGTCGATCTTGACCTCGGTGCCGGACCACTTGCCGAACAGGACGCGGTCGCCAGCCTTCACGTCGAGCGCGTTGACGCGGCCGGCCTCGTCGCGGGCGCCGGGACCGACGGCGACGACCTCGCCCTCCTGCGGCTTCTCCTTGGCGGTGTCCGGGATGATGATGCCGCCCTTGGTCTTCTCTTCGCCTTCGATGCGACGGACGACCACGCGGTCGTGCAGCGGACGGAACTTCATGAGCTGCCCTCTTGCTTCAGGTCTTGAGTTGGCGTTGATGCGGCCGGCGGGACCGCTCGCAAACTCGACTGTTAGCACTCTGTCTCGGCGAGTGCCAAAGACGGCCGCGAGATAGGCGCGGGCGGGTTCCGAGTCAAGGCTGTCGCACCCCCGCGCGACGGTGCGATGACGCGCCGGCGGCCCCGTTCCCCCTCATGGATAACGCGCTCTCATGTTGAGCCTGCACGGACCCGAAGGCCCGGTGGCGCTGCGACCCGGCGGCCCGATCGCGCGCGACACCGTGTGGCTCGACCTGAACGACCCCACGCCGGAAGAGGCTGCGGCGGTCGAGGCCGCGACCGGCCTGCGGGTGCCGTCGCGGGCGGCGCTCTCGGAGGTCGAGACGTCGAGCCGCCTGCGCCGGGTCAAGGGCGGCCTCTCGCTCTCGACCCCGATGATCACGTTCGAGCAGAGCGCGTCGCAGCTGAAGCCGCTGGGCTTCCTGCTGACCAAGGATCACCTCGTCACGATCCGCTTCCACGACCTGCGCGCCATCGAGGCGTCCGCCAAGCGTATCGCCGACGGCGACGGCAGCACGACGCCGAGCGAGATCTTCCTCGTCGTGCTGGAGGAACTGGTCGACAGCCTCGCCGACGCCCTCGAGGATATGGGCTCCGAGCTCGACACGCTCTCGACCCGCATCTTCGACTTCGACGTCCGCGGTGCCGAGCGGCGGCGCCTGGAGAGCCCGCCGCCCCGGCGCCGCGACCTCGCCCTGCGCCGGATCCTGCGCGGCATCAGCAACCGCGGGAAGGTTCTGGGCAAGATCCGGTCGAGCCTGCTCGGGCTCGAACGGATCATCCCGTTCGTCGCCGCGGCCTGCGACAGCCTCGGCCTGCCGGAGGATGCGCGCTTCGAGACGATCAAGCGGGACATCGAATCCCTCGACGAGTTCGAGACGCGGCTCGCCGAGAACGTGCAGTTCCTGCTCGACGCGGCCCTCGGCCTGATCACCATCGAGCAGAACAACGTCTTCCGCGTCCTCACCGTCGTCTCAGTGGTCGGCGTCCCGCCGACGCTGATCGCGTCGATCTACGGCATGAATTTCAAGCACATGCCCGAGCTGGATTGGGCGCTCGGATATCCCTACGCGCTCGGCCTGATCCTCATCAGCGCGGTCGCGCCGATCGTATACTTTCGCATGCGCGGCTGGTTCTGATATTCGTAAGTATGCTTCGGCCCTGACTGAGTTTATATTTGAATGCAATCTCGACGATGGCGTCGGTCCGGTTACGGACGCACAGAGGGCGCGGCGCTACAAGCATTCGATTTCCGTCAGGCAACTCTTAAACTGGACGAATGCCAGAATAAGGGATTCATTAACGCTGTGAGGCTACACCCCACGCCGGGGGAACGCGAGCCGTACCATGTTCAATCGCACTGTTTTCAATGAAGCCCAGGCCAAGATCGACGCGCTCGACCGCTCGCTGGCGATCATCGAGTTCTCGATGGACGGAACGGTCCTTCACGCGAACGAGAACTTCCTGCGATTGATGAAATACGGCCTCAGCGATGTCCAGAAACGCCATCACCGCATCTTCGTGGACAAGAGCTACGCCGAGTCCGCCGATTACGCGGCGTTCTGGAGCAAGCTGAAGGACGGCCAGTACGTCACGGGCGAGTTCCTGCGCCTCGACAAGGAGGGCGACTCGGTCTGGCTCGAGGCGACGTACAATCCTGTCCTCGACGCGCGCGGCAAGCCGATCAAGGTCGTTAAGTTCGCCGCGGACATCTCGGCGAAGAAGAAGGAGATCAACCGGCTCCTGACGATGATCGACAACGTTCCCGTGGCGGTCATGACGGCCGATCTGAAGGACAACTTCAAGATCGACTACATGAACGCCACGTCGCGCAAGACCCTCGGCACGATCGACCAGCACCTGCCGGTGAAGGTCGACGACATGCTCGGCCGCTCGTTCGACATCTTCCACAAGAACCCCAGCCACCAGCGCACGATGCTGGCCGACGCGAGCCGGCTGCCGCACAGCACCAAGATCAAGGTCGGGCCCGAGACCCTCAACCTACGGGTCACGGCCGTGAACGACGAGAAGGGCCAGTACCTCGGCCCGATGCTGACCTGGGCGGTCGTCACCGCGCAGGTGAACATGGAGACCGACGTCAAGCGGGTCGTCGAGGCCGTCGGCTCCGCCATCCAGGAGATGCAGAGCTCGGCCGTGGGCCTGATGCAGTCGGCCGAATCCGCGCGCCACAAGGCGTCGTCGGTCGCGTCGAACTCCGAGCAGATGAACGGCGCGATCCAAGAGATCTCCGGCCAGGTCGGGCGGGTCTCGGAGCGCGCGCAGCAGATCGCCGCCCAGGCGGGGACCACCGACGCGACCATGCGCCAGCTCGCCGAGAACGCCCGCAAGGTCGACGCGGTGGTGGGCATGATCAAGTCGATCGCCGACCAGACCAACCTGCTCGCCCTGAACGCCACCATCGAGGCGGCCCGCGCGGGCGCCGCCGGGCGCGGCTTCGCCGTGGTGGCCTCCGAGGTGAAGGCGCTCGCCGAGCAGACCGCCAAGGCGACCGGCGAGATCACGCAACAGGTCTCGGCGATCCAGAGCGCGACCGGCGACGCGGTCGGCGCCATCGAGATGATCACGGCCGCGGTGGACGAACTGTCCAAGCTCACCCTGGCGATGGCGAGCGCCGTCGAGGAGCAGGCGGTCTCGACCCACGAGATGGCGGGCAATATCGGCGGCGTCTCCGAGGCCGCCAACGCCACCGGTCAGCTCGCCCAGACGGTCCAGGGCATCGCCGAGAGCCTCGCCGGCCACTCGACGAGCCTGTCGGAGAGCGTGATCCGGTTCATGAAGACGGCCTGATCGGGCGACTCAGTCCCGGGCGAGCTGCGCCCGGCCGATGGCGAAGACCCGCCCGTCCCCGAGGAGATGGGCGGTGAAGCCGTCGGGGAACAGGCTCTCGATCGCCCGGTCGCGGACGTTCAGGCCGCCGGCGTAGGCGCCGAAGGCCGGCATGACGAGGCGGGTGCCGTCCGTGACGAAGCAGCGGCGGCGCACCGCCCGCCCGCGCATCGCCACCTTCCCGCAGGGATGGAGGTGGCCGGCGATCTCGCCGGGCACGGGCTCCGGGCTCGGCTCGTGGCGCAGGACGAGGCCGCCGAGCGTCAGTGCGTCCGCGTAGCGGCCGCCGACGCCCTCGTTCACGGCCGCGTCGTGGTTGCCGGCGATCCAGACCCAGTCCCGGCCCTCCTGCAGGGCCGCCACCAGGGCGCGGTCGCCCGGCTCCATGCGCTCGGGACCGCGGGCGTCGTGGAAGGAATCGCCCAGCGCCACCACCCGGGCCGGATCGTGCCGCACCACCGCCTCGTGCAGGCAGGCGAGCGTCTCCCGGGTGTCGTAGGGCGGCAGGAACTGGCCGGAGCGGGCCGCGTAGGACGAGCCCTTCTCCAGGTGGAGATCGGACACGATCAGCGTCCGGTGCTCCGGCAGCCAGAGGCCGCCGCACAGGTCCAGCACCAGGGTCTCGCCCGCGAGCTGCAGGGTGGGGTGCTTGGGAGTCTTCTCGAGTCTCAGGCCGGCCGCCAAGATCGCATCCTCGGTGTCGTCGGGGGAGGGCGGATCGACGGTCAGGACAGAGCCTCTTGGAGAAGCTCCGCCTCGGCCTCGGCCAGGATCTCGTCGGCGCCCTCGCCGTAGACCCGCTCGCGCCCGATCTCGAGCATCACGGACACGGAGAGCGGCGAGACCCGGTCGAGAGACCTGTGGATGATTCGCCCCTGGATGCGCTCTAGCATCATGCCGAGGCGCCTCACGTCGAGGAGTCCGGTTGCCGCATCCTGCCGCGCGGCCCGCAGCAGCAGGTGGTCGGGCTGGTGCTTGCGCAGCACGTCGTAGATCAGGTCGGTCGAGATCGTGACCTGCCGGCCGGACTTCTTCTGTCCCGGGTGATGGCGCTCGATCAGGCCGGCGATCACCGCGCATTGCCGGAAGGTGCGCTTCATCATCGCGGATTCGTCGAGCCACGCCTCAAGATCGTCGCCCAGCATGTCGACGGCGAAGAGGTCGCCGATGAAGTCCGGATCGATCGCGGCGCGCTCCGAGACGTCGCGGGTCGACCAGATGGCGATGCCGTAATCGTTGGCCGCGAAGCCGAGCGGGCGCAGGCCGGAACGCTCCAGCCGCCGGGTCAGCAGCATGCCGAGCGTCTGGTGGGCGAGGCGGCCCTCGAACGGGAAGGCCGTGAGGTAGTAGCGCTTGCCGCGCGGAAAGGTCTCGACGAGGAGGTCGCGCTCGCCCGGCAGGACCGAGCGGCGGCGCTGCTGCAGCAGGTAGGCGCCGATCTGCTCGGGCAGACGGTCCCACTCGAACGGGTCGGCGATCAGCGCGCGCACCCGGGCGGCCAGGAAGGTCGAGAGCGGGAACTTCGCGCCCGCGTAGGACGGGATCGCCGGGTCGGTGCCAGCCGGCGCGCGGGTGACCAGGCACTCGTCCTCGGCGAGCCCCTCGAAGCGCAGGGTCTCGCCCGCGAACAGGAAGGTGTCGCCCACCGTCAGCGTCTCGGCAAACTCGTCCTCGATCTCGCCGAGCACCCGCCCGGTCTTCGGCAGCACCGTGCCGGGCTTGCCGCGCAGGGTCCGGCCGAGGCGGACCTTCACCCGGGCCGCCTCCACGATGGTGCCGACATTCATCCGGTAGGCCTGGGCGGTGCGGGCGTCGCGCACGCGCCAGAGCCCGTCCGGCCCGCGCAGGATCTTGGCGAAGCGCTCGTAGGCGCGCAGCGCGTAGCCGCCGGTGGCGACGTAGTCGACGACCTGCTCGAACGATTCCCAGGTCAGCCCGGCGTAGGGCGCGGCCGAGACGATCTCGTCGTAGAGGTGGAGCGGATCGAAGGCGTCGGCGCAGGCCATGCCGAGGACGTGCTGGGCGAGGACGTCGAGGGCGCCCTGGCGGGCGTCCGGCGTGTCCTGGGCGGCCTCCTCCACGGCGTCGAGGGCCGCCTGGCACTCCAGCATCTCGAAGCGGTTGCCCGGAACGAGGTAGGCCTTCGAGGGCTCGTCCATCCGGTGGTTGGCCCGGCCGATCCGCTGCATGATCCGGCTCGCCCCCTTCGGCGCGCCGACATTGACCACGAGATCGACGTCGCCCCAGTCGATGCCGAGATCGAGGGTCGCAGTGCAGACGATCGCCCGGAGCTGGCCCGCCGCCATGGCGGCCTCGACCCGGCGGCGCTGCTGGGCATCGAGCGAGCCGTGGTGGATCGCGATCGGCAAGGCGTCGTCGTTGAGCCGCCACAGCTCCTGGAACGTGTACTCGGCCTGGAGGCGGGTGTTCACGAAGACCAGCGTGGTCCGGTGCTCGCGGATGAGGTCGTAGATCGCCGGCATCGAGTGCCACGCGGTGTGGCCGGAGATCGGCAGCGCCCGGCCGAGATCGAGCATGCGCAGGTCCGCCTTCGCGCCGCCGGCGACGGTGACGAGATCGGCCATGGGCGGCGCGACGGACTCCCCGTCCCGTCCGGGAGAGGGTCGGGGTGGGGGAGGAGACGCGTCAGGATCGGCCGCGCCGTCCCCGCGCGCGGCGGGAGGAGGGGGAAGCGGCCCCTGCGGCACCAGGTACTTCCGCAGCTCGTCCGGTTCCCGCACCGTGGCGGAGAGCCCGATCGCCGCGAGGCCGGGGCTCAGCCGGTGCAGCCGCGCCAGTGCCAGGGACAGCAGGTCGCCGCGCTTCGAGGTCACCAGCGCGTGCAGCTCGTCGAGCACCACGCAGCGCAATCCGGAGAAGAATTCCGCCGCCTCGCGATGGGCGATCAGCAGCGCCAGCTGCTCGGGCGTGGTCAGCAGGATGTCCGGCGGCCGGCTGATCTGGCGGGTGCGCTTGTGGGCCGGGGTGTCGCCGGTGCGGGTCTCGACGCGCATTGGCAGCGCCATCTCGGCGATCGGCGCGTCGAGGTTGCGGGCGATGTCGACCGCGAGCGCCTTCAGGGGCGAGACGTAGAGGGTGTGGAGGCCCGCCGCCTTCCGCTGGGGGCCACGCTCGGCGAGGGCCACGAGGCTCGGCAGGAAGCCGGCCAGCGTCTTGCCGGCCCCGGTCGGCGCCACCAGCAGGGCAGAGCGGCCGGCGCCGGCGATCCGCAGGAGATCGAGCTGGTGCGATCGGGGCGCCCAGCCGCGCCCGGCGAACCAGGCGCGGAACCGCTCCGGCAGGATCTCGGACGGGTCGCTCAGGCGAGCGCCATCAGGAAGCGGTCGATCAGCTCCAGCGCCCGCTCGCTCATCGGGCTCGGGTAGCGGGCGAAGACGTGGCAGCCGCCGGGATAGATCGCCGTGTGGCCGCCATTGCCCGCCGCCGCCCAGCGCGCCGACATGTACAGCGTGTCGTCGAGGAGTGGGTCGGCGGTGCCGATGGTGAACAGGGCCGGCGGCAGACCCTTCAGGTCGGCGTAGATCGGCGACACGTCCGGCCGGCGCCGGTCGATGCCCTCGCGGACGTAGCCGTCGGCGAACTTGGTCAGATCGCGGGTGTTCACGACCAGCCGCTCCTCGCCCCAGTTCCGCACCGACGGTGTGAGACCGAGGTCGAAGAAGCCGGCGTTGAGGTTGGCGCCCCGGAAGGCCCGGGGCAGGTTGTGCTTGTCGCGCAGCCGCAGCAGCACCATCACGGCGAGATGCGCCCCCACCGACTCGCCGCCGATGGTCAGCGCGTGGATGCCGAACTCGGTCTTGCCCGGACCGGCCAGCCACAGGGCCGCCGCTTCGCAGTCGAGCAGCGCCGCCGGATACGGGTGCTCGGGGGCGAGGCGGTACTCGACCGACAGGGCGACGAAGCCGCAGGTGTCGGCGATGCGCTCCAGCCAGGGATCCTGCTCATCGGCGGAGCCCCAGACCCAGCCGCCGCGGTGGATGTGCAGGTAGGCGCCGCGCAGCTTCGTGCCGGGCTTGGGCCGGACGACGCGGAGCTTGAGCGGGCCGCCGGGCCCGTCGATCGTCAGCCACTCCGCCCGGGCGCTGTGCGGCATGGCGGGCGCCGCCTTGGTGCCGAGACGGCGCCGCTCGCGCACCTCGGCGATCGGCAGCGACCAGGGATCGGGCAGCGCGGCGTGCGCCGCGACGATCTCGGCATTGAGCCGGAGCGTCTCGGGATCGATCGTCGCCGGGTCGAACAGGGCGTGGTCGATCATCGTGCGTATGGTCCCGTCGGCACTCAGAGCCTCTCACACCAATTCCCGATTCCCGGGAGTTCTTCCTTTGGCCGAGGCCGCGCCGCGAGAGTCCCGCGGCGTAGTTCACCCCGTCCGGCATCTTGGCGCGCGCGACGCCGCTTGCCATCTGCACGGCGCGCGAGAAACCCGCCAACGCCTGATCCGCGCTCGAGTTTCGACGCGGTGTGGTGTGCCGGTCACGGTTCCGCCCGCTTCGTCGCCGATCCGAGGGCCCTGAGGCTTCACGAGGACGCAATGCTCGTCGATCACGACCGGCGCCGGCAAGGCTATCAGCAGGGCGCCCCGCCGAACGCCCCCTACGGCGCGGACAGCTACCGGTCGCGCCCCTCGGCGCTGCGGCGGTTCCTCGGCGGCTCGCCGGCCGGCGTGTTCTTGCGGCTCCTGTTCCTGTCGGTGCTGGTCGGCGCCTTCATGTCGATGCTCGGTCTGACGCCGGGGCGGCTGTTCTGGCACGTCTACGATTCGGCTCGGGCGCTGGTGGAGGTCGGGCTGGCGTCGCTCCACGATTTCGGCGGCTGGATCGTCGCCGGGGCGATCGTGGTCGTGCCGCTCTGGCTGATCGCGCGCCTGTTCGCCGTCTCTCGCTGACGGGGTCCGGGACCGATCCGGCCCGGTCTCGCCCCGACGGCCCGGCGCGCCGGCGGTTCGGGCAGTTCGGCCGCCCGCCATCGCAACCCGCCGATGCGATCACCCCGCTTTGCGCGGAGGGCGCGGCTTCTTAGCGTGCGGCATGATTCACACCGTCGCCAGCTCGGCCCGCCCGACGAACCGCCGCGTCCTGGCCCTGGCGCTGCCCATGACGATCGCCAACGTCACGACGCCGATGCTCGGCTTCGTCGGGGCGGCGGTGATCGGGCGGCTCGGCGACGCGGCGCTGCTCGGCGCCATCGCCCTCGGCGCGGTGATCTTCGACGCGATCTTCTGGTCGTTCGGGGCGCTCCGCATGGCGACCGCCGGCCTGACCGCGCAGGCGGTCGGAGGGCGCGACGACGCCGAGGTCGACCGCATCCTGGCGCGGGCGCTGGCGGCGGGCGCGCTGATCGGGCTCGTCCTGGTGGTCCTGCAGGGTCCCCTCGCGCAGCTCGCCTTCGCGATCAGCGGGGCGAGCGCGGCGGTGATCGCCGGTCTCGCGACCTACTTCCACATCCGCATCCTGTCCGCGCCCTTCGTGCTGGCGAGCTACGGCGTGCTCGGCTCGGTCCTAGGGCGCGGGCGCACCGATCTCGGCCTGCTGCTGCAGATCGCCATCAACCTGACCAACGTCGCGCTGACGCTCATTCTGGTCCTGGGCTTCGGCCTAGGCCTCGCCGGCGCGGCGCTGGCGACCCTCGGCGCCGAGGCGCTCGGGCTCGGCCTCGGGCTGATTCTCCTGGCGCGGCTCGGCTCCCGACCGTTTCGGGTGCCGCTGCGCGACCTCCGCGACGCCGCGGCGCTCCGCCGGACGCTCAGCGTCAACGGCGACGTCATCCTGCGGACGCTCGCGCTGATCACCGGCATCGTGCTGTTCTCGGCGCTGGGCGCCCGGCAGGGCGACGTGGTCCTGGCCGCGAACTCGGTCCTGTGGAATCTCTTCCTGATCGGCGGTTTCTTCCTCGACGGCTTCGCCACGGCGGCCGAGACCCTGTGCGGCCAGGCCGTCGGCGCCCGGGACCGGGAGGCGTTCGACGCGGCCGCCGCCCTGAGCCTGCGCTGGTGCCTCGGCTTCGGCCTCGCGGTCAGCCTGGTGTCGCTGGCGGGCGGCCCGGCCTTCATCGATGCCGTGACCACGAACGGCCCGGTGCGCGAGGCGGCCCGGTCCTACCTCGTCCTCGCCGCCCTGGCGCCGCTCGCCGCCGCGGCGCCCTTCGCGTATGACGGGATCTATATCGGCGCGACCTGGACGCGGGCGATGCGCAACCTGATGGTGTGCGCGCTCGCCGCCTACTGCGCGATCCTCGCGCTCGTCGAGAGCCTGGGCTTCGGCAATACCGGGCTGTGGCTGGCCTTCGTGAGCTTCCTGGGCGCCCGGGGCCTCGGACAGGCGATCGCGTTCCCGCGCCTCGCCCGGGACACGTTCCGGACGCCGGCCGCGGCCGCCCTCGAACCGGCGGCCTAGGCGGCAGCCGAGCGCGACCTCGAGACGTGCTAGCGCGGATCCTTCCAGGTGGTGGGCTGGGCCGGCGGCACGGCGCGGGCCACGGAGCCGGTGGTCCGCGGTACGGCGGCCTCCGCCCGCCGCGGGTAGGACCGGCGCGGGGCCGCGTAGCCGTAGCGGCGTCCCCGGCGGACGTGCCGGCGCCCGCGCTCCGACGAGTTCCCCACGAAGCCGCCGACCACGGCCCCCGCGACGGCGCCGATCGGGCCGCCGACCAGCGCCCCCGCGACCGCGCCGGAGCCGACGCCGAGGGTGGTCCGGCTCTGGGCCCGGGCCGCCTCAGGTGCCGCCAATGTCCCGAGCAAGGCGAGGGTGACCAAGACTTTGCGCATCGTAGAGATCCCGGACTTCGAGAATTGGTTTCGTCCGGCCTTTAAGCGGCGGAACATGACCAAACCGCGGCTTCGATCTGCGGAGAGACGGCGCGGTATCAAACCGCGCGGGGACTCACCCGCCCCGACCTTTAGGGTGTGGCGCGGCCGGGTTCGTGCTTTAGGGTGCAGCGCAACGACGGGAGGCCGCGCGACGGCCCAGGAGGGAGAAGCCGATGGCCACGACCACCGATCTGCGCCTGCGCCGCAGCGTGCTCTACATGCCCGGCTCGAACCAGCGGGCGCTCGACAAGGCCAAGTCCCTGCCGGTGGACAGCATCATCCTCGACCTCGAGGACGCCGTCGGCCCGGAGGAGAAGGAGCTCGCCCGCGATCAGGTCTGCGCCGCGGTCAAGAGCGGCGCCTACGGCAGCCGCGAGCTGGTCATCCGGGTCAACGCCCCGCAGACCCCGTGGGGCGAGGCGGATCTCCACGCCGCCATCGAGGCCGAGCCCGACGCGATCCTGATGCCGAAGGTCTCGTCCCCCGCCGTGCTGGAGAGCATCGCCGACCGGCTCGAATCCCTCGACGCGCCGGACGGCATCGCGATCTGGGCGATGGTCGAGACCCCGGCCTCGATCCTCAACATCCAGGAGATCGCCCGGGCGAAGCGCGACCCGCGCAACCGGCTGACCTGCCTCGTGCTCGGCACCAACGACCTCGCCAAGGACACCTGGGCCAAGATCGTCCCCGGCCGCGTGCCGATGCTGCCCTGGATGATGATGGCGCTGGCCGCCGCGCGGGCGGAGGGGCTCGCGATCCTCGACGGCGTCTACAACGACATCGCCGACACAGAGGGCTGCCGCGACGAGTGCCGGCAGGCCCGGGACCTGGGCTTCGACGGCAAGACCCTGATCCACCCGACGCAGCTGGAGCCGGCCAACACGTCCTTCGCTCCGACCGAGGAGGAGGTGCGCCGGGCCAAGCTGGTGATCGAGGCGTTCGAGCGCCCGGAATACGCCAAGCGCGGCGCGATCAAGCTGGAGGGCCGGCTCTACGAGCGGCAGCATCTCGGCGTGAACCGGCGGGCGGTCACCTGGGCCGAGGCGATCAAGGCGAAGGGGTTCTGAGCGCGTCCGTCCTCGCCGGAGCGAAGCGATCCAGGGCAGCGCCGCGCCCGAGTCTGTCGCGGTCCCTGGGTCACTTCGCTACGCGCGTGATGACGGCACCGACGGCCCTGAATCGGCGGTCGTGTAGCGCGTCCGCTGGGTGCGCCCGTCGCGGGCCGTGACGGCGACGAGGCCCGCCTCGTCCAGGCCCGAGAGGGCGCGCAGCACCAGGGCGTGCTCCACCCCGAAGGTGCGGGCGAAGGCGCGGCTGTCGCCCGGCAGACCGAGGTCGAGCGCCGCCAGGAGGCCCGCCGCCAGCGGGTCGAGATCCGGGCGGGCGGCCGAAACCCGGTCGAGGGCGGCGACGAACGCCGCCTCGTCGGGCTCCGCGCTCACGCGGCCGCGCGCGCCTGCAGGGTGACCAGCACCGACTTGGAGGTCGGCGTGTCGCTCTTCTCGCCGTAGGTGGAGAGCGGCACGAGCACGTTCAGCTCCGGATAGTAGCCGGCCAGCGCCCCCCGCGGCATGTCGAAGGGCACGAGGCGGAAATCCTCCGCCCGGCGGGTGATGCCGTCGTCGTGCGTGCCGACGACGTCGACCCGGTCGCCGAGCCGGTCGCGGATCTCCGCGAGATCGTCCGGATGGGCGAAGATCACGCGGCGCTCGCCGTAGACGCCGCGGTAGCGGTCATCCAGGCCGTAGATCGTCGTGTTGTACTGGTCGTGGCTGCGGAAGGTCTGCAGCACGAACGTGTCGCGGGTCTTCCGCGCGGCCTGGTGCTCGGTCTCGGCCGGCAGGGCGTCGGCCGAGAAGGTGGCCCGGCCGGTCGCCGTCTCGAACACCCGCTCGGCGGCGAGGTTGCGCAGCATGAAGCCGCGCGGCTTGCGCACCCGGGTGTTGTAGCCGGTGAAGCCCGGGATCGTGGCGGCGATCGCCTCGCGGATCCGGTCGTAATCCGCGGCGAAGCCGGCCCAGTCGATGGCGGCGGAGCCGACGGTCGCCTGCGCCATGCCGGCGATGATGGCGATCTCGGAGCGGAGCTCCTTCGAGGCCGGCTTGTTGATGCCGCCAGACCCGTGGACCATGCTCATCGAATCCTCGACGGTCACGATCTGGATCTTGCCCTCGGCGCCCCGGTCGATCTCGGTTCGGCCCAGGCAGGGCAGCAGGTAGCCGACCGCGCCCGGCACGAGGTGGGCGTGGTTGAGCTTGGTGGCGATTTGCACGGTGAGCCGGCACGAGGCCAGCGCCTGCGCCACGACGGGCGTGTCGGGCGTCGCCCGCAGGAAGTTGCCGCCGAGCCCGATGAAGGCCTTCGCCGTGCCGTCGCGCATGGCCCGGATCGCCGCCAGGACGTTGTGGCCGTGCCGGCGCGGCATGGCGAGGCCGAAATGCTGCTCCAGCGAATCCAGGAAGGCGGCGGACGGGCGCTCGTTGATGCCGACCGTGCGGTCGCCCTGCACGTTCGAGTGGCCGCGGACCGGGCAGAGGCCCGCGCCGGCCCGGCCGATATGGCCGCGCAGGAACAGCAGGTTGGCGATCTCCCGGATCGTCGCCACCGAGTGGCGGTGCTGGGTCACGCCCATGGCCCAGGTCGCGATGACCCGCTGGGCGCCCAGATAGACGTCCGCCATCGCGGCGATCTCGTCCATGGTCAGGCCCGACTGGTCGAGGATCGCGTCCCAGGACGTCGCCTCGACGGCGGCGCGGTAGGCCTCGAGCCCGGCGGTGTGGTGCTCGAGGAAGGCGCGGTCGAGGAGCGAGGGCCGGCCGGCCGCCAGCGCCTCGGCGTCGCGGGCGAACACGACCTTGGCGATGCCCCGGAAGGCCGCCATGTCGCCGCCCGAGCGCGGCTGCAGGTAGTGGCTGGCGATGGGGCGGCTGGCGCCGCGCAGCATCTCGACGGTGTTCTGCGGGTCGGCGAAGCGCTCCAGGCCGCGCTCACGGACCGGGTTCAGCACCACGACCTTGGCGCCGCGCTCGGCCGCCCGGCGCAGGTCGCCGAGCATCCGCGGGTGGTTGGTGCCGGGATTCTGGCCGACGCAGAAGATCGCGTCCGCCTTCTCGAAATCCTCCAGCAGGACCGTGCCCTTGCCGATGCCGATGGCGTCGATCAGCGCGACGCCGCTCGCCTCGTGGCACATGTTCGAGCAGTCGGGGAAGTTGTTGGTCCCGTAGGCGCGGGCGAAGAGCTGGTACAGGTACGCCGCCTCGTTGGAGGCGCGGCCCGAGGTGTAGAACTCGGCCTGGTCCGGATGGTCGAGCCCGCGCAGGGTCGCGCCGATCTCCGCGAAGGCCTCGTCCCAGCTCACCGGCAGGTAGCGGTCGCTCGCAGCGTCATAGCGCATCGGGTGCGTCAGGCGGCCCTGGCCCTCCAGGGCGTAGTCGCTCCAGGTGCGCAGCTCGGTCAGGGTGTGCTTGGCGAAGAAGGACGGCTTCGTGCGCTTGTCCGTCGCCTCCCAGGAAACCGCCTTCACGCCGTTCTCGCAGAACTCGAAGGACGAGCCGTGCTCCGGGTCGCCCCAGGCGCAGCCGGGGCAGTCGAACCCGTCGGGCTGGTTCGCCTTCAGCAGCGCGCGGGCGCCGGTGAGGGGTGCGCGGCTGCCGAGCAGGTGCTTGCCGCAGCTCTTCAGAGCACCCCAGCCGCCGGCGGCGGAGGAGCGCTTGGTGGACCCTTCAGACTGGGCCATGAACCGTCCTGGATTGGCTGACGCGATGTGTCTCGCAACCGCGAGATAAGCGCCTCTCCGACCCCCTCACAATGGCGTGCCGGCGCAGGCCCCTCATGCACGGGGCACAGGCTAAGCTCCCGCTGTGCAAAGCCTTTCTAAACTGCGACCCCAAGAAGATTGTCCGGCGCGGCGCCGCGACCGGCTCGCCCGCGCCGGCTCAGTCCCCGCGGGCGAGGTCGGCGGCGTCGCGCCCGACGACCTGCCGGAGCGAGGCGATGCCGGCCTCGCTCATGCGCCGCAGGATCCCGTCCTTGATGCGCCCGACGAGGCCCGGCCCCTCGTAGACCAGCGCCGAGTAGAGCTGCACGAGGCTCGCTCCGGCCCGGATCTTGGTCCAGGCCGCCTCGGCCGAATCCACGCCGCCGACCCCGATGAGCGGCAGCGCGTCCCCGACGCGCAGGCGCGTCTGGGCGAGCATCCGCGTCGCCGGGCCGAAGAGCGGCCGCCCCGAGAGGCCGCCCGTCTCCCGCGCGAGACCCTGCTCGCGCAGGCTCGCCGGGCGGGCCACCGTGGTGTTGGACACGACGAGGGCCTGGACCCCGCGCCGCTGCGCCGTCGCGCAGACCGCGTCGAGGGCGTCGAGCGCCATGTCGGGGGCGATCTTGAGGAGGACCGCCGCGCCGGCGCCTGCCGCGTCCCGGGCCTCGACCGTGCGGGCGAGCAGCTCGTCGAGGAAGGCCTCACCCTGGAGGTCGCGCAGGCCCGGCGTGTTGGGCGAGGAGACGTTGACCGTGACGAAGTCGACGAGCGGCGCGAGGGCTGCGGTGCAGGCGGCGTAGTCGGCGAGGCGGTCGGCGGATTCCTTGTTCGCGCCGATGTTGACGCCGACGATACCGGCTCGCCCCCTCCGGGCGCGCAGACGGTCGGCCACCACCTCCAGCCCCTCGCTGTTGAGGCCGAAGCGGTTGATCACGGCGCGGTCGTCGGGGAGGCGGAAGACCCGCGGCCGCGGGTTGCCGGGCTGGGGCCGCGGCACGACCCCGCCGACCTCGACGAAGCCGAAGCCGAGGCCCAGCAGCGCGTCGGGAACGCGCGCGCCCTTGTCGAAGCCGGCCGCGAGGCCGACCGGGTTGGGGAAGCGGCGGCCGAGCAGGTCGACGGCGAGGCGCGGGTCGTCCGCCGGCCGCGGCCCCGCAGGCAGGAGCGCCAGGGCGGCGAGGGTCAGGTCGTGCGCGCGCTCCGCGTCGAGGCGGTGCAGCAGCGGTCTGACGAGGGGGAAGGCGGCCGCGATCATGCCGGCAGGATCCCGGCGGGGAAGGCGTGCCGGCCGTCGGCGCCCAGCGGCATATCGTCCACCGCGACCACGGCGGACAGCGGTAGCGGGCCGTAGAGATGCGGGAACAGGTCGCCGCCGCGAGAGGGCTCGTAGCGCAGGCCGTCGCCGAGGGCGTCGGCCTCGACCGCGACGAGGAGCAGGTCGTCCTGCCCGGCGAAGTGCCGGGCCGCCGTCTCGGCGACCTGGGCGGCCGTCGAGAAGTGGATGAAGCCGTCCTGATGATCGATCGGGGCGCCCGTGAACCGGCCCGCGGCCTCGGCCTCGCGCCACAGAGGGCGCGGACAGATCTTGTAGATGAGCGGCATCGAAGCTCCCCGGAGACGACGCTGCGATAGAGGCGCCGGGCCGCGGCGGCAACCGCGCCGCGCCGCGCCCGATTCGAGGAGCGATTGCAATCTGCCGCCCGTAGTTCTACTTTCCTACGACTAGGCTGGACGTCACACAGCCCCGTCCGGACCGGCAGAGCGGATCCGGAAAGCAGATTGTCAAGTATCTCCGCGCGTACCCGGCGGGTGTCGAACGGACCCGGCGGGCGAACCGTCTCCGTGCCTCCGAGGCAGCCGGATCCCGGCTGGT
This sequence comes from Methylobacterium sp. 1A, assembly GCF_058072805.1. Taxonomy (NCBI): domain Bacteria; kingdom Pseudomonadati; phylum Pseudomonadota; class Alphaproteobacteria; order Hyphomicrobiales; family Methylobacteriaceae; genus Methylobacterium; species Methylobacterium sp. 1A. The sequence goes on along the minus strand of NZ_JBYQVE010000001.1, from coordinate 636,899 downwards.
GAGACGGGGGTGCCGGCCCGCTCAGGCTGAGCTTCCGAGCCCGCTATGCTGTCGCACGAGCAGATCTGGAACGCCATCGACCGGCTCGCCGAGCGCCACGGCTACTCGGCCTCGGGCCTCGCCCGCCGCGCCGGCCTCGACGCGACCAGCTTCAACCGGTCGAAGCGCGTGGGCGCCGACGGCCGCAAGCGCTGGCCGTCCACCGAATCCGTGTCGAAGGTCCTGGCCGCCACCGGCTCGAGCCTCGACGAGTTCCTGCGGCTCATCGAGGCCCGCGAGATCCCCGCCCGCACGATGGTGCCGCTGATCGGCCTGACCCAGGCCGGGGCCGGCCGCCTGTTCACCGACGAGGGCATGCCCACCGGGGGCGCCGGCTGGGAGGAGATCGAGTTTCCGGATCTCGGCGAGGAGCGGGCCTTCGCGCTGGAGATCCAGGGCGATTCCATGCTGCCGCTGTTCCGGGACGGCGACGTCCTGATCGTGTCGCCGACGGCCAGCGTGCGCAAGGGCGACCGCGTCGTGGTCCGCCTGCACGGCGGCGAGGTCCTGGCCAAGGAGCTGCGGCGGCGCACCGCCCGGACCGTGGAACTGGCCTCCCTGAACCCCGAGCACGAGGTCCGGGTCCTCAATCTCGGCGAGGTGGCCTGGATGGCCCGGGTGATGTGGGTGCGCCAGTAGGCGGTGCCCGGACGGGTCGGCACGCCGTTCGACGCACGGATCCACCCGCGGATCCACGCTTGGCCGTGAGGCCGTTCATCGCTATCGCTGGCCCGTCGCGGACCTTCCGCATCCGCTGAGCGCGAACGCAGCATGGCGCAGCCCGGGACGGATCACAGCGCGGCCGAAGGCGGGTCGCTGGCGGACGAGGCCCGCGCGCTCCTCGACGCGCTGCCGACGCCCAGCCTGGTGCTCGATCCGCAGGGCCGTGTCCGCCACGCCAATCCCGCCCTGGAGCGGATCGCCGGCTACCCGGCGGAGCGGCTCGTCGCGCAGGGACTCGACCTGATCCTGGCGCAGCGCACGGCGCCCCTCGACCCCGCCGGCACCGAGCCTCAGGAATTCCTGGCCAGCCGCGCGGACGGGACGAGCTTCTGGGCACGCCTGGAGACGGCGGCCCTGCCCGGGACCCCGTTCCGCATCGGCCAGATCCGCGACGAGACGGCCCGGCGCGAGGCCGAGGGCGCGCTCGCGCTCTCCCGCCAGCGCGAGGCGCTGGGGCTCCTGACCAACAGCGTCGCCCACGAGTTCAACAACTTCCTGCAGATCCTGATCGGCTACATCGACGGGCTCAAGCGGCGGCTCGGGGACCGGCAGGAGCCGTTCGTCCAGCGGGCGATCGCCCGCTCGGCCGACGCCACCGAGCGCGCGGCGATCCTGACCCGGCACCTGCTCGCCTATTCGCGCCGCATCGCGCCGGACGTCCGGTCGGTCGACCTCGACGCCATCGTGGCCGACCTCGCCGCCCGCCTCGAGCCCGACCTGCCGCCCGGGATCCGCCTCACCGTGGCGGCGACGCCGGGCCTGCCGCGGGCGATCAGCAATCCCACACAGATCGAGTTCGCCCTGCGGCATCTCGTCGCCAATGCCTGCGAGGCGATGCCGTCGGGCGGGACGCTGACCCTGTCGACCTTCCGGGTGGATCCCGGCGACCGCTCCCTGCAGCAGCCGGGCCAGGGGAGCGTCGGGATCGCGGTCGGCGACACCGGGCAGGGCATGTCGCCCGAGATGCTCGCCCGGGCCCTGGCGCCGTTCCAGACCAGCCACGAGGCCGGGCGCGGCGCGGGCCTCGCGATCGTCCACGGCCTCATGAAGCGGCAGAACGGGACCATCACCCTCGACAGCCGCAGCGGGGAGGGGACGCAGGTGCGCCTCTCCTTCCCGGCCGCCCCGGAGCGCACGCTCCACTAGAGCCGTGCCATTCACGCGATGGGCGCGACGGGCGGGCTCGGAATGCGCAGCGGCGATCCGGTGGAAAACGTCGCCCGGGCGACGGCGGGCAGGACTAAAACCGCTGCCCGACCGTTCCCATATCGTCACTGGCGCTCCGCGCCACCCGGTTCTCGTCCTCTGAGGCGTGTACATGTTTACTGAGATTTCGCGCCGCCGGCGTGTGGCCGCCCTCCTGGCGCTGGCCGCTGCGCTGACCGTCGCGGCACCCGTCGTGGAAGCCCGTCCGGGCGGCGGCGGGTCCGTCGGGTCCCGCGGCTCGCGCACCTACACGGCGCCGTCCGCCACGCCGACCGCTCCGGGCGGCGGCACGACGATGCAGCGCTCGCAGACCGCGCCTTCGCCCGGCATGGGCAGCCCCGGCATGCAGGCCCCGGCCGCGCCCGGTCGCCGCTTCGGCGGCGGCTTCTTCGCGGGCCTGCTCGGCGCCGGCCTGATCGGCGCGCTGCTCGGCGGCGGCTTCTTCGGCGGTCTCGGTGGCCTCGCCTCGATGATCGGCCTCCTGTTCCAGGTCGGTCTCGTCGTGCTCGTGGTGATGCTGGCCCTGCGGTTCTTCCGCCGCCGGAACGAGCCGGCCGGCGCCGGCGCGCCCTACGCCCGCTCGTCGCTCGACGATCAGCCGGGCGCCCGCGGCCCGATGGGCGGCGCTCCGGGTGGCGCTCCGGGCGGCCCGGCTCCCGGCGGCATGTTCGGCGGTGGGCAGCGCCCGCCGCAGACGCGCCCGGTGCAGATCGGCCCGGCCGATTACCAGGCCTTCGAGCGTCTGCTCGGCGACATCCAGGATGCCTACTCGCGCGAGGATCGGGTGACCCTGGGCAACCTGTCGACGCCCGAGATGGTCAGCTACTTCGACGAGGAGCTGCGCGGCAACGCGGCCCGCGGCGTGGTGAACAAGATCTCGGACGTGAAGCTGCTGCAGGGCGACCTCGCGGAGGCCTGGGGCGAGGACCGCACCGACTACGCGACCGTGGCCATGCGCTACGCTCTTAAGGACGTGATGATCGAGCGGGCGAGCGGCCGCGTCGTCTCCACGGACTCGTCCGAGGCGACGGAGCTCTGGACCTTCCTGCGCCAGCCCGGCCGCGGCTGGGTGCTCTCGGCGATCCAGCAGACCCGCTGACCCGGCAACGCTCCGGCCTCAGGGCCGGAGTCACGGCTCTTCGTCAGGCCGACGTCCCCACCGGGGCGCCGGCTTTTCTATGCGCGTCCCACCGATTGGCGAGATCGACGAACCCGGACACCGGGATCTCCTCGGCGCGCGCGGTCTCGGACAGGCCGGCGGCGGCCAGCAGGGCGCCGGCCTCGGGCGTCAAGGCCTTGAGGCTCTGGCGCAGCATCTTCCGCCGCTGGCCGAAGGCCGCCCGGGTGACGGCTTCGAGCGCGCCGGCGCGGCAGGGCAGGGGCTGGGCGCGCGGCACCAGCCGGACCACGCTCGAGGTCACCTTGGGTGGCGGCACGAAGGCCGAGGGGCTGACGTCGAACAGGATCTCGGCCTCCGTACGCCAGCCGCAGAGGACGCCGAGCCGGCCGTAATCGGCCCGCTCCTCCGGGCCGGCGACGATCCGCTCGGCGACCTCCCGCTGGAACATCAGCACGGCCTGGTCCCACCAGGGCGGCCAGGCGTCGCCGTCGAGCCATCCGGTGAGCAGGGCGGTGCCGACATTGTAGGGCAGGTTGGCGACGATCCGCGCCGGGGCCTCGCCCACCAGCGGCCGCGGGTCGAAGGCGAGCGCGTCGGCGTCGACCACCTCGAGCCGGCCGGGATAGTGGGCGGCGATCTCGGCGAGGGCCGGCAGGGCGCGCGGGTCGCGCTCGATCGCCACGACGCGGGCGGCGCCCTCGGCGAGGAGCGCGCGCGTCAGCCCCCCCGGGCCCGGCCCGACCTCCACCACGGTCACCCCCGCGAGCGGACCGGCCGCCCGGGCGATCCGGCCGGTCAGGTTGAGGTCGTAGAGGAAGTTCTGGCCGAGCGCCTTCTTCGGCTCCAGGCCGTGGCGGGCGACGACCTCGCGCAGCGGGGGAAGACCGTCCCCGGCGCTCATGCTGGCTGCCTCACAGCTCGTCCTCGGGATCGAAGTGGCGGGCGCCGACGGGCCGGGGACGGCCGGCATAGATGCTGAACGGGATGATCTCGGCCCCGGCGGGGGCCTCGCTCCGCGCCGCCGCGTTGGCGGCCAGCCGGTCGGCGAGGCGCAGGGCCGCCACGAGGCTGTCCGGCCGGGCGACGCCCTGGCCGGCGATGTCGAAGGCCGTCCCGTGGTCCGGCGAGGTGCGCACGAAGGGCAGGCCGAGGGTGACGTTCACGCCGTCGTCGAACGCGATCGTCTTGATCGGGATCAGGGCCTGATCGTGCGTGGGCGCGAGGGCGACGTCGTAGGTCTCGCGGGCGCGGGCGTGGAACAGGGTGTCGGCGGGGAGCGGCCCGCGGATGTCGATGCCCCGCGCCCGCAGGCGCGCCACGGCGGGGGCGAGGACGTCGCGGTCCTCGCGGCCGATCGTTCCGGCCTCGCCCGCGTGCGGGTTCAGGCCGGCGAGGACGAGGCGCGGCTCGGGCAGGCCGAACCGCTCCCGCAGGTCCCAGGCGACGATCGCGGCGGTCTCCTCGACGAGTTCCTGGGTGAGCAGGTCCGGCACGTCCCTCAGCGGCACGTGGATCGTCACCGGCACGACCGAGAGGCCGGCGCTCCAGATCATCATCACCGGCCGGGGCGGCGTCACGCCGGGCGGCACAGCGAGGGCGGCCAGGAACTCGGTGTGCCCGGGATGGGCGAAGCCCGTCCGGGTCAGCACGAACTTGGCGATCGGGTTGGTCACCACCGCGCTCGCGCGCCCGGCCTTCACGAACTCCACCGCCGCGGTGATCGACTCGATGGTCGCGCCGGCGTTGCCGGAATCGGGGACGCCGGGATCGGCCGCGACGCGGGCGCCGCTCGGCAAGGGCACCACGGGGAGCGCGCGCGGGAACACCTCGGCGGCCGTCTCGGGATCGACCTCCGCCACCGGGACGGGGCGGTCGAGGCGGTGGGCGAGGCGCTCGACGAAGTCGGGATCGGCCACCAGGAAGAACGGCGGCAACGGATCCGCCCCGCCGCGCCCGAGCCACGCGCTGAGCGCCAGCTCCGGGCCGATGCCGGCGGGATCTCCGAGGGTGAGGGCGAGGGGCGGCATGGGCGCTCTATAGCGCCCGCGCGGCGCGGGCGCATCCTCGGCGGCTCAGACCGAGCGGCGGGATCGCGGCGGGCGACGCGCCGGATCGGCGCGTCGCCGGTCCCGGTTCCTCAGCGGATCGAGGCGATGCCGTCGGCGGTGGTGGCGGTCCCGACGTTCTGGCGCAGGTCGGCCTCGCCCAGGGTCTTCAGCTCGACTCGCAGCAGCACCGTCTGGTTGCGCTCGCGGACGCCCGTCGCGGTCGCGATCGGCGAGTTGATGTAGTTCAGCGAGACGGTGGTGCACTCGTCCTGATAGCCGCCGCCGAAGCTCGCGCCCGACAGGTAGAAGCGGCCCGGATTCTGGTAGATCGGCACCGTCCCGATCGGGTTCGCCAGGTAGGAGCTCAGCGCGTCCGTGTAGGTGTTGCGCACGTCGAGGTAGTGGGTCAGGTCGACGAGCAGCGAGCCCGACACGAACCAGTTCGGCGTGATGTTGTAGGTCGCGGTGGCGGTGATGCCCTCGCGGTAGTGGCTGTAGCCCAGCAGAGGCTGCGCCTCGTAGTACGAGTAGAAGGCCGAGACGGTGAGCGGCAGGAACGGCGCGAACCGCGCCGTCGCGCCGGTCTCGAACCGCGCCACGTGGAAGTCGGACTGGTTGAACCGGGCCCGGCTGATGAACGTGATGTTCTGGTTCGGCGAGACCTGGAAACGGCCGACGAAGTCCGAGCGCTGCGTCTCGAGTCCGGAATCGAGGCCGGTGTTGGCGATGTCGCCGCGGCGGAACGAGTTGACGCCCGCGAGCTGGATGGACTCGCCGAACAGGACGTTCGCGTACCAGCCGGACGGGGTCACGACCGAGTACTGGCCGCCGAGATTGGTGCGCACGCCGCCCTCGACCCGGTCGTAGCCCGAGAACTTGTCCCACTCGAACAGCGAGGTGTCGTCGAAGACGAGGCTCTGCGCGTCCTCGTTCGGCAGGCGGCCGATCCGGGTCTCCGACGGCCGCGCGATGATCTGGCCGATCGGCTCCAGGGTGTGGACGCCGAGGGCGCCGAAATTGGCGACGAACGGGTAGCGGTAGTCGAGGCCGATCGCCGGCATGACCCGCCCGGCAAAGCCCTGATCGACGTGCGCGACCTGCGGGACGAGGTCGTTCTGGTAGCCCGAGAAGCTCGTGCTGTTGAAGAACGCGTCCGTGCGCAGGTACGCGAAGGGCGTGAATTTCTGGCCCAGATCGTCGATGAAGCTGCGGCGCCAGGACAGCTCCGCGGAGGCGCGGGTGTTCGTGCCGGCGAGCCCGTCGATGGCGCACAGGCCGCGCTGGAAGACCGTGCAGGTCTGGTACAGCGGGAAGCTGACGCCGTTGACGCTCGGCGAGAACAGGTAGCTCGAGGTCCGCGGCAGGCCCTGGTACTGCGTGGTCTCGCGGGTCAGGCTGGTGATGTTCGCCTGGAAGCGCACCTCGCCGCCGATCTCCGATGGGCCGTTGATCCGCTTGTCGTAGTCGATCACCGGCGCCACGATCGGCTGCTGCTTCTGCCAGTCGAAGCTCGACAGGCCCTTGAAGTAGTAGCCCCGCGCCTCGAACCACGAGCGGTCGCCCTGGCCGATCAGGAAGGCCGTCGAGGTGGCCTCACGGAAATAGTCCGTGGTGATGTTCTGGTTGCGGATCCGGTAATTGTCGAGGAACCACTTGTCGGTCACGCCGACGAGGTCCCAGCCCGTGCGCCAGCGCGGGTTGATGTAGAACCGGCCCTGCGATTCGACGGAGCCGCGGAAGTCGCGCTCGCCGGCGCCGAGGGGGCTCGGCAGGAACGCCGAGGGCGTCGTCTGCGAGATGCCCGACAGGCGGATGTTGTAGAAGCCGTTGTCGATCCGCTGGCGGAACTCGCCCTGCGCGAGCAGGCCCTGGCGGCTGAGCAGGGTCGGCGTCAGCGTCAGGTCGTAGTTCGGCGCGAGGTTGATGAAGTACGGGAGCGACACGCCGTTGCCGAGCGCGGTCGTCGTGACGAAGCGCGGCGTCAGGAAGCCGGTCTTGCGCTTCACCGTCGGGTCCGGCGCCTCGAAATACGGCAGGTAGGCCACCGGGATGCCGGCGATCTCAAGCGTCGAGTCGTCGAAGTAGACCGTGTGGGTCTCGTTGTCGTGGATGATCTTCTTCGCCTTGATCTGCCACAGCGGCGGCGTCTCAGGGTTGTCCTTGCACGGCTCGCAGGCCGTGTAGCTGCCGGACTCGAAGCTCGTCTGCTCGCCGTTCAGGCGCTCGGCCCGCGGCGCGGAGAAGCGGGTGCGCACCGTCTCGAACTTCCGCTGCACGGTCTGCTGCCCGCGGAAGGCGTCGACGAAGCCGGTCTTGAAGTCGTCGGTGAGCTCCATGCGCGCGCCGGTCACGACGCCGCCGTCGGCCTCGGTGAGGCGGACATTGCCCTCGGCGAAGACCCGGCCGGAATTCCGGTCGTAGCGCACGCGGTCGGCCTGCAAGGTCCGGGGGCCGTAATGCAGCTCGGCGTTGCCCCGGGCCGTCACGGTGTTGCGGTCGTTGTCGTAGATCAGCTCGTCGGCCTCGACGAGCAGCTTGTCGCCGGGCTTGCCGGCCGCGACGGCGGGCAGGCCCTGGGCATGGGCGGATAGGCCCCCGGCCAGCGGCGCGGCGAGCGCCAGCGCGGCCCGGAAACCAGCCTTCCGCAGGATGTCGGCGACCTTACGCAACGCGCGTCCCAACCCCTGTGACGTCTGCCGCCACCAACCTCAACACCCGTCTCCCGTCCCGCGAAGGATCGCGGAAGTCAGCCGTCTTCCTGGTACAGAAGCGTGAGCGTACCGAGAAGACTGCCTACCACGGCCGGGAACCAGGCCGCCACCGGTGCGGCGACGAGTCCGGATGCTCCGAGCCCCTCCATGACCTGTCGGACCACGTAGAGGGCGAAGCCGGCCGCGACGCCACCGAGGACGAGTTTACCGACACCACCAAAGCGGAAGAACCGTAAGGAAACGGTTGCGGCGACGATGACCATGGCCACGAACAGCACCGGCCGTGCCCACAGGACATCGTACTGGAGACGGTAGCGGGTGGCGTCCAAACCGGCCCGCTCGGTCCGCGCGATCGTTGTGGGAAGTTGCCAGAAAGGCACAGATTCCGGGGGGGTGAACCCCTGACGCACCTGTCCGGGGTCGAGGTTCGAGGCGATCAGGTAGGTGTCGAACGACTCAGGCGGTGTGCCCGGTGTGAGAACGCGCACATCGGAGAGCTCCCAGTAGCCGTCGTGGAGCGTCGCGCGGGCCGCGACGAGCTGCTCGGCGAACTTGCCGGCGCCGTCGAAGGTGAAGACCGACACGCCCGCCAGGGTGGTCGTGCCCTCGATGGCGGTCTCGGCGCGCAGGATCGCCTCGCCATCGAGGCCCTTCTGTCGGATCCAGAGGTCCTTGCCCGAACTCGCCTTGGTGGATTTGGCGAAGATCTTCGCCTCGATCTCGGTGGAGCGCTGCTTCAGCATCGCGGAGACCGGGTTGTAGACGCCGACCGCCAGCGCGCCGAGGGCGAGGGCCACGAAGAAGCCGGGCTGCAGGAACTGCCAGGCCGAGATCCCGGCCGCGCGGGCGACCACCAGTTCCAGCTTGCGCGAGAGCTGGAGCAGGGCCGCCATGGAGCCGAACAGGACCGCGAAGGGCAGGACGCCCTCCGCCACCGCGGGGGTGCGGTAGAGCGAGAGCTGCGCCATCAGGCCGGCGGACGCGCCCTGGGCCTCGCCGGCGCGGCGGAGCAGCTCGACGAAGTCGAGCGTGTAGACCAGCGCGAACACGGTGATGAAGACGCCGAGCACCGTGCGGAGGAACCGGGCGGCGAAGTACCGCCCGAGGGTGGGACCGATCAGCATCATCGGGTTCAGGCCGCCGGCGCGAGGCGCGGGCCGCGGACGGCGCGGGCCAGGGCGGCGTTGAAGGCGCGCACCCGGGGTCCGTAGAAGATGAGAAAGCTCGACAGAAGGATCGCGAGCAGCGGCACGCCGTAGACTGCCAGGACCGCCGCGGGGCTGCGCGCGGCGGCGCTGACCGCCGCGAAGCCGCCGATGCGCAGCGCCACGACGGCGACGATCGCGCCGGCGATCGCGACGCCGCGCCCCTGCCGGGTCGTGCGGGGATCGCCCAGAGCCGCGAAGGCGATGAAGACCAGGGCCAGCGGGTAGAGGCAGGCGGAGAGCCGGTCGTGCAGCTCGGCCCGGAACCGGCCCTTCTGCAGCTTGTAGTAGCCCTCCGTCGTGTCGGGGAACAGGAGCTGCGCCGTCGAGCGCTCGCGCGGCTTGTAGATCGTGTCGGAATCCGGGGGCGCGAAGGCCGCGAGGTCGATCGTGTAGCGCTCGAAGGTCAGGATCGAGGAATCGCGGGAGTCCTTCTGCTGCTGGTGGACGCTGCCGTTCTCCAGGATCAGGTAGCTCTGGCCGTCGACGTCGACCGCGTTGCCGCGCTCGGCGAGGTAGACCTTGGTCTTCCCGGCCTCGCGCCGGTCCTGGATGAACAGCCCCTTGAGGGTGCCGCCCGGCCCGCGCTCGCGGAAGTGGAAGGTGATGCCGTTGTCGAGCTGGGTGAACTGCCCTTCCTTGACGACGTTCGCGATGAAATCGCCGCGCACCCGGGTGATCACGTCGCGCAGCTCCTGGAAGCTCGCGGGCATGACCACCACGACCAGGAATCCCACCAGGAAGCTGACGAACAGCGCCAGGGTGAGGAAGGGCCGCAGCAGCGAGCGCGGCGGCATCCCGGCCGCCGACATGACGATCAGCTCGGAATCGCCGTTCAGCTTGTTGAGCGCGTAGATCGTGCCGATGAACAGCGCCACGGGAGCGATGACGACGACGAGGGTCGGCAGCGACAGGCCGGTGACGAAGAGGAAGACCAGCAGCGTCTGGCCCTTGGCGGTCACGAGATCGAGCTCGCGCAGGGCCTGGGTCAGCCAGATGGTGCCCGTCAGCCCGATCAGGCAGGCGAGGGTGGCGCCCAGGGCGATCCGAAAGATGTAGCGCTCGATCTGCCTCATCGGCCCGGCAGTCCCGCTTGTCCTCTCGCGCCCTCGAGGCGGCAGGGACCCGACAAAAGGGGCGATTCCAGGGCTGTCACGCCGCGTTGCGTTCTCCGTCTCAGCGGCTACACAGGGCGGATCGCCCGCGCCTCGGCGCGCGGGTGCGTAGTACGGCTCCGGAATAACGGGCAGGGCGACGGGTATGGCGGACGGTATCGAGGTCGGTTTCGGTCCCCTGGAGCAGAGCGGCCAGGGCCCCGGCGGATCCGGCGATCTCGTGGTCTTCGTCGGCGACGACCTGTCGCTCGGGTCGGCCGCCCGCGAGGCGCTCGGCGCCTCCGGGGCGGATCTCGTGGCCCGCGCCGCGGCCTCCGAGAAGTTCAAGGGCCGCTCGCTCAGCGCCCTGTCCCTGCCGGCCCCGGCGGGCGTCGGTGCCGACCGCCTCGTGGTCGTGGGCCTGGGCTCGGAGAAGGACCGGGCCAAGACCGACTGGCCGGCGCTCGGCGGCTTCACCGCCGGCAAGGTGGCGGGACGGACCGCCCGCGTGGTGCTCGACTGGCCGGGCGCGACGGTCACGGCGGCGCAGGCCGGCGAGTTCGCTCTCGGCGCGCGCCTGCGGACCTACGCGTTCGACCGCTACAAGACCAAGAAGAAGCCCGACGCCGACGACAAGACCGTCACCGCGCTGACCCTGCTGCTCGCCGATCACGGCGCGGCCGCCCGCGAGGGCGAGGGCGCCAAGAGCCTGTCCGACGGCGTGGTCCTGGCCCGCGACCTCGTGAACGAGCCGCCGAACGTGCTCTTCCCGGCTGAGTTCGCCCGCCGCGCCTCGGAACTCGCCAAGCTCGGCGTCGAGATCGAGGTGCTGGAGCCGGCCCGGATGCGGGAACTCGGCATGGGCGCGCTGCTCGCGGTGGCGCAGGGCTCGGCCCGCGAGCCGCGGATCGTGATCATGCGCTGGAACGGCGGCCCCGCGGCAGAGGCGCCCGTGGCCCTCATCGGCAAGGGCGTCGTGTTCGATTCCGGCGGCGTCTCGATCAAGCCGGGCGGCGGCATGGAGGACATGAAGGGCGACATGGGCGGCGCCGCCGCCGTGGTCGGGGCGCTCCACGCGCTCGCCGCCCGCAAGGCGCGCTGCAACGTGGTCGGCGCCATCGGCATCGTGGAGAACATGCCGGACGGCGGCTCGTACCGCCCGTCCGACATCCTGACCTCCATGTCGGGCCAGACCATCGAGGTGATCAACACCGACGCCGAGGGCCGGCTGGTGCTGGCCGACGTGATCACCCACGTCATCCGCAGCACCAAGCCCAAGGCGATCGTCGACCTCGCGACGCTGACCGGCGCGATCATCGTGGCGCTGGGCCAGGACATCGCCGGCATGTTCTCGAACGATGACACGCTGGCGGGCAACATCCACGCCGCCGGCGAGGCGACCGGCGAGAAGGTGTGGCGGATGCCGCTGATCCCCGCCTACGACAAGGCGATCGATTCCAAGTTCGCCGACATGAAGAACACCGGCGGCCGCCACGGCGGCGCCGCCACCGCGGCGTCGTTCATCAAGCGCTACGTCGAGGACGTTCCGTGGGCGCATCTCGACATCGCCGGCGTCGCGATGTCGTCGAATGCCAGCGAGATCAACCGCAGCTGGGGCGCGGGCTGGGGCGTGCGCCTCCTCGACCGGCTGATCCGCGACCATTACGAGGCCCGCTAGAGCGGCCGCGGCGGTCCCGACCCCGCGCCTCTCCGGGTGATCCCAGCATGGCCGTACACGCCAACGCCGCGCTCGACCGGGTCGGCCCGGGCGCCGGGACGTCCGGAGGCCGGTCCGGCGGTCTTCTGGCAGCGGCGGGGCCGATCCTCGCCATGCTGGCCGCCCTGGCTCTCGTCGCGGCGACCGGCCTGAGCCAGCGCGACGCCGTGCCGGAGGCCCTCGAGCCCTGGATCTTCGGCTACTTCATCGCCCGCTACCCGCTCTTCGCCTTCGCGCTGGTCTACGGGCTCGGCCACCTCGCGCGGGTGGTGACGGGCCCGGGCCCGGGCTCCGCGCCGCGCCGGATCGTGTTCGGACTGGCGGGCGCGGCCGCGCTCCTCGCCGCCGGGCTCTACCCGACCTTCGGCGGGCTCGTCCTGCGCGGCGCCTTCGCCACCGGGGGCATGGCCTTCCTCACCCACCAGCCCCTGTGGCTGGCCTACGGGCTCGGCGCCGCCGTGGGCGCGCTGACGTTCGGCGGCGTCCTCGGCCTGTTCGCGATCGCGGCCAACCGGCCCCTGCGGCCGCGGCTGCGCCGGGTCGGCTACGGCGCGCTCGCCTTCCTGACCCTGTGGCTCGGCGCGATCCTGATCGGCCTCGCCGGCGACCTGGGCGTCGGCCCCTGGCCGCGGCGTGCGATGCGGCCGGAGGAGGCCGCGCTCGCCGCCGGCCTGCTGATCGCGGCGGCCCTGCCCCACACCGTGCTGGCGACATTGCGCCGGCATCGTCCAGCCCTCTGACCCCCCTGCCTTGCGGGTCGGCCTCCGTTCCCGCAGAGTCCGCGCGACAGGCGTTGCGGGACTCGGCCCCCGAGAGTCGGGCCCGCGGGAGGCATCGCGATGCATGAGGCGAACGTGATGGAGCACGGCGCTCGAGCCGCCACGGCCGGAGCGATGCCGGGCCACGGGGCCTCCGACCGGCCCTGGCTGCCCTTCTATCCGCCCGGCGTGCCGGCGGAGATCGACGTCGCGGGCCTCGGGACCTTGGTCGACCTGTTCGAGAGCAGCGTGACCGCCTTCGCAAGCCGGCCAGCGATGCTGTGCTTCGGCTCGACCATGACCTACGCGACCCTCGGCCAGCAGGCGCGCGACCTCGCGGCCTGGCTGCGCGGACAGGGTCTGGCGAAGGGCGACCGCGTGGCGATCATGCTGCCGAACGTCCCCGCCTACGCCGTGGCGATCTTCGGCGTCCTCCTGGCGGGGGGAACGGTGGTCAACACCAACCCGCTCTACACGCCCCGGGAATGCGTGCAGCAGATCAACGATTCCGGCGCGCGGATCCTGATCGTCCTGGAGAATTTCGGCGCCACCATCGCGGCGGCGCTGCCGGACGTGGCCCTGGAGCGGGTCGTCCTCGTGGGTCCGGGCGACGGGCTGGGGCTGAAGGGGCGGGTGATCAACCTCGCGAGCCGGCACGTCCGCAAGGCGGTGCCGCCGTTCCGCCTGCCGGAAGGGCTGGCGATACCGTTCGCCACCGTGCTCCGCCAGGGCCGGACGATGCCGCGCGCGTCCGCCGCGGTCGACCCGGAGGACCTCGCCTTCCTGCAATATACCGGGGGCACCACCGGCATAGCCAAGGCGGCGATGCTGAGCCACCGCAACATCATGGCGAACGTCGAGCAGTCGCAGCTCTGGTTCAACTCGAAGGATCCGAGCGTCGCGCGCTGCGTGGTCACGGCGCTGCCGCTCTACCACATCTTCGCGCTCACCGCGTGCTTCTTCCAGTTCATGCGCAGCGGCGGCTCCTGCCTGCTGATCCCCAATCCGCGCGACTGCGACGGCATGGTCAAGACCCTGAGCCGCACGCGCTTCACCCACCTGATGGGCGTGAACACGCTGTTCAACGTCCTGATCAACCATCCGAAGATCGGCACGGTGGATTTCGCCCACCTCGACTTCGTGGTCGGCGGCGGCACGGCCGTCCAGCGGGCGGTGGCCGAGCGCTGGAAGGCCCTGACCGGCAACACGATCATCGAGGGCTACGGCCTGTCGGAGACCTCGCCGGTCGTGTGCGTCAACCCGCGGGGCATGCGCGACTTCTCCGGCACGATCGGCTACCCGCTGCCCTCCACGGAGGTCTCGATCCGCGCCGTCTCCGGCGAACCCCTCCCGGCCGGGCAGCCGGGCGAGATCTGCGTGCGCGGCCCGCAGGTGATGCGCGGCTACTGGAATCGGCCGGAGGAGACCGCGCGGGCGATGACCGCGGACGGGTTCTTCCGGACGGGCGACGTCGCGATCCTGCAGGCGGACGGCCAGGTCCGGATCGTCGACCGGATGAAGGACATGATCCTCGTCTCCGGCTTCAACGTCTATCCGAACGAGGTCGAGGACGTGCTGGCGGCCCACCCGGCCGTGCTCGAATGCGCGGTGGTCGGCGCGCCGAGCGAGGAGACCGGCGAGATGGTGGTGGCCCACGTGGTCCTGAAGGACCCGTCGGTCTCCACCGATATCCTGCGGGCGCATGCCCGCACACAGCTCACCGGCTACAAGGTTCCCCGCCGCGTGGTGCTCCACGAGACCCTGCCGAAGACCAATGTCGGCAAGGTGCTGCGGCGGATGCTGCGCGACGAGACGCCGCCGGCCTGAGCGTCGTCCGCGCGGCGGAAGACGGCCTGCGTCCCGGTGCCGCTCACGGGCGGCGTAACTCCTGCGCGCCGTTCGCCGAAAGGTCAGGCTGCGGCGCTTGCGCCCCTGTCGGCCGCGGCCGATCTGTGGGTTGTGCAGGCAGGAGATCCGAGGAGACGGCCATGTTGATCAAGCGCAGGCGCGGTTGGGAGATTCCGGAGCACCTGGCGACGCCGGAGGCCGTCTTCCTCAATCGGCGGGCCCTGATCGGCGGCGCGGCCGGGCTCGCGGCCGGCTCGCTCCTGGGCGGACGCGCGGCCCTTGCGGCGGCGGGCGACCAGCCGCTCTACCCGGCGCCGCAGAACCCCGCCTACACGCTCGACCGCCCCCTGACCCCGGAGCGCTTCAGCGCCGACTACAACAATTTCTACGAGTTCGGCACGTCGAAGACGGTGCTGCCGGCGGCCAACGCCCTTAAGACGCAGCCCTGGACCCTGAAGATCGACGGGCTCGTCGAGAAGCCGTTCGAGATCGGCGTCGACGACCTGATCCGGAAGATCGGCCTGGAGGAGCGTCTCTACCGTCACCGCTGCGTCGAGGCGTGGTCGATGGCGGTGCCCTGGACCGGATTCCCGCTGGCGAAGCTCGTGGCGCTGGCCAAGCCCGCCTCCGGCGCGAAGTACATCCGCTTCGAGACGTTCATGGACAAGGCGATGGCGCCCGGCCAGCGGGCGTTCTTCTATCCCTGGCCCTACACGGAGGGCCTGACCCTGGCTGAGGCCGGGAACGACCTCGCCTTCATGGTCACGGGGATCTACGGCAAGCCGCTGCCCAACCAGTTCGGGGCGCCGATCCGCGTCGCGGTGCCGTGGAAGTACGGGTTCAAGTCGGCCAAGTCACTGGTGAAGATCTCGTTCACGGCCGACCGGCCGAAGACCTTCTGGGAGGGTCTGCAGGCCTCGGAGTACGGCTTCTGGGCCAACGTGAACCCGGCCGTGCCGCACCCGCGCTGGAGCCAGGCGACCGAGCGCGTCCTCGGCACTGACCAGCGCGTGCCGACGCTGATCTACAACGGCTACGGCGAGCAGGTCGCCGGCCTCTACAAGGGCCTCGAGGGCGAGCGCCTGTTCGTGTGAGCACGCGCCTGCCGAAGCCGTGCTGATCTGGCGCGGCTTCCGCAGCGACGACGCGGCTCCTACGCTGCCCGGCCGACGAGGTCGACGGTCCGCGGCCTAGCGCGGGCAGGCATGGGCCCGCTCGAAGGCCTGCAGATCCGCCACAGTCGCCTGCTCTTGGCGCGAGAGCGGCACGCGATCCATGGCGTCGTACCGGCAATCGGCGTTGCCGAAGGTCCGGATCGCGCGCGGCGTGGTGAAGCAGTAGCCGGCCTGCTTGTAGATCAGGTTGCGTTGGTACCAAGCTTCCGCGCAGTCATCCGCCATCGCGCCGGTGGAGCCCGCGACGAGGATCAGAGCGTAGAGAGCAGCACGCATCGAATCGTCTCCGTGAGGAGACGGATCCAACCATCGGATGCTCAGTAGGTCCAGCGCTGCGCCTTCGAGACGAGGAAGTCGCGGAACGCCTGCACCCGGGCGACCGAGCGCATCTCCTCGGCGTAGACGAGGTAGCTCTCCAGGCTCGGCATCTCGGTCTCGCGCAGAACCTGCACGAGCTGCTGGCCGCCATCCACCGCGTAGTCGGGCAGGATGCCGATGCCGGCGCCGGCCTCCATGGCGCGCTGCAGGGCGCCGATATTGTTCACCGTCAGGTGGACCTGGCGCCGCTCGCGGCCCTCGCGGCCCGCATCGGCGAGCCAGTGGGCGGCCAGAAGATACGAGGGCTCGTTGCCGCCGAAGGAGACGAGGCGGTGGTCGTCGAGCTCCTCGATGGTCTTCGGCTCGCCGAACCGCTTCACGTAATCCGGGCTGGCGAAGGCGTGGTAGTGCACGGTGAACAGCCGCCGCTGGATCAGGTCCGGCTGCGCCGGGCGGCGCATGCGGATCGCCACGTCGGCCTCGCGCATGGC
Organism: Methylobacterium sp. 1A; assembly: GCF_058072805.1. Lineage (NCBI taxonomy): Bacteria > Pseudomonadati > Pseudomonadota > Alphaproteobacteria > Hyphomicrobiales > Methylobacteriaceae > Methylobacterium > Methylobacterium sp. 1A. Next base: position 620,446 of record NZ_JBYQVE010000001.1, on the reverse strand, counting down.
CAGATCGAGCTCCTCGTTGGTGAGGATCAGCTCGATGCGCACGTCCGGGTAGAGGTCCAGGAACTCGCCGACCCGCTGCGACAGCCAGGACGTGCCGAGGCCGACCGTGGTGGTGACCTTCAGGTCGCCGGTCGGCCGCTCGGAGGTCTCGACGAGGCGGGCCCGGGTATTCTCCAGGCGCAGCTTCATGTCCCGCGCGGCGCGAAACAGCAGGTCGCCCTGCTCGGTGAGCAAGAGGCCGCGGGCATGGCGGTGGAAGAGCGGCGCCTTCAGCTCGCGTTCCAGGGCGCTGATCTGGCGGCTGACCGCCGATTGGCTGAGCCCGATATCGTCACCCGCCTTGGTGAAGCTCCCCGCCTCCGCGACGTTGAGGAAGATCCGGATCTTGTCCCAGTCCAAGGCGAGAACCCCTACCAGCGCGCGCCCGCGGGTCGCGCCCGGGGTGGAGAAGGGGCGCGAAGCGGCGGGCAGATCACCGGGCGAACTGCGCGGTGCCGCGTGCGGATGGCCGCTCCCGACACCGCGCGGGCATGCAATCGGTGCATCCCGGCGCAGTCAGCACTCCTATGCACACGGTGCATGGTCCTGCGCAAGCATAAGCAGCGCGAACTTGTTGAAATGCGGGGCCTGACGGCTTCGCGCGGGAGGTGCGGAGGCCCGTCCGGCCGTCATTCCGCCGCGGCGGCCTGGACCGGGCTCTCACCGATCTCGAGATTGGCCAGGAACTTCTCCGCCTCCAGCGCCGCCATGCAGCCCATGCCGGCGGCGGTGATCGCCTGGCGGTAGACGTCGTCCGTGACGTCGCCGGCGGCGAACACGCCCGGGATCTCGGTCTCGGTCGTGCCGGGCTTCACGGTGAGATAGCCGCCGTGGCGCATGGGCAGCTGACCCTCGAAGATGGCGGTCGCCGGCTGATGGCCGATCGCCACGAACACGCCGTCGGCCTTCACCTCGCTGATCTCGCCCGAGCGCGGATCCTTGAGACGGACGTGCGTCACGTTCGGTGCCGGCTTCTGCACGCCGCAGATCTCGGCGATCTCGCGGTGCCACAGCACCTCGACGTTCGGGTGCTTGAACAGGCGCTCCTGAAGGATCCGCTCGGCGCGGAAGCTGTCGCGGCGGTGGACCACCGTCACCTTGCTGGCGATGTTGGCGAGGTACAGGGCCTCCTCGACCGCGGTGTTGCCGCCGCCGACCACCACGACGTCCTTGCCGCGGAAGAAGAACCCGTCGCAGGTCGCGCAGGCCGAGACGCCGCCGCCCTGGAACGCCGCCTCGGACGGGATGCCGAGCCACTTGGCCTGCGCCCCGGTGGCGATGACCAGGGCGTCGCACGAGTAGGTCTCGCCGGAATCGGCCTCGAGGCGGAACGGCCGCTGCTTGAGATCGACCTTCGTGATGTATTCCGAGACGATCCGGGTACCGACGTGCTCGGCCTGGAGGCGCATCTGCTCCATCAGCCAGGGGCCCTGGATGGCCTCGGCGAAGCCTGGGTAGTTCTCGACATCCGTGGTGATCATGAGCTGGCCGCCCGGCTGGAAGCCGGAGATCAGCAGCGGCTCGACCATGGCGCGGGCGGCGTAGATCGCCGCCGTGTAGCCGGCGGGTCCCGAGCCGATGATGACGAGCTTGGCGTGGGTGTGGGCCATCTGTCTCGGTCTCCTCAGGCCGGTCCGGCCGCGCGGCGCGCGGCATAGGCGTCGGCGAGCGCCCGGGCGATCACCGGAGTCGCGTCGATCGGCTTGTACGTCAGATCTGCCAACTGACCGGTGAACGGTCGCAGCGCCCCGGCGATCGCCAGCCCGGCGAACATGCGCCGATGCCGGATATAAGTACGCGGCAGGTCGAACAGCAGGACCGGCGCGCCGGTGGACACCGCCTCGCTCACCATGTTGGCCGAGTCGGAGGTCACGACGATCGCCTCGGCGAGCGCCAGCATGGCCACGTAGGGGTTGTCGCCGCTCCCGTCCCAGAGGAACCCCCCGGTCTCGGCGGCGAGCACCTTCACGGCGTCGCGGAGCGGGTTCGGCGTCCGGCGGGAGATCGTCACCATCAGCCGGCAGCCCTGCGCGGCCAGCCCGCGCAGATCCTCCACGAGGCGGTTCATGTCGGTCTTGCGGTAGCTCAGGTGACGGCTGTCGCCGCCGACCAGCACCGCCACCCGCGGGCCGTCGAGGCGCGCGAGCCGCGGATCCGGCCGGGCCCGGGCCGCGGCCAGGCGCGCCGCGGTGACGAGGTGCGGCGCCGTGAGCGTGGTGAAGACGTTGGGACCGCGCAGATCGTCGTAATCCGGCACCCAGATGAAGTCGGCGCTGTCGGCGCCGGTCCGCGGATCCTTCAGGAAGGCCGTGAAGGTCCGGCCGCCGGTCGCGCGCCGCACGGTCCGCAGGTACGGGACCGACCGGCGGCCGGAGGCGATCAGGATGTCGGGGTAGGGGCCCGACAGGGCGCCGGCCCGGCGGCGCGGGCCCTCGCGCGGGTCGATCGGCCCCCAGGGCGCCATCCAGCCGAATGGTCCTGAGGCCGGCACCTTCCGGATCTCGAAGTCGAGACCCAGGGTCTCGGCGATGCCGACGCATTGGTTCTCGTCGCCGGCCTTGCCGTCCGTGACGATCCAGGCGCGGGCGCGGGCGAGCTCGGGCAGGCGCTCGCGCCGCGGGTCCGAATTGCTGACCGGCGCGCTCTGCGCCTCCGACACGTCGATGCTTGCCATGCTCCTCACCGGATACGCCCCACGCTGCCGACCGGGGCCGGCGGCCGCCTTCTAATCCCGCGGCAGGTCGCGGGCGAGCCACTGGGCGTAGATGTCGGCGATGGCGGCGAGCCGGCGCTGCTCGAATTGCGGATCGTACCACGCGCCGCCGTAGCTCGACGGCGTCGCGGTCATCTGCGGGTAGCGCCCGAGCACCTGCCCCTTGGGCCCGACGAGCAGCGCCTCGCCCTCCATGTAGTCGGTCTCGAAGTTGCCGCCCAGGCCGCGCAGGGAACCGCTGCCGACATAGGGCCGGAGCGACAGGCTCGTCACGACCACAACGAGGCGCGGCCCGCGGCCGCCGATCCGACCGGCGAAGTTCTTCCGCAGGGCGTCGGTCAGGTCGCCGGCCAGCGCCTCGGCCTGCAGCCCCGCGCCCTTGTTCAGGAGCGGCCGCACGTCGACCCGGACGTCGGAGAAGACCGGAGTCGGCGGAAAGTCGCTCGCCGCCGCGGACCCCGCGACGGCACCGAGGAGCAGGCCGGCGAGCCGGCCCCACGTACGCGGGCGCATCGGCTCAGCCGCCGTACTGGACGGCGACGACCTCGTAGGACTTGCCGCCCCCGGGCGTGGTGACCTCGACCGTGTCGCCGACGCCCTTGCCGATCAGCGCGCGGGCGATCGGCGAGGTGATCGAGACGCGGCCCGAGCGCACGTCGGCCTCCGGCTCTCCCACGATCTGGTAGGTCTTCTCCTCCTCCGTGTCCTCGTCGACGAGCTTCACGGTGGCGCCGAACTTGATCCTGTCACCCGAGAGCTTCGTGACGTCGATCACTTCGGCCCGCGCGATCATGCTCTCGAGCTCGAGGACGCGGCCCTCGTTGTGGGACTGCGCCTCCTTGGCGGCGTGGTACTCGGCGTTCTCCGACAGGTCGCCGAGCGCGCGGGCCTCCGCGATCGCCTGGATGATGCGCTGGCGCTCCACCTGCTGGCGGTGCTTCAGCTCCTCTTCGAGGGCTGCCAGCCCGCGCACCGTGATCGGAACCTTGTCTATCGCCATCGTCTCGCGCCACAATGAAGAGGCCCGGCCGAGAGTGCAGCACTCTCCCCGGGCCATGAAATGAAGTCAGCGGAACCCTGAGGTTCAGGCCGCGAAGTATTCCTGCAACGCGCGGACCTTGAGATCGCCTTCTAGATAGGCCTTGATCCCCTCGGCCGCGGCCATCGCGCCGGCTAGAGTGGTGTAATACGGCACCTTATGCAAGAGGGCCGCGCGCCGGAGCGAGCGCGAGTCCGAGAGGGCGCCGGCCCCCTCGGTGGTGTTCAGGACGAGGTGGATGCCGCCGTTCTTGATGGCGTCGACCACGTGCGGCCGGCCCTCGAGAACCTTGTTGATCCGCTCGGCCGGAACGCCGTTCTCCGCGAGGTAGCGCTGCGTGCCGCCGGTCGCCAGGATGGTGAAGCCGAGATCGGACAGGAGCTTCATGGTCGGCAGGATGCGGGCCTTGTCGGCATCCCGCACCGAGACGAAGACGGCCCCCGCCTTCGGTACCTGGGTGCCCGAGCCGAGCTGGCTCTTGGCGAAGGCCACGCCGAAGCTGGCGTCGAGCCCGATCACCTCGCCGGTGGAGCGCATCTCCGGTCCGAGCAGCACGTCGACGCCGGGGAAGCGGGCGAAGGGGAAGACCGCTTCCTTCACGGCGATGTGCGGCAGGGTCTTGGGCTTGAGGCCGAAGGTCGCGAGCGGCTCGCCCGCCATGATCCGGGCCGCGATCTTGGCGATCGGCTCGCCGATGACCTTGGCGACGAACGGCACCGTGCGCGAGGCGCGGGGGTTCACCTCCAGCACGTAGATCGTGCCGTCCTTGATGGCGTACTGCACGTTCATCAGGCCGACGACGTTGAGCGCCAGCGCCATGGCCTTGGTCTGCCGCTCCAGCTCGTCCACGATCTCGGGCGAGAGCGAGCGCGGCGGCAGGGAGCAGGCCGAATCGCCGGAATGGATGCCGGCCTCCTCGATGTGCTCCATGATGCCGGCGATGAACACGTCCTTGCCGTCGCAGACCGCGTCGACATCGACCTCGACCGCGTCCGACAGGTAGCGGTCGAACAGGAGCGGGTTCTTGCCCAGCACCGTGTTGATCTGGCCGGTCTTGTCGTTCGGGTAGCGGGCCTTCACCTCGGAGGGGATCAGGCTCGGCAGCGTGTCGAGCAGGTAGTCGGCGAACTGCGTCTCGTCGCGGATGATCGCCATGGCGCGGCCGCCGAGCACGTAGCTCGGGCGGACCACGAAGGGCAGGCCGAGCGTCTCGGCCACCAGCCGGCTCTGCTCGACCGAGTAGGCGATGCCGTTCTTCGGCTGCTTCATCGCGAGCTTGTCGAGGAGCCGCTTGAACTGGTCCCGGTCCTCGGCGAGGTCGATCGCGTCGGGCGAGGTGCCGAGGATCGGCACGCCAGCGGCCTCGAGGGCGCGGGCGAGCTTCAGCGGGGTCTGGCCGCCGAACTGCACGATCACGCCGTGCAGGGTGCCGGCCTGCCGCTCGGTCTCGATGATCTCCAGCACGTCCTCGGCGGTCAGCGGCTCGAAGTAGAGCCGGTCCGAGGTGTCGTAGTCGGTCGAGACCGTCTCCGGGTTGCAGTTGACCATGATGGTCTCGTAGCCAGCGTCCGACAGCGCGAAGCAGGCATGGCAGCAGCAATAATCGAACTCGATGCCCTGGCCGATCCGGTTCGGGCCGCCGCCGAGGATCACGACCTTCTTGCGATCCGAGGGCTCCGCCTCGTCCACGACCGCGCCCGCGAACGGCGCCACGTAGGTCGAGTACATGTAGGCGGTGGGCGACTTGAACTCGGCCGCGCAGGTGTCGATCCGCTTGTAGACCGGGCGCACCGCCAGGGCACGCCGGGCCGTGCTGACGGCGGCCTCGTCGGTTTTGGCCAGCACCGCGAGGCGGGCATCCGAGAAGCCGGCGGCCTTGAGCTGGCGGAAGGCGCCGGCCGTCTTCGGCAGGCCGTGGGCCTTCACGCGGTTCTCGAGGTCGATGATCGCCTGGAGCTGCTCCAGGAACCACGGGTCGATCTTGCAGGAGGCGTAGACCTGCTCGTGGCTGACGCCGAGCCGCAGGGCCTGCGCGACCTTGAGCAGCCGGTCCGGGGTCGGGGTGCCGATCGCCGCCTTGATGGCGTTGTGGTCGTCGCCCTTGCCGAGGCCCTCGATCTCGATGTCGTCGAGGCCGGTCAGGCCGGTCTCGAGCGAGCGCAGGGCCTTCTGAAGCGATTCGGCGAAGCAGCGGCCGATCGCCATGGCCTCGCCCACCGACTTCATGGCGGTGGTCAGCGTCGGCTCGGCGCCCGGGAACTTCTCGAAGGCGAAGCGCGGGATCTTGGTGACGACGTAGTCGATCGTCGGCTCGAACGAAGCCGGTGTCGCGCCGCCGGTGATGTCGTTGGCGATCTCGTCGAGCGTGTAGCCGACCGCGAGCTTGGCCGCGACCTTGGCGATCGGGAAGCCGGTGGCCTTGGAGGCGAGCGCCGAGGAGCGCGAGACGCGCGGGTTCATCTCGATCACGATCATGCGCCCGTTCTCGGGGTTGATCGCGAACTGCACGTTCGAGCCGCCGGTCTCGACGCCGATCTCGCGGAGCACCGCCAGCGATGCGTCGCGCATCACCTGGTACTCCTTGTCGGTGAGCGTCAGCGCCGGCGCGACGGTGATCGAATCGCCCGTGTGGACCCCCATCGGATCGATGTTCTCGATGGAGCAGACGATGATGCAGTTGTCGTTCCGGTCCCGGACGACCTCCATCTCGTACTCTTTCCAGCCGAGCACGCTCTCCTCGATGAGCACCTCGTTGGTCGGCGACGCGTCGATGCCGCGCTCGACGATGTCGAGGAACTCCTCGCGGTTGTACGCGATGCCGCCGCCGGTGCCGCCCATGGTGAAGGACGGCCGGATGATCGCCGGCAGCCCGACCTCGGCCAGCGCGATCAGCGCCTGCCCGATCGCGTGCTCACCGTAGCGCTTGCGCCGCTCGGTCTCGCCCGCGGCCCAGCTCTTCTCGTAGGCCGCCAGCGCGGCCTGGCGCGCCGCCGGATCACTGTTCGCCGCCTCGATCCTGGCGATCTCGGCCAGGTAGGCCTGACGGTCCGCCTTCTTGGCGGCGGACGCGTTGGCGAGCGCCGATTTCGGGGTGTCGAGCCCGATCTTGGTCATGGCGTCGCGGAACAGGCTCCGGTCCTCGGCCTTGTCGATGGCCTCGGCGGTGGCGCCGATCATCTGCACGCCGTACTTCGCGAGCACGCCCATCTTCTGCAGCGACAGGGCGCAGTTGAGCGCCGTCTGGCCGCCCATCGTGGGCAGGATCGCGTCGGGGCGCTCCTTCTCGATGATCTTGGCGACGATCTCCGGGGTGATCGGCTCGACGTAGGTCGCGTCCGCCATGTCCGGGTCGGTCATGATGGTCGCGGGGTTCGAGTTCACCAGGACGATGCGGTAGCCCTCCTCGCGGAGCGCCTTGCAGGCCTGGGTGCCGGAATAATCGAACTCGCAGGCCTGTCCGATGATGATCGGACCCGCACCGATGATCAGGATCGAGGAGATGTCGGTGCGTTTGGGCATCGTGGGCCTTCTCAGGCCAAGCGCGCCCGATCGGGCACGGCTCGAGTGAGCCCTGCTCCCGGACGCGCGTGGCGGGAATGTCGTTGAGCCCCGCGTTTACACGGGCGACGGGCGCATTGGAAGGCCGGGACAACCGCGCAGTCTGGCCGCGCGCCCGGCGCATGGATGCGGCATCGATCCTTCGATTTGGAGGATTTATAAATTCTCACGAGAATTCATCGATTTCTTGCAGGAAATCGACGCCGGACCTTAAGCTCCGATGGCTCGGCCAGCGCGCTGATCGACATCATCATCGTTCGAGACTGAAAATGCTCAGGCGAGAGACACTCTACGCGATACTTCTGATCGGCTCGATGACGGGCGCGAACGCTTCGGAGGTCGCCATCAAGACTTTGAACAGCGGTCCGGGCGGGATGATGGTCTTCGACCCGGCCTTCGTGAAAATCCAGCCCGGCGACACGGTGCGGTTCGTGCCGGCCGACAAGGGTCACAATGCCGAGCTGATCAAGGGGATGGCGCCTGAGGGCGCGGTGCCGTTCAAGACGGTGGTCGGCAAGGAGGAGGCCGTGACCTTCGACAAGCCCGGCCTCTACGGCATCAAGTGCTCGCCGCACTACATCATGGGGATGGTCGGCCTCGTCCAGGTCGGCGACAGGCCCGACAATCTGGAGGCGGCCCGGGCGGTGCCGCAGAACAAGCTGGCCACCAAGCGGTTCGAGCCGCTGTTCGAGAAGGTCCAGTAGGCGCCGGGGCGGCTCTGGCCGCCCCGATCCGTCTCAGAAGCCGGCGTGGAGCGCGGCGACCGCCCGGTCGATCGAGAGGTAGAACACCCCGAAGGCCACCAATGCGGCGGCCGCGAATTCCACGGCGACGTTCGAGAGCGTCTGCGCGCGGCGCAGGGCCTCGCGGCCGAAATAGACCGAGACCCAGGCGAGGGCGAGGACCGCCGGCATGGCGAAGAGGTAGGACACCGTGCTCTCGACGCGGTCGAAGCCGCCGGTCGGATCGATCAGCGCCCGGATGTTGCGCACCCAGGGGGCGTAGACGGCGGCGTAGAGGGCGGTCAGCCAGGACAGGCCCGCGGCGACGCCGAGATGGAAGGTGAAGCTGCGGTGCAGGCGGGAGAAATCGTCGCGCGCCTCGTCGATGGTCATCCGGCAATCCCCTGCGACGGGCCGCCGTCGCCGGGCGCGGATGCGCCGCCGTTCAGGGGCCGTCGTGGGCTCCCTTAAGCCGTCCGATCTGGCGGATTTTATGGCCCCGCCGCGGCCCGATTGGGGTCGGGACGCAGGACTGAAAGGCCGCGCGTCGCGGCTCCGCCGCGCTCGCGAAGACGACGCGTCAGGCGCGCTCGGGCTCACCCGAGCGCATCAGCGTCACGAAACGCTCGAAGAGGTAGTGGCTGTCGCGCGGGCCGGGGGAGGCCTCCGGGTGGTGCTGCACCGAGAAGGCCGGGCGGTCGGTGAGGGTCAGGCCGCAATTCGAGCCGTCGAACAGCGACACGTGGGTCTCCACGGCCGTCTCCGGCAGGCTGTCCGGGTCCACCGCGAAGCCGTGGTTCATCGACACGATCTCGACCTTGCCGGTGGTCTTGTCCTTCACCGGGTGGTTCGCACCGTGGTGGCCCTGGCCCATCTTCACGGTCCGGCCGCCGAGGGCGAGACCCATCAGCTGGTGGCCGAGACAGATGCCGAAGGTCGGCACCTTCTGGTCCAAGAGCTTGCGAATCACTGGGACCGCGTAGGCGCCGGTGGCGGCCGGGTCGCCGGGGCCGTTCGACAGGAACACGCCGTCCGGCTTCAGCGCCAGGATCTCCTCGGCCGTCGTGGTGGCCGGCACGACGGTGACGTCGCAGCCGGCCTGGGCGAGGAGGCGCAGGATGTTGCGCTTCACGCCGTAATCGATGGCCACGACCCTGAGGCCCTCGCCGGGTGCGCGCGTGCCGTAGCCGTTGCCCAGCGCCCAGACGGTCTCGGACCATTCCGACGGCGCGCGGCTCGTCACCGGCGGAACGAGGTCCAGCCCCTCCATGGGGGCGAGGGCCACCGCGCGGGCCTTGAGGGCCTCGCGGTCGAAATTGCCCTGGGGATCGTTGGCGATCACGGCGTTGGGCATGCCCTGGTCGCGGATGCGGGCCGTGAGCGCCCGGGTGTCGACGCCCGTGATGCCGACGATGCCGCGCGCCTTGAGCCAACCGTCGAGATGCGACGAGGACCGCCAGTTCGACGGGTTCGTCACCGCCGAAGCGATGACGGTGCCGCGGACGCCCGAGGCCGGTGCCGCCTCCAGGCTCTCCAGATCCTCGTCGTTGGTGCCGACATTGCCGATATGCGGGAAGGTGAAGGTGACGATCTGGCCGGCATAGGACGGGTCCGTCAGGATCTCCTGGTAGCCGGTCATCGCGGTGTTGAAGCAGACCTCGCCGTCGGCCACGCCGGTCTGGCCGATGCCGAATCCCTCCAGGATGGTGCCGTCCGCCAGCACCAGCAGGGCCGTCGCGACGGGCTCGGCCCAGGGCTCGGGAGCCTGGGGCTCGGGGGCATGCGCGGCGGCGTCTTGCAGCATGGGCTGAGTCTCGCTTATGTCCGGCCGAAGGCGGGCGCCGGGTTGCGGCGCTCTCGGCTTGCGGCATGATCGTGTGCGGCGCTCTTAGCGAGCGGCCCGCGATGGGGTCAATGTGGCTCCGCTGCCGGCAGGGCTCAACACCCGCAAATCGCAGGCCAGCCCCCCGCTTCGACCGTTGGAAGGTTCATCGAGATGCTGCGCGCGCGCTTCACCACCGAGATGAAGGAGGCCATGAAGGCCGGCGACAAGGAGCGGCTGGCGACCGTCCGGATGATTCAGGCCGCCTTGAAAGACCGGGACATCGAGGCCCGCGGCAACGGCAAGGAGCCGATCTCCGACGAGGAGATCCTGTCGCTGCTCCAGAAGATGATCAAGCAGCGCACCGAATCGGCCGCGGTCTACGAGCAGGGCGGCCGGCCGGAACTCGCCGCCAACGAGCGCGCCGAGATCGCCATCGTCGAGACGTTCCTGCCGAAGCAGATGGACGAGACCGAGACGAAGGCCGCGGTCGAGGCGGCGATCCTCGAGACCGGCGCAGCCGGCCCGAAGGACATGGGCAAGGTGATCGCCGCCCTGAAGGGCACCTTCGCGGGCCGCATGGATTTCGGCAAGGCGAGCGGCCTGGTGAAGGCCGCGCTGGCGGCGAAGGGCTGAACCTCTCCCCGCAATCCTCCACCGGATTCCGGGCGTGTGAGGGACTCGGTCAAGCCTCTCGCGCTATAGGAGCGGGTTCACGCAACCCGTCCCAGGCCCCGTGCGCTATCCGCCCCACATCCTGGAAGAGATCCGTTCCCGGCTGCCGGCCTCGTCGGTGGTCGGCCGCCGCGTGCAGTTGAAGAAGGCCGGACGCGAGTGGCGCGGCCTGTCGCCGTTCAACGCCGAGAAGACGCCGTCCTTCTACGTGAACGACCAGAAGCAGTTCTACCACTGCTTCTCGTCTTCCAAGCACGGCGACATCTTCACCTTCCTGATGGAGACGGAGGGCCTCAGCTTCCCCGAGGCGGTCGAGCGGCTGGCGGGCGAGGCCGGCGTCAGCCTGCCGGCGCCCACCGAGGACAACCGCGCCAGCGAGCAGAAGCGGGCCGGGGCGATCGAGGTCATGGAGATGGCCGCGCGCTGGTTCGAGGAGCGCCTGCGGTCGGGCCAGGGCAGCGAGGCCCGCGCCTATCTCGAGCGGCGCGGGTTGCGGGACGAGACGCAGCGGGCCTTCCGCCTCGGCTACGCGCCGGGCGAGCGCTACGCCCTGCGCGACCACCTCGCCGGGCAGGGGGTCGAGAAGGCGCTGATGGTCGAACTCGGCCTGCTCGCGGCGGGGGAGGGGGTCTCCGTCCCCTACGACTATTTCCGCGACCGGGTGATGTTCCCGATCACCGACACCCGCGGCCGGGTCGTGGCCTTCGGCGGCCGGGCGCTCGCCAAGGAGGTGCGCGCCAAGTACCTCAACTCGCCGGAGACGCCGCTCTTCCACAAGGGCCGGACGCTCTACAACCTGCACGGCGCCCGCAAGGCCGCGCATGATCGCGGCTCGATCATCGCGGTGGAGGGCTACGTCGACGTCATCGCCATGACGCTCGCGGGCCATCCCGAGACGGTGGCGCCACTGGGCACCGCTCTCACCGAGGACCAGCTCGGGCTGCTCTGGCGCCACGCCGACGAGCCGATCCTGTGCTTCGACGGCGACAAGGCCGGCCAGCGGGCGGCCTTCCGGGCCCTCGACATCGCGCTGCCGCTCCTCGAGCCCGGCCGCTCGCTGCGGATCGCGCTGCTGCCGGGCGGCCAGGATCCGGACGACCTGCTGCGCTCGGGCGGCCCGACGGCCATCGACCAGGTGCTCGCGGCCGCGCTTCCCCTCTCGGAGCTGCTGTGGCGGCGCGCCCTCGAGGCGGGACCGGTCGACACGCCGGAGCGCCGAGCCGGCCTGACCCAGACCCTGCGCACCACCGTCGCGACGATTCGCGACGAGACCGTGCGGCGCTACTATCGCGACGATGTCGAGGAGCGCCTGCGCGGCCTGTCGCCCCGCGCCAACCGCGCCGCCGGCGCGGCCCCGCGCGGACGCCAGCGCTTCGCCCGGCCCGGCGAGCCCGTCTCGCCGCGCATCACCGGGAGCCCGAGTCCCTCGGTGACGGCCTCGGCGGGCTTCACGGGCGCCGCCCCGGTGCGCGAGGCGGTGATCGTCGGCACCCTGCTGGCCCATCCCGAGATGATGGCGGAGTTCGGCGAGGAGGCGGCCGAGCTCGACTTCGCCGATCCCGACGCCCGGGCGCTGCTGTCGGTCCTGCTGGCCTGCGCGGCCGAGGACGAGGACACGGCGCCCGAGGTGTTGCAGAACCGCATCAATCGCGCTGGACTCACAGGGGCGGCCGACCGAATCCTCGCCTTGGCCCGCTCGCGGGACCGCACGACCCTGGCCCCGCACGCCGATCCTGCCCACCGCGCAGACGCGCTCCGACAGGCGATGATCTTGCACCGGCAGGCAGGAGCGCTACATAGCGAACTTCGCGAAGCACGGCAGGCGTTTGAGGACGATCCGACCGATGCCGGGTGGGCATGGCTCTGCGAAGTGAAGGCGAGGCTGGAAACCGTCATCGCCGCCGAGGCGGAGGCCGATGCACCGGTGTCGAGCGACTCGACGGCCGTGTGATGCCTGTGTCATGGCGGTGGCGGGGTGACGTGTCCCGCCATAGTTAACAATCGGTCAAGCCTCGGGCTTGCATACGGAAACCGACGACTCACGGCGACCGGAGCGATCCGGCGCCGATCTCATACAGCGGCGCCGACGGCGTGGACTGGCCTCATCGGGGCCTCCGCTACGCGCCGCGTGCGAAACAATAGGCTGATCATGGCGACGAAGGCAACGGAACGGGACGAGACGGACGCTGCCCCCGAGCAGCAGACCGACGGGCCGCTCCTCGACCTGACGGATGCTTCGGTCAAGCGGATGGTCAAGCTCGCCAAGAAGCGCGGCTACGTGACCTATGAGGAGGTCAACGAGGTCCTGCCCGAGGGGCAGTCCGATCCGGACCAGCTCGAGGACGTGCTCTCGCAGCTCTCCGAGATGGGCATCAACGTCGTCGAGGCCGAGGAGACCGACGAGGCCGCGGGCGAGAAGGCCGCGGACGGCGAGGAGGAGGAGGCCGAAGGCGGCGAGGTCGCCGAGGTCGCGCCGGCGCGCGCCGTCGCGGTCGCCACGACCACCAAGGAGCCGACCGACCGCACCGACGATCCGGTACGCATGTACCTGCGCGAGATGGGCTCGGTGGAGCTCCTGTCCCGCGAGGGCGAGATCGCCATCGCCAAGCGCATCGAGGCCGGCCGCGAGGCGATGATCGCGGGCCTCTGCGAGAGCCCGCTGACCTTCCAGGCGATCATCATCTGGCGGGACGAGCTCGTGGAGGGCAAGGTCCTCCTGCGCGACATCATCGACCTCGAGGCGACCTACGCGGGCCCGGACGGCAAGAACGCGCCGCAGATCGCCGAGGGCGAGGATGGCGGGGACGATGCGGAGCCGCCCGCGCCGCCGGAGGGTGGCGACGACGAGGACGACCTCGAGAACAACGTCTCGCTCGCCGCCATGGAGGCGGAGATCAAGCCGCGGGTCCTCGAGACCTTCGACGCGATCGCCGCGAACTACCGCAAGCTGCGCAAGTTCCAGATCGAGGGCACCGAGCGCAAGGCCGCCGGCGAGCAGAACACCCCGGCCCAGAACCAGAAGCAGATCGAGCTGAAGGACATCGTCGTCGCCGACGTGAAGTCCCTGTCTCTGAACAACAACCGCATCGAGGCGCTAGTCGGCCAGCTCTACTCGATCAACAAGCAGCTGATCGGCCACGAGGGCCGGCTGATGCGCTTCGCCGAGAGCCACGGCGTGGCTCGCGACGAGTTCCTGCGCCACTACCAGGGCTACGAGCTCGATCCGAACTGGATGGAGCGCGTCGGTACGCTCGGCGGCAAGGGCTGGAAGAACTTGGTCGAGCGCGGCTCGCGGCAGGTGGCGGAGCTGCGCGCGCAGATCCTCGACCTCGCCTCGGAGACGGGCCTGGAGATCGGCGAGTACCGCCGCATCGTCAACATGGTCCAGAAGGGCGAGCGCGAGGCCCGTCAGGCCAAGAAGGAGATGATCGAGGCGAACCTGCGCCTCGTGATCTCGATCGCCAAGAAGTACACGAACCGCGGCCTGCAGTTCCTGGACTTGATCCAGGAGGGCAACATCGGCCTGATGAAGGCGGTCGACAAGTTCGAGTACCGCCGCGGCTACAAGTTCTCGACCTACGCCACGTGGTGGATCCGGCAGGCGATCACCCGCTCGATCGCCGACCAGGCCCGGACCATCCGCATCCCGGTGCACATGATCGAGACGATCAACAAGATCGTCCGCACGTCGCGCCAGATGCTGCACGAGATCGGCCGCGAGCCGACCCCGGAGGAGTTGGCCGAGAAGCTGGCCATGCCGCTGGAGAAGGTCCGCAAGGTCCTGAAGATCGCCAAGGAGCCGATCTCCCTCGAGACGCCTATCGGCGACGAGGAGGACAGCCACCTCGGCGACTTCATCGAGGACAAGAACGTCGTCCTGCCGATCGACGCGGCGATCCAGTCGAACCTGCGCGAGACCACGACGCGCGTGCTGGCCTCGCTCACGCCGCGCGAGGAGCGCGTGCTGCGCATGCGCTTCGGCATCGGCATGAACACCGACCACACCCTGGAGGAAGTCGGCCAGCAGTTCTCGGTGACCCGCGAGCGCATCCGCCAGATCGAGGCGAAGGCGCTGCGGAAGCTGAAGCATCCCTCGCGCAGCCGGAAGCTCAGGAGCTTCCTGGACAACTGAGCCCGCGCCGCGAACCGCGCGGCGCTTCCCCGTCGCCCGCGTTGCCTCGGTGCCGCGCGGCATCCAGTCTGGCGCCATGCTCGAACGCCGCCCGCCAACGCCCGGATCCCCGACGGCCTTCGCGGACGGCTCGGAGGCCGACGACGTGCCCTTCGGCGCGCTCCAGCCCTCCGTGGGCATCCGCGACTGGCTTCTCGGCGAGGGCGCGCGGATGCCCAACGCCGAGGAGATGCTGGCCGGGCTCGCCGAGCGCCTGATCGCGATCGGCGTGCCGGTGGACCGGGCCTCCACGGCGATCGACACCCTGCACTCGGAATATGCCGGAGTCGGCCGCATCTGGACGCGGGACGGCGGCACCACCGTGCGGCTGTTCCCCCACGGGGCCCGCTCGACGGACGCGTACCTCAACAGCCCGTTCCACACGGTCCACGAGACCGGCGAGTGGCTGATCCTCGACCTGTCGAAGACCCCGGACGAAGCCTACGCGATCGTTCCCGACCTGAAGGCCGGCGGCTACACCCACTACGTCGTCGCGCCCCTGTTCTTCACGAACGGCACGCAGAACGGCATCACCTTCGCCACGCGGGCCCCCGAGGGGTTCCGGGACGACGACATCGCGATCCTCCGCTTCGTCATGCCGGCGCTGGCGGCCGTGATGGAGATGCGCGTCCTCAACAAGCAGCTCGACCACGTGCTCCGGCTCTATGTCGGCGACGAGCCGCACCGGGCGATCCTGGCCGGCGACATCCGCCGCGGGCAGGTGACCCGGATCCGCTCGGCGATCCTGTTCGCCGACATGCGCGACTACACCCGCACCACCGCCGACATGACGCCGGAGGAGGCGGTGGGCCTGCTCAACGTGTTCTTCGACTGCCTCGTGCCGCCGATCGAGCGTGAGGGCGGCGAGGTCCTGAAGTATCTCGGCGACGGCCTGCTGGCGATCTTCCGGGAAACCGGCGACGATCTGGGCGGCGCGGCCAAGGGCGCGCTCACGGCGGCCCAGCACGCCCTGGCGGCCCTCGACGAGGCGAACGCCCTGCACCAGTTCCCGGTGCCGGTGGCCGCGGGCATCGCGCTCCACCACGGCGAGGCCGCCTACGGCAATGTCGGGTCCGGCTCACGCCTCGACTTCACGGTGATCGGCCGCGACGTGAACCTCGCGAGCCGCATCGCGCAGCTGAACCGCGCCCTCGGCGAGCCGCTGCTGATGTCGAAGCCCTTCGTGGACTTCCTCTGGGGAGACCCGATCCCAATGGGAGAGCACCGGCTCAACGGCTTCGACGAGCCCATGGCGGTGTTCCGGCCGAAATTCCTGCGCCCGCGCAAGTCCAGCTGAGCGGCCCTTTGATCGGTCCCGACGTCACGCGGCGCTCGCGGAGATAAGCCGAGATCTGAGGCCCGCAGCCGATCCGCGCGGTGCGGGTTCACCACGTCGGCACGAACGGCATAGCGTAGGGTGTGTGCCGGCAACCCCAGACCGGATCGATCATCTGCGCCATCACGTCCCGGGCCAGGGCGCCGGCGCGTATGGCGACCTCCCGCGGGACATGCGCCTGCTCGAGGATCTTCAGGCAGGCATGTCCGCAGGCGCTGAACTGGCCGCTGTGGTACGCGTTGAGGGCGAACTCGTCGAGCAAGCCGTACTCGTAGACCCACGGGTTCAGGGAGATGCCCTCGCTCGGAAGCTCGAGAGCCAAGCCCGCCTCGGCGTAACGATAGCCTTCCGCGAACCGCTTCCTCAGCCTGCAGAATCGGCTGGCCCCGTGGCGCGCCTCCGCCCGTCCCGGACGGATTGCGGTGGCGCGCTCGTAGAGCTGCAGCACCCTGTCCTCCGGCTCGTCGAGGCGCTCCGCGTTCACCGCGGCCATCAGCAAGTTGAAATAGACCTCCTCGTCCCATCCGCCGAGATCGGCCCGCTTCAGGAAGCAGGCGAGCGCTTTCCGGTACTCGCCGGCGGCGTCGTAGGTCGTGCCGAGGTACATCGTGTACCGGGCGATCATGAAGGGGTCCGTCTCGACCGCCAGCGCCTTCTCGAGGACGGCGATATCCCGCGCGTCCGCCGTCGCGTCGCGGTGGCGGGCACCGTCGTCGCCCCGACGCATCGCGAGGGGGAGGATCGGTGTCTCTGTCACGCCGGGGCAGCTGAGGAATTCGTGCAGGACGCCCCGGTAACGCCAGTTCTCCCGGGTGCTGACCAGCTGGTTGCGCCAGTACCGCGTGTGCGCGTCGATGATCTCGAACCGATAGCCGGGCGCACGCAGCTTCGGCATCGTGAAGTCCGCCGGGATGATCAGCTCATCGTCGGCGTCGATGATCAATGCGTACTGCGCGTGACGCCGCGCGAGTTTCAAGGCCTCGTTCCGGTTGAAGGCGAAATCAACCCAGGGGCGCTCGACCAGGGCACCCGGTATGTCCGCGAGCGCGGCACGGACGACATCCTGGGTTCCATCCGTCGAGCCGGTATCGACGACGATCCAATGATCGATGATCGGACGAACAGAATCGAGGCAACGCCGGATAACGTGGGCCTCGTCCTTCACGATCATGGACAAACAGATCGTCGATCCGCGATTCTTCATACCGAAGCCGTCCCGTCGTGCGCTCACGCGTCGGATGCGCAGTCATGAACGCTCCTAGCATTGCTGTAATGCGCTGACAAAACAAACATATTCTTCGGCAAAATTTGGATTAAATATCTGAAACGACATATAATCGGCCAGTTATATATAAATACTCCGGCTCACAGTCTTATGACTGCAAATACCCGCGACCGATAGACTGGTCGAGCGGATCAGGAGACACCCGCCATCGGGCTGGCACGAGGCCCGAACGCCGTAGGTCATCGGCGCGGGCGTTGGGCCCGCAGCCGATCCCGTGGTGCAGGCCCGGGGCCCGCCACAGGCGCGCCTCGACCAGACAGATCAGCGTCGATCTCCGGCCGCTTCAGCCCCTGAGCGTCATCGTGCTGCCGGAGATGCCGAAATCGCGCAGACGCCTGAGGAACGACATGCCCAGCAGGCTCGTCGACAGGAGCCCGCGCGGGATCACGACCGCATCGACGTCCCGGACCGTGATCGATCCGATCTGCACGATGGCGATCCGGATCGGCGCCACGCGGACCGTGCCGTTCGCGGTGTTCCAGACGCGGGTGAAATCGGCCGGAGTAACTCGGATCCCGATCCGCGCGGCATCCTCCTCGGAGAACGCGCAGGCGCTCGCTCCCGTATCGACCATCATCGGCAGCGAGCGGCCGTCCAGCAGCGCGTTGACGAAGAAGTGGCCGTTGCGCCCGGCCTGGAGAGCCACACCGGCGGCGTCGACTGCGGGAACGGGCTCCGGCGGCGGCGTGACGGCGAGGGCCACCGGCGCCGGCCTCATGCCGTCGCGCAGCTTCAAGGCGGCCGTGACACCGAGGAAGCCGAGCAGGCAGATCAATAGGATTGCGCGCACGCGAGTCCGCCCGTGACGTGGGGTGCCGGCGACCGGAGACGTTCCGGAATCCCGGTGATGAGATGCCAGACCGGTGAAGGGATGGTGCGCGATCGCGGTCGCCGCCGCGGCGTGCGCGCCGATTCCGCTCCGCTTGGTGTCCAGATCGTCACCGGGATCCGCGGATTGTCGCGGGAACGACTGGATGCTCGCGGCGCGGGGTTGACCGGCAGCGGCCGGGGAGCCACATCTGCGTCTGTTCCAGGGAGATCCCCGGCAAGGGGCTGAGAAACCGCTGGCACGTCCGTCAGGACCTGCGGCGCGGAAATCCTTCGAACCTGATCCGGCTCATACCGGCGTAGGGATTGGACCGCGGCCGCCTGAAAGGCAGGCCACAGCTTCTCACCGAAGCGCACGGCCCGATCTCCGCGACGGCAATCCGCGGAGATGATTGTGCCCCTCGACCGACCCGCCTCACCGATCGGCCGCCGCCGCAACCCGGACGGCAGCGTCGCGCCGGCGACCCTTCCGGCGCGAACGGACGTCGCCGTGGTCGGCGGCGGGCTGATCGGGCTGTCGATCGCGTGGCGCCTCGCCCGGGCCGGCCGCGCCGTGACGGTGCTGGAGCGGGACACGATCGGGGCGGGCGCGAGCCTCGCGGCCACCGGCATGCTGGCCCCCGCCGCCGAGCACGAGCCGGGTTCCGATCCGCTGCTGCCGCTCGCCCTGGACTCGCTGCGGCTCTGGCCCGCGTTCCGCGACGCCCTGGAGGCCGAGTCCGGCCGGGCGATCGACTACCGCGCCGACGGCACCCTGGTGCTGGCGGTCGGCCGCGACGAGGTCGAGCGCCTGCGCTTCCGCTTCGACCTTCAGCGCCGCTCGGGGCTCGAGGCCACGTGGCTGCCGGGCAGCGAGGTCCGGCGCCTGGAGCCGGGCCTGCGCCCCTCCGTCACCGCCGGGATCCACTGCCCGCTCGACCATCAGGTCGATCCCCGTCTGGTCATGGACGCCCTCACCGAGGCCTGCCGCCGCGCCGGCGCGATCCTGGTTGAGCGGACCCCCGTCACCGCCCTGGACTGGTCGGGCGGCCGCGTGACCGAGATCCGCGCCGGCGACCGCGTCGTCGCGGCCGAGACCGTCGTCCTCGCCTCCGGCGCCTGGAGCGGGGAGGGCGGCCTGCTGCCCGACGCGCTCGCCCTTCCGGTCCGCCCGCTGAAGGGCCAGTCCCTGGCCCTGCGCACCACCGCCCGGACCGGTACCCTGGCGCGGATGGTCTGGACCGAGCAGGTCCACATGGCCCCGAAGAGCGACGGCCAGCTCGTCGTGGGCGCGACCGTGGAGGATTGCGGCTTCCGTCCCGGCGTCACCGCGGGCGGGCTCTACGCCCTGCTGGAGGGCGCCCGCCGGGTGCTGCCCGGCATCGAGGAGATGGAGGTGGAGGCTGTGTGGAGCGGCTACCGACCGACCTCGGACGACGACGCACCGATCCTCGACGCGATCGCCCCTGGCCTCGTCGCCGCCACCGGGCATCACCGCAACGGCTACCTGCTCGCCCCGGTCACCGCCGACGCGATTGCCGCGCTGGTGCTGCGCGGCGCGCTGCCGGAGGTGGCGCGTCCCTTCACCCGCGCGCGCTTCGGCCAGCCGGAAGCGCTGAGGGCCTCGGCATGAAACTCCTCGTCAACGGTGAGCCGCGCGACTGCGCGGTCGAGACGGTGGACGCCCTGTTCCGCCTGGAGGCGGAGGAGAGCGGCATCGAGAGCCCGCAGGGCGTCGCCATCGCGCTGAACGGCCGCGTTCTGCGCCGCCGGGACTGGGGCGAGACACCGGTCGCGGAGGGCGACCGGGTCGAGATCGTCCGCGCCATGCAGGGAGGTTGAGCATGGACCAGAGTCACTTGCCGCCGCGCCCCGAGGGCGGGGATGACAGCCTGACCATCGCCGGGGTGAGGCTGTCGTCCCGGCTGTTCATCGGCACCGCCGGCTACCCGACGCAGGCGATCATGCGCGACGCCGTCGCGGCGAGCGGCGCCGACGTGGTCACCGCCTCGATCCGCCGGGTCTCGCTGCAGGGCCACGGCTCGGACACGGTCAAGATCCTGAAGGGCAAGCGCTTCCTGCCGAACACCGCCGGCTGCGAGACGGCCCGGGACGCGATCATGACCGCCGAGCTCGCCCGCGAGGCGCTCGACACCAACTGGATCAAGGTCGAGGTGATCGGCGACCGCGAGACGCTCTACCCGGACGTGATGGAGCTGATCGAGGCCTGCCGCCATCTCGTGGACGACGGCTTCGTCGTGCTGCCCTACTGCAACGACGACCCGATCGTGTGCCAGCGCCTGGAGGATCTCGGCTGCGCCGCGGTGATGCCCATGGGCTCGCTGATCGGCTCCGGGATGGGTGTCGCCAATCCGGCCAACTTGGAGCTGATCTGCCGCCGGGCGACGGTGCCGGTGGTGGTCGATGCCGGCATCGGCACCGCATCGGACGCGGTGATCGCCATGGAGCTCGGCGTCTCCGCCTGCCTCATCAACACCGCCGTGGCCAAGGCCGACGATCCGGTGCGGATGGCTCGCGCCATGGGCCGGGCCGTGGAGGCCGGGCGCGACGCCTACCTCGCCGGGCGGATCCCCCGCCGCGGCCGGGCCGAGCCGTCGAGCCCGCAGCTCGGCCTCGTCGGCTCGTGAGGGCGCTGCCGTCGCCGCTGCTCGCGGTGACGGACCGGCACGGGCATCCGCGGCCCCTCGCCGAGACCGTGCAGGCGGTCCTCGACGGCGGCGGGCGCTGGATCTGGTTCCGCGACCGGGACCTGGAGGCGGATGCCCGCCTGCGCCTCGGCGCGCGCGTGGCCGAGCGCGTGCGGGCCGCGAACGGCGTCCTGACGATCGGAGGCGATGTCGCGCTCGCGCGCGCCCTCGGTGCCGACGGCGTGCATCTCGGCGGCGGCTCGGGACCGGAGACCGTCGCGGCGGCGCGGGCGGCACTCGGTCCGCTCGCGCTGATCGGCGTCTCGGCCCACGCGCCGCGCGAGGCTGCGGCTGCCGCGCAGGCCGGCGCCGATTACGTGACCCTCAGCCCGATCTACACGACCGCGAGCAAGCCCGGCTACGGGCCGGCGCTCGGGTCCGAGGGGATCGCCGCCGCGCGGGCGGCGGGCCTGCCGATCGTGGCCCTGGGCGGTGTCGGGCCCGAGATGATCGGGGCCTGTCGCGCGGCGGGGGCGGCGGGTCTTGCCGTCATGGGCGGCCTGATGCGGGCCGCGGATCCGGCCGAGGCGACGCGGGCGCTTCTGGAAGCCTGGGGCGTCGCGGAGTCTTCAGCGGCTCGGACAGCCACGTAGAAATCTGCCCCCGTCCCGGCGAGCGCAGCGGAGTAAGACGGCCGATGCTGTAATTGCCCTAGGCGTTGGACGGTCCGTAGGGCGGGCGCGGGATCGCCCGGTGCGCCGCGCGCAGCGCAGCCGACCAGCGCTCGCGCAGATCGTGGAAGTAGCCCTCGCCGGCCTCGATCCGGTGGTTCACCTCGAGCGTCAGCGCGTTCCGGCGAGCGACCGCGATGTCGATCGGCAGGCCGACGCCCAGATTGGAGCGCATGGTCGAATCCATCGAGACCAGGCTCACCTTGAGGGCGTCGTAGAGGTCGGTCGTGTACTTCACGGCGCGGTCGAGGATCGGCTTGCCGTACTTGTGCTCACCGATCTGGAGGAACGGCGCGTCGGTGCTGCACTCGATGAAGTTGCCGGCGGAGTAGATCAGGTACAGCCGCATCTCGCCGGTGCCGATCTGGCCGCCGAACAGCAGCGAGATCGAGAACCGGATATTGGCCGCCTCGAACCCGTCCTTCTCGATGGCGCGCACCCGCCGGATGGCCCGGCCGATCAGCTGCGCCGCCTGGAACATGGTCGGCGCCTCGACGAGCTTCTGCGGCGGCTCACCCTCCTCCTCACCGGGCACGCCCTCTTGGAGCAGGCTGAGCACCGACTGGGTGATCGAGAGGTTGCCCGCGGAGGCGAGCATCATCACCCGCTCGCCCGGCACGTTGAAATGGTGGAGCTTGCGGTAGGTCGAGATGTCGTCGAGCCCCGCATTGGTGCGGGTATCGGCGACCATGACCAGCCCTTCCTCCACCAGGACACCGACGCAGTAGGTCATCGTTTTCGGGCTCTCGTGCGGTCGGCGGACCGGGGTCGGGACGGTCAGGATTGAGCGGCGGCCCTGCCTT
Source organism: Methylobacterium sp. 1A (assembly GCF_058072805.1). Lineage (NCBI taxonomy): Bacteria > Pseudomonadati > Pseudomonadota > Alphaproteobacteria > Hyphomicrobiales > Methylobacteriaceae > Methylobacterium > Methylobacterium sp. 1A. Next base: position 598,097 of record NZ_JBYQVE010000001.1, on the reverse strand, counting down.
GCTCGACCCGGAGCTTCACGTCCAGTGTCTCGGTGCCACCGCCGGTCCGGCTGCCGCGGATCGGCGCCGCCCCGAGATAGTCCAGGCCGGTGGCGACGCGGATGTAGTTGTCCGTCGGGCTGACATCGTAGCACGGGTCGAACGCCACCCAGCCGAGATCCGGCACCAGGGCCTCGACCCAGCCGTGGGGCGCCTCGACATCCGCCTGCCCGTCCTCCCGGGCCCGGTAGCCGGCGACGTAGCGCGCCGGGATGCCGATGTGGCGGGCGGCGGCGATGAGCACGTGGGCGAGATCCTGGCAGATCCCGCGGCCCGCCGCGAACGCCTTGCCGGCCGGCACCGCGCCGCTCGCGGGACCGGGCTCGTGGGCCACAGCACCGTGGACAGCCCCCATCAGCCGGTGGAGTCGGGCCAAGGTCGCACCGTCGTCCTCGGCGGCGACGCGCTCCGCGAAGGCGTGCAACTCCGGGCTCGCGGCGCACAGGTCCGTGTCGCGTAGGTAGAACTCGTCCGGCAGGCGCTCCACCGTGCCACGCACGACGCCGTGCGTGTCGTCGGTGTCGACCTCGCCGGTGACCCGGATGGTCAGGGCGTCGGCCGGCTCGTCCGGGGTGAACCAGTGGACGACGTTGCCGAACCCGTCCTCGCGGGCGGTCAGCCGCCCGTCGACGGTGGTGTCGATCCGCCACCCACGGACGTACTGCCCATCATGGTCGCGCGGCGTCAGCCGCAGGACCTGCACGAGCCCGCGGGCGGGCTGCTCGTACGTGTAGATGGTCTCGTGAACCACGCGGATGCGCATGCGCCGTCCTGTCCGTCCTGTTCAGCCGACCAGATACTGCTTCGCGATCGCCTCGCCCACCTTGTTGTTCTCGGCGATGAACGCCTCGACGAACTCGTGCAGCCCGGTGGCGAAGACCCGGTCGATATCCTCGCCCTCCAGCTTCGCCAACATGTTTCCGGCGAGGCGCTGGCTCGGGCCCCGGCGGCCGTAGGCGTCGGCGATCAGGTCGAGATACTCGACGATCACGCCGTAGCAGTTCGCGAAGGAGCGCGGCATCTGCTTGTTGAGCATCAGGAGGTCGGCCACCAGCAGCGGCTTGATGCTCTCCCGGTAGACCCAGTGGTAGGCGTTGAACGCCGACACTTCGCGCAGGATCGTGGTCCACTGGAAGTAGTCGAGGCTGCCGCCCACCGTCTCGTCGTGCGGCAGCAGGATCTGGTACTTCACGTCGAGGATGCGGGCGGTGTTGTCCGCCCGCTCGATCGCCGTGCCGAGCCGGGTGAACCAGAAGGCGTCGTTGCGCAGCATCGTCCGGAACGCCGAGCCGTCGAAGGTCAGCGAGACGGTCTTCACCCAGTCGAGGAAGCGGCCGAACTCGTCGCGGTTCAGGTCCTTGCCGGCGTAGTTGCGCAGCTCCAGCCACGCGCCGTTGATCGCGTCCCACATCTCGGTGGTGAGCGCCGTGCGCACCGAGCGGGCATTCTCGCGGGCCGCCTCGATGCAGGAGCGGATCGAGGAGGGGTTGTGCGGGCTGAAGGCCAGGAAGTCGCAGACCGTGTCGGCGTTGATCGCGCTGTAATGGGTCTTGAACGCGTCGGGGTCGCCGGCCGAGGCGAGGGCCGATTCCCACTCGTTGCTCCCGCCGCCGCCGTAGCTCGTCGGCAGCGACGCGAATCGGTGCGCCGCGTCGAGGATGCGGGCGACGAAGTCGGCGCGCTCGACGTAGCGGGAGAGCCAGAAGAGGTTGTCGGCAGTCCTGGAGAGCATCGGTCTTCAGCCAAGTCGTGCGGACCACGGTGTCCGCGCCTCGGAACGTCCGGATATCGCGGAGCTCAGGCGTCGAGCACCCAGGTATCCTTGGTGCCACCGCCCTGGCTGGAATTGACCACCAGGGAGCCTTCCTTCAGCGCCACCCGGGTCAGGCCGCCCGGAACGATGCGGATCTTGTCGGCCCCGCACAGCACGAAGGGCCGCAGGTCGACGTGGCGGGGCGCGACGCCCGAGGCCACGAAGGTCGGGCAGGTGGAGAGCGACAGGGTCGGCTGGGCGATGAACCCGTCCGGGGCGTGCTTGAGCTTCTTGGCGAAGTCGTCGAGCTCGCGCTTGCTGGCATGCGGCCCGACCAGCATCCCGTAGCCGCCCGAGCCGTTGACCTCCTTCACCACCAGGTCGGACAGGTTGTCCATCACGTACGCGAACGCGTCCTTCTCGCGGCACCGATAGGTCGGCACGTTGTGCAGGATCGGCTCCTCGCCGGTGAAGAACTTCACGATCTCCGGCATGTAGCTGTAGACCGCCTTGTCGTCCGAGATGCCGGTCCCGACCGCGTTGGCGAGGGTGACCGAGCCGCGCTCGTAGGCGTTCATCAGGCCGGGCACGCCGAGCACCGAGTCCGGGCGGAAGACCAGCGGGTCGAGGAAGTCGTCGTCGAGGCGGCGGTAGATGACGTCGACCTTCCGCGGCCCCTCGGTGGTGCGCATGTAGACGACGTCGTCCTTGGTGAAGAGGTCGGACGCCTCCACCAGCTCGACGCCGAGCTTGTCGGCCAGGAACGAGTGCTCGTAGAACGCGGAATTGTAGCGTCCGGGGGTCAGCAGCACGACGGTCGGGTCCCGGGTCGCCGAGCCCGGCGCGAGGCTGCGCAGGGTGGCGAGCAGGGCGTCCGGGTAGTTCTCCACCGGCGCGACCCGGTGCTTGGAGAACAGGTCCGGGAACAGGCGTAGCATCACCTCCCGGTTCTCCAGCATGTAGGAGACGCCCGACGGGATGCGGGCGTTGTCCTCCAGCACGAAGAAGTCGTTCTCGCCGGTCCGGACGATGTCGATGCCGGCGATGTGCACGTAGAGGTCGTGCGGCACGCGGAAGGACCGCATCTCCATGCGGTAATGGGCGTTGCGGTAGACGAGGTCGGCCGGGATGATGCCGGCCTTGATGCATTCCTGGGCGCCGTAGATGTCCTTGAGGAACAGGTTGATGGCGGTGACCCGCTGCGTCAGCCCGCGCTCCAGGAAGGCCCATTCCGGCTTGGTGATCACCCGGGGGATGATGTCGAACGGGATCAGCCGCTCGGTCGACTCGTTGTCGCCGTAGACCGCGAAGGTGATGCCGATCCGGCGGAACAGCAGCTCGGCCTGGCTGCGGCGGGTGTTGAAATGCTCGGGCGGCGTGGAGTCGAGCCAAGCCTTGAGCTGGCCGTAGGCGTCGCGGACGGCCGCCGGATCGGCCGCGCCGATCCCGTTCATCTCGTCGAAGGCCGTCACCGCCATCTCGCTCCTCCCGTACGCTCCCGCTCTTGAGGCAAGAGGCGCGCCACCCGATCATGGCTATATCCGCGGGCGATAACGCTCAAGGAGGCCGGAGGATCAGATCAACTTCAGGCCTTTCAGGCTGGCGTGACCGTTTCGGCCGAGGATCACGTGGTCGTGGACCACGATCTTGAGCGGCGCCAGGACGGCCACGATCTCGCGGGTCATCGCCACGTCGGCCGCCGACGGGGCCGGGTCGCCGGACGGGTGGTTGTGGGCCAGGATGATGGCCGTCGCCGACAGTTCGAGCGCCCGTCGGGCGACCTCGCGCGGGTAGACCGGCGTGTGGTCGACTGTGCCGCGTCCCTGCACCTCGTCGGCGATGAGGTGGTTGCGCTTGTCGAGAAAGAGGACGCGGAACTCCTCGCGCGGGGCGAACGCCATGGTGGCGCGCAGGTACTCGTGCAGGGCGCTCCACGAGCCCAGGAGCGCGCGCTCGCGGATCGCGCCCCGGGCCAGCCGCCGCGCCGCGGCCTCGATCACCTTGAGGTCGGACGCGACCCCGCCGCTCACGCCCTCCACCTCCATGAGCCGCGCCGGCTCGGCGCTGACCACCTCGGCGAAGCTGCCGAACCGGGCGACCAGCGCCTTGGCGAGGGGCTTCACGTCGCGCCGGGGAATCGCCCGGAACAGGACGAGCTCCAGCAGCTCGTAATCGGGCAGCGCGTCGGGCCCCGCGGCGGAGAACTTCTCCCGCAGGCGGTCGCGATGACCGTGGTAGTGCGGCGTCTCCTTCTCGACCGGCGACGGGGTGGCGCTGTCGGCGAACAGCCCCGCCTCACCGTCGTCCTGCCGCTCGGGCACGGCCGGTCAGGCGGCCGGGTTGACGGGCTGGTGCAGCCCCTTCGGCGAGATCGTGAAGATCTCGACGCCGGTCTCGGTGACACCGACCGTGTGCTCGAACTGGGCGGAGAGCGAGCGATCGCGGGTCACGGCGGTCCAGCCGTCGCCCAGGACCTTCACGGCGGGCCGGCCCAGATTGATCATCGGCTCGATCGTGAAGAACTGGCCGGGTTTGAACGGCACGTCGTAGCTGGCCTCGACGTAGTGCAGGATCGTGGGCGCGTCGTGGTAGGTGCGCCCGAGGCCGTGGCCGCAGAAATCGCGCACCACCGAGCAGCGCTCGCCCTCGGCGTAGGACTGGATCGCCCGGCCGATGTCGTTGGTCGATCCGCCGGGCTTCACGACGGCGACGCCCCGCATCAGCGCCTCGTAGGTGATCTCGCACAGGCGCTGGGCCTTGCGCGGCACCTCGCCGACATAGGCCATCCGGCTCGAATCACCGTGCCAGCCGTCGAGGATCAGGCAGATGTCGAGGTTGACGATGTCGCCCTCGCGCAGCGGCTTGTCGTTGGGGATGCCGTGGCAGACCACGTGGTTGATCGAGGTGCAGATCGACTTCGGATAGCCGCGGTAGAGCAGCGAGGCCGGATAGGCGCCGTGGTCCATGGCGAAGGTGTAGGCGAGCCTGTCGAGTTCCTCGGTGGTGACGCCGGGCTGCGTCGCCTCCATCAGCAGGTCGAGGGCCTCGGCGGTGAGCCGCCCCGCCCGGCGCATGCCCTCGAAGCCCTCGGGACCGTGGATCGGCGGTTCCGGGGCGCGGCGCGCACCCTGCGCACTGGCCTGTTCCTGCTGCATGATCGGGACTTTTTTCGCGGCGGCGTCAATCGGGCTTCGCCCTATGTACGGCGCGGGGCTCGGGAGTCCAAGCCGCATCGGTCGTAGGTCGGGCGAGGCTTGCGCCGGTCGCGGGGCTGGCGGCATAAGCGGCCGCGAGACGCCCGGGAGCGCGCTGGCAGATTCGCCGCGCGGTCGGTCGCGGGGCAGGCGAGGGCCGGATGGCAGGCAAGGCGGTACCGCACTTCCACAACGAGCCGGGCGTGCCGGTGATCACCGTGGGCGTGAAGGAGTTCATGTGCATCGGCGCGCTGCCGCCGTTCGACCACCCGCACGTGTTCCTCGACATGGGCGCCGACAGCGAGATCATCTGCCAGTACTGCTCGACGCTCTACCGCTACCGGGCCGGCCTGAAGGCCGACGAGGCGGAGCCGCAGGCCTGCGTGTGGCGGGACGACGCCAAGGTCGCGGCGGAGTAGGCGCCGCCCACCGTGCCTTCTGGCAGTCCATCACTGCGGATCGGGATCGTCGGGGCCGGGATCGGCGGCCTGACGGCGGCGCTGGCACTGTCGGATGCCGGCCACGCCGTCACGGTGATCGAGCGCCGGACCGGCTTCAGCGAGGTCGGGGCCGGGATCCAGATCTCGCCCAACGCGAGCCGGGTTCTGGCGGGCCTCGGGCTCTCGGCGGCCCTGCGCCGGGCGGCGAGCGAGCCGCCGGCGGTCGAGGTGCGGGCCCTGGACAGCGGCCGCCGCATCGGCGGCGTGGCGCTCGGCGCGCAGGCGCAGAGCCGCTTCGGCGCGCCCTACTACGTGATCCACCGCGCCGACCTGCAGACGCTGCTGCTCGACGCGCTCCGGAGCCGCTCGATTATCCGCCTGATGATGGGGCGCACCGTCACGGCCGTGTCCCAGACGACGTCCGAGGCCGTCCTCACCGTCGAGGGCGCGAGCGGGGCCCAACCGGTCGCCTTCGACCTCGCGATCGGCGCGGACGGGCTGAGGTCCCGGCTGCGCGCGCATCTCGATTCGGCGCCGCTCCGCCCGGGTCAGGCCGCGGCGTGGCGCGCGCTCATCCCGATGGAGGCGGTCCCGCAGGACCTGCGCGGCGGCGCCACCGGCCTGTGGCTCGGCCGCGGCCGGCACGTGGTGCATTACCCGGTGCGGGACGGCCAGTTCCTCAACGTGGTGGCGGTGGTGCCCGAGGCGGTGGGCGACGAGGGCTGGGGCCGGCTCGGGGAGCCGGCCGTGCTGCGCGGGCACCTGCGCGGCAGCGCCGCGCCGCTGCGCGATCTCCTGAGCCTGCCGGATTCCTGGCTGGTCTGGTCGCTCGCCGACCGGGCCGTGGCGCGCCCGCTCGCCCGCGACCGGCTCGCGCTGATCGGCGATGCCGGCCACCCGGTGCTGCCCTATCTCGCGCAGGGGGCCGCCCTGGCGATCGAGGACGCCGCGGTCCTCACGCGCGCCCTCGCGGACAACGCCGACGTTCCGGCCGCGCTCGCGGCGTATTCGGGCGCGCGGACCGCACGGGTGCGACGGGTTCAGAAAGCGGCGCGGAGCAACGGCCGGACCTACCACGCCGGCGGCGTGGTGGCGTTCCTGCGCGACGCCGTGATGGCCCGTCTCGGCCCGGACGGCATGCGCGACCGCTACGCCTGGCTGTATGGCTGGACGCCCCCCGCTTGATCGGACCCGCCGCCCCCGCTACCGAGGGTGCATGCGGACGTGGCGGAACCGGTAGACGCACGAGACTTAAAATCTTGCGGCCGCGAGGCCGTGCGGGTTCGAGTCCCGCCGTCCGCACCAGCACGCAGCGCGACGCCGGACCGGGATGCCGGAGGGGAATGGCGTGGTCTACGTGCTCATCATCATGCTCGCCGGCTCGGGCTCCGCGATCGGATCGGTCGAGTTCAACACGAAACAGGCCTGCGAGGCCGCCGCGAAGCAGATCGCCGAGGCGGAGCGGCCCTACGGCGGCGCCTCTCCGGTGACCGTGTGCGCGCCGAAGGGGTGAGGCGGACGCGGCGGCCGTCGCTCGGGATGGATCGCATTTGAGCGATCGCCGAAACCGGCCCTTGTCGTGTCCCTGCCAGAGTGGCGGCGGGGAGATTCCGGTATGATCGACGCCCTTCAGACCGCCGCGACCGGCATGACCCGGGCCACCGACCGGCTCGGGAGAGCGGCCGAGACCATCGCGGCGAGCGGCGCGCCCACCGGCGACACGGCTCTGCCGCCGGCCGCGCAGGTGGACCTGTCGGGGGCCGCGCTGGACCTCATCGGGTCGCGGTCGGCCTTCGCGCTGAACGCCGCTGTGGCGCGCTCCGCCGACCGCATGATGGGTCAGCTCCTCGACGTCACCGCCTGAGAGCGGGGAGGGCGAGTCCGGCCAGGATCGCGGCCGCCGCGAAGAGCAGGGCCACGCCGACGAGGCGGTAGGCCACGACCCCCACCACACCGCCCGCCAGGAAGGCGCCGACGGTCAGCAGGTACAGCCGCAGCCGCTCCGGATCGTGGGGCTTGAGTGGATCCGCGCCGGGCGTCCCGCGGTCCAGCCAGCGCGCGAGCTCGATGCCGATGTCGGTGATCATGCCGGTCACGTGCGTGGTCCGCACCCGCGATTCGGAGATCTTGGTCACGGCCGCGTTCTGAAGGCCCAGGACGAAGCTCAGGCCGAGTACCAGGGCGTGGCTCCGCGCCGGCTCGTGGAGCGGCAGCACGACCAGGCCGACGCCTACGAGGAGGATCGCCTCCGCGCAGACCCCGTAGGCGTAGGCGCCCGGTCGGTGCCCGCGGCGGCGGCGGCGGATCAGCAGCGTCGCGGTGGCGGCGCCGAGCACGAACAGGACGACGAGCAGACCGGCCTGCAGGGCGAGGAGCAGGTCGCCCGTGCCGGTCCTGTCCGAGATGGCCGAGACGTTCCCGGTCATGTTCGAGGCGTAGAGGCCCACCGCGTAGAAGCCGGCGGTGTTCAGCGCGCCGGCCACCCCGGCGAGGGAGAGGGCGAGCGCCCTGTCGGCCTCGGGGGTGCGCGTCTCGCCTTCGTGGACCAGCATGGACCCGTCGATGACCCGTCGGTGGGGTGCCGAGAACCCGATTCGGTCGGCGCCGCCACCGTCTTAAGCCACGCGCCCGGGCGCCGTCACGGCGCCGGGCGCAACCCCCGGCTCACCAGCCGCGATAGCCGTAGCCGCCCTCGTAATCCCCGCCCCAGTGGCGGGCGGGGCCGTAGCCGACCGGGACCCGCTCGTAGGTCACGGTCCGGCGGGTGGCGTAGACCGGCGCGTCCTCCTCGTAGACGCGGTAGACCGGGGGCCGCCGCACGACCACGGGAGCCGGGGCGTAGCCGTAATCCGCGTATCCGTAGCCGTAGCCGGGCGCCGCGTGGGCCTGGGTCGCGGCGCCGATCAGGGCGCCGGCCGCGAGGCCGCCGATGATGCCGGCCGCGATGGCGCCGCCGCCGCGGGCCTCGGCGGCGGTGGAGGCCAGGGTGCCCGCGCCGATCAGCGCGGCGGCCGAGAGCAGAGCGATGCGTGTCATGACCTGTCTCCGGTGAGTGCGGGGAGCGCCTGCGGCGCCCCGGATCACACAAGGGACAATGCCGCGCCCGCGCTGCACCGATGCTGAAGCCGGCCTGCAGCCACGGTTCAGCTTGCCGGTCCGGCCTCCATGTCGGGGGCGGTGCGGATGTAGCCTCGGGAGATCAGGCGACTGCGCTCGCGCGTGCGCCGCTCGGCCTCCATCAGGTCGGACAGGGCGTCGGCGATCGCGCAGCGCAGGGCGATCCCGGCATCGCCGCCCGCGAAGCCGAGATACGCGGTGCTGATCGCCTCGACGGGGCATACGTGATCGTCGCGCTGGGCCAGGACCTGGGTCAGCATCGGGTTCTCCTTCGTCGCGTCCGGGAACGAAAAGAGAACAAGCCATAAGGGTTAACGTTCCGTCAACGGCGGCCGGGCCGGCCGCGCGTGACCGGCCAAACCCTGTGGACAACGCTGTTTCCGCTGCCGGACGACTGTGGATAAGCCGGCTCACTCGGGCATGCGCGGCAGCGGCTTGCCGTCGGCGGGAATGGGGTAGCGGGCCGCGTTCAGCTCCATCGCCAGGAACGTGTAGTAGCCCGAGATCGCCGCCAGATCGACGACGCCGGGCTTGCCGAACCGGGCCTCGGCGCGGGCGAAGGTCGCGTCGGAGACGCGCTTCGTGTCCTGGAGCTCGGCGGTGAAATCGTACACGAGGGTCTCGTCGTCGCTCATCTTCGCCGGCCGGCGGCCGTCGCGGATCGCCGCGATGATGTCGGCGGAGATGCCGGCCTTCTCGGCGATCGGCGCGTGGACGTACCACTCGTAGTCCTGCGTCCAGCGGCGGGCGGTCATCAGGATCACCAGCTCCGAGAGCGTGGTGCCGATCTTCGGCTTGAAGCGGAGGTAGTCGCCCATCGACCGGGCGAGCGTCATCACCTCCGGCGAGTACATGAGCGGCTCGAACGGCCCGAAGGGCGGCTTGCCGCGCGCCTGCGCGAAGGCCTCGGCCGCCTGCTTCTGCTCGGGCGTGTAGTCCTGGGGCGGGATGGTCGGCAGCCGGTCCTGCGCCCGCGCCGCCACCGTCGCCAGCGGGGTCGCCAGCGGCAGGGCCAGGGCGAGGGCGGCCAGAGTCAGCGCGCGGCGGCGGAGGGTCATCGTTTCGCTCCCGTTGGATCTGTGCAGTCGCGCCGCACGATCGCGGCGGCGCCGCGCGGCCACCAGGGCCCGGGGCGGCAAGCCCGTGTCGAATCGCGCGCGGCGTCACGGGAATGCCGGACGCGTCGCGGTCCCGGGCCCGGCGCGGTTGCGCTCGGCGCCGCACCGCGCCATCAGCGGCCGCGATGGCCGGTCCCGCACCCGTGCTGCCGATCGAGGCGGCGCTCCCAGATCTGCGCCGCGCGCTCGCCGCGCGGAACGCCGCCGTCCTGGTGGCGCCCCCCGGCGCCGGCAAGACGACGCGCGTGCCCCTCGACCTACTCGCGGCGCCCTGGCTCGACGGGCGCAAGATCGTCCTGCTGGAGCCGCGCCGCCTCGCGGCCCGGGCCGCCGCCGCGCGGATGGCCCAGACTTTGGGCGAACCGGTCGGCGGCGCGGTCGGCCTGCGGGTCCGCCTCGGCTCGAAGATCTCGGGCCGCACGCGGATCGAGGTGGTCACCGAGGGTGTCTTCACCCGGATGATCCTGGACGATCCGGAACTCTCCGGGATCGGCGCCGTCCTGTTCGACGAGTTCCACGAGCGCTCCCTCGACGCCGATCTCGGCCTCGCGCTGGCGCTCGACGCGCAGGGCGGCCTGCGGGAAGACTTGCGGATCCTCGTCATGTCGGCGACCCTCGACGGCGCCCGGGTCGCGCGGCTGATGGGCGACGCCCCGGTCGTGGCCTCCGAGGGCCGCGCCTTTCCGGTGGAGACCCGCTACGCTGAGCGCGATCCGAACCGGCGGATCGAGGACTCGGTCGCCGAGGTCACCTTGCGCGCCCTGCGGGCGGATCCGGGCTCGATCCTGGTGTTCCTGCCCGGGCAGGCCGAGATCCGCCGGACCGCCGACCTGCTGGCCGAGAAGGTCAACCCCGACGTGCAGCTCGCGCCCCTCTACGGCGCGCTGACGCCCGCCGAGCAGGACCGCGCCGTCGCGCCGGCGCCCGCCGGCACCCGGAAGGTCGTCCTCGCGACCAGCATCGCCGAGACCTCCCTCACCATCGAGGGCGTCCGGATCGTGGTCGATTCGGGGCTGGCGCGGGTTCCGGTCTACGAGCCGGGCCTCGGCCTGACCCGACTGGTCACGGCCCGCGCCTCCCGCGCCTCGGTGGACCAGCGCCGGGGCCGCGCCGGCCGCACCGAGCCCGGCCTATGCTGGCGGCTCTGGTCCGAGGCCGGCACCAACGCCCTGGAGCCGTTCACGCGGCCCGAGATCCTGTCGGCCGACCTCGCCGGGCTGCTCCTCGACTGCGCCGCCTGGGGCGTGACCGACCCGGGCGCGCTCGCCTTCCTCGACCCGCCGCCGGCGCCGGCCCTGGCGGAGGCCCGCGCCCTGCTGAGTGAGCTGGGCGCCCTCGACGCCGACGGCCGCCTGACGCCGGTCGGCGCGCGCCTGCGGGCGCTGCCGCTGCCGCCGCGGCTCGCCCGGATGGTGACGGTCGCGGCCGGTACCGGCCAGGCGCGGGCCGCCGCCGACCTCGCCGCCGTGCTGGTCGAGCGCGGCCTCGGCGGCGACGGGGCCGACCTCGACGACCGGGTCGAGCGCTTCCGCCGCGACCGGGGCGGGCGCGCCGCCGACATGCGCCGGCTCGCCGAGGGCTGGGCCCGGATCGCCGGGGCCGGCGGGTCGGCGAGTCCGGATGCCGGCCCGGCCGCCGCCGGGCCGCTCCTGGCGCTCGCCTACCCCGACCGGGTCGCCCGGGCGCGCGGCCGCGAGGGCGAGTTCGTGATGGCGAGCGGTCGGGCCGGGCGCCTCGACCCGGCGAGCCCGCTCGCCCGCGAGACCCATCTGGTGGTCGCCGACCTCGCCGGCTCGGCCGGGAACGCCCGGATCCTGGCCGCGGCGGCGATCGGCACCGAGGCGATCGAGCGCCTGTTCGCGGACCAGATCGAGTCGCGCACCGAGATCGCCTTCGATCCGCAGGCGGCCGCCCTGCGGGCGCGGGCGGTCCGGCGGCTCGGCGCGGTCAGTCTCGGGTCACGGACGCTGCCGGTGCCGCCCGATACGGACAGCGCCGCGATCCTGGCGCGCGGCATCGCCGATCTCGGGATCGACCGATTGCCGTGGACGCCGGCCCTGGCGCAGTGGCGGGCCCGGGTGACCTTCTTACACGCCGCCGACGGCGCGGCCTGGCCCGACCTGTCGGACGACGCCCTGGCCCGCACGGCGGAGACGTGGCTGGCGCCCGCCGTGGTGGGGCGCGCCGCCCTGGCGTCGGTCACGGCGAGCGACCTCGCGGACGCCCTCCAGGCCCTGCTGCCCTGGGACCTGCGCGCCCGACTCGACGCGGAGGCGCCGACTCATGTCGAGGTGCCGACCGGCTCGCGCATCCCGGTCGATTACACGGCCGAGGAGCCGGCGCTGGCGGTCCGGGTGCAGGAGCTGTTCGGCCTCGACCGGCATCCCAGGGCCGGCGGGCGCCCGCTGGTCCTGCACCTGCTGTCGCCGGCGCAGCGACCGATCCAGATCACCCGGGACCTGCCGGGTTTCTGGCGCGGATCCTGGGCGGCCGTGCGGTCCGAGATGCGCGGGCGCTACCCGCGCCATCCCTGGCCGGAGGACCCGCTCAGCGAGGCCCCGACCCGCCGGGCCAAGCCCCGGGGAACCTGACAGCCGACCTCCGAGACCCCGACACGAACGGACCCGACGCGATGACGACCGACACGGATGCCCACGACCCCGCCGCCCACGACCCCGCCGAAGGCTGGACTCTGGTGGAGGACAAGGGCTTCATCGCCCATGTCGAGCCGCTGCGCGTCCGCGGCGCGGACGGCGCCTACGCGTTCCGGGCCGATCAGAAGCACGCCAACCTGATCGGCGTGGTCCACGGCGGCATGCTGATGAGCTTCGCCGACCGCGCCCTCGGCGAGACCGCGATGCGCGCCGCCGGGGGCGCCAACTGCGTGACCATCCAGCTGGAGATGAAGTTCATCGATGTCGGCCGACTCGGCGACTGGATCGAGATCCGGCCGCAGGTCGTCAAGCGCACGGGCTCCCTGGTGTTCATGCGCGGCGACGTCCGCGACGGCACACGTCTCCTCGCCTCGGCGGACGGCGTCTGGAAGATCCTGAGGCGCCGTCCCGATTGACCCGCGCAGGACGACGGTCCTAACCTGCCCGGGCGCATCGCGGCGCAGAGGCCCGATGTGCGGGGGAGGATCGCATGCGACCGTCGCCGACCGACGCATCCGGGATCGCGGCTGAACGCGGGTCCGCCCCGCGATCCCGGCGCACGATCCTCGCGGGCCTGGGGGCCCTGGCCGTCACTGCCGGCGACGCGGCGGCCCGACCGGAACCGCCCAGCACGGTGACGAGCCCGCCGCGCGACTTCCGGCCTGGCGCCGCCCCGACCACCTACTTCACCGATCCGGACATCGTCACGGTCGACCCGGCGTTCGAGCCCTACATCGTGCCCAACAGCGCCATCCGCCGGCTCTGGACCGGCGCCCTCTGGGCGGAGGGACCGGCCTGGAACTCGGTCGGCCGTTACCTCGTCTGGAGCGACATCCCGAACAACCGGCAGATGCGCTGGCTGGAGGAGGACGGGCACGTCTCCACCTTCCGGATGCCGAGCAACAACTCCAACGGCAACAGCTTCGATCGCCAGGGGCGACAGCTTACCTGCGAGCACGCCACCGGGCGGGTCGTCCGCTACGAGCTCGACGGCTCGGCGACGGTCCTGGCCGATTCGTTCGAGGGCAAGCCGCTCAACTCGCCCAACGACGTCATCCAGCACCCGGACGGCGCCTACTGGTTCTCCGATCCGCCCTACGGGGCGCTTCTCTACGAGGGCCTGCCCGACGTCGCCGGCGGCCCGAGCAACCGGCAGGGCCATCTCGATCCGCGGCTCGGCCAGCCCGCCGGGACCGTCCCGCGGCGACGCGAGCTCCCGAACGCGGTCTACCGCATCGACCCGTCCGGCCGGGTCGACCGGGTTCTGACCGACGACGAGGTGCCCGACCCCAACGGCCTGTGCTTCTCGCCCGATCACCGGACGCTCTACGTCTGCTCCACCGGCAAGGGTCCCGGGGATACCGGACCCGGCGGCAAGGGCGAGATCTATGCCTTCGACGTCGGGGCCGGGGCGGCGCTCTCGAACAAGCGCCTCTTCTCGGACTGCGTCGTCGACGGGGTGAAATGCGGGCCCGACGGCCTGCGGACCGACGTCGACGGCAATCTCTGGGTGTCGAGCAATGCCGGCCGGGCCGTGGGCTACAACGGCGTCACCGTCTGGACGCCCCAGGGCAAGCTCATCGGTCGGATCCGCCTGCCGGAAGTGTGCGGGAATCTGACCTTCGGCGGCCCCAAGCGCAACCGCCTGTTCATGGCGGCGAGCCAGTCGCTCTACGCCCTGACGGTGAATACCCAGGGCGCCGGGCCGGCCTAGGATCGCGAACCTGCGATCCGGGACGGAACCGGCGCCGATCCTCCTCTCGGCCATGGCTGACCGGGCATCGCGACGCTATCTGTCACGGGCATGAGCGAGGATCCCGCCCCCGACCCGACCTTGAGCCGCCTCAGCGCGGCCCTCGGGGATCTGCCGAAGCGCGGGCTGCCGCCGGTGGAGCGGTGGGACCCACCCTATTGCGGCGCCATCGACATCCGCATCGCCGCGGACGGGACGTGGTTCCACAACGGTTCGCCGATCCGACGGGACAAGCTGGTCAAGCTGTTCGCCACCATCCTGCGGCGCGAGCCGGACGGCCGGACCGTCCTGGTCACGCCGGTGGAGAGCGTGGGCATCACCGTGGACGACGCGGCCTTCGTGGCCGTCGAGATGGCGGTGGACGGGAGCGGGACGGACCGGCGGGTCTCGTTCCGGACCAACGTCGACGACCTGGTGAGCGTCGACGCCGAGCACGCCCTCCGCTTCGAGGAGGCGCCGGACGGGGCGCTGAAGCCCTACCTCCATGTCCGCCGCGGGCTGTGGGCGCTCGTGACCCGCGCGCTCACCTACGACCTCGTGGACCTCGCCGAGGAGCGTCTGGTCGACGGGAAGCCCTGGCTGGGCCTGTGGGCCGGCGGCGCCTTCCACACGATCGCGCCGGTCGCCGCCGCGTGAGCGACCCGCTCGCCGACTTCCTCGCCCGCGCCGCCGCCGGCCTGTCGCCGGACCCGCCCGGACCGGACGATCCGACCTCCAATCCCCGGGGCGACCACAGCCTCGATCCGGACGGGACGGCCGTGATCCCGCCGCCGCCGCACCGCCGGGCCGCCGTCCTCGTGCCGGTCGTGCCGCGCGCGGACGGTCCGACCCTGATCCTGACGATGCGGGCCGCCAACCTGCGCGACCATTCCGGGCAGGTGGCGCTGCCGGGGGGCAAGATCGATCCCTCCGATCCCGGGCCTGCGGACGCGGCCCTGCGGGAGGCCTACGAGGAGATCGGGCTGCCGCCCGAGGCGGTGCGGTTCCTCGGCTATCTCGACCCGTACCTCTCGGGCACCGGCTTCCTCGTGACCCCGGTCATCGGCCTGGTCGATCCCGGCGCGGTCCTGACGCCGAACCCGGACGAGGTGGCCGACGTCTTCGAGGTGCCGCTCCCGTTCCTCATGGATCCGGAGCGCTACCGCCTGCGCTCCCGCGCGTGGCAGGGCCGCGAGCGCTGGTTCTACGCCCTGACCTTCGGCGAGCGGCTGATCTGGGGCGTCACCGCCGGGATCCTGAACAATCTGCGGGAACGGCTCTACCCGGAGGCGGCGCCGGGCGACGCCGACCGCGCAGCGCGTTAGGCTGACCGCATGCTCCGCCGCATCCTCGAAGAGTTCGGCCTCTTCCTCATCCCCTTCGCGCTGTTCCTCGTCTAC
Source organism: Methylobacterium sp. 1A (assembly GCF_058072805.1). NCBI lineage: Bacteria > Pseudomonadati > Pseudomonadota > Alphaproteobacteria > Hyphomicrobiales > Methylobacteriaceae > Methylobacterium > Methylobacterium sp. 1A. The sequence goes on along the minus strand of NZ_JBYQVE010000001.1, from coordinate 582,650 downwards.
CTGCTGCTGTCCGGCCGCAATCCCCTGCGCCGGGTGCACTGGGACGCGCACCTGTTCCGCTTGGTCCTGGCCGGGCTGGCGGTGGTGATCGGCACCCTCGTCTACGAGGGCCTGTTCTCGGAGCGCCGCCCCGGGGGCTACGTGCCGACCCACATGGAGAACGGCCGCCTCGTCCCCGGCGGTTTCCGGTGAGCCGCGCCCTCGATCCGGCGGGGCTGGCGGCCCTGCTCGAACGCCCGGGCGTGCGCCGCGTCCTCGCGGCCCTGGACGCGCCGGGCGCGGAGACCCGGCTGATCGGCGGCTGCGTCCGCGACGCACTCCTCGGCGCACCGACCGCCGACATCGACATGGCGACGACGCACCGGCCCGAGGCGGTGATGCGGGCGGCGCAGCGAGCGCCTGGCCTCAAGGCGGTGCCGACCGGCATCGAGCACGGCACCATCACGCTGGTGACCGAGGACGGGCCGATCGAGGTCACGACCCTGCGCGAGGACGTCGAGACCAACGGGCGGCACGCGGTCGTCCGCTTCGGCATCGACTTCCGCCGCGACGCCGAGCGCCGGGACTTCACCGTCAACGCGCTCTCCCTCGGTGCAGACGGAACCCTGCACGACCCGGTGGGCGGCAGGCCCGACCTCGCGGCCGGGCGGGTGCGCTTCATCGGCGACCCCACGACCCGGATCCGCGAGGACGCGCTGCGGCTCCTGCGCTTCTTCCGCTTCCATGCGCGGTTCGGCGCCGGGGCGCCCGACGCCGCGGCCCTGGCGGCCTGCGTGGCCGCGCGTGACAGCCTGGACCGGCTCTCTCGCGAGCGCGTACGCGCGGAATTCCTGAAGCTGCTCGCGGCCCCCGGCGGCGCGGCCATGGTGACGACGCTGAGCACGACCGGGCTGCTGCCGCGGATCACCGGCGGCGTCGGGGAGCTCGGGCGGCTGGAACGGGCCGCAGCCGCGGGCCTGCCTCCGGTGACGCGCCTCGCGGCCCTCGCCGTCGGCGCCCGGCACGACGCCGACCGGCTGCGCGAGCGGCTGCGCCTGTCGAAGAACGAGCACGGGCAGCTGCTCGGCTACGCCGCGGCGCTGGCCGATCTCCACGGATGCGCGGTGCTGGACGCGGTCGCGGCGCGGGCCCTGGCGGCGGAGCACGGCCTGTCGTGCCTGGCCGACGCGCTGGCGATCCTGGCCGGAGAGCCGCGGCCCGCCGTGACGGAGGCGGCGCGGGCGGCCCTGCGGGCCCTGGAGGGGGAGGGGGCGTCGCCGGCCTTTCCCCTGGCGGGGGCAGATCTCGTCGCGGCCGGTGTCGCGCCGGGGCCCGGGATCGGTCGCGGGTTGGCCGCGGCGCGGAGGATCTGGCTGGAGCGGGGCTGCCCGACGGACGCGGCAGCGCGGGCCGACCTGCTGGCGCGGGCGCTGGAGAGCGCCCGCTGAACGAGGCTCAGAGCTTCAGGAGCGCCTTGGTCTCCTGGAGCTGGACGATCTGGCCGTTCAGCTCCTCGCGCTTCTGCAGGTCCTCGGTGGCGTCGCGCTGCATCTCGATCGCCTCGATGTCGCGGTCGAGGGATTCGTGCGTCAGCTCCTCGATCGGGGCGGCGCGCTCGGCGAGCACGGTCACGGCCGTCGGGCCGATATCGGCGAAGCCGCCGCGGACGTAGATCCGCTTGCCGCTGCCCTGGCTCTCGGTGATCACGATGACGCCGACCCGGAGGGAGGTCAGCACGGGCGCATGGCCCGGCATCACGGTCATCTCGCCCTCGGTGCCGGGCAGCTGAACGGCGGTCACCTCGCCGGAATACAGCGTCCGCTCGGGGCCGACGAAATCGAAGTGGAAGGTGGCCATGGCCTGACGTGTTCCCGGATCGGCGGCGCGCGCCCCGCCAAGCGGGCGGAGCGTCTCGGAAAAAGGCTGCGCGGACGGCACCGGTCAGGGTCGCCCGCGCGGCCTCTGTCCCCTTCCCGCGCGGGGAAGGGGGTGTCGTCTTACGCGGCCTTGAGCTTCTTGGCCTTCTCCTGGGCCTCCTCGATGGTGCCGACCATGTAGAAGGCGGCCTCCGGGAGGTCGTCGTAGTCGCCGTTCACCAGGCCCTTGAAGCCCTTGATGGTGTCCTCGAGAGCGACCTGCTTGCCCGGCGAGCCGGTGAACACCTCGGCCACCGAGAAGGGCTGCGAGAAGAAGCGCTCGATCTTGCGGGCGCGGGCCACGGTCAGCTTGTCCTCCTCGGACAGCTCGTCCATGCCCAGGATCGCGATGATGTCCTGGAGCGCCTTGTAGCGCTGCAGGGTCTGCTGGACGCGACGGGCGACGTCGTAGTGCTCCTCGCCGAGGATCGCCGGCGACAGCATGCGCGAGGTCGAGTCCAGCGGGTCCACCGCCGGGTAGATGCCCTTCTCGGCGATCGAGCGCGACAGCACGGTCGTGGCGTCGAGGTGGGCGAACGAGGCGGCGGGCGCCGGGTCGGTCAGGTCGTCGGCCGGCACGTAGATCGCCTGCACCGAGGTGATCGAGCCCTTGGTCGTGGTGGTGATGCGCTCCTGGAGGGCGCCCATGTCGGTGGCGAGCGTCGGCTGGTAGCCCACCGCCGAAGGGATGCGGCCGAGGAGCGCCGACACCTCGGAGCCCGCCTGCGTGAAGCGGAAGATGTTGTCGACGAAGAACAGCACGTCCTGGCCGTCGTCGCGGAACTGCTCGGCGATCGTGAGGCCGGTCAGGGCGACGCGCGAGCGGGCGCCCGGCGACTCGTTCATCTGGCCGTAGACCAGGGCGCACTTCGAACCCTCGGCGGAGCCGTGCTCCTTCGGGTCGACGTTCACCTTGGACTCGATCATCTCGTGATAGAGGTCGTTGCCCTCGCGGGTGCGCTCACCCACGCCGGCGAACACCGAGTAGCCCGAGTGCACCTTGGCGATGTTGTTGATCAGCTCCATGATCAACACGGTCTTGCCGACGCCGGCGCCGCCGAACAGGCCGATCTTGCCGCCCTTCGCGTAGGGGGCGAGCAGGTCCACCACCTTGATGCCGGTGACGAGGATCTGGGCCTCGGTCGACTGCTCGGCGTAGGAGGGGGCCGGCTGGTGGATCGCGCGGAACGTGTCGGCCTGGACCGGGCCGGCCTCGTCGATCGGCTCGCCGATGACGTTCATGATGCGGCCCAGCGTGTTCATGCCGACCGGAACCTTGATCGGCTCGCCGGTGTCGGTGCACTCCTGGCCGCGGGTCAGGCCCTCGGACGTGTCCATGGCGATGCAGCGGACGGTGTTCTCGCCGAGCTGCTGGGCGACCTCGAGGACGAGGCGGGCGCCGTTGTTCTTGGTCTCCAGCGCGTTCAGGATCTCGGGCAGGTGGCCCTCGAACTGCACGTCGACCACGGGGCCGATGACCTGGGTGATCTTGCCGACCTTGTTGGAGCCGGTGCCGGGGAGTGCGGTGTTCGCCATCGTTAACCTACCCTTCAAGCTGTGCGGTCGGGTCGCGGTGCCTCAGAGGGCTTCCGCACCCGAGATGATCTCGATGAGTTCCTTGGTGATCATGGCCTGACGCGTCCGGTTGTAGATCAGCGTCTGCTTCTTGATCATCTCGCCCGCGTTGCGGGTCGCCGAGTCCATGGCGCTCATGCGCGCGCCCTGCTCGGAGGCGGCGTTCTCCAGGAGCGCCCGGTAGATCTGCACCGTCAGGTTCTTCGGCAGCAGCGTCTCGAGGATCGCCTCCTCGGACGGCTCGAATTCCAGGGCGGCGTTGCCGGCCGCCGCCTTCGCGGTCGTGTCGACCGCCGGCAGCTCCGCGGGGATCAGGCGCTGCGCCGTGGGGATCTGCGAGATGACCGACCGGAACTCGGAGTAGAACAGGGTCGCGACGTCGAACTCGCCGTTCTCGAAGCGGGTCAGGATCTTGTCGGCGATCGAGGCGGCGAACTCGTAATCCACCGGGCGGTTGCCGCGGATATCCATGCTCTCGACGATCTGGTCGCGGTACTGCCGGCGCAGCGCGTCGAGACCCTTCTTGCCGACCGTCATGATCTTGACGGTCTTGCCCTCGGCGGCGAGCTTCTGGGCGTGCTCGCGCACCGCGAGGCGGACGATCGACGAGTTGAACGCGCCGGCGAGGCCGCGGTCGCCCGTGCACACCACGAGCAGGTGCGTCTGCTCGGAGCCGGTCCCGGACAGGAGCCGCGGGGCGCCGACGCCGCCGACGAGGTTGCACGCGAGGTTGCCGAGCACCGCCGACATCTTCTCGGCGTAGGGACGGCCCGCCTCGGCGGCCATCTGCGCCCGGCGCAGCTTGGCGGCGGCGACCATCTGCATGGCCTTGGTGATCTTCTGCGTCGCCTTCACCGAGGTGATGCGGTTGCGCAGGTCCTTCAAACTCGCCATCGGGTGAGGTCCAGGTCCGTTCTATGGGCCTCTCCTTCCCTCGGCGGGAAGGAGCCGGAAGTGCGGGCGGTGCGGCGGGGACCGGGATCCCCACGCACGACCCGAGATCCCTCCCCGCGGGGAGGGGCCTCACATCAGCCGATCGACTTGGCGACGCTCTCGACGACGCTCTTCAGCTTGCCGGCGTTCTCGTCCGACAGGTCCTTGGAGGCGGCGATCGAGTCGAGCAGGTCCTTGTGCTTGGACCGCAGGGTGCTGAGCAGCGCGTCCTCGAAGGGACGGACCTTGCTGACCGGCATCTTGTCCAGGTAGCCGTTCACGCCGGCGTAGATCACCGCGACCTGCTCTTCCATCTTCAGCGGCGAGAACTGCGGCTGCTTCAGGAGCTCGGTGAGCCGCGAGCCGCGGTTCAGGAGCGCCTGGGTGGAGGCGTCGAGATCCGAGCCGAACTGCGCGAAGGCGGCCATCTCGCGGTACTGCGCGAGCTCGCCCTTGATCTTGCCGGCGACCTTCTTCATCGCCTTGGTCTGCGCCGAGGAGCCCACCCGCGACACCGAGAGGCCGACGTTCACCGCCGGGCGGATGCCCTGGTAGAACAGGTCGGTCTCGAGGAAGATCTGGCCGTCGGTGATCGAGATCACGTTGGTCGGGATGTAGGCCGAGACGTCGTTGGCCTGGGTCTCGATGACCGGCAGCGCGGTCAGCGAGCCGTTGCCGGCGGCGTCGCCCATCTTGGCGGCGCGCTCGAGCAGGCGGCTGTGGAGGTAGAACACGTCGCCCGGATACGCCTCGCGGCCCGGCGGGCGGCGCAGCAGCAGCGACATCTGGCGGTAGGCCACGGCCTGCTTGGACAGATCGTCGTACACGATCACGGCGTGCATGCCGTTGTCGCGGAAGTACTCGCCCATGGCGCAGCCGGCGAACGGCGCGATGAACTGCATCGGGGCCGCGTCGGACGCCGTGGCGGCGATGACGATGGAGTACTCCAGCGCGCCCTGGTCCTCCAGGACCTTCACGAACTGGGCCACCGTCGAGCGCTTCTGGCCGATAGCGACGTAGATGCAGTAGAGCTTGGCCTTCTCGTCACCGCCGGCGGTGTGGCCCGGCTTCTGGTTCAGGATCGTGTCGAGGGCGATGGCGGTCTTGCCGGTCTGGCGATCGCCGATGATCAGCTCGCGCTGGCCGCGGCCGACCGGGATCAGGGCGTCGATCGCCTTCAGGCCCGTGGCCATCGGCTCGTGCACAGACTTGCGCGGGATGATGCCCGGAGCCTTGACGTCGACGCGGCGACGCTCGGTCGACTGGATCGGGCCCTTGCCGTCGATCGGGTTGCCGAGGGCGTCGACGACGCGGCCGAGCAGGCCCTTGCCGACCGGCACGTCCACGATGGCGCCGGTCCGCTTGACGGTCTGGCCTTCCTTGATCTCGCGGTCGGAGCCGAAGATCACGATGCCGACGTTGTCCTGCTCGAGGTTCAGGGCCATGCCGCGCACGCCCGACTCGAACTCGACCATCTCGCCGGCCTGGACGTTGTCGAGGCCGTAGGCGCGGGCGATGCCGTCGCCGACGGACAGGACCTGCCCGACCTCGGAGACCTCGGCCTCCTCGCCGAAGTTCTTGATCTGCTCTTTCAGGATCGCGGAGATCTCGGCGGCGCGGATGTCCATACTCGGGCCTCTGTCGCTGATGCGTCTATGCGTGTTCGGGTCGGATGGGGGCGCTTACCGCGCGGCCCGCATCGCGAGGCGGATACCGTTGAGCTTGGTCTTGAGGGAGGCGTCGACCATGCGCGAGCCCATCTTCACGACGAGGCCGCCGATCAGGCTGGGATCGACCACGAGGTCGACGGCGACATCGGCCTTGGCGATGTCGCGCAGCGACGCCTTGATCTCCTCGATCACCGCGTCGGAGGGCTTCTCGGCCACCCGGACCTGCGCGCGGACGATGCCCTTCGAGTCCTGGACCAGGGTCCGGAACGCGTCGATCATGTCGGGCAGGGCGAAGAGCCGGCGGTTCGAGGCCGCGAGGCGGATGAAATTGCCGGCGAGGCCGCCGATGCCCGCCTTGTCGAGCACGGCGCCGATGGCGGCCGCCTGCTCCTCGGCGCTGAAGACCGGGCTGCGGACGAGGCGGCGGAGATCCGCGCTCTCCTTCAGCAGCGTGTCGAATTGATCGAGAGACTCGGCGACCGCGTCGACCTGGCGCTCGTCGCGCGCGAGCTCGAACAGGGCGGAAGCGTACCGGCCCGCCACGCCTGCGACCAGGGGACCAGCCTCGGAACCGTTCTGCGCCACCCGTCGCTCTCTTCTCTGGTTGCCCGTCCGCTCCGCGCGCTCCGGCTGGAGCGCGGTGCGAGACCGTTCGGGACGTGGGATCGCGCCGGCAACGGACAGGTCGAGAACTGTCCTCGCGGCGCGGCGACCGCCTAGCATGCCAGCATGGCCGCGCGCAACACGGCAGGCGCGCGTCGCTGCGCGTCAGGACGGCGGAAGTGTGACGCGGGTCCCGCCTCAGCAGGCGAGCCGGTCGCAGCGCCGCACGCTCGCGATCATCTTGGCCATGGCGCCGGCGCCGGGATGCCCGAGGATCCCGCTGTTGCCGATCACGTAGGACGGCGTCGCGTAGAGGCCGAGATCCGCGGCCATCCGCATCTGGCTCTTCAGCGCCGCGCGCACCTCCTCGCTGTCGGCGATCTCCTCGACCTCCGCCTGCGGGATCCCCATCGTGGCGGCGACGGCGAGCGCGCCGGGCCCGTCGATGCGGCCGGGCTTGCCCAGCAGCGTCTGGTAGAAGCGCCACGCCGCCTCGGAGCCGAGCTTGCGCTGCACCGCCAGCATCACCTTGGCGGCCTGGGCGGATTGCGGCGACAGGATCGGGTTGTGGACAAGCCCGATCCGCAGCTCCGGATCGCTGTCGTGCAGGGCGACCACGTCGGCGGCCGCCTTCCGGCAGTACGGGCAGTTGAAGTCGAAGAACTCGTAGAGCGTGGTCCCGGCATCCCGCGGCCCGACATAGGTCACGCCGCGCAGGGCCGGGATCTGCCCGGTGATCTCGCCCGGCAGGATCGAGTTCGCCACCGCGCGCCCGTCGTCGCCCGTCACCGCGACCCGCTGGCCGTAGGATTGCGCGGAGGCGCCGGTCAGGCCGGCACCGAAGGTGGCGGCTGCGGCGAGCAGGAGACGTCGCGAGACAGGCTTCGAAACAGGCATGGGACTCGTCCGGGGCATCGCTGTCCCGCTCCGGCCGCGCCGAAGCGGAGCCGGACCAGAACCAGGGGGTCGAGTCGGTTTCATGGCCGAGCGGCCGTGAACGTCGCGCTACCGCGGGGCGGGCGCGGCCTAGCGCAGCCCCTTCGGCCGGTCGCCGGTCGCCCAAGCCAGGGCCTGCTCGAGCCGGTCGTTGCCCCAGAACAGCTCGCCGTCATCGACCAGGAACGTCGGCGCCCCGTAGATCCCGCGGGAGCGCGCCTCCTCGACGCTGACCCGTAGCTTCGTCTTGTTGGCCTCGGCGGCGGCGGCCCGCACGGTCTGCGTGCCGTCGAGCCCGAGCGAATCGAGGATATCCGCGACGGCCGCCGGCTCCGCGATCGAGCGGCCCTCGGCGAAGCTCGCGGTGAAGACCGCCTTCGAGAACGGCACCAGCCAGGGCTGGTCCTGGCCGAGGATCGCGACCCGCACCGCGCTGAGGCTGTTCTGCGGGAACTGGGCGGGGCGCGTCACCGGCGGCAGGCCGAGGCGCGCGGCCTCGCGCTCGACGTCGCGCCACATGTTCTTGCCCTTGGCCGCGTAGAGATTGAACGGCGAGGTGGTCCAGCCCTGCGCGGCGAAGAGCGGCCCGACCAGGAAGGGGCGCCACCGGATCGCCACGTCCGCCTCGGCGGCGGCGGCCTCGACGCGCATGGCCGCGAGGTAGGAGTAGGTGGAGGCGAATTCGTACCAGAACTCCAGGATTGGCTGGCGCGCCATAGACTTCGCTTCTCCGATGCACTCTCGCGGCGATGACGACCTGCAACGCCCGCGCCGTTTCTGACACAACCGCAAGGCCGTCGTGAGGCGAAACGCGGCCGATCCTCCGGCATCTCGGCTACGCGCGAGGCGGCGCGCCGGTTGCAGGCCGGTGACACCCGCGATAAGCCGCAAACGCCGAGCCAGATCCCTCGCCCAGTTCCGGAAGTCCCATGTCCGTCCCCGCGAAGAGCCCCGTGAAGAAGGTCGTGCTGGCCTATTCCGGCGGCCTCGACACATCGATCATCCTGAAGTGGCTGCAGACCACCTACGGCTGCGAGGTCGTCACCTTCACGGCCGATCTCGGCCAGGGCGAGGAGCTGGAGCCCGCGCGCCGCAAGGCGGAGCTGCTCGGCATCAAGCCCGAGAACATCTACATCGAGGACCTGCGCGAGGAATTCGTCCGCGACTACGTCTTCCCGATGTTCCGGGCGAACGCCGTCTACGAGGGCGTCTACCTGCTCGGCACCTCGATCGCCCGGCCGCTGATCGCCAAGAAGCAGATCGAGATCGCCGAGCGCGTCGGCGCCGACGCGGTCTGCCACGGCGCCACCGGCAAGGGGAACGATCAGGTCCGGTTCGAGCTCGGCTACTACGCGCTGAAGCCCGACGTCACGGTGATCGCACCCTGGCGCGAGTGGGACCTGCGCTCGCGCGAGCAGCTCATCGCCTTCGCCGAGCAGCACCAGATCCCGATCGCCAAGGACAAGCGCGGCGAGAGCCCGTTCTCGGTGGACGCCAACCTCCTGCACGCCTCCTCGGAGGGCAAGGTGCTGGAGGATCCGGCCGTCGAGGTGCCGGACTACGTCTACTCGCGCACCCTCTCCCCCGAGGAGGCGCCCGACCAGCCGACGGTCATCACGATCGGGTTCGAACGCGGCGACGCCGTCTCGATCGACGGCGAGGCTCTGTCGCCCGCGAGCCTGCTGACCAAGCTCAACGAGCTCGGCCGCGCCAACGGCATCGGCCGGCTCGACCTGGTGGAGAACCGCTTCGTCGGCATGAAGAGCCGCGGCATGTACGAGACGCCGGGCGGCACGATCCTGCTGCCGGCGCACCGCGCCATCGAGTCGATCACGCTGGACCGGGGGGCCGCGCACCTCAAGGACCAGCTCATGCCGCAATACGCCGAGCTGATCTACAACGGCTTCTGGTTCTCGCCGGAGCGCGAGATGATCCAGGCCCTGATCGACAAGAGCCAGGAGAAGGTCACCGGCACGGTGCGGCTGAAGCTCTACAAGGGCGGCGTCCACGTGATCGGCCGCGAGAGCCCGCACTCGCTCTACGACCAGGACCTCGTGACCTTCGAGGAGGGCGCCGTCGCCTACGATCACCGCGACGCGGCGGGTTTCATCAAGCTCAACGCCCTGCGCCTGCGCACCCTGGCCCAGCGCAAGAAGCGCGAGGGCTGAGCCCGGTGCCGGTCGCCGCCGTGCGGGCGGTGGCGACCGGAGGTAGCCGTCAGGCGGGGAGCCAGCGCTCGGCGGCCCGACGGAAGTCGCCGGGCCCGAGATCGGCGTAGCGCAGGAAGATCTGCAGGGCCGGCTGCAATTCGCGATGGAGGCGCACGAGCCGCGTCTCCGCGTCCTCGTCGTCGTTCGCGGCCGCGCCCGGCACGGCGGCGAGAAGGCGCTTCATCGCCGCGGTGTAGGCGCCGTCCGCGCCGTAGGGCCGCTCCGGGTCGACGCGCGGCACCCCCTGCTCGGCGTTCCACCCGATATTCAGCTGCGGGATCAGCGCGAGGTGCTCGGGCGTCACCGCGAAGGTGATGACGTCCGGGGTCTCGCCGGTGGCCGCGTCCCGGAAGACGTCGCCCACGGCGCCCGGATCGAGCTTGGCCAGACCGTTGTGGTACTGGTACCGGCCCGGCTTCAGCTGCCCGTTCTGGACGAAGACAGCGAGGCCGTCCTCGAGCGACCGGTGCTCCTCCTCGGCGCCCTCGTCGTCGCCGGTGACGTTGGCGATGTCGCCGTCGCGGTCGAGGCTGCCATAGGGGGCGGCCGGGTGGATGGTCGGCGCCCCCGGCTCGGCGCCGTCCCAGGCGACGACCATCCGGCGGATCAGGGCGATGCGCTCCAGGCTCAGGTCGTAGACGGCATCGCTCATCGTGTATCGGTCCCGGCTCTCACGCTTGGAAGGCCCGTCTTACAGAGGCGAGTCGCCCCCTGCTACCGCCGCAAGCAGCCCGTGAGGCCGTCGATCTGTCCCATCATCGCCTGGATCCGCGCGGCCCGGCGGCGCACCCCGGGGGAGGGCCGGCCGGCGCTGCGGGTGATCGGGTTCGGCAGCACGGCGGCGAGGAGGGCGGCCTCGTTGCGGGTCAGCCGGCTCGCGTCCTTGCCGAACCAGTGCCGGCTCGCGGCCTGCGCGCCGTAGATCCCGTCGCCCCACTCGGCGACGTTGAGGTAGATCTCCATCATCCGGCGCTTGCCCCAGAGCGTGTCGAGCGCCAGCGCCAGCGGGATCTCGATGGCCTTCCGGATGTAGGAGCGGCCGGGCCACAGGAAGACGTTCTTCACCGTCTGCATGGCGATCGTGGAGGCGCCGCGGCTCGGGGAATCCTCGTCCTCGACCACGTCGCGGATCGCGCCGAAATCGACCCCGTGATCCAGGCAGAAGCGCTGATCCTCCGAGGCGATCACCGCCTGCGGCAGGGCCGGCGCGATGGCGGAGAGCAAGACCGGATCCCGACTCACCGGCTGAAGCGTCAACCACCGTCCCAGCATCAGGGTCGACGGCGGCATCACCGCGCTATAGACGAGCGCCAACGTCAGCGCGAGGACGAACCCGACGGCGGGGAGCAGCAGCAGCGCTCCCACAAGCTGTCGGACGCGACGGGAACGGCGCGGGCGCGCGAGCGGGAGGTCGCGACCTGCCGTCTCCCGCCTGCGTCGAGCCCCGTCCACCGTGAGTCCGTCCCCGCCCAACTGACACCCGATTGGTTTTCGCAAGGCCAGGACCGGACGTAAGCCCGATGACCCCGACCCCCTCAACGCAGGCACCGACCGGTTCGGTCAAGGCAGTCACGCCGGCCGCCGATTTTACCCACAGGTTGACGGAGGTCGCCGGCACGGTCGAGACCTTCCTGGTCGAGCGGCTCGGCCCCGCGGTCGGCGCCGGCGAGATCGCCCGGCCGCCCCGCCTGATGGAGGCCATGCGGCACGCCGTGCTCGGCGGCGGCAAGCGTCTCCGGCCGTTCCTCGCCATCGAGACCGCCCGGATGCTCGGCGGCTCCGAGGCCGCCGCGCTGGCGGCCGGTGCCGGCGTCGAGCTGGTCCACTGCTACAGCCTCGTCCACGACGACCTGCCGGCGATGGACGACGACGACATGCGCCGCGGCAAGCCCACGGTCCACAAGGCCTACGACGAGGCCACCGCCATCCTCGTCGGCGACGCCCTGCAGACGCTGGCCTTCGAGATCGTGGCCGACCCGACCTGGCAGCCGGATGCGCGCATCCGCGCCGACCTCGTGCTCGGCCTCGCCCGGGCCTCGGGCCTCGGCGGCATGGTCGGCGGCCAGCTCCTCGACCTCACCGCCGAGGGTCGGTTCGGCGCGGCCAACATGGACGTGGACGACACCCTGCGGATGCAGGCGATGAAGACCGGCGCGATCCTGGCCTTCTCGGTGGAGGCCGGCGCGATCGTCGGCGGTGCCGACAAGGACCAGCAGGCCGCACTCCTGCGCTACGGCCTCGCCCTGGGGCAGGCCTTCCAGATCGCCGACGACATCCTCGACCGGGAGGCCTCGCCCGAGGCCATGGGCAAGGCCACCGGCAAGGACAAGGATGCCGGCAAGGCGACGCTCGTCGACCGTCTCGGCATCGACGGGGCCCGCGCCGAGTGCGACCGCCTCGTCGGCGTCTGCGAGGACGCGGTGTCGTCCTGGGGGGAGGGCGCCCGCGTCCTGCGCGACGCCGCCCGCTTCACGGTCGCCCGCAAGACCTGATCGCGCCGGGCGGGGGAAACCCGGCCGCCGCCTCGGGCGGCCGGGCCGGGCCCGGCGGCCCGACCTCCGCGAACACTGCGCCACGACCACGCGAGGCACGCCACAAGCGATCGCGGCACCGCCGGATCGAAACCCTCCGCGAGGCGGACCCGCGCCGTCCCGATCGGGGCCATCCGAGGCGGGGCCGCGGAGCGCGCGGCGCCGGTCAGAGCCGGTTGGTCTTGTTGTGGACGTCGAGGCACACGGCGGCGAGCAGGACGACGCCCTTGATCACCTGCTGCCAGTCGACGCCGATCCCCAGGATCGACATGCCGTTGTTCATGATGCCGATGATGAAGGCGCCGATCACGACGCCCGAGACCTTGCCGATCCCGCCGGCCGCCGAGGCGCCCCCGATGAAGCAGGCCGCGATCACGTCGAGCTCCATCCCGACGCCGGCCTTCGAGTTCGCGGTGTTGAGCCGGGCGACGAAGATCATGCCGGCGAGGCCCGCCAGCGCACCCATGTTGGCGAAGGTCAGGAAAGTCAGCCGCTCGGTCTTGATGCCCGAGAGGCGCGCGGCCTTGATGTTCCCGCCCAGCGCGTAGATCCGGCGCCCGATCGTCGTCCGCGTCGTCACGAAGCCGTAGAGCGTCACCAGAGCCAGCAGCACGAGGAGCACGTTGGGCAGACCCCGGTACGCGCTCATCTGCCAGGCGAAGGCCAGGATCAGGATGGCGGTCACGCCGTTGCGGCCGATGAACGCCGCCGGGGACTCGGCCGGGCTCCCGTTCCGCAGCCGCGCCTGCCGCCGTCGCCAGTTCAGCCCGGTCAGCGTCGCGACCAGCGCGGCGGCGATCAGGACGGCGGTCCAGGGTCCGGCGCCGTTGACGAGGAAGCCCTTGGCGAGGAGCTGGAACACCTCCGGGAACGGTCCGATGGAGGCCCCCTGCAGCAGCACCTGCGTCAGGCCGCGGAACACCATCATGCCGGCCAGGGTGACGATGAAGCTCGGGATGGCGAGGTAGGCCACGAAGTAGCCCTGCAGACCGCCGATGACCGCGCCCACCGCGAGGCACAGGAGGGCCGCAGAGAACGGGTCGACGTGGAAGCGGACCATCAGCAGGGCGGCGAGCGCCCCCACGAAACCGACCACCGAGCCGACCGACAGGTCGATATGCCCGGCCACGATGACCAGCAGCATCCCGAGCGCCATCACGACGACGTAGCTGTTCTGGAGGATCAGGTTGGTCAGGTTCAGCGGCTGGAACAGGACGCCGCCCGTCGCGACCTCGAAGAACAGCGTGATCGCCGCCAGCGCGACGACGAGCCCGTAGGCGCGCAGCTGCGCCATCGGCAGGCGGCCGCGCTCGGCCCGGACTTCGCCCGCGGCGGCGGCCGGTATGAGGTCGCTGCCGGGGCTCACGGACTTGCTCACTGTGATGTCGGTCATCCGTTCGGCCCCCTGGAGCGCATGATGGCGCGCATGATCGCTTCCTGGCTGGCCTCGGCGCGGTCGAATTCGCCCACGAAGCACCCCTCGTTCATCACGTAGATGCGGTCGCAGAGGCCGAGCAGTTCCGGCATCTCCGAGGAGATCAGGAGGACGCCGCGGCCGTCCTCGGCCAGCTCGTTGATGATGCTGTAGATCTCGTACTTCGCGCCGACATCGATGCCGCGGGTCGGCTCGTCGAGGATCAGCACCTTGGGCCGGGTGAACAGCCACTTGCTCAGCACGACCTTCTGCTGGTTGCCGCCCGACAGGTTCACGGTCTGCTGCGTCACCCCGACGGAGCGGATGCGCATCTTGGTGCGGTAGCCGGTCGCGACCCGGTGCTCGGCCGCCTCGTCGATCACCGCGGCGGTGGAGATCCCGGGCAGGTTCGCCAGGGTGGTGTTCCGGGCGATGTCCTCGCCCAGCACGAGCCCGAGCTGCTTGCGGTCCTCGGTGACGTAGGCGAGGCCGGCCGCGATCGCCCGGTCGATCGTCGAGACGTCGACCTCGACACCCTCGATCCGGACCGTGCCCCGGATGTCCCGGCCGTAGGACCGGCCGAAGAGGCTCATGGCGAGCTCGGTCCGGCCCGAGCCCATCAGGCCCGCGATCCCGACGATCTCGCCCCGGCGCAGGCTCAGGTCGACGTCGCGCACCACCGCCCGGTCGGCGTGGACGGGGTGGTGGACCGTCCAGTCGCGCACCTCCATCAGCACTGCGCCGATCCGCGGCGTGCGGACCGGGTAGCGGCTCTCCAGCGTGCGGCCGACCATCGCCCGGATGATGCGGTCCTCGTCGATCGCGCCGCCGCGGCAGTCGAGGGTCTCGACGGTGCTGCCGTCGCGCAGGACCGTGATCCGGTCGGCCACCTTGGCGATCTCGTTCAGCTTGTGGGAGATCAGGATCGAGGCGATGCCCTGCGCCTTGAAGCGCAGCAGGAGCTGCAGCAAGGCCTCACTGTCGGTCTCGCTCAACGACGCGGTCGGTTCGTCGAGGATCAGGAGCTTCGCCTCCTTGGAGAGCGCCTTGGCGATCTCCACGAGCTGCTGCTTGCCGACCCCGAGATGGGTGACGAGGGTGTCGGGGCTCTCGTCGAGCCCCACCATCGCCATCAGCGCGCGGGCGCGGGCCTGGACACGATCCCGGTCGATGACCCCGAACCGGGCCGGCTCGTTGCCGAGGAAGATGTTCTCGGCGATCGACAGGTACGGCACCAGGGCGAGTTCCTGGTGGATGATCACGATGCCGAGGCGCTCGCTGTCCGTGATGTCCCGGAAGCGGCCCGGCCGCCCCTCGTAGGTTATGTCGCCCGTGTACGACCCGTAGGGATACACGCCGCTCAGCACCTTCATCAGCGTCGACTTCCCCGCGCCGTTCTCGCCGACCAGGGCGAGGATCTCGGCGGGCTCGACCGTCAGGTTGACGTCGGCGAGGGCCTTCACGCCGGGGAAGGTCTTGGTGATTCCCCGCATTTCGAGAACGGGCTGCATGCGGCGCCTACCAGCTCGGACTGCACGT
This sequence comes from Methylobacterium sp. 1A, assembly GCF_058072805.1. Taxonomy (NCBI): domain Bacteria; kingdom Pseudomonadati; phylum Pseudomonadota; class Alphaproteobacteria; order Hyphomicrobiales; family Methylobacteriaceae; genus Methylobacterium; species Methylobacterium sp. 1A. Next base: position 567,344 of record NZ_JBYQVE010000001.1, on the reverse strand, counting down.
TCGGCCCGCGCGACAGTCGTCGCGGCGGGGATCGGATCGGGCGGAGCGACCGGGCTCCGCCCCGGCATCGGTCACTTGAGCTGGTCGAGCGTGTAGTAGCCCGTGTCGATCAGGGCCGGCTTCCAGTTGGCCCGGGTAACGATCACCGGCGTGAGCAGGTAGGACGGGACGATCTTCTTGCCGTTGTCGTAGGTCTTCACGTCGTTGACCTCGGGCTGTCGGCCCGCCTCGATGGCGTCGATCATCGCCACCGTCACCTTGGCCAGGTCCCGGGTGTCCTTGAAGATCGTCGCCGTCTGCTCACCGGCGATGATCGACTTGACCGATTGCAGCTCGGCGTCTTGGCCGCTGATCACCGGCAGCTTCACGCCGCCGGACCCGTAGCCCACGCTCTTCACCGACGAGAGGATCGCCGTGGAGATGCCGTCGTAGGGCGAGAGCACGGCATCCAGATGGGCGTTGCCGTAATAGGCCGAGAGCAGGTTATCCATCCGCGCCTGGGCGGTCGCGGCGTCCCAGCGCAGGGTGGACACCTTGTCCATGCCGAACTGGCCCGAGCGCACAACGAGCCTCTTCGCGTCGATGTAGGGCTTCAGCACCGACAGGGCGCCGTCGTAGAAAAAGTATGCGTTATTGTCGTCGGGCGAACCGCCGAACAGCTCGATGTTGAAGGGCCCCTTCCCGTCCTTCAGGCCGAGGGCGTCGACGATGGATGTCGCCTGCTGAACGCCAACCTTGTAGTTGTCGAAGGTGGCGTAGAAATCGACGTTCGGCGTCCCCCGGATGAGCCGGTCGTAGGCGATGACCCTGACGCCGCGCTCGCTCGCTTTCGACAGCACATCGCTGAGGGTCGTGCCGTCGATGGAAGCGATCACCAGGATCTTCACGCCGGTGGTGAGCATGTTCTCGATCTGGGCGAGCTGGGTCGGGATGTCGTCGTCCGCGTATTGCAGATCCGGCTTGTAGCCCATGGCCTTCAGAAGCCTGACGATGTTGTTGCCGTCGTCGATCCAGCGCTGCGATGACTTGGTCGGCATGGCGACCCCGATCGAATCCCCGCCGGCCGCCTGCGCCGATGCCGTGGCGCACGCGCCGATGAGCGACAGGCCCAGGATGTATTTGAGAACCGTATGCCTGGCGATCATAATCCCCCCTATCGCTGCGCAGCCGGACTTCGACTTCAATCGAAGCGAGTCCGTGCTTCCGTTATTGTCGATTGATTATTTTTTATAATTACAACTCGATGTTTTACTTATCTAGTCTATGGCCGACACTCATCCACTGCCCGACCGAATATCCCTGCGGGAGCCGATCCGGCAAACTTGGCCGGGTTGGCAGGCAGAGGCGCAATCCGGGCGCCGCCGGCAGCCTCTTCGAGGGCCAAGCCCGCACCTTGAGAAGCTCGAGCATTCGATTTGTATGAGTTATAGAAGGGTCCGTCAATCGGCACGCGCGGCGCCCCGTCTCGCGGCGCGATCTCAGGTGTGTGTGGAGCGCGCCGCGGGTTCAGGTCCGAGTTCGATCGCCGGTCGGCGCGATGGGGTCGCGCGGGCCACGGGGCGCGGCCGGCCGATCGGCACGGCGGCGACGACCGGTCCGCTCGATCGGATCAGGGCAGGCCGGATCGCGTGTCCGCACCGCCAAGCAGTTCAGCGCGGCGTCGCCGCGCGGGCCCGAAAACCGCGTTGGTTCAGCCGCGGCCGACGAACGGCATCTTGGTGGCCATGATGGTCATGAACTGCACGTTGGCCTCCAGCGGCAGGCTCGCCATGGACAGCACGGCCTGACCGACATGGTCCGGATCCATCACCGCCTCGGCCCGCAGGGAGCCGTCCGCCTGCGGGACGCCGGCCTTCATCTTGCCGCCCATGGGCGTGTCGGCGTTGCCGATATCGATCTGGCCGCAGGCGATGTCGTAGGCCCGGCCGTCGAGGGAGGTCGCCTTGGTCAGCCCGGTCACGGCGTGCTTGGTCGCCGTGTAGGCGATGGAGTTCGGTCGGGGCGCGTGGGCCGAGATCGAGCCGTTGTTGATGATCCGGCCGCCCCGGGGATCCTGGTCGCGCATGATCCGGAAGGCGTGCTGCGTGCACAGGAACAGCGCCGTGAGGTTGGTGTCGACCACCTGCCGCCAGGTCTCGAGGGGCAGATCCTCCAGCGGGACCGCCGGAGCGCCGATCCCGGCATTGTTGAACAGCAGGTCGAGCCGGCCGAACTCCGCCTTGGTCCGCGCGAACAAGGCGGCGATCGAGTCGGGATCGGTCACGTCGGTCGGGACCGCCACCGCCCCGTGACCGATCCGCGCGGCGACCTCCTCGAGGGGAGCCTGACGCCGCCCCGAGAGGACGACGCGCCATCCGGCGTCGGCGAGCGCCAGGGCGGCGGCCTTGCCGACACCCGTCCCGGCCCCGGTCACGATCGCGATCCGCTCAAGCCCCGACATGCGTTCCTCCCGGTTCCGGTGTTTCACCGCCTGTAGCGGATGGCCGCCGCCGCGCGAAGGCACCGGCGTTTCAGATGCGGGCCGCGGTCACGGGGCGTACCGGCGGCCGCCATGCGCTATGGTGGTCGAAAGACACGGGGACGGGAACGGAACGATGGGGCAGGGTTCGTCGGCAGGCCTGCGCGGGACGAGCGACGCGGCGGTCCCGGCGTGAGCGCCCCCGAGATCCCGTTCCTCGCCGGCCTCGACGCGCCGGCGGTCGCGGCCGTGCGGGCCCGGATGGTGCCGGTGGCGGTGCCGGGCGGCCGGACCCTGTTCGAGCAGGGCGAGACCGGGGACGCCCTGTACACGCTGGTCTCCGGCGCGGTCGGCGTCTCGGCGCGCGACCATGCCGGGCGGCCGACCCGGATCGCGCGCCTGCGGCCGCCCGAGACCTTCGGCGAGATGGCCCTGCTGTCGGACGCCCCTCGGGCGGCGACCGTGATGGCGCTGCGCGATTCGCACCTCCTGCAACTCACCCGCGGGGCCTTCGAGGCGGTGATCGCCGAGCACCCGCACACGCTCCTCTACTTCGCCCGGATGCTCGCCGACCGCCTGCGGGCGATCTACGACGGCCACTCGGTCCACCACGCGCCGCGGATCTTCACGATCCTGGCCGTGACCGAGGGGCCCGATCCGGCGCGGGTGGCGCGGCAGCTCGCCGCCGCCTTCGACGCCCTGCTGCCCGGGCAGACCGGCTGCCTCACCGACTGGCCGGAGGGCGCCGACGAGGCGTGGTTCCAGGCCTTCGAGGGCGCCCACGCGCGCACGATCTTCGCGGCGCACGACATCGACTGCCCCTGGTGCCGCCAGAGCCAGCGGCGGGGCGACCATGTCCTGCTCCTCGCCGAGCCCGGCGCGCCGCCGCGGCCGGGCGCGGCGGCCTATCTCGACCGGGTGCGCTCCGACTGGATCCGCATGGACCTCGTCGTGCGCCAGGACCCCGCGGCCCGGCGCCCGAGGGCCCTGCATCCGGAGGTCGCCGCGCTGCCCGCGGCGATGCGCATCCAGGTCCGGGACGGCGACCGGGGGGATCTGCATCGCCTCGCGCGGCTCGCCAGCGGGTCGGCGCGCGGCCTCGTCCTCGGCGGCGGCGGGGCGCGTGGGCTCGCCCATCTCGGGGTGCTCAAGGCCCTCGACGAGGTGTCCTGCGCGCCCGACTTCGTGGGCGGGACCAGCATGGGCGCGATCATCGCGGCGAGCCTCGCCATGGGCTGGAGCGTCGCGGAGATCCAGGCCCAGATCGAGGCGTTCTTCGCCACCAGCAACCCGATCAACGACTACACGCTGCCGCTGCACGCGCTGACCCGCGGCGCCAAGGTCGATGCCGGCCTCGCGGCGCGCTACGGCGGCGTGCGCATCGAGGACCTCTGGCTGCCGTTCTTCTGCGTCTCGTCGAACCTGACGACCGGCAACACCATGGTGCACCGCTCGGGCGACCTGCCGAAGGCCCTGCGCGCCAGCATCGCGATCCCCGGCCTCCTGCCGCCCGTGCTGTGCGACGAGGGCGTCCTGGTCGACGGCGGCATGATGAACAACCTGCCGGCCGACGTCGCCGCCGGGCTGGAGCGCGGACCGGTCCTGGCCGTCGATGTCGGGACCGACCGGGCGTTCCAGGACATGCCGCGGCGCGGGTGGAGCGGCCGGCTCATGCGCAGGCTGATCGGCTCGCCGCTGGCGATGCCGGGCCTGGCCCCGCTGCTCCTGCGCGCCGCCACCGTGTCGAGCGACGCGCAGAGCCTGATGGCGGCGGCCCACGCGACCGCCGTGCTGAAGCCGCAGCTCTCCGGCATCGACCTGCGGGCGTGGTCGCGCTTCCGGGAATCGGCGGAGCTCGGCTACCGGGAGACCCGCGCGGGCATCGCGACCGGGACCCTCGCGCGCTGGCTCGATCCGATGCGCTGAACGGGTGCGCTGACCCGGTGCTCTGACCCGGTGCGCTGAGATGTCCGCGTGCGGCGGCGCACGCGCGGCGCCCGCGGCCCTGTAACCCGGACCATCCGCCGACGATCTCCGGTGCAACACGTCATCGGGAGACCGGAACCATGACCCATCCTGCCAAGACCCCGACCGGCGCCGTGCCCGGTTCCGCGCCGGACCGGCGCGCCGCAGCCGACCATTCCGGGCCGCACGCCCTCCTGCACGGCGCCGCCTTCGTGCTGCTGTGCCTCTGGACGCGGACCGCGCCGGAGCGTCTGCGCGACCAGCTCTCCCCGGACGCCGGTGACGGCGCCGCGCTCGGCTTCTGAGCGGACCGGACCGGAGGATGCGCGCGTTCTCCGCCGCGGGGGGGCCCGACATGACGGAGCGCGCGCGAGGATGACCGTCGCGGGAGTGAGGTTTCGCCGGATCGCCCTGCCGGAGGTCGGCCTGCACGTGGCCGAGGCAGGCCCCGAGACGGGGCCGCCGACGATCCTGCTGCACGGCTTCCCGGAATCCTGGTACGGCTGGCGCCACCAGATCGGGCCGCTCGCCGAGGCGGGGCTGCGGATCATCGCACCGGATCAGCGCGGCTACGGCCTCAGCGACAAGCCGGCGGGGATCGCCGCCTACCACCTGGACCGGCTAGCCGGCGACGTCCTGGCCCTGGCCGACGCCTACGGCGCGCCCACGGTGCGGCTCGTCGGCCACGACTGGGGTGGCCTCGTCGCGTGGTGGGTGGCGAGCCGCCACCCCGAGCGGATCGACCGGCTGGCGATCCTCAACGCGCCGCATCCCGCGATCGTCGGCGCCTACATGCGGCGCCATCCCGGTCAGTGGCTGCGCAGCACCTATGTGGGCCTCTTCCAGCTCCCGCGCCTGCCCGAGCGGCTGCTCACGGCGGATCGCGGCCGGGCCCTGCGGCGCGCGCTGACGACCTCCAGCTGGCCCGGCACCTTCGCGCAGGCCGATCTCGACCATTACGTCGCGGCGTGGCTCCGGCCCGGCGCGATGACCGGCATGCTGAACTGGTACCGGGCCCTTGTGCAGCTGCCCCGGGCGCGGCCGCCGCGGGTGCGCGTGCCGGTGCTGATCCTCTGGGGGCGACGGGATACGGCGCTGCAGCCCGGCTTGGCGGAGGCGAGCCTCGCGTACTGCGACGCCGGCCGGCTCCGCTGGTACGAGCGGGCCAGCCACTGGCTCGCCCACGAGGAGCCCGAGGCGGTCAACGCCGACCTCGGCGCGTTCCTCCGCTAGCCGCCTTGCACCCGCGTGAAAGCGGGCCGGTCCACGCGGGCAAGTTGTAGAGCGATATTCAATGCACGGCCGGATCTCGCAAGTCTCCGCGCCGGCGAGTGCGGACGCGCGTCGGGCGGTGCGGTAATCCGTTCGCTTCTCGGAAGCCACGTACTATTTTTCGCTCGCCGCTCCGGAACATGACGAGCACTTGTCACTTGGTGGTGGCCCATGAGGGCTGATCGGAGCTACTCCACGATGTCTTTTCGTTCTTTCCTGACCGCGGGTGTGGTCTTCGGCGGCCTCCTGGCCGGAACCGTCGCGTCGCAGGCCGCGCCCGCGATCGCGCAGCCCGGCTTCGCCGGATCCGACATGGTCGAGACCGTGGCGATGCATCGCCATCACCGCATGCATCATCACCGGATGCACCGCCATCACTCGACCCGGCACGAGCGCCGGATGCGGCGCATGAACACGATGCGCCACGGCAACCCGAACGCCCGCAACCCGTCGCGCCCGGGCTACCAGCAGCAGCTCGGCAACACCACGGGCGGCCCGCGCTACTGACATCGCGACCGCGCCCGGATTCCGCGCAGGCTGTGGCGGATCCGGGCGCCATCCACCGGCGATGCGGAGTCCGGGCGCCTTCTCCCCAGTCGCATCGGTTCGCCCGGCCTGATTCGCCGGCGTCGCTCTGCTAAGAGGCGGCATGGCCAGAACCGCCGTCCGCCCCGCCGCCGACACGACGCCCACGCCCGGCCTGGACCCGGCCGGCGCGACGCCGATGATGGCGCAGTACATCGAGATCAAGGCCGCCAATCCGGACTGCCTGCTGTTCTACCGGATGGGCGACTTCTACGAGCTGTTCTTCGAGGACGCGGAGATCGCGTCCCGGGCCCTCGGCATCGTCCTGACGAAGCGCGGCAAGCACGCGGGCGGCGAGATCCCGATGTGCGGCGTGCCGGTCGACCGGTCCGACGACTATCTCAACCGACTCATCGCCCTCGGCCACCGCGTGGCGGTGTGCGAGCAGACCGAGGATCCGGCCGAGGCCAAGAAGCGCGGGCCGAAATCCGTGGTCCGCCGCGAGGTCGTGCGGCTCGTCACGCCCGGCACGATCACCGAGGACCGGCTCCTCGACCCGGCCCGCGCCAACCTCCTCCTGGCCATCGGCCGCCGGAAGACGGGGGAGGGGGCGGTCGCCTACGGCCTGGCCGCGGTGGACATCTCCACGGGCCGCTTCTCCCTCAGCGAGGTCGCGGGCGGCGACCTGTCCGGCGCCATCGCCCGGCACGACCCGCGGGAGATCGTCCTGTCGGAGGCGATCCACGCCGATCCGGCCCTGGCGCGCCTCTGGCAGGAGAGCCGCGCGGCCGTCGTACCTCTGGCGCAGGCCGAGCTCGAGCCCGCGGCCGCCGAGCGGCGCCTGCGCGAGCAGTACGGGGTCTCGACCCTGGAGGGGTTCGGCCAGTTCACCCGGGCCGAGATCGCGGCCGCCGGGGCGGCGCTGCTCTACATCGCCCGGACGCAGCTCGCGGCCCGTCCGCCCCTGGCGGTCCCGACCCGCGAGGATGGCGGCGCCACCCTGGCGATCGACGCGGCGACGCGGGCCAATCTCGAACTCACCCGCACCCTGTCGGGCGAGCGCGCCGGGAGCCTCCTCGCCACGATCGACCGGACCGTGACGGCGAACGGGGCGCGGCTGCTCGCCGAGCACCTCGCGGGCCCGTTGACCCATCTCGACGCCATCGCCCGGCGGCACGCCGCGGTGGCGTATCTGGTGGAGGACGCGCGCCTGCGCGGCTTCCTGCGCGACGCCCTGGCCCGCGCGCCCGACCTCGCGCGGGCGCTCTCGCGGACGGGGCTCGGTCGCGCGGGTCCTCGGGACCTCGCGGCCATCCGCGACGGCCTCGCGGTCGCGGCGGATCTCGGCGCGCGCCTCGCCGCCATGAACGGCCTCCCGGCGGAACTCGCCCGGCTGGCCGAGCATCTGGCCGAGGCCGACCGGGCGCTCATCGCGACCCTGGCGGCGGCGCTCGCCGACGAGCTGCCCCTGAGCCGGCGCGACGGCGGCTTCGTCCGCACGGGCTACCACCCGGAGATCGACGAGGCGCGGACCCTCGGACAGGATTCCCGCAAGGTGATCGCGGCCCTTCAGGCGCGCTACGCCGAGCAGACCGGCTGCCGGACCCTGCGGATCAAGCACAACAACCTGCTGGGCTACTTCATCGAGGTCCCGCAATCGGTCGGCGAGGCCTGCCTGAAGGGCCTGCAGAGCGAGTTCGTCCATCGCCAGACCATGGTGGACGCGATGCGCTTCACCAGCGTCGAGCTGGGCGAACTCGAATCGAAGATCTCGGGCGCCTCCGACCGGGCCCTGGCTCTGGAGGCCGCCGTCTTCGACGACCTCGCGGCCCGTGTGCTGGCCCAGGCCGAGCCCGTCGCCGAGGTGGCCGAGGCGCTGGCCGGGCTCGACGTGGCGGCGAGCCACGCGGAACTCGCCGTCGAGCTCGACTGGCGGCGTCCCGTGGTCGACGACTCGCTCAGCTTCGTCGTGGTCGGCGGCCGCCACCCGGTGGTCGAGGCGGCCCTGCGCCGGGCCGGCGAGCCGTTCATCGCCAACGACTGCGACCTGTCCGGCGACACGCGCGGCCGGATCCGCCTGATCACCGGCCCCAACATGGGCGGCAAGTCGACCTTCCTGCGCCAGAACGCGCTGATCGCGGTGCTCGCCCAGATCGGCGCCTTCGTGCCGGCCGCGGAGGCGCGGATCGGCCGGGTCGACCGACTGTTCTCCCGCGTCGGCGCCGCCGACGACCTCGCCCGGGGGCAATCGACCTTCATGGTCGAGATGGTCGAGACCGCGGCGATCCTCAACCAGGCGACCCGGCGCTCCCTGGTGATCCTGGACGAGATCGGCCGCGGCACCGCGACCTTCGACGGCCTGTCGATCGCCTGGGCCTGCCTGGAGCACCTCCACGAGGTGAATGCCTGCCGGGCGCTGTTCGCCACGCATTTCCACGAGCTGACGGCGCTGGGCGACCGGCTGGCGCGGCTGGAGAACGCCACCCTGAAGGTGGCCGAGCACCGGGACGGCGTCGTGTTCCTGCACGAGGTCGTGCCGGGCGTCGCCGAGCGCAGCTACGGGCTGCAGGTGGCACGGCTCGCCGGCCTCCCGGGCAGCGTCGTGACCCGGGCCGGGGCGATCCTCAAGAGCCTGGAGAAGGCCGAGCGGGGCCGTCCCGCCCGCGCCCGGATCGACGACCTGCCGCTCTTCGCGGCCCTCGCGCCACCCCCGCCGCCGGAGCCGCCGCCGGAGGATCCGCTGGGCGCGCTGCTCGACGGGATCGACCCGGACGCGCTGACGCCGCGCGAGGCGCTGGACGCGCTGTACCGGCTGAAGCGCGAGCGGGCGGCGCGGGGCTGAGACCCGTGGGCCGCGCGCCGGGGGCCTGACCCGAAGAATCTCAGACGGGCGCGGGCGAGAACCCGTCCGGGCAGGCCGGCCCGTCGCGGCCGGCCCGGCGATCGGCCACGTAGTCGAGGGTGCTGGCCACGACGCGCTCGGAATAAGGCTTGGCGATCACCCCGATCGCGCCGGCGAAATCGGCCGGGATGCGCTTGGCGTTGGCGGTCATGAACACCACGGTGGTGCGCCGGTCGGCCGAGAGCGCCCGGGCCACGTCGATGCCGGTCGGGCCGTCGACGAGGTGGATGTCGACGAGGGCGACGTCGGGCGCCGTGGACCGGCCCATCGCGATGGCCTCCGTCGCGTTGCCGGCGACGCCGACGGTGACGTGCCCGAGATCGTCCAGCAGGCATTCCAGCTCGAGGGCGATCAGGGCCTCGTCCTCGACCACGAGGATGCGGAGGGCGGCGTCCGCGGCGGCGTTCCCGGTCCCCATGCGCTCTTCGTCCTCCGGCCCCGCGGCCGACGAGCTTGATGCCTCCACGTCGATTTCTCAAGCCGGCTGCTGGAGCGGGATGTCGATCTCGACGGTCGTGCCCGGGCCGGCATCCGCCCAGGCGATGGTCCCGCGCATCTGCCGAACCACCATCTCCACGAGATTGCGCCCGAACCCCGCCGGGTTCGGGGCCGCCGCGGCGACGCCGACGCCGTCGTCGCGGATCGTCATGTGCATCCCGCCCTCGGTGCGGCGGGCGACGATCGACACGCGCCCCTCGCGCTCGCCCGGGAAGGCGTGGCGCAGGGCGTTGGCCGTCAATTCGTGGATCATCAGCGCGAGAGGCGCCGCCATCGCGGCGGCCACCGCGATCGGCTCGACATCGGCCTCCACCCGGCGCCGCTCCGGGTCCAGGCCGGCATTCATGTCGGCCAGGAACTCGGCCGCGAAGTCGCCGAGGTTGAAGTGCGTGCAGTCGCCCTCGGAGTAGAGCATCCGGTGGGCGGTCGAGAGGGCGCCGATCCGCTCCGCCATGCCCTGGAGCGCGTCGCGCGCCTCGCCCTCGGGCGTGCGCCGGGCCTTCAGGAGCATCAGCGACGAGATCACCTGGAGATTGTTCTTCACCCGGTGGTCGACCTCGTGGAGGAGGGCGGTCTTCTGCTCCAGCGCCGATGTCAGGTCCTGGGTCCGCGCCGCGACGAGGCGCTCCAGCTCGTCGTTGGTGCCGCGCATCGACACTTCCATCTGGTGGACATGGGTCATGTCCGCCTGCGCGGCGTAGAAGTAGGCGAGCCCCTCGGCGTCGCGCACCGGCGTGATGGTCATCGCGTTCCAGAACGACGACCCGTCCTTGCGATAGTTGAGCAGCTCCACCGAGATCGCCTCGGCGGACTCGACGGCCGCGCGGATCCGCTGGATCGTCGACCGGTCCGTGGCCGGCCCCTGCAGCATGCGGCAGTTGCGCCCGACGATCTCGTCGGCGGCGTAGCCCGTGGCGCTCAGGAACGCGTCGTTCGCCCAGGCGATCGGGTTGTCGGGCGCGCGCGCATCGGTGATGACCATCGGCGACGGGCTCGACGCGAACGCGTCGACCAGCGTCGCGAGGGGCGGACCGGTCTCGGATCGGGCACTCAACGCATCATTCCACAGTCAGGCGGTGGCCCCGTTCGTCCGGCGGCGCCACCATCGCGCTCCGACCGCGGGACGTGGACACCGCGTTAAGCAAGCTTCTACCAAGATTGGGGCGCAAGACAGCACGATCCAGCGGAGACAGGTGCGGCGTAAGGCTGCCACGATTTCGCGGGATCAAGGCCACGAACGCTCAGGAGTTCCATGCCATGGCGAACCAGCCACAGGCGACGCGTCGCTTCCGGCTCCGCGACATCGTCGAGGACCGGCGGATCGCGCTCATGCTGGCACTCGGATTCTCGTCCGGACTGCCGCTGCTCCTGGTGCTGGGGACGTTCACGCTCCGCCTCGCCTTCTCGGACATCGACGTGCGGGCGATCGGCCTGTTCAGCTACGTGGCGCTGCCCTACTCGCTGAAGTTCCTCTGGGCGCCCGCGATCGACCGCCTGAACGTGCCGGTGCTGAGCGCCCGGCTCGGGCGCCGCCGCGCCTGGATGGTGACGACGCAGGCCGCGGTCGCCCTGTGCCTGATCCTGATGGCCTTCTCGGACCCGAAGACCAACCTCGCCCTCCTCGGGCTCGGGGCCTTCCTGGTGGCGTTCTGCGCGGCGAGCCAGGACGTCGTGATCGACGGTTGGCGCATCGACGCCGCCGGCAGCGACTTCCAGGGCATCCTGGCGGCGACCTCGAACCTCGGCTACCGCCTCGGCCTGATCAGCGCCGGCGCGGGCGCGCTGTTCATCGCCTCCGCGGGGGGCTGGACGCTGGCCTACCTGATCATGGCCGCCCTCATGCTGGTCGGGATGATCGCCGCCCTGCTGGCCCCGGCCTTCGACAGACCGCGCGCGGCCCCCGCCGAGACGCCCGGCCGGTCCCGGTTCTGGTCGATGCGCCGCGCCATCCTGGAGCCGCTGACCGAGCTGCACGGCCGGTTCGGCGGCGCGCTCTGGGGCATCCTCCTGCTCGTGGCCCTGTTCCGGCTGCCCGACTTCCTGTCGGGCGTCATGGCGAGCCCGCTCTACCGGACGCTGGGCTTCGACCTGAAGGAGATCGCCACCGTCACCAAGCTCTACGGCATCTGGGTCGGCATCGCGGGCGGCTTCGCGGGCGGCTGGGCGCTCGCCCGCTTCGGCCTGTTCCCGACGCTACTGCTGGGCGCCTTCCTGGCCGCCGCCTCCCACCTCGCCTTCGCGTGGCTGGCGGCCGGCGCGCCCGAGATCTGGCGCCTGACCGTGGCCATCTCGATCGAGAACTTCTGCGGCTCCTTCGCGGGGATCGTGCTGATCGCCTACATGTCGAGCCTCACCAGCCCGGCCTACGCGGCGACGCAGTACGCGCTGTTCTCCTCGCTCTACGCGCTGCCGGGCAAGCTGATCGCGGGCTCGTCGGGCTTCGTGGTCGCGGCGATCGGCTACCCGGCCTTCTTCGTCATGACCTCCCTCGTGGGAATCCCCGTCCTCGTGCTCTGCCTCGCGGTCGGGCGCCGGAGCGGTCGGGTGGAGGCCGCGGCCCCGGCGCGGGACGCCCAGGAGCCGGGGAACCGCATCCCGGGGCCCGAGCTTCCTACCACGGCGCGCGCCCCCGGGGCCGCGTGAGCGGGACAGATCCAGGGATCGACGGATGAGCACGAGCGACCTCACCCGCGCCGGCGAGACGCTGCCGGCCGAGACGCCAGAGATAGCGCTGAGCGACGCGGACCTCGCCGCCCTGCGCCGCGCCGTGCAGGTGCTAGAGCGTCCGAGCCTCGCGGCGCGGCTCTCCGCGGCGGCCGGCGCGCCCCTCGACATCATCGGCCGATCGCTGCCGACCCCGGTCACCGAGGCCGTCAGCCGCAGCACCGAGGTGGCCATGCGGGGCGCGCTGCGCGTCGCGCTGGCGACGCTGCCGCGCAAGGAACTCGTCCCCGCCGAGGGCGAGGGTCTCGGCGCCGTCGCCGCGAAGGCCGAGAGCCGTCTCGCGCGGCTGCTCGGCTCGGGCGACGCCAAGCACAGAGCGATGGCGGCGCTCTCGGGCGCGGTCGGCGGCGCGTTCGGCCTCGCGACGCTGGCGGTCGAGCTGCCGGTCTCGACCACGCTGATGCTGCGCTCGATCGCCGAGATCGCCCGGGAGGAGGGGGAGGATCTCGAGACCCCCGAAGGCGCGCTCGCCTGCGTGCAGGTCTTCGCCCTCGGCGGCCGGGCCATGGCGGAGACCGAGGCGGGCTCGGCGCTCACCGAGAGCGGCTACTTCGCGGTCCGCGCCGCGCTGGCCAAGACCCTGTCGGAGGCGGCGCGCTACGCCGGGAGCAAGACGCTCCTCGACCAGTCGGCGCCGGCGCTGATCCGCTTCACCGCCCAGATCGCCGCGCGCTTCGGTCTGGTCGTCTCCCAGAAGGTCGCCGCGCAGGCGGTGCCGATCCTCGGCGCCTTCGGCGGCGCGGCGGTCAACACCGCCTTCATGAACCACTTCCAATCGACCGCGCGGGCGCATTTCACCGTGCGGCGCCTGGAGCGCGCCTACGGGGCCGCCGCGGTGCGGGCCGCCTACGAGGTCGAGAAGGCGGCCCTCGGGATCGCTTGATCCGCCCGCGGTAAAGCCGCAAGGATCCGCGCCATCCGCACGGGGCGGAGGCACGGAGGCGGTCCTGATCGGCAACGGCGAGATGGTGGCCCGGCTGGCGCTGGCGGCGCTGTTCGGCAGTGTGGTCGGCCTGGAGCGCGAGCGGCTGCTCTGGGCGGCCGGCCTGCGGACCCATATGCTGGTCTGCGTCGGCTCCTGCCTGATCATGCTAGTCTCGGCCTTCGGCTTCGCCGACGTGCTGGGCGCCGAGCACGTCGTCCTCGACCCGTCCCGGATCGCCGCGCAGGTCGTCTCCGGCATCGGCTTCCTCGGCGCGGGGACGATCCTGCTGCGGGGCGAAGTCGTGAAGGGCCTCACTACGGCCGCGAGCCTCTGGGGTGTGGCGGCGATCGGGCTGGCGATCGGCAGCGGCCTCTACGTGCCGGCCCTCGCCGCGACGGCGCTCATCGTCGGCATCCTGGCCGGCGTGAAGCCCTTCGAGGAGCGCTGGCGCGACCGGATGCGCGCCCAGACGCTGCGGCTGACCGCCAAGCGCGGCACCATGTCGATCGACACCCTCCAGGCGGCGACCGGCGAGCGTGCCTCGCGCGTCCGGACCTTCACGGTCCATCCGGGCCCCGACCCGGACCTCGACGAGGTCACCGTCACCTTCGTGCGCCTGTCGCGGACGAGCTTCGAGACCATCGCGGCGAAGCTGCGGGCGATGCCGGACGTCACCTCCGTCGACGTGGCGGAGAGCTGACGGCGGGTGATGCGGTGCGAGCCGCCGCCGGGGCTCAGAGCGCCCCGGCGCCCTCGCCGTCGAGGAACAGGCGGTAGGCCGGGTTCTCGGTCTCGTCGGTGGCCGGGTAGCCGAGCGCCTCGATCACGGCGTCGAAGCGGGCGCGCTCGGCCGGCGGCACCGCGATCCCGGCGAGCACCCGGCCGTAATCGGCGCCGTGGTTGCGGTAGTGGAACAGCGTGATGTCGAAGTCCGGGCCCAGCGCTTCGAGGAACTTCATCAGCGCGCCCGGCCGCTCCGGGAACTGGAAGCGGAACAGGCGCTCGTGCGCCACCCCCACGGCCCGGCCGCCGACCATGTAGCGGACATGGACCTTGGCCATCTCGTTGTCGCTCATGTCGAGGACGCGGTAGCCGGCGTCGCGCAGGGAGCCGATCAGCGCCTGCTTCTCGCGCTTGCCGCCGCCGACGTTGATGCCCACGAAGATCTGCGCCTCGGAGCCCGGGGCGTGGCGGTAGTTGAACTCGGTGACGGCGCGCGGGCCGAGGGCCTGGATGAAGGCGCGATAGGCGCCCGGACGTTCCGGGATCGTCACGCCGATCAGGACCTCGCGCTGCTCGCCGATCTCGGCGCGCTCGGCGATGTGGCGCAGGCGGTCGAAGTTCAGGTTCGCCCCCGACGAGATGGCGATCAGCGTGCCGTCGCCGCCCTCGCGCTCCGCGTAGAGCTTGGCGCCGGCGAGGCTCAGCGCCCCGGAGGGCTCGGACACCGCGCGGGTGTCGTCGAAGATGTCCTTGACCGCGGCGCACATGGCGTCGGTGTCCACGGTGATGACCTCGTCGAGATGCTCGCGGCAGAGCCGGAAGGTCTCCTCGCCGGCCTGCCGCACGGCGACGCCGTCGGCGAACAGGCCGACGCTCGGCAGGCTGACCCGGGTGTCGGCCGCGAGCGCGGCGGCCATGCAGGCGGCGTCCTCGGGCTCGACGCCGATCACCTTGGTGCCGGGCCTCAGGTACTTCACGAAGGTCGCGATCCCGGCGGCCAGCCCGCCGCCGCCCACCGGCACGAAGATCGCCTCGATCGGTCCGGTATGCTGCTCCAGGATCTCCTTGCCGATGGTGCCCTGGCCGGCGATCACGTCCGGATCGTCGAAGGGGTGCAGGAAGGTCAGGCCCTGCTCGGCCTCGAGGATCTTGGCCTGCGCCAGGGCCTCGTCGAAGGCGTCGCCGTGCAGCACGACCTCGGCCCCGCGCGCCCGGCAGGCATCGACCTTGATCGAGGGGGTGGTGCGCGGCATCACGATGACGGCCCGCGCGCCGAGCTTGGCGGCGGCGAGGGCGACGCCCTGGGCGTGGTTGCCCGCCGAGGCGCAGACGACGCCGCGGGCGATCTGGTCGGGGTGCAGGCCCGACATCTTGTTGTAGGCGCCGCGCAGCTTGAACGAGAAAACCGGCTGGAGATCCTCGCGCTTGAGCAGGACCGGCCGGCCGAGCCGCTGCGTCAGGCGCGGCATCGGATCGAGGGGGCTCTCGATCGCGACGTCGTAGACGCGGGCGGTGAGGATCTTGCGGATGTAGTCCGTCACGGTGTGCAGTCTCGGCCGATGCGCGGGGCGATGCCGGCCAGATAGACCCTCCGGCCCGCGGATGCGAGCGCGCCCCGCGCGCGGCAGGTCAGCCGAGACGGTCCACCAGCGCCGCCACCCAGACGAGCAGCGCCGCCATCTGCGCCATGAACGTGCCGGCGGAGGCGAGGTCCTTCACGGTCCCGATCATCGGGTGATGGCCCGGATGGACGTGGTCGCAGAGCTTCTCGACGGCGGTGTTCAGGAACTCCGCGGCCAGCATCAGCAGCAGGCTGACCATCAGGGCGACGCGCACCCAGAGCGTCGCGCCGAGGAACAGCGCGACCGGGATCCCGAGCGCCAGGAGCACGAGTTCCTGGCGCACGGCCCGCTCGGTGCGCGCGCCGTGGCGCAGGCCGCGCCAGGAATTGAGGAAGGCGAGGACCAGGGCGTTCATCGGATGGCGGCCTCCGGCACGGACCGGCTGATCCACTTGGCGAGCAGCGGGCCGGTGAGCAGCACCACGAACAGGCGCAGGGTCTGGACGGCCAGCACGAAGGAGACGTCCGCCTTCGAGCCGACCGCGATGATCGCCACCGAGTCGAGGCCGCCGGGGCTCGTGGCGAGGATGGCGGTCAGCAGGTCGATGGGCAGCAGGAGGGTCAGTCCCCAGCCCCACGCCGCGCAGAGGGCGATGACCGAGAAGGTCGCCGCCAGGATGCCCGGCAGGGCGGTGACGGTCAGGCGCAGCGTCTCACGGGTGAAGCGCAGCCCCACGTAGATCCCGATGCAGGCGTAGGCGAGTTCGAGGAGCGGCACCGGCAGCGCCATCCGGACGAGCCCGGTAGCGTGGAGCAGGCTGCCCAGCACCATCGGCCCGATCTGCGCGCCGGCCGGAACCCGCAGGGCGAGCGCCGCGCCCGCGCCGACGGCGGCGACAACGAGCGTCGCCAGCAGCGAGAGCGGACCGGTGACCTCGCCGGCGCCGGCCGACGCCCCCGGGACCGGGGCCTCCATCAGGAAGCGGGCGGCCAGCGAGGCCGAGAACACCACGGCGGCGACGCGCACGTACTGCATGAAGGCGACGAGGCGCGGATCGGCGCCGAAATCCTCGGCCATCGCCACCATGGCGGAGGCGCCGCCGGGGGACGAGCCCCAGGCCGCGGTGGTCCCGGGGAGCACGCGCAGGCGGGTCAGGATCCAGCCGACGAGGCCGCTGACCGCGACGGTGACCAGCACGACCGCGACGATGAGCGGCCCGTCCTCCATCAGGGTCTGGGCGATCTGCCCGGTGACGGCGTGCGCGACGAGGCAGCCGATCGCCGCCTGGGAGGCCTGGAACGCGGGCCGCGGGACGCGCAGGCGCGAACCGCCGACGCCGAAGGCGATGGCCGCGATCATCGGCCCGAGCAGCAGCGCGGCCGGGAACTGCGCCTGCATCAGGCCGTACGACACGGCCGCCGACGCGGCGGCGAGGGCGGCCCAGAGGCCGAGGGTGCGGAGAGGGGGCAAGGCGACCGATCGGGAGAGGCCCGCTTCAGCCGGCAGGCGTCAGGCGCGCGCTATACCGCAATATTGGCCCTGTCACGGCAGAGTTTCGGCACGGCGCCCCCGCGCGGAACTCAGGGCTCGCGCGTGAGGGCCGCGAAGGCGGCGTCGAGGCGCGCCCGGGCATCGGCCAGGCCCTTGCGGCGGGCGTCGAGCCAGTCGCGGTCGGTCCGCAGCCGCGCCTGCGCGGCGCCCAGCATCCGCCGGACCTCCGCGGGCTGCGGGCCGCCTAGCCCCTTCGCGGCGTCGATCATGCCGCGGGCCGACAGCGCCGCCCGGAAGCGGGCCTCGTCGAGGGGCAGGTCCGGCTTCAGCCCCGACCCCGCCGCGGCCTCGGCGTAGATGCGCCGCACCTCCGGGAAGGGCAGGTCGGCCGGGCGCAGGTCGTGGCTGCGGCCGTAGCTCACGAGCTCGGACGCGAAGTGGTGGCCGAGCCGGAACGGCACGTCGGCCTGGCGCTGGAGCGTGTCGGCGAGCTCGGTGGTGGTGGAGTAGTCCGCCGCGACCTCGTCGGCGGCGCGCGCCCGGTCCACGACCAGCCCGTCGAGGACGCGCGTCCAGCGCCGGCACATCTCGGCGGCCTCGGCCAGGGTCCGCCCCGGCGGCTCGGCCTGGTTGCGCTTGTAGTCCGGCATGCCGGAATCGACGTTGTGCGCCATGACGACGAAGGCCTGGGCGGCCCCCACGACGTCGCTGGCCTTCATGCGCAGGCTGTAGAGCGCGACGGGGTTGCGCTTCTGCGGCATGATGCTGCTCGGCCCGGTGAGCGCGCCCTCCCGCAGCAGGATCCAGGGCCGGGTCTGGTGGTACTGCGCGTAGAGATCCTGCGCGAAGCTGCCGGCCGTGGTGGCGAGGTTCGCCGCGAGCCCGGTCAGCTCGAGCCCCATGTCCATGGGCGCGAGCTGGCCGGAATCGTAGCTGTTCTCCACCGGCGCGTCGAAGCCGAGTAGCGCTGCCAGCCTCTCGCGATCCACCGGGAAGCTCGACGTGCCGAGGGCGGCCGCGCCCAGGGGCGACAGGTTCAGCCGCGCCCAGGTCTCCCGGAGGCGGTCGGCATCGCGGGCGAGGACGGATGCGTAGCCCAGGTAGACGTGGCCGAGCGTCGTCGGCTGGGCCTGCACCCCGTTGGTGTAGGCCGGGACGATCGTGTCGGCCTCGCGCTCGGCCACTGCCAGCAGGGCCGCCCGGGTCTCGTCGAGCGCCTTGGCCAGGTTCAGGAGCCGGTCGCGCTGCTCGAGCTTCAGCACCGTCGGGATGATGTCCTGGCGGCTGCGCCCGGAATGCATCCGCGTGGCGTCGGCCCCCGCGATGGCGGTGATCAGCGGCTCGATCCGCAGGTAATCGTCCGGCCGCTCGGCGCCCGGCTTGGCGGCGTCGGCGGCGACCTGGTCGAGGGTGCGGGCGACGGTCGCGCCCAGCGCCCGCGGCACGATGCCGGTCTCCACCGTCATCACCAGGGAGGCGCGGTTGATCTGGTCGATCCGGGCGAAGCTGTCCTTCGGCTCGGCGCGCGCGCCCGCGGGGATCAGCAGCGCCAGTACGGCCCAGACCATCGTGCTCCGCATCGAGCCGCTCCCTGTCGTCACCCGTCCTGATAGACCGGTCGCGGCTCCTCTTCCTATTCACAACCGCTCAAGGTGGGCGTCCGCGGCGGCTCAGGCGACGGCCTCGCCGTCGCGGCAGGCGGCCGTGCCCGCTGGCGCGTGCGCCCGGAAGAAGGCGGCCAGGCTCGCGAGGCCGGCGGTCCGCGGATCGCTCGCGCGCCAGACCAGCGCGATGGTCCGACCGGGACCGTCGACGTCGAAGGCGCGGGTGACCGTCAGGCCGCTGGGATCGGGGCTCGCCGGCACCGCCAGGGCCGGGAGCAGCGTGTATCCGGCGCCCGCCGCCACCATCGAACGGAGCGTCTCCAGGCTGGTCGCGTGGCGGCCGACCGAGGAGCCGGCGCCGCAGGCCGCGATCGTCTGGTCGCGCAGGCAGTTGCCCTCGTCGAGGAGCAGCAGGTCCGGCCCAGCGATCTCGTTGGCGGAGAGCGCGCCGCCCCGGGCGAGGGTGTGCTCGGCCGGGCAGGCGAGCCAGAACGGCTCGACGAACAGCGGCGAGACCGCGAGCCCGTGCGAGGGCAGCGGCAGCGAGACCAGGGCCGCGTCGATGCGCCCGTCGCGCAGCCCCTCGACGATGTCGGCCGTGCGCGATTCGGACAGCGAGAGCATCAGCAGCGGGTACTGCTCGCGCAGGGGCCGCAGCACCAGCGGGAAGAAATAGGGGCCGAGCGTCTGGATCGCCGCCAGCACGAGACGCCCGGTGAGCGGCGAGCCGCGGCCCTCGCTGGCCAGCGCCAGGAGCCGCTGCGCCTCCGCCAGGACGACCCGCGCCTGCCTGACGATGGCCTGGCCCGCCTCGGTGAGCAGGATCCGCCGGTTCGAGCGCTCGAACAAAGTCAGGCCGAGCGCGGTTTCCAGCTTACGGACCTGCACGCTCAGCGTCGGCTGGCTGACGTTGCAGCGCTCGGCGGCCCGGCCGAAATGCCCCTCGTCGGCGACGGCGACGACGTATTCGAGATCGCGGAGGGAGAGGCCGGCCAGATTCATAGGCTGCGTCTATCAGAACCTTTGTGACGATGCATTTGCCTCGGGGTCACGCCCCGGTCATAACCCTTCACCAGAACGGTTCCAGGCTGACTCCGATGTCCACCGAGAGCCTTCGCAGTACGGAGAGACGGTACGCATGAGCGATCAACGCCCGATCCTGACCACCCGCCAGGGCCATCCGGTCCGCGACAACCAGAGCACCCGCACGGTCGGTGAGCGGGGCCCGGCCACGCTCGAGAACTACCAGTTCATCGAGAAGATCACGCATTTCGACCGCGAGCGGATCCCGGAGCGCGTCGTCCACGCCCGCGGCGCCGGCGCCCACGGCTGGTTCGAGGCCTACGGCAAGATCGGCGACGAGCCGGCCTCCAAGTACACCCGCGCCCGGGTGCTGAACGAGACCGGCGTGAAGACGCCGATGTTCGTGCGCTTCTCGACGGTCGCCGGCGCCAAGGAGAGCCCGGAGACCGAGCGCGATCCGCGCGGCTTCGCGGTCAAGTTCAAGACCGTCGACGGCAACTGGGACCTCGTGGGCAACAACCTCAAGGTCTTCTTCATCCGCGACGCGATCAAGTTCCCCGACATGATCCACGCGTTCAAGCCGGACCCGGTGACGAACCGGCAGGAGGCGTGGCGCTTCTTCGACTTCGTGGCCCAGCACCCCGAGTCGATCCACATGGTGACGCACCTGAAGTCGCCCTGGGGCATCCCGGCCAATTACCGCGAGATGGAAGGCTCGGGCGTCAACACCTACAAGCTGGTCAACGACCAGGGTGAGGCGGTGCTCTGCAAGTTCCACTGGGAGCCGAAGCAGGGCGTGCGCAACCTGACCTCGCAGCAGGCTTCCGAGATCCAGGCCAAGGATGTCGGCCACGCGACCCGCGACCTCTACGACAACATCAAGGCCGGCAATTTCCCCGAGTGGGAATTCTGCGTCCAGATCATGCCGGATGGCCCGAACGACCACCTGTCGTTCGACCCGCTGGACGACACGAAGCTGTGGCCGGTGGACCAGTTCCCGCTGCTGCCGGTGGGCCGCATGGTGCTCGACCGCGTGCCGGACAACTTCTTCGCCGAGGTCGAGCAGTCGGCCTTCGGGACCGGCGTGCTGGTCGACGGCATCGACTTCTCGGACGACAAGATGTTGCAGGGGCGGACGCTGTCCTACTCGGACACGCAGCGCTACCGCGTCGGCGCCAACTACCTCCAGCTGCCGATCAACGCGCCGCAGCCCGGCGTGAAGGTCTACTCGAACCAGCGCGACGGTCAGATGGCCTACACGGTCGACGGCACCGGCCCGAACAAGCACATCAACTACGAGCCGTCGACGCTGGCCGAGGGCCTGCGCGAGGCGCCGAAGCCCGCCAAGGACTACCACCAGCCGGTGGAGGGCCGCCTCGGCCGCTACCAGACCTCGCGGACCGAGGACGACTACACCCAAGCCGGCGTCCGGTACCGCTCGTTCCAGGATTGGGAGCGTGACGACCTGATCGCCAACCTCGTGGCCGACATGAAGCAGTGCCCCGAGCCGATCCAGCTGCGGATGGTCTGGCACTTCTGGCACGCCGACGAGGATTACGGCCGCCGCGTCGCCGAAGGCGCCGGGATCGATCTGGAGAAGGCCAAGGCCCTGCCGCCGCTGCCGGGTCGCGCCGCCCCGGGCAAGCGCCTGCAGTCCGAGACCCTGACCGACGGCTCGCAGGCGCACCGGGTCGCCGCCGAGTAAGCCTCGCGCGCGCGCTCATCGACACAGCCCCGCGCGGTCACCCGGCCGCGCGGGGTTCTCGTTTGCGGAACGGACGGGGGCGAAGATGGCGAGTGTCGTGCACCGCGGGCCCGGCCCGAACGCCGTCATCGGCGGCATGCGGGTCTCCTATCTCGCGCGCAGCGACGAGACCGGCGACGGCCTCGGCATCTACCGCGTCGCGATGGATCCCCGGACGCCGGGCGCGGGACTGCATCGCCACGCCCGGCTGACCGAGACCTTCTCGGTCGAGGCGGGCCGGCTCGCCCTGCACGTCGACGGTGCGGATCACGACCTCGGACCCGGCGACTTCGCGCTGATCCCGCCCGGCGTCGCGCACGCCTTCGCCAATCGCGGCGACCGCACGGTGCGCTTCACGCTGAGCTTCGCGCCGGCGCTCGGCCGCGAGGGCTTCTTCGAGGGTCTGGCCCGCCTCGCAGCGGAGGGACGGCTCGGCGACGCCGCCGCGATGACCGACCTGATGGCCCGCTACGATCAGGAACCGCTGGCCGGGTTCGCCGGCTGGAGTTCGGTCAGCGGCTGAGCGGCCGGATCCCGCGGCTCGGGTTCGGCCGCGCTGACCTTCCGGTCGCGTCCGGCGGCGAGCCCGATCAGGATCGCCGCGACGGTGATGCCGACGAACAGGGCGCCTGGCACGGCCCAGCCGCCGGTCGCCTCGTGGGCGAGACCGAAGACCAGCGGCCCCAGCGCGGCGCAGGTGTAGCCGATGCCCTGCGCCATGGCCGAGAGGCCGGCGGCGCTCGCCGCGTCCGCGGCGCGCAGCACGATCAGGGTCAGGCCCAGCCCGAAGCAGCCGCCGATCCCGAAGCCCAGCGCGCAGGCGGCGGGGATCCGCAGAGAATCCGCCCCGAAGGCGAGGACCACGAAGGCGGCGGCCGTCAGGCCGGGTATCACGACGATCCAGGCGCGCTGGTCCCGGGCGCGGGCCGCCAGCATGGCAACGAGCAGGGCGCCCGGCGCCTGAACCAGCGTCGCCAGCGAGGCGTAGAGCCCGGCATTCAGCGGCGTCAGCCCGCGGCCCTGCAGCAGCAGCGGCAGCCAGCCGAACAGGATGTAGGCGAGCGAGGATTGCAGGCCCATGAAGCCCGTCACCCACCACGCGAGCGGGTTGCGGAGCAGCCGCCCGGCGGAGGGCGCGGCGGTCGAGGCGGTCCGGCGGGCGAACGGGATCCACACGAAGGCCGCCACCAGCGCGGGCAGCGACCAGATCGCCAGGGCGGAGGGCCAGCCGCCCCCGAGGGCGTGCTCCACCGGCACCGAGGCCCCGGCGCCCGCGGCCGCGCCGAGGCACAGGGTCATCGTGTAGAGGCCGGTCATCAGGCCGCCGTTGCCGGCGAAATCGCGCTTCACCAGCGCCGGCAGCAGGACGTTGTCGAGCCCGATCCCGATGGCCGCGAGCGCCGTGCCGGCGAAGAGCGGCACGAGGCCGCCGAGACCGCGGAGCGTCAGGCCGGCGACGAGGATGGTCGAGCCGGCGAGCACGGCGAGGTCGGGCCCGATCCGGCGGATCAGCGGCGCGGCCAGCGCGCAGGCGATGCCGAGGCACAGGACCGGCAGCGTCGTGAGGATGGCGGCGCCGCCGGCGCCGAGCCCCGTGCCGTCCCGGATCGTCGCCAGCAGGGGGCCGACCGTGCTCAGCGCCGG
This sequence comes from Methylobacterium sp. 1A, assembly GCF_058072805.1. Lineage (NCBI taxonomy): Bacteria > Pseudomonadati > Pseudomonadota > Alphaproteobacteria > Hyphomicrobiales > Methylobacteriaceae > Methylobacterium > Methylobacterium sp. 1A. Next base: position 544,284 of record NZ_JBYQVE010000001.1, on the reverse strand, counting down.
GCGCAGGTTGAACGCGACCAGCATCAGCGCGAGGCCGAGCAGGAACCGGTTGGCGGTCGCCCGGTCCGCGCTCACGGGCGCCGCCGCGCGATCACGGCCCCGCCGAGGCAGGCGGCCAGCATCAGCGCGAAGGCGGCGTCGCCGAACTGACCGTAGAGCGTGCCGCCGACGATGCGGGCGGGCAGGTCGGCGTCGAGCCAGGTCTCGGTGTCGAGCGCGGTGCGGGCGACGACGCGGCCGTGCGGGTCGATCACCGCGGAGATCCCGGTATTGGCGTCGCGCACGAGCGGCAGACCCTCCTCGACGGCGCGCAGGCGCGCCTGCGCCAGGTGCTGGCGCGGCCCCGGCGTGTCGCCGAACCACGCGTCGTTGGTGACGTTCAGGATCAGCCCCGGCGGCTGCGGGGACGGCGCGGCGTGCCCGGCGGGCAGGATCGCGCCCGGGAAGATCGCCTCGTAGCAGATCGTCGCCGCGACCGGCGGCAGGCCCGGCACCGTCAGGATCCGCTGCCCGGCGAGCGTCCCGGCCGAGAACCCGCCGGGGATCGCCACGAACTGGCGCAGCCCCACGGCCCGCAGGGCGGCGTCGAGAGGCGCGGGGAGGTACTCCCCGAACGGGACGAGGTGGACCTTGTCGTAGCTGTCGGAGATCCGGCCGTCCGGGCCGATCACCAGGACGGCGTTGTAGAAGCGCAGGCGCTCGCCCGGCAGCGGCTCCTCGGCGCGGGCCGCCCCGGTGATCAGGTGCTGCCCGGGCTTGAGGCCGGCCGCCACCTTGGCCAGGGCGTCGGGGTCGCGCTGGATCAGGAACGGGAAGGCCGATTCCGGCCAGACGATGTGGGTCGGCTCCGGCGCACCGGCCTCCGTCGGGCGCTGGCTCAGCTCGATGTAGCGGTCGACGATGTCGGCCCGGTTCTCGGGCCTGAACTTGGCGTCCTGGGGCAGGTTGGGCTGGACGAGCCGCAGCCGGACACCCGCGACCACCGGGTCGGGCGGACCGAGCCGCTCGGCCCCGTAGAGCGCCAGGCCGGCGAGCACGATCGCGGCGGCGACGCTCGGCCCGAACCGGGCGCGCGGATGCGCGCCGGTGGCGAGCGTCGCGGGCGCCGCGCAGACCAGCGCGGCCAGGATGCACAGGCCGTAGAGCCCGATCGCCGCCGCCCCCTGCATCAGCCAGAGGTTCTGGGCCAGCGCCATCCCGAGGGTGTTCCAGGGGAACCCCGTGAACAGGTGGCCGCGCAGCCAGTCGGCCGCGCCGAGCCCGAAGGCCAGGGCGGCGATCCGCGCCGCGCCCCGCCCCCAGAGCAGGCCCGCGGCGCCGAAACCGGCGCCGTAGAACAGGCCGAGGACGAAGGGCAGGCCGATCACGCCGAGCGGCAGGGCCCAGAGGAACTCGTCGGCCTCGACCAGGAAGGCCTGGCCCAGCCACCAGAGACCGGCGGTGAGGTAGCCGAAGCCCCAGGCCCAGCCGATGAGGAAGCAGGGCGCGAACCGCCGGAGTGTCGTCCGGCCGGCGGCCGCCCCGTCCTGCAGCCAGACCGCGATTGTCAGGGAAACTGCGAGGGCCGGGAGGAGCCCGTAGGGCGGCATCGCCAGCGCGCCCAGGGCGCCGGCGAGCCACGCCAGCCCGAGCCGGCGCCAGCCGGTCAGGCGCGCGATCGCCAGCACCGCGCCGGGGACGCGCGCCCGCTCCGGATCGGACATGGGACCCGGGATCGGCCCGCGCATCGGTGCGCCGGCCGCCGCGGGCGACCGGGCGAAACCGTCCACCAGACCCGTCACGCCGCGACCGTCACGGGTGCGGCGTCTCGGCGACCGGGGCGTTCGCGGGCGGCGGCAGGGCGAGCGGCACGACGTTGCCGATGCGCGCCGCGCCCTTGTGGAACCGGAGCCGCTTCAGGCGGCGCGGATCGGCGTCGAGCACCTCGAACTCGAGGTCCCCGGGGCCGGCGATCAGCTCGCCGCGCGACGGGACGCGGCCCGCCAGCGTCACGATCATGCCGCCCAGCGTGTCGATCTCCTCGGCCATCTCGCCGACGGCCGCGACGAGGTCGACGCCCGTCACCTCGGAGACCTCGGCCAGCGGCGTGCGCGCGTCGGCCACGAAGACCTCGCCCTCGCCCTCGACGCGCTGGACGTACTTGTCCTCGGCAACGTCGTGCTCGTCCTCGATATCGCCGACCACGACCTCGATCAGATCCTCGATGGAGATCAGCCCGTCGGTGCCGCCGTACTCGTCGATGACCAGCGCCATGTGGGTGCGGGTCGCCTGCATCCGCACCAGCAGGTCGATCGCCGGCATGGAGGGCGGCACGAACAGGACCGGCCGCTGGATGCGCGCCGCCGCCAGCGTGGTCGTCAGGTCGACCTTGCCGAGGTCCAGGCCGCGCGGCAGGCGCGACGCCGGCCGGCGCGGGCGCGGCGCGGCCGGCGCGTCCGCCGCGCCGTCGGCCGCGACCTCGGCGGGCTTCGAGACGGCGGGCGCGCTGCGCCGGGCCGGCTCGGCCTTGGCGGCGATGTGGTCGACGAGGTCGCGGATGTGGACCATGCCGCGGGGATCGTCGAGGGTCTCGCCGTAGACCGGCAGCCGGGAATGGCCGGCCGTGCGGAACAGCTTGAGCAACTCGCCGAGGCTCGTGTCGTTCGAGACGGCGACGATGTCGGCCCGGGGGACCATCACGTCGTCGACGCGCACCTTGTGCAGGCCGAGGACGTTCTTGAGCATGACGCGCTCGAGCGGGGTGAGGCCGCTCTCGCCGGCGTCCGGCTCCGCCAGCGCCTCCTCAAGACCCTCGCGCAGCGAATCGCGCGGCTTGAGATGGAGCGCCTGGAGCAGGCGGTCGTACCAGGGCTCCCGGTGCTGGGACTCGCCCTCGGTGGAACTGGGCGCGGCCAGGGCCGCGCCGCGACTTCGATCGTTGCTCATGTCTCTCGGGTCTGGGGTCGCTCGGACGTCGCGCGCTCAGGCATAGGGATCCGGGATGCCGAGGGTCGCGAGTGCCGCGACCTCGAGGGCTTCCATGGCATCGGCCTCGGCCTCGCCGATCTCGTGGTCCTGACCGAGACAATGCAGGGTGCCATGGACGAGGAGGTGGGCGAGGTGATTCTGGAGCGGCTTCGACTGCTCCGCACTCTCGCGCACCAGGGTCTCGTACGCAAGGACCACGTCGCCGAGGGGCGCGGCGGTCCCGGCATGCCGCGGCTGCGGGGCGGCCGGGAAGGACAGGACGTTGGTGGGCTTGTCCTTGCCGCGCCAGGTCCTGTTGAGTTCCTGGACGGCGGCGTCGTCGGTTAGCAGGACGCTGACCTCGACGGGACCGTCCGGCCTCCCGGGGGCGACGGCGAGCCCGGCCTCGACGGCGCGGGTGACGAGGGCCTCGAGATCCGGAACCGCCGTCTCCCAGCGCGCGTCCTCGACGGCGAGGTCGATCTCGTGGGGCATGGTCACGCCAGGGGCCGGCGGCGGGGATTCGGGTTGCGGTCGGCCTCCGCGCTGCCGTGGGCGGCGCGCTCGTAGGCGGTCACGATCCGGCGGACGAGGTCGTGGCGGACCACGTCGACGTCCTTGAACCGCACGTGCCCGATCCCCTCGACGCCCTCCAGCACGCTGACCGCTTCCACGAGGCCGGATTTCTGGCCCGGCGGCAGGTCGATCTGGCTCGGATCGCCGGTGATGATCATGCGCGAGCCCTCGCCCAGGCGGGTGAGGAACATCTTCATCTGCATGGAGGTGGTGTTCTGCGCCTCGTCGAGCAGCACCACCGCGTTGGTGAGGGTTCGGCCGCGCATGAAGGCGAGCGGCGCGATCTCGATCTGGCCGGTCTGGAGGCCGCGATCGACGTGGCGGGCCTCCATGAAGTCGTACAGGGCGTCGTAGATCGGGCGGAGGTAGGGGTCGACCTTCTCGCGCATGTCGCCCGGCAGGAAGCCCAGGCGCTCGCCGGCCTCGACCGCGGGCCTGGACAGGATCAGCCGCTCGGCATGGCCCTGCTCCAGGAGCGACACGGCGTGGCCGACGGCGAGCCAGGTCTTGCCGGTCCCGGCCGGGCCCTCGGCGAAGACCAGCTCGTTGGTGCGCAGGAGCTTGATGTAGGCGTCCTGCGCCGGGTTGCGCGCCCGCACGGCCCCGCGCTTGCGGGTGGCGATCTGCTCGAAATGCGGCCTGTCGGCCTCGGCCGCGATGACCTCGGCCGGGAACAGGGTCGCCTGCGCGGTGGCCTCACGGATGGCGCCGTCCACGTCGCCAAGGGTCAGCGTGCTGCCGCCGGTCCGCACCCGGGCGTAGAGCTTCTGGAACACCCGCCGCGCCGTCTCGGCGGCGTCGGCCGGCCCCTTGATGACGAGGTGGTTGCCGAGCGCGGTGGCGGTGACCTCCAGCCGGCGCTCGATATGGGCGACGTTCTGATCGTACTGGCCGAAGACGAGGCTCGCGAGGCGGTTGTCGTCGAAGGTCAGCGGCACCTCGACCGCCTCGTCCGATCCGGCCGGCCGCGCCGCCGGGCCGCGCCCCTTGAGCGCGCCGCGCGCGCCCGCACCGTCCGACGCGCTCAAGCCGCCATCCTCGCCATCATCCCGACCGCTCCGCTCCTCACGCCGCCGCAGCCGCGGAGACGAGTTCCCCGAACAAGCTGTTGGACCCTGCCTCGGTGATCCGCACGGGCACGACCTGTCCGATATGGTGAGGCGCGGCGTCGAACTGGACGGCCAGCAGGTGCGGCGTCTTGCCCGCGACCTGACCGGGGTGCCGCCCGGGCTTCTCGACCAGAACGTCGAAGACCCGGCCGACGGCCGCCCGCTGATAGGCGTGGCGCTGGCCGTCGAGGAGCGCCTGCAGCTCGGCGAGCCGGGCCGCCATCACGGCCTCCGGCACCTGATCGGTGCGGTCGGCGGCCGGCGTGCCGGGGCGCGGGCTGTACTTGAACGAGAAGGCGCTCTCGAAGCCGACGTCGCGCACGAGCCGCAGGGTCTCGGCGAAGTCCGCGTCGGTCTCGCCGGGGAAGCCGACGATGAAGTCGGAGGACAGGGCGATGTCGGGCCGCGCCGCGCGGATCCGGTCCATCAGCCGGCGGTACTGGTCGCCGGTGTGCTTGCGGTTCATCGCGGCGAGGATCCGGTCGGAGCCCGACTGCACCGGGAGGTGCAGGTAGGGCATCAGGGCCGGCACCTCGGCGTGCGCCCGGATCAGGGCGTCGTCGAAGTCGTTCGGGTGGCTCGTCGTGTAGCGGATCCGCGCGATGCCGGGGATCTTCGCCACCGCGCGCACCAGGTCGGCGAGGCCCGCGGGCGCGCCGTCGGGGCCGTCGCCGTGATAGGCGTTGACGTTCTGGCCGATCAGCGTGATCTCGCGGACGCCCCCGTCGGCGAGCTTCTCGGCCTCGGCGAGCACCGCCGCCACGGAGCGCGAGACCTCCGCGCCCCGCGTGTAGGGCACCACGCAGAAGGCGCAGAACTTGTCGCAGCCCTCCTGAACGGTGAGGAAGGCCGACGAACCCAGCGTCCGCCGGCGGGGCAGGTGGTCGAACTTGTCCTCGACCGGGAACTCGGTGTCGACGACGCGGCGCTCGCGGGAGCGCGCCAGCAGGTCCGGCAGCCGGTGATAGCTCTGCGGGCCGACGACCACGTCGACGGCGGGCTGGCGCGCCTGGATCTCGGCGCCCTCGGCCTGGGCGACGCAGCCCGCGACCACGATGCGCGTGTCGAGGCCCTGCGCCTTCCGCTCACCCTTGAGCACGCGCAGGCGGCCGAGTTCGGAATAGACCTTCTCGGCGGCCTTCTCGCGGATGTGGCAGGTGTTGAGGACGACGACGTCCGCGTCCTCGACCGTGTCGGTCGCCGTGTAGCCCTCGGCGCCGAGGACGTCGGCCATGCGGGCCGCGTCGTAGGCGTTCATCTGGCAACCGTAGGATTTGACGAAAGCCTTCTTCAACGCGCGCCGTCCCGAACCGTCCGATGATCCTTGCACCCGCCCCGCGGGGCCCGGCACGCGGCCTGTAGCACGGATCGCGGGGGCCGTCGCGGCGCCCGAAACGCGACCGGCCGCCCGCGGGCGGCCGGTCAGAGGCTGGCCGGTCGAACCGGCCTCAGTGGGCGGCCGGCGCCGCCGCGGGCAGGTCGATGACCATCTGCTGGAAGAACGGCACGTAGGCCTGCAGCATCACGAACAGCCCGACGAGGCAGGCCAGCGCGATCGAGTGCCAGAACACGAAGCGCAGGATCTTGCCTTCCTGGCCGAAATAGCCGGTGGCCGTGGAGGCGACGACGATCGACTGGGCGTCGACCATCTTGCCCATCACGCCGCCCGACGAGTTCGCCGCCGCCATCAGCACGCCCGAGAGGCCGAGCTGCTCGGAGGTAATCCTCTGGAGGCCGCCGAACAGCACGTTCGAGGCCGTGTCCGAACCCGTGAGCGCCACGCCCAGCCAGCCTAGCAGCGTCCCGAAGAACGGGTAGAGGATGCCGGTGCCCGCGAAGGCCAGCCCGAGCGTGGCGTCGACGCCCGCGTAGCGGGTGAGGACGCCGAGCGCGAGCATCGCCGCGATGGTGATGAGCGAGTAGCGCAGGGCCCAGATGGTCTCGAAGTAGGCGGTGACGAGGCGTAGCGGCGAGAACCGCATGATCAGGCCGGAGATGATCGCCGCGATCAGCACGCCGGTGCCGGTGTACGACATGTAGGTGAACAGGAAGACCGCGCCCTCCGGCACCGGCTTGGCCACCACCGGCGGCACCTTCATGATCACGTTGTGCAGGCCCGGCACCTCGTATTTCCAGGTGAAGAGCGGGTTGACGATGCCCTTGAACCAGCCGGTCCCCCAGATGGCCACGACGATCGACAGGATGATCCACGGCACCCAGGCCATCAGGATCTCGCCCTGCGAGGCGGTGCGGGCGCCGGTATGGACCGGGGGCGTGCCGGGCACGCCGGCGCCGAGCGCCACGGGCCGCGGACCGGCGACGGCGAGCGACGGATCGTGGCCGCGCAGAGCCGGCGACGACCAGATCTCCTTGGGCTGCCAGACCTTCAGGAACAGCACGAGCGCGAGCATCGAGGCGAGCGAGGCGCCGATATCGACGATCCACGGGTTGACGTAGTTCGAGATCAGGAACTGCGCGACCGCGAAGGAGGCGCCGCAGACCAGGATCGGCGGCCACACCCGGATCATGCCGCGGAACCCCGCGAACACCCAGATCAGCCAGAACGGCACGATCAGCGAGAACAGCGGCAGCTGCCGGCCGATCATCGCGCCGAGGATCTCGGGCGGGTAGCCGGTGACCGAGGCGAGGCCCTGGATCGGCGCGCCGAGCGCCCCGAAGGCCACCGGCGCGGTGTTGGCGATCAGCGACAGGCCGGACGCGGCGAGCGGCGAGAAGCCGAGGCCGATCAGGATCGCGCCCGTGACGGCGACCGGCGTGCCGAAGCCGCCCGCGCCCTCGAAGAAGGCGCCGAACGCGAAGGCCACCAGGAGCAGCTGGAGGCGTCGGTCCGCGGTGATGCCCGCCACCGACTGTTGCAGGATCGCGAACCAGCCCTTCTCCACCGTGAGCCGGTAGAGGAAGATGACGTTGAGGATGATCCAGCCGATCGGGAAGAAGCCCGTGACCATCCCGAGGATGGCGGCGCGGGTGGCGAGATCGGTCGGCATGCCGAAGCCGACGATGGCCACCAGCATGGCGAGGCCGAGGGCGATGACCGCCGCGATATGGGCCTTCACGCGCCCGCTGGCGATCATGGCGAGCAGTGCGATGACCGGCACTGAAGCGGCGAGCGTCGAGAGCCACGGGCTCCCGAACGGGTCGTAAACCTGGTTCCAGGTTTGCACCGGGCGTCCTCCAATAATTTCCGTCTGTTCCGGATTGCGGCCTAGCTAGCAGACGTGTTCCGGCCGCTCAATGCGTTGAATCATGTATTCTGACGGTGATTCCACCGGCTTACTCTCGCGCGGATCGGCGGATCCGCCCGGTCGAACAGCGACGAGCTGGTCTCGAAAGGATCAGACCCGTCCGGACCAGGCGTAAAATCTGGATCTGAGACAGGATTCCGTTCGCGTCCAGGAGCTTAGGCGTGGAAAAGCAGGCCGCGCGCGCCTCCCACGGTGCCGGGGTCGCGGGCGCGCCGGCTCCGGATCCCGACGCGGGAGCAGCGTCCGGCGCAGCGCCGAGGGTTCAGACCGGCGCGATCTCCGGCCCCTGGAGACCGATCCCCGGGGCGGCCGGCCGCGTGTCGGGTGCCGGGGCGGTGCCGGCGCCCGTGCCGGCGCCCCGCAGGGCCGCGCGCACCTCGGCTTCGGCGGCCGCGGTGGCGACCTTCCGGTCGGTGGTCGCCTCGAAGGGGATCGGCGCGCCCCAGACCACGTGCACGTCGATGGGGCCGCCCTGCACGAAGGTCGCGAGGTGCGGCACCAGCTCCATGTCGCCGTACCACGCGATCTCCGCGCGCTCGGCGCGCGTGACCGGCAGGCCGTTGCGCCGTGGATAGGCGATGGCGAGCGGCTGGAGGCGCACCCGTCCGCGCCCGGCCTCGGCCTGCAGCGCCGCGCGGGCGGCGCCGACGAGGGAGGAGCGGAACGGCAGGAGCCGGGTCCCGTCGCCGGTGGTCCCCTCCGCGAACAGGACGACCAGCTCCCCCTCGGCCAGGCGGTGGCCCATGGCGGTGCTGACGCTCGCGGTCGCGCCGCGGCGCTGCCGGTCGATGTAGATCGTCCGCTGGAGCCCCGCGAGGACGCCGATCAGCGGCCAGCCGGCGATCTCGGACTTCGCCACGAAGGAGAGCGGCCGCAGCGAGCCCACCGCGATGATGTCGAGCCACGAGACGTGGTTGGCGAGCACCAGAGCCGCCTCGCCGGGGGCCGGGGGCGTCCCGCTCTGCGTGACCCGCACCCCGAACAGCCACAGGAAGACGCGGTGGAACAGGATCGGCGCCAGGGTCGCGCGGCGGCCGAGGAGGCGCAGGGCGATCCAGTGGGGCGGTCCCAGCACAGCGAAGGCGAGGGCGAGGGCCGCGACGCGCCAGGCGATGCCGAGGCGGCTCACGGCGTCACAGGTCGGCGCTCATCGTCAGCGCGGTCGCCCGGCTGCCGTCGGCCTTGAGATAGTAGCCGGTGCGCGAACCGACCTGCCGGAAGCCGTGCCGGGCGTAGAGCCGCAGCGCGGGAGCGTTGCCCTCGTCGACCTCCAGATGCACCCGGGCGACGCCGTCGAGGGCGAGGCTCGCCAGGTGCTCGCGGAGCAGCGTGCGGCTGTGGCCGCCGCCGCGCAGAGCCGGGGACAGCACGACCGTCAGGATCTCGGCCTCGTCGGCGGCCCGGCGCGAGAGCACGAAGCCCTGGAGGACGCCCGCGCGCCAGAGGGCGTGCGCGTGGGTCGAGCGCTCGCAGAGCATCCGCTCGAACTCGTGCGCGTCCCAGGGCCGCGCGAAGGCGGTCGCGTGGAGGCGGGCGAGGGCAGGGGCCTGCGCGGCGTCGCGGAGCGGCGCGACGTAGGGCTCCGGGGTCAGCGCGTCCCACCACGCGAACCACCAGTCGAAGGGCCAGAAGGGCAGCGGGCGCGTCATCGCCGTGCGATCCGCGCGTGGTCCTGCGGCCGGGCATCCGGCCCCCGCAGGTAGAGGGGCCGCGCCAGGGCCTGCGCCGGGTCGGCGACGAGGCCGAGGGAGGCCACCGCCGCGATATCGGGACCGCCGACATGGGCGACGCGCGCCGCGACGCCGCGTGCGGCGAGCGCGGCGGCCAGCATCGGCGCGCCGGAGCCGGTCAGCACCACCGGGCCGTCGCCCAGCTGCTCGGCCGCCGCCTCGACGGCGAGATGCGCGGGCGCGAGGCCGTCGCCCGGCCCGAGGGCCTGCACGTAGACAGCGCCGTGGCGGGCGTCGATCACCGCGGCGATCGTGCCCGCGACGGTGTCGGCCAGGAGCGGCGCGAGGAGCGCCGAGAGGGTGCCGACGCCGACGACGGGCTTGCCGGTCGAGAGGCCGATGGCGCGGGCCGCCGACAGGCCGACCCGCAGCCCGGTGTAGCTGCCGGGCCCGACCGTCACGGCGACCCGGTCGATCGCCTCAAATCCGCCCTCGACCCGAGCGATCACCCGCTCGATCAGCGGCAGCAGGGATTCCGCGTGGCCGCGCGCCATGGGCAGCGACTCGGCGGCGAGGGGCGCCTCGGACTCCTCCGCCATGACGCAGGCGGCGCAGGTGTCCAGCGCTGTGTCGATGGCCAGGATACGCACGCTCACTCCCACAGGCCGGTCCGCGCCGACGGTTGCCTCCCTGCGCCGCGACGGGCGCGAAGAGCCTCCAGCGTTAGAGCAAAACCGACGCCTCGTCAGCGGCGGGGCGCCCGCACCGGGCGGATCACCGGTGGAGTGTTGCCGGCTTGCGCCGGTGCGCGCCCGCGGCCTCGGACGGGTCCGGCGCACCGGCCCCCGGCTCCGCCGCGAAGGCGGGAGCCGGGGGGCAGCCGAGGGCCGTTCCGGCCCTCCGGCGTGCCGCCCGCACCGCGGCGCGGGCGCGAATCCTCAGATCGCCTGGACCTCGCGGATCTCCGGCAGGAAGTGCCGGAACAGGTTCTGCACGCCGTGCCGCAGGGTCGCCGTGGAGGACGGGCAGCCCGAGCAGGCCCCCTTCATCTCCAGATAGACCACGCCCTCCTTGTAGCCGCGGAAGGTGATGTCGCCGCCGTCGCCCGCCACCGCCGGGCGCACCCGGGTCTCGAGCAGGTCCTTGATGGTCACGACGGTGTCGTGGTCCGCCTCGTCGTAGAACTCGTCGCCCGGCTCGATCTCGCCGTGGCCGCCCTCGGCCATCACGGGCGCGCCGGACTGAAAGTGCTCCATGATCGCGCCGAGCACCGCCGGCTTGACCTGCGCCCAGTCCGAGCCGTCCTCGGCCTTGGTCACCGAGATGAAATCGTGGCCGAAATAGACGCCCGCCACGCCCGGGACGGTGAACAGCGCCGCGGCCAGGGGCGAGCGGGCGGCGGCCTCGGCGTCCCGCGCCTCGAAGGTCGATTCCGCCAGCACGACGCGGCCGGGCAGGAACTTCAGGGTGGCCGGGTTCGGCGTGGCTTCGGTCTGGATGAACATGGTGGCGATACTCCGCTGCGCCGGTTCAAGGCCGGCCGGGACAGGCGCCGCGAGGCGCCGCCTCCCATGTGGACCGGCGATCGGATTTTCTCAACCTGTCGTCCGGTCCCGCCGGCGCGCGAGAGTGGACATTCGGCCGACGGCGCGACAGGACGAACGCCGTCGAACGCCAGAGGAGCCGGCAGTGGACATGACCGCGGACCAGACCCTCGCGCAGGACTTGCTGAAGGATCTGCGCGAGGCCCAAGCCAAGCTGGACGCGGCGCGCGCGGAAGCGGCCTCGCTCAAGGTGCTGCTCGCGCTGCGCACGCATCAGCACGACCAGGCCTGGCAGGAGGGGCAGCGCCTCGCCGCGGCGCTCGCGGAGGCGCAGACCCGCGCGGAGGCGGCCACGACCGCGCGGGCCGAGACGCAGGTGGACGCGCAGGCGAACGCGGCCGCGTCCGAAGCCGCCGCGATGGCCGACGAGCGCACCGAGGCGGTCCGGACCGTCCTGGGCGCGGTCCTCGCCAGCATCGGGCACCGCGCCCTCGACCGGCGGCGCTTCCAGGACCTGATCGCCCGGGCCGGCCGCGAGGCGCCGGATCAGGGTCCTGGCGCGGCCCGGCACGCCGTGCTGCTGACCGAGGCGCGGCGGGTGCTGGGGATCGCCCAGTAGGGCGGCCCGAAGCGCGCGCGCACCGCGACCGGTCGCCGGCGGCAGGGTTAACCGACGCTTAACCCGGCTCTCCCATCGTCGTCCCCGGGACGGACAGGAGATCGACCGCATGCTGATCAGCGAGCACCACGTGCGCGAGTGCGCCTACTACATCTGGGAGAACGAGGGCCGGATTCACGGGCACGCTGCGGCCCACTGGATCCGCGCCGAGTCCGAGCTGCGCGCGAACGCGATGCTCGCGGCCGCCGCGTCCGAGACGGTCGAGGCCGCCAAGCTCGTCGAGGCCGCCGCGAAGGCCGCGCCGGTGAAGACCGCCGCCAAGCCGGTCGCCAAGCCGGTCGCCAAGACCGCTGCCACCAAGACCGCCATTGCCAAGCCCGCCGCTGCCAAGCCCGCCGCGTCGAAGACCGCCGCTGCCAAGCCCGCGGCCGTGAAGGCCGCCGCGAAGCCGGCGGCCCCGAAGCCCGCCCGCGCCTCCAAGGCCGCGGTGACCGCCGGCCTCGCCGCCAAGGCGAAGCCTGCCCGGACCCCGGCCTCGATGCACTGAAGGGTCGGCGCCGCGGCGCCACCCCGGCCTTTCCCGGAGCCCGCCCCTCGCGCAGGGGCGGGCTTCCGTCGTTCGTGGGCCCGGCGCGGAACAGGCCGGGCGCCGGCAGGTTGTCCGGCCTGATGCGGGCGCAGGGCTCCGCGACGGGGCTGCGATGCGCGCGGTGATCTTCGACATCGACGGGACGCTGCTCGACAGCGTCGACCTGCATGCCCGCGCCTGGGTGGAGGCCTTCGCGCATTTCGGCGTGGAAACCGGCTTCGCCGAAGTCCGCCGGCAGATCGGCAAGGGCGGCGACGAGCTGATGCCGGTCTTCCTGTCGGAGGAGCGGATCGCGCGGGAGGGCGAGACCATCGAGGCCTACCGCTCCGACCTGTTCAAACGGCGCTACCTGTCCGAGGTCCGGCCGTTCCCGGGTGTCCGGCCGCTGTTCGAGCACATCCGCTCCGCCGGGCTGAAGATCGCGCTCGCCTCGTCGGGCAAGCGCTCCGAGGTCGAGCACTACACCGAGATCCTGGAGATCGGCGACCTCGTCGACGTCGCCACGAGCTCGGACGACGCGGACCGGTCCAAGCCGCACCCCGACATCTTCGAGGCCGCCCTGGCGAAGCTCGACGGCGTCCCGCCCGACGCGATCATCGTCGTCGGCGACACCCCCTACGACGCCGAAGCCGCCGCGAAGGCGGCCCTGCGCACCGTCGGCCTCCTCTGCGGCGGCTTTCCGGAGGCGGACCTGAGGGCGGCCGGCTGCGCGGCGATCTACCGGGACCCCGAGAATCTGCTCGACCGATTCGCGGAGTCGCCGCTGGCGGGCGGCTGAGCGCCGGCCCGGCAAGCGGATTCCGCGGCGGGTCCGGCGTCGTCCACACATTCCCGCCACGCTGTTGCAGCGCGGTGACGCGGAGCGATGCCGGCTACGTATTCACGCGAAAAGGACTGGTGCCCGTCGATCGAAAGGCGTAGCGACCCGCCCGCCAATCTGGACTCCTTCGAAGGACGAGCGCCTCGCATGCCCCAGACTCACCAGGCCGGCCCGGCACCGCGCTTCGTACCGGTCGCCAAGTCGCTGCCGGAGCAGATCGCCGACGCGGTCGAGAGCCGGTCGACCCCGCTCAGCCAGCTGCTCCGCCTGATGGCCGCCCTCGATGCCGAAGGCGGTAACGAGGCCCTGCGGCTGCGGCTCCGCGCCCGGATCGGCGCGCCGCTCGACGCCTGACCCCCGCGTCGCGGGTCAATGCCGCCGGTGCCGATGGCGCCGGCCACCCCGCTTCGCCGCCGGTGCGGCCGCCTTCGCGACGCGGTCCATGCAGGCGAAGTAGATCCGGCGCCCGATCTCCTCGAGTTCGAGACCCTGCGGGTTGGGCGCCGAGAACACCTTCGCGCGGGCGTCGTTGCGGCAGGCCGCGTCCTCCGGGCTCCGGATCGGCGGCTCCGCCCGGGCGGCCCCGCCGGCCAGGGCCGAGACGATCCAGGTCGCTGCCACGATCGATACGCGCGTGCTTGCCAGGGTACTCGGCATACTGACGTTCGGACCTCACTCGCTCGAGACACAGATAGAGCGTCTCGATCACCCGTGAAGCTTGGTCAGAGTGCGGGCTCCGGCAATAATCGACAGCCTTCGCGTCAGGGCACGATCCAACGGCACGCCCCCCCGCCCGCGACGGTCAGGCACTCGTAGGGCGCCCCGCCGATCAGGGCCCGCTGCTCCACGGTGCCGATCGCGCTGCGCGGGATCCGCCGACAGCCGGCCTCCGTGGGGACGGGGCCACCGCTGCCCGAGGACGCGTCGATCCGCCGGGCGGCGATCAGCGTCTCGCAGGCCATCACCGAGTCCTCCCCCTGCGCGCGGGCCGTCCGGGGCGCGACGGCGGCGGACAGGGCGGCGAGGACGAGGACCGCGGGGAGAACCTGTCGGGATCGGGAAAGCATCGCGGCCTCGGCTGCCCGCGCCGGACGGGCGCGTCGCGGTTCGGCCGCCCTCAACGCGTTGCCGCGCGCGTTGGTTGCCGCGTGCGGACACGCTCCCCCGAACGCGACGACGCCCGCCTTGGGGGCGGGCGTCGTGGGCGTCCGAAGCTCGGGTGAGCCGACGGCCTGCGCTCAGCGCTTGGTCTTGACCTTCGCCTTGCGGGCCGCGTAGCGCGCGTCGCGCTGGGCCTTCTTGGCGGCCAGGTCGGCCGACTTGCGCTCCTGCGCGGCGGCCAGCTCGGCGGCCTCGCGGGCGATCTGGGCGGCGAGTTCCGCCTCCTCCCGCTGACGCTTCTCCTCGGCGGCCTTCCGCTCGGCGGCGATCCGGGCGGCCTCGCGCTCGCGGGAGCGCTCCTCGCGGGCCTTGGCAACCTCGGCGCGGGCCTTCGCCTTGGCGATCACCTCGGGGTCGTCGGACGGGGGGCGCGCCTTGAACTTGGCCAGCAGGGCGGCCTTCGCGTTCTGCGAGTTCTGGCGACGGTCGTCGAAATTCCTGTAGTCGAATGCGCTCATCTGACCTTTCTCAGTTGGGTACGTCTCGCGTGTCGCGGGGACATCCGGCGGGGCCGGGCACGTACGGAGTCTGCAGGTTCCGACGCCATCCCCGCGCCCCGGAACCGCACCGATCCACCGGCTGTACCGATGGTCCGACCCGAGCGTTCGGCCTGCGTCTGAACGCTCGGGTCGGACCATTGTTCGAAGATCGCAGAGCCCTTAATCAGAGCTTCACGCGAGATGCAATCGGCGAGACCTGCGCAGGCGGCCGGTCCAGCGACAATCCCGGCCCACTCTGTAAGAGTTTCGAGCCGCGGTGCGGAAATACCTCAGGCCGGCAGCCGGCAAGGGCTTCGGTGCTCGACAGGTGGGCGCGCATCCATCCCCTGGACTTGCCTGCCAGTCCTAGATGGGTCGCGCGCCGGGCGAAGACAAGATTCGTGTTCGCCCGGCGCCCGTCGCGCAGCTGTCCGCTGGACGGACCTATACTTCCATCACAAAGCAGACCTGCAAAATCGACAGCGAATTCGTTGCCGGACCTTCGATCCCGCGAGGGGTCGCGATTCCGCTCCGGCGCGCGGGCGTGCCCAGAAACGGCCCTCCCACCGCCGCCTAATTCTTGTGCACGCGGATCGGAGCGCATCGAATCCATCGCCAGCACGTCCCTGCCTGCCTATGATCTAGGCACGCGGGCGCGCCGGTTCGCGGCACTGCGCGCGGGCTCGCGGCACAGGGCCTGCTTGCCGCGATCGATCGCGTCCCGCGCGAACGGCCTGAGGAGTTCCATGTCCGAGACCCGCCCCCCGTACGATCCCGAGAGCTACGCCGCGGCCGCGGCGGCCCTCCTCGGCCTCACCCTCGACCCCGCGTGGATCGCCCCGGTGACCGCGAATCTGCGCGTCCTGGCCGCGGCGGCCGAGCTGGTGGAGGCTTTCCCGCTCGCCGACGAGATCGACGCGGCCCCGAGGTTCGAAGCGTGAGCGCGAGCGATCCCTCGACGGCAACGGCGATCGCCGCAGCGATCGCCGATGGCCGGACCACCGCGCGGCAGGCCGTCACGGCGGCGCTCGACCGGATCGGGCGCCTCGACGACCGGGTCGGCGCCTTCACCGACGTGCTGTCCGCCCGTGCCCTGGCCCGGGCCGACGCGCAGGACGCGGCGCGCCGCGAGGGGGCGTCGCCGGGCCCGCTGGCCGGCGTGCCGTTCGCGGTGAAGAACCTGATCGACATCGACGGCCTGCCGACCCGCGCCGGATCGAAGATCAACCGGGAGCGGCCGCCGGCGGAGCGGGACGGCGCCCTGGTCCGACGCCTGGAGGCCGCGGGGGCGATCCTCGTCGGCGCCCTCAACATGGGCGAGTACGCCTACGACTTCACCGGCGAGAACATCCACGACGGCGACGCCCACAACCCGCACGCCCTGGATCACATGACCGGCGGCTCGTCGGGCGGCTCGGGCGCGGCCATCGCCGCCAGGATGGTGCCGCTCACGCTGGGCTCGGACACGAACGGCTCGATCCGCGTCCCCGCCGCGTTCTGCGGCTGCTACGGCCTCAAGCCGACCTACGGCCGGCTGACCCGCGCGGGGAGCTTCCCCTTCGTAGGCAGCCTCGACCACCTCGGGCCGATGGCCCGGAGCGTGACCGACCTCGCGCTCGCCTACGACGCCATGCAGGGCCCCGATCCGGACGATCCGGTGGCGACGCTCCGCCCGGCGGAACCGGTCCTGCCGCGGCTCGAGGCGGGGATCGACGGCCTGCGCGTCGCGGTGGCCGGCGGCCATTTCGCCCGCAACGGCGATCCGGAAGCCTTCGCGGCGGTGGCGCGCGCCGCCGAGGCGCTCGGCGCGCGGCGCACCGTCGAGCTGCCGGAGGCCCACCGCGCTCGCGCGGCCGCCTACCTGATCACCGCCGCGGAGGGCGCCACGCTCCACCTCGACCGTCTCCGCACCCGGCCGCAGGATTTCGACCCGGCGGTGCGCGACCGGCTGATCGCCGGGGCGATGATCCCGGCGCCCCACGTGGAGCGGGCGCAGCGGTTCCGCCGCTGGTACCGGGCGCGGGTACTGGAGCTGTTCGAGACCGTCGACGTGATCCTGGCCCCGGCCACGCCCTGCCGCGCGCCGAGGGGCGGCCAGACCCACTTCGTCCTCGACGGCGTGACGCTGCCGGTGCGCGCCAATATCGGCGTGTTCACGCAGCCGGTCAGCTTCATCGGCCTCCCGGTCGTGGCGGCGCCGGTCCGGCTCGACGCCGGTCTGCCGCTCGGCGTCCAGATCATCGCCGCGCCCTGGCGCGAGGATCTCGTCCTGCGCGCGGCGCGCTATCTCGAACGGACCGGCGTCAGCACGGCGCCCATCGCGGAGCTTGCCCGATGATCATCGACGATCCCGCCGTGAAGGCCGAGGTCGAGGCCGCGTTCCGGGCCTACGAGACGGCGCTCACCACCAACGACGTCCCGACCCTGGAGGCGCTGTTCCGGGACGATCCGCTGACCATCCGCTACGGGATCGGCGAGAACCTCTACGGCATGGACGCGATCCGCGCCTTCCGCCGGGCCCGCTCCCCGGTGGGCCTGGAGCGGACCCTGGCGCGGACGCAGATCACCACCTACGGGCGCGACTTCGCCACCGCGATGACGCTGTTCACGCGCGCCAGCGCACCGGGGAAGATCGGTCGCCAGAGCCAGACCTGGGCGCGCTTCCCGGAGGGCTGGCGGGTGGTCGCAGCCCACGTGAGCCTGATCGATGCGGACTAGCCGCGGAGCGGCCCGCGCCCCGGCGGGGGCGTGTGGCCGCGGGCTTGCATACGGTCGAGCGTATTCCGCGCCGTCTGGCGCGGACCAACGCGAGTACCCGACCCAAGATGCTGTCCCGTCTGAGAAAACTCGGCGCCCGTGCGGCGCTGGCCGGTGCCCTGGCGCTCTCCGCGAGCACCGCTGCCCTCGCGCAGGGGACGCTGCGGATCGGCATGACCGCCTCCGACATCCCGCTGACCACCGGCCAGACCGACAACGGCGGCGAGGGCATGCGGTTCATGGGCTACACGGTCTATGACGGCCTCATCAACTGGGACCTGTCGAGCGCCGAGCTGGCCTCCGACCTCGTGCCGGGGCTCGCCACCAGCTGGGGCGTCGACGCCACCGACAAGACCAAGTGGACCTTCAAGCTCCGGCCGGGCGTGAAATTCCACGACGGCTCGGACTTCACCGCCGACGCGGTGGTCTGGAACCTCGACAAGCTCCTGAAGGCCGACGCGCCGCAATACGACCCGCGCCAGTCCGCGCAGGGCAAGACCCGCATCCCGGCGGTCGCGAGCTACCGGGTGGTCGACCCGCTGACCGTCGAGATCACCACCAAGGCCCCCGACGCGACGCTGCCCTACCAGATCGCCTGGATCATGATGTCGTCGCCGGCCCAGTGGGAGAAGCTCGGCAAGTCCTGGGACGCCTTCGCCAAGCAGCCCTCGGGCACCGGCCCGTGGAAGCTGACCCTGTTCGCCCCGCGCGAGCGGGCCGAGATGGTCCCGTTCAAAGAGTACTGGGACAAGGACCGCGTGCCGAAGCTCGACAAGCTCGTGCTGATCCCGCTGCCGGAGGCCAACGCCCGGACCGCCGCCCTCCGCTCCGGACAGGTGGACTGGATCGAGGCGCCCGCGCCGGATTCCGTGGCCTCGCTGAAGAGCGCCGGCTTCACCATCGTCACCAACGCCTACCCGCATAACTGGACGTGGCACCTGTCGCGGGTCGAGGGCTCGCCCTGGAACGACATCCGCGTCCGCAAGGCCGCGAACCTCGCCATCGACCGCGAGGGCCTGAAGGAGCTGCTCGGCGGCCTCGCGATCCCCGCCAAGGGCTTCATGCCGCCCGGCCACCAGTGGTTCGGCCACCCGACCTTCGACATCAAGTACGACCCGGAGGCCGCCAAGAAGCTGCTGGCCGAGGCGGGCTACAGCGCGGCCAAGCCCCTGAAGCTCAAGGTCGCGATCTCGGCCTCGGGCTCGGGCCAGATGCAGCCGCTGCCGATGAACGAGTTCGTCCAGCAGAACCTCGCCGACGTGGGCATCCAGGTCGATTACGAGGTCGTGGAGTGGAACACGCTGATCAACATCTGGCGGGCCGGGGCCAAGGCCGACATCTCCCGCGGCGTCTCGGCGATCAACTACTCGTACTTCATCCAGGACCCCTTCACCGGCTTCATCCGCCACCTGCAGTGCAACTTCGCCCCGCCGAACGGCACGAACTGGGGCTATTACTGCGATCCGGCGATGGACAAGCTGTTCGATCAGGTCCGCAACACCTTCGACAAGGCCGAGCAGACGAAAGTCCTGGAGAAGGTCCACGAGAAGTACGTCGACGACGCGCTGTTCATCATGATCACGCACGACGTCAATCCGCGCGCGATGAGCCCCAAGGTGAAGGGCTTCGTCCAGGCGCAGAACTGGTTCCAGGACTTCTCGAAGATTACGATGGCGACCGCGGGGCGGTAGCGTAACGGGGCGCCTCTCTCCTCCCCCTTGTGGGGAGGAGCCGGAGGTGGGGGTGGTGCAGGATAGGGCGTTGCGGTGCCTCCTGAACCACCCCCACCCCTGACCCCTCCCCACAAGGGGAGGGGAATAGTCTCGGCTGAGTAGACAACAGGCCCTTGAATGCTGCTCTACATCCTCAAACGTCTGGTCTACGTGACGCCCGTGGCGTTCGGGGTCAGCGTCGTCTGCTTCCTCCTCGTCCACCTCGCGCCGGGCGATCCCCTGAGCGCGGTCCTGCCCGCCGACGCCACCCAGGCCACCATCGACGAGATGCGGGCCGCCTACGGCTTCGATAAGCCGCTGCCGGTCCAGTACCTGATCTGGCTGTGGCACGTGCTGCACGGCGATCTCGGAACCTCGATCGCCACCGGCCGGCCGGTGCTCGGCGAGGTCAGCCGCGCCGTGGTGAACTCGCTGATCCTGGCCTCGGTGGCGACCGTGATCGGCTTCACCTTCGGCACCCTGTTCGGCTTCGTGGCGGGCTATCACCGCAACTCCCTGGCCGACCGGGCCGCCTCGGCCGTGTCGGTCTTCGGCGTGAGCGTGCCGCACTACTGGCTCGGCATGGTCCTGGTGATCGTGTTCTCGGCCAATCTCGGCTGGCTGCCGCCCACCGGGGCCGGGCCCGACGGCTCCGGCAACTGGCGGCCCGACTTCGAGCACCTGCGCTACCTGATCCTGCCGGCCATCACGATGTCGGTGATCCCGATGGGCATCATCGCCCGCACGGTCCGGGCGCTGGTGGCCGACATCCTGTCCCAGGACTTCGTCGAGGCCCTGCGCGCCAAGGGCATGGACGAGCGCGGCGTGTTCCGCCACGTCGTGCGCAACGCCGCCCCGACCGCGCTCGCCATCATGGGCCTGCAGCTCGGCTACCTGCTCGGCGGCTCGATCCTGGTCGAGACCGTGTTCGCGTGGCCGGGCACCGGCTTCCTTCTCAACGCCGCGATCTTCCAGCGCGACCTGCCCCTGCTCCAGGGCTCGATCCTCGTGCTGGCGATGTTCTTCGTGCTCCTCAACCTGCTGGTGGACGTGATGCAGACCGCCCTCGACCCGCGCATCGAGCGCGCTTGAGCCGGAGCCCGACGATGACCGTTCCCGTCACCGCGGCCTCCGTGGCCCTCGACGGCGGCGTCCTCGCCGCCGAGGACGTGACCCACGGGCCCGAGGCCGCCTTCGCCCCGTCGCGGGGCTTCTGGGGCCATGTCGGCCACCGGCTCGTGCGCGACCCCGTCGCCATGGGCGCGGGCGCCGTGATCCTGATCGTCGTGCTGATCGCGATCCTCTCGCCCTGGATCACCCCGATGGACCCCTACAAGGGCTCCATGCTGCGCCGCCTCAGGCACGTCGGCGACGCCACCTACTGGCTCGGATCCGACGAGCTCGGCCGCGACATGATCAGCCGGCTGATGCTGGGCTCGCGGCTGTCGCTGTTCATCGGCGTCACGCCGGTGCTGATCGCCTTCGTGATCGGCTCCGCGATCGGGATCCTCGCCGGCTACGTCGGCGGCTGGACCAACACGATCCTGATGCGCACCATCGACGTCTTCTTCGCCTTCCCGTCGGTGCTGCTGGCGATCGCGCTGTCCGGGGCACTCGGCGCCGGCATCTTCAACTCGATCGTGTCGCTGACCTGCGTGTTCGTGCCCCAGATCGCCCGCGTCGCCGAGAGCGTCACCACGGGCATCCGCAAGCGCGACTACATCGACGCCGCCAAGCTGTCAGGCGCCTCGGCCCTGACGATCATGCGCGTGCAGGTGCTCGGCAACGTCGTCGGGCCGATCTTCGTCTACGCGACCAGCCTGATCTCGGTCTCGATGATCCTAGCCTCCGGCCTGTCGTTCCTCGGCCTCGGCGTGCGCCCGCCCGAGCCCGAATGGGGCCTGATGCTCAACACCCTGCGCACGGCGATCTACGTGAACCCGGTCGTGGCCGCCCTCCCGGGCGTCTGCATCTTCGTCGTCTCGATCGCCTTCAACCTGTTCTCGGACGGCCTCCGGTCCGCCATGGAGATTCGCCAGTGAGCGTCATCCCGGACGCCCCCGACCCGTTCGCCCGCGACCGCGGCGGACCCGCCCAGCCGCTCCTGTCGGTCTCGGGCCTCGTCAAGCACTTCCCGGTCCGCAAGGCCGGGGGCAAGAAGCAGGTCGTCCGCGCGGTCGACGGCGTCGATTTCGACGTCCTGAAGGGCGAGACGCTCGGCATCGTCGGTGAGTCCGGCTGCGGGAAGTCGACGACCGCCAAGCTGCTCATGGGCCTGATCGAGCGCGATGCCGGCACGATGCTGTACGACGGCCAGCCGGTCGGCGAGCGCGCCATGCCCTGGCGGTCCTACCGCCGCCAGGCCCAGATGGTGTTCCAGGACAGCTACGCGTCCCTCAACCCGCGCATGACCGTCGAGCAGTCGATCGCCTTCGGCCCGAAGGTCAACGGCGTGCCCGCCCGCGAGGCGGTGGAGCGCGCCCGCGGGCTGCTCGCCCGGGTCGGGCTGGAGCCGAAGCGCTTCGCCGGCCGCTACCCGCACGAGATCTCCGGCGGCCAGCGCCAGCGGGTGAACATCGCCCGCTCGCTCGCCCTGGAGCCGCGGCTGGTGCTCCTCGACGAGGCGGTCTCGGCGCTCGACAAGTCGGTCGAGGCGCAGGTCCTGAACCTTCTCCTCGACCTCAAGGCCGAGTTCGGCCTGACCTACATCTTCATCAGCCACGACCTGAACGTCGTGCGCTTCATCTCCGACCGGGTGATGGTGATGTATCTCGGCCGGGTCTCCGAGATCGGCCCGTCCGACACGGTGCTCGACGCGCCGGCGCACCCCTACACCGAGGCGCTGCTCGCCTCGATGCCGTCGCTCGATCCCGACAACCGCACTCAGGCGGCGCTGCTCGCGGGCGACCCGCCGAACCCGATCGACCCGCCGTCGGGCTGTCGCTTCCACCCGCGCTGCGCCCTGGCGGAGGACGTCTGCGGCCGGACGGAGCCGCCCCTCGACACGATCCGGCCGCTGCACCGCGTCGCCTGCCTCGCCCGCCAGCCGGGTTCCGGCCACTCCGCGGCGCTTGCGGGCGCGCTGGCAGCATGAGCACCCCGATGTCCGGTTCAGAACCCGCGGTCGCCCTGGAGAACCTGCGCGTCGCCTTCGGCAAGGTGCAGGTCGTCGACGGCGTCGACCTGAGCCTGGAGCGCGGGCAGGCGCTGGCGCTCATCGGCGAATCCGGCTCCGGCAAGAGCGTGACCCTGCGGGCGATCCTGCGGCTGTTCCCGGAGGGGCGCAGCCGGATCGAGGGCGGCATCCGGGCCGCCGGCAAGGACGTGCAGGCGCTGACCCGGCGCCAGCTCGCCGATTTCCGCGGCGGCGACGTCTCGATGATCTTCCAGGAGCCGCTGCTCGCCTTCGACCCGGTCTACACGGTCGGCCGGCAGATCACCGAGGCGATCCTGCGCCACGAGACGATCTCCAAGGACGCGGCGCGGAAGCGGGCGCTCGCCCTGTTCGAGCGGGTGCGGATCCCGAGCCCGGAGCGGCGGCTCGACAACTACCCGCACGAGATGTCGGGGGGCATGCGCCAGCGGGCCATGATCGCGCTGGCGCTGGCCTGCCGGCCGCAAGTCCTGCTCGCCGACGAGCCGACCACGGCGCTCGACGCCACGGTGCAGATCCAGGTCCTGCTGCTGCTCCGCGAGCTGCAGCGCGACCTCGGCCTGTCGATCGTGATCGTCACCCACGATCTCGGCGCGGCGGTCGAGGTCGCCGACCGGATCGCCGTGATGTACGCGGGCAAGATCGTCGAGACCGGCACGGCGCATCAGGTGGTCCTGAACCCGCACCACCCCTACACGATCGGCCTGCTGCGCAGCCGCGCGGAGGGGGCGCTCGCCAAGGGCTCCCGGCTCCAGACCATTCCGGGCAGCCCGCCCGACCTCGCCAACCGCCCGCCGGGCTGCCCGTTCGCGCCGCGCTGCTTCCTGGCCGAGGAAAGCTGCCGCCGGGAGATGCCGCCGGTCGTCGAGATCGCCCCCGGCCACCGCGTCGCCTGCTGGCGGACCGAGGAGGCCTCGGCGGCCTACCGGGCCGGCCCGACCCCGGTGCGCGCCGCCGAGCCGGTCCCGGCCTGACCTCGACGCACCCGCGCCGAGGCTTTATCCGGCTCGGCGCGGTCCCGCGGCGGCGGACCGCGTCCGAACCGGCCGCGCGGGCGTCACGATGAGCCAAGTCCTATCCGGGCCAGTCCTATCCGGGCCAGTCCCGTCCGAGATCCTGCTCGTCCCGCGGGGCGAGGCCGGGCACTTCCTGCCGGCGGCCCTCGGCTGGCTGGGCAAGCGGGTCACCGTCACCGCCCAACCCGGCCCGGCGAACCACGTCCTCTGCCTGCCGGTCCTCGATTTCGTGCGCCTGGGCTTCCCGGAGGCGAACGGGCGCCTCGACCTCCTCGAACCGGGGGACGCCGAGAACCTCCGCGCCGGGCGCGCCGCGCTGCTCCTCGACCTCTCGAACGAGGGGCCGGGCCTGCACGCGCCGACCTTCGAAGCGCTGCACCGGAACCTCGAAGACCGCGGGATCCCGCGCGAGCGGGTGATCCTGGTCACGCAGAACCGGCTGCTGCGGCTCGACTACGAGCGCCTCTACGGCGAGGGCCTGCGGTTCTGGACCTTCGAGTTCTTCCCGCTCCAGGTCGCCCTCTGGCTGGACGACGCCGAGGGTCCGCGGCTCTTCCCACAGCACCCCCTCGACCGCACCGGCTACGCGCCCTTCGCCCGCGCCGCCGGCCCGGCCCGGTTCCTCTGCCAGAACGCGGCCCTGCGCTGGCACCGGGTGCTGCTCTACCGCTGGTTCCAGCTCAGCGGGCTGGACCGCGACGGGCTGATCTCCTTCCACGGCATCGGCGAGGACAACCCGAAGGCGGGCGGCATCAACGTCTTCCACGCGCCGCCGGAGATCGAGGCGGCCTTCGGGCCGCTGCTCGCCGATGTCGGCAGCTGGATCCCGCGCCGGGCGCGGCGGATCGATGCCGATCAGGGCACCGACATGGTCATGACCCTCGACACCCAGGCCTACGCGGCGTGCGACCTGACCGTCATCTCGGAGACCGACTTCTTCGAGCCGGGCGTCGAGCGGATCACCGAGAAGGCGATCAAGGCAGCGGCGACGGGCCTGCCCTTCGTGACGGTGGGCGCGCCGCGCGCCGTCGCGCGGCTGTCCGAGCTGGGCTTCGAGACCTTCGGCGGCCTGATTGACCACCACTACGACCTCGTGTCCGACCCGGCCGAGCGGCTGCCGCTCGTGTTCCGGTCGATCGAGCGCGCCTGGGCCGCGTGCCGGGACGACCGGGCGCGCTGGCACCGCCTCGCCCGCGAGCAGGCCGAGGCCAACGTGGCCCACGCGCGGCGTGGATTGCTGCCGCAGTACGAGCGGGTGATGGTCGCGCCGCTGATCGAGCGGCTGAACCGGTTCATGGAGACGGGCGCGATCCTCCACTGACCGCCGCCCGCAGGACTTCCGCCATGCGCCGCACCGCCGGCTCGATCGCCCGCTCGGGCACGGCGGCGTAGCCGAGGAGCAGGCCCGGCTCCGCCGGGCCGGCGTGGTAGGCCGAGAGCGCGACCGCCGAGATCCCCGCGCGGCCGAGCGCCGCCGCGGCGGCCACGTCGGTGAGGGCCGGGCGCCAAGCCGGCCCCGGCCGGGCGATAACGTGCATCCCACCCTCCATCGCGGCGATCGCCGCGACGTCCCCGGCGTGGCGGCGCGCGGCCTCGATCAGCGCCTCCTGGCGCAGGGCGTAGAGGCGGCGGGTCCGGCGCAGATGGCCGGCGAGGTGGCCGTCCTCGATGAAGCGCGCCAGCGCCCACTGGCCGATCCCGGACGGGGCGGGGCCCGTCTCGGCCAGCGCCTGATTGACCGGCGCGACGAGGCCGCGGGGCAGCACGAGGTAGCTCAGGCCGAGGGCGGGCAGCAGCAGCTTCGAGAAGCTGCCGACGTAGATCACCCGGCCGCCGCGATCGAGGGCGCGCAACGGCGCGAGCGGGCGTCCGGCGTAGCGGTAGGCGCCGTCGTAATCGTCCTCCACGATCCAGCCCGAGACCGCCTCGGCCCAGGCCAGCAGGTCGAGGCGGTTCTCCAGGCTCATGGCGTGCCCGAGGGGGTAATGGTGGGCCGGCGTCACCACCGCGAGCCGCGCGCCGGGCGCCCCCGCGGCGGCCAGGGCCACCGACAGGCCCCCGGGTCCGACCGGGACGGGGATGGGGTTCAGGCCGGCGCCGGCGAGGGCCTGCGCGATGCCCGGGAAGCCGGGCTCCTCCACCAGGGCGGTCTCGCCGGGATCGAGGAGCAGCTCGGCGAGCAGGCGCAGGCTCTGTCGGATACCCGCGGTGACGATGACGTCGTCGGCCTCGCAGGCGACGCCGCGCGCCTGCGCCAGGTAGGCGGCGATGGCGCCGCGCAGGGCCGGCGAGCCGCGCGGGTCCGGCCGCTCGGTCGGGCCGTGGCGCCACTCGGCCTGGAGCAGGCGACCCCAGACCTCGAAGGGGAAAGCGTCCTGCGCCGGCCGGCCCAGCGCGAAGGCGTCGGGCACGCCCGGACCCGCCATGTAGCGCCGACTCGAAGCGGACACGAGGCGGGTGCCCCGACGGGACAGGGTCGGGGCCGGCTCGTCACCCGGGCGGCGGAGGGGGCCGGGCGCGGGCAGCGCGTCGTCCGGCAGGGTCGCGGCGACGCGCGTCGCGGAGCCCGGCCGCGCCGTCAGGTAGCCCTCCGCGGTCAGCTGCTCCAGCGCCAGGACGACGGTCCCGCGCGCGCAGCCGAGGTCGGCGGCCAGGACCCGCGAGGCCGGGAGCCGGGCCCCGCGCGGCAGCCGGCGCTCGAGGATCGCCGCGCGCAGGCCCTCCCGGAGCTGCGCGTGCAGCGGCGCCGCGGCCGCGGTGTCGAGGGTGAGCGTCAGGGGCAGGGGAGCCCGGGCCATGCGGCAAACTGGTCCAGTCGCGGTGCGAGAATTGGACCTTTCGCCTGGACCGCCGAACGGTCAAGCCCGGATCCGCAAGATCGCCGCAGGACAGGCCCATGTACCAGCCGCCCCATTTCCGGGACGATTCACGCGCCGCGCAGCACGCGCTGATCCGCGCCAACCCCCTCGGCCTGCTGGTGACCGCCGGCGCGGGTGGCCTGACCGCCAATCCGATCCCGTTCCTCCTGGACGACGACGGTCCCCACGGGGTGCTGCGGGCGCATCTCGCCCGCGCCAACCCGCAGGGTCAGGATCTCTCCGCGGCAGAGGAGTGCCTGATCGTGTTCCAGGGGCCGCAGGGCTACGTCACGCCGAGCTGGTACGCGAGCAAGCGCGAGCACGGCCGGGTGGTCCCGACCTGGAACTACGCCACCGTCCATGCCTGGGGCCGGCCGCGGATGATCGAGGATACGGACTGGCTCGGGCGCCAGATCGCCGACCTCACCGCCCTGCGCGAGGCGTCCCGGGCCGAGCCGTGGGCGGTCGCGGACGCGCCGGCGCCGTTCGTCGCCGCGCAGGTTCGGGGCATCATCGGCATCGAGATTCCGATCATGCGGATCGAGGGGAAGTGGAAGATGAGCCAGAACAGGCCGGAGGCCGACCGGCACGGGGTCATCGCGGGGCTGCGCGCCGAGGGCGAGGCGGGTCTCGCCGGCCTGGTCGCCGAGCGGAGCGGGCTGTGAGCGCGCGCCTCAACGGCTTCGGCCAGCCCGTCGGCCCGGCGCTGCCGGACTGGAGCCCGCGCCCGCGGCCGCCGCGCACGCCCCTGGAGGGCCGCTTCTGCCGGCTCGTACCGCTCGACGCCGCGGCGCACGCGGACGCACTCTACGCCACCTACAGGGCCGCCCCCGACACGCGCGGCTGGACCTATCTCGGCGACGAGATGCCGGAGAGCGCGGAGGCCTACCGGGCGCGCCTCGCGCGGCAGCAGACGAGCGAGGACCCGCTGTTCCACGCGATCCTGGATCCCGAGAGCGGCGACGCCCTCGGGATCGCCTCGTATCTCCGGATCGATCCCGCCAACGGCGTGATCGAGGTCGGCCACCTCCACTTCGGCCCCCGGCTGCAGCGGGCGCCCGCCGCCACGGAGGCCATGGCGCTGATGATGGCCCGGGCCTTCGACGAGCTCGGCTACCGGCGCTACGAGTGGAAATGCGACAGCCTCAACGCCCCGTCCCGGGCGGCGGCGCTGCGGCTCGGCTTCACCTTCGAGGGCATCTTCCGCAACGCCGTGGTGGTGAAGGGCCGCTCCCGCGACACGGCGTGGTTCTCCATCACCGATACCGAGTGGCCGCGAGCCCGCGCCGGCTTCGCGGCGTGGCTGGACCCGTCGAACTTCGACGGGGCGGGTCGCCAGCGGCGCGGGCTCGCGGACCTGCGCGCCGCCGCGGGCTGAGCCGGCTCAGGAGCCGCCGGTCAGGAACGCCTCCGCGCTGCGCAGGCTGAGCGCCATGATGGTCAGGGCCGGGTTCGCCGCGAGCGAGCTCGGGAAGGTCGAGCCGTCGCAGATCCACAGGTTGTCGATGTCGAAGCTGCGGCCGTGCGGGTCGACGACGGCGCTCGTCCCGTCGCGGCCCATCCGGCAGGTCCCGAGCGTGTGGGCGACGCGCTCCAGCACCCAGACGTCGTCGGCCCCCGCCTCCTCCCAGAGATCGCGCATGACCTTGGTGGCGTGCGCGTTGAGGCGGTTCTCGTTGGTGCTGTAGCCGAAGCTGAT
Organism: Methylobacterium sp. 1A; assembly: GCF_058072805.1. Lineage (NCBI taxonomy): Bacteria > Pseudomonadati > Pseudomonadota > Alphaproteobacteria > Hyphomicrobiales > Methylobacteriaceae > Methylobacterium > Methylobacterium sp. 1A. The sequence goes on along the minus strand of NZ_JBYQVE010000001.1, from coordinate 516,309 downwards.
ATGGGCCTTGCGCATCCCGTGCGCGTCGGTCTCGTCGGCAAGGGTCAGCACGTTGGCGTCGCAGGGCAGCGTCTCGCCGTTGATGCCGATGCCGGCGAAGTGGTTGTAGCGGTCGAGGTAGTCGAGCAGCGGCTGCCCCCACAGGCCGCGCCCCCGCGCCGCCGAGCTGCCGAAGGTCAACGGCACCACGCCGAGGCTCTGGATCAGGTAGCCGCCGGCGAAGTCGGCACCGGCGCGGATGAAGTCCTCGGTGATCAGCGAGGACGGATAGCCCCGGTTCATGCGCACCTCGTGGTCGAAGGTGCCCCAGACCTGGGTCGCCACGTGGCCCATGTAGTTGCGCCCGATCTGGCCGCTGGAATTGGCCAGGCCGAGATGGAGCAGCAGGCGCGGCGTCTCGACCGCCCCGGCGCAGAGGAAGACGGCGCCGCAGCGCTGCCGCCGCTCCGCGCCGTCCTGCCGGTAGACCACGCCGGTAATCCGGCCGTCGGCGCCCCGCTCCAGGCCATGGACGAAGGCCTCGGCCCGGATCTCGGCGCCGTGGGCGACCGCGTAGGGCAGGTAGGTCACGTCCATGCTGGCCTTGGCGCCCGTGCGGCAGCCCTGGTGGCAGTAGCCGCAATTGATGCAGGCGTTGCGGCGGGGCCCGTCCTCGGACTGGAAGTCCCGCGAGACCACGGCGGCGGGCGCGTCCGCCCACCGGATGCCGCGGGCCTCGCAGGCCCGCGCCATGATCTGCGCCGGCCCGTTGCGCGGGACCGGGGGCAGGGGATAGCGGCGGCCGGCGTCCCACGGGTAGCTCTGCGCGCCCGAGACGCCGAGGAACCGCTCGACCTGCTCATAGAACGGGAGCAGGTCCTCGTAGGTCAGCGGCCAGTCGACCCCTTCGCCGCTCTCCGTGTGCAGTCGGAGGTCGCGGGCGTCGGCCCTCGGCACGAAGGCGCCCCAGTGCAGTGTCGAGCCGCCGACGCCGGTGCCGCTGTTGTTCGCCCCGAAGGCCTCCGGGGTCGAGCCGCCGCTCAGCCGCTCCTCGGTCCAGTAGATCTCGTCGGCCAGCGTCTCGTCGAAGGCGAAGCGCTCCGGGGTGAAGTTCGGTCCGGCCTCCAGGGCCACGACCTTCAGCCCCGCCGCGGCGAGGCGCGCGAGGAGCGGCGCGCCGCCGGCACCGGTCCCCACCACGACCGCGTCGACGGCCTCGTCCGCGCGGTAGGTCCGCATCCCCGCGAGGTTCATCGTCCCGCCTCCGTCCGCAGCGCCCGCGGCTCCCAGGGTTCCGGCGCGTCGAGTCCGACGGCGTGGAAGCCCGGCAGGCCGTCCGCGATCTCGCCCGGCCGGTCGCCGCCGGCACCGATGCCCGAGAAGCCGATCCGCGCCAGGGCCGCCGGGTGGCCGAGCCAGAGGCGGACCGCGTCGGCGCGGAGATCCTCGAACCAGAACCGCATCCGGTCGGCGTCGAGGCGGCCGCCGAGGCTCTCCGGAACCTTCAGCGCGGCGCGCGCGCACAGGGTGAGCAGCCCGTCCTGCTCGGCCGCGTCGAGGGTCACGAACGGGCGGTTGCGGGCGATGCGGGCGGCGGCGTCGAGCGTCCGAAGGGCGGCGCGGTAGGCCTCCGCGTCCGGCGGCAGGGTCGAGAAGCGCCAGCCGTCCCCGTCGCCGGAGGAAAGCCGCCGGTCGAGGCGGCCGGCCAGATCGAGGTGCGGCACCGGCACGACGCGGGCGAGGGCGGCCCGCAGGATCGCGAGTTCCACCGGGTCGAGGGCCGCCGGCCGATAGGCGGGATCGCCCGGCGCGGCGCGTTCCGCGAGCGCCTCACGGAGGCGGCTGTTCACGCGCTCGGAGGCGATCAGCGCCGCGTAGTCCGGCGGCACCGCCGGGCCGGCCTCGATGGGCGGCCGGGGCCGGTCACCGAGATGGGCGCGCAGGTGGTCGGCCAGGGCCGCGGGCCGCTCCAGCGGCAGGAGGTGGCCGACGCCGTCCACGGTGACGAGACGATGGTGCGCGAGGTGGGGCGCCGTGAGGGCCCGCTGCGCGTCAGGCCCGAGATCGGCATCCTCGGACCCCGCGAGGATCAGCGCCGGGGTGCGCAGGACGCCGACCCGGCGGCAGCAATCCTCGTTGGCGCCCTCCTCGAGCCAGGCTTTCCAGGCGGCCGGCTCGGCCCGCAGGACGTCGGCCACCGCCCGCGCCTCGCTCTCGGGATCCAGGCCGTCGCCCACGTTGGCGCGCACGAAGGCCTCGGCCTCGCGGCGCCGGGTCTCGGGATCCGCGTCGATCCAAGCGAGCATGTCGGCGCGCCGGTCCTCCGGGATCGGCTCCGGGCTCGGCGGCGAACCGGAGACCAGGACGAGGTCGGTGAGCCCCGCCAGCCCCGCCTCGCCATCCTCGGCCCGGCGCGCGAGCGCCAGCGCCACCTTGGCCCCCATGCTGTGGCCGGCAATCGCGTAGCGCGCCGGAGCCCGCGCGCGGATGGCCTCGGCCACGTGATCGGCCATGGCGGCGACGGAGTAGCCCGGCGTGCCGGCGGCATCGCCGAAGCCCGGCAAGTCTACGGGCACGCAAGTCAACGGCGTCCCGTCGAGGGCGCGCGCGAGACGCTCCCAGCTTCGGGCACTTCCGCCCAGAAAGTGCAGGCAGAACAGGACTTCGGGCTCGGACATCGGCGAGACATCGCGCGGCGCCGGAATGCTTCAAGCGTACGCGACGCCGCATGGCCGAAGTCTTGTCTCGGACTCATTGGCCGAGTCGTGGCCGCGTGCGATCAGGAGCATCGGAGGAGGCGGCGATGGCGGATCTCGAACAGGCCTGGCGCGTGGAGGAGGCCTGCCTCAACGCTTGGCCGAGCCCGCGCGAGCTCCTGGTCAACGGCTACCTGCTGCGCGCCGCCGGCGGCCGCTCGAAGCGGCAGAATTCCGTGAACCCCATGCGCGGGAGCGGCGCGCCCGGACCGGCCATCGCGGCGGCGCGCGCGATCTACGGCCGCCTGGGGCAGCGCCCGATCTTCCGCGTGCCGGCCATCGCCCCGCAGATGGAGCCGCTCCTCGCCGGCAGCGATTACGATGTGGTCGACGAGACCTGCACGCTGATCCGCGGTCTCGACGACCTGCCGATTGCGCCCGATCCGGCCGTGGCGGTCGCCGCGGCGCCCGGGCCGGACTGGCTGGCCCTGCGCGACGCGGTGAACCGCGCGGATGAAGCGGCCGCGCGGGTGTTCCGCGACACCGTCGCGGCCCTGGCCCTGCCGCGGGCCTTCGCGGCGGCCGCGGCCGAGGGGTGCATCGGCGCCATCGCCTTCGGGGTGCTCGACCGGGAGCTGATGGTCATCGAGGCGGTGGCGACGCCCGAACTCCTGCGCGGCCGCGGCCATGCCCGGCGCGCGGTCGGCGCGCTGCTGCGCTGGGGCCGCGGGGAGGGCGCCCGGGCCGCCTGCCTGCAGGTCGTGGCCGCGAACACGCCGGCGCGGGCGCTCTACAGCGCCCTCGGATTCGAGCGCGAACTGTACCGCTATCACTACCGGGTCGGACCGGAGCCCGGTTGAGACGCGGGGGGTCGCGGGCCGGCCCTTACATCCGGCCGCGGCGACCGTTTCAGGCGTCGAACAGCGAGCCCTGCCGCGTCGGGGCGGAGCTCGCGCCGGTCCGCTTGCCGGCCGTCGCCGGCGCGGCCGCGCCGCCGCGCCGAGCGGGCTTCGCGGCCGGGGATGGAGCGGCCGACAGGGACGGATCGGCCGTCCCGTCGGGCACGGCCGTCACGGTCCCGTCGGCGAATTGCAGGCTGAGGCGCTGGGCGGCCGCCGCCTCCGCGGCGCGGCGGACGGGCAGCCCCGCGGCGTCGCGCACCAGCACGTAGCCCCGGTCGAGCACCGCGCGGTAGCTGAGCGAGCCGAGCAGGCCCGCCAGACCGTCGAGCCGGTCGCGACGACGCTCGATGCCGCGCGCGCCCGCCTGGGTGAGGCGCTCCGACAGGGCGAGGAGCCGGTCGGTGCGGCGCGCCTGCAGCGCCCGGGCCCGTTCCAGGCTGGCCTCGCGCGCGACGACGAGGCGGCGCCCGAGCTGGACCAGGGCCTCGCCCTTGCGCTGGACGTCGTTGCGCAGGGCGTGGAGCGGCCGGTGGTCGATCCGCGCCAGCCGGGCGCGGGCGTTGGCGAGGGCCACGTCGGGCGAGCGGCGGGCCATCCGGTCGAGGAGCAGCTGGAGCCGCGCGCGGTGGCGGCTCGCGCCCGCCGCCAGCGCCGGGGCGAGGCGCGCCTCGGCGAGGTCGAGCCGCTGGCGCTTGGCCGCCAGCAGGGCGTCGGCGCTCGGAAGGGCGCGTCCGAGGGCGCGCAGGTCCGACCGGTCGCGGTCGACCCGGCGCCCGACCGCCCCCCGGCCGCGGGCCGACAGGTCCGCCACCGTGGCGATCAGGTCGGCGCGGACCGGCACCGCCATCTCGGCGGCGCCCGTCGGGGTCGGCGCGCGGCGGTCCGAGACGTAGTCGATCAGCGTGGTGTCGGTCTCGTGCCCCACCGCCGAGATCAGCGGGATCGCGCTCGCGAAGGCGGCGCGGACGACGCATTCCTCGTTGAAGGCCCAGAGATCCTCGATCGAGCCGCCGCCGCGGGCCACGATGAGCACGTCCGGGCGCGGGATCGGCCCCCCGGCCGCGAGGGCGTTGAAGCCGCGGATCGCGGCCGCGACCTCCTCGGCCGCGCCGTCGCCCTGGACCCGCACCGGCCAGACGAGGACCGGACGGGGAAAGCGGTCCTCTAGCCGGTGGAGGATGTCGCGGATCACCGCGCCGGTCGGCGAGGTGACGACGCCGACGACCCGCGGCAGGTAGGGGATAGGCCGCTTGTGGTCCGGCGCGAAGAGGCCCTCGGCCGCGAGCTGCTTCTTGCGCTCCTCCAAGAGCGCCATCCAGGCGCCGAGCCCCGCGGGCTCCAGGCTCTCGATGACGATCTGGTACGAGGACTTGCCCGCGAAGGTCGTGATGCGGCCGGTGGCGACGACCTCCAACCCCTCCTGCGGCCGCTGGCGCAGGCGTCCGAACACGCCCTTCCAGACCACCGCGTCGATCCGCGCCTGCCCGTCCTTCAGGGAGAAGTAGGCGTGGCCCGAGCCGTGCTGGCCGCGATACCCGGAGATCTCCCCGCGCAGCCGGACGTGCCCGAAGGCGTCCTCGAGGGTGCGCTTCAGGGCGCCCGCGAGCTCGCCGACCGACCATTCCGGCTGGTTGGCGTTGAGCACGCTGGTCGGAGGGATGTCCGCCGCTTGCTGGGCTGCGGGGCGCGGGGGCGGCACGAGGGGCATGAGCCGACGCTAGGGGCCTCCGGCGGGACAGTCAAAGGCCCGCTGTGGAGACGGGATCGCTCGGCCGGCGCCGCGCCTGCGGCGCCTCTCCCTCGGCGAATGCCGCTCCCTTCACTCGACGGCGAGCTCGCGCGGCCGGTCGGAGATCGCCACCGGCGGGACCAGCAGCGACAGGAGCAGGGTCAGCCCCGCCACGGCGAACACCGTCCAGAACGTGCCGTGCAGGGCGTGCTCCAGGCCGGCCCGGATCGCCTCGCCGCCGGCCCCGAGGCTTGCCGGATCGTCGAGCAGGCGCCGCAGCTGATCGGAGTTCACCGCCGGGCCGCTCGACGGGTTCGCGAGCCGGTAATTCAGCACCGCGCCGAGGACGGTCGCGCCGAGCGTCGAGCCGAGGTTGCGCGAGAAGATGTTGGAGGCCGTCGCCGCCCCGCGCTGCGCCCAGGCGACGCTGTCCTGGATGATCACGATGGCGGCCGTGGACAGGAAGCCCATGCCGAGGCCCATCACGACCGAGCCGCAGGCCGCCACCGCCGGGGAGGTGTCGGGCCCGAGGGCCACGAAGGCGACCGCGCCGAGGGGCAGAAGCGTCGCGCCGACCAGCAGGATCGGGCGCAGGCCGAACCGCACGAAGCTGCGCGCCGCCGTCGTGGCGCCGATCGGCCAGCCGAGCACCATCAGGGTCAGGGTCAGGCCGGCGATCAGGGGCGACTGCCGCATGACGCCCTGCACGTACATCGGCAGGAACGCCGTGAGACCGATCACCGTCATGCCGGAGAGCAGCGTCGCGGTGTTGGCGGTCGCGATGGGGCGCTGCAACCATAGGCGGATGTCGAGCATCGGGTCCGGCGCGCGCCGCTCCTGGACGACGAACAGTGTCGCGGCCACCACGAAGGCCAGCGCCGGCCACAGGGCCGCTTCGGCCGACTCGCCCGCCTCGGTCAGTGCGATCATCAGCGCAGCGATGGCGGCGGTGAACAGGGCCGCACCGATCGCGTCGATCTGGCGCGGGCGGCGCTCGACGCCCTCGTGGAGGAAGCACAGGAACAGGCCGGCCGCGATCACGCCGATCGGCAGGTTGATCCAGAAGATCCAGGGCCAGCTCAGGTGGCCGATGATCAGGCCGCCGACCAGCGGGCCGGCGACCGACGAGATCCCCCAGACACTCGCGAGGTAGCCCTGGACCTTGCCGCGTTCCCGCACCGCGTAAAGGTCGCCGATGACGGTCAGGCTCACCGGCTGGATCGCCCCTGCGCCGACGCCCTGGATGAGGCGGAACAGGATCAGCGAGGGCATCGACCACGCGAGCCCGCACAGGAGGGAGCCCGCCAGGAACACCGCGATGCCGAACAGCAGGACTGGCCGGCGTCCGTAGAGGTCCGAGAGCTTGCCGAACACCACCGTGGTGGCCGTCTGCGTCAGTAGGAAGGACGCGAATACCCAGGCGTAGAGGTGAAGGTCGCCGAGATGACCGGCGATCTGCGGCATCGCCGTCGAGACGATCGTCGCCTCGATGGCGATCATGAACATCGACGCCATCACCGCGGCGAGGACCAGCGGGCGGCGCGTCTCGAAGGACTTGGGCATCGGGCCGATCTAGGCCCGCCGCGCCTGCACACCTAGCGTTGGCTCGGGCAACCGGCCTCTTCGCGGCGAGATCCGTGCGCGGGCGCACATGCGCTCGGCGTCGGCCCCGCGATGGGCGCATGGATGACGCGCCCCGATGCAGCCCGTGCATACATAATGCGAAATGCCCAGGCGCGACCGACTCAGGCCTCCGCGTCGGCGTCGAGGTCCCTCCCGCGGGTCTCGGGCAGCAGGAACGCGGCGATCGTCCCGACGAGGCTGAACGCGGCGAGGTAGTAGGCCGGCGCGAGCCGGTCGCCGGTCGCGGCGATCAGCCAGTTCACCACGTAGTTCGTGCTGCCGCCGAACACCGAGACGGAGACCGCGTAGACGATCGACAACCCGGCGCTGCGCACCGCCCGCGGCAGGGCCTCGGGAATGCCGACGATCACGGCCGCCGCGTTGATGGACGACAGCGCCGAGAGCAGGAAGGTGACCGCGTAGACGCTGGCAGCGCTCGGCGCCCGCACCACCCAGGCGAAGGCCGGGACCGCCAGGATGAGGATCAGCGCCCGCGGCCAGATCATCACCGGTCGCCGCCCGTACCGGTCGGCCAGCCAGCCGCCGAGCAGCGGGAAGATCACCGAGGCGAGCCCGAGGGCGATCGGCACCGCCGTCGCGGCGGTCTCGCTCAGGCCGAGGGTCGCGCCCGCGAAGACCGGCATGTTGGTGCCGACCGCGTTCGACACGGTCGAGGCCGCGATGACCAGGAAGGTCAGGCCCAGCAGGCGGCCGTGCTCGCGCAGGAGCCGGCCGACCACCGCCATCGTCGAGGCCGCCGCGTGCGGATCCTCCTCGGCGCCGGCGGTCTCGGGCAGGTGGCTGCGGATGACGAGGCCGACCGGTACGACGCACAGGCCGAGGGCGAACATCAGCCGCCAGCCCCACTGCGCCATCGCTTGGTCGCCGACCGCGAGCGCCAGGGCGGTCGCGATGATCCCGGCGAACAGGGCCGCGCAGCCCTGGCTGGCGATCTGCCAGCTCGTCACGAAGCCGCGCCGGTCCGGGGGCGCGGCCTCCAGCAGGAAGGCGGTCGAGGGACCGACCTCGCCGCCGAGGGCGAGGCCCTGCACGAGGCGTCCGGCGATGACGATGACCTGCGCCCAGCCGCCGATCGTCGCGTAGGAGGGGCAGGCGGCCAGCATGAGCATGCCGACGGCCATCAGCGCGATGGTGATCAGCATCGCGGGCTTGCGGCCGGCCCGGTCCGCGAAGGCGCCGATCAGCACACCGCCGATGGGCCGCATGACGTAGCCGATGCCGAACAGGGCGAGCGATGCCAGCAGGCTGTGGGTCGGGTCGTTCGCCGGGAAGAAGGCCTCGCCGATCGGCTTGGCGAAGAAGGCGTAGACGGTGAAGTCGTAGAATTCGAGGGCGTTGCCCAGGACGACGGCCCCGACCGACTTGCGGTCGAGAGTCGAATGATGCGCGCCGGGATGCGGTGCGGTCCGGGCGTCCATCAGCGGGCCGACCCGTCGACCGGGTGCTTGGCGAGACCGCCGGTCACGGGCGTCTCGCCCTCCGCCAGGGCCGCGTCGTAACCGGCCAGCCAGAGCGCGCGCGCTTCCGTCCCCTCCGCGTAGGGGCAGGCTTCCCGGGCGAGCCCTTTGGCGGGCGCGGCCCGGCCGAGGGCGCGGGCATCGAGGTCGTTCGGTGGCGTATCCATACGGGCGCAGCTCCGTTCCGGTGGGCTGCGGCGCGATGTAGGGCGCGGAGCGCGCGCGTCGCCGATCTCAGTGACGCGTCGGGTCCGCGTCGGCGGGCAGCGCCACGGCCTCGCTGAACGGGAATTCCAGCACGACCTCGCCGTCGTCGTCCGTGACCACGAGGCACGCCGTCATCAGCCGGGCCTGATCCTGCGGCTGGCGCAGGGCGGCGCGGATCGTCTCCCGCGCCGCCTCCCAGGCCGCGTCCGGATCCCGCAGCTCGATCCCGGTCGGGTCGGAGATGACGTCCTCGCCGATCTGCGTGTGGAAGAAGTAGCGCGGCATGGTCTTCACCGATTGCAGGAGTGCCGCCCCGGGCGGAGCGACCCACGACAGGTGGTGATAGCCGCGCGTCGGACCAGATGCGGCGCGCGCCCCTGCCTCGGCCCTCAGCCGTGCGCGGCGCGCGCGGCCGGCGCGGCCGGCGCGGCCGGGACCGGGCGCAGCGCCCGCACCTGGCCGCTGGAACCGCCCGCGCGGTGCTGCTTCTCCATCGCCATGAGCGGCCGCAGCTCGGGCTCGGCGAAATCGAGGAGCTTGGCGTTGCGCCAGCGCGGCTTGCCGGAGCCGCGGCCGAACCAGCGGGGGCGCTCCTCCTCGACCAGGAGCACCAGCCGCCCCGTCCAGGTCTTCCGGAACCAGAAACGCCCTGTCAGAGACATCGTCCCATCCTCGCCGTCGAGCCGCCCCCGGTCTGGCCGCCTCAATAGCGAACTTGGCTGTTCGCGTACTGATTGAGGACGCGGGCGAACAGGCGCACCACCGATATCCACAGCGTCACGCCGGGGCTGCGGGGGGCTCGGGGCGCGATCAGTGCGCGATATGCCGGACCGACAGCGCCAGCACGACGAGCCAGACGAGCCCCGAGAGACCGAACACGAAGCCGCGGAGGATCGCCGCTTCCAGCGCCGCGTGTGCGGAGCGCGGCTCCGAAGCCCGCTCCCTCCGCGAAGGCTCGGGACGCGCCCGGACCGGGCGCTGCTCGGGCACGGTCAGCAGGCGCGTCAGGCTGTCGGGGAGCGGTCTCGGATCGGGCTGCACGGCAGCCGCGAGCCTAGCGCGTCACGCGCCCGCGCGACAGGCCGCTCGGAGCGTCGGCAGGCTCATGTCGGACACCGATTTGTCGCGCCCATACCCCATGCTACAGCTCGACCCCGGGCGGCCAGTCAGCCCGTCGGTCCGCGCGCATGTCCCTGCCACCTGTTCTGATCACCGGCGTGGCCGGCTTCATCGGGAACCAGCTCGCCCTGCGCCTCCTCGAAGAGGGCCGGCAGGTCGTCGGGCTGGACAGCGTCAACGCCTATTACGACGTGCGCCTCAAGGAAGCCCGGCTGCAACGCCTCCCGGATTTCCCGGGCTACAGCTTCGCGCGCCTCGACCTCGCCGACCGCGGCGGCCTCGACGCGCTGTTCCGCCGCCACGCGTTCCGCACGGTGATCCACCTCGCGGCCCAGGCCGGCGTGCGCTACTCGCTCACCGATCCGCACGCCTACGCGGCGAGCAACCTCGTCGGCTTCCTGAACGTCCTCGAGGCCTGCCGCCACGGCGGCGTGGGACACCTCCTCTACGCGTCCTCCAGCTCCGTCTACGGCGGCGTCACCGCGATGCCGTTCTCGGTGCACCAGAACGTCGACCATCCGCTCAGCCTCTACGCCGCGACCAAGAAGGCGAACGAGCTGATGGCGCACAGCTACAGCCATCTCTACGGCCTGCCGACGACGGGCCTGCGCTTCTTCACCGTCTACGGCCCCTGGGGCCGGCCCGACATGGCGCTGTACCTGTTCACCCGCGCGATCCTGGCGGGCGAACCGATCCGCGTGTTCAACGAAGGGCGGATGCTCCGGGACTTCACCTACATCGACGACATCGTCGCGGGGATCCGGGCCCTGGCCGACCGGCCGGCCGCGCCGGACCTCGCGTGGAGCGGCGCGGCGCCGGATCCCGGGACCAGCTCCGCCCCCTACAGGATCTACAACATCGGCAACAACGAGCCGGTGGCGCTCCTGGATATGATCGCGCTCCTCGAGGACGCCCTGGGCCGCAAGGCGGAGAAGATCCTCCTGCCGATGCAGCCCGGGGACGTCCCGGCGACCTACGCCGACATCGACGACCTCGTGCGGGACGCCGGCTTCCGGCCCGCCACGCCACTGAAGACGGGGATCGGGCGCTTCGTCGACTGGTATCGGACCTATCACGGAATCTGAGGGAACGGCGCCGCGCGCCGTCGCACGGAGCCAATCCGTTCACGCGGTGTTGAGTGGGGCGGCGGCCCGCAGCAGCCGCCAACCGGCCCCGGATGACGGCTATCCCAGACTGGGCCGTTGCGCGCGCCGGGCACATTCATTTAGAGCTGTTCCAGGCAGGCAAGCTCTGCCCGCATCGCTGCCCAAGCGGCGGCCAACAGGAGGAAATCCATGCGTTCACTCGTTTTCGGCGCCGTCCTTGCCGTCGTGATGCCGTTCGCCGCGCAGGCCCAGGACGCCGGCGACGCCGCGGCCGGCGAGAAGGCGTTCGCCCCCTGCAAGGCGTGCCACAACTTCCAGAAGAACGGCGTGGGTCCTGACCTGAAGGGCGTCGTCGGCCGCAAGGCGGGCACCTACGAGGGCTACAACTACTCCGCCGCCCTGAAGAACTCCGGCATCACCTGGGACGAGGCCAACCTGCACGAGTGGCTGAAGAACCCGAAGGCGAAGGTGCCCGGCACCAAGATGATCTTCCAGGGCTACCCCGACGACAAGAAGATCAACGACGTCATCGCCTACCTCAAGACGCAGTCCTGAGACGCGAAGATCGGCACGAACCGGGAGCGGCCGCCCGGCCGCTCCCGGCGCTCCGGCCGCGCCCTAGTCGGTCGTGAGGCCGGCCTGCAGGCTCAGCCTGAGCGTGACGAGATCGTGAAGCAGGTCCTTGCGGCCCTGGATATCGAGACCGGTCATGCCCCCCGCCTCGTCGGGCAGGCAGGCGAGTTCCTCGCGCAGGGCCTCGCCGGCGGCGGTGAGGAAGATGCTGACCTGACGCTCGTCGACCCGGTCGCGGGCGCGGCGCACCCGCCCGGAGGCTTCCAGGCGCTTCAGGAGCGGCGTCAGCGTCCCCGAGTCTAGGAACAGGCGGTTCCCGATCTCCTTGACCGACAATCCGTCCTGCTCCCACAAGACCAGCAGGACGAGGTATTGCGGATAGGTGAGTTCGTGGCGCCCCAGGAGGTTGCGGTAGGCGCGGCCGAACGCGTGCGCGGCGGCGTAGACCGCGAAGCACAGCTGATTGTCGAGGCGCTGCCGCTCCCGCTGCGAAAGCTGGTCGGCACGCGTGTGCCCCGCTCGATCCGGCTCGATGCCGATCTGCGAGGCCGTGGGGCCTGACATAGGAAAACTCTCTCTGGTAAAGGCTGGCTCGCGTACCGGTATGGCGAGGGGCTACTTCTAGGCAGTTCGCTAAACGTATACAATTGGGGCGACCGACCGAGAGTTGCCACACCATCCGCCCGGCAGCGCTCAGCCATCCATCAACGGATGCAGATCGCGGACCATCGCCTTCAGGCGCTCGTCGAGGACGTGCGTGTAGATCTGCGTCGTCGAGATGTCGGCGTGGCCGAGCAGCTCCTGGACGATGCGCAGGTCGGCGCCGTTCTGCAGGAGGTGACTCGCGAAGGCGTGGCGGAGCACGTGGGGGCTCACCCGATCCGGGTGGAGCCCCGCTGCCGAGGCCAGCACCTTGAGATCGCGGGCGAAGGCCTGCCGGGTGAGATAGCCGCTGTCGCTGTCGGCGGGAAACAGCCACGGGTTGTCCTCCGGCACGGCCGGAAGATGCGCCGCCATCGCGGTGCGGGCCGCATCGGTCAGGGGCACGAGGCGCTCGCGGCCGCCCTTGCCCTTGACGATGAGGTAGCGCTCGCGCGTCGCGCCCGCCGCGCGGGGCAGGGCGACCAGTTCCGAGACGCGCAGGCCCGTGGCGTAGAGCAACTCGAGCAGGCACGCCATCCGGCGTGCCCGCCGGGCCGGGCCGGGGGCCTGATCGGCGGCGGCGGCCGCCTGCGCCGTGGCGAGCAGCCGGTCGACCTCCGCGATGGACAGCACCTTGGGGAGCGCGCGCCCGCGGCGCGGACCGGACACCGCGACGCTCGGATCGCTCTCGGCGCCGCCCTCGGCATAGAGGAACTTGTGGAAACCGCGCACGCAGGACAGGCGCCGCGCCGCCGAGGACGCCTTCAGGCCCCGGGTCTCGAGGTCGATCAGGAAGGCCCGCAGCGTGCCGGCCTCCACGTCGCCGAGCGCCGTGCCCGAGCGCGCGAGATAGTCGAGGTAATCGTCCAGGTCCCGGCGGTAGGCGCTCAGGGTGTTCAGTCCGGCACCGCGCTCGGCGGCCAGCATGTCGAGGTACTCGGCGACCTCGGGGCGGGGCGCCCGGGCGGCGTCGCCGCTGCCCTCCGGCCCGCTCAACGGTTGCCCGGCTGCAGCTTCGAGGCGGGGATGGTCACGCTCATCTCCCGCGGCGTCGGCTGGACGAAATGCGCGAGCGCGAACATGGCCGCGTAGACCAGACCCGCCAGGATCGCGAGGGTGGCAAAGAAACGGAACAGGGTCGGCACGTCGGTCGAACCTCGGGCAGACGGGCGCTGGCGGCGGGGAGGGGGCGGGCGAAGGCCTTCTCCGAGCCGCCGCCGATGCCCGGGTTCGACCACGTGAACGAGGCGCTGACAAGGCCCACGACGACACAGGGATGCGTTTCGCAGGCCGCTTGAATCGCGCTAAGAGCCTGCCGCAGGATGTGAGGCTGCCCGGGCGACAGGCGCGCGGGGGCCGGTGGAGAGGCGGGGACGCCGCACGGATGCGATGCAGGAGTCGATGCAGGAGGCCATGAGCGGGGAGGAGGCGGGGGAACCGATCGAGGCGCGTCTGCGCCGCGCGCTCGGCCTGCGCTCGATCGTGCTCGTGGGCCTCATGGGAGCGGGCAAGAGCACCGTCGGCCGCCGTCTAGCGAGCCGCCTCGGCCTGATCTTCAAGGATGCCGACATCGAGATCGAGGCCGCGGCCGGCCTGACGATCCCCGACATCTTCGCGATCTACGGCGAGCCGAGCTTCCGCGACGGCGAGGAGCGGGTGATCTCGCGCCTGCTGCGGGCCGGTCCGCTGGTCCTGGCGACGGGCGGCGGCGCCTACCTGCGCGAGGCGACCCGCGCGCGCATCGCGGAATCGGCGGTCTCCGTCTGGCTGAAGGCCGATCTGGACGTGCTGATGCGGCGCGTGCGCAAGCGCGGCAACCGCCCGCTGCTGCAGACCGAGGATCCCGAGGCGACGATGCGAGACCTGATGGCCGTGCGCCACCCGGTCTACGCCGCAGCCGACGTGATGGTCATCTCGCGGGAGGTCTCGCACGACCGGGTCGTCCAGGACGTGCTGGAGGCGCTGGATGCCCATCTCAGCGGCGAAGGATCCATCCCCGTGGCCGCCCAGTGAGACCCGAGCGAACCGATCCATGACCGAGCCCCGTCCGGACCTCCTGACCGTCCACGTGCCCCTCGACGCCGACCGCGCCTACGACATCCAGATCGGACGCGGGCTGATCGACACCGCCGGCACCGCGGTCGCCGCGCTCGGGGCCCGCCGGGCAGCGATCGTGACGGACGCGACGGTCGGCGCGCTCTACGCCGCGCGGCTGCGAACCAGCCTGGAGCGCGCCGGCCTCCAGGCGGGCGTGGTGACGGTGGCGCCGGGCGAGGCCTCCAAATCCTACGCGGGCTACGCGGAGGTCTGCGACGGTCTGCTCGCCCTCAAGGTCGAGCGCGGCGACCTCGTCGTGGCACTGGGCGGCGGCGTGGTCGGCGACCTCGCGGGCTTCGCGGCCGCCACCCTGCGGCGCGGCGTGCGCTTCGTGCAGGTGCCGACGAGCCTGCTCGCGCAGGTCGATTCTTCGGTCGGCGGCAAGACCGGCATCAACGCGCCGCTGGGCAAGAACCTGATCGGCGCCTTCCACCAGCCGCGCCTCGTCCTGGCCGACACGGCCGCCCTCGACACCCTGTCCGAGCGCGAGATGCGCGCCGGCTACGCCGAGGTCGCCAAGTACGGGCTGATCGCCGATCCGGGCTTCTTCGACTGGTGCGAGGCGAACTGGCGCGGGATCTTCGCCGGCGGCCCGGAGCGCGAGCAGGCGGTCGCCGCCTGCTGCCGGGCCAAGGCCGCGGTGGTCACCCGCGATGAGCGGGAGGACGGCGAGCGGGCGCTGCTCAATCTCGGCCACACCTTCGGCCACGCCCTGGAGCGCCTGACCGGCTACGATTCCGCCCGCCTGGTCCACGGCGAGGGCGTCGCGATCGGGATGGCGCTCGCCTTCCGCTTCTCGGCACGCCTCGGGCTCTGCGCCGGCCAGGATGCGGGCCGGGTCGCCAACCATCTCGCGCTCGCCGGCCTGCCGACCCGTCTGCAGGCCGTTCCGGGCGGGTGCGGCGACGCCGAGGCGCTCCTCGACGCGATGACCCAGGACAAGAAGGTCCGCGACGGCGCGCTGACCTTCATCCTCGCGCGGGGGATCGGCCAGAGCTTCATCGCCCCCGGCGTGGACCGGGCGGAGGTGGCAGCGTTCCTGCAGGATGAATTGGCGTCGGACCAAGCCGCCTGACGCTCGCGAGCGCCTGCTGTGGCCTTGCCTAACGCAGGCCAGGCCGCTATGAGCCTGCCACGTCCGGCGCCGGTCACCGCGCGCCGCCGACGGTCCCGTCGGGGCCAGGGCCGCAATAGCTCAGCTGGTAGAGCACCTCATTCGTAATGAGGGGGTCGGGGGTTCGAATCCCTCTTGCGGCACCATTTCCCCCAGGCGTTTCCCGAAAGCATACACGAGCGAGCCGCTGGCCGATGGCCTGTGCCGGCTCGAGCCCGCGTGAGCCCCTCGGCTGAGGCGCGCGGCGACCGGCGCGCTCAGGCGATGGCCAGCACGGCCGCGATCGCCGCCACGCCCACGGCGAGCCAGGCGGCGTAATCGCCGATCAAGCCGCTATGGAGCATTTCCAGCACGCGGGTCGGCGCCGATTGCGTCGCGCTGACCGGCCGGACCACGAACGCGGGCAGGTGTTTGCGGAACAGCCCGTAGCCCGCGCCGGCCAGGGCGGCGGCGACCGAGGCCCAGGGGAGCCAGCCGGGCCCCTCCGCTAGCGCGTGCACGGTTGGCCGGTGCATGAAGGCCGACGCCGCCCGCGGCAGGGCGTGCTCGATGAGAGCCGCCGGCAGACCGATATCGAGCGCGAGGAGAAGGCAGCACGGCGCCAGCATCAGCCAGAGCGGCCGGTTGGCCTTCTCGCGCTCGTCCGCGCTCGGGGCGCCGGCCTCGTCGCCGGGATCGGGCCCGAGCCCGAGGAAGATCCGGCCCGCGGCCCGCAGCACCGCGGCCCCGGTCAGCGCCGCGCCGATGGCACCGGCCGCCAGCGCCACCCCGTGCCCCTGCTGCCAGAGCGCGCCCTGGACGAGGCGGGTGCCCTGGTCGAGCACACCGAGGGGCAGGCCGCAGAGCAGCAGCCCGGCCAGAGCCATGGCGACGCCGGCGGGCCAGATCCCCCGTCCGAGGCCGCGCAGGGCGATCTCGTCAATGCTGGCCTGGGTGGCGAGCAGGATGCCAGCGATCATGAACAGGGCGCCCTTCACCAGCCCGTGGCCGACCACGTAGACGAGCATCCCGCCGGTCCCGTCGACCGAGAGGGCGCCGAGGCCGGTGAGCATGATGCCGGCGTGCGAGATGGTCGAGAAGGCGAGTAGCCGCTTGAGGTGCCGCTGCAGCAGCGCCATCCAGCCGCCCAGGAGGGCGGTGAAGCTGCCTAGGCCGATGAGGAGCCCCGGCAGGGCGTGCTGGACCTGATCGGAGCCGCCGAACACGACGGCGCTCACCTTCGCGAGCCCGAACAGGCCGAGCGAGACCATCGATCCGGAGAAGATCACCGAGACCGGGCTCGGCGCGACCGCGTGCGCGTCGGCGAGCCAGAACTGGAACGGCACGATCGCGCCCTTGATCATCAGGGCGGCCGCGACGAGGCAGAACGCCCCGGCCACCACCGGATCCCGGCCGCCCCGCGCCACCGCGGCCGCGATGCCCTCGAAGTCGAGCGTGCCGGTCTGGGCGTAGATCAGGCCGATGCCGCCGAGCATCAGGAAGCCCGCGAGGCTGTTCACCACCGTGAAGTTGATGGCGCCCGCCAGCGACGACTCCGCCAGATGGTAGGCCGTGAGCGCGAAGGCCGCGACGCTCATCACCTCGAACCACACGAACAGGTTGAACATGTCGCGGGTGAAGCAGAACCCGACCATGGCGGCCAGGAACAGCAGCATCAGGATGTGGAAGTGGCCGTGGGTGCGGTCGAAGAAGCCCCAGGCGAACACGAAGGTCAGGGCGTAGAGCAGCCCGATGAAGGCCGCGACCCAGCCGCTGGCCTCGTCCACCGAGAAGCCGATGCCGAGGTGGACGCCGTCGCGGGGCTCCCAGCCGCCGAACCAGTAGACCAGCGGCCCGCCGGCGGCGTGGCTGGCGATGATGCCGCACAGCACCGCGACGGTGAGCGCCGCCAGCGTCGCCAGGATGTCGGGGAGGCGGCCGGGCAGGACGTGCGCGGTCGCCAGCATCGCGGCGCAGACCACGAGCGGGATCGCGACGGGCAGGGGCAGGAGGGCGGCCGGGAGGACGGTCACGGGCCGCCCCGCTCCGCGTCGCGCGCGCGGCTGGTTCCGGCATCGCGCCCGGACCGGCCGCCCGCGCGCATCGGCCGGAGCTTCTCCGGGTCCAGGCTTCCGCCGCGCTTGTAGGCCTGGATGGTCAGGACGAGGAGGAGGGCGGTGAGCGTCGCGCCGACCACGATGTCGGTGAGCACCAGCGCCTGCATGACCGGGTCCACGGCGGGCGTCCCCGGCGGGTGGTCGTAGAAGATCGGCGCGATGCTGCCCCAGCGATAGCCGAGGCCGAGCAGGAGCACGTAGGTCGCCGACTGGCACACGCCGAGGCAGCCCACGAGGTGGATGAAGTTGCGGCTCGTGGCGATGCCGTAGAGGCCGATTCCGAACAGCCACGCGGCGACCGCGTAGGGCAGGACACTGGTGACCGCACTCACGCGGATTCCTCCCCCGGCTCCTCGGGCGCGTCGGCCGCGCGGGTCTCCTCCATGAATTCCAGGAAGAGCTGCGTGAAGCCGCCCGTCACCGCCAGGGCGACGCCGAGGTTCTCGACGAGCATCAGGCCGCCCGAGAACAGGTCGCGGAAGGTGCCGAGCGGCAGGATGTTCTGCATGAAAGCGGCGCCGGTGAGCATCGGCACGAGCCCGCACAGGGCGAAGAGCAGCGCGCCGCCACCCTCCAGGGCATCGAGCCAGTGACTGCGGATGGCGTCGCGCCAGCCGGCATAGCCCTCGCCGAGGTAGATGAGGAGGGTGCCCGAGGCGAGGATGACGCCGCCCTGGAAGCCGCCGCCCGGCGTGACGGTCGCGTGCAGCACGACGTAGAGGCCGAACAGCGCGGTGAGCGGGCTGGCGACGCGGCACGCGAGCACGACGGCCTCGGAGCGCGGGATCACGGCCCGGCCGGGCCGGCGCATGGCGCGCCCGGTCGTGCCCTCGCCGCGCCGCCCGCGCAGCAGCACCACCGTCCCGGTGATGGCGGCGAGTAGCATGAACTCCTCGCCGAGGGTGTCGAGGCCGCGCAGGTCGAAGTTGATCGCGCTGACCATGTTGGCGACGTGCCGGGCCTCCGGAACGATCGCGTTGATGCGCGCGCCGTACTGGGCGATCGTCGATCCGAAGGGCGGCAGGCCGGCGATGACCGCGGCCGCGCCCGGGAGGAGGACGAGGCCCGCGACGGCCAGGAGCGCGACGCGGGCGCGCGGGCTCACGATTCCTCCTCGGGCGGCTGCGTCCGCACGGCCATCAGGGCCACGAGGAAGAGGAGCGGCACCGCCGCCGAACCGACCGCCAGCTCCGAGAGCGCGACGTCGGGGGCCTGGAGGGCGTCGAACAGGATCGCCAGGACGAGCCCGTTGACCGCGATGGCGAAGACCTGCCGCGCAGGATCGCGCACGAGGACCACGGCGGTGCCGGAGATCGCTGTGAAGAGGAAGAGCAGCGGCAGGATCACCGTCATGCCGAGCGGCTCTCGCGCATCAGCACGGCCCGGCCGGACACGTGCGACAGCACCGCCGCCCAGGCGAGGAACACCACCATCATCACCAGAATCTTGAGCGAGCGCCCGGAGACGCCGTCGGCCAGGAAGGCCGCCACCGTCACGAGGATCGCGGCCGCGACGTTCAGGAACGCGAGCGCGTGAATCCGGTCGAGCGCCCGGGGCAGGCGCCAGAGGGCGAGGGCCGCGAGCCAAGCGGACGCCACGGCAAGGACCAGGACCGAGCCGATCGCGACGCTCATATCCAGCGCTCCAGGAAGACCGCGAGCAGCATCGTGCCGGGCAGGTTGAGCAGGACCAGGGTGAGGGCGAGATCGGTGATCGACGCCTGGTCGGTGGCGAAAGCCATGAGCGTCAGGATCAGGACCGTGACGCTGCCGGCGAGCTGGTAGGCGGCGAAACGCTGGCCGGGCCGACCCCGCCACGCGAGGACCGCGGCCACGGCGAGCGGCGGCAGCAGCGCCAGGATGGCGACCGTCCAGACGCTCATCGAGCCTCCTCAAGGCCGTGCGTCACCACCGTTCCGTGCGCGCGGTCGAGGGTGAGCACGTAGCTGTCGGGGGCGAGCGACGCGGCCAGCAACCCGACCGCCCGCGCCGCCGGCGCGGCGTCGCCCTCCGGCGTGGCCCAGGCGATCTCGGCGGCGCTCCGCTCGCGGGTCGCGCCGCCGCCGGCGCGACCGAGGATCGCGCGCAGGAGGTGCAGCCCGACGCGGGCGGTCTGGCGCGGCATGTCGCGGACGGCCGGGCCGAGCGGGTAGAGCGACGCCCGGTCGAAGCGGAAGCGCAGCCCGCCGGGCCGTCCGACGCCCCACCACCAGAGCGTGCCGAGACTGGCGCATCCGACGGCGGCCATCCCCTCGTTCAGGCTGACCGAGCCGGCGAAGACCATGTAGGTGAGCGCGAGGACGACCCAGATCGCGGCGCCGTCCCGCCGCGAACGCTTCCGGATCCCGCCGATCGGTCCTGCCTGCGTCGATCCTGCCCGCATCGATCCTGACCGGCGCGCCCCGCGGAAGCGTGACCATGCGCGTGTCCGACCAAACGTGGCCGCGGTCGTCGGCGTTCCCGGAACCCGGGGACACGGTTCCGTGTAGGGCGATGAGGAGTGGGAGTGCCCATGAAAGCCGAGATCCTCACTATCCGCTTCGTCCACGAGGGCTGGAGCCGCTTCGGGATCGCGCGGGTGCGCCTCGCCGACGGCGCCGTCGTCGAGCGCGAGATCGAGGACCACGGCAACTCGGTCGGGATCCTGCCCTACGACCCGGAGCGGAAGGTCGCGACGCTCGTGCGCGAGCTGCGGGTGCCGCCGCTGTTCGCGGCCGGCGAGCAGGTCCAGCTGGAGGCACCGGCGGGCCTGATCGACGCCGGCAGCCCGGAGGAGAACGCCCGCCGGGAGGCGCTGGAGGAGGTGGGCCTGCGCCTGTGGGCGCTCGAGTTCGTCGGCGCCACCTATTCCTGCGCCAGCCTGACCACCGAGAAGATCCACCTCTACCTCGCGCCCTACGGCCGGGCGGATCGCGCGGAGGCGGGCGGCGGGGCCGAGGGCGAGCACGAGAACATCCGGGTGGTCGAGATGCCGCTGGCCGAGCTCGCCGCCCGCGCCGACCGCGCCAAGATCACCGACCTGAAGACGCTGGCCCTGATCCTGGCGCTCCGCGCACGCCACCCGGAGCTGTTCGCCCCGTGAGACACCGCCGACGCGCGCTCGCCCGGGGGCTGCTGACCGCGCTAGTGCTCGTCGGCGTCGCGTGGGTGGCCTTTCACCTGCGCTGAGCCGGGCCCGGGCGGGTTTCGTCCGGCGTGTCCGGCGCGTCGAACAATCCGCGCATGTCTTGATCGCCGGCCGCCGCAGGCCCATCGTCCGGGCCGGACACGGGAGGTCACCGGATGACGCGCGCCTGCATCGTGGGCTGGGCCCACACCCCCTTCGGCAAGCTCGAGGAGCCCGATGTCGAGGGGCTGATCGCCCGGGTCTCGGGCGAGGCGCTGGCCCATGCCGGCGTCGAGGAGTCGCAGGTCGACGGCATCTACGTGGGCTCGATGAACACCGGCTTCTCGAAGCAGGGCTTCGAGGGCTCGCTGGTGGCGGTGAACCGGCCGGGCCTCGCCCACGCGCCGGCGACCCACCTGGAGAACGCCTGCGCCACCGGGTCGGCGGCGCTCTACGCGGCCCTCGACTTCGTCGACAGCGGCCGCGGCCGCGTGGCCCTGGTGATCGGCGCCGAGAAGATGACCGCCAAGACCGTCGCTGAGACCGGCGACATCCTGCTGGGCGCCTCCTACCGGAAGGAGGAGGCCGACATCGAGGGCGGCTTCGCGGGCGTGTTCGGGCGGATCGCGGCGGGCTACTTCCAGCGCTACGGCGACCGCAGCGAGGAGCTGGCCCGCATCGCCGCCAAGAACCACAGCAACGGCGTCGGCAACCCCTACGCGCAGTTGCGCAAGGACCTCGGCTTCGACTTCTGCAACCGGGTCTCGGAGAAGAACCCCTACGTGGCCGCCCCCCTGCGGCGCACGGACTGCTCGCTGATCTCGGACGGGGCGGCGGCGCTTGTGGTGGCCGATGCCGAGACCGCCGAGGGCCTGGAGCGGGCGATCGGCTTCCGCGCCCGGGCGCACGTCAATGACATCCTGCCCCTGTCCCGCCGCGACCCGGTGGAGTTCAAGGGCGCGCGAATGGCCTGGGAGAGGGCGCGGGCCCAGGCCGGGATCGCCAATGAGGACCTCTCCTTCGTGGAGACCCACGACTGCTTCACCATCGCCGAGCTGATCGAGTACGAGGCGATGGGCCTCGCCGCCCCGGGCGAGGGTTTTCGCGTGGTGCGCGAGGGACTCGCCGAGAAGGGCGGCCGGCTGCCGATCAACCCGTCCGGCGGGTTGAAGGCCAAGGGTCATCCTGTGGGGGCGACCGGCGTGTCGATGCACGTCATGGCCTGCCTCCAGCTCATGGGCGAGGCCGGTGAGATGCAGGTGCCCGGGGCGGAGCTCGCCGGGATCTTCAACATGGGCGGCGCGGCGGTCGCCAACTACGTGTCGATCTTGGAGCGGCGGCGCTGAGGCCGTCCCGGTTGCGGCCAATCCCTGCCCGCCGTGGCCGTCCTCGCGGGCAGCGCGAAGCAATCCAGCGGCCTCACGATCGTCGAGATCGCGCGGCTCTGAGTCGCTTCGCCGCGCTCGCGATGACGGACTAGAGGAGGCGATCCAGCGCCTGCTGGAGATCGGCGATGAGGTCGGCCTCGTTCTCCAGCCCGATCGACAACCGCACGGTCTCGGGCCCGACCTGCGCGGCGGCCTTCTCGTGCTCCGGCAGCTGCCGGTGCGTGGTCGAGGACGGGTGGATCGCCAGCGACTTGATCTCGCCGATGTTCACCAAGTGAGAGATCAGCTCCAGGCCGGCGATGAACCGCAGCGCCGCCGGCTCGCCGCCCTTCAGCGCGAAGGTGAAGATCGAGCCCGGCCCGTCCGGGGTGTAGCGGCGGGCGAGGTCCTCGCCGGTCTGGCCCGGCAACATCGGGTAGCTCACCCAGGCCACGGCCGGGTGATCATTCAGGAAGGCCGCCACCGCTCGCGCGTTGGCACAATGCCGCTCCATGCGCAGCGGCAGAGTCTCGATCCCCATCAGCGTCAGGAACGCGTTCATCGGCGACAGGCCGGGCCCGAGGTCCCGCAGGCCGAAGAACCGGCACGCCGCCGCGAAGGGGGTCGCCGGGAAGGCCTCGGTGAGCACCAGCCCGTCATAGTCCGGCCAGGGCTCGGTGATCAGGTTGTAGCCGCCGGCCTTCGCCCAGTCGAAGCCGCCGGCGTCGCAGATCACGCCGCCGATGGTCTGGCCGGAGCCGCTCAGGAACTTCGAGGTGGAGTGCCAGACGATGTCGGCGCCGTGCTCGATCGGCCGGATCAGGGCCGGCGAGGCGAGGGTGTTGTCGACGACGAGCGGCAGGTTGTGGCGGCGGGCCACCGCGGCGATGCCGTCGAGGTCCACCACCGACGCGCAGGGGTTCACGATCGATTCGCAGAAGATGGCCCGGCAGTCCGGGGTGATCGCCGCCTCGAAATCCTCCGGGGCCATACCGCGCGCGAAGCGCGGCTTCAGGTCGTAGCGGCCGTCGAGCCGGCGCATCAGGCCGAGCGACCCGCCGAACAGGCGCGGAGACGCGACGTAGGCGTCGCCGCTCTTCAACAGCGTCATCAGAATGAGCTGCATGGCCGACTGTCCGGAGGACACCGCCACGCCCGCCTTCGCGCCCTCGAGGTCGGCGATCCGGCGCTCCAGCGCGGCGACGGTCGGATTGGATCCGCGCGAATACGAGAAGCCGGTCCGGCGGCCCGCGAAGATGTCGGCGGCCTGCTCGGTCGAGTCGAAGACGAAGCCGTTGGTGAAGTAGATCGGCTGGACCCGGGCGCCCGTGGCGGGATCGGGCGCCGCGCCGGCGTGGATGGCCCGGGTCGCGAAGCGGTGCGGTCGGTTCTGGTCCGTCATGGCTCTCGGTCGGGTGTTCAGGGCCCGGACCGGGTGTCAGCCCGAGCGGATCCGTGCGTCAAGCCGCGCGGCGGATGAAGGCCTGCAGGGTCCGGACCAGGGTGGTCGGCTCGTAGGGCTTCGGGATGAACCGGGCGCCCTCCGGCATGTCGTTGGGACCGGGCGTGCCCATGCCCGACACCACCAGCACGGGAATCGACGGCCAGCGATGCGCGACGAGGCGCGCCAGGGCGAAGCCGTCCATCGACCCCTGCGGCATGTCGACGTCGGTCATCAGGACCCCGACGTCGTCGCGGTTCTCCAGAACCTTCAGCGCCTTGTCGGCATGCGTCGCCTCGACGACGGTGAAGCCCGCATCCGCGAGGGTGTCCGAGGCCTCCATCAGAAGGAGGCCGTCATCTTCCACGAGGAGAACGACGGGGTGGTCGGACGGGCTATCTGACATCAGACCTGCGAAGGTGCGTCTCAATTCCGAAACCCGCGCCCTATTCCTCCGGGGCTCCCCCCGTCAAGGCGCGGGATCGGATCCGTCAGGCCGCCTCCTCGCGCTTGCCGAGGCGCTTGTCTAGGTAGGTGTCGACCGTCTGTGTCAGTTCCTCGACCTTGCCGTCGAAGAAATGGTTGGCGCCCTCGACCATCTGGTGCTCGATGATGACGCCCTTCTGGGTCTTCACCTTCTCGATCACCGGCATGACCTCGCGGGCGGGCGCGACCCGGTCCTCGGAGCCGTGCACGAACAGGCCGGAGGAGGGGCAGGGAGCCAGGAAGGTGAAGTCGTAGCGGTTCGCCATGGCGGCGATGGAGATGAATCCCTCGATCTCGGGGCGGCGCATCAGGAGCTGCATCCCGATCCAAGAGCCGAAGGACACGCCGGCGATCCAGCAGGACTTCGCCTCCGGGTTGACCGACTGAACCCAGTCGAGGGCGGCCGCAGCGTCCGACAGCTCGCCCGAGCCGTGGTCGAACGAGCCCTGGCTGCGTCCGACTCCGCGGAAATTGAAGCGCAGGGCCGCGAAACCGCGATTGGCGAATGTGTAAAACAGGTTGTACACGATCTGATTGTTCATCGTGCCCCCGAACTGGGGGTGCGGGTGCAGGATGATGGCGATCGGCGCGCCGCGCTTCTTGGGGGCTTGGTAACGGCCTTCCAGGCGGCCGGCCGGGCCGGTGAAGATCACTTCGGGCATCGCTCGTCTCTCGCTCCGGAGATCGCCCGCCGGGCTATCGGCCCGGCGGCGCAGCAGCCTTGACTCGTCGCGCGCGCACCATAAAAGCAGTCTTAGAACAGTTCTAGGCGATTAGAACTGTTCTAAACAACCCGTCCGATGCACCGCGTTGGCTGCCACGCCGACCGTGCCGGGTCGGCGGGATCTCATTGTCTCGGCGCGCCTTAGCACGGCGAGCCGGCGCGCGGGCAAGGAATTGTGACGCGCCGCAGCAGAGGGCTTAACGGAACGCGGATGAGCCGGGCACGCGCCTATCTCGACTACAACGCCACCGCGCCGGTCCGCCCGGACGTCGCGGAGGCGGTCGCGCGCGCGCTCACGCTCCCCGGGAACCCGTCCTCGATCCACGCGGAGGGGCGGGCGGCCCGGGCCGCCCTCGAAGCGGCCCGCACCCAGGTGGCGGCGCTCGTGAACGCCCAGCCCGAGCAGGTCGTCTTCACCAGCGGCGGAACCGAGGCGGCAAACGCGGTCCTGTCGGGCGCCCTCCGTCGCGGCGGCGCGGCGGCCCCGAGGCGGCTGCTCCACTCCGCCACGGAGCATCCCTGCGTCGCGGCCGGTCACCGGTTCCCGGACGCGGCCGTCGAGGAAGTCCCGGTCACCGCCGAGGGCGTGGTCGATCTCGCCGCCCTGGAGGCGCGCCTGGGTGCTCTCGCCGACGAGACCCTGCTCCTCTCGGTCCACGCCGCCAACAACGAGACCGGCGCGGTGCAGCCGCTGGCCGAGATCGTCGGCCTGGCGCGGGCGCACGGCCGGACCCTGGTTCACAGCGACGCCGTGCAGGCCGTCGGCAAGATCCCCCTCGACATGGCGGCGCTCGGCCTCGACGCGCTGACCCTCTCGGGCCACAAGTTCGCGGCGCCCAAGGGGGTCGGCGCGCTGGTCCTGGCCGAGGGCGTCAGCCTGGAGAGCGCCTTCCTGCGCGGGGGCGGCCAGGAGCGGCGGCTGCGCTGCGGCACCGAGTGCCTGCCGGCCATCGTCGGCATGGGTGAGGCTGCCCGGATCGCCCGCGCGGCGCTCGACGCGGAGGCCGCGCGCCTCTCCGCGCTCCGGGACCGGGTCGAGGCCGGCGTGCGCACCATGGCGCCGGACGCGGTGGTGTTCGCCGCCGGGGCGCCGCGCCTGCCCAACACCCTGAGTTTCTCGGTCCCGGGGCTCGACGCGCCCTCGGCCCTGATCGCCCTCGACCTCGCCGGCGTGGCGGTGTCGTCGGGCTCGGCCTGCTCGTCGGGCAAGGTCGCGCGCTCGGCGACGCTCGCCGCGATGGGCGTCGGTTCCGACCTCGCCGGGGGGGCGCTGCGCGTCAGCCTCGGCTGGAACACGGTGGACGAGGAGGTGGCATGCTTCCTCGACGCCTTCGAACGGGTCTTGGAGACCCTATATAGACGGCGAGGCCAGGCGGCCTGAGCGCCGCCCCCCCGCTTTCCGACAGACGCTTCCCGGTCCTTGACGCCGGAGATGCCTAGGAGACGCTGATGCCTGCTGTGCAGGAAACCATTGATCGGGTCCGCTCGATCGACCTCGACCAGTACAAGTACGGGTTCGAGACCACGATCGAGATGGAGAAGTCCGAGAAGGGCATCTCCGAGGACGTCGTCCGCTTCATCTCGGCCAAGAAGAACGAGCCCGCGTGGCTGCTGGAGTGGCGCCTCGACGCCTACCGGCGCTGGCTGACCATGAAGGAGCCGGAGTGGGCCCGCGTCTCCTACGACAAGGTCGACTATAACGACATCTACTACTACGCCGCCCCGAAGCGGCAGGGCCCGGAATCGCTCGATGAGATCGATCCCGAGATCCTGAAGACCTACGAGAAGCTCGGCATCCCGCTGCGCGAGGTCGAGGTGCTGGAAGGCATCGCGCCGGAGCGCCGCGTCGCGGTCGACGCCGTGTTCGACTCGGTCTCGGTGGCCACCACCTTCAAGAAGGAGCTGTCGAAGGCCGGCGTGATCTTCATGCCGATCTCCGAGGCCGTGCAGGAATATCCCGAGCTGGTGCAGAAGTACCTCGGCTCGGTCGTGCCGGTGACCGACAACTTCTTCGCGACGCTGAACTCCGCCGTCTTCTCCGACGGGTCGTTCGTCTACATCCCGCCGGGCGTCCGCTGCCCGATGGAGCTGTCGACCTACTTCCGCATCAACGAGCGCGACACCGGCCAGTTCGAGCGCACGCTGATCATCGCCGACAAGGGCTCCTACGTCTCGTATCTCGAGGGCTGCACCGCCCCGAAGCGCGACGACAACCAGCTCCACGCCGCGGTGGTCGAACTCGTCGCCCTGGACGATGCCGAGATCAAGTACTCGACCGTTCAGAACTGGTACCCGGGCGACAACGAGGGCAAGGGTGGCATCTACAACTTCGTGACGAAGCGCGGCGACTGCCGCGGCGCCCGCTCGAAGATCTCGTGGACGCAGGTCGAGACCGGCTCGGCGATCACCTGGAAGTACCCGTCCTGCATCCTGCGCGGCGACGATTCCCGCGGCGAGTTCTACTCGATCGCGGTGTCGAACGGCATGCAGCAGGTCGATTCCGGCACCAAGATGATCCATCTCGGCAAGAACACGACGAGCCGGATCATCTCGAAGGGCATCTCGGCCGGCCGGTCGCAGAACACCTACCGGGGCCTCGTCTCGGCGCACCGGAAGGCCAAAGGCGCGCGCAACTTCACGAACTGCGACTCCCTGCTGATCGGCGACCAGTGCGGCGCGCACACCGTGCCCTACATCGAGTCGAAGAACGCCTCGGCCGTCTTCGAGCACGAGGCGACGACCTCGAAGATTTCCGAGGAGCAGAAGTTCTACTGCCAGCAGCGCGGCCTCTCCGAGGAGGAGGCGACCGCGCTCATCGTCAACGGCTTCGTGCGGGACGTGCTGCAGCAGCTGCCGATGGAGTTCGCCGTCGAAGCCCAGAAGCTGATCTCGATCAGCCTGGAAGGCTCGGTGGGCTGACCACCTGGGCGGATACGACGACGACGTGCTGCGCGCGGCCCATCGGCACAGCGCGCGGCACGCCGACGAGGTCCGGAGCAGCGTCCTGTGCGGGTGCTTCTTCTACCTCGAGGTTTTCGCGCCGGACGAGATCGCGGGCTGGATCGCCGATGAGGGCACCGCCCTCTGTCCCCGGTGCGGCATCGACGCGGTGATCGGCGACCTCTCCGGCTACCCGGCCGGGAGCGCCGCGTTCCTGCGGGCGATGCGGGACGAATGGTTTTGAAGGACTTGGACTGACATGCTGGAAATCAAGAACCTCGTCGTGCAGATCGAGGACAACCGCATCCTGAACGGCCTCAACCTGACCGTGAACGACGGCGAGGTCGCGGCGATCATGGGCCCGAACGGCTCGGGCAAGTCGACCCTCTCCTACGTCATCGCCGGCAAGGAGGATTACGAGGTTCTCGACGGCGAGATCCTGCTCGACGGGCAGAACGTTCTGGAGATGGCCGCCGACGAGCGCGCCGCGGCCGGCATCTTCCTGGCGTTCCAGTACCCGCTGGAGATCCCCGGCGTCGGCACCATGACCTTCCTCAAGGCCTGCCTGAACGCGCAGCGCAAGGCGCGCGGCGAGGCCGAGCTGTCGACCCCGGACTTCATCCGCGCGGTGAACGGCGCGGCCGACAAGCTCGAGATCAACAAGGAGATGCTCAAGCGCGCCCTCAACGTCGGCTTCTCCGGCGGCGAGAAGAAGCGCATGGAGATCCTCCAGATGGCGCTGCTGCAGCCGAAGTTCTGCGTGCTCGATGAGACCGATTCCGGCCTCGACATCGACGCCCTGCGGATCGTCTCCGAGGGCGTGAACGCGCTCCGCGACCAGGGCCGCTCGTTCCTGGTGATCACCCACTACCAGCGCCTGCTCAACCACATCGTGCCCGACACCGTGCACGTCATGTCGAAGGGTCAGATCGTGAAGACCGGCGGCAAGGAGCTCGCCCTCGAGCTCGAGGCCTCCGGCTACGCCGAGTACCGCACCGGGGAGGCGGCCTGAGCCATGGCCGACGTCACGAACCTCCGCTCCCCCGCCGAGGCCGGCCTGTCGAAGCTGTTCGAGTCGGCCCGCCAGAGCTTCGCCAGCGAGAAGGCGATCGCCCGCGAGGAGGCCTTCCGCTTCTTCGAGGCGACCGGCCTGCCGAGCCGGCGGGTCGAGGCCTTCAAGTACACGGACCTGCGCGCCGCCATCACGGAGGCCGCGCCCCCGGCCGAGGCGCCGAGCCTCGACGCCGCCCGGGCGGCCGTCGCGGGGGCGAAGGGCTTCTCCGGCATCGAGGCCGCGCGCCTGACCTTCGTGAACGGCCATCTCGTCCGCGAGCTGTCGGATCTCGACCGGATCCCCGAGGGGGTCACGGTCGTCCCGATGTCCGAGGCGCTGACGAAGGCGCATGTCGACCTGAAGCAGCTCGCGCCGGTGGCGCAGGCCCGGGAGAACCCGGTCTACCAGCTCAACACCGCCTTCCTGGCGGACGGCGCGCTGATCACGGTGGCGCCCGGTGCGAAGCCGGCGCGGCCGCTGCACCTGCGCTTCGTGGGCGCCGGGAACACGCCGTTCTCGACGGCGACCCGCGTGCTCGTCCAGATCGGCGAGGGCGCGGAGTTCGGCCTCCTGGAGAGCCACGAGGGTCCGGACGGGCTCACCTGCCAGCCGAACGACGCCCTCGACGTGGTGGTCGGCCCCAAGGCCGCCTTCCGGCACACCCGCCTGAACAAGCAGGGCGACGCCGCCATCGCGCTCTCGACCCTGTCGCTCAAGGTCGAGGCCGAGGGTCAGGTCGAGACCGTGAACCTCGTGACCGGAGCGGTCCTGTCGCGCCACCAGATCTTCGTCCACGTCGCGGGCGACGACACCAACGTCGTGGTCAACGGCGCCGCCATGCTGCGCAAGGGTCAGCTCGCCGACTCGACGCTGCTCGCCGATCACGCCGCTGTCGGCGGCGTCGGCCGCGAGCAGTTCAAGTGGATCATCGACGGCGACGCCACCGGCGTGTTCCAGGGCAAGATCATCGTCCGTCAGGCCGCCCAGCAGACCGACGGCAAGATGAAGTCCGACTGCCTCCTCCTCACCGACGAGGGGCAGATGATGAACAAGCCGGAGCTGGAGATCTTCGCCGACGACGTCGCCTGCGGCCACGGGGCCACCTGCGGTGCGCCGGACGAGGACCTGCTGTTCTACCTGATGGCCCGCGGCCTGCCGCGCGCGACCGCCGAGAGCCTGCTCGTCCAGGCCTTCGTGGGCGAGGCCGTCGAGGCGGTCACGCACGAGGGCGCCCGCGCGGCGCTCATCGGCGAGATCGAGGCCTGGCTCCAGGCGCGCGGCTGATCGGACCCGGCCGGTCCGCTCCGCGGACCGGCCCTTCTCGATGCCTGATCCCATCCCGAGGCCACCGCGGCAGCGGGCCCTACAGGCGGGATCCGGGGATCGCAACGCTAGCTGGAGGCCTCCTTCGAGGCCTCCGCTTCGCTCCGGCACCTCAGGATGAGGGCTGTTCCCGGGATCGGCGAAGTCTTCGGAAGGTCGCGACCATGAACGCACCCGTCCTCACCCCCACCTACGACGTCGAGGCGATCCGGAAGGATTTCCCGATCCTGGGCCAGCAGGTCTACGGCAAGCCGCTCGTCTACCTCGACAACGCCGCCTCGGCGCAGAAGCCCCGGCAGGTGATCGACGCGATGGTCTCCTGCATGGAGACCGGCTACGCCAACGTCCATCGCGGCCTGCACTACATGGCCAACGCCGCCACCGAGGGCTTCGAGGGCGCGCGCGAGACCACGCGCCAGTTCCTCAACGCCGCCTCGACGGACGAGATCATCTTCACCCGCAACGCCACCGAGGCCTACAACCTCGTGGCCTCGTCGATGGGCTGGGCCGGCCTGATCGGGGAGGGGGACGAGATCATCCTCTCGATCATGGAGCACCACTCCAACATCGTGCCCTGGCACTTCCTGCGCGAGCGCCGGGGCGCCGTGATCAAGTGGGCCCCGGTGGACGACCAGGGCAATTTCCTGGTCGAGGAATACGAGAAGCTGTTCTCGCCGCGGACCAAGATGGTGGCGATCACCCACATGTCGAACGTGCTCGGCACGGTGACGCCCGCCGCCGAGATCGTGCGCATCGCCCATGCCCACGGCGTGCCGGTCCTGCTCGACGGGGCCCAGAGCGCGGTGCACCAGCCCGTCGACGTGCGGGCGCTCGATTGCGACTTCTTCGTCTTCACCGGCCACAAGGTCTACGGCCCGACCGGGATCGGCGTGCTCTACGGCAAGAAGGAATGGCTGGAGCGCCTGCCGCCCTACCAGGGCGGCGGCGAGATGATCCGGACGGTCAGCGAGGACGCGATCACCTACAACGATCCGCCCCACCGGTTCGAGGCCGGCACCCCGGCCATCATCGAGGCGGTCGGTCTCGGCGCCGCGCTCGAGTACATGATGAATCTCGGGCGCGACGCGATCGCCGCCCACGAGGCGAAGCTCACGGCCTACGCGCAGGAGCGCCTCGGCGCGATGAATTCCCTGCGCCTCATCGGCACCGCACCGGGCAAGGGCGGCGTGATCGCCTTCGAGATGAAGGGCGCGCACGCCCACGACATCGCCACGGTGATCGACCGGCAGGGCGTGGCGGTGCGGGCCGGGACCCACTGCGCGATGCCGCTGCTCAACCGCTTCGGCGTCACCTCGAGCTGCCGCGCCTCGTTCGGGCTTTACAACACGACCGCCGAGATCGATGCCCTTGCCGAGGCGCTCGGCAGAGCAGAAATGCTGTTCACCTGATACTGGGATGAGGCTGGTCCCGCCCGCGCGGGCCCGGGGAGAGTGAAGCGATGAGCACCGACGCCACCATCACGGGCGGCAAGAACGCCCCCGACGTCGCCGGCGACTCGACGATCCCGCAGGCGGAACTGGACCGCCTGACCGACGACATCGTCGCGGCGCTGAAGACGGTCTACGATCCCGAGATTCCGGCCGACATCTACGAGCTCGGCCTGATCTACAAGGTCGATATCGGCGACGATCGCGTCGTCGCGATCGACATGACCCTCACGGCGCCCGGCTGCCCGGTCGCGGGCGAGATGCCCGGCTGGGTCGAGAACGCGGTGTCCGCCGTGCCGGGGGTCCAGTCCTGCGCGGTGACCATGGTCTTCGACCCGCCGTGGGACCAGAGCCGCATGTCCGACGAGGCCCGCGTCGCCCTCGACATGTGGTAGCGCCCCCGCGGAGCGTCACGGCTTCCCGAAGGGACTCCCGGGCGCGACGCGCGGACCCTGCGCGGCGCCCGATTATCGCTGCACGGGAAAGGCTCGCACCGCGCCCCGGTCGCGGGCGGCGAGTGTCGACGCCGGCGCGATCTGCGGACTTCTACGCAGCCGTTAAGGCCCCGCTAACCATGACCCCGCAGATCGGTGGCGGCCGCCGCGAGGGCGGCCTCTCCTCGATACAGTTGGTGGAAGCGGATGGCTGCGGGCTACGTGGTCGCGGCGTTCTTGGAGGCGGCCGGGCTGGCCGGCCTCGTGATCGCCGTGCTCAAGATGCGGACGGAGCGGCGGGCGCGGGCCGCGGACTTGCGGAGCTTCCTTCGCTCCGGACAGATCCCGATTGTCGAGATAGGGGGGATGCGCCGTCCCGCGGACGCTGCCGCGCGGCTGATCGCCGTCCCGTACACGACCGGCCGGGGCGGTGCTCCGGAGGCTCGGCCGTCGGCCGCCCGCGCGGCGCTCGGACGCGCCTTCACGTCCGGCGGCGCGGCGCCGCGCGCCGGGTTGATTGGCGCGATCAGCGCAGGATGACGTCGAGGCCGCTGCCGAGCAGGACCACGGCGCTGAGCGTCAGCATGAACTTCAGGTCTTCGAGACGGGCGCTCATGATCGATCCTCGATGTTCGGCTGGTTGGCCGCCGTTCCGATGACCGATGATCACCAGATTAACGAATTTTTCGCGAGTCCTTTCAGGATCCGTTAGGGATTTACCGACGGTTTCCGTTCGCTAACGTTACCGATGTGTTAAGGCCTCTTCCGGAGCCGTCGGCTCATTCTGGTCCGGCGGGGCGGCACGATCTGCGCCGGCCGGAGCTCACGAAGGTTCGAGCCATGTCTCCACGTCCGCGCACAACCTTCGGGCGGGCCGTCGACTGGATGTTTCGCGACAGGACCACCGGCGCGATCACCGTGGCGCAGTGGCCGAACCTGCCGCTCTGGCTCTTCGCGGGCCTGAGCCTCGCGGCCTGGCTGGCTCGGGACAGGGGAGAGCTGGCCCCCTGGCTGCCGGCCTCCGCTCTGTCCTTCGGGGCCGACATCGCGCTGACATGGTGGGCGATTGACGAGCTCCTGCGCGGCGTGAATCCCTGGCGCCGGATCCTCGGTGCGGCGACGCTTGTCGGTCTGGCCGCGCTGATCACGCTTCGGCGAGCGGCCTAGCGCCGGAACCATGCTACCGGCAATTGTATTTCTGGATGTTGATTCGGAACGGAGGCTGAACCGACTTCGCCGATTACAGATGAGCGGCACAAGATCTCGGTCCGGGGTGGCTGTCCGCGCGTTCTGGACAGTGCGGCCCTGCCAAGCTGATACCATAACGGTAGGTTGCACCCGCCGAGAAAGTGTGGATGGTCGTGCCGCGCGCCGCGTGAGCAGCGTCTGTGGGCATCCCGTGCATCCGAGCTCGGCCGAAGGACTGGTTTCGAAGAGATCATGACGGACGCGGGCGGATTCGATCTCGACGGCACGGCGAACTCCGCTCACGAGCGGGAAGTGCTGCTTCGCCAGATCGCCCACGCGCTGAACGTCCCGGTCTCGATCTTCCGCGGGCCGCCGGGGTCCCCGGCAGCCGGCGGCCCGAGCGCCGCGGAATGCGCCGCCCTGCTGACCGCGTTCTCGCGCATCGAGGATCCGGAACTCCGCAAGGAGTGCCTCGCGCTGGCGGAGCGCCTCGGCCGCCGGTGAGCGGCGGGCGCCCTCGCGGTGCGGTGGCGCACACGGGCTCGGTCAGCGCCGGTCATTCACCATGCTATAGGGGCGCCCGCCGCCGGAGGCGTCCCGCTCGGCCGGCCCCTCGCGTGTCCGGCGCCTGAGCATAGCTGCCGGACCCGTGCACGCTCCCGCTCGCACCAGGCTCTGATGCCGATCATCTCCATCTCGAAGCTGTCGAAGACCTACACGTCCGGCTTCACAGCCCTGCGTGACATCGACCTCGCCATTGAGCGCGGCGAGATCTTCGCGCTGCTCGGTCCGAACGGAGCGGGCAAATCCACGCTCATCAACATCGTCTGCGGGATCGTCACCGCGAGTGCGGGGACCGTCCTGGTCGACGGCCACGATATCGCGGCGGATTACCGTGCCGCGCGCCGGGCCATCGGGCTCGTCCCGCAGGAACTCACCACCGACGCCTTCGAGACGGTGCTGAACACCGTGAGCTTCTCCCGCGGCCTGTTCGGGCTGCGGCCGGATCCCGGGCATATCGAGCGGATCCTCCGGGCGCTGTCCCTCTGGGACAAGCGCGACAGCCGGCTGATGACCCTGTCGGGCGGCATGAAGCGGCGGGTGCTCATCGCCAAGGCGCTGTCGCACGAGCCCCGGGTGCTGTTCCTCGACGAGCCCACGGCGGGCGTCGACGTGGAGCTGCGCCAGGACATGTGGCGCCTCGTGCGCGACCTGCGCCAGCAGGGCGTCACCGTCATCCTCACCACCCACTACATCGAGGAGGCCGAGGAGATGGCCGACCGCATCGGCGTGATCCGCCGGGGCGAGATCATCCTCGTGGAGGAGAAGGCCGCGCTGATGCGCAAGCTCGGGCGCAAGCAGCTGACGCTCCACCTCCAGCAGCCGATCGCCGCGGTACCGCCGGAACTCGCCGATTACGGCCTGGCGCTCGGCGGGGAGGGGACCGAGCTGGTCTACACCTACGACACCCGCGCCGAGCGCACCGGCATCACCGGGCTCCTGACCGGCCTCGCGGCGGCGGGCATCCGCTTCAACGACCTCCACACCGAGCAGAGCTCGCTGGAGGACATCTTCGTCGGCCTCGTGCGCGAGGAGAGGGCACAGCCATGAGCGCGGCGTTCAGCATGAACTGGCCGGCGATCCGGGCCATCTACCTGTTCGAGATGGGACGCTTCTGGCGCACCGCCGGGCAGAGCATCCTGGCCCCGGTCATCTCGACGACCCTGTACTTCGTGGTGTTCGGCGCGGCGATCGGCTCCCGGGTCTCGGCGGTCGACGACGTGCCCTACGGGCTGTTCATCGTGCCCGGCCTGATCATGCTCTCGCTGCTGACGCAGAGCATCTCCAACGCCTCGTTCGGCATCTACTTCCCGCGCTTCGCCGGCACGATCTACGAGATCCTGTCGGCGCCGATCTCGCCGCTGGAGGTGGTGCTGGGCTTCGTCGGCGCCGCGGCCTCGAAGTCGATCCTGATCGGGCTGATCATCCTGGCCACCTCGGCCCTGTTCGTGCCGCTGCGGATCGACCACCCGCTCTGGATGATCGGGTTCCTGCTGCTCACCGCGGTGACGTTCAGCCTGTTCGGCTTCGTCATCGGCCTGTGGGCGGACGGGTTCGAGAAGCTGCAGCTGGTCCCGCTCCTCGTCGTGACCCCGCTGACCTTCCTGGGCGGCAGCTTCTACGCGATCAGCATGCTGCCGCCGTTCTGGCACGCGGTGAGCCTGCTGAACCCGGTCGTGTACCTGATCAGTGGGTTCCGCTGGGCGTTCTTCGGCAAGGCGGACGTGAACATCGCGGTCAGCCTCGGCATGAC
Source organism: Methylobacterium sp. 1A (assembly GCF_058072805.1). Lineage (NCBI taxonomy): Bacteria > Pseudomonadati > Pseudomonadota > Alphaproteobacteria > Hyphomicrobiales > Methylobacteriaceae > Methylobacterium > Methylobacterium sp. 1A. The sequence goes on along the minus strand of NZ_JBYQVE010000001.1, from coordinate 481,124 downwards.
CGCGCTGTTCCTGGTGATCTGCCTCGGCCTCGTGACCTACATCTTCCGCACGGGCTACCGGCTGAAGAGCTGAGGCCTCAGGGCTGCGCGGCCAGGAAGGCCAGCACCCCGTCCCGGTGCGGCTTGGCGCCGACCGCCGTGGAGTGGTCCTTGCCCTCGATCTCGAGCGCCCGGGCGTCCGGGATCAGGGCGGCGAGGGCCGGCCCCGAGCCCGCGACCGTGTCGAGGGTCCCGACCGAGACCAGGACCGGCACCTCGATCTGCGCGAGCTCGCCCCGGCTGAGCGTCTGGCGCGAGCCGCGCATGCAGGCGGCGAGCGCCCGCAGGTCGCTCCGGGTCTGCTCGGCGAACATCCGGAAGGCCGCCGCCGTGGGGTTGGGCGCGGGCGTCCCGGCGGGCGCCTCCAGGGCCTCGGCGATGCCGGAGGGCAGGCCCTTGCCCTCGATCAGGTGCATCCCGAGGCCGCCGATCAGGGCCGAGCGCACCCGGTCCGCGTGGTCGAGCGCGAGATGCGCGGTGATCCGCCCGCCCATCGAGTAGCCCATGACGTGGGCGCGCCCGATCCCGAGATGGTCGAGGAGCCGGACCGCGTCGCCGGCCATGGCCTCGGAGCTGTAGGCGGCCGGATCGTAGAGCTTCTCGCTCTCGCCGTGGCCGCGGTTGTCCAGCGCGATCGCGCGGTAGCCGGCCTGGGTCAGGGCCTTCACCCACTGGGTGTTGACCCAGTTGACCGCGTGGTTCGACGCGAATCCGTGGATCAGCAGGATCGGCTTGCCCGGACCGTCCGCCGGCGGGACGTCGATATAGGCGATCCGCACGCCGTCGGAATTGAAGGTCTCCATGCCACGCAACCTGTGTTCATCAAGCTCGGCCACGGCTTAGACCACCCGGGCGCGCGGGAGCAACGCGGATCGATCCGCTTGCGGGTCGGAGCGCCGGCTGGCAAACCGCCCCGGTCATGACGGACACGCAGCCCTACGGCACCTACGAACCGTCCGGCCTCGTGGCGGCGATCACCCGCCGCACGAACCGGATCCCGGCCGAGTCCTGGTACGGGCGGCGCCTCGCGCTGTTCCTGCGCCGGATCGCGATCGCGCGCCTCGGGGGCAGGCCCCTCGACGTGACCCGCTACGGCGCGCGGATGCGGCTGCACCCGTACAACAACAACTGCGAGAAGAAGGTGCTCTTCACCCCGCAGTTCTTCGACCCGGAGGAGCGGGCGCTGCTGCAGGAGCGCCTGCCGCGGGACTGCGTGTTCCTCGACATCGGCGCCAATGTCGGCGCCTACGCCCTCTGCGTGGCCGCGTTCTCGGGGCCGGGGGCGCGGATCGTCGCCGTCGAGCCGCAGCCGGACGTGTTCGACCGCCTGACCTACAACATCGCCCAGAACCCGTTCCACACCGTCAAGGCGGTCGCCTGCGCGGTGGCCGACAAGGCCGGCGAGCTGACCCTGTTCATCGATCCGCGCAACCGCGGCGAGTCGAGCCTGCGCATCGTCGGCACCAACGAGGGCGCGCGGATCACCGTGCCGGCGGTGACGCTCCTCGACCTGCTGCGCAGCGAGGGCCTCGACCGCGTCGACGCCATCAAGCTCGACGTCGAGGGAGCCGAGGACCTGATCCTCGAGCCGTTCCTCCGCGAGGCGCCGGACGCGCTCCTGCCGCGGATCCTGCTGGTCGAGAACGGCACCGGCCAGTGGCAGCTCGACCTGCTGCGGCATCTGGGGCGCTACGGCTACCGCGAGATCGCGCGCTCGCGTCTCAACCTGATGTTCGAGCGCGGCGCCGTCAGGCCGGCGTGATCACCGGGATCTCCTCGGCGATGGCGACGCCCTCCGGCGCGACGGCGCAGCGATAGGCGCGGACCGCCACGCCCGCCGCGCGCGCTTCGCGGAACGCCCGGTCGAAGGCGGGATCGATGTCCCGGGCGACGTCGAAGGCCTCGGCCCGCATCTGCACGACGATGACCACCAGCGCGCGACCGCCCTCGGCCACGACCTGCGCCAGGTCGCGCATGTGCCGGGCGCTGCGGGCCGCCTTGCAGTCCGGGAACTCGGCCAGGCCCGCCCGCCGCATCAGGTGGCAGTTCTTGACCTCGACGTGGCATGGCCCCGTAGCCGCGCCGCTCGCGAGGAAGTCGACCCGGCTGGCCGCGGCGTAGCGCACCTCGGGCCTCAGCGCGTCGTGGCCGTCGAGCGCCGCGATCGCGCCGGCCCGGAAGGCCTCGGCCACGAGCGCGTTCGGCCGCATCGTGTTGATGCCGACCCACTGCGCCCCGCCGGGGAGGTCGGCCTCCACCAGTTCCCAGGTGAGCGGCAGCTTGCGCGCGGGGTTGCTCGAGCGCGACAGCAGCACGCGCGCGCCCGGCGTATTGAGCCCGAGCATGGCTCCGGGATTGGGGCAGTGAACGGTGACGCGGCCGTCATCGGTGTCGATATCGGCGAGGAAGCGCTTGTAGCGCTGCACGAGCCGTCCCGGCACCAGCGACGCGGCGAACTGCATGGGATCCTCGGGGTTCACGTAGTCGCGGGCCGCGGTCGCGCTATCTGCCTGCAGGACCCGCCCGACGCCAGAGTTCCATGAGCCAGCCTTCCGAATCCGTCACCGCCGCGATCCTCGTCATCGGCGACGAGATCCTCTCGGGTCGCACCAAGGACAAGAACATCGGCACCATCGCCGACTTCCTCACCGCCGCCGGGATCGACCTGCGCGAGGTGCGGATCGTGCCCGACGAGGCGGCCATGATCGTCGAGGCGGTCAACGCCCTGCGCGCCCGCTACACCTACCTGTTCACCACCGGCGGGATCGGCCCGACCCACGACGACATCACCGCCGACTGCGTGGCCGAGGCCTTCGGGGTCGGCATCGACGTCGACGAGCGCGCCCGGGCGATGCTGCTGGAGCGGCACAAACCCGAGGATCTCAACGAGGCCCGCCTGCGCATGGCGCGGATCCCGTTCGGGGCCGACCTGATCGCCAATCCCGTCTCGAAGGCGCCGGGCTTCCGCATCGGCAACGTCCACGTGATGGCCGGCGTGCCCAGCATCATGCAGGCCATGCTGGACTCGATCGCCCCGACGCTGACGGGCGGCGCCGCGATGCTGTCCGAGACGATCGAGGCGGCCGGCCTCCCGGAGGGCAGCTACGCGGGCGGCCTCGGCGAGATCGCGAGGGCGCGGCAAGCCGTCTCCATCGGCTCGTACCCGGCGATCACGCCGGAGGGCTTCCGCAACCGGATCGTCGTGCGCAGCCGGGACCCGGAGGCCCTCGCCGAGGCGCGCGGCGCCGTCGAGGCCCTGCTGGCGCGGCTCTCGGCCTGACTCGTCCCGTCCGATCGATCGTGTTGCGTAGCGGAGCTGTCGGATGGTGCGGGATAGGGACAAGCGGGCCGACCCCGAGACGCGCCGGGACGAGCTGCTGAAGGAAGTCTCCGAGATCGGCCGGCCCGACGCCTACGTCCTGCACGAGGTCATCCGGCTCGAGGGCGACGAGGAGCTGCGGCGCCACGGCCTCGCGCTGTTCCTCTCGGCCTTCGCGGCCGGGCTCAGCATCGCCCTGTCGCTGATCGTGCCGGGCGTCCTGCGGAGCCACCTGCCGGAAACCGACTGGGCCAAGATCGTCGGCTCGATGGGCTACGCGGTCGGGTTCCTGGTCGTCGTCCTGGGGCGCCAGCAGCTCTTCACCGAGAACACCATCACGCCGATCCTGCCGCTCCTGCACGACCGCTCCGTGAAGACGGCGCTCCGCGTCGTCAGGCTCTGGACGATTGTGCTGTCGGGCAACATCCTGGGCACGCTCGCGATCGCGACGGTGCTGGCCTATTCGGGCGCCTTCGAGCCGCCGGTCCTCAGGGCCTTCGCGGAGATCAGCCACGACGCCATCGCGCACGGGTTCTGGGCGACCTTCGTCAAGGCCGTCTTCGCCGGATGGATGATCGCCCTGATGGTCTGGTTCCTGCCGGCCACCGCCAGCGCGGCGCCGTTCGTGATCCTCCTGATGACGTGGCTGGTCGCGCTCTGCAGCCTCGCCCACATCGTGGCCGGCTCCGTCGAGGCCTTCTACCTCGTGGTCACGGGCGCCGCGTCGCTGCACGATTACGCGGTGAAGTTCTTCCTGCCGACGCTGCTCGGCAACACGTTCGGCGGCGTGGCGCTGGTGGCGGTGCTGAACTACGGGCAGGTCGCCCCCGAGGTCGAGGAGACCAAGGCGGTCGAGGGCGAGCGTCCGGACTGAGACCGAGGACTTGGACCGAGGACTCGGGCCGCCGGCGGCACCGCGCGCCGCCCGCGACGCCGGATCCGCGCCGGCCGCCTCAGTCGAGCCGCACCGGCGGGCTGATCAGGTGGTCGAGATCGTCGAGGACCCACGTCATCGTCCCGCGCAGCGGCCCGTAGAGCCCGATCTGGTGCTGCCGGTAGAGGAGGTCGTGCGTCAGCCGCGCCGAGAGCCCGTTCAGGCGCCCGCCGCCGAACGTGTAGCGGCCGAGCGTGCCCCAGCCGTTGAAATCCGCGAGCGAGACGATCGCGCCCTTCTCGGCATAGTGGAACGGAGGCAGGTCCGCGTCGGGCGCATCCCCGCGGGCCAGCGCGCGGCCGAGATGGCGCGCGAGATGCTGCGCCTGCTGGCGTGCGGCCTGCGCCGTTGCCGGAACGGGGTGGCCGGTCCGGGAGTCGGTGAGGCTGGCGCAGTCGCCGAGGGCGATGATGGCCGGATCCCGGGTCGTGCGCAGGTCCGGGCGGACGACGAGTTGCCCGGCCCGCGAGCGCTCCAGGCCGTCGAGGCCGGCGAGCACGTCCGGCGCCTTGACGCCGGCGGCCCAGACCTTCAGCCCGGCCGGGATGCGGCGGCCGTCCTTCAGGATGAACCCGTCCGCGTCCGCGGCCGTCACCGTCGCGCCGGTCCGGACCTCCACGTCGAGATCCGACAGGGTTCGGGCGGCGGCGCGCGACACCTTCTCGGGGAAGGCCGGCAACAGGCGCGGCCCGCTCTCGATCAGCGTCAGGCGCAGGCGCCCCGGCAGGTCGGGCGAGCCGTAGGCCGCGAAGAGGTTGATGGCGTGCTTGAGCTCGGCGGCCAGCTCGACGCCGGTCGCACCGCCGCCCACGATGGCGATCTCCAGCAGGCCGCCGCCGTCGAGCCGGGCCAGGAGATGGCACCGCAGCTGTTCGTGGAAGTGCTCGGCCTCGGTCAGGTCGTCGATGGTCAGGCAATGCTCGGCCACGCCCGGCGTGCCGAAATCGTTGGCGCGGCTGCCGATGGCGAGCACCAGCAGGTCGTAGGCGCGCTCCACTTCCGGAACCCCCTCCGCGGCCTCGACCGCGAGCCGGACGCGCCTGGCCGCCCGGTCGATGCCCACGAGGGCGCCGGGCTGGAAGCGGAAGCCGTTGCGGCGCGCCTGGGCGAAGAGATCCACCTTCTGCCGGTCGGCCCGGGCCGTACCCGCCGCGAAGGTGTGCAGCATCGGCTTCCAGACGTGCGAGAGGCTGCGATCGGCGAGGGTGACGTCGGCCCGGCCGCCGCGTCCGAGGCTGGTCGCCACTTCGATCCCGGCGACGCCGCCGCCGACGATCACGATCCGTGGTCTCTCCGCCATGACGTCTCCGCATCCTCACGGGTCGGGAACGCCGGTCACGGCCTCGATGTTCGCCGCGGCGCGCGCCGATTCCGCCCGGCGTCGGAAGCGCGTCCTGCGCGGCCCGTCCCCCGATCCCGCGCCGGGCGGGATCGCGTCGGCCGACAGGGGCCGTCGACCATGAAAAAAGCCGCCCGGAGGCGGCTTTCGTGAACGTCGCGCTGCTGCCTCCGGATCAGGAGCGCATGCGGGTCCGCACCTCGCCGAGGCTCGCGCGGATCAGGTTCTGGGCGGCGTCACCCTGCATCCGCTCGCGCAGGATCGTCTCCGAGACCTTCACGGCGGCCTCCGCGGCGGCGGCGCGGACCTGAGCCTCGGCCTGGGCTTCCGCCTGGGCGATCTTCGTCTCGGCGGCCTTGGTGCGGCGGGCCAGGAAATCGTCCAGCTTGCGGTGGCCTTCCTCGGCGGCGCGCTGGGCCTCCTCGCGGGCACCGGCGACGATCGACTCGGCCTCCTTCTCGGCCTCGGCGCGGCGGCGCTTGTAGTCGGCCAGCACGGCGGCGGCCTCCTCGCGCAGGCGCTTGGCCTCGTCGAGCTCGTGGCGGACGCGGTTGGCGCGCCCGTCCAGGCCCTTGAGCATCGTCGAGAAGGCGCCGGCCTTCCAGGCGATGCCCATGAAGATGACGAACGCGACGGCGACCCAGAATTCGGCTTCGAGCAGCATCGTGGGATCCCGTCAGTGTGCGGTGGCGTCGAGGGCGCGGTCGAGGCTCGTCCGGTCCGGGGCCTGCCCGGTCAGACGCTCGACGATGGCCGACGCGGCCTCACCCGCGATCGAGCGGACGTTGCCCATGGCGGCCTCGGTCCGCGTGCGGATCGTCGCCTCGGAGGCGGAGAGCTTGGCGTTCAGCTCGTCCTCCAGCGCCTTGCGCTTGGTCTCGGCCTCAGCGGCCAGTTCGTTCCGGGTGGTCTGCGCGATGTCGCGCGCCTTGCCCTGGGCGTCCCGGAGGGCGGTCTCGAAGGCCACGCCGGCGGCATCCGCCTCGGCCTTCATCGCCTGCGCCTGGTCCAGGTCGGCACGCAGGCGCTCGGCGCGGGCGTGCAGGATCGACTGGATCCGCGGCAGCGCGATCTTGTCCATCAGGTAGTAGAGGAGGCCGAAGGCCAGGGCGAGCCAGATCAGCTGCGCCAGGAAGCCCGAGGTCTCGAAGGGCGGGAAGGCGCCGGAATGCGCTTCCGTATGCTCGACATGGCCCGGCACGACCTGCGTGTCGGCGCCCGGGGGCGGCGTGGTGAGGGGATTGGGCTGCGCCATGAGACCGCTACACTGACACCGTTCGCTGAGGCCACCGCCGGCGCGGTGACGGACGAAGGCGGACGCCCCGTTGCGGGAGCGTCCACCCGTTCATCGGGCCGGGGCCCGGGAGGAGACCGCGGGGACCGCGGCCTCTGGCGCCGATCAGACGGCGAAGAGCAGCAGCAGCGCGATCAGCAGCGAGAAGATGCCGAGCGCCTCGGTGAGGGCGAAGCCCAGGAGCAGGGTGGCGCGCTGGCCGTCGGCCGCGGACGGGTTGCGAAGGGCGCCGGCGAGGAACTGACCGAACAGGTTGCCGAGGCCGATGCCCGCACCCGCCATGCCGAGGCAGGCGAGGCCGGCGCCGATGTACTTCGCAGCGACGGGATCCATGGTAACTCCTGAGGTCTCTTCAGATCGAAACGTGCGGTGACGTTTGCGGCGGGTGGAGCCGGCCGATCAGTGGCCGGGGTGAAGGGCGTCGTTGAGGTAGATCGCCGTCAGCGTCGCGAAGACGTAGGCCTGAAGCGCCGCAACGAGGAACTCGAGAGCGGTCAGCGCGATCGTCAGGAACAGCGGGAGCGGCGATAGCACGCTCCAGGCGCCCGCGAGAAGGAGCTGGACCACGAAGAACGCGAAGATCTTCATCGCGATGTGGCCGGCCAGCATGTTGGCGAACAGACGGACCGACAGGCTGATCGGGCGCGAGATGAACGAGATCACCTCGATCGGGACCAGGATCGCGAGGAGCGGCTTCGGCACGCCCGACGGCACGAACAGGCCGAAGAAGTGGGTGCCGTGCTTCATCACGCCGAAGATCACCACGGTGGAGATCACCAGCGCGGCGAGGCCGAAGGTGATGATCAGGTGGCTGGTCACCGCGAAGGCGTAGGGGATCATGCCGAACAGGTTCAGGACGAGCACGAACATGAACAGCGAGAACACGAGCGGCATGAACCGCTTGCCGCCGTCGCCCGTCGCCTGGTGCACGGTGTCGGCGATGAATTCGTAGAAGATCTCGGCCAGCGACTGCATGCGGCCCGGAACGACCGAGCGGGACGCGGTCGCCACGATGGTGATGAGCGCGATCACGCCGACGGCGGCGAACATGTAGAGGGCCGACTGCGTGAACGCGAGCTGCTGGTGGCCGATATGGCCCAGCGACACGAGCGGCTTCAGCTCGAACTGATGGATCGGGTCGATCGTGACCGCCATTCCCGCTTCCGCCCTTCTTGTCCGGCGCGCCGACGGGTGTCGGCCGCCCCACATTCCCCACTGACCGGCGCGCCTTATGGCTCCTGCCGATCGCGCCGTCCCGGACGCGCGCCGGCGAAACCCGACGCCCGCATCACGTTGTAGACCCCCGCGACGAACCCCAGCATCAGGAGGACGATCAGGCCCCAGGGCTTCGTCCCGAAGACATGATCGACGATCCAGCCGAGTATGCCCCCCGCGATCACGCCCGCGACGAACTCCGTGGAGAGCGTCATGGCCTGGCCCAGCGAGGATGGCCCGCCGTCCCGAGGGCGCGTGGAATGACCGGGAGCAGCCTGCGGCCGCTTCCGTTCGATCTGCGTCTCGAGACGTCTGAGCCTCGCGGAGAGTTCGCTGTCCGTCGGCGTCTGCTCGGTCCCTCTCCCGTCCCTCGGATCGTCGCCGTTCACGGCTCAAAACTCATCGGGCGGGAAGCTGTGGAACCGGCTGGACACCCCCAGCAAGCGGGGCGCACCATAGTTTCGCCTATCTTGAGTGTCAAGGCGAACCCCATACACCGTAAGTAATTGATTTTATTTTGGTATTCCAACTTTGTGCGATGCGCCGGAGCCGCGCCGCGCGCGAGGCCCCGGCGGGCCGATCAGGCGCCGATGATCGGCTTGATCACCTTCTCCATCCCCTCGACGGTCATCTCGCCGGTGTAGCGCTCGCCGTTGATGAAGAAGGTCGGGGTCGAATCCACCTTGAAGACGTCGAGGCCGCGCTGCTTCACGGCGTTGACCGCGCTGTAGATCTTCTGGTCCTTCAGGCAGGCCTCGAAGGTCTGCTTGTTGTAGCCCGCCTGCCGGAGCATCTGCTCCAGCGCGTCCACGGGCTTCGGCGTGAAGGCCCAGGCCGCCTGCTGATCGAACAGCAGGTCGGTGATCGGGTAGTACTTGGCATCGCCCTGGCAGCGCGCCAGCATGAAGGCCGCGGTGGCCAGCGGGTCGAGGGGGAATTCGCGGAGCGTGAACCGCACCTTGCCGGCGTCGATGTAGCGCTCCTTCAGGGTCGGCCACGTGGTCCGGTGGAAAGCCGCGCAGTGCGAGCAGGTCATCGAGGCGTACTCGATGATCGTGCACTTGGCGTCCGCCGGGCCGAGCCAGACGTCGCCGAGGGGGCCCGGCTGCAGCAGGGCCGCCATCTCGGAATTCTGCGCCCGGGCGGGACGTCCGAGATACGGCAGGGCGAGGCCGGCGCCGAGGGCGAGGCCGGAGAACTTGAGAGCGTCGCGTCGCGTCGTCATCGGGCAGGCTCCGCCGGATTGATCAGTCGTGGCGTCCGGATGCCGGTACTCGGGCGCGACCGTCCTGGCAAGGTGACCGAATCGACCGTTCACCGCTCCGGGCGCGTCGCCACGGCGGCGGTGCCGAGGCGATCGAGGGCCGCGCGCAGGCCGTCATCGGCGATTCCCGCCACGGCGCGCTGGACCTCGACGGCGGCGGCCGGATCGACCCGCGCGCGGGCGGGCGCCCGGCCGGCGCGCCCGACCCGGTCCTGCTGCAGCACGATCCGGGAGACGCAGGCCCAGCCGTAATGGGCGTTGATCCGCTGGATCACCACCGGCGCGAGATGCTGCAACTCGAGCGCGAAGACGCCCTCGACGCGCACGACCAGCGTGCCGGATTCGGGCGCGGCGGACTCGCTCCGGCGGCGCTTCGGCCATTCCAGCTTGGACGGGCGGCAGTAGCGCGCCAGCCGCTCGCCGACGATCTCCGGCCACGCGGCCAGGATGTCGGTCGAGGCGAAACCCTGCGCCGCGAAGGCCGGCCCGATGCAACTCTCGATCAGTTCGGCCAGCGGTTTGACGCGCGCCATGGTGGTTCCGGCCCCGTGGATCCGGAGAAGGTTAGCGCAGGATGGTTGACGAAGGGAGCACGCGCCGGCGCTTTCGCCGCCCTATGATCGCCGCGGCGCTCCGGCTATGCAGCGCGACCCCTGTCGACCCGCCCATGCCGCCTCGCACAGCCACGGATCCTGAAGCCGGTCCCGGACCGCGCGCCGACGACCTGCTCGCCTGGTACGACCGGCATCGGCGGGTGCTGCCCTGGCGGGCGCTCGCCGGCGCAGTCCCCGATCCCTACCGGGTCTGGCTGTCCGAGGTGATGCTGCAGCAGACCACCATCGCGGCGGTGCGGCCGTATTTCGAGCGCTTCCTGACGCGCTTCCCCGACATCTTCGCCCTGGCCGAGGCGCCCGAGGAGGCGGTGATGTCGGCCTGGGCCGGCCTCGGCTACTATTCCCGCGCGCGCAATCTGCACGCCTGCGCGAAGGCGGTCGCGGCGGCCGGCGGCCACTTCCCCGACACCGCCGAGGGCCTGCGCAAGCTCCCGGGAATCGGCGCCTACACGGCCGGCGCGATCGCCGCGATCGCGTTCGACCGGCCGGAGGCCGCCGTCGACGGCAATGTCGAGCGGGTCCTGAGCCGGGCCTACGCGGTGGCGGCCCCGCTCCCGGGCAGCCGGCCGGAGATCCGCCGCCTGACGCAGGCGCTCGTCCCGCAGGAGCGGCCGGGCGACTTCGCCCAGGCGCTCATGGATCTCGGCGCGACGATCTGCACGCCCAAGCGCCCCGCCTGCGCGCTCTGCCCGTGGATGCGGCCCTGCCGGGCGCGGTCGCTGGGCACGCAGGAGACCTTCCCGCGCAAGATCAGGGTCGCCAAGGGGGCGCTCCGCCGCGGCGCCGCCTTCGTGGCGATCCGCAGCGGCGACGAGGCGGTGCTGCTGCGGACCCGCGCCCCCGAGGGGCTGCTCGGCAACATGGCCGAGCCGCCGGGGAGCGCCTGGGAGCCGGATTACGACGTGGCCGCCGCCCTGCTGGACGCGCCCCTCGACGCGCGTTGGAAGCGGCTCCCGGGCCTCGTCCGCCACGGCTTCACGCATTTTCCCCTGGAGCTGACGGTGTTCGTGGCCCGCGTCGCGCTGGCGACGCCGGCTCCGGCCGGCATGCGCTTCACGCCGCGCGGCGCCCTCGCGGACGAACCGCTGCCCGGCCTCATGCGCAAGGTCCTGGCGCACGCCTTCGACCCGAAGCCGGAGCCCGAGAAGAAGCCGCGCGGGCGCCCGAGGAAGGAACCGCCGCCGATGCCGCTGCTGGCGGCGATGGAGCCACCGGTCTCGATGCCGGATCCGGACCCGCGCCCGCGCGTGCGCGCTGTCCCGAAGCCGCAGCCGAAGGCGGCGCCGGTGCCGCCGCAGGAGACGGACGAACTGTTCGAAGGCGAGGTCGAGCCATCGCCCGCACCGGCGCGGGCCCGGTCATCGCCGCGGCGGCCGGGGCCGGCCCGGAAGCGGTAGCCGACCGTCATCGCGAGCGCAGCGACCCAGGGCAGCGCGACATCTGTCTGCGTGGCGCTGCTGGACTGCTTCGCTCCGCTCGCAGAGACGGTGTGCTGGCTCAGCCGTTGGCCATCGCCTGCCGGAGACCGGCCCGGTAGCTGTCGATCACCACCGGCTTGCCGCCGCGCTCCACGTGCCAGAACGTCCAGCCGTTGCAGGCCGGCAGGCCCTGCACGAGCGCGCCGATCTTGTGGATCGAGCCGATGACGAGGCCGTTGTCGAGCTGGCCGTCCGGGCGCACCGTGGCGCGGAACCGGCGGCGCTCGTCGGTCACGGTCTCGCCGGGGCGGATGTGGCCCGCCTCGATCACCGACAGGAACGGGACCCGCGGCTCGGCGCGCTTGGTCGGCGCCACCATGAGGGCGGCCCTCGACAGGGTCTCCACGGCGGCGATCCGCTCCCGGGCCGCCTCGGCGTAGGTCGCCTCGCGCTCGATGCCGATGAAGCGGCGGCCGAGGCGCTTGGCGACGGCGCCGGTCGTGCCGGTGCCGAAGAACGGGTCGAGCACCACGTCGCCGGGATTGGTCGCCGCGAGCAGCGTCCGGGCGAGCAGAGCCTCGGGCTTCTGGGTCGGGTGGACCTTGCGGCCCTCCGCATCCTTCAGCCGCTCCTCGCCGGTGCAGATGGGGATGAACCAGTCCGAGCGCATCTGGAGGTCCTCGTTGCCCCCTTTCAGCGCCTCGTAATGGAAGGTGTAGCCCTTCGAGTCGGCCGAGCGCGAGGCCCAGATCAGGGTCTCGTGGGCGTTGGTGAAGCGCTTGCCGCGGAAGTTCGGCATCGGGTTGGCCTTGCGCCAGACGATGTCGTTGAGGATCCAGTAACCGAGATCCTGCAACGCGCTCCCGACCCGGAAGATGTTGTGGTACGACCCGATCACCCAGAGGGTCGCGTTCGGCTTCATCACGCGGCGGCAGGCGGCGAGCCAGTCCCGGGTGAAGGTGTCGTAGGCCTCGAAGGTCGCGAACTTGTCCCAGTCGTCGTCGACCGCGTCGACGCGGCTCTGGTCCGGGCGCAGGAGGCCGGCGTCGCCGAGCTGAAGGTTGTAGGGCGGGTCGGCGAACACGCAGTCGACGCTCGACGCCGGCAAGGCGTTCATGGCCGCGATGCAGTCCCCGACGAGTACCTGGTCGAGGGGCAGAGAACGCTGGGCGGGTACGAGACCCATCCGTGGCGCCGACGCGGGCCGCCCGGCACGCGAGACCTGTTTCCGGGCGACGGCGTCGGCAGCCACGGTACGCGGGGAAGCCATGGCAAACACCGGTTACGCGACTGACCGGCAGACCATGCGCCGGGTACGGTAAAGGTCACGTTGTCGATTTCGCGTCCGGCGCGTCCCGTTCTGGGGCTGCAGATTTTGCCGACCGGGCGCCCGGACAATCCTCCGACAGATTAAGCAACCGTTACCCGGCTGCGCCGCGCCGCCGGGATCGGGCGACAACACTCTATCCCTGCGGGTCGCGCGCGGCCGCGGCAGCCTGTGCTTGGGAAACAGCCGCGCACGACAATCATCGTCGTGCCAGGGGCGCCGGGCGGGTCGCGCTTCCACCTCAGCGGGACGCAGGGTCACGCTCCGCGCAAGGCTTAAGAATGATGTCCTATTTTGCATCCTCCCCGACGGAGGCGAGCAGTTCTTGCTGAATACGCAGAACCACACGCCAATGCATCACCCGCAACAAGAGCGGAAATAAACTGAAATAAGCCGCCATGTAATGGGGATGACCAGCGCGAAATCGGCCAAAATGTGACCCCGACAGCCCGAAAAAGCCTGCCATATTCCGGCCCGTTTCGGGCACGACTGGCGCCGCCCCGACAAAAACAATGGGAATGCGTCGAGAATGTCGTTCGGTTTCGGTAAGCTCGTTGTCTCGCTTGGAATGCTGTCCACCGTCGTCGGAACAAGCCTCCCGGCTGCCGCCCAGAGCGGAGCGGCCTCCTGGTACGGGAGCGGCCATCGCACCGCCAACGGCGAGCGTTTCAACCCCAACGGACTGACCGCCGCCCATCGCAGCCTGCCGTTCGGCACCCGGGTCCGCGTCGAGAACAAGCGGACCGGCCGCTCGATCGTCGTGCGCATCAACGATCGCGGTCCGTTCGTGCGCGGCCGCATCATCGACCTGTCGCGCGGCTCCGCCCGCGCCCTCGGCATGGGCGGCGTCAGCTACGTGTCGCTGCACGTCGTGCACTGACCCTTCACGGGCATCGAGCGCCCCGGCGCGCCTCCGCCCGCGCGGGCGGCGCAGCCTCCGGGGCGTTGTCTGCCGGACCCGGACGCACCATCTGCTGCCGGGTTCAGCTCGGATCACCCACCCATGCCCAAGCCCCTCATCGTCGACATCCCGCACGACCTCGGCCGCGACGAGGCCAAGCGGCGCCTGGAGCACGGCACGGATCAGGCGCGGGCCCTCCTGGCCAAGAGCGGAATCACGGTGGACCAGCTCGCCTGGACGGGCGACCGGCTCGATTTCGGCGTGTCCGCGGTGGCGCAGAAGATCGCCGGCACGATTGACGTGGGCGCGGAGAGCGTGCGCCTCGAGGTGAAGCTGCCGTTCCTCCTCGCCCTGTTCGCCGAGAAGATCCAGAAGGTGGCGAGCAAGGAGGGCAACCTCCTGCTGACGAAGAAGTAGCCCTCCGGAACCGGATCCGCCGCACTCTGTTTCCGCGGGACCGGTGCCGCTGTGCACCGCCGGTCTCGCGGAGGATGACGGTGCCCGATTTCACGCTCGCCGACCCGGGGCAGGTCCCCGAGGTGCCGCCGCAGCCGACGCCGGTGCCGGACCGCCCCTACGATCCGCCGCAGGCGCCGACCCAGCCGCCCGGGCCGGAGATCCCCGGGAACACCCCGGCGGAGGCGCCGGGCATCCAGCCGCCCGAGATCCCCGTCAACGATCCGGGCGTGCCCGAGATCAGCCCGCCGACAGGACCGGCCAACCCGATCGCCTGACCGGGCGCCGACCGACGGGGGCGGCTCTGTTTGAACAGGCCGCCCCGCGCTGCCATAAGCCGGCCCATGGCCGCTCCCCCGCTCCTCACCCTCCAGGACGTCGCGCTCACCTTCGGCGGTACGCCGCTGATCACGGGCGCGAGCCTCGCCATCGCGCCGGGCGAGCGCACCTGCCTCGTCGGCCGGAACGGGTCGGGGAAGTCGACGCTCATGAAGATCGCCGCGGGCCTCACGGAGCCCGACCGGGGCCGGCGCTTCGTCCAGCCCGGCACGACGATCCGCTACCTCGCGCAAGAACCCGATTTCACGGGCTTCGCCACCACCCTGGATTTCGTCGAGGCCGGTCTGCCGCCGGGCGAATCGACCCACCGCGCCCGCTACCTGCTGGAGAGCCTCGGCCTGACCGGCGCGGAGAATCCGAGCAAGCTCTCCGGCGGCGAGGGGCGCCGCACCGCGCTGGCGCAGGCGCTCGCCCCCGAGCCCGACGTGCTGCTCCTCGACGAGCCCACCAACCATCTCGACCTGCCGGCGATCGAGTGGCTCGAGACGGAGCTGAAGGGCACCCGCGCGGCCCTCGTGCTCATCAGCCACGACCGGCGATTCCTCTCGGCGCTGTCGCGGGCCACGATCTGGCTCGACCGCGGCGAGACCCGCCGGATCGACCAGGGTTTCTCCAGCTTCGAGGCGTGGCGCGACGCCTTCTTCGAGGAGGAGGAGCGGGACCAGCACAAGCTCGACCGCAAGATCGCCGCCGAGGAGCACTGGCTGCGCTACGGCGTCACCGCGCGGCGCAAGCGCAACGTCCGCCGCCTCGGCAACCTGCACGAACTCCGGCAGAACCGCCGCGAGGTGCGCCGCCCCGTGGGCAGCGTCAGCATGCAGGCCTCGGACGCCGAATCTTCCGGGAGCCTCGTCGTCGAGGCCCGCGACATCGCGAAGAGCTACGGCGAGCGCAGGATCGTCGACGGGCTGTCCCTGCGGGTGATGCGGGGCGACCGGCTCGGCATCGTCGGGGCGAACGGCGCGGGCAAGAGCACCCTGATCAACCTGCTGATGGGCCGGCTCGCGCCGGATGCCGGGCAGGTGGTGCTCGGCACCAACCTGCTGCCGGTGGTGCTCGATCAGGCCCGAGCCGTGCTCGAGCCCGGCATGACCGTCACCGACGTGCTGACCGGCGGCCGCGGCGACAGCGTCACGGTGAACGGCCAGAGCCGCCACGTGATCGGCTATCTCAAGGACTTCCTGTTCACGCCCGAGCAGGCGCGCACGCCGGTCTCGGTGCTGTCCGGCGGCGAGCGCAACCGGCTGCTGATCGCCCGCGCCCTGGCCCAGCCGGCCAACCTCCTCGTCCTCGACGAGCCCACCAACGACCTCGACCTCGAGACCCTCGACCTGCTCCAGGAGATGCTGGGCGACTACCAGGGCACGCTGATCCTGGTGAGCCACGACCGCGACTTCCTCGACCGCGTGGCCGGCAGCGTGCTGGTCTCGGAGGGCGCCGGCCGCTGGGTCGAGTATGCCGGCGGCTACAGCGACATGCTGGTCCAGCGCGGCCAGGGCGTCGAGGCGCGGACCGTCGCGCCGAAGGCGAAGGAGTCGCGCGAGCGCGCCGCCGCGCCGGCCGCCCAGCCGTCGGGCAAGCCCAAGCTCGGCTTCAAGGACCAGCACGAGTTGAAGACCCTGCCGGCCCGCATCGAGAAGCTCGAGGCGGCGATCGCCCAGCTCCGCACGATCCTCGCCGACCCCGAGCTCTACGCCCGCGACCCGGCCCGGTTTGACAAGGCCTCGACCATGCTGGCCCAGGCCGAGACCGAGCTGTCACAAGCGGAGGACCGCTGGCTGGAACTGGAGATGCTTCAGGCGGGGTGAGAGCCGCACCGTCGCGCCGCGAGACGTACCCGACCGGAGACCGCATGACCGCCTATCAGACCCTCGAACAGCGCTTCGCCCGGCTCGCCGCCCTGGAGGGCGCGGCCGGCATCCTCGGATGGGACGCGCAGACGCTGATGCCGGACGGCGCCGCCGAGGCCCGCGGCGACCAGCTCGCGATCCTGCGCGGGCTCGCCCACGGGATGCTCACGGCCCCCGAGGCCGCCGAGGAGCTGGCGGCGGCCGAGCAGGGCGGGGGCCTCGAACCCTGGGCCGCCGCCAACCTGCGCGAGATGCGCCGCGCGCAAGGACACGCCACGGCGGTCCCCCGCGACCTCGTCGAGGCCAGCTCCCGCGCCGTGTCCCGCTCGGAGATGGTCTGGCGCGAGGCGCGGCGCGACGCCGACTTCGGCCGCCTCGAACCCCACCTCGCCGAGGTGCTGCGGCTCCAGCGGGAGATCGGCCAGGCGAAGGGCGCGGCCCTCGGCCTCGATCCCTACGACGCGCTGCTCGACAGCTACGATCCCGGCATGCGCCGGGCGACGATCGACCCGCTCTTCGCGGACCTGACCGACTGGCTGCCGGCCCTGATCGCCCGCGCCCGGGAGATCCAGGCGTCCCGGCCGGCACCGCTCCCGCTCGCCGGCCCGTTCGACGTGGCGGTGCAGCGCGATCTCGGCCTGAAGCTGATGGCGGCGGTCGGCTTCGACTTCACCCGCGGCCGGCTCGACATCAGCCTGCACCCGTTCTGCGGCGGCGCCACCGACGACGTGCGGATCACGACGCGCTACGACGCGGCCGATTTCGGCCGGGCGCTGATGGGCGTTCTCCACGAGACCGGGCACGCCCTCTACGAGCAGGGGCGGCCGGCGGCGTGGCGCAACCAGCCGGTCGGCGCGGCGCGGGGCATGAGCCTGCACGAGAGCCAGTCGCTCATCGTCGAGATGCAGGCCTGCCGGAGCCGGGAGTTCTTCACCTTCCTGGCGCCGCTCCTGCAGGCGGCGTTCGGGCGATCCGGGCCCGAATGGTCGCCGGAGAACCTGCACGCGCTCAACACCCGGGTGGCGCCCGGCTTCATCCGGGTGGATGCCGATGAGGCGACCTACCCGGCCCATATCCTGCTGCGCTACCGGCTGGAGACCGCGATGATCGCGGGCGACCTCGCGGTGCGCGACCTGCCGGGGGCGTTCAACGACGGCCTGCGCGACCTCCTCGGGCTCACGGTGCCCGACGACCGGGTCGGCTGCCTCCAGGACATCCACTGGCCGAGCGGGGCGTTCGGCTATTTCCCGACCTACACCCTCGGCGCCCTGGCGGCCGCGCAGCTGTTCCGGGCGGCCCGCGCGGCCGAGCCGGCGCTGCCGGGCTGCCTCGCGCAGGGCGATTTCGGCCCCCTGCGGGACTGGCTCCGCACGCATGTCCACGCGGTGGGGAGCCTGCTCGACACCGACGACCTCCTCACCCGCGCCACCGGGACGAGGCTCGGCACGGCGGCGTTCCGGGCCCATCTGGAGGCGCGCTACCTCGGAGGCGCGGGCGCCTGAGACGCGGTGGCCGGGGAGGGGACGAACGACCCCTCCGCCGGCGACGCCTAGAGCGTCACCACGTCGACGGCGTCGCCGAGCCGGTCGCGGGCGATATCCGCGACGTGGCGGTGGTGCGTGAACAGGATCGGCTGGACCCGCGTGCCGATCGCGGCCAGGGCGTCCAGTCCGTAGCCGGTCCGGGTCTCGTCGAAGGTCGAGAACAGGTCGTCGCCGATGAAGGGGGCCGGCTCGGCGCGGCCGGCGTAATCCTCCAGATAGGCTAACCGCAGGGCGAGATAGAGCTGGTCGCGGGTGCCCTCGCTCATGCCCTCGATCGCGACCGTGCCGCCGCCGGCGCGCTGCCCGGCGAGCTTCGGCGTGTCGGCCTCGTCGTAGATCTGCGCCAGACCGGAGAACGCGCCGCCGGTGAGAGCCTGGAACAGCGCGCCCGCCCGGGTGACGAGCGGGTCCTGCTGTCCCGCGCGGTGGCGGGCGACCGCCTGCCCGAGCATCAGCCCGGCGAGTCGCAGCACGGCCCAGGATCGGGAAGCCGCCTGGAGATCCGCCTCCGCGGCCTTGCGCTCCGCGAGGGCCAGCTCGGCGCCGGTGCCGCCCTCGAGCTCCGCCCGCCGCCGCTCCGCCCGGTCACGGTCCGCGAAGATGACCTGCCCGCGCTCGGCCTGCTCGTCGGCCTCGAGCGACAGCCGCGCCAGCTCCGCCTCGATCGCCTCCGGCGACACGGTCTCCAGGCCGGCGCGCAGCTCGGCCTCCGGAAGCCCGTCCGCCGCGCCCGCGAGCGTGCCGCGGAGCCGCAGGCGCTCGGCGCGCAGCGCCTCGCGCGCGCTGAGGCGGCCGAACAGCCGGTCGATCTCCGGCGTCGGTGCCGCAGCGAGGTCCGGCATCACCTCGGCCACCTGCCGGGTGAGCGTCGCCCGCGCCGCGTCGCGCGAGTCGCAGGCGCCGCGATGGGCGGCCTCGGCCTCGTCGCGGCGGCGGTCGAGCTCGGCGCGGCGCGCCTCGCGGGCCTGCGCGGCGACGAGGCGGCCGTGGAGCGATCGGACCGCGCCGGCGGGCGACACCTCCGCGAGGTCGGGCGCCAGGGCCTCGACCAGGGCGGCGGCGTTGGCTCGGAACGCCTCCATGTCCCGGCGGATCCCCGCCGAGCGGCGCTGTAGGGCGGCCCGCTCCGCCAGCCGGTCGGGCACGCTGCGCCACGCCTCCAGCGCGCCCTCGGCCTCCTCCGGACCGGCCGTGCCATCGAGGCCGAGGGGCAGCAGCGCAGCCTCCCAGTCGGCCCGCCAGGCGGCGCGGCGGGCGGCGGTCTCCGCGAGGCTCGCCTCCAGCCGCCCGACGGACAGTCCGGCCGCGCGCAGCAGGCCGGCGGTCTGCAGGTTGGCCTCCCAGCGGCTCGCCAGGGCGGCGATCCGCGCTTCGAGACCGTCCAGCGCGGCGGCGATCTCGAGGTCCGGCGCGGCGTCGAGGCCGGCGCGGCTGCGCAGGTCGGCCAGGGGCCCCCGCGCGGCCTCGATCCGTGCCAGGAGCCGGTCGGCCTCGATCCGCTGCGCGGCGAGGCGCTGCTCGGCCTCGATCAGGCTCTCCACCTCGGCGAGCCAGGCCGCCATCTCGGTCGGAGGACCGGGCACGAGCCCGGCGGGCCGCCACGCCTCGCGCCACGCCGCCTCGCCCGCCGCGATCTCCGCGGCGAGACCGGCGAGGACGTCGTCGGCTCGCGCGGCCTCCGCCTCCTCGGCGGCGAGCCGTTCCAGGTCGGCCGCGTGGGCGGCGACCCGGGCGGCGTCGGAGGCGCGCTCGTCCGCGACGCGGTCGGCCTCGAGGAGCGCGCGCTCGAAGGCCGCGACCTCGGCGACGGCGGCCGCCCGGCCGGCCGCGAGGGCGTCGCGCAGCGGCGCGAACGCCGCGTCGCGGGTTGACCGCAGGGCGTCGAGCCGCTCCCGGGTGGCGACGGGCCGGCCGGCCTCGCGCTCGCGCAGCCGTGCCCGGGTGACCGCGACCTGCCGGCGGGCCGCGTCGCACCGGTCGGCGGCCCGTTCGTGCTCGCGGGTCTTCGCCTCGAGGCCCTGACGGTAGCGCGCGACCGTGTCGGGGGCGGGCAGGGGCGTCCGCACGAGGGCGGCGAGGTCGGGCACCGGCGGCGACAGCCGCTCGGCCTGGTTGCGCAGCAGCGCCGCCTCCCGGCGGATCGCGCCGTCGAGGGTGTCCCGGGCGGCGATCCACTCGTGCAGTCGGGCGAGGGGCTTCAGCGCCTCCCGGAGCGGGGTCGGATCCCGGGCCGCGTCGGCCGCCTCCACCTCGCGGGCGAGGCGTTCCCGCTCGGCGCGGGCGGCGGCGAGGTCGCGGGCGATCTGCTCCTCGGCGGCCGCCAGGGTCCGACCGTCGCGGATCAGCCGCTCGGTCCGCGCCCGCGCGGCGTCCGGGGGCTGGCGGGCCTCGAGCGCGGCGAGGTCGGGTACGCCGATCCGGGCGCGCAGCCGCTCCAGATCCAGCCCGACCTTGTGGGCGTCGCCCTCGATGCGGGGCAGGTCGGTGCCGCCCTTCTCGAACTCCCGGGTGCCGCTGAACGCCGCCAGGATCTCGTCCGCCCGATGGGTCAGCCCGGGCTCGACCGGCACCGATTCGGCCTCGCCGCGGGCCCGGTCGCGCGCGGTCTCGGCCCGCTCCGCCTCGGCGTCCGCGGCGCGGCACGCGTCCAGGGCCGCCCCCAGGCGGGCGATCCAGGCGGGATCCGCGTCGACGAGGTCGGTCTCGGCGGCGATGCGCCGCTCCAGCGCGTCGATCTCGGCGATGATCGGGCGGACGCGCTTGAACCGCTCCAGCCGGGCGCGCGCGACCGCGCCGGCCTTCTGCTCGGACCGGAGCGCCTCGAGCTGCGCGGCCGCCGCGGCGATCTCGTCGTTCAGGGCGCGCCAGTCGCCGGCGCGCAGGCCCCGCTCGCGGATCGCCCGCCGGGCCGTCTCGTGGCGCTCCAGCGCCTGGTAGAAGGTCCGGTGCTTGGCCTGGCGCGGGGCGAAGATGGCGTCGGCCTCCGCGTCGAGCGTCGTCTGCAGCTCCGTGAGGCCGCGCAGGCCCGAGCCCGCCGCGAACAGGCTCGCGCCGACCTCGCCCTCCACGTCGACCATCTCGCGGCCCCCGGCCCGGAGGCTCGCCGCGTCGAGTCCGAAGGCCCGGCAGAACACCGTCCGGGACAGGCCGCCGAGGAACGGCGCCAGCGCGTCGTCGGCGAGCGGCGCGTCGGCGGCGTCGATGAGGGTGCGGCTGTTGCCCTTCCGGCGGCGGAAAGACAGCCGGCGTCCGTCGGCGGCGGCGATCTCCGCGCCGAGGCGCAGCTGCGGCATGTCGTGCAGGAAGGCGTAGGGCGTGGTCTTCCCGAAGCCGAACAGCAGGTCGGTGACCGCCGCCAGCGCGGTGCTCTTGCCGGCCTCGTTGGCGCCCAGCACGACGTGCAGGCGCGCGTCGGGCCGGAACGCGACGGTGCGGTCCGTGAAGGCGCCGTAGCGCTCCAAGGCGAGGCGGATCAGGCGCATCGGGGGTCCATGGGCGCGCGCCTCAGCAGTGCCGGCCGCCGAGGCGTCCGAGGACGAGGGCCTCGGCCTCGGCGCAGAGCGCGTCGAACTCCGCGTCGAGGTCGGCCTCGGCGGCGGCCGTCCCCGGCATCCGGCCGACGATCTCGGCCAGCGCCGCCTTCGCCCGGGCGCGGAACTCGGGGTCGCGGTCGAGGTCGGCGAGCAGGGCCGCGGGGTCGATGGTGGCGCCGGTCGGCTCCGCCGCGGCGCGCGGGCGGCGGGTCTCGATCTTCAGGCGCTCCAGCCAGATGTCCTCGTGCAGCCGGTGCGCGGCCGCCTGGATCTCGGCCGTCAGGGACTCGCGATCGGCCGCGAGGGCGTCGTGGGCCCGGGTCGTCCCGGCGAGGTGGACGCGGACCAGGAGCAGCCGGCGCGCCGCGATCCCGGCCAGGGGCCTCAGCGCCGCCTCGACGGCCTCGACGGCGCCGCGCGCGTCGGCCACCGCCGCGAGGTCGACCGTGATCTGCTCGAATCGCGCCCGGTCGAGGGGCAGGCGGCTGACGCCGGTCACCCGACCGTCGGAGACGTCGACTACGACGGCGCCCTTCTCGCCGCACTCGCGCACGCTCCGGCCCTGGAGATTGCCGGGGAACACGATCCAGGGATCCCGGGACAGCTCCGCGTACTCGTGGATGTGGCCCAGCGCCCAGTACTCGTAGCCCCGGGCCGCGAGGTCGGCGACCGAGCAGGGGGCGTAGGTCTCGTGGGCAGCGTGGCCGGTGCAGGAGGTGTGCAGGACCCCGAGATTGAACCAGCCCGGCACGGCGGCCGGGTAGGTGAGCGAGAGGTTCTCCTCCACCGCCCGGCCCTGGAAGCTGCGGCCGTGGACCGCGACGCGGAGCGCGTCGAGGCGCAGGGTGCCGGCGCGGGCGGTCGGGAAGACGTGGACGGAGGCCGGCAGCGTGATCGAGCGCGTGATGACGCTCTCGGCGTCGTGGTTGCCGCGCACGAGGATCGTCCGGATACCGGCGCGGTCGAGGCGGGCGACCTGCCGGGCGAAGAACAGACCGATCGTGGTGTCGGCCCAGTCGCCGTCGTAGACGTCACCCGCGACAACCACGAAGGCGACCGACCGCTCGATCGCCTGGGTCACCAGATCCTCGAAGGCCTGCCGGCTCGCCGCGGCGAGGCGCCGGGCCAGTTCCGCGTCGCGCGCGGCGAGGCCCGACAGCGGGCTGCCGAGGTGCAGGTCGGCGGCATGGATGAAGCTGAACGCCGTCATGGCCTCCGGACGGGATCGGTGGGATGGCGGCGCGCGGCGGTTCTCGGAGCGGCCGGCGTCGCCATGCCGGCTCTTAGGCCGCCGACCGGGTCCGCCTCAAGCGTCGCCCGGCGATGGGCTGTGGGGCGCCCAGGTCGGACCGCGCCGGCGCCGACCGCGGCGCGCCCGGGCCCGGCGCGAAAGCGGTCGAACGTCCCGGCTCCGGGCGCGTTAGAGCGTGGCGGTGGCGGGAGCGCCGCGCGTTGAGGTACGAGACCGGCCCGATGAATCCTGCTGCACGCCCGGCCCGCTCCACCCCCGCACCGTCGCCCGTCACGCCGATCCGCCCCGCCGAGCGGCCGCACCAGCCCTTCAAGATCGTGAGCTGGAACCTGCTGCGGCGCACCGGCGCGGCGGTGGACGACGTCGCCGCCCTCGTCGCGCAGGAGAAGCCCGACCTGCTGCTGATGCAGGAGGCGACCCGCGCCATCGGCTTCCTGCTGGACCGGATCGGCGGCCACTACGCCTGGGCGCCCCTGCCGGGCCGGATCCACGGGCTCGCCATGTGGAGCCCGAAGCCCTGGGCGGCGCCGCCCCGGGTCATCGCGCTCCCCTCCGGCGCCCTCGTGCACCGGGTCTGCCAGATCCTCGATCTCGGCGAGTTCGGCGTGGCCAACGTCCACCTGTCGCACGGACAGATGCTGAACCGGCGCCAGCTGCGGCGCATCGTCAGCGAGCTGCCGCCGCGAGCGGCCGTGCTCGGCGACTACAATATCGTCGGACC
Organism: Methylobacterium sp. 1A; assembly: GCF_058072805.1. Classification (NCBI taxonomy): domain Bacteria; kingdom Pseudomonadati; phylum Pseudomonadota; class Alphaproteobacteria; order Hyphomicrobiales; family Methylobacteriaceae; genus Methylobacterium; species Methylobacterium sp. 1A. Next base: position 457,765 of record NZ_JBYQVE010000001.1, on the reverse strand, counting down.
GGCGCTGATCCCGGGCTTCCGCGACGTCGGACCGCGGCAATCGACCCACGCGATGGTCGAGGTGCTGCCGCTGCGGCTCGACCGCTGCCTCGCCCGCGGGCTCGTCTGCCACGCGCACGCGGTGCTGCCGCGGGGACGCTCCGATCACCGGCCGATCGTCGTCCATCTCGGCCCGGCGCCGGAGGCGCACGCCCCCGCCCGGTTCAAAGGTATGGCAGCAGCAGTCGCACGCCTGCGTCGCGCAGACGGATCGGCAGGCCGCGCGCGGCGAGATCCTCCCGGCTGAGCCGCGCCTCCATTTTGCCGCGCATGAACCGGTCGAGGTCGGCGGCGAGGTCGGCGTCGATGATCTCGACGTTCAGCTCGAAATTGAGCCGGAAGCTGCGCATGTCCCAGTTGGCGCTGCCGACGAAGCACCAGATGTCGTCGACCACCATCGCCTTGGAATGGTCGAAAGGCGGCTCGTCGAGCCAGACGTTCACGCCGGCCCGCAGCAGCGGGTCGAGATGCGCCCGGGTCGCCCAGTCGATGTAGGGATGGTCGCTGACCCGCGGGATGATCACGTCGACGGTGATGCCCCGGGTCGCGGCCTGGGCCAGGGCGCCGGTCACCAGCTCGTCGGGCAGGAAGTAGGGCGTCACGAAGCGCACCGACCGGCGCGCGCAGGCGAGCGCCTGGAGGATGACCTGCTCGATCTTCTCGACGTCCGCGTCCGGGCCGGAGGTCACCGCCCGGGCGACGCTCGGTCCGCAGGGCTCGAGGTCGACGAACCACGGGGGGCCGTCGAGGATCTCGCCGTCCACGAAGGCCCAGTCGGCCGCGAACGCGGCGGCGAGCTGCTCGACCACGGGACCGGTCAGGCGGAAATGCGTGTCCCGGATCGGGTGCTCGGGCTTCAGGGCGACGCGGTTCGGGTGCGAGATGTTGAGGCCGCCCGTGAAGGCGATCCGACCGTCGACGATCAGCAGCTTCTTGTGCGAGCGCAGATTAAGGAACGGCATCCGCCAGGGGAGGGCGGAGTGCATGAACAGGGCCGCCGGCACCCCGGCGGCCGTCAGGCGGTGGTAGACCGGCGCGCGGAAATAGCCACCGCCGATCCCGTCGATGATGACGCGGACTTGCACGCCCCGGGCCTTCGCCTCCACGAGGGCGTCGCAGAATTCGCGGCCGGTGGCGTCGTCCCGGAAGATGTAGCTCGACAGGCCGATGCTGGACCGCGCCTCGCGGATCGCCGCCAGCATCTGCGGATAGCCGGCGTCGCCGTTGCGGAACATCTGCACGGTGTTGCCCGCGAAGGCCGGCAGGCTCGTGATCCGCCGGATCGCCCGGTCGAGGGGCCAGAGCGCCTCCGGCACCACGGCGTCGTCGGTGTCGGGCAGCTGCGTCGCGTCGGACGGCTTGGTCCGCAGCCGCCGCGCGCGGCGCGAGACCCGGTTGATGCCGAAGGTCAGGTACAGGGCGGTGCCGAAGATCGGCGACAGCCACGCGAGCCCGATCCAGCCCACCGCCACGCTGACCCGGCGCTTGCGCAGCAGGGCGTGCAGGGTGACGCCGATCGCCAGCGCGAAGCCGATCAGGGCCTCGACATCCGACCGCATCAGGGCGGTCGACTGGACCCAGCGGGTGATCGCGTTTTCCAAGGTGAGGCTATCCGGGTTCGCGTCGGGAGGCGCCGGATCGACCTGAAGCGCATGCGGCGGGCGGATTAATCCGCCGGCTTGGCCGGATGCGCAATGGGCGCGGCGGCCGCGGCGGCCGCGGGCCGCTCGCAGCGATAGGGTCCGCTGCCGTCGAGGGCCCCGTACAGGACCCGGCCGCCGGAGGCGATGCAGCGCGCCTTGGCCTCGGCATAGGGCCGGTGGAAGCTCCAGATGGTGATCATCGGCCCGATCGTCGCGAGGCAGACGCCGCCGAAGATCACGGCGGCCGCCCAGGTCGCGCCGTTGCGGTTCGGCCGCGGGGGCCGCGGCGGCGGCATCGTGCCGTAGAAGGACAGCGTCAGACCGAGCAGGTCGAGGGTGCTCATCAGCCGTTCCGCGTGGCGGCGCCGAGCCCGGCAGGGTCGGACAGGCCCCTCATCCTAGGGCAGGGCGGCGCCATCACCTATGCGCGCCGCGCCGGAGGGCCTGCGTCGTATCGCGCCAGTGCGCGGACCGGGACGCCGGCTCACGGCTCCCAGCGGGGCGGCCGCTTGCCCAGGAAGGCGTCGATCCCCTCCTGCGCGTCGGCCATCATCATGTTCCGGGTCATGACCTCGGCGGTGTAGCCGTAGGCGTCCTCCAGGCCCATCTCGATCTGCCGGCCGAACGCCTCCTTGCCGATCGCCAGGACGCGCCGGGCCTTCCCGGCGATCCGGGCCGCCAGGGCGCCCACCGCCGCGTCGAGCTCCGCCTCCGGCACGACGCGGTTGACCAGCCCGATCCGCTGGGCCTCCGCGGCGTCGATCGGCTCACCGACCAGCAGCATCTCCAGGGCGGCCTTGCGCGATACGGCGCGCGACAGGGCGACCATCGGGGTCGAGCAGAACAGGCCGATCTGCACCCCCGGCGTGGCGAAGCGGGCGGTCTCGGCGCACACGGCGAGATCGCAGGTGGCGACGAGCTGGCAGCCGGCGGCGGTGGCGATCCCGTGCACCCGGGCGATCACCGGCTGCGGCAGGCGCGTGAGGCTCAGCATCAGCCGCGCGCAGGTGCGGAACACCGCCTCGGTCGCCTCGCGGGACGGATCGGCGCGCATCTCCTTGAGGTCGTGCCCGGCGCAGAAGGCGGGGCCGGCCCCCTGCAGGATCACCACCCGCACGGACGGATCCGCGCGGATCGCATCGAGCTGCTCCTGGAGCGCGCCCATCAGGGCCATCGACAGGGCGTTGCGGGCCTGCGGCCGGTTCAGCGTCAGCGTCGCGACCCCGTCGGCGTGGATGCGCAACAGCACCGGCGTCTCCGGGCTGGCGGCGTGGGCCGTGGCAAGGGCTGCGGTCATGGCGACGTCTCCCGGCGCCGGCCTCCCTGGCACGGGGCCGGTCGCGTCGTCGGACGGTAGCACGCAGGGTTCAGGTCCGCGACGGTGCCGCGGCGCGCGATCCGCGATGCGGCGGTTGTCAGGCGTGCTCGGCGAGGGCGAGGTCGAGGCTCGCGTAGTCGGCGCCCGGACCGTTCCACCACACCGCCGGATAGGCGGTGAGCCGGCCCATCACGCCGGCATAGGCGTCGGCGAGCGCGGTATCGACCACGACCAGCTCGGCGCCCGACTGCGCGAGGCTTTCCGCCAGCGCTTGGTCGCGGCCGGCGCAGTCGAGGCAGACGACGCGCAGCCCGAGACGGGTGAGGCCGAGGCGCATGGCCTCGACCTGCCCGAGATCCTGCACCAGGAGCGCCACGGCCTGCCCGGCCCGCAGGCCCTCGCCCCAGGCCCAGCGCGAGACGCGGTGCGGACAGACCGCCGCGACCGGCACCGCCGGCGCGCCGCGCCGCTCCGCGCTGGCGGCTCCTTGCGCACCCGGCCGGGCGCGCCGGTCGGCGTCGCGAGCCGGGAGTGGGATGGAGGCCGCCGGGTGATGGACGCCGTACATGCGATGCGGACCGCCTGAATCTGGACACACTGCAGGTCCTGGCGTGACGCGAGCAGGTTAACACTCTCTCTCACCCGGGCGTTCCGTCGAAAAACGACCGTCTTTTCGTCGACGCGCGGGCCGGCGACTGGACCTATGGCGAACGGGCCGTGAACCGGGACGGGTGAATTGCCGACATCTCGGGTCGCATCTTCGGTCGCATTGGCGCGCGCGCGGGTCCGGCCTATGTCCCGCCCGCCAGAGGCGGCCCGCGAGAGGCCGCCCCCGATCGAGGAACCGCCGCGCATGCGCCCCACAACGACCCGGATCACACTCCTCGCCGCCGTCACGCTCGCGGCCCTGCCGGCGCAGGCGCAGATCCGGAACGCCCCGTCGCCGCGGGCCCTGGAATTCGCCGCCTACATCTTCGCGGCCTCGAACGTCTGCGGCTACCGGATCGGCAGCGACCAGTTCGAGGCCCTGCTGGCGAAGCAGAACGTGCAGATCGGCGACGTCCAGCCGCGCGGACCGTTCGGCAACCGGGTGCAGACCATGTTCACGCTGATGTCGAACCAGATGGCGCAGAACCGCGACCAGGCCTGCCTCGCGGTGGCCGGCGAGTACGGGCCCGAGGGCACGGTGGCCAAGAACGTGCTCCTGCCCGCCGGCCAGGACCCCGCCGCGCCGGCGAAGCCCGCCGAGACCGCCAAGCCGCAATAGCGCATTCGCGGGATCGCCGCCGGCCTCAGCCGAGGCGCCAGTCGATCGGCGGGCGCCCGTGCGCGGCGAGCCACCGGTTGGCCCGGCCGAACGGGTCGGAGCCGGGGAAATCCCGCGCCCGGTTGAGCGGCGAGGGGTGTCCGCTCTCGAACACGCCGTGGCGGGTCGCGTCGATGAGCGCGGCCCTGGCCCGCGCCTGGGCGCCCCAGAGCAGGAACACGGCGGGCTCCGCGCGGGCCGAGACGGCGCTCACGGCCTGATCGGTCAGCGCGGCCCAGCCGTAGCGCAGGTGCGCCCCGGCCTTGCCGGACTCGACGGTGAGCGCGCTGTTGAGCAGGAGCACGCCCTGCCGCGCCCAGGGCGTCAGGTCGCCGCCGGCGGCGCGGTCGGATCCCGCCTCCGCCAGGATCACCTTCAGCGAGGCGGGCAGGCGACCGGAGCCCACGAACGAGAAGGCGAGGCCGTTTGCGTCGCCCGGGGTCGGGTAGGGGTCCTGCCCGAGGATCACGGCCCGCACGTCCTGCAGCGGGGTCTCGGCCAGGGCGCGGAAGATCCGGTCCGGTGCCGGCAGGACGCGAGCGCCCGCGGCGATTCGGGCATCGACCCGCGCCGCAACCGCGTCGGCCTCCCCGCCGGCGAAGAACGGCAGGCTCAGCCAGGGCGAACCGGAGACGCGGAAGGCCGTGAGGGCGTCGGCGACGGGTGTGGCGGCCATGGTCTCTCGCGATCGGTTTCCACGCCGAGATAGGAGGCGGACGCGCACCGTCATCGGCGCGGCGGTTGCGGCCGGGAGCCGCCCGTGTTTAGGGACGGGGGTCGAGCGCGCGGCCTGTCTCGGTGCGGCATGTCGCGTCCGCCCTTCGCCGGGCGGCTTCGCACCCTACATGGAAGCGCACCCGACGGGGTTTAAGCGCCGGCCAAGCCGAGGCGTACCAGGGCGTACGCGCCGGCCGCCGGATATCGGAAGCCAGAGGAAGGATCTCGGCGCGCGGCGCCGGAACGCTGCCATGAACGAACGCGTCGAACCCGCCGCGCTGGCGAATGGCCGGCCCCTCGCACCGCTGCAGCCCGCGGCGAACACCCTTCCGGCCGACCACCCGAAGGTGGCCTGGGGCCGCGTCGGCGTGCTCCTGATGAATCTCGGGACACCCGAGGGCACGTCCTACTGGCCGATGCGCCGGTATCTCAAGGAGTTCCTGTCGGACCGCCGGGTGATCGAGGTGCCGCGGCTGATCTGGTGGCCGCTCCTCAACCTGATCATCCTGACGAAGCGCCCCGGGCCGAAGGGCCGCGACTACGCCAGCGTCTGGAACAACGCGCTCAACGAGGGGCCGCTGAAGACGATCACGCGCGGCCAGAGCGAGCGCCTCCAGGCGGCCATGGGCGAGTCGGTGGTCGTCGACTGGGCGATGCGCTACGGCAAGCCCGAGGTCGCCGGCCGGATCCAGGCGCTGCTCGACCAGGGCTGCGACCGGATCCTGCTGGTGCCGCTCTACCCGCAATACGCCGCCGCGACCTCGGCCACGGCCTGCGATCAGGCCTTCCGGGCGCTGATGGACATGCGCTGGCAGCCCACGGTGCGGGTCTCGCCGCCCTATCACGACGACCCGGTCTACATCGCCGCCATGGCCGATTCGATCCGCGAGGGCCTAGCCAAGCTCGACTTCGAGCCGGAGGTGATCCTCACCTCGTTCCACGGCGTGCCGCGGAGCTACCTGCTCAAGGGCGACCCGTACCATTGTCAGTGCCACAAGACCGGGCGCCTGATCCGCGAGGCGCTCGGCCTGTCTCCGGAGAAGATGCGGGTCACCTTCCAGTCGCGCTTCGGCAACGAGGAGTGGCTGAAGCCCTACACCGACGAGACGGTGATGGAACTCGCGAAGTCGGGCGTGAAGCGGATGGCGATCGTCGCCCCGGGCTTCACGGCGGACTGCCTGGAAACCCTCGAGGAGCTCGACGGCGAGAACCGGCACTATTTCGAGGAGAACGGCGGCGAGCGCTTCGCCTACATCCCCTGCCTGAACGACAGCGACCTCGGCATGCGGGTGATCGAGCACGTCGTGCGCCGCGAGCTTCAGGGCTGGATCTGAGATCCCGGCCGGGATGCCGCTTGCGGCGCGGCCCGGCCCGCCTATTATTTTCCTAAGCCGAACGGGCCCATCGGTTCGGCGCGGGAGGATCACATGGCGTTCTTCATCGGCATCGCGTGTCCGTGGCTGCTGATCGCGGTGCTCGACAGGATCGCCGAGGGGCGCCGCGGCGCCGAACTCTCGGCCCTCGGCATCACGCCCCAGCCGGCCCCGGCGCGATCCAGCTACCTCGTCCCGGATCGGCCGTACTGACGACACGGCGCGGCCCCGCAGGGCCGCGCCGGTCAGCCCCGGACCGTCACTTCTTCGGCTCGGGCGCGGCCTGAGCCGCCGGCGGCGCGTCGGCGCGGTCGATCTTGGCCTCCGAGCGGAGCTTCAGGATCATGTCCTGCTGCGCCTTGCGGATCAGGTGCTGGTCGATCTGCTCCTTGAGCTCGTCGAAGGTCGGCTGCGGCTTGGTCCGCTTCTCCTCGACCTTGATCACGTGCCAGCCGAACTGGGTCTTGATCGGGTCGGAGACCTGGCCGGGCTTCATCGCGAAGGCGGCGTTGGCGAAGTCGGGCACCATCCGCTCCTTGGTGAACCAGCCGAGATCGCCGCCCTCGGCCTTCGAGCCCGGGTCCTTGGACGCCTCGGCGGCGACCTTGGCGAAGTCCTCGCCGCCCTTGATGCGCGCGGCGATCTTCTTCGCCTCGGCCTCGTTGTCGACCAGGATGTGGCGGGCGTGCACCTCCTCCTCGGGCTTCATCAGCTTGACGGTCTGGTCGTAGATCGCGTGCTCCGCCTCGGGCGTGACCGCGCGCTTGGCCTCCTGCTCCAGGTAGTCGTCGAGCAGGAGCTTGTCGCGGAAGTAGGCGAGCTTGCGCTTGAATTCCGGCGAGTCGCCGATCTTGGCGGCCTCGGCGGCCTGCGCGCCGACGCGGAGGTCGACCATGTAGTCGACGAGCAGGCTCTTCTTCTGGGCCTCGTCGACGCCGGGCAGCGACAGGGCCGGGTCATCGGCCGCGATGGCGAGGTCGCCCTGCGTGATCGGCTTGCCGTTCACGCTCGCCACGACCGCGTCGGCGCTCGGCGCCGCGGCCGGCGCGGCGGGCAAGGCGGCGGCCGGCGTGTTGGCGGCCGGCGTCGGGGCCTTCTGGGGTGCCTGGGCCAGCGCCAGTCCCGGCATCGCGATCATGACGGCGAGCGCGCTGACGCGCCGGAGAAGGGCGGTGTTCGGCATACGGGCGAAGTCCTCGGCTCACGTCTCGGCGTCGCGCCGGATCGGCCGGGCGTCGCGCCGCGGCACAGGTGGCCCGCGTCGGGCGAGAAGGCAAGCGCGGCCATTTCACCGGTGCCGGAACCGTGACCGTACCGGCATGCGTTGAGGGCTGCCCCTTCCAGGTGCGCCGGGCGATGTTTACCTCTATAAGCCCGGCCAACTCCGTCCAGGCCGGCCCGCCACGCTCACCCGTGGGCGGGCTCGCGCGTCCGCAGGTCTATGATGCTCGGCTCCATCGCCAAGAAGATTTTCGGCTCCTCGAACGACCGCCGCGTCAAGGGCTACCGCCCGCGCGTCGCGCAGATCAACGCGCTGGAACCGGAGATCCAGGCCCTCTCGGACGAGGCCCTGCGCGCCCGCACCGACATGCTGAAGGCCGAACTCGCCAACGGCAAGAGTCTCGACGACATCCTCGTGCCGGCCTTCGCCACGGTGCGCGAGGCGGCCAAGCGCGTCTTCGGCCAGCGCCACTTCGACGTGCAGCTCATCGGCGGCATGGTGCTCCACGAGGGCGGCATCGCCGAGATGAAGACCGGCGAGGGCAAGACCCTGGTGGCGACGCTGCCGGTCTACCTCAATGCCCTGGAGGGCAAGGGCGTCCACGTCGTCACCGTGAACGACTACCTCGCCTCGCGCGACGCCGATTGGATGGGTCAGGTCTACCGGTTCCTGGGCCTCTCCGTCGGCACGATCGTGCACGGGCTCGACGATGCGCAGCGCAAGGAGGCCTACGCCTGCGACATCACCTACGGCACCAACAACGAGTACGGCTTCGACTACCTGCGCGACAACATGAAGTACGAGCTGTCCCAGCTGGCACAGCGCGGGCACAACTTCGCGATCGTCGACGAGGTCGATTCGATCCTGATCGACGAGGCGCGCACGCCGCTGATCATCTCAGGGCCGGTGGATGACCGGTCGGAACTCTACGTGGCGGTCGACGCGCTGATGCCGCGCCTGCGCAAGGAGTTCTACGACCTCGACGAGAAGCAGCGCACGGTCTCGCTGACCGAGGAGGGCAACGAGTTCATCGAGGAGGCGATGCGCGAGGCGGGCCTCCTGAAAGAGGGCGACCTCTACGACGCCCACAACGTCACGCTGGTCCACCACGTGAACCAGGCCCTGCGCGCCCACACGCTGTTCACCCGCGACAAGGACTACATCGTCAAGAACGACGAAGTGGTGATCATCGACGAGTTCACCGGCCGCATGATGCAGGGCCGGCGCTACTCGGAAGGCCTGCACCAGGCGCTGGAGGCCAAGGAGCGGGTCACGATCCAGCCCGAGAACCAGACGCTCGCCTCGATCACCTTCCAGAACTACTTCCGCCTCTACAAGAAGCTCGCCGGCATGACCGGAACCGCCTCGACCGAGGCCGACGAGTTCGCCGAGATCTACAAGCTCGACGTGGTCGACATCCCGACCAACAAGGAGGTCGAGCGCGTCGACGAGGACGACGAGGTCTACCGGACCGTCGGCGAGAAGTACGAGGGCATCATCGCCGAGATCGACAAGGCGCATGCGCGCCACCAGCCGATCCTGGTCGGCACCGGCTCGATCGAGAAGTCGGAGCACCTCGCCGAGATGCTCAAGAAGGCCGGCTACAGCCTGCTCGACTACTCCGACCCGAACGCGCTGACCGACGTCTACGCCGCCGCCCGCGAGGGCCGGGTGACCAAGCGCTTCGCCGTGCTCAACGCCCGCTTCCACGAGCAGGAGGCCTACATCGTGGCCGAGGCGGGCGTGCCGGGCGCGATCACCATCGCCACCAACATGGCCGGCCGCGGCACCGACATCAAACTCGGCGGCAACCTCGAGATGCGGATCGAGAAGGAGCTGGGCCACCTCGCCGACGGTCCGGAGCGCGACGCCGCCATCGCGGCGATCAAGGCGGAGATCGCCGAGAACCGCACCAAGGTGCTGGCCTCGGGCGAGCCGGCCGATCCGGAGGCGGGCCGCAAGAAGGCGCTGCCCGGCGGCCTCTACATCATCGGCACCGAGCGTCACGAATCGCGGCGCATCGACAACCAGCTCCGCGGCCGCTCCGGACGCCAGGGCGATCCCGGCCGCTCGAAGTTCTACCTGTCGCTTCAGGACGACCTGATGCGCATCTTCGGCTCCGACCGCATGGACGGGATGCTGCAGAAGCTCGGCCTGGAGCAGGGCGAGGCGATCATCCACCCCTGGATCAACAAGGCCATCGAGAAGGCGCAGCAGAAGGTCGAGGCGCGCAACTTCGACATGCGCAAGAACGTGCTCAAGTACGACAACGTCATGAACGACCAGCGCAAGGTCGTGTTCGAGCAGCGCCGCGACTTCATGGGCCAGGACAGCGTCCGCGAGACCGTGGACGAGATGCGCGAGGGCGTGATCGACGACCTCGTCGCCCGCCACATCCCGGAGAACGCCTACGCCGAGCAGTGGGACGTAGCCGGCCTGCGCGAGCAGGTGAAGGAGATCCTCAACCTCGACGTGCCGGTCGAGGACTGGGCCAAGGAGGAGGGCATCGCCGACGAGGAGATGCGCGAGCGCCTGCTCAAGGCGGCCGAGACCGCCTACGCCGAGCGGACCGAGAAGAACGGCGCCGAGGTCACGGCCTATATCGAGAAGCAGGTCCTCCTGCAGACGCTCGACCATCTCTGGCGCGAGCACCTCGTGACGCTGGACCACCTCCGGCAGGTGATCGGCTGGCGCGGCTTCGCCCAGCGGGACCCGCTGAACGAGTACAAGTCCGAGGCCTTCGACCTGTTCAACGGTCTCGTGACCGCCCTGCGCGAGCAGGTGACCGCGCAGCTCTCGCGGGTCGAGATCATGATGCAGGAGCCGCAGGAGGAGTACCCGCCCGGCGGTCCGGCGCTGCCGCCGATGTTCGCCCAGCATCTCGACCCGGTCACCGGCGAGAACGAGATGGACTACGCCGGTCTCGGCTCGGGCAGCGACGGCGGCGGGGGGCCGGCCTACGGCTTCGCCGCCCAGGGCCTCACGGCGGACGGCGCCGTGCTGGAGCGCGACCCGACCGACGCCGCCACCTGGGGCCGCGTCGGCCGCAACGAGCCGTGCCCGTGCGGCTCGGGCAAGAAGTACAAGCACTGCCACGGCAGCCTCCAGGCCTGAGGCGGGGATGCCCGCGCGGGCGCTGTTCATCGCCGGGGCCGGGACCGAGATCGGCAAGACCTACGTCACCGCCGCCCTGACCCGCCGCCTGCGGGCTCAGGGCCGGACGGTGCGGACGGTGAAGCCGCTCGCGAGCGGTGTCCCGCCGCTGAGCGATCCCGGCTTCGTCGAGAGCGACACCGCCCGGCTGCTGGACGCGCAGGGGCTCGCCCTGGACGAGGAGGCCGTGGAGGCCTGCTCGCCCTGGCGGTTCTCGGCACCGCTCTCGCCGGATCAGGCCGCCGTGCTGGAGGGGCGCACCCTGGACCTCGCCGACCTCGTCGGCTGGTGCCGGGCTGAGATCGCCCGCACCCAGGACACGCTGCTGATCGAGGGTGTCGGCGGGCTCATGAGCCCGGTCACGGAGGCCGCCACTGGCCTGGACTGGCTCCGCGCGCTCGGCGTCCCGGCGCTCCTCGTCTCGGGGAGCTATCTCGGGGCGATCAGCCACGCGCTCACGGCCTGCGAGACCCTGCGGCTCCACGATGTGTCGCTGCGCGCGGTGGTGGTCAGCGAGAGCCCGGGCGCGCCGGCGCCCGCCGCGACCGTGGCCGCGGCCATCGCCCGTCATGCCGGCGCGCCCGTATTCTGTCTGCGCCGTGGCGACGCCTGCCCGGAGGGGCTGACCGGCTCGATCTGAGCGCCGCGACAGCGTCGCTGGACGGCGCGGCCGCTGCCCCTAGCTTTACCGCTGCGGCGTCGCGCCCGGCGCACGAATGGTCGAGGCCGGGTGGCGCCGTGGGGGAATCCTGCGGTGAGCCAGACCCTTGCCCCGACGGCGAGTCCCCGATCCGAGACCGGCCCGGTCGACGCGGGAGCGGCGCGCGACAGGCTCCGGCCGGCCCTCGTCTTCGGCGCGCTGGGTGTCGTGTACGGCGATATCGGCACGAGCCCGCTCTACGCGTTCAAGGAGGCCGTGAAGGCCGCGACCGCCGGCGGCGCCTCGGTTGCTGCGGCGGCCACCGGCGCGGTGTCGCTGATCCTGTGGTCACTGATCCTGATCGTGTCGCTGAAATACGCGGTGCTGATCCTGCGCGCCGACAACCGGGGTGAGGGCGGCATCGTCGCCATGCTGGCGCTGCTCGGCGCCCGTCAGGCCCGGCCTGGCACGTGGAAGGCGCTGCTCCTGGTGGTCGGGCTGGTGGGCGCGGCGCTGCTCTACGGTGACGGCGCGATCACGCCGGCGATCTCGGTGCTCTCGGCGATCGAGGGCCTGAAGGTCGACGCGCCGTCACTCGGGCCGTACGTCGTGCCGATCACGCTGGTGATCCTGGTCGGTCTGTTCCTGGTCCAGCACAAGGGCGTCGCCGCCATCGGCCGGGTGTTCGGACCGGTCATGCTCGTCTGGTTCGTTGTCCTCGGGCTCCTCGGGATCGCCGGGATCGTCGCCAAGCCCGAGATTCTGGCGGCGGCCAACCCGTTCCGGGCCGTCGATTTCATGCTCCATGCCGGCTGGCACGTCAGCTTCGCGATGCTCGGCGCGGCCTTCCTGGCGGTGACCGGCGGCGAGGCGATGTACGCCGATCTCGGCCATTTCGGCGCCCTGCCGATCCGCATCGCGTGGTTCGCGCTGGTCCTGCCGGCGCTGGTGCTCAACTATTTCGGCCAGGGCGCCCTGCTGATCGCCGCGCCCGACGCCCTGGAGAACCCGTTCTTCCGCCTCAGCCCCGACTGGGGCCATCTGCCCCTGGTGGCGCTCGCCACGATGGCGACCATCATCGCCTCGCAGGCGATCATCTCGGGCGTGTTCTCCCTGACCCAGCAATCGGTCCAGCTCGGCTTCCTGCCGGCCATGCGCATCGTCCAGACGGCGCACGAGGAGCGCGGCCAGATCTACGTGCCGGCGGTGAACTGGCTGCTCGCCGTGGCGACCCTGACGGCCGTGGTGGTCTTCGGCTCCTCCGACGCCCTGGCCGGCGCCTACGGCATCGCGGTCTCGATGCTGATGGGCATCACCACGCTGCTCGCCGCGCTGATCGCGCTCCGCTGGGGCTACAACCCGATCCTGGTCTTCGCGGTCAACGGATTCTTCCTCGCCATCGACCTCGTGTTCTTCGCCGCCAACAGCGTGAAGATCCTCGAGGGCGGCTGGTTTCCCCTGGTGCTCGCCGGGCTCGTCGCCGCGATGATGCTGACCTGGAAGAAGGGAAACGAGCTGGTCGAGGAGGCGAGGGCCGCCCTGCGCCTGCCGGAGGACGTCTTCCTCGGCGGTCTCCAGCACCGTGACCTGCTGCGGCTACCGGGCACGGCCGCGTTCCTCTCGGCGGCCGAGCACGGCATCCCGCTGCATCTCTCGCGCTTCGTCGAGCGCAACCACGCCCTGATGGAGCGCATCCTGATCATCACGGCGCTCTACGAGGAGACGCCCACCGTCCCGCGGGACCGGCGCGCCCACGTGACGATCCTGGCGCCGGATTTCTACCGGGTGATCCTCCGCTACGGCTTCATGGAGGAGGCCTCGATCCCCGAGGGGCTGGCCTGCGCGGTGGAATCGCGCCACCTGCCGCCGCACGTCCTCGACGACATGACCGTCTTCGTCGGGCACGAGACGATCATCCCGCGACGGGACAAGCGGGGCATGGCGCCCTGGCGGGAGAACCTGTTCGCCTTCATGCAGCGCAACGCCGAGCGCACCGGCGCCTTCTTCGGGGTGCCGACCCGGCAAGTCGTCGAGGTCGGCACCGAGATCGAGATCTAGGCCCCGGCCCGAGACATTCCCGCCGCCCGGCAAGTCACCGCGGCGGCGCGGTCCAGAACAGGCGGAGTCGTGCGCAGAGATCGGAGCACCCGCCCGGCCGCGATGTGCCTCGATCTGATCCCGGCGATTGACGCCGCGCCCCTCCTGGACGCTGCGCCGGTCCGGACCTGTTTCCAGCGCCGGCTCGCCGATGCACGGAAACTTGAGGCCGTTCCGCCGCTCCTCAGGGAACCGTAGCCTTCCGCCGTCGTTCCGCCCCGACGCAGGCGTCGCGCCCCCGGGGTGCGCGCCGGAATGGAGAGACAGCATGAACAGGGATCACCTCGAGGGCGGCGTTCGCCATCTGCGCGGCCGGATCAAGACGGCGGCGGGCGCGGTGCGCGGCCGGGCCGTCGACCAGCTCGACGGCGCCTACGATCAGGCCGCCGGCGCTGCCCAGTACGCCTACGGCGAGGCCCGGGATACGGTCCGCGACCTGCGCGACGGCGGCGAGCACCTCGTCGAGGAGGGGCGCGCTCGGTTCCGCGACGCCAGCGAGCGCGGGCACGCCCTGGCAGACGAAGCGCTCGAGCGCGGCCAGCACTACCGCGACCGCGCCGTGCGCCACGGGCGCACCCTCGCGGCGCGCGCGGACGAGAACCGCGGCACGACCCTCGCCCTGGTGGCCGCCGTCGCGTTCGGCCTCGGGTGGCTGGCGAGGCCGACCCGCTGAGCGGCGGGCGGGACCTGATCCGGAGCGGGGCGGGCGTTCGCACGGCCGCCCCGCCGATCAGAACGCATAAAGACATCTTTATGTCTTGATTGCTTCGTAGGCCGCGCGGTGGTAGGGGGTTGCCCCGACCCGCAACGCGAACACGGAGCCATCGACTCATGGCCAAGGATTACATCGTCAAGGATATCGGGCTGGCCGATTACGGCCGGAAGGAGATCTCGATCGCCGAGACGGAGATGCCGGGCCTGATGGCGGTCCGCGAGGAGTACGGCGCCGCGCAGCCCCTGAAGGGCGCGAAGATCGCCGGCTCGCTCCACATGACGATCCAGACCGCTGTGCTGATCGAGACCCTGAAGGCGCTCGGCGCCGACATCCGCTGGGTCTCGTGCAACATCTACTCGACCCAGGACCACGCCGCCGCCGCCATCGCGGCCGCCGGCATCCCGGTCTTCGCCGTGAAGGGCGAGACCCTGGAGGAGTACTGGGACTACACCTCGCGCCTGTTCGACTGGCACGACGGCGGCATGCCGAACATGATCCTCGACGACGGCGGCGACGCGACCATGTTCGTCCATCTCGGCCTGCGCGCCGAGAACGGCGACACCGCGTTCCTCGACAAGCCGGAGAGCGAGGAGGAGGAGGTCTTCTTCGCGCTCCTCAAGCGCAAGCTCGCCGAGAAGCCGAAGGGCTGGTTCGCCGGCCTCGCCGACAGCATCAAGGGCGTCTCCGAGGAGACCACCACGGGCGTCCACCGCCTCTACGTGCTGGCCAAGGAGGGCAAGCTGCTCTTCCCGGCGATCAACGTGAACGACTCGGTCACCAAGTCGAAGTTCGACAACCTGTACGGCTGCAAGGAGTCGCTGGTCGACGGCATCCGCCGCGGCACCGACGTGATGATGGCCGGCAAGGTCGCGATGGTCGCGGGCTTCGGCGACGTGGGCAAGGGTTCGGCCGCGTCCCTGCGCAACGCCGGCTGCCGCGTGCTCGTGTCGGAGATCGACCCGATCTGCGCACTCCAGGCCGCGATGGAGGGCTACGAGGTCGTGACCATGGAGGATGCGGCCCCGCGCGCCGACATCTTCGTCACCGCCACGGGCAACAAGGACATCATCACCATCGACCACATGCGGGCGATGAAGGACCGGGCGATCGTCTGCAACATCGGCCACTTCGACAACGAGATTCAGGTCGCCGGCCTGAAGAACCTCAAGTGGTCGAACATCAAGCCGCAGGTGGACGAGATCACCTTCGCGGACGGCCACCGCATCATCCTCCTGTCGGAGGGTCGCCTGGTGAACCTCGGCAACGCCACCGGTCACCCGTCCTTCGTGATGTCGGCCTCGTTCACCAACCAGACGCTGGCCCAGATTGAGCTCTGGTCCAACCCGGGCAAGTACCAGAAGCAGGTCTACACCCTGCCGAAGACCCTCGACGAGAAGGTCGCCGCCCTGCATCTGGAGAAGATCGGCGTGAAGCTCTCGAAGCTCCGCCCCGATCAGGCCGCCTATATCGGCGTCTCCGAGAGCGGCCCGTTCAAGCCCGAGCACTACCGCTACTGAGCCCGCATCGCCGGTGGCGCGGACGGCCTCGTTTCCGGGGCCGGCACCCCGTGCCGCCGCGATCCGGCGGCGCGGCCCGGTGGAGAGACTTGGAGGCCCGGCGCGCTGCGCCGGGCCTTCTCGTTTGTCAAGCGCAGACGGCCGAATCGAACTGTGTCTTCTGTGTGTCGTTAACGGCTGATTATGCCGACTTTGCCCAAAGCCACGCTTCGTTCCCCTTCCGGGGCGATTCCGCCGCACCTAGAGTGCGGGCGAATCTTAGATCGATGGGGCTGCGGCGGTTCGGGAGAATCGCCGCGGGAACGGTGCCTTCTGCGCCGCGCGGCGACGCGCGCCGGTCGGACAGCCATCGGGTACGGGGGCGGGGCAAACCATGGGTGTCGGTCGTGCGACACACGTTCGGATCGGCGTGGGCGCGCTCGCGCTGACGACGGCGAGCGCGGCCTTCGCCGAGCTGCCGGAGGCCACCGCCGCGCATCCCGCGCGGGAGATCCACAGCGTGGCCGCCCTGGCGATCTTCGGCGGCCTCGTCGCCTTCGCGGTGATCCTGTCGCTCCTCCACCTCTACGAGCGCGGCCGGTGGACCCGCCGCGAGCGCGAGCTCGCCGCGACCCTCGACGTCCTGCGCGGCGCCCATGACCGGGCCGAGATGCTCCTCAACGCCGAGCGGCAGATCATCGTCACCTGGGATCATCGCAGCGAGCCGGTGGTCGAGGGCGACATCAGCCTCGCGATCCACGGCGAGCGGCCGACCTCCGGCTACGCCCGCCGCGTCCTGGCCTTCGGCACGTGGCTCGTCGCCGCGGACGCGGCCGCCGTCGAGACCGCCGTGGAGACCCTGCGGGCGCGCGGCACCAGCTTCGCGCTGAGCCTGCGGACCCAGACCGGCCGCAACATCGAGGCCCACGGGCAGGCCGTGGCGGGGCGGGCGCTCCTGCGCCTGCGCGAGACCAGCCAGGAGCGCTGCGAGATCGCCGACCTGCGCGCGACCCTGGACGAGAGCCGCCGGGGACTCTCGGCCCTGTCGGGGCTCCTCGACGCGATCCCCCAGCCGGTCTGGCGGCGCAACCGCGACGGTGGTCTGAGCTGGATCAACGCCGCCTACGTGGCGGCGGTCGAGGCGGAGAGCCGCGAGGCCGCCCTCGATGCCGGCCTGGAGCTGTTCGACCGGCCGGCCCGCGAGACGATCGCCCGCGAGGAGGCGGCCCGGTTCGCCGGCCTGACCCGGAGCGTCCCGCGCCTCTCGGCCATCGTGGCCGGGAACCGGCGGATGCTCGACGTATTCGAGACCGGGCTGGAGACCGGCCGCGTCGGCATCGCCATCGACGTGTCGGAACTCGAGAGCGTCCGCGCCGACCTGCAGCGGCAGATGAACGCCAACGTGCGGACCCTGGACCAGCTGCCGACCGCGGTCGCGATGTTCGACGTGTCGCAGCGGCTGATCTTCCACAACGCCGCCTACCGGCAGCTCTGGGACCTCGACCAGGCCTTCCTCGACGGCCGGCCCTCCGACGGCGAGATCCTCGACCACCTGCGGGCGGAGCGGAAGCTCGAGGAGCACGCGGATTTCCGCGGCTGGAAGCAGGGCGTGCTGTCCGCCTACCGGGCCGCGGAGGCGAACCAGACCTGGTGGTACCTGCCCGACGGCCGAACCCTGCGCGTGGTCGCGGACCCGAACCCGCAGGGCGGCCTGACCTACCTGTTCGACGACGTCTCCGACCGCCTGAACGCCGAGTCCCGCTACAACGCCCTGCGCCGCCTGCAGGCCGAGACCCTGGATACGCTGGCCGAGCCGGTGGCCGTGTTCGGCGCGGACGGGCGCCTGTCCCTCGCCAACCGCGCCTTCTTCACCGTTTGGCGGCTCGACCCGGAGATGATCGAGGAGCGCCCGCACGTGGACGCGGTGATCGCCGCCTGCCGGGCGCTCGCCCCCGTCGAGGAGCCGTGGCTCGACATCCGCGACGCGGTGGTCGGCCTCGAATCGCGCACGGCCCGGACGTGCCGCCTCGAGGTGGTCGACGGCACCGTGCTCGACTGCGCCGCGCAGCCGCTCCCGGAGGGCGCGACGCTCCTGACCCTGATCGACGTCACGGCGAGTGTGAACGTCGAGCGGGCGCTCACCGAGAAGAACGATGCCCTGGAGAAAGCCGCGCAGCTGCGCGACACCTTCGTGCACCACGTCTCCTACGAGCTGCGCTCCCCGCTCACCAACATCATCGGCTTCACCCAGCTTCTCGGCGACGAGACCGTCGGCGCGCTCAACGAGCGCCAGCGCGAGTATTCCGACCACATCATGCGCTCCTCTGCGGCGCTGCTCGTCATCATCAACGACATCCTCGACCTCGCCTCGATCGACGCCGGCTCGCTGGAGCTGCAGCGGGAGGAGGTCGACGTCCAGGCCACCGTCGAGGCCGCCGTCCGCGGCATCGAGGACCGGCTCGCCGAATCGCACATCACCCTCGCCCTCGACGTGCCGGAGGATATCGGCAGCGTCCACGCCGACGGGAAGCGGGTGCGCCAGATCCTGTTCAACCTGCTCTCGAACGCCGTCGGCTTCTCGGATGCCGGCCAGCGCGTGGAGGTCCATGCCCGCCGGACCGCGCAGGAGCTTCTCCTCAGCGTGCGCGACCACGGCCGGGGCATGCCCCCCGAGATCGCCGATTCGGTGTTCAACCGCTTCGAGAGCCACACCCTCGGAACCCGCCACCGGGGCGTCGGCCTCGGCCTGTCGATCGTGCGCTCCTTCGTCGAGCTGCACGGGGGACGGGTGCAGCTGGAGACCGCGCCGGGCAGCGGCACCCGCGTCACCTGCACGTTCCCCACCGACCTCGCGGGCGAGGGCCGGCGCGCGCCGCCGCTCGAACCCGAGCCGCCCGTCCTGTCGCCGCCTCCGCCGCCGCCGCCGCCGCCGCGCAAGCCGACCCTGACGCTGCAGTCGAGCAGGCCGGAGCCGCCGACATCCGACCGGCGAACGTCACCGTAGCGCTTGATTCCGCGGCCGGTCCCGCGCAGCAGGAGGCATGTCCGCGCATGATCGTTCCGGCTGGGCCGTCTTCGGCATCGGCGACTTCCGCCTGTTCGGCTCGGCCCGGTTCCTCACGGGCCTCGCCTACCAGATGCAGGCGGTGGCGATCGGCTGGTACGTCTACGACCTGACCCATTCCGCCCTGGCGCTGGGCCTGGTGGGCCTCGCGGGCTTCCTGCCGGCGGTGCTGTGCGCGCTGATCACCGGCCACGTCGCCGACGCCTACGACCGGCGCCTCGTCGGCGCCGCCGCCTTCGCGCTCCAGAGCGCCGCGAGCCTCGGCCTCCTCGCCTGCGCCCTCGCGAGCGTGCACTCCGTCTGGCCGATATACGCCCTAGTCATCGTCGTCGGCACAGCCCGGGCCTTCGCCAACCCGGCCCTGCAGGCGCTGCTCCCGACCCTGGTGCCCGGGCCGCTTTTCGGCTCGGCGATCGCGTGGAACGCGTCCCTCTGGCAGAGCGCGTCGGTGATGGGGCCGGCGCTCGGCGGCTTCCTCTACGCCCTCGGACCCGCCGTCGTGTTCGGTGGCGCAGGGGGCAGCTTCGCCCTGGCCAGCGCCCTGACCCTGCTGATCCGCTACCGGCCGGCGGCGGTGAGCGAGCGGCCGCCGATCACCTGGGCGGCGCTCTCGGCCGGGATCGACTACATCCGCTCCCAGCCGGTGGTGCTCGGGGCGATCAGCCTCGACCTGTTCACGGTGCTGCTCGGCGGCGCCACGGCGCTGCTGCCGATCTACGCCGCGGAGGTCTTGCACGTCGGCCCGCTCGGCCTCGGCGCGCTCCGGAGCATGCCGGCCTTCGGGGCTGTCGCCATGGCGGTGCTGCTGGCGAACTACCCCCTGCGGCGCCACGCGGGCGTTCGCATGCTCCGCGCCGCCGCGGTGTTCGGGGCCGCCACGGTCGCGTTCGGGCTGTCGACGTCGCTGCCGCTATCGATGGCCTGCCTGTTCGTCACGGGCGCCGCCGACATGATCTCGGTCTACGTGCGCCAGACCTTCGTGCAGGGCGAGACGCCGGACGCGATGCGCGGCCGCGTCTCGGCGGTGAACACGGTGTTCATCGGCGCCTCGAACGAGCTCGGCGAGTTCGAATCGGGGCTGCTCGCCGCCGCGATCGGCGCGGTCCCGGCGGTGGTGGTCGGCGGGGCCGCGACGGTCGGGGTCGCGCTGCTCTGGGGCAGGCTCTTCCCGGCGTTGAAGGCGCGCGACCGGCTGATGGTGCAGGGCTAGCGCGCCGTCGCGCGGCTCGGGACGCGACGCGTCCCGGATGACGGCCGTGGCGATCGTGGCCCCGCGAGCCGGCGCCGCACGAAACGCGGGTCCCCTCTCCCGTGTGGGGGAGGGGTAAGGCGCAGCTCTCTCGATTGGAGCCGCCGTCCTGCCGAACCGTTCCACCAGAATCGGGAACGGCCCCGGAGCCCGCCTCGTGAGCCGGGCTCCGCGACGGGCTCCGCGACGGGCTCAGCGGCCCGACAGCAGCGGCGACCAGGTCGGGTCGGACGCGTAGGCGGGCGTCGGGACCGGCTGCTCCACCTTGCCGGTGATGTCGACCATGAACAGCTTGCCGCCGCCCTGGCCGCCCGGATCGCGGAAGAACAGCACGTACTGGCCGTTCGGCGCGAAGGTCGGGCCCTCGTTGTGGAAGCCCTCGGTGAGCACGCGCTCGCCCGAGCCGTCGGGCTTCGAGACGCAGATGGCGAAGCCGCCGTTGCGCTGGCGGGTGTAGGCGATCAGGTCGCCTCGGGGCGAGAAGGCCGGCTGCGAGGCCGAGCCGGGGCCGAAGGTGATCCGGTGCGGGTTCGAGCCGTCCGCCCCCATCACGTAGACCTGCTGGGAGCCGCCGCGGTCGGACTCGAAGGCGATCTGCGACCCGTCCGGCGAGTAGGTCGGCGAGGTGTCGATCGCCATGCCGTTGGTGATCGAGCGCTGGGCCTTCGAGGCGAGGTCCATCGTGACGATGTCGGCGTTGCCGCCCTGCTGGACGCTCATCACGATCTTGCGGCCGTCCGGCGAGAAGCGCGGGCTCGCGCTCATCGAATCGACGTTGCCGAGCGCCTGGCGGGAGCCGGTCTCCAGGTTGATCATCTGCACCCGCGGCTGGTGGCCGGTGGCCTGGGCCATGAAGGCGATGTCCTGCGTGGCCGGCGAGTAGCGCGGGGCCACGATCGACATCTCGCCGGTGGTGATCGCCCGGACATTGGCGCCGTCCTGGTCCATGACCATCAGGCGCTTGCGGCGGTTCTCCTTGGGGCCGGTCTCGTCCACGAAGGCGATGCGGCTGTCGAACCAGGGCCCGAGGCCGGTGATCTTGGTGTAGACCCCGTCGGCGATCAGGTGGCCGGTGCGCCGGACGTTGGCGGCGTCGGTGCCGTATTGCTGGCCGGTCATCTGCTGGCCGTTGGTCACGTCCCAGAGCCGGAACTCGACCTTGACCCGGCCGCCCTCGCGGACGACCCGGCCGGTGACGAGGCCCTGCACGCCGGTGGCGCGCCACTTCTCGAAGTTCGGCGCGGCGTCGAAGTTCGGCTGCTCGGGGAAGCGGGCGTGGTCGAGCGGCGTGAAGTAGCCGGAGCGGCGCAGGTCGTTGGTGACCACGCCGGAGACGAGGCCCGCGAGGCTCGGGTCGCCGCCGAAATCCGCGATGGCGATGGGCATCGGCTGGAAGTTGCCGCCGCCGATGCGCAGCTGCAGCTGCGCCTGGGCCGGCCCCGCCAGGAGGCCCGTCAGCATCACGAGGAGCGCGAGCAGGCGCGCGGCATAGGACGTCGGGAGGCGCCCGACGGAGGGGAGGTGCAGCATGGTGGGTCGGATCCGAGTGACGATCAGACGGGAACGCGGGGACGGCGGGACACTGGCTGGAAGACCTCAGGTCGCCGTGAACTCGAACTCCGCGTTGATAGCCTTCCAGTCGTTGTAGTACGGCGCATAGGTGGCCGGAATGTTGTACGGCGCGCAGCGGCGGACCGCCCGGAGCGCGGCCTGCGCGATCGACTGATCGACCGCGCTCGCCCCGCCGCGCATGATCCGCGGCTCCGTGCTGAGCGAGCCGTTCGGGTTCAGGCGGATGTCGAGCACCGGCAGGACCACGCCCTGGGCCGCGCCGGGGGGCGCCGAGTAGCACCGCTCGATCTGCTGCTGGAGCAGGCCGACCAGGGCGTCGCGCAGCGACGGCGAGAGGCGCTGCGCGTTGCCGGTCGCCGCGCCGAGCGCCGCCACCTTCTGCACCGCGTGGCCTGTGGCGCCGGTCGACTGCGACGGCGCCTTCGAGGCGAGCATCGAGCGGATGTCGCCGGCGTTGAACTTGTCGGCGAGTTCGGCCTGCTTGCGCGCCTTGGCCTCGGCATCGGCCTTGGCCTTCGCGTCCGCCATGGCCTTCGCCTTCGCCTTGGCGGCCGCCTCGGCTTTGGCGGCCGCCTCGGCCTTCGCGGCCTCGGCTTTCGCCTTGGCGGCGGCCTCCGCCTTCTCGCGCTCGGCTTCCGCCTTGGCCTCCGCGATCTCCTTCTGACGCTCGGCTTCGGCCTCGGCCTTGGCCTTCGCGTCGGCGGCCTTCTTGGCCGCTTCCTTGGCCGCTTCCTTGGCAGCTTCGGCCTTTTTCGCGGCGGCCTTCTGGGCGGCCGCCGCGGCCTCGGCTTCCTGCTTCTCGATCAGCTTCTCGAGCTGCTCGCGCTTCTCGGCCTCGGCCTTCGCGACCGCCTCGGCCTTGGCCTTCGCCTCGGCCTTGGCGGCGGCAGCCTTCTCCGCGGCGGCCTTCTCGGCCGCTTTCTCGGCCGCCTTGGCGGCAGCCTTCTCGGCGTCGCGCTTCTCCTGCGCCGCCTTCTCCGCCGCCTTGGCGGCCTGGGCCGCCTCCTGCGGATCGGGCTCGGCGCGCAGCGGCATCTCGTCCGCGTTGGCGAGCTTCATCTCGGCCGTGCGGGTCGGCGCGGTCGGCGCGTCCTGCTTGGAATTCTCGGGCTCGCGGTCCTCGAGCTTCTCGGCCTTGCGGTCGGCCCGCGAGGTGGCGTTCGGCATCGGCTTGTCGGCCTGACGCTCGCCCTTTGTGATCTCGGAGAACTGGTTCTCGGTGATCACCTCGACGGGCACGCCCTCCTGGGCCTCCGGCAGGGCCGGGGCCGCGACGCTGACCAGCGCCAGCGCGAGGAGCGCGACGTGGGTGCCGGCGGAGATCCAGACACCCGGTTCCTTGCGGTCGAAGCGGAACTCCACGGGACGGCCCTACTGATGCTCAGGCTCGGTGACGAGGGCGACCTTCTTGAAGCCGCCGCCGGTCACGATCGCCATCACCTGCGCCACGCGACCGTAATCGACCCGCTTGTCGCCGCGGACGAAGACGCGCTCCTCGGTCCCGGTCTTGGCGGTCTCCATCAGCTTCGGCACGATCGAGTCGTCGGTGAGCTCGTCCTCGCCGAGGAAGACCTGGCCGGTCTGGCGGATCGACAGAGTGATCGGCTTCACGTCGGAATTGAGCGGCGAGGCCTTGGATTGCGGCAGGTCGAGGGGCACGCCCACGGTCATCATCGGCGCCGCGACCATGAAGATGATCAGGAGCACGAGCACGACGTCGATGAACGGCGTCATGTTGATCTCGTTGATGGGTCCGCCGCGGCGGCCCCGGCGCCGGCGGCGCTTGCCGCCCTGCGATGCGCCCGCTGCCATGCCCATGGATCGGTCTCCTCTGGATCAGCCGGTTCAGGCGGCGAGCGGCAGCCGCTCGTCGATCTGGCGGGAGAGGATGGCGGAGAACTCGTCGGCGAAGCTCTCCAGCCGCGACTGCGCCTTGGAGACTTCGGCCTGGAGCTTGTTGTAGGCGAGCACCGCCGGGATCGCGGCGAACAGGCCGATGGCGGTGGCGAACAGCGCCTCGGCGATGCCGGGGGCGACGACCGCGAGCGAGGTGTTCTTCGAGGCCGCGATCGAGGTGAACGCGGTCATGATGCCCCAGACGGTGCCGAACAGGCCGATATACGGGCCGGCCGAGCCGATCGAGGCGAGGAACAGCAGGCGCGACTCGAGCCGCTCGACCTCGCGGTGGATGGTGACGTCGAGCTGCTTCTCGATGCGCTGCGACAGCGACTGGATCTGCCGGCCGGAGCCCTCGAACGAGCGCTTCCACTCACGCATGGCGGCGACGAAGACGGCGGCGAGGCCCGTGGCCGGCCGATCGTTGAACGAGCGGAACAGCTCCTCCAGGGAGCGGCCGGACCAGAACGCGTCCTCGAACGCGTCCATCTCGGCCTTGGTCCGGCGGAACAGCAGCGTCTTGTCGACGATGATCGACCAGCACCAGATCGAGGCGCTGAGCAGCCCGATCATCACGATCTTCACGACGAAGTGGGCCTGCAGGAACAGGCCGAGCAGCGTCATGTCGGCGACAGGCGCGGCCTGCATCGCGTCGGCTGGGTTCATCCGTCGAGGTCTCCTGCTCCGGATCGCGATGCGCCGGGCGAGGCCCGCGTCCGCCGGATCCGTGAGCGATATCAACGCTGTCGCCCGCGAATCTGTCGAAAGTAAGGGCCGTCGACGGCCCCCGCGCCCCGCCGTGGCATCGCCTCCGTTAAGGGCGCGGCAGGGTTAAGGATCGGTTTCGATCCGGGCGATCCTGAGGCATGTGCCGCCGTCCGACGGGCCGTCCGGGCTGGACCTGCCGAAAGCGCCTCCCGTATGGTCGCGGCCCACGGCGCCGAGTCGACAGCCCTGAGATACGCAGGACGCGCATGACCCTCCCCGTTCCCAGCCTGCCCGATCTGCTGCCCACCGGCCCGGCCCGGTTCCTGGGCTGGTCCATGATCGCCGACCCGATGCTGGCCGGCTTCCTGGCGCGCGCCGGCTTCGACGCCGTCCTGCTGGATCAGCAGCACGGCACTTACGACTACAAGACGTCGTGTGCGGCGATCACCGAGGTCGCCCTCGCCGGCAAATCGACCCTGGTGCGCGTGCCGGTGGGCGACTTCGCCATGGTCTCGCGGATGCTCGACGCGGGCGCCGCCGGCGTCGTGGCGCCGATGATCAACACCGTCGCGGATGCCGAGGCCCTGGCCGCGGCCGCGAAATTCCCGCCGGTTGGGCAGCGGAGCTGGGGACCGGATCGGGCCATGTGGCTCTCGGGGCTCCGGAACGGCGCGGACTACCTCGCGGGCGCCAACGATCGGGCGCTCACGATCGCCATGTGCGAGACCGAGGCGGGGATCGCCGACCTGGAGGCGATCCTCGCCGTGCCGGGCATCGACGGCGTCCTGGTCGGCCCTGCCGACCTGTCGATCGCCCTGTCCAAGGGGGCGGCCATCGACCCGCTGGGATCGGCGGTCACGGCGGCCCTCGGGGAGATCGCGCGCAAGACCCGGGCGGCGGGCAAGATTCCCTGCGCCTTCGCGCCGTCGCCGGCGCGCGCCCGGGAGATGGTCGGGATGGGCTACCAGCTGGTCTCGGTCGAGTACGACGCGCTGACCATCGTCAACGCCTTCGCGCGGGTGCTCTGCGAGGCCGACCCGGCGCGGGCCGGCTGAGGTCTAGGCGGCCTCGCCGGGCGCGAGCCGCCGCCGCAGCGCGTCCGGGAGGCGGACGGCGCGGCCGTCCCGCACGCAGGCGACCGTGACCTCCGCGGAGACCAGCACTTCGTCGCCCCGTCGGACATCCTGGGCGAGCTGCATCGACGCGCCGCGTAGGGCGCGCGTGCGGGTCACGACGGTGAGCAGGTCGTCCATCCGGGCCGGCCGGAGGAAATCGAGGCTCATGCGCCGCACCACGAAGACGAGGCCGCGTGCGTCGCGGTGCAGGTCCGACTGGTCGCCGGCGAGTTCCCGCAACAATTCGGTGCGGCCGCGCTCGAGGAAGCGCAGGTAGCTGGCGTGGTAGACGAAGCCGGAGAAGTCTGTGTCCTCGTAGTAGACGCGCACGCCCATCCGGTGGGGCGGGGCACCGTCCTCCGCGGGTCCGTCACTGGCGGGCTCGATCGCGCTCATGCGCCCCTTTAGCGACGGGCGGTGCGACGGCGCAACACGACGAGGGCCGCCCTGGGGCGGCCCTCGCGCAGATCACGCCATGCGCGGCGCTCAGCCGCCGATGCGGGCCGCGAGGCTCGCCGAGTGGGCGTGCTCGTCGGCGATGTAGGGCAGGGCCTCGGTGGCGAACTTGCGGCCCTGAGCGTTGTCGCCCTGCTTG
Organism: Methylobacterium sp. 1A; assembly: GCF_058072805.1. Classification (NCBI taxonomy): domain Bacteria; kingdom Pseudomonadati; phylum Pseudomonadota; class Alphaproteobacteria; order Hyphomicrobiales; family Methylobacteriaceae; genus Methylobacterium; species Methylobacterium sp. 1A. The sequence goes on along the minus strand of NZ_JBYQVE010000001.1, from coordinate 431,847 downwards.
GCGTAGGCGTCGTAGAGCGCCAGGGTGCGGGCGTCCGAGCGGGCCTGCTGGTCGATGTAGGTCCGGTCGAAGGCCCGGCCGTTCGGGGCCGCCTGGAGCTGCGCCAGACGCGCTTGGCCGCGCTCGCCGAGGGCCACGCGGCGGCCCGGCTCGGCCGGGCTGTTGTCGACGATGCCGACCGCGCCGAGGGCGCCGCCGACGATGCCGGTGCCGATGTTGGCGGCCACCGTCACCGGCGCGAGCACCAGGCCGACCGGGTTGCTCAGGTCGGTGCGGATGCCCTGGTTGTCGGAGACCACCGAGCCGTTGCGGGTGAGGGAGGTGTTCGGCGGCAGCAGCGCGTCGGTGGTCGCCTTGCGCTCGACGAGGACGCGGTTGGCGTAGTTGCGGACCCGGGGGTTGCGCGACCGCTGGAGGGCGATCCGGCTCGCCTCGATGCTGGCGGCGTCCGAACGCAGCGCCTCGGCCCGGAAGGCGGGCGTCTCGGTCGCGGCGGCGCCGACGCCGTCCTGATTGGCGAAGGGCAGCACGCGGATCGGCAGGGCGTCCTGCGCGAAGGCGGGCGCCGAGATGGCGGCGACGGACAGGCCGAGCACGGCGAGCGTGAGTTTCTTCATGGCGGAAGTTTATCCCTGACGTTGTTCTTGAGATCGCGAAGATCTGCCGCGATCGGAGGGCAGGACCCTGATCGGGACAGCCTTGCCGGCGCCGAGCGGACCCGGCGCGGTCGCCTCCCCAACTGTCGCGTTTCGGCGCTGTTCCACGCGATCCGGCAGTTTTTACACTTACGTGATCGACGAGATCCCCGCCTAAGCTTGGCAATATTGTTCCGAGACGATCGACAAAATGGCTGTTACGGCAGCGACTTGCCGAGATCGCGACGCGGAACTCACCCGTCTGCCGCGCGCAGCATCGCGCGATCCGTGCATGTGCCCGGTGAAATGCTGGTCCGAATGCAATGCATGGAGACGCGTTGACCGGTCCTCAGGGCTCTCCGTCACCGAAGAAGCCGAACTGCCCGGGCGTCTCGCGCTTCGGTTCCGGCATCTGCATGTGCCGGTAGGCGTGTCGGGTGAGGACGCGTCCGCGGGGTGTGCGCTGCACGAAGCCGCGCTGGATCAGGTAGGGCTCGATGATGTCCTCGATCGCGTCCCGCGGCTCCGACAGCGCCGCCCCGATTGTCTCGATGCCCACCGGCCCGCCCCCGAACGAGCGCGCGATCAGGCTCAGGTACTTGCGGTCCATCACGTCGAGACCCGCCCCGTCCACGTCCAAGAGCTGCAGCGCTCGGTCGGCGATCGCCCGCGTCACCGTCTCGGCCTCCGCCACCACCGCGAAGTCCCGCACCCGCCGCAAGAGCCGCCCCGCGATCCGCGGCGTGCCCCGCGCCCGACGGGCGATCTCGTTGGCGCCCTCCGCCGACATCCCTAAGCCCAGCACCCGCGCGCCGCGCGCCACGATCTGCTCCAGCTCGTCGATCTCGTAGAACTCCAGCCGGATCGGGATGCCGAACCGGTCGCGCAGCGGCGTCGTCAGCAGCCCCGCCCGCGTCGTGGCGCCGACCAGCGTGAACTTCGGCAGCTCGATCTTGACCGAGCGCGCCGCCGGGCCCTCGCCGATGATCAGGTCGAGCTGGTAATCCTCCATGGCCGGGTAGAGGATCTCCTCGACCGCCGGGTTGAGCCGGTGGATCTCGTCGATGAACAGGACGTCGCGCTCCTCCAGGTTGGTGAGCTGGGCGGCCAGGTCGCCGGCCTTGGCGATCACCGGCCCGGAGGTCGAGCGGAAGTTCACGCCGAGCTCGCGCGCCACGATCTGAGCGAGCGTGGTCTTGCCCAGGCCCGGCGGCCCGACGAACAGCACGTGGTCGAGCGCCTGCCCGGTCTTCCTCGCCGCCTCGATGAACACCTGCATGTTCGCCCGCGCCGCGCGCTGACCGATGAACTCGGACAGGCTCAGGGGGCGGATCGTCTGATCGACGTCCTCGGTGCGCTTCTCCGGTGTCAGGAGCGCGTTGGTCGGAGGCTTCGACTTGCTCATGAACCCTGCTTCGTGGACCGTGCCGCGGCCCGCGATGGGCGGTCTCGCAGGACGGCTGGGCACCGGCGCGTCCGGTTTTGTTCTTCCTTACCCGTGAAAGCCGGGAAGTCTAAGCGCCGCGGCCGGGCAAGGTGGCCAAGTGTCGTGGCCAAGTGTCGTGGCCAAGTGTCGTGGCCAAGTGTCGTGGCCAAGTGTCGTGGCCGGGCGTCAGCCCGTGTGGCGCCACCGGCGATGTGAGCGAGCGCACGGGCCGTCGCGATCGACGCAACCGGGATGCAACCGAACCGCCGGCCCGCGCATTCCTGGACCAAACCTCCAAGCATGGCCGCAGGGCGCTTCTCCCCGATGAAACTCCGTACGATCGCTGCCGCCGCAGCCGGCACCGTCATGCTCGCCGTTCCGCTCGCGGCCCAGGCCGCTAACGGCCCGGCCGAGACCAAGGTCGCCGAGGCCAACCCGCAGGTTCATCCCGTCTCGGCGGAGCGGGAGGACGACGTCACATGCAGCCGGGCGCGCCGCCGTCTGTGGATCGAGGGCGAGGGCTGGGTGGTCCGGCGGATCACCACCTGCCGCTGACCGGTGCGCACCCGGGGGCCGATCGGCTGGGCATGACGGGACCGTTACGCACTCTGCGCGACTGGAGACGCGGAACGGCCGGTGATCCGGTCTGTTGGCCCCGCACCCGGCGCGCACCGCGCCCGCCGACACCCCTCGGAGCCGGACCCATGGCCAACCGGACGATCGTGACCCTGCTCGCTCTGGCGGCGGCGGCGCCCGCGTCGGCGCAGACCTTCCGGAGCACCGATCCCTACGCTCCGGTCGCCTACGCGCCCGGTTACGCCGCCGATCCGGGCTTTGCCGGCGAGTTCGTGCGGGGCACCTATATCGGCGCCCCGCTGACCCGCGTGCCGCGCCCGACCCAGATCGTGCCCACGCCCTGGAGCTACGGCACCTACGGCGTCCCGACGGTGACCGGCATCCAGGCCGCTCCGGCGGCCGAGCCGACCCTGACGGTGATCAACGCCGCCCCCTACGGCCGCCGCGGCGCGCGCGCCGTCGAGGCCGACCCGGTCGCGGGGGCCCGGGTCATCGCGGTTCAGGTTCCCCGTCGCTGAGCGCCGCGAACCACGCCGCGTAGGGCGTGTTGCGGACGAGGTGCCGGTTGAGGTCGGGCGCGCCGTCCGTCCACCAGACCGGCCCGCGCTCGCCGAGTCCGACCTTCGCCGCATCGACCTCGGCCCTGGCGGCGGCGAGCGCCTCCGCGGCGCCCGTCTCGCCCGCGCGCTCGGCCCGCTTGGCCTCCTTCACGCCCCGGCGCGCCGCCATCAGGCGCTGCACCAGCGCGGCCCGACAGGTTTCCGACAGGTCGGGATTCGCGCGGCGCCACAGACGCGCCCGGACAACGATATAGCGCCGATCCGGAGTGGTAATGGCCACGCTCATACCGGGGTTCAGCTCCGTTGGGGGGCGGTTAAGCCTTCCAGCTTACACCGCGGATATCGGGTGCGGGTCACGCCATGCAGATCGTCATCGTCGACTCGAGCCGCGTCGTGCTGCAGATCATCGCGTCCCTGATCGAGCCGCGCGGCCACGCGGTGCACCCGTTCACGGATTCGGAGCGGGCGCTGGAGTTCCTGGCGGCGACGCCCGCGGTCCGGGTCCTCATCACCAGCCTGGAGGTGCGGCCGCTCTGCGGGCTCGAGCTCTGCTGGTCGGCCCGGCTCCTCGCCGAATCCCGCGGGCCGCTGCACGTCATCACCATGTCGTCGGCCCGCAACGTCCGCAGCTTGGCCGAGGCCCTCGACAGCGGCGCCGACGACTTCATCGAGAAGCCGCCGAGCGCCGAGGAGCTGAACGCGCGCCTGCGCGCGGCCGAGCGCCTGACCACCATGCAGGAGGAGCTGATCCGCCTCGCCGAGACGGACCCGCTGACCGGCTCCTACAACCGGCGTGCCTTCTTCAAGCGCGCGCGGGCCGCCGCGGCGCGAGACCCGAGGCCCGGCGCCGTCTCGGCGATCCTCCTCGACATCGATCACTTCAAGCGCATCAACGACGAGCACGGGCACGATGTCGGCGACGTGGCGATCAAGGCCGTGGCCGAGCTGATCGCCGGTGCCGGGATCGCGGGACGCCTCGGCGGCGAGGAATTCGCGGTCATCCTGCCCGGCCGCGGGCTCGCGGAGGCCGTGGCGCAGGCCGAGCGCCTGCGCGCCGACGTCCAGGCCCTGCGGATCCGCGGGGCGCGGGGTCCGATCGCGCTGAGCTGCAGCTTCGGCGTCAGCACGTGGCGCGACGGCGACAGCGTCGAGGCCTTGGTCAAGCGGGCCGATGTCGCGCTCTACGCGGCGAAGGGCGGCGGCCGGAACCGGGTGGTGCCCGATCAGAGCGAGGGTATCCGCGCCGTCGCGGGCTGAACCGGACCGCCCGTCCCGGATTGGCACAGTCCGTCGAGCGGTGTCCCACCGTCGTCCCAGATCGGCGCATTGATTCGCCGAGTATCCGTTTCTGGGGAGCGATTCGGCCAATATAAAGCTTAATATTCGCGAGTTGTTGCTGGAACGGATCTTGGAACTTCGCCTTCGATCCCGGCCGCCTGTATCAAGCCGGGAGAGAGAGGTGCGAGGTCATGAGTACGGCCGTTGGCGTCCTGATCCTGGATGAGCCGGAGGACCTGAGCGCGACGGTTCGCGCCACCCTCGAGCACATGCCCGAATTCCACACCATCGGCGAGGCCGATCTCGACCGCGCCGACGCCGGCAGCAGCGTCGCCCTGGTCTTCCTCGACGAGATCCGGCTGGCCGACGGGATCGCCCGCATCGTCGCCCTGAAGGAGCGCCAGCCGGCGCTGCGCACGCTGGTCGCCTTCGGCGCGCTGACGGCGGACGACCTCCGCGCCCTGCTGGCGGCGGGCGCCGACGCCTTCGTGGCGCGCTCCAAGTCGCCGCGGGACCTCGGCGCGGCGCTGCTGGCGCTGGCGGAGGGCTCGGACGTGCTGGTCCCGCCGGAGCAGCCGGTGGCGATGCCGCCGGAGGCGGGCGAGAGCCTCGGGCTGACGCCCCGCGAGGCCGAGGTGCTGCGCTTCCTGAGTTCCGGGTTCAGCAACAAGGAGGTCGCGCGGCGGCTGGCGCTCAGCGTGCGCACGGTGGAGACCCACCGGCTCAACCTGCGGCGCAAGACCCAGACCGGCCGGCTCAAGGACCTGGTCTCGCTGGCCCGCCAGCTCGGCCTGGCCCCCGTGGTCGATTCCAGCGATCAGGTTCGGCGCGGCACCGACAACCGGTCCTCGGGCAACGACAACCAGTCCCGGCACTGAGAGGGGGATCGGGCGGTCTCGGCGAGACCGCCCCCCTAAGCGGCCGCGGCCGCCTTCCGGGCACCGGACGCGCGCTTGGCTGCCGTCCCGCTCTTGGACCGCTCTGGCGTCTTCGCCCCGCGTTTCCGCGCGCCCGCCGGCTTGACCCGACCTCCGGCCTTGACGGCGTCCTCGGCGGCGGAGAGGCGCGCCTGCAGGAGGCCCAGCACCGCCGCCTCCTCGGGCCGCAGGCTCGACAGGTCCTCGCTCAGCTCCGATTCGACCGCGTCCTTCACCTGCAGGAGCAGGCCGCCCTCCAGGTAGCAGTCGAGGATCTGCGGGTGGATGTAGCACTTGCGGCAGATCGTCGGCGTGTTGCCGAGGCGGCCCGCGACGTTCTCGATGGCCGCGCGGATGTTGCGCTTGGCTCCGGCCTCGCTGTCGAAGCTCTCGAACTCCCGCAGCGCCAGCGCCGCCAGCACCGTGCCGGCCCAGGTCCGGAAATCCTTGGCGGTGAAGTCCTCGCCGGTGATCTCGCGCAGGTACGCGTTCACGTCCGAGGAGGTGACGTCGCGCTGGGTGCCGTCCGGGTCGAGATATTGGAACAGCTCCTGGCCCGGCAGGTCCTGGCAGGCCTTGACGATCCGGGCGACCCGCCGGTCCTTCAGCGACACGTCCCAGGTCTTGCCGCTCTTGCCCTTGAAGCGGAACGACAGGGCCGAACCCTCGATCCGGACATGGGGATCGCGCAGGGTCGTGAGGCCGTAGCTCTTGTTGGTCCGCGCGTAGTCGTCGTTGCCGACGCGGATCAGCGTGGTCTCCAGCAGGTGGACGACGGTGGCCAGCACCTTGTCGCGGGGCAGGCCCGGCCGCCTCATGTCGGCGTCGACGCGCCGGCGGATCCCGGGCAGCGCGTCCGCGAAGGCCATGATCCGCGAGAACTTGTTGGCCTCCCGCGCCTGCCGGAAGTCCGGGTGGTAGCGGTACTGCTTGCGCCCCTTCGCATCGCGGCCGGTCGCCTGGATGTGGCCGTTCCGGCGCGGGCAGATCCAGACGTCCGTGTAGGCCGGCGGGATCGCGAGGCCGCGGATGCGGGCCAGCACCCCCTTGTCGCGCACCGGCGCACCCTTCGCGTCGCAGTAGCGGAAGCCGGTCCCGCTCCGGCGGCGGGTCAGCCCGGGCCGGCCGTCATCGACGTAGACGAGCCCGGCCTCCTCGGCCGCGGCGCGGAGGTCTCCGCCGCTCTCCGCCGTCTCGACGCACGCCATGAACAGCCCCTCCCATCGACGCCGCCGGGCTGCCTCGCCCGGCGAGAAGGCCTTGGACAACCGGCGGCACGGGATCGCCGTTCCGGGCCTGCACATCCGTCGCAGGACGGGCCCCGCCGCCGTGCTAGAGGGGACGGATGCAGTCCGATGCCGAACCCGGGAACCTGCCCGTTCCGATGCGCCGCCTGGTCTTCGTGGTGACCGAGGACTGGTTCTTCGCCTCGCATTTCCTGCCGATGGCCCGCGCCGCCGTCGGCATGGGTCTCTCGGTCGCGGTGGTGACGCGGGTCCGCCTGCACCGGGCCGCCATCGAGGCGACCGGCGCGCAGGTCGTCAATCTGGAGGCCGAGCGGGCGAGCCTCAACCCGATGGCCGCGGGCTACGCGGCCGGGCAGCTCGCGGCGATCCTCAAGGCGCTGAAGGCCGACATCGTCCACTGCATCGCCCTGCGCGGCATCCTGGTCGGCGGCACGGCCGCCGCCATGGCGGGCATCCCGTCCCGCGTCTTCGCCCTGACCGGCCTCGGGCTCGTCGGCGCCCGGAGCGACCGCCTCGGCCGGGCGGCGCGCCTCGCCCTGCGGGCGCTGATCCGGGGGCCGCTGGCCTCGTCGCGGACGCGCTTCCTCTTCGAGAACCCCGACGACGCCCTGGCCCTGGGCCTGGACCCGCTCGACCGGTCGGTGACCGTGGTGGGCGGCGCCGGCGTCGATCCCGCGATCCTCGTCCCGCAGCCGCTGCCGCCGATGCCGCCGCTGCGGGTGGCCGTCGTCGCCCGGATGCTGTGGTCGAAGGGGATCGACGTCGCCGTCGAGGCCGTCCGCCTCGCCCGGAGCCAGGGCGCGCCGGTGGAGCTGGCGCTGTACGGCGCGCCGGACCCGTCGAACCGGCGGGCGATCGGCGCCGATACCCTGCGCGCCTGGAGCCGCGACGGCATCGTCTGGCACGGGCCGACGACCGACGTCGCGGGGGTCTGGGCCGGCCACCACGTCGCCTGCCTGCCCTCGCGCGGCGGGGAGGGCCTGCCGCGGACGCTGCTGGAGGCCGCCGCCTGCGGCCGGGCGCTGGTCGCGTCCGACGTCCCGGGCTGCCGCAGCCTCGTGCGCGACGGCGTCGAGGGCCTGCTCGTTCCCCCGGACGACGCGCCGGCTCTGGCCGCCGCCCTGGCGCGCCTGAGCGGCGATGCCGGTCTCGTCGCCGGCCTGGGCGCGGCCGCGCGGGCGCGGATCGAGACCGGGGGCTTCACCGAGACGGCGGTGACCGACCAAGTCCGCGCCGTGTGGCGCGACCTGCTGGAGGCCTGACCGTGCGCGCACCGGACGATCCCGCCGGCTTCATCCGCGCCAACACCCGCCTGCTGCCCGTCCCCCACGCGCCCGAGATCCGCCTGCACGTCGCCGACGAGGCGACCGATCTCTGGCAGCGGACCGAGGAGGAGTTGCAGGCGATCGGGCTGCCGCCGCCGTTCTGGGCGTTCGCCTGGGCGGGCGGCCAGGCGCTCGCCCGCTACGTCCTCGACAACCCGGACGTCGCGGACGGCGCGCGCGCGGTGGATTTCGCCTCGGGGTCCGGCCTCGTCGCGATCGCGGCGGCCCGCGCCGGGGCGCGCCACGTCGTCGCCAGCGACCTCGACCCCTTCGCCGTCGCGGCGATCGGGCTGAACGCCGCGGCCAACGGCGTCGGCGACCGCGTCGCCGCGATCGCCGACGATCTCCTCGCCACGGATCCCCGGGCCAATCTCGTCTTGGCGGCCGACGTGTTCTACGAGCGCGACCTCGCCGAGGCCGTGACCGCCTGGCTCGTTCGCCTGCAGGCGCGCGGCGTCACCGTGCTGATCGGCGATCCGGGCCGCACCTACCTTCCGCGGGACCGCCTCGACTGCCTCGCGACCTACGAGGTTCCGGTCTCGCGCGCGCTGGAGGATTCCGAGATCAAGCGCAGCCACGTCTGGCGGCTCCGCGGATGACGGATCCGCCGAGACGGTCCCGCCGGACCGCCGCCCGCGCGGCCGCGCCGAGGCTTTATCCGGCGCGGGAATGCGTTACCGTCGAATCGACCCGCGTCGCGTGCCGCGCATGCGCCAGGGTATTCGGAGTCCCGGATCAGGGCGTGCTGCGGCGGAAGGTTTCGTGGTGAGTGTCGAGTCGAGTGTGAAGCCCAGCCGTGCCCGCGTCGTCGCCTTCTCGGGCAGCGCCAAGCGACCCTCGCGCACCCGCATCCTGGTCGAGGCCCTCGGCGCCGAACTCGGTCGCCTGCGCGGGATCGACCTCACCGTGTACGACCTGATGGATGCCGGCCCGGGCCTCGGCGCGACGCAGCGGGACGATCTCTCGGCGCCCGCCGCGCGCCTCGTCGAGGCGATCGAGGCGGCGGACGCGCTGATCGTCGGGACGCCTGTCTACCAGGGCGGCTATGCCGGGCTGTTCAAACACGTCTTCGACTTCGTCGATCCGGCCCGGATGATCGGCATGCCGGTGGCGCTGACCGCGACGGGCGGTGGCCTGCGCCACGCCCTGGTGGTCGAGCACGGGCTCCGACCCCTGTTCGGCTTCTTCGCGGCCCACGTCGCGCCGACCTCGGTCTATGCCGGGTCGGACGACCTGGTGGACGGCCGCATCGTCGACGAGACCGTGGCGATCCGGCTGCGCGCCGCGGCCGCGGAACTCGCCGCCCTGCTCGACGTGTCGCGGACGACCGCGACCGGCGTATCCGTCTGACGGGAGACTATTCCGGCCGGAGGCGAGCCCTAGATCGAAGCGGGACCACGCTCATCCGCGAGGGATCATGTCAGGCTCTCCGCTCACGGCCGGCAAGGCGCCGACCGCGCTGCCCGCCACCTACGTCACGGCGTCCGGACTGCCGCGCTACCATCCGGTCTCGCAGGCGCTGCACTGGCTGAACGCCGCCCTGGTCCTGGCCGTGCTGCCGCTCGCCTGGGTCGCGATCAGCCTGCCGCCGACGCCCGCCAAGGGCAGCATGTTCGTGCTGCACAAGTCGGTCGGCCTGACGATCCTCGCGATCGTGGTCGTGCGGATCCTCTGGCGGATGATCCGGCCCGCGCCGCCGGACCCGCAGGCGCCGCGGCTGCTGACGCTGATCGGGCGCGTCAACCACTTCCTGCTCTACGCGATCTTCCTGATCATGCCGATCAGCGGCTACCTGCTGAGCGCGCTGTCCGGGCGGGACACGCCGTACTTCTGGCTGTTCACGATCCCGGGACTGCCGAAGGACGACGCGACGCAGAAGATCTTCGAGTCGATCCACGTGTTCGGCCAGTGGCTCGTCTACGCCCTGGTCCTGCTGCACGTCGCCGGCACGGCGTGGCACTTGGTGATCCGCCGCGACGGTCTGCTGGAGCGGATGCTGCCGGTCCAGGACGGGCGCGGCTCGTCGCGCTGACGCGCCCGTCATTGAGCGCGCGGCCGTCGTCGCGCGGTGCGCTCAATCGACGCGGCGCAGGACGAAGGTGGTGCCGACCTCGGGATCGCGCCGCCACCGGCCGTCGCCGCTCGGCACGAGGTCGATGCTGTGGCCCCGCTTGGCGGTCAGCGTCATCCGGCCCTTCGCGTAGCGCCAGCGCACCGGATCGAACACCTCCAGGCCGCTGTCGTGGCAGCCGGGGACGATGCGCACGTCGCCGCCGACCCCGTCGAGGTTGATCCGGCAGGTATCACGCTGCTGGAAGCGGTCGAGGGCGTAGAGGCCCGGCGCCGGCCCCGCCGAGGCGGTCGCGGCCGAAGCGGTCGCCGGCGGCTGCAGCTCGGCCGGCACCGGGGCCGCGGTCTGGAGCGGGGAGGGGGCCGGGCTCGCCGGATCCGTCGGCGCGGTCTCGGGCGCGGCGGCCGCGTCGGCCGGCCGCATCGCGACGATGTCGAGGGGAACGAGACTGTAGCGCTCGCCGCCCTCGGCCTGGGCGACGAGGCTGCGCTGGTCCGGCCGCTTGGCGAAATCGAGGACCGGGCGGACGTTGCGGTCGACGAGGCGGACGGCCCCGTCGACGAAGAGCCAGCCGGCGACGCTGTTCAGGACCGGCAGGGCCCGTCGGCATCCGGCCGGGAAGCGCAGCCGCTGCCCCGCCTCGCCGCTGTCGAGCACCAGCGTCATGACGCAGCGGCGGTTGGTGCCGTCCCGCGACAGGTCCCAGGTTCCCGGCACCTGCCCGAGCTTCTCGGGGAGGCTCGGCGGCGCGGTCGGAGCCGGGGGCGCCGCGAGCGTCTCCGCGGCCGGAGGAGGGGACGGCGGTGCGGCCTCGTCTATGGCGGCGGGCACGTCCTGGGCGGCGGCCGGTCGGACGATCGCGGCGGCCGCGATCAGCGCCGATGCGGCCAGCAGGGCGGCCCGAGCCTGTCTCACGCGGTCGGTCTCCAGGGTGTCTCGGCGACGGGCGTCAGCGGACCCCGTCCCTCGAACCACGAGACGACGTTGTCGACGACGAGCTGGGCCATCGCCGCGCGGGTGTGCTCGGAGGCCGACCCGACATGCGGCAGCAGCACCGTGTTGTCGAGGGCGGCGAGATCCGCGGGCACGTGCGGCTCGTTCTCGAAGACGTCGAGGCCGGCGCCGAGGATCGTGCCCGCCTTCAGCGCCGCGGTCAGCGCCGCCTCGTCGACCAGGGTGCCCCGGGCGACGTTGATCAGGATGCCCTCGGGACCGAGCGCCTCCAGCACGGCCGCGTCCACGAGGTTGCGCGTGTCGGCGCCGCCGGGCGCCACCACGATCAGGATGTGGACCGCGCGGGCGAGGCCGATCAACGTATCGTGATACGTGTAGGGTATGTCGGCCTGCCGGCTGCGGCCGTGATAGTCGATCGCGACGCCGAAGCTCTCCAGGCGGTGGGCGATCGCCCGCCCGATCCGGCCGAGACCGAGGATGCCGACCCGCCGCCCGCGCAGCGATGCCGTGAGCGGGAAGGGCGCCTTGGGCCAGTGGCCGTCCCGCAGGTAGCGGTCGGCCTGGGGGATCCGCCGCAGGGTGGCGAGGGTGAGGCCGAGGGCGAGGTCGGCGACCTCGTCGGTGAGGACGTCCGGCGTGTTGGTGACGACGATCCCGCGCCGCTGCGCCCCGGCGGCGTCGACGGCGTCGTAGCCCACGCCGAAATTCGCGATCAGCTCGAGGTTCGGCAGCCGGTCCATCAGCGCCCCGTCCACCCCGCCACCGACGCAGAGCGCCCGGATCCTCGGGCCGATCTCGGCGAGCAGGGCCTCCGGGTTCGCGGCCTCCGCCAGCCGGTGGACCCCGTACCGCCCCGCGAAGGCCTTCTCCACCAGCGGGTGCATCTTCCGGAGCAACAGGATCTCGACCGGGGCCTCAGCCATCGTTCACTCCCACGTTCGGCCGCGCGTCGGTGTCGGCCGCCTCCCCCGTCCCGGCATAGAGCCTGTGCGGGGTGGGGCGCCAGCGCGCAGGAGCGGCCGGCGGTGACAACCGCGCGGATCAGCCGGGCGGCCGTTCGGCCGGCACAGGGCTCGCCTCTTTCGAAAACCGCGCGCGATGCCTACTAAGGACCACGCATCATCGCGAGAGTTCTGCACCGACCCCAATCGCCGAAGACGAAGACCGATGACCAGCCCGCGCACCCTCTACGACAAGATCTGGGACGACCACGTCGTCGATGTCCAGCCGGACGGCTCCAGCCTCCTCTACATCGACCGGCACCTCGTCCACGAAGTGACGAGCCCGCAGGCCTTCGAGGGTCTTCGCGTGGCCGGCCGCAAGGTGCGCCATCCGGAGAAGACGCTGGCCGTCGTGGACCACAACGTCCAGACCTCGGACCGCTCGCAGGGCATCGAGGATCCCGAGAGCCGCACGCAGCTCGAGGCGCTCGCCGAGAACGTGCGAGACTTCGGCATCGAGTTCTACGACGCCCTCGACCGGCGCCAGGGCATCGTCCACATCATCGGCCCCGAGCAGGGCTTCACGCTGCCCGGCCAGACGATCGTGTGCGGCGATTCGCACACCTCGACGCACGGCGCCTTCGGCGCGCTGGCCCACGGCATCGGCACCTCGGAGGTCGAGCACGTGCTCGCCACCCAGACCCTGGTGCAGCGCAAGGCCCGGAACATGCGCGTCTCCGTCGATGGCACGCTGCCGCCCGGCGTGACCGCGAAGGACATCATCCTGGCGATCATCGGCGAGATCGGTACTGCCGGCGGCACCGGCCACGTCATCGAGTATGCCGGCGAGGCGATCCGCGCGCTCTCGATGGAGGGCCGGATGACGATCTGCAACATGTCGATCGAGGGCGGTGCCCGCGCCGGCATGGTCGCCCCCGACGCGACGACCTTCGCCTACGTGAAGGACCGCCCGAAGGCGCCGAAGGGCGCGGCCTTCGACGCGGCCCGCCGCTACTGGGAGAGCCTCGTCACCGACGCCGGCGCGCATTTCGACCGCGAGGTGCGTCTCGACGCGGCCAACCTGCCGCCGATCGTCAGCTGGGGCACGAGCCCCGAGGACGTGATCTCGATCCAGGGCCGCGTGCCGGACCCGTCCGAGATCGCCGACGAGAACAAGCGGCAGTCGAAGGAGAAGGCGCTCGCCTACATGGGCCTGACGCCGGGCACCCGGATCACCGACATCACCCTGGACCGGATCTTCATCGGCTCCTGCACCAACGGCCGCATCGAGGATCTGCGCGAGGTCGCGCGGGTCGTCGGCGACCGGAAGGTGCACGAGGGCGTCTCGGCGATGATCGTGCCGGGCTCCGGCCTCGTGAAGGCGCAGGCCGAGGCCGAGGGTCTCGACAAGATCCTGAAGGCGGCGGGCTTCGACTGGCGCGAGCCGGGCTGCTCGATGTGTCTCGGCATGAACCCGGACAAGCTGCGTCCGGGCGAGCGCTGCGCCTCGACGTCGAACCGCAACTTCGAGGGCCGCCAGGGTCCCCGCGGACGCACGCACCTCGTCTCTCCGGCCATGGCGGCGGCCGCGGCGGTCACCGGACACTTCGTCGACATCCGGGAGTGGCCGCAGGGCTGAAATCGCGATTGACGCCGGCGGCTCCGTTGCCTAAACGGAGCCGTCGCCGGCCGATGGCCGACGGCGAGCCCAGGTGGCGGAATTGGTAGACGCGCTGGTTTCAGGTACCAGTCTCGCGAGAGGTGAAGGTTCGAGTCCTTTCCTGGGCACCAAATGCCTGACAGCAGCCCGCCAACGCAATGGCGGGCTTTGTTGTTTCTGGGGTGCGGGATCTGCGGACCGAGGATGCGGGCGCCCGTCCCGCCTCTCGGGCCGTCAAAGCCCGACCCACTGTCCGCGTATCGGTCGCCCCGTCCGACCGACCGGCCCCGGCGCTGTGCCGCCGTTTCCTCGGCTGTGGCGAGCCATGCGATCACGGAGCGGCGAGGAGGCACGGCCGTAGGAGTGGTCGTCCGGGCCTCAGGGGGCACCGTTCGAACTGGAGACCGGAACCGCGCTGCCATCCCGCGCGTAGACGAGGTCTCGACATTCCCCCAGCGAGATCACCTCGAACCGCCCGGCTCCGGCCGCGGCGGTTTTTTCGTGCCCCACGCTGCGACAGCGCCGTGCTCGCGGCGGCGTGACGTCCCTCCGGGGATCCACGCAAACTCGCCGGCACGGCCGCGCCGGCTTCTCCCGATCACGCTGCGGTGACGCGCCGGTAGCTCGCCGCGAAAGCCTGGGCTTCCTCGTGCGTCAGATCGGTGACCACCAGCCCCGGCGCGTAGACCGTCCAGCGGCCGTCGTTGTCCTCCGATATACGGATCTCGACCACCGCGGACCTCCTCGATTGCGAGTGGAAGCTCACCGCTACTCTCGCGAATTGTTGTGGGGGCGCAATACCTCTTAAGGTGCTGGGGTTTCCTCCGGCACGGAGACGCGGCGGCATCCGCGGGAGCCCATTTCCCGGCAGGGGCACGCCCCGCGTGACCGCTACAGCCAGCGCTCGTCGAGATCCGTGGCGTTCCTGTCCGCGACGGGCTGCGTCTCGTCACCCTCAGCGAACACCACCACGTCGTCCGGTCCGACGTCGCGGGTCGCGTAGAAATCCCAGCGCCGGTGGATCACGCGCGGGCCGCCGAAGATCCGGTAGGCGTTCCAGTACCGGTCGTCCCGGAAGCCGACATAGTGGACGCAGCGGGTCGCCATCGGCTCACCGGAGGCGGGCCATCAGCCGGGCTAGGCGCGGTCGCAGCGGCAGCGACAGCCGGTAGGCCAGCTCGGCGACCGGCAGAATCGGCCGGACACCGAGGACGCGCAGGTCGACCAGGCAGCCGAGCCAGCGCCAGCCGGGCAGGGTACGCCAGAGGCGCGCGAACGCGGCGGCTCCGGAGATCAGCTGCCCGTCCGCGGTCCGGACATGGAAGCGGCGCAGGGCCCGAGCTCGGTCGAGATCCGCGCCGAGCGCCAGCTCGGGCGCCCCGGAGCCGACATCGACGAAGGCGAGCCGGTCCGCGCCGGCGCACCGGCGATACTGGTCGATCTCGGCCCGGCACAGTGGGCAGCCGCCGTCGTAGTAGACGCTGAGCCGCCCGTCGGAGCGATCCTCGGCCATGGCCGCGCCGGTGCTCAGGGGCTCAGTTCGCGGGCGGGCTCAGGACGAGCTTGCCCTTGAAGGGCGCGTCGGCGTTGCGCGTGCTGGTGCAGGCGTACTCCTCCTGCCCGGCCTTCATCGTCCGCAGGCGCAGCGTGCCCTTGCCGTTCTGCTTGACCGTGTAGCCCTTCTCGCTGGCGACATGCACGAGGTCTCCGTCGGCGTGCAGCACGAGGCCGTTCTCGAACTGCCCGGGCGCGGTGATCGTCACCGGCGCGTCGGCGCTGCTCACGATCTTCAGTGCGACGTTGGTGTCGGCCGGAAGCTTGAGCTCGGCCGGGTCGCAGACCGGCTTGCCGTCCTTCAGGCTGATCGTCAGCTCCACGGGCGGCATCGCGTCTGTGGCGGGCGGCGGCAGGGGCTTGCCCTGAGCCAGGGCCGGCCCTGCGACCAGGACAGCGGAGAGAGCCAGGAGCGTCGCCGATCCGCGCGCGAGTGTCAGCATGTGGGTTCAGTCCCGATTGGAGGGGCAGCGCGCTCCGCCGAGCACACCGCCGGGAAAGGCGGCTCGGTCCGCGACGTTCCCGGGCGCAACGCCGCACCCGGGCGGATGCGAGCGATCCCGGTCGCGGCAGGAAGTTGCCCGCGCTCGCGGCCGCGGGCCCGGAAGCCGGGCCAGCCGGCATATCCCGGGCGCGTCGCGCGGTATAAGGACCCGCTTCGGTTTTCGGCGAGGTCGATTCGCGTGCGGTCCGGTACAAGGCTCTCCGAACGCTGGTTCACGCTGGCGCTCTGGCTCGTCGCGCTGGTCTTCGCGTGGTTCCTGATCGGGCTCGGCTCGCTGGTCGTCGGCGATCTGCCGCAGGTTGAGCACCGCTACACTCTCGACCAGTTCCTCGACACCGACCAGGGCACGGCGTCGGCCGAGGCCCTCAAGCAGATCCGCCGGGAGCAGGACGACAACCGCCGGACGGTCGAGCAGGACCAGCTCGCCCTCGAGGCTGCGCAGGCCGCCTCCGAGGGCGCGCGCGAGACCTTCGCCAACTGGCTGAAGACCCGCGACGCCACGCAGCGGGTCGACCAGGATCCCGGGCTCATCGCGCGCACGCAGCAGCTCGACGCGCTGAAGGCCGCCGAGCGCACCATCGAGGAGCGGCTCGCGGCCCTGGCGCGGACGGGGCTCGACCTGTCGGAGCGCGAGGCGGCGCAGCTGCGCGTGGACACCGATCTGCGGGCCGCCGCGCAGACGCGCCTCGACGCGGCCGAGCGCGGCCAGGAGCTGCGCGTCTTCGGCTATCGCCTCGCCCTGACCCTGCCGCTGCTGGCCCTCGCCGGATGGCTCCTGCTCAAGCGCCGCCGCACCCGCAACTGGCCCTTCGTGTGGGGCTTCGCCTTCGCGGCGGCCTTCGCGTTCTTCGTCGAACTCGTGCCCTACATGCCGAGCTACGGCGGCTACGTGCAGTACGGCGTCGGCGTGATCGTCACCCTGGTCGCGGGCCGGGCGGCGATCAACGCGCTGCACGCCTACCGCGCCCGCCAGGCCGTGGTGGAGGCGCGCCCGGACGCCGAGCGGCGGATCGAGATCGCCACCGATCAGGCCCTGGCGCGCCTCGCCAAGAAGGCGTGCCCGGGCTGCGAGCGGCCGATCGCCCTCGACGACGCGAGCACGAATTTCTGCCCCCATTGCGGGCTCGGCATCTTCGCGCACTGCCCGTCCTGCGCGCAGCGCAAGAGCACCTTCGAGCGCTTCTGCCGGGCCTGTGGCACCCGGAGCCCGGATCTCGCGAGCGAGGCGCCCTGAGGCTGCCCGGACACCCGGGCACGCCTCAGGCGTTGTCGCCCCGGATCGCCGCGATGACCGCGTCGGTGACCTGACGGGTCGTCGCCGTGCCGCCGAGGTCCGGCGTGTGCAGGTTCGGATCCGCGGTGACCCGCTCGACCGCGCGCATCAGCCGGTCGGCCGCCGGCTTCTCGCCGAGGTGCTCCAGCATCTGGCACGCCGTCCAGAAGGTCGCGACCGGGTTGGCGATGCCCTTGCCGGCGATGTCGAAGGCCGAGCCGTGGATCGGCTCGAACATCGACGGGTAGGTCCGCTCCGGGTTGATGTTGGCGGTCGGCGCGATGCCGAGCGACCCGGCGAGCGCCGCCGCGAGGTCCGACAGGATGTCCGCGTGCAGGTTCGTCGCCACGATCGTGTCGAGGGTCTCGGGCTTCGTCACCATGCGCATCGTCATGGCGTCGACCAGCATCTTGTCCCAGGTCACGTCCGGGAAGTCCTTCGCGACCGCGGCGGCGATCTCGTCCCACATCACCATGGCGTGGCGCTGGGCATTGGACTTGGTGACCACGGTGAGCAGCTTGCGCGGACGGGAGCGGGCGAGCTCGAACGCGTAGCGGATGATCCGGTCGACCCCCGAGCGGGTCATCATCGAGACGTCGGTGGCGACCTCGTTGGGATGGCCCTGGTGGACCCGTCCGCCGACGCCGGCGTACTCGCCCTCCGAGTTCTCCCGCACGATCGCCCAGTCGAGTTCCGGACCCGAGACGTTGCGCAGCGGGCTGGTGATGCCCGGCAGGATCCGGGTCGGGCGGACGTTGGCGTACTGGTCGAAGGGCTGGCAGATCGCGAGCCGCAGGCCCCAGAGGGTGATGTGGTCGGGCACGTCCGGCGCCCCAACCGCGCCGAAGAAGATCGCGTCGTGGTTCCGGATCTGGTCACGGCCGTCGGCCGGCATCATCGCGCCGTGCCTCTTGTAGTAGTCCGAGCCCCAATCGAAATGGTCGAACTGGAAAGCGAAGGCGCCGGTCTTCTCGGCCAGCGCGTCGAGCACCTCGATGCCGGCGGCGATGACCTCGACGCCGATGCCGTCCGCGGGGATGGCCGCGATGGTGTAGGTCTTCGTCATGGGTGTCTTCTCGTGTGTCTTCGGGGGCGAGACGAGAAAGCGAGCGCGTGACGGTGGGCGCGGGCTCGGTGTCCGGATCGGGACGTGTAACGTTTTGTGACACTGTGCAGTTTCGCGTTGCCGTGCCGCCGGCCGCCCCTATGCTCGCCCCATGCACGAGGGCACCACCATCGCCATCGTCGAGGACGATCCCGACATCCGCGCCCTGCTCGCCGGCTACCTGGAGGGCGAGGGGTTCCGCGCCGTCGCCCTCGACGGCGGCGCGGCCCTCGACCGCCTGATCGCGGCGGGCCCCGCGCCCGACCTCGTCGTCCTCGACTGGATGCTGCCCGGCGAGGACGGCCTCTCCATCTGCCGCCGCCTCCGCGACGCCGGTGGGCCGCCCGTCGTGATGCTGACCGCCAAGGACGAGGACATCGACCGGGTCCTCGGCCTGGAGATGGGCGCCGACGACTACGTCTCGAAGCCGTTCAACCCGCGGGTCCTGCTGGCCCGGATCCGCGCGGTCCTGCGACGGGCCCATGGCGCCGGCGGCCATCCCGCCGCGGCCGCCTCCGAGCGTCTCAGTGTCGCCGACCTCGTCGTCGATCTCGCGGCCCGCACCGTGATCACCGGCGATCCCGCCGCCGAGATCCCGCTGACCAGCGCCGAGTACGACCTGCTCCACTGCTTCGTCACCCGGCCGCAGCGGGTGCTCTCGCGCGACCAGCTCCTCGACTGGACCCGGGGCCGGACCGCCGACGCCTTCGACCGCACCATCGACGTCCAGGTCAGCCGCCTGCGGCACAAGCTCGACGCCTCGGGCAGTCAGGCCGCGTCCCTGCTCAAGACCGTGCGCAATGCCGGCTACATCCTGGCCGCTCCGGTCCGCTCCGGAACGCCGTGATGGGCCGCGTCGGGCTCCTCGGGCGCATCATGCTGCTCCTGCTCGGCGCCCTCTCCCTGCTCGTCCTCGCCACCGTGGCCCTGGATCACTGGCAGCGCCGGGAGGAGCGGCTGCCCTCGGGCTCGCGCTTCCCGCGGGTCGACCAGGCCGCCGGCATCATGACGCTGCTGCGCGACGCGGATTCCGCCCAGAGGCCGGCCATCCTGAAGGCGGTCAGCGGCGAGGTGCTGCGGGCCGAGATCGTCGACGCGCCGCCCGACACCGTCGACCTGATCCGCGAGCCCCGCCTGGAAACCCGGATCCGGCGGATGACGGCCGAGCCGGCCGACCGCGTCCAGGCCTACACCGACGCCGCCCTGCTGCGCCGCGGCGTCGATCCGGCCAACATCGCGCAGGCCGAGCGCGCCGGGCCGATCGGACGCCTCGCGCTGGCGACCTACCGGCTGCCCGACGGCCGGTACGCCGTGATCAGCGCGGCCGAGCATCATCGCTCGCTCATGCCGTGGCTGTTCGGCCAGCCGCTGAGCCTCTGGGTGGCTGTGCTCGGCGCCGCGGCGGCCGGTCTCGTCCTGGTCGGCACGCGCCACGAACTCGCGCCGCTGCGCCGCCTGACCGACGCGGTCTCCCGGTTCGACGGCCGCGCCCCGGAGCGGGTGAGCGCGCCCCGGGGGGCGCCCGAGATCCGGCGTCTCGCCCAGGCGGTGCAGGGCATGCAGCAGCGGATCGCCGGCCTCATGGCCGAGCGCTCGCTGCTGATCGGCGCCATCTCGCACGACCTCAAAACCTACCTGACGCGGCTGCGCCTCCGCGCCGAGGTGGTGGCGGAGCCGCTGCTCCGGGACAAGCTCGTGGCGGATCTCGACGCCATGACCGAGCTGATCGAGGCGTCCCTGGGGTTCGCCCGCGGCACTGCCGTCGAGGCGACCCGGGCGCCGGTGGATCTCGCCGATCTCGTCGCCGTCGAGGTGGCCGAGCACGCCGCCCAGGGCGCCACGATCAGCCTGACCGGCGAGGAGGTGCGGGACGCCACCGTGGCCGGCGACGCGGTCGCCCTGCGCCGGGTCGTGGCCAACCTGATCGGGAACGCCGTCAAGTTCGGACGCTCCTCGGTGGCGGTGGCGGTGAGCCGGGCCGGGACGGTGTGCCGGATCGTCGTCGAGGATGACGGGCCGGGCATTCCCGAGGCGGAGCGGACGGCGGTGTTCAGCCCGTACTACCGGGTCGAGCGCTCGCGCAGCCGGCAGACCGGCGGGACAGGCCTGGGCCTCGCCATCAGCCGGCAGATCGCCGAGGCCCACGGCGGCACGGTGGTGGCGGAGGCCGGCGCGGACGGCGGCGCGCGGCTCGTCGTGACCCTGCCGAGCCTGTCCTGAAGGCGGCCCGCAACGGGCCCGCAACCGGCCGTTACACATCGTTACAGGACGGCGCTCCCCGGTCACATCCGGGCAGCGCGCGTGGACGAACCTTCGCTCACACGCCGCGGCGGATCCTCCGTCCCGGCGGCGGCAGCCGGCCCCGGGCCGCGCTGACCGATCGAGCAGAAGGAGATCACCGATGCTGAAGGTTCTCGCTCCCGCCGCCCTCCTCGTGAGCCTCGCGGTGCCCGCCTCGGCGCTGCCGCTGGTGCAGGACGCCGTCTCCGACAGCGCCGACGGCGCCCGGATCATCCAGGTCTACGGCGGCTGCGGTCCCTACGGCCATCGCGGCCCGTACGGCGGCTGCCGCACCGGCGGCCAGTGGGGCGGCTACATCCGCGGCCGCTCGTGCCCGGCGGGCTTCCACATCGGCCCCTACGGCCGCCGCTGCTGGCCGAACTGAGACGCCGGGACGCTCGATCGCGTCCCCCGTTCCGCGTCCGGCCCCGCGGCCGGACTCCCGTGGAGACACTCCCGGAGTTGGGTCATGATCCGCACTCTCGTCCTGCCCGTGGCGCTCGCCGCGGGGGTCCTGTTGGCCGGCTCGAGCGCCGAGGCGCGCGACGGCTGCGGGCCCGGCTTCCACCGCAACGTCTACGGCTGGTGCCGGCCGAATCTGGGCTACAGGCCGTTCGTCTACGTCCCGGTCTATCCGCGCGTCGGCTACCGGTGGCACTACGGGTACCGCTGGCACCGACGCTTCGCGTGGGGCGGCGGCTATCGCTGGGGCGGCTTCCGCCATGCCGGCTGGCATGGGGGATGGCATGGGGGATGGCGCGGCGGCTGGCATCGGGGCTGGCACGGTGGCTGGCACGGGGGCTGGCACCACGGCGGCTGGCACCATCGC
Organism: Methylobacterium sp. 1A; assembly: GCF_058072805.1. NCBI lineage: Bacteria > Pseudomonadati > Pseudomonadota > Alphaproteobacteria > Hyphomicrobiales > Methylobacteriaceae > Methylobacterium > Methylobacterium sp. 1A. Next base: position 410,711 of record NZ_JBYQVE010000001.1, on the reverse strand, counting down.
TGGTGACCCCGTGCCGGATCCGGCCGCGCCCGTCCCCTACGGCAGGACGAGCCCCGACGCCGCGTAGGTCAGGGCCGCGACCAGGGCCGCGGCCGGCATCGTGATCACCCAGGCGATCACGATGCCCTGCGCGACGTTCCAGCGGACCGCCGAGACCCGGCGGGCGGCGCCGACGCCGACGATGGCGCCCGTGATCGTGTGGGTGGTCGAGACCGGGATGCCGAAGGCCGTCGCAGCGAACAGCGTCGCGGCGCCGCCGGACTCGGCGCAGAACCCCTGCATGGGCGACAGCCGCGTGATCTTCGACCCCATCGTGTGGACGATGCGCCAGCCGCCCATCAGGGTGCCGAGGGCCATGGCGGTCTGGCAGGAGAGCACCACCCAGAGGGGCACGTGGAACGCCCCGCTCTCGCCGTGGGCGTAGAGCAGGGCCGCGATGATGCCCATGGTCTTCTGGGCGTCGTTGCCGCCGTGGCCGAGGGAGTAGAGCGAGGCCGAGACGAACTGGAGGCCCCGGAACAGGCGGTCCACGGCGTGCGGCGTCGAGCGGACGAAGATCCACGAGACCGCCAGCATCAGCAGCAGCCCGAGGGCGAAGCCCAGGGCCGGCGAGAGGACGATGGCGGCGCTGGTGGCGATGACGCCGGGCCAGACGATCACGCCGACCCCCGCCTTGGCGATGCCGGCGCCGAGCAGGCCCCCGATCAGGGCGTGGGAGCTGGAGGACGGGATGCCGGCGTACCACGTGACCAGGTTCCACGTGATGGCGCCGCCGAGCGCGCCCATGATGACCCGGTCGTCCACCGTGGCGACGTCGATGATGCCCGAGCCGACCGTGCCGGCGACGTGCAGGCCGAAGACCAGGAAGGCCACGAAGTTGAAGAACGCCGCCCAGAACACGGCGTAACGGGGCGCCAGCACCCGCGTCGACACGATCGTGGCGATGGAGTTCGCGGCGTCGTGCAGCCCGTTCAGGAAGTCGAAGACCAGGGCGAGGACGATGAGGACGACGAGGAGCGTCACGCGGCGACCTGCGGCTCAGACATGTTCGACGACGATGCTGCTGATCTGGTTCGCCACGTCCTCGAACCGGTCCATGACCTTCTCCAGGTGGCCGTACAGCTCGGACCCCACGAGGAAGGCCATGGGGTCCCGCCCCGAGGCCTTGAACAGGGCCTTCAGCCCGTCATTGTGCAGGTCGTCGGCCCGCCCCTCCAGCTCGATGACGCGCTCGGTCAGGCTGTTCAGCGCGGCGGCGTTCTCGCCGAGGGCCCGCAGCTTCGGCAGCGCCTCGGCGGTGACCTGCGCGGCCTCCTGGATGACCGCGCCCATCTCGCGCATCGCCGGCTCGAAGGTGGTCACCTCGAAGAGCTGGACCGCCTTGGCGGTCTTGAGCATCTGGTCGATGGCGTCGTCGAGGGAGCCGACCAGGGCCTGGATGTCGCCGCGGTCGAACGGGGTGATGAAGGTCCGGCGGACCGCCAGCAGCGCCTCGCGGGTGATCCCGTCGGCCGCGTCCTCGTGGGCCGCGATCGCCGCGTAGGCAGCCGGGACGGCCTGAGTCCCGTCGAGAAGTCCTCGCAGGGCGGCCGCGCCGTCCTCGAGCGTCCGCGCGTGACGCTCGAAGAGATCGAAGAACCGGTCCTCCCGCGGCATCAGGGCGCGAAACCAAGCCAGCATGGCGTGTCCGGATCGAGAGGTCGGCGCGGCGGCCGGGTGCGACGACACCCGGCAGGCACAACGGGCGAGAGCGCCGACCCGATCCGGGAGCCGGCAAACAATCTGCCAGCGGGGCGGCGCCGGCCGGCGCCGCTCAGCGGACCGGGCTGGCGGCGGCGTGGAGCCAGCCGAAATCCACCGGGTAGCCGAGCCCGTGCAGCATCTTGACCCGCTTCCAGGAGGCCGACCGCGCCGCGGCCGCGTCCTGCCCGGCGTCGATCTCGGCGCTCTCCATCTCCTGGAGCTCGCGGGTCAGCGACTCGCGCAGGCCTGCGGCCTTCATGTTGCCGAGCGCGGCGGTGAAGGCCTGCTCGGCGATCCGAACCTGATCACAAATCTGACGCACGCTCATCAGTACCGATCCCTCCAGCCCGGCGTGAACACTGCATTTCCGCAGTGAACAGGTAGCTATCACGCGAGCCGGCGGCGGGAGATGTACGTCTTTGGTGCAGCGCTAGTCACCGCATGGGGAGCAGGCCGGGGCGCCGCATCGTCCGCGGCGGACGCGCCCAGCGCCGCTTGCGCCCGAAGGTGCGGCGCGGATCGGCGAGGCGCGCGTCCATCTCCATCTTGCGACCCAACCGCGGCTGGACGCTGGCGCCGATCGCCACCAGCGCGGCCGAACCGATCAGCGCGACGAGTACCGCACCCCAGAACACGCTCTCGAACATCAGGCACTCCCGGTCTGGAGCCCCGCCGCGGACCGTTCCGGACTGCGGACGATTGCTGATGAAGCTAGACCATTCCCGCGAATGTAATCAACGCCCTGTATCGCCCCGTATTCAACTGTCGACAACTGATTGCGCCCACCCGCGACGCCCGCGCGCGTGGCGGGCGTCCCGTCCTTGCGCGGGATCAATGCGCGCGCCGCCCCGGTCTCCCAAGATCCCCGCGCCCAACCGGAGCCCGGACCATGCGCCTCTATCGCGTCACCTTCTACAAGACCGTCGCGGATGATACCGGCCACGAGCACCGGGTGCGGCAGCGCGCGATCCTGGTCCGGGCGCCGTCGGAGGTGTCGGCCGTCTGGCAGGCCAAGGCGCTGCTCTGCGCGGGGGCCCGGGTGGTCGACTGGCGCCTGCGCGCCGACAGCTGCGAGGTCGCCGCCCTGCCGGCCGCCGCGTAGGTCGACCGGACCTGCGGGCACCGGGACCGGCCCGGATCCGCGCCGGCCATCGACGTCTCACCCGAGCCCGTCCCACTCGCTTCCGGGACGTGCGGGTGGATCCGAGACGACGGGGTGCGGCCTCCGCGCTCGGCCTCGTGACCGGGACCGCGCCCCGGCCGCAACGTCAGCGGGTGCGGCACCGCACGCCGCGGGACCGGGCCCGTCCTGCTGCGGCCCCATTCCGCTGCGACACGGCCCCGGTCGGCGAGGCGATCGCCAGCGCCCGCTCCCTCTGCCTCGCGGTGGCGGCGACGATCCCGACGCCGGCCCCCCGCTCCCCGCCGAGCCCGCCTCGGCGGGCCGGGCCGATCGGGGCGGATTTTACCAAGCGTTCATCCTCCGGGTGTCCGATCCGGAGGGTCACAGGCGGGAAAGCGGAAGCGATGCCGAGCGAGACGAACCGAGCGATTCAGGATTCCCCGGCGCAGGAGCCGATCCTGGAACTGTGGCGCATCCTCGCCCTGGCGCTCATCGTCGCGGCCGGCATGCTGTTCGTCCATCTGGTCGTTCCCGCCGAGGCCGACGCGGCCCCGGTCGCCACGGCGCAGATCGCGGGCGCCCAGATCCTGCGGTGACGGGCACGGCCTGACAGGCGACCCCGACGCGGCGCCCGAGCCGCCCCCGGCCGCCCCGCCTACTCGCCGCGCGCCGCGCCGAGCCCGGCCTGATCCAGCGCACTCGCGGCCGCCCTCAGCTCGCGCCGGGCTTCGGCGATCGCCGTCGCCTTCTCGGCGCCCTGCGCGTTCAGGGCCTCCAGGAAGGCGGTCCAGTCCGCGCGGGCACTGCTCGGGATCTGGCCGTCGAGCTTCTGGCGCAGCAGGGCGACGCGGCCCTCGGGCGTCGCGACCGTCGGGGCCGCGGCGTCGGCGTCGTACACGCCGACCGCGCAGGTCTGGTCCCCGGCCCGGGTGTAGTAGGTGGTCTTGGGCTCCTCGACGGTGCTGCCCGGCTTGGGGAACAGGTAGCGGATCACCGAGATCTGGCCGGGCCTGGCCGTGTCCAGCATCGTGCGGATGAAGTGGTGGCCGGTCCGGTCGTGCAGGTCGCGGACGTCGTGCCCCTTCAGGATCGGGTTCGGGTGGGCGGTCATGACGCCGTCCGCATCGATACAGAACACGTAGGTGTCGGCGGTGCGGAACCCGCGCGTGCCGTCGGTGAAGTCCTGGAGCGCCCGGGTCCGGTCGGCTTTCAGGGCCCGATCGACGCGGCCGAGCATCCAGGAGGCGAAGCCATTCGGGCTCGGATCGCCGCAGGATACCGGAGCCTCACCGTCACCGCAGGCCCGGGCCGGCGCGACCGGTCCCAGTCCGAGCAGCGCGAGGATCGCCAGTCTCGAAGCCCTGGACGCCATCGGCCTCTCCCGCTTTCAACATGACGTGTCGAACCGGTGGAATGAGAGACCTGTCAGCCTGAACCGGTCATCACCCGAACAAGGGATGACAGGGCGAGAGACGCCGCACTGCCTCACTGCATCGGCAGCGGCACCGCCTCCACGGCGACGTCGCCGATGCCCCGGGCGGCGAGGGCCGCGCGCAGGGCGTCAGTCAGGCAGGTGCCGGCCGTGAAGGCGCCGAGCGCCGAGCCGTGCCGGTCCGCCTCGCGGGGGAGGGGGCCGATCAGCTGCACGACGCGCCGGGCGATGGCGGGCGCCGGGTCGATCCAGGTCACCGGCCAGGGCGCGACCGCCTGGAGGCGCGGCAGCAGCAGCGGATAGTGGGTGCAGGCGAGGCAGACCACGTCGGTGCGCCGCCCGTCCGCCTCGGTGACGAAGCAGGGGGCGATCTCGGCGGCGAGGGTGGCGTCGTCAACCGGCGCGCCCGCGAGCTCGGTCTCCGCGAAGCCGGCGAGGTTCTGCGAGCCGACCAGCGTCACCGCGCAGGAGCCCGCGTAGGTCGCGATCAGGTCGTGGGTGTAGGAGCGCGCCACCGTGCCGGGCGTCGCCAGCAGGGTCACGAGCCGCGAGCGCGTCGCCTCGGCGGCGGGCTTGATCGGCGGGACCACCCCCACGAAGGGCGTCGTGAAGCGCTGGCGCAGCGCCGGGAGCACCAGCGTCGAGGCGGTGTTGCAGGCGATGACCACGAGGTCGGGCCGGTGGGTCGCGACCAGCCGCTCCATCACGGTGAGGACGCGGGCGACGAGGGTCGCCTCCGAGAGCCGGCCGTACGGGAAGGCGGCGTCGTCGCCAACATAGACGTAGCGGGCATCCGGGCGGGCGCGCCGCACCGCGTCGAGGACGGTCAGGCCGCCGAGGCCGGAATCGAACACCAGGATGGTCGGCTCTGCGGCGCAGCGCAGAGCGGCGGCGGACAGGCTGGCCCCGGCCATCAGATCGATCCGCATGAGAACCCCGGACTCCTCGAAGAGCGTCCCAAAATCTCGGCAGCGAGGGTTAAGGCGGTGTCACTGCGGCGAGAGAAAGACCCGTGATCCCCAACCCGTTCCGTTAACCGGCGCGCCGACGCGGCGAAGAGGCCCGGTGGGCCGAGCGGCGACCGCGCGCCGACCAGGCGCACGCGAAGCCGCCGCGTCCGCTCTTGCAGAGGTTGTCGGAACACGGCCGGAACATATCTTCTGCGCGCCGGCCGGGGTCGAGAAGACGGTTCTCGGTCAGGCCCGAAAAAAGGGATCATCGTCATGGCAGCGACAGCCGCACTGCGCCCGGACGAGAGACGCGACCCCGCGGCACCGGCCTTCCCGCCGCCGCACGTCACGGCCAGGCCGATCGACCGGGCCGCCTGGATCGCCGCCTACCGGCAGGTCCGGAGCGAGACCGAGCGCCGCGCCGCGCCGCTCTCGCCGGAAGACCAGCAGGTCCAGTCGATGGCCGATGCCAGCCCGACCAAGTGGCACCGGGCGCACGTCACGTGGTTCTTCGAGCAGTTCCTGCTGCGGGAGCACCTGCCGGGCTACGCGATCTACGACGCGCGGCTGCACTACCTGTTCAACTCGTACTACGTGGCGGCCGGTCCCCGTCAGCCGCGCATCCAGCGCGGCATGATCACCCGCCCGACCATGGCGGAGGTCGCGGCCTACCGCGCCCATATCGACCGGGCGGTCGAGGCCCTGCTGGGCCAGGCCTCCGAGCGCGCGCTCGAGGCAGTGCTGCCGATCCTGGAGATCGGCCTCTACCACGAGCAGCAGCACCAGGAGCTCCTCCTCACCGACATCCTGCACGCCTTCGCGCAGAACCCGCTGAACCCGGCCTACGACCCGGACTGGCGCTTCCCGAAGGCGGCGGCGCAGGCCGGCCAGGTCACCCTCGACCGCGCGATCGCGTGGATCGGGCATGCGGGCGAGGGGTTCTCGTTCGACAACGAGTCGCCCCGGCACGAGACGCTGATCCCGGCCGGCCGCCTCGACCGGGCGCTGGTGACGAACCGCCAGTGGCTCGCCTTCATGGAGGATGGCGGCTACGCCAAGCCGGAGCTGTGGCTCTCCGACGGCTGGTATGCCGGGCCGGCGGAGGGCTGGGAGGCCCCCGGCTACTGGCGCCGGGACGGGGAGGGGTGGGCGACCATGACGCTGGGCGGCGAGCGCCCGGTGGATCTCGACGCCCCTGTCACCCACGTCAGCTACTACGAGGCCGACGCCTACGCCCGCTGGGCCGGCCGCTTCCTGCCGACCGAGTTCGAGTGGGAGGTCGCGGCCCGCGACGGCAGTCTGCCGGACGCCTTCGGCCTCGTCTGGCAATGGACCCGCAGCGCCTACGTTCCCTACCCGGGGTACCGGCCGCTCCCGGGGGCGCTCGGCGAGTACAACGGCAAGTTCATGGCCAACCAGTTCGTGCTGCGGGGCTCGTCGGTGGCGACCCCCGAGGGCCATGCCCGGCTGCCGTACCGCAACTTCTTCTATCCGCACCAGCGCTGGCAGTTCACCGGCCTGCGCCTCGCCGACGCCGCCTGACGCGCCCCGGAGCCGCCCTTGACCATCAAGCCCACCTTCGCCGACGCGACGCCGGTCACGCTGGACGCGCCGCCGCTGAGCTTCCTCGACGACGTCCGCGCGGGCCTGTCCAAGCCCCAGAAGGCCCTGTCGCCGAAATACTTCTACGACGAGGCCGGGTCCGCGCTGTTCGAGGCGATCACCCGGCTCCCGGAATACTACCCGACCCGGACCGAGATCGGCATCCTCGACGCCTGCGGGCCCGAGATCGCCGCGCTGCTGCCGGCCCACGCGGCGCTGGTGGAGTTCGGCAGCGGCTCGACCGTGAAGCTGCGCCGTCTCCTGCGCCACCTCGACACCCTCGCGGCCTACGTGCCGGTGGACGTCTCCGGCGAGTTCCTGCGCGGTCAGGCGGAGGTCCTGCGGGGCGACTTCCCGGACCTGCGGGTCGAGCCGGTCGTGGCCGACTTCACCCGAGACTTCGACCTGCCGGACAGCCTGAACGGCCTGCCGCGCGCCGGGTTCTTCCCGGGCTCGACCATCGGCAACTTCGACCCGCACGAGGCCGAGGCGCTGCTGCGCCGGTTCGGGCGGATCCTGGGGCCGGGCGCCCACATGATCGTCGGCGTCGACCTCGTGAAGGACGCGGCGGTGCTGGAGGCCGCCTACGACGACGCGCAGGGCGTGACGGCGGCCTTCAACCTTAACCTCCTGACCCGGATCAACCGGGAACTCGCCGGCCGCTTCGAGCCCGGCGCGTTCAGCCACCGGGCGGTGTTCAACACCGACGCCTCGCGGATCGAGATGCATCTCGTCGCCCGCGACGCCCAGGCGGTGCGGGTCGGCGCCGACACCTTCGCGTTCGCGGCGGGCGAGACGATCCACACCGAGAGCAGCTACAAGTACACGCCGGCCACGTTCCGCGCGCTGACCGAGCGGGCGGGCTGGACGTGGCTGACGGTCTGGACCGACCCGGACCAGCTGTTCTCGGTCCACGCGCTCCGGCTGGACTGAGCGGGGCCGGGCGGGGCACGCGAACCCATGCGCTTCGGCCCGCGCTGGTTCCTGCTGGTGGCGCCCGCCCTGGGAGCCCTGGCGGGGCTCCTCTACGGGGTGATCTTCGGGATCGCCCCGCTGACCGGGACGGCGATCCGCGGCGCGATCATCGGCACGCCGATCCTGCTCTACGAGCGCCAGCTGCTGGCGCCGCGCCTGCGCGACCGCATCCGCGGCCTCGCGACGCCGCTGTTCCTTCTCGCCACCGTGGCGCTCTACATCGCGCTGATCGTGGTCGGGAACGCGGTCGCCAGCACGGTGCTCAACCAGCTGTTCCGCTTCATGTACAGCGAGCGGAACGCGATGCTGATGTCGCAGTCCGGCCTGCTCTACGCGCTCGGCATCTCGGCCCTGGTGGTGTTCGTGTTCCGGGTCCGCGACCTGATCGGCCCCGGCGTCTTCGCCAACCTGCTGATCGGGCGCTACCACCGGCCGATCAGCGAGGAGCGGATCTTCCTCTTCCTCGACGTGACCGGGTCGACGCGCTTCGCCGACCGCCACGGCGACAGGGCGGCGCAGGCCTATCTCGGGCAGGTGTTCAACGCCCTGGCGCTGCCGGTGGCGCGCGCCCGCGGCTCGATCGACGACTACGTCGGCGACCTCGCGCTGGTGACCTGGACGATGGAGCGGGGCCTGCGCGACGCCGCCTGCCTGCGCTGCGTCTTCGCGTTCCAGGAGCGCCTCGCCGCCGAGGCGGAGAGCTGGCGGGATCGCTTCGGGCAGGTGCCGCAGTTCCGCGCCGCGCTGCATTGCGGCCCGGTCGTGACCGCCGAGATCGGGCTGGAGCGGCACAAGATCGCGTATTTCGGCGACGTCGTGAACACGACGGCCCGGCTGGAGGCCCTGTCGAAGACCTTGGGGGTCGACGTCCTCGTCTCGGCCGACCTCCTCGCCCGGCTCGGCCCGCTGCCGGACGACCTCGTGGCGGAGGATCTCGGGGCCCACGCCCTGCGCGGCCGCGCCGAGCCCCTGGCGGTGGCGGCGATCCGGCGCCGGGCCGCCGTCGCGGCACCGGCGCGACCGCTTCCGAGCCGCGCCGCGACCGCCTGAACCGCCGCGGCGACGGGCCCGTCAGGCGCCGAGCGCCTTCAGCACCGCCCGGGCCGCGCGCTCGCCGTCGAGGGTCGCCCCGCCCACCGTCATGGCGCCGCCGCCCGCCAGCGCCTCCCCGGCGAAGAACACGCGCCCGCCGACCGGCGCGCGCAGGCGGTCGCGGGCCTCCGCGTGGCCGGGGGCGGCGATCGAGTAGGAGCCCCGTGCGTGCGGGTCCGTCCACCAGCCGGCGAGGCGCCCGGCCTGGACGGCGCTGCGGGCGCCGCCGCCGAGGACCGCGACCAGGCGCTCGGTGGCGAGCGCCACCGCCTCCGCCTCGCCGGCCCGGCACAGGTCGCGCGCGAGGTCGCCGCCCAGATTGGCCACCGCCAGGGACCGGCCGAAGGGCTGCATCTCGAAGTAGATCGTCGGGCCGCCCGTCGCCACCGAGACCGCGTCGCCGAGGTCGGCACCGTCGAGGCGCGCGGGGTCGAGGCGCAGGCCGATCTTGGTGTAGGCGCCCATCGACAGGCCGTCGAGCGCCGTCCGGGCGGCGTCCGGCAGGTCCGGCGCGAACGCCACGGCCCCGGCCTTCAGCACCCCGACCGGCACCGTGACGATGGCGGCGGCGGCCGCGATCGTGCCCCGCGCCGTCTCGACCCGGACCCCGCGGCCCGACCAGTCGATCGCCCGCACGGGGCAGCCGAGGCTGACCGGCAGGTCGGCGAAGTGCCGCGCCACGAGGTCGCCGTAGCCGTCGATCCAGAGGTCGGAGCCGGACCAGAGCCGGTCGTAGTCCACGGCCGAGACCCGCTCGGGATCCTCGCCGAGGGAGAGCCGGCTCAGGCCGGCCGCCGCCAGGGCGGCGTCGGGGCCGCCGGCCCGGGCCGCCTCCGCCAGGGACGGGTCGCCGCCCCTCGGGGCGAGCAGCGCGTCGAGGCCGGAGAAGCCGGCGCGCCGCTGCGCCGCCTCGGCGACGGTGGCGGGACGGCCGTCGACGACGAGCCGCCGCGCCCAGCCGTCCTCGCGAGCGACGTGCGCCCCGGCCGCCCGGGCGATGGGCGCCCAGGGATTGCGCTCGGCCCAGTGGATGTACTCGGCGCCGGCGTCGAACCGGCACGCGTCGCCGAGCGCCCGGTCGGTGAAGGCGCGGCCGCCGATCCGGTCCCGGACCTCGACGAGGGTGAAACTCTGCCCGGCCGCCCGCAGGAGGGCGGCGGCCGCGAGCCCCGCGGCCCCGGCGCCGACGACGACCACGGATCCGCCGCCGGCGCGGGCCCGGAGGGCCGGCATCGCCAGGAGGGGGGCGGCGAGCAGCGATCGACGGGTCGGTGTCATGGGCGCGCCCGCTCGGAACCGTCTCCGGAGGCGTCGCCTCCCGCGCGCCGGGACCCGCGGCGGCGCGCTAGCCGCGCGCGCCCTGGGGACCCGAACGCTTCTCCATCATGGCCTTGACCTGCATCAGCTGGTCCCAGACCTGGCCCGGCGAGGTGCCGAAGAAGTCGAAGCCGGCAGCGATGCCCCAGTAGATGCCGAAGCAGATGAACGGCACGAGCACCCAGGCCAGCACCTCCTCGCCGCGCCGGCGGCGCTGGCGACGCCGGCGCCGCTCCTCGCGCCGGGTGAGCTTCTTGGGGGGCGCCGGCTGCGCGACGGGGGACAGAGGTCCCTCGTGCAGGTTGTCAGTCATCGGGCGCCTCCTCGCCGCGGCGCATGCGCGTCGCGGCGGTCATAGACCGGCGGCCCCCGAGTCCGGAAGGCCGCCGGCCGGCCTGCACACCATTAGGCGCGCACGAGTGGCACCTTCGGCACGGTCCGGACGCCGCCGCCCGAGCTGCCGCCGCCGCCCTTGTTGTCCTTCGGCGTCTTCTTCCGGGCCGCGGTGCGGGGCTTGGCGCGCTTGTGGCGCTTGGCGGCGTTGGTCACGTCCTTCTCGGGCTTGGGCGTCACGGGACCCGCCGGGAAGTCGAAGCCCAGGCTGTCCTTGGCGCCGGCCTTGGCCTCGCCGTCCTCCGGCTTGCGGACGACCACGCGGACCGCGCCGCCGTCCTTCAGCTTGCCGAACAGGACCTCGTCGGCGAGCGGCGTCTTGATGGTCGACTGGATCAGCCGGGCCATCGGGCGCGCGCCCATCGCGTCGTCGTAGCCGTGCTCCACCAGCCAGTCCCGGGCCTCATCGGAGAGCTCGATCGTGACGTTGCGGTCGGCGAGCTGCGCCTCGAGCTGGAGGACGAACTTGTCCACCACCTTCGCCACCACGTCCTTCGGCAGGTGGCCGAACGAGATGATCGCGTCGAGCCGGTTGCGGAATTCCGGCGCGAACAGCCGGTTGATCGCCTCGACGTCGTCGCCGGAGCGCTTCGACTGGGTGAAGCCGTAGGCCGCCTTGGCCAGGTCCGAGGCGCCCGCGTTCGACGTCATGATGATGATGACGTTGCGGAAATCGACCTGCTTGCCGTTGTGGTCGGTTAGCTTCCCGTGATCCATAACCTGCAGCAGGATGTTGAACAGGTCCGGATGCGCCTTCTCGATCTCGTCGAGGAGGAGCACGCAGTGCGGGTGCTGGTCGATCCCGTCGGTGAGCAGGCCGCCCTGGTCGAAGCCCACGTAGCCGGGGGGCGCGCCGATCAGGCGGCTCACCGTGTGGCGCTCCATGTACTCCGACATGTCGAAGCGCAGCATCTCGACGCCGAGCGAGGCGGCGAGCTGCTTGGCGGCCTCGGTCTTGCCGACGCCGGTCGGGCCCGCGAACAGGTACGAGCCGATCGGCTTGTCCGGGTCGCGCAGGCCGGCCCGGGCCAGCTTGATCGCCGAGGTCAGGGCCTCGATGGCGTTCGGCTGTCCGTAGACCACGCGCTTCAGGTTCTCGGTCAGGTGCTGGAGCACCACCGCGTCGTCCTTGGAGACGGTCTTCGGCGGGATCCGGGCCATCGTGGCGATGGTCGCCTCGATTTCCTTGATGCCGATGGTGCGCTTGCGGCGCGCCTCCGGCACCAGCATCTGCGAGGCGCCCGTCTCGTCAATCACGTCGATCGCCTTGTCGGGCAGCTTGCGGTCGTTGATGTAGCGGGCCGACAGCTCCACCGCGGCCTTCACGGCCTCGGTCGTGTACTTGAGCTTGTGGAACTCCTCGAAGTACGGCCGCAGGCCCTTCACGATCTCGATCGTGTCGGGGATCGACGGCTCGTTGACGTCGATCTTCTGGAAGCGCCGCACCAGGGCGCGGTCCTTCTCGAAGTACTGGCGGTACTCCTTGTAGGTGGTCGAGCCGATGCAGCGCAGCGTGCCGGAGGCGAGCGCCGGCTTGAGCAGGTTCGACGCGTCCATGGCCCCGCCCGAGGTCGCGCCGGCGCCGATCACCGTGTGGATCTCGTCGATGAACATGATGGCGTTCGGGTGCGCCTCGATCTCCTTCATCACCTGCTTGAGGCGCTCCTCGAAGTCGCCCCGGTAGCGGGTGCCGGCGAGCAGCGTGCCCATGTCGAGGGAGAAGACGGTCGCGTCGGCGAGAACCTCCGGCACCTCGTGCTGGATGATCTTGCGCGCCAGACCTTCGGCGATCGCGGTCTTGCCGACGCCGGGATCGCCGACCAGCAGCGGGTTGTTCTTCTGCCGGCGGCAGAGGACCTGGATCGTCCGCTGGACCTCGCTCTCGCGGCCGATCAGCGGGTCGATCTTGCCGTCGCGGGCCTTCTTGTTGAGGTTGACGCAGTAGGCGTCGAGCGCGTCGCCCTTCTTCTTGGCACCGCGGGGATCGCCCTCGTCGCTCGGACGCTCGGACGCGCCCTCCTCGTCGGCACCGCGCACGGGCTTCGCCTCGGAGGCGCCGGGCCGCTTGGCGATGCCGTGGCTGATGTAATTGACCGCGTCGTAGCGGGTCATGTCCTGCTCCTGCAGGAAGTAGGCGGCGTGGCTCTCGCGCTCGGCGAAGATCGCCACCAGCACGTTGGCGCCGGTCACCTCCTCGCGGCCCGACGACTGGACGTGGATCACGGCGCGCTGGATCACGCGCTGGAACCCGGCCGTGGGCTTGGCGTCCTGCCGGCCATCGCCGGTGAGGTTGGAGAGCTCGGTGTCGACGTAGTCGACCAAGCTGCGCTTGAGCGTGTCGATCTCGACGTTGCAGGCGCGCATGACCGCGGCCGCATCTTGGTCATCCACCAGGGCGAGCAGGAGATGCTCCAGCGTCGCGTATTCGTGCCGGCGCTCCCCGGCGAGCGCCAGGGCGCGGTGGAGGGCTTGTTCTAGGCTGCGTGAGAAGCTTGGCAAAGCTGGCCTCTGTCCTTCGTGCCTACCGCGAGCGGCGCCTATTTCTTTTCCATAACGCACTGGAGAGGATGTTGGTGTTTGCGTGCGAAGTCCATGACCTGCGTCACCTTGGTCTCCGCCACCTCGTAGGTGAAGACCCCGCACTCGCCGACCCCGTTCTGATGCACGTGCATCATGATCTGGTAGGCGTCCTCGTGGCTCTTGTTGAAGAACCGCTCGACCACCAGGACCACGAACTCCATCGGCGTATAGTCGTCGTTCAGAAGGAGTACCCGGTACAGACTCGGCCGCTTGGTCCGCGGCTTCGTGCGCGTGATGATCGCGGTGTTGGACCGGTCGTCGCCCCCGGGCGTGCGCGAACCGGATGCCGTGACCGCGATACGCGCCGGCCGGTGCTCCCTGGTCGAACTCGCGGTGCCCTGCATGGGGACCTGTCTCATGTGCGTCGAACCGATCCCTTGCTCGGAGCGGGCGCCGCCGGCCCTCACGGCCGATCCTGATCCTGGCCTGCCGGGAGCAGCGCTCAGCTCCACGCCGTTTAATCTACAGACGGTGAGCCGACTTCGCCAGACGCCTGTGCGCACTTGTCCGCCCTGCACCGCGCGTCCCCGATGCATGATGGCCGACCCGCTAGCGCGCCGGGCCGGGACGGGCCGCGGCCGGCGCCACCGCCTTCGGCCGCAGGAACGCGCCGGTCAGGCCCAGCATCGCGTCGCCGGCGGCGGCCGAGCGGGCCGCGGCGCGCTCCCCGGCCCGCTGCAGGTACGCGGCCTGCACCGCCAGGATCTCGGTCGGGCTGCGGGCCGCCGCCAGCGCCCCCCAGGTCGCCCCGAGATCGTCGAGGGCCTTCTTGACCGAGTCGAGATACTCGATGCCGAGGGTCTGGGCCGCCCGGCTCGCGATCCCGAACCGCCGCAGGGGCGTCCCGAAGCCGGAGGCGACCGGGCTCAGGGGGAGGGCAGGGGGTCTCTGCATCGCCGATCTCCGGTCCGCCGCCGAGCCGGCCCGCCATCCGCGACCGACAGTTTCGGATCGCCGCGAGAGTGTGCGGCACGACAGCCAGCGTCAAGCTCGGGCCTGTAAGAGCGGCCGGCCGCGACCGGCACGGCATGGCCGACCGGCAACAGCGGGTCGGGAACGGCCGGTAAGCGGATGCCGGACCGGCACGATCCGGCACTCGCCGCGATCGCATTAACGGGCCTGTAACTGCACTTGCCTAACTCTCCACTGATGCAGCGGGGCCACGTGATCGGCGGAAGGCTCTGCAGGGGATACGACCGGCCAGATCCGGTCTCGCGAGGCAATCAGGCGTGATGCGTAGCGTAGTAGGCCGCTCCCGGACGATTCCAGCGCTCCCGGCCGCGATCCTGGCCGCCGCCGTCCTGACGGCCATGGCCTCACCGGCCGACGCCCGGCGCGGTCGGCACCACCACCATGCCCGCGCCGGCGGCGGCTACAACCCGCCCTACGCGGCGATGGTCGTGGACGTGAAGAGCGGCAAGACCTTGCACGCGGTGAACGAGGACGCCCTGCGGCACCCGGCCTCGATCACCAAGGTGATGACGCTCTACATGCTGTTCGAGCAGATGGAGCGGGGCAAGTTCGCCCTCGATTCCGACCTGACCATCTCGGCCCACGCCGCAGCCCAGGCGCCGTCCAAGCTCGGCCTGCGCCCCGGCCAGACCATCTCGGTCGAGGACGCCATCAAGGCGATCGTGACGAAGTCGGCGAACGACGTGGCCTGCGCCATCGGCGAGAACATCGCCGGCTCCGAGGAGCGCTTCGCCCAGATGATGACCGCGAAGGCCCACGCCCTCGGCATGAGCCGCACGCACTACGCCAACGCCTCGGGCCTGCCCGATCCGGACCAGCTGACCACCGCGCGCGACCTGACCGTGCTGGCCCGGGCGATCCAGGACCGGTTCCCGCACTACTACCGCTACTTCCAGACCCGGTCCTTCGCGTTCCGCGGCCGGGTGATCGGCAACCACAACCGCCTGCTGGGCAACGTCCAGGGCGTCGACGGGATCAAGACCGGCTACACCCGGGATTCCGGCTTCAACCTGATGACCGCGGCGAAGTCCGAGGGGCGCCAGATCGTGGCGATCGTGCTGGGCGGCAAGTCCGGCGCGAGCCGCGACCGGATCATGGCCGACCTCGTCCGCGCCAGCCTGCCGCGCGCCTATGCCGGCGCCCGGATCTCGGCGCCGGTCACCGAGGTCGCCGAGCGCGCCCGCCCGGCGGTCGTCGCCGACGCGGTCTCGCGGACCCGCACGCAGGTCGCCTCGGCGGACGACGAGGACGTCGAGACGACCGGCACCACCGGCGAGCCCCTCGACCTGTCCCCCGCCAAGACGACGACGCCGGGCGGCACCTGGAAGCCCGGCCCGCAGGGGATCCCGAAGGCGGCCCAGGCCTATGCCGGCGGCGGCAACGCCCAGCCGCCCTTCCCGGGCGCGTCCAAGTCCACGGCCCGGGTGGCCTCCCTCGAGCGCGACGAGCCGCCGAAGGCGGTCTCCGGCGCCCGCGTCGTCCCGACCGCCTGGGTGATCCAGCTCGGCGCCATGGACGACGAGTCCAAGGCCCGGACGATGCTCTCGGAGGCGCGCGCCAAGGTCGGCGGCAGCCTGTCGAAGGCCGCGCCCTACACGGTCAAGGTCGAGCACGGCGGCACCACGCTGTTCCGCGCCCGCTTCTCGGGCTTCGCCGAGCAGGATTCCGCCCAGGAGGCCTGCTCGGCCCTGAAGCGCAGCGGCTTCAGCTGCTTCGCCACCCGGAGCTGAGACCCGCGAGACCCGCCGGCGCGCCCGCGCGCCGCGTTTCGCGAGCCACCGGCGCGCCCGCGCGCCGGATACGGAACGGCCGCGACCGAGTTCGTCCGCGGCCGACGATCGGTAACTCTCTGACAACGCGCGTGGAGTTCAGCGATGTCGGTTCAGAAGCCTGTCCCGGGCCGCGTTGACGCGCGCCGCGCCCTCGGCGCTGCCCCCCTGGTCGGGGTGGGCGCGCTTCATGAGAGACCGGTGGGCCGACCGGATCTCCTCAGCGGTCGCCCCGCGCTGAAGCCCCAGGATCTCGTACGCCTGCTCCTGCGTCATCGCCCCTGGATGCGGCGGACGGCGCGGCCGCGGGTCGCGATCGCCCTCAGCGTCTACACGCCATCCGGGCGACCGGCGGTCGAGATACGGCTCTAGCAGGGCGGCGCCGGCGGCGTCGCGGATCCGGCAGAGCCGCAGCAGCTCGACCACGGCCCCGGTGGGCATGCTGTCGAGCCACGCGCCGGCGCCCGGCCCCGCGATGACGCGGCCCGTGCGCAGGCTGCCGTCCGGGCGCACGAGGGCGTCGATCAGGACCGTGCGGAAGCGGCGGTCCTCCGGGTCGCGCGGGCGCTCGCCGGATCCCGGCCGGATCAGCCGGCGCAGCCGCGCGGTCATGGCGGCCTGGCCCTCGATCATCCAGACGCCGCTCAGCCCGAGCAGTGCCGCGAGGACGAAGTTCCCGCGCAGGAGCAGGAACCCGGCCGCGAGCAGCGCGAAGGCGCCGAAGGTCGGCAGACGCGACCGCCCGAGGGCGGCGCCGAGGCCCGCCCGGAGACCGCCGCGGAGCCTCCGGCCGAGGCCGCCCGAGTTCTTCGACAGCCACCACAGGGTCAGGCAGGCGAGCAGGCCGGCGAACAGCACCATCGCTCAGCGCCGCACGCCGTAGAGGGCGGACGCGCTCCCGCCGATCTGGATGCTCGTCCCGTCCCCGAGATCGAAGTGGCCCGGCCGGCGCGGCGTCGGCGGGCGCACGCTCGCGTCGCAGCCGGGCTGCGGCGGGAGACGCACGCCCTCGGGCAGGTTCTCCGGGCAGAGGCGCGCGCGCGTCGGCGCCTCGCCGGCCCGCGCGGCGGCGGCGAGGAGGATCAGGGTCAGGAGGAGGGCCGCGCGCGTCATCGCCGGTTCTCCGCGACCTCGGCGGTGGTGACGCGGACCTGCCGGATCCGGCCGTCGCGCTCCACCTTGAGGGTCACCCCGGCGCCGAGGCCGGCCTCCTCGATGGCCGCGGTCAGGTCCGCGAGGCGGTGGACCGGGCGATCGTTGGCCTCGACGATCACGTCGCCGAGGTCGCCGGTCTGCGGGTCGACGCCGCGCAGACCGGCCTGCGCGGCCGGGGAGCCGGGCAGCACCCGCACGATCACCACGCCGTCGATGCCGAGCCGCGCGGTGGCCGCCTCCTGGGCGGCGATGATGCCGATGCCGGGATTGCGCACGCGGCCGGCCTTGATCAGCTCCGGCACGATCCGGTTCACCACGTCGACGGGGATCGCGAAGCCGATGCCGGCGCTGGCGCCGGACGGTGACACGATGGCGGTGTTGACGCCGATCAGCCGGCCGGCGGAATCGAGGAGCGGGCCGCCGGAATTGCCCGGGTTGATCGCCGCGTCCGTCTGGATGACGCCGGACACTTCGCGGCCCTCGCTCGTCGGCATGCGGCGGCGCACGGCGCTGATGACGCCGGTGGTCAGCGTGTGGTCGAGGCCGAACGGGTTGCCGATGGCGAAGGCCGACTGCCCGACCTTGAGATCGGCCGAGGTGCCGATCGCCAGCGGCGGCGGCATGTGGCGCACCCGCCCCAATTGCAGGACCGCGAGGTCGTAGGACGGCGCCATCCCGACGAGGGTGGCGGGCACGACCTCGCCGTCGCTCATCCGGACCGAGACCGAGCCGCCGCTCCGCGCGGCGTTCTGCACGACGTGGGTGTTGGTGACGATGTGGCCGGCGCCGTCCCACACGAAGCCGGTGCCGGTCTGCGTCCCGCCCTGCTCGCCGCCCTGGTCGTCGAGGTCGAGCAGGTCGCGGTTCTGCGCGGCGCCCTGCGCGAAAACGTGAACGACGGACGGGCTCGCGCGCTCGAACAGCGCGACCGTCGAGGACTCGGCCGGCGCCAGATCGCCGCGGGCCGTGATCGCCCGGGGCGTGTCGGCCGCGTAGAGCAGCGGCTGCAGGTAGGGCTGGGCGACGTAGAGCGCCAGCAGGACCACGACCGCGGCGAGGACGATGCGCACGGTACGATCCGGCACGGGTGACTCCGAGAGAAGCGCGTAGGCGGGCCCCGACGGGCCGAGCCTTAAGTGCGCGTTCAGGATCGGGGCGTCAACACAGAGGGGCGCCGCCGCCGACAGGCCCCTGACGTGTTCTGGCGCACGTCGGCGACCGGCGCAGACTGGCTAACGGAATGGTCATCATTCAGGAGCCACAATTCTCGCAAGTCCAGGGCAGCTCAGTCGCGCTCAATACGGACATGGAACACCGAACCGCGCCCGAACTCGTGCCTCGGCACCGGATGCTGGTTTCGAGAACCGCCCGAATTGATCGCAAAGCTGCCGCAGAGATGCTTGCATTGACGCTCAGACCATCGATCGCCGCAGCCCCTCGGCAGAGCCCGGCGGCGGCGATCTGAACGGTCCAAAACGGTTCGGAAGGACGAGTACCCATGGAAACCGAAGCTCTGGAACGGCCCGCGGATCTGACGATCTGGCGCACGGCCCCGGCGAGCGCCCCGCTCGCGCAGCCCGAGCGCTACCGGACCCTGCGGGAGGCGATCGCCGCCGCGGCCGGCGCCCTGGCCGACCCGGCCAAGCAGCCCTGGATCATCACCGAAGAGGGCGAGATCCTCTCGCCGAACTGGATCCGCACCTACCTGAACTGACGATCGATCTCCCGGAGAACGGGGATACCGGGGACGGCGGCGCGAAGCCCCGCCCCGGTGCCCCGCGGGCTCACTCCGCGGCGTCCGACTGGCGGAAGCCCTCGATCCCGACCTGGTCGGGGTTGATCGCGTGCAGCGCCCGGCGGGCCGCCTCGAGCGGGTGCTCGGCCTCGATCCGGACCGAGGTCAGATCCGGGCTCTTGTAGACCGTCACGATCGTGTCCATCACCTCGGTCAGCGTCGTGCGCTTGTCCTCGGGGGCGGCGATCAGCAGCTGCAGCCCCCAGGCGCGGTAGAGATCGACCAGCGCCTGGCTGTTGCGCACGTCGAGCTTCGAGAACGCCTCGTCGAGCAGGCACAGGCCGAGCCCCGGATTCTCGTCGCCCGGCCGGTCGCCCGGATAGTAGGCGCTGGCGAGCGACGCGGCGATCGCCACGTAGAACGGCGCCTGCGCCTCGCCGCCGGAGCCGCGCAGCGCCCGGGCCGACATCGTGGTGCGGTTGCCCGCCCGGTCGCGCATGCCGATCTCGTAGACGAAGTAGTTGCGGTAATCGGCGAGCCGCGCCGCGTCGTCCGCGCCGGCGATCAGCGCGGTGATCTCCTCGAGCGCGGCCGCCATCGGCCCCTCCGCCTCGCCGGCGAGCAGCGCCTGCGCGGCCTCGGGCGAGCGGGCGGTCTCGGTGGCCAGCGCGTGGACGGCGGCGTAGCGGCGGTCCACCGCCGCCTCGAACGCGTAGGTCTGGCCGGTGAAGCTGCGCGCCGAGAGCCGCTCGTTCAGGGCCGCGAGCCGGGCATGGACCCGCTCGAACCGGTCGGCGAGGCGCGTCAGCAGGTCCTCGGTCATGAGGCGGCGCATCTCGGACTCGGCCCGCTCGGCCTGCGCCCGGTAGCGGCGCAGCTCGTGCCCCTCGACCGCCTCGTATTCCCGGCGCACCCAGGCGAAGCCGTCGATCGCCGGGGCGTCCCCCGAGGCCAGCGGGTTCTCGACCCGCCAGGCGGCGCAGGCCTCCGCCAGCTCGCGCTCGGCGATCCGCCCGTGCGAGCGGGCGGCCTCGGCGGAATCCCGCGCGAGGCCGCGCTCGGCGCTCACCCGCGCCCCGGCCGCCTTGGCGTCGAGGCCGGCGAGCGCCCGCCGCGCCTCGGCGACCGCGCCGAGGTCGAAGGGCTCGGCCCGGGCGAGGCGCACCCGCGCCGCGTCGCCCGCGTTCAGCTGGCGCAGGGCCGCCCGGCGGGCCGACAGGGCGGCGCGGACGGCCTCGCGCATTGGCCCCATCCGGGCGCGCAGGGCCGCCTCGTCGGCGAGCAGGCGGTCGAGCTTCGGCTCCAGCTCCTCCGACAATTCCCGCAGGTAGCCGACCCGCTCGGTGGTCAGCGCGGCGATCTCGGCGGCGAGCCCGGCCGTGTCGCGCTTCTCGATCCCCTCCCGCTCGGTCTGGAGCGTGCGCCGCCGCCCCTCCAGCCCGTCGAGCTCGGCCCGCAGCGCCTCCACCGCGTCGAGGCCCCGGGCGACGCGGGCCCGGATCGCGGCGGCCGTCCGGGCGGCCTCGCGCAGGACCGCGGCCTCGCCGCGCAGGCGCCGCGCCTCCGCGACGGCGATCTCGTGGGCGCGGCGGCTGTCGGCGGTCGGCCCGCGATGGCCGCGGGTCATCAGCAGGTCGACGCTGCGGGTGACCGTGTAGGCCATGCCGGCCGTGGTCCGGCCGCTGGGCGCCACGGCCCGGGACAGGCGCGCCAGTTCGGCATCGTCCCGGGCGAGGTCGTAGCCGCCGAGCCGCACGCCGAGGAACGCCTCGGCGTGGGGGTCGCTGGTCTCGATCACGGTGAGCGGACCGTCGTCGTAGCGGCGGACGCGCTGCTTGGCGGTGTCGGTGGTCTTGACCAGGATGCAGCGGCTGAAGCGGTCGCGGCCCGATTGCAGCACGCCGAGGGCCTCGCTCAGCCGGTCCGGGGCGACCACCAGGGCCTCGCGGGCGCGCCCGAGCAGCCCTTCGAGCGCCGGCCCCCAGGTCGGGTCGACGATCTCGGCCAATTCGCAGATCGGCAGCGCGTCGATGCCGCGCCGCCCCAGCTCGCCGCGGAACGCCACCGTGTCGGAGGACAGCCGCGCCGCCGGGCCGCCGCCGGTGCGCGGCGCCGTGCGCTCGGCCTCGCTCTCCTGCGCGCGGGCCTTGAGCGCCGCGTCCTCGGCGGCCCGCTCCAGGGCCTCGTCGAAGTCGGGCAGGCGCGCCAGCCCGTCGGCCAGCTCGGCCAGCGGGCCGTCGGGGCGCAGGATCTCCTCGGGCGAGGAGTCCCGGCGCAGGCCCGCCCGGGCGCAGGCCTCGGCGAGGCGGGCAGCCTGCGGGCAGCTCTGCCGCAGGATCGGGGTGACCGGCTGGAGCTTGGCCATCTGCCCGACGAGGGCGACGAGGTCGCCGATCCGGCCGATCAGCTCCTTGCGGTCGCGCTCCAGCATGGACAGGCCGAGCGTCGAGGCCGCGAGCCGGCCCTCGGCGGCGCCCGCGGCGGCCAGCGCCTTCTTCTCGGCGATCTCGCCGTCGATCTCGCGGACGTAGCCGCGGCTCGCCGCGACGCGCTCGCGGGCGATGCGCAGGGTGTCGGCGCCCTCGCGGAGGCGGCCCCGGACGGCGATGAGGTCGAGACTGCGGCGGCGCAGATCGGCGCTGGCCGCCCGCAGCTCGTGCGTCGCGGCGGCGAGGACCGCCTCGCCCCAGGCCTCGTAGCGGTCGCGCAGGCGCCGCAGGCGCCCGAGCCGGGTCTCCAGCTCGGCGATGGTCTCCCGGAGGCGGCGCCAGTTGGCGATGGAGTGGCGCACGCGCTCGACGTCGAGGGGCTCCGGCTCGAGCACGAAGGCGCGCACGAAGGCGCTGGTGTCGAAGATCGGCTTGAACGCCACCGCGTTGGCGAAGCTGCGCAGGAAGTGGCGCGGCTCCGGCGCCGGCGCGCCCTCGCGCAGGGTCGCCAGCACGTCGGCCGTGAAGCGCTCGCCGGAGGTGCGGTACTCGGTGAAGCTCGACGCGCGGGCGCGCAGCTCCGCGGCGATCTCGCTCCAGGGCGCCGTGTAGGTGCCGCCGGGGGCGGTGCGGGCGTAGTCGGAGACCTCGAACCGGTGCCCGACCGCGATGAAGCGCGACAGCACGGTCTCCTTCGGCTCGGCGGCCCGCGCCGCCAGGGCGAGGCCGACCGAGACCACGCGGCCGGAATCGGGGTTCTCGAAGACCAGCACCAGCACGGTCTCGCAGGATTCCCGCGTCGGGCGGCCGCCCTCCGCCGGGTCGCTGATCCAGCCCAGGCAGTAGTCGCGCACGGTGCGGGCGCTGCGGCCGGAGGCCGAGGCGTTGAGGGCGAGGCGGCTGGCGTTGTTGCCGGCCAGCACCGTGCCGACCGCGTCGAAGATCGTCGACTTCCCGGCGCCGGTCGGCCCGACCAGCGCCGCGGCGCCGCGCAGGCGGATCTGCTCGCGGCGGATCAGGTACCAGTTCGAGATGGCGATGTCGGTGAGGACGTACACGGTGTCGGTGGGTCGGGTCGGTGGCGAGGAATGAGCGGCCCAGTTGGCCGGACTCGGCCGCGTATGCAAGCCGACACACGCGAACCCGTGAAGCCTGATCCTACCTCAGGTTATAACCCTGTTAGCACAAACTGTTCATGTCCTGCGGGTCTCGCCTGCACGACCGGAACCGACCGATGCGTCTCAGTCTCAAAGCAAAACTCAGCGGCCTCTTCGCCCTCCTGCTCCTGGCGGCGATCGTTCAGGGCGGCGTGACCCTCTACAAGATGCAGGCGGTCGACCAGCGGCTCGCGGAGCTGATCGACAACGCCGTGCCGTCGATCAACGAGGCCCAGGCGATCAACGCCCTCGTGATGCGCTCGCGACTGTGGCAGTTCCGCTACGTGACGGCGGATACCGACGCCGAGCGCGAGACCAGCCTGAAGAACGCCGACGAGATGATGCGGAACCGCCAGGCCAAGGCCGAGGCGTACCGCAGCCTGGTGGCGTCGAAGGAGGAGCAGGGGATCTACGACGACCTGCTCGCCAAGCTGGCGGTGCAGCAGGCCGACTGGACCCGTCTGCGCGCCTTCCCGGCCGACCAGCACGACCAGGCGCTCGCCTATTTCCGCGGGCCGATGAACGCCAACTACCTCGCGGCCTCCAGCGCGACCCGCGCCCTCGCCGACCTGAACATCCGGAACGGCGAGGCGGCCGGGCGCGCGGCCCGCGACAGCCAGGCCGACGCGGTCCGGACGACCGTCGTGAGCCTGCTCGTCAGCCTCGTCATCGCGCTCGGCGCCATGCTGTACGCCTTCACGGGCGTGTCGCGGCCGCTTTCCGGGATGACGCTGTCCATGCGGCGGCTCGCCGACGGCGACACCCAGGCCGAGATCCCCTACGCGGCGCGGCGGGACGAGATCGGCGCCATGTCGGCGACCGTCGCGGTATTCCGGGAGAACCTGCTCCACGCCCGCGCCCTCGAGGCCGAGACCGCGCAGGCCCGGGCCGGCGCCGAGGTGCAGCGCCGGCAGGCGACGCGCGAACTCGCCGACCGGTTCGAATCCGCCATCGGCGGCATCGTCGGCTCGGTGACGTCGGCGGCGACGCAGCTCCAGTCCACGGCCCAGAGCCTCACCGCGACGGCGACGCAGACGGCCGGCCAGTCTACCAGCGCGGCGGCGGCGGCCGAGGAGGCCTCCTCCAACGTCACCACGGTCGCGGCGGCGGCCGAGGAGCTCGGCTCCTCGGTCAACGAGATCGGCCGCCAGGTCGGCTCCTCGGCGGACCTGGCGCAGGCCGCCGTCCGCGAGGCCGCCGCCACGGCCGACCTCGTCCAAGCCCTGAGCACCGGCGCGCGCCGGGTCGGCGAAGTGGTCGACCTCATCTCGGCGATCGCCAGCCAGACCAACCTGCTGGCGCTGAACGCCACGATCGAGGCGGCCCGGGCCGGCGTCGCCGGCCGCGGCTTCGCGGTCGTCGCCACCGAGGTGAAGGCGCTGGCCGACCAGACCGCCAAGGCGACGGCCGAGATCTCGGCCCAGATCGCGCAGATCCAGGGCTCGACCGGCCAGGCCGTCCAGGCCATCGACGGCATCGCCGGCCGCATCCGCGAGATCAGCGGCATGGCCAACTCCATCGCGGCGGCGGTGGAGGAGCAGGGCGCGGCCACGCAGGAGATCGTCCGCAACGTCGCCGAGGCCGCGACCGGGACCGAGTCGGTGACCGTCAATGTCAGCGGCGTCGCCGGCGCCGCCGAGGAAACCGGCGCGGCCGCCGCGCAGGTCCTGGCCTCGGCCTCCGAGATGGCCCGCCAGGCGGCCCATCTCGGCAGCGAGGTCGAGCACTTCCTGGCGACGGTCCGGGCGGCCTGAGCGCGGTCACGTGGGTTCGGCCGCACGTCGCGGTTGACGTATCTCACCCCGTCATCGCGGGCGCAGCGAAGTGACCCAGGGCAGCGCGACATCCGTGAGCGTGGCGCGGCTGGATTGCTTCGCTCCGCTCGCAAAGACGGCGCCGAACTGGTCGACCGGACGGCGGAATCAGGCCTCGCCGGCCTCGGACCACGCCCGCAGGCGCTCCATCCAGGCGTCGGAGGCCAGCACCGTCAGCCCCGGCAGGAGCGACAGCGGCGTGACCCGCTCGACCCGGTCGCGCTCGCCGAGGCGCAGGCCGCCGCGCTTGGCGTAGAGGCGCAGGATGTCGGCGAGCCGGCCCTCCTCGGGGGGCTCGTTGCGCGCCACGGCGCGGATCTTCTCGACGATCTCGTCGGTGGTGCAGTCGACGATCCCGTCCGTTCCGGCCCGGTGGTCGCGCAGGCCCTCCTCGTAGAGGAGCCGGAGCGCCAGCAGCACCAGGGTCTCGTCCTTGCGCAGGCGCTCCGAGACGATGTCGTGGCGCGGGGCGTCGGCGGCCGGGCTCAGCGAGACCATCTGGTCGCGGTGCGAGACGGTCAGCGCGTAGCCGAGGCAGGCGAAATAGTCGGTGAAGAACGGCGCGTAGTGCCGGGCGAGCTCGTAGGAGCGGCCGATGCCCTGCGTCTCGGCGTAGATCACCTGCCCCTTCAGCAGCACCTGGAGGGCGCGGCACAGCTCCTCGGCGTCCGGCGCCCGGGCGCCGGGGGGCGGCGGCTCGTCGCCGTCGATGATCGCGCGGAAGCCCTCAAGCACGGGGACGGCGCTCCAGCAGGAAATCCGGGCAGTCCAGCCAGCCGTTGACCACGCGCTCGGGCAGCCGGGTCAGGGCGTAGCGCGCGCCGAGCTTGGCGTCGAACAGCACGTCGATCTCACGCAGGCGCTGGAACACGATGAAGTCGTCGACGCCCGCGATGACGATCTGCGACCCGCGCAGCCGCACCGCCTTGCCGAGCCGGGCCTCCACGAAGGCGCTCATGCTCTCGGGCGTCACGGTGGTGCGGCGGCGGAACTCCGCCTTGGCGGCCGCGAAGGCGTCGACCACGGGGTCGTCCTCGATGTCGGGCAGTGGCTCCATGTCGATGGCCGACTTGCGGGCGCGCGGCGCCTGGAGATGCGCGTGCCCGATCGGCGGCCGCAGCAGCGAGACGTCGCCCGGCACCTCGGGGGCGATCTCCGACCCGCCGACGGCGCGCAGCATCGCGGCGACGCGCTCGACGCCGCTCGGGTCCGGGCGGTCCATCACGTGCAGCGCGGAGGCGATCCGGCGCTCCAGGCGCGCCACCACGGCGTCGACGGCGTCGAGGTGGTTGTCGAGGCCCTCGAACACCGCGAGGATCTGGGCGAGATCCGCCCGGACGGCCCGCTGCGCCGTGTCGAGATCGGCGCTCCGCCCCTCGCGGATCAGGCCCTCGGCCAGGGCCCGGACCGTGAGGGCATCGCGCAGCGCCCGGCCGGCCTCGCGCACCACGCTGGCGCGGAAGCGGAACGGGTTGAAGCGGGTGTGCAGCGTCCGGTAGTCGCTGATCAGGTGGCGCTCGACGAAGTCCTCGAAGAACAGCCGGAAGGTCTTGGCGCGGTCGGGCTCGCGCAGGATGCGCTCCTCGACCTTGCGCATGCCGGCCGCGAGGCCGCGCACGTGGGACAGGAAGGCGGCCGCGCCCCGCGCGGCGTTGGACAGCGCCTCGGATCGGTTCGCCGGGTCCGACAGGGCGCTCTCGAGCCCGCCCAGCACCTCCAGGACGGCGCCCCCGTAGGAGCGGGTCTCGCCCCGCTCCAGCCGCGACAGCTCCTCCAGGAGGAGGCGGGCCTCGGGATCGAACTCCGCGACCGGGACGTAGCGCTCGCGGCGCTCGATCAGCCAGCCGGTGTCGAGGAGGCGCCGGTAGAGCGCCGTGCGGCGCTCGGCCGGGTCGGCCGAGATCGGCTCGTCGCCGCTGACCTCGGGGTCGCTCCAGCCGGCGGCGAAGTCGCCGATCTCGGCCAGGAGCTCGGCCTTGCGCACCGGCTCGGCCCCGAGGACGCGCCGGTGCAGGTGCAGGAGCAGGGCCGCGTTGAAGCCGCGGCTCGGCGAGGCCAGCGGCTTGAACAGCTCGTCGGACAGCTGCGCGAACAGCATCGTCTCGTAATTCCCGCGGTCGCGCAGCCGTGCCGCTTACTTCGCGCCGAGGAGCTCGACGTCGAAGATCAGCGTGGCGTTCGGCGGGATCACGCCGCCGGCGCCGCGGGCGCCGTAGCCGAGCTGCGGCGGGATGATCAGGGTGCGCTTGCCGCCGGTCTTCATGGTGGCGACGCCCTCGTCCCAGCCCTTGATCACCTGGCCGGCGCCGAGGGGGAAGCTGAAGGGCTGGTTGCGGTCGCGGGACGAGTCGAACTTCTTGCCCTTCTTGCCGCCCTCGTCGAGCCAGCCGGTGTACTGGACGGTGACCGTCTGGCCGGCCTTCGGCTCGGGCCCGGTGCCGACGACCTCGTCCTGATACTTGAGGCCCGACTGGGTGGTCACGGTCTCGGCATTGGCGGCTGTGGTCATGGCGATCAACGCGGCTCCGAAGAGGGGGGACAGGCGAGGCATGGTTTCTCCCTGGAGCCGGCGCCGTGCGCGCCGGCCGTCGGGAGGCCTTCTATCGCCTCGGACCCGTCCAGGCCAGGGAGGCGGCCGCGGCGCCCCCAGGGCGCGCTTGGGGGCGCGCTTGGGGGCGCGCTTGGGGGCGCGCTTGGGGGCGCGCTTGGGGGCGCGCTTGGGGGCGCGCTCAGGCGGCCCGGACGCCGTCGAGGAAGCGGCCGACCTCTTCGGTCAGGTGCGCGGCCTGGGCCGACAGGGCGGCGGCCGCGCCCAGGACCTCGCCCGCCGCCGCCTCGGTCGCGCCGGACGCCGCGGCGACGCCGGCGACGTGGCCGGTGACCGCGGCCGCGCCCTGCGCCGCCTGGCCGACGTTGCGGACGATCTCGCGGGTCGCCGCGCCCTGCTGCTCCACCGCCGCCGCGATCGTGGTCGCCACGCCGTCGATGTCCCGGATCCGGGCCGTGATCGTCCCGATCGCCGCGACGGCCTGCCCGGTCGAGGCCTGGACCCGCCCGATCTGACCCGCGATCTCCTCCGTTGCCCTGGCGGTCTGCGCGGCCAGCGCCTTCACCTCCGTGGCCACCACCGCGAAGCCGCGGCCGGCCGCGCCCGCGCGCGCCGCCTCGATCGTGGCGTTGAGCGCCAGCAGGTTGGTCTGGCCCGCGATGGTCGAGATCAGTCCGACCACGTCGCCGATCCGCGCCACGGCCTCGCTCAGGTCCCGGACCAGCGCGCCGGTCCGGTCGGCCTCCGCGACCGCCGCCCGCGCGAGGCCGGCCGAGCCGTCGACCTGCCGGCCGATCTCCTGCACGGAGGCGCCGAGTTCCTCGGCCGCCGCCGCCACGGTGCCGACGTTGCTGGCCGCCTCCTCGGCCGCGGCCGCGACGGTAATCGACTGCCCCGCGGTCTCGGCCGCGGTCTCCGTCATGCCGCGGGCCGTGGCCTGCAGGCCGGCCGCCGCGGTCGAGACCTGCGCGACGATCCCGCCGACGGCGTCGGCGAAGCGGTCGGCGACCTGCCGCATCGCGAGGCCGCGCTGACGCGCCGCGTCCTGCCGGGCCGCCTCGGCCTCGGCCTCGAGCTGCCGGGTGCGGATCAGGTTGTCCTTGAACACCTGCACGGCGCGGGCCATGGCGCCGATCTCGTTGCGCCGCCGGAGGCCCGGGACGGCAACGGCGGAATCCCCGGCCGCGAGGGCCTCCATGGCCGCGGTGATCCGCCGGATCGGCCGGAGCACGCCGCGGAACAGGGCGAGCAGCCCGAGGGCAACGAGCAGCAGGGTCGCGACCAGGGCCGCCCCGTCGCGCCACAGGGTGCTCCGCGCCGCCCCCGACAGGGCCTCGGCCCGCGCGACCATCTCGTCGAGGCAGACGAAGGCGAGGTCGACGAGGGTCACCTGTTCGGGCGTGTCGAGCTTCCGCGCCTGGGCGAGCGTCAGGCCCGGCGGCGCGCCGCGAGCCAGGGCCTGCGCCACGGCGCGCCGGCGGGCGAGGGGGGCGCCCTCGAAATTGTTCTCCCGGGCTCGCCGGAACGCGGCCTGGACCGTCCCGGACGCCTCGGCCGCGGCCTCGATCGCCGAGTTCCAGGCCGCGTCGAGCCGTCCCCGCTCCTCGGCGGCCGCGACGATCTCGTCGAGCGACCAGGACGCCCCGGCCGCCAGGGATGTCTGCACGCGCAGCGCGACGGCGCCGTTGGCCATGCGCGTCGCCCACGCCGCCCGCTTCAGGGCGAGGTCGCGCCGGAGGAGCCCGTCGGACAGCGGGATCGCGGCGTCCACGGCGTCGCTCGTGGCGATCAGGGCATCGAGCATGGCCTGGAGGGCGGCCCTGGCCTCCGCCGTCACCGCGCCGTCGCGACGCGCGCCCGGCACGTCCAGGGCGGCGTCGACCCGCGGCCGGAGGCGGTCGAGGCGGCCGCTCGCCTCGTGCAGCCGGCCGAGGGTCGCCGCCACGGCGGGCATTTCCAGACCGTCGAGGAGCGGCTGGGCCGCGGCGAGCCCCGCGATGGCCCGCTGCCGGTCGGCGTAGAGCGACGCGCGGGTCTCGGCCTCGACGGGCTCTGCGGCGGCGAGGAACTGCAGCGTCGCGCCCCGCTCGAACCGGGTCACGTTCAGCGTCTGGAGGAGGGCGCGGCTCGCCCGCACCAGCGCGATGACCCGCTCGGCCTCGGCGGCGTGCTGTCGCGCCTCCCGCACGGTGCCCGTCGCGAAGCCGAGCATGATCGTGGCCATGACGACGAGGACGAGGCTCATGGTCGTCCGGATGGACAGGTCCCCTACGCGCATCGTGCCTCGGCTCCAGTCGCCCAATCGGTCGGGCATACCAGATTATAGCAAGATTTTCTCCGCACATCCGGGACAATGCGGACGGACTCAGGCACCGAACTGTCTTAAAATTTCCCGTTCCGAATTATCTTTCTGCTAAATGACCGGATAACGATCGGCCATAAGTGCAGATATTCTCGGTCACCAATCAATCGAACGCGGATTTTTTGCGGAAACACTTTTATCTTCCCTGTGCGCAACGACACTCACGCTCGGAACGGCGCGCCGTCCGAGGGGTCTCGCGTCCCTCTTGGGGGGCGCCGCGTCAGCCGGCCAGAAGCGCGGCGAAATGGGCGACGAGCCGCCGGGCGACCTCGTCCTTGCCGAGGCGCGGCCAAGTCTCCACGGCGCCGTCCCGCCGGATCAGGTGCACCGTGTTGTCGACGCCGCCCATGACGCCGCCCTCGGCCGACACGTCGTTGGCCACGATGAGGTCGCAGCCCTTCCGGGCGATCTTCGCCCGGGCGTGCTCGACCACCGTGTCGGTCTCGGCCGCGAACCCGACCACGAGGGGCGGGCGCCCGGCCGGCCGGCGCGCGATCGTGGCGAGGATGTCGGGGTTCTCGACCAGCGGCATCGGCGCCGGCCCGGTGCCGTCCTTCTTGATCTTCTTGCTGCCCGCCTCCTGCTCCGGGCGCCAGTCGGCGACCGCGGCGGCGAAGACCGCGATGTCGGCCGGCAGCGCCGCCTCGACGGCGGCCAGCATCTGCCGGGCGGTCTCGACCCGCACGACGGCGACGCCCGGCGGGTCGGGCAGCGACACCGGCCCGGAGACCAGGGTCACGGCGGCGCCGGCCGCGGCGGCGGCGGCCGCGATGGCGTGGCCCTGGCGGCCCGAGGAGCGGTTGGCGATGTAGCGGACGGGGTCGATCGGCTCGTGGGTGGGGCCCGAGGTCACGAGCACGCGCCGGCCGGCCAGGAACCTGTCCCCGCCCGGGGTGCCGAGCATCCGCTCCAGCGCGTCGGCGATCTCGTTGGGCTCGGCCATCCGGCCGGGTCCGGATTCGGGCTCGGCCATCCGGCCGGCATTCGGCCCGACGATCCGGACGCCGTCGCCCTCCAGGACCGCGCGGTTCCGGCGGGTGGCGGGGTGCGCCCACATCTGGACGTTCATGGCCGGCGCGATCAGGATCGGCAGGGTTGTGGCCAGCAGGACCGTGGTCGCGAGGTCGGCCGCGTGGCCGCCGGCCATGCGGGCGATCAGGTTGGCGGTCGCGGGCGCCACCACCACGGCATCCGCCTGACGGGCGAGCTTGATGTGGCCGATCTCGGCCTCGGAGGCGCGGTCGAACAGGTCGGTATGCGCCCGCTCACCGGCGAGCGCGGCCGCCGCCAGCGGCGTCACGAATTCCTGCGCCCCCGCAGTCAGGACCGGGCAGACGCTGGCGCCCCGCTCGCGCAGCCGCCGGATCAGGTCGAGGGCCTTGTAGGCCGCGATGCCGCCGCCGATGACGAGGAGGACGCGGCGATTGGCGAGGGTCTCGGTCATGCCGCCGACCCTCTGCGCGCCGGCGCGCGCGCGTCAAGCCGCCTCAGGCGGCGGCCGGGACGGCCGGCGCCTTCAGGCCGCCGAACCGGCGCTCCCGGCGGCCGAACTCGGCCACGGCCTCGGCGAGGTCGTCGGGCCCGAAATCGGGCCACATCCGCTCGGTGAACAGCAGCTCGGCGTAGGCCGCCTCCCACAGCATGAAGTCGGAGAGGCGGCGCTCGCCACCGGTGCGGATCAGCAGGTCGACATCCACCGGCGAGCCGTGCATCGGACCGGCCACCAGCTTGCCGAAGCTCTCGCGCGTCGGCTCCTCGCCGGCGAGGCGCTGCGCCGCCGCGATGATCGCGTCGCGGGCCGAGTAGTCGACGCAGATCCGCAGATGCAGCCGGGTCCCCCCCGCCGTGGCGGCCTCGGCGGCCGCGATCGCCTGGGGGATGCCGTCGGGCAGACGGTCGCGCCGACCGACGACGCTGAGACGGGTGCCGGTGCGGGCGAGGCGCTGGGTCTCGTTGCGCAGGTACGAGCGCAGGAGCCGCATCAGGCCGCCGACTTCCTCGGCCGGCCGCTGCCAGTTGTCCGCCGAGAAGGCGTACAGCGTGAGCGTGCCGATGCCGTGATCCGGGCACGCCTCGGCGGTGCGGCGGATCGCCTCGACGCCCCGATGGTGGCCGGCCAGCCGCGGCAGGCCGCGTTGCGTCGCCCAGCGCCCGTTGCCGTCCATGATGATCGCGGCGTGCAGGGCTCCCGGCACCGCTTCGCTTTGCATCGTAAAGTCTCCCGGCATGGGCGTGGCGTAGAGGTCTATCGAAACCGGATTAACATTCCCGGCGGGACGGGCGGTCTCACGCCGTTTTCGTGGCCGGATCGAGGCCGCGGACACCGGATTCGGGGCCGCGGTCGGCCGCCTCCGCGGCGTCGCGCACCACCTGCTCCAGCACGCCGAGATAGCCGATGAAGCGCCGACGCCCGACCGCCGTGAGGCGGCAGATCGTCTGCGACCGGTTCTGCGCGAAGCGCTTTTCGAGGCTCACCAGATCCGCCTCGCTCAGAACGGCCAGATGGCGGCTGAGATTGCCGTCGGTCAGCCCGCACAGCCGCTTGAGATCCGGGAAGGGCAGCCCCTTCGGGTGCGCCACCAGGGATGTCAGCACGCTCAGGCGCGCCCGCTCGTGGATGATCCTGTCGAGCCCCTCGTAGGAGAAGCGCCCCTCGGAACGGTCAGCGGTCGTCATCGAAGGCCCGGGCCCCGTGATGGATGATCCCGGCCAGCCACGCCTGGCCGAACAGGAAGGGCAAGCCCATCGTCCAGGGCGACAGGGCCCGCGTCTCGGCCGAGACCGCCAGCACGGCGAGCCCGGCGAGCAGGTACCAGGCCCCGACGCCCTGAACCGCCCGGGGCAGGATCCGCGCCGAGGCGAACAGGCCGAGGCCGACCAGCACCTGCCAGAGACCCGGCAGCATCCAGACCTCGCCGGGGGCGAAGCGGGCGATGACCAGGGCGAGGCAGGCCCCCGCGCCCGCGGCCGGCAGGAACACCTCGATGGCGTTCCACACCATCGCGTCGGCGAGGCCGGAATGCAGGCGCCGGCTGCGCCGGACCGCCTCGACGCCGATCATCGCGAAGGCCGCGAGGGCCGCCGCGATCCAGAGGCCGAAGAACAGGCCCGGCCGCGCCGCGGGATCGCCGAGCCACAGCGCCTGCCCCGCCGCGCAGGCGAGCGCGAGGCCGCCGGTCCCGGCGACCGTCGCCGCGCCCAAGCCGCGGAACGCCGTGTCGCGGGCGATCTGCGAGCGGATGGCCACGATGTCGGCCAGCGCCTTGTCCAGGTCCTGCATGTGCCTCAAGCCCCCGGCCGCAGCATGCCGCACACCCCACTTTGCACCGCAAAGTATCGACGGGGTCGGCCCACCGCAAGCCGATTTCCGCGCGCGCATGCCGATCTTCTCAGCATCCGGGACCGCGGTCGAGTTCGCCCCCGGGTGAATTCTACCTATCGGTTGTATTCGCCACACCGTCTTTAGTGGAACGCCACGGCGCTCCGCGGCCGGTCATCGGCATGGCCGGCGGCGGACGAAAGCCGTCAAACCGCACCCGCGCAGGGTTTCTCGGAGCGCGATCCGGGCCCATATTGTTCTCATGCCCGCACCGAAGAAACCGCGCGCCGCCTCCGTGACGGCCACGTCCGCCAAGGCGTCGAAGCCCGAGCTGAAGCCCCTGGACACCTATCTGGCGGAGCTTCTGAACCCGGCGCTCAACCGGAACCGTCCGGCCACCGTCGAGCCGCCCCCCGAGGCGCCGGCACGGCCGGGCCGCAAGGCGGGGGGCAGGAAGGGCAACCCGAAGGACGGGGTGCCCGCGGCCGCGACCCGGAGGGCCGAGATCGCCCGCGACGGCTTCGCGGAGGCACCCCAGGCGGGCTACGCGCTCGGCGACGCGGCCGATGTCGACCCCCGTCTGGCGCAGGCGCTCGGCCTGACGCCGCCCGAGGACGGCCCCGCGCCGGAGGGCGCCGAGCTGCCGGATCCCGGCGGCGACGGCGGCGCCTCGGCGACGGTGAGCGCGCTGGAGCGGCTGCTCACCGAGGGCAACCCGCTGTTCAAGGACGGCAAGACCTGGACGCCCCACCGGCCGGAGCGGCCGCAGAAATCCGAGGGCGGCGTCCGGTTCACGCTCAAGTCGGAATTCACCCCGGCCGGCGACCAGCCCCGGGCGATCGCCGAGCTCGTCGGCGGCGTGCAGGCGCTGGAGCGCGACCAGGTGCTGCTCGGCGTCACCGGCTCGGGCAAGACCTTCACGATGGCCAAGATCATCGAGGAGACGCAGCGCCCGGCGCTGATCCTGGCGCCCAACAAGACGCTGGCCGCGCAGCTCTACGGGGAGTTCAAGGCGTTCTTCCCCGACAACGCGGTCGAGTACTTCGTCTCCTACTACGACTACTACCAGCCCGAGGCCTACGTCCCGCGCTCCGACACGTTCATCGAGAAGGAATCCTCGATCAACGAGCAGATCGACCGGATGCGCCACGCCGCCACCCGCGCCCTGCTGGAGCGGGACGACGTGATCATCGTCGCCTCGGTCTCGTGCATCTACGGCATCGGCTCGGTCGAGACCTACACGGCGATGTCGTTCACGGTCTCGCTCGGGGAGCGGATCGAGCAGCGCCAGCTCATCGCCGACCTCGTGGCCCTGCAGTACAAGCGGATCCAGTCCGACTTCGCCCGCGGCACCTTCCGGGTGCGGGGCGACTCGATCGAGCTGTGGCCGGCCCACCTGGAGGATCGCGGCTGGCGGATCGGCCTGTTCGGCGACGAGGTCGAGAGCATCGTCGAGTTCGACCCGCTCACCGGCAAGACGATCTCCGAGCTGAAATTCGTGAAGGTCTACGCCAACTCGCACTACGTCACGCCGCGCCCGACGCTGCAGCAGGCGATCAAGGGCATCAAGCACGAGCTGAAGGGCCGGATCGAGGAGCTGACCAAGATGGGCCGCCTGATCGAGGCGCAGCGCATCGACCAGCGCTGCACCTTCGACATCGAGATGATCGAGGCGACCGGCGCCTGCAACGGCATCGAGAACTACTCGCGCTACCTCACCGGCCGTAAGCCGGGCGAGCCGCCGCCGACCCTGTTCGAGTACCTGCCCGACAACGCCCTGGTCTTCACCGACGAGAGCCACGTCACCGTGCCGCAGATCGGCGGCATGTACCGGGGCGACTTCCGCCGGAAGGCGACGCTGGCCGAGTACGGCTTCCGGCTGCCGTCCTGCCTCGACAACCGCCCGCTGCGCTTCGAGGAATGGGACGCGATGCGGCCGATGACGGTCCACGTCTCGGCGACGCCCGGCAAGTGGGAGATGGAGCAGACCGGCGGCGTCTTCGCCGAGCAGGTCATCCGCCCGACCGGCCTCGTCGACCCGGTGATCGAGGTGCGCCCGGCCCGCAGCCAGGTGGACGACCTGCTGGGCGAGGTCCGGGAGGTGGCGCAGGCCGGCTACCGGACCCTCGTCACCACGCTCACCAAGCGCATGGCCGAGGACCTCACCGAGTACCTGCACGAGAACAGCGTGCGGGTGCGCTACATGCACTCCGACATCGACACGCTGGAGCGGATCGAGATCATCCGCGACCTGCGGCTCGGCGCCTTCGACGTGCTGATCGGCATCAACCTGCTGCGCGAGGGCCTCGACATCCCGGAATGCGCCCTGGTGGCGATCCTCGACGCCGACAAGGAGGGCTTCCTCCGCTCGGAGACCTCGCTGATCCAGACGATCGGCCGCGCCGCCCGCAACGCCGACGCGCGCTGCATCCTCTACGCGGACAATATCACCGGCTCGATGGAGCGGGCGATGGCCGAGACCGAGCGCCGACGCGCCAAGCAGCTCGCCTACAACGCGGAGCACGGGATCACGCCGCAGAGCGTGAAGCGCGGGATCGCCGACATCCTGAGCAGCGTGTTCGAGCGCGACCACGTCCAGGTCGACACCGGGCTGGCCAAGGACGCCATCACGGTCGGCCACAACCTCAAGGCGGTGATGGCGGACCTCGAGAAGCGCATGCGGGCGGCCGCCGCCGACCTCGACTTCGAGGAGGCGGCGCGGCTGCGCGACGAGCTCAAGCGGCTCCAGGCGACCGAGCTGCTGGTCTCCGACGACCCGATGGCCCGGCAGGGCGACGTGGAGCGCGAGGCCGGCAAGTTCGGCCGGAAGCCGCCGCGCGGGGGCAGCCGCATCGCCAGGCCCGACCTCGACAATATGGGCCCGGGGACGGACCGGGAGCTGCCGGTGGGCGGCGCGGCGCCGGTCTGGCAGGAGCGGCCGAAGCCGCGCTCGACGCAGGGGCTCGGCGGTCAGAAGCCCAAATACAAGGGCGGCGGTGGGCGACGGCGGGGCTGACCCGGCCGCCGGGACCTCAGGCGGCCTCGCTGCCGCGGCCGAGGCCGTGTCCCGACCCGGCCTCGCCGGCATCGACGATGGCCTGCGCGATCCGGACCACGAGGACGTGGCAGGCCTCGTCGTAGGCGTGGGAATCCGCGCGGACCGCCGCCTCGACGACGGTCCCAGCCTGCTCGCGCACGATCTCGCGGGCGGTGCGCAGCGCGTCGGCGTAGGGCTCAAACGGTCGGGGCATCGTCGCGCTCCGGAGACGCCGGGCCTGGCCCGGATAGGCGGCTGGAACGAGCCGGGCGACGAAACTGTTCCCCCGGCCGCTGGACGTCGATGCCGCAGCGGCCCAGATCAGCCGCGATGAGTGACGAGCACGCGATGGCCTCAGAGACGAACCCGCCCCCGACCCTCGACGACGAGACCCTGGCCTTCGCGGGCCGGGTCTTCCAGTACGCGCGGATGGGCCACGCCGAGGAGCTCGCCGACCTGTTCGGGCAGGGGCTGCCGGCGAACCTGCGCAACGACAAGGGCGACAGCCTGCTGATGCTCGCCGCCTATAACGGTCAGGCGGAGGCCGCCCGGGTGATCCTGGAGGCCGGCGGCGACCCGGAACTCGCCAACGACCGCGGCCAGACGCCGCTCGCCGGCGCGGCCTTCAAGAACGACCTCGCCGTCGCGCAGCTCCTGCTCCGGCACGGGGCCGCGGTGGACGGGACCGGCGACGGCACCCGCACGGCGCTGATGACCGCCGCCATGTTCGACCGCACCGAGATGGTCGACCTGCTCCTGCGGCACGGCGCCGACCCGGATCGCCGCGACGCCTCCGGCCAGAGCGCCGCCGACATGGCCCGGGCGATGGGTGCCCAGGCGACGCCGGCGCAGCTCGACGGGGCGCCCCGGCGGCAGGCGTGAGGCCGCGTCGCGAGAAGACCTGTTCGGGCGCGACGGGCGCCGCACACGGGAGCACAGCTTTGTCGCGATGGATCGGGGCCGCCCTGCTGGCCTGCCTTGTCGGAACCGCCTCCCTCGGTACGGCCTCGGCCGCCGAGACGCCCTGGCCGGCCTTCGGACACGACCCGAGCAACCGCAACTTCTCCGAGCTGACCCAGATCAACCGCGACACGGTCGGCCGGCTGCGCCCCGCCTGGATCTTCCAGACCGGGATCACCGGCTACTTCCAGGCCCAGCCGGTGATGGTGGACGGCACCCTCTACGTCTCTACGACGCAGAACAACGTCGCCGCCCTCGACGCGAAGACCGGCAAGCCGCTGTGGACCTACACCCACAAGCCGCGCACCGAGAAGATCTTCGGCCCGCCCTCCAACCGCGGGGTCGCGGTTTCGGGGGGCCTCGTCTTCGAGGCGACTATGGACGGGCAGCTCATCGCCCTGGACGCCAGGACCGGCCGGATCGTCTGGGAGAAGGAGGCGGTGCGCCCGGAGGAGGGCGAGACCGAGACCGCCTCGGGCCTGGCCGCGACCCTCGGCGGCAAGCCCGTCCAGGGTTCGAGCCGCCTCGGCTTCAAGATGCCGCCGCTCGTCGCCGACGGGCTCGTCATCGTCGGCGTCACCGGCGCCGGCTACGGCCTCCACATCGAGGACGAGGCGGGCGGCCTCGACGGCGGCTCGGTGGTCGGCATCGAGGGCGGATACGGGCGGCGCGGCTGGCTCGCGGCCTACGACGCGAGGACCGGCGAGGAACGATGGCGCTGGTACGTGACGCCCTCGGAGGGCTGGGAGGGCGGCTTCGTGGAGAAGACCGCCGACGGCACGCCGCTCCACCGCGACATCGCCGCCGAGAAGGCGGCGGCGCCCGCCAACCGCGACGCCTGGCGGGTGGGCGGCGGCTCCCTCTGGATGACGCCCGCCTACGACCCCGATCTCGGCCTGATCTTCCTCGGCACCGGCAACCCGGCGCCGCAGAATTTCGGCCTGTCGCGCCCGGGGGACAATCTCTACACGATGTGCCTCGTCGCCCTCGACGTGAAGACCGGGAAGCTGCGCTGGTACTACCAGCAGGTGCCGCACGACGAGTGGGGCTACGACGTCGCCGCGCCGCCCTTCCTGCTGGACATGCCGGGCGGCGCCAGGGCGGTGGCCTCGGCGAGCAAGACCGGCTGGATCTACGTCCACGACCGCGCCACGGGGAAGCTGCTCGCGCGCTCGGCCCCGCTGATCGAGCAGAAGAACCTGTTCGCGCCGCCGACCCCGCAGGGCACCGTGGTGGCGCCCGGCCCGCTCGGCGCGGTCTCGTGGCCGCCCACCGCCTATGACGGGACGCGCGCCTACGTGCAGGTCCGCCACGGAGCGACGACCTACACGGTGAAGACCGTGCCGGCCGCCGCGGGGCGTCCGGAGATCCGCTACACGGAGACCGGGGAGGCCAGGGGCGAGCCGTCCTTCAGCACGCTCACGGCCGTCGATCTCGCGGACGGCGGCCGGATCGCGTGGTCGGTGCGCGGCGCGAGCCGCCTCTCCGGGGGCACCCTGGCGACCGCCGGCGGGCTCGTCTTCTCGGGCGAGGAGGACGGCCATCTCGACGCCCACGACGCGCGGGACGGCCGGATTCTCTGGCGCTTCCAGTGCGGGGCCGGCATCAGCGGGCCGGCGATGACCTACGCGCTGGACGGCAAGCAGTACGTCGCGGTGGCGGCGGG
This sequence comes from Methylobacterium sp. 1A, assembly GCF_058072805.1. Classification (NCBI taxonomy): domain Bacteria; kingdom Pseudomonadati; phylum Pseudomonadota; class Alphaproteobacteria; order Hyphomicrobiales; family Methylobacteriaceae; genus Methylobacterium; species Methylobacterium sp. 1A. The sequence goes on along the minus strand of NZ_JBYQVE010000001.1, from coordinate 372,581 downwards.
CGGCGCCTCGTTCACCAGGGCGTCGGGCTTCGGCACCGGCGACGCGCTGCTGGTCTTCGCACTGCCCGATTGACCGCGGCCGGCCCACAGCGCGGACGGATGTCGCGGCGCGCCGGACTCTCGACCCTGCGGCGGGACGGGACGCCCCGGCGCGGCCCCTTGGCTAGTGGGCCACGAAGAGGGACAGCGCGCACAGGGCACTCGCGCCCAGCGCGAACGTCACGTCGGTCCAAGCGAAACGAGCCCTGCCAGGCATGCAGAATCTCCGCGCGAATACCGACCAACAAATTCCCGGATAAGTTGTTGCCGTCCGCTACCGGACAGAAGCCTCGCGGACGGTGGCCGGAGACGTTCGAGGAGGCAGGCCGGGACGGGTACGCTCACGACGCGCGGCCTTCCGCGGCCGGCGCGTGATGTCCGGGCGCCCGGGGCGCTTCAGCCCGCCGCGACGGCGTAGCGGGTGCGCAGGCGCAGGCCGAACACTGCCATCATGAACATGCAGCAGGTGGCGTTGTTGCCGTTGTAGAGCACCGTCTCGAAGGAGGCCGAAACCAGCCCGAGGAACCACAGCCTCAGGAACAGCATGGTCTCCGCGTCGAGGCGCGTCCCGCCGGCCACGCGCTGCAGGTCGCGCACCGGGGCGAGCACGAAGGCCACCACGGTCAGGGCGAGGAACGGCAGGCCGCCGATCAGCGCGGTGTCGAGATAGGCGTTGTGGGCGTGGTCGACGGTGTTGACCCAGGTCAGCGCCTCGGAGCCGGCATACATGGTCCGCTCAGTCATCCAGAAGGCGCCGATCCCCCAGCCGCGCCAGGGCCGGATCGCGATGTTGTCGATGGCGAACTGCCAGATCTCGCTGCGGCCCGTGAAGGTCGCGTCGGTGAGCAGCGAGCCCACCGCCTCCTGGATCGGCGGCGCCAGCACCGAGCCGATCGAGATCAGCGAGAACCCGATCACCGGGCCGAGGAGCAGCAGGCGGCGCAGGAACCCGCCGGTCAGGACCTGGCACAGGCCGGTCACGGCGAGGATCACCGGCAGGAGCAGGATCGCGGTCTTGGAGCCGCTCGCCACCAGGAACCCGGCCGCCAGGAGCACGATCGCCCAGCCGAGGACGCGGCTCGCCACCCTGGCGACGTAGAGGCCCACGATCACCAGGATCACCATGGCGGCACCGGCCTCGTTCTTCTGCGGGAAGATCCCGCGCCAGAGGCCCGGGTGGCTCGGATCGGAATTGACGTCGAAGGCCGAGTGGATCGCGAGGTTCGGCACGAAGGCGACCGCGAGGTAGGAGGCGAGCACGATGACCAGGGCGGACCCGGCCATGGTCAGCGCCAGTTGGCGAGGCGAGCGGGCCACGATCAGCACGCCCGCCGAGAGCATCGCCGCGATGGCGAAGAGCGCGAGCCGCCGCAGCGACAGGCTCGGCTCGACAGAGAGCAGCGCCGTCGCCCCGAGCCAGAGGGCGCAGAGGACGAGGGGGCGGGTCACCAGGGGGCGGAGGTGGCGCACGCCGATCCGGTGGATCGCCGCCGCCATGGCGGCGCCGGCGCTGAGGAACAGGATCTGCGTCAGCAGGCTGCCGTCCTCGGAGGCCGCGAGCATCGACCGGTCGGACAGGTCCTTCAGCCAGACGTGGTTCCAGAGCAGGACGAAGACGGCCCCGTTCAGGAGGACGCGCAGAACGTCCGGCACGTCGCGGCCCGCGACGCCGCGCTGCCGCCCGTCGGCCGGGATCCCGATCGCCGCGTCCGCAGAAGCCATGCCGTCCCACCGCGAGGCCGCGCCGCGCGGCCGAGACCATTCTAGCGGCCCGCAGGTGCGGGGCGATGGAAAATCAGATGTTGCACCCCGCGATCGCGCGATAACCTTGACGCGATCCAGGCGGGGTCAGCGCCGCATCGTGTACTGCGAGCGGCCGGCGGATTGCCGCATCAGGAAGGACGCCATCTCGGCCAGTTCCGGCGCCTTCGAGCGGAAGGTGACGGACAGCGCCAGCAGCGTGTCCTTGTGGTCGAGGCCCGGGTAGAGCCGCTCCTGGACCGGGACGTGTTCGGCCCGCAGCTTGGCGGCGAGGCTGACCGTGTGCCGCGGCTTCACCACGGTGTCGGCGTCGCCGGTCGCCAGGAAGGCGGGGGGCGAGAGCGGGCCCACGAAGGCGACGGGCTGCGTGGCCTCCGGATCTGTCGCCTTGCCGAACACCTTGACGGTGGTGTCCTGGTCGAACGGCAGGAAGTCGTAGGGGCCGGACAGGCCGGCGACGGCCTTGATCACCTTGGGATCGACCCCGGCGGCGATCACGTAGCGCGGGTCGAGGCCGAGCATCACGGCGTTGTAGGCGCCCGCCGAGTGGCCGGCGAGCACGATGCGGCGCGGGTCGCCGCCGTATCCGGCGATGTTGTCGCGCACCCACGCGATGGCCTCGGCGCCGTCCTCGAGGAAGCCGGGGAACGGCGCCTCCGGGTAGAGCCGGTAATCGGGCAGCACCGTGACGAAGCCCTGCGCCGCGAGGGCGTGCCCGACGAAGGCGTAGTCGTCCTTGGCGCCGCTCTGCCAGGAGCCGCCGTAGAAGAACACCAGGACCGGCGCGTTCTCGGCGCCCGCGGTGGGAACGTAGACGTCGAGCCGCCGCCGCGGACCCTCGCCGAAGGGCTGGTCCTTCGCGGCGAGCCGCCCCCCCGGATCGCGCGGGCCGATCGCGTCGAACAGCGCGAGCGGCGAGGCAGCGGTGAAGCCGAACGCGGCGAGCCCGAGGCAGAGGAGGCTAGCGAGCGCGGTGAGGAGACGTGTCATATCCCATCCGGTTGTCCCGACCGGGCCATACGGCACCGCCCTCGGGGCGGATTGATGACGCTCTCGGGGCGGATCACGAAAAATCAGGTCCGCAGCACGAAGCAGGCGCCGCCGACCTTGCGGATGCGGCCGCACAGGTCGTCGGCCGCCTGCCGGCTCTGCGCCGGGATGCGGATCCGGTAGAAGGCGCGGGTCCCGCGGTTGCGCAGGCGCGTGCCGATGATCATCGGCCGCACCTCGCCGATCACCCCGGCGTAGGCGCTCCGCGCGCGGTTGAAGCTCTGCAGCGCCAGCGCCTTGGAGAAGTTGCCGGCGAGCTGGATGCCCCAGGGGGCGGCCGGCCCCTCGTTGAGGCCGAGGGCGAAGCGGTCGCCGCGCGACGGGACGCGCAGGCTGGCGGTGACCTGCAGGCAGGTCTGCGGCGCTTCCGGCTTGGTCTCCCTCTTGGCCTCCCCCTTGGCCTCCCCCTTGGCCTCCTTCTGGTCCGTCGCGTCCTTCTGACCCTTCGCCTCGGACTTGCTCTCGGACTTGCCGTCGGACTTGGCGGGCGCGCCGCCCTCCGGGAACTCGATCGCCTTGCCGGGGCCGGTCCGCCAGTCGTCCACCGGCTGGCCCGTGATGTTGGCCACGTAGGCCCGCGTCTCGGCGGGCAGGCCGCCGTCGCCGGCGAGCCACTTGCTCACCCGCGCGGCGCCGCCGTTATAGGCCGCGGCGGCGAGGCCCAGATTGCCGAACTGGGTCCTCAGGTCGGCGAGCAGGTGGGCCGCGTGCGGGATCGCCTGCTCGGGATCGAACGGGTCGAGGAGGCCGCGCTCCCGGGCGGTCCCGGGCATGAACTGCGCGACACCCTGCGCGCCGGCCGGACTCACCACGCCGACGCGAAAACTGCTCTCGCGCCAGATCAGGCGCGTCAGGAACGGCACCGGCAGGCCGCGGGCCTTGGCCGAGTCGTCGATGAGGCGGCACAGGGCCTGCTCGACGGTCTCGGTCGCCCCCTCGGACGGGGCGGCCGCGGCCGGCTGCGCGCAGGCGAGGGCGATGAGCAGCGCGCCGAGGCGCAGGGGCGGGGCGGTCACGCCGCGCATGTAGCGACGCGCGGGGTAGGATCAATCCGCACGGCCAACCTTCCTGGGGGAACATCCGGCCCCGGCGCACGAGCGTTGCACCTTTGCACACTGGCGCGACCGGGCCGCGCCGTCGTAGCGTCCCGGGCTCAGAGAGCCGCCTCCGAGGCGGCCCCACGGGAGGAACCGCCGATGTCCGATCCGGCAACCCTGCGCGGCCTGTCCGGCCTGAGCCCCGCGCCGGCCCCGCTCAGGGGCTCGGCGCTCGTGATGATCGACCTGCAGCAGACCTACCGGGAGGGCGTGATGCGGCTCGACGGCGTCGAGCCCGCGCTTCGGGAAGCGGCGGCGCTCCTGAGACGGGCGCGCGAGGCCGGGATCCCGGTGATCCATGTCCGCCACGATGCCGGGCCGGGCTCGCCCTACGACGTGACCGCCCCGATCGGCCAGATCAGCCCGGAAGTGGCGCCGCAGGGCGACGAGCCGGTGATCACCAAGGCCTATCCGAGCTCCTTCGTGGGCACCGACCTCCAGGCGCGGCTCGAGCAGATCGGCGTGAAGGACGTCGTCCTGGCGGGCTTCATGACGCATATGTGCGTCAACTCCACCGCCCGGAGCGCCTTCAACCTCGGGTTCCGCCCCACCGTCGTGGCGGCCGCCACGGCGACGCGGGACCTGCCCGGGCCGGACGGCGCCGTGGTGCCGGCGGCCCAGCTCCAGGCCGCGAGCCTCGCGGCCCTCGGCGACCTGTTCGCCGTGGTCGCGCGCGGGCAGGGCGATATCCCCGACTGAGACGGCGGACCGCTCCCGGCACCGGTCGAGGCCGCGCGATCAGGCCTGGAGCCGCCAGATCTCGGCGATCACCGCCCCGAGGCCCGGCCGCCCGTCGGGATCCGGCCCGGTGCAGGCCTGCGCCAGGGCGCGCAGGGAGTCCGGCGGCGCCGCGCAGCGGTCGAGCAGCTCGCCGATCAGGATGCCGACGGCGCGGACCTCGACCCGCGCCAGCGCCGCGCCTTGCGGCCCGTCCGGCAGGGCCGAGGCCGCTCCGAAATCGCTGAGCACGGCCGCGCCGGTCCCGGCATCCCAGAGCGTGTTGTGGGCGTAGACGTCGCCGTGCAGCAGGCCCCGCCCGTGCAGGTGCGCCACCGCCTCGGCCACGGCGCGGGCGATCCGCAGGACCGTGTCGGCGCCGAGGCGCAGGTCCGGGTCGTAGACGTCGCGGCTGCAGCTCGCGAGGCTCGGCGGCCCGGCGAGCGCGCGCCAGTGCGCCGGCAGGAGCCGGAGCAGCAGGCCGCGGGCACCGTCGGGATGGCCCTCGAGCCGGCCGAGCGCGCCCGTGAGGGCCGGGTGCGTCCCGGCGGCGAGGCAGGCCTCCATCTCCCGCTCGGGCAGGCCGTCGCTGGTCATCGCGCCCTTGAACAGCTTCAGGGCGACGTCCTGCCCGCCGGCCGGATCTCGCCACCGCGCCCGGTGGACCCGCCCCGAGGCGCCCTCGCCGAGCAGGTCGCCGACGGCGAGGTCGGCCCACGGCACCGCGGGGGCCGCGACCGGCGCCGTCGCCGGCTCGGCGGGGTTGCCGGCATAGGCGATCCAGGCGAGGCGGGGCAGGCGCGCGAGCCAGGGCGGGAGCGCCGCGAGGCGATTGCAGGCGAGCCGGATCAGCTCGAGGTTGCCCGCCCCCGACAGGCTGTCGGGCAGCGCGGAGAGCCGGTTGCCCGCCAGCATCAGCTTCTGCAGGCGCGGCCGCTCGCCGAGGGCGGCGGGCAGCTCCGCGATCGCGTTGTCGGTCAGGGTCAGCCAGCGCAGGTCGCGCGGCAGCGACTCCCCCGGTACCTCGCGGATGCCGCAGCCGCGGAAGCCCAGCTGGCTCAGCGCCGGGCAGGCGCCGAGCACCGGCGGCAGGCGCGCGAACGGGTTGCCGGAGCAGAACAGCACGCGCAGACGGTGCAGGCGGCCGAGATCGTCCGGCAGGTCGGTGAGGCTGCCCCGGCCGAGATCGAGCACCTCGAGGGTGTCGGCGAGGGCGAAGACCTCGCGCGGCACCTCCGTCAGGCCGTCGGGCAGCCGCAGCTCGCGCGCGCCGCCGAGATCGCCGCGCCGCAGCGCAGCGAGGGTTTCGCGCCGGTCCAAGCCTCAGCCCCGCTTGAAGAACGCGTCGGCCGCGCCCTGCGCCGCCTGCTTGGCGGCCCGCGCCGCCTCGAGCCGGGCGATCTCGGCGCGCAGGAGCGCGACGCGCTCGTCGAGATCCCCGAGCGAGAGCGTGTCGAGGGGCTGCCCGATCTCGTGGGCCACGGCCTTGCGCGGCCGGTCGTCGTCGTCCCGCACGTCGTGTCCTCCCTACAGGAACGGTGTTCCGGCCCCGTCCCAGGCGAGGCCGAGATGGGCCGCCACGGTGGCGCCGATATCCGCGAAGGTCTCCCGCCGGCCGATCGGCCGGCCGGCCACGCCGGGGCCGAAGGCCAGCACTGGGACCTGCTCGCGGGTGTGGTCGGTCCCGGTCCAGGTCGGATCGTTGCCGTGGTCGGCCGTGATCACCGCGAGGTCGCCCGGCGCCAGCGCCGCCAGGATCTCGGGGATCCGCGCGTCGAACGCCTCCAGCTCCGCGGCGTAGCCCGGCACGTCGCGGCGGTGGCCGTGCTCCGTGTCGAAATCGACGAGGTTGACGAAGATCAGGCCGCCCTCCGGCAGCGTCGCCAGCGCGTCGAGCCCCGCCGTCACGCAGGCCGCGTTCGGGCCCGGCCTGATCTCGCGCCCGGTGGCGCGGTGGGCGAAGATGTCGCCGATTTTGCCGACGCTCACGACCGCGCGGCCGGCCGCCTCGGCGCGGTCGAGCAGCGTGCGCCCGGGCGGGGCGACGGCGAGATCCTTGCGGTTGCCGGTCCGGCGGAAGCCCGCCTCCGGCGAGCCCACGAACGGCCGGGCGATCACCCGGCAGACGCGGTAGGGGTCGCACAGGCGGCGCGCCACCCGGCACAGGTCGTAGAGCCGCTCCAGCCCGAACGCCTCCTCGTGGGCGGCGATCTGGAACACGCTGTCGGCCGAGGTGTAGCAGATCGGCCGGCCGGTCCGGAGATGCTCGGCGCCCAGCGCGTCGATGATCGCGACCCCGGGCGCGTGGCAGTCGCCCAGGATGCCCGGGAGGCCGCCCTCGGCGACGAGCGCGCGGATCAGCTCCGGCGGGAAGGCCGGCCGGGTCTCGGGGAAATGCCCCCAGGGCTCGGTCAGGGGCAGGCCGGCGATCTCCCAGTGGCCGGAGGGCGTGTCCTTGCCGGCGGCCGTCTCCACCGCGTGGCCGTAGGCGCCGCGCGGCGGGCCGGCCGGGGCGAGGTGCGGCGGGATCCGGCCCGAGGCCCCGGCGGCCGCCAGGCCGAGCCCGAGTTCAGCGAGGTGGGGCAGGCGCAGGGGGCCCGCGCGCAGCCCCGCCCGGTCGCCGCGGCCCTCCGCGCAGCGCTCGGCGATGTGCCCCAGCGTGTCGGACCCGGCATCGCCATACGTGTCCGCGTCCGGGGCCCCGCCGATGCCCACGGAATCGAGGACGATGATGAGCGCCCGCGCCACGGTCAGGCGGGCTCCAGCTCGGCGGGGGCGTCGCTCTCGAGGGCGAAGGCGGCCTTGAACAGGGCGCGGGTGTAGGGGGTCTGGGGGTTCGCGAAGATCGTCTCCGCGGCGCCCTCCTCGACCACGCGGCCGTTCTGCATGACGATCACGTAGTTGGCGAGCGCCCGCACCACCTTCAGGTCGTGGCTGATGAACAGGTAGGCGAGGCCGCGCTCGCGCTGGAGGTCGCGCAGCAGGGTCACGATCTGCGCCTGGACCGAGCGGTCGAGGGCCGAGGTCGGCTCGTCGAGGACGACGAAGCGGGGATTGAGCACCATCGCCCGCGCGATGGCGATGCGCTGGCGCTGGCCGCCGGAGAACTCGTGCGGGTAGCGGTCCATGGCGGCCGGATCGAGCCCGACATCGGTGAGCGCCTTGGCGACCACGGCCCGGCGCTCCGCTCGGGAGCGCGCCGTGCCCTGGACCACCAGTCCCTCGGCGACGATGTCGGCCACCGACATGCGCGGCGACAGGGAGCCGTAGGGATCCTGGAAGACGACCTGCATGTCCTTCCGCAGCGGGCGCATCTGCGCCGCGCCGTAGCCGTCGATCGCCTTGCCGAGGAAGACGATCGGGCCCTCCGAGCCGGTGAGCCGCAGGAGGGCGAGGCCGAGGGTTGTCTTTCCCGAGCCGGACTCGCCGACGACGCCGATGGTCTCGCCGGTCCGGACCCGCAGGGAGACGCCGTCCACGGCCCTGACATGGCCGGTGACGCGCCGGAGCAGGCCCGACTTCAGCGGGAACCAGACCTTCAGGGGGCCGGCCTCCAGGAGCGGGGCGGCGTCGGCCGGGACGGGGTTGGCCCGGCCCTTCGGCTCGGAGGCGATCAGGCGGCGCGTGTAGGCGTCCTGCGGATCCGCGAAGACCGCCTTGGTGGCGCCGGCCTCCACGATCTTGCCCTTCAGCATCACGCAGACGCGGTCGGCGATCCGCTCGACGATGCCGAGATCGTGGGTGATGAACAGCATCGCCATGCCGAGGCGCTTCTGCAGGTCGGCGAGCAGCGCCAGGATCTGCGCCTGCACGGTCACGTCGAGGGCCGTGGTCGGCTCGTCGGCGACCAGGAGTTCCGGCTCGCAGGCGAGCGCCATGGCGATCATCACGCGCTGGCGCTGGCCTCCGGAGAGCTCGTGCGGGTAGGCGCCCATGCGCCGCTCGGCGTCGCGCAGGCCCACGAGTTCCAGAAGCTCCAGGATCCGGCGGCGGGCCGCCTTGCCGGCGAGGCCGCGGTGCAGGCCGAGCACCTCGCCGATCTGCCGCTCGATCGTGTGGAGCGGGTTCAACGAGGTCATCGGCTCCTGGAACACCATGGTGATGTCGGCGCCGCGCACGTCCCGCATCGCCCGCTCGGGCAGCCGCGCGAGGTCGCGGCCCGCGAACAGGATCCGCCCGTCCTGGCGGGCCGCGGGGTCGAGGAGGCGCAGGATCGCCAGCGCGGTCACCGACTTGCCGGACCCCGATTCGCCCACGAGCGCGACGGTCTCGCCGCGGCGGATGGTGAAGGAGACGCCGTCGACCGCCACGGTCTCGCCCTCCCGCGCGCGGAACGCCACGGAGAGGTCCTCGACGGCGAGGAGCGGCTGGGGATCGGCCTCTGACATGGACCCCTTATAGCGCGCCCGGCCCCGGACCCTAGCCCGCGCGGACGCCGCACGGGGCGGGCCGGCACGACGCGGCCGGACGGGCCGGCCGGCGGTCCCGGAAGGTCGACCCTGCGTCCGGCCGGGCCCGGACCTAGCGCAGCGGCGCCCCGGGATCGATCGCCGGCAGCTCGTTCGCCGGGAGCCCCGTTCCCGCCTGGGCCTGCGGTCCGGCCGCGCCGCGGGCGCGGTTGGCGAGGGCGACGGTCAGGCGCTCGGCGGTCTCGGGCTGCATCACCGCCAGGACCTCGGACATCTTGCGGGGGTTCATGGCCAGCACGATCGGGACCAGCACGTCGAGCCCGAGCCGGTCGAAGACCCGGGCTGCGTCCTTGGGCTTCATCGCCTCGTACATCGTGACGATGTTCTTCAGGGCCTGCTTCTCGGCATCCTCCTTCGCCTTCGCGACGGCGTCGACCTTGTCCTCGGCCTTCTTGAGGTCGCCGAGCCCGGTCTCGAGCTTGCGCTCGGCCTCACCCAGCATCTTCTCGCGCAGCTCGAGCTCGTCGCTCTTCTGACGCAGGGCGTCGCGCCGGGCACCGAGCTTCTCCAGGAGCAGGCGCTCGGTGGGCGAGGCCGAGCTCCCGGCCGCGGGCGGTGCGGACTGGGCCGGGGCCAGGGGAGGGGCCGACGGCTGCTCGGGCGCGGCTGCCGGCGCCTCCTTGGCGCCCACCGAACCGGTCGTCACCGGATCGAAGGGCTCGAAGCCGGTGCGCGCCCGGGCGACCGCGCGCCCGTAATCCGGCAGCGCCGCGCTCTCCGGCAGGCCGGCCTGCAGCAGGCTGAGCAGCTTGAGCACGAGCAGCCCACCGGCCGCGAGCGCCACGGCGTCGATGAGGCGGAGCCGAAACTGCCGGACGGGCTTCCGGCGCGCGCGCCGCTCGGGCGTCGCGGCGCGGCGTATCCGCTCCTCGGGATCCGGCTTCGGCGGCGGGATCTTCGGGGCCTTGACCCCGGTCACGCGGCGCGCGCCCGGACGCGGGCGAGGGCGCGCTCGCTCATGGCCAGCGCTGCCGCGGCCGCCACGCCGAGGCGCTCCCCGTTCGGGCTGGCGTGCTCCGGCCGGCGCTCGGCCGGGATCTCCGGCGCGCGCGTCGGCTCGGGGACCGCCTGCGGCGCGGGCCTCGGCTCGGGCGCGGGCTCGGGACGGACCGGCACGGCGCGCATCTGCGCCACGATGGCCCCGATGCGGGTGATCACGCCCTCGCCGGCCTCGACCTGCAGCCGCAGCTCGCCGGCGCGGATCGTGGCGGTCTCCAGGCTCGCGTTCAGGGTGCGGTCGCCCTCGTCGATCGCCGCCCGCAGGCCCGCGATGGCCCGCTCGGCCGTGCCGGTCGCGACCATCAGGTCGCCGATGGTCTGGCGGAGGGCGGCCTCGTCGCCCTTCATCTGGCCGATGCGGCGCGAGAGCCGGAGAGACGTGACGATGGTCGCCGCCAGGAGGACGGCGACCAGGATGTCGGCCGCGAGGGTGACGAAGAGACTCATGACCGGACCCTCATCGGCACTAGTTGTCCGAGCGGTTGTTCATCGAGGCCTCGTAGGCCTGGATCGTCGTGCGCGAGCGGCGCAGCGGCCGGGTGACCTGGACGGCGATGTGGCCGTCGACCCGGCCGATCCGCCCCTGCGTCAGCGCCCAGTCGCCGCAGCGCACGGTGATGAGGTCCGAGGGCTTGGCCTCGAACATCAGCGTCTCGCCGACCTTCAGGCTCATGACCTGCTTCAGCGGCAGCATCATCTCGTGCAGCACCGCGTCCATGGTCACGTCGGCCTGCCAGATCTCGGTGGCGAGATGGCCCTCCCAGACGTGGTCGCGGCCGAGCTTCTCGCCCATGAAGCTCTGGGTCAGCAGCTCCCGGATCGGCTCGATCGTCGCGTACGGGAACAGGATCTGCAGCATGCCGCCGCGCCCGTCGACGTCGAGGCGCAGGCTGATCAGGATCGCGGCGTTGCCGGGCCGCGTGATAGTGGCGAAGCGGGGGTTGGTCTCGATCCGGTCGATGCCGAAGCTCACGGGCGAGAGCGGCTGGAACGACATCTCGAGGTCGCCCAGCACGATCTCGACGAGGCGGCGCACCAGCGTCATCTCGATGGCGGTGAAGGGCCGGCCGTCGAGGCGGCTCGACGAGCCGCCGCGCTTGCCGCCGAGCAGCAGGTCGAAGGTCGCGTAGGCGAGGTTCGAGTCGACCGTGACGAGGCCGGAATTCTCCCACTGCTCGGCCCGGAACACGCCCAGCAGCGTTGGCAGCGGGATCGCGTTCAGGTAGTCGCCGAAGCGCACCGAGGTGATGTTGTCGAGGGTCACCTCGACGTTGTCCTGGAACAGGTTGCGCAGGGAGGTCGACAGCAACCGGATCATCCGGTCGAAGACGATCTCCAGCATCGGCAGGCGTTCGTACTGGACGACGCCCGAATCGACGATGGCCTGCACGCCCCCGGCCCCGGAGGCCGAGAGCTCGCGCATGGAGAAGCCGAGGACGCCGTCGATCTCGTCCTGGTTGAGCACCCGGTCGTTGCCGGCGAGCTCGGGGAGGTTGTCGCTCTCCCCGTCCTCGATCATCGTCGCCCATTCGGCGGCGACGTCGCCCGCGTTGCGCGTGGTGCCCTGCTCGGCGAGCGCCGCGCCCCACTCCTCGGCCAGCGACGTGTCGCCGCCCTCGGCCCCCTGCTCCAGGAGGGCTGCCGACCAGTCGTCCTCGGGGAGTTCGTCCTCGGGTTCCATCAGGCGTGCTCGATCGGGGCCCGGCGCGGCGCGGCGCGCGATGGACGGGACGGGGTCGCGGGCGCGCTCACTGGACGATCACGTCCTTGAACAGCACCGCGTCGACCTTGGCGGGGTACAGGGCGATGTTGATCCGGCGCAGAAGCTCCTCGCGCAGCCGGAACAGGCCCATCGAGTTGGTGATGTCGCTGGCGCGCAGCTCGCGCATGTAGACCTGCAGCGCGTCCTCGACCCGCGGCATCAGGGGCTTCACCTCCTCCTCGACCTTGGCGTCCTTCAGCTCCAGCGAGATCCGGACCTTCGCGTACTTGGCCTTGTCCTGGGGCAGCTCGGGAGAGAGGTTGAGGAGCATCTCGCGCACGTCGACGAAGACCACGGCCTTCTTGGCGTCCGGACCGGCGCCCTTGGCGTCGCCGTGCCCGCCGCCATGGCCGCCGCCCTGCGCGGCTTCCTTGCCGTCGCCCTGACCGCCGCCGCGCATCATCAGGAAGGCGCCCGCGCCGCCGCCCGCGATCAGGACCGCGAGGGCCACCATGATCATGAGCTTCTTCTTGCCCTTCGGGGCGCCCTCGGCTTTGGCCTCGCCGTCCTCGGCGGAGGCCTTTTTCGGCGTCTTGGCCATGGAATAATGCTCTCTCGCGGGAGACCGCGCGCCAGGTACACCTGGATATCGGAGCATCACGGTTAACGCGCCGTTAAGGAGGCAATTCCTGCCGGGTCAGGTTTGCCGCGGCGCAGCCCCCGTGCCGCCGCGACACGCGAGCGTCGCTAACCAAGTCCTTGTCACAACGCTAAAATTTTCCACAGACGGGTTTGGCACAGCGGATGCTGAATGGATCGTTGCCGCCTCCGCGGCCCGCGAGTCCCAGAGTCCACGATGCAGAATGCCCTCTTCGTCGGCGTGTCGAGCCAGATGGCGCTCCAGCGGGAGCTGGACGTGATCGCCAACAACATGGCGAACGTCTCGACCACGGGCTTCAAGGCGCGGAACACCCGCTTCGAGGAATACCTGATGCCGGTGGCGAGCGCGGATTCGTTCGCCCGGCCCGACCGGCGCCTGTCCTACGTCATCGACCAGGGCACCAGCCTCGACCTCGGGCAGGGCCCGATCGAGCAGACCGGCAACCCGCTCAACGTGGCGGTCAAGGGCTCGGCCTTCATCGCCGTGCAATCGCCCCAGGGTGAGCGCTACACCCGGAACGGCGCCTTCGAGCTCGACGCGCAGGGCACGCTCGTCACCAGCGACGGCTACAAGGTCGTGGGCGAGGGCGGCCCGATCAGCATCAACCCGCAGGAGACCGGCCTCGCCATCGGCCCCGACGGCACCGTGTCGACCAATCTCGGCATCCGCGGGCGGATCAAGCTCGTCACCTTCGCCAACCCGCAGCGGCTGACCAACGAGGGGACCAACCTCTACGCCTCGCCGGAGCCCGCCCGCCCCGCCGGGATCGACGGGCGCCTGGAACCCGAGTCGCTGGAGCGCTCCAACGTCCGCCCGGTGATCGAGATGACCCGGCTCATGGACGTGAACCGGACCTACGCCATGGTGTCGAGCATGATCTCGCGCCTCGACGACCTGCGGGGCACGGCGATCCGCCGCCTCGCCGACGTCGCCTGAGGAGGCCTGACCGATGCGCGCCCTCTACTCCGCCGCCACCGGCATGGCGGCCCAGGAACTCAACGTCCAGGTCATCTCCAACAACATCGCGAACCTGCGCACCACCGGCTACAAGCGCCAGCAGGTGCACTTCCAGGATCTGCTCTACCAGAACATGCGCCGGGCCGGCGCCTCGACCTCGCAGCAGAACACCCAGCTCCCGGCGGGCCTCAGCCTCGGCTCGGGCGTGAAGACCACCTCGACGGCCCGCGTGATGTCGCAGGGGACGCTGTCCTCGACCGAGAAGGATTACGACGTCGCGATCCGCGGCGACGGGTTCTTCCGGGTGACGCTGCCGGACGGCCGGACCGCCTATTCCCGCGACGGCTCCTTCGACCTCTCGGCCCAGGGCCAGCTCGTCACCCGCGACGGCTACCTGCTCGATCCGGCGATCACCGTGCCGCAGAACGCGACGTCCGTGACGATCAGCGCCACGGGCGTCGTGCAGGCGAACATCCCGGGCCAGACGGCGCCGCAGGCGCTGGGCCAGTTCCAGCTCTCGCGCTTCGTCAACAAGGTCGGCCTCGAGTCGATCGGCGACAACCTGTTCGTCGAGACCGCCGCCTCCGGGCAGGCGATCAGCGGCCTGCCGGGCGCCGACGGCTTCGGCAACCTCCAGCAGAGCTACCTGGAGGAGGCGAACGTGAACGCCGTCACGGAGATCTCGTCCCTGATCGCCGCGCAGCGCGCCTACGAGATGAACTCGAAGGTCGTCACCGCCGCCGACCAGATGCTCTCCACCACCACGCAGATGTTCCGCAGCTAACCGCGCGACCCGCACCCCGCTTCAGGTCCCTGAACATGTATGCCGGCATGCATCCCGACCCGCTCGATCCCGACTTCGGGACCCTCGACCTGCCCCGCATCGCCGCGGGGGCCGGGGACGACATCAGCCCGATCGTGCGGCGCGTCCCGCGGCGGGTGATGCCCCTCGGCGCCGCCGTCATCCTGCGCGCGCTGCTGGCCTTCCTCACCTTCGCGGCCCTCGGCGCCCTGGCGATCCCCGCCATGGCGCGGGCGGAGGGCCTGCGGCTGCGCGGCGACGTCACCGCCCGCGGCGACGTCCTGACGCTCGCCGATCTCGTCGAGGGCGCGCCCGAGCGCCTGGCCACGCGCCCGCTGTTCCGCGCGCCCAGCCTCGGCGCCACCGGGACGATCCAGACCCGCCGCATCCTCGACGCGGCCTCCGCCCTGGGCCTCAGCGGCCTGGAGACCGGCGGCCGGCTGCAGATCGCCGTGCAGCGCGCCGCCCGCCGCCTCGGGCCGCCGGAGATCGAGGCGGCGCTCAAGCGCGGCCTCGAGACCGGCTACGGGCTCAACGCCCAGAACATCGCGGTCCGCCTCGACGGCGACGGGCCGACCCTGCTGGCGCCGCTGGACCTCGAAGGGCAGGCCGCGGCCCTGGACCTGACCTACGATCCGCGGACGCGCCGCGTCGCGGGCCTCGTCACCCTCGGCGAGCGGCAGGTCTCGCTGCGCGTCTCCGGCGTGGTCGTGGAGCTGCGCGAGGTGGCGGTGCTCACCCGGAACCTCAACCGCGGCGAGCCGGTCAGAGAGGGCGACGTCGCCCTGGAGCGGCGCCCGCGCGAATCCGTCGCCCCCGACGCGCAGGGCAGCGCCACGACCATCCTCGGCGAGGTCGCGCAGAACACCCTCACGGCCGGCACCGTGCTGCGGGTCACCGACACGGCCCCGCCCGACCTGGTCGCCCGCGGCGAGAACGTGACCATCGTGTACGAGACGCCGAGCATCAGCCTGTCGATGCGCGGCCTGTCGAACGATTCCGGCCGGATGGGCGCCGTCGTCAACGTCGTCAACGTCGCCTCCAAGAAGGTCCTGCAGGCCACCGTGATCGGCCCCGGCCGGGTCTCGGTGAGCCCCAGCCCCGCGGCCCGGCAGGCCGCCGGCGCCGCCCCCGTCCAGGCGACCGCCTCCCTGCGCTGACCGCCCGCCCTGCACGCGTCGAAGAGTGATAGCCCGATGGCCCGTCGCACCGTCCTGAACCCGCTCGCCGCCGCCCTGATCGCCGGCGCGCTCGGCGCCTGCAACACCGCCGACCGCCTCTCGCAGGTCGGCCTGACCCCGGCGCTGTCGGCGATCGAGGACCCGACCGCGCAGCCGGGCTACAAGCCGGTGCGGATGCCGATGCCGGACGTGCAGCCGGTCTCGTACGCGCCGAACTCGCTGTGGCGCACCGGCTCCCGCGCCTTCTTCAAGGACCAGCGCGCCGCCAAGCTCGGCGACATCCTGACCGTGAAGGTCAAGGTCACCGACCAGGCGAACATCAGCAACGAGACCAAGCGTTCCCGGGCCAACACCGAGAGCTTCGGCCTGCCCAACGCCCTGGGCCTGGAGAACAACGCGGTCGGCAAGTCCTTCGGCGTCGGAAGCACCGCGCTGCTCTCCGCCACCTCGGCCATGGCCAATGACGGGGCCGGCTCGGTCCAGCGCACCGAGTCCGTCCTGACGAACGTCGCCGCGGTGGTGACCCAGGTCCTGCCCAACGGCAACCTCGTGGTCGAGGGCAAGCAGGAGATCCGGGTCAATTTCGAGGTGCGCGAGATGATCGTCGCCGGCGTGGTGCGGCCGGAGGACATCGAGTCCGACAACACCATCGACTCGGCCAAGATCGCCCAGGCGCGCATCGCCTACGGCGGCCGGGGCCAGATCACCGACGTGCAGCAGCCGCGCTACGGCCAGCAGCTCGTCGACATCCTGCTGCCGTTCTGAGGCACCTCAGGACGGCTCCTCCGGCTCCGGCCCGCGCGTCACGTCGAGGCCGGAACCGGCGCCGGGGGGCGGGCCGACCTTGACCGGCGCGCCGGTGCGGGCGGCCTCGTAGATCGCCTCCATCAGGACCTGGTCCTGCAGCCCCTCCTCCCCGGGCGTGCGGGGCCGCAGGTTCTCCTGGATGCACCGCGCGAAGTGGTCCAGCTCCAGGGCGAACTGGTTCTTCGGGCTCAGGACCTTCTCGTCCCGGGCGGCGTTCCTGCCGTCGCGGTGGCCGATGTAGAGACGCTGGCCCTGGTAGGCGAAGGCGTTCTGGAGATCGACGGAGGCGGTCCCGGTGTGCAGGGTCAGGCTCCGCGCCTCGTAGACCCCGTAGCTCGTCAGGCACTGGGCGATCACGCCGGACGGGAAGTGGAGGGTGAAGCTCGCTGTCTCCTCGACCTCGCGGTACTTGGGATCGTCTGGCGGCGCGTGGATCTGGGCCTGGATCAGGTTCGGCTCCTCGCCGAGAACCGCGCGGGCGGTGTTCAGGCAGTAGAGCCCGATATCCGGCAGCGAGCCGCCGCCCGCCAGCGCCTTGCGCAGGCGCCACTGCTCCGGCAGTCCGGTGGTCTGGCCGTTGAAGGCCTGGATCAGCCGGGGCCGGCCGAACTCGCCCGAACGCGCGAGCTTGATCACGGCCCGGTTGTGGGGCTCGTACTGGCACCGGTAGGCGATCATCAGCTTGACGCCGGCCTTCGCGCAGGCCGCGATCATCTCCCGGCACTCGTCCGAGGTCACCGCCATCGGCTTCTCGCAGAGGACCTGCTTGCCGGCCGCGGCGGCCGCCACGACGTTGTCCCGGTGCACGCCGTTCGGCGTGACGATGTAGACCGCCTGGACGTCGGGGTTCGCCTTCAGGCGATCCCACGCGTCGTAGCCGTAGACGGCGTCGTCCGGCAGCCCGTACTGCCGCGCCACGAGCTTCGCCTTGTCGGGCGAGCCCGACGTCACCGCCGCGAGACGGGCGCGCTTGGACTCGCCGAAGGCCGGCAGGATCTCGTCGAGGCTCAGGCGCCCGAGACCCACCACGCAGTAGCCGACGCGCTGGCCCGGCGGCTGCGGCGCCGGGCTCGGGGCGGGCGGCCGGTCGCCCGGCCCGCGCCAGTTCGGGAACATCACCTTTCCGCCCTGCACGGCGCCGGTATCGGCCGGGACCGAAGGGGCCGGCGGGGCGGCCGGCGGGGCGGCCTGCGCGCCGCCGCCGGCCGCGGCGCCGGCCAGGGCGCCCCCGGCCGCGAGGAGAGTGCGTCGTGAGAGCCGGGTGTCGTCCGCCATGTGCCTCGCCGTGTCGCCGGATCGGGAGGGCCGCGCCCGGGGCGCCGCCCGCGCCGGGAGCCGCCGGATGGCGGGACCGCGCCCTCAGTGAACGCGACCCGGCTCCGGGCTGTTTCCGTCGAGGAGCGCGGCGCGCAGACGCGCCACCTCCGCCTCGCTGGCGGCGAGCCGGCGCGCGACCGCCTCGGGCTCCGTCGCCGCGCGGGTCTCGGCGAAGCCGAGGCCGACCGACTCGCCCGCGCGCCAGGCCACGAAGGCGCGCCGGGTCTCGCCGCGACAGGGGATGAACAGCTCGACGCAGTCGGGGAGCACAACCTCCGCCGGCAGCCGGACCCGCGCCCCGTCGAGGGACACGTCGCGGACCGTGCAGTCGATCTCCGGGAGGAAGGCCGCGACGCGCAGCCGCCCGCCCAGGCAGACGCGGCGTCGGGCAGTGCGGCGGCGCTCGACCACGATCGTCTGACCCTGACGGTTTCGGTTGCGGGGACAACCGCCATCCAGCCCGGACCGCCCCCGCCCGTCCACCTTAACCGTCTGTTTACCTTAACGGCGGCCTCAGGCGGGCGGCGGCGGGTCGGGCGCCTCGACCTCGCCGCGGCGCTGCAGCTGCAGGGCGACGAACCAGCACAGGGACGCCCAGGCGGCGCCGATGCACCAGCCGGCCAGGACGTCGCTCGGCCAGTGCACGCCGAGATAGATGCGGCTGATGCCGACGAGCAGCGTCACGCTCACCCCGAGCGCCAGGACCAGCGCCTTGGCGCGGCGGTTGCGCTCGATCCGGGCGATCAGGGTCGCCAAGGTCAGGTAGGCGATCGCCGACATGGTGGCGTGGCCGCTCGGGAAGCTCGCCGTGAACACCTCCATGCCGTGGGGCACGAGGTCCGGCCGGGGCCGATGGTAGAAGATCTTCAGCACCGTCGAGACCAGCTCGCCGCTCCCCACCGCGGCGAGGACGTAGAGACCGATGCGTCGGCGCCCGGACACGCCGAGATAGGCCGCCACCGCGCAGGTCAGGAACAGCACGGTGAAGACGCTGCCGAGCCCGGTGATGTCGCGCATCGCCTCCTCGAGCCAGGGCGGCCCGATCGGGTCGGCGAGATCGGCGGGGTTGCGCAGGGCGAGCAGGATCCGCCGGTCGAGGGCCGCGGTGGAGCCCTCGCCGACCTCGTGGGCGAGGTAGAAGAACCCGTAGCCGAGGATGCTCAGGCAGAGCAGGGCGACGAGGGGACCGACCTCGTTCAGGCGCAACCGCAGCCAGACCGCCATCGCGGGCTCGATCAGCCGGTTCTGCCGCAGGTTGCCCGGCGCCCTCATGGCGCGGTCTCCCGGTGTGCGTCGACATCCATCAGGCATTCTCTCCGAAGGGCAGGCGGGCGACGGCGTCCCAGGGGCCGCCGCGGTAGCGCCAGAGCAGGGTGCCGGGGGCGGTGAACCGGAACGGCACGAACCCCGCCGACAGGTCGGCGTGCAGCGCCCGGGCCGTGTCCGGCGACACCTTGTTCTGCACCGTGACGTGCGGGCGCCAGCCCTGCCGGTCCTGGGCGGTGAGGTGGGCCGCGAATTCCTGCGCGAGGCGGCCCCGGAAGCGCGCCAGCGCGTCGGAGTCGAGCGCGTAGGCGACGCCGCGGCCGGTGAAGCGCAGGCCGGTCACCGCGACCTCCGGCGGCGGCACCGTGCGGGCGAGGGCGGTGATCGCCTCGATCACGCCCCGCTGCCGGTCGCCCGGCAGGTGGTGGAACAGCGTCGCGTGCGCCGGGATGCGGTTCAGGGCTTCCGGGAAGTGGCGGCGCCGCTCGCCGTCGAACCGCGCGAAAGTCGGCTCGTCGAAGGCGAGCGTCAGGATCAGGGGGTCCGCGTCGGTCATCGGGGCCAGATGGCGCCCGCGGGCGCTCAGGTCCAGTACAGGATCCGCGCGGCCGGCAGGTCGCGGGCGAGGCAGGCGGTGAGGTGGGCGCGCATCGCCTGCATCAGGGGCTTCGGGAAGACGTGCTTCACCGAGCCGAACTTGGTGCGCTTCTCGACGCGCTCCGCCTCGTCCAGCGGCAGGTCCGAGCCGGGATACCAGCCGCGCAGCACCGCCTTCGAGCCCGGCGTGAACCGGTGGGTGATGAGTTCGGCGGTGAGGTCGAGATCGGGCACGCCGGCCAGCGCGTCGGCGGCGGCGCGGACCAGCCCGGCATAGGCGTCCTCCCAGTCCGGGACCGGCAGGATCGGCGCGACGGTCAGGCCGACCGGGTAGCCGGCCCGCGCCGCCGCCGCCAGGGCGGCGAGCCGCGCGTCGAGGGGATCGGTGCCGCCCTCGTAATGCGCGGCCGCCCGCGGATTGACCGAGAAGCGGATGCGCGTGCGCCGGTTGTGCGGCAGGTCGAGGAGGGGTTCGACCGCGGCGAACTTGGTGGTGAAGCGCAGCTGCACCGGCGCGTCCCAGGCGCCGAAATGCCGGATCGCCGCCGAGAGCGAGCCGGTCAGGTGCTCGATGCCGAGGGGATCGGTGTAGCAGGACGCCTCGAAGGTGGTCCCCTCCCGCGCCCGCTCGGCGGAGGCCGACGTCACCGCGCCGCGCCCCGCATAGTCCGCGAGGGTGCCGAGGATCGCCGGCAGATTGGCGTAGGCGCGGGTCACCGGCGGCCCGGACAGCGAGCCCGCGAGGTAGCAGTACTGGCAGTGGGCCGGGCAGCCCTCGGCGAGGTCGAAGCGCCAGTCGGCCGAGGGCGGGATCGGCTGCAGCCGCAGCTTGGCCGGCGGCGCCACCGTGAGCGCGAGGGTCGCCTTGGCGGCCGCGTAGGCCCGGCGGGGATCCGGCTCCCGCGGGCTCGGCAGGCGATTCGACGGCAGCCGCTCGACCGGCAGGCCCAGCGCCTCGGCGCGGGCCAGCATGGCGCGCCCGTGGGCATGCTCCAGGGCGGCGGGCATCACCAGCACGCGGCGCGGGCGCCACAGCCGCGCCGGGCGGGCGGGCTCCGGGCCGCCGGGCAGCTCCGGGCGATCGCGGGTCTGGACGGCCGGGGCAGGGGAGGGCGTCATGCCTGACGAACGCGCGGTCCCGGTGCCGGGTCCGGCCTAGTCGCCCGCTCGCGGTGCGGCTAAAGCACCGTCATGTCTGCAGGCAGGGAGAGCGTACATGTCGGCCGCGACGGCTGGTTATTCCTCACGGGGGGGACCAACCGGGTCATGGACCGGTATCGCGGCGGCCTGCGGCACTGGCTGCTGCTGCGCGGCTGGACACGGCTGATCAAGGCCCGCGCGCGGCGGGCCGAGAGCCTCGGCATCCGCTGCCTGCACGTGATCGTGCCGGAGAAGCTGTCGGTCTACGACGACAAGACCGACGGCCTGCGCTACGCCCCCGGCAAGGCCTCGACCCGGCGGCTGGCCCGCAGCCTCGCCCGGCATCCGGCCTATCTCGACCTTCTCGCCCCGCTCCGCGCCGCCCGGAACGGGCCGGTGCCGCTCTACCTGCGCACCGACACGCACTGGACCGCGCAGGGCTGCCTGCTGGCCTACCGCGCGATCATGCGGGCGCTCGGGGCGATCCCGCCGGCCGACATCGGCGCGCGTCCGGGCATCGTCTCGGACCAGCTCATGGATCTCGGCGAGAAGCTGCCGGAGCGGCCGCGCGAGCGCCTGGAACGGTTCATGCTGCAGCGCGACGCGTCGCGGGTCGAGACCGGGCCGCTGCTCGCCGCCTACGAGGCGGAAGGGCGCGACCGGGAGGTGCATGTCGGCGCGCATGTCGTCTACCGGAACGCGTCACCGGCGGCCGATCCGCGCCGGCTCGTCCTGTTCGGCGATTCCTGCGCCCATTTCGACCCGTTCCTGCTGACCGGGCTGCTCGCCGAGAGCTTCAGCGAGGTGCACTTCGTCTGGTCGTCGAGCCTCGACTGGGCCTATATCGAGCGGGTCCGCGCCGACATCCTTCTGTTCGAAATCGCCGAGCGCTTCCTCGCCAAGCTCCCGAAGGACGATTTCGACGTGGCCGTCGCCGGCCAGCGCGGGACCGGCGGCCGCCTCGCGAAGCTCCGGACCGGCGGCCTCGACGCCGTCGGCCGCGGGGCGAAGCCTCAGTAGATGGCCTGATCCAGGCGGGCGAAGTCGGCGACGCTCGCCGCCTGATACTTCGCGAAGGATTCCGGCGCGCAGGCGATGCCGATCATCAGGACGAGGAGCGTCGCGAGGCACGCGAGCGTCGCGGTGACCACGTCGGCGTGGCGCCGCAGGGCGTGGATCACCAGGCACCCGAACGTGAACAGGGCCGCCTCGGCGACGGGCACCAGCGCGAACGACATCACTTCACCTCCATCGATCCCCCACCGGGTCGGGCAGCTGCGGCACGCGCACGGCGACGGGTGGGTGACGCGAGACATGGCGGACTTTGCTGCACCGCAACAGACAGCCGGGCGCAGGCCTGCCTTGCGTGGCGTTCGCGGGCGGACGCGTCCCTTCACACCGACCGCGCGAGGCCCATCTCGGTCGGACCTCTCGGACAGGCGGAGACGACGATGGGCCTCCTCGTAGACGGCATCTGGCGCGACCAGTGGTACGACACCGCCGCGACGGGCGGCCGTTTCGAGCGCAAGGCCTCGGCCTTCCGCAACTGGGTCACCGCCGACGGGTCGGCAGGCCCCTCCGGCGCGGGCGGCTTCCGCGGCGAGCCGGGGCGCTACCATCTCTACGTGTCCCTGGCCTGTCCGTGGGCGCACCGCACACTGATCGGCCGGACGCTCAAGGGGCTGGAGGACGCGATCTCCGTCTCGGTGGTCGACCCGCACATGGGCGCGGAGGGCTGGGTCTTCGGCGACACGCCGGGCGCGACGCCCGACCCGATCCACGGCGCCCGGCGCCTCTACGAGGTCTACCTGGCGGCGGACCCGTCCTACAGCGGCCGGGTCACCGTCCCGACCCTCTGGGATCGGGAGCGCGCCACCATCGTGTCGAACGAATCCGCCGAGATCCTGCGGATGCTGAACGACGCCTTCGGGGGCACCGGCCCCGACCTCTATCCCCCGGACCTGCGCGCCGAGATCGACGCCGTGAACGGCCGCGTCTACGACCGCGTGAACAACGGCGTCTACAAGGCGGGCTTCGCGACCATGCAGGAGGCCTACGCCCAGGCCTTCGAGGCGCTGTTCGCGGAACTCGACGCGCTCGAGGCGCGCCTCGACCGGAGCCGCTACCTCTGCGGGGACCGGCTGACCGAGGCCGACATCCGGCTGTTCACGACGCTGGTGCGGTTCGACGCGGTCTATGTCGGGCACTTCAAGTGCAACAGGCGCCGGATCGCCGACTACCCGAACCTGTCGAACTACCTCCGCGACCTCTACGCGCTGCCGGGCGTCGCGCCGACCGTGAACCTCACCCACATCAAGCGGCACTATTACGAGAGCCATCCGACCATCAATCCGACGGGGATCGTGCCCCTCGGGCCGGACCTCGACCTCGCCGCGCCGAACGACCGGGCCCTGCGGTTCGCGGGCTAGCGGGCCGCCCCGCCCGGCGTCCCTTCCGCGCCCGTGCGGGTAGGGTTGAGGGCGTCCGGCGCGTCCGCGACACACCTCCCGTCGCGCCGGTCCGGGGGCCGTGCCCCTCGACGGCGTGCGCGGCGCGCCTAGTTCGGCTCTCAACCGGAGGATGCCCGACACGCCATGACCAACAGCCTGCGCCTCGCGCTGCTCTGCGCCCTCGTCAGCCTGCCCTTTGCGGCCCGCGCCCAGGCGGCGCTGCGGCTGGAAGGGACCTGCGAGAAGCTCGTCATCGGCACGCAGGACCTGAGCGCGGCCTGCAGCAACGTCCTGACGAACGCGGTGAGCCGCAACCGCACGAGCTTCGACTTCACGACCTCCGACGGTCAGACCCTCAGCTTCAGCGGCAACGGCGCCCAGCAGGAGGCCACCGAGGAGACCGATCCGCTGCAGCCGATCAACGTCGTCACCACGGGCAAGGACGGCGCCCCGATCCTCGCGATCGGCGCCTGCCGCTTCTCGACCCCGGAAGCCGGGCGCACCGCGATCACCTGCGAGGCCAGCACCGCCGACGGGCGTCCCTTCGCCGGCACCTTCGTGACCGCCGCCAAGGCGGCGGCGGGCGCGCCGGCCGCCGCGCCGCCGCGCTGAGGATCCGGCCCTCCGGGCTGGTCAGACCGGGGCGGAAGCCCCATTTAAGGCGCTCCACGAAAAAGGTTCCGAAGCCAGACCGATGCTCAACGACACCCTCGCCGCGGGCGGTACCCCGGCCGGCGACACCGGCTCCCTCATCAAGGACACGACCACCGCGAGCTTCCGTCAGGATGTCATCGCCGAGTCGATGAACCGGCCGGTCCTGGTCGATTTCTGGGCGCCCTGGTGCGGGCCCTGCAAGCAGCTCACGCCGGTCCTGGAGAAGGTCGTCCGGGAAGCCGCGGGCGCGGTCGTCCTCGCGAAGATGAACATCGACGAGCATCCCTCGATCGCCGGTCAGCTCGGCATCCAGTCGATCCCGGCGGTCATCGTCTTCCAGAAGGGCCAGCCGGTCGACGGCTTCATGGGCGCGGTCCCGGAGAGCCAGATCAAGGAGCTGATCGCGCGCGTGGCCGGTCCGCAGCAGGACCCGTTGGAGGCGGCCCTCGCCGACGCGGCGGCCCTGATCCAGGAAGGCGACCTCGCCGGCGCCGCCGAGATCTACGCGGCCGTGCTGGAGCAGCAGCCCGATAACGTCACCGCGCTGGCCGGCCTCGCCAAGATGCAGCTCGACGCGGGCGAGATCGAGAACGCCAAGCGCGTCCTGGCGATGGTTCCGGAGGCGAAGGCCGGCGACCCGGCGCTCGTCGGCATCCGCGCCGCCCTGGAACTCGCCGAGCAGGCGGCGTCGCTGGGCGACCTCGCGGGCCTGCAGCGCGAGGTCGAGGCCAACCCGGACGCCCATCAGGCGCGGTTCGACCTCGCGCTCGGGCTCGCCGCCCGGGGGGAGCGCGGCCAGGCGGTCGATCACCTGATCGAGCTGCGCAAGCGCGACAAGGACTGGAACGAGGACGGTGCGCGCAAGCAGCTGCTGCAATTCTTCGAGGCCTGGGGCGTGATGGACCCCGACACGATCCGCGGCCGGCGCAAGCTCTCGGCACTTCTGTTCTCGTGAGGCACCGGCTCGCGCGCCGGCCCACCGATCGGCCCCTCTGGGAGGCGCCATGAGCACCCATGCGAGCTACAAGGGCCCCGCGGATTGCCCGGCCGTGATCCCGGTCTTCCCGCTGTCCGGCGCGCTGCTGCTGCCGCGGGGACAGATGCCGCTCAACATCTTCGAGCCGCGCTACCTCGCGATGGTCGACGATGCCATGCGGACGGACCGGATCATCGGGATGATCCAGCCCGACCCGGAAGGGTCGGGCGGATCGAATCCGAAGCTCTACCGCGTCGGCTGCGCGGGCCGCGTCACCCAGTACGCCGAGACCGGCGACGGCCGGTACCTGATCTCGCTCACCGGCGTCACCCGGTTCCGGGTCGAGAGCGAGCTGGCCTCGATCGGCCCCTATCGCCGCTGCCACGTCTCCTACGACGAGTTCGCGGTGGACTTCGAGCCGCGGGCGGGCGAGGAGCAGGTCGACCGCGAGGGCGTCCTCAAGGCGCTGCGCGATTTCGTGGAGTCGAACGACCTCAAGGTGGACTGGGCCGGGATCGACGAGGCGCCCGACGAGGCGCTGGTCAACGCCCTGTGCATGATGAGCCCGTTCGGCGTGCGCGAGAAGCAGGCGATGCTGGAGGCTCCCGACCTGAAGACCCGGGCCGAGATCCTGATCGCGGTCACGCAGATGGAACTGGTTCGCGGCTCGGGTCCCGAGTCGCCGATGCAATAGGTTGCCCCACCGATGTCCAACGATCCCACCGCCCCCGTCGAGGCGACCCGCGTCGACCCGAAGCTCCTGGAGATCCTGGTCTGCCCGCTGACCAAGGGCACCCTGGAATACGATTCGGCCCGGCAGGAGCTGATCAGCCGCTCGGCGAAGCTCGCCTACCCGATCCGCGACGGGATCCCGATCATGCTGCCCGAGGAAGCCCGGCCGCTCACCGACTGAGCACCGCGAATCGCTCCGGCCGTCCCGCGCGGCCCGTCACAACCCGAGAGGGTGGCGCGGCGCGCTGGTCGGCTGCCCGCGCCCGCCGACGGATCCGATCATGGATCCCGCCCGGCCCGATCGAGGCCGGTCGCTCAATCGCCGGCCCGCCCCGAGGCGCCCGAGGCTCTCCCGCGCGGGCAGGTTCGGCCGCGGTCTCGCGGGCGCTTTCCCGCGGGCCCGGCGATCCTCGACATGCGCGAGCAGGACCTCGGCCGCCTCCGTCTCCTCCGTGATGAGCGGAGACTTGGACGCTCCGGTCGGCAGATCAGTCCACAGCATCGTCCGCAACGAGCTTGACTATTGGCCGGGAGACTGCCGGCCGTAATCTATCTTGAACAGGCGGGAGGCAGCCATACTCTTGCCGCTTCCATCGTTCAGCGTCGAGTCATCCTCGATCGATGATTCTGACCGTGCACGCCGCTTCCGGCGGTGTCCGCTTCGCTGAAAGATTGCATCGCATGACCAAGCTGACCGCGGTCGCGGCCCTCGCCGCCGGCCTTCTCCTCCCGACGTGCCTGCCCGCCAGCGCGGGGCCGAGCGCGCATAACGGGCGGTGGTCGGTGGAGCTGGTGACGGAGAGCGGCCTGTGCAGCGCCCGCTACACCTACGCGCTCGCGATCCGCGAGGGGCAGGTGCAGCTCATTTCCGGCGGCGCTGGGGCGCAGGTCAACGGCCACGTGCGGCCCGACGGCAGCGTCGGCATCACGGTCAGCAACGGGACGGCGAGCGGAACCGGCACCGGCCGGCTCCAGGCCGGCAGCGGCGCCGGCACCTGGAAGGTCTCGTCCCTGTGCTCGGGCCACTGGACCGCGCGGCGCAGCGACACCCGCACCGCGCAGGCCGACTGAGGTCGCTCAGGCGGCCGCGGCGAGCCAGCTCCGCGCCTCGTCGATGCGGGCGCGCTCGAACACCTTGATCTGGGTCGGCGACACGAAGTTGAAGGTCTCGGCCAGCGCCTTCAGCCAGGGCGCGTCCGTCACCAGGGCGACGTGGCTGATGCTCTTCATCATCGAGATGCCGAAGCGCGGGTCCTTGAAGAAGGCCGCGGGCTCCATGCCCTCGAAGGCGCGGATATCCTCGAGCAGCTTGATCTTGCCGCCCTTGTCGAGGTCGGCCTTCATCGCGGTCATCGCCGCGTTCATCTCCTCGTCGGTGATCTTCCCGTCGACCACGATCTCGGCGACATTCGAATCCGGCGTCTTGGTGTAGGTCAGCACTGATCGCTCCTCCGGGAACCGCATGCGTCCCGTAGCCGGTCTCCGACCAGGGTCCGCCGCCCGTGACCTGAGCCATACCCGATCGCGGGACGAACCGGTATGGCCCCGGACCCTCGCTCTGACGTGCCTCTCGACGGCGAACCGGCGTTCACGAGACCGGGAGGCCCGCGAAGTCTCCTACAAAAAGCTCTGCGGGTCGACATCGATGGCGACCCGGACGTTGCCCCGCACCTTCGGGCCCCGGGCGATCCAGGCGCGCAGGTAGGCCTGGAGATCGACGTTGCGCTCGGTCTTCACGAGCAGCCGGAACCGGTAGCGGCCGCGCACCAGGGCGAGGGGCGCCTCGGCGGGGCCCAGGACCATCACGCCCTCCGGCGGCTCGGCGGCGCGGGCGAGCGCCTGCCCGTGCGCCTCCGCGACCTCGCGCTCGCTCGCCGAGACGATCAGGGCCGCGAGCCGCCCGAACGGCGGCAGGCCGGCCGCCTCGCGGGCCTGGATCTCCTCCGCGTAGAAGCGCTCGGCGTCGCCCGAGAGGAGCGCCGCGATCACCGGGTGGTCCGGCTGGTAGGTCTGGACCAGGGCGCGCCCGGGCTTCTCGCCGCGTCCGGCGCGCCCGGTGACCTGCTGGAGCAACTGGAAGGTGCGCTCCGCCGCCCGCGGGTCGCCCGAGGTCAGGCCGATATCGGCGTCGAGGACGCCGACCAGCGTCAGGAACGGGAAGTTGTGGCCCTTGGCCACGAGTTGCGTGCCGATCACGACGTCGCACGCGCCGGCCGCCACCGCCTCGAGTTCCTGGCGCAGACGCTCGGCGCCGCCGGGGAAGTCGCTCGACAGGACGACGATGCGCCGGTCCGGGAACATCTCGGCCGCCTCCTCGGCGATCCGCTCGACGCCGGGCCCGCAGGCGGTGAGGTTGTCGAAGGTCCCGCACTCGGTGCAGGCCTCCGGCCGGCGCTCCGCGTAGCCGCACTGGTGGCAGACCAGTGCCCGACGGAACCGGTGCTCCACGAGCCAGGTCGAGCAGTTCTTGCACTGGTAGCGGTGGCCGCAGGCGCGGCAGAGGGTCAGCGGCGCGTAGCCCCGGCGGTTGAGGAACAGCAGCGCCTGCTCGCCGCGCTCCAGGGTGCTCTTCACCGCGTTGACCAGCGGCGGGCTGAGGAAGCGGCCGCGCTCGGGCTGGTCGAGGCGCATATCGATCGCGGCGATGTCGGGCAGGCGCCGGCCGCCGAAGCGCTCGGGGAGCAGGACGTGCCGGTAGCGCCCCCGCGCGGCGTTGACGCGGGTCTCGATCGCGGGCGTCGCCGAGGTCAGGACGACCGGGCAGCCCTCGAGGCGCCCGCGCACCACCGCCATGTCGCGGGCGTGGTAATGGACGCCGTCCTCCTGCTTGTAGGCGGTCTCGTGCTCCTCATCGACCACGATCAGGCCGAGCCGCGCGAAGGGCAGGAACAGGGCGGAGCGCGCGCCGACCACCACGAGCGCCTCGCCCTCGGCCACGGCGGCGCGCAGGCGCTCGCGCCGCTTGCCGCCGATCCCGGAATGCCACGCCGCCGGCCGGACCCCGAACCGGGCGGCGAACCGGTCGAGGAACTGCGCCGTCAGGGCGATCTCGGGCATCAGGATCAGCGCCTGCCGCCCGGCCCGGACGCAGGCGGCCACCGCCTCGAAATAGACCTCGGTCTTGCCCGAGCCGGTGACGCCCTCCAGCAGGACCGGGCGGAGATCGTCGGATTCCCGCGGCTGCGGCCGGTCCCACGGGAAGGGGGCGACGAGGGCCGCCACCGCCTCGGCCTGGGCGGGCGAGAGCGGCGCCCGCGGGAAGTCCGGGTCGGGCCGCGGCGCGACCGGCTCCGGCTCGACCGCGACGGTCTCAAGGACGTCGTCGTCGATCAGCCCGTCGACCACCGAGAGCGAGACGCCGGCCTCCTTGGCGAGCGCGCTCTTGCCGCGCAGGGCGCCGTCGGCCGCCGCGGCGAGCACCTTGGTGCGGGCCGGGGTCGGCCGGGACGGGGGCTTGTCGGTGAGGCGCACGGCGACGCGGGCGGTCTCGCCGGCGGCCGCCT
This sequence comes from Methylobacterium sp. 1A, assembly GCF_058072805.1. Taxonomy (NCBI): domain Bacteria; kingdom Pseudomonadati; phylum Pseudomonadota; class Alphaproteobacteria; order Hyphomicrobiales; family Methylobacteriaceae; genus Methylobacterium; species Methylobacterium sp. 1A. The sequence goes on along the minus strand of NZ_JBYQVE010000001.1, from coordinate 343,704 downwards.
CGTCGGGCAGCCGCAGGACCATGGCGAGCGCCGAGCCCTTCGGCGCCAGCGTATAGCGGGCGATCCAGTCGACGAGGCTGCGCAGCGGCTCCGACAGGGGCGGGTAGGGCAGGCGGCCGGTCACGGGCCGCAGGTTCGAGCCGCCGGGCGTCTCGGCGACGCCCCAGACCACCCCGACGATCTCGCGCGGGCCGAGGGGCACCTGCACCACGTCCCCCGGGGCGAGGTCGAGCCCGGCCGGCGCCACGTAGCTGTAGGGCGTATCGAGGGCGAGCGGGATCAGGATCTCGGCGACGGCGGGCATGCGGGGCTTTTCGGGCGGGTCCGTTCCGGGTCCGTACCATAGGCGCGGGAAAAGAACCCGCCGCTTCAGCGATCCCGCAGAGCCGGCACGAGCGGCAGGGCCGCGAGGCTCAGCGCCGCCATGGCCCAGAAGGCCGAAGCGCCGAACGCCCCGTAGAGCACCCCGGAGGCCAGGGTCGCCGCCACCCCCGACAGGCCGAGGCCCAGCGTCCCGTAGAGCGCCAGCGCGGTCGTCCGGAGATCGGCCGGCGTCGACGCCTCGATGAGCCCCAGGCAGGCGAGGTGCAGGAGGGCGAAGCTCAGCCCGTGCAGGGACTCGGCGGCGGCGAGCCAGGGAAGCGCGGTCGTGGATGCCAGCACCGCCCAGCGCAGGCCCCCCGCGCAGGCCGCCACCGCGACGCCGGTCGCCGGGCCGATCCGCGCCAGTAGGGGCGGGCCGACCAGCAGGAAGACCAGGACCTCCGCGGCCACCGAGACCGACCAGAGCAGGCCGGCGGTGGTCGCCGCGATCCCGGCGGACCGCCACAGGATCATGGCGAAGCCGTCGTGCATCGCGTGCGCGCCGATCACCAGGGCGGCGACCAGCACCGTGCGGCGGAAGCGCGGCAGGGCCACCAGGGTGGCGAAGCCCCGCCACCGCGCCCCGGCCTCGGCCGCGCCGCACGGAGGAGCGGCGGGCAGGGCCAGGGCGGCCGCGCCGGCGGCCAGGAACAGGCCGCCGCTCGCCACGAGGGCGGCGGCGAGGCCGTGGAGGCCGATCAGCCAGCCGGCCGCGGCGGTGCCGACGATGAACGCGGCCGAGCCCGCGCCGCGGACCCAGCCGTACTGGAACGCCGCGCCGCCGCGCGCGGCGGCCAGGGCCAGCGCGTCGGCGAGGGGCGCCGGGGCCGCGGTGCCCGCCGCGTAGAGGAGCGCCGGCCCGATCAGCTGCGCCAGCCCGGCGCCGGGCAGGTGCGCCAGGGCGCTGAGCCCGGCCAGCGCGAGGCTCGCCGCCAGGACGGATCGGCCGGCCCGGTGGCGGTCGGCGAAGGCGCCGGCCAGGGGACCGACCGCGAGACGCAGGGCGCCCGCGGCGGCGAGGAGGAGGCCGATCTCGCCGGGCGTCAGGCCGCGCGCGGCGAGGAAGCCCGGCAGGACCGGCGACAGCACCCCGTAGGCGCCGTACAGCGCCGCGTAGAGGACGAGGAATCGGGCGAGCCCGCCCCACCGTCCCGCCCCTGTCGCCTGCCGCTCCATCGGCGGAGCGTAGCACCGGCGCGCGTCCCGGTGTCAGGTCCGCGCCGGGCTTTCGTCAGCAGGGTCGGCGGACGGCGTAGCGGTAGCGCCGCCCCTGCGCGTCGAGCAGCTCGCTGTCCGGCCCTTCCTGCCACACGACCTCGTCCTCGGGACGGGCCGCGTCGGTCAGGGTCGCCCCGCGGACGATGTCGAGGCTGAGGCCGAACCCGTAATTGGTCGCGGTCGCGTCGGTGATCGCGGCCGAGATGTCGGCCTCGTCGGGCAGGCAGGCGAACAGGACGCCGTCGGCGATGGCGAGGGTGTAGGTTTGCACGGATGGCCTCCAGGAGGCTCGAGGAGCGTGGACCGGCTGCGAGGGGCCGAACCTAGGCATCGCGGCCCGGATGTGAACCCTCTCCACCGAGATGCTGCATTGCACCATCTCGTGAGCACGAGCTCCGCGCGAGCCCGCGCCGCCGCGCCTCAGCGACCCAGATGATCGTCGAAGAAGCGCGCCATTTCTCCGAAGACTTCCCTGGTTTCGGGCGCGTCCGGCGTGAACAGGTACTGGGCGTGGGACATGCCCTCGAACACCTGCAGCGACGCTTCGATCCCGGCGGCGCGCAGCTTCCGGTGCGTGCGCACGGTGTTCGACAGGAACAGGTCGCGGGTGCCGGTGACCAGGATCGCGGGCGGGAGGCCGGCGAAGTCGCCGTAGATCGGCGAGAGCTGCGGGTCCTTCAGGTCGCGGCCGGCGGCGTAGAGCTTGGCGGCCGGCGTCAGGTAGCCGGAATAGCTGACGAGCACGTTGTCGAGCCACTCGTTGGTCCGGTAGCTGTCACCGGTCTCGGTCATGTCCGACCAGGGCGTTCCGAGACCGATCGCCGCGGGCAGCGCCAGCCCCTCGGCCTTGGCGCGGAGCATCAGCGCCAGCGTCATGCCGCCGCCCGTTGAGGTGCCGAACACCGCCATGTTCCGCGGCTTCTGCATGGACAGCATGGCCCGCCACACGGCGGTCGCGTCGTCCATGGCGGCCGGGTAGGGCGCGTCCGGCGGCATGCGGTAATCCACCGAGATGATCTTGTAGCCGCCGAGGCCGGCCATCAGGATCGCCTCCAGCGTTCCGGCCTCGCCGGGATTGTAGACGTAGCCGCCCCCGTGGATGTGCAGGAGGAGCCGGTCGCGGTTGGCCTCGGGGATCTGCCGGGGCTGGATCACGAAGGCCTTCACGCCGCCGATCACCGCAGCCTCGCTGGTGACGCCCAGCTTCTCGCGGAGCGCCGGCAGGGTGGCGGCTCCGACGGCAGCGAGCTTGTCGACCAGCGCCTTCCAGGCCGCGGCGTCCGGCGGGTTCGCGTTCCAGGCCGGCACCCGGTAGGGCGCCGCCACCGCGGTGCGGAATTGCGGGCTCGTCGTGTCGGGGACCGGCACGACCTTGGCCGGCACCGTCCGCGGCCCCGGGGCGGCGTTGGCCGCGCCCATCTCGGCCTCCAGCTGGGCGAAGCGCGGCACGGCCCGCTCCGCGGGCGCGGCCTGCCCGAAGGCGGCCTGGGTGCCGCAGGCGATCATCAGCAGCGCGGACAGGCTCAGGCGCATCTCGATTCCTCCCGCGGCAGCCCGTTCCGCACCCGTCTCGGCGGGTGCCGGCCGCGCTCGGCCGATACCTATCGGAGCGGGCGGCCCGCGACAGCCGCCCGGGTGACGATCGCGGCCGCGCAGTCACGCACCGAGCCGCGGGAGCGCGGCCGGCGTCTCCGGCTCGACCACCAGGGTCGCCGGCACGGCGCCGTCGCCGGCGAGGGCCTCGGCGATCGCCTCCGGCCCGATCGGGTCCTCGGCCGCGCCGGCGACGCCCGACGGCTCCGGCGTGATCCGGGCGGTCTCCCGACGCGGCCCGGTCTCGGCCGCCGCCGCGTGCTCGTCGGCGACACCGGCCACCGCCCCGGGGGCGATCAGTCCGATGGCGGCCGCGTGCTCGGCCATGGCGACGCTGTCGGCGGCGAGCACGAGGCTCGATCCGGCCCGGGCGACGGCGCCGGCGAGCCGGACGATCTCCTCCACCCGCGCGGAGCCGCGGGACACGTTGCGGATGTAGACCGCCAGCACCCGCCCGGGATTCTCCTCGACGATCTGCGCGTAGACCTCCGGGTCGTGCTGGCCGCTGTCGCCGATCAGCACGAAGGGCAGGTCGCGGTAGAGAGCGAGCATGTGCCGGATCAGCGCGTGCTTGTGGTCGGTGGCCCGGCGCGGCAGCGGGTGGGTCCAGGAGAGGCCCCATTCCCGCAGGAACAGCACCGGCCCCGCCGGGATGCCGTGGCGCTGGAAGAACTCCGACAGCATCTCGTAGAGACCCCAGGGCGCGCGGGACACGTAGAGCATCGGGTTGCCCTCGTCGCCGCCGGCGCCCGCGTGGAGGGCGCGGTAGAGGGCGGCGACGCCCGGGAAGGCGACGCGGCTCTCGGCATCCTCCACGAACAGGCGCCAGAGCATCTTGAGCTTGTTGGCGACGCCGGTGCGCATGACCGTGTCGTCGATGTCGCTGACCACGACGCAGCGGCAGCGGTCGGGCGGGATGAACACCGCGCCCTCGGCGGGGATCGGCGGATCGGCCTCGAGGCGGAGTTCGACCGCGTGCCAGTCACCCGTCTCGGCCGGAGGCGAGCGCGGGTGCAGGTGCACGCGGAAATAGCCGTCCCGGTCGGTCTCGACCCGGACGGCATCGTCGCCGAACCGGGCGGTGACGGCCGCGCCGGCGATCGTCCGCCTGGCGATGCGGCGGCGCAGGTCGCGCCACTGCGCCCGCAGGGATTCGGGATCCTCGCCGGGTATCCCCGGCGACTGCCGGAAGACCCGGCCGATCAGGAACACCTCGTCCCGTGACCCGTAGCCGCGGTAGGGCTCGACCACGAGCCCGCCGCGGCCCTTGCCGCCATGGCCTTGCGCGCGGCGGACCGGCCGCGTGAGGACCCGCAGTGCCTTCGTGGCGCCCCTGCGCGCGCGCGAGGCCATGGCGACCGGCCCCGTCCGGGCGCTCAGGCCTGCGGCAGTTCGGGACTGAGCCCCATCGCGTCGAGGCCTTCCTCAAGGAGGTCGCCGGCGTCGGGAGAGCCCAGCAGTTCCCGCGCGGCGCCCTCGCCGGCGGCCTCGCGCTCGCGGGCGAAGCGGACAGCCTCGCTCCACTCCTCCGGCTCCATGTCGCCGCGCCCGACGTAGAGGAGGGCGAGCAGCTCGGCACGGGAATCGTCGTCGAGCCCGGCGATCAGGCCGCGGACCTCGGACTCGGTGGCGTCGTCGGTGCCGGAGACCAGGACGTCGGTGGCGCCGTCGTCGATCGGGTTCGAACCCGAATCCGGGTCGGTGTTGCCCTCCTTCACCTCGATGGCGCGCAGCCGCATGACGATGTCGGTGACGGTTTCGACGGCGATGTCCATGCGCTGATCTCCGGGCGCTGAAAGGGTCGGGCCAGCGGGGCCCTCAAGCCGCGACAACGGGCGAGCGGGCGCCGGGTTCGCCCCCGTCCCCATCGAAGGGGGCTTGCGTGGTCCGCGCCACTTTCCGGCTCAGCGACCGTGAGTTAGAGGCTGCGAGACTGTTCCGACATCCGGATCGACATCGGCGATAGACGTGATTTCTACAAAGACTGCCACGACATCGCCTGCCGATACCGTCATTCCCCCCGCACGCGACGCCGCGTCCCGGCGCTCGTCCCGGCGTTCGGGCCGGCGCTCCGGCATGCGCTCCGGCATGCACCTCGCGGCCCTCGCGGCGCTCTCGGCGCTGGCCGGATCCGCGCTGATCGGGACCCGCCCCGCCGAGGCCCGGCCCGCGGGCTACGAGGGCAGCGCCCCGAGCTGCTTCCTGACCGGGGGCGGCGCGCTGGAGATCTGCCGCGAGGGCTCGGAGGCCGAGGGCGTCCTCATCGCGCCGGCGCCCTGCGCCTTCGTGCGCGGCGTGCAGATCCTGCGGCTCGCCCGCTCCGAGGCGCCCGGCCCGCTCCAGGCCGTGTTCCAGGGCCAGACACCGGTGGCGTCCCGCCGGGACGAGCCGTGCCCGGAGCGGCGCGCCACCGACAGCCGCGACGGCGGCGCCCTGCGCACCGGCCGCACCTTCGAGGCCCTGGTCACGACGCTGCCGCCCTCGGCAGACCGGTTCTGGGTCGACCTGCCGGAGGAGCGCGCGCGGACGCGCGGCTGGTCCGAGCCGACGCCGTCCGCGGAGGGCATCGGCCCGCGCGACCCCATCGCCGTGACGGGCCGGACCTGGGCCGGCGAGGCCTACAGCTACGTCTTCTTGCTCGGGCAGGAGCGCGTGGGCGTCACCGGCGGCGACGCGGCCGAGCCCGAGCGCCGCGGCCGGCGTCGGCGCCGGCGGGCGGAACCGGACGCGCCGGCGACGGGCCCGGCCGACGTCCGGCGCCGCGTCCAGATCGAGGCGCGCACCCTCGACTTCCAGACCTTCGAGATCCGGACCCGCACCGCCGACGGCTACGGGCTGGCCTGGACGCCGTTCGAGGCGGGCGCCGGCCGCGGCCGGCGCGCCGACCCGCCCGTCCCCGCCGCGGTGGTCGACGAGGCGGGCAAGCCGGTCACGTCGGCCTGCACGGCGCCGGCCTTCGAGACCCACGGACTCGCCGGCTCGATCAGCGTCGTCGACCGCACCTATCACTACGTCTACACCGACGTGCTGCCAGAGGATTGCGGCCTCGCCCCCGAGAAGCGCCGCACCGGGCTGTTCCTGCGCACCGCGCAGGACCTGTCGGGGCCGAAGGTCTGGTCGACGGCGCGCAAGCTCGCCGGGCCGCTGCCGCCCGGGACCCTCGTGCGGGTGGCCCGCGCCAAGGGCATGCCGCGCTGGGCGGTCTCCTACACGTGCCAGCGGCCCGCCAACGCCCCGGGCGGTCCGGTGGCGGATATCTGCCTGCAATACACGGCCGACATGAACCTCGACGGGATCGGCGCCCTCAAGCTCTACGCCGATCCGGTGGAGGCGGGCCGCTCCGCCGCCTATCTCGGGCTGCGCTCGGGGGGCGACGGCAGCGGCCGGTACGACCGGAGCGCGCATTTCTGGATGACCGACGCGGAGGGCAACCTCGACACGCCGGCGATCTACCCGAACAAGGCGGGCTTCCTGACCTGGCTCGACCGGCTCGCCCCGACCGCCTCCGGGCGCGACGCGTCGAGCCTCTACGGGCGGCCCGTCTACTGGGGGACGTGGACGGTGCGCCCGATCGGCGCGCAATAAGTCGCAGGAGGCGCTATATGGGCGGCCGACAAGCCGCGCGAGGCGTGCCTGACGGACCCGATGGAAACCCATATCGACCTGTGGTTCGCCGCGAGCATCGTGGCGATCTCGCTGCTGCTCTCGGCCTTCTTCGCGGGCGCGGAGACGGCCTTCACGGCCGCCTCGCGAGCCCGAATGCACGCCCTGGAGCAGGCGGGCGACCCGCGCGCCGCGATCGTCAACCGCATCCTGGCGATCCGCGAGCGCTTCATCGGCGCGATGCTGATCGGCTACAACATCGTGGCGATCGGCGCCTCGGCCTTCACCACCAGCGTGCTCACGGCGCTGTTCGGCAAGAGCGGCGTCATCTACGCGACGGTCGGCATGTCGGTGCTGGTCATCGTCTTCGCCGAGGTGCTGCCGAAGACGCTGGCGATCTCCAAACCCGACAAGGCCGCCCTGCTCACCGCCCGCCCGGTGGCCTTCGCGGTGGCGCTGATGGGCCCGCTGGCCATCGCCATCGAGCACGTCGTGCGGGTGATGCTGAAACCGTTCGGCGTCACCATCGGCGAGCACCAGTCGATCCTCACCGCCGCCGAGGAGCTGCGCGGGCAGGTGGCGCTGATGCACCGGGAGGGCGGCGTCGCCAAGGCCGAGCGCGACATGCTGGGCGGCCTCCTCGACCTGTCGGACCTGTCGGTCTCCGACGTGATGGTCCACCGCACGAAGATGCGGGCGATCGACGCCGACCAGCCCTCCGAGGACATCGTCCGGGCGGTGCTGGCCTCGCCCTACACCCGCATGCCGCTGTGGCGCGGCACGCCCGAGAACATCGTCGGCGTCCTCCACGCCAAGGACCTGCTGCGGGCGCTCGACGCCGCGGGCGGCGACGCCTCCGGCCTCAAGGTCGAGGCGCTGGCCCTGGAGACGTGGTTCGTGCCGGGCACGACGTCGCTGCGCGCCCAGCTCAAGGCCTTCCTGACCAAGAAGACCCACTTCGCCCTCGTGGTCGACGAGTACGGCGAGGTGATGGGGCTCGTCACCCTGGAGGACATCCTGGAGGAGATCGTCGGCGACATCGCCGACGAGCACGACGTCACCGTCTCGGGCGTGCGCCCGCAGGGGGACGGGTCGGTGAACGTGGACGGCGGCGTGCCGATCCGCGACCTGAACCGGGCCATGGACTGGGACCTGCCCGACGAGGAGGCGACCACCATCGCCGGCCTCGTCATCCACGAGGCGCGGACCATCCCGGACCAGGGCACCGCCTTCAACTTCCACGGCTTCCGCTTCCAGGTGCTGCGGAAGGCCAAGAACCGGATCACCACGCTCCGCATCACGCCGCTGACCGCGGCGGGGCTCCAGGCGGCCGCGCTGCCGGACGCGCCGCGCGACGCGGTGTGACGGCGGCAGGCGACCGCCGCGGCCGGGGTCCGCGCCCGCGCCGCGACGCGCGCGGGGCGGTCCTCAGCCCGGCATCGCCTCCAGCCCCTCGGCGCGGATCCAGTCGCGGGTCCGGTCCAGGGCCCGTCCGAGCCGGTCGAACAGGGCGTCGATCTCGTCCGGCGCGATGATCAGCGGCGGGCAGACGGCGACGCGGTCCCCGGCGAGCGCCCGCACGATCAGCCCCTCGCCCTGCGCGAAGGCGACGCAGCGGGCGGCCACGCCCTTCTTCGGGTCGTACTGCCGCTTGCTGGCCTTGTCGGCGACGATCTCCAGGCCGCCGATCAGCCCGAGGCCGCCGGCCTCGCCCACGATGTCGTGCCCGGCGAGCGCCGACAGACGGCGCTGGAACTGCGGCGCCTTCTCGGCCGCGCCCTCGATCACCCGGTCGCGGCGGTAGATCTCGATCGCCTTCAGGGCCACCGCGGCGGCCACCGGGTGCCCGGAATAGGTGGTGCCGTGGCCGAAGGTGCCGATCTTCTCGCTCTGGCCGATCAGCGCCTCGTAGAGCGGTTCGTCGATGCTCACGCCGCCGAGCGGCATGTAGGCCGAGGTCAGGGCCTTGGCGAAGGAGATCGAATCGGGCCGGGCCCCCAGCGCCTCGCTGCCGAACCACGTGCCGAGCCGGCCGAAGCCGCAGATCACCTCGTCGGCGATGAAGCGGACGTCGTACTTAGCCAGCACCGCCTGGATCGCCGGGAAGTACCCCCGCGGCGGCACGATCGCGCCGCCCGCGCCCATCACCGGCTCGGCGATGAAGGCCGCGACCGTCTCCGGCCCCTCGCGCAGGATCGTCTCCTCCAGCTCGGCGGCGAGGCGCGCCGAGTAGGCCTCCTCGGTCTCGCCCGGCTCGGCGCCCCGGTAGTGGTGCGCGGGCGAGACGTGCAGGAAGCCCGGCAGCGGCAGGTCCCAGTCGGCGTGGTTCGCGGCGAGCCCGGTCATCGAGGCGCTCGCGACCGTGATGCCGTGGTAGCCCTTCTGGCGGGCGATGATCTTCTTCTTCTGCGGCCGCCCCATGGCGTTGTTGTAGTACCAAGTCAGCTTGACCTGCGTGTCATTGGCCTCCGACCCCGAGGAGGTGAAGAAGATCTTCGAGGTCGGGACCGGCATCAGCTCCTTCAGCGTCTCGGCGAGCTCGATGCCCGGATCGTGGCTGCGGCCGGAGAACAGGTGCGTGAAGGGCATGCGCGCCATCTGCGCCCGGGCCGCCTCCACGAGCTCCGCGTTGGAGTAGCCCAGCGCCGTGCACCACAGGCCGGACATGCCCTCGATGTAGGAGCGTCCCTCGGTGTCGTAGACATGCACGCCCTCGCCCCGTTCCAGCACCAGCGGGCCGGTCTGTCGGTGCGTCGACAGGTTGGTGTAGGGATGGAGGAGGGTTTCGACGTCGCGGGTCGCGAGGTTCGAGAGCATGGTTCGCAAGGTCCTCGTGCGCGGGTGACCGCCGCCACACTACCGACCCGATGCCCCGTCAGGTAGCCCGGAGGATCCGCGTCCGGCCGTTGCCGGACGCATGCCGCCAGCGCTACTCCAGCACCGCCCCTCGCCGCGCCCGACCGATGCTCAACCCGGAAGCCTACGTCGCCCAACCCGCTCCCGGCCGCGCCTGCGGCGCCTGCACGCTGTGCTGCAAGGTCTACGACGTGCCCGCGGTCGAGAGCGTCGCGGGCCAGTGGTGCCGCCATACGAAGGCCGGCCAGGGCTGCGCCATCCACGCCACCCGCCCGGACCATTGCCGGGCCTTCCACTGCCTCTGGATGACGGAGGGATGGCTCGGCCCGGAATGGAAGCCGGACCGCGCCAAGATGGTGCTGAGCCTCGATCCGCTCACCCGCAACATGAACGTGCAGGTCGATCCCGGACAGGCGAACGCGTGGCGGCGCGAGCCCTATTACGGGCAGCTCAGGCGCTGGGCCGTGGCCTCGGTGCCCCTGCGCCGGCACGTGCTGGTCCACGTCAACAAGAGCACCACCGTCATCCTGCCGGACCGCGACGTCAGCCTCGGGATCGTCGGCGCCGACGAGCGCATCGTCACCACCGACCGGATGACGCCCCAGGGCCCGAGCTTCGACGTCCGGAAAGTGCCGGCCTGAACCGGGCGACCGGCTGGACCCGGGGCCGGCTCAGCGCTCGGTGCCGGAATGCCGCCGCATGACCGGGGCTTCGACCACCAGGAACGTCATCTGAAACAGGATCAGCCCCGTCTGGTCCGTCACCTCGATCCGCCAATCCTCGCCGAGGGCGATGCGCTGGGCGTCCTGCTTCAGGATGTCGCCGGCGCGCCGGACGGCTTCGAGCCGGGCGGATTGCCAGTCCGGCAGGTCCGTTCCCGCGCTGTCCAGGATCGTGGATACGTCGTGGATATTGAAGTGATAGCGCGGCATCCACACGTCCTGGTCGGGTCCAGGCGGGGGATGCGGGTACCCCTCACTCGCGGCCGTGCCGAGTCCCGTCGCCGCGATTGACGGACCCGTTACCCAACGCGCGCGGGCTCGGCCATATACGGGGTTAGAGTCGCGGCCGGGATCTCGGGACCGCGTCGCGGCGCCGACGCGATGTCGCGACGCGCGAGCCTTGCGGATCCGGCCGGTTTGCCCGAGTGATCGGCCATGACGACCGTTCACGATTTCAGCGTCTCCGCGGCCGACGGAACGCCGTACCCGCTCGCGCAGCACCGCGGTCAGGTGCTGCTCATCGTGAACACGGCCTCCCGCTGCGGCTTCACCCCGCAATACGAGGGGCTCGAGGCGCTCTGGCGCCGGCACCGGGACGCGGGCCTGACGATCCTGGGCTTTCCCTGCAATCAGTTCGGCGCGCAGGAGCCGGGCGACGCCGCCGAGATCGCGAGTTTCTGCGCGCTGCGCTACGACGTGAGCTTCCCGGTGCTCGCCAAGGTCGCGGTGAACGGGTCGGGCGCCGACCCGCTCTACGCCCATCTCACCCGGGCCCGCGCCGGGCTGTTCGGCACGCGAGCAGTGAAGTGGAACTTCACCAAGTTCCTGGTCGGACGCGACGGCCGGGTCATCGCCCGGTTCGCCCCAGGGACAAAGCCCGCGGCCCTGGAGGCTAAGATCCAGGCTGCCCTGGCCGAGCCCGCCTGAGCCGCGCCCGCGTCAGACCGCGTCGAGATCCGCGGCCTCGGCGGAGACCGCGCGGCGCGCGTCGATCCGTTCGCGCACGCGCAGCACCGTCCGCAGGGGCGCGATCGGGAACGGGCGCACCGACTCGCGCAGGATCCCCGCCAGGAACCGGATCTCAGCAATCTTGCGCAAGGTGAGATCGGGCGCTCCGGCGCCCTGTGCTCGGCGCTCGAGGTCCGAGAGGGCGTCGAACAGCGCGTAGCGCCCGTCGAGATCCCGGTAAGACTGTTTCGACGCGATCAGATTGGCCAGTTCGCCTTCAAAACTGCAACGGACAGGCTGATCGCAACGCATCGTCGACTCGAACACAATGTGCGTCGAACCCTAAAACAGTGTTCGCGCTTTGTCAGCCGCCGACGCGCGGCGGGCGCCGCGAATGCGGGATTGTTGCGCAATTGCATCTGCGCGACCGCGCCGGACCGCGGCCCGGGCTCAGCCGCCGGCCGCGACGAACGCGGCGGCCGCCTCGAACTCCGTCCGGCGCGCCTCGAGGCGGGCCTCCGCCTCGGCGTCGCGCCCCCAGACGGCGGCCTGATAGGTCTCGTCCACGTGGGCCGCGGCCCAAGCCTCGGCCGGTGTCAGCCGGCCCTCGAGAACCGCCAGGGCGATCAGCAGGGAGCCGGTCAGCGTCGTCAGGGTGTGCAGGCCCGCCAGCCGGAACGGGTCGGTCACCGCGTTCACCGCCGCGGAGAGCGCCTGGATCGTGTCGGCCGGCTGCGCGACGTGCATGACGCCCTCGCTCAGGATCACCCGCGCACCGAACGCGTCCCGTGCCCAGTCGAGGATCGGATCCCAGGCCTCCGCCTGGGCCGCCACGAGGCGCTCCGGATCCCCGGCGCGGTAGGCCACGAGATCGGTGCCCGCGTAGGCGCAGAGATCCGCCGCGACCTCGGCGAGGCGGGGCGTGACGCCGTCGATCGCCGTGTTGGCCAGCCGGGTCAGGGGCATCCGCGCGGGGTCGATCGCCGTGTCCTGGGCCTGCCACTCCGCCGCGACGCGCTCGGCCAGGGTCCGGCTGGGGAGACGCAGCGGGTTGCGGGCCGGCGTGTTGGCCGGACGTCCGTCCAGGGTCAGCCGGAACCCGTCGTCATCCTCGGAGAAGCCGGCTTCCTTGTAGAAGCGGTGGGGCAGGGCCGGCTTGGCGTGGCCGCGGGCGGCCCGGACCGGGTCGGGCCTGTCACCGTCGCTCGGTTGCCCGAGCCAGTCTGTCGTCTGATCGCTCATGGAGGCGAGATAGGCGCTTCCGGCCCCGCGCGCGAGCCTCCCGCGATCAGGAGCCGGTCGCGAGCCCCTCGAGGAGCAGCGCCTCCAGCGCGGCGGCACTCGGGACCACCGTCACGGCCCCGGCCCCGTAGAGCGCGTCCGGCGGATGGTAGCCCCAGGCGACCCCGACGGCCGTCGCACCGGCCGCCACGCCCATGGCGATGTCGAAGGTGGTGTCGCCGACCATCACGGTGGCCTCGGGCTCGCAGCCGGCCTCGCGGATCGCCTGCTGCAGCATGGTCGGATCCGGCTTCGACGGCGCGTCGTCGGCGCTCTGGGTCGTGGCGAACCAGTCCGCCCAGCCGTAATGCGCGATCAGCCGGTCGACACCGCGCCGCGACTTCCCGGTGGCGAGGCCGATCAGCACGTCGGAGCGCCCGTGCAGCCGGGTCAGCAGGTCGGCCATGCCGGGGAACAGGGGCTCCTCGTGGGCGGGGTCGAGCCGCAGGCGGTTGTAGGCCTGCTTGTAGCTTTCCGAGAGTTCCGCGACCGGGCCGTCCTCGCCGACGAGGCGCCGGAAGGCCTGCGGCAGCGACAGGCCGACCACCGACAGGGCCTCCCGCCGCCCGGGCGCCGGCAGGCCGTTCTCCGCGAACGCCACCTCCTGGGCCGCCACGATCAGGTGCTGGCTGTCGACGAGGGTGCCGTCGACGTCGAAGACGACGAGCCTCATCGCGACCGACGCGCCGGAAGTCGCGCCGGAAGTCGCGCCGCGAGCCGCCCCGCCGGCGCGGGTGAAAGGAGGCGGGTCCCCGTCACGGCTTGCGGCCCGGCTGGGCTGGCGCGGCCGCGGCGGGCTGGCCGCCGGGGATCCGGGTCCGCTCGTAGCCGAGCCGGCACCGGATCAGGAAGCGCCGGCGCTTGCCGCCGCGCAACCCGCGCTGATGCGAGGCGCGGTTGCAGGCCGCGTAGGAGCGCCGCCGGCGCTCCGCGCGGGCACTGTTGGCGGTGCGCGGGGCGGCCTGCGCGGGCGCCGCGCCCGGGGCGGGCGCCGGGGCCGGATGCGGGGTCGCCGTCTCGGGGGGGTGGGTGCCGTTCGCCGTCGGCGCCGCCCTGGTCGTCTCGCCCGGCGCGGCATGCGCGATCGGCCCGGTGAGGCACAGGGCGGCGAGGCAGGCCAGCATCGCGAGCTTCATGTGTCAGGGTCTCGAACCGCCGGGAACAGGCCCCGCGGCGGATCGGCGGGGCGCGGGGCAGCATATGAGGCGGCGCGGCCGGTTGCCAAGGCATGCGCCGCGCGGGACGCCCGGACCGCACCCGACTTTCACCGGAGATGCCGCGGCGCTGACGGGCGCTCGCGTGACGGTTATCTGGGGGACGGGAAGGGTGATCCGGCGATGAACCTCGTGCTGCTGCCCGGCTTCATGACCGATGCCGACCTCTGGTCGGACGTGGTCGCGCGCCTCGCCGAGGTGGGTCCGATCACGCACGGCGACCTCGCGCGGGACGCCGCGATCGCCGACATGGCGCGCCGCGTCGCCGCGGAGGCGCCGCCGCGCTTCGGGCTCGTGGGCTTCTCCATGGGCGGCTACGTCGCCCGCGCGGTCGCCCGGCTCGTGCCGGACCGGGTGGAGGCGCTGGTCCTCGTCGCCACCTCGTCGCGGGCCGACACGCCGGCCCAGGCGCGCCGGAAGGCGGCCGCCGTCGCCCATATCCGCCAGCAGGGCTACCGGGGCCTCAGCCGGTCGGCGATCCTCCAGTCGGTGCACCCGGACCGCACCGGCGACGGCGCCCTCCTGAGCCGGATCCGGCAGATGGGCGACCGCCTCGGCGGAGAGGTCTTCCTGCGCCAGGCCGGGCAGGCGCGCGAATCCGATGGCGACCGCCTCGGCGCGATCGGCTGCCCGACCCTGGTCGTGGCGGCGGCCCAGGATGCCCTGCGCAGCCTCGACGAGGCGCGGGAGCTCCGCGACGGCATCCCGGGCGCGACGCTGAGGGTGATCGACGGGTCGGGCCACATGCTGCCGCTCGAGGCCCCGGACGCGCTGGCGGACGCGATCGTGCCCTGGCTGCGGGCTCAGGCCTCCGGAGCCTCGACGATCGGGTCGTAGCGGGCGGCGTCGAAGCCCAGGAGATTCCAGCTCTGCGCCATGTGGGGCGGGAGCGGCGCGCTCACGTCGACCGGCTTGCCGGTCCGCGGGTGCGGGATGACGATCCGCCGGGCGAGCAGGTGGAGGCGGTTCTGGATGCCGCCCGGCAGCTCCCAGTTCTCGACGGAGAAGTATTTCGGGTCGCCCACGATCGGGTGGCCGATATGGGCCGCGTGGGCGCGCAGCTGGTGCGTGCGGCCGGTGACCGGCTTGAACGACAGCCAGGACAGCTTCTGGGCCGCCTGATCGACCATCGCGTAGTAGGTCAGCGCGTGGCTCGCGCCCTCGTCGCCGTGCTTGGCGACCCGCATCCGCGCGTCGGCGTCGGTGGGCTCCTCCTTGGCGAGGTAGGTCGAGACGCGTCCCTGCCGGACCCGCGGCACGCCCGCGGTGAGCGCCCAGTAGATCTTCCGCGCCGCCCGGGACCGGAAGCTCTTGGCCAGCGTCGCGGCGGCGAGCCGGGTCTTGGCGATGATCAGGCACCCGGCCGTGTCCTTGTCCAGCCGGTGGACGAGGCGCGGCTTCTGGCCGTCCGGACCCGTGAGGGCGGCGAGCAGGCCGTCCACGTGTCGGACCGTCCCCGAACCGCCCTGGACCGCGAGGCCGAAGGGCTTGTTGAGGATCATCATGTCGGCATCCTCGTAGAGGATCAGCGACCGGATGAAGGCGGCGTCGTCCTGCTCGCGGGCGGCGCTGCGCGGCCGCTCGGTGGACTGGTCGAGGCGCAGCGGCGGCACGCGCACGCTCATGCCCGGCTCCAGCCGGTCGTTCGGCTTGGCGCGCTTGCCGTCGACCCGCAACTCGCCCTTGCGGACGATGGTCTGCACGCGGGTGAAGGGCAGGAGCGGGAAGCGGGCGGTGAGGAAGCGGTCGATCCGCATCCCGGCCTCGTCCGGCTCGACGGTCAGGGTCTGCACGCCGGAGGCGAGGGTCGCGGAGGCGGCGGCGCGCTGCTCGCGCCGGGTCGGACCGGGCGCGGGGGCAGAGGCGAGGGCCGGGGAGGGGGCCGCCGAGCGCTTGGCCGGCGGCCGGCCGGCGGGCTTGCCCGCCGCGGCGTCGCGCGGTGCGGCGGCGTCGCGGCGCGGCTTCGGCGGCCGGGCCGGCGCCGGGGCCGCAGCGGCCTGCGCGCCCCAGGGATCGCGGGTGCCGGCATCCTCGCCGCGGTTGCGGGCCGCGCGCTCGGCGGCGTCGCGGGCGCTGGTGCGCGGGCCCGTGCGGGCGCGGCCGTCGGCCTGGGCCTTGCCGCCCCTGAACTTGCTGGCGCTGGACTTGCCGGCCTGAGGCTTGCGCCCCGTCGGCCCGCCGCTTCTGGGAGGTCGTATCGTCATGCTTCCGCCGGCACCCGTCTCCGCGTCGGACGGAGCGTCCGGGCGCATGGGCCGCGGCGTCGCGGACGTCCGGACCGATGGGATTGCCCGGCTGTAGCATCGCCCGCGCCGAGCGGCAAAGGCGGTGGGCCGGCCCGGTCCGTCAGGGCTCCGCGCGCCACGCGTCGCGGAGGCGGTCCTTCAGGCCGGCGGGGAAGAGGTCGGGACCGCCCGGCACGTCGAGCCCGTCCAGATCGCACTACCGCGCCACGCAGGCGGTGCCGGAATCCTCGTGGAACACGAAGCGCTCCTGCCCGTCGAACCGCCCCGGCGGCAGGGCGACGGGGAACAGGAACAGCACCTCGTGCCCGACCTGCCCCTCGTGCGTGAAGATGTTCTCCATGACGCGGGGCCCGCCGAGCACCGAGACGGTGACGCCGAGCTCCTCCCGGAACTCCCGGATCAGGGCGTCCTCGACCCGCTCGCCGAACGCGATGCTGCCGCCGAGCGGCCGGACGCCCTTCAGCCGCCCGTCATCCGTGCGGACCTCGGCCACGAGCAGGCTGTTGCCGCGCCGGGGCAGACCCAGTGCCTTCACGCGAATCTCCGCAGGGGGCCGCCAGACCGTCATCCCGCAGGGGCTAGCCCGTCGTCGGCGAGGCCGCAACGGACCGGCGCACAGCGCGCCGATCCACGGCAACAACCGGACACACGGTTGACGCCCGCCCCCGCTACGGCCAAGCTGTGTTCGACGGTTCCCCTCGGGGATCAAAAGGGAACGCGGTGAGGGGTTCGCCCCGAAGCCGCGGCTGCCCCCGCAACTGTAAGCGGCGAGCCCTTCACCACCACGTCACTGGGTCACCCCGGGAAGACGGTGCGAGGGCGGCGACCCGCGAGCCAGGAGACCTGCCGTCAGCCGTGGTCACACGCGAAACGCGCCGGGCGGGGTGTCCTGGCGGGTGTCGAGGCGACGCAAGTCCCGAGGGGAGGCGGCCGCCAAGGCCTCGTTCGCGGTGACGTGCCACAGCAAGCGCGCCCGCGACGCCGTTCCCCATGCCCGTCTCCGCTGTCCCGACTCCCTCGAGCCCTGTCGCAGGACGCCGTCGCGCGCCCGCACGGGCAGAGGCTACCGGACAGCGGGCGCATTGTAATGTTATTACAATGCCTGTAGGACGCGGGGGCCGGCGCGCGCCGTGCACGGACCACTTTCCCCATGTCTCCATCGACCAATCGCTCCTGCCTCGGCGGGCGGGCCCCCCTCTGCGGCGTTCTCCTCGCGCTCCTCGCCAGTCCGGCCGCCGCACAGGAGGCGGTCACGCTGGATGAGCTGTCGGTCGCGGGCGCGGGCGGCGACCCAGGCCGCCTCCCGCCGAACGGGCTCAACCTGCGCACGCCCGACCGGACCGCGAGCCGCCTCGGCCTGACGCCGCTGGAGACGCCCGCCAGCCTCGACATCGTGTCGGGCGAGACCGCGCGGCTGCGCGGCCAGGACACGATCGCCGAGGCCGTGACCCAGGACGCGACCGGCATCACCACCATCGCGGCGCCCGGCAACGGCAACGGCGCGTTCACGTCCCGCGGCTTCGCCGGCCCGAACTCGATCCAGCAGCTCTACGACGGCACCCGCTTCTACGTCGGCGCCAACACCGTGACCTTCCCGTTCGACACGTGGAACGTCGAGCGGATCGAGGTGCTGCGCGGGCCGTCCTCGGTGCTCTACGGCGACGGCGCCATCGGCGGCGTCATCAACGTGGTGCCCAAGAAGCCGGTCTTCGTGCCGATCAACGCCGCCCGCGCGGTGATCGGCACCGACGGGGTCGCGCGGCTCGCCCTCGATTCCGGCGGCCCGCTGGGCCAGGCGGAGTACGGCGACACCTTCGCGTACCGCCTCAACGTCAGCGGCAACCGCGCCGACGGCTGGATGCGGCCGGAGGGCGATTTCCGCAACCTCGCGGTCTCCGCCGCCCTGCTGTTCCGGCCGAGCGCCGACCTCGCCTTCACCCTGAGCCACGATCTCGGCTACCAGGAGCCCGCCCGCTACTGGGGCACCCCGCTGGTCGAGGGACGGATCCCGGATCTCATCCGGTTCAACAACTACAACGTCCGCGACGCGAAGATCACCTGGGCCGACAACTGGACCCAGCTCAAGACCGAGTGGTCCCCCTCGGCCGACATCACGATCCGCAACACCGCCTACCGGCTGACCAGCCGGCGTCACTGGCTCGACGTCGAGCAGTACAGCTACAACCGCGGCACCGGGCTCGTGGACCGGGGCGACTACCTGGAGATCTACCACAGCCAGGAGCAGGTCGGAGACCGCCTCGACGCGACGTTCCGGGGCAGCCTGTTCGGGCTGCCGAACCAGTTCGTGGCCGGCTTCGACGTGAATCACATCGACTTCCGCCACACCAACAACTTCTACTTCGACCAGACCACGAGCGTGCCGCTCACCGGCTACGATCCGGGCCTGTTCCCGCAGAACGGCCGGGCGCGCCCGGCCTACGCGACGCAGACGAGCCAGGCCTCGGTCTTCGCCGAGGACCGGGTGATCCTGTCGGACAAGCTCTCGTTCCTCACCGGCGTGCGCCTCGACGTGCCGACGCTGAACCGCGAGGACCTGCAGACGGGATCGCGGTTCGAGAAGACCTATCGGGCGCTCGGCTACCGGTTCGGCCTCGTCTACAACCCGACGCCGGACAGCGCGCTCTACGCCCAGTACAGCTTCGCCACCGACCCGGTGAACAGCCTGATCACGCTGTCGCAGTCGCTGGCCGGCTTCAAGCTCGCGACCGGCGATCAGGTCGAGATCGGCGCCAAGGGTCTGGCCTTCGACGGCGCCCTCGAATGGACCGTCGCGGGCTACCGGATCGTCAAGGACAACCTGATCTCGGCGATCCCCGGCCAGCCGACGCTGTCCACGCAGGTGGGGAGCCAGTCCTCGCAGGGCTTCGAGCTGGCGCTCGGCTGGCGCTTCGCGCCGGGCTGGCGGCTCGACGGCAACCTCGCGCTCCTCCACGCGCAGTACGACCGGTTCGACCAGACGGTGAACGGCGCCACCGTCTCGTACGCCGGCAACCAGCCGATCGACGTGCCCGAGCGCGTGGCCAACCTCTGGCTGACCTGGGACGTCACCCGCGACTGGACCGCGCGGGTCGGGCTGCAGAACGTCGGGCAGGTCTACAGCGACTTCGGCAACACCGCGCGGCGCCCCGCCTACAACCTCGTCAACGCGGTCCTGGACCATCAGGTGACGGCGGACTCGCGCCTGTCCGTTCGGGTCTACAACCTGTTCGACAAGGTCTACGCGATCTCGGGCAACGCCGTGAACGGGGTCGGGACCAACTGGCTGCTCGGGCGCCCGCGCTCGGTCGAGGTCGCCTACACGGTGACGTGGTGAGCCGACCGCACCGGCTCGGCAAGGCGGGACGGCGCTGGCTGCTCCTGTTCCACCGCTGGGCCGGGATCGCCGCGGGGCTGTTCTTCGCGCTGTGGATCGGCTCCGGGCTGGTGATGCTCTACGTGCCGTTCCCGGCGCTCACCGAGGCCGAGCGGCTGTCGCGGCTCGCCCCGATCGCCTGGGATCAGGTCGCGGTCGCGCCGGACGCGGCGCTGCGGGTCGGTGGGCTCGCCGGCGTGCCGGCCGCCTTCGGCCTGGAGATGCGGGGCGACGAGCCGGTCTACCGGATCGCCGGCCACGACGGCACCCGGGTGACGGTCTCGGCACGGACCGGCGCGCGGCTCGGCCTGCTGACACCCGCAGACGCGCTGCGTGTCGCGGCCGGTGGTGCTCCGGCTGCGCAAGCCGAGCAGGTCGCGCGCGACCAGTGGACCGTCACGGCCCGCTACGACCCGCTCCGGCCCTTCCTGAAGGTGGCCCTCGGCGACGCCGCGGGGACCGAGCTCTACGTGTCTGCGGTGACCGGCGAGATCGCCCTCGACACGACACGCTTCGAGCGGGGCTGGAACTGGGTGGGTTCGGTGGCGCACTGGATCTACCTCACGCCGCTGCGGGCCCGGCCGGAGCTGTGGCGGACGATCCTGTTGTGGCTCTCCGGTTTCGCCGCCCTCGGCGCGCTGAGTGGAGGCGCGATCGGGATCTGGCGCCTGCGCCTTCGGCGGCGCTACGCGGCCGGGGCGGTCACGCCCTATCGCGGGCTGGCGCGCTGGCACCACCTGCTCGGCCTCGCGGGGGGCCTCGGCTTGAGCACGTTCATCGTCAGCGGCTGGATCTCCATGAACCCGAACCGCTGGTTCAGCGCGACCAGCCCGCCGGTAGCGTTGCGCGCCGCCTATGCCGGAACCTTGCCGGCGCTCGGCCTCGATCCGCACCGGCTCCGCGATGGCGCCGTGCCGGATACGCGCACCCTGCGCTTCGCCGCCATCGGTGGACGCTGGTGGATCGTCGCCGAGACGGCGGACGGCCTCCGGACGGTCGCAGCGGACGGCGCGACCGCCCTCGACGCGCGCAGCATCGCGACGGCCGCGGCAGACGGTTTCGCGGACGGTCCCCTCCGGTCGATCCGCCCGCTATACGCCTACGACGCCTACTGGTATCCCCACGGGGCCGACCCACGGCCACTTCCGGTGCTGCGCCTGCGCTTCGGCGACGCGGCCGCCACGTGGCTCCACGTCGATCCCCGGGACGGCACGATCCTCCAGCGCCTGGACCGCTCGGGCCGGATCAACCGCTGGCTGTTCGACGCCGCGCACCGGCTCGACCTGCCGGGGCTCACCGGCAACCGCCCCCTGCACGATACGGCCCAGTGGGTCCTGAATCTCCTGGCGGCGGGCATCGCGGTCACCGGGATCGTGGCGGGCTGGCGCAGGCTGCGTCGGACGCTGTCCGCCTGAGGTCGGTTTCAGCGTGTGCTGTCGAGCGGTCGAGATCGGCCCGGCGGTGGCTTCCGATCCGGTCGTGCTGCGCATCAGGACGACAGACCGGAGGCGGACGCAAATACCTCCACGTCCGGCCTGTGCGCCTGTCGGTATTCACGGGGGCTCACGTCGTAGCGATCCTTGAAGCGGCGCGCGAAATGCGCCTGGCTGCTGAAGCCACAGCCATAAGCCAACAGGCCGATCGACAGGGTGGCGCAGGCCGGGTCGGTCAGGCGCTTGGCTGCCACCTCCAGTCGGCGTCCCCAGATGTAGTCGGAGATGTGCCGGCCGCGCTCATGAAACAGCTCCTGCAGCCGCCGCAACGACACGCCCATCGCGGCGGCGAGCCGGGGCGGGTCCAGGTTCGGATCGCTCAGGTTCGCCTCGACATAGGCCTTGGCGCGCTGAACCGTGACGTTGCCGTGGACGGAACGGGGTACCTCCTGCGCCATCCGTTCGGCGAGGCTCGCCACGATCAGGTCGACGCCGATCGATGCCATGCGCTCGGCCGCGTCAGGGGTGAGGCGATCGCTGACCCGGACGAGTTCCTGAAGGTACGAGCCCGTCAGGGTCGTCGAGGCGAGGTCCGCTGCGGCCGTGAGCGCGGTGTAGAGCCGGGACGGGCCCAGAACGGTCTCGAAACGCTGGCGCGGCAGATCGATGACCAAGGAGTCGCCGGTCTCCGCCTCCATCACGGATGAACTCGAGTCGAGCAAGATGAGGTCGCCCGGCTTGGTCTTCGCCTCCCGGTCAAGCTGCTGGATTGTATCCCGTCCGGACAGCTTCAGGAGCACGAAAACCCGATCGGGGTTCCCGCGGCGTCGCGCTTCGGCGTCCGTGATTCTGGTCCGCACGGTTGTGTGCCAGAAATGCGAGATCGGCATCGCGCCGATACACGTCACGTCCAGCCGTCCCTGGAATGGGAGACCGTCCGGCGTCTCGATCTCGGCAGGCACGAGCCGCTCGCAGACCAGTTCCCGCCATTGGCGGACCGCGTTTCTGGGATGAATCCCATCTGTCGAGAAAAACGGTTGCATCCGCCGCCTGGGCACCCCTGTCGCCACCCGGTGGCGAAGATCGGGAACCCCGGCGTTTATTGTATATAATCTACCTTCACAACAGGGAGACGGGGGACGAGGGGCGGAGCAGCGGCGCCCGGCCAAACAGCGCCGTCCGGAAGCGGACCGGCGACGATCCATCCCTCTCGAGCATCATCACGATTCCGCGGCCTGATGTCCGACCCTAGAACCGCGCCGTCAGGAACAGCCGCACGTTCCGCCCCGGCAGCAGGATCTCGTCCTTCTTGAACGAGGTCGAGTTGCGGATATCGTCGTTCAGGAGGTTGCGGCCCTGGAGGCCGAGGGTGATCGCGCTCGCCCCGTAGACCGCAGGATCGACGGCCTTGGTGTAGCTCAGTTCGGCGCGCAGGTCGTCGTAGCCGGGGGTCGGCGTCTCGTACACGGCCGTGGCGTCGTGGCTGAAGGCGTGGAGCAGGTTCACCCGCGCGAACCACCCGTCGGCCCGCAGGTAGACGCCGCCGCCGAGCCGGTAGGGCGGGATGCGCGGCACGTTCGCGCCGTTGTCGAACTGGGCGCGGACGAAGTCGAACTGCGCCTCGACGCCGGCGAAGCCGTTGCCCACCGGCACGAGGTCGTACTGGCCGATGATCTCGGCGCCGTAGAAGGTCGCGTTCTGCTGCTGGTAGACGATCTGCCGGTTGTCGGTGCCGACGCCGCAGGAGGCGAAATCGTCGTCGCAGGTCAGACCCGTGTAGTTCCGGTAGATGAAGCCGGTGTAGCGGGTGAAGTAGCCGGTGGCGTCCAGACGGAAGGGCCCCTCGGCCCGCCGGATGCTGGCCTCGACGGTCCGGGCTCGCTCCTTCTTGAGGTTCGGGTTGCCGATCTCGAAGGTCGCGGTGGCGTCGTGCGGGCCCTGCGAGAACAGCTCGTAGCCCGTGGGCCCGCGCTCGACGTAGGAGCCGGTGAGGCTCGCCACGAAGCCGTAGGGCAGGTCCTGCAGGGCGCCGATGCTGGCGCTCTTCGGGGCGAAGCGCCGGGTCCGGGCGTACTGGAACGGCTCCTGGCCGTCGACCGGCACGTAGTCGGCGGGGAACTGGGCCGCCGTGCTCGACAGCCGGTCAACCTCGTAGCGCCCGGCGGCCTGCAGCCGCGTGCCCGGGCGCAGTTCCAGCTCCTCGAAGAGGTAGACCGCGTTCGCGCGCGACTCCGTCTTCGGCAGGAACGATTCGAGTTGTGTGTTGATCACGCGCCGGTCCGACTGGAAGCCCAGAGCGCCGGTGAGCCTGCCGAACTCGGTGATGACCGGGACGTGCTGAAGTTCCAGGCGTCCCTCGGCCTCGCGGTTCTTGAAGATCGCCTGGACGCCCTCGATCCCGTCGTCGCCGATCCCGACCTCGTTGTGGCGGTAGACCGAGTAGCCCGCCCAGTAGCGGATCACCTCGAAGGGCCCGTCGAGCGGACGGTACTCGCCCCGCGACAGGACCCGGTCCTGGTTCGGGGTCAGGCGGGTCCGGTCCTGCTCGGCAACGCCGCCGGGGATCGCGTAGACCGCGTCGTAGTGGCTGAAGGAGATGCCCACGAAGCCGCGGTCGCCGATCGCCGAGATGCCGACCGCGCCGCCCTGCGACTCGTTGTACGAATTGCGCTGGATCCCGCCGGGGATCGCGTAGCTGTCGTTGGCGGTCTTGAAGCCGTCGGCGTGGACCGCGATGCCGTCGCCGCCGGCGTCCACCGTGGCGGCCCCGAGCCGGCCGTTATCCACGCTGGAGAAGCCGCTGGTGACCTGCCCCTGCACCCCGTTCGCCGGGATGAAGGTCGGGACCCGGTTGTTGTCGGCCGAGACGACGCCGCCGATGGCCCCCGAGCCGTAGCGCAGGGTCGCGGGACCGCGGATCACCTCGATCCGGTCGGAGACCAGCGGGTTCACCGGCACGGCGTGATCCTCGCCGAGGTCGGACACGCCGCCGTTGACGATGCCGTTCTCCTGGATCCGCACCCGGGCATTGTCGAGGCCGCGGATGATCGGTCGCGAGGCCGCACCCGGCGCGTAGGTCGTGCCCGAGATGCCCGGACGGTCGAACAGGGCGTCGCCCAGGGTCCGGGGCTGGTCGCGCGCGATCTGGTCCTGGGTCACCACCGTCACCGGTGAGAACGTGTTGGTCGCCACCGGCAGGACGCCGATCGGCACCGCCGCGTCCGCCGCGACCGCGCCGCGCGACGGCTGGATCGGGCTCGGGCTGGTGACGCTGATCTCGTCGAGGGCGACGGCCTGCTGCGCCCGCGCGGCGGAGGGCGTGAGGAGGCCGGCGCAGACGGTCGAGGACAGGACCGTGCTGGCGAGGAAGCCGAAGCGGCGCGAGGGAAGCATCGAGACTCACAGAGTGTTATATCGTTTCATTGTTGCGGTGCCTCGGTCCGGTGCAAGCGTTAATCCCGCCGGTGTCGGACACGGCCGAGAA
Source organism: Methylobacterium sp. 1A (assembly GCF_058072805.1). Classification (NCBI taxonomy): domain Bacteria; kingdom Pseudomonadati; phylum Pseudomonadota; class Alphaproteobacteria; order Hyphomicrobiales; family Methylobacteriaceae; genus Methylobacterium; species Methylobacterium sp. 1A. Next base: position 319,370 of record NZ_JBYQVE010000001.1, on the reverse strand, counting down.
ACGTTACATCGTTGCAACAGCGATCCGGGCGGCGCGCCCGCACAAGCTCAAGACGCCGGTTGACTTTGAAACGTTATAACATTTTGATCGCGTCATGACTCAGCGCGACACCCGCCTTCCCGTCACCGTCCTGTCCGGCTTCCTCGGGGCCGGGAAGACGACACTTCTCAATCACGTGCTCACCAATCGCGACGGCCGCCGCGTCGCGGTCATCGTGAACGACATGAGCGAGGTGAACATCGACGCCGATCTGGTCCGCGCCGGGGGCGCCGACCTGTCCCGGACCGACGAGACCCTGGTCGAGATGACCAACGGCTGCATCTGCTGCACCCTGCGCGATGACCTGCTCGCCGAGGTCCGGCGGCTGTCGGAGACGGGGCGGTTCGACTACCTGCTGATCGAGGGAACCGGCATCGCCGAGCCGCTGCCGGTCGCCTCGACCTTCTCGTTCCGCGACGAGGCCGGCCGGTCGCTCTCGGATCTCGCCCGGCTCGACACGATGGTGACCGTGGTCGACGCGGTGAATCTGCTGAAGGATTACGGCTCGGCCGCCTTCCTGCGCGAGCGCGGCGAGACAGCGGGCGCCGAGGACACGCGCACGCTCGTGGACCTGCTCGTGGAGCAGATCGAGTTCGCCGACGTGGTGGTGATCAACAAGGTGCGCGACGTGCCGGCCGAGCACCTCGCGCTGGTGCGCTCCGTCGTGCGCGGCCTGAACGCCGATGCCCGCATCCTCGAGACCGATCACGGGCGCGCGCCGCTCGCCGAGATCCTCGACACCGGCCTCTTCGACGAGGAGAAGGCGCAGCAGCACCCGCTCTGGTTCAAGGAACTCTACGGCGCCCACGCGCACGTGCCGGAGACCGAGGAGTACGGCATCGCCTCCTTCGTCTACCGGGCCCGGCGGCCCTTCGACCCGGAGCGCTTCAACGCCTTCGTCAACGCTACGTGGCCGGGCCTGATCCGCGCGAAGGGCCACTTCTGGCTCGCGACCCGGCCGGACTGGGTCGGCGAGTTCTCCCTGGCGGGCGCCGTGGCCCGGGTCTCGGCGATGGGATTCTGGTGGTCGGCCGTGCCGCGGCGGCGCTGGCCGGAGGCGCCCGAGTTTCAGGCGCGGCTCCGGGACGTCTGGAGCGAGGTCTGGGGCGACCGGCGCCAGGAGCTGGTCTTCATCGGCACCGGCATGGACGCCGCGGCGCTCACGGCAGCGCTGGACGCCTGCCTGATCGAGACCGGCGCGGACCGGGCGCCGTTCGATCCCGCGCCCTATCGCGGCCTGCCGGACCCGTTCCCGGCCTGGCGCCGCGCAGCCTGAGGGCGACGGTCAGGTGGCCAGCGCCTCCGCCTCGTCTTCGGCCTCGATCTCGGCATCCGCCTCGGTCGTCTGACCGGATGCGCCGGCCGCCTCCGCGAGGCCGCGGGCCGCCTTGCGCAGGAGCTTCCGGAGGCGGCGGCGGTCGGTCTTGTCGAGGTGGTCGAGCAACTCGGCCTCGACCTCCTCCTGGATCCGCTCGATGGCCTCGGCCTTGGCCCTGCCGGTCTCCGTGAGCTGGACCCGCACAACGCGGCCGTCGCCCGATTCGGCCCGGCGCTCGACGATGCCGAGGGCCGCGAGCCGCGTGACGGTCTTGGAGGCGGTGGGCGGCCGGACGCGCAGCAGGGCGGCGAGATCGCCCATCGTCATCGTGCCGGCCGCGGCGAGCGCCTGCACCACCTGCTCCTGGCCGGCGAACAGTCCGAGCTTCGCCAGACGATCGCCGGTCCGTGCCCGGTGCAGGCGCGCCGCCTGCACCAGCGCCCAGCCGACGCTGCGCACGCCGGGCGGCCTCAGCTTCTTGGACGGGAGTCCGAGCACCGCGGCCTCGTCCTGATGATCGCGCTTCTGCTTGTCGCCCACCGGAGCGCCCGAATTAGAGCCGGCGGCCGCCGGACGATCCTGAATCTGCACCGTCCACCCCCATCAAGCGGCCGCCCAGGTCCCTGTGGCGCCGACTGGTGACGGTGCGATGACGGGGCTGGCGCGGAGGCCCGCTCAGCAGTGCATGAGACGCTGGAGACGGTCCAGGATGTCCTCGCCGGTGCAGGGACGGGCGATGAACTCGGCATGCTCGGGCATGCGGGCCGGGTCCGGGGCCGCGCGCCCGGACACGATCAGGATCGGCAGTTGCGGCCGCGCCTCGGCCACGGAGCTCGCGAGGTCGAAACCGTCGGTCTTGCCCGAGAGCTGCACGTCCGTGACCAGCCCGCAGATGTCCGGGCGCGCCTGCAGGATGCTGAGCGCCCGCTCGGCCGAGGCGCACTGGACGGTGTCGTAGCCGCCTTCCTCCAGCACGTCCCCGAGGTCCATGATCGTCAGCGCCTCGTCCTCGACGAGGAGGATTACCGGCCGATCGCCGCTCGAACCCGTCTGCTCGCTCGCCACTGTGTACTCCCTTCGGCAGCACCCGGCCGCGCGGGCCGCCGCACGCATCTCCAGCCGTAGGCCCAACGGCAGAAACGGTCCCGGGTTGCAGGCCGGCACGGGGGCTCGTCACGGGAAAGTGGAACGCGCGGCCCTCATGTCGATGCCGGCGCCAGCTCGGTCACCACCCCGGCGACGGCCTCGACGAGCCGGTCGAGATCCGCCGCGCCGATCGTGAGCGCGGGGGTGAGGTAGACGATGTCGCCGAAGGGCCGCACCCAGACGCCGCGGGCGAGCAGTTCTGCCTTCAGGACGGCCAGATCGGGCGCCCGCGCGAACTGGACCGCGCCGATGGCCCCGAGGACCCGGACATCGGCCACGCCGGGCACACGCCGCAGCGGCTCCAGCCCCGCGGCGAGGCGCTCCGCGACGGCGCGGGCCTGGCTCAGGCGCGGCTCGGTCTCGAACAGGTCGAGGCTGGCATTGGCCGCCGCGCAGGCGAGGGGGTTGGCCATGAAGGTCGGGCCGTGCATCAGCGCCGCCGCCGGATCCTCGGACCAGAACGCCGCGAACACCTCCGTGCGGGCGACCGTGGCGGCGAGCGCCATCGTGCCGCCCGTGAGCGCCTTCGACAGGCACAGGATGTCGGGCACGATCCCCGCCTGCTCGCAGGCGAACAGGCTGCCTGTGCGCCCGAAGCCGGTGAAGATCTCGTCGGCGATGAGCGGCAGCCCGTGGCGGCGCGCCAGCCCGGCGACCGTCGCCAGCACCTCCGGCGGGTGCGTCCGCATCCCGCCGGCCCCCTGCACCAGCGGCTCGACGATCACCGCCGCCAGGGTGTCGCGATGGGCCGCCAGGGCCGCGTCGAGCGCCGCGGTCTCGGCGGCGCTCCGCGGCAGGTCGCAGAAGATCTGGCTCGGCAGGTAGGCACCGAAGCGGCGGTGCATGCCCTCCTCGGGGTCGCAGACCGACATCGCCCCCATCGTGTCGCCGTGGTAACCGCCGCGGAACGCGAGGACCTTCGTCCGCCCGGTGACGCCGCGGTTGATCCACATCTGCGCCGCCATCTTGAGCGCGACCTCCACGGCGACCGAGCCCGAATCGCTGAGGAAGACGTGGTCGAGATCGCCCGGCAGCAGGGCGGCGAGCCGCCGGGCCAGGGCCTCCGCCGGCGCGTGGGTGAGGCCGCCGAACATCACGTGGGGCATGCGCGCGAGCTGGTCGGCCACCGCGCCCGCTATGTGCGGGTGATTGTAGCCGTGCACCGCGGTCCACCAGGAGGCGATGCCGTCCACGAGCTCGCGCCCGTCGGCGAGGCGGATGCGGGTGCCCTGGGTCGCGACCGCCTCCAGGGGCGGCGCCGCGCGGCGCATCTGCGTGTAGGGCCGCCAGAGATGGCCTGCGGGCGTTGCGAGGGTCATGCGCCTGGCATGATGTGGCCTCGGACGGGGGTCAAGGACCGGCACCCGCCGCTTGACATTGTCCGCGCGGCACCGCCCATCCCCGTCTCCATGGACAGCCTCGACGCCTTCGCCACCGGGAAACTCGACGCCCTCGAGGCCGGCAGCCTGCGCCGCAAGCTGGTGCCGACGGAGCGCGGCGCCGGCGCCGCGGCGGCGCGGCGGGGGCGGGCGCTCGTCTCCTTCTCGTGCAACGATTACCTCGGCCTCTCGCACCACCCGCGGGTAATCGCAGCGGCTCAGGCGGCCGTGGCGTCCCACGGCGCGGGGGCGGGCGGGTCGCGGCTCGTGACCGGCGACCACCCCTATCTCGGCGCCCTGGAAGCCGGCCTCGCGCGCCACAAGGGCACGGAGGCCGCCCTGGTCTTCGGCAGCGGCTACCTCGCCAATCTCGGCATCACCCCGGCGCTCGCCGGGCGGGGCGACCTCGTCCTGCTCGACGAGCTGTCCCACGCCTGCATGTGGGCGGGCGCGCGGCTCTCGGGCGCGCGGGTCCTGACCTTCCGCCACAACGATCCCGGCGACCTCGCGGCGCGGCTCGCCGAGCACCGGCCGCACCACGGGCGCGCCCTCGTGCTGACCGAGCGCGTGTTCAGCATGGACGGCGACCGGGCGCCCCTCGGCGACATCCTGGGCATCGCCGAATCCTTCGACGCCTGGACGCTGGTGGACGACGCCCACGGCATCGGTGTGGTCGAGGAGGGACCGCGGGCGCCCCTGGAGATGGGCACCCTGTCGAAGGCGCTCGGCTCGTACGGCGGCTATCTCTGCGCCTCGCGCCCGGTCATCGACCTGATGACGAGCCGTGCCCGCAGCTTCGTCTACACCACCGGCCTGCCACCGGCCTCGGCCGCCGCGGCCCTGGAGGCGCTGGCGATCTTGGAGGCGGAGCCCGAGCGCCGGGCCCGTCCCCTCGCCCTCGCCCGGCGCTTCACCGCCCGCCTGGGCCTGCCGGAGGCCGAGAGCGCGGTCGTGCCGGTCCTGGTCGGCGAGGCGCACGCGGCGCTCGACATCTCGGCGGCGTTGGAGGCGCAGGGCTACCTCGTGGTGGCGATCCGCCCGCCGACCGTGCCGGCCGGCACCGCGCGGCTGCGGGTCGCCTTCTCGGCCGCCCACGACGAGGCCCAGGTCGACGCCCTCGCGGAGGCCGTGGCCGCCCTGATCGGTTGAGCGCGGGCGCTTCTCGGTGATCGCGCCGATTCTCATATCTGCGGGCCGAACAAGCGGCTGCGGACACCGTTCGTCTCTGCGAGCGCAGCGAAGCTAGGCAGGGCGGCACGACCCCTGGGATCGTGGCGCCACGCTGGATTGCTTCGCTGCGCTCGCAAAGACGGTGAGGGCGTCGCGACAACCTGCTAAGGCGTTTCGCGCATCGAGAACCCGATCCGGCCGCCCGAGGTCGGGCGACATCATCGAGAGGACGACGCCATGGACGCCACCGCGCTGCGAGCCCTCCAGGCTCCGATCAAGGACAAGTACCGCACCGCGCCGGACGCGGCGGTCATCACCTTGAAGGCCAGGGGCACGCTGGACGACACCAAGATCGCCTGCAAGGTCGAGACGGGCCGCGCCATCGCGGAGGCCGGGCTGCATCCGGCCACGGGCGGCTCGGGCGCGGAGCTGTGCTCGGGCGACATGCTGCTGGAGGCGCTGGTCGCCTGCGCGGGCGTGACGCTCAAGGCGGTGGCGACCGCCCTGGAGATCCCGCTGCGCGCCGGCACGGTCAGCGCCGAGGGCGACCTCGATTTCCGCGGCACCCTCGGGGTCGACAAGGAGGCGCCGGTGGGCTTCCGCAACATCCGCCTGTTCTTCGAGCTCGACACCGACGCGCCGGAGGACAAGCTCGCGCAGCTCCTGAAGCTGACCGAGCGCTACTGCGTCGTGTTCCAGACCCTCAACCACAAGCCGGAACTGTCGGTCGCCGCGACGACCGCCTGACGGAGCGCACCATGGCGGGCGGCATCACCCAGGCCGAGTACTGGAACGGCGAGGTCGGGACGCGCTGGGCGCGCAATCAGGCCGTCCTCGACGCGATGTTCGTCCCGCTGACGGAGGCGCTCTTCGTCCGCGCGGGGCTCGCCCCGGGCGAGACGGTACTCGACATCGGCTGCGGCGCGGGCGCCACGACCCTGGAGGCCGCGCGCCGGGTCGGGCCCGCCGGGAGCGTGGCGGGCGCCGACATCTCGGCGCCGCTCCTCGCCGTGGGGCGGGAGCGCGCCGAGGCGGAGCCCCCCGGGAGCGCGTCGCTCCGGTTCGTCGAGGCCGATGTCGAGACGGCCGATCTCGGCCGGTTCGACCACGTCGTGTCGCGGTTCGGCGTGATGTTCTTCGCGGATTCCGCCCGCGCCTTCGCCAACGTGCGCCGGATGCTCCGACCGGGCGGCCGGATGACCTTCCTGTGCTGGCGGCCCCTCGCCGAGAACCTGTGGGTCGGCGTGCCGCGCGACGCGGTGCTGCCGCTCCTGCCGGAGGTGCCGCCGCCGCCGCAGCCCGACACGCCGGGTCCGTTCCGCTTCGCCGACGCCGACCCGCTCGTCGCGCTCCTGCGCAGCGCCGGGTTCGACGCCGTCACCTGCGATGCCCTCGACCGGGACATCGTCCTCGGGCAGGGCGAGACCGACGCGGCGGCGGTCGCGGCGGCCACCCACGTCGCCCTGAACCTCGGGCCGAGCTCCCATCTCGTCCGCGAGGCCGCGCCGGATCTCCGGGCGCGCGCCGAGGCGGCCGTGGCGGAGGCCCTCCGGCGGCACGCGGCGGGCGGCGCCGTGCGCCTGCGCGCCGCCTGCTGGCTCGTCCAGGCGGGATAGGTTCCGCGCCGCTGCTCGCTCTCACCGTCTTCGCGAGCGGAGCGAAGCGATCCAGCCCGCGCGACGATCCGGGGCGTCCCGATGCCCTGGGTCACTGCGCTGCGCGCGTGATGACGAAGGGCGCGACGGCCGTCGAAGGGCCGATCGGAAACGGTCTCAGAGACCCAGCGCGCCGCCGTCCGAGCGCGGGTCGTGGGTCGCCTCGATCCGCCCGTTCCGGGGATGGCGGACCAGCATGCCGGCATGGCCGAGCGAGTCGATGTAGGAGCCGCCGAGTTCCTCGATCTCGTGGCCGAGTCGGCCGAGGGCCGCGATGCAGGCCGGATCGAACCGATCCTCCACCTTCACGCTGAGGGAGGGCGCGCCCCAGGTGCGCCCGTAGAGCAGGCGCGGCGCGTCGACCGCGTCCGCCACCGACCTCCCGTAATCGGCGTAGCGGGTGAAGATCTGGGCCTGGAACTGCGGCTGCCCGTCGCCGCCCATGCTGCCGTAGCTCATCACCCGCCCGTCGTCGAAGGCGGCGAGCGCCGGGATCAGCGTGTGGAAGGGGCGCCGGCCCGGCTCCAGGGGATTCACGGCCTTCGGGTCGAGGGAGAACGACATGCCCCGGTTCTGCCAGCAGATGCCGGTGGCGGGCAGAACCGTGCCGGAGCCGTACTCCCAGTAGACCGACTGGATGTAGGAGACGGCGAGGCCGTCCTTGTCGATGGCGCCCATCCAGACCGTGTCGCCGTGACCGGGATCGGGCAGGGGCACCCGGGCGGCGCGGCCCATGTCGACGAGCGCGGCCTCGCGGGCGAGCCGGTCCGGGGACAGGAACGCGGCGGGATCGTGCCGCAGGCGGGCGAAATCGGTGACCACCCGGTCGCGGATCGCGAAGGCCCGCTTCGTCGCCTCGATCAGCCCGTGGTAATGGGCCGTGGTCTCGGGCTCGGCGATGTTGAGACGGTCGAAGATCCCGAGGATCAGGAGCGCCGAGAGCCCCTGGGTCGGCGGCGGGAAGTTGTAGAGCGTCGCGTCGCGGCGGCGGATCGACAGGGGCGCCCGCTCGACCGCCGCGAAGGATTCCAGATCCGCCCGGGTGACCGGCGCGCCGAGGCGCTCCAGGTCGGCGGCGATCTCCCGGCCGATATCGCCGCGGTAGAAGTCGCCGAGGCCCGCATGGGCGAGCTGCTCCAGGGTGGCGGCGAGCAGCGGGAGGCTCCGGGTCTCGCCGGCCGGGAACGGCTTGCCGTCCTTCAGGAACGTCCGCGCGAAGTTCGGGGCGTCGTGGAGGGTGTCGAGTTCCTGGGGCACGTAGCGCGCCTCCGACGGGGAGACCGGGACGCCGGCCCGCGCCTGCGCGATCGCGTCGGCCAGCAGGGTCTCCAGCGGGAGGCGGCCGCCCAGCGCCCGCGCCAACTCCAGGGCGAGGCGCCAACCGCCCACCGCGCCGGCGACCGTCACCATCGCGTCGGGGCCGCGGGCGGGGATCGCGTCATAGCCCTTCTCGCGGTAGCGCGGGATCGTGGCGAGGCGCCCGGCCGGACCGCAGGCCTCGATGCCGCGCACCCGCCCGCCGCGCTCGCGCACCAGCCAGAAGCCGTCGCCGCCGATGCCGTTCATGTGCGGGTAGACCACCGCGATGGAGGCGGCCATCGCCACCATCGCCTCGATGGCGTTGCCGCCCTGCGCCAGGACAGTCTGCCCCGCCTGGGCGGCGAGGCTGTGGGGCGCGGCGACGGCGGCGGACGTGAAGACGGGGGTCTCGGGCATCGACGGTCCTGTGGTGTACCGGCCGCAGGGTTAGGCGAGCGCGCGGCTCCTGCAAAGGTCGAGCGTGTTCGACCAGCACGCCGTGCTATTCTGCGGCCCGTACTGTCGCCGACAAGCGGCCCATGGTCCGGAAGCTCATAGCCTCGTTTGCCCTGGCCCTCTCGGCCGTGCCCGCCGCGGCCCAGCAGCACGTGCCCTCGGTCTTCGAGGGCGCGGGCGCCGATCCGCGCGTCTCGGTCTCCCAGCCGGAGACCACCAGCCAGGCCTCCGGCGGCTACGTCCGCTCGGTCGAACCCTCGCTCGGCCCGCTCGGCGATCCGCTGGGGATCCGCCCGGTCCTGAAGGAGCGGGGCATCGAGTACAGCCTGACCTACATCGTCGACGTGCTCGGCAACCCGGTCGGCGGCCTGCGGCAGGGCGCGATCGTCGAGGACCGCCTCAACCTGCGCCTCAACCTCGACCTCGACCGGCTCGCGGGCTGGCAGGGCGCGACGGTCCACGCCAACGCCTACTTCATCCACGGCACCGGCCTGTCGCGCTACTATGTCGGCAACCTGCTCACGACGAGTGTCATCGAGGCGCTGCCGTCGACGCGGCTCTACGTTCTCTGGCTCGACCAGAGCCTGATGGACGGAAAGCTCGGGATCCGTATCGGCCAGCAGGCCGCCGATACCGAGTTCTTCGTCAGCCAGACCGCGACCCTGTTCGTGAACTCGACCTTCGGCTGGCCGGCCATCACCGGGCTCGACCTGCCGAGCGGCGGCCCGGCCTACCCGCTCGCGGCGCCGGCGATCCGGGCCAAGTACGTGCCGGGCAACGGCTTCTCCCTGCAGGTCGGCCTCTACGACGGCGATCCGGCCGGCGCGAACCGCCCCGGTCGGGATCCGGAGGCGCAGCGCCTCGACCGGACGGGCACGAATTTCCGCCTGCGCGATCCGGCCCTGGTCATCGCCGAGGCCACCTACGCGTACAACATCGCGCCCGGCGCCCGGGGATTGCCCGGGGACATCACCCTCGGCGGCTGGCAGCATTTCGGCCGGTTCGACAGCCTGCGCTTCGACATCACCGGCGTGCCGCTGGCCGACCCGAACGCCACCGGGATCGGCCGGCCGGTGCGCGGCAATGCCGGCCTCTACGCGATCTACGACCAGACCCTCTACCGGGAATCCGGCAAGGACGACGAGGGCCTGGGCTTCTTCGTGCGCGCCGCGTGGTCGCCCACCCGCTCCAGCCTGATCGACGCCTACGTGGATACCGGCCTCGCCTACAAGGGCCTGCTCGACGGGCGCGACGACGACACGGTCGGCCTCAGCTTCGCCTACGCCCGCATCGGCGACGACGCCCAGCGGGCCGACCGGGACACGATCCTCTACACCGGGATGCCGATGCCGCGCCGCCGCGCCGAGGCGGTGATCGAGGCGACCTATCAGGCGGTGGTCGTGCCGGGCTTCACGGTGCAGCCCGACGCGCAGTACGTCATCCGGCCGGGCGCCGGCGTCGCCGGTCCGGACGGGCGCCGGCTGCGCAACGCGGCGGTGCTCGGCCTGCGCGCGACCGTGCAGTACTGAGCCGGCCTGCGACCGCGGCACCCGGAACGCTCCCGGGCCTCCGCCTCTTTCAGCAGCATGTTGATTTTCGAGTGGGTCGTCGGCGTCCTGTTCGGCGCCGTCCTCCTGGCCGGCGTCGCGCGCCGGCTCGGTGCGCCGTATCCCGCCTTCCTGGCGCTGGGCGGCGTCGGCCTCGCCTTCGTGCCCGGCGTCCCGAACCTGCGGCTCGATCCCGAACTGGCGCTCGCCCTGTTCCTGGCCCCGGTCCTGCTCGATGCCGGGTTCGATGCCTCGGTGCGGGACCTGAAGGAGAACTGGCGCGCGGTGCTCGGGCTCGCGGTCGGGGCCGTGGCGGTGACGACTGTCGCGGTCGCGGTCGTGGCGCGGCTCGTCGTGCCGGACATGCCGCTCTCCGCCTGCATCGTGCTCGGCGCCGTGGTCGCGCCGCCCGACGCCGTGGCGGCGCTGGCGGTGCTCAAGCACGCGCCGATGCCGCACCGGCTCGCCACGATCCTGCGCGGCGAGAGCCTGCTCAACGACGCGGCCTCGCTGCTGATCTACCGGCTCGGCGTGACGGCCGCGATGGCCGGCACCTTCCACCCGGCGGAGGTGGCGCCCGCCTTCCTCCTGGGCGTGGTCGCGAGCCTCGTCGTCGGCCCCTGCCTCGGCCTGCTGTTCGTGGCCGTGACCCGGCGCGTGACCGATCCGGCGAGCGCGATCGTGCTCCAGTTCGTCGCCGCCTTCGGGATCTGGCTCGCCGCGGAGAGGCTGGAGCTGTCGGGGGTCCTGACCATCGTGACCTTCGCGGTGACGGTCGCCCGCCGGGCACCCGGCGTCACCGCGCCCCGCGCCCGGGTGATCTCCTACGCGGTCTGGGACACGGCAGTGTTCGTGCTCAACGTCCTGGCCTTCGTGCTGATCGGCATCCAGATCGACCCGATCCGGGATCGGTTGAGCGGCGCGGACGCGTGGCAGGCGCTGATCCTCGCGGGCGCGACCTTCGCCACCGTGGTCCTGACCCGCCTCGCCTGGGTGATGCCGACCACAGGGATCCGCGGGTTCGGCCTTCGGCAGGCCGGCGCCCCGGCGCGGCTGGGCCCTGGGATCGCCCTGTCGTGGGCGGGCATGCGCGGGATCGTCACCGTGGCGGCCGCCCTGGCGCTGCCCGCCGAGTTCCCGCACCGGGATCTCGTGGTGGTCACCGCCTTCGTCACGGTGCTCGGCACCCTGATTATCCAGGGCCTGACCCTGCGGCCGCTGCTCGCCCGTCTGCGGCTGGAGGACGATGATCCGGTGGGCCGGGAGACCGGTTGGGCCCGCGCGGCGGCCTACGAGGCCGCCCTGGAGAGCCTCGCCGACGCCGAGAACGAGCCGGCGACCGACGCCCTGCGCGCCGAGTTCCGCGCGGCCCTCGCGGAGGCCGAGGCGCACGACGAGGGCTTGGCGCCGGAGAGCCTGCCGGCGGATGCCGCGCGGCGGCGCGCCGTCGAGGCCGCCCGCGACGCGGTGCTCGCCCTGCGCCGCCAGGGGCGGATCGGCGACGACGCCTACTACCTGCTGGAGGAGGAATTCGACTGGGCCGAACTCAGCGCGACCCCGCGCGCGGAGACCTGAGCGCGCCCCGTCAGACGCCCTTGCGCGCGGCGATCCGGGCCTCGATCGCGTCCCAGACCGCGACCGACAGGTCGGGGCCCCCGAGTCGCTGGATCGCCCGGATGCCGGTGGGGGAGGTGACGTTGATCTCGGTGAGGTGCCCGTCGATCACGTCGATGCCCACCAGGATCAGGCCCCGCCGCGCCAGTTCCGGGCCGATCGTGGCGCAGATCTCGCGCTCGCGGTCGGTGAGCTCGGAGGCGGAGGCGGCGCCGCCGCGCACCATGTTGGAGCGGATGTCGTTCGCGGCCGGCACGCGGTTGACCGCCCCCATCGGGACGCCGTCGACCAGGATGATGCGCTTGTCGCCCTCGGTGACCCGGTCGAGGTAGCGTTGCACGACCCAGGCCTCCCGGAAGGTCGTGGCGAACAGGTCGAACATCGAGCCGAAATTCGGGTCCTTCTCGGTGACCTTGAACACGGCCGCGCCGCCGTGCCCGTGCAGCGGCTTCATCGCCACGGTCCCGTGCTCCAGCCGGAAGGCCTCGATCTCCGCCTTGTCGCGGCTGATCAGCGTCGGCGGCATCAGCTCGGGGAAGTCGAGGACGAACAGCTTCTCGGGCGCGTTGCGCACCTCGAAGGGATCGTTGACCACGAGGGTCTCCGGATGGATCCGCTCGAGCATGTGGGTGGCCGTGATGTAGGCCATGTCGAAGGGCGGGTCCTGGCGCATCAGCACCACGTCCGCCTCGGCGAGGTCGATCCGCTCCGGCGGCCCCAGGGTGAAGTGCGCGCCCTCGACGTCCTGCACGGTCAGCCGCTCGACGCGGGCCGTCACGCGCCGGCCCTGCATCGAGAGCCGGTCGGGCGTGTAGTAGACGAGCGCGTGCCCCCGCCGCTGGGCCTCCAGCAGCAGGGCGAAGGTGGTGTCACCCGCGATCCGGATGTTCTGGATCGGGTCCATCTGGACCGCGACGGTCAGGCTCATACCAAACGCCCCTCGCCAACGGCGGGCAACTCGACCGGGTCCCGTCTCAATCGTCGGACAGGGACTTGCTGCCCGTGCGCTTGTCGTAGTCGCCGATCGCCGCCCGGCATTCCGGGGACAGGCGCTTGCGGTTGCGCATCATGCAGCGATCCGCGTCCTGGCTGTTCGGATCGACGCCCGCGCATAGGCGGAAATAGTCGTTCGCGCAGCCGAGCTGCAGGCCCTGATCCTCCCGCTGGGCGTAGGCGGGGCCGGCGGTCAGCGCGAACAGCGCCAGCGCCGCAGTAGCCAAGCCGCGGCGGCGGAAGGCGCGCAGGGATCGTTCCGGAACCAGTCGCATTCAGCGGTGTCCTCAATCTCGATCGGGCGGAGAGCCGACACGGCGGTCCCGCCATCGCCCGTGCCCGGCATATCGGTCGGGCCGGGCGGTAGGCAAGCGCCGAGGGTCCCGACGGGTTCCGCGCGGCAACGTCGCGGCCACGCTTCGCCGCGGTGTGGCGCGCGGGTCGCACAGCGCCGCCGCCCGGCGGGCCGTCCGCACATAAGAAGGCCCCGTCCGGATCGGACAGGGCCTCAAGTCGAAGGGAGGAAACGCCCGCCATGGGCGCGAACACCCACGCAATTCACGCGCCAACTCCCGCCAGCACCGCGATTCCCGGCCGGGGCCCGGAAAGACTCCGTTAACCACGTCGTGCTGGATTGTTTCGGTAGCCCTTGCCGACGCCCTCCGAAGGGCCCGGGCCAGATGCTCGGACCGCCGACAGGAGCCGGAGACCATGACCCTCATCAAGCCGCTGGAGACCGGCGAAGCCCGTTCGTCGAAGCCCGCCGCCGATCCGGCACGCAGAGCCGCCCAGGCCCCGTCCGCCACCCTGATCCCGTTCCCGGGCGCGGAGTCGCGGCGGACCTGCCGGATCCCGCGCTCCGGCGAGCGGCGCGGCGAGATCCTCCTGTTCCTCGGCGTGCGCTACGAGCGCCTCGCGTCCTGAGGACGTCCCCGCGCATGTCAGCCCGGCCGCGCGACACCACCGACGGTTCTCCCATGTCAGCCCCGGATCGCCGGCAGCCCGACCGCGCGCGCACCGCGCTGCGCCTCGCCCCCGCCGGCGCCGCGCTCGCCCTGCTCGCGGCCTGCACCCAGAGCGGCGATTTCGGCCGGCCGCGCACGGGGGTCTGGAACGGGCTCATCGACACGACGGGCAGCTTCAGCACCCGGGATCGCGGGCGCCTCCTGCTCGATTCCGGCCTCACCGACGACGAACTGACCCTGCGCGACCGCGCGTGGCGGTTCGTCGCGCCGGCCAGCAACTTCACGGCCTTCCAGGACACGGTGTTCGGCCTCGCCAGCGCCCACGCGCTCCCGCCGACGTGGCGCTACGAGGAAGTCGGCGCCTATTACGAGGCCCTGACGGAGGAGCCGTCCCGCTCCCCAGTCTCCCGCTACCGGAAGCTCAGCGACGACGCGACCGCCGACGCGCGGCTGATCCCGCTCTTCGTGGCGCTGGCCGCCCGCGTCATCGACGCGGATGCCGCTCGCCTGCGCAGCCTGCCCTTCGCCAAGACCCTCGACGACGCCGCCGTGCGGGATGCCGTCCAGCGGGTCGCCGAGAACCGCTGCCTGATCGCCTGGGTGCGCTTCGAGGCCGGCCTACGGCTCGCCCGCTACCGGTTCGCGCTGGAGCACCTGTTCGCGGCCGCGCCGGCGCCGGAATCGGTCTCGGCCGAGCGGTCCATCCTGATGCTGGCCGCGCGCCGCAACCTGCTCGACCCGCTCCTGCCGCCGGACGCCGCGGCCCGGTGCGGCCTCGGGCCGCTTCCGCTGCCGCCCCCACCGGCCGCGCAGGCGGAACCGCTGGTGGTCAAATACTGAGCGCTCAAGGCCGCCCCGGGATGAAGGCCGTGCCGCGCGGATGGCCGGAGGCCGGACTCCGCCGGCCCTAGTACTTCAGCCCGGTGTCGCAGAGGACGGTCACGGCGGTCGCGTCGCGGGGGAGACGCCCGGACGACAGCAGCGCGACCGTCGCGGCGACGTTGGCCGCCGCCGAGTAGCCGACGTGCAGGCCCTCCCGCGTCGCCAGGGCCCGCCGCCACTCCTCGGCCGCCGCGTCGGTCACCGGGATGGACAAGTCCATCAGGCCGGCCGTCCAGTGCGGCGGGACGCTGCCGTAGCCGGTGCCCTGGATCAGGTGCCGGTGCTTCGTGACCGGCGATCCGCCGAGGGGCTGACAGCCCGCCGGCTCGACCGCGGCGCAGATCACGGACGGGTTGCGCGCGCGCAGGGCCGCGGCCACGCCGAGGAAGGTCGCGCCCGTGCCCACGGCCGCCACCCAGGCATCGACCCGGCCGGACGATTGCGCCCAGATCTCCGGTCCGGTCGTGTCGCGATGCGCGCGCACGCCCTCCGGCGCATGGAACTGGTCGATGTAGAAGCCGCCCCGCTCGGTCGCGACGCGCTCCGCCGCGTCCGCGGCCGCCCGCACGTCGGCGCCGGTGACCTGCCCCGGGACGCCGTCCACCTGCGGCACCCGCACGACCTCGGCCCCGAGCGCCTCAAGCATCCGCACGCGCTGGAGACTGTTCCCGGCCGACATCGTGACCACGAGCGGGTGCCCCAGGGCCGCGCAGGCCACCGCGAGGCCGGCCCCCATGTTGCCGCTGGTCATCTCCACCACGGGCGCCCCCGCGGCGAGGCGGCCGTCCGCGCGCGCGGCCAGCAGGATGGCGCGGGCGGCGCGGTCCTTGACGCTGCCGCCGGGCTGCATGAACTCGGCCTTCGCGAGGATGCGGCCCGGACCGGGATGGACGCGGTCGAGGGCGACGAGCGGCGTGTTGCCGATCAGATCGAGGGCGGATCGCGTGATCCCGGCGGCCGAGGACGGCATCGTCGCGGCGGCTGCGGTCATCGCGTCGGCGGGGCCGGCGCCGTCATCCGGGAGAACGCGGGGCCGCGGGGGCTCAGCACCGGCCGACCGGCGCCGCGGACCCGTGCGGCGTCCTCGCTCAGCGTCCCGCTCCCTTGCCCGACGCATCCTTGCCCGAAGCGTCCTTGCCGGGCGTGTCTTTGCCCGCGGACGCATCGCCCGTCGGCGTGTCGGTGGTGCAGGAGACGGCCTGGACGGCGGCGTTGGCGGCGGGCCTCTGGCTCGGGAGACCGGCGATCACCCGCACCACCACGAAGCCGCGCGCGTCGGGCGCGACGATGCGCACGTCGCGGCTCGGATCGTTCTCGTCGTCGTCGGCCAGCGCCTCGTCGTACTGCGCCCGGGTCAGGATCACGAGATCCAGGGCCCCGCGGACCGCGGCCTGATCGGTCACCGCGTAGAACGCCCCGCGGCGGGCATGCGCGGCGAGCGAGAGCGACAGCGGACCGGTGCGGGCCGAGACGCGCATGGGCCCGTCCGCGAGGTTGTAGGCGCAGACGCCCACGGCGACCGCCGGATCCGGGATCGGCAGCCACGCCTCGGGCGGGGAGGGGTCGTCGCCGGTCGCGACCGCGTAGATCGATTGCGGATGGTCCAGGTTCTCGCTGGTGCGGGCGCGCGAGACCGCGTCGGCCTCCGACAGGGCGGGGATCGCCAGGACCGCCGCGATGTGGACGATCCCGGCGAGCACGAGGCCGATCAGCGTGGCGTAGACGAAGCGCAGGCTCACGGGGCGCACCCCACGCGGGTGATGGCCGGCACGGCACTTCGGTCGAGGGACCCGACGCTGGCGGCGACCGGCGTATCGTACAGGCGCAGGGCGAGGCGGACCGGCCCGCTCGCCCGCGGGCTCGGGAGCCAGTTGCCCGGCTGGACATCCGGCGCGAGCGTGATCGTGAAGCGCCCGTCGGCCGTGCGCAGCACTTCCGTGGAGGTGAAGCCCTCGCGCAGCGGCACGCGGCCGGGTTCGCGCGCGCCGCGCCCGGCGACCGTGACGGTCCAGGCGCGGGCGGGCGGCGTCGCGCCGCCGATCCGGTACGTGCAGGTCGCGTCGAGCGCCTGACCGGAATCGTCGACCGCCGCGGTCAGAAGCAGGCCCTCACCGACCGCCAGAGGGATCTCGCCGCGGCGCGCGTTGACGGCGCGGGTGTAGGGATCGGCATTCGCCGCGCCGGCCCGCGGCCACGCGGTCCAGGCTCCGACCTGCACGCCGCCGAACGGGTAGCCGCCGCTCGTGGCCCAGTCGGCGCTGGCGAGTCCCAGGACGGCGCCCAGCGCCAGGGTGTAGGCGGCGAGGCCGGCGATCGAGCTCTTGCGCCAGAGGCGCAGGACGAAGCGCGCAGCGCCGTTGCGTGGGGCGCCGGCGAACACGGAGGTCCGGCCGAGCGCCTCGGGGATCGTGAGCTTCATGCGCTCACCGCACCTCGGTGAAGCCGCCGACCGGGCGGGCGCCCTCGGCGACCTCGCGCAGCTGACCCGACGGCGGCGCCGCCGCCCGATCGCCGGGCTTCCGGCCGGTCCTCGGCGCGCTTCCGGCGCCGGCAGGCGCGTCCGCGGCCGAGCCGGGCGCGCGCTCGACGGTGCGGAACAGGCCGTTGAGGCCGCTGATCACCTCGAAGGAGCGGCGCGAGAGCTTGCCGTAGGCGCTGGCATTCGGATCGGTCGGCGCGGTCGGGCCGCCGGAGGCCTGCTGCTGGGCGGCGCGCGGGCTCTCCTTCAGGCCGGGCAGGCCCTTGATCTCGATGCCCTGGTGGGCCGGCTCCATAACGTCGTGCCAGAGCTGGGCCGGGAGGGAGCCGCCGGTGAGCTTGTTGGTCGAGGTGTGGTCGTCGTTGCCGAACCAGACGGCGCCGACGTAATTGCCGGTGTAGCCGACGAACCACGCGTCCCGGTAGGCGTTCGTCGTGCCGGACTTGCCCGCCACCTTCACGCCCTCGAGCTGGGCCCGCTTGCCGGTGCCCTCCTCGACCACCTTGTTGAGCATGAAGTTCATGTCCGCCACGACCTGGGGCGAGAGAACCCGCTCGGGCGCCTCGTCGGCGTGGCGGTAGATCACCTCGCCGGACGAGTTCTTCACCTCGATGGCCGCGTAGGGCTTGGCGCGGAAGCCGCCGTTGGCGAACACCGCGTAGCCCGCCGCCTGGTCGATGACCGTCACCTCGTCCGAGCCGATCGGCATCGAGACCGTGTCGATCAGGTTCGAGGTGATGCCCATCTTGTGGGCGAGTTCCGTGATCTTCGCGCGGCCCGCCTTGGCGGCCTTGGCCTCATGGCTGATGCCCATCGCCTTGCCGAGGGCGATGGAGATCTTGATCGGGATCGTGTTGATCGACTTCGCCACCGCGAGCCACATCGGAACCCGGCCGGCATAGGAGCGGCCGTAATTCTGCGGGCACCAGTTGCCGATGCAGACGGGGCTGTCGACCACCGTCGTGTCGGGCTTGAACAGCCCGGAGGCGAGCGCGGCCGAGTAGACGTAGGGCTTGAACGAGGAGCCGGGCTGGCGCAGCGCGTCGGTAGCGCGGTTGAACTGGCTCTCGCCGTAATCCGCGCCGCCCACCATGGCGCGCAGCGCCCCGTCGGGATCGAGGATCACCATGGCGGCCTCGTCCACGTCGTAGGCGTCGCCGGATTTGCGCAGGATGTCGGCCACCGCCTCGTCGGCCCGCTTCTGGATCGCGAGGTCCAGCGGCGTCTTCACGGTCAGCACGCGGTCGTTGCGCAGCTTGCCCGCGTCGGCCATCGCCTTGATCTCGCCGAAGGCCCAGTCGAGGTAGTAGTCGGCGGTGATGTCGCGGGTGCGGGTCACCGGCGTCGCCGGGTTGCGGAGCGCCGTCTGGATCTGGCCCTCGGTGACGAAGCCCGCCTCCACCATGTTGTGCAGCACGTCCGCCGCCCGCGCGCGCGCCGCCGGCAGGTTGACGTGCGGGGCGTACTTGGTCGGCGCCTTGAACAGGCCCGCCAGCATGGCGGCCTCGGCGAGGCTGATGTCCTTGAGCGGCTTGCCGAAATAGTAGTCCGCCGCCGCCACCGCGCCGAAGGTGCCGCCGCCCATGTAGGCGCGGTCGAGGTAGAGCTTCAGGATCTCGTTCTTGGTGAGATGGCTCTCGAGCCACAGGGCCAGGAACGCCTCGTTGACCTTCCGCTCCAGGGAGCGCTCGTTCGTCAGGAACAGGTTCTTGGCGAGCTGCTGGGTGATCGAGGACCCGCCCTGCGTGCCGCTGCCGCCGCGGGAGTTGTTCACCAGCGCCCGCAGCGTGCCGATCGGGTCGATGCCCCAGTGCTCGTAGAAGCGCCGGTCTTCGGTGGAGACCAGCGCCTTGATCATGATGTCGGGAAAGTCGTCGAGCTTCAGCGAGTCGTCGTGCTTGATGCCGCGCCGCCCGACCTCGGTGCCGTAGCGGTCGAGGAAGGTGACGGCCAGATCCTGCTGCTTCAGCCAGTTCTCGCTGGTGAGCTGGAAGGCCGGCTGCGCCAGCGCGAGCATCAGGATGGCGCCGCCGGTCCCGATCGTCACTCCCTCGCTCGTCAGGTCGAGGGCGACGCGCTTCCAGCCGCGCACCGCGAAGCGGCTCATGACGCGCTGGAAGCGCTCGTAAGCCTGACCCGTCGACTGGCCGCCGTCGTACAGGCTCGCGTTGACCCAGGCGTCGAAGGCGAGGGCGGCGCGTTCGAGGCGGACCTTGATCTCGGTGAACGTCGGCAGGCGCACGATGTCGAACCCGGCTTGTCGAGCGCCTCTGCGGCGGAACCTGGCGGCGGATGGTCGGGCGCCCGCGCCGCGGACACGAACCCTGCGCCGGCGCCACCGCACGGCATCCGACGTCCATAGCAGGATCCGGAACCGGCGGCGAGGCTCTGCGCAGTCTCGTGATTTGCCGCGGACGAGCTTGGCCGTAACGCACGACGGGGCGATCCGGTCGCATGGCAATCGCGGGGCGGCCGTCGGCGACACTCGGCTGCCACGCTTGCAGCGGTGCCGCGCCTCGGGCAGAGAGGCGGCTTCCCATCCGAGAGACTTTCCCGATGCCCAAGCCCGAGGCGCCGCGCCGCGGGGCGGTCGAGCCGTTCTGGCGGACCAAGACGCTCGAAGCCATGACCCCGTCCGAGTGGGAGAGCCTGTGCGACGGCTGCGGCCGGTGCTGCCTGATGAAGCTCGAGGACGAGGATACTGGCGAGGTCCACCACACCGATATCGGGTGCACCCTGCTCGACGGCCTCACCTGCCGGTGCCGCGACTACGCGCGGCGGCAGAAGCGGGTGCCCGACTGCGTGCGCCTGACGCCGGAGGCGGTGCGGTCGATCGCCTGGCTGCCGCCGACCTGCGCGTACCGGCTCGTGCGCGACGGGCAGCCGCTATACCCGTGGCACCCCCTGGTCTCCGGCCGGGCCGCGAGCGTGCACGAGGCGGGCATCTCGGTCCGCGGCCGGCTCGCCGGCAACGAGGAGGAGTTCTCGGAGGACGAGTTGCCGGACCGGATCGTGGCTTGGCCGGGCCTCGATCCCGGCGCGGTGTGAAGCGACCGCACCGGACGTCCCCTCGAGCGATCGGCCGAGTTCGCGAGCCTCGGTCGGTACGCCTTAGCCGGCCCCGGCGTGTCGGCCGAGCAGCCGGCCTCCGGCCAATCCGTTCGCCGCGATCACGATGGCGACCGCCGCCGCGTGGAACAGCAGGTCCGTGGCGGTGGCGTCGTGCGGGTGGACCGGCATCAGCAGCGCCGCCGCCGCCGCCGCCACCGCCAGCCCCCCGAGGGCGGCCGTGAGGTTCGGCCGCAGCGGGCAGGCGCGCCGCAGCATCACGACGATCAGCAGGGACAGCGGCACCGAGACGCAGATCAGGAAGCTGAAGCAGCCCGTGATCGCGTGCTCGCCGGGCAGGTCGGCCCCCGGCGCGATCCAGTCGCGCAGGCAGCCCAGGCCGCTCGCCCCGACCCAGAGGGCGAGGGGCGGCAGCGGCAGCAGCGCCCAGCGGCCGGACCGTCCAGGCACGCTGGTGGCGAAGGCCGCGTAGGCGGCCGTGATCGCCGTCAGCACCGCGCCCAAAGCCGCGAAGGCCAGATCCGGCACGTGCATGCGCAGCATGAAGCCGCCGGTCCCGATCCAGGCGGCGAGGACCACGCCGATCAGAAGCGTCGCGCCGAGCCAGAGGGCCGCGCGTGCCTCCGGGGCCGGCAGCGGCCGCACGGGTTCGAGCCCGCCGGCGAGCTCCTCGACGAGCCGCTCGTGGCGGGACAGGTCGCCGCCGGCCCAGTTGCTCCCCTCTCCGGGCATCACTCCCGCTCCTGCGTCAGGCTGGCCCGGAGCGCCTTCAGCGCCCGGTGCAGGTTCACCTTGAGGGCACCCTTGCTGCGGCCGGTGAGGGCCGCGGTCTCGTCGAGCGACAACTCGCGCAGGCCCAGGTGCTCGACCGCCTGCCGCTGGCCGTCGGGCAGGGCCGCCACCGCCCTGGCCAGGGCGGCGGCCCGGTCCCGCGCCTCCAGCCCGTGGCCGGGGGCCGGCCCCGGATCGACCTCCGCCTCGTAGGCCAGCGGGTCGTTGACCTCCCGCGGGCGCCGCCCGGCGCGGCGCAGCCGGTCGATCGCCCGCCGCTGGGTGATGGCGCGCAGCCAGGGCAGGAAGGGCCGGGCCGGATCGTAGCTCGCCCGAGCCCGGTGGACGGTCATCAGCGCGTCCTGCACGACGTCGTCCACCGCCTCGCCGCGCACGCCCTGCGCACGCGCGATCGCCGAGACCACGGGCAGACAGGCCTTCAGCAGCGCGCGATAGGCGGCCGCGTCGCCGCCCTGGGCCGCCGCCATCAGGGTCGCCAGTTCCTGTTCGAGCGCCATCCGGGCTCCGCCGTCGTTCCGTCCCCCGGCACGCGGCGTGTCTACCCCACGGTCCGATCCCGACGCCAGCACCCAGCCGCGCGCGGGCATCCCGCCCGGGACGGCGAGGATCATCGCACGGCCTCCCGGACCGTCGCGGCGTGCGACGTTGCGGGAGACGCGGCGAGGCGCGCGGCGCCCAGGATCCGCCCGTCCTCGGACTGGAGCAGCAGGGCCGCCGTCTCGCCCTCGGGACGCGCCGACGCGAAGGTCGCGGCGGAGCCGGACCAGCGCCCGAGGTCGCGCACCGACCGGACGATGTTGGCCTGCTCGATGGTGCGCCCGGCATTCTCGCCGCGCAGCACGCGGGTGGTGTGGCTCGGATCGTACCCGATCAGGAGGACGCGGCCCGCGGCGCCGCCGGCCCCGGCACCGATCTGCGCGACGACCTGCTCGCCGTCGCGGGCCAGCGTCACGGGAATGCCGGGCCCGGCCTGCCGGGCGCGCGCGATCGCGGCGCGCAGGCCGGCCTCGTCGGAGCCGACCAGCCCGACCTGCCCGTCGATCACCGCCTGCGGCGTGTAGGTGGGTCCGCCGAGACGGGCCGCGTAGGCCTCCTGGCGGGCGGTGGCGGCCGGCAGGGCGTAGCGATCGCGCCAGTCGAGATGGTTCCAGTAGGTGACGTGGAACGCGAGCGGCAGGACATCGCCCTGCGCCCCCGCCGGCTCGTGGGCGAGGCGGCCGATCAGCGCCTCCGCGGGCGGGCAGGAGGAGCAGCTCTGCGAGGTGAACAGCTCGACGACGACGGGGCGCTCCGCCGCGTCGGCCGGGTAGAGGCTGCCGCACAGCAGGGCGGCGGCGATCAAGAGGGCAGGGCGCATGGCCGGAACTCCCGCACGCCGGCGGTTCGGACCCGGCGTACCGGCTCCTTCGGCGGCGGCGCGGCGGCGGTTACACCGGCGGCGCGAGTTCGAAGGCGTCGACGTCGCGCAGCAGGGCGACGAAGGCCCGGGCGCCGTGGTCGAGCGCCGCGCGGCCCGCCTCGGCCGTGCCGAGCCGCGCGTCGCCCATGGCGCCCGAAGCCTGGAGATCGCCGGCCTTCCACGCGAAGGCGGCGGGGCGGCCGGCGCGCAGGTGGGTGAAGTCGCGGATCATCGACAGCGTGCGCGGCGGGAAATCCGCGACCCGGTCGGTCCGGACGAGGTCCGGCCGCAGGGCCAGCATCAGCGCCGTCTCGATGCCGCCGGCGTGGATGCCGTGGGCGATCTCGTCCGCCGGGAACAGACCCTCGGGATAGCCGAGCCGCGCCCAGGATGTCGTGACCGCGACCATGCCGAACCGGGCGCGCAGCTCGCCCGCCACGAGATCGATGAGCGCGCTGTTGCCGCCGTGGCTCGTGACGATCACCAGCTTGCGGCAGCCGGCGCGGTGGACGGCCGCGCCGATGCCCGTCCAGGCGGCCAGCGCCGTCCCGGTTTCCAGGGAGAGCGTGCCGGGAAACGCGTCGTGCTCGTCGGACTTGCCCACCGGCTGGACCGGCAGCAGCAGCACGTCGAGATCCGCCGGCACGCCGTCGCGCACCCGGGCGAGGTAGCCCTCGGCGATCACGGTGTCGGTCGCGAGGGGGAGGTGGGGACCGTGCTGCTCGACGGCGGCCACCGGCAGGACGGCGATCGCGCGACCCATGTCCCGTTGGGTGAAGTCTTCGGTGGTCAGCTCGGACCAGAACTGCGCCGTCATCTCTGCCGCGGCCTCCGCCCGCCCCGCACGCGGCGGGTCCGGAAGGCGATCTAGCCGGCAGGCCGGCGCCGAGTCGACCGTCGCGCCGGCGATCCTTCCTCAGACAACCGGTCCCGCGCCGGCCCGGATCGCGTCAGGCGAACAGCGCGTCGATGTCGTCCTGGGAGGGCGTGGCGTCCACGGCCTGCGGGCCGTTCAGCATGAGGTCCTCGGCCCGGGTCCGCCGGGCACGCTCGGCGGGATCCATGGAGGCCGCGTCGCGGGCCTTCACGGCGCCGACGAAGCGGGCGAGGCGCTGCTCGAACAGGCGCAGCGATTCGACCACCTTGGCGATCCGCTGGCCGGTGATGTCCTGGAACGCGCAGGCCTCGAAGATCGTGTTGATGCGCTCCTCGACCGCGTCGCGGTAGCCCGGCCCGTCGGGCAGGCCGAGCATCGCCTCGGCCGCCTCCATGATCGTGTTGGTGGCGCCGGCGGTCGCCTCCACGACGCTGCCGAGCTCCTCGTGCGCCATGGGGATCCGGTCGCGACTCATCTCGTTCGCGCGCAGCGCCCCGATCTCCTCGCGGAGATGGGCGATGTAATCCGCGATCTCGATCAGCTCGGAGATCACGGTCTGCGGCTCGCGAAGCCGCAGATCGGTCTGCCGTGCGGCGGCTGACGACATGCTCTCCTCCTCGGATCTGTGGCCGTCCTCGCCGGCCACGCCACGTCTCGGCGTCCGGCGGCGCGGGAGCGATCCGTCCGGACGCGCGGTGGTCGAAGACGGGAGGCCGGTCAGCTGCCGCAGACCGCCTCGATCTTCGACTTCAGCGTGGCCGCGTTGAAGGGCTTGACGATGTAGTTGTTCACGCCGGCCTTCTTGGCCGCGATCACGTTCTCGGTCTTCGATTCGGCCGTCACCATGATGAACGGCGTCGTCCGAAGATTTTCGTCGGCGCGCACGTGACGGAGCAGCTCGTAGCCGGTCATCGGCTCCATGTTCCAGTCGGAGATGACGAGCCCGTACTTGCGACCCTTCAGTCGTGCGAGCGCCTCGGTCCCGTCGGAAGCGTCGTCGACCTCCTCGAAGCCGAGCTGCTTCAGTAGATTGCGAATAATGCGGACCATCGTCTGGTAATCGTCGACAACGAGGATCGGCATGCTCAGGTCGAGAGCCATCGAACAACTGCTCCGTATTGCCCGGCGGGAAGCCGCGGCGGCTCCCGGATAGATTAACGCTTCGCTAACGCTGCAATTTAGCTGCGCTGCACAGCATTTCAAATAGGGCATGCGCATTGCGAAGCCGTTAATCGGCGCGGGCGGCGCATGGCCGCCCGCGCGGCGTCGCCTCGCTTGACCCTCCGGGCGCCTTTCGGCAGGGTCCGGCCGCGTCGGGCCCCTCGCGGACATGTCAGGCGACCCTATCCGACCCTTCCGAGCACTCGACCCGAACCGATGGCCACAGGCGACGACACGGCCGCGCGACCCTTCACGATCTGCCGCGCCGACGCCCCCGTCCCGCCGGCCCTGGCCGGGGCCGTGGCGGCGATCGGCAACTTCGACGGCGTCCATCTCGGGCACCGGATGCTCGTCGACAGCGTGCGCGCCGCCGCCCGCGCGGCCGGCCGGCCGGCCGCGATCCTGACCTTCGAGCCGCACCCGCGGGCCTACTTCACGCCCGACGCGCCGATGTTCCGGCTGACCGGCCTCGCCGCCAAGGAGATCGTGTTCGCGCATCTCGGCCTCGACGGGCTGATCGTGCGCCGCTTCGACGGGGCTCTGGCGGAGACCGGCGCCCGCGCCTTCGTGCTCGATTTCCTGAAGCGGTCGCTGGGCCTGTCCGGCGTGGTCGTCGGACACGATTTCCACTTCGGCCGCGGCCGCGAGGGCACGCCCGCGATCCTGGCCGACCTCTGCCGGGAGGCGGGGATGAGCTGCCACATCGTGGCGCCGGTCGCCCTCGGCGGCGAGACCGAGCCGGTCTCCTCCAGCGCGATCCGCGCGGCCCTCGCGGCCGGCGATGTCGCCCGCGCCAACGCGCTGCTCGGCTACCGCTGGTTCGTCCTCGGCGCGGTCCGCCACGGCGACAAGCGCGGCCGCCAGCTGGGTTTCCCCACCGCAAACGTGATGCTGCCCGATTGCGGGCTCGCGCACGGCATCTACGCGGTGCGGGTCCGCCTGGCCTCGGGCGCGTTCCGCGACGGCGTGGCGAGCTACGGCCGCCGCCCGACCTTCGACGACGGCGCACCGTTGCTGGAGACCTACCTGTTCGACTTCTCCGGCGATCTCTACGGGCAGGACATCGCCGTGGAGTTCGTCGGGTACATTCGCGGCGAGGAGCGGTTCGCCAGCGCCGAGGCGCTGGTCGAGCGGATGCATGTCGACGCGGCCGCGGCCCGGACCATGCTGGCGCGGGATGAGACCCCGTCGATGCTGACCTGAGCCCCGCGGGCATCGCGGCGCGCGCGGATCGTGTAGAAGGCACCATCGAGCAGGAGGCGGACGTGCTGGGTCGTTACGAGCGCGCGAACAACGGCGAGGCGGTCGTCGAGTACGGCGACGGCACCATGCGGGTGGTCAAGCCCGGCAGCTTCGTGCGCTGCGCGGTGACCGGCGAGCCGATCCCGCTGGACGCCCTGCGCTACTGGAGCGCCGCCCGCCAGGAGGCCTACGTCTCCCCCGAGGCGATCCTCAGCCGGCTCAAGGAAACCGGCCGCCCCTGACGGTCACGGCGCGCCGAGCGCGCCGCGGATCTGCCCGCGCAGGGCGGCCACGTCGTCGAGCGCGAGGCGCACGCGCAGCACCCGCACGCCTGCCGCGAAGGCCGGCGGCAGGCGCACCGCGTCTTTCTCGGTGGTGACGAGCGCGGCGTCGAGGCGCCGGGCCGCCTCGGAAAGCGCCGCCAGCTCGCGCGCCCGGTAGGGATGATGGTCGGGGTAGGGGCGCGTCCCGACGATCACCGCCCCCGCCTCGGCCAGGGTCGCGAAGAACTTCTCCGGGCGGCCGATCCCCGCGAAGGCGAGGCAGCGGCGGCCGGCCAGGTCGTCCGTCTCCGGGACGAGGCGCGCCCGGTGGACGGGCAGGTCGCGCCGCGCGGCCGCCCGGGCGACCGCCTCGCCCCCGGCCCCGTCGCCGATCACGATCAGGCCGCCGACATGCGGCCACTGCCGGGCGAGCGGCGCGCGCAGCGGCCCCGCCGGGAACGGCAGGCCGTTGCCGAGGCCGGCGGGTCCGTCGACCACCGCGAGGCTGAGGTCCTTGGCGAGGCTCGGATTCTGGAGGCCGTCATCCATCACGACGACGTCGGCGCCGAGGCTCCGGCACAGGGCGGCCCCGGCCGGGCGGTCGCGGGCGACGATCGCGGGCGCGATGCGGGCGAGGAGCAGCGGCTCGTCGCCGACATCGGCGGCGGCGTGGTGCGCGGGATCGACCCGCACCGGACCCGCGAGCCGGCCGCCGTAGCCGCGCGACAGGAAGGCCGGCGCGGCGCCGAGTTCGGCGACGAGGCCCGCGACCGCCAGGGCGGCCGGCGTCTTGCCGGCACCGCCGAGGGTGAAGTTGCCCAGGCACAGGACCGGGCAGCCGGCCCGCGCGCCGGGGCGGTCCATCCGCCGCGCCACGAGCGCCCCGTACGCCGCGCCGACCGGCGCCAGCGCGCGCGCGGCCGGATGATCCGGCCCCGCGGCCCAGAAGGCCGGCGGTCGCATCAGGCCCGCGCGAGCGGGCGCGCGGGGCTGCCGCGATCGAGGCGCTGGAGCTTCATCTGCGCCACGAACGGATCGAGGACCGCGAGCGTGCGCGCCACCGCCCCCTCGAACGGCTCCAGGGCGCGCTGCCCGGCGCGGGCCATGTCGGCGAGGCGCTCCCGGTCACCGAGGAGCTCGGCGGCGACCGCCGCCAACTCGACGCCGTCGCGCACCGGCATGGCGCCGCCGGCGCGGTCGAGGGCTTGGTAGATGACGCCGAAATTCTCGGTGTGCGGCCCGTGAAGCACCGCCGAGTCGAGCCGCAGTGGCTCGATCGGGTTCTGGCCACCCCGCGGAACCAAGGAGCCGCCGAGGAACACCAGGGGGCAGAGGCGGTAGAACAAGCCCAGCTCGCCGATCGTGTCGGCGACGTAGACCTCGATCGAGGGATGGGGCCGCCCGCCGGTGGACCGCAGCGCGCTGCGCAGGCCGACGGCGTTCGCGCAGGCGACGGCCTCGCCCCCCCGGGCCGGGTGGCGCGGGGCGATGATCGTCAGGAGCTGGGGAAACTGCGCCTTGAGCATCGCGTGCGCGTAGGCGACCATGGCCTCCTCGCCGGAATGCGTGCTCGCCGCGACCCAGACCGGCCGGCCGGCCACCATGGATCCCAGATAGGCGAGCTGCTGCGCGTTGGCCGGCGGCACCGAGGCGTCGAATTTCAGGTTGCCGGCGATGCTCACCCGCGGCGCGCCGAGCTTGGCGAAGCGCTCGCCGTCCTCCTGGGTCTGCGTGAGGCAGATCGCGATGCGCGCCAAGAGCGCCTTCGCGGTGCGCGGGCAGCGCTCCCAGCCCCGGAACGAGCGCTCCGACATGCGCCCGTTGACCAGGATCAGCGGGATCTCGCGCTCGTCGAGCGCCAGGATCGTGTTCGGCCAGATCTCCGACTCGGCGATCACCGCGAGGTCCGGCTGCCAGTGGTCGAGGAACCGTCCGACCCAGCGCGGCGCGTCCAGGGGCATGTACTGATGCACCGCGCCCGGGGGCAGCCGGACGCCGACCAGCTCGGCGGCCGCGCGCGTGCCGGTGGTGACGAGGACCGAGAAGCCGCGGGCGATCATGCCCTCGACGAGCCCGATCAGCGACAGGGCTTCGCCGACGCTGGCGCCGTGCATCCAGGCAAGCGGCCCGACCGGCCGGGCCCGGCCCGGCAGGCCCCGCCGCTCCGGGAGCCGGCGCGGATCCTCCTTGCCGCGCTGCGCGCGCCACGCGAGCAGGCCCGTCAGCGCCGGCTCGCCGATGCGCAGGCCGGCCCGGTAGGCCTGCAGTGGCAGGGTCACGGAGGGGCGCCTCACGCGAGGTCTCCCACCGGCGCCTGGCCGATCTCAGGGACCTGGTCGCGGTAGAGCGCCGCCCGGTCAGAGCGCCCGACGAGGGTGTAGGCACGGGCATGGACCCGGTTCATCTCGGCCTCGACGAAGCGTCGGAGCGTCTCGAACGCTTCGCCCTCGCAGTCCCGCGGGACGTAGATCGGGTCGCCCAGCACGATCGCGCCGCGGCCGAAGGGCAGCCCGAGGCAGGCCCGGTCCCACGAACTGAAGCGCAGGTGCCGGCTCGTCACCACGGCCGCCGGGACGATCGGCCGGCCGGAGAAGCGCGCGAGGGTGAGAATCCCGGCATCGCATCGGCGGGAGACCTTCGGCACGTCGGCGCTGAAGGCCACGGATTCGCCGGCCTTCAGCGCCCGCAGCATCGCCCGCAAGCCCTCCGCGCCGCCCTTGGCGCGCTGATCGGTGGCGCGGCCGCGGCCGCGGGCGCCGGAGGCGCGCATCACGCGGACGCCGAAGCGCTCCAGCGCGATGGTGTTGATGTTCCCGTCCGGGTTCCGCGAGATGATCGTCGCCACGCGGTCGCCCGGCCGGCGCAGGAGCGGCATCATGATGTGCTGGCCGTGCCACATGCCGAGGATCAGCGGCGTGCGCGCGTCGATCCACCCGTCCGCCGCGCCCGCGGACGCCTCACCCGCGTGGATCTCGAAGCGGTTGGTGAGGCGCACGAGCCGCAGATAGGTCGCCGCGAGACGGCCGAGGAGGCGTTGCACGGGGGGCTGGCGGAGGAGACGCTTACCGAGGCTCATGTCACGCTTGGGGCGGGCCGGCGTGCCGCCGCCCGATCAGGTCCGGATCGAATTCGACCGCGCATGGTCTAGCTCCCGCTCCGGAGACGAGACAATCGGCCTCGTCCACAACCACACGGTTAGGCCGCCGGGATCGGCGGGCGTTCCGACGCCGCGGATGCTCCCGCGGCGCGGCGAAAACACGGCAGCGGGCCTTGTTTAGATCAATTCCAGACTATAAATTGGAATGGATCCAAAGAAGGAGATTCGCATGGCCGCCGGCCTCGACAGCGCCGCCGACCTGCACGCCGAGGCGCGCCGCGCCTTCGTGCTGCGCTACGTGCAGCCCGGCCTCGCCGGCCTGATCGACGGCTCGGTCTCGACCCTCGCGCCGATCTTCGCGGCGGCCTTCGCCACCGGTCACAACGGTGCGACCTTCCTGGTGGGGCTCGCGGCCTCGGTCGGGGCCGGCATCAGCATGGGGTTCACCGAGGCCCTGTCGGACGACGGCGCCGTCACCGGCCGCGGCGATCCGTGGCTGCGCGGCCTGGTCTGCGGGGCGATGACCACGCTGGGCGGCCTCGGCCACACGCTGCCCTACGCGATCCCCGACACGCTCCCGGCCGGCTGGCCGAACCCGTTCGTCCTGGCCACGAGCCTCGCGGTTCTGGTGGTGATCGTGGAGCTCGCGGTCATCGCGGCGATCCGCACGCGCTTCATGGCGACGCCGTTCTGGCGCGCGGCCCTGCAGGTCATGCTCGGCGGCGCGCTGGTGCTGGTGGTCGGGATGCTGATCGGAAGCGCTTGACGGGACGCGCCGCGCCCGCGATGCGGGGCGCCTTTCCCCGTGTCGAGGGTGACCACCGGCGTTGACCTTCCGCCTCGCCCATCTCAGCGATCCGCATGTCGGGCCCCTCGGGCCGGTGCGCCTCCGCCAGCTCCTCGGCAAGCGCGCCACCGGCTACGCCAACTGGCGGCGGGGGCGCTCGCGCAGCCACGACATGACCGTGCTGGAGGCCCTGGTCACCGACCTGAAGGCGCAGGAGGCCGCGCACGTCGCCTGCACGGGCGACCTGTGCAACATCGGCCTGCCCAGCGAGTGGGAGACCGCCCGCACCTTCCTGGAAGCCCTCGGATCCCCCGAAGCGGTGAGCTTCGTGCCGGGCAACCACGACGCCTATGTCCGCGGCTCCCTGGAAGGCCTGCTCGCCGCCTGCGGCCGCTACACGGGGGACGATTCGGGCTCCTGGGGCCACTTCCCGTACCTGCGGCGCCGCGGCCCGCTGGCCCTGGTCGGCCTGTCCAGCGCGATCCCGACGAAGCCCTTCGTGGCGACCGGCCGCCTCGGCGCGTCGCAGCTCGCCGCGGCCGAGACCCTGCTCCGCGCCCTGGCCACCGAGCCCGGTCGGCCGTTCCGTGTGGTGATGATCCACCATCCGCCGCAGCCCGGCGGCGCCTCACCGGGGCGCGAGCTCAAGGACGCGGCGGCGTTCACCGCGATGATCGGGCGGGCCGGCGCGGACCTGATCCTGCACGGTCACAATCACGTCACCAGCACCGCCCGGATCGCGGGGCCGGACGGGCGGACCGTCCCAGTCATCGGAGCTCCCTCCGCCTCGGCGCGCGCGGACGGTCACGGCGCGATCGCGTCGCGCCGGGCCTCCTACCTGCTGTTCGAGATCGGCCGGGCGGACCAGGGGTTCTCGGTCACGGCCCGTCGGCGGGGCCTCGACGCGTCGGGCACCGTGGGCGATCTCGGCACGCTCGACCTCGGCGCGCCGGGCGGAGCCTGAGGGCGTGAGCCGGCACGGCCGTCGTGATGGCGGCGCCGGCCCAATGATCGGCAACGATGCGGTTCAGATGCCGGCGACCGCGAGGTCGGCGCGCTGCTGTCGGCTGAGACTTGCTTCGTAGCGCTCGGCCTGGAGGCGGGTGAGACCGCATATCAACGCGAGTGTCCCGCGATACACGGTATAGGTGCCGTCGTGAGTCGGCCTGACGCGAATCACCTCTGCCATGGGAGCCTGCCTTATGCTGGAGGTTGCCTGCTTTCGTCTGAGGAAATCGTCCCTTCTCGCTGGATTGGCCGGTCGAACGCGCGAACGAGGGCGAGGTTATCAGTCGTTCCAAAGGTGGCAAGGGTCGTATACGTCGAAATGCTTAGGTCCTTCTGCTGCAATGCGGCAAAGCCTTGGCCGGCCACGCGATCCGCGGGTGCGCAAAAAAGCGGCCGCCGTCTTGCATTTTGAATATGCTGCGCGGGTCGGCCGGGAGCCGCCCGGGCGGCGCGAATCGTAGGATGGATCCCGCCCGTCCGGGCGCGAAAGGACACCCCATGCAGCTCTGGCGTCTGACGGCGACCGACCTCGCGGCCCTGATCCGCTCCGGCCAGGTCTCGGCCCGGGAGGTGGCGCGGGACGCCCTCGACCGGCTCGACGCGGTCAACGGGCGGATCAATGCCGTGGTCGAGCACCGGCCCGAGGACGTGCTAGCGCAGGCGGACGCGGTGGACGCCGCCCGCGCGCGCGGCGAGGCCCCCGGTCCGCTGGCGGGCGTGCCGGTCACCGTCAAGGTCAACGCCGACCAGCGCGGCTTCGCGACGACGAACGGCCTGCGCCTCCAGCGCGATCTCGTGGCGACGGACGACAATCCCGTCGTCGCCAACCTGCGCCGGGCCGGCGCCGTGCTGCTCGGGCGGACCAACACCCCGGCCTTCTCGCTGCGCTGGTTCACCACGAACCAGCTCCACGGCGACACCAAGAATCCCCGCGACCCGGCGCTGACGCCCGGCGGCTCCTCCGGGGGCGCCGGCGCCGCGGTGGCGGCCGGGATCGGCGCCATCGCGCACGGCACCGACATCGCCGGCTCGGTGCGCTACCCGGCCTATGCCTGCGGGGTGCACGGGCTGCGCCCGAGCCTGGGCCGGATCCCGGCCTGGAACGCGTCCTCGCCCGAGCGCGGCATCGGTCCCCAGCTGATGGCGGTCTCCGGCCCGCTCGCCCGCAGCATCGCCGACGTGCGCCTCGGCCTCGAGGTCATGGCGGCGCCCGACCCGCGCGACCCGTGGTGGGTGCCGGCACCGCTCGAGGGACCGCCCGTCGCGCGCGAGGTCGCGCTCTGCGTGCGGCCCGGGGGGCTCGCCACCGCACCGGAGGTCGAGGCCGCCCTGCGCGAGGCCGCGCGGCGCCTGAGCGAGGCCGGGTGGGCGGTCACGGAGATCGCCGACACCCCTCCGATCCGGGAGGCGAGCGAGCTGCAGCTCCAGCTCTGGCTCGGCGACGGCTACGCGGCGGTCCGGGCCGCGGCCGAGCGGGAAGGGGATCCGGCGGCGATCGGCCTCCTGGAGAGCTTCCGGCCGCGGGCCGAGGCGATGGCGCCCGACGCCATCGCCCGGGCGCTGACCCGGCGCGCGACGCTGGCGCGGGACTGGGCGCTGTTCCTGGCCGAGAACCCCGTGCTGCTGGTCCCGGTCTCGGGGGAGTTGCCCTTCCCGGACGGCCTCGACCGCACCGGCGATGCCGGGATTGCCCGGGCCTTCGAGGCGAACCTGCTGCAGGTCGGGCTGGCGCCGATCGGCGTCCCGGCGCTCACGGTGACGACCGGCCTCGTCGGGCGGACACCCGTCGGCGTGCAGCTGGTCGCTGCCCGCTACCGGGAAGACCTCTGCCTCGCGGCCGGCGCGGCGATCGAGGCCGGCGGCGTGCCGGAGATGCCGGTCGACCCGGCCTGAGGCGCAACCGCGTCCGCCGGAACCGAACCGTCGCCGCCCCGCTTTTACAACCATTGGTTGCATAAGGCGCGGCATGTCGATGATCGCCACCGGCGGGTGCCTCGGGAGCACCCTGCTCTGTCTCCTGACCGCGTCGTCGGGACCGCTCCTCGCCCTGGCGGGCTTCTTCGGCGGCGGCACGGCCGGGGGCCTGCTGGGCGCACTGGCGGTCGCGGCCCTCGGCCGGGGTCGCGCCTGATCGGGGCGCGGCCGGCCTCAGGGCCGGCCGGCGGCGCCGAGGTTGGCGAGCAGGGCCGCGAAGAGCCGGGCCCGCTGCGGCAGGGTCTCGATCAGCACGTGTTCCTCCAGGGTGTGGTAGCCCTGGCCCAGCGGTCCGAGCCCGTCGAGGGTCGGGATGCCGTTGGCGCCGGTGAAGTTGCCGTCCGAGCCGCCGCCGGCGCTGCGATGGGGCAGGGGCTGGCCGAGCGCCTCGCTCAGCGCACGCGCCTGCTCGTAGAGCGCCATGCAGCCGGCATCCGGCTCCCAGACCGGCCGGGTCACGCCGCGGGTCACGGTGAAGCGGACGCCGTCCTCTTCGCCCGACAGGGCCAGCATCCGCTCGACGCCGCGGTCGAGGTCGGCCTGCCGCTTGGCCATGCTGAGCGCCTGCCCGCGGCAGACGGTCGGGACGCAGTTCACCCACTGCCCGCCCGAGACGATCCCGGTCGAGACGGTGCAGTCGGCATCCGACAGCGCGTCGATGGCGAGGATCTTCCGCGCCATCGCGCGGATCGCCGAGCGCCCCTCGTGGGGCGAGGCGCCGGCGTGGCTCGGGCGGCCCAGGGCCTCGAGGTCGAAGCGGGCGATGGCGTAGCGGCCGGTGACGACCCCGTTCTCGGGCTGGCCGGGTTCGGGCACCAGCACGACGGCGTGGCGGGCGGCCTCCGCCTCGATCAGGTCGCGGGTGGAGGGGCTGCCGATCTCCTCGTCGCCGGTGAACAGGACGGTCACCGGCAGCGGCGTCTCGATCCCGG
Organism: Methylobacterium sp. 1A; assembly: GCF_058072805.1. Taxonomy (NCBI): domain Bacteria; kingdom Pseudomonadati; phylum Pseudomonadota; class Alphaproteobacteria; order Hyphomicrobiales; family Methylobacteriaceae; genus Methylobacterium; species Methylobacterium sp. 1A. The sequence goes on along the minus strand of NZ_JBYQVE010000001.1, from coordinate 285,827 downwards.
CCGCCGCCAGGGCGCGGATCGCCGCGAGCGCGATGACGTTGCCGCCCTTCATGTCGAGGATGCCGGGACCGTAGGCGCGGTCGCCCTCGATCCGCCACGGCAGGCTCCCGAGGGTGCCGACCGGATGCACCGTGTCGAGGTGGCCGAGCACCAGGATGCCGGGCGCGTCGCGGTCCCGGTGCGGCAACCGGGCGCGGACGCAGTCGCTCAGGCCCATGCGGCCCGGGATCGTCTCGACGGTCGCCCCGAGAAGCGCGAGGTCGCGGGCGGCGACGCCCATCATGCGATTGACCGCCGCCGCGTCGTGGGTGGGGCTCTCGCACAGCACCCAGGGCTGCAGGGTCGCGAGGATCTCGCGCGCGTCGAAGGACAGGTCCGGGATCATCGGGCGTTCTCCTCGGCGAACGGATCGGCGACACGCGGCCAGTAGAGGCCGGACCGCTTGGTGTAGGGGATCGCGCCGTAATCCGGCGGGACGGCGCCGGGCGCCGCGACGTAGCGGACCTCGCTCGCGATCGGCGCGAAGGCGGCGTAGAAGTGCTGCATCGACTTCACCACGACGATCCGCTTGTCGTCGAGGCTCAGGCCGAGGCCCGTGAACGCGTCGGGCGCGAAGGCCTGCTGGCGCTTGTGGGTCAGCACCACGTGGATCCCGTCCGCCTCCACCCAGGCCGCGGGGCCGAGTTGGGCCCGGCCGCCGCTGAGGCCGGTCTGGCTGTGGTCGTCCGACAGGCCGCGGACCGTGACGCGCAGGTCCACCGGGTTCCCGGAGGTCACGCCGCACTTGCCGCCGATCCGGAGGGTGAAGGTCGCCCCGAGGCCGGCCTCGTGGCAGATGCCGACCGCGCCGGGATCCCAGATCAGGCCGAGCGCCACGTCCGCGATGCCCCGCTCGGCGAGGCGGGCGAGGATCGCGGTGTTGTCGGAGGGTGCGCCCGCGCCGGCATTGTCGGCGAAGTCGGCGAGCACCATCGGGCGCGGGTCGCCGGAGGCGAGCGCCCGGTCGATGGCCGCGTCGATCGTGTCGCAGTGGCTCGCCGCCTCCTCCCGCATCGCCCAGACGGCCCCGGCCAGCTCGTCGGCCAGCGCCTGCGCCTTGCCGGCATCGCCGTCGGCCACGACCAGCATCTTGGCGCCGACATCGGCCACGTCGCCCCAGGGAAAGCCGTGCCCGAAGGAGACCGACAGGATGCCGTCGCGCCCCTCCAGCGCCTCCATGCGGCGAACGAAGCCCGCGACCGGCTCGCGGCTGGTGCGCCACATGTTGACGATCCGGCAGTCGGCGTAGGCCATCACCGGCCGGATGTCCTTCGCCACGGTCCGGACGACCAGGGGGTACAGGTCGCGGGCGCGGTCGACGATGTCGGTGTGGGGGTATTCCTTGTAGATCACGATGACGTCTGCGCTGGCCCGCATCGTCTCGGTGAGGTGGCAGTGGAGGTCGAGCTCGACGCCGATCGTGGCGTCCGGTCCCACGATGGCGCGGACCCGCTCCAGGGTGTCGCCCTCGCAGTCGTCGTACCCCTCGGCCACCATGGCCCCGTGCATGAACAGCAGCACCGCGTCGACCGGCATCGCGGCCTCCAGGTCCTCCAGCAGGGCGTCGCGCAGCTCCTCGTAGACGGCCCGCAGGGTGATCCCGCCGGGCTGCGCGAAGGTCGAGAGGCTCTCGACGACGGTGTGCCCGTCCGCCTCGGCCAGCGCGCGCCAGGCCTTGAGGCCGATATTGCTGAGGCTCGGCGGGTTCAGGCTGCCGTCCCGGCGGGCGTAGTCGGCGTGGAACGCCGACCGTCCGGTGGGCAGCGGCGCGAAGGTGTTGGTCTCGGTGGCGAGGCCGGCGATGAAGATCTTCAAGGTCCTGTCCCAATCCGTCCCGGCCGCCGGGTCAGGCGGGGCTCGGGGTCAGCGTGATGACCGTCTCGGTCGCCGCGTCCACGGCCGCGCGGCCGTAGAGCATCGGCACGTAGTCCTGGCGCCCCCAGACCGGGGCCAGGTCGGCGTAGTGCGGACTGCCCGGGTCCCCCGACTGGCCCGGCACGTTGATGAAGACCGAGCGGTCCCAGTCGCCCACGTCCACGACCATGCGGAACGAGGCGCCATGGGTGAGCCGGAACGTGTCGGTCCGGTACGCCGCGTGCATGACCGATGCCGCGGCGCCACCCACGGGCAGCGGGCCGACGTCCCAGCCGGATCCGGGCGCCAGGGCCGTCAGCGGGTGCGCGAACAGCGCGTGGTGCAGGCGGCCCCAGGACCAGCCCGCGGGGTCGGCGCCCATCCGCTCCCGGCAGGTGCGAAGGCCGGCGCCGAGGGCGTCGGTGAGCAGGGACGCGCGGGTCGCCGGGTCGAGACCGGTCTCCAGCCGCTCGATCAGGCTCTGCGTGTCGCCGGGCGGGAGGAGGCGGCGTGTCCCGGCATCGGGCACGAGCGCCGCGACCAGGGCCGGGCGGAGGTGCCGCACCCAGACCACCTCGATGAGGGCGGCCGCCGCGGAGCCGTGGTGCAGCGCGCCGTCGAACGCGGCCAGCAGGGCCTGGGCCGCGGCGGCGTCGGGATCGCCCGCCGCCGGCAGGGCGCGCATCAGGTCGGCCAGCCGCCGGGCCGGCTCGGAGACCACGTCGCCCTGGAGCGCCCGCGAGTCCGCGAGGCTGTGCCGGTCCTGCCCGCCGAGGACCGCCCGGATGCGGCGGGCGCGCCAGGGCTCGGCCCACTCGAACCCGACCCTCCAGTCCTCCGCGGGATAGTCCGGCGGCAGGTTCATCTCGTTGGCGGTGGCGAGCCAGCCCGCTTCCGGATCGACGCTTCGGGGCAGGGCGGCGGGATCGTGGAAGCCGGCCCAGTCGTAGCGGCCGTCGCCCGGCACCGGCAGCAACCCGTCGTGGCCGGGCCGCACCGGCGCCTTGCCGGCCATGAACCACGCGATCCGCCCCGCCGTGTCGGCGTAGAGCTGGTTCACCGAGGGTGCGGACCAGTGGCGCAGGGCCTCGCCGAAGGCCTCGGGCGTCGTGGCGCCGAGATAGGCGAGGCTGCCGAGATAGGCGGCAGCGCCGGGCTCCGACCAGACGGTCCGAAGCGCGAAGGCGCGGCCCCTCTCCTCGCGGAGCACCGGCCCGTGCCGGGTGAAGCCGAGGATCACGGTCTCGTCCGGGCCGCCGCGCACCGGGATCCGCTCGGCGACGCGCGCGATCCGTTCCCAGCCGTCGCCGGAGCGGTAGCGGTCGGGATCGGCCGGGTCGGTCTCGCAGACGAACAGGTCCTCCTGATCGATCGGCGCGATGGTGAGGCTGAAGGCGGCCCGGCCGTTATGGCCGATGGAGATGCCGGGCAGGGCCGGCTCACCGGCGCCGATCACGTCGAGGCCCGGCGCGGTGAGGTGGACGGCGTAGCGCAGCGAGGGCTGCAGGTAGACCCGGTGCGGGTCGCTCGCAAGGATCGGCCGCCCGGTGGCGGTGCGGGACGGCGCCACCGCCCAGTTGTTCGAGCCCTCGGCCGGCTCCTTCGGCGCGGCGCGGGGACCGCGCGTGACGGTTCCGTGCGCGTCGACCTTGGACCAGTCCCAGGCCTCGGCGCGCGTCGCCGCCGTCCGGTCCGGGTCGAACCCCACCGTCGCCGTGGCCAGCCTGAAGGCGTCGAGGAGGTCGTCGGGCCAGTCGGCGGCGTCGAGCCCGTCCGGGATGACCGGCTCGTGGGGCGGGCTGATCCGCTTGCGCAGGTCGTCGACGGCGAGCCCGTCCGCCGGGCTCCGAGCCCGGGCGAGCACCCGGGCGCGGGCGACCTCGGAGAGGACGTTGCGGATCAGCGCGTGGCTGCGGATGCGCACCACGTCCTCCGGCTGCCACGGGGCCGGGCGCGTGTCCGTCACGGCGAATTCCGGCGGGCGCAGGTCGGGCCGCGCCTCGGTGAGGGCGACGTAGGCGTTGATCCCCGCCACGAAGGCGGTGACGATCGCCCGCGTGTCCTGCGGCCCGTAGGCCGCCCACTCGGCCGCCATGTCGCCGCGGTAGAGGAACAGCCGGGCGGCCCGGTCCTGGGCGAGGTAGCCGGGTCCGAAATCCGCCGCCAGCAGGCCGAGGCCGCGCTTGCGCCAGAGGTCGAGCTGCCAGAGCCGGTCCCGCGCCGCGTTGAACCCCTGCGCGCGGAAGGCGTCGAGCGCGGTGCCGGCGCGGATATGCGCCAGCCCCCAGCGGTCGACGCGGATCTCCGCCGGCCCGTCGAGGCCGGGGAGGGCGTAGGCCGTCCCGCTCACAGAGCCACTTCGATGAGATGCGGCCCCTTGCTGGCCAGCGCGTTCTGGAACGCCTCGATGAAGTCCGGCAGGGTCTCGACCCGCCGCCCCGCGACGCCGAAGCCGCGGGCGAGGCTCACCCAGTCGATGGCCGGATCGTCGAGGCTGAGCATGCCCAGCGCCTTCGGACCGGGATTGAGCGCGCCGACATTGGTGAGTTCGGCCCGCAGGATCGCGTAGGACCGGTTCGACCAGACGAGCGTCACCACGTCGAGGTGCTCGCGGGCCTGGGTCCAGAGCGCCTGCACCGTGTAGAGCCCGCTGCCGTCGGCCTGCAGGTTAATGACCTTGCGGTCGGGGCAGGCCACGGCCGCGCCGGTCGCCATCGGGATGCCCAGCCCGATCGAGCCGCCGCTTAGCTGGAGCCAGGTGTGGGGCGCGGCGTCCCGGGTCAGGGCGAAGAAGTTGCGGCCCGTGGTGATCGACTCGTCGCAGATCACCGCGCCCTCGGGGATCAGCGCGCCGAGCACCTGCCCGATCGTGTCCTGGTCGAGGGGACCGGAGGTCGGGAGCTTCGGCCGCGGCCCGACGGCGACCGGCTCGGCGGGCGGGGCCGCGACGGCCTCGGCGAGCCGCTCGAGGGCGTCGATCTGGTCCTCCTCGGGCGTGGCCAGCGTGATCGTGGTGCTGCCCTCCGGCGCCAGCAGGCTCGGCTTGCCCGGATAGGCGAAGAAGCCCACCGGCGGCGTCGCGCCGATCAGGATGATGTGGCGGAAGCCCTTCAGGGCGTCGATGCCCTGGTCGATCGGGTAGGGGAGGCGCTCGATCGGCACGGCGCCGGCGCCGCGATCGATCCGGGCGTTGGAGGTCATCGCCATCAGCCGGGCGCCGGTCTTGCGGGCGATCCGGTCCGCGATGACCCGGCCCTCGCCCCGCACGGCCCGGTCGCCGAGATGCAGGAGCACCGGCTCGCCGCTCTGGAGAGCCTTCACGGCCGCCGCGATTGCGTCGTCGCCGGCCCGCGCCCGCTCGGGGATCGGCGGCACCGGCGCGGGGCCGTCGCCGGGATCCCAGGCGGTGTTGGCCGGAAGGATCAGGGTCGCGACCTGTCCCGGGGCGGTCCGGGCGGCCGCGATGGCGGCGGCGCCGTCGGAGCCGATCTCGGTCGCGCTCATGCCGGTCCGCACCCAGGAGGACATCGGATGGGCCAGCCCCTCGATGTCCGAGGTGAGCGGCGCGTTGTACTCGCGGTGGTAGGTGGCGTGCTCACCGACGATGTTGACGACGGGGGTGCGCGCCTTCTTGGCGTTGTGGAGGTTGGCCAGCCCGTTGGCGAGGCCGGGCCCGAGATGGAGCAGGGTCGAGGCCGGCTTGTCGGCCATGCGGGCGTACCCGTCGGCGGCGCCGGTCGCCCCGCCCTCGAACAGGAACAGGACGCAGCGCATGCCCTCGACCCGGTCGAGGGCGGCGACGAAGTGCATCTCGGAGGTGCCGGGATTGGTGAAGCAGACCTCGACCCCGCCCTCCACGAGGGTCCGGACCAAGCTCTCGGCCCCGTTCATGGCGCGCGGCGTCTCGTCGGTCACGGGCGTCTCCTTCGGGGGCCGGCCGTCCGGGCTGGCGACTCGCATTTTTTATTATCGTGGCGCAGCGGGCGCCACGCGCAAGGGGCGACGTCCGGCATCTTCTGTTCGCCGGACGCAGGGCCTAAGCCTGAGCGTGGCGCGGGAATTGCGCCCGGCGCGCCGCAACTTCGACGATTGGGATCCGGATGACATCTCGCCGCCTGATTGCCGCCGCCCTGGCGGGTACCGTGGCCCTGACGGGATCGGCCAGCGCCGAGAGCGTCCTGCGCATCGCCATGACGGCGAGCGACATCCCCACCACGACGGGCATGCCCAACAACGGCTTCGAGGGGATGCGCTTCCTCGGCTACCCGATCTTCGAGGGGCTGGTGCAGTGGGACCTCAAGAGCACCACCACGCTCGCCGGCATCGTCCCGGCGCTGGCTGAGCGCTGGGAGCAGGACCCGAACGACAAGACGGTCTGGACCTTCCACCTGCGCCAGGGCGTGAAGTTCCACGACGGGACGCCGTTCAACGCCGACGCGGTGATCTGGAACCTCGACCGCTACTTCAAGAACGACAGCCCGCAATTCGAGCCGCAGGGCGCGGGCATCTCCCGGGCGCGGGCGCCGCTGGTCGGGAGCTACAGGAAGGTCGACGATTCGACCGTGCAGATCACCACCACCCAGGTCGCCTCGTACTTCCCCTACATGGTGGTCTACCTGCTCTTCACCTCGCCCGCCTCCTTCGAGAAGGCCGGGCGCGACTGGAGCAAGGTCGCGGCCCTGCCGGCGGCCGGCACCGGCCCGTTCAGGATCACCCGCGTCGCCCCGCGGGAGGCGGTCGATCTCGCCAAGTTCGACGGCTACTGGGACCCGAACCGGATGGCCAAGGTCGACAAGGTCCGGCTGCTGCCGATCCCGGAGGCGAATGCCCGCGTCGCCGCCCTGCGGGCCGGCCAGGTCGACTGGATCGAGGTGCCGGCGCCCGACGCGATCCCGTCGATGAAGCAGGCGGGCTTCACCATCACCACGGGCTCGTACCCGCATGTCTGGCCCTATTTCTTCAACATGGGTGCCAAGGACAGCCCGCTGAAGGACGTCCGCGTCCGGCAGGGCCTGAACTACTGCATCGACCGGGCCGGGATCGTGGAGCTCCTCAACGGCACCGCCGAGCCCGCGAGCGGGTGGCTGAACGACCGGGACCCGAATTTCGGCAGCCCGAAGAACCGCTACACCTTCGACGCCGCGAAGGGGAAGGCGCTGCTGGCCGAGGCCGGCTACACCGACAAGAAGCCGCTGAGCCTCAAGGTGATGATCTCCTCCTCCGGCTCGGGGCAGATGCTGCCGATGCCGATGAACGAGTACCTGCAGGAGAACCTGAAGCAGGCCTGCAACGTCGACCTGACCTTCAACGTGGTCGAGTGGCAGGTGCTGCTGAATGCCGGCCGCGCGCTCCCCGACGCGCCGACCCTCCAGGGCGCGATGGCGCTCAACGTCTCGTCGCCCTCGTCGGACCCGGCCGTCATGGCGCGCTACTTCGCGGGCGACCGGTTCCCGCCGAACGGCTTCAACTTCCCCACCTGGAAGGACGACGCGTTCGACGCCGCCCTCAAGGCGCTGGCCGAGACCACCGACGCGAAGGTGATCGACGCCCAGACCAAGGTCGCCCACGAGCGCCTCGTGGACAATCCGCCCTGGCTGTTCGTCGTCCACGACCTCAATCCCCGCGGGATGTCCAAGAAGGTCCAGGGTTTCGTCTCGCCGCAATCCTGGTTCGTCGACCTCACCCTCGTCAGCGTGCAGTGACCCTATGCCCGACATCGATCCCGTACACGCCTCCGCGGCCGAGCTCGGCCGCGCGATCCAGGCGCGGACCCTCTCGCCGGTCGACGCCGTCGACGCCCTCCTCGGCCGGATCGACCGGCTGGAGCCGAAGCTCCAGGCCTTCACGGAGGTCTTCGCCGCCGATGCCCGCCTCGCCGCCGAGGGGGCCGACCGGGCGATCCGGTCCGGCCACGCCTTGGGGCCGCTCCACGGCGTCCCGGTCGTGCTCAAGGACCTGATCGACCTGGAGGGCCGGATCACCATGGGCGGCTCGGCCGCCCACCGGGCGCGCCGGGCCGCGCGCACCGCGACGATCGCCCGGCGCCTCATCGGCCAGGGCATGATCGTGCTCGGCAAGACCCACACGGTGGAGTTCGCCTACGGCGGCTGGGGCACGAACCAGCATCTCGGCACGCCGTGGAATCCCTGGGATCCGGAGACGCCGCGCACCCCCGGCGGGTCGAGCAGCGGCACCGGCGTGTCGGTGGCGGCCCGCATGGCGCCCTGGGGCATCGGCACCGATACCGGCGGCTCGGTGCGCCTGCCGGCCTCCTTCTGCGGGCTGACGGGCCTCAAGGTGACGGTCGGGCGCGTCTCGACCTGGGGGATCGTGCCCCTCTCGATGACCCTCGACACGCCCGGACCGCTGGCCCGCACCGTGGAGGACACGGCGCTGCTCTACGAGGCGATCTCCGGCCCCGATCCCCGCGATCCGACGACCCGCGGGGTCGCGCCGGACGCGCCCTGGCCGGCGCTGAACCGCGGGGTCCGCGGCCTGCGCCTCGGCCGGATGCCGGCCTCGGAGCGGGACGGGGTCGCCCCCGACATGCTGGCCGCCTACGACGCGGCCCTCGATCTCCTGGCCACCCAGGGCGCCGAGATCGTCGACGTCGTCCTGCCGTTCCGGTTCAGCGACTGCGTGGCCATGAGCCAGATCACCAACGCGGAGGCCTACTTCGTCAACGGGGATTTGGCAGAGGATCCGTCGGCACAGCTCGGCGACGCCGTCCGGGCGCGGATCCTGGCCGGCGCGAACGTCTCGGCCCAGGAGTATCTCGGCACGCTCCACCGCCGAGCCACGATGAAGCTGCAGTACGACGCCGCCCTCGCGGGCATCGACGCCCTCCTGACGCCGACCACGGAGAGCGCGGCCGTCGCGCTCGACGCCGTCGACGAGGCGCACCTCCCGTCGCGCTTCACCCGTTTCGGCAACCTGCTCGATCTCTGCGCCCTGGCGCTGCCGAACGGCTTCACCGCGTCCGGGCTGCCGCTCTCGCTGCAGATCGTCTGCCGCGGCTACGAGGAGACGACGGCGCTGCGGATCGGACAGGCCTACCAGCGCGCGACCGACTGGCACCTGCGCCGGCCGCCGGTGTGAGACCCGCGGAGTCTCGGCGCCTCCGGCGTTCGGCAGCGGACCTGCCGACGCCCCCATCCTGCGGGAGACCGCGGGCGATCCGGTGACGCGGAGACGGGATCCACGGCCCCGTCACGCCCGCCAGAAGGTCAACAGCCACCAGACGCCCGTCAGAACGAACCAGAGGAATCTCACACCTCTGATGAATTCATTGATCCCGAGGTACTCCATGAGGAAGCCGCCCAGGCAGGCCACATAGATGAAGGCGATGACCGTGGCCGTGGCCGGCATGAGGATCCCGAACCCCCAGACCGCGGCGACGACGGCGAGGCCGAACGCGCACAGGACTAAAGCGAGAAGGACGGGATGCGCCGCGCACCACTCCGCCACCCTGTCGTTGTCTGCAGACACGTGCTGCATGTGCGCCCCCGAATCGATGACTGACATCGACCATAAGGGCCGCGGCGTCCGGTTCTCGTGACGACGCGCACAGGATCGGCGCGGGCCCGGCGGCGGATCCACATCCTGCGTGCGGCGGTGCCGGAGCGCGGCCGCGTCAGGCTGCGCCGTTCGGGGACGGATCGATCACGCGGCCGGAACCTGCCCGGCCACGACGACGCCGAGCGTGTCGAGGAGCGACGACCGGGCACGGCTGACCCGGCTCTTCACGGTGCCGACCTGGCAGCCGAGCATGACCGCGGCCTCCTCGTAGGTGTGGCCCTCGGCACCCACCAGCAGCAGCGCCTGGCGCTGCGCGGAGGGCAGGTCGCCGAGACGCTCCCAGACGACCTTGAGGGTGCTGGCATCCTCCTGGTCGGACGGGCTGGTCATCTGCCCGGCATGCGTCCCGTCCACGTCCTCCACCTCCCGCCGCGTCTTGCGCAGGTCGGTGTAGAACTGGTTGCGCAGGATGGTGAACAGCCACGCGGTGAAGTTGGTGCCGGGCCGGAACCGCTGCTGGTTGGCCCAGGCCTTCACGAAGGTCTCCTGCACCAGGTCGTCGGCGCGGCTCACGTCGCCCACGAGCGACAGGGCGAAGGTGCGCAGGGCCGGCAGGGCCTTGATGATGTCGCCGCGGAAGTCGAAGGGGACCGTCTCGCCGTGCGCCGTGACCGCCGCCTCGAAGCGGGACACCAGGGCCGCGAGCTGCGCCGGCAGGGGCTCCAGCTCCACGACCTTGAAATACTCCCGGATCGGCAGGGCGAGGTGCTGGCCGATGGAAGCGGCGTAGCCGGCCCCGTCCCGGGTGCCCGCGCCTCCGTCTGGCCGGTCCGCAGCGTCCTCAGTCATGAACGGTTCCGCCTCCAACGCTGGTATACTGGAATAGCTCTAACGTCGGTAGCGGTGGAATCCTGAACCGATGCCAAACGCTCCCAATTGTGACAGGGAATTTAAGCATGGTGACCGGGGTGACAACGGCGGCCGGATCCGGGCCCCCGGGCTGGCAGCGGCGGGCCGGTCGATGCAGAGTGCGCAGCGTCAGGAGAGCGGGATGACCCACGATCACGCGCAGCACGCGCATGGCCACGACGATCACCACCACGATCATCACCACGGCAGCGACCTGTCGCCGGTCGAGGCCCGGGTGCGCGCCCTGGAATCGCTGCTCACCGAGAAGGGCTACGTCGACCCGGCGGCCCTCGATGCCCTGGTCGAGCTCTACGAGACCAAGGTCGGCCCCCACGCGGGGGCCCGGGTCGTGGCCCGGGCCTGGACAGATCCCGCCTTCCGGGCGCGGCTCCTGGCCGACGCCACGCCGGCCATCGCCGAGTTGGATATCGGCGGCCGCGGCGGCGAGCACATGGTGGTGGTCGAGAACACGCCGGAGATCCACAACCTCGTCGTCTGCACCCTGTGCTCCTGCTACCCGTGGCCGGTGCTCGGCCTGCCCCCGGTCTGGTACAAGGCGCCGCCCTACCGGGCGCGGGCGGTGATCGACCCGCGCGGCGTGCTCGCCGAGTTCGGCGTGACGCTGCCGGAAACCACCCGCATCACCGTCTGGGACTCGACGGCCGAGACCCGCTACATGGTCCTGCCGATGCGCCCGGCCGAGACCGAGGGCTTCTCCGAGGAGGCCCTGGCCGCCCTCGTCACCCGCGATTCCATGATCGGTACGGGCCTGCCCAGGGCGATCCCGGTCGCGCCCGCGGAGATGCCGGTATGAACGGAGCCCAGGATCTCGGCGGGGCGCACGGCTTCGGGCCGGTGGTGCCGGAGCCGGACGAGCCAGTCTTCCACGCCGCGTGGGAGCGCCGCGTCTTCGCGCTGGCCATGGCCATGGGCTACACGGGCGCCTGGAACCTCGACGGCAGCCGAGCCAACCGCGAATCCCTGCCGCCGGCGGAATATCTCGCGTCGAGCTACTACGAGATCTGGCTCAGGGCGCTGGAGAAGCAGGTCGTCGGCACCGGGCTGGTGACGCCGGCCGAACTGGCGAGCGGCCGATCCGCGGAGAAGGCCAAGCCCGTCGCGCGGGTCCTGGCCCGCGAGGGCCTGGAGCAGCGCTTCCGGGCCGGCTTCCCGAGCAGCCGCGCCGCCGATGCCCCGGCGCGCTTCGCGGTCGGCGACGCCGTCCTGGCGCGCAACATCCACCCGACCGGCCACACGCGGCTGCCCCGCTACGTGCGCGGCAAGCGCGGCCGGATCGTGCGCGTCGACGGGGTCTACGTCTTCCCCGACACCAACGCCTACGGGTCGGGTGAGAACCCGACCTGGCTCTACACGGTCGCCTTCACCGCGCAGGAGCTGTGGGGCGAGAGCGGCGACCCGGGCGGAGTCGTCACGGTGGCAGCCTTCGAACCGTACCTGGACCCCGCGTGACCGCGCCGTCGCCCAGCCCCTTCGCGGCGCCCTGGGAGGCGCAGGTCTTCGCCCTGGTGGTCTCCCTGCGCGAATCCGGGCTGTTCACGTGGTCGGAATGGGCGGACCGCCTCGGCCGCCAGATCCGCCCCACCGAGGCCCCCGAGCAGGCGGCCGATTACGGCGCGTGGCTCGCGACGCTGGAAGCGCTCCTGGCCGAGCGGGGCGTGGCGGGGCCCGAGAGCGTCGCGGCGCGGACCGAGGCCTTCCTGCGGGCCGCGGAGGCCACGCCCCACGGCCAGCCGATCCGCCTGGAGAACGACCCGCTCTACCGGCCCTGAGCCCGCAGGCTGTCGAGCGGCACCGGCGCGGCGTGCGACCGGCCGCTCATCAGCTGGTCGAGCAGGGCCAGAACCTCGGCCCGCCCGCAATTGCGGGCGGGCTCGAACGGCGTCCAGGTCTGGGTGAAGTCGAGGCGCTCGAACACGTCGCGGTAGCGGCGCAGCTCGCTCGGCGTGAGCGGCACCCCGCGCACGAAGGCCTTGTGGGCCGAGATCGTGGTGGCGCGTCGGAAATCCGCCGGGTCGAGCTCGAACTTCAGGGCGTCGCCGCAGAAGCAGATCTTTCGCCCACGGTCGTACAGGATCGCGTGGCCATCGAAATGGCCGGCGGTGCGGTGCAGCTCCAGCCCCGGCAGCGGCTCGAGGAAATCGTCGTAGGGCCAGCTCACTTGCAGCGCCGCGCTCCACGTGAAGTCGGCCGCCGGCAGGCACAGCTCCGGGTCGAACCGGTCCTGGAGCTGCGTCAGCGCCCCGTAGGAATGCGGGTGCGAGGCCGAGAGCACAGCCATCCCGCCGAGCCGCTCGATCTGGTCGAGGGCGGCCTCGCTGAAGACCGGGCAGCCCTCGAAGCCCATGTTCCCGTGCTCGGTCTGGATCAGATAGGCGGACGGCCCGATGCCGGAGACCGGCTCGTTCCAGTAGCGCCAGACGCCCGGCTCGAGCTCCTGCCAGTGGCAGGGAAAGGCCTCCTGCGCCTCGCGGGCGGTGCGGAAGCGCCAGCCGTCCTGCGGCACGACGTGGCGGGCGTCGAGGCACATCGGGCAGGCGGCCGGCACCTCGAAGTGCCGTTGCCAGAACCCGCAATTGTCGCAGGTGTAGGCGGGCAGCTTCAGGGCGCCCGCGAAGGGCAGATAGCCGGGCATCGTCTGGGACCTTCCTCGGGGCAGTGTCTATAAGATGGTCCCGGTTCAGCCGCCCTCTCCGTCATCGCGAGCGCAGCGAAGCGACCCAGGGCAGCGCGACACCGGGGAGCGTAGCGCCGGCTGGATTGCTTCGCTCCGCTCGCAGAGACGGCGGCACGCCTATCAACCGGAACGGGTGTAACAGGCGGCGCGGTCGGTTACAGCCGTCAGGTCCGCCCGGGTAGGCGGCGCGCCGACCGGGCGGCGTGGACGGTGCCGGCGAGGCCGACGAGGGCCAAGCCGACGAGGCCGCCGACCACGACGTCGCGGGTGCGGCTCGTGACGAACTCGGCGCGGCTCGCCTTGGTCCGACCGGAGAAGCGCCCGTCGATCCCGGCCGGGCCGGGCACGGGGGCCTCGAGATTGCCCGCCATCTCGGGGATGGTCTCGTCGGAGAGCTGGGCCGACCACATGGAGGCGGCCTTGCGGTCGGCGAGCGCCGGCGCCAGCGCCTGGGCGGCCGCCATCATCACCGAGGACCGGCCGACCCAGACCTCCCGGCGCGGGTGCTCGACCGCGTACAGGATCGCGTCGGCGCAGAGCCGCGGGTCGAAGACCGGGTCCGGCGCGTACTGGCGGTGGCCGGTGCGGTTGCGCGCCCAGTTGAACTGCGGCGTGTTGACCGCCGGCAGGTAGATCACGCTGAGACTGACATTGACCCGGTCGTGCAGCAGCTCGCAGCGCAGGGCGTCGGTGAAGCCCGAGACCGCGAACTTGGCCGCGCAGTAGGGCGCCTGCAGGGGCGCCGCCCGGATCGCGAGGCCCGACGAGACCTGGATGATCGCGCCGCGGTCGCGCCGCTTCATGTAGCGCAGGGCAGCGAGCGTCCCGTAGACCTGGCTGAGATAGGTGGTCTCGGTCACCCGCCGGTACTCGTCCGGGGTGATTCGGTCGGCCGGGTTCACCACCGTCGACATGGCATTGTTCACCCACGCGCGGATCGGGCCGAGCTCGCGCTCGACCCGCTCGGCGGCCGCGTCCACGGCCTCCGGGTCGGCGACGTCGGCGCCGATCGCCAGCACCGGCTGGCCGTAGGCGGCGAGCGCCCGCTCGGCCGCGGAGAGACGGCCGGGATCCCGCGCGATCACCGCGACCGACCAGCCGCGCGCGGCGAATTCATGCGCGGTGGCGAGCCCGATTCCGGCCGTGCCCCCCGTAACGACCGCAACCCGTGCCATACCGACCTCATCCGCGACAGACCGAACCGGCAACACGGTGCGGCGCGCTCGGTTGCGCCGCCCGATTGGGCCGGAACGTCACGGGGATACCGATCGCGATACCGATTTCGCGGACCGGGACGCAACGTCCGACCGCGGCCGCTGTTGACTGCCTGTACCGCGTCATGCCGAACCATCGAGGGTCGCAGCCATGCGCACTGGACGACGCTTCTCCCTCTTCTCGCTCCCGATCGATCCCTGGCCGCAGGCGTCCCTGGCCGAGCGGACCGCCGTCGGGATGGTCCTGACCGGCCTGCTGCTCGTGCCGGCCTGCGCGGTCGGGGCCGCGCTCCTCGTGTTCACGACGCTCGCGGCCCACGTGTACTGGTCCTACGATCTCGGCGCCTCCCTGCACGCGTTCATCGCCCGGCATGCCGGGGCCGCCGTCGCGCGGCGCGGCCGGCTCGTCCACAAGGCCTGACGCGCGGGAGCGGATCGACGGCCGGGCGGCGTTGAGCCGTGCCGGTCCACACGGCCCGGCCGCGCGGCCCCCGCGATCCCTGTGCGTTCGCCTCGGTCCGATTTGACCTGACGGTCTCTCGTGGGCCAGTCAGGTTCGGAACCGAGAGATCGCCATGTTCCGTACCCTGATGTCTGCGCGGCGCTTCGCGCCGCTGTTCTGGTGCCAGTTCTTCTCGGCGTTCAACGACAATTTCCTGAAGAACGCGCTCGCCTTCCTGATCCTGTTCGGGATCGGCGGCCAGGCGGACGCCCATGCCGGCGTCCTCGTGACGCTCGCGAGCGCCGTGTTCATCGGGCCGTTCTTCATCCTGTCGGGTCTCGGCGGCCAGTGGGCCGACCGCTACGACAAGGCGCTGATGGCGCGGCGGCTCAAGTTCGCCGAGATCTTCGCGGCCGGCACCGCCGTGCTCGGCTTCCTCCTGCACTCGATCCCGGTTCTGTTCGTGGCGCTCGGCCTGTTCGGGACGATCGCGGCGCTATTCGGCCCGATCAAGTACGGGATCCTGCCGGACCATCTCCGGCGCGAGGAGCTGCCCGCCGGCAACGCCCTCGTGGAGGCGGCGACCTTCCTGGCGATCCTGCTCGGCACGATCGCGGCCGGCGCGGCCTCGGCGATGGGCGGCTCGGGACTCGTGTTCGGCGTCCTGGTGATGGGCTTCGCCGTCCTGTGCTGGCTCTCGGCCCGGATGATCCCGGCGACCGGCGAGGGCGCCCCGGACCTGCGCGTCGACCCGAACGTCGCCCGCTCGACCTACGCGCTGCTGCGCGACCTCTGGGCCGACACGCGGCTGTGGCGCGGCTCGCTCACGGTGAGCTGGTTCTGGCTGGTCGGCGTGGTGGTGCTGTCGCTGCTGCCGGTACTGGTGCGCGGCGCCTTCAACGGCACCGAGACGGTGATCACGCTGCTGCTGGCGCTGTTCTCGATCGGCATCGCGGTCGGCTCCGGCCTCGCCTCGTGGCTCGCCAGCGGCCGGATCGTGCTGCTGCCGACGCCGGTCGGCGCGGTGCTGATGGGCCTGTTCGGCCTCGACCTCGCCTGGACGGTCGGCCACCTGCCGGCGCCGCCCGCGGAGCCGATCGGCCCCCTCGGCTTCCTGCAGACCGGCCACGGCCTGCGCACCGGGATCGACTTCCTCGGTCTCGCGATCTCCGGCGGCCTCTACATCGTCCCGTCCTTCGCGGCCGTGCAGGCCTGGGCCGAGAAGGCGATGCGCGCCCGGATCATCGGCGCGGTCAACGTCATGACGGCGGCCTTCATGGTCGCCGGCACCCTGGCGCTCGCGGCGCTGCAGGGCGCGGGCCTCACGATCGCGAGCCTCCTCGCGGTGGTGGCGGTGCTGAACCTGATCGTCGGCGCGCTCGTGTTCGCGACCCTGCCGACGAGCCCGTTCCGCGACTTCCTGTCGATCCTGTTCCGGGCCTTCTACCGGCTGGAGGTCCGCGGCTTCGACAACCTCGCGGCGGCCGGCCCGAACGCCATCATCGCCCTCAACCACGTCTCGTTCCTCGACGCACCGCTCGCGCTGTCGCTCCTCGAGCAGGAGCCGGTCTTCGCCATCGACAGCGGGATCGCACAGCGCTGGTGGGTGCGCCCGTTCCTGCGCATCACCAAGGCGATGCCGCTCGACCCGACCCGGCCGCTCGCCACCCGCACGCTGATCAACGCGGTCAAGAGCGGCGAGACCCTGATCATCTTCCCCGAAGGCCGGCTCACGGTCACCGGCAGCCTGATGAAGGTCTACGACGGCGCCGGGCTGATCGCCGACAAGTCGGGCGCGATGGTCGTCCCGGTGAAGCTCGACGGCCTGGAGCGCACCGTCTTCTCGCGGCTGTCGCGCGGGCAGGTGCGCCGCCGCTGGTGGCCCAAGGTGACCGTGACGGTCATGCCGCCGGTGCGGCTGACCGTGGACCCCGCGCTCAAGGGCAAGGCGCGGCGGCAGGCGGCGGGCGCCGCCCTCTACGGGATCATGTCGGACCTCGTGTTCCGCACCGCCGATATCGACCGCGGCCTGATGGCGGCGCTGATCGAGGCGGGCGAGCGCCACGGCTGGAGCCGCAACGCCCTGGAGGATCCGGTCGGCGGCCGCCTCAGCTACAGCCGGCTCGTGATGGGCGCCAACATCCTCGGCCGCAAGCTGATGCCGCTGGCGCCCGTGGGCGGCCGGATCGGCGTCATGCTGCCGAACGCCAACGGCGCCGCGGTGACGCTGTTCGCCCTCGCCTCCGCGGGCCGGGTGCCGGCGATGATCAATTTCTCCGCTGGCCCCGCCAACGTGCTCTCGGCCTGCCGGGCCGCGGAGGTCAGCAAGATCCTGACCTCCCGGGCCTTCATCGAGAAGGGACGGCTGGGCCCGCTCGTCGAGGCGATCCGCGGCTCGGTCGAGTTGATCTACTTGGAGGACGTGCGGGCCGGCATCACGACGGGGGACAAGATCCGCGGCCTCCTGGCGCCGCGCCGCCCCCTGGTGGCGCGCGCCGGCGAGGATCCGGGGGCGGTGCTGTTCACCTCGGGCAGCGAGGGCACGCCGAAGGGCGTGGTGCTCGCCAACCGCTGCATGCTCGCCAACGTGGCGCAGGTGGCGGCCCGGATCGATTTCGGCCCGATGGACAAGGTGTTCAACGTCCTGCCGGTGTTCCACGCCTTCGGGCTCACCGCCGGGCTGGTCCTGCCCCTGGTCTCGGGGGTGCCGGTCTACCTCTATCCGTCGCCGCTGCACTACCGGATCGTGCCGGAGCTGATCTACGGCTCGAACAGCACCGTCCTGTTCGGGACCGACACGTTCCTCACGGGCTACGCCCGGTCGGCCCATTCCTACGACCTGCGCTCCCTGCGCTACGTCGTGGCCGGCGCCGAGGCCGTGAAGGAGACCACCCGGAAGACCTGGGCGGAGAAGTTCGGGCTGCGCATCCTGGAGGGCTACGGCGTCACCGAGTGCGGGCCGGTTGTCGCCCTCAACACGCCGATGTTCAACCGGTTCGGCACGGTCGGGCGGATCCTGCCCGGCATCGAGACCCGCCTCGAGCCGGTGCCGGGAATCGACGAAGGCGGCCGCCTGTCCCTGCGCGGGCCGAACATCATGCTGGGCTACCTGCGCGCCGAGAAGCCCGGCGTGCTGGAGCCGCCGCCGGGCGGCTGGCACGACACCGGCGACATCGTGGCGATCGACCCGATGGGCTTCGTCACCATCAAGGGTCGGGCCAAGCGCTTCGCGAAGATCGCCGGCGAGATGGTGTCGCTCGCCGGCATCGAGACGCTGGCCGCCGAGCTCTGGCCCGACCGTCCGAGCGCGGTGGCGGCGGTGCCGGACGCGCGCAAGGGCGAGCGGCTGATCCTGTTCACGCAGGAGAAGGGCGCGACCCGGGCCGCCTACCAGAGCTTCGCCAAGGGCCGCGGCGCCTCCGACGTCGCGATCCCCGCCGAGGTGGTGGTGCTGGACGCGATCCCGATGCTCGGCACCGGCAAGGTCGACCAAGTGGCCGTCACGAAGCTCGCGCTGGAGCGGGCGAAGGAGAACGCGGCGGCCTGACGGTCGCGGCCAAGCCTCCCGCGTCACCCAAACGGGGGATGCGGTGCTCCCCGGGATCCGCTCGTATCGTGAATACAGCCGTGATTCGAACCGCTTGACGCGTTCGGGGCGCGGGTCTGAGGGGGACTCGGTACGCAACGGCGAGGGACAGATCATGCGGAAGGGCAGGCGAGTTCCGGCTTGGCTGGCGAGGCGGACCTACTTCAAGCGGATCGAGCGCTGGGCGAAGCCCGGCAAGGCGCGCAAGGCGGCGCAGCCCCCCGAGACACCGGCAGCCGCGATGCCCTCCAACGTCGTGCCGTTCCCGATCCGGATGAATCGGCCGGATCGACCCGCCTTCGAGGACCTGCGGGGCGTCGGCACGGCCTAGAGGCCGGCTCCGCCGGGGGCTTGCCGGGCGCGCGGGAACACGGGATCCTGCGCCGTCGGAGCCGAGACCGGGAGGATGCGTGCCGCACGACGGGTCGGATCCGCGCGCGTCGGCGCCTCCCCGGAAGCGGGCGAGGGGCCTGCGCGCGGCGCTCGGGGCGACGGCGCTCGGTCTCGGCCTCCTGGGGGCCGGCACCGCCGCGCTCTGGCGCTACGCCGACGCGCTGCCGCCCCTCGACCTGGCCGCGGCCGAATCACGCTCGACGGTGGTGCTGGATCGGTCCGGCACGCTGCTGCGCCCCTTCGCGACCGCGGACGGGCGCTGGCGCCTGCCGGTCACCGCGGAGGCGGTCGATCCGCGCTACCGGGCGATGCTGCTCGCCTACGAGGATCGCCGCTTCGCCGCGCATCCCGGCATCGACCCGGCCGCGGTGCTGCGCGCCGCCGGCCAGTGGCTGACCCGCGGCCGCATCGTGTCCGGCGCCTCCACCCTGTCGATGCAGGTGGCGCGCCTCGTCGAGCCGCGGCGCGAGCGGTCGCTCGAGGCCAAGCTCCGCCAGATGGTGCGGGCGGTCGCGCTGGAGCGGCGCCTCGGCAAGGCCGGGCTGCTCGACCTCTACCTGGCGCTGGCCCCCTACGGCGGCCCGCTGGAGGGCGTGCGCGCGGCGAGCGTCGCGTATTTCGGGCGCGAGCCGGTCCGGCTGACCGCCGCGCAGGCGGCCCTGCTCGTCGCCCTGCCGCAATCGCCCGAGACCCGCCGTCCGGACAGGTTCCCCGAGCGCGCCCGCGCCGCCCGCGACCGGGTCCTGGCGGTGGCCGTCGCGCGGGGCATCCTCACGGCGGCGGAGGCCGAGGCCGCCCGGGCCGAGCCGGTGCCGACGACGCGCAAGCCGTTCCCGATGCTCGCGGCGCACGCCGCCGAGGAGGCGGTGGCGGCCGATCCCGGTGCCGCCACGATCCGCCTCGCGATCGACGGGCGCCTGCAGGAGCGACTGGAAACCCTGGCGGCCGAGCGCGCCGCCGCCGCCGGCCCGGACCTCTCGGCCGCGATCCTCGTCCTCGACAACCGCGACGGCCGGGTGCTCGCCCAGGTCGGCAGCGCCGGCTACTTGGACCCCGCCCGGCGCGGCGCCATCGACATGACCCTAGCGGTGCGCTCGCCCGGCTCCGCGCTGAAGCCCTTCGTCTACGCCATGGCCTTCGCGGACGGTCTCGCGCATCCCGAGACCCTGCTGGAGGATCGCCCGGCGCGCTTCTCGGCGAGCTACGCGCCGGAGAATTTCGACCTGACCTTCCAGGGCACGGTCACGGCCCGGCGGGCCCTGCAGCTCTCGCTGAACGTGCCGGCAGTCGAGCTGATGGACGCGGTCGGTCCCGCCCGCTTCATCGCCCGGCTGCGCGCCGCCGGGGCCGGGATCCAGCTCCCGCGGGATGCGGCCCCGGGGCTGCCGGTCGCGCTGGGCGGCCTCGGCATCACGGTCACCGACCTCGCCCGGCTCTACGCGGGGCTCGCCCGCGGCGGCGCGGTTCCGGACCTGCTGCGCCGCGCCGACGGGGTCGCGGCCGAATCCCGGCACCGCGTCGCCGAGCCCGTGGCGTCCTGGTACGTCGCCGACATCCTGCGCGGGACACCGCCGCCGGACAACGCACTGCCGAACCGCATCGCCTACAAGACCGGCACCTCCTACGGGTACCGCGACGCCTGGGCCGCCGGCTTCGACCGCCACGCGACGATCGTCGTCTGGGCCGGGCGCCCGGACGGCGCCGCGGTGCCGGGGCTGGTGGGCCGCACCGTCGCGGCGCCGATCCTGTTCGACGCCTTCGCGCGCCTCGGGATCGAGCCCGAGCCGGTCCCCCAGCCGCGGGACGCGCTGGTGGTCGGGACGGCGGGCCTGCCGCCGCCGCTGCGGCACCTGCGGCGCGAGGCGGCCGAGGCGGCGGGACCGGCGCTGCGGATCGCCTATCCGCCGGACGGGGCGCGGATCGATCTCGGCCTCGCGGTGGACCGGCACGGCGCCGCGGAGGGCGGCCCGGGTCTCGCCCTCAAGGCCCTGGGCGGCGTGCCGCCGCTCACCTGGCTGGTCGACGGTCAGCCGGTCGTGCAGACGCCGCGGCGGAAGGCCGAGTGGGCCCCGGGGGGCGCGGGCTTCGCGCGGATCTCGGTCCTGGACGCGACCGGCGCCAGCGACAGCGTGTCCGTCCGCCTCGAGTGAGCCGACGGCGGGTTCCCTCGGCTCAGCGACCGAGGCCGCGCTGGGCGCCGGCCGGGCCGCGCACCTCGCAGGATTCCAGCGCCGCGGCGAGGCGCGCCGCGCTGGCCGCGGACCCGTAAGACAGGTTGAGGACAGTGGAGAGGATCCCGACGCTCACGAGCACGCCGAGGGCGGCCGCGCCGAGCAGAACGGCGGTGATCAGCCGGTTGCGCCGCAGATCGGCCGTGAGCGCCCCGATGAGGTCCCGGTTGTGTTCGGCGAGACCGTTCCGCGCCGCCACCAGCTCGTTGTACATGTTCGTGATGGCGTTGGTGGACATGTACACCAGCAGCAGGTGGACGACGAAGTCGTCGTCCGTCGTGGTGTTGAGGGCGGCCGCGATCCGCACGGCGAGCTGACGCTCCCAGGGCTGGAGATCGCGGCCGTGGACCGACCGGTAGAACCGCTCGAGGTTGGTCACGGCCGGAGGGCATCCCGCCACGCCGTGTGGAAGTTGCGCCGCAGGCGGCGGCCCTCGACCCGCAGGCGCATCGGCGCGCTGTTCGCCAAGGCCTGCCAGGTCGTGTTCTGCACCCGCAGGGCCTCGATCAGCCGCTCGCCGATCCGCTCGATCTCGATGACGCGAAAGTTCGACTGCTTCCGCAGGGATCGCACGAGATCGGACGATTCGAGATAGTCAAAATTGGTCGCCTGGGCGGTGTTCTTCGCCAGGATCGCCCGGTCGCACTCGATCAGCATGGGCCGGAGCTCGCGCAGGACCTCCAGGGCTGTGGGATCCACCGCGCCGGCCGCGACGACCACGGCGAGGCGGACATTCGCCTCCCGGCAGCTCTCCACGATGATCTCGGTGCACCGACGGGTCGTCTCGGTGTCGCCGGCCGGGAAGTCGACCACGACGAGGCGCTCGGCCGCCTCGGTCACGCGCTCGATCAGATCCTGGCACAGGGTCGGGTCGACGCGGCCCGTGCTGTCCTCGGCGCGCAGGCGCTGCCGGATGGCGGTGATGCCGGGACGGCGCGGGACGAAGTTGTCGCTGCCGGGCGTGGTCTCCTGCATGAGTGCCGTGTGGAAGTGCCGGTTGGCCGGGTCGGTGTCGATCGCCAGCACCGGACCGACCTCCGCGCACAGATCGGCCACCTGGAGGGCGATGGTCGTCTTGCCGACGCCGCCCTTGCCGCCGAGGCAGAGCACGAGAACCTTCGCGGCGGCGCCCAGGAGATCGCGCTGGATGTCCTGGATCTCGTCCGGGCTGTACCAGGCCGGAACCTTGCTCTGCGTCGTGTCGGTCATGCGGTGTCTCCTTGCTGATACGCGCGGGGTGGCCGCCGGACGCGCGCGCTCCGCGCGCGGCACCGGGCTGCGGGATCTCGGGGGTTCACGGGCTCGGGCCGGGCCGCACGGCCCGCGTGGGCGGGACGCGGCGCGCGCCGGCTCGACGGCGCGCCCGGGATGCCGGTCGCATCACGCGCGGGATCCGGTCGTGCACGGGTCGGCAGAGGCGCGGCCGCCTCGTGCTCGAGGCCCGGATTCGGACGGCCGACGCTCGGGTTCCGCGATGACGTCCGTCGCCACGATCTGCGCTCCGTTGCTGGACCCGCTTCGCCGACGGCTCCGGCCGCAAGTCTTCCTCGCCGCGGCCGAGGGCCATGCATGATCATGCTCGGACCTATGGAGGACGCAAGCCTCGAAAAATCGGATCTCTTCTCGACGAATGCTCTAGAATGAGATCGTTAATGAAGATTTATATTTATAAAATATGCAATGATGAGCTAAGTACGACTGTTATATCTGCATGAACACACAACATCCCGGACATCGCCCGCAATTCGATCGATTCGGCCGGCCGGAATCCGCGCGGGTCACCTGGGATGCGGGCCTTGCCCGGCCCTGTCGGCGGTGACCCGGTCGTCACCGCGCCGCGGCGAGGGGCGCGAACACGTCGATGAGGCCGTTCACCAGAATCTGGGTCCCGACGCACAGGAGCAGGAAGGCGAAGAGGCGGCCCATCACCCGGGCGCGGGCCGGGCCGATGAAGGCGACGACCCGGTCGGCGGAGGCGTAGAGAACCGCGACCGTGGCGGCGACCGCGAGGGCCGCCAGCGTGACGCCGATGTAGAAGCCGAAGCGCTCCGCGTAGGCCTCCGGCCGGTTGGCCCCCAGGGTAATGGCGACCGCGATCGTCCCCGGCCCAGTGGTGAACGGGAGCGTCAGGGGGAAGAAGGCGATGTCGGAGAGGGGGCCGGGGGCCGGGTCGCCCGGCGGCTCCGCGGGGGCCGGGCCGCGGCCCGCCGACCCGGAAGCCTCGGCCTGCTTGCGCGCCTCCCGGGCCTCGGGCCGGTTCAGCTGGGTCCAGGCCGACGACATGACCACGAGGCCGCCGGCGATGCGCAGCGCCCCCAGGGTGACGCCGAAGAAGTTCAGGATCGGCGTGCCCGCCCAGAGGGCGCCGAGCATCACCAGGGCGGCGTAGACGCCGATCCGGCGCGACAGCAGCACGCGCTCGGCGTGGCTGAAGGCGCCCGCCACCTGCGCGAAGATGAAGGCGCCCCCGACCGGGTTCACGATCGAGAACAGCGCCGACAGGGCGAGCAGGAACTGCTGGGTGGTGAAGTCGAGGCTCATCGGGGTCAACCCGGGGAGGGGGCCGGCACCAGCACCCGGGCCGGCGCGAGGCGGCGGGCGCGCCGCACCTGCTGGACGGCCACCGGCCGGTACAGCTGCTTCGTCGCGTCGACCACGTGCAGGCCCGCGAAGGGCAGGGACAGGCCGGTGCCGAGCCACTCCCAGGCGGGCCCGGTGCGCAGCATCAGGCGCGAGCGGGCCGGCGGCATGTACAGGGTCTCGGCCCAGCTCACCGGCGAGAACAGCGTGTCGCGCATGAGCCGCCCGAGCTGCGAGCGGCTGTAGGGCTGGCCGTGGCCGAAGGGCGTCGCCTCCCGGCGGGCCCAGACGCCCCGGCGGTTGGGCACCACGAGGATCATGCGGCCGCCCGGCGTCAGGGTGCGCCAGACCTCCTGCAGCAGCTCCGTCGGGCTCTCCACCGATTCGAGGGCGTGGACCAGGATGACCCGGTCGATGGCGGCCTCCGGCAGCGGCATCATGGTGGGATCGGCGAGCGCCGCGCAGGAGCGCCCGGTGCCCGGCCAGTTCACCACGCCCTGCGAGGCCGGCATGAAGGCGAGGGTGCGCTCGGCGATGCAGTGGACCGGCCCGAGATACGGCGTCGCGTAGCCGATCCCGAGGACGCGCAGCCCCGAGACCGAGCCGAGGAAGTCGTGGAGCGCGCGGCCGACCACGCGGTGCGTCGTGCGGCCCAGAGGGCTGGCGTAGAAGGCCCGCAAGCCGTTGACGTCGAGGCGCATGGAGGGACAGGAGATCGCGGACGGAACGGTCGTCGTACTCAATGGTGAGCCGCGCGCCGCGCGGCAAGCGCCGGAGGAACCTCGCCGGACCATCACCTGTTCACGACAACAGATTTCGCGCCGCTTCGCGCCCGTTCGCGTTCTTGGGAGACCCCGTCCGATGGCCGCCGAGACCGAGATTCGCACCTTCCTCTGCCGCAGCGACAACATCGGCGTGCTGATCCGCGATCCGCAGACCGGCGCCTGCGCGGCGATCGACGTGCCGGAGGCCGGACCGGTCCTCCAGGCCCTCGACGAGACCGGCTGGCGGCTGACCGACATCCTCGTGACCCACCGGCACGCCGACCATGTCGAGGGTATCCCGGAGGTGAAGCGGGCGACCGGTGCCCGGGTGGTCGCCCCCGCCAGGGCCGGCGACGCGGTCCCGCAGGTGGACGTGACCGTGCGGGAGGGCGACACGGTCACGGTCGGCAGCCTCGAGGCGCAGGTCTGGGAGACGCCGGGCCACTGCGTTGACCACGTGACCTACTGGTTCGCGGAAGCCGGCCTCGTCTGCGCCGGCGACACCCTGTTCACCCTCGGCTGCGGGCGCGTGATGGAGAGCCCGCCCGAGACCCTCTACCGCTCCCTGCGGCGCTTCGACGACCTGCCCGACGCGACGCAGGTCTTCAGCGGCCACGACTACGTACTCTCCAACGCGCGCTTCGCCCTGGCGGCGGATCCGGACAACCCGGATCTGAAGAGACGCCTCGCCGAGGCGGAGCGTGCCCACGCGGAGGGCCGGTTCCTGATCCCCTCGACCATGGGTGCGGAGCGGGCCACCAACCCGTTCCTGCGCAGCGGGCATCCCTCACTGGCGAAGTCCGTTGACCTGCCGCTGGAAAGCGATCCCGAAGCGGTGTTCATCGCCTTGCGGGCGTGGAAGAACCGCTTCTGACGCAGGTGATAACGAGAAAAATTTGTTGCCTTCTCAAGGCAAACTGACACATAGGGATGTTTAAGCGGTCCTAATCCGCTCAGGTAACCGGGCTCCCGGGGGGAAGCCGTAACGTCAACGCGAAGCGCCGGGACGCTTCAGCCGGTATGATGGGGGTCCGTCTCGCCCTACCACCTGTCCACTTCCCGCCTTCCGCTTCCTTTCCTCAAGCCAGAGTCTGACGGGTCCAAGGAGGAGGCGCTCAGCGCCAAGGCCAAGATCACCGTCGCCGACGCCGAATCCGGCACACTCCGCGAGACCGGTGAAGCGGCCAGTCCCGCCCGCCCGCGGGCGCCGGTCGCGGCCGACGTGCGGCTGCTCGGGATCGCCACCGAGCACCTCTCGCGGCTCGGGCCCAAGCGCGTGACGGTCGTGGCCGTCGCCGCCGAGGCCGGCATGACGCACGCGAACGTGTACCGCTACTTCCCGTCGAAGGACGCGCTCCTCGACGCGGTGGCGGGCCGCTGGCTGCGCGAGGTCGAAGCCCGGCTCGCAGGCATCGCCGACGCGCCCGATCCCGCCGACGACAAGATCGAGCGCCTCCTGACCGCCCTCGCGACGGTCCAGCGGGACGCCCTGTTCGACGAGCCGAACCTGTTCGCGGTCCATCTCGACGCCACCGTCTCGGCACGGCCGATCGCCCGGCGGCACCGCGTGCGGCTGCGCAGCCTCGTCGAGCGCGTGGTCGAGGAGGGCATCACCTCCGGGATCTTCTCGGCCCGGGACCGGGAACGGGCGATCGCCTACATCTTCGACGCGAGCTACCGCTTCACGCATCCGCTAGCGATCCAGCACGATGCCGAGGTGCCGCGCGACCTGATCGAGGCCCGGTTCGGGGCCGTCATCCACGCGATCCAGCGGGTCCTGCGCTCCGGCATCCTCTGATCCGGCGCGTACCCACAGGCTCTCTCGAAGGCCCGGACAGACCGTCCGGGCCTTCGTCGTTCGTGCGCCCTCCCGCGCCGCACGCCGCCCGCCGCGACCCGAAATGACAGGATTCCAGATCTGTCATCGCGGCTTCGCGGCCGTCCGGCGCCAGGGTGCACTGCACCTAAAACACTCGCGACGTTGACGTTTCGGAGGCACCGTCGGGACGCTCGAGGGCGATCCGACGGCCCGGACGCGCCGCCCGCGCGGCCCTCATCGGGTTGAAGCCACGGTGCTTTTCGGCCACACAGCCGCGCAGATTTCAGAGTGGCGAATCCGGCCTCGGACCCTGACGGACGAGCGGCTCCGGCCTCGCGCAACGCATCACCGAAGTCGAACGCAGCGGAGACACATCCGACATGGCTCGCAACAAGATCGCGCTCATCGGCGCCGGCCAGATCGGCGGCACCCTGGCCCTTCTGGCCGGCCTCAAGGATCTCGGGGACGTGGTGCTGTTCGACATCGTCGACGGCGTGCCGCAGGGCAAGGCGCTGGACATCGCCGAGGCCGCCCCGGTCGAGGGCTTTGACGCGACCTACGCGGGCGCCAGCGACTACGCCGCCATCAAGGGCGCCGACGTGGTGATCGTGACCGCCGGCGTGCCGCGCAAGCCCGGCATGAGCCGCGACGACCTGATCGGCATCAACCTCAAGGTCATGCAGGCCGTCGGCGAGGGCATCAAGACCCACGCGCCGGACGCCTTCGTGATCTGCATCACCAACCCGCTCGACGCCATGGTGTGGGCGCTGCAGAAGTTCTCGGGCGTCCCGACCAACAAGATCGTCGGCATGGCCGGCGTGCTGGATTCGGCGCGCTTCCGCCACTTCCTCGCCGAGGAGTTCAAGGTGTCGGTGGAGGACGTCACGGCCTTCGTGCTCGGCGGCCACGGCGACGACATGGTGCCGCTGACCCGCTACTCGACGGTGGCGGGCGTGCCGCTGACGGACCTCGTCAAGCTCGGCTGGACCACCCAGGAGAAGCTCGACGCCATGGTCGACCGCACCCGCAAGGGCGGCGGCGAGATCGTCAACCTGCTCAAGACCGGCTCGGCCTTCTACGCGCCCGCCGCCTCCGCCATCGCCATGGCCGAGAGCTACCTGCGCGACAAGAAGCGGGTCCTGCCCTGCGCCGCCTACCTCGACGGCCAGTACGGCGTGACGGGCATGTTCATCGGCGTGCCAATCGTGATCGGTGCCAACGGCGTGGAGCGCGTGCTCGAGGTGACCTTCGACGCGGCCGAGAAGACCATGTTCGACAAGTCGGTCGCCTCGGTGACGGGACTCATCGAGGCCTGCAAGGGCGTCGACAGCAGCCTCGCCTGACCGGTAAGCGGATACCGGGCAGCGCGTAGCGGTCGGAGATTCGAATCTCGATCACTCGATTTCTCTACGCGCCGCCCGCTGCCACCTATTCGCTCCTCCTTACGAGGCTCCGATGAATATCCACGAATATCAGGCCAAGGCCGTGCTGAAGGAGTTCGGCCTGCCCGTCTCCCGCGGCGTGGCCATCTTCAACCCGTCGGAGGCCGAGGCCGCCGCCAAGGAGCTCGGCGGCCCCGTCTGGGTCGTGAAGAGCCAGATCCACGCGGGCGGCCGCGGCAAGGGCACCTTCAAGGGCGCGCCCGAGGGCGCCAAGGGCGGCGTGCGCGTCACCAAGTCGATCGACGAGGTCAAGCAGTTCGCCGGCGAGATGCTCGGCCAGACGCTGGTGACCATCCAGACCGGCGCGGCCGGCAAGCAGGTCAACCGCCTCTACATCGAGGAAGGCGCCCAGATCGCCGAGGAGTTCTACCTCTCGATGCTGGTCGACCGCGCCACGGGCGGCGTCGCCTTCGTGGTCTCCACCGAGGGTGGCATGGACATCGAGGCGGTCGCCCACGACACGCCCGAGAAGATCCACACGATCGCGGTCGACCCCGCCACCGGCGTGATGCCCCACCACGGCCGCGCCGTCGCCAAGGCGCTCGGCCTGTCGGGCGCCCAGGCCAAGGAAGCGGCCGCGCTGACCGAGAAGCTCTACGCGGCCTTCGTGGCCAAGGACATGAGCCTCCTGGAGATCAACCCGCTGGTGCTGACCGCCGACGGGCACCTCAAGTGCCTCGACGCCAAGATGGCCTTCGATTCGAACGCCCTCTACCGGCACGCGGACATCATGGCGCTCCGCGACGAGACCGAGGAGGACGCCAAGGAGATCGAGGCGTCCAAGTACGACCTCGCCTACATCGCGCTCGACGGCACGATCGGCTGCATGGTCAACGGCGCCGGCCTCGCCATGGCGACGCTCGACATCATCAAGCTCTACGGCGAGGAGCCGGCGAACTTCCTCGATGTCGGCGGCGGCGCCTCGGAGGAGAAGGTCACGGCGGCGTTCAAGATCATCACCGCCGACCCGAACGTTAAGGGGATCCTCGTCAACATCTTCGGCGGGATCATGAAGTGCGACGTGATCGCCAATGGCGTGATCGCCGCCGTGAAGGCGGTGGGCCTGCAGGTGCCGCTGGTGGTGCGCCTCGAGGGCACCAACGTCGAGCAGGGCAAGGCCATCATCCGCAACTCGGGCCTCAACGTGATCCCGGCGGACGACCTC
Source organism: Methylobacterium sp. 1A (assembly GCF_058072805.1). Taxonomy (NCBI): domain Bacteria; kingdom Pseudomonadati; phylum Pseudomonadota; class Alphaproteobacteria; order Hyphomicrobiales; family Methylobacteriaceae; genus Methylobacterium; species Methylobacterium sp. 1A. The sequence continues at coordinate 257,176 of NZ_JBYQVE010000001.1, read as the reverse complement.
GACGACGCCGCCCAGAAGATCGTCGCCGCCGTGAAGGGAGCCTGATCATGTCGGTGATGATCGACGCCAACACCAAGGTCATCTGCCAGGGCTTCACCGGCAAGAACGGGACCTTCCACTCCGAGCAGGCCATCGCCTACGGAACCAAGATGGTCGGCGGCACGAGCCCCGGTAAGGGCGGCTCCAGCCATCTCGGCCTGCCGGTGTTCGACACGGTCGCCGAGGCCCGCGAGGCCACGGGCGCCGAGGCCTCGGTGGTCTACGTGCCGCCGCCGGGCGCCGCCGACGCGATCTGCGAGGCGATCGCCGCCGAGGTGCCGCTGATCGTCTGCATCACGGAGGGCATCCCGGTGCTCGACATGGTGCGGGTGAAGCGGGCGCTGACGGGCTCGAAGTCGCGCCTCGTCGGGCCGAACTGCCCCGGCATCGTCACGGCCGGCGAGTCGAAGATCGGCATCATGCCGGCCAACATCTTCCGGCCGGGCTCGGTCGGCATCGTGTCCCGCTCGGGCACGCTGACCTACGAGGCGGTGTTCCAGACCTCCAATGCCGGCCTCGGCCAGACCACGGCGGTGGGCATCGGCGGCGACCCGGTGAAGGGCACCGAGTTCATCGACGTGCTGGAGCTGTTCCTCGCCGACCCGAAGACCGAGTCGATCGTGATGATCGGCGAGATCGGCGGCTCGGCCGAGGAGGAGGCGGCCCAGTTCCTCAAGGACGAGGCCAAGCGCGGGCGCAAGAAGCCGATGGTCGGCTTCATCGCCGGCCGCACGGCGCCTCCGGGCCGCCGCATGGGCCATGCCGGCGCGATCATCTCGGGCGGCAAGGGCGGCGCCGAGGACAAGATCGCCGCCATGGAGGCCGCGGGCATCCGCGTGTCGCCGTCGCCGGCCCGGCTGGGCTCGACGCTCGTCGAGGTGCTGAAGGGCTAAAGGCCCGCGCGCCTGCGTCGCGGCCATCGCAGGGCCGCGACGCCCATATCGGGCGTGCAGACGATCTCAGCGGGGCGGTCACCCGCCCCGTTTCGGTTCGAGGGCGCTCCGCCGCGCTGACGGGGAGCCCGGAGGGCAGGGGAGCCTGCCCGCGCGATCAGGATGGACGCACCATGGCACGCCAGGACGTGAACGAAGCGCTCCTCGAAACCTCGTTCCTGTACGGCGCCAACGCCGCCTACATCGAGGAATTGCAGGCGGCCTACGCCCGCAACCCGTCCTCGGTGGATCCGGAGTGGCAGACCTTCTTCAAGGGGCTCGGCGAGGACGAGACCCTGGTCGAGAAGAACGCCGCCGGCGCCTCCTGGGAGAAGCCGCACTGGCCGGTGCCGCTCAACGGCGAGCTGGTCTCGGCGCTCGACGGCAACTGGGGCGCCCTGGAGAAGGCGATCGGCGACAAGATCGTCGCGCGGGAAGCCAAGGAACCCAAGCCCGGCAAGCCGCAGGACAGCGTCACCGCCACCACCGGCGTGTCGGTCGAGCAGGCGACCAAGGATTCGGTGCGGGCGATCATGCTGATCCGCTCCTACCGGATGCGCGGCCACCTGCACGCCAAGCTGGACCCGCTGGGGCTCGCGCCGCGGGGCGACCACGAGGAGCTGCACCCGCAGCATTACGGCTTCACCGAGGAGGCCGACTGGGACCGTCCGATCTTCCTCGACAACGTCCTCGGCCTGCAGTTCGGCACGATCCGCGAGATCGTCGGCATCCTGGAGCGGACCTACTGCCAGACGCTCGGCGTCGAGTTCATGCACATCTCGGATCCCGCCGAGAAGGCGTGGATCCAGGAGCGCATCGAGGGCAAGGACAAGGAGATCTCCTTCACCCCCGAGGGGCGCCGCGCGATCCTCAACAAGCTGATCGAGGCCGAGGGCTTCGAGAAGTTCCTCGACCTCAAGTACACCGGCACCAAGCGCTTCGGCCTCGACGGCAGCGAGGCGATGATCCCGGCGCTGGAGCAGATCATCAAGCGCGGCGGCGCGCTCGGCGTGCGCGAGATCGTGCTCGGCATGGCCCATCGCGGCCGGCTCAACGTGCTCACCAACGTGATGGCCAAGCCCTTCCGGGCGGTGTTCCACGAGTTCAAGGGCGGCTCGGCCTCCCCGGCCGAGGTCGAGGGCTCGGGCGACGTGAAGTACCACCTGGGCGCGTCCTCGGACCGCGCCTTCGACGGCAACAACGTCCACCTGTCGCTCACCGCCAACCCGTCCCACCTCGAGATCGTCGACCCGGTGGTGCTCGGAAAGGTCCGCGCCAAGCAGGACCAATGGGCCAAGCCCAACATCGAGCGCCGCACGGTGCTGCCGCTCCTGATCCACGGCGACGCCGCCTTCGCGGGCCAGGGCGTGGTGGCGGAGTGCTTCGGCCTGTCGGGCCTGAAGGGCCACCGCACCGGCGGCTCGGTGCACTTCATCATCAACAACCAGATCGGCTTCACGACCGATCCGCGCTTCTCGCGCTCCTCGCCCTACCCGTCCGACGTCGCCAAGATGGTCGAAGCGCCGATCTTCCACTGCAACGGCGACGATCCGGAAGCCGTCACCTTCGCCGCCAAGGTCGCGGTCGAGTACCGGCAGAAGTTCGGCAAGCCGGTCGTGATCGACATGCTGTGCTACCGCCGCTTCGGCCACAACGAGGGCGACGAGCCGGCCTTCACCCAGCCGAAGATGTACCAGCGGATCCGCAAGCATCCCTCGGTGCTGGAGAGCTACGGCCGCAAGCTCGTCGAGAACGGCTCGGTGACCCAGGAGGCGCTCGACGCCCGCAAGGCCGAGTTCCGAGGGATGCTCGACAGCGAGCTCGACGTCGCCAACAACTACAAGGCCAACAAGGCCGACTGGCTCGACGGCCGCTGGTCCGGCGTGAAGGCCGTGCACGAGGACGTGGACGACCCGCGCCGCGGCCGCACCGCCGTGCCGGCCGGGACCCTGCAGGAGATCGGGCGCAGGATCACGCAGGCGCCGCCCGGCTTCCACCTGCACCGCACGATCCAGCGCTTCATGGACAACCGCGCCAAGGCGGTGGAGACGGGGGTCGGCATCGACTGGGCGACCGCCGAGGCCCTGGCCTTCGGGGCGACGCTCCTCGACGGCAACCGGGTCCGCCTGTCGGGTCAGGACGTGGAGCGCGGCACGTTCTCGCAGCGCCACGCGGTGGTGATCGACCAGGAAAACGAGCAGCGCTTCACGCCGCTCAACGCCATCCGCGAGGGGCAGGCCGCGATCGAGATCATCAACTCGATGCTCTCCGAGGAAGCGGTGCTCGGCTTCGAGTACGGCTACTCGCTCGCCGAGCCGAACGCCCTGGTCCTCTGGGAAGCCCAGTTCGGCGACTTCGCCAACGGCGCCCAGGTGGTGATCGACCAGTTCATCGCGTCCGGCGAGCGCAAGTGGCTGCGCATGTCGGGCCTCGTGCTGCTGCTGCCGCACGGCTACGAGGGCCAGGGGCCCGAGCACTCCTCGGCCCGCCTGGAGCGCTACCTCCAGGCCTGCGCCGAGGACAACATGCAGGTCGCCAACGTCACGACGCCGGCGAACTACTTCCACATCCTGCGCCGGCAGCTGAAGCGCGACTTCCGCAAGCCGCTGGTGCTGATGACGCCGAAGTCGCTGCTGCGCCACAAGCGCGCCGTCTCGAACCTCGACGCGCTCGCCGAGGGCTCGACCTTCCACCGCGTCCTCTGGGACGACGCCGAGGAGGAGGGCGCGCAGAACAAGCTCGTGCGCGACGACAAGATCCGCCGCGTCGTGCTGTGCTCCGGCAAGGTCTACTACGACCTGCTGGAGGAGCGGGAGAAGCGCGGCCTCAACGACATCTACCTGATGCGCGTCGAGCAGCTCTACCCGTTCCCCCTGAAGGCGCTGGCCAACGAGATGGCCCGGTTCCGCAACGCCGACGTGATCTGGTGCCAGGAGGAGCCCAAGAACATGGGCGCCTGGTCCTTCGTCGAGCCCTACCTCGAGTGGGTGCTCGGCCAGGCCGGCTCCGCGGTGAAGCGCGCCCGCTACGTCGGCCGTCCGGCCTCCGCCTCCACGGCGGTCGGCCAGATGTCGAAGCACCAAGCGCAGCTCCAGGCCTTCCTCAACGAGGCCCTGGCGGTCTGATCGTCCGGCCATGGCCTACTTCCTGCTCCGCCTGGAACCGCCCCGCCCGAGCTTCCCGTTCGACGCGACGGAGGCCGAGAAGGCGCTGTTCTCGGCGCATTCCGGCTACTGGATGGAGCAGGCGGCCGCCGGCATCGCCATCGCGGTCGGACCCGTCTTCGAGTCCGGCGGCACCTGGGGCCTCGCCCTGGTCGAGGCCGACGACGCGGCCCGGGCCGAGGCGCTCGGCGAAGCAGATCCCGTCCTGATGGCGCAGGCAGGCTTCCGGTACACCGTCTCGCCCGTTCCATCCCTGATCCTGCGGCGCTGACGTCGCGGCCCGACATCCAGAGGAGGCCCCCCCGCGGGGCAGAAGAGAGCATGGCAACCGACATCCTCGTCCCGACCCTCGGCGAATCCGTGAGCGAGGCCACGATCGGCCGCTGGTTCAAGAAGCCCGGCGACACGGTCGCGGCCGACGAGCCGATCGTCGAGCTCGAGACCGACAAGGTCACCCTGGAGGTGAACGCCCCGGCGGCCGGCGAGCTCGGCGAGATCCTGGTCAAGGACGGCGAGACCGTGGAGCCCGGTGCCCTGCTCGGCTCGATCGTCGAGGCCGGAGCCGGCGGCGGCACGGCCAAGAAGGCCGCCCCGAAGGAGAGCGCCGAGACCAAGGCCGAGAGCCGGAGCGAGGCCCCGAAGGCCGCCGCGCCCGCGAAGGCCGAGGCCCCGGCCCAGGAATCGTCCGCCGGCTACGGCAACCACGGCGATGCCGCCGCCCCCGCGGCCCAGCAGCGCCCGGTCGGAGACAACGGCCCGGCGGTGGCCAAGCTCGCCCGGGAATCGGGTGTCGACCCGTCGTCGGTGAGCGGGTCCGGCAAGGACGGACGCGTCACGAAGGGGGACATGCTCGGCGCCATCGCCAAGGGGCCGGCCCCGTCGGCGCCCGCCAAGGAGGCCCGTCCGACCCTGCCGCGCGCCCCCTCGGCGCCGGACGACGCCGCGCGCGAGGAGCGCGTGCGCATGACGAAGCTGCGCCAGACCATCGCGCGCCGCCTGAAGGACGCGCAGGACACCGCGGCGATGCTGACGACGTTCAACGACGTCGACATGTCGGCCGTGATGGCGATGCGCAGCCAGTACAAGGACATCTTCGAGAAGAAGCACGGCACGAAGCTCGGCTTCATGGGCTTTTTCACCAAGGCGGTGATCGGCGCCCTCAAGGACGTGCCGGCGGTCAACGCCGAGATCGACGGGCAGGACCTCGTCTACAAGAACTACTACCACATCGGCATCGCGGTCGGCACCGATAAGGGTCTCGTCGTGCCGGTGGTGCGCGACGCCGACGACCTGTCGATCGCCGGCATTGAGAAGAAGATCGCCGGCTTCGGCAAGAAGGCCCGCGACGGCAAGCTCTCCATCGAGGAGATGCAGGGCGGCACCTTCACGATCACCAACGGCGGCATCTACGGCTCGCTGATGTCGACGCCGATCCTCAACGCGCCGCAGTCGGGCATCCTCGGCATGCACCGCATCGAGGAGCGCCCGGTGGTCCGCGCCGGCAAGATCGAGGCGCGGCCGATGATGTACCTCGCCCTGTCGTACGACCATCGCATCGTCGACGGTAAGGAGGCCGTGACCTTCCTGGTGCGGGTCAAGGAGGCGCTGGAGGATCCGGCGCGCCTCGTGCTGGACCTCTGAGGCAGCCATGTCGAGCGCTGAGAACAGGGTCGCGATCGTCACGGGCGGCAGCCGCGGCATTGGCCGCGCGGTGGCGCTCCTCCTGGCGGAGCGCGGCTACGCCGTCTGCCTGAGCTACGTGTCGGACGCCGCCGCCGCGCAGGGCGTGGTGGACGCGATCGCGGCCAAGGGCGGACGGGCGCTCGCCGTGAAGGGCGACGTCGGCAACGAGGCCGACGTCATCGCCCTGTTCAAGGCGGCCGACGGCCTCGGCCGCCTCGCGGCGCTCGTCAACAATGCCGGCGTGGTCGACGTGAAGTCTGACGTCGCCGACATGAGCGTCGCCCGCTTGCAGCGCATGATGACCACCAACGTGGTCGGCAGCTTCCTGTGCGCGCGGGAGGCGGTGCGGCGCATGTCGATCAAGCGCGGAGGGGCAGGGGGCGCGATCGTCAACCTGTCCTCGGTGGCGGCGCGCCTCGGCGGCCCCGGCCAGTTCGTGGACTACGCGGCCTCCAAGGGCGCCATCGACTCGCTGACGATCGGGCTTTCCCGCGAGGTCGCCGCCGACGGCATCCGCGTCAACGCGGTGGCGCCCGGCATCATCGCCACCGAGATCCATGCCAGCGGCGGCGAGCCGGACCGGGTCGAGCGTCTCGGCCCCGGCGTCCCGATGAAGCGGGCCGGCACCGCCGAGGAGGTGGCCGCACCGATCGTGTGGCTCCTCTCGGACGAGGCCTCCTACACCACGGGCGCCATCCTCGACATCGGCGGCGGCCGCTGAGGCCAAGCCCCACCTGACATTCCCTGCCCGTCTCGCACGCGGCACGACCGAGCGGAAGCGAAGCCTCATGTCCTACGATCTCGTCGTCATCGGCACCGGCCCCGGCGGCTACGTCTGCGCGATCCGCGCGGCGCAGCTCGGCCTGCGGACCGCGGTGGTCGAGAAGCGCGCGACGCACGGCGGCACCTGCCTCAATGTCGGCTGCATCCCGTCCAAGGCCCTGCTGCACGCGTCCGAGGCCTTCGAGGAGGCCAACACGCACTTCGCCGATCTCGGCATCGACGTCGGCACGCCGAAGCTCGACCTCAAGAAGATGATGGCCTTCAAGGCCGAGGGCGTCGCCGGCAACACCAAGGGCGTCGAGTTCCTGCTCAAGAAGAACAAGGTCGACACCTTCCACGGCACCGGCCGGATCGCCGGCGCCGGCCGCGTCGAGGTCATCGCCGAGGACGGCGGCAACCAGATGCTCGAGACGAAGAGCATCGTCATCGCGACCGGCTCGGACGTGGCGCGCCTGCCCGGCGTCACCATCGACGAGAAGGTCGTGGTCTCCTCCACCGGCGCCCTGGAACTCGACCGGGTGCCGAAGAAGCTCCTCGTCATCGGCGCCGGCGTGATCGGGCTGGAGCTGGGTTCCGTCTGGCGCCGGCTCGGCTCCGAGGTGACCGTGGTCGAGTATCTCGACCGGGTGCTGCCGGGCATGGACGGCGAGGTCGGCAAGCAGTTCCAGCGGATCCTGACGAAACAGGGCATCGCCTTCAGGCTGTCCACCAAGGTGACGGGCGTCGAGGTCGGCAAGAAGGGCGGCGCGACGGTCACGGTCGAGCCGGCCGCGGGCGGCGCGGCGGAGACGCTGCAGGCTGACGTGGTCCTCGTCTGCATCGGCCGGACGCCCTACACGGAAGGCCTCGGCCTCGACACGGTCGGTGTCCAGCGGGACGACAAGGGCCGGATCCTCACCGATTCCCACTACGCCACCAACGTCACCGGCATCTACGCCATCGGCGACGTGATTGCCGGCCCGATGCTCGCCCACAAGGCCGAGGACGAGGGCGTGGCGATCGCCGAGATGCTGGCCGGCCAGTCCGGCCACGTGAATTACGGCGTGATCCCGAACGTGGTCTACACGTTCCCGGAAGTCGCCTCGGTCGGCAAGACCGAGGAGGAGTTGAAGAAGGACGGCGTGGCCTACAACGCCGGCAAATTCCCCTTCACGGCCAATGGCCGGGCCAAGGCGAACGGCACCACCGACGGGTTCGTGAAGGTGCTGGCCGACGCCCAGACCGACCGGGTACTCGGCGTGCACATCGTGGGCGCGGATGCCGGCAACCTGATCGCCGAGGTGGCGGTCGCGATGGAGTTCGGCGCCTCGTCGGAGGACATCGCCCGCACTTGCCACGCGCACCCGACGCTGACCGAGGCCGTCAAGGAAGCCGCGCTGGCGGTCAACAAGCGCGCCATCCACGTCTGACGGGCCAAGGCCCACGGCTGCGCGGATTGCTACCTCGGCGGGCTCGACCGCCTGCGCGAAGGCCCCCTCTCCCATGCGGGAAAGGGGGCCTTCGCGTTCCGTCACACACCGCGCGCCTCGAACCTGACTGGCCCGCAGAGCGACGGCCCGGCGCGGGGTCAGGCGATCTTGCGCCTGGAATTCGGCAGGTCGGCGATCCGCAGCAGCGCGCTCGGCGCGGGCGGGGCCGTCAGGGCGTTCAGCAGATACGGCCGACGCAGGCCCAGCGCGTTGTGCAGGGCGAGGTCGATGTCGCGGGCGTAGAACGGCATCCGCAGCACGGCGTCGACGCCGAAGTAGCGGCCGGCCTGTGCGACGGGCTCCAGCTCGGACGTGGTCAGCAGGGTGATCCGGGTCGGGAGGCCGAGGGGCTGGATCTGGCAGGCCAGTTCGAGCCCGTCGATGCCGCCGAGCTTCACGTCGATGAAGGCGAAGTCGTAGGCGGCGAGCTTCAGCTGCTTGAGGGCGTGGCGGCCGTCATCCGTCTCGTCGAGCTCGATCGCGAACCCGCTGCGCGCCACGACGCGGCTGATGGCCGACCGCCCGGCCGGAGTCGAGCAGGCGAGCAGGGCCCGGGTCGGTGCGCGACGGCGGGCATCCGCGTGGAGCAGCGGCTCGATATGGCTCGGGTCGAGGGGCGTCTTCAGGACTTCGTAGGCGCCGAGGCTCGTGGCGATCTCCTGCCAGTGCGGCAGCACGCGGGTCGCCACCAGCACCAGGCAGGGGGGCTCCGCACCCGCCCGGCGCGCGACGGCGACGGCTTCGGGGCCGCTGAGATCGTCGAGCTGCATTCCCACGAAGGCCAGGGTGGGACGGTGGCGGAGGAGGATGTCGCAGAGCGCCTGACCCGAGGTCGCCTCATCGATCACCGCGCTGGGATCGAATCGCAGGACGATCTCTCTCAGGGAGACGCGGCGGCCCGGATCGCAATCCGCGATTACGACACGTGCCGGCGCCCTCCCATCCTGAAGATCCATGACGCCCGCCCAACCCCATCCCGTTCGTTGCCCATATTGGCTGAAGATCGTGACGAAGCTCTTAAAGAGCGGGATTCTGCACTGGGCGAACCGGAAGACGCGCCTATAGACGATGATGAAGGCTCTCGAAGTCGAAGTTTTTAGCAATCTTGCTCAATGGCCAGCCCGCGGATGGGCCGCCGCGTAGGCACTCATGAGGCGGGCGGCGTCGACCTGCGTGTAAAGCTGCGTCGTGGAGAGCGAGGCGTGGCCCAGGAGTTCCTGGATCGCCCGGAGTTCGCCCTGGCGCGCCAGCAGATGGGTTGCGAAGGAATGCCGCAGGGCGTGCGGTGTGGCGCTCTCGGGCAGGCCCAGGGCGCCGCGGGCGCGCGCGACCGTGTACTGGATGATGCGCGGCGAGAGCGGGCCGCCCCGGGCACCGAGAAACAGCGGTCCCTCCGGCGGCAGCGGCAGGGGACAGGCGGCGACGTAGTCCGCCACGGCCTGCGCCACGACGGGCAGGATCGGCACCATGCGCTGCTTGCCGCCCTTGCCGAGCACGGTGACCTGATCGACCCCGGGCAGGGGTGCGTCACGGCGGGTCAGGCCCAGGGCCTCGGAGATGCGCAGCCCCGCGCCGTAGAGCAGGGCCAGCACGGCGGCGTCCCGGGCGAGGACCCAGGGCTCCCGCTCCTCGCCGGCGCGGATCGCGGTATCGGTCAGCGCCACCGCGGCGGAGACGGGCAGGGGACGGGGAAGCCGCCGCGGGACCTTGGGCGAGCGCACACCGCCCAGGGCCGAGACGGTGCCGAAGCCCTCCCGCTCGAGGAAGCGCGCGAAGGAGCGCAGACCCGCCAGCATGCGCATCAACGAGCGCCCGGAGACCTCGTCGGCCCGGCGCGCGGCCATGAAGCCGCGGATGTCCCGCACCTTGAGCCCGATCAGCATCGGGATAGTCGGCATCCCCTGACGGGACGCGAGGTGGTGAAGGAACTGCCGGAGGTCGCGCCCGTACGCCTCGACGGTGTTGGACGACATCCGCCGCTCCCGCGCCAGCGCCTCGATCCAGGCGAGGACGGCGTCGCGGAGGCGGGCGTCCCCCGGAAACAGCAGCCGGTCGCCCTGGGTCTCGCGGGTGCTCGCATGCGTGCTCATGGCGACACTCGACCGAATCCTCCTTGCCGGGAGCTTAATGCCGGTCGCGGTCCGTCCCCAGCGCCGGGCTCGTCCCGCGCGGCGCGCCGTGCCAAGCTGACGCGATGACCCTCCTCGCCTACGCGGCCGCCGCCCTCGCCGAGATCGCCGGCTGCTTCGCGTTCTGGGCCTGGCTGCGGCTCGGGCGGTCGGCCTGGTGGGCGCTGCCGGGCCTCGCCTCGCTGGCGGCCTTCGCGGCCCTCCTGACCCTCGTGGACAGCCCTGCGGCGGGGCGCGCCTTCGCGGCCTACGGCGGCGTCTACGTCGCGGCCTCGGTCCTGTGGCAGTGGCTCGCGGAGGGTCAGCGGCCCGACCGGTGGGACCTCGCGGGCAGCGCGGTCTGCCTCGCCGGAACGGCGCTGATCCTCCTCGGTCGCCGGGGGTGAACTCGACCCGGCACCGTGCCGGGCCGGCCACGGCCGACCGCTTCCGCGCCCGGAACCTTGGTGAAACCAAGCGTTCACGATACGTACGGCAGCCTCGGGCCGTTCACCGAGCCGTGGAGCCCCATGACCAGCGCCGTCCGCATTCTCGGGATCGACCCCGGACTCCGCCGCACCGGCTGGGGCCTGATCACCGCGCAGGGCACGAAGCTCACCTACGGCGATTGCGGGGTCGTGACCTCGGACGGGGAGCTTCCGCTGGCCCTGCGGCTGCGGGAGCTGTTCGAGGGGATCGGCCGCGTCGTCGAGGCCGTGCGGCCCGACGAGGTCGCCGTGGAGGAGACCTTCGTCAACAAGGACGCCCAGGCGACGCTCAAGCTGGGCCACGCGCGGGCGATGGCACTGCTCGTGCCGGCCCTCGCCGGACTGCCGGTGTTCGAGTACGCCCCCAACCTCATCAAGAAGACCGTCGCGGGCTCCGGCCACGCCGAGAAGGTGCAGATCCAGGCGATGGTCCGCTTCCTTCTGCCGAAGGCCGAGTTCCGCGTCGCGGACGCCGCCGACGCGCTGGCCATCGCGATCACCCATGCCAGTCACCGGGACGCCCACGCCCTGCGGCAGGCGCATCTGCCGGGGGGCAAGCGCCGCTCGCTCACTGGTCAGGCCGCCGCGGGACAAGGGCTCGAGGGGAAGGGCTTCTCGGCCGCCGCGGCCGCGCGCATCGAGGCCGCGCTGGCGAAACAAGGCTGACGGGATCGGGAAGAACTTGGTGGGGGAAGTAGGACTCGAACCTACGAAGCTTACGCAGCGGATTTACAGTCCGCCCCCTTTGCCGCTCGGGACATTCCCCCAAGGCGGGCATCGCCCGCGGCGCCCTTATGGTGAGGGGTGGGCCGGGTGTCAACGCTTATGGTGGACCGATCCGCCTCGCCGGACGCGGCAATCGTGGAGAGCGGGGCGGTTTCGCTCGGCGTCGCCGCGATCCGGGCGGCCGCGCTTGCAGAGTCGACCCTCTTCCGGCCTCGCGGTGCCCGCGGCTCCGCCATTGGGACGAAAACGCGAACGTTCCGCGACTCCGGGGATTCACAAAGGAATCCGGATCGGCCACGGTGTGGCGATGTCGCCCTGCTTCGCCGGCCCTTGACCCGTCCCGCCCCGTCCCTGCGGTCGCACCAGCGCACGCTGATGGCCCTGGTCGCGGCCATGGCGAGCGGGGAGGCGGCCCATGTCCGGAAGATCCTGGCCGCGGTCACGCCGGGCGGGGGCAAGTCGCTGCTGCCGGTCATCGCCGCGCACCGGCTGATCGAGGCGGGGCTCGTCGAGCGCGTGGTCTGGGTGGTACCGCGGGATTCCCTGCGGCTGCAGGCCGAGGAGGCCTTCGCCGACCCGCTGTGGCGCGCGGCCTTCGGGCACGCCCTCAGCGTGCGGGCCGCCGACAACGAGCGCGATCCGGCGCGCGGTCTGGCCGGCTACGTCACCACCTATCAGGCCGTCGCCGCCGCCCCGGCGCTCCACCTCGCGGAGGCGCGGGCGCACCGCACCCTCCTGGTGGTCGACGAGGTCCATCACCTGCCGGTCCCCGGCCGCCCGGGCGCCGACGAGATGTCCGCGGAGGATTCCGAGGCGGGCGCGTGGTCCCGCGCGATGCTGCCCGTCATGGAGGCGGCGACCGTGCGCCTGTACCTGTCCGGGACGCTGGAGCGGGCGGACGGGCGGCGGATCCTCGGGCTGCCCTACCAGCCCGCCGCGCCCGGCCGCGGACCGGAACTCGATCTCGACGCCCCCGGCCTCGCGGTCATCGGCTACTCGCGGGCGCAGGCGCTGGCCGAGCGGGCGGTGCTGCCGGTGACGTTCGGCGCCCTCGACGGCGAGGCGAGCTGGCTGGAGGGCGGCCGGATCGCCGGCGACAGCCCGCGCGTCGGGCCGCACCGGCTCGGCGCGGGCGCGGTCCGGATCACCACCCGGCCGGCGCTGTTCACCGCCCTGCGGACCGGCTTCGCCCGCGACCTTCTGAGCGAGGCGTTCTTCGCCACGAAGCGCCTGCGCGCCCGGCGCCGGGCGGAGCGCGATCTCCCGCCCGGCGAACCGGCCCGGGGGCTCGGCAAGCTTCTCGTGGTGGCGCCCGATCAGGCGAGCGCGCGGGCCTATCTCGCGACCCTGCGCGACTGGATGCCGGCGGGGCAGGGCGCGCGCGATGTCCGTCTCGCGACCTCCGGCCAGGGCGACGCCCACGCGGCTCTGGCAGCGTTCCGGCTCACGCCGGAACCGGCCGTGCTGGTGACGGTGGCGATGGCGTACGAGGGGCTCGACGCCCCGGAGGTCGCGGTGGTCGCGGCCCTGACCCATATCCGCTCCCGGCCCTGGCTCGAGCAGATGCTCGCCCGGGCCACCCGGGTCGATCCCCATGCCGGCCCCTACGACGGGCAGCAGGCGCTGATCTTCCACCCCGACGACCCGCTCTTCGCGCGGTTCCGCCTCGAACTCGAGACCGAGCAGGGCAGCAGCGTCCGGCCGCCCCGCGAGCGGCCGGCGAGCGCCGTCGTGCCGGAGCGGACCCGCTGGCGCGACGACGAGCCGGGCGGGATCACGCCCCTGGAGAGCAACGCGATCGGGATGCGCTACGCCCTGCTGCGCCCGCGCCTCCCCGAACCGGTCGCCGCGGCGCCCGCGCCCGAACCGCCCTCCGTCACCGAGCGGACCCTGCGCCAGCGGCTCGCCGCCGCGGTGGCCGCCCAGGCGGTCGAGGACGAGACCTCGCTGCGCGTGCCCCGCGGCGGCAATCTCGCCCACCGCTACAACGCCGTTCTCAAGCGCGTGCTCGGCAAGGGCCGCGCGACCATGACCCTCCCGGAGCTGGAGGCGGCCCTGTCGTGGCTCGAGCGCAACCGCCTCTCCGACCATCTCGACCGCCTCGACGGCGATGCCCGCTACGCGTGGTCGGCCCGGCAGCGCCGCGGGCGCTGGCAGCCGGAGCGCGCCGCCGGCCGCTGAAACGCCCGGGAAGGAGACAGCCGTGACCGAGAGCCTCCCCGCCGCCTTCGCCGCGACACTCGCCGCGTCCGAGCCGCCGAGCGTCTGGGACGCCCCGCTCGCCGCGCTCTGGTGGCTCGCCCGGGACGCGTCCAGCCCGGCCTCCGCCGCCTGGGAGCGGGCGCACCGCCTCGTCCAGGACGCCGGCGGGTCCGACGCGGCCTGGGTCCACGCCCATTTCCACCGGGTCGAGGGCGACGACGGCAACGCGCGCTACTGGTACGCCCGCGCGGGCCGCCCGGTCCCGGACGGGACGCTCGCGGAGGAGCGGGCCGCGCTCGTCCTCGCCCTCTGGCCGAGGTCGTGATCGCTCCGGGCCGCGCCGCGCCGACCGTCCCGAGCCTGCCGAATCGCGGAACGCCAAGGCTCACAGCCAGTTGAATGGCCGCCCGACGCGGAGATCGGGCCTCGATTATCGGAGCGGATCCATGAGCCTCCTCGGCAGCATCGTCAGCAAGATCCTCCATCCGTTCGGTGGCGGCACCGCGGACGCCGCGCCCGCGCCCAACGCCGGCTCCGGCGGCTCGGCCGGCACGAGCACGCCCTCCACGTCGGCCCCCGGCTCGGCCGGCGGCAGCGAGCCCGTGGACGTCGCGGCGGTGCTCACCGGCCTCGCCGAGAAGAACCCGCAGACGCTCGACTGGCGCCACTCGATCGTCGACCTGATGAAGCTGCTGGGCCTCGATTCCGGCCTCGCCGCGCGCAAGCAGCTCGCCGACGAGCTCCACTACACCGGCGACAAGGACGATTCGGCCAGCATGAACATCTGGCTGCACAAGCAGGTCATGCAGAAGCTCGCCGAGAACGGCGGCAAGGTTCCGGACGATCTGAAGCACTAGGTCATCGAGTCCGGGATCGACGAGGCTCGCCGCGGACGGTCTCGACCGGCGCCGCGGCGAGATCGCTTCTTGACCACGTCGTGCGCCGGCGGTGCGCACCGGCGGCGACACTTGCGGAGGGGGCCTTGCGGCGCCTCCGTGTTTATCGGTCACATGACCCGCGTCACGCAGCGCCGAATCAGGCGACGCCGAGGAGCGAACGGTCATGGAGACCCCGACCGGGGACCACAGCGGCGCCTTCGAGGCGTCCCCGCTCGCCGCGATCGCCGCGGCGGTCGCCCGCGGTGACGTCGCGCGCATCGCCGCGCTGGCGCCCGGCCTGAATCTCTCCGTCCGCGGCGGCCGGAACCTCACCCTGCTCGAATGGGCGATCTGGAACGCGCGGCCGCGCGCGCTGTCGGCCCTGCTCGACGCGGGGGCAGACCCGTCTGTGCCGGGGCTCGATCAGGAGACAGCGCTGCACATGGCGGCGATGGTCGAGGATCCGACCTACCTGGAGATCCTGCTGCGCCACGGCGCGCCGGTCGACCCGGTGAGCCCGCGCGGTCAGTGGACGCCGCTGTTCCGCGCCGTACAGACCCGGCGCGAGGCGCAGATCGCGCTGCTGCTGCGGGCCGGCGCGGACCCGAACCGGGTCGACGCCACCGGCAACTCGCTGCTGCACGTGGCGGCACAGGTCGGCGCGGCCAATCCCTGGGTGCTGAGGCTGCTCGAGGCCGGGGTCGACCCGACCCTGCGCAACGCGCAGCAGAAGACCTTCCAGCCGTACTTCTTCACCACCCCCGAGCGCCTGCTCAACGCTTCCGGGCGCGAGACCCGCGCGGCGGTCCGCGCGTGGCTCGCCCGCAGCGGCGTGCCGGCGGATCCGGAAGGCTGACGGCCCCCTCCGACGCCGATCCGCGTCAGCGCCCGGTGCGGACCCGGGTCCAGAGGCGGGTGACGAAGCGCTGGGTGCGGTCGTCCCAGGCGGTGTTGATGGACAAGCGCTGCATCGTCGCCTCGTCCGGGTAGATGCCGGGATTGCTCAGGATCTCGGGCTTCACGAACCTCTTCGCCGCGAGGTTGCCGCTGGCGTAGGAGACGAAGTTGG
Organism: Methylobacterium sp. 1A; assembly: GCF_058072805.1. Lineage (NCBI taxonomy): Bacteria > Pseudomonadati > Pseudomonadota > Alphaproteobacteria > Hyphomicrobiales > Methylobacteriaceae > Methylobacterium > Methylobacterium sp. 1A. The sequence goes on along the minus strand of NZ_JBYQVE010000001.1, from coordinate 241,635 downwards.
TGTTGGCCGCCGCCACCTCGGGCCGCATCATGTAGTCGATGAAGGCCAGCGCCTCGACCGGGTGGGCGGCATCCTTCGGGATCGCGAAGGTGTCGAACCACATGAGCGCGCCTTCCTTCGGCACGACGTAGGCGATGTCGATCCCGTTCTTGGCCTCCTCGGCGCGGCGCTTGGCCTGCATGATGTCGCCCGAATAGCCGACGGCCAGGCAGATATCGCCGTTGGCCAGCGCCTGGATGTATTCCGACGAGTGGAACTTCCGCACGGCGCCGCGCACCTTGTAGAGGGCGTCGGTCACCAGGGTCATGTCGTCCCAGCGCTTGGAATCCGCCTTGGCGCCGAAGGCCGGGAGCATGCTGGGGATCAGGTCCTCGGGGCTGTCGAGCACCATGATCCCGCACTCCTTCAGCTTGTTGGCCGAGGCGGGATTGAGGACGACGGACCACGAATTGACCGCCGCGCCGGCGCCCAGGCGCTCGCGCACCGCGGCGACGTTGTAGCCGATGCCGGTCGTGCCCCACATGTAGTCGACGGCGTAGGTGTTGCCGGGATCGTAGGCCGCCAGCCGGCTGGTCACCTCGGGCCAGAGGTTGCCGAGGTTCTTCAGCTTGGACTTGTCGAGGGGCAGGAACGCGCCGGCCCGGATCAGCCGCTGCAGGTACGGTCCCGACGGCACGACGATGTCGTAGCCCGATCGGCCGGCGAGCAGCTTGGTCTCCAGGATCTCGTTGTTGTCGTAGGTGTCGTAGACGACCTTGATCCCGGTCTCGCGGGTGAAGGCCTCGAGCACCTGCGGGTCGATATAGTCCGACCAGTTGTAGATGTTGACGACCCGCTCCTCGGCGGCCGGTGCCGGCCGCACGAGGGGCAGGACCGCCAGGAGCCCTCCCGCGAGGACGGCCGCGGCCGCCGCCAGGACGGTCCGACGCGGGCCGATCACCGGCTCCTCGCGGCCACGATCACGATCTCGACCAGGTACTCCGGCGCGGCGAGCTTGGCCTCGACGGTGGCGCGGGCCGGCGCGTTCTCCGGAGACACCCAGGCGTCCCAGGCGGCGTTCATCTCCGCGAACGTCGCGATGTCGGCGAGGTAGATGGTGGCCGAGAGGATCCGCGCCTTGTCGCTGCCGGCCGCGGCGAGTAGCCGGTCGATCTCCGACAGGATCTGCTGGGTCTGGATCGTGACCCCGGTGCCGACCGTGTCGGACGCGACCTGCCCGGCGAGGTAGACCATGTCGCCGAAGGTGACGGCCTGCGACATCCGCTTGCCCGGCTCGATCCGCTGAATGTCCATACCCGTCTCCACATCCTCGAGAACCGGCGTATCTGCCGCCGCACCGGCCCGGCCGTAAAGGGCCGCGCGCGCACGCGCCGCGGGAACCCGAGGAAAATCGTCATCGGCGGTCGGGGTGCGGGCAACCGTCGCGGGCCTCGAAGCGTTCTGCCGCCATCGACAATCACGCCTTGGGGTCAGTCATGGGTATTCTCTGGACCATCATCATCGGGTTTCTCGCCGGCGTCATCGCCAAGTTCCTCATGCCGGGCCCGAACGAGCCCGCCGGCTTCATCCTGACCACGATCCTCGGCATCGTCGGCGCCTTCGTGGCGACCTTCCTGGGCCAGGCGATCGGCTGGTACGGGCCGAACCAGGGCGCGGGCTTCATCGGCGCCATCGTGGGGGCCGTGGTCGTGCTGTTCATCTACGGCCTGATCGCCGGCCGCCGCACCACCACCTACTGACCCGTCCGGCAGGTCCGGATACGACGAGGGGCGCCCCGCGGGGCGCCCCTTTTTTGACCGACGCATTCCGGTGGCGAGTCTCAACACAGCGCTCTCCGTCATCACGAGCGCAGCGACGTGACCCAGGGCAGCGCGACGATGTCGAACGTCGCGCTGCCTGGATTGCTTCGCTGCGCTCGCAAAGGCGGAGGCGCCGAAGCCCTCCGAGGGCTGAGGCTCAGAGATGCTCGGACGCGGCTTTCACGGCGCAGTGGCCGGTGGCGCCGCGCACGGCGAGGCCCACGCCGACCACGAGGGCCAGCAGGCTCAGGAGCTTGTTGGGACGGGGCTGCGCGGCGGCGGCGGCGATGCCGAGGCCCAGCGCCACCGAGACGGCACGCTCCGTCGTCGACAGATTCGGCTGCCCGCTGAAGATGTCGTGCATCATGTCGTTGGCCATGAGGGTCTCCGGTTGGGAAGTCGCGGGGGAACGCGGCATCCGGCGCCCCGTTCCCGGCCGACGACCGGTGTGACCCGACCTCGACGGGGCAACAAAAAGGGCGCGGCCCCGGAGGACCGCGCCCGTCTAAGACATCCCCGCCGACCGAGGCCGGCGCGGGCGTCCCGCGTGCTTACTCGCCGGCCTCGCGGCGGCGCTCGCCACGGTGGCGGCCGCCCTCGCGGGGCTCGCGCGGCTCGTCGCCGCGCTCGGCCCGGTCGGCGTCGCGCTGAGCCTTCACCTTCTCGGTGATGTCCTCGCCGGTCTGCTGGTCGACGACCTTCATGGACAGGCGGATCTTGCCGCGGTCGTCCTGACCGAGGAACTTCACCTTGACCTTGTCGCCTTCCTTGACGACGTCTGTCACCTTGGCGACCCGGTTCGCGGCGAGCTCCGAGATGTGGACCAGGCCGTCCTTGGCGCCGAAGAAGTTCACGAAGGCGCCGAACTCCATGCACTTCACGATCGTGCCGTCGTAGATCACGCCGACCTCCGGCTCCGCCACGATCGAGCGGATCCAGTTGTAGGCCGCCTTGATCGCCTTGCCGTCGGCCGAGGCGATCTTCACGACGCCCGTGTCCTCGATGTTGATCTTGGCGCCGGTCTTCTCGACGATCTCGCGGATCACCTTGCCGCCGGTGCCGATCACGTCGCGGATCTTGTCCGTCGGGATCTGCATCGTCTCGATGCGCGGGGCGTACTCGCCGAGTTCCGGACGGGCCGCCGTCAGGGCCTTGGCCATCTCGGCCAGGATGTGGGCGCGGCCGTCCTTCGCCTGGGCGAGGGCGATCTTCATGATCTCCTCGGTGATGCCGGCGATCTTGATGTCCATCTGGAGCGAGGTCACGCCCTCGTCCGTGCCGGCCACCTTGAAGTCCATGTCGCCGAGGTGATCCTCGTCGCCGAGGATGTCAGACAGGACCGCGAAGCGCTCACCCTCCAGGATGAGGCCCATGGCGATGCCCGCCACCGGACGGCGCAGCGGCACGCCGGCATCCATCAGCGACAGTGAGCCGCCGCAGACCGAGGCCATCGAGGACGAGCCGTTGGACTCGGTGATCTCCGACACGACGCGGATCGTGTAGGGGAACTCGTGGGCGGGCGGCAGGACCGGGCGGATCGCCCGCCAGGCGAGCTTGCCGTGGCCGATCTCGCGGCGGCCCGGCGAGCCCATCCGGCCGGTCTCACCGACGCTGTAGGGAGGAAAGTTGTAGTGGAGCAGGAAGCGCTCCTTGTAGGTGCCTTCCAGCGCGTCGATGAACTGCTCGTCCTCGCCGGTGCCCAGCGTCGCCACGACCAGCGCCTGGGTCTCGCCGCGGGTGAACAGGGCCGAGCCGTGGGCGCGGGGCAGGACGCCGACCTCGGAGAGGATCGAGCGGACCGTCTTCACGTCGCGGCCGTCGATGCGGGCGCCGCTGTCGAGGATGTTCCAGCGGACCACCTTCGACTGGGCCTCCTTGAAGGCGGCCTTGACCTTCTCGGCCGGGAACTTCTCGGCGCCCTCGGGGCAGAGGGCGGCCATCACCTTCGCCTTCACGGCGTCGACGGCGGCGTAGCGCTCCTGCTTGACGGTCTTGGTGTAGGCGGCGCGGAGCTCCGCCTCGCAGACCTCCAGGACGGCCTTCTCGACGTCGGCGTTCTCGGGGGCCTTGAAGTCGCGCGGCTCCTTGGCGGCCTTCTCGGCGAGGCGGATGATCGCCTCGATCACCGGCTGGAAGTGCTTGTGGCCGAACATCACGGCGCCGAGCATCACCTCCTCGGAGAGCTCCTTGGCCTCCGACTCGACCATCAGCACCGCGTCCTGCGTGCCGGCGACGACGAGGTCGAGGCTCGACTCTTCCTTGGTCTCGGTGACCAGCGGGTTCAGCCGGTAGCCGCCGTTGATGTAGCCGACGCGGGCGCCGCCGATCGGGCCCATGAACGGCACGCCCGAGATGGTCAGGGCCGCGGAGGCCGCGACCATCGCGACGATGTCGGGATCGTTCTCGAGATCGTGGGTCAGGACGGTGACGACGACCTGCGTGTCGTTGCGCCAGCCGTCGATGAAGAGCGGGCGGATCGGGCGGTCGATGAGGCGGGAGACCAGAGTCTCCTTCTCGGAGGGACGGCCCTCGCGCTTGAAGTAGCCGCCCGGGATGCGGCCGGCGGCGTAGGCGCGCTCCTGGTAGTTCACGGTGAGCGGCATGAAGTCGATGCCGGGCTTCGGCTCCTTGGCGGCGACCACGGTCGCGAGCACCGAGGTCTCACCGTAGGTGGCGATGACGGCGCCGTCGGCCTGGCGCGCGACCTTGCCGGTCTCCAGGACGAGCTTGCGGTCGCCCCACATCAGCTCTTCGCGTTGAACGTCGAACATTCTCAATCTCTTCCTTGCCTGCGGCGGGCCCAAGCCCGGCGCCGCCCGGGGGCAAGACGGCGAGACACTGCGCCGAAATATCCTCGGCGAAGTGTCTCGCGATCCTGCCCCGACGCTGGCGCCTCGAAGCGGCCCGTTTGTCGGGAGGCCGGACCCATTCCGGCAGCCCGCGATGGTGAAACGCGGCCCCGGGCCGGGCCCGGAACCGCGCGAGACGTGCCTTAGCGGCGGATGCCGAGACGCTCGATGAGGGCGCGGTAGCGGGCCTCATCCTTGCGCTTGACGTAGTCGAGCAGCGAGCGGCGCTGCGAGACCAGCTTCAGGAGGCCGCGGCGGGAATGGTTGTCCTTGCCGTGGGTCTTGAAGTGGCCGGTGAGGTTGGTGATCCGCTCGGTGAGGATCGCCACCTGGACCTCGGGGGACCCGGTGTCCTTGGCGTCCTTGCGGTGTTCCTTGATGAGCGCGGTCTTGCGCTCTGCCGTGATCGACATCGCGTGCCTTTCGGGTTGTGCTGGTCGGATGCGGCGCCCCAAACGGGCGCGCGCGGGCTCGGCGTTCGGCCGGTGCCGGGATGTCGTCCAGCACGGTCACAGCGCCAAGCGGCTCAAGCCCCGCCCGGCAACCCGGGTCGAGGCCGCGCGATCCATACACGAAACCGACGGTTATGCCAGTCCCGAGCCGGGCGGGCCGCAGCGGTGGCGCGTCGCGGCTGTCCGGGCCCGTCCAAAGAACGGTTAACGCCGCCGTGCTACCCGGAACCGCTCACGCGACGCGGCCCGGCGATGAACGGCACCTTCTCGGATGCGTGCGGCGTCGCCGTCGCGACGCTGCTCGGTATCCCCCTCGTTCTCCTGCCGGGCTATGCCCTGGGCGGCCTGACCGGCATCCTCGGGTTCCGCTCGATCGCGCCCGGCGACCGTCTCCTGTGCGGGGCACTCCTCGGGATCGGGCTGCTGCCGGCCCTCGACAGCCTGCTGATCCAGGCGGGCGGCGTCCCGGTCGCGGCCCTCGCGACCGGGACCCTCGGACTCGCCGCGCTGCGGCCGGTCGCGCGGAGCCTGCGCGCGTCCCTCGACCGGGCGGCGCTCGCCCTCGCGCTGCTCTGGCTCGGCGTCGTGGCCTACGCGCTGATCGACGTCGATACCGGCACCGCCCTCTACCGGCCCGTGACGATCATCGACCTCGTCAAGCACGCCGCCCTGACCCGCGCGATCGTGGAGCACGGATTGCCGCCGGTGGACCCGTTCTTCGCCCGGCCCGAGCGGGCGGGCTACTATTACGGCTTCTACACGCTCACCGCCCTGGTCGACTGGGCGGGCGGACGGCTGGTCGACGGGCGGACCGCCTTCGCGGGCATGGCCTTCTGGACCGGCCTCGCGCTCCTCGGCCTGATCGACCGTCTGCTCGCGGCGACCGGACTCGTCGCGGACGCCGCGCCCCGGCTCGTGCGCCGCGCGGTGCTGCTGCTGCTGCCGGCCGGAAGCCTCGACATCCTGCTGGTCCTCGCCGACCGGACGACGTCCGGGACCTGGCTGCCGGTTCCGGAATGGCTGAACGAGCAGGTCCTCAACTGGCCGGCCTCGCTGGTCTGGGTGCCGCACCACGTCGCCGGCGCCCTGGCCGGGTGGCTCGGACTCCTGGCCCTGGCGGAGGTCGCGGACCGGACACGGCCGGACAGGCGCGCGGAGGCGACGGCGATCGGCGTCGCGGCACTAGCCTTCGCGGCCTGCGCGGGCCTGTCCGTCTGGGTCTGCCTCGGCACGGCGAGTGCGGCCGGTGCCTGGATGGTGCTGCTCGGCCTGGAGCGCCGCTGGCGCGCCGCGGCCCGGCTGGCGGTTGCCGGCCTGCTCAGCGCCGCACTGGCCGCCCCCTACCTGCTGAGCGTCCTGGCCAACCGGACCGACGGCGGCGCGCCGATCCGGTTCTCGATCCGGCGATTCGGGCCGCTCGACGGCCTCGTCGACGCGCCGGCCCTGAGCGCGCTCCGCCTGATCCTTCTGCCCCTGAACTACTACACGGCCCTGGGAGTCTGCGCCGCCGGTGCGCTGCTGTTCTGGCGCCTCGTGCCGCGCCGAGAGGCGCACGGGCGCGAGGCCGGGCGCCTGCTCACGCTCTGCGCCGCGGCGAGCCTGCTCCTCGGCGGTTTCCTGCGCTCGGCGATCCTCAACAACGACCTCGGCGCGCGCGTGGTCCTGCTCGCGCAGGTCGCGACCCTGGTCTGGACCGTGGTGGCCCTGACCCGCCTGAGCGAGGCGCGGCGGCTCCGGATCCCCGGTCTCCTCGCCGCGCTGCTGATCCTCGGCTACGCGACGACCCTCTACGGCTTCGTCGGGATGCGCGCCTATCCCGCCTCGGACCGGCCCGCCTTCGCCCGCCTCGCTGGCCGTCCCGATATCGACCGGGCGCTGCGCGCGGCCTACGCCTGGGCGGGCACGCACCTGCCCCGGGACCTGGTGCTGCAGCAGTCGCCGGTGCCGCACCGGGTGTTCGATTTCGGGCTCTACGGCCTCCAGCCGACGGGGGTGGCCGACGCCGAGGCGCGCCTGTTCGGCGCCCCGCCGGACGCCGTGGCGTCGCGGCTCGCCGACGTCGCGCCGGTCTTCCGCGACCGCCTGGACGGCGCCGAGGTGCGGCGGCGCGCCGAAGCGGCCGGGATCGGCGCCCTGGTCGTCACCGCGCAGGACGCCCCCTGGAGCAGCCCCGATTCCTGGGTCTGGCGCAGCCCCGCGGTCTACGCCGATCCGCTCGTCCGGATCCTGCGGGTCCAGGATCTCCGTGGAGGATCTCCGTGACTGAACCCAGTCCCGCGGCACCCACCCGCCCGCGCGCCGGGCAGGCCCTGCGCTGGCTCTGCGCCCAGGCGCTGTTGCAGGCCGGCGCCGTCGTCGTCGGCTTCGCCTGCTTCGTGCTGCTGTTCCAGACGGATCTGTGGTCCGGCGTGACGATCCTGTTCTACCGCGGACTGGTCCTGCTCGCGGTCGCCTTCCTGCTGACCCTGGCGGTCACGATGGCGCTGGCCGGGCTCGGCCGGGCCTGGGGATTGCACCGACGGGATGCCCTCGGCGCCTGCGTCCTGTCGCTGTCCCTGAACCTCAGCGCCTTTGTGATCCTGCCGGTGACGGTCGACCGGTCGATCAGCGTGTTCCTGCTCGGCCAGATGGCTGCCCATCCCGGGGAGCGCTTCACGCCTGAGCGCGCGCGGGCGGTGTTCGAGCGGGTCTATCTCGGCGAGTTCCGGCAGATGGAGCGGCGCTTGGCCGAGCAGCAGGCCTCCGGCAACGTCGCGCGAGCGGGTGACGGCTACGTCATCACCCCGCAGGGCAGCGCCTTCATCCGCTTCTGCGGCCTCGTCGCCCGGGCGTTCCGGACCGACACCCGGATGATCGCCGCCGCACCGTCCCCGCCCGGCGGGGGCGACTCGGAAGCGCGCGGCGGGGCCCCTGAACCCGATCCCGTGGGCGCGGTGCGGCGGTAGGCTGTATCGACTCGGGATGAGGACGGTGCGGCGCCGGTCCGGGCGGTTCCGCGGAGGCCGCCGTCCGGGCATGAAAAGTGCCGGGTGACGATCCGGGCGAGGGAGAACGGACGCGATGGCGGAGTCCGCGGTGACCACGGGTGAACGGGCGGGCGCGGGGCGCGGACTCGCCCGGAGCCTCACCGCGCCGGGCCTCGTCGCCATCGGCCTCGGCGCCACGATCGGCGCCGGCATCTTCGTGCTCACCGGGACGGCGGCGGCGCAGTACGCGGGCCCGGCGCTCAGCCTCTCCTTCGTGATCGGCGGCGTCGCCTGCGGCCTCGTCGGCCTGTGCTACGCCGAGCTGGCCGCCATGATCCCCGAGCCGGGATCGACCTACACCTACACCCGCGCGAGCCTCGGGCGGCTTCCCGCCTGGATCATCGGCTGGGACCTCGTCCTCGAGTTCGCCGTGGCCGCGGCGACCGTGGCGGTGGGCTGGTCGGGCTACGCGCAGTCCCTCGCGGCGGAGTTCGACCTGCATCTGCCGCCGGCCCTGGCCGGGGCGCCCGGCGCCGGCGGCCTCGTCAACCTCCCGGCGGCCGGGATCGTGCTGCTGCTCAGCGCCCTGCTGATGCGCGCCACCGCGGAGGCGTCCCTGGTCAACGGCCTGCTGGTCGCCTGCAAGGTCGCGATCATCCTGGCTTTCGTGGGTGTCGGCGTGGCCCATCTGCGGCCCGAACTCTGGCACCCGTTCGTGCCGGAGAATGCCGGGACCTTCGGCGCCTACGGCTGGAGCGGCGTGTTCCGCGGCGCCGCGGTGGTGTTCTTCGCCTTCGTGGGCTTCGAGACCGTGGCGACGGCCGCGGGCGAGTGCCGGGCACCGCAGCGCGACGCGCCGGTCGGCCTGATCGGGTCGCTGCTGATCACCACGATCCTGTACGTGGCCATGGCGGCCGTCCTCACGGGACTCGTGCCCTATCGCGAGCTGGACGTCGCCGACCCGGTCGCCAAGGCGGTCGACGTGATCGGCCTGACGGGCTTCGCCACGATCATCAAGGCCGGCGCCCTGATCGGTCTGACCACCTCGGCGCTGACCGCTCTCTACGGGCAGAGCCGGATCTTCTTCGCCATCGCCCGCGACGGGCTCCTCCCGGGGATCTTCTGCCGGGTCCATCCGGTGACGCGGGTGCCCGTGGCGAGCCAGCTGGTGATCGGCCTTTTCACGGCGGCCGTGGCCGGGCTCGTGCCCATCGACGTCCTGGGCGAGATCGTCAGTATCGGCACGCTCCTGGCCTTCTGCCTCGTCTGCGCGACGGTGCTGATCCTGCGCCGGACCGATCCGGACCGGGCGCGCCCGTTCCGCGTGCCGGCGGTGACCCTCATCGCGGGACTGGGGATCCTGTCCTGCGTGACGCTGATGGCGTCGCTCCCGGCCGACACCTGGATCCGCCTCGCGGTCTGGCTGGCGATCGGCCTCGCGATCTACGCCGGCTACGGCCGGCGGCACGGCCGGCTCAGCTGATCAGGTTGATGGTGGCCTGCGCGAGCGTCTTGATCGAGGCCGAGGCGCTCAGGCTCAATTCGTAGTTCCGGACCACCCGCTGGAGGTCGGCCGATTCGACCGCGACGTTGACGTTCGGCAAGCGGACATAGCCGGTCGGGTCGGCCCCGGGACTGGTCGGGTCGTAGCGGGTGCGGAAGCCGGTGGTGTCGCGGGCGATCCGGCCGACCGGGTCGCGGGGGCTGTCGGCCGCCACCGGGGCGAACACCGCGATCTTGCGGGCGTAGGGGGCACCGCCCGGGGTGGTCGGGACCGAATCGGCGTTGGCGAGGTTTTCGGAGATCGCGCGGATCCGCCCGCTCTGCACCTGCCGGCCAGCGGCCAGGGCGCCGGCGGCCGAGTTGAGAGCGCTGGTATCCGGCATGCGCGGGCCCTGTCGACGGCGAGGATCTGACCGAATCCTTTCCGAACAGCCTTAACCGGTGGTTAAGGCGCCCGCGCGGAGAGGCTCAACGCGTCCCGAAGATCCTGCCCGTCGGTCAGGCGAAGGCCGCGGCGGCGCAGCGCGGCCAGCATCGCGCGGTCGGGGAACGGGCAGTAGGGCAGAACGGGCTCGGACCGCCCCTCCGGCAGGGTTCCGCTCCGGGTGACGTCCTCGAGCAACCGGTCAAGCATCCCGCGCCCGTGGGCGTGGAGCGCCACCGAGGCCCGGGTCGCGGTGGTACCCTCGGGCAGCGCCAGCGCCTCCTGGGCGAGGATCGCGCCGGTGTCGATCGCGGCGGCCAGCCGGTGCAGGGTCATGCCGAACTGCCCGGGCCCGTCGGCCAGCGCGTGGATCGTCGGCACCGGGCCCCGGTGGCGGGGCAGCAGGCCGGGATGCCCGTTGATCCCGCCGAGCCGCGCCAGCCCGATGGTCTCGGGCTTCAGGATCTGGTCGAAATGGTAGGTGAGGATCAGGTCCGGCGCCGCGTCCCGGAGGGCCCGCGCGACGTCGGGACCGTTGACGTCGTCGACCGTCAGGGTCGGGACGCCGAGGCGGCGGCACAGGGTCCTGAGCGGCGTCGCCTCCGGCGCGTCGCCGCTTCCCGACGCCGCCTGGGTCAGGGGTGCCAGGGGCCGCAGCAGGTCCGGCAGGCCGAAATTGACCGCGAGGTAGGGCAGGATCCCGGGGCCCGAGCGCGCGAGGTGCCGCCGGATTTGCCCCGTGAGGCCGCCGCTCGACGGCCGCTCGGCGTTGGAGAGCCCGACCAGCGCGATGTCGGCCCGGAGATCGGCGACGAGCCGGCGCACCGCGCGGGCGTTCGGCAGTGCCTCCAGAACGAACAGCGCGATCCGGGGTCGCGCCATCAGCGCCGCTTCCGGCGCTGGAAACGGAAGGCGTAGAGGCCGGCCTTGCGGACGTTCTCGGGCAGGAGCAGCACGGTGCGCGCGAGCGCCGTGAGGATGAACGGGAACGCGATCACGTCGCGGTTGGCCGCGATGCCCTTGGCGATCCGCACGGCCGCCTCCTCGGCGCTGATCTCGAGCGGCCGCCAACCCTTGAGCTCGCCGCCCATCGGCGTCTTCACGTAGCCCGGGGTGACGACGTTGACCTTCACGCCGCGGGGCGCGACCTTCTGGCGCAGGGCGAGACCGTGGGCGACGAGCGCGGCCTTGGCACCGCTATAGGCCGGCGCGTCCTGGAGCGGCGCGTAGGCCGCGAGCGACGACAGCAGCACGATCTGGCCGCGCCCGCGCTGGAGCATCAGCGTCAGGGCGGGCAGGATTACGTTGAGCGTGCCGGTGTAATTGATGTCGGCGGTCTCGAAGGCCACATCCTCGGCCTCCACCTGCCCTTCCTGGTTGCCGCCGTTCACCGCCGCGTTGGCGATGACGAGGTCGAGGGGGGCCTCGGCATCCGACCGGTGGACCAGCGCCACGGTGGCGGCCCGGTCGCGGGTGTCGAGGCGGGCGGTCTCGACGGCGGCGCCGCTGGCGCGGCAGTCCCGGGCGACCGCCTCCAGCCGCTCGGCGTTGCGGCCGACGAGGATGAGGCTCGCGCCGGTTTGCGCGTAATGGCGCGCCAGCGCGGCGCCGATGCCGCTCGACGCGCCGGTGATCAGAATGCGGGGCATGGGGCGGGTTACGCCGCCGCGCGGGGAAAGATCAAGGCCGGGAACGGCTCACCGGCGGTTAAACGCGCTTCAAAGGCCGCCGAATGGCGACGGCCCGGGAGCCGGGCGAGCCCGGTCAGTAGACCGGCGCGAGCTCGCCGTCGCGCTCGGCTGCCTCACTCACCGCCCGCGCCGCCGCCAGCATCGCGTCGGGGAGGGCGGCCTCCATCCGCGGTACCGAGCCGGCCACCGCGCGGTCGATCGCCTCCTTGGAGAAGAAGCCGCCGTTGACCTGGGTCCGGTGCAGGACCACGCGGCGGAAATCCGCCATCAGGTCCGTCTCCGGCGGCGTCGGATTCTTCCAGAAGCTGTCGAGGTCGCCCTGATGGGTCAGGCCGGCCATGTTGTAGATCGCGGTGCCGACCGCGTGGGTCGGGCAGCCCATCTCCAGGGACAGCATCCCCACCGTCGAGTTGACGATGACCACGCCGCGGGCGCCCTTGATCAGGGCCGGCAGGTCGCCGCCGTCGATGAAGTCGAGCCGGTCGCTGACGCCGTGGCGGCGGGCCGAGGCGCGGGCGAACTTGCGCCAGTTGATCAGGCCGCTGTCGAGCGGGTGCAGCTTCACCAGCAGCCGGGTCGGCGCCGACGAGCCGTCCGCGAAGGACTTGATCACCCGGTCCATGAAGCCCTCGACGCCGAGGAACGGCGAGTGGACCCGGATCTGGTAGTCGCTGTCGAGCTGCAGCGGCAGCAGGAAGTAGTCGCAGCCGACCGCGCGGTAGATCTCGTCGCAGCGCGCCGCCTCGCGGCGGGTATGCGCGCGGCGGGCGAACTTCTTGATCCAGCCCGCATACTCGGCCGCGATATGGGTCGGCCGGTGGCTGCGGAAATGGGGGAAGAGGTAGGGGAACAGGACGTTGGCGAGGTTGTAGCCGACGTCCCAGACGCTGCGCCGGGCCATGTCGCCCGTGGAGGGCATCGCCCGGCCGGGTTGCGGCAGGCGCCGCGCCAGGGCGCGGATCTCGGCGGCCGTCCGGGGGAGGGACGAGAAGCCGTTCACGCCGCCCAGCTCGCAGGTGATCCAGTTCGGGCGGATATAGCCCTCCTCGAACACGTGCACCCGCAGGCCGCGATACTCGGCGATCATGCGGGCCGCCTTGTGGAACGGCCGGCAATCGCCGAACAGCACGATGTCGGTCACGCCCTCGCGATCGAGATAGGCGTCGAGATACTCGCCCCAGGTCTCGCGGCGACCGCGGTAATTCTCGGCCTCGCCGCTCCAGAACAGCCAGTCGCCGGGGCAGAGATTGATGCGCCGGACGGAGTGTCCCCGCGCGCGCAGCGCCTGTCCGAGATCGGAGAAGAACGGCGTCGCGATGCCCTGCAGGAAGAGGAAGGTCGCGGGGCGGTCGCGGAGGGCGTCGAGGGCGGGCTGTTGCATTCCGCGGCGCTTCTGTCCTTGACCCTGGGCCGGATGAACCGAACCGGCGAGAGACTCTTGAGGTGGCACGGTGCCCGGCGAGCCCGCAATCCGAAGCCATGCCGCGGCATGGCGTTTCCGCGCCGGCGTGGCCCGTCTGCAACGGTCCCGCGTCTGCGGCCTAGCCTCCGGAATAGGCGGGCAATCGCGGCGACGATATGTCCAAATCCTTTCCAGGACGTGGCGACGGCGACGCGCGCTCAGGTTGTCCCCGCGTTGCATCACCATCCCATGCCGGCGAAAATGCGCTACAGGCCTGTTCCGCACCTCACCCGACCGGAGCCGGACGCACCCACCATGCCCGCAGACCCGACCCCGTCGCTCTACGCGACCGGCCGCACGATCCGCCGCCTGCGGGCGGAGATCGAGGCCGCGACGGGCCTCGCCTTCGGTCCGGCGCGCCCCGGCGCCGTCGGCGCGACCTGGGGCGCGGGGAGCCTCGCCGGGCGCCTGCTGGCGCTGACGGGGCGGCGCCGGCTCGTGGTCGCGCCCGGGCCGCTCCTGAGCCCCTACGACTCGCCGGAGTCCGGCTTCGCATCCCTGCGGATCACCCTCGACGGGGCGCCTCTCGGCGGGGAGGGCGGCGTCCATTACCTCGACCCCTGGACCGGGGCGCCGATCGACCGCGCGACCTGCGCCGAGCGGGTGGCGTGGCTCGCCACGCGCTTTGCCGAGAACGACCGGCGGGTGGTCTATGTCGGGATGTCGCGCTGGAAGCGGCCCGCCCTCGACGTCCTGGGCGCGGGCCCCGCCGGCCGGCCGATCCACACCATGACCACCGAGGCCGCGATCGCCGCGGGACAGCGCCACGGCGGCCGCCTCCTCGCCTGGGCGACGCGGGCGCCCGGTCAGCTCGAGGAAGCCTGCGCGCGGGCCGGCCTGCCGCTGGCCCGCGTGGAGGACGGGTTCCTGCGCTCCGTGGGGCTCGGCGCCAGCCTGCAGCCCGGCGCCTCCATCGTGGTGGACGACCTCGGCATCTACTACGACCCGCGCCGGGAGAGCCGCCTGCAGCGGCTGCTCGCCGAGGCCGACTTCACGCCGGACCTCGTCGCCCGGGCGCGGCGCCTGCGCGAGGAGGTCGTGGCGCGCCGGCTCAGCAAGTACAATGTCGGCCTCGACGCCGCCGCGCTCGACTGGCCGGCCGGCCGGCGGATCGTCCTCGTGCCCGGCCAGGTGGAGGACGACGCCTCGGTGCGCCACGGCTCGCCGCTGGTCCGCTCGAACCGGGCGCTGCTGGAGGCGGCGCGGCGGCGCAACCCGGACGCGTTCCTGCTCTACAAGCCGCATCCCGACGTGGAGGCCGGCTTCCGGCCCGGCATCATCCCGGAGGCGGAGGCCCTGACCCTGGCCGACCGGATCGTGGGCGGCATCAGCATCGTCGACCTCCTCGACCGGGTGCATCACGTCGAGACCATGACGTCCCTCGCCGGGTTCGAGGCCCTGATCCGCGGCCTCACCGTGGCGACCCACGGCCGGCCGTTCTACTCCGGCTGGGGCCTGTCGGAGGATCTCGCGCCGGGCGCCGACCGCGGCCGCCGGCTGAGCCTCGATGAGCTGGTGGCCGGCGCCATGATCCTCTACGCGCGCTACCTCGACCCGGTGGCGATGAAGCCGTGCACGCCGGAACAGCTCCTCGACCGCCTCAGCGCGGCCCGGGCGGCGGCGCCGCGCAACGCCCTCTCCCTCGGCCGGACGGCCCACCTGGTGATGCGTGCCCGCTACGGCCTCCTCAATCCCGTCGTGCGGGCCCTGCGCAGCCGGCGCGGCGTCGGCCGCGAGGCCGGCGGCGGACCGCGCTAGGGCGCGGCGCGCGGCGCGAATCCGGTTCCGCGAGACCCTGATGTGACACCAAAGCGATAGCGCGCGCTGCTAGAGTCCGCCCGCAACCGCCCGCCCCGGGACCGTTTCCGATCATTCCGGATCAGGAACGGCTCGCAAGCCCTTGCTCCCGCGCGCTGTTTCCTGCCGGACCGGATGCCGGCGGCGAGCAGGCCCGCCCCACGCCGAGTGCCCGTGTCTTGACGACGTTCCTCATCGCCACCGGTCTCGCGCTCGCCGTGTGCCTCGCCCTGGAGGCGTTCGCGGGCGACTCGATCACGCGGGCGAGCCTCGCGCCCCGGGATCTCGGCCTGCGGCTGCTCGGCTACCTGTTGATCCTGCTGTTCTGGTTCGAGTTCTCCTGGCGGCCCTGGCTCGCGGGGCTGACCTGCGTGATCACCGTGGCGATCCTGATCGTCGTCAGCCGCGCGAAGCGCTCGGTGATCGGCGAGCCGCTGCTGTTCAGCGATTTCGCCCTGCTGCCCCAGGTGCCGCGGCATCCGCAGCTCTACTACATCCCGCCCCTGTGGGACCCGCGCATCGCCGTGCCGGTCCTGCTCACCGCGGCGTTCACCGCCCTTTGGTACTGGATCGAGCCGAGCGTGCTGCCCGCCGCGACCCTGCCGCGGGTGCTGGCGATGCTCGGCCTCCCGCTCGCGCTCTGGCTGCTGGTCAAGGCCGCCCCGCGGCCGCCGCTCGCCCGGCTGATAGCCCGCTGGTTCCCCGAGCCCGACCTGGAGGCCGACGTGACCCGGGTCGGCCTCCCGGCGAGCCTCCTCGGCTACACCGCCCGCGCGATGGCGGGCGGCGTGCCGGTGCCCGCGGCGCCGACGCTGCCGGAGGGCCCGGGCGACGATGTCGTCGTGGTGATCCAGCTCGAATCCTTCGTCGATCCGGAGCGGCTCGGCGGCGCGAAACTGCCGGCGATGGACCTGTTCCGAACCCGGGCCGCGCAGTACGGGCGCCTGCGGGTTCCGGCGCACGGCGCCTACACGATGCGCAGCGAGCACGCGGTGCTCACAGGCCGTCCGTCCGAGAGCCTCGGCTTCGGCCGCTACGACCCCTACACGTCGCGCAGCGGCGACGAGCCGACGAGCCTCGCCCGGCTCGCCGGGAGTCGGGGCTACGGGACCCTGTTCCTGCACCCGTTCCACCGCGACTTCTTCCGCCGGGCGCGGGTGATGGAGGCCTTCGGCTTCGCCGATCTCGTGATGGGCGAGGCGTTCGCGGAGGCGCCGCGCGTCGGGCCCTATGTCGGGGACGTCGCCCTCGGCGCGCGCCTCCTCGCGGAAGTCCGGGCCCGGCGCGCGCCGCTGTTCCTGTTCTGCGTGACCATGGAGAACCACGGCCCCTGGAAGCCCGGGCGGCTGCCGGGCATCGACGATCAGCAGGCGCAGTACCTCCATCACGTCGCCAATACCGGGCGGATGGTCGAGGATCTCGTCGCGGGCCTGGACGCCGTCGCCCGCGAGCGCGGCCAGACCATCACGCTCTGCGTGTTCGGCGACCACGCACCGTCGCTGCCGAGCTGCAAGCCGGGCTTCGGCGGGCGGACGACCGAGTACGCCCTGTTCCGCTTCGGCCGCCCGCAGGCGGTCCCGCGCCGCGCCGACATCGCCGCCGACGAGCTCGGTCGGGCGCTCCGCGGGGCCCTCGCGACGGCACCTGCGGACATCGCCGCGGGGACATGATACGGTTAAGCTTGCGCGGCATAAGCGTGGCCGTGCCACGCTGGTGACGCATTGCCCGCGGATAGCGCGACCGTCCGCACGGCGGCCGCCGCACCGGCGCGGTCGTTAAAGCGATCGCAGCGTTTGGCGGTCAAACTGGGTATCCCGGCCCGGGCCAGCGATGGCGCGGGCTCGGCGAGGAGAAATCTTTGTGATGCTGCGTAAGACGGCGTGCACCGCCCTGATGGCCGCCCTCGCGGCTGGATCTGCCGGCGGCTGCACGTACA
This sequence comes from Methylobacterium sp. 1A, assembly GCF_058072805.1. NCBI lineage: Bacteria > Pseudomonadati > Pseudomonadota > Alphaproteobacteria > Hyphomicrobiales > Methylobacteriaceae > Methylobacterium > Methylobacterium sp. 1A. The sequence continues at coordinate 224,756 of NZ_JBYQVE010000001.1, read as the reverse complement.
TGCCCGCGGCGGGTCCGACGGCGAGCGCGATCCAGGCCGGGGCCGAGGTCGCCACGGCCGACGGCGGGATCCTTGCCCGCTACGAGATCATCGACGTCACGCCCTCCGTGGTCGAGGCCCTGCGCGGCCGCCCCCTCGACAGCCTGCTCGCCTCCTTCGGCGACCATCGCCCCTCCTCCGAGCCGGTCATCGGCATCGGCGACATGGTCTCGGTCTCCGTCTGGGAAGCCGGATCCGGCGGCCTGTTCTCCGGACCCCTCGTCGCCGACCGCTTCTCCGCCGGATCCAAGTCCGCCCTCATCCCCGAGCAGCCCGTCGGGCGCGACGGCGCCATCTCGGTGCCCTATGCCGGCCGCATCAAGGTCGCCGGCCGCCGCACCCAGGACGTCCAGGCGCTCATCGAGAACGAGCTCGCCGGCAAGGCCATCCAGCCCCAGGTGCTGGTCTCGGTCACCCGCCCGATCTCCCAGGCCGTCACCGTCACCGGCGAGGGCGCCGCCGGCGCTCGCCTGCCGCTCTCGGGCCACGGCGACCGCATCCTCGACGTCATCGCCGCCGCCGGCGGCAACCGCGCGCCGGTCAACGAGACCTTCGTGCGGCTCTCGCGCGGGCCGGTGACCGCGACCGTGCCGCTGACCACGGTGGTGTCGAACCCGCGTGAGAACATCTACCTGCGGCCCAACGACGTGCTGACGCTCGTGCGCGACCCGCAGACCTTCATCGCGGTGGGCGCGCTGGGCAACAGCACCGAGCTGCCGTTCCAGGCCGACGGCATCACGCTGGCGCAGGCGCTGGCCAAGGCGCGCGGCCTGTCGGACTTCGCCGCCGACCCGGCCGGGACGTTCATCTTCCGGTTCGAGCCGGCCAGCGTCGTGCGCCGGCTCAGCCCCGGCTCGAAGCTTCTGGGCACGCCCCTGGTGCCGGTCGTCTACCGGATCGACATGCGCGACCCCAACAGCCTGTTCGTGTCCCAGGCGTTCCGCATGCGCAACCGCGACCTGATCTACGTGTCGAACGCACCCTTCACCGAGGTCCAGAAGGTCCTCACTGCCTTCAACGGCGTCACGGGCCCCGTTTCCTCGGCCGCCCTGGCCTATTCCTACGCCAAGTAAGGCGGCGCACCGCGACGCGGGCACCCACCCCACCGCGCGACGGACGCCAGGTTCGCGTCGCGCCGATCCGGCCGATGCGCGCGTCCGACCGAGACCGCGGAGACCGGTCGCCCGAATGCCGAAGGGGGCGCGGATGTGATCCGCGCCCCCTTCTTCGTAACGCTCTCGGGGAACCGGGGCTCCCGGCCCCGGCCGGGCTCAGACGCGCTTCGCCAGCAGTTGCTCGATCAGCGAGCCGCCCTTGTCGATGGCGGCGAGCTCCTCCGCCACCGCGTTCACGGTGTCGCGGATCTGGTCGGGGGTGTGCTCGGAGGTGAGGAAGAAGCGCAGGCGCGAGGCCCGCTCCGGCACGGCCGGGTGGATGATCGGCTGCACGTTGATGCCCCGGCGGAACAGCCGGTCCGACAGCGTCACCGCCTTCAGCGAGTCGCCGACGATGATCGGCACGACCGCGAGGCCGAGGCTGAAGCCGGTGTCGAGGCCGAGCTTCTTGGCGGTGGCCAGGAACAGGGTGCCGTTCTGGCGCAGGCGCTCGACCCGCTCCGGCTCGGCGTGCATCACCGCGAGGGCCGCCTCGGCGGCGGCCGCGAGCGGCGGCGACATGCCGACGCTGTACACGAAGCCGCCGGCGGTGTGCTTCAGGTACTCGATCAGCGCGATCGGGCCGCAGATGTAGCCGCCGCAGGTGGACAGCGTCTTCGACAGCGTGCCCATCCAGATGTCGACCTCGCGGGGATCGACGCCGCAATGCTCGAACAGGCCGGCGCCGGTGCGGCCGGTGACGCCGAGGCCGTGCGCTTCGTCGACCATCAGCCACGCGTCGTAGCGCTTCTTGAGGGCCACGAGCCCGGCGAGGTCCGGCGCGTCGCCGTCCATGCTGTAGAGGCCCTCGACCACGATCAGCGCCCGGCGATGCTCGTGGCGGGTCGACTGGAGCAGGGTCTCCAGGGCGTCGAGGTCGTTATGCGCGAAGGAGCGGCGCTGGGCGCCCGACAGCTGCGCGCCGGTGACGATGCTGTTGTGGGACAGCGCGTCGTGGAAGATCACGTCGCCGGCTTCCAGCAGGGCGCCGATGGTCGTGACGTTGGTGGCGTGGCCGCTCACCATCACGATGCAGCCCTCGGACTGGTAGTGCTTGGCCAAAGCCTGCTCGAGGCTGATGTGCCCGGGCCGCTCGCCCGCCACCACGCGGCTCGCCGACGCGGAGGTGCCGTAGGCCTCGATCGCCTCCCGGGCGGCGTTGCTCACCCGCGGATGACCGTTCAGGCCGAGGTAATCGTAGGACGAGAAGTTGGTGAAGCTCTTCTGGTCGATCCGCGTCGTGGCCCCGGCCTTGGCGTCGTGGACGCGGAAGAACGGGTTGCCCAGACCGATCAGGTCGGCCGCCTGGCGCTGGAGCTTCAGCTCGCGGTAGCCCGGCAGGTTCTCGAAGTTCTGCGCCGCCGACTTGCCGGCGGGAGAGGCCGTCTTGACGGGGGCCGGGCGCGGCGTCGCGCGCCCGAGCCGGTTGGTCACGAAGCCGGCGAGCGCCGCGCGCCCGCCGTCAGGCCGTGCCGTGTCGGTCATGAGTTGGTCTCTTTGATCTCGCTGGACGTCTGCTCGATGAGTTCCTTGAGAGGCGCGAGGATCTGCGCATCGACCTCACCGCCGACATGCTTCGAGACGAGGCTCATCGCGACGCCGGCCGTCTCGTCCATGGGCGCGGAAACCGCCTGAATTAAGGACTCCGACAGCTCGTTGACGGTCATGCCCGACGAAAGTCCGGCGGGCGGCGCGTCGAGGGCGAAGCGCTCCTGCAGGCTGGCGCCGAGCTCGACGCCCATCAGCGAGTCGAGGCCGATCTCCGAGAGCTGGCGCACGCGGCTGATGTCGTCCTTCGGCAGCCGTAGGATGCGGGCGATGTCCTCGACGATCGCGTCCGACACGGTCTTGCGGACCGCGTCGAGGTCGCCGCCCTTGAGCAGCGACGCGATGTTGATCGCCTGGACGCCGCCGGCCTCGGCCTGCTGGTCCGAGCCGAGTTCGGCGTAGCTCGGCGAGCGCATGGTGGCGAGACGCTCGCGCGCCTTGCCCCAGTGCATCGCCGCGATGGCGATGACCGCCTCGTCGGGGGACGTGCCCTGGCTGCCCAGCGCCTCGGCCATCAGGTCGAGGCAGCGGCGGGCCTCCATCGGTGTGACGCCGACGCGGCCGGCGAGGCCTTCCATGACCGCCTTGTTGCGGGCGAGCATGCCGACATCGCCGATGGCGCCCCAGGCCACGGCCAGCGCGGGCAGGCCGCGGCGGCGGCGCTGGCGCGCGAGTCCCTCCATGAAGCCGTTGGCGGCCACGTAGGAGCCCTGGCCCGGATTGCCGATGAAGGTCGTCGCCGAGGAGAACAGGACGAAGTAGTCGAGGCTCCGGTCGCGGGTGGCGGCGTCCAGGTGCTGGGCGCCGATCACCTTGGGGCCGATCACCGCGTCGAGCGCCGCGGCGTCGATGTTGGAGATCAGGCCGTCCTGGAGAACCGCCGCGGCGTGCAGCACGCCCGCGAGTTTCCTGCCGCCCTGCTCGATCCCGGCGATGAGCCGGTCCACCGAGGCGCGGCTCGTGATGTCGACGGCCTTCGCCTCGACGGTCACGCCCCGCGCGGTGAGCTCCGCGACGATGGCCTTGGCCTCGTCGGTGGCCGCGCCCTTGCGGCCCGCGAGCACGAGGTGCTTGGCACCCCGGTCGATCAGCCAGCGCGCCGCCTCCAGGCCGAAGCCGCCGAGGCCGCCGGTCAGCAGGTGGACGCCCTCGGCCGAGACCGTGAACGGCCGGGCCGTGTCCTTCATGATCGTGCCGGCCTTCGGCGGGCTGATCACGATCTTCCCGATATGGCCGGACTGCTGCATCAGCCGGAACGCGTCCGAGGTCTCGGCCGCCGTGAAGGGCTGGTACGGCAGGGGCTTGAGGCCGCCATCGTTGAACAGGGCCATGACCTCGCGGAACATTCGCGCGCCGTCGTCGCCCTGGTGCTGAATCACCTGGTCGAGGTCGACGCCGAAGTAGCTGAGGTTCCGCCGGAACGGGCGCAGGCCGATATGGGTGTTGGCGACGTAGTCGCGCTTGCCCAGCTCGACGAAGCGGCCGAACGGCCGGAGGGCGTTGAGCGAGCGCTCCATCGCCTCGCCGAACAGGCTGTTCAGCACGATGTCGACGCCGTCGCCGGTGATCGCTCGGACCTCGTCCACGAAGGCCAGGGAGCGGGAATCGAGCACGTGCTCGGCGCCCAGCGCCTTCACGAGGGCCCGCTTCTCGCGGGAGCCGGCCGTGGCGATGACCCGCGCGCCCTTGAGCTTGGCGATCTGCAAGGCAGCGAGTCCGACGCCGCCCGCGCCGCCGTGGACCAGCACCCACTCGCCGCGCCGCATCCGGGCACAGGAGACGAGGCCGTAATAGGCGGTGAGGAAGGCCACAGGCACGGTGGCGGCCGCCATCGGGTCGAGGCCGTGCGGCATCGGCGCGACGACGAGGTCCGGCACAACGATGTGCGTGGCGAAGCCCGACTGGGCGAAGGCGACGACCGGATCGCCGACCTTGAAGCCCTTCACGCCCGGGCCGACGGCCGTGACGCGGCCGGCACACTCGAGGCCGAGGCGGGGGCCGGCGAAGCCGTCCTCCAGGATCTCCTCGGGGAGCATCGAGAGCGCCCAGAGAACGTCGCGGAAGTTGAGGCCGGTGGCCTCGACCGCGATCTCCATCTCGCCCTTGCCGGGAGCGCGGCGCTCGGCCGGCCCCCAGACCATCTCGCTCAAGCCGCCGGTGTTGCTGCGCTCCAGGCGCGCGGCCTCGGCCGGGACGGCGTCGGCCGGATCCCGGTGCTGCGGCCGGCCGGCATGGAAGCGCACGACCTGGGTCCGCTCGTCGTCCAGCACGATCTCGGTCTCCGGGGTGCCGGAGAGGATGAGGTCGCGCAGGCGCTCGGAGGCGCGCTTCGACGACATCTCGGGGGAGAGGTCGATGCGGCGCACGTCGAGGTTCGGGGCTTCGTTGGCGAGCGTGCGGGAGAAGGCCCACACGCCGGCCTCGATGTTGGTGGTCTGGCCGCCGCGGTCGCGGGTCGCGCCCGGGGCCACGACCCAGAGCTTGGTCTGTCGGGATCCCAGGTGCTCGGTGCAGCGCTTCAGGCTGAGGCAGCGATCGCGCAGGCGCTCGGACGCCTCGCCGCCGCGGGTGAAGGCGCCGGCCAGGAACACCACCGTGTCGGGGGTCTCCTTCTCCAGCTCCATCAGGGAGGTCTCGGAGTCGAGGATGATCGAGACGTGCACGCCGCCAGCGACCAGCAGGGTCGCCAGGGAGGAGGCGGTCTCGGCCGCGAACTCGTCGTCCGAGCCGATGATGAAGGCGAAGCTCTGCGCCGGGGCCGGACCCGGGCGCACCGGCGCCTCGGCCGTCAGCAGCAGGTCGTCGCCGTTGGCGGAGGCGGCCCGCTCGACCTCGACCTTGACCAGGCCGTGGGCGCTCAGGATGCGCTGCCAGCCCTCGATGTCCTCGAGCCGGCCCACGGGCAGGCCGCCCGCGGCCTCCTCGAACCAGCCGGCCGTCAGGCCGAACACGAGGTCGCGGAACAGGGAGGCGCCCGGCTCCACGGCCACCAGCAGGCCGCCGGTGGCGAGCGCCCCGGCGAGCTGGCCCGGCAGGGCCCGGTCGCCGCGATGCAGGCTGCCCGACGCCAGGATCAGGTCGAAGCTGCCAAGCGCGAGCTCCTCGGCGGTCTCGACCACGGCGGCGGCACGGCCGAGCGACAGGCGGGCGCGCTCGGCGAGCCGGCGGTCGGTCTCGAAGACGGTGAGCCGGGCCTCGGCGGCGGACGCGAAGGTCGCGGTCTGGGCCGAGAGCGGGCCGAAGCCGACCTGCAGGACCCGCAGCGCCCGCTCTTTCGGGAGCTGGGCAAGGCTCCGCTCGATCAGGCCGGCGACCACGTCGGCGCCGTGGCGCGCGGTGGCCGAGCGCAGCACGAAGGCGTCGATCGCCCCCTGCGGCAGGGACGGTGCGTCGGTGAGCGTGCCGGCGAGCAACCGGTCGACCAGGGCGCCGACATCGGCGATCAGCACGAGTTCGGCCGAGAGGTCCGGATGGTCGCCGGCGATCCAGCGCATGATCTCGTCGGGCGCCGGCAGGGCGGAGCCGTCGCCGAGCGTCCAGTTCTGGCCGGCGCGCTCGGCGAGGCCGCTGCTCTCCAGGGCGTAGAGCGCGTTCAGCAGCCAGGGGCGCAGGGCCTCCGGCACGCGGCTGTCAGTGACCGAGACGGTCTCCCCCTGCGCCAGCCCGGAGGCGAGGCGGTAGGCGAGCGAGGTCGCCCAGCCCTCCAGCAGGAGGTGGCCCGGCGACAGGGCGGCGTCGGACGGCCCCTTCGCCTCGGCGGCGAGCGGGCGCAGACGCGCGGCCACGCTCGGGCGGCGCTCCATCGGGATCGCGGTCGGCTCGGTGGCGAGCTCCGGCACCTGCGAGATCGCGAAGGTCGAGAGGTCGCCGCCGCTCTTGGCGCGCAGGGCCTGGAACCGGCCCTCGCGGATCGTCGCGATGACCGCGCCCTCGGCGTCGAGGAGCGTGAAGTCGGCCAGGATCGAGCGCTCATTGCAGCGGCGGGTGCGGATGATCGAGCGGGCGATCACCGCGCCGGGGCGCAGCATCCGGACCTCGCCGAAGCGCACCGGGATGTAGGCCTTGCCGCCGTTCTCGCCGAGCAGGTCGGCGAACAGCAGGATCAGCCCGTGGAAGCACGCGTCGAGCCGGTTCGGCACCAGGCCGTAGCGGGTGTCGGGCTCGGCCGGCAGTAGGTCGGAGACGATCGTGGCGTCGTCGAGCCGCGCGCTCATCGCCACCTGCTGGAAGCTCGGGCCGAAGCCGAGCCCGGAGGCGAGGGCCTTGGCGTAGAGCGCGTCGCCGGTGAGCACGTGGTCGCCCGCGGTCTCGAAGCTGAAGCCGTCGAGATCCGGTGTCTTCGGGGCCGAGAAGGTGCCCTCGACGATCTTGGCCTGGGCGTGCAGCTGCCAGGGGGTCTGGGTCAGGCGGGGCCGGCTCAGCACCTGGATGCCGTTGCCGGAGCCCGACAGGCGCACCGCGACCTCGCGCAGGGCGTCCTCGGCGAACACCATCGGCGCCACGATCTCGAAGTCGGCCAGCACGACCTCGTCGTCGCGCAGGGCCTCGCGAACGCAGGCCAGGGCCATCTCGACGAAGCCGGCGCCCGGCATGATCACCTGGCCGTCGACCTTGTGATCCTCCAGTTCCGGCACGGTCACCGGGTCGACGAAGCCGTTCCACTCCAGCCCGTCGAAGGTCGTGCGCGACCCGATCAGCGGGTGATAGGGGCGGGGGCTCATCGCGCCGACGCCCTCGGTGGTGTCGGCGAGGCGGAACGGGCGGCGCTGCCACGGGTAGGAGGGCAGGCGGACGTCGCCCTTCGGGGCGTCGCCGAACAGCAGCGTCTCGTCGACCTGCGCGCCCTGGACGAGGGCGGCGCTGACCGCCTTGGCGATCGGGTCGCCGCCGGAAGCCTTGCGGTGCATCACGCCGACCGTGGCGGTCTCGATGCCCAGCGGCTCTACCGCGTCGCCGACGTGCGACATCAGGGTCGCGCGCGGGCCGACCTCCACGAACACGCGGGCGCCGCGGCGGGTGGCGTCCTGCACGGCCTCGCAGAAGCGCACGGGCTCGCGGATGTTGCGCCACCAGTAGCCGGCGCCGAAATTCTCGCCGCCCAGCACCGAGCCGGTCACGGTCGAGACCATCGCGGTGGTGCCGGTCCGCGACTTGAGGCCCGCGAGGTCGCGCAGCAGCGGCTTCTCGGTCGGGTCCATCAGCCGTCCGTGGAAGGCGTAGGCGAGGTCGAGCTTGCGGCCGCGGCGGCGCTTGCGCGACAGGGCCTTGATGGCGGCGTCGATGTCGGCCACCGGCCCGGCGACCGTGACGGCCTTGGGGCTGTTGTAGGCGGCGATGTCGAGGGTCGGGTAATCCTTGAGGAAGGTCTCGACCTCCTCGGCCGGCATCAGCAGCACCGCCATGGTGCCCTGGCCGTGCGTCGTCTCCTGGTGGTGGCTGCGGTAGTAGATGACCCGGACCGCGTCCTCCAGGCTGAGGATCCCGGCGGCCTCGGCGGCCGCGATCTCGCCCACGGAGTGGCCGAGGACGTAGGACGGGATCAGGCCTTTCGCCTTGAGCGCGGCCGTCGAGGCGCTCTCGATGGCGAAGATCAGCGGCTGCGAGACGCTGGTCAGCGCGAGGCGCTCGTCGAGGTCGTCGGCGTAGAGCGCGTCCTTCAGCGACCAGTCCGAGTAGGCCCGGAACAGGGTGTCGATCCGGTCGAAGGTCGCGCGGAAGGCCGCGTTCTCCTCGTAGGCCTCGCGGCCCATGCCGGCCCACTGGCTGCCGTTGCCGGAATAGATGAAGGCCACCTCGGCGACGCGGTCGACCGCGGTGCCGGTGAAGGCGTCCTGCGTGTCCTCGCCCTCGCCGACGGCGCGGAGCGCGGCGGCGACGTCGGTCTTGCCGTCCAGGGCGACGGCGAGGCGGGCGGGCATGCGCTCGCGGCGATGCGCCACCGCGGCCGCCACGGTCGCGACCTGCTCGGGGGCTGCCTCGAGGCGCTCGGCGTAGTCGAGGGCGAGCTCGTTCAGGGCGGCCCGGCTCTGCGCCGAGAGCAGCAGCACCTGGGCCTGGGGCTCCGCGGTCGCCGCGGCGGGCTTCGACCAGGCCGGGGCGTCGGTGATGACGACGTGGGCGTTGGTGCCGCCGAAGCCGAAGGAGTTGACGCCGGCGAAGCGCTCGCGCGAGCCGCGGCCGATCTTCAGCGGCGCTCGCACGACGTCCAGGTTGAGCTCGCCGAAGGGGATCTCGGGATTGAGTTCGGCCGCGTGCAGCGACGGCGGGACGAGATCGTGCTCGAGCGCCAGAGTCGCCTTCATCAGGCCGGCGAGGCCGGAGACCGGCTCGGTGTGGCCGATATTGGTCTTGATCGAGCCGATCGGCAGCGGCGCCTGCCGGCCGCGGCCGAGCTTCGAGCCGATGGCCGAGGCCTCGATCGGGTCGCCCACCGGCGTGCCGGTGCCGTGCGCCTCCATGAAGGCGAGGTCGTCGAGGCGGATCTCGGCCTCGCGGTAGACCTTCTCCAGCAGGGCGCCCTGGGCGTAGCCCGAGGGGAGGGAGATGCCGGTGGTACGGCCGTCGGAGTTGATGCCGGAGGCGGCGACGACCGCGCGCACGGTGGCGCCGTTGCGCCGCGCGGCCTCGGCCGACTGCAGCACGAACACCACGCCGCCCTCGGAGCGCACGTAGCCGTCCGCGTTCTTGGAGAACGCCTGGCACAGGCCGGTGCGCGAGAGCATCTGCGCGGTGGAGAAGCAGATGAAGTTGAACGGGCTCGCCAGCACGTTCACGCCGGCGACGACCGCGGTGTCCACGCGGCCCGACCGGATCGCCTGCACGGCGTTGTCGAAGGCGACGAGCGAGGACGAGCAGGCCGTGTCGACCGTGAAGCTCGGGCCCTTGAGGTCGAAGATGTAGGAGATGCGGTTCGAGATGATCGAGAGCGTGTTGCCGGTCGCCGCGTAAGCGTCGCCCGACGGCGCGTCGAGGATGCGCAGGTTGCCGTAATCGAGGGACGAGGCGCCGACGAACACGCCGATATTGCTGCCGGCCACGCTCGACGGGCGCAGGCCCGCGTCCTCGAGGGCTTCCCAGGTCAGCTCGAGCAGCATCCGCTGCTGCGGATCCATCTGCTCGGCCTCGCGGGGCGAGATGCCGAAGACCGACGGGTCGAACGACCAGACGTCGTCGATGACACCGGCCGCCCAAGTGTAGCTCTTGCCGCGCTCATGGGCGCGCGGATGGGCGAACCGCTCCAGGGAGAACCGGTCGGCCGGCACCTTGCTGACGGCGCAGCGCCCTTCGGACAGGAGTGACCAGAGCCCATCCACGCTGGGGGCCCCGGGCAGTCGGCATGCGCGTCCGACGATCGCAATGTCTGTACGTTGTGTCACGTTCGGTTCGCACACGCTCGTTATCGGAAGTCGGCTCGGCTCTCGACGAGTGAGTACCCTCTCACCCCTTACTGTGGCACCATTGCGGTGTCCAACCAGCCCTAACGCGAGGTCATCCCCGCGTGGCAAAATTGCCAGAGGCTGTGACATGTATTCATCAGAAGCTTATCCAATTCCTACGGTCAAAACGCCAAGTTTGAACCGCCGGACCGGCTGCCGAGACGCGGGCTCGATCACGAGAAAGCCACAGTTGCGCCTCCGCGGACGCCGCCCGTCTAGCGGCATCGATGCCGATTCCGGAAGAAATCTTCGCGATGTCGCGCAGGTCCCGCACAGGAATCCGGGCTCGAAGGCCGGCGCGGTGATGATCAAGACCCGATCCGGGCGACGCTCTCCTTGGTTCGTCCGACGCCGCAATAGCTGAAACCGTGGCGCGCGGCGCTCGCGGGGTCGTAGATGTTGCGCAGGTCGATCAGCACGGGAGCCGCCTCACCGGACGACATGGCCTGACGCAGTCGGTCGAGGTCGAGGGCCCGGAACGCGTTCCACTCGGTGACGATCACCACCGCGTCGGCGCCCTCGGCGCAGGCGTAGGCGTTCTCGGCGTAATCCACAGCCGGCATCAGGATCCGAGCCTGCTCCATGCCCTCGGGATCGTAGGCGCGGATTACGGCGCCGGCGTCCTGCAGGCCCGCCACGATCGCCAGCGCGGGCGCGTCGCGCATGTCGTCGGTGTTCGGCTTGAAGGTCAGGCCGAGGAGGGCGATCGTCTTGCCCCGCACCGACCCGCCGCAGGCCTTGATCACCTTGCGCGCCATCGCGCGCTTGCGCTGGTCGTTGACCGCCACCACCGTCTCGACCAGCCGCAGCGGCGTGCCCGCGTCCTGCGCGGTCTTGACCAGGGCCAGCGTGTCCTTGGGGAAGCACGAGCCGCCGTAGCCCGGCCCGGCATGCAGGAACTTCGACCCGATCCGGTTGTCCAGGCCGATGCCCCGCGCCACCGCCTGCACGTCCGCGCCCACCGCCTCGCACAGGTCCGCCACCTCGTTGATGAACGTGATCTTCGCCGCCAGGAACGCGTTCGCCGCGTACTTGGTCAGCTCGGCCGTCCGGCGCGAGGTGACCATGATCGGCGCCTGGTTGAGGTAGAGCGGCCGGTAGACCTCGCGCATCACAGCCTCGGCCCGGGCCTCCTCGGCGCCGACGACGATGCGGTCGGGGCGCTTGAAGTCGGCGATGGCCGCGCCCTCGCGCAGGAACTCGGGGTTCGAGGCGACCGCGAACTGCGCCTCGGGGTTGGTCTCGCGGATGATGCGCTCGACCTCGTCGCCCGTGCCCACCGGAACGGTCGACTTGGTCACAACCACGGTGAAGCCGGACAGGGACCCGGCGATCTCCCGGGCGGCATCGAACACGTAGCTCAGGTCGGCGAAGCCGTCGCCGCGGCGGGAGGGCGTGCCCACCGCGATGAAGATCGCGTCCGCCTCGGCTACGGCGTCCCGCATGGTCGCGCGGAAGGCGAGCCGGCCCTGGCGGACGTTCTCGGCGACCAGGACGTCGAGGCCCGGCTCGTAGATCGGCATGCGGCCGGCGTTCAGGCTGGCGATCTTGTCGGGATCCCGGTCGATGCACACGACCGTGTGGCCGAAATCGGCCAGGCAGGCGCCGGAGACCAGGCCGACATATCCGGCCCCAATCATCGCAATCCGCATCGGGCCCTCCCGGCAGCTCGCCCTCGGCTTGCTGCGATGCAACATGATCCGGGCCGCGTGAGGATGCAACCCGGGCCAGCCTGGATCTGCTCCAGTCTGTCACGGGAATGCAACACCCGCGAAGGATGACTGTAGTTTGACAGCGGGTCCCGGAGCGCCCCGCATCGGCCGCCGATCCGCGCGGCGCGCCTCCGCGACGGCGCGCGGGGCGGCTTCGCAGCGCGGGCGGCTTCCTGTAGAAGCGCCCCCGCCCGACGGGGAGGCCCGGATCCGCCCCCGAGGACCCGACCCAAGGATCGGTGAAGGACCGCGATGACCGAATTGCCCAACGTGCACGTGCGTGCCGAGGTCCTGGCCCAGGCGCTGCCCCACATGCAGCGCTACGACCAGGAGATCGTCGTCATCAAGTACGGCGGCCACGCCATGGGCGACCGGGCCGCGGCCGAGGACTTCGCCGAGGACATCGTCCTGCTGGAGCAGTCCGGCCTGAAGCCGATCGTCGTGCACGGCGGCGGACCGCAGATCGGCAAGATGCTCGACCGGCTCGGCATCCAGTCCGAGTTCCGCGGCGGCCTGCGCGTCACCGACGAGGCCACCGTCGAGGTGGTCGAGATGGTCCTGGCCGGCCTGATCAACAAGCAGATCGTCGGCTGGATCTCGGCCGAGGGCGGCCGGGCGGTCGGCCTGTGCGGCAAGGACGGCAACATGGTCCGGGCCAAGCGGGCGATGAAGACCGTCGTCGATCCCGAGAGCCGCGTGGAGCAGACCGTCGATCTGGGCCTCGTCGGCGAGCCGGACCACGTCGAGCGCGGCGTCCTCGACGCGGTGCTCAAGGCCGAGCTGATCCCGGTCCTGGCGCCGGTCGCCTACGGGGCGGACGGGCAGACCTACAACGTGAACGCCGACACCTTCGCGGGGGCGATCGCCGGGGCGCTCCGCGCCAAGCGCCTGCTGCTGCTCACCGACGTGCCGGGCGTCCTCGACAAGGACAAGAAGCTGATCCCGGAACTCACCGTGGAGGATTGCCGGCGCCTGATCGCCGACGGCACCATCACGGGCGGGATGATCCCGAAGATCGAGACCTGCATGTACGCGATCGAGCGCGGCGTCGAGGCGGTCGTCATCCTCGACGGCAAGGTCAACCACGCCGTGCTGCTCGAGCTGTTCACCGATTACGGTGCCGGCACCCTGATCCGTCGCGGCTGAGATCCGGACCGCCCGCGCACCGTGCCGGATCCCGGCGCGGCGCGCGGGCGCAACCTCCGCGCGCCCAGCGCATTGTCGTACCCCGCCCGCCCCGGAGGGGCCGGCCCAGCAAGGCCCGGGCAAGGTACGGGCAAGCACCGAACTTGCGAGCTTGACCGTTCCAGTCCAGATTCCGGGGCAACAGCAACCTGAGGGGTTCCGGTGCACCACCCCGACAAGGCCCAGTTCACCACGCCCGCGGCGCGCGGCTTCGCCGATGTCGACACCTGGGTGTTCGACCTCGACAACACGCTCTACCCGAGCGACGCGGCGGTCTGGCCGAAGGTCGACGAGCGCATCACCCTGTACGTGATGCAGCTCTACGGGCTCGACGGGATCTCGGCCCGAGCCCTGCAGAAGTACTTCTACCACCGCTACGGAACGACGCTGTCGGCGCTGATGGTCGAGTCGCGCGTCGATCCCCACGACTTCCTCGATTTCGCGCACGACATCGACCATTCGTCGATCAAGCTCGACAAGAGCCTCGGCGACGCGATCGAGCGGCTGCCCGGGCGCAAGCTGATCCTGACCAACGGGTCGCGCCGGCACGCCGAGAACGTCGCCGCCAAGCTCGGCATCCTCGACCATTTCGAGGACGTGTTCGACATCGCCGCCGCCGACTTCGTGCCGAAGCCGGAGCGCACGACCTACGAGCGGTTCTTGGAGAAGCACGCCGTCGAACCGACCCGCGCGGCCCTGTTCGAGGACATCGCCCGCAACCTCGCGGTGCCGCACGACCTCGGCATGGCGACCGTGCTGGTGGTGCCGAAGGTCACCGATCCCTACCGCGAGGCCTTCGAGCAGGAGGCGGTGCGCGAGCCGCATATCGACCACATCACGGACGATCTCGCCGCCTTCCTCTCTGCCTGCGTGCTGCCCGAAGTACGATCCGCATCCGGGGAGCGCCGCTGACGCGAGGCCGGAGCGCTTCACGGGCGGCGCGCATCGGGCCCTGATCCCGAGTCGACCGACGATCCGCCGCGCCGGCAGCAGCGCGGACGGATCGCGGCGGCAACCCAATCGACAAGCCGGCGCCGATCCTGTAGAGAGCCGCCCAACTCACAACAGGATCGCCGAAATCCTGGCGCCGATCGCCCATGAGGGGCGGAACGGCGCGACGGCCGGAGCTATGCCATGAACATCATCGAGCAGCTGGAGCGCGAGGAAGTCGCGCGCCTCGCCAAGACCATCCCGGATTTCGAGCCGGGCGATACGCTCATCGTCAACGTCCGCGTGAAGGAAGGCGAGCGCACCCGCGTCCAGGCCTACGAGGGCGTCTGCATCGCCCGCTCGGGCGGCGGCCTCAACGAGAGCTTCACGGTCCGCAAGATCTCCTACGGTGAGGGCGTGGAGCGCGTCTTCCCGGTCCATTCGCCGATGATCGACTCGATCAAGGTGGCCCGCCGCGGCAAGGTGCGCCGCGCCAAGCTGTACTACCTGCGCGACCGGCGCGGTAAGTCGGCCCGAATCGTCGAGCGCACCGACCGCTACAAGGCCAAGGACACTCCGGCCCCGGCGCCCGCCGCCGCCGAGTAAGCTGTCCGATTCGCTCCGCAGGCCGGAGCGATCGCCCCGTTTCAGACCGGTCCGGCTCAGCCGGGCCGGTTTTTTCGTGGCCGACAGGTCCGTCCAGTCGGCCGATAGCGCTCCTCAGGCAGCCCGGATCCCGTCGAGGAGCCGGTGGATCTCGGCGGAGAGCTGATCGGACCTGCGCGACAGGTCGATCGCGGCGCCGAGCACCTGCTCGGCCGCCTCGCCCGTCGCCTCGGCGCCCTGCGAGACCTCGGCGATGTTGCCGGTGACGGCCTCCGTGCCGGCCGCCGCGCGCGCGACGCTGCGCACGATCTCCTCGGTGGTCGCGCCCTGCTGCTCGATCGCGGCCGCGACGGACGCGGCGAGCGTGCTGACCTCGCCCACACTGCGGCCGATCCCGTGGATCGCCTCCACGGCCTGCCGGGTCGAGGCCTGGACCGCGCCGATCCGCGCGGCGATCTCCTCGGTCGCGGCCGCGGTCTGCTCGGCCAGCGCCTTGACCTCGCCCGCCACGATGGCGAAGCCCCGGCCCGCCTCGCCGGCCCGCGCCGCCTCGATCGTGGCGTTGAGGGCGAGGAGGTTGGTCTGACGGGCGATGCCCGCGATCATGCTGGCGACGGCCCCGATCCGCTCGGCCCCGTCGGCGAGATCGCCCACGAGGGCGTCCGTGCGCCGCGCCTCGGTGGCCGCCCGCGCGGTCTTGGCCGAGGATTGCGCCATCCGTCCGGAGATCTCCTGGATGGTGATCGCCATCTCCTCGGTGGCGGCGGCGACGCTCTGCACGCTCCCGGCGGTCTCCTGCGCGGCCCCGGCGACGCGCGTCGCCCGGGCACTCGTGCGCGACGCCGTCCGCGCCATCGCCTCGGCGGTCGCCTGCATCTCCGTGGCGGCCGCGGAGACGCCCGTCATCAGCGCCCCGGCCCGGGCCTCGAACGCCCGGGTGAGCGCGTCGAGGGTCTGCGCATGCCGGACCTTGGCCTCAGCTTCGCGCGCGACCGCCCGGTCCGTCTCGGCCTTGGCGACCAGCGCCTGCCGGAACACTTCGACGGTCCGGGCCATCTGACCGATCTCGTCCGTCCGCTCGAGTCCCGGTATCGGCTCCGCGCCGTCGCCCCGGGCGAGCGCCTGCATCCGGCGACCGAGGCGGTCGAGGGGGCGCGTGATGCCGCGCCCGATCAGGACGGAGCCGATCACCCCGAGCGCGCCGACCCCGAGCAGAAGGCCGATCGCCGCGAGGGCGAGCGCCTGGAAGGCGGCCCTGATGTCGTCGGTGTAGGTCCCGGCCGCGATCATGATGTCCCAGGGCTCGAACCTGACGGCGAGCGTCGTCTTCGGAGACAGGCCTTCGTGCCCCGGCCGGGGGTAGAGATAGCTCAGCGTCGCCATGTCGGAGGTCTTCAGCCGTTCGATCAGCGTTCCGGCCGCGCGAACGCCGTTGACCCGGGTCTCCAGCTGGTTGCTGCCGACGAGACGGCGGTCGGGGACCGCCAGGACCGTGCCGTCCATCGCGTAGATGGCGACGTAGTTGGTGCCGTTATCGAATCGCATGGCCATGGCGGTCTCGGCCAGCTCCGCCCGAGCTGCCTCACGGGACAGGGCGCCGCTCCTGACCCGGCTCTCGAGACTTTGCGCATAGGTGGTGAACAACTCCGTGACCGTGCGCAGGGACTGCAGCCTTCCCGATAGCATTTCCTGGTAATGCATGCGCAGTCCGATGACACCGATGAACGCTATAAGCAGACCTACCAGACCGATCTGAGACATCATCCGACGTGATAGATTTTTACTCAAAAAAAATCTTATCATAATACGTTCCGCGAGATCGACAAGCTCGTCGATGCTGCGGTTTGGCCTGATAAATCTGAGCTCGCATGTCAACTTGATCTCGCAGATCTGGATCGAGATCTGAAAGACACGCGGTTCAGGCGCGCAGGGCGGGCGAGGAAGCGGTCGCTCGCGACGCGGTCTGCGCCGGCTGCAGGAGCGGGCCGTCAGTCGGCGAGCAGAACCTGAGATCGGGCCCGTGGCGCGGGGCCACGCCCGACCAGCCCGAATGACCGGGATCGAGCCGCTCTCTTGCACGCAGAGCTCGGGCACGATGGGGATGACGTCATCTGCGGATCGGAGTGGCGCCGCGGCCCGACGGAACGGCGCGGAGACGGCGCGATCGGGAGCGGGACAGGCGTCTAGCCGATCCGCGCGGTCACCTCGATCTCGACGCGCATCTCGGGGCGCAGGAGGCCCGCCACGACCACGATCGTGGCGGCGGGCCGGACTTCCGCCAGCACCCGCCCGCAGACGGCCAGCACGGCCTCGGCATCGTCCCGGTCGGTGACGTAGTAGGTGGCGCGCAGGACGCCGGCGAGGCCGGTTCCGGCCTCGGCGAGGACCGAACGGATCGTGCGCCAGCAGGCCTCGGCCTGCGCGGCGGCGCCGTCGGGCATCGTCATCGTGGCGTAGTCGTAGCCGGTCGTCCCGGACAGGTAGACGGTGTCGCCGTCGACCACCGCCCGGGAGTAGCCGTAATCCCGCTCGAACGGGGACCCCGACGTGATCAGCCGCCGGCTCATCCGCCGCGCAGGGCCTCCAGAACCTTGCCGCCGGCGCGGCCCGTCGGTGTCATGCCGAGCCGGCGCTCGACGTCCTTGATGGCGTCGCGCGTCTTCTGGCCGACCTTACCGTCCGGCTCGCCGACGTCGTAGCCGCGGGCGGCCAGCCGGGTCTGGAGGTCGCGGCGCTCGGCCCGCGACAGGGGCGGGTCGTCGGTCGGCCAGGCGGCCTGGACGCCGGGCCGGCCGCGCAGCCGGTCGGACAGGACCGCGATGGCGAGGCCGTAGGATTCGGCGGCGTTGTACGAGTAGATCGCGTCGAAGTTCCGGGTCACCAGGAAGGCCGGTCCGTCGATGCCGGCGGGCGCCAGGATCCCGGCCGGGCCCTCGCCCGAGAGCGGGCGCCCGTCCGCGCGGGTGACGCCGAGCGACGCCCAGTGGGCGACCGGCTTCTTGTTCTTGCGCCCGGCGGCGCCGACGTTGAAGCCGCGGGGCAGCTTCACCTCGTAGCCCCACACCTGACCGTTCTGCCACTTGGCGACGCGCAGGAAGTTGGCGGTGGAGGCGACGGCGTCGGCCACGGAGTCGACCACGTCGCGCCGGCCGTCGCCGTCGCCGTCCACGGCGAGTCGCTGATAGGTCGTCGGCATGAACTGGGTCTGGCCGAAGGCGCCCGCCCAGGAGCCGGTCAGCCGCTCCGGCGCGATGTCGCCGCGCTCGATGATCCGCAGGGTGGCGATCAGCTCGCCGCGGAAGAAGTCCCGACGGCGGTTGTTCGAGCAGGCGAGCGTCGCCAGGGACTGCACCAGCGGCATCTTGCCGAGGTTCTTGCCGAAATTCGACTCGACGCCCCAGACCGCCGCGATCGTGTAGCGGTCGACCCCGTAGCGCGACTCGGCCTGGGCGAGCGCCGCCGCGTTCTGGCGCATGGCCGCGCGCCCGTCCTCGACCCGCTCGTCGTCGACGAGCGCCGCCATGTAGTCCCAGATCGGCGTCTTGAACTCGGGCTGCGCCTGGGACAGCTCGATCACCTTGTCGTCGTAGCCGATGCCGCTCGTGGCGGCCCGGAAGGTCTGCGCCGAGACGCCCGCCGCCGCCGCCTGCGACTGGATGCCGGCGAGGCAGCTGTCGAAATCGGCCCGCGCCGGCAGGCTCGCCAGGGGCAGGACCGCGATGCCGGCGAGCAGCCCGAGCGCGCGCGCCGTCCTCGGTCCCGTCGGGTGCTTCGGCATGCTGACGATCCTCACGATGCGGAACGGAGTCTGGGCGCGGATTCAGGCGACATGTGGGTTAACGAACGGTGAGGAAACCCGCCTCGTCTTGACCCTGCCACCTACCAACCGGTAGGTTGGTCCCGTACTGGCGCATCGCCGGTCGGGTCAACGAACAGGGAGACGGGACGCATGATGAAGGACTGGAATCAGTACGGCGCCGAGCTCGTCAGCACGCTCGGGCGCATCGGTGCGGTGAGCCCGGACCTCCTCAAGGCCCACGACCAGCTCGCCGCGGCGGCCCCGACCGAGCGCAAGCTGGACGCGAAGACCCGCGAGCTGATCGCCCTCGCGGTCGCGGTCACGACCCGGTGCGACGGCTGCATCGCGGTGCATTCCGACGCCGCCCGCAAGGCCGGCGCGAGCAAGGAGGAGGTCGTGGAGGCGCTGGGCGTGGCGGTGGCACTGAACGCCGGCGCCGCCCTGGTCTACACCGCCCGCGCCTTCGAGGCGTTCACCGGCGAGTCCGGCTGAGCCGACCGGGATAGAGCCATGTCCGGTTCGCCGGGCCGAGGCTCGTCTTCAGGACGGCGCGCCGGCCCGGTCTCGGCTGCCCAGGCGGTCCAGATACGCGCAGAGCATGTCGGCCAGGGCGTCCGCGAAGGTCGTCATGGCCGCCTCGGTCCGGACCACCTCCGAGATGCGCTCGCCGACCTCGCCGAGCGTCATCGCGATGATCTCGCCCGCGACCGCCAAGTCCGTCTCGGGCGCCGCGGGAAGCGCCGCGCGCAGGAAGTCGCGGAAGGCCTGCGAGCCGGCCAGCTGCGGCTCCGCGGCCTCGGGCGCGTCGCGATAGGCCGGGGCGGCCGCGTCGAGGGCCCGGCGCATCGCGGCCTCCGCGCATTCCGAGCGCACGAAGGCGTGGACGGTGGCGCGCAGGCGCTCGCCGGGCGCGCAAGCGGGATCCGTCAGGATGCCGGCGAGGAGGGCGCTCGTGTCCCGCCACTCGTCGCTCTGGAGCTGGAACAGGATCGCCGCCTTGTTGGGGAAGTACTGGTAGAGCGAGCCGATGCTGACGCCGGCGCGCTCGGCGACCCGCGCCGTCGTGAAGCGCGCCGCGCCGACCTCCGCCAGAACCTGAGCGGCGGCCTCCAGAACGGCCGCGACGAGGTCGCTGGAGCGCGCCTGCCGGGGCTGCTTTCGCCTGGAGATTCCGAGACTTGGCCGGTCGGGCATGGGGCAGGGCTCGGAACGCGAATAGGCGCGGGCAGGGGGCGCCGGTACTCTGCGTCGTGTTCAGTTGAACGCGCAAGACGGAAAGCAACGCCATGTCACTCTCAGCATCCACACTCGCCGAACCGCGTATCGCGTCGCTGTTGGACAGTCTCTTCGCGCAGGCGGAGGCCTCCTCACCCTTGAGCGCCATCGGCGATCTCTCGGCGGACGAGCGGGCGCGCCTCATGGGCAGCCGCACCGGCTACCGGGACTTCTACAGCCGGCTCAAGGATATGCCCCTCGCGGTCTCGCGGGAGACCGGCCGTCTGCTCTACATGCTCGCGCGAACCCGCCGGGCGCGGACGATCGTCGAGTTCGGCACGTCCTTCGGTCTCTCGACCCTGCACCTCGCCGCGGCCCTGCGCGACAACGGCGGCGGCCGGCTGATCACCTGCGAGTTCGAGCCGTCCAAGGTGGTGCGGGCGCGGGCGAACCTGATGGAGGCCGGGCTGGCGGACCTCGTCGAGTTCCGCGAGGGCGACGCCCTCCAGACCCTCGGCCTCGACCTGCCCGACTCGGTCGACCTGCTACTCCTCGACGGGGCGAAGGGGCTCTATCCGGAGATTCTGAGCCTCGTGGAGAGTCGCCTCGGACCGGGGGCCCTGGTGGTCGCCGACAACGCGGACCACAGCCCGGACTACCTGCAGCGCGTGCGCGCGCCGAGCCGGGGCTACCTGTCGGTGCCGTTCGCCGAGGACGTGGAGCTGTCCATGCGGCTCGGGTGAGGCAGGCCCTGGACTCGGACCGGTGGTCGCCTCAGCGCGACGCGACCGCCGTCGGGACGCGGGTCCGGTCGCTCAGGCCCACTCGCGCTGGGCGAGCTTCTGCTCGTAGGCGTCGATGGAGGAGACGCGCTCCAGTGTCAGCCCGATCTCGTCGAGGCCGTTCAGCAGGTTGTGCTTGCGGCCCTCGTCGACGTCGAAATGCAGGGTGCCGCCGTCCGGTCCCCGGATCGTCTGCGCCGCCAGGTCGACCGTCAGGGTGGCGTTCGCGCCGCGCTCGGCGTCCTCGAAGAGCTTCTCCAGATCCTCGGGCGACACGACGATCGCCAGGATGCCGTTCTTCGCGCAGTTGTTGAAGAAGATGTCGGCGAAGCTCGTGGAGATCACGCAGCGGATGCCGAAATCGGCCAGCGCCCAGGGCGCGTGCTCCCGGGACGAGCCGCAGCCGAAATTGTCGCCGCACACCAGGATCTTGCTGTTCCGGTAGGCCGGCTGGTTGAGGATGAAGTCCGGGTTCTCGGAGCCGTCCTCGCGGTAGCGCATCTCGGCGAACAGGCTCTTGCCGAGGCCGGTCCGCCGGATCGTCTTCAGGTACTTCGCCGGGATGATCCGGTCGGTATCGACGTTGATCGTCCGCAGAGGCGCCGCGACGCCCTCCAGGGTGGTGAACTTTTCCATCGTCTGACGGCTCGTGTCGGTGGTCTCTCTGTCGCGCGGTTTAGCAGCCGCGGGCCCGGGCCGGAAGCGTCAGGCGAGGTCGGGCGCCGTCGCCCGGGACAGGGTGCCGTCGTGGAGGGCCGAGGCGACCAGCGCCCCGGCGATCCCGGCCGCCCGGAGCGCCCGCAGGTCGTCCGGGCCGCGCACGCCGCCCGCCGCGTAGAGACGGCGATCCGGCGCCCGCGCGCGCAGGGCTCCCAGGACCGCGAGGTCCGGGCCGGCCCCGGCGCCGACCTGCGCCAGCGTCATGGCGATCACCTCCGGCGGCCAGAGCGCCGGATCGTCGTGGAGGGCCGCCGGGCCGAGCCGCTCCGCGCCGCGCGTATCGAGGGAGAACACCGCCCGGTCGCCGAGCCGCGTCAAGAGGTCGGCATCCGCCTGGCTCTCGCTGCCGATCACCGGTCGCCCGAGCCCGGCCTCCAGGAAGGCCGCGACGCCCTCCGGCTCGGCGAAGCCGGCATCGACCCACAGGGCGATCCCCGGGCAGGCGCGGGCGATCGCCTCCAGGGCGCGGAGATCGGGCGCGGCGCGGTCGATGATCGCGTCGAGATCGGCGACGTAGAGGATCGCGGCGGGCCACGCGTCGACCAGCCCGCGGGCCACCGCGTCCGGCGCCGAGCCCTTTGCCAAGGGCGTCTCGATCGGGGCATAGGAGGAGCGCTCGCCCCGGCGCGCCCGCACCACGCGGCCGCCCCGGAGATCGAGCACCGGGATCACCGCGAAGCCGGGGCGCCCGATCCTGTGGTCCATCGAGGCGCTCATCGCGGTCCCATGCGCTCATCAAACCCAACGACCATCGGGTGGGACCTCGGCGGGGTCCACGTCAAGGTCGCCCTGGTCGAGGACGGCCGGGTCGCGGCCGCCGCCCAGGTGCCGTGCCCGCTCTGGCAGGGCCTGCCGGCCCTTGACCGGGCGCTGGAGGCCGCCCCCGACTGGGCCCGCGGCGCGGCCCTGCACGCCGTGACCATGACGGGCGAGCTGACCGACTGCTTCGCCGACCGGCGCGACGGCGTCGCGGCGCTCGCCGGATGGGCCCGGTCGCACCTCGCCGGGACCGTGCGGATCTACGCCGGCCGCTCCGGCCTCGTCGCCCCCGAGAGGGCCGCGTCCCTGTCGGCGGACGTGGCCTCGGCCAACTGGCACGCCACCGCGGCGCTCGCCGGCCGGCACGTCCCGGACGCGCTGCTGGTCGATATCGGCTCGACCACCGCCGACCTGATTCCCGTTGTGGGCGGGCAGGCGGCCGCGACCGGCTACAGCGACGCCGAGCGGCTGGAGACCGGCGAGCTCGTCTATACCGGCGCGGTGCGCACGCCGGTGATCGCCCTCTCCGACCACGCCCCCTTCGCGGGCCGCCGGACCCGGCTGATGACCGAGACCTTCGCCCACATGGCGGACGTCTACCGCATCCTCGGCCAGCTCCCCGAGGGCGCCGACCAGCAGCCGAGCGGCGACCGCAAGGGCAAGACGGTCGCCGAGAGCGAGACCCGGCTCGCCCGGATCGTCGGGCGGGACCGGGCGGAGGCGCCCGGAGCGGCCTGGACGGCGCTCGCCGCCCATTTCGCCGAGGCGCAGCTGCGCCTGCTGCACGACGCGGCGGCGGAGATCCTCAGCCGGCCCGACATCGGCGCGGACGCGCCCCTCGTCCTGTGCGGCGCCGGCGCCTTCGTGGGCGCCCGCCTCGCCGAGCGTCTCGGCCGGCCCTCGACACCACTCGTGACGCTGCTGGCGGACCGGATCGGCGGCGCGCGCGACGGCATCTCGACCTGTGGACCGGCGGTGGCGGTCGGCCTCATCGCCGCGGAGGAGGCACTCGCATGAGCGCAATCAAGATCCTGGCCCGGATCCTGACGGCCCGGGTCGGGCCGCATATCGAGCTGGCCGTCGAGACGGAGACCGGTGAGGTTCTGAAGGTGCTCGCCACCGAGGACCAGGTCGACCGGCTGGTCGACGAGCTCGAGGACATCCTCAACTCGCCCGCCGACCCGGAGGATGACGGGCCGCCCCAGGCGGCCTGAGGCCCCGGGAACCGCCGGTCGCCATGAGCCTGATCGCCGCCAAGATCGTCGTCACGCCGACCCTGATGTGGGCCGTGTCGGCGGCCGCGCGCCGGTGGGGCAGCCTCGTCGGCGGCCTGCTCTCGGGCCTCCCGCTGACCTCGGCGCCGATCTCGGTCTACCTCGCCGCCGAGCAGGGCGAGCGCTTCGCCGCCGACGCGGCGATCGGCTCGGTGGAGGGGCTCGGCGCGGTCACCGTCAGCTACCTCGTCTACGCCGTCGCCGCGCCGCGGACGGGGGGCCTCGCGGCCGCGCTGCTCGCCCTCGCGGGCTTCGTCCTCGGCGGCGCGCTGCTGCACGGGGTGATCCAGCCCGGCCTGTGGCTCGCCACGGCGATCGACCTGCCGGCGATGGCCCTGGTGGTCGCCCTGTGCCGGCCGGCCGCGGGGACCGAATCGCCAGTCCGCCGGGCGCGCCCGCCGCGCTGGGACATGCCGGCCCGGCTCGCGGCCGCCACCGCCCTGGTCCTGATGGTCTCGGGGCTGGCGCCGCATCTCGGCTCCGGCCTGAGCGGCGTCCTGGCGCCGATCCCGATCATCTCCTGGCCGCTCATCGTCTTCGCCCGGGCGCAGGACGGCGTCGGCGCCGCCCTGGACGTGGTGCGCGGCAGCGCCCAGGGCGCGTTCGGCGTGCTGGCCTTCTATGTCTGCGTGCACCTGCTGCTCGGGCGGATCGACCCGGTCGCGGCCTACGCCGCCGCGATCGCGGTGTCGGCGGCCTGCGTGCTGCCGTGGCTGGTCGCGCGGCGGCGCCCGCTTTCCGCGTGACCGGGCCGCGCCGAGGCGACCGCGGAGGGGATCAATGCTGCCGGAGACGGGAATCCCGACCCTCACACCGGGCTACGCGGCGGTGCCGCCCGGCCATCTCGCCACGATCGTCACCAGCCTGGAGATGCTGCGCCCGCCGCCCCCGCGTCCGGGACGGCCGTTCCCGCCCGGGCTCGCCCTCGAGCCCTTGGAACGCACCGACCCGGAGACCTACCGGAGCCTGTTCCGGGCGGTGGGCGCCGACTGGCTCTGGTTCTCGCGCCTCACCCTGGCCGACGAAGCGCTGGCGGCGATCCTGGCCGACCGGGATGTCGAGATCCTCGCGCTGCGGCGGGAGGGACGGAACGTCGGCATGCTGGAACTGGATTTCCGCCGGCCCGGCACCTGCGAGCTGGTCTTCCTCGGACTGACCGGGGACGCGGTCGGTACCGGGATCGGCCGCACGCTGATGAACGCGGCGATCGGCCAGGCCTGGGCGCGCCCGATCGCGCGGTTCTGGGTGCATACCTGCACGCTGGACCATCCCGGCGCGCTCGCCTTCTACCGGCGCTCCGGCTTCGTTCCTTTCGCGATCCACGTCGAGGTCGCGCCCGATCCGCGGCTCGACGGGACCCTGCCGCGCGACTGCGCCCCGCACGTGCCGCGGCTCGGCTGAGGCGCCGTGGGGTCCGGACACGAAGAGACCCGCGGCCTCGCGGCCGCGGGTCTCGTGTCGTCAGTCGCGCGCGCCGGTCAGGCGGCGGTGCGCTTGCGGGCTTCCTGCTTCGTGTCGACGCCGGCCGCTTTGATCTCGGACAGCTTCTGCGCGACGTTGCGCGAGAACACGAACTCGGCCGGGCGCTGGTTCTCCAGGCTGACCTCGGGGGCCATCTCGCCCTCGGTCTTGATGCCGCGGATCGCGTGCACCAGCGGCTTCCAGGGCTTGCGGACCGAATCGACCACCGAGGAGGCCTCGTAGCCCGAGTGGACCATGCAGTCGGCGCACTTCTCGTAGTTGCCGGTGCCGTAGGCGTCCCAGTCGGTGGTCTCCATCAGCTCCTTGAAGGTCGCCGCGTAGCCCTCGCCGAGCAGGTAGCAGGGCTTCTGCCAGCCGAACACGGTGCGGGTCGGGTTGCCCCAAGGGGTGCAGTGGTAGGTCTGGTTGCCGGCCAGGAAGTCGAGGAACAGGCCCGACTGCTGGAAGGTCCACTTCTCGCGGCCCTTCTCCTTGCCGTGCCGGAACACGCCGCGGAACAGGTCCTTCGTCGCCTTGCGGTTCAGGAAGTGCTTCTGGTCGGGGGCGCGCTCGTAGGCGTAGCCGGGGGAGACGGTGATGCCGTCGATGCCCATCCGGGTCACGCTGTCGAAGAAGTCGGCGATCTTCTCCGGCTGGGAATTGTTGAAGAAGGTGCAGTTGATGGTGACCCGGAAGCCCATCTCCTTGGCCTTCGCGATCGCCGCCACGGCCTTGTCGTAGACGCCGCGCTGGCACACCGACTGGTCGTGCATCTCCTTGTCGCCGTCCAGATGGATCGACCACGTGAAGTACGGGCTCGGCTTGTACTCCTTGATCTTCTTCTCGAGGAGCAGCGCGTTCGTGCAGACGATCGCGAACTTCTTCTGGGCGATGATGCCCTCGACGATCTGCGGCAGGTCCTTGTGGAGGAGCGGCTCGCCGCCGGCGATCACCACCACCGGGGCGCCGCACTCGCGCACCGATTCGAGCGCGTCGGCGACCGGGAGGCGCTTGTTCAGGATCTCGTCCGGGTAGTCGATCTTGCCGCAGCCGGCGCAGGCCAGGTTACAGCGGAACAGCGGCTCCATCATCATCACAAGCGGGTAACGCTTGCGGCCCGTGAGGTGCTGCTTCAGGATGTAGCCGCCGATCTTCGCGACGTACCGGAGGGGGATACCCAAGATTGCGGCTCCTTACTTCGTCGGCCCCGGGACATCGGGGTGCTTAACGCGAAAAAATCTCGAATTCCAGCGATCTAGCTTGGAACTAATCTGAAATGACCCCGTTTCGGCGGGGCGATGACATCTTATTCCGTGCCTGACGCAACGGCGCCACATGAACCGCGCGTGCGGAGCCCGTGGGCGGACGCGCCCGATCGTCGAGGACAGCACGTGCATTGCGTCGGCAATACGACCGGAATCCCACGATTCGGGTGGCCGCGCCAGAAACGCCGTGCGCTAGCGCACACGGGCGGGCGCGGGATGCGCGCCACGGCGGCCGCGTTGCAATCTGGCATCGCCCTCTTTACTGAGCCTCGTGGCCGCGATGCAAGTCCCGGCCCGCGGCGGGTGTCCCGACCGCGGACCGCATCGGGCGCAATCAGTCGGGTGCCGGGCGCGCGCGGCGCGCTCGGATCGGGCGGCGTGGCGTTCCTCGAACCCGATGCGCACCCGGCCGAATCGCGGAGCGTCGCGCGGCGGAGCCCTGAGCCCGCCCGTGTCGGTGGCCCGGGTTCGGACCGGACAGATGGCAGGAGCCGGTCGCGCACGGGGCGCGTCCGATGCGAACAGGCAGGGTGCTCGTGATCGAAAGTCTCGTCGCGTTCTCGGTGCGGTATCGGTGGATCGTGATCGCCTTCACGGCGTTCCTCACGGTCGCGAGCCTCGGAGTCGCGGCGCACCTGTTCCGAATCAACACCGACGTCGAGCGGCTGATCGACCCGAAGGAGCCTTGGCGGCAGGACGAGATCAATTTCGAGAAGGCGTTCCCGCAGCGCAGCAACACCATCGTCGCGGTCATCAACGGCGAGACGCCGGAGGAGACCGAGGAGGCGGCCGCCAACCTCGCCAAGGCGCTCACGGCGCACAAGAACCTGATCGAGACGGTCTACCGGCCCGACGGCGGCCCGTTCTTCAACAAGAACGGCCTGCTGCTGATGTCGCAGGCGGACCTCGACAAGACCCTGGAGGCGCTGACCCAGCAGCAGGGTCTGCTCGGGCCGCTCGCGGCCGACCCGTCGCTGCGGGGTATCATGCGGGTGCTGACGCTGGGCGCGCGCGGCGTGAAGAGCGGCGAGGCCAAGATCGAGGATCTCGAGAAGCCCATGGGGCAGATCGACGCCACCCTGCAGAAGGTGCTGGCGGGTCAGCGGGCGCGCCTGTCCTGGCAGGAGCTCCTCTCGGGGGGTGAGACCAGCGTCACCGACAAGATGAAGTTCGTGGTGATCCAGCCGGTCCTCGACTTCAACGCCCTGGAGCCCGGCTACCAAGCGACCAAGCTGATCCGCAACGTCGCCAAGGATCTCGGGATCGACGCCCAGAACGGCCTGCGGATGCGCCTGACCGGCACGGTGGCCGTGGCGGACGAGGAGTTCGCGACACTGTCGGAGGATGCCGGCCTCAACAACAGCATCATCGTCGGCGCGATCGTGCTGTTCCTGTGGCTGGCCCTGCGCTCGGGCAAGCTCGTCGGCGCGGTGATCATCACCACCTTCGCGGGCCTCGTGGTCACGGCCGCCCTGGGCCTCATCATGGTCAAGGAGCTGAACCCGATCTCGGTGGCCTTCGCGGCCCTGTTCGTCGGGCTCGGCATCGATTTCGGCATCCAGTTCTCGGTGCGCTACCGGGCCGACCGCTACGAGCAGCCGACGCTGGAGAGCGCGATCCGCGCCGCCGCCCGGGGCGTCGGCTGGTCGCTGACGCTCGCCGCGGTGTCGCTGGTGGCGGGCTTCTTCGCCTTCCTGCCCACGGCCTTCCGCGGCGTTTCGGAGCTGGGCCTGATCGCCGGCGTCGGCATGATCGTGGCCTTCCTGTTCTCGCTGATCCTGCTGCCGGCGCTGATCGCGGTGTTCAAGCCGGTGGGCGAGAAGGCGGCGGTCCAGACCGAGTGGCTCGTCGGCGTCGACCCGTGGATCATCCGGCACCGCAAGCCGATCCTGATCGGCGTCGGCGTCCTGACCCTGGCCGGCGCGCCGCTCCTCTGGCACCTGCCGTTCGACTCGAACCCGATGCACCTGCGCAGCGCCAAGACGCAGTCCATCGCGACCTACCTGGACCTGATCAAGAATCCCGAGACCAGCCCGAACTTCATCGACGTGCTGGCGCCCAGCGTCGCGGAGGTGCCGGCGCTGTCGAAGACGCTCCTGGCCCTGCCGGTCACCGCCTCGGTCAACAGCATCGACACCTTCGTGCCGCGGGATCAGGACAAGAAGCTGGCCCAGATCGCCGACACGGCCCAGCTGCTCGATCCGGTGCTCAATCCCGGCCGCCGCCCGCCGCCGCCGACCGACGCCGACAACGTCAAGGCGCTCAAGGACGCCGCCGCGGCGCTCAACGGCCTCTCGGCCGACGCCAAGGGCGACGCGAAGGGCGCCCAGGAGGCCAAGCAGCTCGCCGGCACCCTGGACAAGCTCGCCGCCGGACCGGTGCAGCTGCGCGAGGCGGCCTCGGTGGCGCTCACCAAGGATCTGGTGCCGCTGCTCGCCCGCCTGCGCGACCTGCTGCATCCCGAGAAGATCACGCTGGACAACCTGCCGCCGCAGCTGAAGGCCGACTGGGTGGCGGCGGACGGACGGGCGCGCATCGAGGTTCACCCGAAGGGCGATTCGAACGACGACACGGTGCTCCGCCGGTTCTCGGACGAGGTCCTGAAGGTCGCCCCGCACGCGACCGGCGCGCCGGTGGCCACCACGCAGTCGAGCTACACGATCCTGGGCGCCTTCGTGCAGGCGGCGGTGACGGCCTTCGTGCTGATCTTCGTCATCCTCTCGGTCGCCCTGCGCAAGCCGTGGGACGTGGCGATGACCCTCGGCCCGCTGGTGATCGCGACGCTCTGGACGCTGATGGCGATGCGCATCGTCGGCATGCCGCTGAACTTCGCCAACATCATCGCCCTGCCGCTGATGCTCGCGGTCGGCGTGGCGTTCCACATCTACTACGTGATCGCGTGGCGGGCGGGCGTGACCGACATGCTCGCCTCCAGCCTCACCCGGGCGATCTTCTTCTCGGCGCTGACCACGGGCAGCGCCTTCGGGTCGCTGGTCCTGTCGAGCCATCCGGGCACGGCCAGCATGGGCAAGCTGCTGGCGCTGTCGCTGTTCTTCACCCTGGTGGCGGCGTTCTTCGTGGTTCCGGCGACCCTCGGCGAGCCGCCGGAGCAGCCCGACGAGGATCGTCCGGAAGCCGAGAAGGCGGCCGGCGCGGCCCTGCGCAAGTCCGTCCCGCACCAGGATCCGGTGCCCGCCAAGTAGAAGCCGAGCAGCGCCGGCCGGTCGCGGCCGGCGCTTCGGAGGGCCTCAGAGGACCTTCTCGAAGAAGTGGTCCGGATAGGGATCGTCGTTGAAGCGGTCGATCTCCACCCAGCCCGACCGCCGATAAAGCGCCAGGGCCTCCGAGAGGGCGCTGTTGGTGTCGAGCCGCAGCGTCCGGATCCCGAGGTCGCGGGCGGCGGCCTCGGCCTCGCGCATCAGCCGCTTGGCGAGGCCCAGCCCGCGCGCCGCGGGATCGACCCAGAGCCGCTTGATCTCCGCCACCGCGCCGCCGCCCCCCTTGAGCCCGACGCATCCGATCGGCAGCCCGTCGGCGCACGCGAGCAGGAACACGCCGCGCGGCCGCACCATGGCGGCGGCCTCCGGGTCGCACGACCGGGCGACGTCGAACCCGCCGGCAAACCGGGTCGCGAGCTCGGCGTAGTAGGCGGCGAGGCAGGCGCGGGCGCCCGCGTCGGTCGGGTCGGCCTCCCGGATCGCGATGGCGTCGCGCCCGAGGGCCAGAGCGACCCGGTCCATGGCGTGCAGCAGCGCGTCCACCTGCGGTGCGCGCTCCAGCAGGGCGACGGCGCGGGCATCCGACAGCGCCTCGTAGGCCGCGAACTCGCGCCGCCCGGCCTCGGTCAGGGAGGCGACCCGGCGGCGGGCATCCGCGGGATGCGGCGCGGTCGCCACCAGCCCCTCCTCCTCCAGGCTCCGCAGGAGGCGGCTCATCAGGCCGGAATCGAGGCCGAGATAGGCGCGGATCTCGCCGATCTCCGCGCGCCCGGCCCCGACGGCGTTCAGGACCCGCGCCGCACCGAGGGGACGGCCGCGGCCCAGGAACGAGGAATCGAGCGCGCCGACCTCGGCGGTGACCGCGCGGGCGAAGCGGCGGACGCGGGCGATCTCGGCAGGCTCCATGTTACCTGACTAAAGTCAGATAACGACCTGGGTCAACCGAGGAAGTCGGAGAACCCGCCGCGGACGGCGCCCGACGCGTCGGCGGCCGACCGGGATGCAGGGGCGATCAGGGCGTTGCGCTCGTCGGCGTAGCGGTAGCCCGGCGCCTCGCCGGGGAAGCCGCCGGCGGTGGCCGGATGGGTGTAGAGCTCGGTCAGGCCGTCCGGAAGTTCGGCCAGCAGGGCCGCGACACGGGCGGGCGTCATGGCGCCGGACCACGCGAGGCCGAGGGTGCGGTCGGGGATCAGCAGCCCGGCCTGCCGGGCGCGGACGGCGAGCAGCGCCGCCCAGGGGGCGATGTCGAGGGCGGCTCGCGGCCGCGCGCCGGGCTCGGCGCGGCGCAGGATCTCGCGCGGCTCCCGCGGCACCCGCAGGGCGCGCATCCCGAAGTCGCGGCCGACGCGCAGCACCGCCCCAGCGATCAGCGGGTGGACGTGGAAGTGCTTGTGGGCGTTGACGTGGTCCAGCGGCAGGCCGGTGGCCCGGTAGGCCTCGAACTGCGCCCGGATCTCGGCGGCGAGCTGGCGCCGGGCCGCGGGCCTGCGGGCGAAGTCGAGGCCGAGGCGGGCCATGTCGGCCCGCATCAGGCCGGCCTCGTCCGTCAGGTCGGGAAGCTGTTCCGCCGGCAGGGTCGGCCACGCCTCCACGAGGACGAGGTGCAGCCCGACCCGCAGGGACGGCATCCGCCGGGCCCGCGCCACGGCGTCGGCGGCGGCCGGCGCCGAGACCATCAGGCTCGCCGCCGTGAGGATCCCGTCGCGATGGGCCTGCTCGACGGCCTCGTTGACCTCGGGGCTCAGCCCGAAATCATCCGCGGTGACGACCAGACGCTTCACGGTAACCTCGTAACGGGTGTCGAGAGGGCTCGCCCTCTCGCGGGTCCAGGGCGGAGCCCTGGAAGAGGGGCGGGGCTCTCCCCCGCTCCCCGCCGGGGCCGCAGGCCCCGGACCCCTGACTTCAGGCCGCCTTGGCGGTGCCCTGACGCTCCTTGAGGAAGCGGTAGAACTCGACGCCCTCGCGCAGGCGGCGCTTCATCATGTCGGGCGAGCGCACCATCTCGCTGACGATCGAGGCGATCTTCGGCGCCCGGAAGTAGAACTTCTTGTAGAACTCCTCGACCGAAGTGAAGATCTCGGTGTGGGAGAGGTGCGGGTAGTGCAGCGGCGCGACCTGCACGCCGTTCTCGTCGACGAGCTCGGCGTTCTCGATGTCGAGCCAGCCGTTCTCCACCGCCTGCTTGTACAGGAAGGTGCCCGGGTAGGGCGCCGCCAGCGAGACCTGGATCGTGTGCGGGTTGATCCGCTTGGCGAAGTTGATCGTCTCCTGGATCGTCTCCTTCGTCTCGCCCGGCAGGCCGAGGATGAAGGTGCCGTGGATGGCGATGCCCAGGTCGTGGCAGTCCTTGGTGAACTTCTCGGCGACCTCGACCCGCATGCCCTTCTTGATGTTGTGCAGGATCTGCTGGTTGCCGGACTCGTAGCCGACCAGCAGCAGGCGCAGACCGTTCTCCTTGAGCACCTTCAGGGTCTCGCGCGGCACGTTCGCCTTGGCGTTGCACGACCACGTGACGCCGAGCTTGCCGAGCTCGCGGGCGATCTCCTCGGCGCGCGGCAGGTTGTCGGTGAAGGTGTCGTCGTCGAAGAAGAACTCCTTGGTCTGCGGGAACTCCTTCAGGCAGTACTTGATCTCCTCGATCACGTGGGCGACCGAGCGGGTGCGGTAGGTGTGGCCGCCGACCGTCTGCGGCCAGAGGCAGAAGGTGCAGCGGCTCTTGCAGCCCCGGCCCGAGTAGAACGAGATGTAGGGGTGCTTCAGGTAACCGATGAAGTACTTCTCCATCTCCAGGTCGCGCTTGTAGACGCTGGTGACGAAGGGCAGCTGATCCATGTCGGTCATGATCTCGCGGTCCTCGTTGTGGACCACGACACCGTTGGCGTCGCGATAGGACAGCCCCTTGATCTCCGACATCGGGACGCCGTCGGCGACCTCCTTGACGGTGAAGTCGAACTCGTTGCGGGCGCAGAAATCGACCACCGGGGCCTGGGCCATCGCGCCGGCGGCGTCGACCGCGACCTTGGCGCCGATCAGGCCGGCGATGAGCTTCGGGTTGGCGGCCTTGAGCGCCTCGATCGTCTTCACGTCGGATTTGAACGACGGCACCGAGGTGTGGAGCACGACGAGGTCGAAGTCGTTGGCCTGGGCCACGATCTCGGCGAGCTTGATGTTGTGCGGCGGCGCGTCGATCAGCTTCGAGTTCGGCACCAGGGCGGCCGGCTGGGCCAGCCAGGTCGGGTACCAGAACGACTTGATCTCGCGCTTGGCCTGGTAACGGGAGCCGGCACCGCCGTCGAAACCGTCGAAGGTGGGGGCCTGGAGGAAGAGCGTGCGCATGGGGTTCAAGGCCTCAGGGCAATGCCGGGGGAGGGGCGGAGGACGAGGGAGCCGGGTTCAGCGGAGCGGCGCGCCGGCATCGCGGCCGAGTTCGGCGTCCGGGATCAGGGTGCCATCCGCAACCACGTGATAATCGTGACCTTTCCATGTCACCGCCCCCGACACGAAGGCCCAGGAGAAGTTCAGGAAGGAGAGGATGTCGCGGATCGGCAACAGTCCGTAGGGGTGCGGGGCGAGGCCGAAGGCCCGCTCCAGCTGCCGGCAGAGCAGCACGCGGCTCGCCAGCGCCGCGGCGGCGACCCAGAGGGCGCCGGTGCCGGCGCCGGGCAGGAGCGCGCCCAGCAGCGCGAGCGGGAAGGCGTGGGTGACGATCGAGCCGGCGTAGCCCGCCGG
The DNA here is from genome assembly GCF_058072805.1 of Methylobacterium sp. 1A. Classification (NCBI taxonomy): domain Bacteria; kingdom Pseudomonadati; phylum Pseudomonadota; class Alphaproteobacteria; order Hyphomicrobiales; family Methylobacteriaceae; genus Methylobacterium; species Methylobacterium sp. 1A. The sequence continues at coordinate 191,924 of NZ_JBYQVE010000001.1, read as the reverse complement.
GTCGACGGTGCGGATCGTCCGGTTCCAGCGCAGCTCGTGCCGCCACAGGCCGGAGAGATCGGTGTCGACGCTGGTGTGGCCGATCGTGAAGCTCGGGATCACCACCCGGCCGCCGAGGCCGCGCAGGGCGGCGCCGATGGCGTAATCGTCCGCCAGATCGTTGCGGAAGGTGCGGAAGCCGCCGACCGCCTCCAGGCTCGCCCGGGTGAAGGCCACGGTGGAGCCGAAGCAGGGCTTCGCCAGACCGAGGCTCAGGCCCATCACGACGTTGGGCAGGAAGTGGGTGTCGATCGCGAGCGTCGAGAGCTGGTCGTACAGGCCCCGGAAGGCCGGGACCCCGTGGTACAGGCAGGTGACGCCGGTGACGCCGTCCTGGGACAGCTCCGCGACGAGGCGCTCGAGGTAGTCGGGCCCCACCACCATGTCGCTGTCGGCCAGCACCACCACGTCGTGGGCGATGGCCTCGGCCATGTTGATCAGGTTCGAGACCTTGCGGTTCGATCCGTGCTGCCGGCCGTCGATCACGAGGTCGATGCGGGCCTCGGGATAGGCCTGCTGCAGGCGCTCGACCACGCCGATCGCGGGATCGGTGGGCTTCTGGACGCCAAACAGGACCTGGACCGGCCCGGCGTAGTCCTGGCGCAGCACGGTCTCGAGATTCGCGTATAGATTGGGCTCGAGGCCGCAGAGCGGCTTCAGCACGGTCACGGAGGGCCGCGTCGCGCCGGCGGGCAGCACCGGCGGGCGGCGGCCCGCGTAGCGGCCCGCGCACATGGCGGCGGCCAGCCCGTAGACGCAGCCCGCCGCCGCCAGGATCAGGCAGAGCAGCGAGAGCCACGAGAGGCCGAGCAGCGCCAGGGAGGAGACATCCATCCGGTCGGATCCGTGCGGTCGTCCGGCCGCCGAGGCGGCGATGGCCGCGAACGGCCGGTTCAGGTCGGCGCAGGCGCCGGCGCCGCTCAGGGCGTCGGCTTGGCCGCGAGCATGCCGTCGGCCCGCGCCCGGAGGAACTTCACGACGCCGTCGGCGCCCCCGGACTTCAGCGGCGCCGACAGGGCGTTCCGCTGCGCGGCGATCTCGCTGACGTCGCCGTTGAGCAGGACGTCCTGGATGCGGTTGTCGGCGTTGACGACGAAGTCCACGGCGGAATCGTCGCCGTCCGCGGCGGTGACGCGGGTCGGCACCACGCGCTGGGCGCCCCGCTCCTCGACCTTCGGGGTCACGTCGAACTTGCCGCCGGCGGCGCGGGCCAGGCGGTTGGCGTAGGTCACGGTCAGGCTGCGCTTGAAGGCGTCGATCACCGCCGCCTGCTGCTCCGGGGTGAAGCTCGACCATTTCGAGCCCACCGCGACGCGGGTCATGGCGGGGAAGTCGAACGCCTTGTCGAGCGCGGGGCCGACGGCCTCGACCCGGGCCGGCAGGGGGCCGGGCCCGTCCTTCAGCGCGGCCGAGAAGGCGGCGTAGAGGTCGCGCACGGTCTGAACGGCCGGATCGTCCGCGGCCCATGACGGGGCCGGGACGAGCAGGGTCAGGGCCAGGGGTGCGGCGATGAGGGCGGCCGCGAGCCGGTGGGTCAGGCGCACTTCTTCAACTCCTCGCCGTCGCCGAGCCGCGCCCCCATGCGCGGCGGAGCGTAGCTGTAGAACGGGCCGAGGGTTGCGGGCTGCGCGACCGTCTTGGCCTTGCGCCCGGCCTCCGGCGCAGGCTCGCGCTCCTCTTCCTCCGGCGTCTCGGACCGGAGCCTGGACTCGATCCGGTGCCAGAGCAGGAGGCTCGGGAGCCCGACGCCGAGATCGGCGAAGCGCTTGACCAGCGACAGGGCGAGCGCCGCCTCGGCCGGGATATTGAACAGGCCGCACAGGGCGATCAGTCCGCCCTCCTGCGCGCCCAGGGCGCCGGGCACCGCGAAGGCCGCGCCACGCACGGCCTGGGCGAGGCTCTCGATCATGAGCGCCTGCGCGAAGTCGATCGGGTAGCCCATGAACCGCAGGCAGACATAGACCTCGAGCGTGCCGATCACCCAGCCGGCGAGGTGGACCACCAGGGCCAACGCGAAGCGACCGTGGTTGCCGTAGAGCCGGCGCAGGCTGTCGTAGAGCTGGTCGATGGCGCCGAAGGCCCGCCACTCGCGCCCGGAGGCGAAGCGGCTGAGCAGCGCCTGGATCAGGCGATGACCGGCCTTGCGCTGGATCAGGTAGAAGGCGCCGAGCGCCGGGACCGCCAGGGCCAGCCCGCCCTCGACCGTGTGGGCGATCGGTCCGTCGCCGGAGATCAGGACCAGTAGGGCGAGGCCGGCCACCGTGAACAGGAGCTGCGTCAGCGCCTGGGTCATCAGGTCGACGAACATGCTGGCGCCCGCGAGCGCGCCCGGAACGTTGCGCTTCGACAGGAGGCGGGCGCCGACGAAGTCACCGCCGACGGTGGCGACGGGCAGCAGCGTGTTGATGCCCTCGCGGACGAAGCGGAGCGAGATGCAGTCGGCGAGCTTGGTCGCGCCGGCGGGGAACACGACGTACCAGCCGAGCCCCGCCCAGGCGACGGCCACGAAGCGCGCGAGCACCACCAGGGCGGCGCCCCAGCCGGCGCTCACGACGGCGGCCGACACATCCTCCAGGCCGGAGGACATGAACAGGCCGACGACCGTGCACAGACCGGCGATCGAGGCCAAGGTCGTCAGGCGCTTCATTGTCGTCTTTCAAGCTCGCGTAAGGCTTGATGCGGGAAATCGGTCACGGTCGCGGCAGAAATAGGTCCATCGGCCCGGGAACGTTTCTGTCACGTTGCAGCACGGATTAGCGGTGTCTATCACCCGTTTGACACACCGAGGGCCAAAGCGGCGGCGGGGCGGAGAAGCCCGCGCAGAAGGCCGCGGCACGTCGCAGAAGGGGCACACGTCATGGAGCGCGAATCACCGATCACGGCCCTGGAGGCCGTGACCGACGACACGCATGCGGGCGGCTTTCCGGGCGGGACCGGACCGGGCGTGCCGGCTCCCCAGTCGCCGGTGATGGCCTGGAACGAGTGGGATCCGCTGGAGGAGGTCATCGTCGGCTCGCTCGACGGCGCCACGATCCCGACTCACCACCTGACGGTGATCTTCAACCTGCCGCGCGCCGCGCAGCCGTTCTACCGGCTGGCGAGCGGCTGGAAGTATCCGAAGTTCATGAAGAAGCTCGCCCAGGCCGAGCTCGACAACTTCATCACCATCCTGGCCGGCGAGGGCGTGAAGGTCCGCCGCCCCGACGCGGTGGATTTCTCGAAGAAGTTCAAGGCGCCGCGCTGGTCCTCCCGCGGCTTCTGCGTCGCCTGCCCGCGCGATCCGTACCTCGTGATCGGCGACGAGATCATCGAGAGCCCGATGTGCTGGCGCTCGCGCTACTTCGAGGGCGACGCCTACCGGTCGCTGTTCAAGGAGTACTTCCGCGCCGGCGCCCGCTGGACCTCCGCGCCGCGGCCCCAGCTGACCGACGACCTCTACAACTACGATTACCGGGTGCCGAACCTGAAGGCCGGCGAGCCCATGCAGTTCACGGTCAACGAGTTCGAGCCGGTCTTCGACGCCGCCGACTTCGTCCGCTGCGGCCGCGACCTGTTCGTGACCCGCTCGAACGTGACGAACCTGATGGGCATCGAGTGGCTGCGCCGCCACCTCGGCCCGGGCTTCCGCATCCACGAGATCGAGAGCCGCTGCCCGCAGCCGATGCACATCGACTCGTCGTTCATGCCGCTCGCCCCCGGCAAGGTTCTGGTGAACCCGGACTACGTCGACGTCGAGAAGCTCCCGGCCGTACTCAAGAAGTGGGACGTGCTGGTCGCCCCGCGCCCCGACCCGGTCGAGGGCTTCATGAGCAAGATCTCGATGTGCTCGCCCTGGACCTCGATCAACGTCCTGGCGATCACCGAGAAGAAGATCGTCGTCGACCAGAGCCAGCCGACGCTGATCAAGGCCCTGAAGGACTGGGGCTTCGACCCGATCCCGGCGCCGTTCCTCAGCTACGGCCCGTTCGGCGGCTCGTTCCACTGCGCGACACTCGACGTCCGCCGCCGGGGCGTGCTGAAGTCCTACTTCTAGGATCAAGGCGCCGGGCACGCCGTCGTCCCGGGGCGCCGCGAGCGCCCCGGGACGACGGAGGACGGCGCGCGGCGCCTAGCGCGCCGCGATCCCGGCGATCAGCGCCGCATTGAACCCCTCCGGGTCCGACATCTGCGGCGCGTGGCCGAGATCCGGGAACTCCACGAGCCGCGCGCCCGGGATGGCCCTGGCGGCCGCCTTGCCGAGCTCGGGATAGTTGCCGAGGCTCGCCCGCACCTCCGGCGGCGCGAGGTCCTTGCCGATCGCCGTGTTGTCCTTCTGACCGATCAGGAGCAGCGTCGGCACCGCGATCTGCGGGAACCGGTAGACCACCGGCTGGGTGAGGATCATGTCGTAGAGCAGGGCCGAGTCCCAGGCGACCGCCTCCTTGCCGGGGCCGTTGTTGAGGCCCGCGAGCATCGTGACCCAGGGCTCGTAGCGGGGCTCCCAGGCGCCGGCATAGTAGGTCGCCGTCTCGTAGGCCCGGATCGAGGCCGCCGTCACCTTCAGCTCGCGCTGGTACCACCGCTCCACCGAGGTCGGCGGCACGCCCTTGGCGGCCCAGTCCTCCAGGCCGATCGGGTTGACCAGCACGAGCTGCTCCACCGCCTTGGGGTAGAGCAGGGCGTAGTGGGCCGCCAGCATGCCGCCCGTCGAGTGGCCGACCAGGATCGGCCGCTCGATCCCGAGCTTTTCCAGGAGCGCGCGGGTGTTCTCGGCGAGCTGCCGGAAGGTGAACTGGTAGGCCGCCGGCTTGCTCGACTTGCAGAAGCCGATCTGGTCCGGCGCGATGACCCGGTACCCGGCGGCGCTGAGCGCCCGGATCTGGCTCTCCCAAGTGGCGGCGCAGAAATTCTTGCCGTGCAGCAGAACGGCGGTCCGGCCGTTCGGCGTCGCCGGCCGGACGTCGAGATAGGCCATCTGCAGCGGCTGGCGCTGCGACGTGAACGGGAACCGCTCGACCGGGAACGGGTAGGCGAAGCCCTCGAGTTCGGGCCCGTAGGTCGGCTGCTGCGGCGGCTCTGCGGAAGCGTGCCCGGCCGGCACCAGGGCCAGCAGGACGGAAGCGAGGAGGGTTCGGAGCATGGCCGCGTCGGAGCCTGATCTGCGAGCGGCGTGCGGCGCCGCGCCGCCCGCTCAGATCGGTCATCCGGGTGTCCCTGTCCACGTCCCGCGGAGCGGCGCGGCTTCGCGCCCGCCGCAGGGCGCGCTATCTCCCGGGCGCGCTATATGCCGGGCGCGACCGTCTCTCGCCGCGGATGTCCCGATGCTGCGCCTCACCGCCCTGTCCGCCCTCGCCGGGACGCTCCTCCTCGGGCCGGCCCCGGCCCGGGCGGCGGATGCCTGCGACGTCCTCGCCGCGCGGGTGATCCGCACCACCGGCGCCTCCCTGGCCGGCCGGGCCGGCCCCGTCGCGGTGTTCCGGGCGCAGGATGCCGAGCGGCTGAGCCTCGATTGCCGCGCCCCCGCCCGCATCACCGTGGCCTCCCGCGAGCGCGAGCCGGCGCCGGCCTACTTCGTCCTGATCGGCCGCGCCGCGCAGGCGCTCGCCGGGGCGGACGCCGCCGCGGTCGAGGTACTGGCGCTCAACCTCCACCAGGCCAGCCTGCTGGCCGATGCCCCGCGCCGGGGTGGCGCCGGCCGGATCCTGATGCTGTGCGAGACCGGCCCGCGCGCGGACGCCCTCCGAGACGACCGCACGGTCTGTCGGGTCGCGCCCCGGCCCGGGCTTTCGCGGATCCGCCGCGCGGGCTAGACCGGCCGGCATGTCGAAGATCGAGACACCCGGCCCCGTCGTCCAAGTCGGCGACGCGCGCTTCGCCAACCATCTGCCGCTGACGCTGATCGCCGGCCCGTGCCAGCTCGAAGGGCGCCAGCACGCCCTGGAGATCGCCGCCGCCCTCAAGGAGATGGCCGCGGGTCTGGGCGTCGGCCTCGTGTTCAAGACCTCCTTCGACAAGGCCAACCGCACCTCGGGCAGCGCCGCCCGGGGCATCGGCCTCGACGGGGCGCTCCCGGTCTTCGCCGAGATCCGCGAGACCCTCGGGCTGCCGGTGCTGACCGACGTGCACGCCGCCGAGCAGTGCGCCCCCGCCGCCGAGGCGGTGGACGTTCTCCAGATCCCCGCCTTCCTGTGCCGCCAGACCGACTTGCTGCTGGCCGCCGCCGCGACCGGCCGCGCGGTCAACATCAAGAAGGGCCAGTTCCTGGCGCCCTGGGACATGAAGCACGTCGCCGCCAAGGTGACGGAGGCGGGCAACCCCAACGTCATCGTCACCGAGCGCGGCGCCTCGTTCGGCTACAACACCCTGGTCTCGGACATGCGCAGCCTGCCGATCATGGCGCATGTCACGCAGGGCGCGCCGGTGGTGTTCGACGCCACCCACTCGGTGCAGCAGCCCGGCGGGCAGGGGGCGAGTTCCGGCGGACAGCGCGAGTTCGTTGCCGTCCTCGCCCGCGCCGCCGTGGCGGTGGGCGTGGCGGGCGTGTTCATCGAGACCCATCCCGACCCCGACCGGGCGCCCTCCGACGGCCCCAACATGGTGGCGCTGAGGGACATGCCGGCCCTGCTCGAGGAACTCCTCGCCTTCGACCGCCTCGCCAAGCGCCGGGCCGCCTGACCGGCTCAGGCGGCCGCCGGCTCCAGGACGTGGATCCGCAGGGGCTGGACGAGGCCGAACTGCCCGTCGGCCTCGCGCGCGGCGGCCTTGAGGAAGGCCTCCTCGACCACGGAGCGCCGGTCCCGGATGGTCGCCTCGCGCGCCGGGTCCACGGCGCTGACGCGGGCGAGGAAGGCGTCGAGGGAGTCGAAGCGCTCCCGCCGCGCGATCGTCGCGTCGCGGCGGCACGCGTAGGCGCCGCGGGCGAGGGCGGCCGCGATGGCGTCCTGGGCGGCGGCGCGGATCGCGGTCTCGTCCTCGATCGGCCGCAGGGCGTCGAAGAAGCCGCCTTCCGCCAGGGGCTCCACCACGACGAGCAGCCCGCCCGGGGCCAGGACGCGGGCCGCCTCGGCGAGGGCCGCCGCCGGGTCCGGGACGTGGTGGAGAGAATTCAGCATCACGGCGCCGTCGAAGCTGGCGTCCGGGAAGGGCAGGGCCTCGCCGGTCGCGGCCTCGAAGCGCGCCTCCGGCACGGCGGCCCGCGCCCGGGCGAGCGCCGCGGCGCCGGGATCGATCCCGGTGACCCGCGCGCCCGCGTCGACCAGCTGCCGCGCGAGCGTCCCGGCGCCGCACCCGATATCGACGACCCGCTTGCCGGCCAGCGGCGCGAGGCTCTCGCGGATCAGGGTCAGGGCATCCATCGTCGGTCCTCCCGGCAGATCCGTAGCACGCCCGACCCGCGGCGGGGCGGATTTCCATCTCCGGGACCGGCCGTCCGCCGCGCCGGCCCGCCGCGGCGTTTCAGGTGCTCCCGAAGACTCGCCGCAAGAGTTCGAGCGGTTCCGGAAGAGCCGCACCCAAGCTTGACCGCACTCATCGAAGCGGCGGCCACGCTGAACAACGGTTCATAATCCCGACTGGGTGCGGATCCGCACGCAAGTCCGGCGTGAAATCTGGAACTGTCCGGATGCGGCCACGTTATTGGGCATGTTCGATCAGGGATCGAGAAGGAACACTATGCGCAAGATCGGTATCATCGCCACTGCCGCCGCCATGGCTCTCGGCAGTGTTGCCGTCACCACGAGCGCCGAGGCGCGGCCTTACGGCTACCACGGCGGCTACGGCGGCTACGGTCACGGCTACTACCGCGGCCGTCGCGGCATCGGCACCGGCGCCGCCATCGGCCTCGGCATTGCCGGCCTCGCGGCCGGTGCGATCGCCGCGGGCGCGGCCCGCGACAGCTACTACGGCGGCGGCTACGGCTACGCCCCGTCCTACGGCTACGGCTACGCCCCGGTTTACGGCGGCTACGGCTACGCCGCTCCGGGCTACGGCTACTACGGCTACGGCTACTGAGATCGGAGATCCGGAAGGATCGGGGGCGACCGGCGCGAGCCGGTCGCCCTTTTCGTTGGCTCGGTCAGCGTCCGCGGTAGGGCGGCACGCCCGGGTCCGGCAGCCACGCGTTCTTCGGCAAGTCGCCCGTCTGCCAGAAGACGTCGATCGGGATTCCGCCGCGGGGATACCAGAACCCGCCGATTCGCAGGTAGCGCGGTTCAAGCAGGTCGCGGAGCCGCTTGCCGATCGCCACCGTGCAATCCTCGTGGAATGCTCCGTGGTTGCGGAACGCCCCCAGGTAGAGCTTCAGCGACTTCGACTCCACCAGCCAGTCACCGGGCACGTAGTCGATCACCAGGATCGCGAAATCTGGCTGCCCGGTGACCGGGCAGATCGAGGTGAATTCCGGCGCGGTGAACCGGGCGACGTAGTCGGTGTCCGCGTGCGGGTTCGGGACCCGGTCGAGCCGCGCCTCCTCGGGCGAGGTGGGAAGGGGCGTCGGCTGGCCGAGCTGGAGATCGTCGGGAGAGGTCATGGCCGGCCATATAGAGCCTGCCGGCGCCGCGCGCATCCGCCTGATCCGCGACGCTTTCCCGGCAGGACCTGGCTGTGCGCCGTCCGTCCCGGCGCTTGCCGCCGGCCGCGGCTTGACGGATAAGCCGCCGCGATGCGCCGCACCCCTAATTTGGGCGCGGTCGCCGACCCGCGGCCCCCGCGAGAGGACGTTCCATGACCGCGATCACCAATATCAGCGCCCGCGAGATCCTCGACAGCCGCGGCAACCCCACGGTCGAGGTCGACGTCATCCTGGAGGACGGCTCCTTCGGCCGCGCCGCGGTGCCGTCGGGGGCCTCCACGGGCGCCCACGAGGCGGTGGAGCTGCGCGACGGCGACAAGAATCGCTTCCTCGGCAAGGGCGTGCTGAAGGCGGTCGAGGCGGCCCAGACCGAGATCCTCGACGCGATCGGCGGCATGGAGGCCGAGGACCAGGTCGCGGTCGACGAGGCAATGATCGAGCTCGACGGCACGCCCAACAAGGCCCGCCTCGGCGCCAACGCGATCCTCGGCGTGTCGCTGGCGGTGGCCAAGGCCGCGGCCGAGGCCTCGGGCCTGCCGCTCTACCGCTACGTCGGCGGCGTGCAGGGTCGGGTCCTGCCGGTGCCGATGATGAACATCATCAACGGCGGCGCGCACGCCGACAACCCGATCGACTTCCAGGAATTCATGATCATGCCGGTGGGCGCCGATTCGCTCGCCGAGGCCGTGCGCATGGGCTCCGAGGTGTTCCACACCCTCAAGGGCAAGCTGAAGAAGGCCGGTCACAACACCAACGTCGGCGACGAGGGCGGTTTCGCCCCGAACCTGCCGTCCGCCGAGGCCGCCCTCGATTTCGTGATGGACGCGATCAGCGCCGCCGGCTTCAAGCCGGGCCAGGACATGGCGCTGGCCCTCGACTGCGCCGCCACCGAGTTCTTCAAGGACGGCGCCTACGCGTACGAGGGCGAGGGCAAGACCCGCACCATCGAGGCGCAGGTCGACTACCTCGCGCAGCTCGTCGCCACCTACCCGATCGTCTCGATCGAGGACGGCATGTCGGAGGATGACTGGGCCGGCTGGAAGCTCCTCACCGACAAGATCGGCGACCGCTGCCAGCTCGTGGGCGACGACCTGTTCGTCACCAACGTCGAGCGCCTGTCCCGCGGCATCGCCGAGGAGACGGCCAACTCGATCCTGATCAAGGTCAACCAGATCGGCTCGCTCACCGAGACCCTGGCGGCGGTCGATATGGCCCAGCGCGCCGGCTACACCGCGGTGATGTCGCACCGCTCGGGCGAGACCGAGGACTCGACCATCGCGGATCTCGCGGTTGCGACCAATTGCGGGCAGATCAAGACCGGCTCGCTCGCCCGCTCGGACAGACTGGCCAAGTACAACCAGCTGATCCGCATCGAGGAGGGCCTGGGCCCGCAGGCACTCTACGCCGGCCCGTCGGCGCTCAAGCAGCTCGCCCGCCGCTGATCGGTAAGATCCTGCTGGCCGGCCTGCTCGGTGTCGGGGCGGCCGGCCCGGCCCGCGCGGACCCGCTCTGCGACGGTGCCCGCCCGACGCTCAGCGCGCAGCTGCTGTTCGGCCTGTCGCGGCCGGACGGCGGCCGCGTCTCGGGGGCGGCCTTCGACCGGTTCCTGGCCGAGTGGATCACCCCGCGGTTCCCGGACGGGCTGACCGTGTTCGGCGGCCGGGGCCAGTGGCGCGGGCCGGACGGACGCATCGTCCGCGAGGCCGCCCGCATCGTCCTGATCGTCACCGAACCGACGCCCGAAGCGGTCGCGGCCCTGCGTGAGATCCGGGAGGCCTACCGGCGCCGCTTCGTGCAGGGCGCGGTCGGGCTGGTGCTCCAGCGGAGCTGCGCGCTGTTCTGACGACGTCGGCGCGGCGCCTCCCACCTTATTCCGGGGCGCCGCAGGCGAGCCCGGAAGACGGCGCTCGCCTCAGGTCATCGCCGCACGGGACGACTCCCCCGGCACGGTCCAGACCCGCATCGGCCGCGACAGGCCCCGCAACTCGATCGTCCCGACCGGCTCCAGCCGCCGGGCGCACCGCTCGGCGAAGGAGTCCGACACGAGGAGGTCGTGGCCGAGGGCGGCGCACTGGCTCTCGATCCGGCTCGCCTCGTTGACCGCCCGTCCGATGATCGTGAAGTCGAGGCGCCGCTCGGTCCCGACATTGCCGTACATCACCGTCCCGAAATGCACGACGCCCTCGGCCGGCAGCTCCGGAAGCCCCTCGGCGCGGCGGCGGGCGTTGAGCGCCGCGTTGGCGGCGAGGCCCTCGATCGCGGCGTCGAGGGCGGCCCCGCAGACCGGGCAGGGGAGGGTGTCGGCGTCCGGGACCGGGAAGATCGCCAGGAAGCCGTCGCCGAGGAACTTCAGGATCTCGCCGCCGTGCCGCGCCACCGGATCGCCGAGGGCGTCGAAATGCTCGTTGAGCCACGTGACCATGTCGGCCGGATCCACCCGGTCGGCCAGGGCCGTGAAGCCGCGCAGGTCGGTCAGCAGGATCGCCGCCGGCACGGCCCGCCCCTCGCCCCTCCGGATCTGCCCGTCGAGGATGCGCTCGGCGGTGGATCGGCCGAGATAGGTGGCCGAGACTTCCCGGAACGTGTGGGCGAGGCCCATCTTGGCCATCGCCAGCGTCAGGAACGGCAGGACACCGGCGATCGCCGCGAGGTCCGCCTCGGTGAAGCCGGCGGCGGCGCGGGTGCAGAACGAGACCGCGATGCCCCGCAGCGCGGTTCCGGGGGCGAACTCGGCGATGTGCAGCACGTAGTCGACGCCGCCCTGCGCCCCGAGGGCCTTCAGGACCGGAAAGTCGACGGCCAGCCCGGGCGCGTCGAGGCGCCAGCGGCCGAAGGTCTCGCCCGTCTCCACGAGGGCGTAGACGGGACTCAGGAGCCAGTCGCTCTCCTCGTCGGCGCCGTGGGCGTTGGCGACGTACGACATGCCCTCGCCCGCGTGCCAGTTGAGGCTGACGCCGCGCAGCGTCGGGTCCAGGGCCGGCGCCATGACGCTGACCCGCCAGACCGGCAGGCCGGCCTCGACCAGCGACTCGCAGAAGCCCGAGAGCAGGGTGTCGTGGTCGTCGGTCGCCGTGGCGTGCGCGGCGATCCAGCGTCCCAGATGCGTCAGGTCCATGCCTCAGGCTCGCCCCTGTTCGTCCCGGCCGCGGTCCGGCCCCGTCGCGGTCCTGCCCCGACCGCGGCGCGGTCGAAAAGAACCGTTAACCTTTCCGCGCGAGGGTCGCGCCATGGTCGTGCGCCGCCGAGTCAGAATGGTCGTGTTGCCGCTGGGTCTCTGGACCCTGTCGGCGCTCGTGGTCGGCTATTTCGTGTGGCAGGCCGAGAGTGGCAACCGCGGCCTCGAGGCCAAGAAGGCCCTGAAGATCCGCGCCTACGGCCTCAGCCAGGAACTCGCCGCCGTGAAGGCCGAACGAGCCGTCTGGGAGCACCGGGTGAACCTGCTCAAGAGCGACCAGATCGACCGCGACCTCCTGGAGGAGCGCGCCCGGATCGTCCTGGGCCGGGTCCACGCCAACGACGTGGTCATCATCACGCCCTGACAGGTCCGCGGAGGTCCCGCGATCGTCCCGCGGAAGTCCAGGGGATCGTTTTCCCTAGTCCCGAAAGTCCTCTGACAAGAGCGGCTTCCTGTCAGAGCGGCAGCCCTCGCTTTCCAATCGTCGCTGTCCTACACCCCCACGAAGTCGCGTGGAATCACGGGGAGAGCGCCGATGGACGCCGCCAAGGAGCCTGCCAAGGAGCCCGCAAAGGACGCGTCGTCCGCGCCGGTGCAGGCCGCGAGCCCTCAGGCCGCCGAGGCGCATCGCCCCGCGCCGAACATGCCCCAGTTCACGCGGGACGAGGATCTCCACGCCTATCACGAGATGCTGCTGATCCGGCGCTTCGAGGAGAAGGCCGGCCAGCTCTACGGCATGGGCCTGATCGGCGGCTTCTGCCACCTCTACATCGGCCAGGAGGCCGTGGTGATCGGCATGCAGATGGCCTCGGTCGAGGGCGACCAGGTCATCACCGGCTACCGCGACCACGGCCACATGCTTGCCTGCGGCATGGACCCGAAGGGCGTCATGGCCGAGCTGACCGGCCGCCGCGGCGGCTACAGCCGCGGCAAGGGCGGCTCGATGCACATGTTCAGCCGCGAGAAGCAGTTCTTCGGCGGCCACGGCATCGTCGGCGCGCAGGTCTCGCTCGGCACCGGCCTCGCCTTCGCCGACCATTACCGGGAGAACGGCAAGGTCAGCCTGACCTACATGGGCGACGGCGCCGCCAACCAGGGCCAGGTCTACGAGAGCTTCAACATGGCGGCGCTCTGGAAGCTGCCGGTCGTCTACGTGATCGAGAACAACCGCTACGCGATGGGCACCTCGGTGGCCCGCGCCTCGGCGCAGACGGACTTCTCGAAGCGCGGCCTCTCCTTCGGCATCCCGGGCGAGCAGGTCGACGGCATGGACGTCCGCACGGTGCGCGAGGCCGCGACCCGGGCGATCGAGCACGCCCGGACCGGCCAGGGCCCCTACATCCTGGAGATGCAGACCTACCGCTACCGCGGCCACTCCATGTCCGATCCGGCCAAGTACCGGACCAAGGACGAGGTCTCGAAGATGCGCGATGAGCACGACCCGATCGAGATGGTGCGCAAGCGCCTGCTCGAGCTGCACGCCGTGCCCGAGGCCGAGCTCAAGGCCACCGACGCCAAGGTCCGCGAGGTCGTCAACGCCTCGGCCGAGTTCGCCACGAACGACCCCGAGCCGGATCCGTCCGAGCTGTGGACCGACATCCTGCTCGAAGCGCACGCCTGAGCGCGGACGACAAAGCTGGCCGCCCCCTAACGAAAAGACGACCGCAGAGCTGAGCATGGCGACCGACATCCTGATGCCCGCCCTCTCGCCCACCATGGAGGAGGGCAAGCTCGCCAAGTGGCTGAAGAAGGAGGGCGATCCGATCAAGTCCGGCGACGTGCTGGCCGAGATCGAGACCGACAAGGCCACCATGGAGGTGGAGGCCATCGACGAGGGCATCCTCGCCAAGATCCTGATCGCGGAGGGCACCGAGGGCGTCGCGGTCAACACGCCAATCGCCGTCATCGCCGGCGAGGGCGAGGATCCGGCGAGCGTCCAGTCCGGCAGCGGCGCCAAGCCCAATGGCGCGGGCGGCCATCCGGCCCCGGCGCCCGACATGCAGGCCGAAGGCATGGCCGACAGGCCGGCCCCCGCGGCCAAGACCGGCGACGACGCCCCGAAGGCGCCGGCCGCGCCGGCCGTCATCACCAACAAGGCCCAAGAGCCGGTGATGGAGGAGTTCCCGGCCGACACGCCGATGGTCACCCAGACCGTCCGCGAGGCCCTGCGTGACGCCATGGCCGAGGAGATGCGTCGCGACGGCGACGTCTTCGTCATGGGCGAGGAGGTTGCCGAGTACCAGGGCGCCTACAAGGTCACCCAGAACCTGCTGCAGGAGTTCGGGCCGAAGCGCGTGGTCGACACCCCGATCACAGAGCACGGCTTCGCGGGCATCGGCGTCGGCGCGGCGCTGGCCGGCCTGAAGCCGATCGTCGAGTTCATGACCTTCAACTTCGCCATGCAGGCGATCGATCACATCATCAACTCGGCGGCCAAGACCCTCTACATGTCCGGCGGCCAGCTCGGCTGCCCGATCGTGTTCCGCGGCCCCAACGGCGCCGCCGCCCGCGTCGCCGCCCAGCACAGCCACGACTATTCCGCGTGGTACTCCAACGTGCCGGGTCTCAAGGTGATCGCGCCCTACACGGCCTCCGACGCCAAGGGCCTGCTCAAGGCCGCGATCCGCGACCCGAACCCGGTGATCTTCCTCGAGAACGAGATCCTGTACGGGCAGTCCTTCCCGGTGCCGAAGCTCGACGACTTCGTGCTGCCGATCGGCAAGGCGAAGATCCACCGCACCGGCAGCGACGTGACCATCGTGTCCTTCGCGATCGGCATGACCTACGCCCTCAAGGCCGCGCAGGCGCTGGCCGAGCAGGGCATCGAGGCCGAGGTGATCGACCTGCGCACGATCCGCCCGATGGACAGCGCGACGGTGGTGGAATCGGTCAAGAAGACCGGCCGCTGCATCACCGTGGAGGAGGGCTTCCCGCAATCCGGCATCGGCGCCGAGATCGTGGCCCGCCTGATGGTCGACGCCTTCGACTTCCTGGACGCGCCGGTCCTGCGCATCACCGGCAAGGACGTGCCGATGCCCTACGCCGCCAACCTCGAGAAGCTGGCGCTGCCGACGGTGGCGGAGGTCGTCGAGGCCGCCAAGAGCGTCTGCTACAAGTGACGGGCGCGCGGGCGACGCCGTCGCCCGCCCCGGCCAGATCGAGGAACAGCCGGCGCGCCATGAGCCAGGATCCCAGCACCGACTTCGCCGAACTCGCCATCCCGCCCGACGCCCTGGAGCAGGGCGGCATCGAGGTGCTGCGCGCGGCCGTGGTCGACGGCGCGGTGAGCGTCGCCCTGCGCCGCTCCTTCGACGATCCGGCGACCTGGGGCCGGCTGCTGGCCGACCTCGCCCGTCAGGCCGCCCGCGCCTACGCGCTGGAGACCGACATGTCGGAGGACGAGGCGGTCGAGCGCATCCGCGCCGGTTGGGAGGCCGAGGGGCTCGACCCCGGCGGTCTCAACTGACGATGGCGGCCGACCATGGCTGAGGCGGCCGTCCGGCAGGCGACCTACGCGGATCTGGAGGCGGTCCTCGCGCATCGCGTCGCCGCGAAGGTCGACGGGGCGCCGGACCCGCGTCCGCAACCGCCTTACGACGCCGTCCCTTACCCCCCTCGACGACCTCTTCCCCTTCGACGATCCGGCCGCCCCGGCCTTGCCCGAGACCTGATGCCATGCCGATCAACGTGCTGATGCCCGCGCTCTCCCCGACCATGGAGAAGGGCAACCTCGCCAAGTGGCTGAAGAAGGAGGGCGACCCGATCAAGTCCGGCGACGTGCTGGCCGAGATCGAGACCGACAAGGCCACCATGGAGGTGGAGGCCATCGACGAGGGCGTGCTCGCCAAGATCCTCGTGCCCGAGGGCACGGCGGACGTGCCGGTCAACGATTTGATCGCCATCATCGCCGCCGAGGGCGAGGACCCGTCGAGCGTGCAGGCCGGCGGCGCGCCGAAGGCCGCCTCGAACGGCGAGGCCAAGGCCGAGTCCAAGCCCGAGCCGAAGGCCGACGCCTCTGCGGCCGGCCAGAACACCACGCCCGGCGGCGGCCACATGTCGTACGAGCGGGTGAACGCCGCACCGGAGGGCGCACAGCCGAGCGGCGCTCCGCAGGGTGGCGCGCAGGCCGGCCCGGGCGGCCGCGTCTTCGCCTCGCCGCTGGCCCGGCGGATCGCCAAGCAGGAGGGTGTCGACCTCGGCGCCGTCCAGGGCAGCGGGCCGCACGGCCGCATCATCGCCCGCGACGTCCAGGCCGCGAAGGCCTCCGGCGCCACCAAGGCACCCGCCGCCGCGCAGGCCACCGCCGAGGCGCCGAAGGCGGCTCCGGCCCCGAAGGCCGCCCCCTCGGGCGGCGCGCCGGCCGGGCTCACGACCGATCAGGTCAAGGGCTTCTTCGCCAAGGATGCCTACGAGGAGGTGCCCCTCGACGGCATGCGCAAGACCATCGCCAAGCGCCTCACCGAGGCGATGCAGGTCGCCCCGCACTTCTACCTGACGGTGGATTGCGAGCTCGACGCGCTGATGAAGCTGCGCGAGACGCTGAACGGCTCGGCCGGCAAGGACAAGGACGGCAAGCCCGTCTTCAAGCTCTCGGTGAACGACTTCGTCATCAAGGCGATGGGCCTCGCGCTGACCCGCGTTCCGGCCGCCAACGCGGTCTGGGCCGAGGACCGGATCCTGCGCTTCAAGCACGCCGAGGTCGGCGTCGCGGTGGCGATCGACGGCGGCCTGTTCACGCCGGTGATCCGCCGGGCGGACGAGAAGACACTCTCGACCATCTCCAACGAGATGAAGGATTTCGCGGCCCGCGCCCGCGCCAAGAAGCTGAAGCCCGAGGAGTACCAGGGTGGCGTCACCTCGGTGTCGAACCTCGGCATGTTCGGCATCAAGCACTTCACCGCGGTGATCAACCCGCCGCAATCGAGCATCCTGGCGGTGGGCGCGGGCGAGAAGCGCGTGGTCGTGAAGGACGGGGCGCCGGCCGTGGTTCAGGTCATGACCTGCACCCTGTCGTGCGACCACCGGGTGCTCGACGGGGCGCTCGGCGCGGAACTGGTCTCGGCCTTCAAGGGGCTGATCGAGAACCCGATGGGCATGCTGGTGTGAGGCGCGACTCTGCTATGATCGCCTGAGCGATCAACGGAGAGTCGCGTGTCGGAAGTCACCGATCTGGTTCTGCCAGTCCTACAACGGATGCAGAGCGACATCGCGGAGGTGAAGCGCGATGTCGCAGCGATCAAGACGACCCTGACGGGTCACACCGAAAAACTTGAGGAGTTGGAGATCTACGTCGCCTACGAAACCGGTCTCGGAACACAGGCGAAGGCGGATCTCCAATCGATCAAGAAGACGATCAAGGCCACGGAGCAGCGGCTGAGCGCGCTGGAGACCTCGTCCTGATCGCCGCGTCAACGACGGTGCAGTCGCGCGCGCCACAGCGGAGAGCTGAGACACGATGTCCGACACCTACGACGTCCTCATCATCGGCGCCGGGCCCGGCGGCTACGTCACGGCGATCCGCGCGGCGCAACTCGGCTTCAAGACCGCCGTGGTCGACCGCGAGCATCTCGGCGGCATCTGCCTGAACTGGGGCTGCATCCCCACCAAGGCGCTGCTCCGCTCGGCCGAGATTTTTCATTATTTCCAACATCCTGGCGATTACGGCTTGACCGCGGAGAAGGTCGGGTTCGACACCGCCGCGATCGTGAAGCGGTCCCGCGGCGTCTCGGCCCGCCTCAACGGCGGCGTCGGCATGCTGCTCAAAAAGAACAAGGTCGACGTGATCTGGGGCGAGGCCTCGGTCGACAGCGCCGCGCAGGGCAACCAGCCCGGCAAGGTCACCGTGAAGGAGACCAAGCGCGCCGAGGCGCCGAAGGGCGCCAAGGGCGCCGGCACCTACCAGGCCAAGCACATCATCGTGGCGACCGGCGCGCGTCCGCGCGCGATCCCGGGGATCGAGCCCGACAAGAAGCTGATCTGGACCTACTACGAGGCCATGGTCCCCGAGGCGATGCCCAAGAGCCTGCTGGTGATGGGCTCGGGCGCCATCGGCATCGAGTTCGCCTCGTTCTACCGCACCATGGGCGCCGAGGTGACCGTGGTGGAGCTGCTGCCGCAGATCCTGCCCGTGGAGGATGCCGAGATCGCCGGCCTCGCCCGCAAGCGCTTCGAGAAGCAGGGCATCAAGATCCTCACCGGCGCCAAGGTGACCAAGGTCGAGAAGGGCGCCGATTCTGTCACGGCCACCATCGAGGGCGGCGACGGCAAGACCCAGCAGATCACCGCGGAGAAGCTGATCTCGGCGGTAGGCGTCGTCGGGAACATCGAGAAAATCGGTCTCGAGAAACTCGGGGTGAAGATCGACCGCGGGATCGTGGTGACGGACGGGCTCGGCCGCACCAACGTGCCCGGCCTCTACGCGATCGGCGACGTCGCCGGGCCGCCGATGCTCGCCCACAAGGCCGAGCACGAGGGCGTCATCTGCATCGAGACCATCAAGGGCCTGCACACCCACCCGATGGACAAGGCCAAGATCCCGGGCTGCACCTACTGCCAGCCGCAGATCGCCAGCGTCGGGCTCACCGAGGCGAAGGCCAAGGAGCAGGGCTTCTCGGTGAAGGTCGGCCGGTTCCCCTTCGCGGGCAACGGCAAGGCGATCGCGCTCGGCGAGCCGGACGGCCTAATCAAGACCGTGTTCGACGCCAAGACCGGCCAGCTGCTCGGCGCCCACATGGTCGGGGCCGAGGTGACTGAGCTGATCCAGGGCTACGTGGTGGCGATGAACCTCGAGAGCACCGAGGAGGAGCTGATGCACACGGTGTTCCCGCACCCGACGCTCAGCGAGATGATGCACGAGAGCGTGCTCGACGCCTACGGCAAAGTGATCCACACCTGATCGGAGGCCGACGCGGCGCGCGGGTCGGACAGGGATCCGAGCCGCGCCGCCACCGGCCGGTCAGTGCGGACCGGTCCGCGCCGTGAGCGTCAGGCTCACGGCCTGGAACAGCAGGATCACCAGAACCGTCGCCACGCTGCCGCCGATCGGGATCAGCAGCAGGGCAACGAGCGGATCGAGCCCCCGGACGAGCAGGAGCGTGACGCAGCTGCCGATCACGGAGGCGATGGTCATCCGAAAGATGCAGCATTCGGACGGTTGCATGTGCCCTCCCATCAGGCCCCCGGCGGGAGTGTGAGGACCCGCACCGCAATATGCAACCGGAGATAGTTCCTAACTGAGAATCAATCCCAGATCGTGATTTCGGCGTCTTACGCGACAGCGCCTCAGGAGCACCCGCGATCCACGGGCTCGGCCTGGTCCGGCGACGGCACATAGGCGCACCACTCGCAGATGCCGCGTTCGGCGCCCCGCCGCGCGTTGCGCTGCGAGCAGAGCGGGCAGACGAGCAGGATCAGGCGCGAGCCGGTGCGCAGCGCCAGCCCGCGCCCCCGGAAGGTGACCTCGGTCGCCGCGTCGCCCGAAGCGCGGTCGCGGGCGCTCACGGCGAGGCCCTGCCGCCGTGCGGGCGGCGCACCGGTGCGCGCGTGGTCTCTGTTGCCATGGCGATGCCGCCCCCCAGCGTTCCTGCCAAGTTGTCGCTGGGTATAAGCGGCGGGGCGGCGAATGGCTCCGCTTGCGCATGTGGATCGGCGGGATGCGCGCGGGTCGAAAGGCCCGTATGACGGGCTGCGGCCCGGCCTCGCTCCGGCGCGGCCCCGGGCGGATGGTACCCGGACGACGATGCAGGCAACGATGCAGGCGACCATGCACGACACGCAGCCCGGCGGATCCGGCGCGGCCACCGACGGCCTTCCGACCTTCGCGGACGTGGCCCGCGCCGCCGAGCGGATCGCCGGGGCCGCGCACCGCACCCCGGTGCTGACCTCCCGCACGGCCGACGCGATGACCGGCGGCCGCCTGTTCTTCAAGGCGGAGAACCTGCAGCGGGCCGGCGCCTTCAAGTTCCGCGGCGCCTACAACGCGATCAGCGCGCTGCCGGAGGCGGCCCGCACCCGCGGGGTCATCACTTACTCCTCGGGCAACCACGCCCAGGCGATCGCCCTGGCGAGCCGGCTGCTCGGAGCGCCCGCCACGATCATCATGCCGGGCGACGCCCCCGCGGCGAAGATCGCCGCCACCCGCGGCTACGGCGCCGAGGTGGTCCTGTACGACCGCTACACCCAGGATCGCGAGGCCCTGGGCCGCGAGATCGCCGAGGCCCGCGGCCTGACGCTGATCCCGCCCTTCAACCATCCCGACGTCATCGCCGGGCAGGGGACGCTGGCGCAGGAGCTGATCGAGACGGTCGGTCCCCTCGACGTGCTGGTGGCCTGCCTCGGCGGCGGCGGCCAGCTCGCGGGCTGCGCCCTCGCCGCCGCAGAGCTGTCACCGGGCTGCCGGGTGATCGGCGTCGAGCCGGAGGCGGGCAATGACGGGCAGCGCTCGTTCCGCGAGGGCCGGATCGTCATGATCCCGGTGCCCCGCACCATCGCCGACGGTGCGCAGTCGACGGCCCTGGGCGACCTGACCTTCGCGATCATCCGCGCGCGGGTGTCGGACATCCTCACCGTCACCGACGCGCAGCTCGTCGAGACCATGCGGTTCTTCGCCAGCCGGATGAAGCTCGTGGTCGAGCCGACCGGTTGCCTCGCGGCGGCGGCGGTGCTGAGCGGCCTCGTGGACGTGACGAACAAGCGCGTCGGCGTGGTGATCAGCGGCGGTAACGTCGATCTCGGGACCTTCGCGCGACTGACCGGCGAGACCGCCTGAGGGCGCTCCCGCGCGGCGAATGCCGGGCCGGTGTGACCCCGCCGCGGTGGACCGGCCCCGGGCCAATGCTTATCTTGTACGCGTCAGAATGCGCGTCCCCGGGCCTTGAACCCGGATGGGCGGGAGGGTGACGATGTCCGCTGGTTTCAAGGTTCTCTCGCTGACCGATCGCGCCGCCGATCGGATCAAGGCGATCATGGCGGAGGCCGACCGGCCGATCGCCGGGCTGCGCGTCGGCGTCCGGAACGGCGGTTGCGCCGGGATGTCCTACACGATGGAATATGCCGAGGCGGCCAAGCCCGGAGAGGACGTGGTCGAGGATCGCGGCGTGCGCGTGTTCGTCGATCCGAAGGCGGTGCTGTTCCTGCTCGGCACCGAGATGGACTTCACCACCAACAAGCTGGCCTCGCAGTTCGTGTTCAACAACCCGAACCAGACCTCGGCCTGCGGCTGCGGCGAGTCGGTGGCGATCACGCCGGTCTCGGCTGACCGCCTGCCCGCGCAGGCCTGACCGGTCCGCGCCCGCCGTCCCGGGTGGCGCGTGTCGCCGGACGGCGCCGCGGCCGGGGCCGGCTCTAGGCCACCTGCATCAGCGATTCGGCGGCGTCGTCCAGGAAGCGGTTCCGGCCGGCGCGCTTCGCCGCGAACATGCACAGGTCGGCCCGCTCCATCAGCGAGGCGGGCGTGTCGCCCGGGCGCAGCACCGCCACGCCCAGCGAGATGGTGACCTTGCCGAGCGACTCGCCGGTCGAGCGCTTGACCAGCTCGCGCCCCATGACGCTGGCGCGGACCGTCTCGGCCACCTGCTTGGCCACCGTCCGGTCGACCCCGGGCAGGATGATGCCGAACTCCTCGCCGCCGAACCGGGCGAGCTGCGCCTGCTTGCCGGCGTTCTCGCGCATCACGATCGCCACGAGTCGCAGGACCTGATCGCCCGTGAGGTGACCGTACAGGTCGTTGAAGCGCTTGAAGAAGTCGATGTCGAGGATGATCAGGCTCATGGGCGTGCTGCGCGCCCGGGCCGTCTCCATCGACGCTTTCAGCGTCTCCTCGAAATGCTTGCGGTTGGCGAGCCCCGTCAGGGCGTCGGTCAGGCTCTCGCGCCGGGTCGCCTCGAGCTTCTCGCGCAGGGTCTCGATCTCGCTGCGGGTCTCGCGCATGCGGGCTTCGAGGATCCGGTTGTTGGCGGCGACCTCCCGCGTCGTGGCGGCCAGGGTCGCGACGATCTCGCCGAACCGCGCCCGGCTCGGGACGCCCTGGGAGAGGTCCTGAGCGACCGCGCGCAGCGACTCGCTGTACTGCGCCGTCGAGCCCAGGGAGAGGTCCAGGATCTCGGTGACGGCCGCGATCTCGCTGAGGACGATGCGGCTGACGTCGTCGGTGGTGCTCGCGAGGCGGCGCCCGTCGAGATAGGTCTCGTGCAGATCGTCGATGTCGCCCTCGGTGAGGCAGCCGTTCTGCGTGGTGAGACGCTTCACGGCGTCGGCGAGGAGCGGCAGCTCTCCCGAGACGTAGGCGTACCAGACGGCGTAGGCGCGCGGCGTCGCGGAGGGCCCGTAGTCGCGAATCAGATCGTGGCTGCGCTTCGCCAACGCGAAGCTGCGATCGCGATCCGAATAGGTCTCCTGGCTCATCCGTATCCCGCGGTCCGGGGCGACCGACGCGCCTGCGTCGTTGCCCTGAGCCAATATACGGCTGCCTGGTAGCCGGACAGTTAAGCCGGAACAGACGTCTGTTACTTATCCTTCTTCGCCAAGACTGGTCGAAGCAGGAACGCAGGAACGTGCGAGCCGAGGCCGACGGGCGTGTCTCCGTCCGCGTCGATCCGGCGCCCGCGCTCCTCGCGCGCGGACTCGCCGCCGCGGCCTGACGTGCGGCCCGACGCGCGCGGCTCCGGACGGTTCTCGGGGCGGCTCTCAGAGCGGCTCTCGGGACGATCGTCCGGACGGCTCTCCGCGCGCGCCGCGCCGCGGCTGCCGCGCGACCGGGTCGGACGCTCGCGGACCTCCTCGGTCTCGCTCGCGCTCCGGGCACTCTTCTCTACGACGGCCTTGTCGGCACCCTTGTCGCTGCCGCTCTTGTCGCCGCTCCGTCCACCGCTCTTGGCGGAGCGGCCGCCCCGACGCCCGTCGCCCGCGCGGCCGCGGTGGCGCGTCCCGGTATCGCCGGACCCGTCGGCCACGCTGGTCAGGTCGCCGTCCAGCCAGGGGATCGGCTGGCCGATCAGCGCCTCGATGGCGCCGAGGGAGCGCGAGTCGTCGGGGGCGACCAGCGTGTAGGCCGTGCCGCTGCGGCCGGCGCGGCCGGTGCGGCCGATCCGGTGGACGTAATCCTCCGGGTGATGCGGCACGTCGAAGTTGAAGACGTGGCTGACGGCCGGGATGTCGAGACCGCGCGCCGCCACGTCGCTGGCGACCAGCAGGGCGGTGTCGCCGTTGCGGAACCCGTCGAGGGCCGTCGTGCGGGCGCGCTGGTCCATGTCGCCGTGGAGCGCCGCGGCGTCGAAGCCGTGGCTGACCAGGGACTTCTGCAGCAGCGCGACGTCGCGCTTGCGGTTGCAGAAGATGATCCCGTTCTTCAGCTCGCCCTCGCCGCGGATCAGGGTGCGCAGGCGCTCGCGCTTGGCGTGCCCCTCGGCGCCGGTGGCGACGAGCCGCTGGGTGATCGTGGTCGCCGTGGAGGCGGGCCGGGCCACCTCGACCCGCTGCGGGTTGTGCAGGAACATGTCCGCCAGCCGCTCGATCTCCGGCGGCATGGTCGCCGAGAAGAACAGCGTCTGCCGGGTGAACGGCACCATCTTCACGATGCGCTCGATGTCGGGGATGAACCCCATGTCGAGCATGCGGTCGGCCTCGTCGATGACCAGGAGCTCGACGCCGGTGAGCAGCAGCTTGCCGCGCTCGAAATGGTCGAGCAGGCGGCCGGGCGTCGCGATCAGCACGTCGGTGCCGCGCATCAGCTTGGCGTCCTGATCGGCGAAGGAGACGCCGCCGATGATCAGCGCCACGTTGAGCTTGTGGTTCGTCCCGTAGCGGTCGAAATTCTCGACCACCTGGGCGGCCAGCTCGCGGGTCGGCTCCAGGATCAGCGTGCGCGGCATCCGCGCGCGGGCGCGGCCGTTCTCCAGCAGCGTCAGCATCGGGAGCGTGAAGGCCGCAGTCTTGCCGGTGCCGGTCTGGGCGATCCCGAGGACGTCGCGGCGCGCCAGCACGTGGGGGATGGCCTCGGCCTGGATCGGCGTCGGCTCGGTGTAACCCGCCGCTTCGACGGCGTTCAGGACTTTCTCGCTCAGTCCCAGGTCGGAAAAAGGCATCTGCGTTCAGGAACCGTTGCGCGCCCGGCCGGCGCGAAGGACACCGTCGCGGCAACGGCTGGGAAAGGCTCGCGCGGGGCGCTCGGACGCTCCCGGGGCCGCGGGGCGCATGCTCCCTGTCAGTTAGGGCCTTGGCGCGACTTGTCAATCTCGCAATGGCGACAGCGCCTGGCCGCGCACAGGGGATCGGCCGCCCGGAGTGTCGCCGATCAGGGCCGGAGACGGTCGCCAACGGGCGCGACGCAGGGGTCCAAGCGGGTGGTGCGGGCGGATCGCGCCGCCGCGATGGCACCGGTCGTCTCGGGCTCGGCCATCGGCGCGAACGCCGCGGTCGCGAGGGCAGTCCCGGGCGTCGGCGCGTCGGGCCGGCTCAGCCGCGCGAGCTGGTAGGCGCCGATCACCGCGACGATCCCGACCAGGCCCGCCACGCGCAGCGTCCAGGGCAGGGGGCCCGCGGACCGCCTCGGCTCGGCGCGCGCCACCCGCGCGGCGGTCGAGCCGGTCCGCGGGCCGGCCTGCGCGCCGGGCGCGGCCTCGCCGGTCCGGCGCTTGCCGAAGGTCGTCCGGCTCCGTTCGTCGGGGCTCTGCATAGACAGCGGTCTCCGCCGGCGGGGGACCGGATTCGGTTTGATGCGCAACAGGGGTTCGGGGACGGGCCCGCGAGCGGCGGACCATCGGGCAACAGGGTTAATCGATCTCTTACGATCGAGAATCATTCTCGTCGAAGTTGTGCCGGAATAAAACGTCCGCCGCCGACGGCTCCTGCAGAGACCGCGAGCGATGTCGCCGGCCCCGCGCCGGCCGCCGCCAATATGCGCGACGCGCAAGGCAGCTAGTCTTCACGGTGTCTGCAGCTCTCCTCGCCCTCGTCGAGCGCGCGAGCGGGCCGTCTGCTGTCGGGCGGGCCCAGCTAGTCTTCATCTTTCGTTGACGGGATGTCCCTAGCCTGAAGAGGCTTGTTGCAGGAAAGCGACAGACCCGCCATCCGAGAGCGCCTAGAAGGCTGCCGGCTCAAGCTAACCCCAGGACCGAACACCACCATGAAGAAGCTTCTCCTCGCATCCACCGTCCTCGCCGGCATGACCGCCGCGGCGTCCGCCGCCGACCTTCCGCGCCGCGCCGCGCCGCCGCCGGTGTTCACGCCGGTGCCGGTGTTCACCTGGACCGGCTTCTACATCGGTGTGAACGCCGGCTACGGCTTCGACGCCAACAGCCGCAACACCACCAGCTACGCCCTGCCCGGCGGCTCGCTGATCAACTCCCCCGGCACCGCCGGCGTCGTCAGCGTCAACAACCGCAACAACAACGACGGCTTCTCGGGCGGCGCCCAGATCGGCTACAACTACCAGTTCACCCCGGGCTCCGGCGTCGTGATCGGCTTCGAGGCCGACGCCCAGTACGTCGACTTCGCCCGCCGCGCCAACGCCACCCAGAACTACAGCTTCCTGGGCTTCCCCGGCGTCGCCTTCTCCAACCCGCCCGCCTTCGTCGCCACGAGCGGCAACGGCCTGGACTACTTCGGCACCGTGCGCGGCCGCCTCGGCTACGCCTTCGACCGCACCCTCGTGTACGGCACCGGCGGCTTCGCCTACGGCTCGGGCCAGGACGACCAGAACTTCTCCGGCAACCGCTTCCGCGACAGCTTCCGCACCGGCTGGGCCGCCGGCGGCGGCGTCGAGTACGCCCTGCCCACCGACTCGTTCCTGAACTTCTTCCGCTCCTCGGCCGTCACGCTGAAGGTCGAAGGCCTCTACGTCAGCCTCGACCGCCAGAAGAACTCCGCCGGCGGCGTGTTCTACGGCAACCTCCTGCCCCCGAACGGCACCGCCTACCTCAACGGCGCCGCCGCCAAGACCGAGTTCGCCGTCGTCCGCGCCGGCCTGAACTACAAGTTCGGCTCGTACTGAGACCGGATGCCGGAGCCGGCTCTGCCGGCTCCGCGCTCCCGAAGGGCCCGGCCGCAAGGCCGGGCCCTTTCGCGTTTCGGGACAGCGAACCGACCTCGGCGGGTGCGACAGGGAGGGCCGGAACCGCGCGGGCCGCCCGCGATTGAGACCGCGGCGCCCCTCAGTGACCCGGACAGGGCCTTCCACGCAGGGACCGGGCGCGCGGAGCGATCAGCCATGCGAAGCCGAATCCTTCTCCTGTCGCTCGCGGCCCTCGGCCTCGCCAACGCGCCGGCCTCCGCGCAGGACGCCAGCGTGATCGGCAAGGACACGATCCTGCCGGCCACGGGACCGGGAACCTCGACGGACGGCAAGGGGGGCGGGCGGCTGACGGAGGCGGCGAGCGCCGAGGACGCCGCCAAGCGTCAGGGGCTCAAGCCCGTCACCTTCCTGACCACGAAGATGATCGGCGTGACGGTTCGCAACGCCGCCGGCGACAGCGTCGGCAAGATCGAGGATCTGCTCATCGCCGACGGCGGGACGCTCAAGGCCGTCGTGATCGACGTCGGCGGCTTCCTCGGCCTCGGCAGCAAGCTCATCGCGGTCGAGCCGGGCGCCCTCGTGCTGCGTCCCGGCGGCGACCGCTTTTCGGCGGTCCTCAACATGGGCAAGGACACGGTGGCGGCGGCCCAGCCCTTCGACCCGGCCAAGGTGATCGCGCCACCCCGATAAGGCGCGACAGAAACCCGTCACCCGTCTTTGCGAGCGCAGCGAAGCAATCCAGGGCAGCGCCACTTCGATGAACGTGGCGCTGCTGGGCTGCTTCGCTGCGCTCGCAATGACGGCGCGGCGCCATCGACCGACGCGGCGCGGCCGCTCCGGCGTCAGATGTCGAGGTCGGCGCCCTCTGCGAAGGCCGCGCGCTCGCTGATGAAGGCGAAGCGCGCCTCGGGCTTGTTGCCCATCAGACGCTCGACCGTGTCGCCGGTCGATTCCCGGGCCTCGTCCAGGACCGCGACGCGCAGCAATGTGCGCTTCTTCGGATCCATGGTGGTCTCCTTGAGCTGGGCCGGCATCATCTCGCCGAGGCCCTTGAACCGCCCGATCTCGACCTTGCCGCCCTTGAACACGGTCTTGACGATCCGCTCCCGATCCGCGTCGTCCCGGGCATAGGCCACCTTCGAGCCCTGCTGCAGCCGATAGAGCGGCGGGATCGCGAGGTAGAGGTGGCCGCGGTCGATCAGCCTCGGCATCTGGCGGTAGAAGAAGGTGATCAGCAGCGAGGCGATGTGGGCGCCGTCGACGTCGGCGTCCGTCATGATGATCACCTTCTCGTAGCGCAGGTCCGCCTCGCGGAAGGCCGAACCGGTGCCGCAGCCGAGCGCCAGGGTGAGATCCGAGATCAGCTGGTTGGCGCCGAGCTTGTCGCGCGAGGCCGAGGCGACGTTCAGGATCTTGCCGCGCAGCGGCAGGATCGCCTGGGTCGCCCGGTCCCGGGCCTGTTTGGCCGAGCCGCCGGCCGAGTCGCCCTCGACGATGAAGATCTCCGAGCCCGCGGTGCCGGCCGCCGAGCAGTCGGCGAGCTTGCCGGGCAGGCGCAGCTTGCGGGTCGCGCTCTTGCGGGCGACCTCCTTCTCCTGGCGGCGGCGCAGGCGCTCCTCGGCCCGGTCGATCACCCAGTCGAGGAGCTTGTTGGCCTGGGCCGGGGAGGCGGCGAGCCAGTGGTCGAAGGCGTCGCGCACCGCCGTCTCGACGATGCGCTGGGCCTCCACGGTGGCGAGCTTGTCCTTGGTCTGGCCCTGGAACTCCGGCTCGCGGATGAACACCGAGAGCATCGACGCGCAGGTCGCCATGACGTCGTCCGTCGTGACGGCGGTCATGCGCTTGGCCTGGTTCACCCGCTCGGCGTGCTCGCGCAGGCCGCGCAGCAGCGCGACGCGCAGGCCCGCCTCGTGGGTGCCGCCCTCGGGCGTCGGGATCGTGTTGCAGTAGGAGTGCGAGATCCCGTCCTCGGCGACCATCCAGGCCACCGCCCATTCGAGCGACCCGTGCGAGCCCGGCTTGGTGATCTTGCCGGAGAACATGGCGTCCGTGACGAGTTCCTTCCCGTCGATGTCCCGGGCGAGGTAGTCGCGCAGCCCGTCGGGGAAGCGGTGCACCGCCTCGGCCGGCACGTCCTCCAGCCCCTCGAGGAGGGCGGAGGCGCAGCGCCAGCGGATCTCGACGCCGCCGAACAGGTAGGCCTTGGAGCGCGCCATCTTGAACAGGCGGCGCGGGTCGAACTTCAGCGAGCCGAAGATCTGGGCGTCCGGGTGGAAGCGCACGCGGGTGCCGCGGCGGTTCTGCACCCGGCCGACCAGTTCCAAAGCCCCTTGGGCATGACCGCGCGAGAAGGTCTGGCGGTAGAGGGTCTGGTTGCGCGCCACCTCGACCTCCAGCAGGTCGGAGAGTGCGTTCACCACCGAGATGCCGACGCCGTGCAGGCCGCCCGAGGTCTCGTAGACCTTCGAGTCGAACTTACCGCCGGCGTGCAGCGTGGTCATGATGACCTCGAGCGCCGACTTGCCGGGGAATTTCGGGTGCGGGTCGACCGGGATGCCGCGGCCGTTGTCGGTGACGACGAGGGCGCCGGTCTCCTCAAGCTCCACCTCGATGAAGCTGGCATGGCCGGCGACCGCCTCGTCCATCGAGTTGTCGATCACCTCGGCGAACAGGTGGTGGAGCGCCCGCTCGTCGGTGCCGCCGATATACATGCCGGGCCGGCGCCGGACGGGCTCCAGCCCCTCCAGCACCTCGATGTCGGAGGCGGTGTAGCCGCCCTCCGGCTCGGCGGCCGCGAGCGTCGCCACGGAGGCCGCCGAATCCAGCCGCCGCCGCGGCTCGGGCGGGCGGGCCGCCGCGCCCTTGCCGCCCGGCCCGAACAGGTCCCGCGCCGGATCGCTCACGCGCGGCCTCCTGGCGCGCGGCGCGTCGGCCGGCTCGGCTTCGCGCAGACGGGTCTTGGGACGGGTCTGGGGTCGTGGAGCATGCGCCTTCATCCCCGCATGATAGCGGAACAAACCATAAACATCAAAGCCGTTCGCCCTGCGGCGAGGCGGTCGCATCATCGCATGCTGCGCCGCCGCGAGCGAGGGCCGCGTCCGTGCCGGCACACGGTTCCGCGCGCCGGGCCGTCATCACGACGTTGCACAACAATGGGTTAAGGCTTTCTCGTGATCCGCATGCCCGGCTTCCACAGGCGACGCCCGGAACAGAACGGGACGATCGACGTTGGTGGCGGAGATAAATCTTGACCGTGGTCAGGGAGCCGCAGTCCATGAGCGACGCCGCGATCGAGGCCCGCCGCCTCACGTTGATCCGCTTCGAGCACGCGGCCGGCGCCGCCTTCGGCTGCGACGATGACGCGGCCGCGGTGCCGGCCGGGCGGGCGCTGATGAACTCCACCACCCTCGCGCTCGCGACCTTCGCGACGGCCGTGGCGGCGACGATCACCTACCTGGTCTGAACCCGATCGCTGACCGCAACCCGCGGTGAGGGGCGGCAACGCTGCCTCTGCCACGTCCTTGCGAGCGGAGCGAAGCAACCTAGCCGGCGCCACGTTCGAACGCCTCGCGCTGCACTGGATTGCTTCGCTCCGCTCGCAAGGACGGGCGGGCTTGCCGGCCCGCCTCAGCCTCGTCCACGAACGCTTCAGCCCGCGCTCGACGTCTTCGCCGCCGCCTTCTTGGCCGCAGGCTTCTTCGCGGCGGTCTTCTTAGCCGCCGGCTTGTCGCCGCCCGCGGCCCGTGCCGACCCCTTCCGGACCGCCCCGCGCTTCGCCGGCTTGCCGCCGCCCGCGGCGCGCTTGGCGCTCACCAGGGCGACTGCCTCCTCCAGCGTCAGCGCCTCGGCGCTCATCGTCTTCGGCAGCGTGGCGTTGACCTCGCCGTCCGTGACGTAGGGCCCGTACTTGCCGGCCTTGACCACGAGATCGCGGCCGCTGGCCTCGTCCTTGCCGAGCGGCCGGCCGGGATCGGCGGCCGGGCGGCCGCGGCCGCCGCCCTGCTCCTTGGCGACGATCAGGTCGATGGCGCGGTTAGCCCCGATCTCCAGCACGTCGTCGTCCTTGCCGAGATTGGCGTAGGTCTTCCCGTGCTGCACGTAGGGTCCGAACCGGCCGAGATTGGCCAGGATCGGCTCGCCGGTCTCGGGGTGGCGGGCCACCTCGCGCGGCAGCGCCAGCAGGGCCAGCGCCTTGTTGAGATCCACGTCCGAGGGGCTGAGCCCCTTGGGCAGCGACGAGCGCTTCGGCTTCTCGGCGCCCTTCTCGGCGGAGGCCTCGCCGAGCTGGAGGAACGGCCCGAACCGGCCGTCGCGCAGCGTCACCGGCAGGCCGGTCGCGGGATCGTCGCCCAGCACGCGCACGCCCGGCTGGCCGCCCTCGGCCGAGGAGCCGTCACCGTCGCCGTCGACGCCCGAGGCCGAGAGCTGCCGGGTGTACTTGCACTCCGGGTAGTTCGAGCAGCCGATGAACGCGCCGAACTTGCCGAGCTTCAGCGACAGCTGGCCCGAGCCGCAGGTCGGGCAGGTGCGCGGGTTCGAGCCGTCGCCCTTGTCGGGGAAGATGTGCGGCCCGAGGAGGCCGTTCAGCGCCTCCAGAACGTCGGCGACGCGCAGCTCCTTGGTCTCACCGATCGCCGCCGAGAAGTCGCGCCAGAAGTCGCGCAGCACCGCCCGCCAGTCGATCTCGGCGTTGGAGACCCGGTCGAGCTGCTCCTCGAGGCCGGCGGTGAAGTCGTACTCGACGTAGCGCCGGAAGAAGCTCTCGAGGAAGCCCGTGACGAGCCGCCCCTTGTCCTCCGGCTGCAGCCGCTTCTTCTCGATCTTGACGTATTCGCGATCCCGCAAGGTCTGGAGAACCGCGGCATAGGTCGACGGGCGGCCGATGCCGAGCTCCTCCATGCGCTTCACGAGGCTCGCCTCGGAGTAGCGCGGCGGCGGCTCGGTGAAGTGCTGGGTCGAGCTGATCCGCTCGCGGGCGAGCGGGTCGCCGGCCTTCATGGGCGGCAGGCGGCGGCTCTCCTCGTCCTCCTCGTCGTCCTTGCCCTCTTGGTAGAGGGTCAGGAAGCCGTCGAACTTCACCACCTGGCCGGTGGCGCGCAGGTCGATGGTCCGCGGTCCGACCTTGGCGGTGACGTCGACGGTGGTCCGCTCCAGCTCGGCCGATTCCATCTGGCTGGCCATGGTGCGGGTCCAGATCAGCTCGTAGAGCCGGGCCTGCTCGGGCTCGAGGTGGCGCGCCACCGTCTTGGGCAGGCGGCCCATGTCGGTGGGGCGCACCGCCTCGTGGGCCTCCTGGGCGTTCTTGGCCTTGACGCTGTACTTGCGCGGAACGTCCGGCACGTAGCGGTCGCCGAACTCCTTGCCGATCACCCGGCGGGCGTCCTGGATTGCCTCCGGCGCCATGTCGACGCCGTCGGTCCGCATGTAGGTGATGATGCCGACCGTCTCGCCGCCGATATCGACGCCCTCGTAGAGCCGCTGGGCGACCCGCATGGTCTGGGCCGGCGCCATCCCGAGCTTGCGGGAGGCCTCCTGCTGGAGGGTCGAGGTGGTGAAGGGCGGCTGCGGGTGGCGCTTGGCGGGCTTCGCCTCGACGCTCGCCACCTGGAAGGTCGCGAGTTCCAGGTCGCGCTTGAAGGCGGCCGCCTCCTCGCCCGTGCCGACGTCGAGGCGCTGGATCCGCTTGCCGTCGGCGCCGACGAGGCGGGCCTCGAAGGTCGCGCCGTCGGCGGTCGTCAGCGTCGCGATGAGCGTCCAGTACTCGCGCGGCTTGAACCGCTCGATCTCCATCTCGCGCTCGACCACGAGCCGGAGCGCCACGGACTGGACGCGCCCGGCCGAGCGGGCGCCCGGCAGCTTGCGCCACAGGACCGGCGAGAGGTTGAAGCCGACGAGGTAATCGAGCGCCCGGCGCGCCAGGTAGGCGTCGACCAGCGCCTGGTCGATCTCCCGCGGCTTGCGCATCGCCTGCTCGACCGACGCCTTGGTGATGGCGTTGAAGGTCACGCGCTCGACCGGGATGCCCTTGAGCGCCTTGCGGGCGGTGAGCGCCTCCAGCACGTGCCAGGAGATCGCCTCGCCCTCGCGATCCGGGTCGGTGGCGAGGATCAGCTTGTCGGCGCCCTTGACCGCCTTGGCGATCTCCGAGACCCGGCTCGCCCCGCGGTCGGCCAGCTCCCAGACCATGTGGAAGTCCTGCTCGGGATCCACCGAGCCGTCCTTGGGCGGCAGGTCGCGGATATGCCCGAAGGAGGCGATGACTTCATAGTCGCGGCCGAGATACTTATTGATCGTCTTGGCTTTGGCCGGCGACTCGACGACGACGACTTTCATTCAGACCTCTGCCCCTGACGGAGCCTGGGCGCGACGGACGAATTCTGTTCGAGATTCGCGTGGGACGTATGCCCGCCGTCGGGCCGGGGCCGCGCGCCGGGCACAAGTGGGTCACGGGCGGCGGGTTGTCAAATCGCGAGGTTGTTCGGGGGAGCCACTGCGCGGCACTTTTCGGGCCGGGTCCTGATCAGGTTCCGCGTCGCTCCACCTGTCCGGGGAAGAGGCCATGCAGGATGAAACGCGGCCCGGGCTCCAGCACGGAACTTGCCGCGTCAGCAGCTCAAAATCCCGTCAGTCGCCTCAGATCCCCGCGTACCACTCGTAGCCGCGGTCTTCCCAGTAGCCGCCGCTGCCCTGGCCGATCCCGGCGAGCGACTCCACCATCTCGACCCGCATCACGTACTTGGCCTGCTTGTAGCCGAGCTGGCGCTCGACCCGCAGCCGCAGGGGCGCGCCGTTCGAGACCGGCAGCGGCTTGCCGTTGAGGTCGTAGGCCAGGATCGTCTGCGGGTTGAAGGCGTCGTAGAGGTCGATGCTCTCGTAGTAGCGGATCGGGATCCCCGCCGGCTCGGGCTCCGGGGCCGGGCTGCCCTGGCCCCAATCGTCCTTGGGCGCGTCGGTGGCGGTGGCCGGGCCGCCCCAATCGTCGGCGGCGGCGAGCTGCACGTAAGCGTCGCGCACCGCGCCCGGATGGCTCGGGCGCCAGAGGGACGCGCCCTGGTTGCGCCCTCTGCCACCGCCCTTGGGACCGGCCTCGAACTCCAGCGTGTCGGCGCAGTGGAACACCGCGTAGCGCGCCTGCGGCTTCAGCCCGGCCTTCTTGAGCACCTCGGCGAGCGGCACGCCGCCCCATTGCCCGATGCAGCTCCAGCCCTCCACGCAATCGTGCCGGGTGATCTGGGTGCGCGACGGCAGGGCGCGCAGGTCCGCGAGGCTCAGCGACAGCGGGGTCTGGACCAGCCCGTCGACGGAGAGCTTGAAGTCCGAGAAGTTCCGCGCCGCCAGCGCCCGGTAGGCGCGGTCCGGCGGGTCGATCGTGCCGTTCGGCTTGAACCAGGGCGAGATCATCGAGGCCGGGAATTCCCGGGCCAGGGTCGTCGGCGACATCAGCAGGCGCTGGACGTATTCGTTGGCGTCCTCGCCGACCTTGAGGGTGCGCTGCCCCGTCTCGGTCCCGGCGAACTTGTCGCAGCCGGCCAGCAGCGCGGTGCCCATCAGGCCGGCGCCCGCGGTGAGGAGCTTGCGGCGGTGGAGGATCATCGGGCGGGTTCCTTCTCGGGACGGCCGAGGCTGAACCAGCCGGTGATCATGCCGCGCATGTTGTTGACGAGCCCGGACACGACCACGAGCAGCACGTGGACCACCACGAACAGCACGATGAGGCCGGCGGCGATGAAGTGAACGCTGCGCGCCGATTGCCGGCCGCCGAACAGCTCGGTCAGCCAGGGCCACGCGGCGTCCATCCCGGGCGACATGGCGAGGCCGGCGAGCACCATCGCGGGCAGCAGGCCGAGCACGAGGACGAGGTAGGTGAGCTTCTGGATGACGTTGTAGCGCTTGGCCTCGGTGCCCTCGGGGAAGCGCAGGAGCAGGTGCTCCTTCACGGAGCCGCCGAAGTCGCGGATCTGGTCGCCGTCCGGGATCAGGCGGCGGCGGAGCTGGCCCGAGACCAGGCCGTAGAGCAGGTAGACCGCCCCGTTGATCACCAGCAGCCACGCGAACAGGAAATGCCAGCGCCGCCCGGTGGCGAGGTCCTGGTTGGCCGGCAGCGTCGCCCAGGACGGGAAGGCGCGCTCCACCTCGGTGCCGCCCTCCCTCGACAGGCCGAGCACGCCGGTCGTGTCGAGGGTGTGGGAACCGACCGTCACGACGCCGCGGGTCGTGCCGTCGCGGCCGGGCTCGCTGGTGATGGCGAGCGACGGATTGTCGAAGGTCGAGACCGAACCCCAGTAGAGCGCCGGGTGGGCGTTGAAGATCTGCAGGCCGCTCATCAGCAGCACCAGCAGCACCGCGGCGTTGATCCAGTGCGCCAGCCGGATGACCAGCGGGTGGCGGTAGAACCAGCGGCGGCCCTGCCGGTCGACGGTCTCGGGGGCTTCGAGGGCAAGGGAGGCGGCCAAGCGTCTGGATCCCGGGCAAGCAGCGCGGGGTCGGGAGCGTACGAATCCCGACCGTTCGGGCGGATACGTGGCGCAGGGTCGTTCGGTTACCATCCGCCGGAAAAAAGGCCGCAGGCGACGCCTCGCCTTGCCCCCCGGGCGCGCCGCACCTACACCCAGGCCTCATCATGACGACGCCTCCGACCCCGGCCTTCCCGCACCGGTACCTCCTCGGCATCGAGGGCCTGACCCGGCCCGACATCGAGGTGCTGCTCGACGCCGCCGAATCCGCCGTCGACATCTCGCGGCAGGTGGAGAAGAAGCGCACGACCCTGCGGGGCCGCACGCAGATCAACCTGTTCTTCGAGCCCTCGACGCGGACGCAATCCTCCTTCGAGCTCGCCGGCAAGCGGCTCGGCGCCGACGTGATGAACATGTCGGTGGCCTCGTCCTCGGTGAAGAAGGGCGAGACCCTGATCGACACCGCCGCGACGCTCAACGCCATGCGGCCCGACATCATCGTGGTCCGCCACGAATCGGCCGGCGCGGTGCACCTGCTCGCCCGCAAGGTCGATTGCGCGGTGGTCAATGCCGGCGACGGCGCCCACGAGCACCCGACCCAGGCGCTCCTCGACGCGCTCACGATCCGCCGCAACAAGGGCCGGATCGAGGGCCTGCAGGTGGCGATCTGCGGCGACGTCCTGCACTCGCGGGTGGCGCGCTCCAACATCATCCTGCTGCAGGCGATGGGCGCGCGGGTCCGCCTGATCGCGCCCTCGACGCTGCTGCCCGCCGGCATCGAGCGCTTCGGCGTCGAGACCTTCACGGACATGCGCAAAGGCCTCGTCGGCTGCGACATCGTGATGATGCTGCGCCTCCAGCGGGAGCGCATGAACGGCTCGTTCGTCCCGTCCGTGAAGGAGTATTTCCGATACTTCGGCCTCGACGGCGAGAAGCTGGCGCTCGCCAAGCCCGACGCGCTCGTGATGCATCCGGGGCCGATGAACCGCGGCGTCGAGATCTCCTCCGAGATCGCCGACGGGGCGCAATCGCTGATCCGCGAGCAGGTCGAGATGGGCGTCGCCGTCCGCATGGCCGTGCTGGAGGCGCTGGCGCGGCACCTGCCGAACGGGTGAACCCAAGACAACGGGTGATCCCCAGACAAAGCCGGGCGGCCTTCACCCGCTCCGCTTGCCCGCCGAGCGGCCGTGGCGCAGTTTCCTGCCGAAATCCGGTCCTGATCTGTATAAGGGGCCGTCGCAACATGCAGATCGCTTCATGACCGCCTACACGCTCGCCGACCTCGCCGCCCTCGTGGCGAGCCGTGCCGGGACCGATCCGGCCACCTCCTACACGGCCAAGCTCCTGTCCGAGGGCCCCGCCAAGGCGGCCAAGAAGCTCGGCGAGGAGGCGGTGGAGGCGGCGATCGCGGCCGTGCAGGGCGACAAGACCGGCCTGCGGAACGAGGCCGCCGACGTGCTCTACCACCTCGTCGTGCTGCTCCGGGCGGGCGGGGTCGAGCTCGATGCCGTGATGGCGGAGCTGGAGCGTCGCACGGCCCAGAGCGGCATCGCCGAGAAGGCCGCGAGGCGCCACGCGTGAACGCGGCCGCGCTGCCGGGCTCGGTCGAGGCGATCCTCGAAGCGTCCGACCGGCTCTCGCCGTATCGCCGCTTCAGCCGCGAGGAATGGGCGCAGCTGCGCGCCGACACGCCGCTCACCCTCAACCAGGAAGACCTGGAGCGGCTGCAATCGATCAACGACCCGATCTCGGTCGAGGAGGTGGTGGCGATCTACCTGCCGCTGTCCCGTCTGCTCGCCCTGTACGTCGCGGCGACGCAGGGCCTGTTCAAGGCGACGCAGCGCTTCCTGCTGGCCGAGCGCGAGACCAAGGCGCCCTACATCATCGGACTCGCCGGGTCGGTGGCGGTGGGCAAGTCCACGACCGCCCGCATCCTGACCGCCCTGCTGGCGCGCTGGCCCAACACCCCCAAGGTCGACCTCGTCACCACCGACGGGTTCCTGCTGCCCAACGCCGAACTCGCCGCCAACGGGCTGATGGAGCGCAAGGGTTTCCCGGAGAGCTACGACACCGCCGCGCTGCTGCGCTTCCTCCACGACGTGAAGGCCGGCCACAAGCGCGTCACCGCGCCGCTCTACTCGCACCTCGTCTACGACCGGGTGCCCGGGGAGGAGCGGGTGGTGGAGAGCCCCGACATCCTGATCGTCGAGGGCCTGAACGTGCTCCAGCCGGCGCGGCTGCCGCGGGACGGGACCGCGATCCCGTTCGTGTCCGACTTCTTCGACTTCTCGATCTATCTCGACGGCCACGAGGACGACCTGCACCG
Organism: Methylobacterium sp. 1A; assembly: GCF_058072805.1. Classification (NCBI taxonomy): domain Bacteria; kingdom Pseudomonadati; phylum Pseudomonadota; class Alphaproteobacteria; order Hyphomicrobiales; family Methylobacteriaceae; genus Methylobacterium; species Methylobacterium sp. 1A. The sequence goes on along the minus strand of NZ_JBYQVE010000001.1, from coordinate 155,375 downwards.
CTGGTACGTCACGCGCTTCATGAAGCTGCGGCAGACGGCGTTCCGCGACCCGCGCTCGTACTTCCGGAAATACGCCGAGATCGCCGAGACCGAGGCCCTCGACATCGCCGACCGGCTCTGGACGACGATCAACCTGCCGAACCTGCGCGAGAACATCGTGCCGACCCGCCAGCGGGCGAGCCTGATCCTCACCAAGGGCGCGAGCCACCGGATCGAGAGCGTGGCGCTGCGGCGGCTGTAGGCCGGTTCGGGCCGATCGCGCGATCGGCCCGCATGAAGACCGAACCTCCGTCATCACGAGCGACGCGAAGTGACCCAGGGCAGCGCGACGTTCGGGGCGATGTCGCCGACTCTGGATTGCTTCGCTTCGCTCGCAAGGACGTGAACGACCGAGCCTAGGCGCATCACACGAACGGGAACTCCGCCTCCGCCACGTACGGACCGCCGCCGGTCGAGTCCCGCGCCGAGAACAGCGTCACCCGGTCCGACGTGTAAGTCAGCGGCGCGAAGACCGGTGCCTGCGACAGGTACATCGCCGCCGCCTCCGGCGTGACGTCGCGCCGGAGGCGCGCCAGGGTCACGTGCGGGGTGAATTTCCGCCGCTCCGGCTCGACCCCGGCCCGGCGCACGAGCCGCTCCTGCTCGGCCTGGAGATCCGTCAGCTCCGCCTCCGGCACCACCGAGGCGTAGAGCGCCCGCGGCCTGTCGCCGCCGAAGATGCCGAGGCCGTCGAGCGTCACCGTCAGGGCCGGGCGGGCCCGCATCTCGGACAGCGCCTCCACCACGTCGTCGGCCGTGGTCGCGTCGACGTCGCCGATGAACCGCAGGGTCACGTGGAAGTCGCCGGGCTCGATCCAGCGGGCCCCGGGCAGGCCGCCCTGCCAGGCCCTGAGCGCGTCGGCGATCGCGGGCGGCACGGCGAGGCCGGTGAACAGGCGCGGCACTACCGCGACGCCCCCTGCCGGAGACTCCCCAGGAAACCCTCCACCGTCGGCAGCATGCGGGAAGCGATGGTCTCCACGCCCTGCCGGTTCGGGTGGATCATGTCGTCGAGGTGCTGCGCCCGGTCGCCGATGATCCCGTCGAGGAAGAACGGGTAGAGGGTCAGGCCGTAGCGCTTGGCGAGCGCCGGGTAGATCGCGTCGAACCGGGCCTTGTAGTCGGGTCCGAGATTGGGCGCGGCCTGCATGCCGGCGAGCAGGACCGGGATGCCCCGCGCCGTCAGCCGCTCGATGATCGCCGAGAGCGCGCCCTCGGTGACCTTCGGGTCGGTGCCGCGCAGCATGTCGTTGGCACCGAGTTCCAGGATCACGCCCGCGGTCCCGTCCGGGACCGACCAGTCGACCCGGTCGAGGCCGCCCGTGGCGGTGTCGCCGGAGACGCCGGCATTGGCGACCGTCACGTCCGCGCCCCTGGCCTTGAGCAGGCGCTCCAGCACGGTCGGGAAGGCGGCGTCGGCCGGGAGTTTGTAGCCCGCGGTCAGGCTGTCGCCGAGGGCGACGAGCTTGACCGGCTCGCCGGGCGCGGCCCGCGCTCCCGGCGCGACGGCTGTCATGAAAGGGACCATCAGGAGCGCTAGCGCTGCGGCATACAGGGCCGTGCGCCGGAACACAGCGCGCGCGTCATGGCGCGGCCCCAATGCCGAACCCATATCGCGGTGCACCCGCGGCCCGTAGAGCCAAGATCGAAGCCGAAGGGATCGACCCCACGTGAGGACCTCGCGCGCCATGCTCGTCATCGCCCACAGATCGGCTCACCGGTGAGCCAAGGCAAGGTGCTGCGCGAGCCCGCGATCGCGCTGTCGGACATCGATCTCAGCCTCGGCCGCGGCGCCGCCCGCGTCCACGTCCTGCGCGGCATCTCGCTGAATGTCGACCGCGGCGAGGCGGTCGGCCTCGTCGGCCCGTCCGGCTCCGGCAAGTCGACGCTGCTGATGGTGATGGCCGGGCTGGAGCGGCCCGATTCCGGCGGCGTCGTCATCGAGGACACCGACCTCGTCCGCCTCGACGAGGACGCGCTGGCGCGGTTCCGCGGGCGCCGGATCGGCATCGTGTTCCAGGCCTTCCACCTCGTGCCGACCATGACGGCGCTCGAGAACGTGGCCCTTCCGCTCGAACTCGCCGACCGGCCCGGCGCCCTGGAGCGGGCCCGCGCCGAGCTGGAGGCGGTCGGCCTCGGGCACCGGCTGCACCATTACCCGGCGCAGCTCTCCGGCGGCGAGCAGCAGCGCGTCGCCATCGCCCGGGCGGTCGCCCCCGACCCCGCGATCCTGGTCGCCGACGAGCCCACCGGCAACCTCGACGAGGCCACCGGCCGCCAGATCGTCGACCTGCTGTTCCGGCTGAAACGGGACCGCGGCGCGACACTGGTCCTCGTCACCCACGACAACGGCCTCGCTCGCCTGTGCGACCGCACCGTGCGCCTGCGCTCGGGGCGGATCGAGGAGGCGGTGACCGCCTGATGCACGGCACGATCACCCGCCCCGACCCCGCGCCCCGCCGGATCCCGCTCACCCTGCGCCTCGCGCTGCGCGAGTTGCGGGCCGGGCTCGACGGCTTCGCGGTGTTCCTCGCCTGCATCGCGCTGGGCGTCATGGCCATCGCGGGCGTGGCGTCGATCTCGCGCTCGCTGTCCGACGGGCTGGGCCGGGAAGGCCGGCGCATCCTCGGCGGCGACCTCGCCTTCAACCTCATCAACCGCGAGGCGACCGACGCGGAGAGGCAGGCACTGGCGGGCGAAGGCCGCCTCGACATCGTCGCCTCCCTGCGGGCCATGGCGGTGGCGGGCAGCGGCGACGCGGCCCTGGTCGAGCTGAAGGCCGTCGACCCCGCCACCTATCCGGCCGCCGGCGACCTCGCGACCGACCCGCCGGGCCGCCTCGCCGACCTGCTGGCGGAGCGCGACGGGGTGCCGGGGGCGCTCGCCGACCCGGCCCTGCTCACCCGCCTCGACGTCAAGGTCGGCGACCGGATCGCGCTCGCCGGGCACGACGTGGCGATCCGCGGCACCATCCTGTCCGAGCCCGACAAGATCGCCGGCGGCATCGGCTTCGGGCCGCGGCTGATGGTCTCCGAGCCGACGCTCCGCGCCACCGGCCTCGTCCAGCCCGGCAGCCTCAACCGCTGGAGCTACCGCCTCGTCCTGCCGCCCGGCACGCCGGACGCCGACCTCGACGCGGCGCAGGCCCGGATCCGCGCCGCCACCCCCGAGGCCGGCTGGGAGATCCGCTCGCGCACCAACGCCGACCCGCGCTTCGCCAAGAGCATCGAGCGCTTCACGCAGTTCCTGACCCTGGTGGGACTCACCGCGCTGATCGTCGGCGGCGTCGGGGTCGGCAACGCCGTCCACGCCTTCGTGGAGCGCAAGCGGCCCTCGATCGCGACGCTCAAGAGCGTCGGCGCGCCGGGCTCGCAGGTGGTCGCCCTGTACCTGACGCAGGTGATGCTGATCGCCGGCCTCGGCACCCTGATCGGCCTCGCGATCGGCGCGAGCCTGCCCTTCCTCCTCGACGCCCTGTTCTCGGCCGACCTGCCGCTGCCGCTGAACCCGACGCTCGCCCCCGGGGAGCTGGCGCTCGCGGCCGCCTACGGTCTGATCACGGCCTTCGCGTTCGCGATCACGCCGCTCGGCCGCGCCCACGACGTGCCGGTCTCCGGGCTGTTCCGCGACACGGTCGACCCGGCCCGCGTCAGCCCGCGCTGGCGCTACCGGATCTGGCTCGCCGTCAGCCTCGCGGCCCTGGTCGGCCTGTCGGTGGCGACCGCCTTCGACCGGCGCGTCGCGCTGATCTTCATCGCGGCGGCCGCCATCGCGTTCGGCCTGCTGCATCTGGTGGCGCTCGGCCTGATGGCGCTCGCCCGCCGCCTGCCGCACCCGCGCTGGCCGGCGCCCCGGATGGCGCTCGCCAACCTGCACCGGCCCGGCGCCCTGACGCCCGCCATCGTCCTGTCGCTCGGCCTCGGCGTGACGCTCCTCGTGACGCTCAGCCTGATCGACGCCAATGTCCGCCGCACGATCAGCGCGACCCTGCCGGCCCGGGCGCCGAACCTCTTCTTCCTGGACATTCCCTCGCGGGACGCCGCCCAGTTCCGCGAGTTCCTGGCGCGCTCGGCCCCGAGCGGAAAGATCGAGGACGTGCCGATGATGCGCGGCCGGATCGTCGCCCTGAACGGCGTGCCGGCGAGCAAGATCCGCCCCCCGGAAGACGCCGCCTGGGTGCTCGACGGCGACCGGGGCATCACCTACGCCGACACGGTGCCGGACGGCTCCAGCCTCACCGAGGGCGCGTGGTGGAGCCCGGAGCAGGGCGCGAAGCCGCTGGTCTCCTTCGAGGCCGACCTCGCCCGCCAGCTCGGCCTGAAGCTCGGCGACACCGTGACGGTGAACGTGCTCGGGCGCGACCTCACCGCGACGATCTTCAACCTGCGCCGGGTGGAGTGGCGCAACCTCGGCATCAACTTCGTGATGGTGTTCTCGCCGGGCACCTTCCGGGGCGCGCCGCATTCCGACCTCGCGACGCTGACCCTGCCCGGCGGCACCGACGCTTCCGCCGAGAACCGCATCCTGCGCGACGTCGCCAAGACCTTCCCGTCGGTGAGCGCCGTGCGGGTGAAGGACGCCCTGGACGCCATCGGCGACCTCGTCGGCCGGCTGGTCCTGGCGATCCGGGGGGCGAGCGCCGTGGCGGTGCTGGCGAGCCTGTTCGTGCTGGCCGGCGCCATCGCGGCCGGGCACCGGGCGCGGCTCTACGACGCCGTCGTGCTCAAGGTGCTGGGCGCGAGCCGGGCGCGGCTGCTGACCGCCTACGCCCTCGAATACGCCGCGCTGGGGCTCGCCACGGCGCTGTTCGGCCTCCTCGCCGGGACGCTCGCCGGCTGGGTGATCGTCGCCAAGGTCATGCACCTCGACTTCCGCCTCGACCTGTCGGGCGCGCTGGTCGCGGCCGTGGCCGCGGTGGCGCTGGCGATCCTCCTCGGGCTCGTCGGTACGTGGCGGATCCTGGGGCAGAAGCCGGCGCCGTATCTCCGGCAGGCCTGACGGAGGCCGATCCCGCAGGCTCCGTATCCGGTTCAGCCCCGGCAGAGGCCGCGATCGAGGCCGTCGAGAGCGGCGGACCGCGCCCGGCCGGAGACGGTCCGGCGGGATATCGAAGCCCTCGGTCCGTGGGGGAGGGGCTTCCAACCGTCGGACCCCGCGCTCACGGGTCGCCGCGCTCCGCATTCTCCGCGGTGCGCGCGCATGCCTCGGTCGGTTCGGGGCCGACCAGAGCTTGGACCGCCTCACCGAATCGCCTCCGCGCCGCAGGATCGAGTCGGCGCAGGTGGACCCCGACCAGCATCAGCAGCCGCTCCGTCTCCCGCTCGATGGCCGGACGGTCCACAGATCCGCAGTGATCGGAACCGTAGAACGCCTCGATCGGCAAATCGAGGGACTGCGCAATCCTGTTCAGCGCGCGCGCGGCGGAGGATTCCACCTTCCGGTCAGCAATCGTCCGCAGGAATTCGAGTCCGTTCTCATCCATGGCGGCCCCTCGAATCACTCGCGACGGGGGAAAATTTCCCAACCATGACAAGAGGTGCCCCGGTGAAGGGGTATTCGCAAGTGAACTCTTTGTCATTTCGCCGGAAGATTGGTACGGACCTAGACATTCGAGCTTCGAGCGGCCCGGGGGGACCGTCCACCATGCGCATCAACGTCATCGATGGCTACGCGGAGAACGCCGACCGTCTCCGGGCGGCTCTCGAAGCCTCGTGCGTTGTGGGAGCCTGGGAGTGGGACCACGTCCGCGGCGTGGTCGTCTACGACGCGGGCGCGGCCCGGTTGCTGACCGGCAATCCCGACCTCGCCGACCGTCCGATCAACGGGCCGATGGCTCTGGCCGCGGTGCATCCCGAGGACATGACGTGGTTGATGGACCACATGCTCCGGGCCGTCCGATCGAGCGGGCTGGTCCTTGCCGAGTACCGCGTGTTCAAGGCGGACGGCACCGTGCGCTGGCTCCTCAGCCGGGGGCGGACCCATCGGAACGAGGACGGCGAGCCGCAGCGCTCGCACGGCATCCTGATGGACATCACCGAGATCCGCGACGGCGGCGACCGCTACGTGGTCGGCAGGCCCATGGCGGGCGGCGACCCGCTGGAGCGGGCGGCCGACCTCGCCGTCGCGCTCAAAGAGACGCTCACCGACGACATGCCCGCGGAGGTGCGGGCGGCCGCCGACCTGATGCTGCTGGGTCTGGGCCGCGCCCTGGCCCGCCGGATGACGCACTGAACCGCCCCTCCCGGACGGCCCAGATCCCGCGCGCCGGAGAGCGGATCTCCGAGGCTGCGGACCCGCCGTGCAGGCACGAACCCGCCGGGATTCGGCGGTCCGGACCGGAGAAACCGGGGCGCATGCGGACGCACGTGGCATAAGGAAGCCGTTAAGACTTCGCGTGGGCGCATCGAAACGCCTCGACGGCGGCAACCGTCAGTCGAACAACCCGACGACGGAGCGGAATGCATTTTAATCCCGGCCCAGATGGACAAAAATACATCCGCCGGACACGGAAAAGCGGCCCCGGAACCGTGGCCGGGGACTTGTGTCGCGGCTTCGGGCGCAACATATTCCCGACTGAGGCGCCAGTCCGGCGCCAGAGGTCCTGCGTGGGCCTCGACCGAACACCACGCTGAGAGAGCCTCCGCAAGGAAACTCCCATGGCATTCGAGAACAGCCCCTTCCGGTACGGCGCCCAGCAGCCGACCGGCTACGCCGGCACCCAGGTCGAGGTCGATCAGGGCCTGCGCACCTTCATGCTCGGCGTCTACAACAACATGATCGTCGGGCTCGGCATCTCGGGTCTCGTCGCGCTCGGCCTGAACATGGCCTCCGTGGCGGCCTACCAGGGCACCCGCCCGATCCTGACCCCGTTCGGTCAGACTCTCTACCTCAGCCCGCTGAAGTGGGTCCTGATGCTCGCCCCGCTGGCGTTCATCTTCGTCTTCTCCATGCGGATGGACCGGATGTCGGCCTCGTCCGCCCGGACGATGTTCTGGGCCTTCGCGGCGGTGATGGGCGCCTCGATGTCCTCGCTCCTCCTGGTGTTCACCGGGGGCAGCGTGGTGCAGGTGTTCTTCATCACGGCGGCGGCCTTCGGCTCGCTCAGCCTGTGGGGCTACACCACCCGGCGCAGCCTCTCCGGCATGGGCTCGTTCCTGATGATGGGCCTGATCGGCATCATCCTCGCGTCGCTGGTGAACATCTTCTTCGCCTCGTCGGCCCTCCAGTTCGCCATCTCGGTGCTGGGCGTGCTGATCTTCGCGGGCCTGACCGCCTACGACACCCAGAAGCTCAAGGAGATGTATCTCTACGGCGGCTTCGACGGCGAGATGGCGGCCAAGATGTCGGTGAACGGCGCCCTGACGCTCTATCTCGACTTCATCAACATGTTCCAGTTCCTGCTGAGCCTGATCGGCGACCGCCGATAAGCCAGCCCGAACAAGACGGGACGAGGGAACCCCGGCGGGACACCGCCGGGGTTTCTTTTTGCCTGGCCGCCGCGCGCGGATGCGCTAGGCTCGGGCCATGCCCGCGCTCTCCGACCTCTCCGGCCTCTCCGCTTTCCCGATCACCCCGAGCGACGCAGACGGCCGCGTCGACGCGGAAGCGCTGCGCCGGTTGCTGGAGCCCCTGGCGGCCGCCGGGGTCGACTCGATCGGCCTCCTCGGCAGCACCGGGACCTACGCGTACCTGAGCCGCGAGGAGCGGCGCCGGGCGGTGGCGATCGCCGCCGAGGCCGTGGCCGGACGGGTCCCGCTCCTCGTCGGCATCGGCGCCCTGCGCACCGACGAGGCCGTCCGCCTCGCGCAGGACGCGCGGGCGGCCGGCGCGGATGCCGGGCTCCTCGCCCCCGTCTCGTACACGCCGCTCACCGAGGCGGAGGTCGAGGCGCATTTCGCGACCGTAGGGGAGGCGGGCGGCCTGCCCCTCGTCCTCTACGACAACCCCGCGACCACGCATTTCCACTTCACGCCGGCGCTGATCGGCCGGATCGCCCGCCAGCCCGGGATCGTGGCCGCTAAGTGCGCCGCACCGGAGCCGGCGCGGGCCGCCGCCGGGATCGCGACCCTGCGGGAGGCCGTCCCGGCGGGCTTCCCCATCGGGTTCAGCGGCGACTGGAACGTCACCGAGGCGCTGATCGCCGGCGGCGCGGCGTGGTTCAGCGTGGCGGGCGGCCTGTTTCCCCGGACCTGCCTGGCGATCGTCCGGGCCGTGGCGGCGGGCGAGACCGAGCGGGCCCGCGCCCTCAACGCCGCGCTGGAGCCCCTCTGGAGGCTGTTCCGGACGCATTCCAGCCTGCGGGTGATCTACGCCCTGGCCGATCTCATGGGCCTGTGCCGCGCCGAGCCGCCGCGGCCGATCCGGCCCCTGGCGCCGGAGGCGGTGGCCGAGATCGCCGCGACCGTCCGGCGCCTGTCCCTGTCCTGAACGGGCGCCGTCAGACCGCCGCCGGTGCCGGTTCCAGCACGGCGATCACCCGGGCGAGCTCGGTACCGCGCTTCAGGATCTGGCCGCTCGCGGCGACGACGGCGTAGGCCCCCTGGCGCCGGGCGAGCTTGGGATCCTTCTCGATGCGGTAGAGCGGCATCTCGGAGGAGCGCCGGTAGATCGAGAACACCGCCTTGTCGCGGCGGAAATCGAGGGCGTAGTCGCGCCACTCGCCCGCGGCGACCTGCCGCCCGTAGAGGTTGAAGATCGTGCGGAGCTCGTCCCGGTTGAAGGCGATCTGCGGAGGGGCCGCGCGGGCGGGGAAGGGGATGACATGGCCCGCCGCCTCGTCGGGCCTCGACCCGGCGCTCGTCCTCTCGGTCATCACGGCTCCCGTGCATCGATGCTTTGCCGGATGATGGGCCTCGCCGCCGCGACCCGCAAGGGTCGCGCTGGCCGTGTCCCGCGAGACACGCCCAAGCGACAAAAAACACGGTTTGGCCCGATTCACGCCTTTTGCAGGCCGCGTTGCGGCGCGACAACAGGCGTCGAACCTCGCCGGGTTCTGCCCGGTCGGCGACCGACACCCAGCTCCCCAGCCATCGGTCGCCGCTCGGGATCCCAGGATCCGGCACTCCGAGGTTTCGAGACCCAAGACTTCAGGCCGCCCCTCGGGCGGCCTTTTTTCCGTTTCCCGTCGGGCCGGGGTTGCGGCTATGCCAGCCGCACCATGGGCCCGCCCGCCTTCGACGCCGCCTTCCTGCACGACCTCGACGCGCTGTTCGCGTGGCGCCGCGACGTGCGCCGCTTCCGGACGGATCCGGTCGACGAGGACGCTCTGCGCGCCTGCCTCGCGGCGGCCCACCGGGCCCCCTCGGTCGGCAACAGCCGGCCCTGGCGCTTCGTGCGGGTCGCGGATCCGGGACGCCGCCGCGCGGTCGCGGAGAACTTCGCCGGCTGCAACGAAGCCGCGGCCGCGGGCTACGCGACCGATCGGGCCGCGCAGTACCGCGGCCTGAAGCTCGCCGGCCTGCGGGAGGCGCCGGTCCATCTGGCCGCCTTCTGCGACGCGGTCACCGAGACCGGCCTCGGCCTCGGCCGGGCCAGCATGCCGGAGACCCTGGCCTACTCGGTCGTGGGGGCGGTGCAGTGTTTCTGGCTCGCCGCCCGGGCCCGCGGCCTCGGCGTCGGCTGGGTCTCGATCTTGGAGCCGGAGGCGGTCACGGCGATCCTGGCCGTGCCGGAGACGTGGCGGCTCGTGGCCTATCTCTGCGTCGGCTACCCGGTGGAGGAGCATCTCGACCCGGAGCTGGAGCGCCACGGCTGGCAGTCGGAGGACCGGCGCGGGAGCGAACTCCACGAGCGCTGAGACGCGCTGAGACGAGCTGAGACGCGCGGAGCGGCGGCCCCGCCGCGCGGCAACGGCCCGTACACTCTGGTTCGTGGTTGCTCTTTTACCGTGCCCCGCGGATCCGCAGAATGACCCCGCGTCAACCATAGCTTTTCTCGGAACGGTAAGCTCGGCCGGGGATTACTTGCCCGCGTCTAGTCTAGCTTTGCGAGGATCGCGGTGATGTCGGGTCGGGTGGCGGCTCTATTCGGTTTGGCCGGCGCGATGCTGGCCGGTTGTTTCCAGGCGGCGCAGGCGCGCGAGATCGTCCCCTTCGCCAACGGCGTCGCGCCGGGTTCGGTGGTGATCAGCGTGTCGCAGCGCAAGCTCTACCTGGTGAACGGCGACGGCACGGCGATCCGCTATCCCGTAGCTGTGGGCCGTCCCGGCAAGCAGTGGTTCGGCATCAAGCCGATCGACGGCAAGTACGTCGCCCCCGCCTGGTCGCCCCCCGCGGAGGTGAAGCGCGACAACCCGCGGTTGCCGAACCTCATCGCGGGCGGCTCGCCACACAATCCCATGGGGGCGGCGGCGATGACGCTCGCGGGCGGCGAGTACGCCATCCACGGCACCAACCGGCCGAACTCGGTGGGCACCTACGCGTCCTACGGCTGCATCCGGATGTACAATCAGGACGTGGTCGACCTCTACGCGCGGGTCGATGTCGGCACGCAGGTCTACATGACCCACTGAGGCCCGCGGGCCTCACCCGGCCGGCGGGGCGGTCGCCTCGACGGCCGTGAAGGTCTCCAGGATCCGGTAGGTGTGCGCCGCGCCGGCCGGCACGCAGTAGGAATCGCCCGGCGCGAGCGCCACGGTCTCGCCCTCCAGCACGAGCTCGGCCCGGCCGCTGATGACGTAGCCGACCGTCTCGTGCGCCGAGGTGGTCATCGGCTTGTCGGCGTTGGGCTCCTCGGCCCGCCACATCCGCATGCCGAGCCGCTCGCCGCGGGCGAGGTGGATCTCGCCGTGCGGGCCCGCGGCCGCGCTCCGGGCCGATACTGTCGTCGCCATCGTCGCCTCCCTCCGGTGAACCTCGCCAACGGGGCCCGGCGTCCGACGTTCCGCGCCCGACAGCGCGACACGTTCGGCAAGCCCCGCGCCGGGGCGCCGCTTGACGGCCCGCGCCGCGCCCCGACAGGATGACGCACCGGTCCGAGAGGCGCCCGACAGAGGCGCGGGCCGGCGCGGCGTCCGCGATCCCGCCCGGGTCCGGCGCGTCGGCGGACGACCCGGATCGGGAGGGACGCGCCATGCAGATCAAGGCGGCGATCGACAGGATTCCCGGCGGCCTGATGCTAATGCCGCTCCTGCTCGGGGCCCTGTGCAAGACCTTCGCGCCGGGCGCCCCGGCCTATTTCAAGGGCTTCACGCAGGGGATCATGACCGGCGTGATCCCGATCCTGGCGGTCTGGTTCTTCTGCATGGGCGCCTCGGTCAGCCTGAAGGCGACCGGCACGGTGCTGCGCAAGTCCGGCACACTGGTGGCGACCAAGCTCGTCGCCGCCTGGGCGATCGTGCTGGTGGCCGGGCTGTTCATCCCGCCCGAGGGCATCCAGACCGGCTTCTTCGCCGGCCTGTCGATCCTGGCGATCGTCTGCGCCATGGATATGACCAATGGCGGCCTCTACGCCTCGCTGATGCAGACCTACGGCAGCCGCGAGGAGGCCGGCGCCTTCATCCTGACCTCGATCGAGTCCGGCCCGCTGATGAGCATGATCATCCTCGGCGCCTCCGGGGCGGCGCATTTCGAGCCGCAGATCTTCGTGGGCGCGGTGCTGCCCTTCCTGGTCGGCTTCGCCCTCGGCAACCTCGACCCGAAGCTCCGGGCCCTGTTCGCGCCCGGCGGCCAGCTGATGATCCCATTCTTCGCCTTCGCGCTGGGGAACACGGTCGACCTCAACAACCTGCTCTCGCCGCTCGCGGGGCTCGGCATCGTGCTGGCGCTCGCGGTGATCGTCCTGACCGGCATCCCGCTGATCCTGGCCGACCGGGCGATCGGGGGCGGGACGGGCACGGCCGGCTTGGCCGCCTCCTCCACCGCCGGGGCGGCGGCCGCCAACCCGCTGGCGATCGCCGCCGTCGCCCCGCAATTCGCCCCCTCGGCGCAGACCGCCACCGTGCTGGTGACGATCTGCATCATCGTCACCTCGATCCTCGTGCCGATCCTGACCGGGCTCTGGTACCGGCGCTTCGGAGCTGGCGTGGCCGAGGCCCGGGCCGAGGAAGAGGCCGGCGCGCCGCTGGCGGTCCCGGCCGAGTAGGCGCCCCGCGGCGGGTCCCTCAGAAGTCGACCGCGAGGCCCTTCACCTCCCAGTCGTCGTAGCGGACCGGCTCCAGACCGCCGCGCCCCTGGCGCTCGGGCTTGGCGCTGATCTCGGCGGCCCGGGCGTCGATCGCCGCGCGGCGCTCGGCGGCCTCGGCGAGGGCGCGCTGCGCCGCCGGGCTGAGGATGCGGGGCGGGGCGGCGCCGTCTCCGGCCTCCTCGGCCGGGTCCTGTCGGTGCGGGTCCTGTTGGTGCAGGTCTCTTGCGGTCGGCTCTTGCATCGCGCTCGCTCGGGTGTGAGGGCGTGGGTCCGGAAGACGTCGGATCTGGAGCAGAAGTGGCATCGCGGGACACAGGCCGCAACACGCGGAACGCAGCGGCACCGGGCGGGACCGGTCCGGACATCGCGGGACTGAGGGCGCGCCGCGCGGCGATGCAGGCGGTCGCGGCCCTGATCGGCCAGGAGCGCCCCCCCGCCCTCGACGACGCCCTCGCCCAGGCGATCCACGCCGAGGCGCTGGCGCCGGCCGATGCGGGGCTGGCGCGGGCCATCGCGGTGGCGACCTTCCGCCGCTACGGTCTGATCCGCGCCGCCCTGGCCGCGCGGCTCGAGCGCGGGCTCCCGGCGGCCAAGCCGCAGCTCACGGCCCTGCTGGCCACCGCGACCGCCCAGATCCTCGACCTCGCGGTCCCCGACCACGCCGCGGTCGACCTCGCCGTGCGGCTCGCCAAGGCGGATACCCGCACGGCCCATCTCGCCGGGCTCGTCAACGCGGTGCTGCGCCGGGTCGCCCGCGAGCGCGACGCGATCCTGGCCGCGGACGCCGACGCCCTGGCGGTCAACACGCCGGACTGGCTCGCCCGCCGCTGGATCGCGGCCTACGGGCCCGAGCGCGCGGCCGCGATCGCCCGCGCCCACCTCGCGGGGGCCGCCATCGACCTGACGCCGCGGGGCGAGCCCGCCGACTGGGCCGCGCGGCTCGGCGCCGTGACCCTGCCGACCGGCTCCCTGCGCCTGCCCGAGAACGGCCCGGCCATCCCCGAGCTGCCGGGCTTCCAGGAGGGAGCGTGGTGGGTCCAGGACGCCGCCGCGGCGCTGCCGGCCCGGCTCCTGGCGCCGCGGGACGGCACCCGCGTCCTCGACCTCTGCGCGGCGCCCGGCGGCAAGACCCTGCAGCTCGCCGCCACCGGCGCCCGGGTCACGGCGGTCGATCGGTCCGCACCGCGGCTGGAGCGCCTGCGCGAGAACGTCGCGCGGCTCGGCTTCGCCGTCGACGTCGTGGTCGCCGACGCCCTCGCCCTGGAGCCGCAGGACCACGACGCCGTGCTGCTCGACGCGCCGTGCTCGGCCACCGGGACGATCCGGCGCCATCCGGACGTGGCCTGGACGAAGGCCGAGGCCGATATCGGGCGGCTCGCCGCGCTCCAGGCGAAGCTCCTCGACCACGCGGCCGGGCTGGTGCGGCCGGGCGGCCTCCTCGTCTACTGCACCTGCTCGCTGGAGCCGGAAGAGGGCGAAGCGCAGGTAGCGGCGTTCCTGGCCCGCGATCCCCGCTACGCGCGGGTGCCGGTCCGGCCCGAGGAGGTCGGCGGCGCCGCGGCGCTGATCGACGACCGCGGCGACCTGCGCACGCTGCCGTGCCACCTGCCGGAGTTGGAAGGCGCCCGCGGCGGCCTCGACGGCTTCTTCGCGAGCCGCCTCCGGCGGGCGGACTGACCGGTCGCCCGCCTCCGACCCGTCATTCCGGGGCGCCGCAGGCGAGCTCGGAACCCGGACCCGCCGACGGCGCGTTCCCGATCGTGTTGCAAAGGCCCGGAAGACAGGAGTCTGCCGGTCGGCACAGCCGCGCCGCGACGCGATCCCTCTCCCGCACGGGAGAGGGACCCGCGCCCGACTCTCACATCGTTTCCGGGTCATAGGATCGGTTCCGCCGTCCTCGCGAGCGGAGCGGAGCGGGCCAGGGCCGCGCCCCGCTCAACGACGTCGCGCCGCCCTGGGTCGCTTCGCTGCGCTCGCGAGGACGGAGAGGCGTCGTCGAAAGCGGCGCGCGGCTCAGTTTGCCTTGACAATGTTCCTATTTTGTGCTTCCTGACCGCACCGGTCCGCGGCGGCCCGGGAGCGATCCCAGGGCGTCCTTCGGGGGCCCGCCCGGTGGCTGACCGTGCGGGTCCGGGGACGGGGCGGCGCCCGCGTCGGTGGCTCTCAGCCGCCATCGCCCCGGGCGACGGACCGGTGCGGGGCGTGCCTCGGACGCGGGCGTGAGACCGGGCGGCACTGTGCCCGGCGGGGTGAGGAAATGCCCCCGCGCCGACCCGCCTCTGGGCCGACCCTGAGCGACCTGCGGACCCGCCCACTACGAGGCGGGGAACGGCTGGAAGGCCACGGCGCCGATGCGGGTTCCGGAGGTGCGGGCACGGCGTGCGAGTACGGCGTGCCTGCACCGCGACCGAGACCGCTCACGGGGAGTCGCAGGACCGGGACGTCGGAGACGTCGCGACGAGACAGACGGCACCGGCCGGGGACCATGCCCGGCCGATGCCGCGGGGCGCCGCGGGGATCGGATCCCGCGCGTACTTGGCCGACACCTGGGTTCCCGCGGCGTCCCGCGTCCCTCGTGCTCGCCTCCCGGGCCATGCCCCCGGCGCCAGTCGGCGCGCGGGGACGATCACGCGTGTCCGCGAGCCTCGGCGTTTCGCGCCCGAATCGGCACCGGAGCGCCCCCCGGCCGGAGCGGGCGCTCCGGCCCGCGGCGACCCGCGACCCCTGGAAAGTTGACGGCGGCCCGGCGGACTGCCATCCGCCCGTCCGACACGTCCGCCCGCCCGCGACATCCTCGAGTCCGAAGAGCCCATGACCGACCTGATCGAGACGATCCGCCGGACGCTCGTGCCGATCCACAAGGAGGGCTATCCCTTCATCCTGATCGGCATCGTGCTGACGGTGCTGGCCGGCTACTTCTCCCAGTTCTTCGGCTGGATCTTCCTGATCCTCACCCTCTGGGTTTGCTACTTCTTCCGCGATCCGGAGCGCGTCACCCCGGTGGCGGACGGGCTCGTGATCTCGCCCGCCGACGGCCGCGTGAACCTCATCGCCACCGTCCTGCCGCCGCCCGAGCTCGACCTGCCGCAGGTGCCGACCCTGCGCGTCTCGGTATTCATGAACGTGTTCGACTGCCACGTGAACCGGGTGCCGGTGGCGGGCCGGATCGGCCAGATCCACTACACGCCGGGCCTGTTCCTCAACGCCGAGCTCGACAAGGCCAGCGACGACAACGAGCGCAACGGCATGGTCATCGAGACGACCCATGCCGGCCAGCCGAAGCGGGTCGGCGTGGTGCAGATCGCCGGGCTCGTGGCGCGGCGCATCGTCGGCTTCGTCGCGGCGGGCGACGTGCTCGGCGTCGGCGAGCGGTTCGGCCTGATCCGCTTCGGCTCGCGGGTGGACGTGTACCTGCCGGCCGGCTCGACCGTGCTGGTCGGCCTCGGCCAGAAGGCGGTGGCCGGCGAGACGGTGCTGGCCGATCTCGGCGGCGGCCCGGAGCGGCTGTTCAAGCGGATCTGAGGCGGCCATGGACGATCTCTTCCCGCCCTTCGCGCCCGATCCGAACGAGCCGCGGCCGCGCCGGTTCAAGCCGGTGCCGTTCCGGATGATCGCGCCCAACATGATCACCCTGATGGCGCTCTGCCTCGGGCTGACCGCGATCCGGCTCGCCTTCGAGGGCAAGTTCGAGCCCGCGGTCATCGCCGTGGTGGTGGCGGGCGTGCTGGACGGCATCGACGGGCGGGTGGCGCGGCTGCTCAAGGGCACGTCGCGCTTCGGCGCCGAGCTCGATTCGCTCGCCGACTTCGTGAATTTCGGCTGCGCCCCGGCCCTGATCCTCTACGGCTTCGTGCTGTTCCACCTGAAGTCGGTGGGCTGGATCGTGGCGCTGATCTTCGCCATCGCCATGGCGCTGCGCCTCGCCCGCTTCAACGCGATGCTGGACGACCCGAACCGGCCGGAATGGAAGAAGGACTTCTTCGTCGGCATGCCGGCCCCGGCGGGGGCGCTCACCGCGATGCTGCCGCTCTACTTGCACTTCCTAGGCTTCGGCATCGAGACCTGGGCCGCGCCGGCGGTCCTGATCTACGTGCTGTGCATCGCCCTCTTGGTGGTCTCCACGGTCCCGACCTACTCGGGCAAGACCATGGGCAAGCGGGTACCGCGCAGCCTCGTCCTGCCGATCTTCCTGTTCGGCGTCGCGGCCTTCGGCATCCTGATCAGTTACCCGTTCGAAGCGCTGGTGGCGGTGAGCGGCGGCTACCTGCTGACCATCCCGGTCGTCGCCGCCCAGTATCGCCGGCGGCTCAAGGCGGAGCCGGCGCTCCCGGCCGGGGAACGGCCGGCGGCCGGGGCGGACGCGCAGCCCGAGAGCGGCGCGGAGGCGCGGCCGCCGGCCGTCTAGCCGGACCGGGCGCTGGCCGCCGCGGGATTCTCCCCTACCTTGGCAGCGTTCGCGGAGGGGATCTCGGAGATGCTCGAGGAATTCAAGAAGTTCGCGCTGCGCGGGAACGTGGTCGATCTCGCGGTCGGCGTGATCATCGGCGCGGCCTTCGGGGCCATCGTCAATTCGGCCGTGCAGGACATTTTCATGCCGGTGATCGGCGCGATCACGGGCGGGCTCGATTTCTCGAACTACTACATCCCGCTCTCGTCCAAGGTGCAGGCCGGCCTGCCCTACGTGGACGCGAAGAAGCAGGGCGCCGTCCTCGGCTACGGCCAGTTCCTGACGCTGACGCTCAACTTCGCCATCGTCGCCTTCGTGCTGTTCCTGGTGATCCGGGCGATGAATCGTCTGCAGCACGCCGAGGTCAAGAAGCCCGACGAGGTGCCGGCCGACGTGAAGCTGCTCTCCGAGATCCGCGACCTGCTGGCGACGAAGCCGCGCGTCTGACGGCTCAGCCCGCGCGCGTGTCGTCGTCCGACGGCTTCACCCCGAAGGCGTCGAGGATCTGGTCGAGGGCCTGCCCGACGGCGCCGGTGCCCTCCTCGTGGGTCTTCAGGCGGGTCTCGAGCCTGCGGATCTGCGGCTCGAACGCGTCCGGCACCGGATCGTCGCCGAGGAAACGCGGCTTGTCGGGACCGACCGGCAGCACGCTGCGCAGTTGCTGGCCGAGATGATCGCGCACCGGCTCGGGGAGCGTGGATTTCGGATCGGTGGGAGTGTCGCTCATGATCGCCTCACGGGTCGAACCGTCGTCAACGGCCGGACGGATGAAGCGTTGCGCCGGCGGCCGCGTCTGCGGGACTGCCCCCGGAGCCAAGCTCCGGGGGCGTTCGGGCCGGCATGAGACCGGCCCAGGGTCTTAGTCGATGACCTCGACGATGCGGTGACCGCGGTCGACCAGCACCGGGCGATCGTTCACCACGGTGTAGCGGTAGCCCGGCTGCACGCGGTACTCGCTCGGGACGTCGTAGTAGGTCACGCCCGAGTTCGGCAGGGTCGTGCCGACGGCGACGCGGCCGTCGTAGTCGTACGAGCGGACGTTGCGCTCGCGGACGTAGCTGCGGAAGCGCGGGGCCATGTCGACGCCGAGGATGCCGCCCACCGTGCCGGTGGCCGCGCCGACCGCGCCGCCGACGATGCCGCCGATCGGGCCGGCCGCGTCCGCACCCGCGGCCGCGCCGCGCTCCGCGCCCGGGATGGTGCCCTGGGCCTGGGCGGCCAGCGGCAGCGAGAGGGCGAGGGCCGAGGCGGCGATGAGGGTCTTGAAGGTCATGCGGTGCGTCTCCGTTCCGTGGTGTTTCGCCGCGCGGGCGCAGCGAAGCTCGGGCCGGTAACGCCCGATCCCCGGAATCGGATGCATCTTTTTTTGTGGAGCGCCGGCCCGCGGCGGCCTGGGCGCCTACGCGTCCTTGGGCATCGCCGACTGGATGAACCGGTCGGAGCCGAGATCCTCCTCGTCGTAGCCCAGAAGCTCCGCGAGGCGGCCGCGGGCGCGGCTGACGCGGCTCTTCACGGTGCCGACCTTGCAGCCCATGATCGTCGCGGCCTCCTCGTAGGAGACGCCCTCGGCGCCGACCAGCACCAGCGCCTCACGCTGGTCCGGCGGCAGCTTGGCGAGCGCCGACTGCAGGTCCTCGACGTCGAGCCTGTCGCCCTGGTGCGGCGCGGTGGCGAGCCGGGCCGCGTAGGACCCGTCCTGGTCCTCGACCTCGCGGACCCGCTTGCGATGGTCCGAGTAGAAGATGTTGCGCAGGATCGTGAACAGCCACGCGTTCAGGTTCGTCCCCGGCTGGAAGCGGGCGCGGTGCTGCCAGCCCTTCAGCAGGGTGTCCTGGACGAGGTCGTCCGAGCGGGCCGGGTTCGAGGTCAGCGACAGCGCGAAGGCGCGCAGCGACGGCACGGCCGCGAGCAGGCCGTTGCGGAATTCGGGCTCGATCGCCTCGCCCCGGGCGCGCAGCGCCGCCTCGAGCTTCTCGATCAGCTCGGCGAAGCGGGACGGCAGCGTCTCCTCGCCGATCCGGTCGTAGACCGTGCGCAGGTGCTCCCCGAGATGCGTGCGGATGCCGGGCGCCAGGTTCGGGCGGCCATCCCGAGTCCCGTCCTCCTGGGACAGGACGGTGTCGGTGTCGTCGCGGGTCATGCGTATCGCGCTCGTCAACTCATCGTGGCTCGACCTGTGGTCCCGAGCGGGTCGAGGCGGAGCGCTTGCCGGCTCGAACCGGTAGTGAGGTCCGGCCGATGCGCTCCTGTTACCGGGATTCTAGCGCATCGGCCGCGGCCATGCACCCTCGGGCAAAACACACTTAAGCTAAGTTGGCCGGTCTCAACAGCCGGATCGCTCCGTCGCGCAGGGTCAGGACGTCGCCGCGGGCGAGATCGGTCCAGCACTCGTCCCGGGTCAGCGCCTGCGTGGCGATGACCGTCACCACGTCGTGCTCGGTGGTCTCCTTGGCGAAATCCACCTGCCAGTCCTCGTCGATCAGGGTGGCCTTCCCGAAGGGCGCGCAGCGGGTGAGATAGCAGAGGCGCTTGCCGCAATGGGCGTAGAGGGTGCGGCTGTCGGTGAGCAGCATGTTGAACACGCCGAGCGCGTGCAGCTCGCCCGCGAGGTCGGCCACCGCCCGGTCGAGGGTCTCGGGGCGGGGCAGGGCGCGGAACCGGGCCTGGAGACGGCCGAGCATCCAGCAGAAGGCGTGCTCGCTGTCGGTGGAACCGATCGGCATGAAGCCGCCCAGCGGCAGCCGCTTCACGCCCTTGAGCTGACCGTTATGCGCGAAGGTCCAGCGGCGGCCCCACAACTCCCGGGAGAACGGGTGGGTGTTCTCCAGGCTGACCCGGCCGCGATTGGCCTTGCGGACATGGGCGACCACGATCCGGCTCTTGATCGGCATGTCGCGCAGGAGCCGGGCGAGCTGCGAGCGGGCGCTGGGCTCCGGCTCGTGGAAGCTGCGACAGGTGCGGCCGTCGTAGAAGCTGATACCCCAGCCGTCGGCGTGCGGCCCGGTCTCGCCGCCGCGCCGGGCGAGGCCCGCGAAGGAGAAGCGGATGTCGGTCGGCACGTTGGCGCTCATGCCGAGCAGTTCGCACATCGTCTTTCAGCCGGGCCATGCGGGGAAGCGGCCCCGTTTAGGAGCGTTCGGCCGTTCCGACAACGGCTTTCGCGCGGGTCAGCGGGCGAGATAGTCGGTCAGCGTCATGCCGACCATGATGGCGACCCAGAAGAAGCCGAGCCCCGAGAACAGCCGGATCAGCGGCGGCTCGTGGATCACCTCCATGGAGACGAGGAGGATCAGCGCCACCATCACGGCGACGACCGCGAGCTCTACGATCCAGACCTGCGCGAAGGGGAGGGTGGCGCCCAGCGTCACGTTGACGGCGAGCAGGGCGAGCAGCGCCAGGAAGGTGAGGATGGGCGTGCGCAGGCGCTTCCGGAGCAGGGCGCGGTCGTCGGCGCTCAGGGTCGCGAGGGGGTTCCACATCCTACCGGTTCACCACGTAGAGGATCGGGAAGGCGAGGATCCAGACCAGATCGATGAAGTGCCAGTACAGGCCGTAGACCTCGATCCAGTTCTGGTGCCGGGCGAGGAACCCGGCCCTGGCGGCCATCCACGTCATGCCGAGCAGGAGCGCGATGCCGGTGAACAGGTGCAGCGCGTGGAGCAGCGTCGCGACGTAGTAGAGGTTCACGAACAGCCGCGCCGCCGGCGTCTCGGCGAGGGCGAAGGGCCTGTCGCTGAGGAACGGCATCATGTGCTCGGCCCAGTCGGCGTAGTACTCGTAGCCCTTGAGCACGAGGAACAGGCCGCCCAAAGCCGCGGTCGCCAGCATCGCCCGGACCATGGCGCGCTGCCAGCCCATGCGCGAGAACTCGATCGCCATCGACATGGTCAGGCTGGAGCAGATCAGCACCACGGTGTTGGTGGCCCCGATCCAGAACTTCAGGTGCTTGGCCGCCGCGACCGTCGCCTCGGGGTGCTGGATCCGGGTGATCAGCGCCACCAGGAACAGGGCCGCGAACAGCAGGAGCTCGGTGATCAGCCACGCCCAGATGCCGAGCGTCGCCGCCTCGCGCTGCTGCGCCACGCTCTCGAAATGGTGGGCGCGGGCGACCCCGACGCCGTCGGCGAGGGGCTCGCTCATCCGTGCTGGTCCCGGGCTTCCTGGGCCTGGATCGGGTAGTCGTAGGGGATGCGCGGCACCTCCGGCGGGGACAGGAAATTGTGCGTCGGCGGCGGGGACGACGTCTCCCACTCGAGCCCCTTCGCGTTCCACGGGTTGGCGGGCGCCTTCCGCCCGAACCAGAGGGAATAGACGAGGTAGAGCATCGGGAAGAGGTAGCCCGCCGCCAGGATCGTGGCGCCGGCCGAGGACAGGACGTTCAGGAGCTGGAACTCGGCCGGGTAGGTCGCGTAGCGCCGCGGCATCCCCAGATAGCCGAGGATGAACTGCGGGAAGAAGGTCACGTTGAAGCCGAGGAAGATCAGCAGCGCCGAGACCCGCCCCCAGGGCTCGCTGTACATCCGGCCGGTGAATTTCGGCCACCAGAAGTGCAGCCCGCCGAGGAAGGCCAGCACCGTGCCGCCGACCATGATGTAGTGGAAATGCGCGACCACGAAGTAGGTCGCGTGGATGTGCTGGTTGATGGCGAGCGTCGCGAGGTAGAGGCCGGTGAGCCCGCCGAGCACGAACAGGCCGATATAGCCCATCGCGTAGAGCATCGGCGTGTCGAGCCGGAGCGCCCCCTTATGGATCGTGGCCGTCCAGTTGTAGACCTTCACGGCGGAGGGCACCGCCACCGCGAAGGACAGGGCGGAGAACACCAGCGAGGCCAGGTCGCTCTGGCCGTTGACGAACATGTGGTGGCCCCACACGAAGAAGGTCACCGAGGCCAGCCCGATCGAGGCGTAGGCGACGAAGCGGTAGCCGAACAGCTTCTTCTGCGCGAAGGCCGGGACGATCTCGGAGATCACCCCCATGCCGGGCAGGACCATGATGTAGACGGCCGGGTGCGAGTAGAACCAGAACAGGTGCTGGAACAGCACCGGGTCGCCGCCGTAGGCCGGGTCGAAAACGCCGATGTGGAAGGCGCGCTCCGCGATCAGCAGGATCAGCGCGGTGGTGATGACGGGGGTGGCCAGCAGGAAGATCAGGCTCGTGGCGTAGTGCGACCAGACGAAGATCGGCAGCTTGAACCACGTCATGCCGGGCGCCCGCATGGTGTGGATCGTGACCACGAAATTGAGCCCGGTCAGGATCGACGAGAAGCCCACGATCGTGACGCCGATCAGCGCCGGCAGCACCCAGGTGTTCGAGAAGGCGGTGGAGAGCGGCGCGTAGAAGGTCCAGCCGGTGTCGACGCCGCCGAGCACCACCGAGACCAGGGTGAACAGGGCGCCGGCCATGAACACGTACCAGCTCGTCAGGTTGAGCTTCGGGAAGGCGAGGTCCTTGGCCCCGATCATCAGCGGGATCAGGAAGTTGCCGAAGGTCGCGGGGATCGACGGGATCAGGAAGAACCAGACCATCACCACCCCGTGGATGGTGAAGGCCTTGTTGTAGGTGTCGTTGGTCATGATCGCGCCGTTCGGCACGACGAGCGCCAGGCGCACTACGCCGGCCGCCAGGGCCCCGATCACGAAGAAGCCGGTGATCGAGGCGAGGTAGAGGATCGCGATGCGCTTGTGATCGGTGGTGAGGAACCACGAGCGCAGGGTCGATTCCGCGTGCAGGTAGTCGGATTTTCGCCCGATCGTGGATTCCGGGGCGTGGGGTTCCCGGCGGGCGGTGCCGCCGACGCTGCCCGATGCGCTCATCGTGTCGCTCCCGGCAGCGCCGCGTCCGCGGCCTTGCCGGAGGCCGGACCCGCGTAGGATTTCAGGAAATCGATCAGCGTGCCGAGCTCGTCCGCCGGGATCCGGCCGGCGAAGCTCGGCATCACCTGCTTGCCACCGCCGGCGAGCCGGTCGCCGTTCGGGTTCAGGATCTTCTCGCGCAGCCACGCGTCGTCGGCGGTGACGGTGCGCCCGTCCGCGAGCTTGACTTGGCTGCCGTAGAGGCCCGCGAGGCTCGGCGCCTTCACGGACGAACCGGGGTCGTGGCAGCCGGCGCAGCCATAGGCCTCGTAGAGCGCCCGGCCCGCCGCGACCTTGCCCTGCTGCGCGCCGGCGTGGGTCAGCCAGTCCTGGTAGTCGCCGGGATTCATGAAGGTGACCTCGCCGCCCATCACGGAATGGTCGGTGCCGCAATATTCCGAGCAGTAGAGATGGTAGGTGCCGGTCTTCTCGGCCTTGAACCACAGGTCGGTGTAGCGGTCGGGCAGGGCCGCCACCTGCATCCGCACGGCCGGCAGGTAGAGGGCGTGGATCACGTCCTGGCTGATGATGTGCAGCCGGATCGGCTGGCCGATCGGCAGGTGCAGGTTGTTGATCTCGGACTGGCCCGTCGGGTGCTGGAACTTCCACATCCACTGCCGGCCGATCACCTCGACCACCATGGCGTCGGGGGGCGGGTTCTTCGACTCGACGAACAGCCGGGCGCCCCAGACGAAGAAGATCAGCGTCAGCAGGAACGGGATCAGCATCCAGCTGATCTCGATGAGGTTCGACCGGATGCCCGAGGGGCTCCGGTCCGCCTCGGAGCCCTCGCGGTAGCGCAGGGCGAAGTAGGTGATCGCCACGAAGACCGGCACGGTCAGCAGCAGCGTCAGCACCGTGAAGGCCAGGATCAGCCAATCGGTCTCGATCGCCGTGGCGGAGACCGCGGCGGGCCAGAGCTGGAGGGAGTCGTGGCTCGGCGTCATCGCGCAGCGGGCTCCGCCGGTTCGAGGGAGCGGCCGACGGTCAGGTCCATGGCGCGCCCGATCGGGATGCGGGCGCGAGTGCGGGCCTCATCCCGGTAGCCGTAGCCGGAGAGGCGCGCCGCGGTCTCGGCCCGCTCGCGGTCCAGGTCGGCGTAGGGGTCGGCCTGCAGGTTCGGCGGCGGCGGCGCCAGCCGAGTCGTCTGCTGCGGCGTCAGGGCGGGCAGCGCCCGGCGCTGGCTCGCCGCGAAGGTGCCCATCAGCCAGACCATCGCGCCGACGACCGCCAGCGCCGCGAGCGCGAGGCCCGCCATCACCAGCACGGTGTTGCGGACGTTGACGTCGCGCGTCTCGTGCCCGGGATCGTCGGGATGGCGCTGGGTGTTGGCCGCCGGGCGCGGCGGCCGCCCGTTCAGGAGGCCGCTGCCGCGCAGGGTCAGCCCCGCGAGGATCGCCGGGATCAGGCCGGTGGGTCCGTCCGCGCTCATGCCGGCCTCCCGGCGCGGCGGGCGGTCGCGGCCGCGCGGTCTGCGCGCGGACGCATCAGCGGGCGCAGCGCGGCCGCGAGGCAGGCCACGGCGCCGGCGGCCAGCACGTCGCTCGGCCGGAGGACGAAGCGGTCGCGCACCGCCGGGGTGACCAGCCAGAACATCTCCAGGGCGTGGACGGCGAGCGCCGCGCCGGCCAGGATCCGGGTGGTCGGGCGGCCCGGCCGCAGGGTCGCGAGCCCGGCCAGGACCACGACCGCGCCGGCCACGATCGCCAGTGCCCGCCCGACCCAGCCGCCGCGGGCGAGGTACCACGCCACCTCGGGCGGCAGGTTGGCCGACCAGACGATCAGGAACTGCACGAAGTGCATGTAGGCCCAGAGGCCGAGGAGCACGACGAGGGGGACGAGCCGGCCCCGGCCGGGGGCCGTGCGGCCGCGCCCCACGGGCTCCGGCTCCTCCCAGGCCAGCAGGATCGCCGCCGCGAAGGCGAGGCCGCTCCACGCCGTCATCACCAGGAGACCCAGGAGGGTGGAGTCGAGCCGCGGATCCAGGGAGGCGACGACGTCGGTGACGAACAGCGTGCCGATGACCGCGTGCAGCCCCACCGCCGGCACGGTCCGCCCCTCGCCGGGCGCGTCGAACGGTCTGGCGAAGCGCAGCGCCAGCCAGGTCCAGGCCGCGAGGTAGGCGATGACTCGGACCGCGAAGAACGGCACCGTGAACCACAGGGCGGCCAGCGGCGTGCGCGCCGGGGCGCTCACCCAGGGATAGAGCAGCGGCGCGGCGGCCAGCAGCGGCAGCGCCAGCACGGCCGCGACCGGCATCAGAGCCGTCAGCCGGCGCAGGCCCGCCAGCATCTCGATGCCGCCGCGCTCGCGGACCCGCTTGCCGAAGCGCTCGGCCACGATGACCACCGGCAGGGCGCCGACCGGCAGAGCGAGGAGGACCAGCCACGCCGCGAGATACGAGGCCGCGGCTCCGCGCCAGCCGCCCGCGATCAGGCAGACGGCCAGGAGGACGAGGCCGGCGAGGCCGAGCAGGGCGGGGCGCCTCACCGCGTCGCCTCCAGCCGCGCGCGATCCGCCTCGGGCAGGCTCGCCACCGGGGTGTCCTGGCTGAGCTGGAGGGCGCGGACGTAGGCGACGATCGCCCAGCGGTCGGCCGAGGGGATCATCTGGGCCATGCCGAACATCGCCTTCCGGCCGTTCGAGATGGCGTCGTACAGGTCGGACGCGGAAGCCGCGCGCACCGGCCCGGCGGTGAGGTCGCCGGCGGACGGGAAGCCCCGGGCCACGATCATCCCGGCGCCGCGGCCGTCCTGCCCGTGGCAGGGGGTGCAGAACACGCCGTAGCGCTCGCGGCCCTGGTCGAGGAGCGCCCGGCTGATCGCCTGCGGCTGCGGCGCCGCGCGGGCCGGATCGATCCGCGGCACGGTGCCGGCCACCGGCTGGCGCATCGTGATCTCGCGGGGGAAGAACGGGTTCTTGTCCCAGGTCTTGGCCCGGGCCTGATCGGCCATGTCGGCCTCGCCGCAGGCGGCGAGCGGCGCGAGGGCCAGGCAGGCGAGGAGGGCGCGCGGCCCGGCGCGGCGGGCGGTGCGGCGGACGACGCGCCTCATCGCGGGATCCGCCGGATCTCGAGGGGGCGCCCGGCCTCGGCCGGCAGGGAGGCGAGCCGCCGCTCCATCCGCGCCGCGTCGAACCGGTCGCCCCGCGCCTCGGCGGAGAGGAAGAACCGGTCCTCCGAGGCGCGCAGGAAGCCCGGGATGTTGAAGGCCGGGTGGTTCAGGCGCGGCAGGCGGTTGAGCACGAGGAGCGCGAGGTGGATCGCCACGCAGCCGGCCATCATCGCGAAGGAGACGCTCGGGACCACGAAGGACGGCCAGGACAGGCGCGGGCGGCCGCCGATCAGGAACACGTAGTCGTAGGCCGTGGCGTAGATGCACAGCGCGAAGAAGCCGAAGCCGCCGAACAGGGCGCCTGCCAGGGCGTAGGGCAGGATCGAGCGCCCCTCCAGGCCCAGGGGCCGCAGGGTGCGGGGCATCGGCACCGGTCCGTGCCCGTCGAGATGGACGTGGTCCGGGCCGATCCCGGAGACCGCCTGGAGGGCGGCAGCGAGGTCGCCCTGGCTCGCGAAGGTCGCGGACACGCCCCACAGGGGCGCGGTGACCGGGTTCTCCTCGGGGCGACCCGTGGCCCCGGACGCGGCCGCGCGGGCGGCCTCCTGCGCGGCCGGCGACGCCGTCAGGGCGAGGCGGCGGCTCTCGACGATCGAGACGGCCGGCAGGTAGCGCAGGAACAGGAGCAGCAGGGTCAGGAACAGCCCGATCGAGCCCGCGAAGGTGGCGATGCCCCAGATGTCGGACGTGTAGGGCAGCCTCGAGGAGGGCAGGAAGTCCTGCGTCAGGGTGACGACCAGGACCATGACGTGGTCGGCGTAGGCACCGATCGCCACGAGGAGCCCCACCGCCGCGATCGCCGGCGGCGCCGTGCGGGCGCGGGCCGACCACAGGATCTGCGCGGGCAGGACGAGGCACAGGACCGCCGTCCAGGACACCAGGGCGTGGTCGCCGGTCATGCGCCGGACCAGGACGCCGCGCCCCTCGGCGTCGCCGTTGAGGAAGGTGTCGAAGTACTCGGCCGCGTAGCAGTAGGCGCTGGCGCAGCCGAGGCAGAGCAGCAGCCGCCCGAGGACGTCGAGATGGCGGTCCGTCACCAGGGCGTCGAGGCCGTAGACGAGGCGGATCAGCATCACGGTCACCGCCGTGACGCCGACGCCCGAATAGACCGCGTTGACCAGGAAGCTCACCGGCAGCAGCGTGCTGTGCCAGCCGGGCATCAGCGAGCCCGCCAGCATGACCGAGGCCCCGGTCTGGACCGAGACCACCAGCAGCACGCCGAGGAGCGCCACCGTCCGGTAGGCCTGGACCCAGATCTGCCAGTGGGCCGCCGAGCCGCGCCAGCCCGAGGCGAGGATGCCGTAGACCTGCGCGCGCAGGAGGGCGAGCTTGCGGGTCGGCGCCTTCGCGTCGAACTGGCGGAGCGCCTCGACGTGGGCCCGGTCGCGCAGCGTCGCGAGGTCCGGCAGCAGGCCGATGAACCAGAGGCTGACGCAGATCACCAGGAACGACACGATGTCGATCGCGTCCCACAGGAGCGGCGAGCGGAACTGCGGCCAGAGATCGTAGGTGTTGGGGTAGGGCAGGTTCCAGAAGAAGAACCAGGGCCGCCCGAGATGGATGATCGGGTAGAGGCCGGCGGCCGCGGTGGCGAGCAGCGCCAGGGTCTCGGCGACGCGGTTCACCGCCCCGCGCCACTCCGCGCCGAGCAGGAGCAGGATCGCCGAGACCAGCAGGCTGCCGGAGGCGACGCCGATCCACCAGTCGTAGCTCGCGATGTCCAGCGCCCAGACGACGGCGTTGTTGTTCGCCCAGATGCCGGGGCCGGCGTAGAGCAGGTAGCCGAGGGTGAGGACGAACAGGCCGAGCAGCGAGGCCGCCCCCGCGAAGGCGATCCACCAGCGGCGGTTACCGGGATGCGTCAGCGGGATCTCCGCGACCGCGCCGCCGATGTCCTCGAGGGTCGCGTCGGGCCGGATCAGGGCGCCGGACATGCTCAGCCCTCCCGTCCGTTGGGATCGGCGGCCGGGGCGAGCCCGGCGAGGTAAGTGGTGCGCGGCCGCGTGTTGAGATGCCCGAGGAGCGCGTATTCCCGCGTGTCCCGGCGGGCGGCCGAGACCTGGCTCCCCGGGTCGGCAACGTTGCCGAAGGTGATCGCCCGGGTCGGGCAGGCGCCCTGGCAGGCGGTCTCGACGCTCCCGTCGGGGATCGGCGCGTGGGCGTCCTTGGCCGAGGTGATCCGCGCCGCCGTGATCCGCTGGATGCAGTAGGTGCACTTCTCCATCACGCCGCGGGACCGGACCGTGACCTCGGGGTTGCGCTGCTGCTGCTCCACCGGGGTCGTGCCGCCGGTATAGTCGCGGTAGTTGAAGCGCCGGACCTTGTAGGGGCAGTAGCTCTGGCAGGTCCGGGTGCCGACGCAGCGGTTGTAGACCTGCAGGTTCAGGCCCTCGCTGTCGTGGAGCGTCGCCTCGACGGGGCAGCCGAGCTCGCAGGGCGCCTGCTCGCAATGCATGCAGGGCACCGGCTGGAAATGCGTGGTCGGCGCGTCGAGGCCGCCCGCGTAGTAGCGGTCGACCCGCAGCCAGCCCATCCAGCGGCCGAGCGCGACCTCCTCGCGCCCGACCACGGGGATGTTGTTCTCCGCCTGGCAGGCGGTGACGCAGGCGTTGCAGCCGATGCAGGCGTCGAGGTCGATGGCCATGCCCCACTGCGCGGCGACCCAGCGGTCCTGGCTCTCCGGGGGCGGGTAGAACGAGGCGGGGGTCGGCGTACCCTTCGGGTCGCCCGCGGGCGCGGCGCCGAGCGCCTGGACGCGCACGAGGTCCTGCCCCTCCATCGTGCCGAGATGCTGAGTAGTGACCGGCTTGCGCACGCGGCCGGTCTTCGTCAGCCGGGCGCCGGCGAGGCGCCAGGTCGAACCGGCCGGGCGCAGGGGCGCGGAATCGTAGCCGAGGCCGCGGGCGAGGTGGTCCGGCACGTCGCGGCCGTAGCCCAGGGTGAGGGTGACGGTGTCGTCGGCCTGGCCGGGCAGGATCCAGGCCGGCCCCTCGACCGCGCGGCCGCCGGCCTCGACCCGCAGGATGTCGCCCGTCGCGATCCCTGCGCGCTCGGCGAGGCGCGGGCTCACCGCGACCACGTTCTCCCAGACCACCTTGGTCAGCGGCTTCGGGAGTTCCTGCAGCCACGCGAGGTCGGCGTGGGTG
The DNA here is from genome assembly GCF_058072805.1 of Methylobacterium sp. 1A. Taxonomy (NCBI): domain Bacteria; kingdom Pseudomonadati; phylum Pseudomonadota; class Alphaproteobacteria; order Hyphomicrobiales; family Methylobacteriaceae; genus Methylobacterium; species Methylobacterium sp. 1A. Next base: position 126,655 of record NZ_JBYQVE010000001.1, on the reverse strand, counting down.
CCGTCCCAGATCGTCGGATCGGGCCGGAACAGCACCTCGACCTCGCCGGCGGACGCGGGGGATGGGGCGGCCGCGGGGGCCGCCGCCTGCGTCAGCGCGACGGTCTCGGCCGGGCGCGCGCTGCCCGCCCAGAAGCCGAGGCGCAGGGCCTCGGTGAAGCGGGCCTCGAAGGCCGCGTCGTCCTCGCCGGCGCTGCGCGCGCCCGCCTTGAGGAGGTCGAGGGCGTCCTGGCCGCTCTCCCCACCCTCGCCGCCGGCCAGGAAGGCCAGAATCTCCGAGGGCGTCCGACCGTTGTAGAGGGGCGCGACGGTCGGCTGGATCAGCCCCACGGTCCCGTCGAGGGACCGGATGTCGCCCCAGGATTCCAGCGGGTGGGCGGCGGGCAGGTGCCAGTCGGCGTGCGCGCCGGTCTCGTCGTAGTAGAGCCCCGCGTGGATCTTGAGCGGGACGCGCGCCATCCGGGCGGCGAAATCGAGGGCGCCCGGCGCCTCGTAGACCGGGTTGGCGCCGAGCACGACGAGCGCCTTGACGGCACCCTGATCCATGGCCTCCGCGAGCTCTGCCAGGGTCCCGGCGCCGGTCTCCTCCGCGGGCGCGGTGTGGACCAGGGTCGCCCCGGTGTTGCCGAGGGCGCCGTTGAGGCGGTGGACCAGCGTGTGCAGTTCCGGGCTCGCGGTCAGGCCGGCGGTGACGATGCCGCTTCCCCGGGCCTCGGCGAGCGCCGTGCCGGCACCCTGCGTCCAGCGCGCGACGGGGTCGTCGCCCGCCGGCGCCGCGCCGCCGGCGGCCAGGGCGAGGAGGTCCCGGGCGAGATTCTCCAGCCGGCCGGCCGGGACCGCGAGTCCGTAATCCGCTTTGGCGCTGGTCAGCGTCGGCGTCGGCGCCGCCGCGTGGAGGGTGAGGAGGCGCCCCTCCGCGTAGGCCGCGCGCCGCGCCTCGCTCCAGCGCCGCGCCAGGCCGACCTGGCCGGGCCCGAGGTCCAGGAAATCGCCGTCCAGCGCCACGATGGTGCGGGCGCGGCCGAAATCCGGGATGGTCTCCAGCGGCCGGCCGTAGGCCTGGCGGGCGCCCTCGTAGATCCCGCCGCGGCCGGCCCCGGCGCCGGCGTACCAGCGCAGAGCCGGGTAGGCGGCCCGCAGCCGCGCGATCTGGGCCGCCACGCCGGGCGACGTCACCGGGCCGGTGAGCAGGGCGAGGCCCTCGCCCCGGCTCTCGCGCCAGCCCGGCATCCGCGCCTGGAGATCCGCCCGGAACGCCGGCCAGGAGCTCGGCCGGCCGAGATGCTGCACCGCCTGGGAGCGGAACGGGTCGTAGAGCCCGAGGACCGAGGCCTGGGCCAGCACGTCGGTGCCGCCGCGGCTCCAGGGATGCTCGGGGTTGCCCTCGATCTTCAGGGGGCGGCCGTTGCGGGTGGTGACCAGGATGCCGTTGCCGAAGCCGTCGAACACCGCCGAGGAGGCGTAGGACAGGTCCGTGCCGGGCACGATCCGCTCGGGCTGGTTGACGTAGGGCACCTCGTAGTCGCGGCCGCTGCCCCCGCCGCAGGCCGTGAGGCCGCCCAGCGCGAAGGAGGCGGCCATGAGCTTCAGGAAGCCGCGCCGCTCCGGGGCAGCGGCGAGCCGGGACGCCGACGGGAACTCGGCCGCCAGGTAGGCGCGGAACTCGGGGCTGTCGGCCACGGCGTCGAGGCTGCGCCAGAAGCGCGGTCCGTCGCCGCCGGCGAGTTTTTCGCGCAGGGCCGCGATGTCGGGGGCGCCGGTCATCGGTGGCAGATCCCGCATTCGGTCAGCCGCTCCCCGCCGCGGATATGGTACTGGGCCACGAGCTTCGGGCCCAGACTCGCCTGATCGGCCGGCGGCTTCCAGGTCATGTTCCAGACCTGATCCGGCGTGCGGACGTACTTCTCCGGGGCCCGGTGGCAATCGAGGCAGAACTGCATCTCGAAGGCGTTGGCCCGGTAGGTCATCTGCATCGACGTGACGTCGCCGTGGCAGGTCGAGCAGCCGATCCCCTTCGTCACGTGGACGGAGTGGTTGTAGTAGACGTATTGCGGCAGCTTGTTCAGCCGCTTCCATTCCAGCGGCTTGTCCTGCGCGTAGCTGTCGCGCACCGGCTTGAGCATCTCGGAGCCGGTCCAGATCTGCGAGTGGCAGGTCATGCAGGTGTGCGTCGGCGGGATGCCGGCGGTGGCCTCCCGGTCGACCGTGGTGTGGCAGTAGCGGCACTGGATGCCGAGCTCGCCGGAATGGTGCTTGTGGCTGAACGGCAGCGGCTGGGCCGGCGCGATCCCGACGCCCGTGACGTAGTTCGAGCGCACGATCCCGGCCGCCAGGACCGGGACGCCCACCAGGCAGGCCACGCCGGTCATCAGCGCGAGGCGGTAGAGCGCGTCGGCGCCCGGGGTGAACAGCTGCGCCATCAGGCGGTCCCGGGCCCTTCGGTCTGCTCAGCCCCTCGCCGCACGCGTCACCCCATCCTCTGGTCCCGCCCGAGATCGGCTGCGCCGGCACGCCCGCGCGACGCGGCCCGGGCGGACGCGGCGACCGGGCCTCGCGGCAGCCTCCAGGGTCGCGCCGCGCACGGAATCCAACCTAGAGCGCTTCCATTCCAGGGCTAGAACTTGGATCAGTTCTGCCGACATGTCGCACGGGGCCGGGCCGCGCCGCCCGCCCTTTCCGCCGCGGCCCCGAAGGCCTATGCCGCGGACGGTGGCGGACCCGCCCGATGCTGTCCGGAGACGCATGGAATCCGATCCTCTCCTCCTGACGTGGCGCGCCGCGCGGCCTCAGCACACCGTCGCGGCGGCCCTCGCGGTCGGGGTCGGCGCGCCGCTCTGCGCGCTCGCGCTCCTGTGCCTGCGCGACCTGATCGCGGTCCTGCCGCGCGACGAGGCGCCGGTTCTCCCGTTCCTGCGCGTGGCGGCGCAACTCCCGGGCCGCGAACTGGTGCTCGTCCCCGGCATCCCGATGCGCCCCGCCGAACTCGAACTCACGGCCTTCCTGTGCATCGCGGTCTGCGCGCTGGCGCTGGCGGGGGTCGGCTGGTTCGTGGCGCGCCTGTGCTTCAAGGCGCAGAACAGGGCCGGGGACGCCGTCCGCGAGGGCGTGTTGCAGGCGATCCTGGACGCGCCCGCGGGCGCCCGGGACGAGGCGCGCGGCCTCACCCGGATCGTCGGCGAGGTGCTGGCCCGGGCCGACCGCCTGCTGGCCGCCGGCATCGTCCTGCCGGCGATGACCATCGCGGCCCTGATCCTGGCCCTCGGCTTCGCGGCGCTCGCCGCGCCCCGGCTGGTCCCCGCGGCGGTGATCGGCCTCGCGGCGATCGGCCTCGCCTACGGGCTGGTGCTCGAGCGCGCGCGCGACCGGCACGAGCTGCGGCTGCGCTCGAGCGCGCGCGCCGAGGAGAGCCTGAACGACCTCGTCCGGCGGCTGCCCGCCGTGCGCAACCACGGCGCGGCGGCCATCGAGCGCCGCCGGATCGCCGCCCGCGTCGCCGCGATGCGCGCCAATGTCGGGCGGGCCGAGGCGCGGCTGGCCTATGCCCGGGCGCCGGCCCTGGCCCTGGCGGTGATCCTTCCGGCGATCGCCGCCGGCACCGCGCTGTGGCGCTCGGGACCGGGCCAGCCGCCCGCGGCCCCGGTGGATCCGGCCGCCCTCGTGGCGGCCGTGGGCGCCTTCGGCCTCGCCGGCTGGCTCGCGGCGATCTGCGCGCGGCTCTGGATGGTCCGCAGGTCCGTGCGCCCGCGCCTGCGCGACCTCGCCCGCACCATCGCGGCCCTCGAGGGGCGGCGGGCCCGGGCCGCCCGCAGCGGCGCCGCCGTCCTGCCGCTGCCCCGGTCCGGGATCCTGGCCACCGAGGGCGTCGGCGCCTTCGATCCGGCCACGGGCGAGCGCCTGACCGGCGTCGACGTGGCCGTGTCGATGCCGGGGCACGTGGCGATCACGGGCAGCCGCGGCAGCGGCGCCCGCGCGCTGGCGGCGGTGCTGGCCGGCCAGGTCGAGCCGACGGCCGGCGCCGTCACCTACGCGGGCACGGACCTGCGCGACTTCGACCCCGCCGAGCGCGCCCGGCGGATCGCCTTCACGTCCGGCGAGGCGATCCTGATGGAGGGCTCCCTCCGGCAGAACCTGCTCTACGGCACCGATCCGGCGACCGCGCCCGACGACATCGCGCTGATCGGTATCAGCCGGCTCACCGGACTCGACGGCTTCGTGTACGCCCGCGGGCTGACCGGGCGGCTCGACCCGGCCGCCCAGCCGCGGCTCGCCGCCGCGATCGTCGCCGCGCGCCGCACCATGCGGGTGGCGCTGGCCGCCAAGGGCGCCGAGCGCCTAGTCGAGCCCTTCGACCCCGACCGCTACAACAATCAGGCGAGCATCGGCGAGAACATCCTGTTCGGCGAGCCGGTGGGCGGCACCTTCGCGCCCCTGCGCTTCGCCCGCCACCCCTACCTGCGGGCGGTCCTGGAGGCCGAGGGGCTGGTCCGGCCGCTCACCGAGATCGGCCTGTCGGCGGCCCGCAGCACGGTGGAGATCTTCGCCGACCTGCCCAACGACCACCCCCTGTTCGACGCCTACTCGCTGTTCCAGGCGGCCGAGCGGGGCTATTTCGAGGATCTCGTGGCGCGCCTGCCAGGCGCGGCGAGCCTGCGGCGGGGACCGGCGGGCCAGCGCGACCGCGCGCGGCTGATCGGCCTCGCGCTGCGCTACAACGAGTCCCGCCACCGCTTCGGCCTGATCGACGGCCCGTTCGAGGAGCGCCTCGTGCAGGCGCGCCGGTCCTTCGCCCGGATGCTGCCGGCCCACCTCGCCGGCGCGGTGGTCTTCCACGATCCCTCGCGGGTCAATCCGGCCGCGAGCCTGGAGGAGAACCTGCTGTTCGGCCGGATCAGCCTCGGCGAGGCCAATGCCGAGCCGCGGGTGCGCGAACTGGTGCGCCGGGTGCTGGCCGACGAGGGCCTCGAGGCCTCGGTCTACGGCCTCGGCCTCGACAGCAAGGTCGAGATCCAGCCCAGCACCGGGGCGCTGGCGGACGGCGCGATCAACGCCCGCGAGCGGGTGGCGATCGAGCTGAGCCGGTGCCTCGCCCGCGACCCCGACATCCTCGTGGTGGCGGTCGCGATGGACGAGCGGAAGGCCGAGGGCGCGCGCGAGCGTCTCGCCCAGCTGCGGCAGGCGCGGGCCGGGCGCGGCCTCATCGTCTTCCTGTCCGAGACGGGCCTCGCCGAGTGCGCCGCGCCGTTCGACGCGGTGATCGCCGTGGAGAACAGCGCGGTCGTCGCGCCCGTGCAGGCGGATGCCGAGCGGGAGCCGGAACCCGCGGCCTGAGGGGAACCGGCGGCGGTGCCCGTCCGCGGGGGAGGCGGCGCCTCCGCGGGGGTGGCGGGCGGGCAGGACGCAGCCTCACGGCCGCCGCAATACTCCGTCAGGTCGCGAGGCCGCGCCCGTCTGGCAGCCATCCCGGCCGATCCAGCGCGGACGGTTCATGCCCCTGTCGACCTCGCTTCCCCTCGCCGCCGGCCTCGTTCTGCTGGCCCTCGCAGGCCCGGCCGCCGCGCAGGCGGGCAAGGCCGAGGCGCCGATTCCGGCCGCGACCCTCGCGCTGATGGCGCAGAAGGGCGTGACGGCCGCCTCGCCGGTCCTGTTCCGGGCCTACAAGAAGGAATCGGAGATCGAGGTCTGGAAGAAGGGCGCCGCGGGCTACGTCTACATCAAGACCTTCCCGATCTGCCGCTGGTCCGGCCAGCTCGGGCCCAAGCGCAAGACCGGCGACCGTCAGACCCCGGAGGGGTTCTACGCCGTGCCCCGGCGCCAGATGAACCCGAACTCGCACTACTATCTGTCCTTCGACGTCGGCTATCCCAACGCCTACGACCGGGCCCATGGCGGCACCGGCTCCGCCGTGATGGTGCACGGGATCTGCTCGTCCATGGGCTGCTTCGCCATGACCAACGGCACGGTCGGCGAGATCTACGCCATCGCCCGGGACGCGCTGAACGGCGGGCAGGCGGCCTTCCAGTTCCAGTCCTACCCGTTCCGGATGACGGCCGAGAACATGGCCCGCCACCGGACCGATCCCAACATCGCCTTCTGGCGGGAGCTCAAGGCCGGCTCCGACCGGTTCGAGGCCAGCCGGGAGGAGCTGCAGGTCTCGGTCGTCGCGGGCCGGTACGCCTTCGCGCCCGCCCGGGATCCCGCCGTGGAGGCGGCCGTCACGACACGCCGGGCGGTCGAGGAGGCGCGGATGGCCGCGCTCGCCGAGGCGGGCGAGCCCGCCGTGCGCACCACCTATTCCGACGGCGGGCAGAACGCCTTCTGGGCGGCCTACACGGCCCGGGGCGGCGCGGTGGGGGATATCAGCCGGCCGGAGGCCCTGGCCTTCGCCGGGCAGGAGGTGGTGGTCGTGCCGGGCCATCGCGTCCATCGCCCGGTGCCCGAGACGGTCTGGGCCGGCTGGGCCGCGCCCGGATCGGGCCTGTCGCCGCGGCAGATGGCGGGCTTCGTGCCGGTCTACGAGCGGGCGCCCGACCCGTTCGGGGCCCTGGTCGCGCCGCTCCCGACGCGGTACAGCGACGCACTCCCGTCCTGGCTGGCCGCGGGACTCGCCGGATCGGCGACCGGCCGCCCGATTCTGGCCGGATCGCCGGCCGGTCTCCTGGCCGCCGCGGAGCCTCTCTGAGCATGCGAAGGCCCTTCGCGGCGGCCCGTGCGTGTGCGCGGACGCACATCACGACCGCGTGCGGCACACCAATTCATGATACGGCAGGGGATGAGCGGTACACCTGCTCCGTCGGCCTGCCGTATTCAAAGCTACCTTCCCGGAACGGCGACGGGGTTTCGATCATAAGTGATCGGGACCGACTGTCCGCGGATTCGTGATCGCCATGTCGAACAGTTCCGAGCCGACCATCCTGGCGGCCGACCAGGACCTCGCACTGCGCTTCTGGGGCGTCCGCGGCTCGACGCCCGTCAGCGGCCCGCAATACGCCGAGTTCGGCGGCAGCACGCCCTGCATCGAGGTGCGGTGCGGCCAGCGCATGTTCATCGTCGACGCGGGCTCGGGCATCTACAACCTCGGGCAGGGTCACCGGACCGATCTGCCCCAGGAAGTCGACCTGCTGTTCAGCCACCTGCATCTCGACCACACCGCGGGTCTGCCCTTCTTCAAGCCGGCGGTCCTCGATCCCGACCGGGTGATCAACACTTATTGCGGCAACCTCGGCGGCGAATCGGCCGGGCCGACCCTCGACCGCCTGTTCGCGCCGCCGCTCTTCCCGGTTACGCTCGACAAGCTGTGCTGCACCTTCCACCACCACGGCTTCGAGGCGGGTCAGACCCTGGCCTTCCCGGACGGCACGCGCGTCGCCACGATCCTGCTGAACCATCCTCAGGGATCGGTCGGCTATCGGTTCGAGCACGGCGGCCGACGCCTGTGCCTGATCAGCGACATCGAGCACAGCGACCCGTGGCCGGATCCGGAGCTCGCCGCCTTCGTCGCCGACGCCGACCTGATGGTCTACGACGGCATGTTCACCGACGGGGAATATCCGACCTGCCGGGGCTGGGGGCACTCGACCTGGCAGAAGGGCGTGGAGCTCGCCCGGAACGCCGGCGTGAAGGCGCTCGGGATCATCCACCTGCACCCGGCCCATTCCGACACGGCGCTGCGCGACATGGAGGCCGACCTCCAGGCCGAGATGCCGACGGCGTTCATCGCGCGCGAGCGCCAGAGCCTGATCGTCGGCGCCCCGCGGGCGGTCAGCGGCCGGCCGAGCGCGCGCCCGGCCGTGGCGCGGGAGATGCGCCGCCGAATCAAGGTCGCCTGAGGCCGGGCGTCAGACGGAGCGCCGCCGGCGCGTCCGGCTGTACCGGGCCCAGGTGAACAGCACGAACAGCGCGACGCCGATGATCAGGATGCTCCAGCCGTAGTTGCTGACGAGCTGCGCGTCGATCGGGTGGCCGACGTACCCGAGCGCCACCAGCAGACCGAGCACCGCGATCGCCGCGGAAACGAGCATCCCTACAATCATCGAAGTCCCCGGCGCGTCCCATCCGCGCGATTCGGCAGGGCCGTATGGTGGGGAAGAATGCACGGCGGCGGCACCCGTTCCAGCCCCGTGATCAGCCTCCCGCGAGCCGGCGCGCGGTCCCTCGGCCGCGATCATCCGCCCCGCGCTGTTCACCGGAATGGCGCGGCGGCGCATTCGGCGGCTCCCATCGCGCCGAAGTTAGGCTAAGTAGGCCGCCTGACGGCGCCCCGAGGCGCGCGAGGAGCTCGAGACCACGGCGATGAGCGGCCAAGACAACACGACGGCGTCCGCGACGGCGCACACCAGCGAGCAGACGCATTCCGCCGCCGCCCCGGGCCCCCTGCGCCCGCAGGACCAGCTCGTGACCATCTACGGCGGCTCCGGCTTCCTGGGCCGGCACGTGGTGCGGGCGCTGGCCAAGCGCGGCTACCGGATCCGCGTCGCGGTGCGCCGGCCGGACCTCGCGCTGTTCCTGCAGCCGCTCGGGAAGGTCAACCAGATCGTCGCCGTCCAGGCGAACCTGCGCTACCCGGACTCGGTGGCCCGGGCCGCCGAGCGGTCGGACGTGCTGATCAACCTCGTCGGCATCCTGCAGGAGACCGGCTCCCAGAGCTTCGCGCGGCTGCAGGTCGACGGGGCCGAGGCGATCGCCCGCGCCGCGGCGCGCCAGGGCGCCCGGATGATCCAGGTCTCGGCGATCGGCGCCGATCCGGCCTCGCCGTCGCTCTACGCGCGCACCAAGGCGGAGGGCGAGGCGCGGGTCTTCGCCGCCTGCCCGGACGCGGTGGTGTTCCGGCCCTCGCTGATCTTCGGGCCGGGTGACAGCTTCTTCAACCGCTTCGCCGGCCTCGCCCGGGCGCTCCCGGTCCTGCCGCTGGCCGGCGGCCAGTCCCGCTTCCAGCCGGCCTTCGTGGGCGACGTCGCCGAGGCGATCGCCCGCGCGGTCGACGGCACTCTGGCGCCCGGCAAGGTCTACGAGCTCGGCGGCCCGGAGGTGGGCACGCTGGAGCATTTCGTGCGCTACATGCTGAAGACGATCCGGCGGAAGCGGGTCGTCGTGGACCTGCCCGTGCCGGCGGCCAAGCTCCAGGCCCGCATGCTGGAGATCGCCGACACGCTGACCTTCGGCCTGCTGCCGGATTCGCTGAAGCTGACCCGCGATCAGGTCACGCTGCTCCAGAACGACAACGTCGTCTCGGAGGCCGCCAAGGCCGAGGGCCGGACCTTCGAGGGGATCGGGATCACGCCGACCGCCGCGGAGGCGGTGGTGCCGGGCTATCTCTGGACCTTCCGCAAGGCGGGCCAGTTCGCCACCGATCGCGACGAGGAGGTCCTGTCCGAGGTGCCCGACACGCTGGCGTCGCAGCCCCTGGCGGCCGGCTCGCAGCACCGGCCGAAGACCGCCTCCGGCCCGGCGATCGGCGCCGATGCCGGCAGCTCGCCGGGGGCCGGGCAGGGCAGCATGGGCGTGCGCTGGGGAACCCGGAACCCGGGCTAGGTGACGCTCCCCGCCCGGATCGCGCCGTGAGCGCGCCCTCTTCCCACGGGTCCGGCGGCCCGGTCCCGCGGCGCATCCTCGTCACCGGGGCGGCCGGTTTCGTGGGCGGCCACGTCCTGCCGCTCCTGGCGGGGGCGACGGCGGGGTCGACGGCGCGGGCGGGCGACTGCGTGGCCGGGATCGGGCGGGGGCGGTCGCCGCGCCTGCCGGAAGGCGTCACCTACGCGGCGATCGACCTCCTCGACGAGGCCGCGCTCGGCGGCTTCGTGGCGCGGTTCCGGCCGACCGCGATCCTGCACCTGGCGGGCCTCGCCTCGGTGGCGGATTCCGCGAGCGGCCCGGGCCAGACGTGGCGGGTCAACGTCAACGGCCTGATGAACCTCGTGGCCGCGGTGGAGGCGGTGCCGGGCTGCACCTTCTTCTTCGTCAGTTCCGGCGAGGTCTACGGCAGCGCGTTCCTCGCCGGCCACGCCCTCAGCGAGGCGGTCGAGCCGCTGCCGCGCAACACCTACGCCCGGTCGAAATGGGTCGGCGAGCAGCTACTCCGCGACCTGCTGCCCCGCATCGGCGTGAAACTCGTCGTGCTGCGGCCGTTCAACCATATCGGTCCCGGCCAGGACGAGCGCTTCGTCGTGGCCTCCTTCGCGGGACAGATCGCCCGGATCGAGGCCGGCCTCGTGCCGCCCTGCCTGGAGGTCGGCAACCTCTCGTCCTACCGCGACTTCCTCGACGTCGCCGACGTGGCGAACGCCTACGCCGACCTGATCGGCCGGGCGGACTCGCTGGCGGACGGGAGCGTGTTCAACATCAGCTCGGGCCAGCCGCGGACGATCGCCAGCGTCCTCGAGGACCTGCGCGCCCGGGCCCGGGCCCCGTTCGAGATCCGCATCGCCCCGGAGCGGGTGCGGCCGACCGAGATCCCCCTGGCCGCGGGCGATGCCGGCCGCCTCCACGCCGCCACCGGCTGGCAGCCGCGGGTCACGTGGGACGCGGCCCTGACCCGGGTTCTGGACGACGCGCGGGCGCGGCTCGCGGACGCGCGCGAGCCGCGCTGAGACGCCGGGCCCCGCGCGAAGCGGCGCTCAGCGCTCCGCGACGCCGATCAGCGCGGTGGAGGGGATCGGCAGGACGGGTCGTCCGGCCGCCATGCGCCGCGCCTCCGCGATCACCGCGGCCCGGTCGTCCGCGCTCAGGTCGACCCAGTCCGGCGACAGGCCGAACACCGTGTCGGGGTCGTCGAGCAGGGCGACGTCGAGCACGTAGTCGAAGGTCACGCGGTCGATCCGCGGGGCCGCGTACCCGGCCGCGACCAGTTCCCGGGTGAAGCCGGCCGGATCGCCGAGCGCCCGCACCCCGTCGGGCATCGCCCGGCTCTCTCGGTCGGGGAACAGCCGGCGGCGGATCTCGCCGAGCAGCAGGAACGTGGCCGCGCCCTGATCCTGCCACGTCGCCACGACGCCCCGCCCCCCGGGTCGCGTCACGCGCGCCATCTCGGCGAGGCCCTTCCGCCAGTCGGGGAACATGATCACCCCGAAGATCGAGAACACCGCGTCGAAGCCGCCGTCGGGCAGGGCGAGGGCCTGGCCGTCCATGACCCGCGCGGCGACGTTGGGCAGGCCCGCCCCGGCGATGCGCGCGACCATGCCGGGCGCGAAGTCGACCGCGAGGACCTGCGCCCCCGTCCGCGCCGCGGCCAGCGCCAGGGCACCGGTGCCGGCCGCGACGTCGAGGACGCGGCTCCGCCCGGTCAGCGGCACGCGCGCGAGCGCCTCCTCCGCGAAGCGCGCGGTGAAAGGGTGGGCGGTCGTCGCGTAGTGCTCGGCGACCTTGTCCCACCGATCGGGGTTCTCGAACTCGCGCACCGCTCGGGCTCCGCTCCATCACGCAACTTGATAAGTATCGTGATCGGGCACGGTTGCCAATCCCGGGCCCGGTGTGATGGATCGGCGGGTGCGCACCGACAGCCGCCTCTCCCGGACGCTCCATGTGCTGCTTCACATGGCCCGCCACGACGGACCGATGACGTCCGAGGCGATCGGGCGGATGCTCGGGACGAACCCGGTGGTCGTCCGGCGGACGATGGCCGGGCTCCGGAACGCGGGCTACGTGAAATCCGAGAAGGGGCACGGCGGCGGATGGTCCATCGCGGCGGACCTGAACGCGGTCTCGCTGCTCGACGTCCACCGCGCGGTCGGCGGCCCCCGCATCTTCGCGATCGGCAGCGATCGCGCGAACCCGGCCTGCGCGGTCGAGAAGGTCGTCAACGCGGCGGTCGAGGACACGCTGCGCGAGGCCGAGGCGCTCCTGGTCGCGCGGCTCGGTTCCGTCAGCCTCGCCGAGCTCGCGCGAAGCTTCGACGCCCGGTGCCGGCCCGACAGGCCGTCGGACGCCTCGACCTGCGCCTGACGGCGGGCGGTTGCCGCGGCGACGCTCAGGCGCCATCCTCGGCATCGACGCGGACCAGCACGAGATGAGCGGCCATGGGCCTACTGGACGGATTGCTCGGACACGGCTCGGCCGTCGACGCGGCCTCCCTGGAGCGCCGGCTCGACGGCATCCTGATCGAGGGCGAGACGGCGCGGCTCGCCTTCAAGATCATCCGGGACGTGTTCGTGTTCACCGAGCGCCGCGTCATCCTGATCGACGTCCAGGGCGTGACCGGCAGCAAGGTCGAGTTCCTGTCGGTGCCGTACCGCGCGATCGTGCGTTTCTCGGTCGAGACCGCCGGCACGTTCGACCTCGACGCCGAGTTGAAGATCTGGGTCTCGGGGGCGGCGGAGCCGATCCAGCGCACCCTGAAGAAGGGCGCGGATGTCCGGGGCATCCAGCGGGCCCTCGCCGAGGGCGTGCTGCGTTAGGCCGGGGCGCGCGCCGGCGGGCGGCGGCCGCCTAGCGGACCACGCCCTTGGCCCGCAGGGCGTCGCGCGCGGCCTCGGGGTAGTCCAGGTGCTCGGCCAGGATCTCGGCGCTCGAATCCCCGAGGCCCGGCGGCATGCGCCGCACCGGCAGCCGGCGGCCGTCGAGCCGGTAGGGCGGGGCGATGACGTGGGCGTTCGCGGAGGCCGCCTCCGGTGCCGCGACCACCAGCCCGGCCTCCCGGGCGCGGTCGCAGGTGAGCGCCTCGCGCAGGCCCATCACCTCGCCGCAGGGGATGCCCGCCGCCCGGAGCCGGGCGATCAGCGGCGCGCGCTCCCACTTGGCGAGCTCGGCCTCCAGCACCGGGATGAAGGCGGCGCGGTTGCGCGACCGGTCGAGGTTGGTGGCGAAGCGCGGGTCCGCGACCCAGTCCGGCCGCTCCAGCACCTGCTCGCAGAAGCGGCGATACTGCCCGTTGTTGCCGACCGTGATCACCACCGGCCCGTCGCCGGCCTCGAACACCCCGTAGGGCACGATCGACGGGTGGGCGTTGCCGTAGCGGGGCGGATCGATCCCCCGGGCGAGCGCCTCCAGGCCGTAATAGGAGGTCAGCGCCACGCCGCAGTCGAACAGGGCGAGGTCGACGGTCCGGCCGCGCCCGGTCCGCTCCCGCTGGTACAGGGCGGCCAGCACCGCCTGGGCGGCGAACTGGCCGGTGAACAGGTCGACCGCCGCGACCCCGAACTTGAGGGGCGGTCCCCCGGCCTCGCCGTTGAGCGCCATCACGCCGGATTCGCCCTGGACCACGAGGTCGTAGCCGGGCCGGCCGGCCTCGGAGCCGTCGGAGCTGTAGCCGGCGATCGAGCAGTAGATCAGGCCGGAATTCTCCGCCGACAGGTCCGCGTAGCCGAGGCCGAGCTTCTCGGCCCCGCCGGTCTTGAAGTTCTGGACCAGCACATCGCTCTCGCGGGCGAGCGCCTTGACGATCGCCAGCCCCTCCGGCGTGGCGAGGTCGACGCCGATCGAGCGCTTGTTGCGGTTCACGCTGTCGAAATACGAGGTGTTGCCGGGGCTCGTCGGCACGCCCCAGTCGCGGGTGTCGTCGCCGCGCTCCGGGTGCTCGACCTTGATCACGTCGGCGCCGAGATCGCCCAGCACCTGCGCGCACCAGGGCCCGGCCAGGACCCGGGACAGGTCGAGGACGCGGATTCCGGCGAGCGGCAGGTCGGCAACGGCATCCATCGCGATGGTCCTCAGGCTCCCATGACGCCGTCGAGGCTGCGCACGGCGTCGATCAGTCTCGGGCGCGCCACCTCCAGGAGGAAGCGCGCGTCGGTGATGACGGTGGGGGCACCGCAATTGACCGACATGGGCGGCAGGCCGCCGCCGGGATGGAACCCCACCGCGATGGCGCAGACCGTCTCCTGCCACTCGCCGAACGAGGTGCAGCAGCCGAGTTCACGGTGCTCCTCCACCGCCCGGTCGAGGCCGGCGCGCAGCACCGGCCAGGCCACGGGATCCAGCGCCTTCAGGTCCTCGTAGATGCCCGCGCGCTCCCGGTCCGGGCAGACCGCCACGTAGGCGCGGCCCATGGCGCTGCGGGCCAGCGAGATGCGCGAGCCGGTGTCGAGGTTGAGCGAGATCGCCGCCGGGCCGCGCTGGCAGTCGACGTAGCGCATGCTGAGCCGGTCCCGCACCCCGAGGCCGACCGAGGCGTTGGCCGCCTCCGCGACCGCGCGCAGCACCGGCCGGGCGATGGCGCGGACGTCGAGGCCGCCCAGGGCGGCCGAGCTCAGCGCGATGGTGGCGGTGCCGAGCCGGTAGCGGCCGAGCTCGGGCATGTGCTGCAGGTAGCCGAGCTTGGTCAGCGTGTAGGTCAGCCGCGACACGGTGGAGCGCGGCAGGCCGCAGGCCTCAGCGATGTCGTGGTTGGCGAGGCTCGTGCGCCCCGGGCCGAAGCAGGCGAGCACCGACAGCCCCCGGGCCAGGGCCGTGACGAAGTGCCGGTCCTCCTTCGCGCCGGCGCCGGCCGCGTCGGGCTCGGCCACGTCGGGCTCGGCGGTGTCGAGCCCGATATCGGATCCGGCGCGCGGGCCGGCCTCCACCTCCATCCGGCCGCTCATCGGCGCAGGAACGCCGCGAAGGCCGCCTGCGCCGCCGGACCGCGGCGGAGGGCGTGGAAGACCTCCGCCTCGGCGTCGAGGGCGCGGGCGACGCTGTCGTCGTGGCCGCGCCGCAGCGCCTGCTTGGTGGCGGCGATCGAGACACGGGGCAGGGCGGCGAGCGCGCGCGCCTTGGCGAGTGCGGTCTCCAGGGCCGTCCCGGCCGGGACGGCGGCGTTGATCAGGCCGGCCGCGGCGGCGTCCGCGGCCGTGAAGGGCTCGCCGAGCATCAGCAACTCGGCGGCGCGCTTCGATCCCGCCACCAGGGGCAAAAGGTAGCTCGACCCGCCCTCCGGACTGAGGCCCAGGGCCGTGAAGGGCAGGCGGAACCGTGCCCCGTCCCCCGCGTAGGCGAGGTCGCAGTGGAGCAGCAGCGTCGTGCCGATGCCGACCGCGTGGCCCTCCACGGCGGCCACGACCGGGAGCGGGCAGGCGCGCAGGGCCTTGAGGAAGGTGAGGCCGGGACTGTCGCCCCCGGTCTCGACGTCCTGGAAATCCTTGAGATCGTTGCCGGCGGTGAAGCATCCGCCCGCGCCGGTGAGGACCAGGGCGCGCACCTCCGCGTCCCGTCCCGCGGCCTCCAGGGCGTCGGTCAGGCCCGCGTAGGTCGCCCGGTCGAGGGCGTTGCGCCGGTCCGGCCGGTCGATCGTGACGAGCCGGATCCCGGGCTCCGGATCGGCGAGGCGGACGCTCACGGAACGGCCCCGCCGTCGCGGTCTGCGACGTAGTCCGCGGCGTAGTCCGCGGAGCTGCCGGCCGTCCGCGCCCGCGCCGCCGCGTATTCCCGGGCGAGCCGGGCGACGAGGTCGGCGGTCGCCGGCGCGTCCGCGATGGTGCCGACACCCTGGCCGGCACCCCAGACGTCGCGCCACGCCTTCACGCTGGCGCTGCCGAAGTCCATCGCGGTCTTGTCGCGCACCGGCAGGGCCTCGGGATCGAGCCCGGCGGCGCGGATGCTCGGCGTCAGGTAGTTGCCCGGAACGCCGGTGAAGTAGGGGGTGTAGAGGATGTCGGCGGCGGCGCTGCCAGCGATCATGTCCTTGTAGGCCGCCGCCGCGTTCGCCTCCCGGGTGGCGATGAAGCGGGTGCCCATGTAGGCGAGGTCGGCGCCCATGGCCTGGGCCGCCAGGATCGCGGAGCCCGAGGTGATCGCCCCCGACAGGATCAGCGGCCCGTCGTAGAACCGCCGGATCTCGCCCACCAGGGCGAAGGGGCTCAGTGTCCCCGCGTGCCCGCCCGCCCCGGCGCAGACCAGGATCAGCCCGTCGACGCCGGCCTCCAGCGCCTTCTCGGCGTGGCGGACATTGGTGACGTCGTGGAACACCACCCCGCCATAGGCGTGGACCGGGCGGATCACCGCGTCCGGCGCCCGCAGCGAGGTGATGATGATCGGCACCCGGTGCCGGACGCAGGCCTCGACATCCTGCGCCAGCCGGTCGTTGGAGGCGTGGACGATCTGGTTCACCGCGAACGGCGCGATCCGCCGCGACGGGTCGGCGGCGCGGGCCTGCGCGAGCGTCTGCGTGATCCGCGCGAGCCACGCGTCGAGGAGTTCGGCCGGCCGGGCATTCAGCGCGGGGAAGGAGCCGACAACCCCGGACAGGCACTGGGCGATGACCAGCTCCGGGCCGGAGACGATGAACATCGGGGCGCAGATCACCGGCAGGGCGAGCCGCCCGCGCAGGATCTCGGGCAGGCGCCCGCCCGGGTCGCGCTCGGGACCGTCGCTCACCGCCCGCTCCCCGCTGCCGGAAGCCGCGCCGGACAGGCGCCCCCGGGCCGCTCGCCCTGATCCTTGCCGCGCACCGCGATCCTCCCCCGTGCCTCCGGCGGCCCGGCCTTCGCGCGCCGGGCGGCGTCCGCAACCGAGTCTCATTCAGGGCCGTTGTGATGGCATGGCCCCGGGCCGCGGGTCAAACGGCCGAGGCGATACTTTTCTGCATTGCAGAACAATTGACCGCACCCCGATGACAGACCTTGCCCGTCCTTGACGCTGGCGGGCACTCGGACCAACATCCCTCCGAAATGCGGACACTTATTCTGCACTGCAGAACAACAGGGAGTATCGGGTGGTTCGTCAGGAGGTCGACGGCGGCGTGGCCGTGCTCACGCTCGCCAACCCGCCGGTCAACGCGCTGGGCGCCGCGCTGCGGGCGGCCCTCGACGAGGCCCTGACGAACGCCATCGCGGACGCGTCGGTCCGGGCCGTCGTCCTGGCCGCGGAGGGCAAGGTGTTCGTCGGCGGCGCCGATATCGGCGAGTTCGGCAAGCCGCAGCACCCGCCGAGCCTGCCGGACATCCTGGACCGGCTCGATGCCAGCCCGAAGCCGGTGGTGGCGGCGATCGGCGGCGCGGCCCTCGGCGGCGGCCTGGAGCTGGCGATGGCCTGCCACGGCCGCGTCGCGTCCCCGTCGGCGCGGATCGGCCTGCCGGAGATCAAGCTCGGGATCATCCCGGGGGCGGGGGGCACGCAGCGCCTGCCGCGGCTGATCGGGCCCGACGCCGCCTTCGCGATGATGCTCACCGGCGAGCCGGTCTCCGCCGAGACGGCGGCGACGCTGGGCATCGTGGACGCCGTGGTGCTCGGCGACCTCGTCGCGGAAGCGCGCACCCGCGCCCTGGAACTCGCCGATTCCGGCGCCCTGCCGCGGGCGCGCGACCGGTCCGAGACGCTGACGCCGGAAGCACGGGAAAAATTCGAGGCGCAGGCCGCGGAGGCGGTGAAGCGCGATCCCGACGCCACCAACGTCCACGCCCTGGCGCGGGCGGTCCGCGCGGGCCTGGAGCGAGATTTCGATGCCGCCGTGGCGGTGGAGCGGGCCGAGTTCCGCACCCTGGTGGAGGATCCGCGCTCGAAGGCCCTGCGCTACGCCTTCTTCGCCGAGCGCGAGGCCGGCCGGGTGCCCGGCCTGCCGAAGGACACGCCCCGCCGCCCCGTCCGCACGGCCGCGGTGATCGGCGCCGGCACGATGGGCGGCGGCATCGCCATGTGCTTCGCCAATGCCGGGATCCCCGTGACGGTGATCGAGACGGAAGAGGGCGCCCTGGCGCGCGGCCTCGACCGGGTGAGGGGGCTCTACGCCGGATCGGCCAAGCGCGGCTCGATCACCGAGGCCCAGCGCGACGAGCGGGTCGGCCGGATCACTGGGGCGCTCGGCCTGGAGAACGCCGGGGAGGCCGACATCGTCGTCGAGGCGGCCTTCGAGGACATGGGCGTCAAGCGCGAGATCTTCACCAAACTCGATCAGGTCGCCAAGCCCGGCGCGATCCTGGCCACCAACACCTCCTACCTCGACGTGAACGCCATCGCGGCGGTGACCAACCGGCCGCAGGACGTGCTCGGCCTGCACTTCTTCAGCCCGGCCAACGTCATGCGCCTCGTCGAGGTGGTCCGTGCGGAGAAAACCGCACCGGACGTGTTGGCCACCGCGCTGGACCTGGGCAAGCGCCTCAACAAGCTGCCGGTGACGGTGGGAGTCTGCTTCGGCTTCGTGGGCAACCGGATGCTGGAGCGCCGCAGCCGGGCCGGCGAGCGGTTGCTGCTCGAGGGCGCGCTGCCCCACGAGGTCGACGCGGCGGTCACTGGCTTCGGCTTCCGGATGGGGCCTTTCGCCATGGCCGACCTCGCCGGGCTCGATATCGGCTGGCGCTCGCGCAAGGATTTCGGCGGTCGGGCGCCGGTGGCGGACTCGCTCGCCGAGCAGGGCCGGTTCGGCCAGAAGACCGGACGCGGCTTCTACCTTTACCCGGACGGCGCCCGCGCCGGCACGCGCGACCCGGAGGTGGAGGCGC
Source organism: Methylobacterium sp. 1A (assembly GCF_058072805.1). Taxonomy (NCBI): domain Bacteria; kingdom Pseudomonadati; phylum Pseudomonadota; class Alphaproteobacteria; order Hyphomicrobiales; family Methylobacteriaceae; genus Methylobacterium; species Methylobacterium sp. 1A. Next base: position 108,318 of record NZ_JBYQVE010000001.1, on the reverse strand, counting down.
TGATCGCGCGCGTCGCCGCCGAGCACGGCGTCGCGCGCCGCAGCTTCACGGCCGACGAGATCGTCGCGCGGCTCATGTACCCGATGGTCAACGAGGGCGCGCGGATCCTGGAGGAGGGCATCGCGGCCCGGCCCGGCGACATCGATACGATCTGGATCAACGGCTACAATTGGCCCGCCTGGCGCGGCGGCCCGATGCACTGGGCCGACACGGTCGGATTGAAGACCGTCGTCGAAGCCTTGTCGCGCTTCGCGGCCGAGACCGGCGACGACAGCCAGGAGCCGGCGCCGCTCCTGAAGAAGCTCGCCGCCGAGGGCGGCAGCTTCGCCGGCCTGAAGAACGCCTGAGCGGGAGAGCGATCATGACCGAAGCGGTGATCGTCTCGACCGCCCGCACGCCCATCGGCAAGGCGCATCGCGGCGCGCTGAACCTCACCCGCGGCGCCGACCTCGCGGCCCACGCGATCCGCGGCGCCCTGGATCGGGCGTCCCTGGAGCCCGCGGCCGTCGAGGAGGTGGTGCTCGGCTGCGGCTATCCCGAGAACGCCACGGGCGGCAACGTCGCCCGCCACGCGGCCCTGGTGGCGGGGATCCCGGTCGAGTCGGCCGGCGTCACGGTCTCGCGCTTCTGCGCCTCGGGCCTGGAGGCGATCGCCAGCGCGGCGCGCCGGATCATCCTCGACGGCGTGCCGGTGGCGGTGGCGGGCGGCGTCGAGTCGATCAGCCTCGTCCAACCGAAGGTCCAGCGGGAGCTGACCCGCAACGCGTGGCTGGAGGCGCATCTGCCGGCGATCTACATGCCGATGATCGAGACCGCCGACATCGTGGCGGAGCGCTATCGGATCTCCCGGGAGGCGCAGGACCACTTCGCCCTGGAGAGCCAGCGACGGACCGCTGCGGCGCAGGAATGCGGGCTGTTCGACGACGAGATTGTCCCGATGAGCGCCGTCATGGCGGTGACCGACAAGGCCACCGGCGAGACCCGGGAGGTCGAGGCCCGGCTCGCCAAGGACGAGGGCAACCGCCCGGACACGACCCTGGAGGGGCTGTCCAAGCTCAAGCCCGTGCGCGGGGAGGGGGCCTTCATCACGGCGGGCAATGCCAGCCAGCTCTCGGACGGCGCCTCGGCCAGCGTGCTGATGTCGGCCGACGAGGCGGCGCGGCGCGGCCTCGAACCGCTCGGCATCTTCCGAGGCTTCGCCTCGGCGGGCTGCGGGCCGGACGAGATGGGCATCGGCCCGGTCTTCGCGGTGCCGCGGCTCCTCGAGCGCCAGGGCCTGCGCGTCTCCGACATCGACCTGTGGGAGCTGAACGAGGCCTTCGCGTCCCAGTCGGTCTACTGCCGGGACACGCTCGGGATCGACCCCGAGAAGGTCAACGTCAACGGCGGCGCCATCGCGGTCGGCCACCCGTTCGGCATGTCGGGGGCGCGGCTCGTGGGCCACGCCCTGCTGGAGGGCCGCCGCCGCGGCGCGCGCTACGCCGTCGTGACCATGTGCGTCGCCGGCGGCCAGGGCTGCGCCGGCCTGTTCGAGATCGCCCGGAGCTGAGCCGATGGACCTGCGCTTCACCGACGACGAGATCGCGTTCCGCGACGAGGTCCGGACCTTCTGCAGGACGGAAATCCCGACGGAGATCCGGAAGAAGGTTTCGGAGGGGCGCAGTCTCTCGAAGGAGGACTACGTCACGAGCCAGCGGATCCTCAACGCCAAGGGCTGGGCGGTGCCGCACTGGCCGCAGGAATGGGGGGGCCGGGACTGGACCCCGATCCAGCGCTACATCTACACCGAGGAGCTGTTCCAGGCGGCGGTGCCGCTGCCCCAGCAATTCAACTGCTACATGTTCGGCCCGGTGCTGGCGACCTTCGGGCGGCAGGACCAGAAGGCGCGCTTCCTGCCGCGCGCCGCCAACCTCGACGACTGGTGGTGCCAGGGCTTCTCCGAGCCGGGCGCCGGCTCGGACCTCGCCTCGCTGAAGACCAGGGCGGTGCGCGACGGCGACCACTACGTCGTGGACGGCCAGAAGACCTGGACGACGCTCGGCCAGCACGCCGACTGGATCTTCTGCCTGGTGCGCACCGATTTCGAGGCCAAGAAGCAGCGCGGCATCTCCTTCCTGCTCATCGACATGACGACGCCCGGGATCACCGTGCGGCCGATCCTGACGCTGGAGGGGCGGCACGAGGTCAACGAGGTCTTCTTCGACGCCGTGCGCGTGCCCGTGGAGAACCTCGTCGGCGAGGAGAACCGGGGCTGGGACTACGCGAAGTTCCTGCTCGCCAACGAGCGCACCGGCATCGCCCGGATCGGGCTGACCAAGGAGCGGATCGCCCGCATCAAGCGGCTGGCCCGCGAGATGCCGGCCGGGTCCGGCACGATGTGGGACGATCCCGCCTTCCGCGCCCGCGTCGCGGAGGTCGAGGTCGAGCTGAAGGCCCTGGAGATCACCCAGATGCGGGTGGCGGCCAAGCAGGGAAGGGCGGATTCGGTGGAGCCGGACCCGGCCTCGTCGCTGCTCAAGATCCGCGGCTCGCAGCTCCAGCAGGCGGCGACCGAGCTGCTGGTGGAGCTCGCCGGGCCCTTCGCCCTGGCGGCGCCCGCGCGCGGGGCCGGGGCCAACAACCTGCCCGGCGGCTTCGACTGGGTCGACGCGGCGGCGCCGAGCTACTTCAACAACCGCAAGGTCTCGATCTACGGCGGCTCGAACGAGATCCAGCACAACGTCATCGCCAAGGGCATCCTGGGGTTGTGAGCGGTCGCCTCGCCCCGTCCTCCCCCTCATCCTGAGGTGCCGGGCGCCTCCGACGATTTCCGCGAGGGAACACCATGGATTTCGACCTGAACGAGGACCAGTCGCTCCTGCGCGACAGCGTCGAGCGGCTGGCCGCCGACCTCTACCCGTCGCTGGAGAGCCGGCAGGCGCGCCTCAAGGCGCCCCTCGGCTTCCCCGAGGACGGCTGGGCGGCCTTCGCGGAACTCGGGGTCGCCGGCCTGCCCTTCTCCGAGGACGAGGGCGGCCTCGGCGGCGGCCCGGTCGAGACCATGCTGGTCATGGAGGCGGTGGGCCGCAACCTCGTGGTCGAGCCCCTGCTCGCGAGCCTCGTGCTGGGCTCGACGGCCCTGCGGCTCGGCGGCAGCGCCGCGCAGCGGGAGCGCCTCGTCCCGGGACTCGTCGCCGGCGACCTCCGCCTGACCCTCGCCCACACCGAGCGCCAGTCCCGCTACGACCTCGCCGACGTGGCGACGACCGCCCGGCGCTCCGGCGAGGGCTACGTGCTGAGCGGGGCGAAGAGCGTCGTGCCCAACGCCGACGCGGCCGGCCTGATGGTGGTCTCGGCCCGCGTCTCGGGCGAGCGGCGCGACCCGAGCGGGATCGGCCTGTTCCTCGTCCCGACCGACGCCCCCGGCGTCGCCATCGAGGCCTACCCGACCCAGGACGGCGGCCGGGCCGCCGAGGTGTCCTTCTCCGACGTGACGCTCCCGGCCGACGCGGCGCTCGGCGACCCGGAGGGCGGCCTGCCGCTCCTGGAGCGGGTGGTGGAGCACGGGATCGCGGCGCTCGCCGCCGAGGCGGTGGGCTCCATGGACGCGCTCCACAAGCTCACGGTGGAGTACCTCAAGACCCGCAAGCAGTTCGGCGTCAGCGTCGGCTCGTTCCAGGCGCTGCAGCACCGCGCCGTCGACATGCTGATCCAGCTTGAGCAGGCCCGCTCCATGGCGCTCTACGCCGCCATGATGATGGACACACCCGAGCCGCGCGCGCGGGCGGCGGCCCTGTCGGCCGTGAAGGTGCAGATCAACAAGGCCTGCCGCTACGTCGGCCAGGAGGCGGTGCAGCTCCACGGCGGCATCGGCATGACGCTCGAGTATATCGGCGCCCACCACTTCAAGCGGCTCGCCATGATCGAGTACCAGCTCGGCGACACCGCCCACCACCTGCGCCGGATCACGCAGGACGAGAACGGCCTGCTGGCGGCGTAGTTCGCCTCAGGCGCTGGCACCGTCCCTGCGGGCGGAGCGGAGCGATCCGGTGGCGCCGCGCGCGAACGTGTCGCGCTGCCCCGGGCCGCCTCGCTCCGCGCGCGATGACGGAGCGATCAGTTGAACAGCGTGCCGACCCCGCCCTGGACGCGGCCGAGGCCGGCCCGCGCGACGGTGTTGTTGGGGTCGATCGTCGAGGCGCGCTGGTAGTTCTCCATCGCCTCCTTGCGCTGGCCCTGCTTCTCGTAGGCGAGGCCCCGATAGGCCCAGGAGGTGGCGTCCTTGGCATTCACGTTGAGCGCGGCGTTGTAGTCCTCAATCGCCTTCGCGTACTGGTTGGTCGCGATCAGGCTCTGGCCGCGGGCCGCGTAGGGCGCGGCCACGAACGGGTCGCGGTCGATGGCGGCGTCGAAATCGGCGATCGCCTGGGTGTCCTGGCCCTGCTTCTGCTTCACGAGGCCGCGGGCATGGTACGCCTGCGCGGATTCGGGGCTCAGGCGGATCGCGACGTTGAGGTCGTTCAGCGCCTGGTCGAGGTTGCCCTGCGCGCGCTCGACATTGGCCCGGCCGATATAGGCCGGCCCGTAATTCGGATCGATCCCGATCGCCTTGGAGAAGTCCTGCAGCGCCGGGCCGTCGCGGCCGATCTGGCGGTTCGCCAGGGCGCGGTTGTTGTAGGCGGAGGCGGAGTTCGGATCGAGCTGGATCGCCTTGGTGAAGTCGCCGATGGCGTCGTTGAACTGGCCGGCGCGGGCGTAGGCGGCGCCGCGGGTGTTGTAGGCCGCCGCGTCGTTCGGGTTGCGCTGCACGACCTCGGTCAGGGAGGCGATGTTGACGTTCGTGGCGCCGGTCGTGTCCTTCTCCAGGACCGCGTATTGCCGCGGGCCGGCCGCGCTGCCGACGGTCTCGCAGCCCGCGAGGCCGGCAGCCGAGACCAAGGCCGCGCCGATCAGTGCCGTCTTCCGTCCCAGCCGGTTGCGTACGTTCATTGCCCCACTCTCCCCGAGGCGTCGCCCGCTCCGCGCGCGCCCGCCCCGCCCCTCACAGTCCAAGAGCCCGCGCCGAGCGCCGGGCACGCCCGAGTTCGGGGCACCGTCGCGCATCACGGTGAAGGCCGGCTTAAGAAGCGCCGCGTCGTGATCCGGCCCCCGCCGGTCCCGGCGGGACCGGAGCGGTGCGGGCGGGCTCGAGCGGCAGCATTCGGAACCGACCACGGTGTCGTGGAAGCGGCGGGATGTGGCGAAGGTATGGCTCGACCGTTCCGCGGGACCGCGAACGGCCTTCCGGCGGTCATGCGGCGACGCGGGTGTGCCCTCGAAGCCTCAGGATCCGGTCGGGCCAGGCCCGAGACGCGTGACGTGGCCCATCTTCCTGCCGGGGCGCGCCTCGCCCTTGCCGTACAGGTGCAGGTGGGCGCCGGGCTCGGCCAGCAGGGCGTGCCAGTCGTCGGCCTGGGCGCCGATCAGGTTGCGCATCTCGACGGGCAGGCCGCCGACCCGGCCCGCATCGCCCAGCGGCCAGCCGCAGACGGCGCGCACGTGCTGGGCGAACTGCGAAGTCAGCGCGCCCTCGCTGGTCCAGTGGCCGGAATTGTGCACCCGGGGCGCGATCTCGTTGACCACGAGCCGCTCCGCCCCGTCCTCGCGGACGAGGAACATCTCGACGGCGAGCACGCCGACATAGTCGAGGGCGTCGGCGATCCGCCGGGCGATCTCGACGGCGGCGCGGCCCGTTTCGGCGGACACGCCGGGCGCCGGCACCCGGGTCAGGGCGAGGATGTGGTCGCGGTGCTCGTTCTCGCAGAGGTCGTAGGCCGCGAAGCTGCCGTCGCGCCCGCGCGCGCCCACCACCGAGACCTCGCGCTCGAACGGCACGAAGCCCTCCAGGATCAGCGGCGCGCCGCCGAACTCGGCGAACAGGGCATTGCGGTCGCCCTCGGCCCGCTCGCGGAGCATGCGCTGCCCCTTGCCGTCGTAGCCGAAGCGGCGGGTCTTGAGCACGGCCGGCAGGCCGATCACCTCGATCGCCCGGTCGAGGTCGTCGGGCGTGTCCACCGCCCGGAACGGCGCCGTCGGAATGCCCAGGCCGTTGATGAACTCCTTCTCGGAGAGCCGGTCCTGCGTGGTCGAGAGCGCGCGCGCGTTCGGGTGCAGGACGGCGTGCCGGGCGAGGACGTCGGCGGTGGCGTGCGGGATGTTCTCGAACTCGTAGGTCACGACGTCGACGCCGCGGGCGAAATCCGCCAGCGCCGCGGCGTCGTCGTAGGCCGCGCAGGTGGTCCGGGCGGCCACGTCGAAGGCGGGGCTGTCCGCGTCGGGCGCGTAGACATGCGCCTTGAGGCCGTAATCGGCCGCCGCGAGCGCGATCATGCGCCCGAGCTGGCCCCCACCGACGATGCCGAGGATGGAGCCGGGGCCGAGGATCTTGTCCGTCACGCGTTCTCTTCCGTCACCGGCCGTTCGGCCACCGAGGCGCTCTGGGCCGCGCGCCACGCCTCCAGGCGCTCCGCCAGGTCCGGATCGGTCAGCGCCAGGACGGCGGCGGCGAGCAGGGCCGCGTTCACCGCCCCGGCCCGGCCGATCGCCAGGGTCCCCACCGGGATGCCGGCCGGCATCTGGACGATGGAGAGCAGGCTGTCCTGGCCGGAGAGGGCCTTCGACTCCACCGGCACGCCGAAGACCGGCAGGCGGGTCATCGCGGCCGCCATGCCGGGCAGGTGCGCGGCGCCGCCCGCACCGGCGATCACCACCTTGAGGCCGGCTGCGACCGCGCCCTTGGCGAAGGCGACGAGCCGGTCCGGCGTGCGGTGGGCCGACACGATGCGCGCGTCGTAGGGTACGCCGAGCGCGTCGAGCGTCTCGGCGGCATGACGCATGGTCGCCCAGTCGGACTGGCTGCCCATGATGATCGCGACCGGAGGAGGCGACGCCATCGTTGATCCCGGCAAAAGAGGGCGCTTACAGGCGGCGCGGGCCTGCGGCAAGGCGGGGCCGGAGGGCGTCCACCGGCATCAGGCGATGATGTCCGGCGTGAGCGCGTCCTCGATGTGATAGATGCGGTCGCGCAGCGTGAGCTTGCGCTTCTTCAGGCGCTGGATCTGGAGCTGGTCCCCGGCAACGCTGCGCTCCAGCGCCTCGATGGCGCTGTCGAGATCCCGGTGCTCCTCGCGCAGCCGCGCCAGTTCGCCCAGGAGGTCCGACTGCGCACCCTCACCCGCCTCGTCCGCCATCGTCACCTGAGAACCCGAAGACCGTTCGTCGCCCGAGAGCATGCGTCACGCTCCGGCGCCGGACAAGGCGGCGCGGTAAGCAATCATCAGACTTAGCAGCAGAAAACGCTTCGACAGGTCCGGCATCCTGTGCCAATCTCGTTGTGTCGAAACGATGACAGGAGATTCGACTCATGTCGCTGCAGACGCATCTGAACCAACTCGCCCGGAAGCACGAAGCCCTCGAGCGCGAGATTCAGGAAGCGATCCACAGACCTTCGGCGAACGACCTCCACATCGCCGAGCTGAAGCGACGGAAACTCCTCCTCAAGGACGAGATCAACAAGCTTCAGGCGGGCAACGACACGTTGCACTGACGCCTGAGACGTCCAATCCGATAGCGAATTCACGCTGACGACCGCCGCATCGGGAGCCCCGGTGCGGCGGTTTTCTCATGGGGGGCACCGAGCCGCGGCCGTCACGCCCGTGGCCACTCCCTCCCGTGGCCACTCCCGTGCGCGCGAGAATGGGCTACTCTGCGACCCGCCGCCGGAGAGCGGTCCGCGAGGAAACGCCCAACCGATGACGAGAGCCAGCCTGCCGGGCCGCTACCCGGAGATCTACGAATCGGCCTGCCGCGACCCCGAGGCGTTCTGGCTCGGTGCGGCGCGGGCCCTCGACTGGGCGCGGGCGCCGGAGCGGGCCTTCGCGCCGGATTCCGGCCCCTACGGACGCTGGTTCCCGGACGGCACCCTGAACGCCTGCCACAACGCGGTGGACCGCCACGCGGACGGGGCCCGGGCGGATCAGGTGGCGATCCGCTACGACTCGCCCGTGACCGGGACCAAGCGCAGCATCACCTACCGGGCGCTGCGCGACGAGGTGGCGGTGCTGGCCGCCGTGCTGGCCGACCTCGGCGTCGGCAAGGGCGACCGGGTGATCCTGTACATGCCGATGGTGCCCGAGGCGCTGTTCGGCATGCTGGCCTGCGCCCGGCTCGGCGCGGTTCACTCGGTGGTGTTCGGCGGCTTCGCGGCCAACGAGCTGGCGGTGCGGATCGAGGACGCGGCGCCGAAGGTGGTGCTCGCCGCCTCCTGCGGGATCGAGCCGAACCGCGTGGTCGCCTACAAGCCGCTCCTCGACGCGGCGATCGCGGCCTCGCGGCACAAGCCGGAGGCCTGCCTGATCCTCCAGCGCCCGCAAGGGCCCGCGACCCTCGTCGCGGACCGGGATCGCGACTGGGGTGAGACCGTGGCGGCCGCCCGGACGGCGGGGCGGAGCGCGGCGTGCGTGCCGGTCGCCGCCACCGACCCGCTCTACGTCCTCTACACCTCCGGCACGACCGGGAAGCCGAAGGGCGTGGTCCGCGATACCGGTGGCTACCTCGTCGCCCTGGCCTGGTCGATGCCGAACCTCTACGGCGTCCAGCCCGGCGAGACCTACTTCTGCGCCTCCGACATCGGCTGGGTCGTCGGTCATTCCTACATCGTCTACGCGCCGCTCCTGCACGGCTGCACCACGGTCCTCTACGAGGGAAAACCTGTCGGCACGCCCGATGCCGGTGCCTTCTGGCGGGTGGTCGCCGAGTACGGGGTGGTCTGCCTGTTCACCGCGCCCACGGCCCTGCGGGCGATCAAGAAGGAGGATTCGAAGGGCGCCCGGATCGCCGATCACGACCTCTCGGCCTTCCGCAGCCTGTTCCTGGCGGGCGAGCGCGCTGACCCCGACTCGGTCGCCTGGGCCGAGCGCGTATTGGGCCGACCGGTCGTCGACCACTGGTGGCAGACCGAGACCGGCTGGCCGATCGCCGGCAACCCGATGGGCCTCGGCCTCCTGCCGGTGAAGCACGGCAGCACCTGCGTGCCGATGCCGGGTTACCGGGTCGAAGTCCTGGACGAGGGCGGGAAGCCGGTTCCGGCGGGGACCATGGGCACCATCGCGATCCGCCTGCCCCTGCCGCCCGGCTGCCTGCCGACCCTCTGGGGCTCGGACGACCGGATGCGGTCGAGTTACCTCGCCACCTTCCCGGGCTACTACGACACGTCGGATGCCGGGGTGATCGACGCCGACGGCTACATCACGGTCCTGGGACGGACCGACGACATCATCAACGTCGCGGGCCACCGTCTGTCCACCGGCGGCATGGAGGCGGTGCTGGCGAGCCACCCGGACGTGGCGGAATGCGCGGTCATCGGCATCCGCGACGCGCTGAAGGGAGAGGTGCCCTGCGGGTTCGTGGTGCTGAAGGCCGGCGTCGCCCGGCCGACCGAGACGATCGAGCGGGAACTCGTCGCCAAGGTGCGGGACGAGATCGGCCCGGTGGCGGCCTTCAAGCTGGCGCTGACCGTGCCGCGGCTGCCCAAGACCCGGTCGGGGAAGATCCTGCGGGCCACGATGAAGCGCATCGCCGATCACGAGCCGTGGACGATGCCGGCGACGATCGACGACGCGGCGGCTCTCGACGAGATCGGCGACAGCCTGAAGGACCGGGGGATCGGCGCGGACCGGTAGGGTGCCGGACCGCGCCGCTTGCGCGTTGACGGGCGATCGCGGCCCGCCTCAATCCGCGTCGGCGCCGTCGTCGTCGGTGTCGATATCGACCGTCGGCGCCGGCTGCGTCAGGGCGGGCGCGTAGGTCCCCGCGGTCGGACCCGTGGTGACCGAGGCCGGGACGCGCCGGGCGTTCGGCTCGGACGGGATCAGCGTCGCGGTGGCGGCCACGAGGCCGGCGAGGGACCGGACATCCTGCGGCTGCCGCGGATCGCGCGAGATCAGCGTCGCCTCCTGTTGCAGGCGGAGATTGCAGGCCTCCGAAGGCAGGCCGCCGTTCGGCGTGCAGGCGTCGTGGCGGGCGCAGGCGGCATCGAGGGCGTCGATCGGCGGGAGGGGCGCGTTGTTGCCCGGTCCGCAGTAATTCCCGTGGATCAGCATCTTGGGGCCGCCGAAGGCGGCGGGCTGGGCCTGGGCGGTGCCCGCGAGGGCGGCGCAGCCGGCGGCCAGGGCGAGCGGGACGGCGAGTCTGGTGAGCATCATCTGGACCTCGGGCGATCTCGCCCCCTCAGGCGGTTCGCGTCGATTGCCGCGATGCGGCGACAGGCCAGGAAACGGGCGGCCACATCCGCAAGTTCCCGCAACGCCCGCTCGCAGAGGTGCTCTGCCGCACCGCACTGGCCGGCGCGCCCGTCCTGGGCCAGAGTGAACCCTCCACCAGGAGTTGCCGATGACCGCTCGCCTGTTCGAACCGCTGACGCTCGACGCGCTGACGCTCGAGAACCGCATCCTCGTCGCGCCGATGTGCCAGTACTCGGCGCGGGACGGCGAGGCGACCGACTGGCACATGATGCATCTCGGCCAGCTCGCCATGTCGGGGGCTGGCCTGCTGACCCTGGAGGCCACCGCGGTCTCCCCGGAGGCGCGGATCACCGCCTGGGATCTCGGCCTCTACAACGACGGCTGCGAGCGGGCGCTGGGTCGGGTGCTCGACGCCGTGCGCGAGTACGCGCCGATCCCGGTCTGCATCCAGATCGCCCATGCCGGGCGCAAGGCGTCCAGCGAGGCCCCCTGGGCCGGCGGCCAGCAGATCGCGCCGGAGCACGCCTACGGCTGGCGCACCGAGGCGCCCTCGGCGGTCGCGCACGGGGAGGGCGAGGTCCCGCCCCACGCCCTCGACGCCGCCGACCTGAAGCGCGTCCGCGACCAGTTCGTGGCCACCGCCAAGCGGGCCGTGCGCCTCGGCATCGAGGCCGTCGAGCTGCACGGCGCCCACGGCTACCTGCTGCACCAGTTCCTGTCGCCGATCGCCAACAAGCGGACAGATGAATACGGCGGCAGCCTCGCCAACCGCATGCGCTTCCCCCTGGAGGTCTACGACGCGGTGCGGGATGTCGTCCCCGCCGGCAGCCCGGTCTGGCTGCGGGTCTCGGCCACCGACTGGGTCGAGGACGGCTGGGATCTCGACGAGACGGTGGAGCTGGCCCAGGCCCTCAAGCGGGCCGGATCGCCGGCGCTCCACGTCTCCACGGGCGGCGTCTCGCCCAAGCAGGCGATCAGGCTCGGGCCGGGCTATCAGGTGCCCTACGCCGAGCGGATCAAGGCGGAGACCGGGCTCACCACCATCGCGGTCGGGCTGATCACCGAGGCCCGGCAGGCGGAGACGATCCTGCAGGAGGGCCGGGCGGACGCGATCTCGCTCGCCCGCGCCATGCTGTACGATCCGCGCTGGCCCTGGCACGCCGCCGCCGAGCTCGGCGCCCGGGTGCGCGCGCCCAAGCAGTACTGGCGCTCGCAGCCGCGGGAGTACAAGGACCTGTTCAAGGACACGGCCTTCGGCCAGCGCTGAGGGCGGCCCTCACCGCGGCAGCGCGCCGACCAGCGGCCCGAGAGGGCGGCTGATGTCGGTGCGGCCGAGGTTCGGCGCGTAGAGGCTGGAGACCGAGCCGTCGAGGAACAGGGCGTTCCGGCAGCCGAGATCGTCGCGGAACAGCCGCGCGAAGGCGCCGAAGGTCACCGGGCGCTCGGAGATCGCGAAGATCGCCACGTGCCCGTCGCCGGGCACGCCGACGCCGTTGCGGATCTTCTGGCTCGGCCCGTCGGCGGCGATCTTCGGGTGGATCTGGCCGTCGATCACCAGCATCGGCCCGGACTGCGTGGCGAAATCCGGCCGGATCTTCGCCCGCAGGTAGCGGGACGTGTCGACCACCCCGGCGCGCTCACCCTTCAGCCAGAAGATCCCGTTGGGCTTCAGGTGGAAATTGCCCGGCCCGTCCGCCGTGGAGACGCGCTTCAGCTCGTGCCCGTTCTCGACGTAGAGGCCGACCGGCGCCTGGTCCTTGTCGTACATGCCGGCGTTCATCGCGAAGGCGAGGCGGCCGCCCTGCTTCTCGGCGAGGGTGCCGAGGGCGCCGTAGGGCTTGCCGTCGTCCTGGAGCCAGAACAGCCGCAGCCGCTGCTTCCGGAGGTCGATGGTGCAGACCGTGAAGGTCTCACCCTGCGCCTCGACCGCCCGGCAGGGCTCCGTCGCGGCCGGGGCGGCCGCCCGGGCCGGGGCCGCGAGGGCGAGCAGCGTGATCAAGAGGGCGTGAGCCGGGCGCAGCATCATCATTCGTTCCAGGCAGCTCGGGGACGGCGAGTCGGGGACGGCGAAGCTCGTTCGGCCCGCCCTTCGCCCTGGAAAGCGGCGAATTTCGTGTCCGAGCCGCGCCCGGATGGGTCCGGACGCGGCCGGGTGCGTCTCGCGACCGCGCGCCGCGGCCGGGGCTGGACCGTTTTACCGGTTCGAGCGTTCTTAGCCGCAGAGGGCGTGTTTCCACGGAGATGACGTGATGAAGGGTGCAGTGCTCGGCTCGGCCCTGCTGGCGGCGGGTGCTCTGGCCTTGGCGCCGGCCAGCGCGGACGCGCGCGGCTTCGGCGGCGGCGGCTTCCATGGCGGCGGTTTCGGCGGCGGCTTCCACGGTGGCGGGTTCGGCGGCGGCTTCCGCGGCGGCGGGTTCGGCGGCTTCCGCAACGGCGGCTTCGGCGGCGGCTTCCGCGGCGTCGGCTTCCGTCCGGGCGGCTTCGGCTACGGCCGCGGCTTCTACGGCCGGGGCTACGGCTGGCGCGGCGGTTACGGCTACCGCGGCGGCTACGGCTACGGGCTCGGCGGCCTGGGCCTCGGCGTCGGGCTCGGCCTCGCGGCCGGTGGTCTCTACGGCGGCTACGGCTACCCGGGTTACGGCTACGGTTACGGCGGCGGCTACGCCCCCGTCGGCTACGGGTACGGCGGCGATTACGGCTACGGCGGCGGCTGTTACACGGTCCCGCGGGTGCGCTGGACGCCCTACGGCTACCGGCGGGTTCTGGTCGAGCGCTGCTACTGAGCCTCGATCGAGCGTGAAAAGAACGGGACAGGCCGCCTCCGGGCGGCCTTTTCCTTTCCGTTTGCTTGCGTGATCCGCCGCATCGTTGGACAGCTCTGCCCGGGACGCTGATACTGGTATCGGGCGGCGGGAGGCGGTGATGAGTTCAGCAACCGGGCAGGGGCCCACGGGCGTGGACGCGGTCGAGATCCGCGACGCCAGCCTCACCGCCTTCTACCGATCGATGACGCCGCCGGAGCGGCACACCTTCTGGGCGTGCGCCGCCGGCTGGTGCCTCGACGGCATGGACTTCATGATCTACCCGCTGGTGATCGGCACGATCATGGCGCTGTGGCACGTCGATGCCGGCACGGCCGGGCTCGCCGCCACGGTGACGCTGCTGGCCTCGGCGCTCGGCGGCTGGCTCGCGGGCTTCGTCGCCGACCGCATCGGCCGGGTGCTGACGCTGCAGATCACGATCCTCTGGTTCTCGCTGTTCTCCCTCCTCTGCGCCTTCGTGCAGAACTTCGAGCAGCTGCTCATCGCGCGGGCGCTGCTCGGCCTCGGCTTCGGCGGCGAGTGGGCGGCCGGCGCCGTGCTGATCGGCGAGACGATCCGGGCCGAGTATCGCGGCCGGGCGGTGGGCTCGGTCCAGTCCGGCTGGGCGATCGGCTGGGGCCTCGCGGTCCTGTCGCAGGCGGTGCTGTTCTCGCTTCTGCCGCCCGAGACCGCGTGGCGCTGGATGTTCGCGGTGGGCGCGCTGCCGGCGCTGCTGGTGTTCTACCTGCGCCGCTACGTGAAGGAGCCGGAGGTCGCCGCCGAATCCCGCGCCCGGGCCGCCGCCACGGGCGACCGGCCGCAGATCTGGGAGATCTTCTCCGGCCCGATCCTCAAGACGACGCTGCTCGCCTCCCTGGCGGCGGCGGGCTGCCAGGGCGGCTACTACGCGATCACCACCTGGGTGCCGCGCTTCCTGACCACCGAGCGCCACCTGTCGATCGTGTCCTCCACCGGCTACCTCGCGGCCCTGATCATCGGCTCGTTCACCGGCTACCTCGTGGGCGCGTGGCTCGCCGACCGGCTCGGCCGGCGGCCGCTCTTCCTGATCTTCTCGCTGGGCGCCATCGCGGTGATCGTGGCCTACACGCAGATCCCGCTCTCGAACGGCGTGCTCTGGGTGCTGGGCTTCCCGCTGGGCTTCTTCGCCTCCGGCTACTTCTCCGGCATGGGCGCCTTCCTGACCGAACTGTACCCGACCCGCCTGCGCGGCTCGGGGCAGGGGTTCTGCTACAATTTCGGCCGCGGCATCGGCGCCCTGTTCCCGGCGCTGGTCGGCTACCTCGCAGAGCGCGCCGGCCTCGCCTCGGCCATCGCGATCTTCGCGGCCGTCGCCTACGGGATCTTCTTCCTGGCGGCCTTCGCGCTGCCCGAGACGCGCGGCAAGGTCCTGCACGCGGATTCCTGATCATGCCCGAGATCCGAGACTGCCCCGCCCCGGACCCGCATCCGGAAGGCCCGACCCGCTACGCCGTGCCGGAGGGTGCGGTCGACACGCACGCCCACGTCATCGGCCTGCCGCCGGACTATCCCCTGGTGGCGGACCGCAGCTACACGCCCCCGGCGGCGCCGGCCGAGCGGTATCTGGCGATGCTCGACGGGACCGGCATGGCCAACGGCGTGCTGATCCAGGTCAGCGTGCACGGCACCGACAACCGGCTGATGGTCGAGACGCTGCGCGCCCACCGGCAGCGCCTGCGCGGCGTCGCGGTGATCCCGCTCGGCCTGCCCGACGCGGAGCTCGCCGCGCTGAAGGAGGCAGGCGTGGTCGGCCTGCGCCTCAACGTCCTGTTCGGCGGCGGGGTCGGGCTCGACGCGGTCGAGTCCTACGGGGCGCTCGCCCGCGAGATGGGCTGGCACCTCCAGTTCCTGCTCGATGCCCGCGAGTTGCCGCCGATCGCCGGCCGGCTGGCGCGGCTGCCCGTGCCGCTGGTCTTCGACCATATGGGCCACATGCCGACCTCGGCGGGCGTGGACCATCCGGGGTTCCGGGCACTGCTCGGCCTCGTCGCCGACGGCAACTGGGTCAAGCTCTCGGGCGCCTTCCGGGATTCCGTGACCGGGCCCCCCTACGCCGACACGATCCCCTTCGCCCGGGCGCTCAACGACGCCGCGCCGGACCGCTGCCTCTGGGGCTCGGACTGGCCGCACGTGGCCGCCTGGGACGGGCCGCCGCGGACGCGGGAACTCCTCGACCTGATGGCCGACTGGGTGCCGGACGCGGACCGGCGCCGGATGGTGTTCGTGGACAACCCACGGCGGCTCTACGGCTTCGGGTAGGGGCGGCCGTTCAACGGCCGCCGGAGAGCCCGCCGACATCGCGCGCGCAGCGAAGCACCCCAGGTTCGCGCGAGGCCCGGAAAGCGGAGCGCGGCGTCTCCGTCAGACCCGCAGGTCGACGCTCTGGCCCTGTCCGGGAGGGGCCGGCGGGCCGGCGCTCGCCGCCTGGGCGGCGCTGTCCGCCACCAGCCCGGCGACCGCCTTGTCGGCGGAGAGCTGCTGCTTGGCGACGGCGATGCCGATCTGCTGGTTCTGGGACGAACCCAGCATCTGGACGGCGGCTGCGGCGATCGAATCCATGCCGCCGATCCTGGACCACCGGTCTGAATCCCGCGTTACCCGGATCCGGCGCCTTTGACCGGCCGCGCTCACCCGTCGAGGAAACCCCGCTGCCGCGCCCGGTAGCCGCCGATCGCCGTGACGCACAGGAACGACACGCCGGCCAGCGCCGTGCCGAACACCGCGATCGGCCACCAGTGGCCCTGGAAGCGCTCGGCCAGCACGGTGCCGACGATCGGCGTCAGGCCGCCGGCGAGCGCCCCGCAGAACTGGTACGCGATCGAGATCGCCGTGTAGCGCACCCGCGTCGGGAAGGCGCCCGCGAGGTAGCCGGCGATCACCGCGTAGAAGGTCGCGCTGCCGATGACGTTGAGGGCGAGCCCCAGCACGATCAGGGGCACCGACTGCGTCTCGACCAGCCAGAACAGCGGGTAGGGGGCCAGCATCGCCCAGACCAGCGTCCCCTGGAGGAACAGCCGTTCATTGCGGATCAGCTCGGCAATCCGGGCGCCCACCGGGGTCATCACCAGCTGGACCACGGCGGCGATCAGCAGGGCGTCGAGGATCGTCGCCCGCGCGATGCCGAGATACTGCGTGGTGAACGCGATCATGAAGGTGTTGAACAGGTAGACCGAGGCGATCGCGAAGGTGTTGGCCCCCGCCGCCAGCAGCACCGGCTTCAGGCAGGTCGTCAGCACCTCGCGCACCGGCGCCGGCGGCGGCCCGCCGGCGGCCCGGGCCTTCTCGAAGGCCGGGGATTCCGCGACGCCGAGGCGGATCGCGAGCCCGACGCCGAGCAGCAGGATGCTGACGAGGAACGGCACCCGCCAGCCCCAGGTCAGGAAGCTCTCCTTGTCGAGGAGGCCCGCGAGCCGGAAGGCCAGCAGCGACAGGATCTGCCCGGCCGGGCTGCCGAGCTGCGCGAAGGAGGCGAAGAAGGTGTTGCGCCCGGCCGGCGCGTGCTCGGCGGCCATCAGCACCGCCCCACCCCACTCGCCGCCGACCGCGAGACCCTGGATCAGCCGCAGGACCACCAGCATCACCGGCGCCCACAGGCCGACCGACGCGTAGGTCGGCAGCAGGCCGATGCACGAGGTGGCGATGCCCATCATCACGAGCGTCGCCACCAGGGCGCGCTTGCGCCCGAACCGGTCGCCGAGATGGCCGAAAATCAGGCCGCCGAGTGGCCGTGCGAGGAAGCCGACCGCGAAGGTGCCGAAGGCCGAGAGCGTCGCGATGTAGGGCGATTCCGCCGTGAAGAAGAGCGGCCCGAACACCAGGGCCGCCGCCGTGCCGTAGATGAAGAAGTCGTACCACTCGATCGTGGTGCCCACGAAGGCCGCGAGCGCCGCGCGCGCCGACTGGTTCTGTCCGGGCCCGGCGGCCGGGCTTGCGGTCGTGACGGCCATCGATCCTCGCGCGGCATTATGAATTCAAACGCCGCCCTGCATGCGCCAGTCTGCCGGCCGACCGCAACGCCTGCACGCGACAGGGCGGGCGTTTCATCCGCCGCAGCCGGGCTCCGTCTCAGAAACTCGGCGGCGTGCAGGCGCTCACCACCTCGCAGGGGTTGGGCCCGACACAGCGGAATCGGTGCGGGCGGCGGCTGTCGAAGCTGTAGGCGTCGCCGGGGCCGAGGATCCGGCGCTCGGCATCGACCGTCACCTCCAGGCGCCCGGAGAGCACGATGCCACCCTCCTCGCCCTCGTGGGAGAGCGGCACCCGGCCAGTATCGGCGCCCGGCTCGTAGCGCTCCTTGAGGATCTGGAGCTTGCGCCCGAACAGGCTGTCGCCGACCTGACGGTACGAAATCGCCCCCTTGGCGGCCCGGCGGCCGATCTCGGTGAGGTCCTCGGCGGCGAAGAACGCCTTGCGCTCCGGCTCCGGCTCCAGGGCGAAGAACTCGGCCATGCCGATCGGCACCCCGTCGAGGATCCGCTTCAGGGCGCCCACCGACGGGTTCACCCGGTTGGCCTCGATCAGCGAGATCGCGGAGTTGGTCACGCCGGCGCGCTTGGCGAGGGTCCGCTGCGACAGGCCGTGGCGGGCCCGAACGAAGCGCAGGCGCGCGCCGACATCGATGCTCATCCGGCCAGGGCCCGTTTCAGGTGTTGCGGATCCCGCAACGGTGCCACCCGCGGCCCCGATCCTGCAAGGGGTTGGCGGCGACCAGAAAAGGACTTGTTGCCCGATCGGCGAAGGTGTCCCCTGGTCCCGCCGCCGATCCGCGTCGCCCGTCCCGGAGAACCGCCCATGACCGACCATCCGCTCCGCAACACGCCCGCGATGGACGCCTTCTGGATGCCGTTCACGGCCAACCGCCAGTTCAAGGCGGCGCCGCGCCTGCTCGTCTCGGCCGAGGGCATGCACTACACCGCCGACGACGGCCGCAAGGTCCTCGACGGCTCCGCGGGCCTCTGGTGCGTCAACGCCGGCCACGGGCGGCGGGGCATCGCGGCGGCCGTGGAGCGCCAGCTCGCGACCCTCGACTTCGCCCCGACCTTCCAGATGGGCCACCCCGTCGCCTTCGAGTTCGCCGAGCGCCTCGCCGAGATCGCCCCGGGCGGTCCGGACAAGCGCCTCGACCGGGTGTTCTTCACCAATTCCGGCTCGGAATCGGTCGACACCGCCCTCAAGATCGCGCTCGCCTACCAGCGGGCGATCGGGCAGGGAACGCGGACCCGGCTCGTCGGCCGCGAGCGCGGCTATCACGGCGTCGGCTTCGGCGGCCTGTCGGTCGGCGGCATCGTGTCGAACCGGCGGGTCTTCCCGCAGCTCAACGGCACCGACCACCTGCGCCACACCCACGACCCGGCCCGCAACGCCTTCGTGAAGGGCCAGCCCGAGCACGGGGCGGAGCTCGCCGAGGATCTGGAGCGGCTGGTGGCGCTGCACGGCGCCGAGACCATCGCGGCCTGCATCGTCGAGCCGGTAGCGGGCTCCACGGGCGTGCTGATCCCGCCGAAGGGCTACCTCGAGCGCCTGCGCGAGATCTGCACCAAGCACGGCATCCTGCTGATCTTCGACGAGGTCATCTCCGGCTTCGGCCGCCTGGGTGCGCCCTTCGCGACCGACTTCTTCGGCGTCGTCCCCGACCTCGTGACCAGCGCCAAGGGCCTGACCAACGGCACGGTGCCGATGGGCGCGGTCTTCGCGAGCCGCGCGGTCCACGACGCGCTGATGCAGGGTCCGGATGGGATCGAGCTGTTCCACGGCTACACCTATTCCGGGCACCCGATCGCCTGCGCGGCCGGCATCGCGACGCTCGACATCTACCGGGAGGAGGGTCTGCTCACCCGCGTCGCCGACATCGCCGACGACTGGGCGGCGGCGATCCACGATCTGCGCGGGCGCAAGGGCGTCATCGACATCCGGACCATCGGGCTCGTCGCCGGCGTCGAGCTGGCGCCGCGCCCGGACGCGCCGGGCAAGCGCGCCTACGACGTGTTCGTGGACTGCTTCGAGCGCGGCCTGCTCACCCGGGTGACCGGCGACATCATCGCCCTGTCGCCGCCGCTGATCATCGAGCGCGGCCAGATCGGCGAGATCGTCGACATCCTCGGCGCCGCGATCGACCGGGTCGCCTGAGAGCTTTCTCGGCTGCCCCACCGTCTTTGCGAGCGGAGCGAAGCAATCCAGGATAGCGCCATGCTTCGAAACCGCGCGCTGCCCTGGGTCGCTTCGCTACGCTCGCGATGACGTGGGGCTTGCGATCACACAACCCTTGCGCGCCGCACAGGCGTCCCCGCCGCGCGGCGGGGTTGTCGCGACACCACCCGCGCCCATCTGCCCCGGACCCGGATTTAAGCCGGGCACGAGGGTTTCCATGTCGAACACCGCCCTGATCGTCGGCGCCAGCGGGATCGTCGGCAGCGCCACCGCGGCGCTGCTGACCCAGGAAGGCTGGATGGTCGCGGGCCTCGCCCGTCACCCGGTGCAGCAGGACGGCGTCGCGCCGGTGGCGGGCGACCTGCAGGATCCGGCCTCCCTGGAGGAGGCGCTCTCCGACCTCGCCCCGAGCCACGTGTTCCTGGCGACCTGGCAGCGGCGTCCGACCGAGGCGGAGATGATCCGCGTCAACCGGGCGATGGTGGAGAACCTGCTCGACGCGCTCCGCCCCAAGAAGAGCGTCCGCCACGTCGCCCTGGTGACCGGGCTGAAGCACTATCTCGGCCCGTTCGAGGCCTACGGCAAAGGCACCCTGCCGCAGACGCCGTTCCGCGAGGACCAGGGCCGCCTCGACATCGAGAATTTCTACTACGCCCAGGAGGACGCCGTGTTCGCGGCCGCCGCGCGCGACGGCTTCACCTGGAGCGTGCACCGCCCGCACACGATCATCGGCAAGGCGGTGGGCAACGCCATGAACATGGGCACGACGCTCGCCTGCTACGCCACCCTGTGCCGGGAGCTGGGACGCCCGTTCATCTTCCCGGGCTCCGCCGCGCAGTGGAACGGCCTCACCGACATGACCGACGCGCGGCTTCTCGCCCGCCAGCTTCTCTGGGCCTCGACCGAGCCGAGGGCCGCCAACGAGGCGTTCAACGTCGTCGACGGCGACGTCTTCCGCTGGAGCTGGATGTGGGGCCGGATCGCCGCGTGGTTCGGGATCGAGGCGGTGCCGTTCGACGGCACGCACCGGCCGCTGGAGCCCCGGATGGCGCAGGACGGCCCGGCCTGGGCCGAGATCGCGGCGCGCCACGGCCTCGCCGAGCCGAACCTCGAGAAGCTGGCCTCGCCCTGGCACACGGATGCCGATCTCGGCCGGCCGATCGAGGTCGTCACCGACATGAGCAAGAGCCGCCGCCTCGGCTTCACGACCTACCAGCCGACCGACGACGCGTTCTACGACCTGTTCGCCCAGCTCCGCGCGGACCGGCTGATCCCCTGACGGAGGACACCACCGTCATCGCGAGCGCAGCGAAGCGACCCAGGGATGCACGACGCCCGTGAGCGCAGCGCTGCCCTGGATGGCTTCGCTGCGCTCGCAAAGACGGCGGCGGATCAGGAGACCTTCCGCTCCGTCCCGCACCACTCGGCCACGAACAGCGCCATGGTGGTCGTGATCCGCTTCACCGAGGCGAGGCTCACGCGCTCGTCGAAGCCGTGGATGTTCTGGGAGGTCGGGCCGTAGCAGAGGGCCGGCACCCGGTCGTAGAGAGCGTGGACGCGGGTATCGAGGTAGCCCGCCGTCATGAAGCTCTGGAGCGGCGACCCGATCGCCCGCTCGTGGGCGCGGCCGAGCACCGCCTCGGCCTCCGAGCCTTCCTCCAGCACGTAACCCTCAGCGAAGAAGCCGTTGAACACCACCCGCGGCGGGCTGTTGGCCAGGAACGGGTCGGTGCGGGAGAAGGACGCCACCGCGGCCTCGATCTCGGCGGCGGCCTGCGCGGCGCTCACGCCGGGGTAGAGCGCCACCCGGCAGTGGATCCGGCACCAAGCCGGGACCGAGGAGGCCCAGTCGCCGCCCTCGATCTTGCCGATGTTGAGGTTGATCGGGTGGTCCTCGGTCTCGAAATGCGGGTGCGCGGCCTTCTCGGCGTTCCAGCGGGCCTCGACATCGCGCAGCGCGCCGATCACCCGGTACGTGGCGTCGATGGCGTTGGCGCCGGCGCCCATCTCGCGGACATGGACCGGGACGCCCCGCACCTCGACGGTGAACCAGAGCACGCCGGTATTGGCGCGCACGAGCTTCTCGTCCTCCGGCTCGGGGATCAGCACGGCGTCGGCGCGGTAGCCGCGCAGATGGGTCATCAGGGCGCCGTTGCCGGTGGATTCCTCCTCGACCACCGACTGCACCGTCACGGAGGCCGCCGGCTGCAGGCCGAGGCGCGCCAGGGCGTCGAGGGCGAACAGGTTGGCGGCGTGCCCGGCCTTCATGTCGCCGGCGCCGCGGCCGTACATCCAGTCGCCCTGGATTACCGGATCGAAGGGCCGGTGGGTCCAGAGGTCGAGGGGCCCCGGCGGCACGACGTCGACATGGGCCTGCAGGATCAGCGAGCGCCCGGTCTCGGTGCCCGGCCTGTGGTGGCAGACGACGATCGGCGCGTCAGAATGGTGCGCGGCGTCGATCTTCGAGCCGCCCGGATGGGCCGCGATGGCGTCCCGGTCCATGGCGAAGCGCTCGGTGGCGTAGCCGCGGGCACGGAACTGGTCGAAGACGTAGTCCTGGCAGGCATGCTCCTCCCCGCGCAGGGACGCGAACCGGACGAGCGCCTGCGTGTGGGCGACCTGATCGGCGAAGCCCTCCGCCACGGAGGCTTCGATCTCGGCGGCGAGGGTGGGGTCGAGGGCCATGGAAACTCCGAACCGTCTGCGGCCGGGAGGAAGCGCCCGGGCCCGGGCCGCTGTCAACCGGCGGTTGCCGAGAGCATGGCGCGTGCCGGAACCGGGATCCTAGGTCACATCCGGGAGCGCCGTCCGCACCTGCTCGGCGAACCGCGCGAAGGCCGCGCTCGGCCGGTCGTCGGCGCGGTGGACCAGCAGCGTCGGGACGTGCCCGTCCCCGTCGGGCACCGGGTGAACCGAGACCCGGCCCGCGCGGTGCGCCGGCTCTGCCACGGCCCGCGGAACCAGGGTCACGCCCAGGCCGGCCGCCACGCAGCCGAGGATGCCGTCGAGGGTCCCAAATTCCATGCGTCGCACATGCACGAGGCCCTGGCGGGCCAGGAACGCCTCCAGGCGCCTCCGGTACGAGCAGCCGGCCCGGAACACGAGCACCTTCGCGTCGCGCGCCCGGGCCAGCCGGTCGAGCAGCGCCGCGAGGTCGCCGACGGCCGGGTGCGCCACCAGCACCAGCTCCTCCGTGAAGACCGGGAGCCCGACGAGGTCGGCCTGCGCGACCGGGCCGGCCACGAAGGCCCCCTCCAGGCTCCGGTCGAGGACCCGGGCGATCAGGTGCTCGGTCGGGCCGGTCTCCAGCTCGATGTCCACCTCCGGGTGGCGCGCGGCGAAATCCGCGAGCGGGCCGGGCAGGCGCAGGGCCGCGGTCGTCTCCATGGCGCCGATCCGCAGGGGTCCGCGCGGCTCGCCCTCGGCCAGCAGGGCGTGGCGCGCCTCCGCGAGCAGCTGCCCGACCTGGAGCGCGTAGGGCAGGAGCCGCTCCCCCGCCCGGGTCAGCGTCACCCCGCGGCTGCCGCGGTGGAACAGCGGCACGCGCAGGGCCTGCTCCAGGGCGCGGATCCGGCCTGTGACGTTGGACTGGACGGTGTTGAGCCGCGCCGCCGCCCGCCCGATGCCGCCGGTCTCGGCCACCGCCGCGAAGAACATCAGGTCGGTGCTGTTCATGCCATCTGCTTTTCCGATGCCTTCCTTCAGAAGGAATCATTTTTTCCGCCATCGCGCGAGCGCTAATCCCTGGCGGGCGGCGCGCGCAACCGAGACGCTACCCGGGGAGGGGATCCATGGCCTTGAGGACCAGACTCACCGACGCCTTCGGGCTGCGACACCCGATCGTGCTGGCCCCCATGGACCCGGCCTCGGGGGGTGCCCTCGCGGCGGCGGTGAGCGCCGCCGGCGGCCTCGGCCTGATCGGCGGCGGCTACGGCGACCACGCGACGCTCGACCGGGAATTTGCCCGCGCGGGCAATCAGCGGGTCGGCTGCGGCTTCATCACGTGGTCGATGGCCCGGGACCCATCGCTCCTCGACGCGGCGCTCGCCCGGTCGCCCGCGGCCCTGATGCTCTCCTTCGCGGATCCCGCGCCCTTCGCGGACCGGATCCGCGCCGCCGGCGTGCCGCTGATCTGCCAGGTGCACACCCTGGCGCATGCGAGGCGTGCCCTGGAGGTCGGCGCGGCCGCGGTGGTGGCGCAGGGGACGGAGGCCGGCGGCCACGGCCTCACCGCCCGCGGCACCGCGGCGTTCGTGCCGGCGGTCGCCGACCTGATCGCCCGCGAGCGCCCCGAGACGCTGCTCCTCGCGGCGGGCGGCATCGCGGACGGGCGCGGCCTCGCCGCCGCCCTGGCGCTGGGGGCCGACGGTGTCCTGATGGGGACCCGGTTCTGGGCCAGCCGGGAGGCGCTGATCCACCCGGCCGCGAAGCAGCGGGTTCTCGCCGCCACCGGCGACGACACGATCCGCACGCAGGTCTACGACATCGTCCGCCAGCGGGCCTGGCCGGCGCCCTATACCGGGCGACTCCTGCGCAACACCTTCATCGAGACGTGGCACGGCCGCGAGGACGCGCTGCGCGCGGCCTCGGCCGAGCGGCGCCGGGACGTGGAGGATGCCGACGCGGCGGGCGACTACGACGTCGCCAACGTCACGGTCGGCGAGGCCGTCGGGCTCATCGCCGACCTGCCGGGCGCCGGCGACCTCGTCCTACGCATCGCCGAGGAGGCCGAGGCCGCGATCCGCCGGATCTCCGGCATGGCCGCCGCGGCGCCGTGAGGGCGCCGCCAGGGTGCTGTGAGGGTGCTGTGAGGGTGCTGTGAGGGTGCTCAGCAAAGCGTGACTACGCAGGGTTGCCGCGGACCGGAACCTCGGTGTTGCCGACGGTTTAGCGTGACGGCAAACCGTCGCGGTTTCTCGAGGCGCGTCTCGAGTCGGAGTCGCTCATGCGTATCGGTCTGATCTCCGTCCTGTCCGGGCTGCTCCTGTGCGCGGGGATTCCCGCGACGGCCAGCGCGGACGTGCTCGTCAACGTCGACAAGACCACCCAGCGCATGGAGGTCTCCGTCGACGGCCAGCCGCGCTATTCCTGGCCGGTCTCGACCGGCGTCGCGAGCTACGACACCCCGTCCGGCGCCTACCGCCCGTTCCGGATGGAGCGCACGCACTTCTCGAAGGAGTGGGACGACGCGCCCATGCCGTTCGCGATGTTCTTCACGACCCAGGGCCACGCCATCCACGGCACCAACCACGTCCGGAGCCTCGGGCGCGCGGCCTCGCACGGCTGCGTGCGCCTGTCGGTGCGCAACGCCGCGACCCTGTTCAACCTCGTGAAGAGCCAGGGCATGGGCCGGACGCGGGTGGTGATCGAGGGGGCGGATGTCCCGATGGCGGACCGCGGGCGGCGCGGCACCCGGCTCGCCCGGAACCGCAGCCCCTACGAGCCGGACGACCTGCTGGCGAACAGCGATCAGATGGGGCGCCGGTCGGTGCCGGCCTATTACCGCCCGGCGGCCCGGCCCGCCTACGCGCCCGCGACGGTCTACGGCTACCCGGCCGAGGCCGACGAGACGGACGGCTGGTAGGCCGGATCGCGGCCCAGGCCCCGAGTATCGGCCGATCGGCGGCACGACAGCCCCTGCGCGCAGACGATCACCGACCGCGTCGTCTGAGCGCGAAAGTCATGCGCCGCCGCTCCCGCCCATTGCCGAGCGCGCCCTCCCGGCCTAGCTCCTGCGCGGCCATCAGAGCCTGCGCGGCCCCTGCCGCGACCTGAGACGGACGGAGACACCCCGAGATGCCCTTCGCTTTCTGCCGGTCCCTTCCCCTCGCCGCCCTGGCGCTCGCCGCGGCCACCGTGCCGGGCTACGCCCTCGAGGTGACGCGCTCGGCCGACATCGCCGCGCCGCCGGCCAAGGTCTGGCAGACCATCGGCGAGTTCTGCGGCATCGGCGACTGGCACCCCGCCATCGAGAAGTGCGTCCTGTCGGACAAGGACGGCATGAAGGTCCGCACCCTCAGCCTCAAGGGTGGCGGCACCATCAAGGAGGAGCAGGTCTCCCGCGACGACAAGGTGATGAGCTACACCTACACGATCCTGGAGAGCCCGCTGCCGGTCTCGGACTACAAGTCGACCCTCTCGGTCGCCCCCGCCGGCTCCGGCTCGAAGGTGACCTGGACCGGGACCTTCAACGCCAAGGGCGCGCCGGACACGGTCGCCACCGACGCGATCCAGGGCATCTACGATTCCGGCCTGAAGGCGCTCGCCGACAAGGCGAAGTAAGCCCGTCACGATTCGGAGCGCGCCGCCGACGCCGGATGCCGGCGGCGCGCACCAAGTCCCTCCGGCAACAGCGGAATCGCGCGTTCGCGGCGAACCGCGTCCCGCGCTTCGCGCCCCTTCGGCATGTCGCCGGGGCGATTGACCCCTTGCCAAGCTCGGCTCAGAACCTCGGCGGCGCGGCCCCTCGCGCCCCAACAGGATGATCGCCGTGCCCGCGTCCCGCCTCCCGATGCGCCTCAGCCTCGTCGCCCTCGCCGTCGCGGCGCTGGGCGCCTGCCAGCAGCGCGCCACGCCCGCGGTCACCGAGCCCTCGCCGATCGTGCCGGCGCCCCTGGCCCTGCCCACGGGCAGCGGCTGCGGCCCGGAGATCGCCCGCACGAAGGCGATCGTCGACAGCGACGTGGCCACCGGCAACCTCAACAAGCCGGTGGGCGACCGCTTCAGCGCCGACCTCGCCCACGCCGCCGCGGAGTGCTCGGCCGGCAAGTCGGGCGAAGCCCTGCACCTGCTCGCCGCCGCCAAGAGCCGCTACGGCTACCGCTGAGCGCGGGGCTTTCCTTTCCCGCCGCGTTGCAGGATCGCGCCGTCGATCCTGCAGGCGCGTCCGACCCGGCCCCTCATCCCGCGGTGCGGAGCGCGGCGGAGGTCTCGAAGGCGGCCTCCAGGCGCCGCGCGCTCCCTGGAACTCGCCCTCGAGGCCCGCCGACACGGCCACCTCGGGACGAGGCCGTCGGTTCGGACAGGCGCATCCCGCGCTAGATCACGAACAGCAGGTTCAATCCGGCGCGCCGGAACCCGTCCTCGGCGATCTTCAGATCGAGCCCGTAGGACGCGATGTCGTCCGCCACCGGGTCGAGGGCCGGCGCCCGGTGCTGGTGGAGGTGCTTGATGTAGCTGTGGCAGGTCGTGCAGGTCTCGACCTGAACGTCCTTCGAGACCTCATCGAGCCCGTAATAGCTCACGTTCTCGCCGTCACCGCAGGCGGTGCAGCGGATCCGGACGTGGTTCCAGTACGTGCCGCAGAGCGAGCAGCTGAGATATCGGGCCTTGTCGGCCGGGGTCCAGGAGACGATGACGCTCGCCACCGGCGCGCCGCCGCAGCACGGGCAGACGCCGTCCGCGACGGGCTTCAGCGTCCGCGTGTCGAGGCGCGCGGCCCGCTCGGCGAAGCGCACCTGCAATGCGGCTGAGACGAACAGGCATTCGGCGATCCGGTCGACCGGCAGCGCGCCCTCGAAAACCTGCACGGCGAGATCGCGGCGCTCCTCCGGCGCGGCGGCCCGCAGGGCATCCCGCGCCGCGGCCGAGGCCTCGGGCGCGGTCGCGAGATCCAGCGCGTCGAGCAGCGCCAGGAGGCACGCGTCGAAATCCTGGTCGGCCTCGAGGCTGTGCCGCGACAGCGGCGGCATGCCGTGCTCGCTCCGCAGCGCCTGATCGGCGGGATCCGGCGCCGGCGGGGCCGGAAACCGTGCCTGGATCGCCGCCTGGGCGCGGGCGACCTCACCGACGAACCGGAGATAGGCCTCCAGCGGGTGCCCGGGCGCGGCCTCCGCCAGGCGCGCGGCCCGGTCGGCGAACAGAGTCGCGGGATCGGGCAGGCGCACGAGCGGGACCGAGCCCGAGATCCCGATCTTGTCGGGATCGGGCTTGAGCTCGCTGAAATCCCGGCGGCGGGGCTTCGGGGCCTCGGCGGGTTTCGGGGTGTTGTCCGCGGCCGGAGCCGCGGGTTTCCGCCTGAAGAAGTTGGCCACGCGATCAGGATCCGCGCTTGTCCACCGAGCCGCGGCGCGCCGGGCCGCCGGCCATCTGACGGAACCACTTGCGGTGGTGCCGGTAGGCCCAGCCGCCCGTGACCGTGCCGCGGACCATCGCCCGGCCGGTGCCGCGCACCCAGATGCCGGCGTAGACGTGCACCACGATGATCGCGATGGCGATGACGGCGGCCAGCGAGTGCGCGAGCAGCGCCCAGCGCTGGGTCTCGATCGAGGTGAGGCCGCCGAAATAGGTGTTCCAGATCACGAGGCCGGTCACGAACATCACGCCGATCAGCGCGGTCTGGCCCCAGAACACGCCCTTCTGGCCGGCATTGTACTTGCCGAGCTCCGGCAGCCGGTCCTCGCGGTTGGTGACCACGTCGCCGATCTTCTTCGACCACTCGACATCGTCCTTGTTGGGGATGTTGAGCCGCCAGAAGCGCACGAACAGGAAGAGGAAGCTGATCGCCAGCGCCACGCCGAACCACGGGTGGACCGCCCGGGTCGCCTGTCCGCCGCCGAACAGGCCGGTCAGCGAGAACAGGTAGGGCGTGAACATCGCCAGCCCCGAGAGGGTCAGCAGCGTGAACAGGATCGCGGTGATCCAGTGGTTCACGCGCTGCACGCCGGTGTAGCGCGGGACGTACATCACCTCCGGCGCCTCGGACTTGGCGTGGTGGAGGGGGCGGGAATCGCCGTCCCGGACATCGTTCTGGATCGTCATCGGCCTTCACTCGCCTGACGGGGCCGCCCGTCGCGGCGGGCGGGCCGTGAAACTCGAAATCGGGTCGGGCGCCCGAGCCGTCTCCGCCCTGCCGAAACCGTTCGGCGCGGCGCTCCCTCCCCCCCGCGGGGGAGGGAGACCGTCGCGTCTCAGTGCGGCCGGGCCTCGCCGCCATTCTCCCGGCGCTTGGCCTCGTCGTACTCGACCGCCTCTTCCTCCTCCTCGGGCACGACCTCGT
This sequence comes from Methylobacterium sp. 1A, assembly GCF_058072805.1. Classification (NCBI taxonomy): domain Bacteria; kingdom Pseudomonadati; phylum Pseudomonadota; class Alphaproteobacteria; order Hyphomicrobiales; family Methylobacteriaceae; genus Methylobacterium; species Methylobacterium sp. 1A. Next base: position 80,074 of record NZ_JBYQVE010000001.1, on the reverse strand, counting down.
TCGGGCCGGCCGTGACGTAGTGGAAGAAGCCCGCCACCGCCGCGAAGCCCATCGCGGCGAGACCGAACACCTTGGCACCGCCCTTCCAGAAGGCGACCAGCGGCGAGATCTTCGGGTCGTTCGGCAGGCCCGCGTAGAGGTTCGGCTGGTCGGCGTGGTGCAGCACGTACATGACGTGCGTGCCGCCGACCCCGGCCGGGTCGTAGAGGCCGGCATGGGCGAAGCCGCGCGACTTCAGGTCCTCGACGCGGTCGTGGGCCTGATCGATCATGGCTTGCTTGGTGCCGAACATGATCGAGCCGGTCGGGCAGGCCTTGGCGCAGGCCGGGGCCTGACCCACCGCCACCCGGTCCGAGCACAGGGTGCACTTGTACGCCTTGTGGTCGGTCTGGCTGATGCGCGGGATGTTGAAGGGGCAGCCCTTCACGCAGTAGCCGCAGCCGATGCAGTTCTCCTCGATGAAGTCGACGATGCCGTTGGAGTACTGCACGATCGCGCCGGGAGACGGGCAGGCCTTCAGGCAGCCCGGCTCGGTGCAGTGCATGCAGCCGTCCTTGCGGATCAGCCATTCGAGGTTGTTGGTCTCCGGGTTCTCGTACTCGGTGAACCGCATCAGGGTCCACGACTTCGGCGTGAGGTCGTGGGGGTTCTGGTAGGTGCCCGTGTTGACACCGATGTCGTCGCGCAGGTCGTTCCACTCCTCGCACGCCGACTGGCAGGCCTTGCAGCCGATGCACTTCGACACGTCGATGAGTTTGGCGACCTCCACCTGACGGCGGATCTCCGGCGGCGTCTCCGTGGAGGCGGAGCGCTGGCGGATGTCGAGGGAGCTGTAGTCAGCCATGTCTGCCGCTCCCCCTTACGCGACCGCGTCCGACGGAGGCGTGGTCGGCTCGATGTTCACGAGCCAAGCCTTGAACTCCGGCGTCTCGGTGTTCGCGTCGCCGACGACGGGCGTCAGCGAGTTCGGGTGCCATCCTTTCTTGGTGTGGCCCATGAAGCCCCAGTGCTGCGGGATGCCGACGACGTGGACGGGCTTGCCGTCGCAGATCAGCGGCTTGATCCGCTTGGTCACCACCGCCTTGGCCTTCAGGGAGCCGCGCTTCGACCAGACGCGGACCCAGCCGCCCTTGGCGATGCCCTTCTCCTTGGCGAGCTCCTCCGAGATCTCCACGAAGGCCTCCGGCTGGAGGATCGCGTTGATCCGGGCGTGCTTGGTCCAGCCGTGGAAGTGCTCGGTCAGGCGGTAGCTCGTCGCCGCGTAGGGGAACTCCTTCGCGTCGCCGAGGTCGGCGAGGTCGTCCTTGAAGATGCGGGACGCGGGCGCGCCCTTGATCTTCGGGAAGGCGAGGTTGGCCACCGGGGACTCGAAGGGCTCGTAGTGCGTCGGGAACGGCCCGTCGCGCATGAGGCCGCGGGTCCACAGGCGGGCGACGCCCTCCTGGTTCAGGATGAACGGGCCGACGCCCTTATCGGGGGCGACGGTGACGCCGTAATCCGGCACGTCGAAGCCGATCCACTGCTTGCCGTTCCACTCGATGAGCTTCTTCTTCTCCGACCACGGGCGACCCTCGGGGTCGCATGAGGCGCGGTTGTAGAGCACGCGCCGGTTGGCCGGCCACGCGAAGGCCCAGTTCGGCGCGATGCCGCGGTCGCCGGGGTCGGTGTTGTCCCGGCGGGCCATCATGTTGCCCTTCTCGGTGTAGCAGCCCGAGTAGATCCAGCAGCCGCAGGCGGTCGTCCCGTCGTCCTTGAGCTGGGCGAAGCCGTCGACCTGCTTGCCCGCCGGGATGATCGTCCCGTTGAGGTCCGGCGTCGGCGCCAGCGTGTAGCCGTTCAGCTCGCGGGCGAGCTCGGTCGGCGTCGGCGCCTCGGCGATCGCGTAATCCCACTTCAGATTGACGATCGGGTCCGGGAAGGCCCCGCCATCCTTCTTGTAGGCCGCCTTCATGCGGAGGAAGATCTCCGACATGATCTCGATGTCGGAGCGGCACTCGCCCGGCGCCTCCTGCGCCTGCCAGTGCCACTGCAGCCACCGGCTGGAGTTCGACAGCGAGCCTTCCTCCTCCACGAACAGGGTGGTCGGAAGCTCGAACACCTCAGTCTGGATCTTGGTCGGATCGACGTCGTTGTACTCGCCGTGATTCTCCCAGAACCGGGCCGTCTCGGTCTTGAGCGGATCCATCACCACGATGAACTTCATCTTGGAGAAGGCTTCCGTCATCTTGGCGCGATTGGGGAACGACAGCAGGGGGTTGAAGCCCTGGATGACGTAGCCGGTCATCTTGCCCTGCTTGGCGAGCTCGAACCCGCGCAGCACGTCGTAGGTCGGCACGTCGAGCTTGGGCAGGTAGTCGTACGCCCAGTCGTTCTCCTTGGTGGCCTTGTCGCCCCACATCGCCTTCTGGAACGAGACGAAGAACTTGTTGTAGTTCTGCCAGTAGCTCGTCTGCCCGGGACGCAGCGGCTTGAACTGCCGCTTGGCGATGTAGCTCGCGTAGTCGGGCTCCTTCTCCACCGGGATGTTCAGGTATCCGGGGATGAGGTTCGACATCAGCCCGATATCGGTCAGCCCCTGGATGTTGGAGTGACCGCGCAGGGCCTGCATGCCGCCGCCGAGCACGCCGATGTTCCCGAGCAGCGTCTGCACGATGCACATCGAGCGGATGTTCTGCGAGCCCTTGGAGTGATGGGTCCAGCCGAGCGCGTAGAGCGAGGCCATCGACTTCTCGGGGGAAGCCGTCGTCGCCATCAGCTCGCAGACCTTCAGGAAGGTCTCCCTGGGCGAGCCGCAGATCTTCTCGACCATCTCGGGCGTGTAGATCGCGAGATGCTTCTTCAGGAGCTGCATCACGCAGCGCGGATGCTGCATCGTCTCGTCGACCACGGCGTAGCCGTCGGGGCCGATCTCGTAGTCCCAGGTGGTCTTGTCGTAGTCGCGCTTGTCGGCGTCGTAGCCCGTGAACAGCCCCTCGCTGAAGTCGTAGCCCTCGCGGACCACGTACCCGGCGTTGGTGTAGGCGGAGACGTAGCGGTGCTGCAGCTTGTCGTTGTCGAGCAGGTACTTGGCCACCCCCGACAGGAACGCGATGTCGGTCCCCTGCCGGATCGGGCAGTAGAGATCGGCCACCGACGCCGTACGGGTGAAGCGCGGATCGACGACGATCAGCTTGGCATTGTTATGGGCTTTCGCCTCCACGACCCACTTGAAGCCACAGGGGTGAGCCTCGGCGGCATTGCCGCCCATCACGGTGATCACGTCCGCGTGCTTGATGTCCATCCAGAGGTTGGTCATCGCACCGCGTCCGAAGGAGGGCGCCAAACTGGCGACCGACGGACCGTGTCAAACTCTGGCCTGATTATCGAAGACCAGGGCCCCCATGCTTCGGACTGTCTTGTAGGTCAGCCAGGCCGTCTCGTTGGTGGTGGCCGAGGCCCCGAGGAAGCCCATCGTGGTCCACCGGTTGACCGTGAGGTCGCCGTTCTTGGCCACGAAGTTCTTGTCCCGGTCCTCCTTCATGAGCTGCGCGATGCGGTCGAGGGCGAAATCCCAGGACACGCGCTTGAACTCGGAGGAACCCGGGGCGCGGTGGAGCGGGTACTTGGTGCGGGTCTCGGCGTGCACGAAGTCGAGCAGCGCCGAGCCCTTCGGGCAGAGCGTGCCGCGGTTGACCGGATGATCCGGGTCGCCCTCGATGTGCATGACCGAGGAGCGCGCGTTCTTCGAACGGTCCCCCAGGCTGTAGAGGATCACGCCGCACGCGACCGAGCAGTACGGACAGGTGTTGCGGGTCTCGCGCATCTGCGCGAGCTTGAACGGCCGCACCGCGGCGGCCATGGCGGGCTCGAGTCCGCCGAATCCGAGCGCGCCCAGCGAGCCGCCAGCGAGGCCGGCGCCGGCCCCCTTGAGCAGGCCACGCCTTGAGACCTGGACCGTCATCTCCGCTCCGTAAAAGCGATCTGGTATAATTCCAAGCTGTCCCAAAAAAGCGTGCGCGAGGCAAGTGCGGTTGCGTGACACAGCAAGTTGCCGTGTCTCAGCCGAAGCAACACGTTTGTCGCACCGGCATCATCCTGCATGAGAACGGTTTTTTTACTTGCTGGGATTGGCCGGATTGGCGCCTGACGGGCCGGCCGTGCGGTGCTCCAGGGGCGCCTGCGGCTCGGTGGCGGAGGTGCCGCCGGGCTGGGCCGGCGGCACGGGACGGTCGGCATTCTCCTTGATCGAGTTGCCGCCCGGGTCCGGCGCGTCCTTGGCGGCCGACTGCTCCCGCGGCACCGGGGCCTGGCTCCAGCCGTCCTGCGCGCTGCGGGACTTGTCGCCCATCGCGTCGACGCCCTTGATCTCGCCCGGTTTCGTCTGCGCGAGACAGGGCGACGCCACCGTCGCGAGACCGAGGAGCAGCGACATCATCAGGGGAATCGAGCGGGACACGGGGCGCCTCCTGGCAGCAGGGGGAATGCGGGAGAATGGCAGCAGGGGATGAACAGCGGGGAATGCCCGGGCAACGTAGCCTTCGCGGCGGCAGTTCCGGCCTGCGACACCGACCCGGCACGGGGCACCGGGGTCGCGTGGCGGAAGCGCGGCCGCGGCGGTGACGGCTCCTTAACCAAACCTTGCAACCGTACGTGTCCACAGGTGCGAGGATTTCCCGGTCATGTCGAAGCCGCATCCCGAACGCCCCTGCGAGACCGAGCGGTCGGTCGACGCGCCGCCGCTGAGCTCCGACATCCGGCGCCATCTCGGCCAGAACCTGCGCGCGCTCTTCACCGACACGCTGGCGGCCCCGGTCGACAAGCGGCTGGAGGCCCTGATCGCCCGGCTCGACAAGCCGAAGCGCTGACCCGGACCGCCGCCGACAGGGGAGCGGAGGATCGCCGTCTTGCGGGCAACCGCGTGCGGCGCGAACCGCCGACGGCTATCGCCGGCCCGCAGAATGCCGCCCGATGTGCGCTAGAGCACTTAAGATCGTTCGTTCTGAGAAACCCGATTCCGCGCACGAAATCTTCTCCATCGGCGGCGTCGCAGAGAAGATCCATGCGTTCTGATCGTCTACCACCCTGAGTTATCTTGCATTTCCGGCACGATCGTCGATCCTGATCACGTTACGGCATCACGCGGGTCCACACCCGAGGCTTGACTTCGTTCGGTAAAAAGAACGATTTCGCGCCTCCCGGGGACGCCTGTCCCCTGCGTCGCAACCGCGGATGGCTGGGGGATCGGACGTGATGACGAACGCTTCAGGTCTGGGCCGGATGGCTCGGGCGATCGGGCTGACCCTTCTGGCCGGAGCCGGCCTGCTGACCTGCGCGCTGCCGGCCGCGGCCGAGACCGCGCTCCTCAACGTCTCGTACGACCCGACCCGCGAGCTCTACCGCGAGATCAACGCCGCCTTCGCGGAGGAGTGGAAGGCGAAGACCGGCGAGGCCATCACGGTGCGGGCCTCGCACGGCGGCTCGGGCGCGCAGGCGCGCACGGTGATCGACGGGGTGGACGCCGACGTGGTCACCCTCGGCATCCCGTCCGACATCGACGCGATCGCCAAGCTCACCCACAAGATCCCCGAGGATTGGCGCAGCAAGCTGCCGAACCAGGGGACGCCCTACACCTCGACGGTGGTGTTCCTGGTCCGGAAGGGCAACCCGAAGGGCGTCAAGGACTGGGACGACCTGGTCAAGCCCGACGTGAAGGTGATCACCCCGAATCCGAAGACCTCGGCCGGCGGGCGCTGGAACTTCCTCGCCGCCTGGGGCTACGCCTACGGGAAGGACAAGGACGCCGCGAAGGCCGACGCCTTCGTCGGGCAGGTCTACAAGAACGTGCCGGTGCTCGACACCGGCGCCCGGGGCTCGACCGTGACCTTTGCGCAGCGCGGCCTCGGCGACGTCCTGCCGACCTGGGAGAACGAGGCCTACCTCGTGCTCCAGGAGTTCGGCGCCGACAAGTTCGACATCGTCTCGCCGCCGACCTCGATCTACGCCGAGCCGCCTGTGGCCCTGGTGGCGGTCAATGCCGAGCGGAAGGGCACCACGAAGGCGGCCCAGGCCTATCTCGACTTCCTCTACAGCGACCGCGCCCAGGCGATCTTCGCCAAGCACCATTACCGGCCGATCCGCCGGGAGGCGGCCGCCCCGGCGGACCTCGCCCAGCTGCCCGAGATCAAGCTGTTCAAGATCGAGGACCTCCAGGGATCCTGGGACGAGATCCAGAAGCGGAACTTCGACGCCGGCGGCCTGTTCGACCGTCTGAGCCGGGCCGGCCGCTGAGGCATCAGATCATGGTCCAGACGCCCCGTCCCCGTCGGACATTCCGACGGCCGAGCGTGATCCCGGGCTTCGGGATCAGCTTCGGCTACACGCTGACCTGCCTCGGCCTGATCGTCCTGCTGCCGCTGGCCGGACTGGTGGTGAAGGCCTCGGGGCTCGGCCTGTCGGGCATCTGGGAGGTCGCCACCGATCCGCGGGTCGCCAGCGCCCTGCGGATCAGCTTCGGCGTCTCGGCCATCGCGGCGCTCGTCGCATCGGCCTTCGGCTTCCTGGTGGCCTGGGTGCTGACCCGCTACCGCTTCCCGGGCCGCAAGCTGGTCGACGCCGCCGTCGACCTGCCCTTCGCCTTGCCCACCGCGGTCGCCGGCATCGCGCTCGCCTCGCTCTACGCGCCGGACGGTCTGCTCGGCGCGCCGCTCGCGCGCCTCGGCATCCAGGCGGCCTACACGCCGGTCGGCATCTTCATCGCCATGGTGTTCATCGGCCTGCCCTTCGCGGTGCGGACCGTGCAGCCGCTGATCGCCGAGATCGACAAGGAGATCGAGGAGGCCTCGGCCACCCTCGGGGCGACGCGCCTCGTCACCCTCACCCGGGTGGTGCTGCCGCCCCTGATCCCGGCGGTGCTCACCGGCTTCGCGCTCGCCTTCGCCCGGGGTGTCGGCGAGTACGGCTCGATCATCTTCATCGCCGGCAACCTGCCCTACGTGTCGGAGATCGCGCCGCTGCTCATCGTCATCAAGCTCTCCGAGTTCGACTACGGCGGCGCGGCGGCCATCGCGACGATCATGCTCGGGATCTCGTTCCTGACGCTGCTCGCCATCAACCTCATCCAGGCCTGGTCACGGCGGCGGTTCGGCTATGTCTGAGATCTTCTCCCCCGCCTTCGTGCCGGCCGCCAAGCCGGCCCCGGTCGCCTCGGAAGGGGTCGGCGTCCGCGCAGTCCTGATCGGGATCGCCGTGGCGTTCCTGGCGCTGTTCCTGGTGCTGCCGCTGTTCGCGGTCTTCCTCCAGGCCTTCTCCAAGGGGCTCGGGGCCTTCCTGGACGCGTTCCGGGAGCCCGACGCCTGGAGCGCGATCCGCCTGACGCTGACCGTGGCGGCGATCGCGGTGCCGTTCAACGTCGTGTTCGGGCTGGCCGCCTCCTGGGCGATCGCCAAGTTCGAGTTTCCCGGCAAGGCGCTGCTGATCACCCTGATCGACCTGCCGTTCTCGGTCTCTCCGGTGGTCTCCGGCCTGATCTACGTGCTGCTGTTCGGGTCCCAGGGCCTGTTCGGCTCCTGGCTCCTCAACCACGGCGTCCAGATCCTGTTCGCCCTGCCGGGGATCGTCCTGGCGACGGTGTTCGTGACCTTCCCGTTCGTCGCCCGCGAGCTGATCCCGCTGATGCAGGAGCAGGGCACCGCCGAGGAGGAGGCGGCGCTGACGCTCGGCGCCTCGGGCCTGCACGCGTTCCGGACGGTGACGCTGCCCAATATCCGCTGGGGCCTGCTCTACAGCGTGCTCCTCTGCAATGCCCGGGCGATGGGCGAATTCGGAGCGGTGTCGGTGGTGTCGGGCCACATCCGCGGCCTGACCAACACCATCCCACTCCACGTGGAGATCCTCTACAATGAGTACAACTTCGTCGCCGCATTCGCCGTCGCTTCGCTCCTCGCCGTCCTTGCCCTCATCACCCTCGTCCTCAAATCCGTCCTCGAATGGCGCTTCGCGGGTGAGCTCGCGCACGGCCGGGCACACTGATCGCCCCTCCACGGCGATCCGGGTCGAGAACGTCTCGAAGACGTTCGACACGGCGGCGGTGCTGCACGACCTGTCGCTGGACGTGCGGGCGGGCGAGCTGATCGGGCTCCTCGGCCCGTCGGGCTCGGGCAAGACGACGCTGCTGCGGATCATCGCCGGGCTCGACGCGCCGGACCGGGGCCGGATCCTGTTCGGCGGCGACGACGCCACCGGCCTGCCGGTGCAGGAGCGGGCCGTGGGCTTCGTGTTCCAGCACTACGCCCTGTTCAAGCACATGAGCGTGGCCGACAACATCGCCTACGGGCTGAACGCGCGGCGCCGCGCCGACCGGCCGGCCAAGGCCGAGATCAAGCGCCGGGTCGGCGACCTGCTCGACCTGATCCGCCTCTCCGGCTTCGGCGACCGCTACCCGTCGCAGCTCTCCGGCGGCCAGCGGCAGCGGGTGGCGCTCGCCCGGGCCCTCGCGGTCGAGCCGCGGGTTCTCCTGCTGGACGAGCCCTTCGGCGCGCTCGACGCCCAGGTCCGCAAGGACCTGCGCCGCTGGCTGCGCGAGATCCACGACCGCACCGGCCAGACCACGATCTTCGTCACCCACGACCAGGACGAGGCGCTGGAGCTGTCCGACCGCGTGGCCGTGCTCGATCGCGGCCGCCTGGAGCAGGTCGGCACCCCGGACGAGGTGCAGGAGAACCCGGCCTCCGCCACCGTGATGAAGTTCCTGGGCGATTCCGTCGAGGTGGAGGCGATCGCCGAGGGCGGCCGGGTGCTGGTCCGGGGCCGGGAGACGCCGGTCGCCGCGCCCGCCAGCCTGTTCGGCCCGGTCAAGCTCTACGTCCGGCCCTGGCAGCTGCAGCTCGCCGAGCCCGAGGCCGCGCACCTGTCGGGCACCGTGCGCAGCTCGTACCGGACGCAGGGGCGCCAGCGGATCGAGGTGGCCGACGCTGAGGGGCGCGTCCTCGCCGTGGAGGATTTCGACGGCGTGCGCTACCCGGCCGGCCACCCGGTCGGCCTGCGGATCAACGGCGGGCACGTGTTCGGGTGAGGCTCGCCAGCGGCCGCGCGGCACCCTAGGCTCCCGACCATGACCGTACCGAGTCGCGAACCCGCCTCCGACGTCCTGGCCGCCATCGGCCAGACGCCGCTGATCCGCCTGCGCCGCGCCTCCGAGGAGACCGGCTGCACCATCTACGGCAAGGCGGAGTTCCTAAATCCCGGCCTGTCGGTGAAGGACCGGGCGGCGCTCTCGATCGTGCGGGACGCGGAGGCGCGGGGCCTGATCCGCCCGGGCGGCACGATCGTCGAGGGCACCGCCGGCAACACCGGCATCGGTCTCGCCCTGGTGGCCTCGGTGCGCGGCTACCGGACGCTGATCGTCATCCCGGTCACCCAGTCCGAGGAGAAGAAGCAGACCCTGCGGCTCGCGGGCGCCCGGCTGGTGGAAGTGCCGGCGGTGCCCTTCGCCAACCCGAACAACTACGTCCACGTGGCCCGGCGGCTCGCGGAGAAGCTCGCCGCCACCGAGCCGGCGGGCGCCTTCTTCGCCGACCAGTTCGACAACGTCGCCAATCGGCAGGCACATGTCGACGGCACCGGCCCGGAGATCTGGGCGCAGACCGGTGGCCGGGTCGACGGCTTCGTCTGCGCGGCCGGCACCGGCGGCACGCTGGCCGGCACCGCCGAGGCCCTGCGCGCCCGCAACCCGCAGGTGCGGATCGCGCTGTCGGATCCGGAGGGCTCGGCCCTCTACGCCCACTACACGACCGGCACCCTGAAGGCCGAGGGCTCCTCGATCACCGAGGGGATCGGCCAGGGGCGGATCACCCGGAACCTCGAGGGCTTCACCCCCGACCGCGCCTTCCGGATCCCGGACCGCGAGGCTCTCGACATCGTCTTCGGGCTGATGCAGGAGGAGGGGCTGTCGCTGGGCGGCTCGTCGGGCATCAACGTCGCCGGGGCGATCCGGCTGGCCCGGGACCTCGGGCCCGGTCACACGATCGTGACGATCCTCTGCGACGGGGCGGCCCGCTACGCCTCGAAGCTGTTCAACCCGGCCTTCCTCACCGAGCGCGACCTGCCGGTTCCCGGCTGGCTCGACGCGCCCGCGGACGCTCTGCCGGACTGGCACGCCTGAGGCCGGGGTCTCATCCGGAATTTTCCTCACAAAAGCGTGGCTTGGCGTTGAACGGAACGGAATGTCGCAGCGTTTGAACGGTCACGCTCGCACCAGCGCGACCGTCCGGAGAACGCGACCGATGTCCCTCGTCACCATCCTGCTCATCATCCTGATCATTCTGGCCTTCGGCGGCGGCGGCTTCCTCGGCGGCGGCGCGTATCGCGGCCCCGGCTTCGGCCTGGGCGGCATCCTGCTCATCGTGCTGATCGTGCTCCTGGTCACCGGGCGGCTCTGAGCGGCGGCCCGTCGCCTGGGCGGACGGCTCGTCCGCCCAGGCTCGTGAACGCTGGCGGATCCCGCGCGAGCGACAGGGGATCCGCCGCGCGATCCGCATCTCAGCGACAGGTGATCCCCACCACGGCAGGCGCGACCGCGCTGGGCCCGCCACCCGAATGCGGCGCCGCCGCGGCGATGCCCTGGGCGGCGAGGAAGGCGGAGATCGCCCGCGCCGAAACGACCGGCAGGCGTGCCGGCGGCACCACCCCGGCGACCCGGCGCGGCGCCGCGGGATAGCGGGCGACGAGACCGACGAGGGCCCCCGACCGGTCCAGCACCGGCGCGCCGCCGGAACCCGGCTGGAGCGCCGCGATCACGTCGCCGCCCCGCGCCTCACCGGGAGCGGCCTGGACCCCGTCCGCACCCGGCGCCAGGGCGATCACGCTCTCCTCGGCACCGACGGGCTCGGTCCGGAGCGCGGGCCGGAGCGGGGCGGGGGCGCCGGGCACATCGAGGAGGGCGAGGCCGGCGGGATCGGTGGCGAGCACCCGCGCCGATGCCGCGCCGATCCTGGGCTGGGCGCAGCCCTCCAGCACGGCGGCGGCGGTCAGCACGCGTCCTGGCGCCACCGCGAGACCCGCGCCCGAGGCCGGCGCGGGGGAGAGGCTCGCCGGCCTCAGCGGCGCGGCCTGCGGCTGGGGCGCCGGGTGGGCGGCGGCGCGGGCCGCCGGCGCCAGACCCGGGGGTAGCTGCGCGGCCGGCGCCGCGGCAGGATCGGGAAACGGCACGAAGGCGTTCGCCACGGCGATCACGAGCCGGTCGACCTCCGGCGCCAGGGCGCGATCGTAGCCGAGCAGGAACCCACGCACGCCCTCCGGTCCGGACGCGTAGCGGATGTAGGACAGTCCCGGCCCGGTCTCGGCGGTGACCACCACGGTGTCCGGCCGCCGCAGCTTGTAGGTCACCTTGCGGCCGGGGAGCGGCGCGGTCGCCTTCTCGAACAGCGCGTCGAGGCTCTCGGCCCCCGGCGGGAAGGCGCGGGATTCCAGGGTGACGCGGCCGTCCTGGCTCTGCCAGCGGGTTCCGGAGGGCAGGGCGGTCCGTCTCGCCAGGAGCCTCTCGGGCACGCCCATCACGGCGCCGGTCCCGGGATCGACCGCGACGCGGAAGCGCGCCGCGTTCCGCGCCGCCGCGCCGGCGGCCAGGAGCGCCGCCCGGCCGCGCGGATCGAGGGGGTCGGCCCCGCCGGTCCGGGCGCCGTAGGCGGTGAGCGCCTCGAAGGTCCGGCGCCCGAAGGCCCCCGACACGACGGCGTTGAAATCGCCGGTCCAGACCAGGGCGTCCTGGACGGCCTTGCGGTCGGCCTCCGGCAGGGCCTCGAAGCCCGCCCGCATCGCCTCGAAGACGGGGTCGGCCGGCGCGCCGGCCGCCGGCGCGGGTCTGGGGGCGGCCCGGGCGGGCGCCGGCCGGTCCTGGGCCCCGACAGGCCCGGTGCCGAGAACGATCAGGATCGCGAGGGCCGTCGCGCGCCGGGCGCGGCCGCGCAGGGTATCCGGGTTCCGACACCGCGACGCGTCACCCGAATCCATGCCCGCCCCCGACCCGCTTTGCACCGCGTCGTCCCGATCCTGGCAGAGGCCGCCGCGACAGGCCAGATCAATCCGGTGCCGGGCCGGTGTCGGCCCGGTCCCGGCAGCCGTGCGTCCGGCGCCGCGATGCGCTACAGGGCGGATGTCCGGCCCTGGGCGGCGGCCGGATCCCGGGTCGGTCGTCCGGCCACGCGATGCCGCCACGGTTCGACGCGGAGCCCGGCATGAGCGACACGAACAACACCTTCAAGAAGGCGCCCAAGCGCAAGGCCGCCAAGGGCAAGAGCATCAGCGTCTCGCCGGAGATGCGGCAGGCCTACGCCGACCTGATCCAGGAGCGCGCCGAGAAGCAGGAGGCCTACGGCCGCCACCTGCCGCAGGACGAGACGCGGCGGCGGTAGCGCGGCCGGGAGAAGCGCCGCCCCGCATCGGCCTCAGCGCTTGCGCACGAACTCGGTGCGCAGCACGAGGCCCTTGATGGTGTCGTGGCGGCAGTCGATCTCCTCCGGATCGTCCGTGAGCCGGATCGACCGGATGACCGTACCCTGCTTCAGGGTCTGGTTCGCGCCCTTGACCTTGAGGTCCTTGATCAGCGTGACCGAATCGCCGTCGGCCAGGACGTTGCCGGCCGCGTCGCGGACGGCTCTCGCCTCGGCGGGCGCGGCCGCGGACCCGGGCGGGAGCCACTCGCCCGTCGCCTCGTCGTAGACGTAAGCCTCGTCGTCGCCGCTCAAAACCGTGCCCCCTGTCCGGATCGGGGCCGGGTCCTGTGAGGATCGCGTGGGCCCGTCATCAGCGCCCCGGCACACCGAATCGGTCGCCGAGTCGGCGCGGGACGCCGCGAGCCTAGCCGATCGGGCCGGCCCCGCGCGAGAGCGGGAACCGGCCCGACGGAGCGCCTTACCGCTTCAGCGGACCGGCCTCGATCACGTCCTCGACCGTGCGCAGGCCGGCGCGCGGGGAGTTGACGAGGCAGGCCATGTTGCCCGGCGGGTGCTGGTTCTTCCACATCTTGGTGTGGGCCTGGGGGATCTTGTCCCAGGGGAAGACCTCGCTCATGCACGGGTCGATCCGCCGGTCGAGCACGAACTGGTTCGCCGACGAGGCCTGCTTGAGGTGGGCGAAGTGCGAGCCCTGGATGCGCTTCTGCCGCATCCAGACGTAGCGGGCGTCGAAGGTGATGTTGAAGCCGGTCGTGCCGGCGCAGAACACCACCATGCCGCCGCGCTTCACCACCAGCGCCGAGACCGGGAAGGTCGCCTCGCCCGGATGCTCGAACACGATGTCGACGTCCTGCTTGCCGGTGATGTCCCAGATCGCCTTGCCGAACTTCCGCGCCTCCTTGGTCCAGGCGTGGAACTCGGGGCTGTTGACCTTGGGCAGCTGGCCCCAGCAGTCGAAGTCCTTGCGGTTGATGACGCCCTTGGCGCCGAGGCTCATCACGTAGTCGCGCTTCGACTCGTCCGAGATCACCGCGATGGCGTTGGCGCCCGAGGCCGCGCAGAGCTGCACGCCGAACACGCCGAGGCCGCCGGAGGCACCCCAGATCAGCACGTTCTGGCCCGGCTTCACCGTGTGCGGGGCGTGGCCGAACAGCATGCGGTAGGCGGTGGCGAGCGTCAGCGTGTAGCAGGCGGCCTCCTCCCAGGTGAGGTGCTTCGGCCGGACCATGAGCTGGCGGGACTGCACCCGGCAGAACTGCGCGAACGAGCCGTCGCCGGTCTCGTAGCCCCAGATCCGCTGCGAGGGCGAGAACATCGGGTCGCCGCCGTTGCACTCCTCGTCGTCGCCGTCGTCGCGGTTGCAGTGGACGATGACCTCGTCGCCGACCTTCCAGCGCTTCACCTTGGAGCCGACCTTCCAGACGATGCCGGAGGCGTCGGAGCCCGCGATGTGGTACTCGCCCTTGTGGACGTCGAAGGGCGAGATCGGCTCGCCGAGGCCGGCCCAGACGCCGTTGTAGTTGACGCCCGCCGCCATGACGTAGACCAGCACCTCGTCGTCGCCGATCTCCCAGACCGGCAGCACCTCGAGCTGGTGGGACTGTTCCGGGGGACCGTGCCGCTCGCGCCGGATCGCCCAGGCATACATCTTGGCCGGCACATGACCCAGCGGCGGGATCTCACCCATCTCGTAGAGGTCCTTGACCTCCCCGCCCGTCGGACTGATCGCAGCGCTCGCCGCCATCTCGCTCTCCTCTCGTCCCGCGTGTTTCTCACGGCCGCGGTTCTCCATCGCGCTATACCGGCGATGCCGGAGGCGTCCAAGTGGGCCGAAAGTCGAAAGCCGACGGTTTCCGACATGAAAAAAGCGCGAGCACAGGGCGCGCGACCACGTATTCAAAATCGGCTTTCCGGCAGACCAAGTATTATTCGGCGCCGGCCTCGGTCGCCCCGACCCCGAGACCTTGCCCGACTCCACCGCCGCGCGCCCGAGCTGCTCCGGGCCGTCCGGCGAGCACATGCACCTCTAAGTCATTGGTTCGACTTGCCCTCTCGCGCCTGAACAGCGGCAAGTCCCGCGAAGAACAGTTCAGGTGGACATTATACCAGCACTGATAAAGCGGATCGGGACCGTCGCGCGGCGCCGTCCGGACCGCGGGTGCGGGCGGCGCGCGAGCGGCGGCGCGCCGCGGCGCCTTCAAATCCCGCTGTTCCGGCGGGCAAGTTTTTTCATGAGCCGCGGATGCCCGCGCGGGCGTCTTGCACTTCCGTCCCGGATGACGCGTGCTCAAGCCTTCGCTACGGTGACCGCAAGGCCGCGCCCCGCGCGGATACAAAGATCACACGGAGGCGAGGAATGGGCGCGAGCGTCGCCGAGACCAGGAGCGACAAGTCGAGCCGCGACAAGCCCTGGATCATCCGCACCTACGCGGGGCACTCGACCGCGGCGGAGTCCAACAAGCTCTATCGGGGCAACCTCGCCAAGGGCCAGACCGGCCTGTCGGTTGCCTTCGACCTGCCGACCCAGACCGGCTACGACCCCGACCACGAGCTGTCCCGCGGCGAGGTCGGCAAGGTCGGCGTCTCGATCGCGCATCTCGGCGACATGCGGACCCTGTTCCAGGACATCCCGCTCGCCCAGATGAACACCTCGATGACGATCAACGCCACGGCCCCGTGGCTGCTGGCGCTCTACCTCGCGGTGGCCGAGGAGCAGGGCGCGCCGATCGCCGCCCTCCAGGGCACGACCCAGAACGACATCATCAAGGAGTACCTGTCGCGCGGCACCTACGTGTTCCCGCCCGCGCCGTCCCTCCGGCTCACCAAGGACGTGATCCTGTTCACGACCAAGAACGTGCCGAAGTGGAACCCGATGAACGTCTGCTCCTACCACCTGCAGGAGGCGGGGGCGACGCCGGTCCAGGAGCTCTCCTACGCGCTGGCCATCGCCATCGCGGTGCTCGACACCGTGCGCGAGGACCCCGAGTTCGACGCCGAGAGCTTCTCCGACGTCTTCGGCCGGATCTCGTTCTTCGTGAACGCGGGCCTGCGGTTCGTCACCGAGATCTGCAAGATGCGGGCGTTCTCGGAGCTCTGGGACGAGATCGCCCGGGAGCGCTACGGCATCGACGACCCGAAGAAGCGCATCTTCCGGTACGGCGTGCAGGTGAACTCCCTGGGGCTCACCGAGCAGCAGCCCGAGAACAACGTCCACCGCATCCTGATCGAGATGCTGGCGGTGACGCTGTCCAAGCGCGCCCGCGCCCGCGCGGTGCAGCTCCCGGCCTGGAACGAGGCGCTCGGCCTGCCGCGGCCCTGGGACCAGCAATGGTCCATGCGCATGCAGCAGATCCTGGCCTTCGAGACCGACCTCCTCGAATACGACGACATCTTCGACGGCAGCCACGTGATCGAGGCCAAGGTCGAGGAGCTGAAGGCGCAGACCCGCGCCGAGCTGGAGCGGATCGGCGGCATCGGCGGCGCGGTCGCGGCGGTGGAAACCGGGGCGCTCAAGCGCGCGCTGGTGGAGTCGAACGCGCGCCGGATCTCGGCCATCGAGGCCGGCGATCAGATCGTGGTCGGCGTCAACAAGTGGCAGCAGGGCGAGCCGTCGCCGCTCACGGCCGGGGAGGGGGCGATCTTCTCCGTCTCCGAGACCGTCGAGATGGAGGCGCAGAGCCGGATCCGCGAGTGGCGCGGCCGCCGCGACGAGAACGTCGTGGGCCAAGCCCTCGACGCCCTGGAGCAGGCGGCGCGCTCCGGCGCCAACATCATGCCGCCCTCGATCGAGGCCGCCAGGGCCGGCGTCACGACGGGCGAGTGGGGCGCGCGCCTGCGCGCGGTCTTCGGCGAGTACCGGGCGCCCACCGGCGTCACCGTGGAGACCGTCTCCAGCGGCGCGGCCGAGGAGGCCAAGCTCCTGATCGCCGATCTCGGCGAGCGGCTCGGCGAGACGCCGAAGCTCGTGGTCGGCAAGCCGGGCCTCGACGGCCACTCCAACGGCGCCGAGCAGATCGCGCTCCGCGCCCGGGACGTCGGCTTCGACGTCACCTACGACGGCATCCGCCAGACGCCGGCCGAGATCGTCGCGAAGGCCAAGGAGACCGGCGCCCACGTGGTCGGCCTGTCGATCCTGTCCGGCTCCCACGTGCCGCTGGTGCGGGAGGTCCGCGCCAAGATGCGCGAGGCCGGGCTCGACCACATCCCGGTGGTGGTCGGCGGCATCATCTCGCCGGAGGACGAGCTGGTCCTCAAGAACATGGGCGTGCGCGCCGTCTACACGCCGAAGGACTACGCCATCGACCAGATCATGGTCGGGCTCGCCAAGGTCGTGGAGAAGGGTCTGGATCGACGGGACGGCCCGGCGGATCCGCCGCGCGCCGAGGCCCAGGTCTACTAGCGGACCGAGCCTGCCCGGACCGCGCGCGGTCCGGGCAGGACCAAACAACCTTAATATTTCTCAGACAAGCATAGGCCCCGGTCCCAAGTGCGGGACCGGGGACGAATCCTATGCGCGCCGGTATCTCCATCGCGGCCAAGCTCGGCCTGTGTCTCGCGGCCCTGGTGCTGCTGATCGCCGCGACGAGCGGCCTCTCGCTGGCCGAGCTCGGCCGCATCGAGTCCGCCGCCGCGCAGCTGCGCGACACGCGCATCCCGGCCACCGACGCCCTCGGCCGGATCGGCATTAACTTCATGCGGCAGCGGGTCAACGCCGTCCGCCTGATCACCGCCGACACGCCCGCGCTGCGCGCAGAGGTCGCCGACCAGATCGCCAAGCGTGACGCGCTGCTCGCGGCCCAGTACGCCCGGTACGAGGCCCTGCCGCTGACCCAGCCCGAGCGCGAGGCCTACGCGGCCTTCCGCCAGCACGTGGCCACCTACGCCGAGCAGCAGCGGGAGGCGGTGGCCAAGGCCGAGGCGGGCGACGTTGCCGGCGGCCAGCGGATCTACAACACGGTGATGTCGGACAGCATCCGCGCCATCATGGCCGACTGGGAGAAGCTCGTCGCCCTGAACGGCGAAGGCTCGCAGGCGAGCGGCACGCTGATCGGGCAGACCTACGACGCCGCCAAGCGGAACGTGCTGGCGCTCGCCGGCCTCGCCCTGCTGGTGGCGCTCGGGGCCTTCGTGCTGGTGACCCGCGGCGTCAGCGGGCCGCTCCGCAAGATCGCCGCCGTCACGCAGCGCCTCGCGGCGGGCGACGCCGAGGTGGCGATCTCCGGGCAGGAGCGCCGCGACGAGATCGGGGCGCTCGCGGGCTCCGTGGTGGTGTTCCGCGACAACCTCGTCCGCGCGCGCGCCCTGGAGGCCGAGACGGCGCTGGCCCGCGCCGATGCCGAGACGCAGCGCCGGGCCGCGACCCGGGCCATGGCCGACGCCTTCGAGCAGGCGGTGGGCGGCATCGTCGGCGGCGTGTCGGCGGCCGCGACCGAGCTGGAGGCCACCGCCCGGACCCTGACCGGCAGCGCGACCGAGGCCGCCGGGCAGTCCGGCACCGTCGCGGGCGCCGCGAGCGACGCCGCCGCCAACGTCAACACCGTCGCGGCCGCCGCCGAGGAGCTCGGCTCCTCGGTGCAGGAGATCGGCCGGCAGGTCAGCAGCTCGGCGGAGCTCGCGCGGGTCGCGGTCGCCGAGGCGACCAACACGGTGGCGCTGGTCCAGGACCTGAGCGGCGCGGCCGCGAAGGTCGGCGACGTGGTGGCGCTGATCTCCGGGATCGCCGCCCAGACCAACCTCCTGGCGCTCAACGCCACGATCGAGGCGGCGCGCGCCGGCGCCGCGGGCCGCGGCTTCGCGGTGGTGGCCTCGGAGGTCAAGGCGCTCGCCGAGCAGACCGCCCGGGCCACCGAGGAGATCACCGGCCAGATCGGCCGGATCCAGTCCTCCACCGGGCAGGCGGCGTCGGCGATCGACGGGATCGGCCGGCGCATCCGCGAGATCGACGGCGTGGCCTCCAGCATCGCGGCCGCCGTGGAGCAGCAGGGCGCGGCCACGCAGGAGATCGTCCGCAACGTCGCCGAGGCGGCCGCCGGCACCGGCGCGGTCACCGGCACCATCGCGAGCCTCGCCCAGTCCGCCGAGGAGACCGGCGCCGCCGCCGCCCAGGTGCTCGGGGCCGCGAGCGAGATGTCGCGTCAGTCCGAGCATCTCGGGGCCGAGGTCGCGCGCTTCCTCGACACGGTGCGGGCGGCGTAGCCCCCCTCACGGTCGGGCGGCGGATCGCGTAGGACGGCGCCATGCCGCCCAACTTGCCGCCCAACTTGCCGCCCGACGCGCCGCCCGCCCTGTCCGTCCTCCCGTCCGCCTTGCCGTCCGCCCTGACCGCGATCCTGCTCCTGGCGGTGCCCCTCGCCGCCGCGCTCTCGGCGGGCCTGATCCTGCGCCTGCGCCCGCTGCTGCAGCGCTACGCTCTGGCCCGGCCGAACGCCCGCTCCAGCCACACCGTGCCGACCCCCCAGGGGGGCGGGATCGCCGTGGTGACGGCGCTGGTCACGATCTCGGGCCTGCTGATCGCGGCGCCGGAGATCGGCGGCCGGCCGGACTGGATCTGGCTCGCCGGCGGAGCCCTGGCCCTGGCGGTCCTCGGCGCCGTGGACGACGTCCGGCCGCTGCCAGCCGCCCTGCGGCTCGCCGTGCAGGCCGTCGTGGTCGGCCTGCTGGTCTGGCACCTGGACGGGCGCCTGCTGCCCGGCCTGCCGCTCTGGCTGGAGCGCGGCCTCGCGCTGCTGGCGGGCCTGTGGTTCGTCAACCTGACGAACTTCATGGACGGGCTCGACTGGATGACGGTCGCGGAGATCGTCCCAGTGGCGGGCGCGCTCCTGCTCATCGGCCTCGCCGGGCACCTGCCGCCGCTGCCGACCCTGGTGGCGGCGAGCCTGCTGGGCGCGGTGCTGGGCTTCGCGCCGTTCAACCGGCCGGTCGCGCGGCTCTTCCTCGGGGATGTCGGCTCGCTGCCGGTCGGGCTCGTCACCGCGTGGCTGCTGTGCCAGCTCGCCCTGGCGGGCGGGCTCGCCGCCGCCCTGCTGCTGCCGCTCGTCTACCTCGCCGATGCCAGCCTGACCCTCGCCGCGCGGGCGGCGCGGGGCGAGCGGGTCTGGGAGGCCCATCGCGGGCACTATTACCAGCGGGCCACCGTCAACGGGCTGTCCGTGCCCGGCGTGGTCGGACGGGTGTTCGCGGTCAATCTCGCCCTGGCGGCGCTCGCCGCCGCGACCTTGTTTTGGCCGTCCTGGCCGGTCACGCTCGCCGCATCGGTCGCCGGGCTCGCCCTGGTTTCCGTCCTGCTCCGCCGCTTCGCCCGCGCCCCGGCGCCGGCCCCAGCCGAAGGTGCCGCCCAGCCGTGACAGAGGCCGCCCAGCCGTGACCGGACTCATCGCGCTCACCGGGGCGACCGGGTTCATCGGCCGCCACCTGCTCGCCGACCTCACCGCGCGCGGCTACCGGGTCCGCGTGCTGCTGCGCCGGCCCACGACCGTGCCGGAGGGCGCGGCGAGCGCGGTCGTCGGCGACCTGACCCGCCCGATCAACATGGCGGCGGCCCTCAGCGGCGTCGACGCGGTGGTGCACTCGGCCGGCCTCGCCCATGCTATGTCGGGGGCACCGGAGGACGACTACCGCACGCTCAATACCGAGGCGACGCGCCGGCTGGCGGAGGCCGCGGCGCGCGCGAAGGTGCGCCGCTTCGTGTTCCTGTCGTCGATCCGCGCGCAGGTCGGGGCGAGCGCGCCGGGCGTGGTCGGGGAGGGCGATCCGCCCCGGCCCACCGACGCCTACGGCCGCTCAAAGCTCGAGGCCGAGGCGGCGCTCGCCGAGACGGGCCTGGACTGGGTCGCGCTGCGCCCGGTCCTCGTCTACGGCGCCGGCGTGAAGGGCAACATGGCCGCGCTCCTGCGACTGGCGCGCAGTCCCTACCCGCTGCCGCTGGGCGGCCTCGCGGCGCGGCGCTCGCTGATCTCGCTGGAGAGCCTGTCGGGTGCCGTGGACGCGGTGCTGGCGGCGCCCGCCCCCCTGAACCGCGCCCTCGTCGCGGCCGATCCGGACCCGCTCAGCCTGCCCGAGATGATCGCGGCCCTCCGACGAGGCCTCGGCCGCGGCCCGGGCCTCGTCCCGGTCCCGGCCGGGCTCCTCCGGCTGGCCTGCCGGCTGACCGGCCGGGACGCGCAGTTCGCCCGCGTCGCCGAGGGTCTCGTCGCCCGCGCCGACGGGCTCGCGTCCCTCGGCTGGCGGCCGGCCGGGCCGACCCGCGACGGGCTCGCCCGGCTGGCCCGCGACGGCGGCTGAACGCGGGGCTGCCTCAGCGGCCCGCGTAGATGTCGGTGATCTTGCCGAGCAGCGACAGGGCGTCCGCCTTCGAGCGCTGGAACGCGTTGCGGCCCACGATCGAGCCGAAGCCGCCGCCCGCCTGGATGGCGCGGATCTCGTCGAGGAAGCTGGCCTCCTCGGCCTGGGCGCCGCCGGAGAAGATCACGATCCGCCGGCCGTTGAACGCGCACTGCACCACGTGGCGGACGCGCTCGGCCGCCGTGCCGATCGGAATGCCGGTCGATTCGTAGACCTTCTTCGCCGCCGGCTGCTCGATATGGGCCGAGGGCAGCTTCACCTTGATGATGTGGGCGCCGAGCTGCGCGGCGATCTGGGCCGCGTAGCCGATCACGTCGATGGCGGTCTCGCCCTCCTTCGACAGGGCCGAGCCGCGGGCGTAGGACCAGATCACCACGGCGAGGCCGACGCTCTTGGCCTCCTCTGCGATCGCGCGGATCTGCCCGTACATGGCGTTGCGGTGGGCGGAGCCCGGGTAGATCGTGAAGCCGATGGCGCAGGCGCCGAGCCGCAGGGCGTCGGCCACCGAGCCGGTGATCGCCTGCTCGGGATCCTCCTCGTCGGCCAGGAGGTCGTGATCGTTGAGCTTCAGGATGAGCGGGATGCGCCCGGCATAGTCGCGCGCGCCCGCCTCGAGGAAGCCGAGCGGCGCCGCGTAGGCGTTGCAGCCCGCCGCCAGGGCCAGCTCGAAATGGTAGTGCGGGTCGTAGGCCGGCGGGTTCGGGCCGAAGCTGCGGGCGGGCCCGTGCTCGAAGCCCTGGTCGACGGGCAGGATCAGCATCTTGCCGGTGCCGCCGAGCTTGCCGTGCTCCAGCATCCGGGCGAGGTTGGTGAGGGTCCCGGGGCTGTCGGCCCCGTACCACGACAGGATCTCGGTGACGCGGGCGGATCGGTCCATCGGGCAGCCTCCTGGCCAGAGACCGTCGCGCCGCGGATCGGGCCGCGGGCCGTGCTGCGGACGGCTCCCGGTCGGAACGGTGCGGGCAAAGCCGCGGTTCCCGCACGCGGCGCTTTCGGCTAACCGGGCGGGAGCGGGCGCCGCCCGGTCCGGTCGCGCGCGCCCGGACCGGCAGCCCCGAGACCGGCCCACGAGACGCGTCAGAGGTTCGCTCATGCGCAGGCTGATCCTGCTGCGGCACGCCAAGTCCGACCGTCCGCCGGGCGTGGCGGACCACGAGCGCCCGCTCAACGCGCGCGGGGACCGGGCCGCCCCTGCGGTGGGCGCCCACCTCGCGCGGGAGGGCCTGTGCCCGGACCTCGCCCTGGTCTCCACCGCCACGCGGACCCGCGAGACCTGGGCCGCGATGGAGGCGGCCCTCGGCAGCCCCGAGACGCGCTGGCATTCCGAGATCTACGAGGCGCCGGCGGACCGGATCCTCGGGGTGATCCGGCAGGCGCCCGACGCGGCCGCCACGCTGATCGTCGTCGGCCACAATCCGGGCCTCGGCGACCTCGCCGCAATCCTCGCGGGCTCGGGACCGCGGGCGGCCCGGGACCGGCTGGCCCTGGAATTCCCGACCGCGGCCTTCGTGGTGATCGACTTCGACGGCGACCGCTGGGCGGAGATCGCGCCGGACCGCGGGCACCTCGACCGGTACGTGCGCCCGCGGGACATCGACCCGGATCTCGGCGGCTGACGCCTCAGGCGACCGGCACCGCCACGGCGTGCGCCTCGACCTCCGCGTGGGTCGGCAGGGGCGAGCCCGGCACGAAGGCCTCGAAGGCCGCCCAGAAATCCTGCCGGATCGCGTCGCGCTCGGTCAGGATCTCGTGCCGGGAATCCGGCAGGACCAGGATATGGCCGGCCTTCAGCCGGGCGGCGAAGCGTTCGGTCTCCGCCGTGCCGCAGACGGGGTCGGCGCCCGCCGCGACGATCAGGGTCGGCAGCCCGATCCGCGGCGCCGCCCGCGGGTCGCGCAGCCGCGCCATCGCGCGGAACGCCTCGGCGAGCCACGCGATCGTCGGGTCGCCGACCGCGCCGGCGCCGACCTGCCGCGCCGCCGCGGCGTTGCGGGCGTAGCGGATGGGATCGCGCGACAGGCGGTTGCCGGCGTACGGGTTGGTGGCGATCGAGACCGGCTTGCCGAACGGGATGTAGCGGCTCCCGAGGCCGAGCCTCTGCAGGCCCCGCGACAGGATCGCGGCGCCGGCCGGCCAGCGGACCATCCGGATCGACAGCATCGGCGCCAGGGTCACCAACCGCCGGAACGGCAGCGCCCCGTCGAGGGCCGCGAGGAGGGCGACGCATCCGCCCATGGAATGCGCGAGGCCGACATGGGGCTCGGGCATCAGCGGCACCAAGATCGTCTCGGCCACCGCCCGCAGGTCGAGCCGGTAATCGTCGAACCGGGCGACGTGGCCCTTGTGGGGGTCGTCGACCCGGCGGTCCGATTCGCCCTGGCCGCGCCAGTCGAACGCCACGACCGCGAAGCCCCGGGCGCGCAGCTCGTGGATCGTCTCGTAGTACTTCTCGATGAACTCGGCCCGGCCCTGGAGCAGGCAGACCGTGCCCCGGCAGGTGCGCGCCGTGGTCTGCCAGTAGGCCGCCCGCAGGGTGCAGTCGTCGCGCGTGCCGACGGCGATCAGCGTGCCGCCCGGCGGGACCGGGTTGTCGGGCGTGCTGCGCAGGGTCAGGAGCGGCGGCTCGCGCCCGGTGTCACCGTCGAAGCGTCTCACTGGCCTCACCTCAGCGCCTCCGCGCATCGTCCGATACACGCCCGGATGCACTCTGCGACCGTAGCGAAAAAATCTCGTTTCCGACCCTCACCGGGGGTCTTGAAGCGCGATTTTCCCCCTCCGATATCTCGTCTGTGCCGGCCGTCAGGCGGCACGAGAGACGGGTCCGGCCCATCGGGCGGACCGGAATTGCATGTTGCTCAGACGAGGATATGTCATGCGTCAGTTCGATCTCGCTCCCCTGTACCGCTCCACCGTCGGCTTCGACCGCCTGTTCTCCGCCCTCGACCAGTTCGCGAGCGCCGAGGCGGCCCCGACCTACCCGCCCTACAACATCGAGCGGACCGGCGAGAACGCCTACCGCATCACCGTCGCGGTCGCCGGCTTCACCGAGTCAGACCTGTCGATCGAGGTGCGGGAGAACGCCCTCACGCTGAAGGGCGAGCGCAAGGCCGAGGGCAGGGCGGAGTTCCTGCACCAGGGCATCGCGGCCCGCGCCTTCGAGCGGCGGTTCCAGCTCGCCGACCACGTCCAGGTGACGGGTGCGGCGCTCGAGAACGGCCTCCTCCACATCGACCTCGTCCGCGAGGTTCCGGAGGCGAAGAAGCCCCGTCGCATCGAGATCGCCTCGGCGGCGCGCCCCAGCGCCCCGGTGATCGAGGGCGACGTCCGCAAGGACGCGGTCCAGCAGGCCGCCTGACCCCGCCCCGCGGGGGAACCGTCAGGTCCATATCAGGTACCGATGAGGTTCTTGGAGCGCCCCGGCCCCGGCCGGGGCGCTTTCTCGTGGCGGCTGTCATAATGGCGTGTGGCCGTCGTGCTCTCTGTCGGATTCGACGGTGCACGGACGCGCACCCGGAGTGAACCCGACGATGGTCGCCAATCTCGCCCGCGGAGCCTACAGCGCGCTCGGAGCCGGCTGGCACAGGGGCGTGCAATGGGGCGTCGGCGCGCCGATCGCCAAGCTGCGCCGCCGGTCGGTCCCGCTGCCGGGCGTCGCGGGCGTGGGCGGAATCGACGACGTGCTCTCGGCCGAGCGGGCGATCCGCCTGCCCGAGCCGTTCGAGGGCCGCAGCCTCGGCCGCATCGGCAGCCTCGAGGTCCGGCTGGCGACGCGGAAATCGGAGATCCGGCGGGCCCAGCGGCTGCGCTACAAGGTCTTCTACGAGGAGATGTCGGCGGTGCCCTCCGGGCTCGCCGCCCTGTCCCGCCGCGACGTCGACGGTTACGACGCGGTCTGCGACCACCTCCTCGTCCTCGACCACGCGGCGCCGCGGCGGAAGAAGCCCTTCGTCGAGCCGCGCCCGAAGGTCGTCGGCACCTACCGGCTGTTGCGCGGCGAGGTGGCCGAGCGGCATACCGGCTTCTACTCGGAGAGCGAGTACGACCTCGCGCCGCTTCTCGCCGCGCAGGGGCACCGGCGGCTCCTAGAGCTCGGCCGCTCCTGCGTGCTCAAGCCCTACCGGAGCAAGCGGACCGTCGAGCTGCTGTGGCAGGGGATCTACGCCTACGTCCTGCACCACCGGATCGACGCGCTGATCGGCTGCGCGAGCCTGGAGGGCACCGACCCGGACCGGCTGGCCCTGCCGCTCGCCTTCCTGCACCACCACGCCCGCGCGCCGGAGGGCTGGCGGGCCCGGGCGCTGCCGGAGCGGGCGGTGGCGATGGACCGGATGCCGCGCGAGGCGGTGGACGCCAAGGCGGCCCTGCAGGCGCTGCCGCCACTGATCAAGGGCTACCTGCGCCTCGGCGCCACCTTCGGCGACGGCGCGGTGATCGACCGCCAGTTCGGAACGACGGACGTGTTCGTCGCGCTGCCGGTCGAGGTGATCGGGGCGCGCTACCGGGGCCATTTCGCGCCGGCCGGGTGAGAGCGCGGGGCATCGGAGGCGGGAGCCCGTACCGTCCTCGCGAGCAGAGCGGAGCGATCCAGCGTCGCCGCGCTTCGCAGGGTCGCGCTGCCCTGGGTTGCTCCGATCCGCGCGAGGACGACGGCGGCCGCCCCTCAGAGATCCCCCAGCGCCAGCTGACCCTGGTTGCGCGCCTTCGGCGGCGCGGCCTTGCGCTCCTTGGCCCGCCCGGAGGCGGGGCGCGCGGCGGCCGCCTTCCTGGGCTTCGGGTCGCCGCGCATCCGGGCCACCGCCTTGTCGCGGGCCACGGCCTCCGGGGCGTTCGGGTCGTCGCTCAGCCACTTGCCGCGCTTGATCACCTCGTTCACGCGGCCCTGGTTGACCCCGACCTTGAAGGCGATCTCCTGCTGGGTCATGCCCGTCGTGGCGTGCAGGTCCAGGATCGCCCGCGCGAGTTCCGGGGTCATCTTCTGTCCGGTCAGCCGCCGGGCGGGCTTCACCGTCCGGGTGGCGCGGTCGCGCTCGCGCAGGCGCTCCAGCAGCGCCAGCGCCATGTTCATGCCGTGCTCGCGCAGGGCCTCCTCGAATTCCTTCAGGGTCGCCATCGGCGCCATCCTCCGCCGGGCTCTCGGGCCGGGTGCTGGCCGGGGAACGTGCCGGGAACGAAGCGGTTGCGCAAGCCGATCCGGCGGGTGCCCACCGCCGCGCCGGTGGATGACACCCGCCGTCCACCGGAAATGCGCGGCCCTGGCCTCCCCCCGGCGGCTCCGCTAGAGGGGGCCGGACCGTGACGGCCGCGGGCGCGCAGACGATGATCACCCCGATCCGCAGAATTGTCCCCGGCGAGGCGTCCGGCTCCCGGGCGCGGGGGCTGGAGGCCGCGGCGGTGCTGCTGTTCCCCGATCTGCCCTTCCCGTTCAGCGCGTTCGAGCGCCGGTTCACCGAGCGGCCCTT
The DNA here is from genome assembly GCF_058072805.1 of Methylobacterium sp. 1A. Taxonomy (NCBI): domain Bacteria; kingdom Pseudomonadati; phylum Pseudomonadota; class Alphaproteobacteria; order Hyphomicrobiales; family Methylobacteriaceae; genus Methylobacterium; species Methylobacterium sp. 1A. The sequence goes on along the minus strand of NZ_JBYQVE010000001.1, from coordinate 53,847 downwards.
CGCGGACGGCAGGGCCGAGAACGTCAGCATCCGCGGCGCGGCCGCCGAGCTGCGCGGCGCGGCCGGCACGCCGGAGGTGCAGGAGTTCCTGCGCCGGCTGCTGATCCGCGTCCCCGCCTTCACCCGGGACCCTCTCGGACCTCGTGATGCACGGTGCCATGGGCGGCCGCTACATGCTGGAGCAGACCGCCTACCTGCCGGTCGCCGCCCAGGCCGACCCCACCTTAAGCCCGCAGCGCATCCTCGCGGCCAAGCTCGGCCGCGCCCGTCGCACCTGAGACAGGAACCGCACCGATGATCCTCGAAATCGCGCAGATCGAGATCAAGCCCGGCCTCGAGGCCGAGTTCGAGAAGGGCATCACCGAGGCCTCGGCGATCTTCAAGCAGGCCAAGGGCTGCCGGCACTTCGAGGTTCGGCGCTCGATCGAGCATCCGCAGCGCTACCGCCTGCTGATCCACTGGGACACGCTGGAGGCCCACACCAAGGACTTCACCGGCTCGCAGCCCTGGCAGGATTACCGCGCCCTGGTCTCCCACTGCTTCGCCGGCCCGGTCGCCGTCGAGCACGCCGAGCAGGTGCTGAAGGCGTTCTGAGCCTCGGCGCGAAGCCGGGCGGGGCCTACAGCGATCCGAAGCGTTGCGAGCCCGACCGCCGGTGCTAGGCTCCCGCGCGACGGGACCCGGAACGAATCATCGGGATTGCGGGTGGGGAACAGGCTGATGGCGCGGCTCGGACGGCTCGCGGGTGCCCTGGCGCTCCTCGGAGGAATCGCCGGCAATCCGGCCCTCGCCCAGACCTCGCCAGCCCTGTCCCCACCTGCGGCCCGCACCGCGCCCCGCCCGGCGACGGCTGTCGCCGCGCCGTTCGCCAGGACCTTCGTCCGGGCCGACCTCGCCAGCGCGGCGGTCCGCCTGGAGACCGCGCTGAAGGCGGAGGCCGGGGGCCCGCTGCGGCCCGCCGGCCAGTCCCGCGCGGCCGGGCTGGCCCTGCTCGCCGCCGACAAGCCCGACGAGGCGCTGGCGCCTTTGACCGCCGCGGTGGCGGCCGATCCCGCCGACGCGCGCAACTGGCAGGCCTATGCCCGGGGGGCCGCGGCGGCCCTGGGTGCCCTCGAGGACAACGACTACCAGGGCCGGTCGCGTCTGCGCGGGCGGGTGACGGCCGCCGCCTACCGCGCCTACGAGCGCGCCGGCACGGCGGCCGACGCCGCAGCCGCGCTGGCGGCGCTCGGCGCCGCCGAGGCCGAGCAGGAATCGTGGCGCCCGGCGCTCGACGCCTACGCGGCGAGCCTCGCCCTGGCCGAGACCGGTTCGGTCCGGGAGACCTACGAGACCGTGCGGGCGCAGCACGGCTTCCGCATCCTCGACTACAAGGTCGATTCCGACGCGGCCGCTCCCCGGGCCTGCTTCACCTTCTCGGAGGCGATCCGCCCCAAGACCGACTACGCCCCCTTCGTGGCCGTCTCCGGCAGCAGCGCGGCCGCCGTGACCGGGGAGGGCTCTCAGGTCTGCGTCGACGGACTCAAGCACGGCGGCCGCTACGCCATCGTGGTCCGCCAGGGCCTGCCCTCCGCGGTCGGCGAGAGCCTGCTCAAGGCCGCCGATTACGAGATCTACGTCCGCGACCGCGCCCCGCAGGTGCGCTTCACCGGGCGCAACTACGTCCTGCCCCGGACGGGCCAAGCGGGCGTGCCCCTGGTCTCGGTGAACGCGCCGAAGCTCGACGTCGAGGTTCTGCGGATCGGCGATCGCGGCCTGCTGCCGACCCTGCGGTCGGAGGACTTCCTGGGCCAGCTCAGCGGGTCCACCGCCCGGACGATCGCGTCTGAGAAGGGTCAGCGCGTCTGGAAGGGCACCCTCGACACCGCCAAGGCCGAGCTGAACCAGGAGGCCGTCACCGCCTTCCCGGTCCTTCAGGCCGTGGGCAAGCTCGAGCCCGGCCTCTACGTGATGCTGGCCCGCCCCTCCGGCACGGCCGCCTCCGACGAGGAGTACGACACCCAGGCGACCCAGTGGTTCGTGGTCTCCGACCTGGGGCTCACCGCCACCAAGGGCCGGGACGGGGTCACCGTGGTCCTGCGCTCGCTCGCCTCCGCGCAGGTGATGCCGGGCGCCGAGATCCGGCTTGTCGCCCGCAACAACGAGGTGCTGGGCACCCGGACCACGGACGCGCAGGGCCACGTCGCCTTCGATCCCGGGCTCGCCCGCGGGGAGGGCGGTCTGGCGCCGAGCCTCGTGGTCGCCCAGGCGGGCGGCGATTACGGCTTCCTCGACCTCAACCTCGGCGCCTTCGACCTCACCGACCGCGGCGTGAAGGGACGGCCCGAGACCGGCGGCCTCGACGCCTACCTGTTCCCGGAGCGCGGGGTCTACCGCACGGGCGAGACCGTCCAGCTCACCGCCCTGCTGCGCGACCCCCGCGGCGCCGCCGTGCCGGACCTGCCGCTGACCCTGGTGGTGAAGCGGCCGGACGGCGTCGAGTACCGGCGCGTCTCGGTGCCCGACCAGGGGCTCGGCGGCCGGGCCCTGCCGCTGCCGCTCCTGTCGGGGGCGATGCACGGCACGTGGCGGGTCTCCGCCTACACGGACCCGAAGGCGCCCGCGATCGGCGAGACCAGCTTCCTCGTGGAGGATTACGTCCCCGAGCGGCTGGAGGTGACCCTCAAGGCCCGGCAGGCGGCCCTGAACCGGGGCGAGGCCGCGCAGGTCGACGTCGCCGCCCGCTACCTCTACGGCGCCCCGGGCTCCGATCTCGACGTGTCGGGCAGCGTGACCGTGCAGGCGGCGGCCACCAGCGGCATCAAGGGACTGGAGACTTATTCCATCGGTCTCGACGACGAGGCCGTGGAGCCGACGACCCAGGAGTTGCAGGACCACGCCACCACGAACGCGCAGGGCGCCGCCACCGTCACGGTGCCGGTGCCCCAGGTCGCGGCGCCGCGGGCGCTGGAGGCGAAGATCACGCTGGCGGTCGGCGAGCCCGGAGGCCGGGCGCTGTCGCGCAGCCTGACCCTGCCGATCCTCCCGGCGAGCCCGGTCCTCGCCCTGCGCAAGGGCTTCACCGACCTCAAGGAGGGCGGGATCGCCGGCTTCGACGTGGTGTTCGCGCGCCCCGACGGGGCGCTCGTTGCCCGGCCGGGCGTGAGCTGGACCCTGTCGCGGATCGACTCCTCCTACCAGTGGTACCGGGCGGACGGGCGCTGGTCGTTCGAGGCGGTGAAGTCCGCCCGGCGCGTCGCCAGCGGCACCGTCGACCTCACGGCCGCCGGCCCGAGCCGGATCGAGGCGCCGGTCGGCCTCGGCCGCTACCGGCTGGAGGTCTCGACCGCGGGCGCTCCGGAGGCGGGTGCGAGCCTCGGCTTCGAGGTGGGCTGGGGCGGCTCCGAGACCGCGGAGGCGCCCGACCTGCTCGACCTGACCCTCGACAAGGCCGCCTACGCCGCCGGCGACACGCTGCGGGCCAAGCTCAGCCCGAAGTTCAAGGGTCAGGCCAGCTTGATGGTCGTCAGCGACCGCGTGCACCAGACCCTGGAGGTCAGCGTGCCGGAGGGCGGCACCACGGTCAGCATCCCGGTGAAGGCCGAGTGGGGCGCCGGCGCCTACTTGGTGGCCACCGCCTACCGGCCCCTCGACCAAGCGGCCAAGCGCCTGCCCGGCCGGGCGCTGGGTCTGGCGTGGTTCTCGGTGGACCGGGAGCGCCGCAGCCTCGGGGTCGCCCTGAAGGCGCCGGAGCGGGCGCGCCCGCGCCAGGACCTGACCCTGCCGGTCCAGCTCACCGGGCTGAAGGCCGGCGAGCCGGCGCGGATCACCGTGGCGCTGGTCGATGTCGGCATCCTCAACCTGACCCGCTACGCGGCGCCGGACCCGACCCAGTACTTCCTCGGCCAGCGGGCACTCGGGCCGGAGGTCCGCGACCTCTACGGCTACCTGATCGACGGCATGCAGGGCTCGGCCGGGGCGATCCGCTCCGGCGGCGACGCGGGCGGCGGCGAGCTCGCCGATTCCCCGCCGACCCAGGCGCCGCTGGCGCTCTATTCCGGCGTCGTGACCGTGGGGCCGGACAGCGCGGCCAGCGTCACCTTCCCGATCCCGGCCTTCAACGGCACCGGCCGCGTCATGGTCACCGCCTGGAGCGGCGACCGGGTCGGGCAGGCCCAGGCCGACGTGATCATCCGCGACCCGGTCGTGCTCAGCGCCACGCTGCCGCGCTTCCTCGACACCGGCGACCGCTCGCGCCTGTTCGTGGCCCTCGACAACGTCGAGGGGCAGGCGGGCGAGTACACGGTCGACCTGAGCCCGACCGGCCCGGTCGTGGTCGGCGCCAGCGCGCTGCGCCAGACGCTGCGGCTGGAGGCCGGCGCGAAGGGCCAGTTCGCGATCCCCCTCACCGCCGCCGGACCCGGCACGGCCCGGCTCGACCTCGCCCTGTCGGGGCCCGGCCTCCCGGCCGCCCTCAACCAGAGCTTCGCCCTTGGGATCTCGCCGGGGACGGGCGCCCTGCTGCGCCGCTCGGTGCGCAGCCTCGCCCCGGGGGCGAACCTGACGCTGACCTCGGACCTCCTCGCCGACCTGCAGCCGGGCACCGGCAGCGTCTCGCTCTCGGCCACGGCCCTGCCGGGGGTCGACGTGGCGGCCCTGCTCCGGGCGCTCGACCGCTACCCCTACGGCTGCTCCGAGCAGGTGGTGAGCCGGGCGATGCCGCTGCTCTACGTCAACAAGCTCGCGGCGCTGGAGAAGCTCGCCCTCGACAACGGCGCCGACGAAAGGGTGCGCGAGTCGATCGAGCGCCTGCTCGCCCGCCAGGATTCGAGCGGGGATTTCGGCCTGTGGTCGGCGCAGGGATCGAGCGACCTCTGGCTCGACGCCTACGTGACCGACTTCCTGACCCGCGCCCGCGAGCGCAACTTCGCGGTGCCGCAGAAGGCCTTCGCCCAGGCCCTCGACTACCTGCGCAACGCGGTGGCCAACGCCACCGAGGTGCGCAACGGCGGCGCCGACCTCGCCTACGCGGCGTACGTGCTCGCCCGGAACGGGCGGCCGGTGATGGGCGACCTGCGCTACCTCGCCGACACCAAGATCGGCGACTTCTCCTCCGCCCTCGGGCGCGCGCAGCTCGCCGCCGCCCTGGCGCTGCTCGGCGACCGCGGCCGCGCCGCCAAGACCATGGAATCGGCGCTCACGGTCCTGCGCGCCGAGCGCGACAAGGGTGTCTACCGCGCCGATTACGGCTCCCGCCTGCGCGACGGAGCCGGGCTGATCACGCTCGCCGCCGAGAGCGGGCTGGCGCAGGGGGCGCTGGGCCCCGCGGCTTCCGTGCTCGGCGAGGAGCAGCAATCCGAGCGCTCGACGAGCACGCAGGAGAATGCTTGGCTGGTGCTCGCCGCCGAGAGCCTGTCGAACGAGGCGGGCACCCTCTCGTTCACCCTGGACGGCGCCTCGCAGACCGGCCTGCTGGCCCGGGTCTATCGGGAGGCGGCCCTGGCCGACCGAGGCGTTCAGCTCACCAATACCGGCCGCGCGCCTGTGCAGGTGGCCGTGACCGTCAACGGCAGCCCCCTGGTGCCGGAGCCGGCGGCGCAGCAGGGCTACACGATCGAGCGCAGCTTCCGCCGCCTCGACGGCAGCGTCGTCGATCCGGCGAGCGGCCTGCGCCAGAACGACAGGCTGGTGGTGGTGCTCAAGGTCACCGAGGCCAAGGCGGAGGCGGCGCGGCTCCTGCTGGTCGATCCGCTGCCGGCGGGGCTGGAGATCGACAATCCGAAGCTCCTCGACGCCGACGCACTCCAGGGGCTCGCCTTCGCCAAGTCCGACGTGCAGCCGGTCCACACCGAGTTCCGGGACGACCGGTTCGTGGCCGCCTACGACCGCGACCCGAGCCAGTCGGCCTTCTTCACGGTGGCCTACACGGTGCGTGCGGTCTCGCCGGGGACCTACGTCCATCCGGGCGCCACCGTGGAAGACATGTACCGGCCGGCGCGGTTCGGCCGGACCGCCTCGGGCAGCGTGACGGTGGGGGCGGCCAAGTAGGGCGGCCGGCGTTCGCGCGCTCCGCTCGACTTCAACCTCCCGTCATCGCGAGCGAAGCGAAGCGACCCAGGGCCAGCGCGCCGTCGGTGAGCGTGGCGCTTCCCTGGATTGCTTCGCTCCGCTCGCAAGGACGGTGGTGCTGAGGGCATCGTCCGGCCTCGGCCTCGAGCACGGAGGCGCAACCCGCCGGGCCGGGCTGCTGCGTTGCGGCAGGCACATGGTGCGCTGCGGAACCGCCGCGAGCGCCCACCCATTCCCACAGGTCCCGTTCGGAACCCGTGGAGCGATGCCCGATGCCGGACCTCGACGCGCTCGCCGGCTCCGCAGCCCGCGCGCTGGCCTACCTGCCGTGGTGGGCCGAGAGCCTGATCCTCATCGTCGCCTGCTGCGCCGTGGTGATGCCCCTGCACGGGGTGGTCTACCGGGCGATGAAGCGGGCGGTCGCGGGCAAGAGCCTGTTCTGGCGCTCGCTGGTCTCGCGCACCCGCGGGCCGAGCCGCCTCGGCCTGATCGTCGTGGCGATCAGCCTCGCCTCGACCACCGTGCACCTGTCCTGGGAGGTGCGGATCGCCCTCAACCAGATCCTGCTGGTGGCGTTCGTGACGCTGACCGGCTGGTGCTGCGCCACCGCGCTCCACATCGCCACGGTGATCTACCTGCGGCGGTTCAAGCTCGACGCCGAGGACAACCTCCTGGCGCGCAAGCACTTCACGCAGATGCGCATCCTGGAGCGGGCCGGCGTGACGCTGGTGGCGCTGGTCACCCTGTCGGTGGCGCTGATGACCTTCGAGCCGGTGCGCCAGTACGGCGTCAGCCTGCTCGCCTCGGCGGGCGCGGCGGGCCTCGTCCTCGGTCTGGCCATGCAGCCGGTCCTGTCGAACCTCGTGGCCGGCATCCAGATCGCCATCACGCAGCCGATCCGGATCGAGGACGCGATCATCGTCGAGAACGAGTGGGGCTGGGTCGAGGAGATCACCGCGACCTACGTGGTGGTCCGCCTCTGGGACTGGCGCAGGCTGGTCCTGCCCCTGACCTACTTCATCCAGAAGCCGTTCCAGAACTGGACCCGCGACGGCGCCTCGCTGATCGGCAGCGTGTTCGTCTACGTCGACCACCGGGCGCCGGTCGCGGCGATGCGCGAGAAGCTCGCCGAGATCGCCAGGGCCACGCCCCTGTGGGACGGCAAGGTGGTCAACCTCCAGGTCTCGGACGCGAAGGAAGCGACGATCGAGATCCGGATGCTGGTGAGCGCCCGCAACGCGCCGCAGGCCTGGGACCTGCGCTGCGTGGTCCGCGAGGCGATGATCACGTGGCTCCAGGCCGAGCACCCGGAGGCCCTGCCGCGGCACCGCACGGAATGGGTCGGGGCCGCGGAGATGCCGCTTCGCCGTGCAGAGGAGCGGCGGTTTGCGGCGTGAGCCACCTCGTCATCGCGAGCGCAGCGAAGGGACCCAGGGCTGCGCGCCATCTGTGCGCGTGGCGCTACTCTGGATTGCTTCGCTGCGCTCGCAAAGACGGGTGTCAGTCGTCGGCGCCGGCGTAAAAACTCTCCACGCCGATGCCTTCCTCCTGCATCAGCCGGGCGCGGGCGCGCAGCTTCTCGGTCTCGCTCTTGAGCTGGCCGCAGGCCGCCAGGATATCCCGGCCGCGGGGCGTGCGCACCGGCGAGGCGTAGCCGGCGTTGAACACGATCTCGGAGAAGCGCTCGATCCGGTCCCAGTCCGAGCACTCGTAGCGGCTACCCGGCCAGGGGTTGAACGGGATCAGGTTGATCTTGGCCGGGATGCCCTTGAGCAGGCGGACCAGCTCCCGCGCGTCCGCGTCCGAATCGTTGACGCCCTTCAGCATCACGTACTCGAAGGTGATCCGGCGGGCGTTGCTCAGGCCCGGATAGGCGCGGCAGGCCGCGAGCAGCTCGGCAATCGGGTACTTGCGGTTGAGCGGCACCAACTCGTTGCGCAGGTCGTCGCGCACGGCGTGCAGCGAGATCGCCAGCATGGCGTTGGCCTGCTCGCCGAGCCGCGGGATCTGCGGCACGACCCCCGAGGTCGAGACCGTGATCCGGCGGCGGGACAGGCCGAGGCCCTCCTGGTCCGACATCACCCCGACCGCGTCGACCACGGCGTCGAGGTTGTAGAGGGGCTCGCCCATGCCCATGAACACGATGTTGGTCACGAGCCGGCCGACCTCGCCGGCGCCGCCGGCGTCGCGGCTCGGCATCTGGCCGGGCCAGTCGCCGAGCTCGTCCCGGGCGGTGACGAGCTGCTGCACGATCTCGGCGGCCGACAGGTTGCGCACGAGGCGCTGCGTGCCGGTGTGGCAGAACGAGCAGGTCAGCGTGCAGCCGACCTGGGAGGACACGCACAGCGTGCCGCGGTCGGGCCCCGGAATGTAGACGCACTCGATCTCGGCGCCGCGGTTGTGCTCCTGCCGGTTGGTCGGCGCCATGCGCAGGAGCCACTTGCGGGTGCCGTCGCGCGAGACCTGCCGGCTCGCCACCTCCGGCCGCTCCAGGGTGAAGTGCTCGGCGAGCTGCGCCTTCAGCGCCTTGCCGACATTGGTCATCTCGGCGAAGTCAGACGCCCCGCGGAAATTGACCCAGTGCCAGACTTGGCCGGCGCGCATCCGGCTCTCGCGCTCGGGCACGCCCATGCCGATGAGCTGCGCCTTGAGGGCGTCGCGGGTCAGGCCGACCAGCGAGGGGCGGCGGCCGGGCAGCGCCTCGGGGAGGAGATCCGGCGCCTTCTCGATCGCGGCATCGGCCGCGCGGGCGCTGTCGAGCGACGGCGTCGCCATGGCGTTCAAACGATCCATACGTTGGAAAGGGTCTGATATACGCGATCGCGGCGGCGAAGGCGAATGCGCGCCGCCCACAGGGGGCCTGACGGAGAGCCATGGCGACCGACACCCGAGCCGGGCAGGCGATCTACAATCCGCGGACGCTGCAGATCTACGACCTCGTGGTGCTGCGCCTGTCGAACCCGCTGATCTGGCGCTGCCCCACGGCGCGGATCCTTGATCTCTACGACCGGCACGCGGGCCTCGCGCATCTCGACGTCGGGGTCGGGACCGGCTGGTACCTCGACCGATGCCGGTTCCCGGCGCCCGCGCCGCGGGTCGGCCTGATGGACCTCAACGCCGACAGCCTCGCCTTCGCGGCCGACCGGATCGCGCGCTACCGGCCCGAGACCTACCGGGTCGACGTGCTCGCCGCCCCGGCCACCGGCATCGCGCCGTTCGACTCGATCGGGATGACCTACCTGCTGCACTGCCTGCCGGGCGACATCGCCGCGAAGGCGAGGGCCTTCGACACGGTGCGACCGTGCCTGGCCGATGACGGCGTGGTGTTCGGCGCCACGATCCTCGCGGGCGGCGTCCCGACCACGGGGGCGGCGCGGGCGCTGATGCGGGTCTACAACCGCAAGGGGGTGTTCTCGAACGCCGCCGACACCCTGCCGGCGCTGCGCGCGGCGCTGGAGCAGCGGTTCCGGTCGGTCGAGATCACGGTCGTCGGCTGCGTGGCGCTGTTCGTCGCGCGCGAGCCGCGCTGAGTCGGTTGCCGTCTTTGCGAGCGGAGCGAAGCAATCCAGCGGCGCCACGCCCGCCGAGCTCGCGCTGCCCTGGGTTGCTTCGCTCCGCTCGCAAAGACGGGCACGAAAAAGGGCGCCCGCGGGCGCCCTCATCCAATGTGCCGAGTCTCGAAAGAGTCAGGCGGCGGCGGTCTTCACCGGCACGCCCTTCTCGGACAGGAAAGTCTGCAGCTCGCCCGACTGGAACATCTCGCGAGTGATGTCGCAGCCGCCGACGAACTCGCCCTTCACGTAGATCTGCGGGATGGTCGGCCAGTTCGAGAAGGCCTTGATGCCCTCCCGGATCTCCTGGTCGGCCAGGACATTCACGCCCTTGAACGGCACGCCGAGGTAGTTGAGGATCTGCACCACCTGCCCCGAGAAGCCGCATTGCGGCATCTGCGGCGTGCCCTTCATGAACACCACCACGTCCTGGGAGGCGATCTCGTTCTGGATGGTCGTGTTGACGTCGGTCATCGCTCTGTCCTTGTTCGTGGGTCGTATGTGAGGTCTGAGTCAGCGGCGCGCAACCGAAGCAGCGATCGTACGAAGTGCGCGCTCGATATCGAAAGTCTCGGTCAGCAGATCCTCAGGACGGATCGGGCAGGCTTCCGGCAGCCCCGGGAGCAGCGCGTTCCCATAGGCGCTAAGACCAGCCTCGGCAGCCGTGAAGGCCGATTTCCAGATCCTGCTCCAGTTCAGCCTTTGCCGCATCGACGCTTCGTAGGCGTTCCAGGCGGTGATCTGGAAGGTCGCGACCTCCTCCCGCCAATGCAGGCTGGCCGGCGCGAGCGGGGCGGACGCGCGCTTGAGGAGGTGGGCGAGCGTCTGGATCAACAGCCCCTCGACGGCCCGCAGATGCGAACGCCCCTTGCTCTCGATCTCCTCGGCAACGTTCTCCCAATCGACCGCGTTCGACAGCTCAGGCCGTTCGGCCAGCGCGCGCAGGGCCGCCGCCTGCTCCTCGGCCCAGGTCACGATGTCGTCGTCGTAGAGACTCGGTCGATCCATCGGGAGAGCTCCCGCGAGAAGGCTCAATCCTGCGGGACGCCCGTGGTCAGCGCAAGGGCGTGGAGCACGCCGCCCATCCGGCCCTGGAGGGCGCCGTAGACCATCTGGTGCTGCGCCACCCGGGTCTTGCCCTTGAAGGCCGCCGACAGGACGGTGGCGGCGTAGTGGTCGCCGTCGCCCGCGAGGTCGCGGATCTCCACCTGCGCGTCCGGCAGGGCCTCGCGGATCATGCGCTCGATCTCGCCCGCATCCATCGGCATCGGGAAACTCCTCGTCAGAACGGGGCTCAGGCGGCCGGCGCGGCCGGTTGGCTCGCCATGTAGTCGGGCAGCCAGCCCTCGTGCGCCGCATTCAGGTCGGCGAGCGATATGGTCTCGCCGCCCGGCAGGGTCAAACGGTCGGAGCCGGCGACGCCGACCGAGGCCGCGGCCACGCCCTGGGCCGCGGCAGCCGCGAGGAGATCGGTGGCCGTTTCCGGCCGCACCGCCAGCAGGTAGCGGCCCTGGTCCTCGCCGAAGAGGTAGGCGTGGGGCGGCAGGTCCACCGGCACGTCGGAGAGCGCCACGCCGATCCGGCCCGCCATGGCCATCTCGGCGAGCGCGACGGCGAGGCCGCCATCCGCGAGGTCGTGGACCGTGTCGACGGTGCCGGCCTGGATCAGGCCGCGGACGAAGTCGCCGTTGCGGCGCTCCAGGGCGAGGTCGACGGGCGGCGGCGCCCCCTCCTCGCGGCCCTCGATCACCGACAGGTAGGCCGACTGACCGAGCCAGCCCTCGCTGTCCCCGATCAGCACCAGCACGTCGCCTTCGCGCTTCAGGGCGATGGTCGCGTGGCGCGCCACGTCGTCGAGCACGCCGACGCCGCCGATGGTCGGGGTCGGCAGGATGCCGACGCCGTTGGTCTCGTTGTAGAGCGAGACGTTGCCCGACACGACCGGGAAGTCGAGCGCCCGACAGGCCTCGCCGATGCCCTGGAGGCAGCCGACGAGCTGGCCCATCACCTCGGGCTTCTCGGGGTTGCCGAAGTTCAGGTTGTCGGTGATGGCGAGCGGCTTGGCGCCGACCGCCGTGATGTTGCGCCACGCTTCGGCCACGGCCTGCCGGCCGCCCTCGACCGGGTCGGCCTCGCAGTAGCGCGGGGTGACGTCGCAGGTGAGCGCCAGCCCCTTCGGCCCGTCCTCGACCCGCACGATGGCGGCGTCGCCGCCGGGCTTCTGGACGGTATTGCCGAGGATGAAGTGGTCGTACTGCTCGAACACCCAGCGCTTCGAGGCGAGGTCGGGTGAGCCGACGAGGCGCCTCAGCGCGTCGGTGAGCGAGGCCGGGGCCGCCACATCGGCGGCCGCGATCACCGGCTGGTGCGTGTTGGCGAGGTGCGGCCGGTCGTAGAGCGGGGCCTCGTCGCCGAGCTCCTTGATCGGCAGGTCGGCCACTGTCTCGCCGTGCCACTTGATGACGAAGCGCAGCGTGTCGGTGGTCCGGCCGATCACCGCGAAGTCGAGGCCCCACTTCACGAAGATGGCTTCCGCCTCGGCCTCCATGCCGGGCTTGAGCACCATGAGCATGCGCTCCTGGCTCTCCGAGAGCATCATCTCGTAGGGGGTCATGCCCTCCTCGCGGGCCGGCACCTTGTCGATGTCGAGCTCGACGCCGAGGTCGCCCTTGGCGCCCATCTCCACCGCCGAGCAGGTGAGGCCGGCCGCGCCCATGTCCTGGATGGCGATGACCGCGCCCGAGGCCATCAGCTCCAGGCAGGCCTCCAGCAGCAGCTTCTCGGCGAAGGGGTCGCCGACCTGCACGGTCGGGCGCTTCGACTCGGATTCCTCGTCGAACTCGGCCGACGCCATGGTGGCGCCGTGGATGCCGTCGCGGCCGGTCTTGGAGCCGAGATAGACGATCGGGTTCCCGACGCCGGCGGCGGCCGCGTAGAAGATGCCGTCGGTGCGGGCGAGCCCCACCGCCATGGCGTTGACCAGGATGTTGCCGTCGTAGCGCTTGTGGAAGCCGGTCAGGCCTCCAACGGTCGGCACGCCGAAGGAGTTGCCGTAGCCTCCGACGCCCGCGACCACGCCCGAGACGAGGCTGCGGGTGCGCGGATGGTCGGGGGAGCCGAAGCGCAGGGCGTTGAGCGCCGCGATCGGCCGCGCGCCCATGGTGAAGACGTCGCGCAGGATGCCGCCGACCCCGGTCGCCGCGCCCTGGTAAGGCTCGATGTAGCTCGGGTGGTTGTGGCTCTCCATCTTGAAGACGCAGGCGTGGCCGTCGCCGATGTCGATGACGCCCGCGTTCTCGCCCGGTCCCTGGATCACCCACGGCGCCGAGGTCGGCAGCCCGCGCAGATGCTTGCGGGAGGACTTGTAGGAACAGTGCTCGTTCCACATGGCCGAGACGATGCCGAGCTCGGTCAGCGTCGGGTCGCGCCCGATCAGGCCGCGGAAGCGCTCGTACTCGTCCGGCGTCAGGCCGTGCTGGGCCACGAGCTCGGGGGTGATCGGAACGTCGTTGCGGAACATGGGCGGTCTCGACGAGGGCGGTCCGGGAGCCCCGGCAGGGCCCTCGACCCGATGCGCGACCCGAACCGGGCCGCGCGCGGCGACGGTGACGGATTAGTGCGTTCCGCCACCGCGTTGCAATACGCCGGCCCTGCTGGCCGTGTATGGGTGCCGGTCACGCGGCCGGCGGATGGGCCAGAAAATCGGCGATCGCGGCCACGAACCTGTCGCCGTAGGCCTCGCGCTTGCGCTCGCCGACCCCGTGGACGGTGCGCAGCGCCCAGAGATCGACGGGCTTCTGGCGGGCCATCTCGATGAGGGTCCGGTCCGGGAAGACCATGAAGGCCGCGATGCCCTCGGCCCGGGCGAGCGTGGCGCGCAGGCCGCGCAGGTGCTGGAACAGCGCCTCGTCGGTCTCCGAGAGGGCGATCTCGCCGTCCTCGCGGGCGGCGGCCCGGCGGCGCTCGCGGGACTCGGTCTTCGGCTCCGGATCGGGGCGGAGCTGGACCGGCTCCCGGCCGAACAGGATCGCCTCGCCCTTCTCGGTCATGGACAGGCCGCCGTAGCCGTCGGCGTTCTCGGCGATCGCCCCGGCGGCGAAAAGCTGGCGCAGGATCGCCCGCCACGCCGCCACCGGCTTGTCCGCCCCGACCCCGAAGGTCTTGAGGCTCGCGTGGCCGTTGCGGCGGATCTGGTCGCTCTCCTTCCCGTGGACCACGTCGCAGATATAGGCCGCGCCGAAGCGCTGGCCGGTGCGCACGATCGCCGACAGGATCTTCTGGGCCGGGACCGTCCCGTCCACGAGGGTGACGCCGCCGCGGCACAGGTCGCAGCGGCCGCAAGCACCGCTCGACTCGCCGAAATAGGCGAGCAGCGACTGGCGGCGGCAGGTGGCGCCCTCGCACAGGGTGATCATCGCCTCGAGCTTGCGCCGCTCGACCCGGCGGCGGTCGTCCGAGATCTCCTTCTCGTCGATCTGGCGGCGACGGAGCGCCATGTCGTCGAGGCCGTAGAGGGTCAGGGTGTCGGCGGGCAGCCCGTCGCGGCCGGCGCGGCCGATCTCCTGATAGTAGCCCTCGACGTTGTTGGGCATGTCGGCGTGGCAGACGAAGCGCACGTCCGGCTTGTTGATGCCCATGCCGAAGGCGACGGTGGCGGTCATCACCACCCCGTCCTCCTGCAGGAACCGGTCCTGGTTCGCCATCCGCGTCGCTTGGTCGAGGCCGGCATGGTAGGGCAGGGCGTCGAAGCCGTCCTTCCGGAGGGTTTCGGCGAGCTGCTCGGTGCGCTTGCGCGACGAGCAGTAGATGATCCCGCTCTCCGCGCGCCGGTGCTTCAGGAACCGCTCGATCTGCCGGGCCGGGTTGTCCTTGGGCTGGAAGGTCAGACGGATGTTCGGCCGGTCGAAGGAGTGGACGAAGATCTTCGGGGGCCGGTCCTGCGGGAACAGGCGCTCGGCGATCTCGGCGCGGGTCGCGGCGTCGGCGGTGGCGGTGAGCGCCAGGGTCTGGACGTTGCCCAGCGCCGTCCGGGCGCGGGCGATCTCACGGTACTCCGGTCGGAAATCGTGCCCCCACTGCGAGACGCAGTGGGCCTCGTCGACGGCGAGCCGCCGGACGCCGGCGCCGCGCAGGGCGTCCATGCAGCCGTCCATCAGCAGGCGCTCGGGGGAGACGAACAGCAGCCGCAGGTCGCCGGAGCGCAGGGCGCGCCACGTCTCGCGGGACTCGGATTCCCCGACCGTCGAGTTCAGGGTCGCGGCGCGGATGCCGACGCTGCGCATCTGCTGGACCTGATCGTGCATCAGCGCGATCAGCGGCGAGACCACCACGGTGAGCCCCGGATCGACCAGCGCCGGGAGCTGGTAGGTCATCGACTTGCCCGAGCCCGTGGGCATCACGGCGAACACGTCGGTCCCGTCGAGCACCGCGCCGATCACCTCGTCCTGGCCGGGGCGGAAATCCTCGTAGCCGAACGTCTTCTTCAGCGCGGCGCGGGCCTCGTCGAGGCGGGTCATCGGGATCCTTGGTCGGAGTCTGGCCGCCCTTGCGGCAGGGGTGTGTAGACACTAGCCTCTCCGTGTCTACACGGGGGCCGCCATGCCGCTCAACATCCGCAGCGAAGTGGTGAATCAGCTGGCCGAGAAGCTGGCATCGCGGGCCGGCGTGAGCAAGACCGAGGCGGTGCGGATCGCGCTTCAGAACGAGCTGGATCGGCGGGAAGAGTCGCTGACCGAATTTCTGGAGAAGATTCGCCCGATACAGGAGGCCCTTGCCGCCTACCCGAAGACCGGCCTCAAGGCCGACAAGACCTTCTACGACAGCCTCTATGAGGACTGATGTTCATCGATGCGTCGGCGCTGGTGGCGATCCTGTGCCAGGAGCAGGGATATGAACGGGTGGCAGATTGTCTCCGCCAAGCTCCGCGTCGTCTGACCAGTGCCCTCGCCCAGTTCGAGGCTGTCTTGGCGGTGGCTCGCATTCGGTCGCTGCCGCCTGAGACCGCCGAGAGACTCGTGAACAGCTTCCGCGAGACGGTCGGTATCGGGATGGTCTCCCTCGGCCTTGCAGAAATCCGCATCGCCGTTGCGGCCCATGCCCGCTACGGCAAGGGCCGCCACCCGGCGCGCCTGAACCTCGGCGACTGCTTCGCCTATGCCTGCGCACAGGTGCACGGCGTGCCGCTGCTCTATGTCGGCGACGATTTCCCGCAGACCGACATCCGCTCCGCCCTCGCCTGAGGCTTCAGCCCCCGTGGAACTCGGCCACGTGCTGGGCCACGATCGCGTCGAAGGATTCATCCGCCCGGAAGCCCAGGGCCAGGGCGGCCTCCGGCTCGAACGCCTCCGGCCAGGAGCCGACGATCCGCGCGATGGTGGCGTCGGGTTCGCGCCGGATCAGCGCCACGGCCTTGTCGCCCGCCGCGCGGCGCAGAGCCTCGATCTCCTCCGCCACCGTCGCCGAGACGCCCGGCATGGTCAGGCTGATCCGCGGGCCGATCGCCGCGAGGTCGAGCCCGGCCGCGTGCGTGAGGAAGCCCACCGCCGCCGCAGGGCTGGCGAACCAGTGCCGCACCGTGTCGGGCACCGGCATGATCGCCTCCTGGCCGGCGAGCGGCTCGCGGATAATGCCCGAGAAGAAGCCCGAGGCCGCCTTGTTGGGCTTGCCCGGCCGCACGCAGATCGTCGGCAGCCGCAGGCCGATCCCGTCGAGGAAGCCGCGGCGCGCGTAGTCGGCGAGCATCAGCTCGCCCATGGCCTTCTGGACCCCGTAGGAGGAGGCCGGGCGCAGGATGTGGTCGTCCGGGATGACCTTGGGGAAGGGCGGCCCGAACACCGCGAGTGAGGAGGTGAAGACCAGCTTCGGCCGGTAGCCGTCCGCCGCGCTGGCCGCCCGGATCGCGTCGAGGAGCAGGCGGGTGCCGTCGAGGTTGACCCGGTAGCCCAGCTCGAGGTTCGCCTCGGCCTCGCCGGAGACCACGGCGGCGAGGTGGAAGATGACCCCCGGCCGCTCGGCGATGGCGGCCTCGGCGGCGCCGGGCGCCGTGAGGTCGGCGGCCTCGGCCCGCACCGGACCGGAGAAGCCCTCGGGCGCCGCGGGCGGTACCACGTCGAGGAGGGTGAGGGCGGTGAGCGGCTGTCCGCCGACCCGGCCATCCCTCACCAGGGCGTCCACGAGGCGGCGGCCGATCATGCCGGCGGCGCCGAGAATCAGGGCGTGCATGGAAAACCTCCCGTCGGGTTGTGGCGTCAGGCCATCATGTCGAGGGCGCGGCCGAAGAAATCGGCGCCGCCGAAATTGCCGGATTTGAGGGCGAGCAGCATCGGCTCGGGCCGGCCCGCCGTGCGCAGCACCGGCACACCCGCGGCGATCTCGGGGCCGAGCAGGAAGGCCGTGAGGCCCAGCCGGTCGACCACCGCGCCGGAGGTCTCGCCGCCGGCGACCACGAGCCGGCGCACCCCGCGGGCGACGAGGCCCTCGGCGATCGCTGCCAGCGCCGCCTCGATGGCGTGGCCGGCCGCGTCGACGCCGTGGGCGGCCTGGAGCGCGCGCACCGCCTCGGGCCGGGCCGAGGTGGCGATCAGTACCGGGCCCGAGGCCAAGTGCTTGTCCGCGAAGGCCAGGGCCTCGGCGACCACGTCGTCGCCCGCGAGCAGCCGCGCCGGGTCGAGGTGCAGCACCGGCATGATCGTTTCCGCGGCGGCGACCTGCTGGAGGGTCGCCTGCGAGCAGCTGCCGGCGAGGCAGGCGGAGGCGCCACCCACCGGTTCGCCCACGGCCGCGCCGGCGGCGTCCTTGGTTCCCCGCCCGTCGGCCGCGAGCGCCCGGGCGAGGCCGAGGCCGAGGCCGGACGCGCCCACCGAGAACTTGCGGCCGACGATCGCCCGGCCGAGCACCTCGAGGTCGCTGTCGAAGATCGCGTCCGCGATGGCGGCGCCCTTGCCCTCCTGCGCGAGGGCGTCGAGGCGGGCGGCCACGGCCTCCGCGCCCTTCGCCACCGTGGCGGTGTCGATCAGGCCGACGGGACTGCCGCTCTGGCGCCCGAGCACGCGCACGAGGTTGGCGTCGCGCATCGGGTTCAGCGGGTGGTCCTTGAGCGGGCTCTCGTTCAGCGGCACCGAGCCGACGAACAGGTTGCCCTGGTAGACGCTCCGCCCAGTCTCGGGGAAAGCCGGGGTGACGAGGGCGACGGTCTCTCCGGCCTCGGCCCGCAGGGCGTCCATCACGGGACCGATATTGCCCGCATCGGTGGAGTCGAAGGTCGAGCAGACCTTGAACATCACGTGGGCCGCGCCCCGGGCCCGCAGCCAGGCTTCCGCCTCGCGGGAGCGCGCCACGGCCTGGTCGGCGGGGATCGAGCGGCTCTTGAGGGCCACCACCACCGCGTCGGCCTTCGGCAGCGACCGGCCGTCCTCAGGCACGCCGATGGTCTGGATCGTGCGCAGACCCGCCTTGGTCAGCGTGTTGGCGAGGTCCGAGGCGCCCGTGTAGTCGTCGGCGACGCATCCCAGCGCGAGGCTCATCGGGCGCTCCCCTTGTAGGCGGCGAGCCAGCCGAGGCCCGCGACGGTGTCGGCGGCCGGAATGTACTCGCAGCCGACGAAGCCGCGGTAGCCGAGCCGGTCCAGCTCGTCGAACAGGAAGAAGTCGGCCATCTCGCCGGTCCCGGGCTCATGCCGCTCGGGCACGCTCGCGGTCTGGACGTGGCCGATGAGCGGCATCAGGGCGCGCAGCCGCACGGTCACGTCGCCGTGCAGGATCTGGCAATGGTAGAGGTCGAACTGGAGCTTCAGGTTAGGCAGGGCGAGCTCGCGGATCAGGTCGGCCGCGCGGCCGAAATCGTTGAGGAAGTAGCCCGGCATGTTGCGGCCGTTGATCGGCTCCAGGACGAGGTCGAGGCCGGCCGGCGCCAGCCGCTCCGCCGTCCAGGTCACGGCCCGGCGGTAGGATTCGACCGCCCTGGGATCGTCCCACGGGGCGAGGCCCGCCATGAGGTGGAGCCGGCCGACGCCGGTCGCCTCGGCGTAGCGGAGCGCCGTGTCGACCCCCGCCTTCAGCTCGTCGAACCGCTCGGGGAAGGCCGCGATCCCGCGCTCGCCCTCGGCGAAGTCGCCCGGCGGCAGGTTGAACAGGGCCTGGGTCAGGCCGTTCGCGCGGAGCCGCGCGCCGATGTCGTCCGGCGCGTGCTCGTAGGGGAACAGGAACTCGACGGCGTCGAACCCGGCCTTGGCGGCGGCCTCAAACCGGTCGAGGAACGGCACCTCGTTGAACATGAGGCTCAGGTTGGCGGCGAAGCGCGGCATGGTTCTGTCCCCTCAAGCTTTCTCGGGCAGCTTCGCCCCCGAGACCTGGGCGTAGAGCCGCGCCACCGAGGCGTCGTCGTCCCGGCCCATGCCGGCGCCCGACGCCATCAGGAACATCTGCAGGGCCGCCGCCGCCACCGGGACCGGGTACTTCTCGGCCCGGGCCATGTCCTGCACGATGCCGAGATCCTTGACGAAGATGTCGACCGCGCTCTTCGGGCTGTAGTCGGCGTCGAGGATGTGCGGCACCCGGTTCTCGAACATCCAGGAATTGCCGGCCGACTTGGTGATCACATCGTAGACGCGCCGGAGGTCGAGCCCCTGCTTGGCCGCGAAGGCCATCGCCTCCGAGGCGGCGGCGATGTGCACGCCCGCGAGCAGCTGGTTGATCATCTTGAAGGCCGCGCCCTGGCCGGCGGCGTCGCCGAGCTCGTAGAGCGTGCCCGCCATGGCATCGAGGGCGGGCCGCGCCTTCGCGAAGGCCGCCGCCGAGCCCGAGGCCAGGAAGGTCAGGCCGCCCTCCGCCGCGCGGGCGGCGCCGCCGCTCATCGGGGCGTCGAGGTAGTGGCGGCCGGTGGCCTCCAACCGCGCCGCCAGCGCCCGGGCGACGGCCGGATCCATGGTGGCGGAGGAGACGAACACCGCGCCCTCCGGCATCGCGGCGGCGGCGCCGTCCTCGCCGAACAGGACCGCCTCGGTCTGGGCGGCGTTGACCACCACGCTCACCACCACGTCGGCGTCCCGCGCCGCTTCGGCGGGGTTCGCGGCGCCCCGGCCGCCGGCGGTCGCGAAGCGCGCCACCGCCTCCGGGTTCACGTCGCAGGCGGAGACCGCGAAGCCCGCCCGCAGGAGCGAGCCGGCCATCCCGGAGCCCATGGAGCCCAGGCCGATCACCGCGGCGCGGGGTGTTGCGTTGGTCATCGGGGACGGCTCCTGAAGCTGGGAAAGGGCGCCTCGGCGTCGCCGCTCGAAGCGCGGGTCCCCTCTCCCGTGCGGGAGAGGGGCCAAGTCGCGCCCGGATCAGAGGTCAGCGGTTGACCATCCGGGCGGGCGTCACGAACACGCAGACCGCGCCGACCACCAGCATGGCGGCGAGCGCGTAGAGGCCCGTGGCGGTGCTGCCGGTGGCATCACGCAGGGCGCCGATCACGTAGGGGCTAACGAAGCCCGCGAGGTTCCCAACCGAGTTGATCAGCGCGATGCCGGCCGCCGCGCCCGCGCCGCTGAGGAACGCCGTGGGCAGCGACCAGAACAGGGGCGAGCAGGTCAGCACGCCGGCCGCCGCCACCGACAGCGCCGCGATGGCGAGCGTCGTCGAGCCGGCATTGGCCGAGACCACGAAGGCGACCGCGCCGATCAGCGCCGGGATGATCAGGTGCCAGCGGCGCTCGCGCATCCGGTCGGCGGAGCGGCCGAGCAGAATCATCACGATCGCCGCGCAGACGAACGGGATCGCGCTGATCAGGCCGATGTTGAAGTTGCCCTGCACGCCCGACGCCTTGACGATCGTCGGCATCCAGAAGGTCAGCCCGTACTGGCCGGTGACGAAGGCGAAGTAGATCAGGCTCATGAACCACACGCGGCCGTTGCGGAACACGGTGGCGATAGAGTGCGGGCTCGATTCCTTGCCCTGGTTGTCGGCCGCGATGTCGCGCTCGAGGAGCTGCTTCTCGGCGTCGGTCAGCCACTTGGCCTCGGCGGGGCGGTTGTCGAGGTAGAAGAACACCGCGAGGCCGATCAGCACCGCCGGCACCGCCTCGATCAGGAACATCCACTGCCAGCCGGACAGGCCGTGGGCGCCGTTGAACGCGTCCATGATCCAGCCGGAGAGCGGGTTGCCGAAGATGCCGGAGATCGGGATCGCCGCCATGAACACGGCGATCACCCGGGCCCGGCGATGGGCCGGGAACCACGAGGTCGTGTAGAGGATGACGCCCGGGTAGAACCCGGCCTCGGCGAGACCGAGGAGGAAGCGCATCCCGTAGAAGCTCCACTCGGAGTTCACGAACAGGAACGCCCCGGAGATCACCCCCCAGGTGATCATGATCCGGGCGATCCACACCCGGGCGCCGACCCGGTGCAGGATCACGTTCGAGGGCACCTCGAACAGGAAGTAGCCGAGGAAGAAAATGCCGGCGCCTAGGCCGTAGACCGTCTCGGAGAATTTCAGCTCCTGGGACATCTGGAGCTTGGCGAAGCCGACATTCACCCGGTCGAGATATGCCACGACGTAGCAGAGCATCAGGAACGGCACGAGACGCCAGAACACCTTCGCGTAGGTGCGGTCGGCGAAGGACTTCTCGTCCGCGGGTGCGGTGGCGCCCCCCAGCGGGGCGGCTTGAACCGACATGGCGTACTCCCTGGTCCGGGCCGCACGGCTGCCGGACATTGCTCTTCACCGCTCGTCGGGCGGCGCTGGGGCGGTGCCATATCGCCTTTTGGCAGCGCTGCCAATCCGGTTGTGCGAGATAATGCAGGCCGCTATGTCAGTCGTGGATCGACGCGGACGGTCTTCCCATTCCTGCCTTATGCCGAGGCGCTGCAGCGTGGCGGAGGCCTCCTTCGGGGCCCGCTTCGCGGTCGTCTCAGGATGAGGGAAGGACGCCAGGAGGTTCGACGGGCGTCGTGAAAAAAAACCGCGCCGGGAGAGCGGGGCCATGGACGACATCCAGCCGCAGGGGCGGCTCGTCACCCTCACCGACGTCGCCCGCGAGGCCGGGGTCGGCGAGAGCACGGTCTCACGGGTCCTGCGCAACCACGGTTCCTACTCCAAGCGCGCCGGCGAGCGGGTGGCGGAGGCGGTGGCCCGGCTCGGCTACGTGCCGAATCGCCTTGCCGGCAGCCTCGCCGGCCAGGGGGCGAGCGCGCGGCTCGTGGGCGTCGTCATCCCGTCGCTCGCCAACGTGGTCTTCCCTGACCTGCTGCGCGGCCTGACCGCCGCCCTCGACGCCGATGGCATCCCCTGCGTGATCGGCGTCAGCGACTACGACCCGGACCGGGAGGAGGCGCTGGCCGCCGCGCTCCTGTCCTGGCGGCCGGCGGCGCTGCTGCTCACCGGGCTGGAGCACAATCCCGGCACCGTCGCCCTGGCGAAGGCCGGGGGCGTGCGCGTGGTTGAGATGATCGACACGGACGGGGAGGGGATCGACGCCGTGGTCGGCTTCTCCAACCGGGCCGTGGGGGCGGCGAGCGCCCGGCACCTCGTCGCGCGCGGCTATCGCCGCATGGCCTATCTCGGGCACGATCTCGCGGTCGACCTGCGGGCGGGCAAGCGGCTGGCCGGGTTCGAGCAAGCCCTGGCGGAGGCGGGTTTGGCGCTCTGTGGCAAGGAAATCCGGCCGGGGCCGTCCTCGCCGGCCTCGGGCCGGGCCGGGCTGGAGGCGCTGCTGGCGCGCGTGCCCGATCTCGACGCGGTCTACTTCTCCAACGACGACATGGCGCTCGGCGGCTACTTCGCCTGCCTGTCGGCGGGGCTGGCGGTGCCGGGACGGATCGCGCTGTTCGGCTTCAACGGGCTCGACTTCGCGGCGGCGATGCCCCAGCCCCTGTCGACGGTGCGCACGCCGCGCCTGGAGATCGGCCGGCGGGCTGCCGCCTGCCTGACCGGCGAAGGCCCGAGAAAAATCGATCTCGGGTTCGAACTGATCGAGGGAGCGACCGCATGAGCGACGAGAGCCGGCTGCGCGAGGAGATCTGCCGCTACGGCCGCTCGCTGTTCGAGCGCGGCCTGACGCCGGGGTCGTCCGGCAACATCTCGCTGCGCCTGCCCGACGGCGGCTGGCTGGTGACGCCGACCAACGCGTCGCTCGGATTCCTTGACCCGGCGCGGATCGCGCGGCTGGACGATGCGGGGCGGCTGGTGTCGGGCGACAAGCCTACCAAGGAGATCCCACTGCACAGCGCGCTCTACGAGAGCCGGAGCGAGGCCAAGGCCATCGTCCACCTGCACTCGACCCACGCGGTGGCGGTGTCGATGCTGCCGGAGATCGACCCGCGTCAGGTGCTGCCGCCGCTGACGCCCTACTACCTGATGCGCACCGGCGGCACGGCGCTCGTGCCCTACTATCGCCCGGGCGACCCGGCCGTGGCGGACGCGATCCGGGGCTTGGCCGGGAAGTACAGCTCGGTGCTGCTCGCCAATCACGGCCCGGTGGTGGCCGGCGATAGCCTGGAGGGCGCGGTCTTCGCCACCGAGGAGCTGGAGGAGACCGCCAAGCTCTACCTGCTCCTGCGCAACCTCAACCCGCGGCCGCTGAGCCCCGGGCAGGTCGCCGATCTGGTGAGCCATTTCGGCCTGACCCTGCCGGAGCCGGACGACCATGCCGGGCACGATCACGGGTGAGGGTGCCTCGGGGTCGGTGCGAGGCGCGACGCACCCCCTCTCCCGTGCGGGAGAGGGGACCCGCGCCCGATTCCGAGCTCGGCGCGCCGACGCTCACCCCTCGATCTTCGCGAACTCCGCCACCTCCCGCGTCGCGGCCCGCAGCGCGTTGAGCAGAGCCAAGCGGTTCTCGCGGAGCTTCGGATCGGGCGCGTTGACGGTCACGTCCTGGAAGAACGCGTCCACCGGCGCGCGGAGCGTCGAGAGCGCCTGCATCGCCCCGGCGAAATCCTCGCGGGCCACGGACGCCGAGGCGGTCTCCCGCGCCTTCGCCAGGGCCTCGGCCAGGGCGCGCTCGGCCGGCTCGCCCGCGGCGGCGAGGGCGGCGTCGGGCGCGGAATCGTAGGCGCGGCCGTCCTTCTTCTCCTCGATCCGCAGGATGTTGGCCGCGCGCTTGTAGCCCGCGAGCAGGTTCTTCCCGTCCTCGGTGTCGAGGAAGGTGGCCAGCGCCTCGACGCGGCGCACGACCATCAGCAGGTCGTCCTGGCCGGGCAGGGCGAAGACGGCGTCGATCAGGTCGTGGCGGGCGCCCTGGTCGCGGAGATAGACCTTCAGGCGGTCTGCGAGGAAGCCGAGGAGATCCCGCGCGTCGGCACCGGCCCGCCCGGCAAGGCCGCGATCCGCCGCGCCGACCTGCTCCAGAAGGCGCAGGCGCAGGCCGCGGTCGAGGATCAGCCGGATCACGCCCAGCGCCGCCCGGCGCAGGGCGAACGGGTCCTTGCTGCCCGTCGGCTTCTCGTCGATCGCCCAGAAGCCCGCCAGCGTGTCGAGCTTGTCGGCGAGCGCCACCGCGATGGAGACCGGGTCGGTCGGCACCCGGTCGGAGGGGCCGAGCGGCTTGTAGTGCTCCTCGATGGCGGCGCAGACGCTGTCGTGCTCGCCCTGGAGCACCGCGTATTTCCGGCCCATCAGGCCCTGGAGCTCGGGGAACTCGCCGACCATCTCGGTGACGAGGTCGGCCTTGGCGAGGCGGGCGGCGCGCTCGGCGAGCGCCGGGTCGGCGCCCACGCGCGGGGCGAGATCCTTCGCGAGCGCGGCGATGCGGGCGATCCGCTCGCCCTGTGTGCCGAGCTTCTCGTGGAAGACGATGGCGTCGAGCTTGGGCAGGCGCTCTTCCAGGCGGGTGGCCTTGTCGGTCTTCCAGAAGAACTTCGCGTCCGAGAGGCGTGCCCGCACCACCCGCTCGTTGCCGGCGGTGATCGCCTGGCCGCCGTCGGTGGCGACGAGGTTCGAGACCAGGATGAAGGCCGGCGCCAGGTCCTCGGAGCCGCCCTTGCGCAGCACGAAGCACTTCTGGTTCGCCCGGATGGTCGCGCGGATCGCCTCGGCGGGGATGTCGAGGAACGACTCGTCGAACGAGCCCATCAGCACCACCGGCCATTCTACGAGGCCCGACACCTCTTCCAGCAGGCCCTCGTCCTCCACGAGGTCGAGGCCGCGGGCGAAGGCGAGGTCGCGGGCGTCGTGCAGGATCACGTCCTTGCGCCGGTCGGCGTCGAGGATGACCTTCGCGCGCTCCAGCGCCTGGATGTAGTCGTCGAACCGGCGCACCTCGATCGCCTCGGGGGCGAGGAAGCGGTGGCCATAGGTCACCGTGCCGGCCGCGATCCCGCCGACCGAGACGGGGACCACCTCCGGCGTCTCCGTCTCGGGCCCGAAGGTCGCGACGATCGACTGCAGCGGGCGCACCCAGCGCAGAGAGCCCGGCTCGGCCGAGGCCGCGCCCCAGCGCATGGATTTCGGCCAGGGAAAGGTCCGGACGATCTCGGGCAGGAGTTCGGCCAGGACGTCCAGCGTCTCGCGGCCGGGGCGCTCGATCACCGCGAGGTAGAACTCGCCCTTCTTCGGATCGGTGACGGTCGTGGCCTGGTCGAGGCTCGTCAGACCCGCGCCCTTCAGGAAGCCCTGGACGGCCGCCTCGGGGGCGCCGACCCGCGGGCCGCGGCGCTCCTCGCGCACGGCCTCGCCCCGCGCGGGCAGCCCGGCGATGTGGAGCGCGAGGCGCCGCGGCGTCGAGAACGCCCGGGCGCCCTCGTACAGGAAGCCGCGCGCCACGAGGGCGTCGGTGACGAGCTTCTTGAGATCCTCCGCCGCGCGCCGCTGCATGCGGGCGGGGATCTCTTCCGAGCGGAGTTCGAGCAGGAGGTCGGGCATGGGGCGGCCATATCGCCGCGCCGCACCCCTGTCGAGGGTCGGCGCGCGGGGCTCAGCGCGCCTCGCCCTTGAGGATGGTCGAGAGCTGCCACTTCCGGTCGCCGATCGCGTGGGCGTCGGAGACCTTCCAGCCGCCGTCCTCGCGCACGAGGTCGTACACGATGACGTTGGCGCCGTTGCCGCCCTTGCGCTCGACCGTGACCTTCGCCTGGTCCTTGCCCTCGGTGGCTTCCTTGAAGGTCAGGTTCTTCACCGTGTCGGGCTTCAGGGGCTCGCCGTTCAGGCGGTAGTCGAAGTCGAGGTTGCCGGTGGCGCCGTTGGCCTGCTTCGCGTCGGCGTCGAACAGGCTCTGCAGGCGCTTCGAGTACACGGAGGAGTGATTCGGGTGCGGCTCGGCGTAGAGCTTCTTGACCGTGGCCTCGGGCCCGGGATCGGCCGCCAGCGCGGGGGCGAGGCCGAATCCGAGGAGGCTGAGGGCGAGGATCGTCTTCTTCATTGGGCATGTCCCGCGTCTGCGGACGCGCCGAGGCGCGCCGGTTGGCGGGGGTTGCAACGCGCGAGGGCTCAAGGGGCTCCGCGATGGGGGCCGCTCGGTCATCGCGAGCGGAGCGAAGCGACCCAGGGCAGCGGAACGTCCCTAGCCGTGGCGCCGCTGGATCGCTTCGCTCCGCTCGCAAAGACGGGGCGTGCGAAGTCTGCGACGCGCGCCGGCTTCGTCGGAATGGCTCACGCGCCCCCGGCCGCCGTCTTCAGCCACGCCGCGCCGCAGGCCTTGGCCAGCTCGCGCACGCGCAGGATGTAGCTCTGGCGCTCCGTCACCGAGATCACGCCGCGCGCGTCGAGCAGGTTGAAGACGTGGCTCGCCTTGATGCACTGGTCGTAGGCCGGCTGCGCCATGCGATGGCGCGCGCCCTCCGCGTCCGGCGCGCCCGCCGCGAGGTAGGACCGGCAGGCGGCCTCCGCGTCGGTGAACTGGCGGAACAGCATCGCGGTGTCGGCCGCCTCGAAGTTGTGGCGGGAATATTCCTGCTCGGCCTGCAGGAACACGTCCCCGTAGGTGATCCGGTCGGCGCCCTCGGCGCCGTTGAAGTCGAGGTCGTAGACGTTCTCGACGCCCTGGACGTACATGGCGAGCCGCTCCAGCCCGTAGGTCAGCTCGCCCGCCACCGGCGCGCACTCGAAGCCCGCGACCTGCTGGAAATAGGTAAACTGGGACACCTCCATCCCGTCGCACCAGCACTCCCAGCCGAGACCCCAGGCGCCCAGCGTCGGGCTCTCCCAGTCGTCCTCGACGAAGCGGATGTCGTGGAGCTTCAGGTCGACGCCGATGGCGGCGAGCGAGGCGAGGTAGAGCTCCTGCAGGTTCGGCGGGTTCGGCTTCAGGATGACCTGGAACTGGTAATAGTGCTGGAGCCGGTTGGGGTTCTCGCCGTAGCGGCCGTCCTTGGGCCGGCGCGAGGGCTGGACGTAGGCCGCCTTCCAGGGCTTCGGGCCGAGCGCCCGCAGGGTCGTGGCCGGATGGAACGTGCCGGCGCCGACCTCCATGTCGTAGGGCTGGAGGATCACGCAGCCCTGCGCCGCCCAGAATTCCTGAAGCGTCAGGATCAGACCCTGGAAGGATTTTTTCTCGGACATCGGTCTCGGAAGCTCGGGATCGCGCGTCGGCTCGGGCCGCCAGCGGGCCGGTTTAGGTGCGGGCGCGCGGGGGTGCAAGGCGAAGGGTGTCGACCGCGGGAGCGCGGCGCCGGCATCCCGGGTTGCCTCTGCGGTCCCGATGATGGTCCGCTGGCCGCGCACCCACGGAGAGAATCATGGATCCTGACCTCGCGATCCGCCCGATCGGCCCCGGCGACCGGGACGCTTGGCTGCCGCTCTGGCGGGGCTACCAGGCGTTCTACAAGGTCGACCTGTCGGACGCCGTCACCGACACGACCTGGCAGCGCCTCAACGATCCGGCCGAGCCGGTGGACGGCGCCCTAGCGTGGCGCGGCGCCGAGGCGGTCGGCCTCGTCCACCACATCCGCCACCGCTCGGCCTGGACGGTCGGCGACTACTGCTACCTTCAGGACCTGTTCGTGGCGGACGGCACCCGCGGGCTCGGGATCGGCCGTCGGCTGATCGAGCACGTCTACGCGGCCGCGCAGGCCGCCGGCTGCTCCCGCGTCCACTGGCTGACGCACGAGACCAACGCGGACGCGATGCAGCTCTACGACCGGATCGCTGAGAAGTCGGGCTTCGTGCAGTACCGCAGGATCTTCTGAGCGCCGGCGCCCCGCGTGCGCCGGGACACCCAAGCGTGGCGGTTTTTGGGCGATAAACCGGAACCGCCGAGCTGACGGCCAAGTTATCAGCGCAACAGGGGATCTCGGCACCTCAGCGCTGCCGAATATTAGACGTCGGACGACCCGTCATGTTCAATGCTCGCACCCACACCACCTTCGGCCGCAAGAACATCGCCGTCTTCGCCGCGCTCGCCATCTCGTCGCTGGCCGCCACGCCCTTCGTGATGAGCGCCAGCCGCGCACTCGCCACGTCCGAGGACCAGCCGGTGGCCGCGACCCTGCGGGTCGAGCCGGTGGAGGTCGCCCCCGTGGCGGCCGCGCCGAAGGCTGAGGGAAGCTGCCTGCGCAAGGTGCGGGTGGTCTACAGCGGCTACGGCCAGTCGGCGGACGGCTGCGCGGCCCACTGACGCCCGCGCCCCGACTCAGACGTGGGCCGGTGCGGTCCCGGCCAGACGCTTGAGATGGAGCTCCTCCAGGTCGATCTCCGTCTCCAGCTGCCGCAGAACCGAGCTGTGGATCCGGTTCTGCCGGTGCAGGTCGATCAGGGCCGACCGGCCTGAGCGCACGGCGAGCAGCGCGGCGGCGAAGTGCTCGGTCTTCTCGGCCTCCAGCGCCGCCCGCTCGTCGCGGTCCCGCGAGGACGCCCGCACCCGGCGGCGGTACTCCTCCACGAGGCGCGGGTGCTGCGGCGCCCCGGTCTCGGGGAACACCAGGCCTTCCAGGGCGGCGAGCCCGGCCTCGTTCACGACCACGCGGGCCATCGGCGCGTCGAGATGGCCGTCGGGGAGGTGCGCCGCGGGGTCGAGGCGCAGCCGCCGGATCAGCGGCCCCAGCGTCGTGCCCTGCACCAGCACGGTGAACAGGATCACCGCGAAGGCCGCGACCAGGATCGCGTCGCGGCCCGGGAAGTCCACCGGCAGCGCCAGGGCGGCCGCCAGGGTCACGACCCCGCGCATGCCGGCCCACCCGACGATCAGCGGCACCGCCGGGTTCGGCGACGGTTCCTGCGCGCGGAACCGCGGCGACAGGAGCCGCCGCAGGTAGACGGCGGGGAACACCCAGAGCAGGCGGGCGACCACGCAGGTTGTCGTGACGGCGAGGGCCAGCGGCAGCTCCGCCGAGAGCGCCCCCAGCTGGCCGCCGGTCCGGGCCAGCACGCCGCGGAGCGCCAGCCCGATCAGGACGAAGACCAGGGCCTCCAGCACGAAGACCACGAACTCCCACACCGCCACGGAGTGGCGGCGGGCATGCGCGTCGAAGGTCTCGTGCTCCCGGCCGCCCATCATCAGGCCGCAGGCGACCACGGCCAGGACGCCGGAGGCGTGGATCTCCTCGGCCGCGAGGTAGGCGACGTAGGCCGCGAGGAAGCTCAGCACCGTGATGGCGTTGGCGTCGTGCATCCGCCGCATCACCAGGGTCACCGCCACCCCGCACGCGATCCCGACCGCGACGCCCGCCACCGCGAGCCACGCGAAGCTGCCGGCCGCCGCCCAGGCGCTGAAGGTGCCGGTGAGCGCCGCCGCCACCGCGAAGCGGTAGAGCACGAGGCCCGAGGCGTCGTTCACGAGGCTCTCGCCCTCCAGGACCGTGATCATCCGGCGGGGCAGGGCGACGCGGGCCAGCACCGCCTTGGCAGCCACCGCGTCCGGCGGCGAGACGATGGCGCCGAGGGCGAAGCAGGCGGCCCAGGGCAGGGACGGCACCACCGCGTGGGCGACGAGCCCGACCACGAGGGTCGTGAACAGGACCGCGCCGAGCGACAGGGACAGGATCGGGCCGAGGCTCGCCCGGAAGTCGCGCCAGACGGTGAAGTAGGCGGATTCGAGCAGGAGCGGCGGCAGGAACAGGACCATGATCAGGTCCGGGTCGAGATCGAAGGCCGGCAGGCCCGGCACCACCGCCAGCGCCATGCCGCCGACGACGAGGGCGGCGGCCGGCGGGAAGCCCAGGCGCCCGGCCGCCAGCGACAGCAGCAGGGCCGCGCCGAGGAGGCCGAGGATCAGCTCGAACAGGGCGACGGAGGTCATCGGTGGATCGGGCCCGGCGCTGGATCTGCAGGAAGCGCGGCCGTTCTAGGACGTTTCCTGGTCGGATGAATACCGCGTCGGCCGAAGGTCCGCCGAGGGTCGCGGCGCGGGCCGCGACCTAGAGCGCCCCTTCCCGCACGGCACCCGGATCGGCCAGCGCGTGCAGGATGCGCGCGGCGCTGTGGGCGAAGCGCAGCGTCACGGCCTTGCGGCGGGCGCCGCTCAGCGGGTGCTCGGGCGGTTCCCGCAGGATCCCGGCCCCGTAGGCGTCGGCGACGATCAGGCCGCACTCCTCCGGGATCAGCGACTCGGGCACGTCCTCCGGGATGGCGAAGAAGAACCGGTCGCAGAAGTCGCGGTAATCCGGCCATTTCCGGTCAGCGCGGAAATCGGCCACGCTCGACTTGATCTCTACGATGGTGAGCTTGCCGGCGCCGCAGAGCGCGATCACGTCGGCGCGGCGGCCGTTGACGAGGGAGAATTCCGGCAGGGTGACGCAGCCCATCTCGGAGAACAGCCGGCGCACGCCGCGCTGGATGCGCAGGGCCGTGGGCGATTGCCGCCGGTCGGGCGGCAGCAGCGCCTCGACGGACGGGGGTGCGGAATCGGGAAGGCCGAGGGAAGCGGACATCGAGCTCGGGGGATGCGTCTGCGGGTGCGTCTGTTCCGAATCGGGACATCCTGCCAAGTCGCGCCCGCTCCGTCACCTGCGGCGCGGCACCGCCCCGCGGCAGCGCCCGGGGCGATCACCCGAGGCAGGCCCGGATCGCGTCGAACCCGTCGGTGAGCGCGGCCGGGCCGGGCTGCAGGATCAGCGGCGACTTGATCTCGTGGATGCGCCCGTCGCGCACCGCCGGGATCGCGGCCCAGCCGGGCCGGGACCGGATCCGCTCGGCGTTGACCCGCTTGCCGCACCACGAGGCGAGGATCACGTCGGGCGCGGCCGCGATCACCTGCTCGGCGGTGACGATCCGGTCCCTCGCGGCCGGCTGGCGGCTCAGCTCCGGGAAGACGTCCCGGCCGCCGGCGAGGCCGATCAGGTCCGAGACCCAGCCGATGCCGGAGATCATCGGCGCGTCCCACTCCTCGAAGTAGACGCGCGGCGGCGGCCGGTCCGGCACCTCTGCGGCGGCCGCGGCCAGCCGCGCCTCGAGGCCCGCCGCCAGGATCTCGGCCCGCTCCGGCAGGCCCACGAGGGCGCCGAGCGTGCGCACCATCGCGAGGCAGCCCGCTACGTCGCGCTGGTTGAACAGGTGGACCGCCACGCCCGCGCGGGCGAGGTCGGCGACGATGCCGGCCTGGAGGTCCGAGAAGGCCAGGACGAGGTCCGGCGCCAGCGCCAGGATTTTCGGGATGTCCGCGCTGGTGAAGGCCGAGACGCGCGGCTTCTCCCGGCGGACCCGGGGCGGGCGCACCGCGTAGCCCGAGACGCCGACGATCCGCGCCTCCGCGCCCAGGAGGTACAGGGTCTCGACCGTCTCCTCGGTGAGGCAGACGATCCGCTCGGGTGGGAAGCGGCGCATCAGCGGTCGGGCCGGATCATCGGTCGAGCCGCATTATCGGTCGAGCCACGTGAGCAGCCCGGCCCCGGGGGCCAGCAGCACGAAGGCCCAGATGAGCGCCGAGGCGACGTTGGCCAGCTGGAACGGCAGCCGCGCCAGGCCGAGGATCCCAGCGAAGAGCGGGACCAGAGCGCGGGCCGGCCCGAAGAAGCGCCCCAGGGCCACCGCGGCGATGCCCCACCGGCCGATGAAGGCCTCGGCCTTGGCCATGAGCTCGGGATAGCGCCGCAGCGGCCACTTGGTCTTTGCCCCCGGCCCGAGCCAGCGCCCGGCCTCGTAGGAGATCCAGTCGCCGAGGGCGGCCCCGAGCGCCGCGGCGATCACCACCGGCCAGAACGGGATGTCGGCGCCGCCGACGAGGGCCCCGATGCCGACCAGGATCACGGTTGCCGGGACGAACAGCGACAGGATCGCGATCGATTCGCAGAAGGCGAGGCCGCCCGCGATGACCGGCGTCCAGGCCTTGTGCGCCTCCACGAAGGCGAGGGTCGAGGTGCGCAGGGCTTCGATGTCCATGGGGCTCCGAACGGGGCTCGGGGGATGGGAGAAGGGTCGGTCCCATCTGAGGCGCGCGGGGGAGGGCGGCAAGGGACAGGGGTGCGGCCGGCGCGGGAACCGGCTAACCGTAGCGGGACAACGAGCGAGTCCCGCGTTGAACGTCCTGTCGATCCAGTCCCACGTCGCCTACGGCCATGTCGGCAACGCCTCGGCGGTGTTCCCGATGCAGCGGCTCGGGGTCGAGGTCTGGCCGGTCCACACGGTTCAGTTCTCAAACCACACCGGCTACGGCGCGTGGCGCGGCCCTGTCTTCGACGCGGCGATGATCCGCGAGGTGGTGCGCGGCATCGGCGAGCGCGGCGTCCTGGGCCGCTGCGACGCGGTCCTGTCGGGCTACATGGGCTCGGCGGAGATCGGCGCCGCGATCCTGGAGGCGGTGGACGCCGTGCGCGCGGCGAACCCGCGGGCGCTCTACTGCTGCGACCCGGTGATCGGCGACGTCGAGGAGGGCGTCTACGTGCGGCCCGGCATCGAGGCGTTCCTGCGCGAGCGCGCTGTCCCGGCCGCCGACATCCTTACCCCCAACCAGTTCGAGCTCGGCCTGCTCACCGGCCTGCCGAGCGGCACCCTGGCGGAGGCCGCGGCCGCGATCGCGGCGCTCCGGGCGCGCGGGCCGCGGGTGGTCCTGGTCACCTCGGCGCTCTGCGCCGACACGCCCGCCGACAGCATCGACCTGCTCGCGGGCGCGGAGGGGCGGGTGTTCCGGGTCCGGACGCCGCGGCTCGCCATCGCGGTGAACGGGGCCGGCGACTGCATCGCGGCGCTGTTCCTGGTGCATTACGCCCGGACCGGCTCGGCCGAGGCGGCGCTGGGCGCGGCGGCGGCCTCGATCTACGGGCTGCTCAAGCGCACCGCCGAGGCGGGATCGCGGGAGATCCTGACGGTCGCCGCGCAGGAGGAGTACGTGAACCCGAGCGCGCGGTTTCCGGTCGAGGCGGTCTGAGGCGCCCCCGGCAAACCGCTCCGTCCAAGTCCGCAGAGAGCAGCAAGGATCGACACGATGGCGCGCCGCTTCGTCACCCTCGACGTGTTCACCGAGCGGAGGCTCGCCGGCAATCCCCTGGCCGTGGTGCTCGATGCGGAGGGGCTCGACACCGCCGCCATGCAGGCCATCGCGCGGGAGTTCAACCTGTCGGAGACGGTCTTCGTCCTCCCACCCACGGAGGCCCGGCACCGGGCGGCGCTGCGAATCTTCACCCCCGCCCGGGAGCTTCCCTTCGCCGGCCACCCGACGGTGGGCACCGCCGTGCTCCTGGCGCTGCAGGACCCGACACGGGGCGATGCCCGGGCCTTCGGCCTGGAGGAGGGGATCGGCATCGTCCCCTGCGTGGTCGAGACCCTGGCGGACGGGACCGGCGGCCGGGCCCGGTTCCGGCTGCCGGTCCTGCCGGACTACCTCGGGCCCGGCCCCGATCCCGCGGCGCTGGCGCCGCTGCTGGGCCTCCAGCCCGGCGACATCGGCACCGGCCGGCACGTGCCGAGCCGCCACGGCGTGGGGCCGACCTTCACCTGCGTGCCGGTGGCGTCGGTCGCCGCCCTCGACGCCGCCCGCTCGGCCCAGGCACCCGATCCGGCCGACGGGCTCTACCTCTACACCCCGGATCCCGAGGGCACCGGCCAGCGCTGGCGCGTCCGCATGTTCGCGCCGAATGTCGGCGTCCCGGAGGATCCCGCCACCGGCTCGGCGGCCTCCGCCTTCGCGGGGGTGCTGATGCAGTTCGAGGCGCTGGGCGACGGCACCCACGACGTGGCGATCCGCCAGGGCGAGGCGATGGGGCGGCCGAGCGACATCGCGCTCCAGCTCACGATCGCGGCCGGCGCCCTGCAGGGCGTCGAGATCGGCGGCGCCGCCGTGATCCTGTCTGACGGCACTCTGCATGTCTGACGGCGTCTCCGACGGTTTCCAGATCACCCGCGTCGCGGACGTGGCGGTGCGGTTCGTGGAGCACGACTGGGCCTTCCCCCGGGACCACGCGGCCGCCATCGCGGCCCATTGGCAGGCCCGGCTGCAGCGCAGCCCCGGCATGTTCGACGGCACCGTCCTGCTGTGCTGCGACCACACCGTCGCCGACGGGGTCGCCCGCCTCGACCTGTTCGCGACGCGCTACGCGACCTTCACCTACTACCGGGACAAGCCCCACGCAGAGGCCCGCATCGCCAACGCCTTCGCGGCGATCGTACCCTGGACGGCGGACGGCGCCGTCCTGCTCGGCGAGATGGGCGCCCACACGGCCAATGCCGGCCAGCTCTACTTCCCCTGTGGCACCCCGGATCCGGACGACGTGCGCGGCGCGCGAGTCGATCTTACCGGCAGCGCCGCACGGGAACTCGCCGAGGAGACCGGCCTCGCGCTGCCCGCCGAGGCCGAGACGGAATGGGTTCTGCTGGAGGGGGAGGGCCAGCTCGCCTTCCTGCGGCCAGTGCGCTTTCCCGAGCCGGCCGCGCAGCTCGTGGCGCGCATCGCCGACCATCTCGGCGCCGAGGACGAGCCGGAACTCGCCGGGATGCACGTGGTGCGGGGCCGCGACGACATCGACGCCGCGCGGATGCCGGGCTTCGTGCGGGCCTACCTAGCGGACGCGTTCCCGCCCGCCCGCTGACCGGCGCGGCGCGCGGGGAAAGACATTCGTCTCCCCGCGGAGGTCAGCCGGATGTCGTCTCGTTTGCCGACCGCGGGCAATACAGATTTCCGTTTCATTGGCCGCCCTTGCGGCAAGCATAAACTCGGCCTTCCACCTAACAGGCCCGCACAACGTGGGCAGCGTATCCCGGCAGGCCCCATGTTCATCCGATCTCACTTGCGGCCCGGTGGCCGCCGGCTCGCCGGGGCGCGGCTCGCGACCGCACTGACGCTGGCCACCGTGACGCTGGCCGCGGTGGCCGCCCGTGCGGAAGAGGTCGTTCTGAGGGTCGGCGACCAGAAGGGTGGGAACCGGTCGCTCCTCGAAATCGCCGGCTACGCGAAGGAGCTGCCCTACCGGATCGTGTGGTCGGAATTCCCCGCCGCCGCGCCGATCCTGGAGGCGCTCAACGCCGGCGCCCTCGATGTCGGCTACACCGGCGACCTCTCCTTCCTCACCGTCGTCGCGGCCGGGGCACCGATCAAGGCGATCGGCGGCACCAAGTCCGATCCCCGGACGCAGGCGATCCTGGTCCGCGCGGATTCGCCGATCCGCTCGGCCGCGGATCTGAGGGGCAAGCGACTCGCCGGCACCCGCGGCGGCTGGGGCCAGTTCCTGATCAGCGCGACGCTGGAGAAGGCCGGGATCGCGCCGTCCGAGGCAACCTTCGCGCCACTCAACCCGGTCGACGCGAAGGTCGCGCTGATGGCCGGCTCGGTGGATGCCTGGGCGGTCTGGGAGCCCTACGTCGCGTTCGCGACGCTCAAGGACAAGGCCCGGCCGATCGCGGACGGCGCGGGCGTTACGCCGACCATCACCTTCATCGTCGGCTCGGACAGCGCCATCGCCACCAAGCGGGCGGCGCTGCAGGACTTCCTGAGCCGCCTGAACCGGGCGCGGCTCTGGTCGCTGGACCATCTGGACGCCTACGCCCGGAACACGGCCGCGCTGACCAAGATGCCGGAGGACGTCCTGCGCGCGGCCTACACGGCGCAGCGGACCAGCCCGATCGCGCTCGACGAGGGCGTCGTGAAGGAGGTCCAGGACGCCTCGGACCGAGCGACGCGGTACGGCATCCTGTCGAAGACGCTCGACGTCGGCCGGGCCGTGAACCGGAGCTTCACGGAAGCGGCCTCAAACTGAGGGAGGCGCGGTCGTCACGCCCCGCGATTTTTGCGGCACTGCGGGAGCTTCGCTGTTTCCGGCACGTTCACCAGGGGCTCCCCGCAGCGGCACGTGGCCGGGCGGGTCGCGTTCCGGAGTGTCCATGTCCGATTCCCGTCGTCCCGCATCGCAGGCCCGCGCGACCCGCTCGCGCATCCAGGAAGGCCAACCCTATCCCCTCGGCGCCACCTGGGACGGGCTCGGGGTCAACTTCGCGCTGTTCTCGGCCCACGCCACCAAGGTCGAGCTCTGCCTGTTCGATGACCAGGGCGAGCAGGAGATCGAGCGCATCGAACTGCCCGAGTACACGGACGAGATCTGGCACGGCTATCTGCCCGACGCGCGCCCCGGCACGATCTACGGCTACCGCGTCCACGGCCCCTACGAGCCGAAGGCCGGACACCGGTTCAACCCCAACAAGCTGCTGATCGACCCCTACGCCAAAGGGCTCGTCGGATCGATCACTTGGAACCCGGCCCTGTTCGGCTACCAGATGGAGACGGGCGACGACCTGACCTTCGACGAGCGCGACAGCGCCCCCTACACGCGCCGCTCCCGCGTCATCGACCCGGCCTTCACCTGGGGACGCCACCGCAAGCCGCTGATCCCCTGGGAGAAGACCATTGTCTACGAGGCCCATGTCAAGGGCATGACCAAGCTCGACCCGCGGGTGCCGGAGAAGCTGCGCGGCACCTATGCCGGCCTCGGCACCCGGGACGTGCTCGACTACATCAAGAGTCTCGGTGTCACCTCGGTGGAGCTGCTGCCGGTCCACTCTTTCGTGCAGGACGACTACCTGCAGCAGAAGGACTTGGTGAATTACTGGGGCTACAACACGATCTCGTTCTTCACCCCCGCACGGCGCTACGCCGCGGTGCCGGATTTCGCCTTCTCCGAGTTCAAGGAGATGGTCTCGCGCTTCCACGGCGCCGGCCTCGAGGTGATCCTCGACGTGGTCTACAACCACACCGCCGAGGGCAACGAGAAGGGCCCGACCCTGTCATTCAAGGGCGTCGACAACGCCTCCTACTACCGGCTGCTGCCGAACGAGCCGCGCTACTACATCAACGACACCGGCACCGGGAACACCTTCAATCTGTCGCACCCGCGGGTGCTGCAGCTCGTGACCGATTCGCTGCGCTACTGGGCGCAGGAGATGCAAGTCGACGGGTTCCGCTTCGACCTCGCCACGATCCTCGGCCGCGAGCCCTACGGCTTCGACGAGGGCGGCGGCTTCCTCGACACCTGCCGGCAGGACCCAGTGCTCAACAACGTCAAGCTGATCGCCGAGCCGTGGGATTGCGGCCCGGGCGGCTATCAGGTCGGCGGTTTCCCGCCCGGCTGGGCCGAGTGGAACGACCGCTTCCGCGACGACGTCCGCGCCTACTGGAAGGGTGACGGTGGCCTGCTGCCGGACTTGGCCGCGCGCGTCTCGGGTTCGGCCGACAAGTTCAACAAGCGCGGGCGCAAGCCCTGGGCCTCGGTGAACTTCCTCACCGCCCACGACGGTTTCACCCTGCACGACACGGTCTCGTACAACGACAAGCACAACGAGGCGAACGGTGAGGGCAACCGCGACGGCCACTCACACAACCTCTCGTACAATTACGGCGTGGAGGGCCCGACGGACGATCCCGAGATCCGGGCGGTGCGCCTGCGCCAGATGCGCAACATGCTGGCGACCCTGTTCCTGTCCCGCGGTACGCCGATGCTGCTCGCCGGGGACGAATTCGCCCGGACCCAGAATGGCAACAACAACGCATACTGCCAGGACAACGAGGTCTCCTGGCTCGACTGGGGGGCGATCGGCGACGAGGAGCGGGATCTAGCCGAGTTCACCCAGCGCCTGATCATCCTGCGCAACGCCCTGCCGATCCTGAGCCGCGGGCGGTTCCTCACCGGCCAGTACGACGAGGAGTTCGGCGTCAAGGACGTGACGTGGCTGCGGCCGGACGGGAGCGAGATGGCCGGCGAGAACTGGTCGGACGGCGAGGCCCGGGCCTTTGCGGTCCAGCTCGACGGGCGCGCCCAGGCCACCGGCCTGCACCGCCGCGGCGGCGACGCGACGCTGCTGATCATGTTCAACGCCTACCACGACCTCGTGACGTTCACGCTGCCGGAATCGGTCGGCGGCGTGGCCTGGACGCGGCTCCTCGACACCAACCTGCCCGACAGCCAGGACGTGGAGAGCTTCAAGTTCGGCTCCGGCTACGACGTGACCGGGCGCTCGCTCCTGATGTTCGTGCTGAAGCCCGAGGACAGCCCGGGGGTCGAGGACAACGCTATGGAGCGCTCCTACCAGCACGTGATGCAGGCCTTCGAACGGGCGAACGTGGAGCATGTCCGATTCCACCTCGACGACGCCGAAGGGTAAGCGACGCGGCCGGGCGGTTTTCGCATCGCCCGTCCGTCAGCGCCTTGCGTCGGACGGCGCACCCGGCTAACAGCACGGCACCGCGCGGCCCTGGCCGCGCCCGGCGTGCCGCTTGCGCGCCCGGGTACCCGGTTCGCGGACGGAGGGGTGGCCGAGTGGTTGAAGGCGCACGCCTGGAAAGTGTGTATACCGGAAACGGTATCGCGGGTTCGAATCCCGCTCCCTCCGCCACTATTCGTTGATTTTATTGACGAATTTCTGAGACTAGAGCCTCCGCCACCCCAAAAGACGGGATGTGATGGCAAGGCCCCCCGATCGTCTCCGAGCTGAGCAACGCGATGTCGCCGATCAGGAGACTGACGCGGCGGCCAACGCAGTGCTCTCGGATCTGGCGACCGAAGCCTACCCGCTCGCGAAGGGCTGCACCCTCGACCTCGTCGAGACGCTCCACACCAACACCCGGTGTGGCCGAGGCGCTGACCGCCACCAAGCCGGCCTGGAAGCGCAACATGGTCCGGACCGCGATCCTGCTGACGCACCCGGTGAAGGGATGATTGAGGCAGCTCGGTGACGCCCGCGGAGTACGTCCGGGTCGTCGTTTTGCCGACGGTGCGAGACTTCATGGAGAAGGCCGGGGACAGACGACTCGCCTACCTGTCGGCAATCGCTGCCTATCACATCACGGATTACCTGATGCGGGCCGCTCAGCCAACGAGGAGGGCCGCGGCTGACGCCGAGCT
Source organism: Methylobacterium sp. 1A (assembly GCF_058072805.1). NCBI lineage: Bacteria > Pseudomonadati > Pseudomonadota > Alphaproteobacteria > Hyphomicrobiales > Methylobacteriaceae > Methylobacterium > Methylobacterium sp. 1A. Next base: position 15,084 of record NZ_JBYQVE010000001.1, on the reverse strand, counting down.
CAAGCGCATCCGCTGGGCGCTCTAGCAGGACTTGAAGGAGTGGTACGACGTGATCGAGGGCATGGCCAATGGCGCAAAGCACTGCGGCGGTGATGCGAAGTGAGCCCGGTTTACTCTGGGCGACGAGAAATTCGTGCCGCCCTTTGGCTTCGATGAAGGCTACGGCGTCCTCGGGCAGGGACGGTGGGACGGTCCGGGCCTTCAAGTGGCAGCCGAAGACCACCAGATCTTCGTGGATACAGCACTGGCCTACTTCCTATTAGGCTGCGCTCGCCTCCTCCCTGACCACATCCCGAGCATCCAGCTTTCGGACTGGGACCCGAAGTTCAAGCCGGCTGGCTGACAGGTGCTGCTGCACTCAGAGCGAGGGCAGTCGAACTCGAACCAACGACCTCTCGCTTCTGAAACGAGCGCTTTAACCCCTGTCGACGCCGGATGAATGATGGTTCTTCGGCATTTCGTGTGGCGCGGAACGCCAAGTCAGGTCGCGGTGAGGGCGCGCTGGCGTAACAGAGCGAAGCCCGCGCGGCCGAACATCGTGCGCTTGAGCATCTTCAGCCTGCCGATCTGCCCCTCCACCAGACTCGTCGACCAGGGCGTCGTGATCGCACCGCGTAACGCGTCCCTGTCGCGCTCGAGACCGGCGGCGAACTTCGCCAGCGGCGTCGCGGCCGCCGCCGCGAACCAAGCCTCCAGGCTCTCGCTCGAGCGCCGTCGCACGAGGTCAGCAAAGCGCGTCGCGACGGCCACGCTCTTCGCCAGATCGGGTGCCTTCACCCGCAGGCGATCGAGGAAGTGGCGATCGTCCGCAACGCCTGTGCTCGGTTCCGCCTGCAGAAGCCACGCCGTTCGGTTGATCGACGGGGGCCGCCATCGCGGCGCGCTCATCGAGCCCGGCGTAGCGTCCATAACGTCCGCGCTCGCGCGACGCCGTCTCATCGCCCAATCCCTCACCACCCGCGGACGGATGTCGGCCCCCGCGCGGATCAGCCCGCGGGCGAACTCGGCGGCGTTGCGGCAGCCGGCCTGCCAGCGCGCCTCGAGATGATCGCGGTAGGGGTCGAGGATCGCCGGCACGGTGCGGCGTCGCCGCCAGGAGGGCGGCGCGTCCTGGCGCAGCCAGACCCGCACCGTCGTGCGATCGAGATCCAGAGCCCGAGCCATGCCGGCCACCGAGGCGCCGCCCTCGGACAGCCGCTTGAGCTCGGAGTACCGAGCCCAATGCCGCGCGTGCGTCGCCCGCTCCCGAACCTCGATCACCGTCGGCGGACGCGTGGCTTCCTTCGCAGCCTGCGCTGCCTCGACCTCCTGATCGATGCGCGCACGACCGACGGCGCCGATCACGCCATGATGATGGGCGACGATTGCACGCAGGGCGACGCTGAGGTTACGCCGAAGGTGAAAACGATCGAGGACGTGCTGGGCTTGCGGCGCGCCCGCGCGGGAGCCCTCGGCGAAGACGTCGGCGCGGTCGCGAGCGACGACCTCGATGCCCGGACGGGCGCGCAGCCAAGCGGCGACGCTCCCGGCGTCCCGGTCGGGCAGGAGATCGAGGACGGTGTGACGTTCGAGGTCGACAACCATGGTGCCGTAGCTGCGCCCGCGCCGCCATGCCCACCCGACGATGCGGGGCTCGGGCGGTGCCGGCAGAAGCGCCGCACGCACGAGACGCACGAGGGTATCGCCACTCACCGGCATCGCGAGACGATGCGCCATACGGGCGGCGGGTGCACCACCGAGGGCGAGACCGAGATGACGCTGGAGCACGCGCAGCCGCTCGGATCGGCGGGCGTGAGCGACAGCGACTTCACCGACGCTCTCGCTGAAGGTTCGCCGCGGGCAAGCTGGGTTCGCACAGCGGAAGTGTCGCAGCCGGAGGCGGACGGACTGGCCCTGCCAGGGCAAATCGGCGAGGGTGCGCTCGCAGTGACCGTGCTTGCGGCCCGCGGACGATTGACAGGTGGGACAGCACGTCGGGCCCGGACGGGGTACGACGCGCACGATGAGCGGGTCGGTTGCTGGCTCGATGCCGACGACGGTCAGGCCATCGGGCACGAGGGGCAGGATACGGCGGGCATGGCGTCCTCAGAAAAGCCCATCTCCGCAGATGGGGCACGTCATTCCGGCCGACACACTTCGCCACACGAAGTGCAGAGGAACCACGCCGCACTCGGCGTTGACAACTTCCTGAGCTACATTCTGATGGAGGCTTACCGCCTCTGCAGATGCTATCAGATCCGGCAGTAATTTCAAACTGATCCGCTACCTTTACGGACGCCGACATGTGGCGCCTCGCCGCGAGCCGGGGACTCGTAGATGGTGGCCACTCGCGGTAGCTCGGTGCCGTCATGCCTACCGAACCGATCGCGCCGGTCCGCGGCCGCCACCTTGAGCCCTTTTGCGCCGTCGCCGAGAATCTCGGCGGCCTCAGACATAAGGCCTACCCGACCGTCATGCCGATCCTGCAAGAACTCGGCTACGTCGAGGAGCGCGCTACTCGCGGGCGGATCGGTCGGCGCGCCTGGTACATGACCGAGGCTGGGCGCAGGCTGGTTTCGTGCCTTGGGAGCCGAGCGGGCGCCGAGCCGTGACCTTCGTCTGGGCCCGGACCTTCCCAGATGCCCAACACGACTTCGTGGCCGAGGAAGGCGGGCAGCATGTCGGCCGCATCCGCCGTATCGCTGGCGGCCCGCAGAACGGCACGTCGACCTGGAGCTGCACCGGCTGCCAGCGTGTGCACGAGGTCGACGGCGTCGGGCCGCTGCACGGGATGGCTGACACCCTGGACGAGGCGATCGAGACTCTCGCCGCTGCGTGGGCCCGGGCCAAGGCTAGGAGCATGCGGACCGGGCTGCCGTTGGCGCATGGTAGATCATGACCGACGGGCAGAAGGATTATCTGCAGGAGATGTCCAACCTGCGCTCATGCCACCGCTCGCAGATCGGTCAGGCGATCAGCGACGTGCGGGCCATGCAGGTTCACAAGGAGACCATCGCCTACCTCGACCTGCTGATCGGTCCGAAAAAGCGACACGCTGCCGGGGATGAGGATGATCGTCAGCCAGTGCGTCGATCAGGATCCGAGCTGCGCAAGGCCGCCGATAAGGAGATCGACACCGAGGTCGCTGCCTACTAGGCTGACCAAACATTGAATGCCCAACGCGTCAGCCATCTTGCACAAGCACCTGCGCGACGGATAATGCCTTTATTATCCTCAGTCAGTTGCACTATCATGATCGACGTTAAGCTAAGGCCAACCGACCTGGCTGTGCATCAACATCTACAAATTTTGCTAAAAAAGAATGCGAGAATCAAATAAATGTCACAAAATCGGACGCGCAAAGTTTATAAGGCAGTATCAATCACGGATCTGGCGCTCTCAAAGCTACGGTCCGACGTTGATGCGCGGCAACTCGTTAGTAAAATGCCTTGCCTCACGGATATGGTTGTTCCAATTGTAGAAACGTCTTTCGGTCAGGTGCGGCCTCCGGATTTCGATTATAACGAGTTTCCGGCGGGAGAATGGCTTCGCAAAGACTATGCGTTTGAGGACGGATTCGTTTATCATATCAGCAACGCTGTGGTACACGGCGAGTCTGGCATAATCACAGTCGACGATTTGCTGATTAGAGAATCGCTGTATCTCGCGTTCCCTGAAGCATGGAGCATGCGATGGGAAGATGAGGATCATCTTTCGATTCCTGCCGCTGGATCCGAACTTCATGTGCATTCAGCCGCGCACGCTTTGTGTGGAGCAGGCGGTAACCGCAACTATGGGCACTGGTGGAGCAATATTGTCCCAGCTCTACTGGTTCCTCCATTCGGCAGCACCTTCGCGGACACAATTATTCTAATGCCCAAAGTACGCGCAAAGTGGCAAAGCGCGACGCTAAAATTAATGCCCGAGATGGACGGCAAAGCAATTTTTCTTGATGAAAACATATTAGTAAACTGCGCTTCCCTCAAATTTGTTCCGCGCATAACTTGGTCTGACTATTATCCTCACCCGTCTAGGATGAGTATGATAGCGCATTTGAGGTCACGCGTCGGTGCAACGCGCCGGCCGGATAGAAGAATTTATGTGAGCCGTTCGGACAGCCAAATCAGAAAGTTGGTCAATGAATCCGAGATTGAAGGCATAGCTAATGATGCTGGCTTCGACATTGTTGTATTGTCCGGAAAAGATGTATCTGAACAGATAAGGATATTTGCCGGAGCAACGCATGTCATAGGCCCGCATGGAGCAGGCCTAGCAAATGTTATTTTCTGCGATCCTGACACGGTTCTGTGCGAGCTTCATAAAAATACGACGGTGCAGTGGTCCATAAGAAGGACCGCCTCAGCTGCTCGCCTCAGATATGGATGCTTGATAGGACAGGATTTGCACGACCCAGCGTACCAGTCGAATATACACGACGGCCCGTGGCGTCTGGATCCAGATCTATTTTCAAGTATGCTTCAGCGCGAACCTTTCATTTGATTTCTTCCTTCTCAGCAGTTTGGAGATATGAAAACGTGAAGCACGTGCTAATCGTCGGCGCCGGTTTTGCGGGCGCAACTTACGCTCGCATCATTGCGGAGGCAGGACATTGTGTCGACGTTATTGACAGCCGCGATCATGTGGCTGGAAATTGCTACGATTACATTGATAGCAATGGGGTCAGGATTCACAAGTACGGCCCACATTTGTTTCACACATCAAACCTGCGGGTGGTTGAATGGTTGTCGCAGTACACCGAGTGGGTGAATTATTCCCACTCCGTAGTGGCTAAGCTGCCCGACAGTAGGCTAGTGCCGCTGCCAGTAAACAGAGTTACAATCAACAAGGTATATGAAAAAAATCTGCGTTCGGACGAAGAAGTGGAAGATTTTCTTCGAGGCATGAGCGAGCCGCGGACATCCTTGGTATCGGCTGAAGATTGGCTTTACTCTCGGATCGGAGCGAAGCTAACTAATTTGTTTTTCCGCCCATATACAAAAAAAATGTGGGATCTTGATCTTAGCGAGATAAGCGCCTCAGTCGTTCAACGCATACAAATTCGCACGGACGAAGATTCAAGATATTTTCCCGGGGACACATTTCAGGCCATGCCAAAAAACGGATACACGGCGCTCTTTGACCGGATTCTTGATCATGAGAACATTTCCATCAATCTCGAAACTATGTTCGACCGAAAGCACACAAAGGGTTATGATTTTTGTTTTAATAGCATGCCTATAGATTTATATTTTGATTTCGTTCACGGCGAATTGCCATATAGATCCATAAAATTCCATTTGTTCGAAGAGCAGAAAGAATCCTCGCCTGAGCATACTACGATAAACTACACCGACACCAGCCCGTATACACGAGAGACTTGGTGGCACAACATCCCGGGGCACATGACGAGGGCGTCTGACAAAGTGCCAAAGACCATCGAGGAGCCTTGCGATTACAAGCAGAATAATTTTGAACGCTACTATCCCATCAAGACCCAAGACGGAAAGAACGAGGAGCGATATAGATTGTATGAGGCCGAGGCCTCGAAAATCAGGAAGGTGCAATTTATTGGTCGGTGCGGCACCTACCAGTATCTCGACATGCATCAAGTTATAAATCAATCGATCGCCGGGGCAACTAAATGGCTTGCGGGAATCTAGGGTGTCGCTGCAAATTCATTTAAGCCAGAGCATGGTCATGCCGAGCGTGACCATGGCGAGGTAGTTCGCGGCTCGCTTCTCGTAGTGGGTGGCGATGCGGCGATACTGCTTGAGCCGGCCGATCAACCGCTCGACCTTGTTGCGCTCGCAATAGGCGGCTTTGTCGAAATTGAGCTGGCGGGGCTGATCCTTGCGGGCGGGGATCAGCGGCTCGATCCGGCGTTGTCGGAGGCGGCGATGGGCCGGCGGACTGGAGTGTAAGCGCTGTCCTCAGGCCACGGCTTTGAGGGCTGACGTTGGCTGGTAAGCCCATGGCAGCAGATCATTGAGGTGCCGCTGCGGATGGCCCTCGACGATGCGGGTGATGATGTCAGCCAGATAGGCCTGCGGCTCGACGCCGACGAGCTTGCAGGTCTCAATCAGCGAGGCGATCACCGCCCAGTGCTCGCCTCCGCCGTCCAAACCAGCAAACAGGGCATTCTTGCGATTGAGGGCCAGCGGCCAGATCGCGCGCTCGACGGTGTTGGAGTCGATCTCCACGCGCCCATCATCGAGGAACAGGCTCAGCCCCGCCCAGCGGCTCAGGGCGTAGCGGATCGCCTCCGCGAGGTTGCTCTTGCGGCTCAGGAGGTCGAGCTTCTCCCGCAGCCACGGCTCCAGCGCTTCGACCACCGGCCGGCTTCGCTCCTGACGGGCCGCCCGTCGCTCCTCGGCCGGACGCCCGCGGATCTCGGCCTCGATCCGGTAGAGCACGGCAATGCGCGACAGCGTCTCCGTGGCGATCGGCGAGGCCGCGGCAAGGTCATAGAATTGCCGACGCACATGGCTCCAGCAGTGGGCCAGCCGCACTGCGCCGCCCTTGGCCAAGCTCTCGTAGGCCGCGTAGCCGTCGACTTGGAGCACGCCTGCAAACCCGCAGAGATGCGCGATCAGTCGTCCGGCCGTGCGGTCGGGGGCGTAGACGTAGGCGACGCCGGGCGGATCCGTCCCGCCCCAGGGCCGGTCGTCGCGCGCATACGCCCAAAGCTGGCCGATCTTGGTGCGGCCGCGGCCCGGATCGAGCACCGGTGCCGTGGTCTCGTCGGCAAACACCTTGCCCGAGCGCTTGAGCGTCTCCAGCAGCCGCGCGTGCACGGGCCGGAGGAGGAAGGCGGCGCGTCCGACCCAGTCGGCCAGCGTCGAGCGGTCGAGGCTGACGCCCTGGCGGGCGAAGATCTGCGCCTGCCGGTAGAGCGGCAGGTGGTCGGCGTATTTGGAGACGAGGACCTGCGCGACCAAAGCGTCGGTGGGTAGGCCGCCCTCGATCAGCCGCGCCGGCGCGGGTACCTGCACGATCGCGTCCCCGCAGGCGTGGCAAGCGTAGCGCGGGCGCCGGATCACCAGCACCCGGAACTGCACCGGCACCACGTCGAGGCGCTCAGAGACGTCCTCGCCGATCCGGTGCAGGGCACCTGAGCAGCATGGACAGGCGGTGCTGTCGATATCGACGAGGCACTCGACCCGTGGCAGGTGGACGGGCAGCGCCCCACGGTTCGTGCGCCGCTTGACCCTCCGGGCTTCCTGCTTGGCGGGCTCGCTCTCCTCGGCGGCAAAGCCCGCAGCCTCGACCTGCTCAGCCTCCTCAAGCCCGAGCAGGAGCTGATCCTCAGGCAGGCTCTCGGCGCGGCGGCCAAACCGATGGCGCTGCATGGTCAGGATGATCTGGCGCAGCCGCTCGTTCTCGGCGCGCTCCTCGGCGAGCAGCGCCTTGAGCGTCTCGGGATCGTCGGACGAGGGCGAAGCAGGCGCGGCCACGAAGCGGATTAGAGCAGATCCGCCAGTGACTTACCACTGCGATGAAGCCCGCTGGCCAGCCTTTTTGCTCAGCCGGCAATCGCCGGTACGCCCACGGCACGCGCCGCCTGGACGCGCTTCCAGTCCAAGCCTTCGACGAGCGCCGAGAGCTGCGCCGCGCTCAGCCGGACCACGCCGTCATCGATCTTCGGCCAACAGAACTGACCCGCCTCCAGACGCTTGGTCGCGAGGACCAGCCCGCTTCCATCCCAGACTAGGAGCTTCACCCGGTCGGCGCGTTTTGACCGGAACACGTAGACCGTACCGGAGAACGGATCCGCACCCATCGCGTCCCGGACCAGAGCGGCCAGCCCGTCCATGCCCTTGCGGAAGTCCAGGGCCGGGTGGCCAGCATCACGCGCACCGCGCCAGATGGCCCGATCATGGACAAGTCTTCAGCGCCCGGATCACCGCGGCGATCTGAACCGCGCTCGCGCCCTGAGCGATGCGGACCGTGGCGCCAGCGATCTCAACTTCGATGCTGTGGCCGCCGCATCGCTCCCTCAGCTCGGGGCTCATCTCGGCAGAGGTCGGCTCCTGCGGGCCCACACTCATCACGGCCGGCACGAACTGCAGTGGGCGCTCGCCGTCGTGCCTCCCAGCCTGACGCACCAGGCGTCGCCACGTGAACAGCTGCGAGGCGCTCAATCCATGCCGGCGCGCCACCGCACTGATCGACGTGGCCGGCCCGTCGCTCTCGGCGACGATGGCGGCCTTTTCCTCATCCGACCACGTCCGGCGCCGACCGACCCCGGTGAACAGCTCCAGGCGCCGGATCGGCTCCGACATAGCCATATGCCCTGACATCGACATGTGACGGAGCTCCCATTCCGCTCCGTATGTCGCCTTCACACCGTCTGCCGGAAGGTGCCGCCCAGACAGCGCTTACACTGGAGTAGCCCTGGTCGCCTGCTGTCCGGCGGGGAGGCAGGCGTGGTGCCTCGCCTTGGGCGTGGCATGACGCCCATGTCTATGATCGTCGGTTGCAGGGCGCAGAGGCAGTCGTCGAGTGGCAGAAGGGTATACCGGCTGAAGGCGACGGTCACCGCCTCGTTCTCGGCCGACCGCACCGTGGATCGGGGGTCCGGGGACTGTCAGGAATTTCTTGTGGGGGCGGCCATAGTGAATCCGAAGGAGTTTCCCGATGGCACGACGCAAAGCACCCCGCATCCCTGACGCGATCCTGGACCAGCTTCTGGCCGGTGCGGATCCGAAGACGGCCTTCGAGGCCGACGGTCTGTTGGACGAGTTGAAGAAGGCTCTGGCCGAGCGGGCACTCAACGCTGAGATGGACCACCATCTGGCGGGCGAGGACGCCGGCAACACGCGCAATGGCTATGGCCGCAAGACGGTCACGACCGAGACCGGCCGGATCGAGCTTTCGATCCCGCGCGACCGGCAGGCGACGTTCGATCCGCAGCTGATCGCCCGCTATCAGCGACGCTTTCCCGGCTTCGACGACAAGATCGTGTCGATGTACGCGCGTGGCATGAGCACCCGGGAGATCGTCGCGCACCTGCGCGAGCTCTACGGCATCGAGGTCTCACCCGACCTGATCAGCGCGGTGACCGACGCGGTCCTGGAGGAGGTCGCCGCCTGGCAGGCCCGGCCGCTCGAGCCGGTCTATCCGATCGTGTTCTTCGACGCCCTGCGGATCAAGGTGCGTGACGAGGGCGTGGTCCGCAACAAGGGCGTCCATATCGCGCTGGGCGTGCGCGCCGACGGCGCCAAAGAGATCCTCGGCCTGTGGCTGGAGCAGAACGAGGGCGCCAAGTTCTGGTTGCGGGTCATGAACGAACTCAGGAACCGCGCCGTCGAGGACGCGCTGCTGGCCGTGGTCGATGGCCTGAAGGGCTTCCCCGATGCGATCCGGGCGGTGTTCCCCGAGGCGCTGGTCCAGACCTGCATCGTCCACCTCCTGCGCCACAGCCTCGACTTCGTGTCCTACAAGGACCGCAAGCTCGTGGCGGCGCGCTGAAGGACATCTACCGCGCGCTCGATGCCGCGGCTGGCGAGGCAGCTTTGGCGGCCTTCGAGACGAGCGAATGGGGTCGACGCTACCCGGCCATCGCCCAGAGCTGGCGACGAGCCTGGGGCGAGGTGATCCCGTTCTATGCCTTCCCCAGCGAGGTTCGCCGGATCTTGTACACCACGAACGCCATCGAGGCCCTGAACGCCACGCTGCGCCGGGCCGTGCGCGCCCGCGGTCACTTCCCGACCGACGAGGCCGCGCTCAAGCTGCTCTAGCTGGTCTTGAACCGCTCCGAGAAGGCGTGGAAGATGGGGCCACGTGAGTGGGTCATGGCCAAGGCGCAGTTTGCCGTCATCTTCGGTGAGCGCTTCACCCGGGCCATGGCGGCGTGATGTTCAACCCGCCGCCCGCACACGGAATTCCTGACAGTCCCGGGGTCCGTGTGGCCCGTCTTCCGGTCAGCCACCGAAGACCGCTTCTTCCACTTCGCGATGGTCTTCAGGTTGACGCCGTAACGACCCACCGGTGCCCTTAGGCTCGCTTGACTATGCTGTACGCTCGACGGGCTGCCGCTGTCGTCGTGGAACTCCCGTGCTGAACCTGACCCATAGCGCGTCCTTCCACTCGCTTAAGAAAACTGCACCATCAAACTCTGAGATCAAACATCTAACATCGAACCGCCCGGCTGCGGCCGCGGCGGTTTTTTCGTGCCCGGCAATCTGCTATTGCACCGCGACCGGCAGCTTGGACGGCCGCCGCTACTTCAGCCCGCCCGGCCTAGCCGAGGCGGGCCTTTTCATGCGCGCGGGCCTCCCCCGAACAGGTGATGTCGCGATGACCGCATCGCTGCTATCCCGTCAGCGATCCTCCACACCTGCAGCCCAGGCGGCATCGCTGCGCGGGGCATTTTCATTAACCGGTGATCGGCATCCTGTTGTCGGATCCAAGCCTCTGCCCCTACTGGCGCGGATCTGAATTAGTCCGCCCGGTTAGCCGGCGTGAGCTCTTCGTAGTGAGCGCCGCAACGCCATTTACATAGCAATGACTTGAAGAATAGCTCTGTCGGCGCGCCGTCGGACCACAATTTTTTTGTCTCGTATCAGAGAAATAGGCGAGACAAACCTATAATGGAAAGCATGATATCCCGCGCCAATGCCCGCGATTGCCAAGTCTTCTCGGAACGCATTCGCATTGACGATGGCCACAAGAACTTTGTTGACTAATATCTCTAGTTCCGCAAATTTCCCCGGCCTTCCCTCATTTAGAGCCCAGCCTCGGACATATTTCGATGTGGCCTCTTCAACAAATCCCTTAAGTCGTCCATATTGCTTTAATTGGATTATTTCTGCTTCGCTCGTCTCACGGGGTATATCTAGCGCGTATCGTAATGACGGTGGGTACTCAATCCCGACTTTCTTCAATTCTGTCGCGATGATAACCAATTTTGTTATATGCCGTTCCTGGGGTTTACTCCCGCTCAGTTTTGCGCAGAGCACTTCCTCGCTAAGCCTATGTGTCAGAGTAAGAACGTCTTCAAAGTCGACGCCACCCGGCGCACGACCCGGGTCTGTAAATTCCGTCGCGGAGGTGCCGTTCGGAGTAGCGAGTTGCGGGGGCACGACGCGCTCCAGCCTGTGTTTTAAAAAACATGAATAGGAATGGTTAACAAATAGTATCAACCCGATAAGTTCATCAGGACCTGGAGGCCGCGCTTTCTGAACGGGCACATAGGGCGTCTCTGCAAAGTTTTCACAGGTTCGTCGGTGATCCCCATGTCTCTGGCAAGCGACGCTTTGAACTGACTGACGGGCAGTGGGAGCAGATTGCCCCGCTGCTGCCTCCGCAGAAGCCGGGCACGGACCGGCCTTCGGAAGATCACCGGCAAGTCCTCAACGGCATGCTCTGGATCCTGCGCACGGGCGCACCCTGGGAGGATCTACCGGCGCGCTACGGTGTTATGGGAACCGAGTCGAGCCGGTTCGACCGGTGGCGCAAAGCGGGTGTGTTCGACCGCGTGCTGAAGCGTCTGCAAGCGCAGGCATATGCGTGCGGGGATCTCGATTGGGACCCGCACTTCGTGGATGCCGCGTTGGTGCGCGCCCACCAGCACGCCGCCGGGGCACACCGGTCCGGCGCCATCGGGGGGTGAAGCGACCGTCGAGGGCATGGGCGAAGCGCCCGGGCGCAGCCAGGGGGGCTCTCGACCAAGCTGCATCTCCGTGCCGAGGGCGGGGGTAAGCCGATCACGGCGGTGCTGACGGCGGGCGAGCGCCACGAGCAGTTTGCGTTGAATGCGATCCTGTAACTCACACGCTCAAGCCTGTCCCGTTACCTGCAACGCTATGGAATCTCGCGGCTTCCCGTGATCCGCCCCGACTGAAGTGGCTCTTCGCCGGGTTTGGTGGAATGTTCACGTGACGGTTGGTCCGTGACGAAGGTTGTTGTGAGAACGCAAATCAGGGCATGACCCTGCTTCGCCCGCTGAAGCTGCTCAAGCGCTCCATGTACGGCCGGGCCAAGCTCGACCTGCTGCGTCGCCGCTTCTTCCTCGCAGCCTGATCCACCAAACTTAACGAACAGCCACTTCACCGAGGGGCGGATCAGCCACACGAGGGCGGCTGAACCGCACCCCGTTTTGACCGGACAGGCGGCATAGCTCACGAAGGCATAGGCGTTGGCCTATGGGTAAGGCTATGTCATCCGATCCGACCGCCCCACCGGTGCACGGCGAGATCCTGACCGGCGTTCAGCGTCGACGGCGCTGGTCTACCACCGAGAAGATCCGCCTCGTCGAGGAGAGCCAGCAGCCCGGCTCGTCCGTGTCGTTCGTCGCCCGCCGCTACGGCATCTCGCCCAGCCTGCTGTTCTCGTGGAAGCGGCGCATGCTGGAGGGCGGCCATCAGGCCGTGCACGCCGACGAGGAGGTCGTCGGCACCAGCCGGGTTCGTGAGCTGGAGCGGCGCGTGCGCGACCTCGAACGTCTGCTCGGGCGCAAGACCATGGAGGTCGAGATCCTGAAGGAGGCGCTCGACCTCGCCCGCACAAAAAAACCGACCTCGCCGCTCAGCTCCTGGGGCGGTTCGACGGGCGGTTCGCGGTGAAGGCGGTCGCCGACACGCTCGGCGTGGCCTGCTCCCACCTGGCCGAGCGCCTGAGCCGCCCCGCCCAGCCGCGCGGTCCCTACCGCAAGCCCGAGGATGCGCAGCTGCTGCCGACGATCTGCGCGATCGTCGATGCCCGCCCAAGCTACGGCTATCGCCGCGTCACCGCACTGGTGAACCAGGCACTGCACTCGCGCGGCGAGGCGAGCGTCAATGCCAAGCGGGTGCTGCGCATCCTGCGGGCGAACGGGCTCACCCTCGCGCCGCACACCGCCCGGCGGCCCGGCCGCACCCACGACGGCACCGTGGTGGCGTTATGAATCGCCCCGGGATTTTCGGAGGCTCCAACTCTTGAGAGACTGGAGCCATGACGAAGCATACCCCACCCTTTTCCCCTGAGGTTCGCGAGCGGGCAGTCCGGCTGGCCCGGGAGCATGAGAGCGAGCACGGTTCGCAATGGGCCGCGATCCAGTCGATCGCGGCCAAAATCGGTTGCTCTGGCGAAACGCTGCGCAAGTGGGTCCGTCAGGCCGAGCGCGACCGGGGCGTGCGGGCCGGACCGACGACGGATGAGCGCGAGCGGATCAAGGCGCTGGAGCGGGAGAACCGCGAGCTCCGGCAGGCCAACGAGATCCTCAGGAAGGCGAGCGCGTATTTTGCCCAGGCGGAGCTCGACCGCCGGTTCCGGTCATGATCGCCTTCATCGACGATCATCGTGCGCTCTACGGGGTCGAGCCGATCTGCAAGGTTCTGCCGATCGCCCCGTCGACGTACCACGCCCATGCCGCGCGACGAGCCGATCCCGGGAGGCTGTCGGCTCGAGCCAAGCGGGACGCGGCACTCATGGTCGAGATCCGGCGCGTGTACGAGGCAAACTTCCGGGTCTACGGCGTGCGCAAGGTCTGGCGGCAGCTCGCCCGCGAAGGGATCATTGTGGCGCGCTGCACGGTGGTCCGGCTGATGCGAACGATGGGCTTGGCTGGCGTCGTCCGGGGGCGGAGGGTTCGCACCACCGTTCCCGATCCGGCGGCGGCCTGCCCGCTCGACCGGGTCAATCGACAGTTCAGGGCCGAATGCCCGAACCGGCTATGGGTGGCGGATTTTACCTACATCGCCACCTGGGGCGGCTTCGTCTATGCGGCCTTCGTGATCGACGTCTTCGCCCGCCGGATCGTGGGCTGGCGTGTGTCGCGCTCGGCCCGGGCCGACTTCGTGCTCGATGCCTTGGAGCAGGCCCTGCACGAGCGCCGCCCCTTCGCCGGCAGCGGCCTCGTCTGTCACTCGGATCGCGGATCGCAATATGTGAGCATCCGCTACACCGAGCGCTTGGCCGAGGCGGGCGTCGAACCCTCCGTCGGCAGTGTTGGCGACTCGTACGATAACGCTCTCGCCGAGACGGTGATCGGCCTGTTCAAGGCGGAGGTCATCCATCGACGCGGGCCGTGGCGGTCCTTTGAGGCGGTCGAGTACGCCACGCTGGAATGGGTGGACTGGTTCAACCACCGTCGGCTGCTCGAACCAATCGGCCACATCCCTCCCGCCGAGGCGGAGGCACGCTATTATGCCCAGGCCGAGGTCCAAGCCTTGGCCGCCTGAGCCAAACCAAACGGCCTCCGGAAAACCCGGGGCGATTCATTACGCTCGAACGTGGAGCGGGTCGCTCGGATCACCTCGAACTGCGCTGCCGGGACGGAGCGGTCGTCCGCGTGCTGTTTGCCATCGACGCGTGCGACCGTGAGATCATGGCGTGGTCGGCGACCACGACGGGAGTCTCGGCCGAGATGGTCTGCAACCTGATGATCGCCTGCTGCGAGCGCCGGTTCGGCGCGACGAAGACCCCGCACCCGGTCGAGTAGCTGTCCGACAACGGCTCCGCCTACATCGCCAAGGAGACAGCGCAGACGGCCGCCGCGCTCGGCCTACGGCTGCTGTTCACCCCGGTGCGTTCGCCGCAGAGCAACGGCATCGCGGAGGCGTTCGTGAAGACGCTCAAGCGCGACTATGCCCGCTTGGCGCTCTTGGTCGACGCCGAGACGGTGATGCGGCTTCTGCCGGCTTGGTTCGAGGACTACAACACGATCCACCCGCACTCCGGCCTGCGCATGCTCTCGCCCCGAGAGTACCTCAGCCGGACTGCCTAAACCGGCCCCGCTGCCTGCCCGGTCAAACAGGGTGCACTCCAGCGGCAGCGAATCTTTTGCGGAAGCTACTTCGCCGAGATGCTATGTCGCGGACGCCCATCAGCCTCGTCCTACGGTCATGGCCAAGCCATAGCAGACATGGAGCTGTCACATTTCAGTACGTGATAATGGCATAACGCCGGCCAATTCCCCAACGCGATGGAGCACGGCAGCAAATGATTTCTCCTCCATCCACCGGCGCCCCAGAAAGCGACAGAAGTAAGCCACTGACATACCCTATGTTCACCTGTCCCAGTCACGGCAGCCTTCCCTGGAACAGCTTCTAAGCGCCGTTGTCACGCGCGGTCCGCGCCTAATTGGCGAGCACCAACGACGAAGGCTAACCAGAGATACAGCCC